>NZ_RXFS01000029.1 GCF_003952185.1 Variovorax sp. 679 | reverse complement strand
GAAAAGCGCCAGCGCTACACCATCATCTGCATCGGCGAGGGCGCCAAGCAGCGCGGCGGCAGCCTCACCGAACGCGAACGCGTGGCGCATAGCCCCGACCCGGTGCGCCTGGGCGGCGTGGGCCATGTGCTGCGCCAGCAACTGCAGCCGCACCTGAAAAGCGAAGTGCGCACCACCGTGCTGGGCCATGTGCAGCGCGGCGGCGACCCCACCCCTTTCGACCGCGTGCTGGCCACGCGCTTTGGCCACCACGCGGCGCAACTGGTGATCGCCGGGAAATTTGGCCGCATGGTCACGCTGCAAGACGGCCGCATCGGCAGCGTGCCGATCGCCGACGTTGCCAACACCCAGCGCACGGTGCCGCCAGGCCACGAGCTGATCACCACAGCGCGCGATATCGGGGTGTGCCTGGGGGATTGATGTGCCGCGTTGTCAGAGGCTGCGCGAGCAGCGTTTTGAGGGGCTGCTCCTCACAATCAACAGGGTCAGGTTACCGAGATGGATTGGATCCCAATAGTCTTTATTGCGTTCAAGGTGCTGGTGTTTGGCACGTGCATGTTCTTTGCCATCAAGTGGCATTACGACCAAGGCAAGAAGAAGCAAAACGATTCCAACGAACCGTAAGCCGTCAGTGCTCGCATCAAGCCCCCAGATACGCCTTGCGCACGTCTGCATTGGTGAGCAGCGCGGCGCCGGTGTCTTGCAGCACTACGTGGCCGTTTTCCAGCACGTAGCCGCGGTCGGCGATTTGCAGGGCGCGGTTGGCGTTTTGTTCCACCAAAAACACGGTGACGCCCTCGGCGCGGATCGCCTGGATGATCTCCATTTGATTGGAATCTGCCCCGTCCTCCCCATTCGACATGGGTAGGACGGGGCGCCAAGGCGGGTGCTTTTCCGCGCGGACTCAATACCATGAGCTATTAGTACTTACCCCCATGGAGGTCGCAGTTGCATTGATGAAAATCATAGACCGCCCACGTTTTGGGTCCGTGATGTTTCGGAGATGCTCTTTGTGAGTCAACTTGTTGCGCCTGATGAAGTTCCTCGCTGGATACCCGGCCAGCTGACGCTGGACAGCGTGCCAGTCGGTTGGGAGCAGGTAACGCTCAAGGGCTATCAGTACACGTCCCTTGACGTTGAAATACCCTCCATGCGCGACTACATGCTCGTGCGTTACAAGGGCGACGATGCGGTCATGAGTCGGCGCGCAGGTGGCGCCTGGACCAGCGAGCGGGTGGGGCAGGGCGTGTGCTCGCTGCTGACCCGCGGCGAGTCGTCGCAGTGGAAGTGGGACCGTCCGATCGAAGTCACGCACATCTATCTGGCCCACACCGAGCTGTGCCGTGTCGCCGAAGAGGTTTTTGAGCGAAGCGTGAGTGATGTGGGCATGGAAGACTGCGTGCGTGCCAAAGACGATGTTCTGCCCGTCCTTGTGTCCGCTTTCGAGTCCGAACTGCAAAGCGGCGGGCTGGGCGGTGGGCTGTACCGGTCGGCGTTGGTGAACCAGCTGTGCGTTCATCTGCTGCGCCGTTACGCCAAGGCCGGCGTGCGCGAGGTGCCGCTGGCCGGCCGCATGGCCGATTGGCAGCGGCGGCGTTTGGCCCAGTATGTCGAGGACAACCTGGATCGCAACCTCAAGCTCGATGAGATGGCACGCGAGGCGGGCGTCAGTATGTCCGGGCTGATCCGCAAGTTTCATGCGGAGTTTGGCTGTGCGCCACACGCCTATGTTTTGCGCCAGCGCCTAGAGCGCGCCCGGCGACTGCTCAGTCGTCCTGTGGCGACGCCGCTGAAGTGCATTGCCATGGACTGTGGATTCTCTGACCAGAGCCATCTGGTGCGGCACTTCAAGCGGGCGTTCCAGCAGACACCTATGGAATTCCGAAGCGCTGTGATCGTGGCAGCACCACGCGAGACCGACAGCCTGTCCTGACTGGCGAATCGGTCAGGCGATGCCGCTGGTCGGCGTCACTGCCTGCGCCCACGATGGGGGGTAGGCAGCGGTGGCCGGTAATTTTTTAGAGGCTGCCCATCTTTGCGGATTGGCAGCCTTTGCGCCTCAATTGAGTTGCGACACAAACTTGGTGGTCAGATAGCCGTCGAAGGTTTCGCTGCCGCCCTCGCTGCCATAGCCGCTTTCCTTGATGCCGCCGAACGGTGTCTCGGCCAGCGCCAACCCGATGTGGTTGATGGACACCATGCCCGCTTCCAGCCCGCGCGAGATCTGGTGCGCGTTTTTCAGCGATGTGGTGAAGGCATACGACGCCAGGCCGAAGGGCAGGCTGTTGGCGCGCGCGAGCACTTCTTCCACCGTCTTGAATCGCACCATGCCGGCCATCGGGCCGAAGGGCTCCTCGGTCATGAAGCGCGAGTCGTCGGGCAAGTCAGCCAGCACCGTGGGGGCGAAGAAGTTGCCGTCGCCTTGCAGCCGATGGCCGCCCGCCACGATCTTGGCGCCGCGCTGGCGGGCGTCTTCCACGAAGTCCTCCATGGCGGCAACGCGGCGCGGTTGCGCCAGCGGCCCCATGCGGTTGGTTTCAACCAGCCCGTCACCGACCGCCAGGGCCTGCGCCCGCTGCGCGAATCGTTCGACGAAACGATCGTACACACCGTCCTGCACATAAAAGCGCGTGGGGGAGATGCACACCTGGCCCGCGTTGCGGAATTTGAAGCCAGACAGCACGTCTGCTGCCCGGTCGATGTCCGCATCGTCACACACGATGACGGGCGCGTGGCCGCCCAACTCCATGGTGGTGCGCTTCATCATCTGCCCGGCGAGCGCCGCCAACTGCTGACCGACGGGCGTGGAGCCGGTGAAGGAAATCTTGCGCACGATGGGCGAGCGAATCAGGTAGTCCGAGATCATCCCGGAGTCACCGGACACCACGTTCAGCACGCCCGGGGGCAAGCCGGCGTCGTGAAACAGTTGGGCGATCGCCTGCACCGAGGCCGGTGTGTCGCTGGAGCCCTTGAGGATAACCGTACACCCGGCGCCAATGGCCGCGACCACCTTGCGAAAGGCCTGGCTGAAGGGGAAGTTCCAGGGTGAGAACGCCACGCACACGCCAATGGGTTCACGCAGCACGGTCTGCTGGACGCTGGCATCGCGCGGTGGAATAAGGCGACCGTAGATGCGCCGGCATTCCTCCGCATGCCACTCGGCGTGCTCGGCGCAGACCGCCACTTCGCCCACGCCTTCGGCCAGGGGCTTGCCTTGCTCCAGGGTGAGATTGCGGCCGATCTGCGGCGCACGTTCGCGGATCAATGCTGCGACGGCTTTCAGCACTTGCGCGCGCTGCATCGCCGTGCTGTTGCGCCACGACGCGAACGCGCGCTGGGCCGCTGCCAGTGCCATGTCAAGGTCGGCCTGGGTGGCATGCGGCAACTGGCCGATCACCTGGTTGTTGGCGGGGTTCAGGACATCCTGCTCGCGGCGGCCTTCGCCGCGCAGCATTTGTCCGTCGATGTAGAGGCTGAGTTGGGGGTACATGGTGGGGTGTTCTTTCAGAAGCTCATGGGATCAGGACTGCGCGCCCGATCACCTTGCCGTGGTGCAGGTCGTTGATGGCCTGGTTCACCTGGGCCATGGGGCGGCGCGACACCGGAATCGACTTCATGCCGGTGCGCTTGACCAGCTCCACCAGCTCTCGCAGTTCGGCCAGGGTGCCGACGTAGCTGCCCTCGATGCACAGCGGGCGCAGCGGGATGGTCGCCAGGGAGATGGTCAGGTCGCCGCCCATCAGCCCGCAGATGACGATGTGGCCGCCGCGCCGGGCGCTCTGCATGGCCAGCGACACGGTTGCAGACGAGCCCACCAGGTCCAGAATCTGGCCGGCACCGCCTTCAGTCGCCGCGATGATCTGGCTGGTCGCATCGGCTGCCTTACCGTCAATCACCGCCAGCGCGCCGGCTGCCAGCGCGGCTTCGCGCTTGGCAGGGTCGATGTCCACCACGATCGCGCCTTTGCCGCCAAGGGCCTTCAGCACCTCGATGGCCATCAGGCCCAGGCCTCCGGCACCAATCATCACGACGGGTTCGCGGTGGATGCCTTCGCCCAGTTTCTTGATGGCGCTGTAGGTGGTCACGCCCGCGCAGGCCAGGGGCGCTGCCTCGGCGTCGTCCAGGCCGTCGATGTTGACCAGGTAGCGTGGGTGGGGAACGATCACGTAATCCGCAAAGCCGCCGGGCTTGACCACGCCAAGGGCGCGGCCCTTCAGGCAAAGGTTCTCATCGCCGCGCAGGCAGGTGGGGCATTCACCGCAGCCAATCCAGGGGTGGATCACGAAGCGGGAGCCGGTCGGGACTTCGCCTGCGTCCGGCCCGGCCGCCACCACCTCGCCACAGATTTCGTGGCTGAGGATGATGGGTGGCTTGATGCCACGGTCTGCCAGGTTCATGCGCTTGCCGCCGCCCAGGTCGTAAAAGCCTTCCCAGATGTGCAGATCCGTGTGGCAAAGGCCCGCAGCCTTCACCCGCACGAGCACTTCGGTTCCCTCGGGCTGCGGTGTCTCCCGCTCGACAAGTTCAAGCGGCTTTGAATGGTGCATCACGCAATAACAGCGCATGGTGTGTCTTTCCTTGAGTATTTGGATTTCAAAAATGTCAGGCTCGAATCGAAACGGCCATTGCCTGATGACAGCCTGCCATAACTGCGCGATCCAGTTTCAGGCGGCCGCCGGGCACCTACGGCCGCCTGCGTGATCAATAGAGCTTCAGCAGGCGCAGATTGATCTGGTTGTTGGCCTTGAAGCCTTCGCGCACATGGATGTCGCGGCCATAGGTCGCGATCAACTGCAGGTCGGGCTGGGCGAACCAGGCCGTGCCCACGTTGAACTTGGTGGTGGACTGGCGGTTGTTCTGCTCTACGCCGCCCACCTTGGTCTCGCCGCCGAAGGTGTGGAACAGGGCTGCGCGCAGATCTACCGTGGGACTGAGCTGGTAGCGCAGATGGGTCTGCAGCTGGTATAGCGGCTTTTGCTTCATGGTTGTACGGCCGCCCGCGCCGTCGTTGTAGTCGTCGTTCTTGCCAAACAGCGTGACGTCACCGGCGTAGTCCCAGTGGATGCCGGGCGCCAGCTGCACGATGCCGCCGGCCTGCAGCGCAAACTTGTAGCGGTTTTCGCCCAGGCCCAACGACTGGTTGCGGTCGTACGAGCCGGTCGGCAGGTACAGGTAGGGCGTGATGGCAAAGTGGTTCTTGTCGCCGGGTTTGGTGAACCAGATGGCAGACGCGAGGATCAGGTCGCCCACGCTGCTCTTCGAGCCCAGGCCCGCGATGTCGTCCTTGGCGCTGAGGCGGCCAAAGGGCAGCAGAAACTGCGGATCGATGATGAGACCGCCCACTTCCATGAAGCGCACAGCGCGCAAGATGCCCACGGTGGAGTCGAGCTGTGGGTTGATCGGCTGTCGGTTGCCCTGGCTGTACAGCTTGTCGCGCGTGGTGTGCTGGCCATAGACCACCAGCGCGGTGGTGCCGGCCGGCAGCGGTGTGTAGTCACCGGCGTCAAGTTCGATGGCGCTGGCCGTGCCGGCCTGCGCGAGGGCAGCCAGTGCGGTGGCCAGGGGTGCCAGTCGCTTGAAAAATTGCTTCATTGGTTTGTCTCCTGATGGGGGTCTTGTGCTTGCAGCGACGCCCCGGACTACCCGCTCGCGGCTTGAGTCCGGCGCGTTGCGGTTGACGATCAATTGGCCGTGTAGCCGCCGTCAACGACCAGTTCTGCGCCATGCACGAACGATGATTCGTCCGAGGCCAGGAACAGCACGGCCTGTGACACCTCGATCGGTTGCGCGGGGCGCTTGAGCAGCGTGGGGCCGAGCAGTGCCGGGCGGATGACCGGGTCGTCCAGCATGGCCTTGGTCATCTGGGTCTCAATCACGCCGGGGTGCACCGAGTTGACGCGGATATTGAACGGTGCCAGATCCACGGCGCAAGACTTGGTGAACAGGCGGACCGCGCCCTTGGAGGCTTCATAGGCGCTGGCACCGGGGGCACCGACCAGGCCGTAAATCGACGACACGTTGACGATGGTGCCGCCGCCGGCCTTTTGCATCAGCGGCACCGCCGCACGGGTGCCGATGAACAGGCCGCGCACGTTCACATCGAAGACGCGATCCCACTCGTCGTTGGTCGTGTCTTGCATGGGCTTGAGGATCAGAATGCCGGCGTTGTTCACCAGCACATCCAGACGGCCTGCACGCTCTGTGATTTGCGCCAGCGCGGCGTTCCATTGGGCTTCTTGTGTCACATCCAGCTGCAAAAAGTCGGCCTTGCCACCGTTTTTGCGGATGCTGTCCACGGTGGCTTGCCCTTCGGCTGCGTTCACGTCGGCCACGAACACCCAGGCGCCTTGCGCTGCCAGCAGCTCGCTGTGCGAGCGGCCCATGCCCATGGCACCGCCGGTCACCAAAATCACTTTGTTTTCTACGCGTTTCATGTTGTCTCCTTGGTTGGTTTTTTAAAAAATGCGCATTTACTGGAATACGAAACCCTCGTAGCCCTTGTTTTGCACTGCAGACAGCTCTTGCCGGTAAGCGCCGAGGCCGGCCATGTAGAAATACACGGTGTTGGTTTTGCCCGGGATGTTGGCGCCAAAAATCCAGGAGTCGGCCTTGGGGAACAGCGTCATGTGGGCGATGTCGTGGCAGGTTTTGGTCCAACCGGCTTCGGCCTCGGTGGTGGCTTCCACGGTTTTCAGATCCTTGGCGTTCACATCCTTGATCAGCGCGGCAATCCACTCGACCTGGCTCTCAATCGACGGCGGCAGGTTGGTGAACGGGCCGTTGGGGCCCAGCACCATGAACATGTTGGGGAAGTTGGCATTGGCCACGCCCATGTAGCTGCTGGGGCCCGATTTCCATTGCTCTTGAATCGTCAGGCCATTGCGGCCACGGATGTCGATCTTGGTGTAGTTGCCATCCACCGCATCAAAGCCGGTGGCAAAAATCAGCATGTCCAGTTCGTGCTCCACGCCATCGGTGGTTTTCACGCCCTTGGGGGTGATTTCGACAATCGGGTTGGCCTTGACATCGACCAGATCGACATTGGGCCGGTTGTAGGTGGCGTAGTAGCCGCTGTCGCACAAAGGGCGCTTGGCGTACAGGTCTTGCGGCATGAGCTTGCGCGCCGTCTCGGGGTCCTTGACGATTTCGGCAATCTTGCCGCGGATGAAGTCTTGCGCCGCCTTGTTGGCGCGCTCATCGGTGGCGATGTCGCAGAAGGTTTCGAACATGAAGCGGAAACCGCCGCCGTTGTCCCAGGCTTTCTGGAACACGGCCTGGCGCTCTTCTTCCGACACGCTCATGGCCGAGACGGTGCTTTCCTTGAAGCCAAAGGCCACCACCGAGCCCTTCACCTGCTCCCAGATCTCGTCGTAGTTCTTCTTCACCTCTGCCACGTATTCGGGCGTGACCGGGCCGTTGCCCACGGGCACGCTGTACTGGGGCGAGCGTTGGAACACCGTCAGATGGCCCACCTTGGGCGCAATCGCGGTGATGACCTGGGTGCCGGTGGAGCCCGTGCCAATCACGCCCACGCGCTTGCCGTCGTATTGCACGCCTTCGGGCCAGTTGCCGGTGTGCAGCCACTCGCCCTGGAAGGTGTCCAGGCCCTTGATCTTGGGGACGTTGGTGGCCGACAGCAGGCCCAGCGCGGTCACCAAAAACTTGGCGGTGTAGGCCTCGCCGGTGTCGGTTTTCACTTCCCACAGGTTGGTGGTTTCGTTGAAGTGCGCGGCCGTGACGCCGGTGTTCAGCTGAATGTCGGGGCGCAGGTTGTAGCGGTCGGCCACATGCTCCAGATACGACAGGATTTGCGGCTGCGTCACATAGCGCGTGGTGATGTGCATCTCCTGCAGCAGCTCTTTATCCCACGAATAGCAGTAAACAAAGGTCTCGGTGTCCGACAGCGCGCCGGGGTAGCGGTTCCAGTACCAGGTGCCGCCCACGCCGCCGGCCTTGTCGAAGACGCGCACTTTCAGGCCCTGCTCGTCGCGCAGCTTTTTCAGCATGTACATGCCGCCAAAGCCGGCGCCGATGACGATTGCGTCCAGATGTTTGGTGTTTTTCATGGTGAGTCTCTCTAAGTTGCGGCCACAGCTGCGCCTGGCGGCGACGTAGTGGCCTGCGTTGTTGCAATGAGGAAAATTTCCCCAAGGCTCCTCGGCCTCGGGGTCTTGGCTAACTGGAGCTCAGGCGCCCTTGAACCACTGGGCAATGCGCCGCAGCTCGTCGTCGGCCTCGGGGGCGCGACCCGCCAGGAACGGGAAGACGTGCTGCATGCCGTCCACCACCGATAGCGTGACGTTCACGCCCGCCGCCTTGGCGATGCGCTCCAGGTCTTGCGCGTTGTCCAGCAGGGTTTCGGCACTGCCGGCGTTGATGTACAGGCGCGGAAAGCCCGTGTAGTCGGCCTTCAGCGGATTGGCCAGCGGGTCGGTGCGTGAGCCCTTCTCGCCCAGGAACATGCCCGACATGCCCTCCAGAACGGCCTTGCTGACCAGGGCGTCGGTGGCCGCGTTGGTCTGCAGCGTCTTGCCGACATGCTCCATGTCGAGCCAGGGCGAAAAGGCAATCACCGCGCCCGGCAGCGCCACGCCGTCCTGGCGCAGCTTCAGCACCGTGGAGATGGCCAGGTTGCCGCCCGCCGAGTCGCCGCTGGTGACGATGTCGGCTGCTTTGAAGCCACGCGCCAGCAGTTCTTTGTAGACAGCCGTCGAATCCTCGATCTGGGCCGGATACGGATGCTCGGGCGCCCGGCGGTAGTCGATCACCACCGCGGTCGCGCCCAGATGCTTGGCCAGGTGACCGGCCAGCTTGCGATGGCTGGCGGCCGAGCCCACGGCAAAGCCGCCGCCGTGCGTGTACAGGATGACCTTCTTGGTGTCTGCGCCATGGGGCAGGGCCCAGATGGCTTCCACGCCGGCGAGCACGTCCGACTTGTAGGTCACGCCTTCAGGCTCGAGCGTGGGTTGATGCCACTCGTCGAACAGGCTGCGCAGGTCGGCGAGGGTCATCGCGGGGTTGGCGGCCATGCGGTCTGACCAGGACTGGTACAGCGCGCGCAAAAAATCAGACTGGGGTGAAGTACCCATGCTTGTCTCCTTTGGTTGTGGTGAGCAACGCCGGATTATTCGGAGGCAGTGCGCATGCGTATTGAAGGTCTTGCGCAGCGCGTTGTAGAAAATGAGCAAGGGGGGGAGAACCACGGGTTTCCCCCGGGGT
>NZ_RXFS01000028.1 GCF_003952185.1 Variovorax sp. 679 | reverse complement strand
GGTGCGGTGGAACAACGAGGGTCAGCTGGAGTACCTGGGCCGGATCGACCATCAGGTGAAGGTGCGGGGGTTCCGCATCGAGCTGGGGGAGATCGAGGCGGGGCTGCAGGCCCAAGCGGAGGTCAGAGAAGCAGTCGTGGTGGCGAACGAAGGTCCGGCGGGTACGAGGCTCGTGGGCTACGTCTCGGGCAACGGAATCGACACCGCGGTCCTCAAGCAGAAGCTGGGAGAAGCGTTGCCGGACTACATGGTCCCGAGCGTGCTGGTGGTGCTGGAAGCACTGCCGCTGAACGCGAACGGGAAGGTGGACCGCAAGGCACTCCCCATCCCCGCCATCACCAGCGACAAACCCTACGAAGCCCCGCAAGGCCCCATCGCCGAAACCATCGCCGCCATCTGGGCCGAAGTGCTGCAGATGGAGAAGGTCGGCATTCACGACAACTTCTTCGACCTCGGCGGGCATTCGCTGCTGCTGGTCCGCGTGCACCGCCTTCTCGAAGACAGGCTTCGCACCACCGTCGCCCTGGTCCAGCTTTTCAAGTACCCCACGGTCGGTTCGCTGGCCCAGTGGATGGAGCGCGGCGCCGCCGCACCCGCGGCGTCGTCGCCCACGGCCGGCGACGACCGTGCGCTGCGCCAGCGCGCCGCCTTGCTTCAACGTCGCAAATCCGCGGAAAGAGTCAACTGATGAACACCCTCAACGAACAGGCCGGGCAGGCCGACGCGGCCGCCACCGGCATCGAGATCGCCATCGTCGGCATGGCGGGGCGCTTTCCGGGCGCCGACGATGTCGATGCTTTCTGGCGCAACATCCGCGACGGCGTGGAGTCCGTGGCCGGCTTCACCGACGAGCAACTGCGCGCCCGAGGCATTTCGCAGGAACTGCTCGACGACCCCGCCTATGTGAAGGCGGGCGTCCAGTTCAAGGGCTTCGACCAGTTCGACGCCGGCTTCTTCGGCTATTCGCCGCGCGAGGCCGAGTACCTCGACCCGCAGCAGCGCATCTTCCTGGAGTGCGCGTGGGCCGCGCTCGAGCATGCCGGCTGCGACGCCCACACCTGGCCGGGCAAGATCGGCGTCTACGCGGGCGAGGGCCCCAACCTGTACCTCATGCGGCACCTGCTGCCCGCGTTCGGCCTGGGCGATGGACGCGGCATCGCCGACCTGCTGGGCCTCATGAGCGGCAACTCGGGCGGATCGCTGTGCACCCGCGTGGCCTACAAGCTCAACCTGCGCGGCCCGGCTGTCACGGTGCAGACCGCCTGCTCGACCTCTCTGGCCGCGGTGCACACCGCCTGCCAGTCGCTGCTGGGCTACGACTGCGACATGGCACTGGCCGGCGGCGTCTGGCTCAACCTGCTGCAGGACAACGGCTACCTCTACCAGGCCGGCGCGATCCTGTCGCCCGATGGCCACTGCCGCGCCTTCGACGAAAAGGCCGCGGGCACGGTGATCGGCAGCGGCGCGGGCCTCGTGGTGCTCAAGCGCCTCGACGACGCTCTGCGCGACGGCGACACCATCCATGCCGTCATCAAGGGCACTGCCGCCAACAACGACGGCGCCGACAAGGTCGGCTTCACCGCGCCCAGCGTGAACGGCCAGGCCGAGGCGATCCGCGCGGCGCAGCTGATTGCGGGCGTGGCCGCCGAATCCGTGGGCTATATCGAGGCCCATGGCACGGGCACGGTGCTTGGCGACCCCATCGAGCTCGCCGCGCTGACGCAGGCCTTCCTGGCCGATTCCAATCGCACCGGCTACTGCGCCATCGGCTCGGTCAAGACCAACGTGGGCCACCTCGATGCGGCGGCCGGCGTCACCGGCCTCATCAAGACGGTGATGGCGTTGAAGCACAAGACGCTGCCGGCGAGCCTGCATTTCGAGCGGCCCAATCCACAGATCGATTTCGCGGCGAGCCCGTTCTACGTCAACGCCGCCACCAAGGCATGGCCTGCGGGCGCTACGCCGCGCCGTGCGGGAGTCAGTTCGTTCGGCATCGGCGGCACCAATGTGCATGTGGTGCTCGAAGAGGCGCCTGCAGCGAAGCAGGCCGAGAGCTCGTCCAGCTGGCAGGTGCTGCCGCTGTCGGCGCAGAACGCCGCCGCGCTACAGCAAGCCGGCCAGCAATTGGGCCGACACCTCGAAGCGGCGAGCGACCAGGCGCTTGCCGATATCGCGCACACACTGCAGAGCGGCCGTCGCGCGCAGCCGCTGCGCGCGGCCATCGTCGCCAACGGCAACGCCATGGCCGCGCAGACGCTGCTGTCGCTCGAGGGCAGCTTCGAGCAGGTGATGCGCGCGCCGGCCACCGCGCCCGAGGTCGCCTTCCTTTTCCCCGGCGGGGGCACGCAGCACGCCAACATGGGCTCTGCGCTGTACCGCGACGACCCGGTGTTCCGCGGCGAGGTCGATCGCTGCTGCGCACTGCTGAACGATGCGATGGGCATGGACCTGCGCCAGCTGCTGTACCCGGCGGCCGGCGCCGAAGCCGCAGCCGACCACAAGCTGTCGTGCATCGAATACACGCAGCCGGTGCTGTTCATCGTCGAGTACGCGATGGCCCGCGCCTGGATGGCGCGCGGCGTGCGGCCCGCCGTGATGCTGGGCCACAGCCTGGGCGAGTACGTGGCCGCCTGCCTGGCCGGCGTGTTCAGCCTGGAAGACGCGCTGCGCATCGTCACCGCGCGCGGCCGCCTGATGCAGTCGATGCCCGCCGGCGCGATGACGGCCATCGCGCTGACCGAGGCAGAGCTTGCGCCGTTCCTTCAGGCCGGCTGCGACATCGCCGCGATCAACGGCGAGCAGCTGTGCGTGCTCGCGGGGCCGTTGCAGGCCATCGAGGCGGCCGAGAAGCAGCTGTCTGCCCAGGGGCTGCTGCCGCGCCGCCTGCATGTCGCCATCGCCTCCCACTCGGCCATGACCGAGTCCATCGTGGCGGAGCTGCAGCAGGTGGTTGCCTCGGTGCCGCGCCATGCGCCGCGCATTCCGTTCATCTCCAACGTGACCGGCAAGCCCATCACGCCCGAGCAGGCGATGGATCCGGCTTATTGGGGGAGCCATCTGCGCGGCACCGTGCGCTTCGCTGATGGACTGGCCGTGCTGCTCGGCGTGGCCGGGCGTGTCGTGCTCGAAGTGGGCCCGGGCGAAACGCTGGCCGGCCTCGCGCGCCAGCATCCGCTGGCTGCGTCGGCCGCAGGCATCTGGGCGAGCCAGGCGCATCCGCAGCAGCAGGCCCGCAACGAGCGGCAACTGGCCAGCGTGACGGGCGCGCTCTGGTGCGCCGGCGTGGAGATCGACTGGGCCGCCTGCCGCGCGGGCCAGCCGCGTCGCCAGGTGCCGCTGCCGACCTATCCGTTCCAGCGCCAGTCTTACTGGGTCGAGGCCGGCTCTTTCGAGGGCGGCACCAGGGCCGGTGCGGCAGCAGCAGCGACCGATGCGTTCTACGTGCCCACCTGGAAGCGCACCGAACCGCTGCAGCCTGTGCAGACGCCCGCACCGGCGGGCACGTGCACGCTGGTGTTCGGTGAAACGCGCAGCCTCACCGACAGCCTGATCCGTCACCTGCACCAGGATGCCGAGACGCACCCCGTGGTTTGGGTGGAGCAGGGCCCTGGCTTCGTCGAGATCAGCCCGCGCCACTACGCGGTGCGTCCTGGCGAGCGCGCCGACCACGAGCAGGTGCTGCGCAAGGTGCAGGCCGAGCTGGGGCCGGTCTCGAAGATCTATCACCTGTGGAGCGTGGACGACGAGCTCGCGGCGCCTTCGCAGTCGGACCAGATGCTGGAGCGCGGCTTCTTCAGCCTGCTGGCCCTCGCACAGGCACTCGACAGCGCGTCGGCCGGCAGCGAGCGCAAGCTGGCGATCCAGGTCGTCACCAACCAGATGGAAGACGTCAGCGGGCTGGAGCCCCTGTGCCCCGAGAAGGCCACGCTGTTCAGCCTTGCCAAGGTGGTCGGCCAGGAATATCCGCACATCGATTGCAACGTGACCGACGTGGTGCTGCCCGTGCCCGGCAGCGACGCGGAGACGTGGCTGGTGAGGCAGCTTGCGGCCGACATGCCGGCGCGTCACGACGAACCGCTGGTGGCGTATCGCGGCCCGCATCGCTGGGTGAAGGGCTACGAGCCGCTGGCGCTGCCGGCACCGGGCGCCGGACCGCAGCAGCGGCTGCGCACGCACGGCGTCTACCTGATCACCGGCGGCCTCGGCGGTGTGGGGCTCTCGGTGGCGCGGCACCTTGCGAAGTCGTGGCAGGCGAAGCTGGTGCTGTTCGGGCGTACCCCGCTGCCCGAGCGCAGCACTTGGGAGGCGCTGGCCGCATCGCCCGAGCAGCCGGCGGCACTGCGCCAGAAGCTGCTGCAGCTGCTCGAACTCGAAGCGCTGGGCGGCGAAGTGCTCGCGCTGTCGGCGGACGTGGCCGATGCGGCGCAGATGCAGGCAGCCGCCGCGCAGGCGCGACAGCGCTTCGGCGCCATCCACGGCGTGATCCACACGGCAGGCCATGCCAACAGCGGGATGATCGGCCAGCGCACGCGTGCCATGGTCGATGCCGTGTTCGCACCCAAGCTGCGCGGCACGCAGGCGCTGCTCGAAGCGGTGCGCGAAGACGCACTCGATTTCGTGCTCTTCTGTTCGTCCATTTCCGCCATGGCCGGCGGCCTGGGCATGAGCGACTACGCCGCGGCCAACGCGTACCTCGATGCCTTGGCCGCGCAGGAGCAGCGCAGCGCCCGCCACGCCGTCTTCTCGGTCAACTGGGACGCCTGGCGCGACCTAGGCATGGCCGCGGGCATGGTGCTGCCCGAAGGCGTCGGCATGGACGGCCCCGAAGGCGCGCTGGTGCTGGAGCGCATCGTCAACGGCCCGGCGTTCTCCCAGGTGGTGATCTCCACGACCGACCTGACGCAGCGCCTCGGCGAACTGGACAGCGGAATGCTGGAGCTGATCGAGTCCGGCCCCCTGGCCCATGCGGTACGCGCCGGCCGGCGCAACCATCCGCGTCCTGCGCTCGACACGCCCTACGTCGCGCCCGACGGCGATCTCGAAACCGGCCTTGCCGCCGTCTGGCAGGACATGCTCGGCATCACCGCCGTCGGCATTCACGACAACCTGTTCGAGCTCGGCGGCGACTCGCTGCTCGCCATCCAGATCCTGGCGCGCGTGCGCAAGGCCTACGAGATCGAACTTCACCCGGCCGCCTTCTTCAAGGCGCCAACCATCGCCGACCTGGCCCTGCTGGTCGAGACCCGCCTGATCGAAGAGATCGAGAACGGCGAAAGCAGCGAGAACAAAGACCCGGCCGATGCCGCCACCGTCTGAAACAAGCACCGTCATGCCCGAAATCCAGGATATCTCCGCACGCCGCGCCAGCCTGAGCGCCGAACAACGCGCCAAATTGCAGGCGCGACTGCGTGGCGCAAGCGTGGCCGGCGCGCGCGAAGCCGGGAGCGCCATTCCCCCGCGTCCGCAGAAAGATCGCGCACCGCTGTCCTTCGCCCAGCGCCGCCAGTGGTTCCTGTGGAAGCTGGACCCGGGCCGCACGGCCTACCACCTGAGCGGTGGGCTGGTGCTCACGGGGCACCTGGACATCGAGGCCCTGCGCGCTAGCGTGCAGGCGCTGATCGACCGCCACGAGTCGCTGCGTACCGTCTTTCGCGAGGAAGGCGATGGCGAGGCGGAGCAGGTCATCCTGGAGACCCTGGCGGTCTCGCTGCCGTGCATCGACCTGAGCACGCTGGATACGACGGCACGCGAGGTGGCCATCGATCGTGAGGTGCGCGGCATCCGCACCGAGCCCTTCGACCTCACGCGCGGTCCGCTGATGCGTACCGTGCTGCTGAAGACCGGCGCGCAGACGCATCAGCTGCTGGTCGTGATGCACCACATCGTGTCGGACGGCTGGTCGGTGCAGCTCACGCTGGACGAATTGGCTGCCCAGTACGCTGCACGCGTGCAGAAGCGCTCGCTGGAGCAGCCTGCGCTGCCTGTGCAGTACGCCGACTACGCCGTCTGGCAGAACCGGTGGCTCGAAGGCGGCGAGGGCGAGCGTCAGCTCGCCTGGTGGCGCGATCACCTGGGCGCGGAGCAGCCGGTGATCTCGCTGCACACCGACCGGCCGCGCAATGCCGATGGCCGCTACGGCTCGGCGCGCGTCACTGTCGCGCTGCCGGCCGATACCGTCTCACGGCTGCGCCAGCAGGCCCAGGGGCAGGGCGCGACGCTGTTCATGACGCTGCTCGCGGGCTTCAATGCGCTGCTGTTCCGGCACACGGGGCAGACCGATGCGCGCGTCGGCGTGCCCATTGCCAACCGCAACCGGGCGGAGACGGCGGGCGTCGTGGGCTTCTTCGTCAACACGCAGGTGCTGCGCGCGCGCATCGATGCGCGCATGACGCTGGAGGAGCTGTTCGTGCAGACGCGCGACACGGCGATCGGTGCGCAGACTCACCAGGATCTGCCGTTCGAGCAACTGGTCGGGGCATTGCGGCCCGAACGCAGCCTCAGTGCGAATCCGCTGTTCCAGGTGATGTTCAATCACGTCCGGCGCGACCATCGCTCGCTGGCCGAGTGGCCGGGCGTGTCTGTGCAGCGGCTGGACTTCGAGGAAGAGGACGCACAGTTCGAGCTGACGCTGCAGACGCTGGAACTCGAGGACGGCAGTGTGGAGGCGACGCTTCTCTACGCCTCGGAGCTGTTCGACCGGGAGACAGTGGAGCGGATGGCAGGGCACTACCTGTCGGTGCTGCGGGCGCTGGTCGAGCAGCCGCAGCAGGCGGTGGGGGATGTGGTGCTGGTGGGGGCTGTGGAGCGCGCGCAGCTCGCGGCGTGGAGCGAGAACGCACGTTGCCACGTGGATGCCCAGCCTGTGCACCGGCAGATCGAGGCACATGCAAGGCTCAAGCCGCAGGCTCCCGCGCTGGTTTTCGGCGACGAGGCTCTGAGCTACGGCGAACTCAATGCCCGCGCGAACCGCCTTGCGCACCGCCTGATTTCTCTTGGCGTGGGCCCCGATGTGCTGGTCGGCCTCTGCGTGGAACGCTCTGTCGAGATGATGGTGGGCATCTTGGCAGTGCTCAAAGCAGGAGGCGCCTACGTGCCCCTGGACCCCGAGTACCCTGCGGACCGCCTGTCCTACATGGTGGAAGACAGCGGCATCGCATTGCTGCTGACCCAGCGCCACCTGCGCTCGCTGATCCCGGGTGTTCAAACGCTTCAGGTCCTCGAACTCGACACTCTCGATACGTCATTCGAATCCGACGCCGATCCGCAAGTCCCCTTGCACGGCGAACACCTGGCCTACGTGATCTACACGTCCGGCTCCACGGGCCGCCCGAAGGGCGCAGCCATCCGCCATGAGGCGCTCTTCAGCTGCATGGCCTGGATGCAGGAGTTCTACACCCTGGCTGGTGCCGACACGGTGCTGCACAAGGCCCCCTTCGGCTTCGACGTGTCCGTCTGGGAGATGTTCTGGCCGCTGACCTCGGGTGCAAGACTGGTCATTGCCAACCCGGGCGACCACCGCGACCCGGTGCGGCTGGTCGAACTGATCCAGAAACACCAGATCACGACGCTGAACTTCGTGCCCTCGATGCTGCAGGCATTCCTGGCGTACGAGGGGATCGAGGCGACAACGAATCTCAAGCACATCATCTGCGGCGGGGAGGCGATGCCTGCAGCCACGCAGAGAGAAGCACTTCAGCGCCTCAGTGGTGCGACGCTGCAGAACCTGTACGGCCCGACGGAGACGACGATCCATGTGACGCAGTGGACGTGCCGGGACGATGGCAGCAGCCAAGTGCCGATCGGCCGTCCGATCAGCGACACGCAGGCGTACGTGCTGGACGGGAGCCTGAACGAGGTTCCTGCGGGTGTGGCGGGAGAGCTGTACCTGGGGGGCATCAACCTCGCACGGGGCTACCTGAAGCGCGCAGGACTTACGGCCGAGCGCTTCATCGCAACGGACAAGGGGCAGCGCCTGTACCGCACGGGAGACTTGGTGCGGTGGAACAACGAGGGTCAGCTGGAGTACCTGGGGCGGATCGACCACCAAGTGAAGGTGCGGGGCTTCCGCATCGAGCTGGGGGAGATCGAGGCGGGGTTGCAGGCCCAAGCGGAGGTCAGGGAAGCAGTCGTGGTTGCGAACGAGGGGCCGGTGGGCACGAGGCTCGTGGGCTATGTCTCGGGCAATGGCATCGACACGGCAGTGCTCAAGCAGAAGCTGGGAGAGGCGCTGCCGGACTACATGGTCCCGAGCGTGCTGGTGGTGCTGGAAGCGCTGCCGCTGAACGCGAACGGGAAGGTGGACCGCAAGGCGCTGCCTGCGCCGGAGTTCACGAGCGACAGGGCGTACGAGGCGCCGGAAGGCGAAGTCGAGCAGACCCTGGCATCGATCTGGTCCGAAGTCCTCGGAGTGGCTCGCATAGGCCGCAACGACAACTTCTTCGAACTCGGCGGCGACTCCATCCTCAGCCTCAAGGTCACGGCACGAGCCGCCAGGGCCGGAGTGCAACTGAATCCCCGGCAGGTGTTCGAGCACCAGAGCCTGTCGCGCATCGCCCAGGCGATCGGCGCCGGCCAGTCTTCAATGACGCCGACCATCCCCGTTCTGACGGCCGAACAGCGCGCCGGCACCCTGGCACTGTCCCATGCACAGATGCGTCAGTGGTTCCTGTGGCAACTCGATCCGTCGAGCACCGCGTACCACATCAGCGGTGCGCTGAAGCTGGAAGGCAGGCTCGACGTGGAAGCCGTGCGCGCGAGCTTCGACGCGCTGGTGCAGCGTCACGAATCGCTGCGCACCGTGTTCCGCACCGACTCACAAGGCCTGGCCCGGCAACTGATCCGCGAAGCCGCGCCGCTCGACATCGCCGTGCTCGATCTCGCGGCACTGGGCATCGCACAGGAGCGCGAAGCACGCAGCAGGGAGGAAGCCCTGCGCCTGGGTCACACGCCTTTCGACCTGGCCGAAGGCCCGCTGCTGCGGGTCGGCCTGATCCGCCTGGCGCCCGAGGAGCACATGCTCGTCGTGGTGATGCACCACATCGTGTCCGACGGTTGGTCGATGCAGGTCATCGTCGACGAATTCGTGGCGCAGTACAGCGCGCGCGTGCGCGGCATGGAGGCGGAGCTGTCCTCCCTGCCGATCCAGTACGCCGACTACGCCGCATGGCAGCGCGATTGGCTCGAAGCCGGCGAGCGTGAGCGTCAGCTGGCTTACTGGACGCAGCATCTCGGCGCCGGACAGTCCGTGCTGCAGCTGCCTGTCGACCATGCAAGAAAGGCTGACGGCCGCTACAGCGCCGTGCGGCATGGCTTTGAACTGCCGGGTGACCTGGTGCAGCGACTGCACCGACGCCTGCAAGGTCACGGTGCGACGCTGTTCATGGGGTTGCTTGCAGGCTTCCAGGTGCTGCTCAGCCGATACACCGGCGAACTGGACATTCGCGTGGGTGTTCCGATTGCCAATCGACACCGCGCCGAGACCGAGAGCGTGATCGGCTTCTTCGTCAACACGCAGGTGCTGCGCAACGAGCTCGATGGCCGCCAGAGCCTGGCGCAGGTGCTCCTGCGTGCCAAGGATGCCGCGCTGGGTGCGCAAGCCCATCAGGACCTCCCGTTCGAGCAGCTGGTGGAGGCGCTGCAGCCCGAGCGCAGCCTGAGTACCAGCCCGCTGTTCCAGGTCATGTTCAACCACCAGCGTGGCGACCTGAAGGCGCTGCAGAACCTGCCGGGGCTCACGCTGACCGAATGCGACCTCGGACCGCAAGCTGCGCAATTCGAGCTGACGCTGGAAACCAGCGAGAGTGCCGACGGCCGCGTGCGGGCGAGCTTCAGCTATGCCGAGGAGCTGTTCGCGCCGCAGACCATCGGGCGGATGGCGGATCACTACCTCGCGGTGCTGGAGGCGCTGGCCGAGCGGCCGCAACAGTCGATGGGTGATGTAGCGATGCTCGGGGTGTCTGAGCGCGAGGAACTGCGTGCATGGAGCGAGAACCCGGAGCGCCACGGAGACGTGGAGCCTGTTCATCGCCTGATCGAGCGTCAAGCGAAGCAGCACCCCGATGCAACGGCGCTGGTGTTCGGTGAAGAGACCCTGAGCTACGGCGAACTCAACGCAAGGGCGAACCGCCTTGCACATCACCTGATGGCACAGGGCGTGGGCCCCGAGGTGCTGGTGGGCATCGCGGTGGAGCGCTCCGTGGAGATGGTGGTGGGGATCCTGGGGATCGTGAAGGCGGGCGGTGCGTACGTGC
>NZ_RXFS01000027.1 GCF_003952185.1 Variovorax sp. 679 | reverse complement strand
GAACCCGGTCTTGTTGCTGCCTTTGACCAGACCCGAGCCGAAGCGGCTCACTCTTCCGGCTTGAAGCCGGAACTCCTGACGATGGGGTTCCAAAAAAGAAACTCCTGCTTCTGCAATGCCGCGAGCTCTGAGGATGTGCTCGGCGCTGAAACCATGCCGAGACCGAGCAGTTTCGTGATCACCTGGGGAGTCATCAACGCCTTCTGAACTGCGGCGTTCAGATCAGCGAGCCGGGCCGCAGGGATGCCCTTGGGGCCATAAAGGCCGTTCCACCCCGGGACAACCACGGGAATCCCTGCCTCCTGGAAGGTCTGTACCTCCGGCACGAGCGTGCTGCGTTCCGCGCCGGCCGTGCCGATGATGCGCAGTTGCCCCGTGCGGTGCTGCTGCAGGGAATCGGCCATGGTCGCGACCATCGCGGGAACACGGCCCGCGATCAGGTCGGGCAGAGCCTGGGCCGAACCCTTGTAGGGAACGTGTGCTCCGGGTGCACCGGCCGCTCGATGGAAAGCGACGCCGACGAAGTGGGGCGTAGTGCCGGCGCCCGCGGACGAATAGATCGCGTTCGCTGGATGCGCAGCGACCCAGCTCACATATTCGGCAAGGTTGCGTGCCGGTGTGCCGGGTCCGACGGTGAGCGCGTAGTCGAAGGTGATCAGGCGGGAAATGGGAGTGAAATCGTCGACAGGGTCGTATCGCAGGTTCTTGTAGACATACGGGAATAGCGTGAGTGAGCCTTGCGGCGCCACCACGAAAATGTCTTCACCGGGCTTTGAGGCACGGACAAGCTCCATCGCCAGTCGTCCGCCCGCGCCGGGCCTGTTGTCCACGATGACCGAGCGCCCTAGAACGTCCTGCAGCGCGGCCGCGACGATCCGTGCCAGCATGTCCGTGGAGCCACCTGCCTGGAATCCCGCGAGGAGGCGAATGGGCGGCTGGGCGTCGGCCCATGCTCCGACGCCCACCATGCTGGCGGCACCGGCGCTCAAGAAATGCCTACGTTTCATGCTGGCCAGCATAGGCGGGGTGCAGGTTGCAGCGCCATCAAGCATGTGATTTCCGCCATATGGTTCTCGTCAGTTGGCGCCATCCGGTGCGCGGGTCGATGGCAGTTCAAGAGCATCGAATATCCCCTTTTTTGTTGTCGGCCTTCACGAACGGATCGTAGGTGCCGCGGCGCGGCCCATGTAATCATGAATGTGATGCTTTGCAGTGAAGGAGGGTGTGCTTGTGACGGTCAAATCAGCCCAGCGCGTGCTGGAGGTGCTCGAATACTTCGCCGCCACCCGCGATCCCGCCACCGTTGCCGAAGTGAGTCGTCAGCTCGCCTTTCCGCAATCGAGCACGTCGATGCTTCTGAGTTCCCTTGAGACGCTCGGGTACCTGACCTACGACGCGGACGACCGCACCTTCCGGCCCACTGTGCGCGTGATGCTACTTGGGAGCTGGATCCAGGACGAGCTTTTCGGCGAGGGCAGCCTGGTCTCGGCCCTGGACGCACTGCGGCGCTCGACCGGCCAGACCGTGATGGTCGGACTGCGTCAAGGCATCCACGTGCGCTCCATCATCGCGCTGCGCGGCACGAGGGCTGACGCCCTGCCGGTTCGCACCGGCACCCTCGCGGCCGTGTGTCTGTCGTCGATGGGGAAAGTCCTCCTCTCACGTGAAAGCGACGCAATGATCCTGCGCATCGCGCGGCATGCCAATGCGGTCGATCCGGTCTCGAGGAACCGCGTGCACCCGCAATCGTTGCTGGAGCAGATACGCGTCTCCGAGGCGCGGGGGTGGGCCGAGTCGCACGAGTTTCCGTCGCCCGGGCACTGCTCGATCGCCGCGGCGCTCCCGGTCATTCCTCGCCAGCCGCTGCTCGCCCTGTGCATCGGCAGCAGCACCGCGATCATGCACCGCGAAAGGCAGGCACTCGTGACGGCCCTGACGCACGCATGCGAAAACTTCGCCCAGATGACCCAGCGTGCGGCTTCCGAATGAGTAAGTGGCTGCCGGACCAGGTACGAACACGTCGCTGACGAAGCACTGTGGCGCTAGCCGCCCTGCCCACGGGGAACACCACCGCGGGTGAACCGCCGCACTAAACCTGTGGCATGCCAGGTCCGCGACGAGATGCCGAACGGCGGCGACTGTGCGGCCGTGAATTCTGAGAGAGAGCGCCCGTGCGTCTCCCGTCTTCCTGATTGGGTTCGACGGTGAAGCCGGGTAGCAGCTACTTACTCCTCGCACAATAATTGGCGCATGGCCTTCAGACAGAGCAAAGATTTCGTGGCATCCCTGGAGAAGGGATTGGACGTGCTGACCTGCTTCAACAGACAGAACGCCAAGCTCACTTTGTCCGAGGTGGCGCGGTTGACTGGAAGCTCGCCAGCATCCGCTCGTCGTTCACTGCTTACGCTGCACGCTTTGGACTTTTTGGAGAGTGATGGGCGGCGGTTCTGGCTGGGGCCCCGGGTTTTGCTGGTGGCGCATGCCTACCTCGCATCCCGCCCCACCCCCCAGTTGGCCCAACCGCTGCTCGATGCGCTCTCGGAGCGCACGCGGCAGTCGGCGTCCTTGGGCAAGCTGCAGGATGATGACGTGATCATCATCGCGCGCTCCACTGCGCGCCGCAGCCTCTCCACGGGCCTGGGGATAGGTTCTCGCTTGCCCGCCTACTGTTCCTCCCTCGGGCGCGTGGCCTTGGCAAACCTTCCGCAGACCGAGGCCGCACGGCGAATAGGCGACATGCGGCGCGGGCCTCTGACGCCAAAGACGATCTACGAACTTGCCGCAGTGCTTGAGAAAGTTGATCGGTGCCGCCGCGACGGCTGGACGGGTGCCGATGGGGAACTCGAACTGGGCGTTCGATCCATTGCTGTGCCTGTATGCGGCCAGGACGGCAAGTTCATCGCCGGGCTGAGCATATCGGTCGGGGCAGAGCGGATGTCCATGACCGAGTTCACGCGCACCCTGCTTCCCGTGCTCATGCAAGCTCGTGACACGCTGCAGCGTAGCCTGTTCGGAGCCTGCTCTTAGTACTAGCCCGGTGGCAAGTGAAACCATGCGCCACGCGGCGCATATTTTCGCTCGCTGGCGTTGACAGCTCCTGTTCGTCGCATTAATAATAGCGAATCGCTAGTATTACTCGACGGAGATAGAGCATGTTGACTTCCGAGAACAATCAGATCCTCACCCGCGTCGGCCCTGGTACCGCCATGGGAGGGCTCTTCCGACACTTTTGGCAACCGGCTCTTCTGTCCGAAGAACTGTCCGGACCCGATTGCCCCCCCGTGCGTGTGCGTTTGATGGGAGAGGACTTTGTGGCCTTCCGTGATTCGGCCGGGCGGGTGGGGCTGCTGGACTCACACTGCCCGCATCGTCTGGCCGACCTCTACTTCGGACGAAATGAGGAGGGGGGACTCCGATGCGTCTACCACGGCTGGAAATTCAGCGTGACGGGGGAGGTGCTGGACATGCCCAGCGAGCCCTCCGAAAGCCCGATGCGATGCAACCCGAACGTCCGAGCCAAGGCCTACTCAGTGCATGAGGCTGGTGGGATCGTCTGGGCATATCTCGGGCCCGTGGAATCGATTCCTCCCCTTCCACAGATGGAGTTCATGGGCCTGCCCGCAGCGAACGTGTATGCCTCCAAGTGTCTGATGAAATGCAACTACCAGCAGGCACTGGAAGGCAGCATCGATACGGCCCATTTGACCTTTCTCCACCGGTCGATCGGGCCGATGGAAAAGGATGTGTTCGGGGTGGGCGAGCTGCAGGAATTCGGCGATGCAGACGGTGCGCCCAGGTTCTTTTGCGAAGACACCGAGTACGGAATGAGAATCTCGGCACGCCGCGAGGGATCACCGGACGCCTACTATTGGCGCATCACGCAGTGGCTGATGCCCACGAGCGTCCTGGTACCCACCGGAGACGACCTGGTCTGCAGGGCAAATCTGTTCATTCCCATCGACGACGAGAACTGCTGGTGGTATCGCGTGCGATACCACGCCGGTCGTCCTCTCAGCAGCGAGGAACTTGCCGAGTACAGGCACGGAACACTTGACTACGCGAAGCTGCTGCCGGGAACCTACATCCCGGAGGGCAACCGTGCGAATGACTACCTGATGGACCGAACCCTGCAGAGGAGTGGCTCATTTACCGGTATTCCGAGCGCGCAGCTGCAGGACCTCGCCGTGCAGGAGAGTCAGGGCGCTATCGCTGATCGCACGAAAGAGCACCTCGGTACCTCGGACACCGCAATCGTCAGATGCAGGCGTCGTCTGATCGAGTCGGCAAAGAAGTTCGCCAGTGAAGGAATCGTTCCCGTGGCGGCTGCCCGTGGCGACCTCTACAGACGCAGGGCCGTGGCCATGCTGCTCCCGAAGGACGTGACCGCGGAACAGGCGGGCAGTCACCCGGCCACCGTACCGTCTGCCTGACGCCCTTCAGCGAGCACTCTGACCCCTGCGTCTCAGACGAGCATGGTGTCGGGCGACTCGCCGGCGGTGAGTGGGACAGATCAATCCAACCCTGAAGGACATTACAGTGAAAGTGATTACGAAGTTCGGAACGATCATCAGCATCGCGGCCGTATTGATGGCAACCTGCGGCGCCATGGACGCCCAAGCCCAAGGCAAGGACGTCTGGCCCTCGAAGCCCATTCGCTTTGTCGTGCCCTTCGCAGCGGGTGGCTCCATCGATGTTCTCGCGCGCTTGATGGGGCGGCATCTCGAAACGAGACTAGGGCAGTCGATCGTGGTCGAAAACCGCACGGGCGCCGGAGGCACGGTCGGTGCCGATTTTGTCGCAAGGGCTCCCGCTGACGGATACACGTTCTTGTTCACCGCACAGGGGCCATTGGTCCTCAATCCATTCCTCATGAAGCGGCTCCCGTACAACGCGGAAGCCGCTTTCGCGCCCGTAACGGTGGTGGCCGAGGCGCCGAACGTGTTGGTCACGAACCAGGCGTTTCCCGTCGCCAACTTCTCGGAGCTGCGCGGATTCGCCAAAGCGAATCCGGACAAGATGACCTTCGGTACCCAAGGCGTCGGAACGACCGGCCATGTTACCGGCGAGCTAATCAACCAGCAAACCGGAATCAACCTGACGCACGTCGCGTACCAGGGCTTTCCACCGGCTCTTACGGACGTTCTTGCCGGGCGGGTGGGGATGATGATCGCGGACACCATCAATCTGTTGCCGCGAATCCGTTCAGGTCAGCTGCGGCCGATTGCAGTGGCGTCCGCCAAGCGAAGTTCGGTATTGCCGGAAGTTCCGACATTTGCCGAGGCAGGCTACCCGGAGATCGTTTCAGGACCCTGGTTTGCAGTTCTCGCTCCGGCAGGAACAAAGCTTGAATTCCGCAGAAAGCTGTCGGAAGAAATGCGTCACGTGCTCGCGCAACGCGATGTGCAGGAGAAGCTCACTGAGCTGGGCGTAGAAAGCCGCGGATCAAGTCCCGAGCAGTTCGACTCCTACCTGAAGTCGGAGTTCAAGCGCTGGGGTTCCGTGATTCAGAAGGCAGGCATCACGCTGGGCAACTGAGAAATCATGACGGTATGGATGCCAGAGCTCCGGTCCGATCCTCCAGCACCGACATCACGCGAAAGAAGATCGCTGATTCGTCTGAGGGTATCCCGGCCAAGAGCTCTGCTTCCACAGCATTGATCATGTCCTCCACCTGCCGGTGAACCTTTTTTCCTGAGGGTGTAAGGCTGAGTCGCAAGCGCCTCCTGTCTTCGTGGTCCACGTCCTTCTGCACATAACCTTGCTCGACCAACTTATCAATGGCGCGGGCCACGAAGAATGCGTCCGTGCTTGTGCGCGCTGCGACCTGCTTGGCCGAGACAGGCGCGAACCGGCCAATGACCGCCATGACTCGCCAACTGATCACGGTCAGGCCGAATTCCGCCTTCCACGCAGGCGAAAGATGGCGGGTAATCCGGGCGGCAATCGAAAGGCATCGATAGGAGATCCGGTTTTCAAGAGAGACACGAGCAGCCTTGGACATGCATGGATTGTACGTATCGAACAAGGCCCGGAATCCACTATCGACCCACTGCAAGGTCGGCGCTTATCTTTGCACAAGAAAATCCGATACGACACGGGTTATATGCGTCAGCCAGGCATCGCGCGCGTCTTGCTGCTTCATGTCGAAATCCAAGAAGTTGGACATCGTCGCTGCGTTGGACAGGTAGTAATAGCAGAGCGAGACAATGGTGAGGTGCAGTTCCATTACCGTCACGTCGCGGCGGAAATGCCCTTCGGCCACGCCTCGCGCCAGCAAGTCTTCGACGATCTTCAGTTGCGGGACTGCACTCTGCCTAATGCGCTCGGACTGCTTCACGTGGCGCGCTCCGTACATGTTCTCTGCGTTCACAAGGCTGATGAATTCCGGGTGTTCCTGGAAGTAGCGCCAGATAAAGGCGATCAGCCGCTTAAGACCCTCTCTCGGGTCGAGCTGCTTCAGGTTGATCCGCCCCTCGGCCAAGAGCATGTCGTCATGAACTTTTTCCAGGGCGGCCAAATAGAGACTTTCTTTGCTGTCGAAGTGGTAGTACAGCATGCGATCGCTGGTCTCCGCCCGTTTACTGATGCGCTCAATGCGAGCACCGCCGAGACCTTCCTGCGCGAACTCCTGGACAGCGGCGTCCACGATTGCCTCGCGAGTTCCGTTGGGCGGACGGCCCACTGCACGCTGCCCAAGCGCATCGGCTGCCGGGCGAGACGGGGTCGCTCGTTGACTCTTAGCCAAGGGTCCTCCTGTTTATTGCAGTGTAAGTGAATAACCACATAAGACGGCCCATAGAGGCGTTAAAACCGAGGGTATCTACTAGTATGTGGGTCGATCGGCCCGAAATATTATTGTTAGAGACGACTACCAATATTCGTCCTTTCAGGAGATCGCTCATGGCCCGCCCATTCCAGTTCCTCGCTAGGTTCTCACTCCAATTGCTCTTGGGCGTTGCAGCATTCGTGACAGCGCCGGCACACGCGGAACAGATCATCACGATCGGTTTCGTGAACCCGCAGACCGGTCCCTTTGCGGCATTGGGGAAGGCGGCCCGCAAGGGTATGGATCTCGCGCTCGACGGTGCGAAGTCGAACCCGGCGCTCAAGGGAGTGAGCTTCAGAGTCGTCGAACGTGACTCCGCAGCAAAGGTGGCCGATGCCGTGCGCTATGCGCGGGAGCTTGAGTCGCGCGAGAAGGTCGATGTCCTAATGGGCGGGCTTTCCAGCGCGGAATGCTTGGCCCTACAGCAATTTGCGGGCGAGGAAAAGCTCCCATACATCGTCGCGAGTGGCTGCTGGGTGGACGACTTTGGTGACGCCGGACGCACTAACCGCTATTCCTTTCGCACCACGCCGAGCAACAAAATGCGCAACGTTGCCTTCGTTTCATGGTTGACGAAAAACGTGGGCAAACGCTGGTACGTGATGTACTCGGACACTGCCTACGGACAATCCGGCCTCAAGGCGTTCAAGGAGACGGGGGCAGAAGTCGTGGGTTCCGTGGGGGTGCCGTTCGGCGCGACCGATATGGCGGCATATGTCAGCAAGGTAGATCGAAACGCAGACGGTGTGTATTTTGTCTTCGCTGGCCGCGATGCCACGCTGGCTCTGCAGGAGGCGCTGTCGCAGGGACTTGGAAAGAAGCTAAGGCTCGCCGGGATGCAGTCACTGATCATTCCCGAGGCTTTCCCCAAGCTGCCCGAGGCCACCGAAGGCTTGGCATATATCGGCTCCTATCCGCGGGAAGCGAGCGGCCCACTCGATACACCGGCCAACCTGGCCTTCCAAAAAGCCTATGGCGCGGTGGCCGGCGGCGAGCCGGTCGGGCTGAACGCGTTTGAAGCGTATGTCGCCACAAACGCGCTGCTCAAGGCGATCGAGAAGTCCGGCTTCCGAAATCGGGCAGACAGCGAGAAGCTGATCGCAGCGATGGAGACCCTCGACGTCCCCGCGAGTGCGCAGTTCCCAGGTGGCGCGCTCAGCATGCGCAAGCAGGACCGCCAGGCGATCGTACCGCTGTACATCGGGACCGTGAAGGGCGGCAAGGAGTCGGTGGTCCACATGATTCCGGCCGCAGACGTTGCAAAGATCAAGTGAGCAGAATCGTGCCGTTGACCAGCTTGCTTGAGACCAGAGCGCTGGAACAGCGCTTCGGCACGTTTCAGGCACTCTCAGGCGTGGACCTGTGCGTACAGCGGGAGGGCGTCCATGCGCTGATCGGCCCCAATGGGGCGGGTAAAAGCACGCTAATGAATCTGCTGGCGGGCGCCGCCCGGCCAACGGCAGGTTCGGTGTGGTTCGACGGCGAGGAGGTCACCCATACACCAGTGCACCAACGCGCCCGCATGGGGATCGGGAGGTCTTACCAGGTAGTGAAGTTGTTTGCGGGATTGACCTGCGGCGACGCCGCCGAGCTTGCTATACAGCGGGACCGCCCGGTTCTCGACTGGATTCGACCAAGCGCGCGGAAGGAGATTCGCGCCGCGGCACGCGAGCTGCTCGCGAAGCACGGTTTGGTGGAATGGGAACGGCATGAGACCACGGTGCTCGCCCATGGCATACAGAAGCGGCTGGAAATCGCATTGGCGCTCGCCAACTCCAGCAGGCTGCTGCTGCTGGACGAACCAATGGCTGGCTTGGCCGCCCATGAGCGCGCCGAGCTTGCCGATTTGATTCGTGCGCTGGCACAAGAACGGGCCGTCGTCTTTGTTGAGCACGACATAGACATGGTGATGGCCCTCGCTGATCGTGTGACGGTGTTGCACAACGGCCGCATCCTCGCCGAGGGAACGCCGGCCGAGATCCGCAGTAATGCCTTGGTGCGCGAGGCCTATCTGCACCGCGAGGCCGTCCATGCTTGATGTCTCTCGCCTGCAGGCAGGGTATGGCCGCGCCCGCGTGGTTCACGATTTCAGCCTGTCGGTTGGCCCCGGCGAGGTGCTTGGCTTGGTGGGCCGAAATGGGGTTGGGAAGACCACATCGCTCAAGGCCATCCTTGGGTTGGTGGATGTGTTTGGCGGAACCGTGTCGGTGCGAGGACATGTGGCCGGCCCAATGTCTCCGGTATCGGCCTGCCGACTGGGAATTGGGTACGTGTCACAGCAGCGCGAGGTATGCCCTGAGTTGACCGTGGAGCAGAACCTAATGCTCCCGCTGGTGGCCAACCGGCTGTCGACGGCAGCAGTTGACGGCGCGTATCAGCGCTTCCCGCGGCTCGCCGAGCGCCGCCGCCAAGTGGCCGGATCGCTGAGTGGAGGTGAGCGAAAGCTGCTTGCGTTCGCGCGGATCATGCTGTTGACCCCAAGTATCTACTTGATCGATGAGCCGACGGAAGGCCTGATGCCTAAAGCGGTCGATGAGATCGGTCACCTGATCGCCACCATCGCGAGAGACGGTGCGGCTGTCGTTGTTGTGGAACAGAACCTGGCGCTTGTGCGCGCGGTAGCCACTCGCGTCGCGCTTATGAACAACGGCCGCATAGAGGCCACCGTGGATTCGCTTGGCGCCGAAGAGGCCGAGCGCTACCTGGGAGTCTGACTTTGGAGTCCTTCACCATCCAGCTCACGAACGGCCTACTGGTCGGCACCACCATCGCTCTCACGGCTCTGGGTCTTAGCTTGGTCTTCGGCATCCTGCACATCGTCAACCTCGCACACGGCGAGTTCTACATGACGGGGGCGTACCTTTGCTGGGCATTCAATGCATGGCTGGGGAATTTCTGGCTCGCAGTGCCGCTTGCGACCGTGTGCACAGCCCTATTGGGCAGCGCGGTGCTGATGATGTTCTTTCGCCGAATGCTGGGCAGCGGGCCCTTGCGATGGGCGTTGCTGACGTTGGGATTCGGCTATGTACTGCGTGAGGTCGCGCAGCACGTATTTGGTATTGATTTCAAACTAGTCGATTTGCCAGTCGAAGGAACGTTGCCCTTTCTCGGCGGCGCCTATCGCTTCCTTGTCATGTGTCTGGGGCTGTCTTTGATCTTGGGCCTGTACCTCTTTCTTGCGTACTCGCGTCAGGGCCTGCTGATCCGAGCTGTTGCAAGCAACGAGGAGGCCGCCACGGTGGTTGGCGTTTCGACGGCGCGCGTGTACTTCCTTGTCTGCCTAGTTAGCGCGGGGCTTGCAGGCGCGGCGGGCGCCTTCATGCTGCCAGTCACAAGCGCCTATCCAACGATGGGTCTGGAGATCTTGATCATGGCCTTCGTTGTCGTGGTGGTCGGCGGTATGGGCAACGTGCGTGGCACATTGTTGGCAAGCCTTCTCGCCGGGGTGATGCAGGCGATGCTTTCGCTCGCGTTGAGGCCGTCGGTTGCATCTCTGATCACCCTCGTCACCCTGATTGTCATCGTGGTCGTGCGCCGCGCGGGAGCGAGCCGATGAAGACGGGAGTGCGCGATCTCATGCGGGTACTTGCATTGTCGGTGCTGGTCGTCGTGCCCTTCGTACTGCGTGACTACGGGCTCTTCATCGCCACCGAGCTGCTGGTCTGGGCGCTTTTCGCCGTGTCGCTTGATTTGCTTCTGGGCTACACGGGCCTCCCGAGTTTCGGGCACGCGGTCTTCTTCGGCTTGCCTGCATATGCGCTCGGCATCATGCTGGTGCGGCAAGACAGCTTCGCGCTCGCTCTGTTTGCTGGCTACGCAGCGGTATTGGTGGCGGCGGCGGTGATCGGCTATTTTGCGCTTCGTACAGGTGGCACTGGCTACATCATCGTGACGCTCCTGGCCTCGTTCGCGCTGTTCACGTTGGCGCTCACGGTCACCGGCGTGACCGGAGGCGAAGACGGCTTATCGATCCCACGGGTGAAATCTTTCAGCGCGCTCTCGCCACGCGAGGCCTACGCCATCGTCGCCGTGGTCACGCTCACCATGTACCTGTTGGCCAGAATGCTGGTTCGCTCCAGCGTCGGTCACCTGCTGCTTGCGATCAAAGGGAACGAGCAACGCGTGCAAGCTCTCGGCTACAACGTTGACTCCGCCAAGTTGCTCGTAACGCTCGTGTCCGCTTTCATCGCGGGCACGGCGGGCATGCTCTACGTGCTTCTCACACGCACGCTGTCTGCCGAACTCGTCGGACCCGCACTCTCGACCGAGGTGGTGATCTGGGTGCTCCTCGGCGGCGTGCAGACCCTCTTCGGGCCGATTGTTGGCGCGGCCGCATTCATGACGCTCAAACAGCTCCTGAGTGCCACGACGTGGTATCCGCTGCTGTTGGGGCTCGTCTTTATCGCAATTGTCCTGTGGGCGCCAAAGGGCCTTGTGTCCCTGATGCCGGCCTCCATTCGACGCACTCCTGGAGGTTCAGAATGAAATCGGAAGACAACTACGAGCTGACGCGAGTCGGAGCCCACACTCCCGCAGGTCGCATGCTGCGCCGCTATTGGCACCCTGTCGGGGTGTCTGCCGACCTGAAGGACACGCCCAAGCTTGTGAAGATTCTGGGCGAGGAGCTGGTCCTGTTCCGCAAGCCTGACGGGCAGTGCGGCCTGCTCGACTCCCGCTGCCCGCACCGGGGCGCCAACCTCGCCACTGGGTACGTGGAAGCAGAAGGGCTTCGCTGCCCGTACCACGGCTGGCTGTTTTCGGTGAGCGGCGCATGTTTGCAGCAGCCCTGTGAGCCGGCGGACAGCCGTTTCAAGGAACGCATCCAGCAAGTGAATTACCCGGTGCAGGAGCTCGGCGGCTTGGTGTTCGCGTATTTGGGCCCTTCGCCGGCGCCTGAGCTGCCGCGTTGGGATGTGTTGGTGCGGGAGGACGGCACGCGCCGCGCGGCGTTTGCGCGCTTTGTTCCTTCGAACTGGCTGCAGCTGGTGGATAACCACCAGGATCCGGCCCACACCACTTGGTTGCACAAGCAGATGCAGCCTTGGCAGGAAACGCCAGAGTGCCACTACTTCGACTCTGCCATCGGCTCAATCGCGGTTGCCGTCCGGCGCGGCCCGCGCGACGAGACCCGCTACGTCCGCGAAGTGCACTTCATCGCGCCCAACGGCATGAAAGTGCCGATCCCCGATCCTGACGAATCAGCATTCAACCAGCCATCGACACTGCGCCATGTGTGGGTGGTACCGATGGACGACTTGAACACCGTCGAGTGGGAAGTGCTGTTCGCCCCTTTCGACGACGACGGTCGTCCCACGCAATTCAAGTACGACGCTGACCCGGCGCTCTACGACATGCCGCGCCCCGTGCCCTACGCGGAATACATCAGGCCGGGCGCAGATGCGTATCCCGACTATGCCAAGGGAGGAGCGCGCGGCGCGACGGTGATCCTTCGACAAGATACGCAGATTCAGTCCAGTCAAGGTGTGATTCAGCCCCGGGAACATGAGCATCTGGCGACGTCCGACCGTGGCGTAATCAAGCTCCGCCGCATCATCAAGGAGTGTATCGACGCTGTTGCCCGGGGAGATGACCCGCGCGGTGTCTTCCGCACGCCACCTCCGGACGGGGTGATCCACGTCGAAGCAGCCGAGACGATCGTCTCGGAGGACGAGTACCGACAACTGCTTGAACACGAGAGCCTTGATGCTGCTCGATCCGAGCGAGGCGCCACCGAGAAGGCTGCTTGATGCCAGTCGAAGCTGGAATCGACCTGCGGGTCCGCGCGATGGAGCGCCTGGCGGATGGGATCCTGTCCCTCACACTCGAACACCCGGACGGCGGTGATCTACCGCCGTGGAGCGCAGGCGCGCACGTGGACCTGGTCTTCGAAGGTATTGGTACTGCGCAGTACTCGCTGTGCGGTCCGCTCGGGGCCCGAAGGTGGCAAGTTGCCGTGCTGCATCGGCCAGAGGGGCGAGGCGTTTCACGCCACGTTCATCGTGCACTGCGGCCCGGTGACCGCGTCCGTGTCGGTCTTCCGCGCAATCACTTCCCGCTTCAACCCGCTCCGGGCTACCTGTTCGTCGCTGGCGGTATCGGCATCACGCCTATCCGGGCCATGATCGAAGCTGCGGACTCCATAGGTACGCCTTGGCAGCTTGCCTACTGCGGAAGGAGCCGCGCCGGTATGGCGTTCATGGACGAGCTCGAAGATCGCGCCGGCCGAGTCCGTGTGTTCCCGGCGGACGAAGCTTGCCGACTTCCCGTGGGCAAGCTCCTCGCGGAGACAGCGGCCGCCGCGGAGGTGTACTGCTGTGGGCCCGAGGGACTCATTGCCGCCGTCCAAGCGGAAAGTGAACGGCTAGGGCGCCCGGCGCCGCATTTCGAACGCTTCTCAGCTGCACCTGCGGCTCTTCAAGGTGAGAACAGACGATTCTCTGTGGTGCTGGCCAGAAGCGGCGTTACGCTCGAGATCGGTCCGGGCCAAAGCATCGCCGATGTGCTCGACGCGCGCGGGGTATTCGTACCGACCTCGTGCCGGCAAGGGGTGTGCGGCTCTTGTGAAACGCGGGTATGCGCCGGCCGAATCGACCACCGGGATTCCATTCTGTCCGAGGCGGAGAAGGAGCGGGGTGACACCATGATGGTCTGCGTTTCACGGGCTCGCGACGACCGCTTGACTCTGGACCTCTGAACCCTCGCCTGTGTCCATCCCTGCTGCGGCTGCCATCGGAATCATTGCCGTGGCCGAGTTGTTCTGTACATCGCTCTGGTTCAGTGCCAATGGCGCCGCAGCCGAACTTCTGCGGGGTTGGGGGCTGCCCCCTTCTTCCGTCGGGGCCCTGACGTCGGCTGTGCAGGGCGGCTTCATCTTCGGGACCCTAGCCTTCGCGCTCTCGAATCTGGCCGACAGGGTGCCTGCCAGCCGCATCTTCTTCGTTTCCGGGTTGCTTGGCGCCCTCGCTAACGCACTGTTCGCATTCGGCGGCTTCGGCTTCGCTCCGTCGCTCGCGCTGCGCTTCGCGGATGGTGTGGCGCTTGCGGGAATTTACCCCCTGGGCATGAAGCTGGTGGTCGGGTGGAATCGGGGCCGGACTGCGGACACGCTCGCAGTGCTGGTAGGCATGCTGGTGCTAGGAACAGCCTTTCCGTACGGGCTACGTGCCTGGGCCCCCGGACTAGACTGGCACTCCACCGTCGCGGCTGCCTCGCTGCTGTCTGTCGTCGGAGCCATCCTCGTTTTGGTCACCGGGGATGGTCCCGATGCCAGATTAAACACCGTCGGCGTTCATCCCAGATTGGGCAGTGTGCTGCAGGCATTCCGAGTGCCCGCCTTCCGCTCGGCCGCGTTCGGATACTTCGGACATATGTGGGAGTTGTACGCCTTTTGGACGCTTGTTCCTTTTTTGGTCGCGCCACTGATGCCAGCCTCTCTAGGCCCCGCCGCCAACTTTGGCGTGATCGCAGCTGGTTTCGTCGGCAGCTTGGTCGCAGGCAGGTTGGCGCGTCGCTTTGGCAGCGCGCCCGTCGCCGCAGTCGCACTGTCCGCTTCCGGAACGATTTGCGTGATCTATCCTTTCACCGCGGCTTGGCCAGACTTCCTGCGGCTA
>NZ_RXFS01000026.1 GCF_003952185.1 Variovorax sp. 679 | reverse complement strand
GTTGATTTCCACTGAATCCTGACCCCGGTTTTTCATTTCAACTTGACCCCACCCTTGGTGGAGTAGCCGGGCTACTCGGTTGTGGATAAGAGGGCAAGCCAGGATACGGCCAGTTTTAGCTCATAAGCCTCGAAGTAATTAAAGGCGACTTGCTTATGCGATAAGCTGCCGGCCGGTCACGCGGAATCGGCCCCCTATCGCTAGCACACGGGACCCGCTCTATGTCTCGGGGTGCTCGGGCAGCTCTACCCCATCTCGATCGCTCGCCCTGGCCGCGCTGGCGCGAATGGCTTGGCCATACGTCATCGTGCCCTCGACCACCGCCGCGACGTCCTCCAGAAATCGAGGTGTTGGTTCGTGGCCCGCAATGCGCGTGGTGGCAAGTGCTTGGGCCATGGCATCGCAACGTTCTTGCGTCGTGCTCACGACTGCACCTCAACCCCAATGGGAGGCCAGGCCATCACCTCTCCACCGTGCAGCTGTGGATCGAGCCGAGCAAGCAGGTTCTCCAGCGTGTGTCCCTCCCGCCGCGGCTGGGAAGAAACGTCGCGCGCTCGCGGCCGCGAAGCTTGATGCGGAACCTTCTGTGGTCTTGCCTTCTTGGTCATGCCCATGATTTTCCCCCTAGAAATGGCCGCGACGCTAGTTGCGCTGTCATCGTGACTTGACAGGCCGTGATGCGGCCTGGGAGCGGGATGCCGTGGTCAGAGAGGCCTTGCTTAGACAACTGCGCGAACTAGACCATCAGGATTGATCCCAGGCGTCGATGGTCAGTACCTGATCGGGCGGACAAGCTGCGATCTTGTCTTGATGGAAGATCACGTTGCCCTTCCAGTTCGCCGGCATGACGTAGTTGTCTCCGATGATCGGGGGACCTCGGTGTGCAGGCGGACCGCCGGCAAGCAGCGGCAGCACATCAACCGCTTTGGCGGTGTAGCGGTTCGGGTAGCCGCTGAAGGACAACTGGCTGGCTTTGCCCGCCTTGACGAGTTGATGCAGCCACTCGATTCCGCCTGGTCCAACCTCCCAATTCGCCAGCACTGCCGGCTTGGTATCGATTGCCCGGTCGCGGTCCTCGGGCGTCTGAGCCGCCACAACTATCCACCAGCCGATCATTGCTTGCTTCCTCGTTATCGATCTATCTCACAGGCGTGATTGCTCTGGCTCGACTTGTCAGATACCGGTGTCGACTGCGGCTTTGACACTGTCGTGGCTGCGTGTTTCGGCCAGAAGCGCCGTGACCTGGAGAAGCTTGTCACTGGGCTGTGCGGTGACCTCCCCCGACCAAGCCTCGATGCCGACGAGAAACTCGTTCTCCTTGATCAGTCCCTTTTGCTCAAGATGCGCTCGGAAATCAACTCGGTCGTGGCCGTCGGCCTGCGCCGTGCCTTTGAAATCGCCGTACTGAACACTTGCATGGAAGTTTTCCGTTGTCATGTCCGCTCCTCATTTTGGAGCGGCAAGCATAAGACGGAAGGGCCTGGTGAGTTCAAGAAATCGTGCCGGCGCCCATTCTTGAATCTCTGCGCAGGATGCCGTCGGCGAACGGCGATGGAAGCGCCGGCGAGGAGATCCGGGCGGCCTTCGGCCTTGCGTGAGACACTGAAGGGAATCGGACAAAGAAAAAGGGCCCGAAGGCCCTTTCCTTGATAACCGTTGCCAGTCATCGCTGCGAGGCTCTGTTACCCCTGCTGGTGTGCAGGACCTGGATCACTCCAGGCAGCTAGTTCGTATACGCACTCGCTCTCGAACTGTCTTTGAAGGCCCAATGATAACAGCTGCTGACGGGACCGTCAATTAGCGGCATCAGGCGGGGCTAGCTGCGCCCCTTGGGCTTCTTCGGCGAGAACACCTCCGCCTTTTCGCCCACCAGCGCCTTGAAACGCCAGCTTTGAGCGTTGGGACTGTGCTTCAGCGGACTCAGGTATGCGCTTTTGACGAACATTTCCACTGCGGGCGACGGCGATTTTCGGGCCTTCTCGAGACTGAAGAAGATTGAGTAAGGCTGCAGTCCGGTGATATGCGGCAGCACGATTTGCGCGACGTAGGTATAGCTCCTGTCGGCACGATAGATCGTCCCGCTCAACATCGCGTGAATCACTTGGGGCAGCTGCAGGGAGCATTGATAGCGCTCGACGTCGAAAGCCCGCTCTTCACCGAGATGTCTGTAGCGATGGTGCCCGCCATGCTTCTCGGGATCGAATTCTTCGGTGAAACAGTGGCAGCCGAACGTGACTCGGACCGGGATGCGAATCGGCTCCTGCTGGACCACGAGCTCGACCGGGAGCGTCATCTGTGCGAGATGGGGAAAGGTGTAGACCTGTCCCTCGAATGTCTTGTTGGCGAAATCGCTCACTGCCTGGAGGCCTGTTGTTGCTCGTGTTGTGCCTCGATTCTGACGGAGGGCTCGGATCCGTGCGTCAACCGCACGCGCGCAGTGCGAGACAGTGTGCGATCTACTCTCGCAGCGCTTGAGGCGGCGACCACCACTCCTCCTTTGTGGCGTTATTCAGTTGGCTTCTGCCCGGGAAGCAACAACCGCCTCCGGGCGGTTTTTGGTGGTGACAGCCAAGAGCGTCATCGAGCCTTGCGTGCGCTGGCCTTGGAGGTCTTCGAAGCAGCGGCTTCCTGCTGCGGCGCTTGGTGTATTGGCGACAGTTGCTCCAGTAGCGAGCGCAGCGTTTGCACTTCAGCGCGATATTGCAAGGCTTCCTGCTGGCTTGCTGCATGTTGTTCGCGCGCGGCCTGAAGCTCGGTAGCCAAGTTTCGGTTGCTGGCCGTCAGTTCTCGTTGCGAATCCTCAGCCACATCGGCCCTGACCTGCAGTCGCGTGACGACGTCGGCCTGAGCCAGCATGCTCTCGCGATGACGGCCCTCGGTCTGTGCCAATTGGCCGCGCAGCGCCTCGAGCTGCTTGTCGGCCTTGATCCGGGCCTGACGCTCCTGGTCGATCTCCAGCAGCGCGCGCCGCTCGGCGGCATCCGACCGACTGTTCGCGACGTCGACGGCCTCTCGTGCCTTGGACAGTTCGGCGCTGAAATCCGCCCGCACTCGCTCCTGCTGACTACGCGCCTCTTCGAGATGGCGCTGCAGCTCCTGCAGCCTGGCCATGGCGCCGGCATGGGCGCGCCGCTCTGCCTCCAGGTCCGTTTGCCGTTGCTGGAGCGATTCCTGGACCGAGCTCAGTTGCTGACGTAGGGTGTCGGCGCTGGCCAGCGCCTCCTCTGCGGCCTGGCGGGCCCGGGTTTCCTCGCCCTGGGCTTGCTCGACCGCGGCCTGATCCTCCAGGCGCAGCACCGCGAGCTCGTGGCGCGCGGCGGCCGTGGCCTGCCGCCACAACTCGGCGATGGCTTCGGCCGCCGTCGCCTTGAGTTCGGACGGCAGATCCGGATGATCGATTTCGACGCGTGCCTTGCCGCGCAGGTCTTCCCAGAACTTGGCCAGCGCCTCCGCCGGTGCGCTCATCGAGCCCTTGCGCACGAACTGGTACAGCTTGCTTGCCGTGGGCGTGATGCCATAGCGAAAGAACAGCAACGCGCAAACCTCGCGATAGAGGTCTTTCGTTTCCGTAAATCGCCCCCTGAGGGCTTCGATGTCACTCTGGAGTTCGGTTTCGGTGTTCATGAATAAATAATACAACGTAATACGTTGAATTTATTGATGTAATTCCAAATCTATGGACATAAGTAATCTAATGTCCATAATCTGGCGATGCTCTCCTTTTGCGCGTAGCTCCGCATGAATGCTCTCGTCAGCCTGGATCAGATGATGGTGCCGGCCCACCTGGATGGCAGCCGTGGCCGCAATCGCGCCAGCTCCAGATCGCAGTTGGCCGCGGTCGATGACCGCTCGGCTGTTCTGGCCTGGCTGGCCCGCTACGCCGATTCACCCGCCACGCTCGCCAGCTACCGCAAGGAGGCCGAGCGCCTCCTGCTGTGGTGCATCCTGCAGCGCGGCGCGGCCCTCTCGGACCTCACGCACGAAGATCTGCTGCTCTACCAGCGCTTCCTCGGGGACCCGCAGCCGGCCGAGCGCTGGGTCATGGCGCCAGGCCAGAAGCCGGGACGCAATTCCCCGCGCTGGCGGCCCTTCGCCGGCCCGCTGGGGCCTTCGAGCCTTCGCCAGGCGCTGTCGATCCTCAATGCCATGTTTTCATGGCTCGTGGAGGCGGGGCACTTGGCCGGCAATCCGCTGGCGCTGAGCCGGCGCAAGCGCCGGCAGGCAGCACCTCGTGTGAGCCGTTTTCTGCCGCAGGAGCACTGGGACTTGGTGAAGGCCGCGATCGAAGCAATGCCAATCGGCAGCGAACGCGAAAGGCTGCACGCTTCGCGCTGCCGATGGCTGTTTTCACTGCTCTACATCGGTGGACTGCGCGTGTCCGAGATCAGCGACGCCCGCATGGGCGGATTCTTCAGTCGGCGTGGCACCGATGGGCGCGAGCGCTGGTGGCTCGAGATCACCGGTAAAGGCAGCAAAACCCGCCTGGTGCCGGCCACCGGCGAATTGATGTCCGAGTTGATGCGCTACCGCAAAGCCCATGCCTTGAGCCCGCTTCCACTGGAGGGCGAAGACGCACCACTGGTGATGACGCTGATCGCCCCGATCAAGCCGATGGCACGAAGCGCCATTCACGAGCTCGTCAAGGGGGTGATGCACGCCGCTGCGGCTGCGCTGCGGCAGCGTGGTCCTGACTTCGACGCTGCGGCCACCCACCTCGAGCAGGCATCGACGCACTGGATTCGGCACACGGCCGGAAGCCACCTGAGCGAAAAGGTCGACCTGAAGGTGGTTCGCGACAACCTGGGTCACGCCAACATCAGCACGACCAGCATCTACTTGCATACCGAAGACGATGCCCGTCACGACGCGACGGCGGCCGGGCATCGGGTTGGCTGGCGCACGCCGTAAAGCTTCAGCCTCGTCGATCGTGAACGCTCCTACAGCCGCGTACTGACACTGCCAGATGCGGAGCCCGACAACCACCCCACAGTGGCAGAACCGCGTGAGCTCGCCCAGTGGGCAGAGGGGGGGACTTCACCCGTCCGTCGGGTCAGGCGGCCCACGCAGGGCAAGACGCTCGTGGTCAGTTCAACACCATCAGATCAACCTCAGTTTCGTTCGCCCAAGTTCATCGCCCTTCGGCCGATACTGTGCTTGGGAACGCGCGAACGGCGACCAAGACCGATACCGTTTTGATGACGAAACCGTAATCATTCGGTCAGAGCGATGGTTGAGCCGCCTTCATACAGTCCATTGCACCGAAAGAAATGAACCGCGACACCGTCGGGCTCACCTCGGCCGGAGACTCAACCGCATTCTCACCAAAGGACCCGAAATGAAGCGCTCTCTCAAAACTCCCGCGGCACTTGCCATTCTCCTGACGGCGATTGCTGGCCCCGCCTTCGCCGGAAACTATGCGGAGGGAGACCCCCGGCCTGCGCCGCTGACTGCCTCCACCAGTCGTGCGGCCGTCATGGCCGATACGCAGCGCTGGCTCCAGACCGCGCCGGACCAGGGCTACCCCCAAGGCAATCCGCGGGCGGTCGTCAGCGTCTCGAGCAACAGCCGCGCGGTGGTGCAAGCGGACACGATGATTTGGATGCGATCTGGCCTGGCAGCCGCGCAATTGGGCGAGGCCGGCGCCGACATCTCGCGACCTGTCTACCAACGAGCTGCGGCAGACTACGCACAGCGTCGCGCCGGTCCCGGGTTCGCCGCGCTGGTGGAAGACATCAAGCACAAGGGTGTTCCGGCCACCACCGGGTTCGTCCGCAAGCTCAACTGAGCACCTGATACAAGGTCACCATCGCAGCGATCGACCGCAGCAGCGCACTCTGGTCGCATTTGGCCCTCAGCGGGCGTGCACAAGAGCTGATCGCATGCGCTGCCACCGGCAAAACGATCAAAGATTCACACGTATGACATACGCTGCTCGCTCTTCAATAGTGATGATGATTCTTGCTATTGGCATTCACGAGGCAGGCGCTGCGCCTGTCGATGCCAACATGCAAGCATCACAGGCGACAAGTTTGCACGTCAGACCGAACGGTAGCGGACCCTATTCATCCGGACAGGTCCAGCGCATCGATTGGGACCAAGGCAAAGTGCTGATCGCACATGGCCCCATCGAGAACCTCGGCATGCCCAGCATGACCATGCTCTTTCGCGTGTCAGAGCGCTCGCAACTCAAAAACCTGAACACCGGTGACAAGGTTCAGTTCAGGGCGGAAAAGACCAACGGCACGCTGTTCATCGTGGAGATCGTGCGGCAATAGTCCGTAACCATGTCCAAGGCATATGGAGGCCGCAATGGCACTCGGAGTGGCGCATGGCCCAGGCGGCCAGACCATTTGACAATTGCAAAGTCCCAGCATAATGATCGCGTCGATCAAACATGTCGTTTCAACCAAGAGTTCATCGTGACAACCTGCGCCTGCGCCCCCTGCAAAGTCGCTGACGCTTCCGGCGTTGGCGCGGGAGGCGTCGTGGTCGCAGCTGTCGCTGCGCTGCGTGCGGGGCATGCAGGCGACTCGAGCGAACGACACGACAACCTGCGCAATCACCGCGCCGGCGTACGGAGATGAGAACGTTGCGTTCGCTCCGGCGTCCGGTCATCCACGCGATGATCGGTGTTCTGCTGTTTGCGCAAATGGCCATCGCGGCGTACGCTTGTCCGAACGCGTCCAGTGCAATGCCCGAAGGTCAAGGCACGCGCTCGCAACCGCAAGCAATGGTTGCACCCACCGGTGCGGATCATTCGGAAAAAGTCAGTCCGACCATGGCGCCCAATGCAGCGCAAGCCATGCCGGCGGACTTTGGTCAGGTTGATATAGAGGCGCCAAACCTCTGTGCTGAACACTGCAAACAGGGGCAGCAAAGCGCCGACCACACCCCGAGCCCAGCCGTTGCGCCGGCGCTTCTTACAGCGCTGTATCGCGTGACGCTCTCCACAGAGACCCCCACTGCCGAGGCCGCCTACTACGCGCCCGGATTGCTCTTGCAGGCTGCGGCCCCACCGCACGCGATAGAGCACTGCTGCCTGCGAACCTGATCTCCCCCGAATAGCGAGCTGAGCCTAGGCCTGCGGCCTATGCTTGTCGCGCCGGTTTGGCTCCTTGACGCTTGCCTATGGCATGGCGACAGATGGCCGAAGAACGACGCCCCTCATTGTTTGGAGATTGGTTCATGTTTCTCAATCAAGCTGCTTTTGCACCGCGGAGCCGACCGGCGATCCGTCAATCCTTGGCGGGCGTGCTGCTCGGCATGGCGCTCAGCGCCAGCGTGCACGCTCAGACGCCAAGTCCCAGTGCTCTGGCGCTGCAGGACGCGCTGCGCATGGCACAAGACCGCTCGCAACAGTTGGTTGCCCAGGATGCCCTCGCGACGGCGTCCCGCGAAATGGCCGTCGCCGCCGGCCAGCGACCCGATCCCGTGCTGCGCGCGGGTATCAGCAATCTGCCGGTGAACGGCGAAGACCGCTTCAGCCTGACCCGCGACTTCATGACCATGCGCTCCGTGGGCGTAATGCAGGAGTTCACGCGAAGCGACAAGTTGAGCGCGCGCTCGGCGCGCTACGAGAAGGAAGCCGAGGTGGCCGACGCTGGTCGGTCCCTGGCACTGACGAAACTGCAAGCCGGTGCCGCGGCCGCCTGGCTGGATCGCTATTTTCAGGAGCGCGCGCGCGAGGTGCTGTCGCAACAGCGCAACGAGGCGCGTCTTCAGGTCGAGGCGGCAGACGCCGCCTACCGTGGAGGCAAAGGCAATCAGGCCGACGTCTTCACGGCCCGCTCGGCGGTGGCGCAAATCGAGGATCGCATCGTCCAGGCGGATCGCCAGATCGCGACCGCCACGACCGCGCTCGCGCGCTGGGTCGGCGCACCGGCCACCTCACCCTTGGGACCGCTGCCGAAGATCGACCAGATTCCCCTCACCCCTCGGGATCTGGAGTCGCGCCTGGCGCATCACCCGCAGATTCAACTGATGCTCAAGCAGGAGGAGACGGCGCAAGCCGAGGCGGAGATGGCGCGCGCCAACAAGAAGTCGGACTGGACGGTGGAGGTGATGTACAGCCAGCGCGGCTCCGCCTATTCCAACATGCTGTCGGTCAACCTGTCGGTGCCGTTGCAGTGGGACCAGAAGAATCGGCAGGACCGTGAGCTGTCCGCCAAGCTGGCCATGGTCGAGCGCATGCGCGCCGAACGCGAGGAAGCGACCCGCAGCCATGTGTCCGAGGCGATGGCGATGCTGCAGGAATGGCAAAGCGATCGCGACCGCCTGGGCCGGTACGACAACTCGCTCATTCCCTTGGCCGCCGAGCGGACACGGGCGGCGATTGCCGCCTACCGAGGCGGTGCGGCGCCCCTCTATGGCGTCCTTGAAGCGCGCCGAAACGAGATCGAGGTCCGTCTGGAGCGCATTCGCCTCGAGATGGATGCTGGGCGCCTTTGGGCACAACTGAACTACTTGATCCCCGAAGGCCATGTGGCGACCGCCACGCAGCCTTGAAGTCCTGAAAACCGGAGAAACATTCATGAAACTCAAATCCCTCGTGCTCGGACTGATGGCCGCGGGCGTGCTCGCCGGCAGCGGCTACGGGCTCTATGCGCTTGGCAAGCGCCACGGCGGCGATGGCTCGGTAGCTCCGATGGCGGCTGCATCAAACGTCGCCGGCGACAAGGTGGATCCCGCCACCGGGCGGAAGGTGCTGTATTGGCACGACCCCATGGTGCCGGGCCAGAAATTCGACAAGCCGGGCAAATCGCCCTTCATGGACATGCAGCTGGTGCCTGTCTACGCCGGTGAGTCCGGCGACGAGGGGACCGTCGCTGTCAGCCCTCGCGTGCAACAAAACCTCGGTATCCGAACCGCCGAGGTTGCACGCGGGGAGATGACGCCACGCGTGGAGGCGGCCGGCAGCATCGCGTTCAACGAAAGAGACCAAGCCTTCGTGCAAGCCCGATCGACGGGCTACGTAGAGAAGTTGTTCGTTCGCGCGACGCTGGACCCTGTGAGCAAAGGTCAGCCGCTCGCCGAACTGTACGTGCCGGACTGGGTTGCCGCGCAGGAGGAATTCCTCTCGGTGCGTCGCATGCAGGGAACCGATCTGGCCGTGCTCGTCGACGGCGCACGCCAGCGCATGCGCCAAGTAGGCATGACCGACGAGCAGATCCGCCTCGTCGAGCACGCCGGCCGGGTTCAACCGCGCATCACCTTGGTCGCGCCCACCAGTGGCGTGATCGTCGAACTGACGGCGCGCGAGGGGATGACGGTCATGCCGGGCGCAACGCTGTTCCGCATCAACGGCCTGTCGACGGTGTGGGCCAACGCCGACGTGCCGGAAAGCCAGTCCGCCTTGCTGCGTCCCGGAGCGGTCGTGGAAGCGCGCTCTCCTGCACTTCCGGGCAAGGTGTTCAAGGGCAAGGTCCAGGCCATCCTGCCGGAGGTCAATCAAGGCACACGCACTATCAAGGCCCGCGTCGAACTGGCCAACCCACAGGGGCAGCTTGCCCCCGGCATGTTTGTGAGCGTCGCGCTGAATGCCGAGGTCGAGCAAGGGCTGATGGTCCCGACCGAGGCGATCATCCAGACCGGCCGGCGCATGGTGGTCATGGTCGCCGAAGGCGACGGCAAGTTCAGGCCAGTGGACGTCGAGATCGGCAGCGAGTCCAACGGCCAGACCGAGGTCAAGCGGGGTCTTCAAGCCGGTCAAAAAGTGGTGACCTCCGGCCAATTCCTGATCGACTCCGAGGCCAGCCTCAGGGGCACTGCCACGCGCATGGAGGATGCCGGGCAAGCCGCAGGTGGTGCAGCCAGCGGTGGCGCGGCCACAGCGGCCGTCGAGCACACCGGCAAGGCCAAGGTCGAGGCCGTCGGCAAAGACACCGTTTCCTTGTCGCATGAACCGATCCCCTCGATGCAGTGGGGTGCCATGACGATGGACTTCGGCAAGCCGGCCGGCGGTGTTGCACCGGGCCTGAAGCCGGGTCAGACCGTGAACTTCGCTTTCCAGATGAGCAAGGAGGGCCTGCCGGTGCTGACGCGGATCGAACCTGCCGGCCCGGGAGCAACGCCCATGCCGATACCCGCGCCCGCCGCCAAGGACACGATGCCGATGGGATCGATGGAGAAGAAGCAATGATCGCCAAGCTGATTCGCTGGTCGATCGTCAACCGCTTCCTGGTGCTGCTGGCCACCGTCATGGTCAGCGCCTGGGGCGTGTATTCCGTGACGCGTACGCCGCTCGATGCGCTGCCGGACCTCTCGGACGTGCAGGTCATCATCCGCACCACCTATCCGGGACAGGCGCCGCAGATCGTGGAGAACCAGATCACCTATCCCCTCACGACGACGATGCTGTCGGTTCCGGGTGCAAAGACGGTCCGGGGGTTCTCATTCTTCGGCGACTCGTTCGTCTATGTGCTGTTCGAGGACGGCACCGACCTCTACTGGGCTCGTTCCCGAGTGCTGGAGTACCTGAACCAGGTGCAATCGCGCCTGCCGGCCAGCGCGAAGGCCTCGCTCGGGCCTGATGCCACCGGGGTGGGCTGGGTCTACTCGTATGCGCTGGTGGATCGCAGCGGCAACCACGACCTCTCGCAATTGCGGGCGCTGCAGGACTGGTTCCTGAAATACGAACTCAAGACCGTTGCCAATGTGGCCGAGGTTGCCTCGATCGGTGGCATGGTCAAGCAGTACCAGGTCGTGCTCGATCCGGACCGGCTGCGAGGCTACAACCTGACGCACAGCAAGGTGGTCGAGGCCATCCAAAAGGCCAACCAGGAAAGCGGTGGCTCGGTGCTCGAATTGGGCGAGGCCGAGTACATGGTGCGGGCCTCGGGCTACCTGAAGACCCTGGATGATTTCCGCAAGATTCCCCTGATGACCACCGAGGCAGGCGTCTCGGTGCGTCTGGGCGACGTGGCCCGCATCCAGATGGGGCCCGAGATGCGGCGCGGCATCGGCGAACTCGACGGAGAAGGCGAAGTTGCGGGCGGCGTCATCGTGATGCGCTCCGGCAAGAACGCATTGGAAACAATAGACGCCGTGAAGGACAAGCTCAAGAGCCTGCAGGCCAGCCTGCCCAAGGGCGTGGAGATCGTGCCGACCTACGATCGCTCGAACCTGATCGAGCGCGCGGTCGAAAACCTCTCGCACAAGCTGATCGAGGAGTTCATCGTCGTCGCGGTGGTGTGTTTCATCTTCCTGTTCCACCTGCGCTCGGCCTTCGTCGCGATTGTTTCACTGCCCATCGGAATCCTGGCCGCCTTCATCGTGATGCGCTACCAGGGTGTCAACGCCAACATCATGTCCTTGGGTGGCATTGCGATCGCGATCGGCGCCATGGTCGATGCCGCAGTGGTGATGATCGAGAACGCGCACAAGCACATCGAAAAATGGAACCATGAGCACCCCGATGAAGAACTCAAGGGCGAGACACATTGGCGCGTGATCGGTGATTCGGCAGCCGAGGTCGGACCGGCACTTTTTTTCTCGCTGCTGATCATCACGCTGTCATTCATCCCGGTGTTCACACTGGAAGCGCAGGAAGGTCGCTTGTTCTCGCCGCTGGCGTTCACCAAGACCTATGCGATGGCAGCGGCTGCAGGGTTGTCCGCGACGCTGATCCCGGTCCTCATGGGCTACTTGATCCGGGGCAAGATCCCGGATGAGAACAAGAACCCGCTGAACCGATTCTTGATCGCTGTGTACCGCCCGCTCCTGAATGCGGTGCTCAGAGCACCCAAGCTGACGATCGGCGTGGCCGCCGTGCTCCTGGTGGCCAGCCTGTGGCCGTTGCAGCACATCGGTGGCGAGTTCATGCCACCGCTGGATGAAGGCGACCTGTTGTACATGCCCTCGGCCTTGCCAGGCCTCTCGGCGGGCAAGGCGTCCCAGCTGTTGCAGCAGACCGACCGCCTGATCAAGACAGTGCCCGAAGTGGCGACCGTGTTCGGAAAGGCCGGCCGCGCCGAGTCGGCCACCGACCCCGCGCCACTGGAGATGTTCGAGACCACCATCCAGTTCAAGCCAAAGGATCAATGGCGCGCCGGCATGACCCAGGACAAGCTGGTCGAAGAGCTCGACCGCATCGTCAAGGTGCCGGGCCTGTCCAACATCTGGGTGCCGCCGATCCGCAACCGCATCGACATGCTGGCCACCGGCATCAAGAGCCCGGTCGGCGTCAAGGTGGCCGGCACCGACCTGGCGGAAATCGACCGGGTGACCGCGCAGATCGAGCGCGTCGTCAAAACCGTCCCCGGGGTCTCCTCGGCGCTGGCCGAGCGTTTGTCGGGCGGGCGGTATGTCGACGTCAAGATCGACCGGGACGCTGCAGCGCGCTTTGGGATGAACGTCGCCGACGTGCAGTCGATCATTGCGTCGGCGATCGGCGGCGAGAACATCGGCGAGACGGTCGAAGGTCTGTCCCGGTTCCCGATCAACGTGCGTTATCCGCGTGAGTATCGGGACTCGGTCGAGCGGGTGCGCCAACTCCCCATCGTGACCGACCGCGGCGCCCGCATCGTGCTGTCCGACATTGCAAAGGTCGAGGTTGTGGACGGACCACCGATGCTCAAGAGCGAGAACTCGCGCTTGTCAGGCTGGATCTATGTGGACATCCGCGGCCGCGACCTGCGTTCGGCAGTGCACGACATGCAGCGAGCGGTCACCGAGCAGGTCAAGGTGCCGCCGGGCTACTCCGTTTCCTGGTCCGGGCAGTTCGAGTTCCTCGAGCGCGCCACCGCCAAGCTCAAGATCGTTGTGCCGTTCACGCTGCTGATCATCTTCGTGCTGCTGTACCTGACCTTCAAGCGCTTCGACGAAGCCCTTCTGCTCATGGCCACCCTGCCTTTTGCGTTGGTCGGCGGGATCTGGCTGCTCTACCTGCTCGGCTACAACCTGTCGGTGGCCGGTGCGGTCGGATTCATTGCCTTGTCCGGCGTTGCCGCCGAGTTCGGTGTGATCATGCTGCTGTACCTCAAGCACGCCTGGGATGAGCGCATCGCGAGCGGCACGACAAGCAACGAAGACCTCTTGGACGCGATCCGCGAAGGCGCGGTCTTGCGCGTGCGCCCGAAAGCGATGACGGTGGCCGTGATCCTGGCGGGCCTGGTTCCGATCATGTGGGGTTCCGGCACAGGCTCGGAGGTGATGCAACGCATCGCTGCGCCGATGGTGGGTGGCATGGTGACAGCGCCTTTGCTGTCCATGTTCGTGATCCCGGCCGTCTACTTCTTGATCCGCAAGAAGCGCGAGCGGCGTGCCGCGAAGCCCGGTTTCTGGAGAAAAGGCCATGTGGCCGAGTGACTCCCGTGGTCATCGGCTTGCCTGCGTTGCCGTTGGCGCGTGTCTGCTTCTCGTGCTCTTCTCGGGCGGTAGCCAGGCATCCACAGGACGCGTCGCCGACGAGCGGCCAATGGTGGCGCCGGCGACGGCACCGGGAACGGAGGGGGCACTGCACCCGATGCCGAAGGCATTGGACGACATGCCTTGTGCGCAGTGCTACGCCGCCCCCGGACCGGCGGCGGATGGCGTCAGCGCAGAGAGCGGGCTGCGGGAAACCACGGCGCGGCAGGAGCGCACGACTTCGGTTGACGACACCACTTTGTTCAAGGATACCGGAGGCTGGCGACAGCGACTGCCTGTGCGCATCGCATTCTGCCGGTGGCTCGATTGATCAACGGCACAGGTCACAGCAACAGCCGTTTCACAGTTTGATCAATCACAGGAGTCCATCATGAAGACGATTTCATCATTGCATCGATGCCGGGGTGCAGGGCACCCCGGCATGAGAAAGCTGCTCATGTTTTCGGCCGGGACGGTGGTGTTGGGCGCAGGCCTGAGCGCCTGTGCCGGGCCCGGCTGGCGAGACGACGCCCAGAGCGCCGCGCTCAGTCCCATGGAGCAATGCGCGGCCAAACAGTTGGTCCTGCCCCTGGATCATGGTCCGCGCCCGCAGACGACGCCCTACGAGAACAAGCTGCGTCAGCAACGCTTCGATGCCGAAATGAAGGCCTGCAGGGCGGCAGCTGCAAAGGGGGTGGCTCGATGAACCCACTTCGCCGTCGTTTCAGCGCGGCGACGGCGATCGCCCTGGCCCTCCAACCAATGTGGGCCAGGGCGACTTCGCCGGCGGTTGAGGTCTGGCGGGGGCGTGGCTGCCTGTGCTGCGAGGCGTGGGTCCGGCATCTGGAACGCGGCGGTTTTGATGTCATGGTCCACGACGGCGGCAACGCAGAGGCGCGAGCTCGCCTCGGAATGCCGCTGAAGTACCGCGCGTGCCATACCGCGAGCGCTGCTGGCTATGTCCTGGAGGGACATGTGCCGCTGCGGGAGATTCAACGGCTGCTCCATGAGCGGCCTGACGCCATCGGACTCGCCGTTGCCGGCATGCCGCGCGGCTCGCCCGGGATGGATGGGCCGGCGTACCGCGGCAAGAGAGATCCATTCAATGTGCTGCTCGTTCACAAAGACGCGAGCACCACGATATACCAGTCCTACCAATGAAAGGAAACACAATGAAAACCCAACGGATGGCATTTGCCGCCGTGCTTTGCGCGGCACTTGCGCTGCCCGCTCTGGCACAGAGTTCCATGCCGGCGCCTTCCGGCGCGGGCGGCGCAGGTGCCAGCGCATTGGCCGTCGGCACGATCAGGGGAATCGACGCCGCACAGCACATTCTGACCATCGAACACCAGGCCATTCCCCGCATGAACATGTCGGGCATGACCATGGACTTTCGACTGGACAAAAGCCTGTCGACCGAGGGTTTGAGCATCGGTCAGCCGATCGCTTTCATCCTCAGTCCGTCGAGCGACGGAATCGCCATCAACGAGGTGCAGCCCATCGGTGTCTCGGGCGCCACGCCGGGCACATCGATGCCTCAGCACAACATGCAAGGGCATGACACGTCCAGCATGAAGATGAGTGGCAAGGACAAAAAGATGATGGCCCGGTGCCACGAGATGATGATGAAGTCCAAGTGAGCACTGGACGATCTTCGCATCGCAGGCCGCCGCGCGGTCGCTTCGAGTAATTCACCCAGCCAACCTTAAACCAGGAGTCTCTATGAAAAAATCCGTACTCGTTTCCCTCGTGCTCGCCGCCGTGTTGCCCGCCGCCGTGTTGGCGCAGCAGAAGATGGACGACATGAAAGGCATGGACATGTCCAACATGAAAGACATGAACATGCCGAAGAAGGCGGGGACATCGAGCCAGGCCACTCACATGGCCGTGGGCGAAGTCAAGAGCGTCGACGCCAAGGGCCAGGTGGTCACCGTCGCGCACGAGCCGATCAAAACGCTCAGCTGGCCGGCGATGACGATGGGCTTCGTCGTCAAGGACAAGATGCTGATGGAAAAGCTCTCCGTCGGCAAGAAGGTCCAGTTCGAGTTCGTTCAGGAGGACGGCAAGTACGTCGTCACCTCGGTGAAATAAGAACAACGACGAGCCACGGCGCAACCACCTGGGCGCGCCGCGCTGACGCACAGGCGCCATGTCTGATAGCCCCTCTCGCTGCGGGAGTCAATGCCGCCGTGCCGCCTTCCGCGCGCCCTGCCAGGCCGGGCGCCGGATGAGTGTTTTGCCAGGTCAGCCAGATGGCTCAGCGCGTGCGGGTCGAAGGATGCCCCGACGGCGCGGCGGGTCGCGCAGCGTCGTCTGCGGCCGAGCGCGCCGTCAGCATGCGTCCTGCCGCGTCGACCTTGACCATGCCGAGCCGCGGATGGCTCCAGTAGTGCGTCTTCCCCTCATTGAGCTGCGTCTTGGGCGGCGATGCCTGATCGCGCGCTTCATTGTCGGAGGGGGCGGCGAAAGAGGCGGCGGAAGCCAGCGACAGTGCTGCGGCAAGAATGGATGCAAAAAATTTGTTGGACACGGTCTGAACCCTCATCATTGGTTGCTGAAAACGTCAGCCAGGGCTGACAGCCTCACGCGTTCCGAAGCGATCGGTGTGCGTCGTGATGAGGGAGAGTTTGAAATCCGGTGAGGCACCAGAATCTGATGCTTCGATGACGTTTTTGTAATGCGGGAAGACTTTGTCGGGTGTCCGCAAACCGTTCAAGAATATGAAAATCCTGTTGATCGAAGACGAAGCGAGCGCTGCCGCCTACCTGAAGCAAGGCCTCACCGAGAGCGGCTTCACGGCGGAGATCGCCACCAATGGCAGCGACGGCCTGCACGCGGCCATGAACGGCGACCATGACCTCGTGGTCCTGGACGTGATGCTGCCTGGCATCGACGGTTTCGCGGTGCTGTCCGCGCTTCGAACGTCCAAGCAAACGCCGGTGCTGATGCTGACCGCGCGTTCCAAGGTCGATGACAAGGTCAAGGGCTTCGATCTCGGCGCCGACGACTACCTGGTCAAGCCGTTCCAGTTTCCGGAGCTGCTTGCCAGAATCCGCGCACTCCTCAAGCGCGGAACCAAGGTGGCGACCGACGACGTGCTGCGCATCGCGGACCTGGAGATCGACTCCGTCAAGCACCGCGCGACCCGCGCCGGCCAACGCATCGACTTGTCGGCCAAGGAGTTCGCCTTGCTGGTCCTGTTCATGCGCAGGAACGGCGAGGTGCTGTCCAGAACGCAGATCGCTTCGCTGGTCTGGGACATCAACTTCGATTCCGACACGAACGTCGTGGACGTGGCAGTGCGCCGCCTGCGCATCAAGATCGACGACCCATTCGAGACGAAGCTGATCCACACCGTGCGGGGTGTGGGGTATGTCTTCGAGCACCGTCCATGAGGCTCAAGAGCCTGTCGGTGCGGCTCGCGCTGTGGGTCGGCTTGCTGGGCCTGCTGCAGGGTGCCGGCGTCCTGTGGTTTTCCTATCTCACGATGCAGCAGGAACTGGGCTCGCAACGGCGGCTCGTGCTGCGTGACAAGGTCGACCACGCTCAGCAGTTGATTGGCGACATGCCGGACGATGCGGCCATTCGCGGCAAGGCCTTCGAGCTTGTGGATCTCGTCACCGGACATGCCGAGTTGCATCTGGCGATTGCGCGACAAGGGTCCACCGAGCCGACGGTCGCGTTCAGCCGCGAAGCCAGCGAATCCCTGAGGCGGTTGAAGGACGACATCTGGGGAACCGACGCATTCCTGGAATGGCGGGCGCAGACCAGCGACGCGCCGATGCTGTCACAGGCCGGGGCGGTGCAACTCAAGAGCGGTGAAGCCTACGAGATTGTCGTCACCATCGACCGCAGCGAAGACCAGCGGCTGCTGCGCAGTTTGCTGGTCACCGCGTTGACAGCGGCACCATTCGGCTTGGCTGTTGCGATCGGCAGTGCGCTGGCCATCGTCATTCTCGGCCTGCGGCCGTTGCGGCGCTTCCAGAAGACCGCCACCGACATCACGGCCCGCAACCTCTCGGCGCGGATCGATTCGAGGGGCCTGCCCACCGAGCTGCAAGGCCTTGGTCACGCGTTCAATGCCATGCTGGAGCGCCTGGACGACGGCGTGCGCCGGCTGTCCGAGTTTTCGGAGGACCTGGCGCATGAACTGCGTACGCCGCTGGCGACGCTGCTGGGGCGCACCCAGGTCGTACTGTCGCAGCCGCGCACGGTCGAGGAGCTGACAGACCTGCTTGAAAACAACGTCGACGAACTGCAGCGACTCAGCCGGCTGGTGTCGGACATGCTGTTTCTGGCGCAGGCCGACAATGCGCAAACGGCCGTGGCGCGGCGCGACCTGGACCTGGCCGACCAGGCGCGCACCGTCGCCGAATTTCTGCAACTGCTGGCCGACGAGCGCGGCATCAAGATCTCGGTGCAGGGCAGCGCGCGCGTGACCGCCGACGGCGGCTTGGTGCAGCGGGCGATCACCAACCTGCTGTCCAATGCCGTGCGTCATGGTGCACAGGGGACGCCAGTGACCGTGACCGTATCCTCCGATGCGCAGAATGCGACCCTCGAGGTGGCGAATCAGGGGGAGCCGATTGCGCCTGCGCACCTGGGGCGGATCTTCGACCGCTTCTACCGCGTGGACAGCTCACGGGCACGCGATTTGGGCGGTACCGGACTCGGGCTGGCGATCGTCAAAGCGATCATGGGATTGCATGGCGGAGAGGTGGCGGCCACCAGCAGTGGAAGTGGCGAAACGCGCTTCACGCTTTGCTTTCCGCGTGGAGATCAGGGCCGCTGACTGATCCTCGGGCTTCTGAAATTCACATAGGAAGCCTGCGGGCCTCGTTCGCGCAGTGGTCGAGACGCTCAGGCTTGCCCCGCCCGGGGGAGTCGGCTGTCGCGATTCGAATGCGGATGGGGGGATCGCCAGCGGGAGGTCGGTGCCCGTCCTGCAATTCCGCGATGCCCCTTGACCTTGACACGGTCAGAAGGTTGACACTGCCTTGAAACAGGAGCCCATCATGCATCTGCATCCTCACACGCCAGACGCGACGAAATCCGACGAGCACGCGCTTCGTCATCCTGGTGGGACGGACGGGCGCACTCGTCATGACGGTACTCCGACCCCGCATGCCGCAGATGCAGACGTTGCGTACACCTGCCCCATGCACCCGCAGGTGCGGCAGATGGGGCCCGGAAACTGTCCGATCTGCGGGATGGCTCTGGAGCCGGTCGTCGCGACGCGGGAAACGGGAGAGAACCCGGAGCTGAGGGACATGAATCGTCGGTTCTGGATTGGACTGGCGCTCACCGTTCCGGTGGTCCTGCTCGAGATGGGCAGCCACTTCGTCAATCTGCAGAGCCTGATGAGTCAACAGACATCGAACTGGCTACAGCTGCTGTTCGGCACACCGGTGGTGCTGTGGGCGGGCTGGCCATTCTTCGTTCGGGGATGGGCCTCCGTGAAGACGCGCAACCTCAACATGTTCAGCCTCATTGCGCTGGGGGTTGGTGTCGCCTGGCTGTACAGCATGGTCGGCACGATCGCGCCACGGTTATTTCCGTCGGAGTTACGCACGGCGGATGGGGCGGTTCCAATCTACTTCGAGGCGGCAGCAGTCATCACCGTCCTGGTTCTTCTGGGACAGGTGCTGGAACTGCGGGCACGCGAAAAGACTTCGGGAGCAATAAGGGCCTTGCTCGACCTCGCCCCGAAGACAGCCGTGCGGGTTGGAAGCGACGGATCTGACGAGACTGTGGAGCTCGACGCTGTGCTTGTGGGGGAACGACTGCGCGTGCGTCCGGGCGAGAAGGTGCCGGTGGACGGCGAGGTTGTGGAAGGGAAGGCGACGGTCGACGAGTCGATGATCACGGGCGAACCGATCCCGGTCGTCAAGGCGCCCGGCTCCAAGGTCACTGCCGGCACACTGAACCAGACGGGCGGCTTCGTCATGCGGGCCGAAAAGGTGGGCGCTGACACCCTGCTGGCACAGATCGTCCAGATGGTCGCTTCCGCTCAGCGCAGCCGCGCCCCGATTCAGCGGATGGCCGACCAGGTAGCGGGTTGGTTCGTACCTGTCGTGATCGTGATCGCATTTCTGGCCTTTGCCGCCTGGCTGGCCTGGGGACCCAGCCCGGCATTCGCGTATGCGATCGTCTCGGCCGTGGCGGTGCTCATCATCGCCTGCCCCTGCGCCTTGGGTTTGGCCACACCGATGTCCATCATGGTGGGCGTTGGCAAGGGCGCGCAACATGGTGTGCTGATCCGGGATGCGGAGGCGCTGGAGCGCATGGAGAAGATCGATACGCTGGTAGTAGACAAGACGGGCACGTTGACGCAGGGGCGGCCGAAGGTGGTGCGCGTCGAACCGGCGCCCGGATTCGATGTCTCCGCGGTGCTTCAGAAGCTTGCCAGCGTGGAGCGGGCGAGCGAACACCCTCTGGCCGCCGCCATCGTCGCCGACGCCGAGGAGCGCCAACTGACCTTGTCGCCGGTTCTGGACTTTGACTCGCCCACCGGCAAGGGTGTGGTCGGCCGGGTCGATGGTGCGCGGGTGATCTGCGGCAGTGCTAAGTTTCTTGCTGAGAACGATATTGACGTGAGCAGCGTGGGCTCACTGGCGGAGGGTGTACGCGCGCAGGCGGCAACGGTCATTTTTGTGGGCATCGACGGCCGCCTGGCGGGCTTTGTCGGCATTGCCGATCCCATCAAGCCAAGCACACCGCAAGCCATCGCGGCACTGCGCCGCGAGGCCATACGCGTGGTCATGCTCACAGGGGACGGCAAGACCACCGCGCAGGTCGTAGGTCGCGAGCTCGGCATCGACGAAGTCATTGCAGACGTTCTGCCGCAAGACAAGGCATCCGTGGTGCAACGGCTGAAGGCCGAGGGCCGGGTGGTCGCCATGGCCGGCGATGGCGTCAATGACGCCCCGGCGCTGGCTGCAGCGGACGTTGGGATCGCCATGGGAACCGGCACCGACGTGGCCATGGAGAGTTCTGGGGTAACGTTGTTGCAGGGCGATCTCATGGGAATCTTGCGCGCGCGCCGGCTCTCGCAGGCGACGATGAAGAACATCCGGACCAATCTGTTTTTCGCTTTCTTCTACAACGTCGTCGGAATTCCGATCGCAGCTGGCGTGCTGTACCCGTTCTTCGGCATCCTCCTGTCGCCGGTGGTGGCGGCAGCGGCGATGGCGCTTTCGTCGGTGAGCGTGATTGCCAATTCACTGCGGCTGCGAGCGAGCAAAGTGGCCGATTGACTGCTTGGGGGAGAAAGGACGTGGCCGGGAGATGCGCCGCTTGGTCAACTGCCGCCGATGCGTTGCGCCTGGACCGATGGGCATGGCACCGACCCAAACGAGCAGAAAACACAGCAGTCTCCCGGTTTGGCACGCAACACCACCTTGCAGTTTTCACACTGATAGAAAAACAGGCAGGCGTCGGCCGGCATCAGCTCGCGTTTGGCGTAGCCGCAATGCGGGCAAGTCAGCAACGAGTCGAGAAGCGTTGTGTTCATTGCAACGCCCTGAGAATAAACCTTCGCCTCAAGGTGAGGTCATGCAACCTCAATAGTCTTGACCTTGCCATGGTGACAAGGCCTAGGCTGCACGTAGCGACAAAGACGTCGCAGCGGAGGTATTGCCATGCAACACGGATCTGAAACTCACCGGAGCCTTGGTCAGGAGGTGCTACGGCTTTACACGCAAGCGGTCGCCGAACAGCGATGGGCGGTGGCTGAATTCCTCATGTGCGCACTGGAGGAATTGGCGAAGTCCGACCCGGCCTGCGAGGCGGCAGTCGAGCAGGCTTACTTGTGCATTGGCTGTCGCAATCCGTCTTTCGATGCTTGATGCGAACGTCCTCGAGACCATCGTTGGAGGCCAATACGCTCTGCGCCTGCTCGGGCGTCGCATTGAGACAGGGGGCACGTAAATGACGAAATCGTCATGGGTCCGTCAGTCTGTTGTGGTGCCCTGATTTCTAGAGTCGCAACTGTGATGCAAATCGGATGAACGACAGCCTCGCTGATCGGCGAGGCGCGATGCGTCACTTAACTCTGAAGGAGCCTGAAATGAAAAAAATTCTCTTCGCCATTGGCACCGCAACGTTGCTGTTCTCCGGCGCCCATGCACAGGGGCAGTCGCAGGAAGCGACTCCGCCGACCGACACCCGACCGCAAGCCGTGGCCGAAGCCCGCAAGAACGCGAGGTTGCCGGGTGTCGTCCAAATCAAGGACGGCAGCACCGCCCTTGGTCAGGGCTCGGGCGTGTGGGAAACGGGCAAACCCGCCATGGCTGGTGAAAACCGGAAGGTGGCGCGCGAGGCTCGCCCTCACCAGGATTCCACGCAAGGCGTGACCCCCCAGGAATCGCGGTAGCGCATTGCACAGATTGGGCCCATCCTCTCAAGACGCAAAAGGATTAAGCATATGAAATGCGATATGAAAACCATCGTCAAGCTTGCGATCGGGTTGGGCTTTGGCTTCGTGGTGGCGTACGTCGCGCTGCCCGACGCGCGGGCTTTCATCCTTGCAATTTCGCCGCTGCTCCTGGTGCTCATCTGCCCTTTGGCAATGGGCGCAATGATGCTCGCAATGAAAGGTGAGAACGCCAAGCCCAAGGCGGATGAACCGCCACCTGTTAGTCCTGAGACCGGTCGAGACAAGTCCTGACGACGCAGCAATGTTGAGATGATGTGCCCACACGTGGCGCGGTCCGGCGGTGATGGGCTGTGGGCATCGACTACGCTCGGCTCTCGCGCTTCGCTTGACCGCTTTGCTCGAGGAACGGGTTATCGGTCATGCGTCCATGCGCGATGAACCTTGCCCCATCTTCGCGGCCTTCTTGGACGTCCACGGCGGGGCGCGTTCAGGCCTGCCGACTGCGGCATGAGAGCGAGCCGAAATGTGTTCGCACCGCGTACGATGGCCGCCATCGGCTACGCTTCGTGTCCAGATCGACCCTGACCAGCGGGAGTTTTTGCGCTATGGCGAGCATCGAACGTACTGCTTACCCTCGATTTCCTCGAACGCTGACGCTCAAGGATTTGCAGGCGTCGTTCACGCCGAGGCCTGAGGAAATCGAATGGGCGCAGCGGCATTCGCGAACGCCGGAACGCCGCCTTGCTTTGCTCGTGCTGCTCAAATGCTTCGAGTTCCTGCGCCACTTTCCGGCGCTCGAAGTCATTCCTGTCGAACTCGTCGCGCATGTTTCAGCCACCCTGGGCATGGCGCCGACCGAGAAGATCGAGTTCGCGTCGCTGGCCACGCTGTATCGCCACCACAAGGCAATACGCGAACTGCTCGGTGTCAGGCCCTATACCGATGGGCAGACACGGAAGTTGACCATTCAGATCGCCCAGGAGGCCGCCGGTATCGTGGAGACCCGGGCGGACATCATCAACATCACCATCGAGGAGCTGGTGCGGCTGGGCTACGAACTGCCGGTCTTTCGCACGCTCGACGAAATCGCCGAGCAGGCGCATTCGGCCGCCGAGGCGGCCCTGCACAAGCGGATCACACAGCGCCTGACGCTGGCCCAGCGAAACTGGCTTGATCGATTATTGGCCGCCGAGCTGCCTGCCCGACGCACGCTGTACAACCAGATCAAGAGGTCCGCGAAAAAGGCCTCGCGCAAGCATCTCGATTTGCTGCTGGACCAGTTGACCTGGCTCGAGTCCTTGCCCGACAGCGATGCGCTGCTCGACGGCGTGCCGGCGACCAAGCTCAAGCACATGGCCGACATGGCATCCGCGCTCGATGCGGGCGACATGAAGGATTTGTTGCCCGCCAAGCGCTACACACTGATCCTGGCATTGGTCCGTCAGATGCGTGTGAGGGCGCGTGACGACGTGGCAGAAATGTTCATCCGCCGAATCGGGGCCATTCACAAATGCGCCAAGGAGGAACTGCAGATGATCCAGGCGCGCCAGCGCGAACTGAGCGAGGAGCTGGTCGCCACGCTCGAACAGGTTCTCGAGATCCTCGCCGAAAATCTGGATGACGCGAGTACCGGACAACGCGTGCGCGATCTGCTCGCTCCGCACGGCAACCTCGATCAGCTGAGGACGGACTGCGAGGCCATTCGCGTGTGGAGCGGCGGCAACCACCTGCCGTTGATCTGGAAGGCCTTCAGCAGCTGGCGCGCGGCGATGTTCCGGATGGCGAAGGCGCTGCGCTTCGAAGCGGCCACACAGGACCGCAATCTGCTCGATGCTCTGGAGGTCGTGCTGGCCAACGAACACCGAAAGGTCGAGTGGATCGCAGACGACCTGACGCTTTCATTCGCCTCCGAGCGGTGGCGCAAGCTGGTGCGCCGTTCGCATGGCCTGGGCCCTCCGACGAACCGGCGCTACCTCGAGGTGTGCGTGTTCAGTTATCTGAGCGGCGATCTTCGCTCAGGCGACGTGTGCATTGAAGGCTCGGAATCCTTTGCCGACTATCGCGCGCAGCTGTTGCCCTGGAAAGAGTGCGAAACGCTCCTGCCGACGTACTGCGACCGGATCGGCATCCCGGCAACGGCGGGCGACTTCGTCGACGGTCTCAAGCAGCTGCTCACGGAGACAGCGGCAAAAGTCGATGAGGAGTTCCCGCAGCACGCCGGCGACGTGGTGATCGGCAGCACCGGCGAGCCGACCTTGCGGCGTGTCGCCGCGCGCGAAGTGCCGGCGTCGGCCATTGCTTTGCACGCAGCCATAGAAAATCGTACGGCGCCGCGCAACCTGCTGGATGTTCTGGCCAACATCGAGCACTGGACCGGATTCACCCGCAATTTCGGTCCGCAGTCAGGCGATGACCCCAAGCTGCGCAACGCGCGTGAGCGCTACTTGCTGACCGTGTTCGCGATGGGCTGCAACCTCGGGCCCAACCAGGCCGCGCGCCATCTGTCCAATGGCGTGACGCCACATCAGCTTTCCTATGCCAACCAGCGGCACATGAGCCTGGACCAGTTGGACAACGCCTGCCGCGATCTGACCGAGCTGTACCTGCGGCTTGAGTTGCCCAAACTGTGGGGCGAGGGCAAGAAGGTGGCGGCCGATGGCACACAGCACGATTTCTACGACCAGAACCTGTTGGTAGGCATGCATTTCCGGTACCGGCGCATGGGTGCGGTGGCTTATCGGCATGTGGCCGACAACTATATCGCGGTGTTCCGCCATTTCATACCGCCAGGGGTGCTCGAAGCGGTCTATGTCATCGAGGGCCTGATGAAGGCAGGCCTGAGCGTGCAGGCCGACACGGTGTATTCGGATACTCATGGTCAGTCGGAAACTGTCTTCGCTTTCACGCACCTGGCGGGCATCCAACTGATGCCCCGCATCCGAAACTGGAAGGACCTGCGCTTCTACCGACCCGAGAAGGGCACGCGCTACCGTCATGTCGACCGCCTGTTCAGCGACGTGGTGGACTGGAAACTGATCCGGGACCACTGGCGGGATTTGATGCAGGTGTCCATCTCGATCCAGGCCGGACGGATCGCCTCGCCGATGCTGCTGCGCAAGCTCAGCCAGGAAGGGCAGCACAACCGGCTTTTTGCCGCGGCACGCGAGCTCGGCCGCGTGCTGCGCACCGTCTACTTGTTGCGCTGGATCTCCAGCAAGGAGATGCGCCAGGAGGTGAGCGCCACGACGAACAAGATCGAGTCGTACCACGCATTCACAAAATGGCTGGACTTCGGCGGTGACGTGATCAACGAGAACGACCCCAACGAGCAGCAGAAGCGGGTGCGCTTCATCGACCTGGTGGCGTCTTCGGTGATCCTGCAGAACACGGTGGACATGATGCGGGTGTTGCAGGAGATGTACGCCGACGGGGAGCCGGTGTCTGCGGCCGACGTCGAATACCTGAGTCCGTACATGACGTCGGGCATCAAGCGTTTCGGCAGCTATCACCTTGACTTGAAACGGCCGCCGGAGCCCTGGGTCAAGGAGTCGCAGTTCAGGGAGGCGGCCAAGCGCGCGCGCGCCGCGGCTGCGGAGGCGCAGCGCGCCGGCCAGACAGGAGCAGGCACATGAGCAATCTGGACGCCACCGTCGTCACGGCCTACGGCCGGCTGGACCGGGCTGCGCTGACGCGTGCGCAGAGCAGCTACGACACGACAGCACTACTGAGCGCGGTGGAGGAGTTGGACAGGATTGTCGGGAGTGTGCGAGGGCAGGATGGCCTTCGGGACAGCCTGCTGCGTCTGCACAGCATGGCCCACGCCGTGATCAACGGAGCAGGGTTGTCAGTCTCCACGAGCCAAGAAAGCCTACCGGAGCTAGCCTTCGATGCGACTGCGGAGATTCTGCAAACGATCTCTACGCTGCAAAGATGGGTGAAGCTGATCGAACCGTTGGAGAGCCTTCAGCCTCGCGATTGAGCGACGGAATTGCATAAAAGGTTTTGACTAAATAACCTGAAGGCTTATGAGTCAAAACTGGCTTTATCCCGGCTTGCCCTCGATAAGTCTAACGTCGACGGTATTGTTTCTCCTTTCGTCTGTGCTTTTCTGCCCCGTGATTTGGGCGCGGGCACCGTTGCGGCCGTTGAATTCTTGAACCTCCAGCTGTCGTTGCCCGTCTCCACGATGTGGCAGTGATGCGTGAAGCGGTCCAGCAGCGCGGTGGTCATCTTCGCGTCGCCGAACACCTGGCTCCATTCGCCGAAGCTCAGGTTGGTCGTGATCATCACGCTGGTGTGCTCGTACAGTTTTGAGAGCAGATGGAACAGCAAGGCCCCGCCGGCCTGGCTGAAGGGCAGGTAGCCCAACTCGTCCAGCACCACCAGGTCCGTGTACATAAGCCGGTGCGCGATCTGGCCGGCCTTGCCTTGCACTTTCTCCTGCTCCAGCGCGTTGACCAGTTCCACCGTCGAGAAGAACCGCACCCGTTTGCCGTTGCGCTGGATCGCCTCAATGCCGATCGCCGTGGCCAGATGCGTCTTGCCCGTGCCTGGCCCGCCAATGAGCACCGCGTTGTGCGCGGCCTCGATGAACTGGCCGGCGTGCAGGACTCGAACCAAGGCTTCATCGACGTTGGCCTGCGCGAACTCGAAGCCCGCCAGGTCCCGATGCGCCGGGAAGCGCGCCGCGCCCATCTGGTAGGCCATGGAGCGCACCGCCCGCTCAGCCGTCTCGGCCTTGAGCAGTTGCGTGAGGAACGCCTCGGGCGTGAAGTCGGTGTGGCGCGCCTGCGCGGCCACCTCTGGGTAGTTGGACGCCATGCCGTGCAGCTTCATGGCCTTGAGGGCCGAGATGATTTCAGCGCTCATGGTGTAGCCTCCCCGGCCGCGCCTCGCAGACGGTCGTAGCGCTGCACGTTGGCCAGCGGCTCCACGGCCAGCTTGAGCGGCGTACTGGCCGCTTCCAGCGAAGCCGGCTCACTCGGCGCCTTCAGCCGCGCCAGCACATTGAGCACATGCTCGCCGCTGGGCTTGCCAGCTTCCAGCGCCAACTCGGCGGCCACCAGCACCGCGTCCAGCCCATGCACCGGCACAGCCGCCAGGACTTGAGCCATGACGCGGTCGCCTCCTTCGCGGCGCAGCAGGATGCCCTGCAACTTCTTCAGCGCCTCGGGCAGCGTCTCGAACGGCGCCCCGTTACGCAACGCCCCGGGCTTACGTTCGATCAGGCTCACATAGTGGCGCCAGTCGTAGAAGGTCTGGCTGCGCTCGAAGCTGCGCACATGCGTGGCCACGCGCGCGTTCTCGGCGACCACTTCCAGGCGATCCGGGTACAGGCGCAGGCTCACCACCTCGTGCGCGTGCTCGCTGGGCACGCTGTAACGGTTGCGCTGCAGGTGTACCAGGGCTGTGCTGGACACGCGCGCTGGCACCTCCACGTAGCCGTCGAAGGGTTTGGGGTTGGGCATCAGGCGCGTCTGCTCGTCCTGCAGCACGTCGACCACTTTGAGCGCGGGCCACTCGGGGTGGTTCAACTCGCTCCACGCGCTGCGGCATTCATCGGCCAGCCAGGCGTTCAGCGTTTCCATACTGTCCCAGCGCAACTTCACCGCCTTGTGCCAGATGCTCGTTCGCCGGTCGCGCACGTTCTTCTCGACGATGCCTTTCTCCCAGCCGCTGGCCACGTTGCAGAACTCCGGCTCGAACAGGTAGTGGCCGGTCATCGTCTCGAAGCGCGCGTTGATGACGCGCTTCTTGCCAAGACCGACTTTGTCGACAGCGGTCTTCATGTTGTCGTAGATGCCGCGCTGGGGGACACCGCCAAAGGCCGCAAACGAGCGGGCATGCGCGTCGAACAGCATCTCGTGGCTTTGCGTGGGGTAGGCCACCAGCCAGAACGCACGGCTCGCGCAGAGTTTCGTGTGCGCCACTTCCAGGCGCCGGCGCAGGCCACCCACAAAGGCGTACTCCGTGCTCCAGTCGAACTGGAACGCCTCGCCCAGCACGAATTTCAGGGGAACGAATGCGCCCTTGTTGGCACTGCCGGCTTGCTCCTCGCGCCAGCGGCGGGCAAAGGCCGCTACGCGGCCGTAGCCGCCCCGGTAGCCCTGGGCAGCAAGCTCCTCGTACATCAACTTCACAGTGCGTCGGTCACGCTTGCCGCGGTGTGCGTCCGCCTTCAACCAGGTGGCCAGCTGCTCGGTGTAGCCGTCCAGCTTTGTAGCCACCTCGCGCGGCGGATATTTGGGCTCGACCATCTG
>NZ_RXFS01000025.1 GCF_003952185.1 Variovorax sp. 679 | reverse complement strand
CACCGTCCACCGGAGGCCTCCCGAGGGTGACGCTGTACGCGCCGTTGGAGCCGGCAGTCGCGCTGCCGATGACGTTGCCCGCGCTGTCCTTGACGGTGACCAGCGCGCCGGGCTCGGTCGTGCCCGTGATCGGACTGCCGTTGGTCGGGTTCACCGTCGGCCCGGCCGGAGCCGTGCGGTCGACAGTGGCCGTGGCAGGCTGGCTCGCATTGCCCGCGGCGTCGGACGACACGACGCGGAGCACGGTGCCGTCGGCCGGCGGCGTCGGCGGCGTGATGCCGTAGACGCCGCTCTGTCCCGCGGTCGTGCTGCCGATCACGTTGCCGCGTCCGTCGGTGACGGTGACCACCGAGCCCGGCTCGGCGGTGCCGGTGATGGAGCTGCCGTCGGTGGGGGCGACCGTGGGCACACGGGGAGGCACGCTGTCGACGGTGACCCGGGCTTCGGGGCTGACGTTGCCGGCCCGGTCCACCGCGACGACGCGAAGCTCCGAACCGTGCGGCGGCGGCGTGGTGGGCCGGACGACGTAGCTGCCGTCGGGCGCGACGGTGGCGCTGCCGATTTCCTTGCCGGAGCTGTCGGTGACCCTGACGGTCGTTCCGGGCTCCGCCGTGCCGGTGATCGAAACGGCGCTGGCCGGATTGACGGTGGGCCTTGCCGGCGGCGTGGTGTCGCTCGGCGAGGCGAGCGCGGCGACCGGAAGCGATACGCCGCCTCCGCTACCGCCGCCTCCTCCACCGCCTCCGCCAGCCGCACCCGCGGCGGCAAGTCCGCCGCCGATCAACCAGGGCAGCACGCCGAAATTGAAGTCCTGATGCAGCAGCAGGGGTTCGATGGAGTCGACGGGGGAATAGCCGACCGCCAGGTCGCCCTGCCCGCTGCCGAACTCGGCCAGCCACAGGTCGCCCTTGTCGTCGGTCAGGACCAGGTCGTTCCTGTTGCCTTCGAACGACACGAAGAACCCACGGACGGCGATGACCTCGCCGGAAACGGCGGTGACGACCAGGTCGTTGCCAACGCGGTGCATTCCCTTGATCTGTTCCTTCGAGAGGCCGACGCGGACGACCGATGCTTCCTTGAGAAGGATCTCGTTTTCCGAGACCTGATTGGCGTCGCCGCCACGCTTGCTGATTACCTTCAACGAAATCATTTTTTACTCCCTGAATCCTTGATAGAACAAAAACACCCAGAAACTCACGCAATGAACAAGAACAGGAAACGCGTCACCCGGAGGCCACCGTGTGCAGCTTGTAGCCTTGGCCGAATATGGCCCTCAACATCAAGCCATTTGCCGGCTCTATATTGAGTTTTCGGCGAATCTTGAAAACGCAGACATCCAACGCGCGAGAGCGCAAATTGACGGAGTCACGCCACAAATGGGCGTAGAGCTGCTCCCGGCTCAGCAGGCAATCCCTGTTTCTGAAAAGCTCCAGCGCCAGATCGAATTCGCGTGGTTGCAAATGCATTTCCCGCCCTTCGTGAAAAACCTTGCGCTGGCCGATCAGGAAACGATATCCCCGGTAAACCAGCAACTCGTTTCTCGCCACGCCATGCGCGACGAAGCTGGTGCGATTGAGCAGGTGTTGCACCTTCAATCGGATTTCTTCCAGATCGAACGGGTGAAGAACGAAGTCGAAATTTCTTTCACCCGGAAATTCACTGTCGATGCGCTGCAATGCATGCGCGCTTTCAGCATTGACCGCAAAAAGCAGCGGCGCATCGGTCAATCCGCGAATTGCCTGAACCCAACGGGTATTGGCGTCGGCAGGCAGGGGCAGAAGAACCAGCCCGCAGCCCTGCCCCGCCTGCAATGCGTTGACGAAGTCGCTGAGCAAATCGAAAGCTGCGGGTGACGGCCCGCGCTCCTGCGGCAGGCTGAAGGCCTGGAGTTCATGCAGTCGCAAGCCCTGGGCGCGAGACTCTGGCGAAATCATTCCAATCTCTCCGTTTGACAATGGATGTCACGGAGAGGCGCCTCGCCGCACTCCGCCATGACCTTTCGGGCTGCGGAATGTATCGGCTCGTAATCAGATCCGACAATGTCGATTGCTGACTATTAATGACGTCGTGTTAGCAAGCTCGAAAGCTTATAAGAGAGAACTTTTTCCGGACATCACGTAGGAAGTCACGCTTTCAGGCGCGATCCCCAAAAAGATGACTATGCGCTGCCCCGTCTGGCACTTGTTAATGACCAAAACTGTCAGTAAATGCGCATTCGAGGCAATGAAAACGTTTTCTTTCTGGCATCGAAAAATTCACGCTTTCATCGCTATTGCCCCGAAACCGGCCGGATCGGGCACATGTCGGTTCTGCAGCCCGGACTCCAGCGGCAGCGTCAGGCGAAACACCGTGCCATCGCGGTCGCTGGACACCAGTTCGACATCGCCACCGTGCTGACGGGCGGTGGTACGTGAAATGTGCAACCCGAGCCCCGAACCGGGAACCTGGGCGGACGCGGCGCCCCTGAAGTAGCGCTCGAAAAGACTGCGCCTCTCGGACTCCGGAATCGGCATGCCCTTGTTGGAGACGGTCACGCTGAAGAAATCACCGTCCGCTTCGCATCGAACCGCGACCATCGAATCTGCCGGCGAGTACTTGAGGGCGTTCTGGACCAGGTTCCGGATCGCCATCTCGACTCTTTCCTGGTCGCCCCTGCACATCGCGCGGTCCGGGGCCACCTCGATGCTCAGGCGGGCGTTTTCCTCGGGCAGTCCGATGCCGCGGAGATTCCCGACCACGTCCCGGAGGTCGAAGCTGCGGGCGCTGTGCATCGCGCCGACTTCCAGCGAGTCGTCGAGCAGGATGTTCTCGATGAGCGCGGTGAGCCGGCGGGTGGCCCTGCGGATCTTCTCCATGCCGAGCTTCACGCGGTCGTCCTGCCCGGACGGCGACAGTTCCAGTGCGTGCGCCACCGCATCGACGATGGCCAGCGGGGTGCGGAATTCGTGCGAGACGACGGCGACGAATTCGCGCTGGCGCACCCTGTCCTCGAGCGCCTGCTTGGCGACTCTCATCGAATTGAAGGCCAGCTTGCGATCGGCCCGCCACTTCAGCTCGGCCTGCCTGGAGCGGCTGGCAACCGCGAAATTGAGCAGCAGCAGGTTCGCCAGCTGCAGCAGCGGAATCCAGGACTCCAGAATGAACGGCTGCGCGATGTGCACGAACCCCAGGAGCACCAGAAGGAAGAAGAGCCACGACAGGTTCACCGCGTAGAAGACGAGCGCCGCAAGAAGGTACTGGAAGGCCCGATGGCGCGCCATCAGCCAGACGAGGAACGCGACATTGAAGAGGCCGACGACGATCTCGAGGCAAGCCGCCACGCGAATGGCACCGTCGACGCCCCACATCGCGAGCACCGCCATCGCGGCGAAGACCGCGGCCGCCGAATTCATGAACCGCGCCGCCCAGACAGAGTACTGGCGATAGTTGAAGAACCGGCACGCGAACACCGCCGCGACCGACATCAGGACGCATGAGGCGACGTCGACGAAGCGGTCTGCATACAGCGGCTCCTCGGGCAGGAGCAGCGGGCTCGCGTAACCCTGCATGGAGACGATCGCGACCAGCATGGCGGCCAGGAACAAGGCGTAGACCGGGTAGATGCTGTTGCGAAGCCAGGCCCAGAAGATCAGGTTCATGAGCACCATGACGACGATCGCCCCGGCGAACGCGGAGAAGAAGACCAGCCGCTTCGTTTCCTCCTCCTGCAGGCCGGACTTCTGCCACGCATGCAGGCAGAGGGGGACCAGTCCGTGCGTTTTTATTCTCAGGTAATAGGTTTCCGCCGCGGAATTCACGAAAACCGGAAAAGCCAGGGCGCTGGTCCGCATGGCGCGACTCGCAAATGAGTGGCGATCTCCCAATTCGCTGACGGAGATCGTTCCATCCGAATTACGGGCGTATATGCGTATATCGTCGATCCAGCTCGGAAACACCTGCACCACCCAATCGGGGGGCGCACCGGATTCACGCCGCAATGAAAAGCGAACCCAGAAAACATCGCTGGAATGATCCTCGCGATGCCAGGATTTCATGGGCACGAATCCGATTTCCGGACGACCAGCAAGAATGTCATCGATGGTGACATTTCCGGAAACATCCCGGAATACTTCCGCTTCCTGCCCGAGCCCGACGGGTTGGTCCTTGCCCTGATTCGCCTGAAGAACAAGGGCCTGCGCACCAAAGGAGAGCAGCCAAAGCGCTGTCCCGAAAAAAAGAGCAAGACAGCGTTTCATTTTCATGCTGTTGATATATATATGACTTATCTTCGGCGCCCCAAAACTCTCGACCCCCAGGGATCAAAGAGAGGTGCATTCATGAATACTACGAAATCCGACACCGACAAAAAGATTACCGTCTACCTGATCGAAGATGAAGAAGACCTTCAGGAAGCATTGGTCTACAGCCTCGAGCAACTGGGCTTCAAGGCTTCCGGGTTCTCGACCGCGGCCGAGTTCTACAGGGCCTATGCCGTCAGCCGCTGCGACATCGTCGTCATCGACATCGAACTGCCGGACGAGGACGGCTTCTCGATCGCGCAGCACCTGCGCTCGGCCAGCAACGTCGGGATCGTGTTCGCAACCGCGCGCGGTGACCTCGGCGACCGGGTTCGCGGACTGCGCGGCGGCGCCGACGCCTACTTCGTCAAGCCGGTGCACGTCGAGGAACTCGCGGCCTCGCTGGAAGGCATTCACCGGCGCATCAAGGCATCCGAAAGCGGCGCCGGCCGTGCGCTCCATCATCAACAGCCGACCGCGCCGCGCGGCACGGGGCGCTGGATTCTCAAGGAGGGCGACTGGATCCTCCATGCCCCCGACGGGCGTTCGCTTCGCCTCACGATGTCGGAGCGGGCCATCGTCGCCAGCCTCTTCAAGCAGCGCAACAAGCCGGTCGACCGGACCCAGCTCGCGACCGCGCTGGGCGGCGACCCGGAGCACTTCGACCTGCAGCGCGTGGATGCGGTGGTCAGCCGCCTGCGGCGCAAGGCGACGGCGGCCGGCATGTCGCTGCCGCTGCATGCCGTGAGGGGCACGGGCTACCAGTTCCAGGCCTGAGCCTGGCCCGCATTCCTACTTGAACTCGTCCACCGTCAGGCCCAGCTTGCGCACCTTGTCGTGCAGCGTCTGGCGCGCAATGCCCAGCGCGGCAGCGGTGGCGGGCTGGTCGCCGCGCTGGCGCCGGAGCTCCTCGACGATCACCGCGCGCTCGAAGGATTCCACCTGCTGCGGCAGCCCGCGCGGCAAGGTGGGCACGCCACCGTTGTTGTTGTTGCCGCCCGCACCGTGCGTCTGCGTCAGGCGCTCGCCAAACAGGCCCAGCACGAAGCGGTCGGCCACGTTGCGCAGTTCGCGCACGTTGCCGGGCCAGGCGTAGGCCATCAGGTCGGCGAGCTGCGCATTGCTCAGGAGCGGCGCGGGCCGGTCGTAGCGGCTCGCGGCCTGCAGCGTGAAGTGCTCGAACAGCAGCGGAATGTCTTCGCGTCGCTCGCGCAGCGGCGGCAGCTCGATGAAGGCCACGCCCAGGCGGTAGTACAGGTCGGCCCTGAACTTCTGCTGGTCGCTCATGGCCTTCAGGTCGTCCTTGCTCGCGGCCACCACGCGGCAGTCGAATGGAATGGTCTTGTTGGAGCCGATGCGCTCGATGCTGCGCTCCTGCAGCGCGCGCAGCAGCTTGATCTGCACCGCCATCGGCATGCTCTCGATCTCGTCGAGGAAGAGCGTGCCGCCGCTGGCGTACTCGAACTTGCCCACGCGCATGCGGCTGGCGCCGGTGAAGGCGCCGGCCTCGTGGCCGAACAGCTCGCTCTCGGCCAGCGACTCGGGCAGGCCGCCGCAGTTGAGCGGCACGAAATGCTGGCGGCGGCGCGCGCTGTGGTCGTGCAGGCAGCGCGCAACCAGCTCCTTGCCGGTGCCGGTCTCGCCGTACACCAGCACGTCGGCGGATGTCTCGGCCAGCGTCTTCACGGTCTGGCGCACCTGCTGCATCTGCGCCGATCGGCCGATCAGCACCGACTGGATGCCCTGCCAGTTCTCCAGCGCATCGCGCAGCGCGCGCACCTGCAGGCTGAGCTGCCGGCGCTCGATGGCATGGCGCACGATGGCCACCAGCCGCTCGGAGCTGAAAGGCTTCTCGATGAAGTCGTAGGCGCCCTCGCGCATCGCCTGCACGGCCATCGCGATGTGGCCGTGGCCGGTCACGAGGATCACCGGCAGCTCGGCATCGACATTGCGCAACTCGGGCAGCCACTCGGTGCCGCTCAGGCCCGGCAGGCGCACGTCGCTGATGACCACGGCAGGCACGCCGAATGAAATATGCGCCCTCGCGCGCTCGGCGCTGGGAAAGGACTCGACCTCGAAACCGGCCAGGGTCAGCACCTGGGTGGTGCTGACGCGGACGTCTTCGTCGTCTTCGATCAGCAGCACCCGGATGGCAGGGGCTTCGCTCACTTGGGGATCACTCCTGTTGTGCAATGGAAAGGGCGTCGGGAACCGGCGGGTTGCTGCTGCTGTGGATCACGGCAATGGCCGCCGGCAGGTCGATGACGAAGCAAGCCCCGCCGCCATCCAGGTTGGCAGCGCGCAGCGTGCCGTCCATGGACCGCGCCAATTGTGCCGAGATCACGAGACCCAGTCCCAGGCCCGAACCCACGGCCTTGCCGGTGACGAAGGGTTCGAACAGGCGCTGAAGAATGTCGGGGCGGATGCCCGGACCGGTGTCGGTCACCGACAGCACCACGCGCCCCTCCTTCGGCCGCGCCTCCAGGCGCAGCGTGCGCACCGGCGCGTCGTGCATGGCGTCGATGGCGTTGCGCATCAGGTTGGCGAGCACGCTGCCCAGCGCGGCCTCCTCGGCCATCACGCTCAGCGCGGGGGGCTGCACGTCGACCTCGATGGTGACGCGCTGCTTGCGCGAAGCCTCGGCAACGATCACCTGCGCGTCGGCGATCGCGTGCGACAGCAGCACGGGTGCCAGCGGCAGTTCGCTCTTGTAGGCGAAGGTGCGCAGCTGCGAGGTCAGCCGCGCGAGCCGGTCGACCATGCCGCGGATGCGCTCGAGGTTTCCGCGCACGTCGTCGAGGCGGTTCTTGTCGAGCAGGATGGCGGCGCTTTCCGACAGCGTACGCATCGCCGTGAGCGGCTGGTTGAGCTCGTGCACCACGCCGGCCGACATCTGCCCCAGCGCGGCCATCTTGCCGGCGTGCACCAGCTCGCCCTGCGCGGCGCGCAGCTGCGCGGTGCGCGCCGCCACGGTCGATTCGAGCGTGTCGTGCGCCGCCTGCAGCGCGGCCTGGTTGGCCAGCTTCTGCCGCACGGCACGGCGGCGCTGCCAGAGCGCCACGGCCACCAGCAGCAGCACGGTCATCGCAAGGCTGGCGGTGATGGCCGCGTTGCGCGCCGCCACGCGCAGCGGCGCCAGGTTGTCGAGCACCACCAGCTGCCACGGCGCGCCGCGCAGCGTGCGTGCCGACGCGAGCTGGTCGACGCCGTCGAGCGAGATCACCGTCACGTCGCGGTCCAGCACTTCCTTCTGCGTCCATTGCAGCGGCTGCAGCGTGGCCTCGCCGTAGGGCCGCGAGCGCAGCACCTCGGCGCGCTGCAGCGCATCGAGCGGCAGCAGCGGCCTGAACTTGATGTCGTCGCGCGTGGAAAGGATGACCACGCCGCGCTGGTCGATCAACGCGACGTCGCCCGGCAGCTTGCGCCAGGCGCGCTCGGTCTCCTCCAGATTGATCTTCACGGCCACCACGCCGCGCGAGGCCTGCCCGCGGCGCAGGGCATACGAAAGGTAGTAGCCCGGCTTCTTGCTGGTGATGCCCACGCCGTAGAAACGGCCCCGGCCCTGCCCCAGCGCGTCGATCACGTAAGGCCGGAACGAAAGGTCCTGGCCCACGGTGGTGCCGGGCTTGTCCCAGTCGGACGCGGCCAGCGAGGTGCCGGAGGCGTCGAGCACGTAGAGCATCTCCGCCCCCGCCGCGGCATTCACGCCGTCGAGGTAGCGGTTGACCGAGTCGCGCAGGCGCGCGTCCGTGGGCGTGCCGAGCATTGCCGGCACGAGGGGCGTCATCTCCAGCAGCGCGGGGAGGTAGTCGAAGCGGGCCAGGTCGGCATCGAGCCCCGTTGCGAGCATGTCGAGCCGGTGGTCGGCCGCTTCGCGCAGGCGCGCCAGGCCGGTCTGCATGGCGACCTGGTGGCCGGCGAAGGCGGCCACGGCCACCAGGGCCAGCGCGCCGCCCCATCGGGGCAGGCCGCGCCATCCTCTCGTCGCCTGGTCGGAAGTTGAGTCGAAACGCCGGGCCGGCTCCCTTGAATTCATGGGCCCGTTATTGCACAAGGCCGGGCCGCCCGCATTAGTGGCTGCCCGATGGCCCCGGGGCGGGGCCGGAGGGAGGATCAGGAAGCCTGACGCGCGGAGCCGCCGGACATGTGCGCCTCGGTGGCGTCGAGCACGAGTTCGGGCTCGTTGGCCTCGGCCGGGCTTTCCTGGTTCAGGTGCTGGTTCATGCGCACGGTGTCGAGATCGCCGGTCCACTTGGCGACCACGATGGTGGCGACGCCGTTGCCGATCAGGTTGGTCAGCGCGCGGGCTTCAGACATGAAGCGGTCGATGCCCAGAATCAGCGCCAGTCCCGCCACCGGCACGTGGCCCACGGCCGACAGCGTGGCCGCCAGCACGATGAAGCCGCTGCCCGTGACGCCCGCCGCGCCCTTCGAGGTCAGCAGCAGCACCGCCAGCAGCGTGAGCTGCTGCGTGAGCGTCATGTCGGTGTTGGTGGCCTGCGCGATGAACACCGCCGCCATCGTCAGGTAGATGGAAGTGCCGTCGAGGTTGAACGAGTAGCCGGTCGGAATCACGAGGCCCACCACCGACTTCTTCGCGCCCAGGTTCTCCATCTTGGCCATCATGCGCGGCAGCACCGATTCGCTCGACGAGGTGCCCAGCACGATCAGCAGTTCTTCCTTGATGTACTTGATGAACTTCCAGATGCTGAACCCGTGGAAGCGCGCGATGAGCCCCAGCACCACGAAGATGAACAGCAGGCAGGTTGCGTAGAAGGTGGCCATCAGCTGGCCGAGCTGCAGCAGCGAGCTCACGCCGTACTTGCCGATGGTGAAGGCCATCGCGCCGAAGGCGCCGATGGGCGCGACCTTCATGATGTAGCCCACGATCACGAAGAGCACGTGCGAGCCCTTCTCGATCATGTCGAACACCAGCGTGCCGCGGCCGCCGAAGCGGTGCAGCGCAAAGCCGAACAGCACCGCGATCATCAGCACCTGCAGGATCTCGCCCTTGGCGAAGGCGTCGACCACCGTGTTGGGAATGATGTTGAGCAGGAAGTCGGTCGTGCTCTGCATCTTGCCCGGGCCGGTGTAGGCCGCGATGCTCTTGGTGTCGAGCTGGGTCACGTCGACGTTCATGCCCGCGCCGGGCTTGAGCACGTTGACCAGCACGAGCCCCACGATCAGCGCGATGCTGCTCACGATCTCGAAATACAGCAGCGCCATGCCGCCGGTCTTGCCGACCTTCTTCATGTCCTCCATGCCGGCGATGCCGACCACCACCGTGCAGAAGATGATCGGCGCGATGATCATCTTGATCAGCTTGATGAAGCCGTCGCCCAGCGGCTTCATCGCGGCGCCGGTGTCGGGATAGAAGTGCCCCAGGAGCACCCCGAGCACGATGGCCGTGATGACCTGGAAGTACAGGGATTTGTAGAAAGGCTTGGGGGCGGTGGTGTGTTCCACGGGGTGGCTCATCGGTTTGTCTCCAGTTCGTGGCCAAACCCCGCATCGGAGGCGCGCGGCCGGCCCGGTGGTTCAGCAATCGACATGCCACGGCCGGCACAGCACCGAAGGTGGGTTAAGTCGTTGATTTCACGAGGCTTTTCATGACCGTGCCAGACACGCCCCGCCGACGATCCGGATGGCGCGGGCCCTGCCCGTCCGATCCGCCGGATCGCCGGATAGGGGTAAACCCTAGGCCTGCGGCAGTGTCAGACTCGGCGCCATGAACGACAACGCCCGGCCGCCGGAGGCCACGGAAAGCGCCTCGAAGCGCATCGCGCTCACGGTGGCGGCGGCTTTCTTCATGGAGACGCTGGACGCCACCGTCATCGTCACGGCGCTGCCGGCCATCGGGGCCGGCTTCGGCATCGGGGCGCTCGACGCGAGCCTGGGCGTCACCGTCTACCTGATCGCGATGGCGGCGCTGGTGCCGGCGGCGGGCTGGTGCGCGGGGCGCTTCGGCGCGCGGCGGGTGTTCGCGCTGGCGGTCGGCACCTTCACCCTGGCATCGCTCGCCTGCGGGCTCGCGCCCAGCTTCGAGGTGTTCGTGGCCGCGCGCGTGCTGCAGGGTGCGGCGGCGGCCTTCATGTCGCCGGTGGGCCGGCTCGTGGTGCTGCGCGAGACGCCGAAGCACCGGCTGATCGAGGCCATCGGCACCATCACCTGGCCGGGGCTCATCGCGCCGGTGATCGGTCCGCCGCTGGGCGGGCTCATCGCCACGCATGCCTCATGGCGCTGGATCTTCCTGCTGAACGTGCCTCTGGGTCTCGTGGGCCTGTGGCTGGTGATGCGGCTCTTTCCGCGCCGGGCCGACGCGGCCCCGGTGCGCTTCGACGCCACCGGCTTCGTGCTCACCGCCATCGCGCTGGCCGCGCTGGTCGAGGGCCTCACGCGACTGGGCGGTCCGCAGCCGGGCTCGGCCGTCACGCTCGGCTTGCTGGCCGCCGGCGCCATCGCGGCGGCCGCTGCGGTGCGCCATGCGCGGCGCGTGGCAACGCCCCTGCTCGACCTGCGCGCGCTGGCGGTGCCGACCTACGCGCTGGCCACCGCAACGGCCGGCTTCATTTCGCGCGTCGCGATCAACGCCTCGCCCTTCCTGCTGCCGCTGATGTTCCAGATCGGCTTCGGCATGAGCGCCTTCCAGGCGGGCTCGATGCTGCTGGTGTACATGGCGGGCAACCTCGTGATGAAGAGCGCCACCACGGCAGTGCTGCGGCGCTTCGGCTTTCGCCGCGTGCTCACGGTGAACGGCGCGATCTGCGCTGCCACGCTGTTCGGCTGCGGGCTGCTGTCGCCGGGCGCCCCGCTGCCGCTGATGTGCGTGCTGCTCTTCGTGGCGGGCATGGCGCGCTCGATGAACTTCACCGCCATCACCACGCTGGCCTTTGCCGACGTGCCCGACGAGACCCGCGCAAGTGCGAGCACGCTCGGCACGATGCTGCAGCAGGTGTCGCTCGCGCTCGGCGTGGCGCTGGGCGCGATGGTGCTCGGCGCGTCGCAGGCATTGCGCGGCGCGCCGGCGGTGGAGCTCGCGGACTTCCGGCACGCCTGGTACGTGGTCGGCCTGCTGATGGTCATTGCGACGCTGATGACGCTGCGGCTCGACCGCCAGGCGGGCATGGCGGTGTCGCGGAGGTCGTGAGAACATCTTCCGCTGCTTTCCCTGACGGAGATTTGCTTCATGCCACTTCATATCGGCATCGTCGGCTGTTCGGCCGAAGGCGCTGCGCTCTGCTATCGCACGCTGTGCGTCGAAGGCGCCAGCCACATGGGCCAGGCCCATGCGCATCCCGAAGTCTCGATGCACACGCATTCGCTCGCGGCGTATGTGGATTGCCTCGATGACAACGACATCGATGGCGTCGCGCAGCTGATGCTGTCGTCGGCGCGCAAGCTCGCGGCGGCCGGCACTGACTTCCTCATCTGCCCCGACAACACCATCCACCAGGCGATGCACCTGGTGCTGCCGCAGTCGCCGCTGCCGTGGCTGCACATCGCCGAGGTGGTCGCGGCGGAAGCGGTGTCGCGGGGATTCCGCAGCGTGGGCGTGCTGGGCACGCACTGGCTGGTGAACAGCGAGGTCTATCCGCAGGCGCTGTCGGCCGCCGGCCTGGAAGCCGTGCGCCCCAATGCCGAAGAGCGTGCCACGATGGGCCGCATCATCATGGACGAGCTGGTGCGCGGCGTGATCCAGCCCGAGTCCACCGAGGTGCTGCAAGGGATGATCGACGGCCTGAAGTCGCGCGGCTGCGATGCCGTGGTGCTGGGCTGCACCGAACTGCCGCTGGTGCTGAACGACGGCAACTCGGCGCTTCCCACGCTCGACTCCACGCGCCTGCTCGCGCGTGCGGCACTGCGACGCGCAACGGCCGCCCGCTGAGCCTTCACAAGCATCGGATTGCCACGAGAACCAAGGAGACATTCATGCCCGACATCGCCACGATGCAGAAACTGCTGGACACGATCTTCCCCGGCCTCATGGGCGTGCGGCTCACAGAGCTCGCGCCCGAGCGCGTGGTCGCGCAGATGGAGGTGCGGCCCGATCTGTGCACCGCCGGCGGCATCCTCCATGGCGGCGCCTACATGGCATTCGCCGACACGCTCGGCGCGGTCGGCACCATCGTCAACCTGCCCGAGGGCAAGCGCACGACGACGACCGACTCGAGCACCAAGTTCATCGCCGGCGCGCGCGTCGGCACGACAGTCACCGGCACCAGCGTGGCGCTGCATCGCGGACGCACGACGCAGGTGTGGCAGACCACCGTCACCAATGCCGACGGCAAGCTGTGCGCTGTCGTCACGCAGACGCAGCTGGTGCTCGACTGAAGGTGCCTGAAGGCACCGCCTTCAGGCCAGGTTGAAGGGAAGCTGGCGCAAGGGCTTGCCCGTCAGCCGCGCGATGGCGTTGGCGAACGCGGGGGCCAGCGGCGGCAGGCCGGGCTCGCCCATGCCGGTGGGCGCATCGGCGCTGGGCACGATGTGGACATCGAACTCCGGCACGTTGGTGATGCGCGCCACGGTGAAGTCACCGAAGTTGCCCTGCTGCACGACGCCGTCCTTCAAGGTGATGGCGCCACCGGACAGGCACATCGACAGCCCCATCACGGCCGCGCCCTGCACCTGTGCTTCCACGCTGCGCGGGTTGACCGCCAGGTTGCAGTGCACGCCGCCGGTGACGCGATGCAGCACCGGCTGGCCGTCCTTGACCGAGGCTTCCACCACGTAGGCCACCACGGATTCGAATGACTCGTGCACGGCGACGCCCCAGGCACGGCCGTCCGGCAGCTGCTTCTTGCCGTAGCCGCTCTTGTCCACGGCCAGTTGCAGCGCGGCGCGATGGCGCGGGTGCTTGTCGCCGAAGAGCTGCATCCGGTAGGCCACCGGGTCCTGCTTCGTGCTGCGGGCGATCTCGTCGATCAAGGTCTCCATGACGAAGGCGGTGTGGGTGGAACCCACGCTGCGCCACCACAGCACGGGCACGTTGACCTGCGGGTGATGCACCGCGAGGCGCATCGGCACCGGATACGGGTCGCGCATGCCCTCGGTGGCCGTGGCGTCGATGCCGTCCTTCACCTGGAACTGCCCGAACACCGTGCCCGTGGTGATGGACTGGCCCACGATGACGTGGTCCCAGGCCAGTACCTTTCCGCGCTCGTCGAAACCGATGCGGGCGCGGTGCAGGTGCATGGGGCGGTAGTAGCCGCCCTTGATGTCGTCCTCGCGGCTCCACAGCAGGCGCACCGGCGCACTCAGGCCGGCGGCGCGCGCGGCCTTGGCGATCTCGCAGGCCTCGACCACGAAGTCGCTCGTGCCCACGAAACGCCGGCCGAAGCCGCCGCCCGCCATCTGCACATGCACGATCACCTGCTCGGGCTCGAGGCCCAGCGCGCGCGCGGCGGCGGCGGCGTCCAGCCCGGCGCACTGGGTGCCGACCCACAGCTCGGCGCGCCCGTTCGACAGCTTGACGGTGCAGTTCTCCGGCTCCATGGGTGCATGGGCCAGGTAGGGGAAGACGAATTCGGCCTCCAGTTGCCGGGGCGCGGTGGCCAGCGGTGTCATGTCCGCGTCGAACTTGCGCGGGCCGGGGCGGCCGGCCAGTTCGCGGTACTGGGCCAGCTGCTTTTCGGTGTCGACCTTCTCGACTGCGGCCGTGTCCCACTGCAGCTTCAGCGCGTCGCGGCCCAACTTGGCCGGCCAGTAGCCGTCGGCCACCACGGCCACGCCTTCGGCTCCGCGATCCAGCGGCACGCGCAGCACGGCCTTCACGCCCTTGACGGCGCGCGCCGCGCTGTCGTCCACCGAGGCCAGGCGGGCGCCGAACACCGGCGGATGCGCCACCACCGCCGTGAGCTGGCCCGGGTGCCGCACGTCGATGCCGAAGTCCTGCCGGCCGCTGCTCTTGGCGCGCGCATCCAGGCGCGTGGTGGGCCGGCCGATGAGGCGGAAGTCCTTGGGATTCTTCAGCGTGACCTTCTCTGGCACCGGCAGCGCCATCGCGGCTTCGGCCAGTTCGCCATAGCCCAGCTTGCGCCCGCCCGGACCCAGCACCGTGCCGGCCTGCGTGCGCAGCGTAGCCGCGTCGACCTTCCAGCGCGCGGCCGCCGCCGACAGCAGCATGGCCCGGGCGCGCGCGCCCAGCTCGCGGTATTGCGTGAAGCTGTTCTTGATGGAGTTGGAGCCGCCGGTCAGGTGGATGCCGAAGAGCGGGTCGACATAAGCCGCGTCGCTCGAACCATTGCGGCTGCGCACCAGGGCCCAGTCGGCATCGAGCTCTTCGGCCAGGATCATCGGCAAGCCGGTCTGCACGCCCTGGCCGAACTCCAGCCGGTTGATGGTGACGGTGACTTCGCCGTTGGGTGCGATCTGCACGAAGGCCGATGGCTGTTGCGTCGGCTTGAGTGCACCGGACGCCTGCGCTGCACCATCGGCCTGTGCCATGGCCAGATGAGGAAAGGCGCCGAGCGCGAAGCCGCCGGCCCCGGCCATCTTCAGGAAGCTGCGGCGAGGCAGAGTGGCGGCTTCGCTGGTCGGGCCCCGGGCCATCAGGCGCTGCATGGCGCGCGGCAGTTCGCGGTAATCGACGTCGGCGAAGTTTGCGATGTTGGGCAGCATGGCGGCTCCTTCAGGCGAGGGTCTTGGCCGCATCGGCCACGGCGGCGCGAATGCGGGCGTAGGTGCCGCAGCGGCAGATGTTGCCGACCATGGCCGAATCGATCTCGTCCGCGCTGGGCTGCTTGCCTTTGGGCAGCGACTTGAGAAAAGCCGTCGCACTCATGATCTGGCCGCTCTGGCAGTAGCCGCACTGCGCCACGTCGTGCCTGACCCATGCGGCATGCACGGCGGCACCGACGCGGTCGCTGCCGTCGGTCGTTGCTTCGATGGTGGTGATCTTCTTGCCCTCGGCGGCGGAGATCGGCGTGATGCACGAGCGGATGGCCTGGTCGTCCAGATGCACGGTGCAGGCGCCGCACAGCGCGGCGCCGCAGCCGAACTTGGTGCCTGTCATGCCCAGCGTGTCGCGCAGGGCCCAGAGGATGGGGGTGCCGGGGTCGGCGTCGACCGTGTGTTCACGGCCGTTGACGTGGAGCGCGCTCATATTCGGTTCTCGTGGATGGTTGGTTGGATCGGATTCACTTGGCGCCGTCGAGCACCCACTGCGCGAGCGACTGCAGGTCGCCATCGGGAATCTGGGCTTGCGGCGGCATCGGCATCGCGCCCCACTTGCCCGAGCTGCCGGCCTTGATGCTTGCTGCCAGCTGTGCGGCCGTGCCCTTGCCGTCGCCGTACTTCGCGCCGATGTCCTTCCACGATGGGCCCACCACCTTGGTCGCGGGCTGGTGGCATGCGACGCACGCGTACTTCTGCGCGAGCGCCTGGCTGGCGACGGCGCGTGCCGGCCACGCGATGCTCACGCCGATGCCGAGCGCTGCGACGAGGGAGGCGGCAAGGGAGCGCCGTACGGATGCCATGCCGCGTTGCTGTTTTCTGTCGTGGGTCATTTCTGTTTCATCCTGTCGATCGGGTTGCCTGATTCGATGGCTCGCGGTCGCGACTACGCGTCCTCATGGGCGAGCGACGTGGACAGGCCGAGATGCGCGTCGGCCTGTGCAAGCAGCGCTTTGGCCTTGGCCTCGAAGGTCTGCACGGCATCGGCGCCTGCGGCGAATCGGGCCGGGGGCTCTTCGAGTCCGGCGAACTGCACGATGGCGTCGGCGAGCCTGGCGGGGTCGCCGCCCTGCTTGCCGCTCATGCCGCTCCAGGCCGCAACCGTCTCCCGCGTACGTTCGGCGTAGTCGTCGATGCGCGGCTCGGCGAAAGTGGTGGAGCCAGCGGTGAGCAGCTCGGTGCGAAAGAAGCCCGGCTCCACCAGCATGGTGCGTATGCCGAAGGGGGCGATCTCGGGGGCAAGCGACTCGATCCACCCTTCGACGCCGAACTTCGCGGCGGCATACGCGGTGCAGAACATTCCGCCGGAGATGCCCGCGGTCGAGGAGATGGTGAGCAGCAGCCCCGAGCGTTGCCGGCGCATCGCCGGCAGCACGGCACGCGCGACGTTCATCGGGCCGAACAGCAGCGTCTCGATCTGGCTGCGGACCTGCTCCGGGCTCAGTTCCTCGAAGAAGCCGGCGTAGAAGTTGCCCGCGTTGTTGACCAGGACGTCGATGCGTCCGAACCTCGCGACGGCAGCCTTCACTGCGGCCTGCGCGTCTTCAGGCTGGGTGACGTCGAGCTTGACGCTCAACAGGTTGGCGTGATCGCCGATGGCCTCGGCGACCTTCGCCGGATCGCGGCCGGTGGCCACCACGGCATGGCCCGCGGCCAGGGCCGCCCTGGCGATGTCGCTGCCCAGCCCCCGGCCCGCGCCGGTGACGAGCCAGATTTTCCTGTCGGTCATGGGGATGTTCCTTTCGGTGGCTGCCAGTGTCTGCCCGAGGCCCACCGACCCGTTTGCCGAAAGCACGCGTGTTCTTGCCTGAAACGACGGAACTGCGGCAGAAACGCGGATCGGGCGAAATGCGCGAGCTAGACTTTGTTCGGGCACCCGCGAAAGGATTCAAATGGAAGAGCCACCGCTGACGCAGCAAGACGGATCGGCCGTCCTGAGCGACCTGGCCAAGGCGGTCGGACGCGTTGCCGAAAATGACGGCGACTGCATCACCGCCATTCCGGAACTCACGCTGCACCGGCGCAGCGCCACGACCGAACCCATGCATTGCATCTATGGCTTCGGCGTGGGAATCACCGTCAGCGGAAAGAAGCGGGTTGCGCTCGGCGAAGAGGTTTTCGACTATTCAGCGGGCCAGTCGCTGCTGACCACGCTCGATCTCCCGGTGGTCACCCATGTCACGCAGGCCAGCAGCGCGAAGCCCTTTCTGGGCCTGATGCTCAGGCTCGACTCGCGCGCCATCGTGCAGGCGGCGGCCGAGATGGCGCTGCCCCAGCCGACAAGGGACTACGGCTATCGGGCCATGTCGCTAGGCGATCTCGACCCGACGCTGCTAGGCACGGTGACGCGGCTCGTCGAACTGCTCGACGAGCCCAGGCTGATTCCCCAGATCGCGCCACTGCTGCAGCAGGAAATCGTCGTTCGCCTGCTCGCCGGGCGGCATGGCCCGCAGTTGCAGCGCCTGGTGGCCGTCGGCACTCCAAGCCAACAGGTGGCGCAAAGCATGGCCTGGCTCAAGATGAACTTCACGCGGCCCGTGCTTGCAGATGAGCTGGCCGCCTCGGTGCACATGAGCCCATCGACGTTCCGGCAGCACTTCCGTGCCGTGGCGGGCATGAGCCCCATGCAGTACCTGAAGCAACTGCGCCTGCAGGAAGCGCGGCAGCTGATGCTCAACCAGGGCATCGATGCCGGCACCGCGGGAATACGCGTGGGCTACGAGAGCGCTTCGCAGTTCAGCCGTGAATACGCCCGCCTGTTCGGTGCGCCGCCGCTGCGCGACATCAGGCGGATGCGGGAAGCGGCCTGAGACCTGAGAGGACCGGGCGGGCCCCACCAGGGCAACGCCGCCCGCCTCGATCAGTCGCGATCTTCGTAGTAGCGGCGGTGCTGCTCGCGCTCCCACTGCCGGCGGCGCCATTCACGGCGCTCTTCCCAGCGCTGCGCGCGGCGCTCCTCCCAGCGCTGCGCGCGGCGCTCCTCCCAACTGGGTCCGGACTCGTAGTAGACAGGCGCAGGAGCGGAATACACCGGAGCGGGCTGGTAATAGATCGGGGCCGGGCGCGAATAGACGGGCGCCGGCGGGTAGTACACCGGTGCGGGCTCGCTCACGACCACGCCGGGTACGTTGATGCCGACGGACCAACTCGTGCCCGCATTGGCGGATGCGGCGATGAACAAGGCACCGGCGGCAATGAAACCTGCGGCAGCCAGCTTGAGCGCGGATCGGGGAAAAGTCATTTCTTTCATCTCCTGGAGGACGGAAACGGCCTCTGATGCACCACCCAACGCCTGGACGCACCGAGCGGCGCACATCGCGACGGTGAAGAACGTTCCTAAATGTCACGCGTCGCCCCGAGTGGGAGCGGCACAAGGCCCGCTGGCTATACTGCGCCCGTCACGCCGGCAGAAGGCGTGATCGGGTTTAGCAGCTCGAAGAAGCTCTTGGACGCAAACTCTTGGAAGCCGTTCATGACTGAATCCGCTCGCGCGTTCGCGCGCACGCCCCCTCTTCAACAAAGCCCCGAATCATTCGCACTGCAGGCAGGCGATGACATCGCCTGCATCCGCGACGTGCACTGAGCGTGTGCGTGCATCGAGAAGCTCATCGCTGTGCAGCACGTGAATGATTGCGAAGAGCTCTCCCCGACCCGCTCCGAACTCAGTGCGCTGGTCCGCCTGATCAACGAGGAGCTGCATCGGCGCATCGAAGCAGCGGAGAGCACGATCGTTTCCCTACGCGAACGCTGTGCGCAATGAACACCGCAGGACTCAATCCGGACGGCCGCCCGCGCGACACGACCCGCAGCGCTCCTTGCGGGCCTGAACGGCCTCGAGCAGCCCCATGAGCCAGCACGCGGGGCAACCTCGCATCAGGTAGATCGCGACGGGCAACAGGCCCAGCGCAGGCCAGAATTCCGACGCCCATGCGAGGGCGCCGAGGATGCACGCGCCTGCGAGCGCGCCGCGGATCAGGTGGGTCGTGACGGAGGTAGTCGTTGTGAGCATGGTGACAGCCTGAAAGATGGTCGAACTGGTCATGCCTCTTGAGAGGGGCCGGGCTGGCAGAACGGTTCGCCGTTCGCCGCAAATCTTCACGGGCCGACACGGGCCCGGACTTTTTTTCGATTCGCGCGAATCCGTCGGGCCGCTGGTCGCCTCTTATGGGTCGGCCGCGCAATCCACGGCCGCTTCGCTCCCGCTCAATCCCGATCACTCCCTCTAGACAGGACGTAGACATGACACGACACATCGCCGCAACTCTTCTTCTCTTCTCGCTTTCCGCCCTCGGCTCCATGGCCTCGGCCGGGGAGATCAAGGACTTCAGCCAGGCCGAGTTCGACCGGCTGGCGCAGGCCGGCAAGCCTGTGGTGGTGGATGTCGCCGCGGGCTGGTGCCCGATGTGCAAGGCGCAGAAGCCCATCCTTGAGCGGCTGATGAAGCAGCCCGCCTACCAGGACGTGACGATGCTGAAGGTCGACTTCGACACCCAGAAGGACGCCCTGCGCACCTTCAAGGTCGGCATGCAGGGCACGCTGGTCGGGTTCCAGGGCGCCAAGGAGGTGGCCCGCTCCGTCGGCGACACCAGCGAGGCCGGCATCGAAGGCCTGGTCAGGAAGACGTTGAACTGACCGATGGATTTCGGCGCAGGCGCATACGGCTTCGGCTTTCTGGCCGGACTGCTGTCGACGCTTTCCCCTTGCGTGCTGCCCATCGTTCCGATCCTGCTCGGCTCCGCGGCCCACGCCCATCCACGCGCGCCGCTCGCGCTGGCCGCGGGGCTGGCGCTGTCTTATGCGGTGCTGGGCACCACGTTGGCCTGGGCTGGAGCCTCGCTGGGCATCGACGCGTCGGTGTTCCGCACGATCGGTGCCGTGGTGCTTGGCCTGCTGGGCGTCCTACTGGTGTCCGGCACGCTGCAGCAGCGCTTTGCACTGCTGGCGTCCGGTATCGGAAGCGCGGGCAATGGCCTCATGGCACGCCTGCCCGCGGATGGACTGGCCGGCCAGTTCGCGATCGGGCTGCTGCTCGGCGTGGTCTGGAGTCCCTGTGTCGGCCCCACGCTGGGAGCGGCCATCGTGCTGGCCAGCCAGGGCACTCGGCTGGCCCAGGCCGGCCTGCTGATGGCGGCCTTCGGCATCGGCGCCGCACTGCCGCTCGTGCTGCTGGGCTACGCTTCGCGCGGCGTTGCGGGCAAGCTGCAGCGCGGACTGATGCGCACCGGAAAAGGCGGGAAGATCCTGCTGGGCGCCGCCATGATCGTCGTGTCGGTCGCGATCCTGAGCGGAGTCGACAAGCCGATAGAGGCCTGGCTGGTCGATCATTCACCCGCATGGCTGACACGATTGACCACGCGATTCTGAGGAACACGAACCATGCCCAACGGCACCCTCGAGCGCGACAACCTGATCCTGCGCGCGCAGACAGGCGACGCGAACGCCATCGCTCGTCTGCTGGCGGTCTGCCAGGCCGACGCGCGGCGCTACGCCTACAAGCATTGCCACGCCAGCGACGTCGACGACGCGGTGCAGGAGTCGCTGCTGGTGATCTCGCGCAAGGTCAAGGGACTGCGGGCGGCCGCGGCCTTTTCCTCGTGGCTGTTCGTCGTCATCAAGCGCGAATGCCGCAGGCTCTCGCGAATGATGTTCAGGCACGAGCCGCTGGAAGACGAAGTGGCCGAGGAACGCATGCTCGCCACGCCGGACCATGCGCTACGGATCGACCTGGCCAACGCGCTGGAATCGCTGCCGGCGCACTACCTCGAAGTCGTGCTGCTGCGCGACTTCGAGGAACTGACCATTTCGGAGATCGCCGGGCGGTTGGGCGAGCAGCCGGGTGCGGTCAAGAGCAGGCTGCATCGGGCGCGCGAGCTGGTGCGGGAGTACATGCTGGGGCCGAAGGCGCTTGGTTGCTGAAGCGGAGATAGCCGTTGCAGGAGGCTGCATGGCAGCGGTCGAGAATCGGGCCGCTGCTCCCTGATGGGAGCGGGAAAGCAAAAGGCGCTGCAACCTCGAAAGTTGCAGCGCCTTGCTGAATTTGGTGGCCTGGGGCGGAATCGAACCACCGACACGCGGATTTTCAATCCGCTGCTCTACCAACTGAGCTACCGGGCCGTTGCTGTGTGCAGCCTTAAATTATACAGCGCTTCTGCGCCCTCTTGAAAGATCCACACCAAGTTGTTTGAGTTTTCTGTAGAGATGGGTGCGTTCGAGGCCGGTTTTCTCCGCGACGCGGGTCATCGAGCCGTTCTCCATCGCAAGGTGGAACTCGAAGTAGGCCTTCTCGAAGCCATCGCGCGCGTCGCGCAGCGGGCGGTCGAGGTCGAAGCTCTGGGTCGACTGCGGGCCGGTGTCGGCCACCGGCACCGAGGCCAGCGATGCCATCAGCAGGCTGTCGCCGGTGGTCGTGATGGCCGTCGCCTGGCTGCCCGTGACCGGCGCGGGCACCACGCCTGCAGCGGCGCGGCGTGCGCTTTCGCGCGCCAGGCCCTGCTCCACTGCCTTGAGCAGCTTCTGCATGGTGATGGGCTTTTCGAGGAACGCGAACGCGCCGATGCGTGTGGCGTCGACGGCGGTATCGATGGTGGCGTGGCCGCTCATCATGATGACCGGCATGCTCAGCAGGCCCGCGGTGGACCACTCCTTGAGCAGCGTGACGCCGTCGGTGTCGGGCATCCAGATGTCGAGCAGCACGAGGTCGGGCCGCGCGCGCTGGCGCGCAGCGCGGGCTTCGGCGGCGTTTTCCGCGAGCTCCACGTTGTGGCCTTCGTCATTGAGAATTTCGAAGAGCAGGTCCCGGATGCCCAGCTCGTCATCGACCACGAGAATGTTTGCCATGAGTGCTGCTTGTTGTTTGCGCTGGTATCTGCAATGTGTGTAGGGTCCGCTGGCCCATCCATCGCCTGTGCGACGGACATTCGTTCGGCTCAGGCGGCGGAAGACTTCGACGAATCTTCGGTGTGAGCGGCCGCTGCCCGCGGCTCGCCTGCCAGCGCGAATGATAGCGAGACTTGTGCGCCTGCTACAGCCCCATCGACGACGCGGTTGGAAAGCTCGATGCGCGCGCCGTGCTCGTCGGCGATCTTCTTGACGACCGCGAGGCCCAAACCAGTACCTTTTGTTTTCGTGGTGACGTAGGGCTCGAACGCGCGCTTCAGGATGTTCTCTGCAAAGCCCGGACCGCTGTCCTGCACGGTCAGGCGCACGCGCTGCCCCGAATCGCCGAGCCGCGTGCGGATGACGACCTCTCCCACCTTGCCCGTTCCGCTGGCGGCCGCTTCCGCGGCGTCCTGCGCGTTTTGCAACAGGTTGTGTATGACCTGTCGGATCTGCTGCGCGTCGCCGCGAATGGGCGGGCAGCGCTCGTCGAGTTCGGAACGCAGCACGATGGGCAGGTTCTCCGCGCTGTAGAGCTGCAGCACGTCGCCCAGCAGGGCGTTGAGGTCCACCGGCTTGAGGTCGGCTGCGGGCAGGCGCGCGTAGTCGCGAAATTCGTTCACCAGCCGCTTCATCGCATCGACCTGGTCGACGATGGTCTTCACCGACTTCACGAGCACGGCCTGCTCGGGCGGCTGGACCTTGCCCGAGAGCTTCATCTCGAGCCGCTCGGCCGAGAGCTGGATCGGCGTGAGCGGGTTCTTGATCTCGTGCGCCAGCCGGCGTGCAACTTCGCCCCAGGCCTGCGCGCGCTGGGCCGAGACGATCTCCGAGATGTCGTCGAACACCAGCAGCCGCGCAGCACCGGGCAGCTCCGCGCCGCGCGCGACGATGTTGATGGCGCCGTCCTGCTGCGGCAGATCGGTGCCCGAGGCATGCAGCTCGAAGGCATGCTGCCAGTGATCGAGGCCGTGCTGCATGCGCTCGACGAGAAAGTCATCGAACTGCTGCTGCACCTTGGCACCGAACTCGGCCAGCCCCGGCACTTCGACGAGCGGCCGGCCTTCGTATGCCGCGAGCGGCGCGCGCAGCACGCGGGTCGCGCCCGGGTTGGTGGACAGCACGGTGCCCTTGGCGTCGAGCACGATCACGCCCGAGGTCAGGTTGTCGAGAATGGTCTGCAGGTTGGCGCGCGCCGCGTCGAGCTGGCCCATGGTCTTCTCGACCGCGCCGCGCGCATCGGCCAGCTGTTGTGTCATGACGGCGAAGGAACGCGTAAGGCCGCCGAGCTCATCCTTGCCCTGCAGCACGGCCGTCGGCCGCAGATCGCCCGCCGCCACCTGCCGCACGCCGTCGGCCAGCACGAGCAGCGGCCGCGCGAGCTGGTTGCCGAAGAGCACGGCCAGCAGCACCGCACCGAACACGGCGAGGAACAGGCTCAGCGTGAGCGTGCCGATGTACATGCGGCGCAACCCCTCGCGGGCGATGGCGCGCTCCTGGTACTCGCGGTTGGCCTCCTGCACGTCCAGCGCGTTCTTGACCACCGCAGGCGGCAGCGGCCGCGTGACCTGCAGATAGCGAGGCGCGGTGTCGAAATCGAAGCCCGGCCTTTGCACCATGGCGAGCGCGCGTACGCTCGCGACCGGCGGGGCGGCGCCGGGCGTGGCGGTTTCGTCCAGCCCCTCGACGTGCGCGACGGCACGCTCGGGACGAACCTGCCGGAACTGCTGCACCGTCGGGCGCTCGGGGTTGAGCTGGAAGCGGGAGGTACCGGCGCTGGCCACCAGTTGCCCGCTGCCGGTCCAGAGGATCACGTCGCTGGCTTCGAGCTGGTCGCGGATGCGCTCGAGCACCAGGCCCGCGCTTGCGTCGGGCACCTGCGCCAGTTGCGAACTGGCGCCGCGCGTCTTCGCGGCGAGGTCGTCGGACAGCGAGTCGAGCGTGGCCCGCCCGAGGTTCAGGCCGGCATCGAGCGCACCTTCCACCTTGACGTCGAACCAGCTCTCGATCGAACGCGCGACGAACTGGTACGACACCACGTACACCAGCGCCCCCGGCACCACGCCCACCAGCGCGAAGATGGCCGCGAGCTTGATGAGCAGCTTGCTGCCGAACTTGCCCTGCCGCAGGCGCCTCAGCAGGCGGAAGGCCACCCAGCCGATCACCAGCACCAGCAGCACCGCCACCACGACGTTGATGCCGAACAGGCGCACGTAATAGCGTTCGTACAGCGCGCGGTTGTTGGTGGCCTGCGCCAGCAGGAACATCAGCACGAGGCCGATGGCCGTGACCAGCGCGGCACCGACGCCGATGGCCCATCGCCTGGCTCGCGCGCGACTCGCGGCCGACGAAGCCGCCGTGCCGCCGCGCGCCGGAGTGCTCACTTCTGCTTCTCCACCGGAAGCCGCGCGGTGCGCTCGACGGCGATGTTCCAGTCGGACTGCCCGACCACGCCGATCTGGAACGGGCGCGGCAGCTGCGAGGTGTCGAGCCGGAAGCGGAACATGACCTGCTGCTGCGGGTCGTCGCCGATCTCGGCCACGTCACCCATGCGCAGGCGGCCGACACGCTTGATGGCGTCGAGCGCGTCGCCGAGGGTGTCGAAATTCTGGTTCAGCGAGATGCCCAGGCCCGCCGCGCCGGTCATCGGTGCCGCCGACACGTTGAGCCTCCAGCGCCGGGTGAGCGGCTGGTAGGCCAGCCGCATGTGGCGCGTGACCTGGGCGACCTTGCGGTCTGTCCAGTACCAGCGCTCCTGGAAGAGCTCGGCCTCGGCCACGAAATAGATGGCGATGCCCTTGTCGAGCACCTCTTCCACGAGCGAGGGCAGCTCGAACTGCACGGCGGCGGTGAAATAGATGCCGTCGTCGGACTGCTCCAGGCGCATCTGGGTGATCGACGCACTGGTGCGGCCCTGTGCGGACGCCGGAGCGGGCAGGCAGGCCATCCATATCGCCCAGATCCAGAGCAGGACGGGCAACGACAGGACCAGCCAGCGCCGTCGCTCACTGCGGACGCTTTTCGAGCAGAGCGTAGAAGAAGCCGTCGTGGTCACCAGAGGCATTGTCCGGGACGCCACGGGCATTCGACCCGCTTTGGGGCAGCAAATGGCCCGGCGATGGCAGCAATCGTGCGTTGGTGTTGTGTACAAGAAACGCATCAATTTGTTGCGAGCCCTCTTCGCGGAACACGGAGCAAGTGCAGTAAAGGAGCCGGCCACCGGGTCGCACGAGTGGCCAGAGCGCGGCCAGCAGAGCTGCCTGCTGGGCGGCGAGTTGGGCGGTGTCGCTTTCGCGGCGCAGCCAGCGCACGTCGGGGTGGCGCCTCACGATGCCCGAGGCGGTGCAGGGGGCGTCGAGCAGGATCGCGTCGAAGGGCGTGCCGTCCCACCACTGGGCCGGGCGCGCCGCGTCGGCAACGAGCACCCTGGCTTCGAGCCCGAGGCGGCCCAGGGTTTCATCGATGCGGCGGCTGCGGACGGCGTCGACTTCCAGCGCCGTGACGTCGATCGCGCCGGGGCTCGCCATTTCGAGCAGGTGCGCGGTCTTGCCGCCGGGAGCGGCGCAGGCGTCGAGCACGCGCAGCGGCGCCGCACCGGGCTTGGTCGGCAGAAGGCCTTCGAGCAGCAGCGGCGCGGCCATCTGCGCGGCGGCATCCTGCACCGAGCAAGCGCCGTCGGCAAAACCGGGCAGTTGTTGCACGGGGCGCGCGCGCGTCAGCTGCAGGCCGCTGGGGCCCACGCGCGTCGCGCCGAGGCCCGCCGCCTCCAGTTCGGTCAAGTAAGAGGCCGCGGTCGATTTCCGGGCGTTGACGCGCAGCGTCATCGGCGCCTGCGCGTTGTCAGCGCCCAGCACACGCTGCCACTCGCGCGGATGGTCGCGCTTGAGGCGCTCGATCCACCAGCGCGGATGGTTCCATTGCGCGACGGGTTCGGAGTCGGTGGCGGCCACGAGCTCGTCGCGCTCGCGCAGGAAGCGCCGCAGGCAGGCGTTGATGAAGCTGGCCTGCGCCCGCGTGGCGGGGTTGCGCTTGGCGGCCTCGACGGCCTGGTCGACCAGCGTGAAGGGCTCGTAGGGCGCATGGTCGGCGTCCCACGCCAGCGCCAGCGCGGTGCACAGCAGCGCATCGGGAAGGGGCGGCGGCGTGCGCTTGGCCAAATGGCGACGCAGGGCCTCGGCGCGGCCGAGCCAGCGCAGCACCTGAAAGCCGAGCGCCTGCACGCCGGGCCGCAACGCGGGCTCGACGGCCTCGAAGGCCACCGAGCCCGATGTGCCGGCACGGATCGACGCCAGCGCCACCGCAGTCAATTGCAGCTGGCGCCAGAGCGGAGGTTGTTGCAGCGGCGGCGCGTCGCCGTGGCCGCTGCGGGAAGGGTCGGAAGGTAGTTCTGGCAAGTTGGGGCGATGGTAACGGTCCGGCCAAAGGCCGGACTTCGTGCATGGAAAGAGGAAGAGACGAAGGCGAAAGCGCGCCGGGCGCTCCGTTTCAGAGCAACGGCGCGGCCGGACGCAGACGCACGGCCCATGCCACCAGCACCGCTGGAAACTGCGCAATCGCGGCGTTGTAGTGCGCCACCGCCTGGTTGAACTGGCTTCGCGCGATTTCGGCTGCGGCCGAGGGCTCGGGCCAGCCGATCGGCTCGACGGCGCCGGGAACCGCGGCCGCCACGCCGGCCTGAAGCTGCGCGGGCCGCGACAGCGTTCCGTCTGCATCGAACACAGTCACCTGGTCGGGATGCTGGCGCCGCCAGGCGCCGATCCAGACCTGCAGCGCGGTAGCCAGCGCGGCCATGCCGCCGACGTCCAGGGGATGCAGCCGGGTCGCCCCCAGCAGCGTCGAGAGCTGCGTGGTTGCCGCGCGCAGCGGAGCGACGGACGACAGCGATTCGCCGGTCGGCGCGACCTCGGGCTGCGGCCCGGCCGCGATGCTGGCCTCCACGAAATCCAGCTGCTTGCCCAGCGCCGCATCGAGCAGGCCATAGGCCTGCAACACGGCCGCGCGCAGGCGCACCAGCCGGTTGTAGGCACCGACAAACCAGAACAGCAGGACCGCAATCACGATCCAGCTGGCCAGCGATTCGGGCAACACGCTCATCGACGACAACGCCTCATCATGCAAACACAAAGAAAAACGCCCCCCAACCGGGGGCGGTCGGGGGGCGTGGTGTACCGGTCATGGCCGGTGATGCTAACCAGTTATTCGGTCGCAGCGCCTTCGCTGGCTTCCGTCGTGCTGGCAGCCGCATCGGCTTCGCCGGAACCTGCCAGTTCGGCAGCTTCCGACTCGGCGATGGCGCGGCGCTCGGCCTCGTCCATGGCGTCCTTCACCTTGCGTGCCTGGTGGTACGCCATGCCGGTGCCCGCGGGGATCAGGCGGCCGACGATGACGTTTTCCTTCAGGCCGCGCAGCTCGTCGCGCTTGCCCATGATCGCGGCTTCGGTCAGCACGCGCGTCGTTTCCTGGAACGAAGCGGCGGAGATGAACGAGTCGGTCGACAGCGACGCCTTCGTGATACCCAGCAGCAGGTTGGTGAACGTCGCGGGGATCTTGCCTTCGGCGCGCAGGGCGTCGTTGGTGTTGAGCATTTCGCTGCGTTCGACCTGTTCGCCGGAGATGTAGCTCGTGTCGCCGATGTTGTCGACCACGACGCGGCGCAGCATCTGGCGAACGATCACCTCGATGTGCTTGTCGTTGATCTTCACACCCTGCAGGCGGTACACGTCCTGCACTTCGTCCACGATGTAGCGCGCCAGTTCTTCCGAACCCAGCAGGCGCAGGATGTCCTGCGGGTCCGCCGGGCCGTCGACCACGGATTCGCCCTTGTTCACCACCTGGCCTTCGTGCACCAGGATGTTCTTTTCCTTCGGCACGAGGTCTTCCCAGACCGTGCCTTCCGGATCGGTGATCTGCAGGCGGATCTTGCCCTTCGTTTCCTTGCCGAACGACACGGTACCGGTCATTTCGGCCAGCATGCCCTTGTCCTTCGGCGAACGGGCTTCGAACAGCTCGGCAACGCGCGGCAGACCGCCGGTGATGTCGCGGGTCTTCTGGCCTTCGACCGGAATACGCGCCAGCACTTCGCCGGGGCCCACGTCCTGGCCGTCACGCACCTGCACCAGGGCGCCGATCGGGAAGCCGATCGTCACCGAGTGGTCGGTACCCGGGATCTTCACTTCGGCGCCGGAGGCGTCGATGAGCTTCACCTGCGGACGCACGACCTTGGCAGCGCCGCGGCGCTTCGGGTCGATCACGACCAGGGTCGACAGACCGGTCACTTCGTCCACCTGCTTGGCGACCGTGAGGCCTTCCTCGACGTTCTCGAACTGCGTCTTGCCGGCGAACTCGGTAATGATCGGGCGGGTCAGCGGGTCCCAGTTGGCAAGCACGTGGCCGGCCTTGATCTGCTGGTCGGCCTTGACCGTCAGGGTCGCGCCGTACGGCACCTTGTGACGCTCGCGCTCACGGCCGTGCTCGTCGTGAATGACGATTTCGCCCGAACGCGAAATCACGACCAGCTCGCCCTTGCTGTTGGTCACGTAGCGCATCGTGGCGTTGAAGCCGATCGAGCCGTTCGACTTGGCTTCCACGCTCGAGGCGATGGCAGCGCGCGAAGCGGCACCACCGATGTGGAAGGTACGCATCGTCAGCTGCGTGCCCGGTTCACCGATGGACTGGGCGGCGATCACACCGACGGCTTCGCCGATGTTGATCAGGCCGCCGCGGCCCAGGTCGCGGCCGTAGCAGGTCGCGCAGATGCCGAAGCGGGTTTCGCAGGTCAGCGCGGTGCGGACCTTGACCTCGTCGACGCCTTGCGCTTCCAGCGCTTCGATGGTGTCCTCGTCGAACATCTCGCCGGCCTTCAGCAGCACGGCGCGGTTCTCGGGGTGCAGCACGTCGTCGGCTGCGGTACGGCCGAGGATACGGTCGCGCAGCGATTCGATCACTTCACCGCCTTCGACGATGGCGCGCATCAGGTAGCCGCCGTGCGTGCCGCAGTCCTGTTCGGTCACGACCAGGTCTTGCGTCACGTCGACCAGACGACGGGTCAGGTAACCCGAGTTCGCCGTCTTCAGCGCCGTGTCGGCCAGACCCTTACGGGCACCGTGGGTGGAGATGAAGTACTCCAGCACGTTCAGGCCTTCGCGGAAGTTCGCGGTAATGGGCGTCTCGATGATCGAGCCGTCAGGCTTGGCCATCAGGCCGCGCATGCCGGCCACCTGGCGGATCTGGGCCGCGGAACCGCGGGCGCCCGAGTCGGCCATCATGTAGATCGAGTTGAAGGACTCCTGCTCGACTTCCTTGCCGTGGCGGTCGGTGACCTTCTGCTTCGACAGCTTGGCCATCATGACCTTCGACACTTCGTCGCCGGCCTTGCCCCAGATGTCCACCACCTTGTTGTAGCGTTCGCCGGAGGTCACGAGACCGGAGACGTACTGCTGCTCGATCTCCTTCACTTCCTTGGCGGAGCGCTCGATGATGCCGTGCTTTTCAGCGGGCACCAGCATGTCGTCGATGGCGATCGAGATACCGGCCTTGGTCGCGAGGCGGAAGCCGTTCTGCAGCAGCTTGTCGGCGAAGACCACGGTCTCCTTCAGGCCGCACTTGCGGAACGAGACGTTGATGAGCTTGGAGATTTCCTTCTTCTTCAGCGCCTTGTTGATGTTCGAGAACGGCAGGCCCTTCGGCAGGATCTCGGACAGCAGGGCACGGCCCACGGTGGTGTCCACGAGCGAGGTCGACGGCGTGAACACGCCGGTTTCCTTGTCCTTGGTGTACTCCGTGATACGCACCGCGACCTTGGCGGTGAGCTCGACTTCGTTGGCGTCGAGCGCGCGCTGCACTTCACCGATGTCGGAGAAGATCAGGCCCTCGCCCTTGCCGTTGATGCGGTCGCGGGTCGTGTAGTACAGACCCAGCACCACGTCCTGCGAAGGAACGATCGACGGTTCGCCCGAAGCCGGGAACAGCACGTTGTTGGAGGCCAGCATCAGCGTGCGGGCTTCCATTTGCGCTTCCACCGACAGCGGCACGTGGACGGCCATCTGGTCGCCGTCGAAGTCGGCGTTGAATGCCGCGCAGACGAGCGGGTGCAGCTGGATGGCCTTGCCTTCGATCAGGATCGGTTCGAAGGCCTGGATGCCCAGACGGTGCAGCGTGGGAGCACGGTTCAGCATGACCGGGTGCTCCTTGATGACCTCTTCCAGGATGTCCCAGACCACCGGCGTACCCGATTCGACTTCCTTCTTGGCAGCCTTGATCGTGGTCGCGATGCCCATGGCTTCGAGGCGCGAGAAGATGAAGGGCTTGAACAGCTCGAGCGCCATCAGCTTCGGCAGGCCGCACTGGTGCAGCTTGAGCGTCGGGCCCACCACGATGACCGAACGGCCCGAGTAGTCGACGCGCTTGCCCAGCAGGTTCTGGCGGAAGCGACCGCTCTTGCCCTTGATCATGTCGGCCAGCGACTTCAGCGCGCGCTTGTTGGCGCCCGTCATGGCCTTGCCACGGCGGCCGTTGTCCAGCAGCGAGTCGACAGCTTCCTGCAGCATCCGCTTTTCGTTGCGCGCGATGATTTCCGGAGCCTTCAGCTCCAGCAGGCGGCGCAGGCGCGAATTGCGGTTGATGACGCGGCGGTACAGGTCATTCAGGTCGGAGGTCGCGAAGCGGCCGCCGTCCAGCGGCACCAGCGGACGCAGGTCCGGCGGCAGCACGGGCAGCACGTCGAGCACCATCCACTCGGGCTTGATGCCCGACTTGCGGAAGGCTTCCAGCACCTTCAGGCGCTTGGAGTTCTTCTTGACCTTGACTTCGGAGCCGGTCAGGTCGCCGCGCAGGCGTTCGATCTCGCTGTCGAGCTCGATGCCTTCCAGCAGGTCCTTGATGCCTTCGGCGCCCATCTTGGCGACGAACTCGTCACCGTATTCCTTGCGCTTCGCGTCGTAGTCGTCCTCGGACATGATGCCGAACTTCTTCAGCGGGGTCATGCCGGGGTCGGTGATCACGTAGGCTTCGAAGTACAGCACGCGCTCGATGTCGCGCAGCGTCATGTCGAGCACGAGGCCCAGGCGCGACGGCAGCGACTTCAGGAACCAGATGTGGGCGCAGGGCGCGGCCAGGTCGATGTGACCCATGCGCTCGCGACGCACCTTGGTCTGCGTGACTTCGACGCCGCACTTCTCGCAGATCACGCCGCGGTGCTTCAGGCGCTTGTACTTGCCGCACAGGCACTCGTAGTCCTTGATCGGGCCGAAGATCTTGGCGCAGAAGAGACCGTCGCGCTCGGGCTTGAACGTGCGGTAGTTGATCGTCTCGGGCTTCTTCACTTCACCGAAAGACCACGAACGGATCTTCTCGGGCGAAGCCATGCCGATCTTGATGGCATCGAAATGCTCATCGGGCGTGAATTGCTTGAACAGGTCGAGTAGCGATTTCATAAGACTCTTTCCCTTTTCAAATTAGGAACGCTCGAGCTCGATGTCGAGACCCAGCGAACGGATTTCCTTGACCAGCACGTTGAACGATTCCGGCATGCCGGCTTCGATCGAGTGCTCGCCCTTGACGATGCTTTCGTACACCTTGGTACGGCCTTGCACGTCGTCGGACTTCACGGTCAGCATTTCCTGCAGGACGTAGGAAGCGCCGTAGGCTTCGAGCGCCCACACTTCCATTTCCCCGAAACGCTGGCCGCCGAACTGCGCCTTGCCGCCCAGGGGCTGCTGCGTGACCAGCGAGTACGGGCCGGTCGAGCGGGCGTGCATCTTGTCGTCCACCAGGTGATGCAGCTTCAGGAAGTGCATGTAGCCGACGGTGACGGGACGCTCGAACTGGTCGCCGGTGCGGCCGTCGAACAGGTAGGCCTGCGTGCGGCTATCGGTCAGGCCCTTGGCCTTGGCGATGTCGTCCGGATAGGCGAGCTTCAGCATGCCGCGGATTTCCTCTTCCGAGGCACCGTCGAACACAGGCGTCGCGAAGGTCGCGCCGTTCTGCAGGTTCGCAGCCATCTCGAGCAGTTCGGTGTCGCTCAGCGAAGCGATGTTCTCCTGGCGGCCCGAGCCGTTGTACAGCTGCTCCATGAACTTGCGCAGCTCGGCCACCTTGGCCTCTTGCTGCAGCAGGTCGCCGATGCGCTGGCCCACGCCCTTGCCGGCCCAGCCCAGGTGCACTTCGAGAACCTGGCCCACGTTCATCCGCGAGGGCACGCCCAGCGGGTTCAGGCAGATGTCGCACGGCGTGCCGTCGGCCATGTGGGGCATGTCTTCGACCGGAACGATCTTCGACACCACACCCTTGTTGCCGTGGCGGCCGGCCATCTTGTCGCCGGGCTGCAGGCGGCGCTTGACGGCCAGGTAGACCTTGACCATCTTGAGCACGCCAGCGGGCAGCTCGTCGCCCTGCGTGAGCTTCTTGCGCTTTTCTTCGAACGCGAGGTCGAAGCTGTGGCGCGTCTGCTCCAGCGAGTTCTTGATCGACTCGAGCTGGGTTGCCACTTCGTCTTCCGCCGGGCGGATGTCGAACCAGTGGAACTTCTCGACCGACGACAGGTAGGCCTTGTCGAGCTTAGTGCCCTTGGCCAGCTTGTTCGGACCGCCGTTGGCGACCTTGCCGGTCAGCAGCTTCTCGATACGGTCGAACGCGTCGGCTTCGACGATGCGAAGCTGGTCGTTCAGGTCGAGGCGGAAGCGCTTGAGTTCGTCGTCGATGATCTGCTGGGCGCGCTTGTCGCGCTGGATGCCTTCGCGGGTGAACACCTGCACGTCGATCACGGTGCCTTGCGAGCCCTGATCCACGCGCAGCGAGGTGTCCTTCACGTCGGAAGCCTTCTCGCCGAAGATGGCGCGAAGCAGCTTCTCTTCAGGCGTCAGCGTGGTCTCGCCCTTCGGCGTGACCTTGCCCACCAGCGTGTCGCCCGGCTGCACTTCGGCGCCGACATAGATGATGCCGGACTCGTCGAGGCGGTTGAGCTGCTGCTCGGCCAGGTTCGGGATGTCGCGCGTGATTTCTTCGGCGCCCAGCTTCGTGTCGCGAGCCATCACCACCAGTTCCTCGATGTGGATCGAGGTGTAGCGGTCTTCGGCGACGACGCGTTCCGAGATCAGGATCGAGTCTTCGAAGTTGTAGCCGTTCCAGGGCATGAACGCGATCAGCATGTTCTGGCCGAGAGCCAGTTCGCCGAGGTCGGTCGATGCGCCGTCGGCCACCACGTCGCCCTTGGCGATCTTGTCGCCGCGCTTGACGATGGGACGCTGGTGGATGTTGGTGTTCTGGTTCGAACGCTGATACTTGATCAGGTTGTAGATGTCCACACCGACTTCACCTGCAGCCGCTTCGGCGTCGTTCACGCGCACCACGACACGGGTCGCGTCGACATAGTCGACGATACCGCCGCGGGTGGCCGTGACCACGGTGCCGGAGTCGACCGCGGAGACGCGCTCGATGCCGGTACCGACCATCGGCTTTTCGGGGCGCAGCACGGGCACGGCCTGACGCTGCATGTTGGCGCCCATCAGCGCGCGGTTCGCGTCGTCGTGCTCGAGGAACGGCACGAGCGATGCGGCCACCGACACGATCTGCGCGGGCGACACGTCCATGTACTGGATGCGTTCGGCGCCGACCAGGATCGATTCGCCGGCCTCACGCGCCGAGACCAGGTCGCCGGTCAGCACGCCGTCCTTGTCCAGGGCCGCGTTGGCCTGGGCGATGACGTACTTGCCTTCCTCGATGGCCGACAGGTAGTCGATCTCGTTGGTGACCTTGCTGTCCACCACGCGACGGTACGGCGTCTCGATGAAGCCGTATTCGTTCAGGCGGGCGTACAGGGCCAGCGAATTGATCAGACCGATGTTCGGGCCTTCAGGCGTTTCGATCGGGCACACGCGGCCGTAGTGGGTCACGTGCACGTCGCGCACTTCGAAGCCTGCACGTTCGCGCGTCAGACCGCCCGGGCCAAGGGCCGACACGCGGCGCTTGTGGGTGATTTCGGACAGCGGGTTCGTCTGGTCCATGAACTGCGACAGCTGCGAGGCGCCGAAGAATTCCTTCAGCGCTGCCGAGATCGGCTTGCTGTTGATCAGGTCGTGCGGCATCAGCGGCTCTTGCTCTGCCTGGCCCAGACGTTCCTTCACGGCCTTCTCGATACGTGCCAGGCCGGTGCGGTACTGGTTCTCGGCCAGTTCGCCGACGCAGCGCACGCGGCGGTTGCCCAGGTGGTCGATGTCGTCGACTTCGCCGTTGCCGTTGCGCAGGTCGACGAGGATCTTGACCACGGCCAGGATGTCTTCGTTGGTCAGCACCATCGGGCCGGTCGATTCGTCGCGGCCGACCTTGGCGTTGAACTTCATGCGGCCGACGCGCGACAGGTCGTACGTGTCCGGGTTGTAGAACAGGCGCTGGAACAGGGCCTGCACGGCGTCTTCCGTCGGCGGCTCGCCGGGGCGCATCATGCGGTAGATGGCCACGCGGGCGGCGAATTCGTCCACGGTTTCGTCGATGCGCAGGGTCTGCGAGATGTACGCGCCCTGGTCGAGTTCGTTCGTGTAGATCACCTGCACGTCCTGCACGCCGGCCGTGCGCAGCTTCTTCAGCAGCGCTTCGGTCAGCTCGTCGTTGGCCTTGGCCAGGATTTCGCCGGAGTCGGCGTCGACGATGTTGCGGGCGATCACGCGGCCGATCAGGAAGTCTTCCGGCACGCTGATATGCGTGGTGCCGCCCTGCTCGAGCTCACGCGTGTGGCGAGCGGTGACGCGCTTGTCCTTGGCGACCACGACCTTGCCCGACTTGTCGGTGATGTCGAAGCGCGCGACTTCGCCGCGCAGGCGCTCGGAGACGAACTCCATCTGGGCGCCGCTGTCCATCAGGCGGAAGTTGTCGTTCACGAAGAAGTTCGCGAGGATCGATTCCGGGTTCAGGCCGATGGCCTTCAGCAGGATCGTGACCGGCATCTTGCGGCGACGGTCCACGCGGAAGTACAGCATGTCCTTCGGGTCGAACTCGAAGTCGAGCCACGAACCGCGGTAGGGAATCACGCGGGCCGAGAACAGCAGCTTGCCCGAGCTGTGCGTCTTGCCCTTGTCGTGTTCGAAGAACACGCCCGGCGAACGGTGCAGCTGCGAAACGATCACGCGTTCCGTGCCGTTGATGATGAACGAGCCCTTGTCCGTCATGAGCGGCACTTCGCCCATGTAGACCTCTTGCTCCTTCACTTCCTTGACCACCTTCGACTGCGAGGTCGACGACTCGCGGTCATAGATGATGAGCTGCACCTTGGCGCGCACGGCCGAGGCGAAGGTCAGACCACGGGTCTGGCACTCGCGCACATCGAACGCCGGCTTCGCCAGGTTGTACTCGAGGAACTTCATCTCGACGAAACCGTTGTGCGAGACGATCGGGAAGGCAGCGTCGAACGCGGCCTGCAGGCCTTCGACGGTGCGTTGTTTCGGAGGAATGCCGGCTTGCAGGAACGCGGTGTATGCGTCCTTCTGCATCTGCAGCAGGTAGGGGATTTCGACGACGCTGTCGCGATTGCCGAAACTTTTTCGGATGCGCTTGCGTTCGGTGTAACTGTACGCGGACGATTGGGCCATGAGAGCTCCGGTGCTTGAGATCTTCAGCGACTTGTCAGCAGTGCCGGAGCACCACTGCTTGGCGGCTGGCCACTACCAGCCGTTGGCGGACAGCGATGCGTTGCACATCGCCCGAACCAAGGGGTCTTCTGCAGTCGGGGTCAGAAGACACTCAAAAATCCCGACTCGTCTTGGCTTTTCCGGAGCCCTTCGGGTCTCCGGGAAAGCCGGCAACGAGCCGGCTTTTGAGTGCGCTCTGAAAGCGGCAAAGGCTGGAGGGCCTTTTCAGGCACCTCCAGCCCTCCAGGGGGTCTGAATTACTTCAGTTCCACCTTGGCGCCGGCGTCTTCCAGCTTCTTCTTGGCGGCTTCAGCGTCAGCCTTCGACAGGCCTTCCTTGACAGCCTTGGGAGCGGCTTCCACCAGGTCCTTGGCTTCCTTGAGGCCCAGGCCGGTGATTTCGCGCACTGCCTTGATCGCCGAAACCTTGTTCGCGCCGGCATCGACCAGCACAACGTTGAATTCGGTCTTCTCTTCGACGGCAGCAGCGGCGCCACCGCCACCACCAGCAGCCGGAGCGGCCATTGCAGCGGCGCTCACGCCGAACTTCTCTTCGATGGCTTTCACCAGGTCGTTGAGTTCCAGGACCGTCATGCTGTCGAGCGCGGTCAGAAATGCGTCTTTATCGAATGCCATTTTTGTTTCCTAACAATTGGGTTGAATGTTTCAAACGCAGGCAGCTCAAGCTGCCTGTGCTTCTGCCGGTGCATCGGCGACGGGTGCAGCTTCGCCACCACCGCGCTTCTCGGCCAGCGCCGCGAGCACGCGGGCGGTACGAGAGATCGGGGATTGCATCAAGCCCAGCAGCTGCGACAACAGAACTTCCTTCGAAGGGATGTTGGCCAGTTGCTTCACGCCGTCGACGTCCAGGGCCTTGCCACCGAAGGCGCCGCCGCGAATGACCAGCTTGTCGTTGGTCTTCGCGAAATCGGCCACCACCTTGGCGGCGGCCACAGCGTCTTCGGAGAAGCCGTAGATCAGCGGGCCGGTCATCTGGTCGCCGACGATCTCAAACGGGCTACCAGCGACAGCACGGCGGGCCAGAGTGTTCTTCAGAACATTCAGGCTCACACCCTTGCTGCGCGCTTCGTTGCGCAGTTTGGTCATGTCGGCAACCGTGATGCCACGGTATTCCGCCATCACGAGCGTTTGAGCTTTTGCGGCGAGGCTGGTCACATCATTGATGACCGCTTCTTTCTCACTGCGATTCAGACTCAAGGTCTACTCCTTTAAATGCGATCGTCGGCCGGGGCCTTGGATCGCGCTTCATGCAGCGACCAACTGTCAGGAACAAAAAACCGAATTCCTTGATTCCTTGCAGTGGGATCGCCATCTGCGCTGGATACCGGACAGGAAGGTCCGGCGTTTAAGTGCAGCACCCTGCACACCAGCGGTCTTGGATGGCCCGCGGCAACCGAAGCCGCCGCGACCCACCACATCCGCTCCACCCTTGCGAGGTGGAGCAAATCTCTTTAGCTCGCCGAGATGGTTTGCGTGTCCACGCGGACACCCAGACCCATGGTCGACGACACAGCCACCTTGCGCAGGTACACGCCCTTGCTGGTCGCGGGCTTGGCCTTGACCAGAGCGTCGATCAGCGCGGCGAGGTTGCCTTGCAGCTTGTCGTTGTCGAACGAGCGACGGCCGATCGTGCCGTGCACGATGCCGGCCTTGTCGACGCGGAACTGAACCTGGCCGGCCTTGGCGTTCTTCACAGCCGTGGCGACGTCCGGGGTCACCGTGCCAACCTTGGGGTTAGGCATCAGGCCGCGCGGGCCGAGGATCTGACCGAGCGTACCGACGACGCGCATTGCGTCGGGGGCAGCGATCACGACGTCGAAAGGCATGTCGCCAGCCTTGACCATGGCAGCCAGGTCGTCCATGCCGACGATGTCGGCGCCGGCGGCCTTGGCTTCTTCAGCCTTGGCGCCCTGGGCGAACACGGCGACGCGCTTGGTCTTGCCGGTGCCGTTGGGCAGCACGACGGCGCCACGCACGACCTGGTCCGACTTCTTCGCATCGATGCCGAGCTGCACGGCCACGTCGATCGATTCGTCGAACTTGGCGGTAGCGGCTTCCTTGACGATATTGATCGCGTCAGCCAGCGGGTACAGCTTGGTGCTGTCGACCTTGCCTTCGAGCGACTTCTGCTTCTTGGTGATCTTGGACATTTACACGCCCTCCACATTCACGCCCATCGAACGGGCCGTACCAGCGATGGTGCGAACCGCGGCGTCCATGTCGGCGGCGGTCAGGTCCTTCATCTTGGTCTTTGCGATTTCTTCGAGCTGGGCGCGCGTGATCTTGCCGACCTTGTCGGTGTGCGGACGTGCGGAACCCTTCTCGAGCTTGATGGCCTTCTTGATCAGGACGCCAGCCGGCGGCGACTTGATGATGAAGGTGAAGCTCTTGTCGGCGAACGCGGTGATGACCACCGGCAGCGCCAGACCCGGCTCGTAGCTCTGCGTCTGAGCGTTGAACGCCTTGCAGAATTCCATGATGTTCAGACCGCGCTGACCGAGTGCGGGACCGATCGGCGGGGACGGGTTGGCCTTACCAGCTGGCACTTGCAGCTTGATGAAGCCGACGATTTTTTTCGCCATGCTTTTTGCTCCTTGCGGGTGATATCGCCTCGGCTTGCGGCCGAGGCTCCCCGGGGTTAAACGACTCTTCGATCAAGGCCGCGCGCCGAGTCGGACAACGCGCAGCCGGAAACAGTAACGCCGCCCCGAAGGCCGGCGGGTCGTCAGGTCTTCTCGACCTGGCTGAATTCGAGTTCCACAGGCGTCGCACGGCCGAAAATCATGACCGACACGCTGACCTTGCTCTTCTCGTAGTTGACTTCCTCGACAGTGCCGTTGAAGTCGGTGAACGGGCCTTCCTTGACGCGCACGAATTCGCCGACGGTGAACTCGACCTTGTGACGCGGCTTCTCGGTGCCCTGCTGCATCTGGCTGACGATGTCCTCGACCTCTTTCTGCGAGATCGGGGCCGGACGGTTCTTCGCGCCGCCCACGAAACCCGTCACCTTGTTGGTGTGCTTCACCAGGTGCCAGCTTTCGTCGTCCATGATCATCTCGACCAGCACGTAACCCGGGAAGAAGCGACGTTCGGTGGTGCGCTTCTGGCCGTTCTTGATCTCGACCACTTCTTCGGTCGGAACCAGGATGCGACCAAACTTGTCCTGCATGCCGGCGCGGTTGATGCGCTCGGTGATATTGCGCTCGACGGCCTTCTCCATGCCCGAATAGGCATGCACCACGTACCAACGCAGATCAGGGTTGGCGGCAGGAGCCAGCACGGAGGTGTTTTCTTCCTCCGGCGCGCTCGGCGTGGTTTCAACTGCGTCGTCGATCATTTATTTTCTCCAGCCCAAAATGAGGTCGAAAAACACCCATTCGAGCGTCTTGTCGGTGAGCCAGAGGAAGACGGACATGATCGCCACGAAGGCAAACACATAGGCCGTCATCTGCATCGCTTCCTTGCGGGTCGGCCAGACGACCTTCTTGACCTCGCGCCAGGAATCGCGACCGAAAGCCCACAGCTGACGGCCATTCTCCGAACTGCCAAAAGCAGCCACCGCTGCAGCCAAGCCGACCAGCAGCGCAGCCCATTGCACCAGCGAGCCTTGGCGCGACAGCAGATAGAACGCCACGATGGCGCCCACTGCCAGCACGACCGCCACGGCCAGTTTGGCCTTGTCGGCGCCGGTGCTCACGGTTTCGATTTGAGAAGTGGCCATGTTCGGCTGATTTCCTGTGACCCTGAGGCCTTCAATTCAATGCGTCTCTTGAGACGCCGAAGCCCGTCGGGACGCGACGGGCTTTTCGGAGTGCCACCTAAGTGGCAGGGGCAGTAGGAATCGAACCTACAACCTTCGGTTTTGGAGACCGACGCTCTGCCAATTGAGCTATACCCCTCCGGTACTCTTCGCGCT
>NZ_RXFS01000024.1 GCF_003952185.1 Variovorax sp. 679 | reverse complement strand
AGGCACGCGCACGCGGATCTTTCTCCTGTCGTCGAGCGGCGTCGTTACCGCCGTGACTTCCGCGAAGCCGTCCAGGCCCAGGCTGAAGTCCAGCCAGATGTCCTCTTCTTCTCCCTGTACTGCCATCACTTTGTCCTCCCGAGCCATCGGACCTTGTAGACCTCCGGACCATCCGATCGCTGTTGTCGCGTGGTGCCATCAGTGCCTGTGGCCTCGCCGCCTTGCCGGCCCGGCCCCGTCGTCTCACCGGAAGGCGCAGCCCGCGAGTTGGGCTCGCCGTTGCGCACGAGCTCGAAGCGCTGCCTCGCTGCGGGCGTGTCCTTTTCATCGATGTGATGAAACATGACCTCCTGGTCGAAGCGCGTCTGCACGTCCCGATTCATCTTGTCGGGCGTGCGGCTGTCGGGCTTTACGAAGCTGTGCGTCGTCGCATGCGCCCGCCAGGTGCCCCGGGTGCCGTGCACGATCCCCGAAGCGTTCCAGCATGTGTAGCTCGAGCCGCCGTTGATCACGACCTCTTCAGCCGCCGTGATCGTGATCCGGTTGGCCTCCTGCCGGATGTTCATCTTCGCAAGGATGTTGATGCTGTTCTTCAGCGCCGTGATGTCGATGTCCGCGTTGCCGGCCACCAGCTTCACGCCGGCCCTGTAGGCGAACATGCGCACGGCGTTCCTGGCCGAGACCAGGAAGCTCTTCGCGCTGGCGACGCTGGTATGCCCGCCGCTGGTGAGCGCGTTGTGTCCGGCGCTCGCGAAGTGGCTGGAGCCTTGCGCGACGGTCTGGATGCCGCAGGGGCTGGCGAGCGTCAGGTGCGGCTGGTCGAATTCCGGGAACTCGCCCTGCGCGGTGCCGCTGGCCTTGCCCCTGATCGCGTCGTTCTGCTGCTTGAGCTCCCTGGCGACCTCGCTCTGATCGCCTTCCTCGTGGGCCCCGGCGTCCAGTGCGACCTGCGACATGCCTTCGTGCACTTCGCGGGCCTGTGTGAGCCGCGCGACCGTCTCGCCCATGTCGGTGATGTGGGCCTGCGCGTTCGGCCGGGACTCGGTGCTCACCAGTAATCCGCGCGCGGCGCGCAGCGCACCGTGTCCGTCGGTGCGCAATTCGAAGCCCTGGCCGCGATCGTCCTTGCGGCCGGCGGTGTCGTCGATGCGGCCGATGTGCCCGAGGCTGAGGCTGCTGCACTGGTGGTCGCTCTTCAGCTGCGCCTGCACCCTGCTCGCGCTGTCGTCGAGCGCCAGGTGGTTGCCGCGCAGGCTGCCTCCGAGTTCGCGGCTGCGGATGCCCATCAGGTGAGTCTGGGCGGGCAGCTTCCAGGCCGGCATTTCGTCGGCGTTGTGGAAGCGGCCCACGACGATCGGGCGATCGGGGTTGCCGTTGAGGAAATCGACGATCACTTCCTGCCCGATGCGCGGCAGCGCCGCCGTGCCGAACTGCGCGCCGGCCCAGCCGTGCGATACGCGCAGCCAGCACGAGGAGTTCTCGTCGTTGCTTCCCAGGCGGTCCCACTGGAACTGCACCTTCACCCGGCCGTGCTGGTCGGTCCAGATTTCCTCGCTCGCCGGGCCGACCACCACGGCGGTCTGCGGGCCGCCGGTGCGGGGCCTCGGCGTGATGCGCGGCGGGCGCCACGCGAAGCTGGTGGGCTGCGCATCGAATGCGAAGCGCTGGATGGAGCCACCCGATGTGCCGCCCGTGCCTTCGCTGGCGCGCAGGTTCTCCTGCAGGTGATAGGCCACGCCGAGTACAAGATGCTGGCGGTTCTGGTCGTCGCGCGGATGGCCGGCGAGCCGCAGCGTGTGGCCCGGCGCCAGCGAGCGCAGGTTGGACCGTCCGGAGACGAGGCTTCGCGCGCTCAGCTGTTCCTCGTTGCGGATACCGGCATAGGCCTCTCCATCGCCGTTCAGCAGGTAGTGGCCGGGCCACTCGAAGACTTCATGGCCGTCGTGATCGTGCCCCGGCGGCATCTGGCGCCGGCTCTTGAGGTCGGCCTTGGGCTTCTCGAAGTCGTAGTCGTCGGTGCAGTGGTGGCCGGAGCGCAGATCCTCGGCCATCTCCCATGCGTAGATGCGCTCGGCCGTCTCGTCGCCACCGGTCATGCCCGACTGCTCGTGCGGGTGGTAGCGCACCGTCTCGCCGCCGGGCAGCGGGGCGTGCGAGCTGGCGATGTCGTCCGCGAACACCAGCACATGCTGTGCGGCTTCGTGCCGGACGAAGTAGCAGATGCCTTCGTGCTCGCACAGGCGCGACACGAAATCGAAGTCGCTCTCGCCATACTGCACGCAGTAGCTCCAGACCCGGTAGCTGCGCGAGAGCTTCTGCTCGAAGGGATGGCCGTAGCGGCCGAGCACCTCGGCCAGGATCTCGGGAACGCTGCGGTCCTGGAAGATCCTGTAGTCGTGCCGTTTCGAGGCGAGCCAGAACCACGGGCGCAGCCTCATCGCGTAGAAGGAGTGCCGCGCGTCTTCCCGCGCGAGCCCGAAGCGGGTGACGATGCCGGCGAGATGGCGCGTGCCGCCGTGCCCGGTCTGCATCGACACCGTGGCGGTCTTGCCGAGCAGGGCCTTGGGGTCGATGGCGTTGTGGCTGCCCAGCAGTTCGACATCGAAGGCATGGGCCCGGCTCAGCGCCTCGCGCCCGACCAGCCGATGGAACTGCAGTGCCTCGCCCATCGGTGTGGCAATGGTGACGCGGCGGCTCATCGCGCTGGCGGAAATGAAGAAGGCAAGCTTGCGCGGCGCCTGCACCGGCGGCGGCCGGTGACGCTGGACATGGACACGAGAAATCCTCCCTGGATATTCGATTGCTCGAATGAAATAGTTATTCCTGATTATTCGAAGGGCAGGCTCGCGCTTGGTGACAGGCACTCAAGATCAGGGGAAATACGTGAAGAAATGCTCGCGGCGCGTGCGAGGCGAAGCTGCTGCTATTCGGAAGGGAATAAATGTCGATGCGGACGGCGACAGGATGCAGCCGCTCAGCATCTTGAAGCTCATGGCTTCAGCGGGATTCGCAGCACGTGCCATGGAGGCCACCTTTGGGCCCCAATGGCACAGACACGGTACGCCTCTATCTTGCGGCTGCCTTGGGCCAACCGATAAGTGCAGCGCGACGAAGACTGGCTTTCACGACCTGGCGGTGAAAAGGCGCGATCACCGATATGTAGGCTCGGCCCAGGAGGTTGTTGCAGTGGACGACGGTCGAGACAGTCAGTTGGCCGCCGAGTGTTGGAGACAAGCCTGGGGTGTGGAGCACCGACAGTCTGAAATCGAGGTGCTTGTCGTCCTCGCCCAGGACGATCTCGGCTTCGCTCCTGCCGTAGACCCTGAAGATGCCGATGCGGTCGGCGTTGGCTTCGCCGGAGAGCGTCGCGAGGTGTTTGGCGGTCTTCAAGCCAAAGCACGCGACGATTGCATCCCGGACGCTGGTGAGCCATCCGATCCAGGACGGCTGCTGCGAGATGAGGAATCGCCACAGGACATCCGGATCGCTGGATGTGCCCAAGGGCAGTTGAACTGCAAACGCGTCCGCGAGATCCGTCGATTCATAGATTGCAGCGACGGCGGACTGCGTGGGGAGGGCAACCGGCTTTACTGGCGTGAGTTCGCTTGGCATGAATGGCACTCCGAGGTCTGACGAATGACATTGGGGACGGGCGACGGTGGAGGGGTAGACATCAACGCGCAGGCTCGGATGGCCCGGCGAAGACCTTGACCACTTCGTACATCCCGGGGTCGAACCTGGCGATGGCGAGCACCTGTTCCACATACGGAGATGTCGCCGGGTTCGAAAGCATCGATTGGTAGCTCTGGTAGTGCTCCGCGCTCTTCCACTGCGAGTACATCGTGACCCTTGTTCCATCGACGCTTCGATGAAGCGCCGCCGAGATGAACCCCTGCACGTCGCGAACGGATGTATCGGTGGCGCGTGCGAGTATGTCGAGCAACTGCTGTTGATTCGATGGCTCGACCGTGAATACGTTGATGAGCGTGACGAGATCTGCGTTCTCGGCAATCGTAGTCATTGGGAGACTCCAGCGTCGCAGGGAGAAATCTTCCCTGGCGCTCGCATTTTATGCGTGGCAGGTTGCGCGGGATTCCATGGTAGGCACCGGCGTGCCGTGCTTGGCAATCAGGCGGTAGCTTGCGCTGCTTGCTCATCCTGGTTCGAGACGATCACCAGCGAGCGGATGCGATAGCCGACGAATTCCTCAGTCGGCGCCCAGCTGCAGGCGGCTGGGCAGCCTTTTCTCGATGGCGAACTTCAGCAGTGCTGCCGAGCGGAAGATGCCGTGCGCGAACTTGCCGTAGGGCAGCGTGAGAAAGAGAGACATCACCACGCCCAGGTGCACCGCCAGCAGCAGCGCCATGAAGCGCGTGTCGCGCCACGCGAGCAGCGCGAGGCCGGTGATGCCGGTGAGCAGCAGCAGCGCGATGAAGCCGCGGTCCATGGGCCGCTGCGTGGCGTCGCCGTGCGCCGGGTCGCGCCGCAGGTTCAGCCACAGCAGTCCGACGGGTCCCACCACGAGGCCGATGCCGCCTGCCGTGCCCAGCAGCACCGGCAGGCTGGTCAGCGCGTAGGGCGCGTGCAAGCCCAGCAGGTAGTGGTAGAGCGTCGCCACGCAGGTCGATGCGAAGCACAGCATGAAGCCGTAGAAGGTGAAGTGATGGAAGCGCCTGCGCCAAAGGGTGAAGCGGTCGTCCTCGTTGTTGCAGCCTTCGCCGTGGCCGCCGTCGAGGTACTTCAGGCGCAGCGCGTCGTGCGCGGCTTCGGCGCCGGCTGAGGCGCGCACGCCGGCCACCTCGGCGCGCGGGTTGTCGCGTGAAGGCGATACCTCGCGCCAGAAGCGGCGCACGCCCATGGCCAGCGCGAACATCACGAAGAGGAACACCACGCCGAACACCAGCGCGAGCAGGTTGTGCGGAAAGATCGCGTAGAAGTTGCCCGCCATCGGTTCGTGCAGCAGCGAGCCCGACATCGCCACGGCCAGCACCAGAAAGAGGGCGAGCCCGCCCGCCAGTGCCAGGGCGACCGTGAGGCCGGCCCTTTGGTACAGCGCACCCATCGCGGGCGGCCAGGCGTAGTCGTGGTACGTCTGCATGCGCACCTGCGCCATAGCCTGCGGCACGTTCACCGCGAACTCGTGCGGTGGCGCGTACTGGCAGGCATGCAGGCAGGCGCCGCAGTTGTGGCACAGGTTGGCGAGGTAGTGCGTGTCGGCCTTGTTGCCGAACTCGAGCCGGCGCGTCATGGCCGGGAACACGGCGCAGAAGCCTTCGCAGTAGCGGCAGGCGTTGCAGATCTGCAGGATGCGCGCGACTTCGTCCTCGGTTGCCGTCAACGGCAGCGCGGGGGCGATGGGAATCACGCGCTGCGTGGGCGTGCCTTCGGCGTCCGCCCGTGCGTGTGCGACGAGATCAGTGAGCTGCTGCAAGCGCGGCCTCCTTGTTGTTCTTCGTGGAAGCCCGCGCGGCTTTCGCTGCCTGCGTGCCGGCGATGCGCCCGAAGGCCGTGCCGATGCTCATGCCCACGCCCGCCGTGTAGCCCTTGCCGAGCACGTTGCCGGCCATCATTTCGCCGGCCACGAAGAGATTGGGGCTCGGGCGACCGCCGAAACGCACGGCCGCCGTCTCGTCCACCTTCAGCCCGAGATAGGTGAAGGTGATGCCGGGACGCAGCGGGTAGGCCTGGAAGGGCGCGGTGTCGATGGGGCGTGCCCAGTGCGTCTTGGCGGGCGCGACGCCTTCGGTGCGGCAGTTGTCCAGCGTGGTGTGGTCGAAGCGGCCGACGCGGCATGCGGCGTTGTAGTCGTCCACGGTGCGCACGAAGGTGGCTTCGTCGAGGCCGATCTTGCGTGCCAGCTCGCCGGGCGTGTTTGCCTGCGTGCCTGGAAACACCGGCGGCATGAAGCGCCCGACCGCCTTCTGGTCGATGACCGACCACGCGATCTGCCCCGGCTGCTGAGCCACCAGCCGGCCCCAGATGGCATAGCGCTTGGGCCAGAAGTCCTCGCCCTCGTCGTAGAAGCGCTTCGCCTCGCGGTTGACGACCACGCCGAGCGACACGCAGTCGATACGCGTGCAGATGCCGCCGTCGTACAGCGGCGCGCGCGCGTCGATGGCCACCATGTGGCCCTGCGAAGGGTCGCCGATGCTGTCGGCGCCTGCCTCGATCATGTGCTTGAGCAGCACGCCCTGGTTGAAGCGCGTGCCACGGATCAGGAAGTTGTCGGCCGGCCATTCGCCGCGCTCGTTCCGGCCCCATGCCTCGCGCAGCCATTCGCGGTTCGACTCGAAACCGCCGGCGGCCAGCACGCAGCTCTTCGCCTCGATGCGCTCGCCGGCTTCGGTGCGCACGGCCACAAAGCGGTCGCCGTCGAGTTCGACCGAGGCCACGGGCGTGTCGTAGCGAACCTGCACGCCGAGCCTTTCAGCGCTGCGGTAGTAGGCATTGACCAATGCCTTGCCGCCACCCATGAAGAAGGCGTTGGTGCGCGCCACGTGCAGCGCGCCTGACAGCGGTGGCTGGAAGTGCACGCCGTGGCTGCGCATCCAGTCGCGGCAGTTCGACGAGGCGCGGATCACCAGACGTGCGAGGTGCTCGTCGGTGAGGCCGCCGGTCACCTTCAGCAGGTCCTGCCAGTACTCCTCTTCGGGATAGGCATCGACCAGCACGTCCTGCGGCGCGTCGTGCATGCAGCGCAGGTTGCGCGTGTGCTGCGAGTTGCCGCCGCGCCATGCCTTGGGCGAGGCTTCGAGTAGCAGCACCGAGGCGCCGGCCTCGCGCGCCATCAGGGCGGCGCAGAGGGCGGCATTGCCGCCCCCGACAACCAGTACATCGATCACTCGTGGGTCTCCTTGGGATCAGGAGACTCTAGGCAGGCCGGCCTTCAGGCGAAAGGCCGGTTCGGGCAACGGGTGTTCACGTTTCGAGAAGACTGGCGCCGGCCCAGCGGCCCTCGCGCACCAGGGCGCGCGCCGTGTCGGCCACCACCACGCGCGTGGCCAGCGCGGCGGGGGAGAGCTCGTCGTCCGACAGGCTCACGAGCAGGTTTCTGCGGCCAACGTGCGCGTCGGCGATCTGCGTGAGCTGCAGGTCGTCGCGGTCGTGCCGCGCGGAGGCCGCGCCGGGCTGGATGGTCGCACCGTGTCCGGCGCGCACCGCGTCCATCAGCAGCGCGAGGCCGTCGACCTCGGCCACGATGCGCGGTGCGATGCGTGCCCGCGCGAAGGCGGCCATCAGCGTGGCGCGCAGGCCGTGGCTGCCGCTGGGCAGGATGAGCGGCAGGTCGCCCAGCTGCGACAGGCGCACGCGCGCACCGGTGGGGCGCTGCGCAAGCGCTGGCGATGCGATCACGAAGAGCTTTTCGGCCAGCAGCGGCGTCACGCTCCAGCGTCTCGGGGTGTCGGTCTGGAACAGCACGGCCAGGTCGAGCTGCCGCGCCTGCAGCATGGTCGTGAGATGGCCCGACAGAGCCTCGACCATGTGCAGCCGTACCTCGGGGTAGCGCTCGCGCATGGCGCGCATCAGCGGCACGCCGAGCACCGTGGCGGTGGTGGGCGCCAGGCCCACGCTCACGTGGCCAGAGAGCCGCGCTTGCTGCGCCGCGAGCACCGCGTCGTCGGCATGCCGCAGCACGAGCTGCGCCTGATGGAGAAAGGCCACGCCTGCATCGGTGGGCACCACGCCGCTGGAGCTGCGCTTGAGCAACCGGGTGGCGAGCTCGCCCTCGAGCCGGCTGATCTGCTGGCTCAGCGCCGAGGTGACGACGCCCAGCTCGACCGCTGCGCGGCCCATGCTGCGAAGCTCGCAGACCTTGACGAAGTAGCGCAGTTGCCGGAGTTCCATCCGCCGATCATCGCGCAGGCGCGGTACTGGGCGCCGGCCGGCGCAACAGCAGCCATCCGAAGAATGGGGCGGTGATGTACATCACCACCGAGTAGATGGCGGCTGGCAGCGCCAGCGGGAAGCTGCCCAGCACGCTCACCGCGATGAAGATCGCCAGCGTGGAGTTGTGGATGCCGATCTCGTAGCTGATGGCGGTGGCCAGAGGCTTGTCGAGCCCGGCGGCGCGGCTGAGGTAGTAGCCCGCCAGCAGGCTCAGCAGGTTGAACAGCAGCACGGGAATGCCGATCTGCGCGAAGGTGCTCGTGATGGTTTTCCACTCGTTGGCGATGGCGAGCACCGTCACCACAGCGAGCACCACGCCGCTGAAGACCTTGGTCGGCTTCTCCATGCGCGCCGCGAAGCCGGGCCGGCGCGAGGCCACGAACATGCCCAGCGCCACAGGCACCAGCACGATGGCGATCACTTCGACCAGCTTGCGCGTCTGCAGCGGCACCACCTGGCCGCCCTGCGCGAAATGGCCGATGGCCCAGTTCGTGATCAGCGGCAGCGTGACGATGGACAGCAGCGTGTTCACGGCCGTGAGCGAGATGTTCATCGCCACGTTGCCGCCGAACAGGTGCGAGAACAGGTTGGCCGAGATGCCGCCGGGCGAGGCCGCCAGCAGCATCAGCCCGACCGCGAACACCGGCGACAGCCCGAAGCCCACGATGATCGCGTAGCACGCCAGCGGCAGGCCGATGACCTGCAGCACGAGCGCGATGGTCACGGCCTTGGGGTGCTTGAAAAGGCGCCTGAAGTCGGCGAGCGAAAGCGAAAGCCCGAGCCCGAACATCACGAGCGCGAGCGCGCCGAACAGGAAGCGGGTGACGATGACGGTACTGTCCATTGGGTTGTCTCCTCGGTGGCTCTTGTAGTTTTGATGCGGTAAAAAAATGGCTGCCAGCACCTGTCGCGCAGGCGCTGGCAGCCGTGGAAACCGGGACCGACGAAGGTCTTATTGCTTGTAGCTGTCGTCGATGCGGTCGAGCTTGCGGATCAGCGACGGCCAGACGAACTGGCCGCCCATGCCGCCAGTCTGCACCTTCATGGCCTGGCCCACGCCTTCCACGATGCGCGGGTCCACGTGCGTGAGTTCGCTGCCGCCGGACTGCGCCGCGATCTGGATCTGGCAGGTGGCCTCGAAGGTGTACATCGAAAGGAAGGCGTCGGCAATGGTCTTGCCGCAGGTCAGCAGGCCGTGGTTGCGCAACATGAGGAAGTTCGCATTACCCATGTCGGCCTGCAGGCGCGGCTTCTCGTCGTCGCGGAAAGCCACGCCCTCGTAGTCGTGATAGGCCAGCGAGGCCAGCACGAAGGTCGACTGCTGGCTGATGGGCAGCACGCCGTTCTTCTGCGCGCTCACGGCGATGCCGGCGCGGGTGTGGGTGTGCAGCACGCACTGGATGTCTTCCCGCGCGGCGTGCACCGCGCTGTGGATCACGAAGCCCGCCGGGTTCACGGGGTAGGGCGAGTCGATGATCTTGTTGCACTGCTGGTCGACCTTGACCAGGCTCGACGCGGTGATCTCGTCGAACATCAGGCCGTAGGGGTTGATCAGGAAGTGATGCTCCGGGCCAGGAATGCGCGCGCTGATGTGCGTGAAGACGAGGTCGCTCCAGCCGTGCAGCGCCACGAGGCGGTAGCAGGCGGCGAGGTCGACGCGCAGCTGCCACTCCTCGGCGGAGACGAGCTTCTGGATTTCGGGTTGGGCGAAGGCGTTCATGGGATTGGTCCTCGAGTCTGTGTCGTGTGGGTCAGGCGGCCGCGGGCTCGGTCAGCGCGGCCTTGTAGATGCTCTGCTTCGGCTGCGCCATCACGCGGCGCAGCATGGGCTCGAACTCGCTGATGGGCAGCGTTTCGGCCTTGGGGTCGAAGGCGGGGTTGTCGTAGAGCGCGCAGAACTCGGCCGTGCGCTCGTAGTGCGGGTGGCCCTTGAAGTTGTCGCGCATGTCGCGGTCCAGGCCGATGTGGTGGAAGAAGTAGTGGCCCTGGAAGATGCCGTGGTTCTGCACCATCCAGTGGTTGGCCTCGCTCACGAAGGGCTTGAGGATGGCGGCGGCGATGTCGGGGTGGTTGAAGCTGCCGAGCGTGTCGCCGATGTCGTGCAGCAGCGCGCACACCACGTATTCCTCGTCGCGGCCGTCGCGCAGGGCGCGGGTGGCGGTCTGCAGCGAGTGGGTGTAGCGGTCGACCGGGAAGCCGCCGTAGTCGCCTTCGAGGATCTGCAGGTGCTTGATCACGCGCGCGGGCAGGCCGCCCGCGAACTGCATGAATTCGCCACCGATCAGCTGCCAGTCTTCGCGCGTGCTTTCCTGCATGCTCTTGAAACTTGCGCGTGCGTTCATCGCCGGAGTCTCCGTTCTTGTCTTGTGGGGAGCTGGTCACTGTATGCCTGCGCTTGACCATCAACTGTCAAGAATTTGACAATGCGGGGTTCTGGTAAACCCCCGATTTCCTGTCACACCTCTTTCATGGCCACCTCCCCGAAACCGCGCCTGTCCGCCACGCACCGTGCCGCGCTGGAAGGCAATCCGTGGTTCATGAGCATGCCGAGAGCCCAGCGCGAGGCGCTGGTCGCCGCGGCCGAGCTCCACCACGTGCGGCGCGGCGCGATGGTGTTCCGCCAGGGCGATCCGCTCCATGCGACGGGCGGCGGCTTCTACGGGCTGGTGGCGGGCACGATCAAGATCTCCTCGCTGCGGCAGGACGGCCGCGAGGCCATCCTCGCGGTGCTGGAGCCGGGCAACTGGTTCGGCGAGATCACGCTGATCGACGGCTCGCCGCGCACCCACGACGCAACCGCGCTGGAAGCGCTCGACCTGCTGGTGGTGCCGCCCGCGGCCTTCGTGCAGCTGATGCGCGAGGTGGTGTTTTCCAACGCCATCGCCGCGATGCTGGCGGCGCGTGTGCGCATGCTCTACGGCCTGGCGGAAGACGCCACGCTGCGCAGCCTGCGCGCGCGCGTGGCACACCGGTTGCTGGTGCTGGCGCGCGGCGACGCCACGCAGTCGGTGCACCTGCGGCACGAGCTGCAGCTGCCGCAGGAGGCGCTGGCGATGATGCTCGGCGTGACGCGCCAGACGCTGTCGAAGGAGCTCAACGCGCTGTCGACCGAGGGTGTGATCGCGCTGGGCTACGGGCGCATCGAGCTGCTGTCGCTCGATGCGCTCCAGAGGCTGGTGAGCGCCGGTTAGGGGCGCACGCCGTCGGCGGACTCGTCGGGCGGCGCGTGACCTGCTTCCGGTTTCGCTGCTGTCTTCGCCAGCTTGCGCGAAGGCTCGTCGATCTTGTCGCCCAGCACGCGCCGCACCACCACGTAGAACACCGGGATCATCAGCAGCCCGAGGAAGGTCGCGAACAGCATGCCGCCGGTCACGCCCATGCCGATCTCGTGCCGCGAGACCGCGCCGGCACCGCTGGAGACGATCAGCGGGAACACGCCCAGGATGAAGGCCATCGAGGTCATCAGGATCGGGCGCAGCCGCAGCCGCGCGGCTTCCAGCACCGATTCGTACAGCGTCAGGCCGCGCTGCTGCGCCTCCACCGCGAACTCGACGATCAGGATCGCGTTCTTCGCCGCCAGGCCCATCACCGTGACAAGGCTGATCTTGAAGAACACGTCGTTGGAGAAGCCGGCCAGCCAGCAGAAGGCGATCACGCCCAGCATGCCCAGCGGCACCACCAGCAGCACCGCCACCGGTATCGACCAGCTCTCGTACAGCGCGGCAAGGCACAGGAACACCACCACCACCGACAGCACCAGCAGCAGCGTGGCCGAGTTGCCGGCCTGCTGTTCCTGGTAGGACAGGCCGTTCCAGTCGTAGCCGAAGCCCGCGGGCAGGTCGTTGCGCACGATGTCCTGCAGCGTGACCATCGCCTGCCCGGTGGAAGTGCCGGGCGCGGGGTTGCCGACGATCTGCACCGCCGCGTTGCCGTTGAAGCGCTGCAGCGCGATCGAGCCTGTGCCCCACTGGGCCTTCACCACGCTCGACAGCGGCACCATCGCGCCCGCGCTGCCGGCCAGCGTGCTCGGCGTGTAGACACGGTCGAGCGCCTCGGGACCCATGCGGAAGGGCGCGTCGGCCTGCATGTACACGCGCTTGATGCGCCCGTCGTAGCGGAACTGGTTGACGTTGGTGGGCGCCAGCAGCATCGCGACGCCGTTGTAGACGTCGGTCAGCGTCAGCCCCAGCGCGTAGGCCTGCGCGCGGTCGACCGCGATCTGCCATTGCGGCGCGTCGGGCAGCACGTTGGGACGGATGCTCGACAGCGTCGGGTTCTGGGCGGCCTTCTCCACCAGCGTGCGCGAGGCCTGCGCCAGCTCGGCGCGCGACTGGCCGGCGCGCGCCTGCAGGAACATGTCGATGCCGCCGAGCTGGCTCAGGCCGCGGATGGCCGGCTGGTTGAAGGCGATGGCCTGCGCGTCGGGCAGGCCGCGCAGCGCGCGCGTGATCTCGGGAATGAGCTCCATCGCGGTCTTGTCGCGCTGCTCCCACGGCTTGAGCTTGACGAACACCGTGCCTGCGTTCTCCGCGTTGCCGGCGAAGCCGAAGCCCTGAGCCTGGAAGATCGCGTCGACGCTCGCGCCCACCGGGCTCTTCAGGATGCGCTCACGGATCTCCGCCATCACGCGGTCGTTTCGCTCCAGCGTGGCGCCGGGCGGCAGCGTGACCGACACCAGCACCGAGCCCTGGTCCTCGCCCGGCACGAAGCCCGTGGGCATACGCGCATAGAGGAAGCCCGTGAGCACCGTGACGAGCACGAAGGCCAGCATCCAGCGCGGCGCATGGCGCAGCGCCCAGCCCACATGGCCGTGGTAGGTGCGAGCCACCCAGTCGAAGAGGCGGTCGAAGCCGCGGAAGAGCGCGTTCTTGCGCGCGTGGTCGGTGGGCTTGAGCAGCGTGGCGCACAGCGCGGGCGTGAAGGTCATCGCCAGGAAGGCCGAGCAGGCCATCGACAGCGCGATGGTGAAGGCGAACTGCGCGTAGATGATGCCGGTGGCCCCGGGCTGCAGCGCGGAGGGCACGAACACGGCCGTGAGCACCACCGTGATCGCCACGATGGCGCCGGTGATCTGCCCCATGCTCTTGCGCGTGGCCTCCCTGGGCGGCAGGCCTTCCTCGGTCATGAGCCGCTCGACGTTCTCGATCACCACGATCGCGTCGTCCACCACGATGCCGATCGCCAGCACCATTCCGAACAGCGTCAGCTGGTTGAGCGAGAAGCCCAGCAGCTGCATGCCGGCGAAGGTGCCCAGCAGCGCCACCGGAATCACCAGCGTGGGGATCAGCGTGGCGCGCAGGTTCTGCAGGAACACCAGCATCACCAGGAACACCAGCACGATCGCCTCGAACAGCGTCTTCACCACCTCGGTGATCGAGGCTGTGATGAAGGGCGTGGTGTCGTAGGCCACCGTCCAGCGCACGCCGGGCAGTTCGCGCACGAGCAGGTCCATCTGCTTCTTGATGGTCTCGCCCACCTGCAGCGCGTTGGCGCCGGGCGCGAGGTTGATGCCCAGGCCGCCCGCCGGCTTGCCGTCGAGCAGGGCGCGCTGGCCGTAGGTCTGCGGGCCGAACTCCACGCGCGCCACGTCGGAAAGGTGCACCACGGTGCCGTCGTTGTTGGCGCGCAGGATGATGTCGCGGAACTGCTGTGGCGAGGTGAAGAGGGTGTCGGCCGCCGCGGTGGCTGTCACTTCCTGCCCCGGCGCGGCCGGATCGGCGCCGAGCGAGCCCGCGCCGAACTGGGCGTTCTGCGCCTGCACGGCGGCCAGCACCTGGCTGGCGGAGAGACCGTAGGCTTGCAGCTTGTCGGGGTTGAGCCACAGCCGCATCGCGTATTCGGAGCCCGGCGTGATGGTGCTGCCCACGCCGTCGATGCGCGCGATCACCGGCAGGATGCGCGAGGCGATGATGTCGTTCAGGCGGCCCGAGTCGATCGTCGGATCGTCCGAGATGAGCTGCATGAACATCAGGATGTCCGGGCTTGCCTTGGCCACCACCACGCCCTGCTGCGTGACCTGCGAGGGCAGGAGCGGCTGCGCCAGCTGCACCTTGTTCTGCACCTGCACCGCGGCGGTGTCGGGGTTGGTGCCGGTGGCGAAGCTCAGCGTGATGGTGGCGGTGCCGTTGGCGCGCGAGGTGGAGCTGAAATACAGCAGGTTGTCCAGGCCGATGAGCTGCTGCTCGATCACCTGCGTGACGGTGGTTTCCATCGTCTCGGCGCTGGCGCCGGGATAGGTGGCTGTGACCGTGATCTGCGGCGGCGCGACGTTGGGGTACGAGGCGATGCCCAGCCGGCCCACGGCGATGGCGCCGACCAGCGAGATCAAGATGGCGACGACCCAGGCGAAGACCGGGCGGTCGATGAAGAACTTCGGCATGCGGTCGGTCCTTCAGCGAGCGGGAGCAGGGGCGGAAGCGGGGGCAGCTGGCGCGGCCGCCGGAGGCCGCCAGTCGGAAGCCTTGACCTCCTTGCCGGGCGCGGCGCCCTGCAGGCCGCTCACGATCACGCGGTCGCCCGCGGCGAGACCGCTGGTGACGATCCAGTCGCTGCCGCGCGCCGTGTTGGCCTGCACGTTCTTGCGCAGCACCTTCGAGTCGGGGCCGACCACGAGCGCGTAGGCACCGACCGTGTCGCGCAGGATCGCGCGCTGCGGAATCAGGAACACCTGCTTCTGCTCGCCCAGTTCGGCGGACAGCGTGACGTACAGGCCGGGCAGCAGCGTCTGCTGCGGGTTGGGCAGCCGCGCACGCAGGTTGACCGCGCCGGTGGCGGCGTTCACCACGGCGGCGGTGAAGTCCAGCGTGCCGGGGTGCTCGTACGGCGCGCCGTTGGGCAGCCTGACCTTCACCTGCACCTGGTTCTGCTGCGCGAGCGCGACCCGGCCCTGCGACTGCGCCTGCCGCAGCGCCATCAGCTCGTCGGCGCTCACCGTGAAGTTGACGTACAGCGGATCGATCTGCTGCACGGTGGCCAGCAGCGTGCCGTTGGCGCCTCCGTCGCTGGTGCCGTTGCCCACCACCGCGCCCACGGTGAGCTGCTGCTGGCCGGCAATGCCGTCGATGGGCGAGGTCACCTTGGTGTAGCCGAGGTTGAGCCGCGCGGTGGCCACGGCAGCCTCGTCTGCGCGCACCCTGGCGGCGGCGCTGCGCTCGGCGGCGTCGGTGTTGTCCACCGCCTGCTGCGAGACCGAGCCCACGGGCAGCAGCTGGCGGTTGCGCTGCGCCGTCACGCGGGCGTTGGCCAGCGTGGCCTGGTCCTGCGCGAGCACGGCCAGCGCGTTGTCCAGTTGCGTGCGGTAGAAGCCGGGGTCGATCTCGAACAGCACCTGCCCCTGCCTGACGTTGGCGCCTTCCACGTAGGTGCGGCGTTGCAGTACGCCCGACACACGGGCGGTGACGTTGGCGCTCAGGAAAGGCGAGAGCCGGCCGACCAGGTCCTTGACCAGCGGCACGTCGCGCGGCTGCGCGGTGACGATGCCGACCTCGGGCGGCGGTGGGGCAGGCGGGGTTGCCTGCTGGCCGCAGGCCGCGAGCAGCGTCGCGGCCAGTGCGATGCCGGCCGTGAGGCGCCAGCGCGTCGATGAATGGAGATGGTGGAGGCGCATGGCGGCTAGGGCGTCGTGTGCGGTGTTGCGGGTGTGGAGGAAGAAGCTGTGGCAGAGGAGGCGGGAGCAGGGGCGCCCTGGGTGTCGTCCCATTGCCAGCCGCCGCCGAGGTTCCTGATCAGCGTGACGCTGCTCTGCGTGAGCAGCCCCTGCGTATCGCGCAGGTTCTGCTCGGCGGTGAGAAGCGCGAGCTGCTGGCTCAGCAGGTCGAGTTCGCTGGTGCTGCCGGCGCTGCGCTGCGCGCGCGCACTGGCGAACAGCTGCTGGTTGCGCTGCAGGATGCCGGCGAAGGCGCTGGCCTGGTTCTGCAGTTGCTGATAGGAGGCGAGGCTGTCCTCCACGCTCTGGAACGCGCCCAGCACGGTCTGCCGGTAGTTGGCCGCGCTCTGGTCGTAGCCGGCGCGCGCGCTTTCCAGCGCGGCGCTGCGTGCACCGCCGTCGAACAGGGTGCCGGCCAGTGCGGGGCCCACTGTCCAGAAACGGTGCGGCGCGGTGAAGAGCTGCGCCAGGCTGTTGTTGCGGTAGCCGGCCTGGGCCGACAGCGTGAGCGAGGGGAAGAAGGCCGCCTGCGCGACGCCGATGCGCGCATTGGCGGCAGCCGCGTTGCGCTCCGCCGCCACCACGTCGGGGCGGCGCTGCAGCAGCTGCGAGGGCAGGGCCAGCGGGACGGGCGGCAGCGCGAAGCGGTAGTCCGGCTGCGCGGCGATCGCAAAGGCCGCCGGAGGCACGCCGGTCAGCACCGCGATCGCATGCTCGTACTGGGCGCGTGCGGCGCGCGAGGCGGCCAGGGTGGCGATGGCCGCCGCCAGGTTGTCCTGCGCCACCAGCACCTGGTCGGCGGCGACCAGGCCATGCTGGAAGCTGGCGCGGGTCATCTCGAGCACGCGTGCGCGGATGCGCTCCTGCTGGCCCAGCAGCGCGATGTCGATGTCGAGCTGGCGCAGCGCGAAATAGCTGTTGGCCAGCGTCGCGGCGATGGACAGCCGCTGCCCCGCCAGCAGTGCGCCCGAAGCCTGCGCGCTGCCACGGCTGGCTTCGACCTGGCGCCGCACCTCGCCCCACAGGTCGGGCTCCCAGCTGGCCGTGGCGCTCGCGCTGACCTGCGTGGACAGCAGGGTCGACTGCGTGCCGCTGCCCGACGAGCTGCCGCTGCTCGCGAGGTTGCGGCTGCGGCTGGCCGACGCACCGGCCGAGAGCGTGGGATAGAGGCCGGCCTCGCTCGATGCCACGGAGGCCCGCGCGGCGCGATAGGAGGCTTCGGCTGCCGCGATGTTCTGGTTGGCCGCGAGCGCCCGGTCGATCAGCGAGCCGAGTTGCTCGTCGCCGTAGGCGGTCCACCAGTTGCCGGGCAGCGCCGCCTGCGGGTCGGCCTGCGTGCGCAGCCAGGTGATGCCGTCGTCTTCCTTGAACGACGCGGGAATGTCGATGGCCGGCCGGCGGTAGTCCGGGCCGAGCATGCAGCCTCCCAGCAGGAGTGCGAGGCCCAGCGTGAGGCCCTGCGTGAGCACGGCCGCATGCTTTCGGCGTACTTGCTTGACGGGAGGCTGCGCCGGGCGAATGGCGCGACCTTTCCTTGCTTCGATGTCATTCATCGGTTTCTTCGCTTCAGGGAACGAGCGGGCAATCTATGAGCCGTGGTTTATAGAACTTTTATGCAACTGTTAGGCCAGCGTTAAGGCCGGGCGTGCCGAGACCGCTCCGACTGCACGCATGGTTGTTCATGTGGTCGCAGGCTGCGAGGCGTATAAGTGCGCGTCGGCCTCCGGCCGGCAAGTCCCGCGCCGGCCAGAGCCAGGAAGAGAAAAAGAGCGGACGCCGGTGCGGTCATCCACACACGCGGGAAGGTCATCAATCATGAGCAACAAACCGACAGTCGTTCTGGTCCATGGGTTCTGGGGTGGCGCGGCACACTGGGCGAAAGTCATCGTGGAGCTTTCGCGCAAGGGCCACACGGGAATCAGGGCGGTCGAGATGCCGCTGACCTCGCTGGCCGACGATGCCGAGCGGCTGCGCAAGATGGTGGTCCAGGTGGGCGGGCCGGTGTTGCTCGTCGGCCATTCGTACGGCGGCGCGGTCATCACGCAGGCGGGCGACCTGCCCAACGTGACGGGGCTGGTCTACATCGCGGCCTTCGCGCCCGATGCGGGCGAAAGCCCCGGCGGCATCACGCAGGAGCACCCGCCGGTGGCCGTGCCCAACCTGGCGCCCGACAGCGACGGCTACCTGTGGGTCAAGCCCGAGAAGTTCCACGAGAGCTTCTGCCAGGACCTCACGCCCGAGGAAGGCCTGGTGATGGGCGTGACGCAGAAGGCGCCGGTCGCCAGCACCTTCGGCGACACGATCACCGCGCCCGCGTGGAAGAAGAAGCCGTCGTGGTATCAGATCTCCAGCGACGACCGCATGATCGCGCCGGCCAACCAGGAGCGCATGTCGGCGCGGCTGGGTGCGAAGAAGGTCATCACGCTGGCGGCGAGCCATGCCTCGCTGGCTTCGAAGCCGGTCGAGGTGGCGGCACTGATCGACGAGGCGGCGAGCGCCGCCTGATAGCGCCGCCGGCGGTTCAGGACGCGCACTCTCCAGTGCGCGTGCGCTGCCGCCGCGCGCCGGCTTGTTACCCGATTGCGGCGACCGAGCCCGCGGCCGCGATCACCATCAGCACCGCCACGGCGATCACCGCGAAGAAGCCCTTGTCGAACGCCGCGTGCGCGAGCGACACGAGCTGCGTCGCCGCATGCGCCGGCAGGCTCTCCGCGGCCAGCAGCGCGGCGTCGATGCCGTCGCTGGCCGAGGCTGGCACCGCCAGCGTGCGCGGAATGACCAGCGCGGCCGTGTAGCTCGACGAGAGCACGCTGCCCAGCAGCGCCACGCCGAGCACGCTGCCCAGTTCGTACGACACCTCCTCGACCGACGCGGCCATGCCCGCGCGGTCTTCCGGCGCGTTGTTCATGACGGCGTTGGAGGCCGCCGTCATGGTGGCTCCGACGCTCATGCCCAGCAGCGCCAGCACCGCCAGCACCGCCAGCCTCGGGAGGCCCGACGCGTCGACGGTTAATGCCAGCCCGAAGAGCGCCACGGCGGTGGTCGCAAGGCCCAGCACGATGATGCGGCGCGAGCCGATGCGCGAGAGCATCAGGCCTGCGGCGGGCCCCGCCACGAAGGCGGCCAGCGGAATCGGCAGGATGGCCAGGCCCGCCTGCAGCGGCGTGAGGCCCGTCACCAGTTGCAGCCGCTGGCTGAACACCAGCTCGACGCCCACCAGCGCCGCCGAGGCCACGGTGGCCGCGATCACGCCGCTGGAGAAGTGCGGATTGCGGAACAGGCTGAAGTCGATCAGCGGTGCCGCGCTGCGGCGCTGGCGCCGCACGAAAAGCAGCATGGCGACGACCGACAGCGTGCCACTCGTCATGGCCATCGCGAACGAGGGCTCGGGTTTCGCGAACTCCTTGATCGTGAGCACCAGGCAGACCAGCGCGGCCAGCACCTGCACCGATCCGATGAAGTCCCACGGCCTGTGGTTGGCCGTGCGCTGGTCCGGGAGCAGCCACAGGCCCAGCACCAGCGACACCATCACCACCGGCACGTTGATGAGGAAGACAGAGCCCCACCAGAAGTACTCGAGCAGGACGCCGCCCACCACCGGGCCGAGCGCGGCGCCGCCGAAGGCCACCGCAGCCCAGACGCCGATGGCCAGCGCGCGCTCGCGGTCGTCGGTAAAGGCAAGGCGGATGATCGCCAGCGTGGCCGGCATCATCATCGAGGCGCCGAGGCCCAGGAAGGCGCGCGCGGCGATGAGCGAGCCCGCGCCCGGCGCGTAGGCCGCGCACAGCGAGGCCACGCCGAACACGGCCAGTCCCGCGATGAACATGCGCTTGTAGCCCACGCGGTCGCCCAGCGCGCCCATGCCCAGCAGGAAGCCGGAGACGACGACGGTGTAGGCGTTGATGATCCAGAGCTTCGCCGAGGCCGACGCGCCGAGATCGTGCGTGAGCCTGGGCAGCGCGGTGTAGAGCACGGTCATGTCGATCACGATCAGCAGCAGCGCCGTCGAGACGATCAGCAGCGTGATCCACTTTCTTGTGTTGTTCGTCATGGCTCAGGCCTCCAGTTCCTTGAGCATCGTGATGGACACGGGCGTGCACCCGCGTGCCTCGAAGAAGCCATGGGCGCTTTCGTTGCCGATGCCGCTTTCGAGAAAGATGCGCTGGATGCCGCGCTGCCGCAGCTGGTCGCAGATCCAGTCGAACATCAGTCCGCCAACGCCGCTGCCCTGGCGGGACGCATCGACGACGATGTCGTCGAGCGTGGCGAAGGCGCGCGAGGCCAGCCGGGCCTCGTCGATGGAAACAAATGCGATGCCAAGCAGGGCACCGTCGTCGCCGTCGTGCGCGGTCGCGATCAGCGTGTTCGACGCGTCGGCGGGTTGGGCGAGGGCGTGGCGCACCTGCGCGCCCAGCACCTCGGGCAGGTCGGAGCGCCATTCGCCGATGGCGACGGCGCGCTGCTCCTGCAGCTCGGAGTGGGAGATGTAGCGGGGGCTCAGTTGCTTCATGAACAACTCGACGATGGCCCGCTCCTTGGTGGAATCGCTGCACCACTCGATTTGCAGCGGAGCCTTGGTTTGACGGGAGTTTTTTTGCATGGGCGCCATGTTGCGCCATTAAAATGGATGGATAAAGATGAAATCCATCTGAAAACAAGATGGATGGAGTTCGGGAATACCGTATGGAATGGACCGTCGATCAACTGCGCCAGTTCGTGACCACCGCCGAGTGCGGTTCGTTCTCGGCCGCTGCGCGCCACCTGGGCAAGGCGCAGTCGGCCGTGAGCACCGCCATCGGCCTGCTCGAAGTCGACCTGGGCGTGGCGCTCTTCGACCGCTCGCGCAGGAATGCGCAGTTGTCGGAGGCGGGGCAGGTGCTGCTGCTGGAGGCGCGAGAGCTGCTGCGCCAGGCCGAGCAGCTCGACCAGCGCGCTCGCTCGCTCAATGCGGGCAACGAGGCTGCGCTGTCGCTGGCGCTCGACGAGGCGCTGCCGTATACCGCCATCGCCACGTTGATGCGCGAGATCTCGGTCAAATTCCCCAGCCTCGAACTCACGCTGCTCAATGGCACCGCCACCGAGGTGGCCGACTACGTGGAGCAGGAGCGCGCCAGCGTCGCCTTCCATTTCGACAGGGGCCCGGTGCGCGAGAGCTTCGACCAGCGGCACATCGGCACCGTGCCGCAGGGGGTGTTCGTCGCCAATGGCCACCCGCTGGCCGACGGGCGCGTCGTGCGACGCAAGGACCTGGCCCGGCACAGGCAACTGCTGATGCATGCCGACGACGTGCACGAGGTGGCCTACAGCCCCAGGGTGTGGCGTTCCGACAGCTTCTACAGCACGGCCGAGATGGTGGCCGACAAGCTGGGCTGGGCGGTGCTGCCCGTCAACATCGCGCACTACGAGGGCTTCAGGCAGGCGCTGCAGGAGGTGCCTTGCCCCTCGCTGGCGCTGCCGAGGCTGTCGGTGCGCATGCTGTGGCTGCAGGGGCGGCAGCTCGGCGCGACGGCGAGCTACGTGCAGAAGCGCTTCACCGAGCTGCTGCGCGACACGCCGGCGTGACTGTCCGCCGCGCGCCGCGAACGAACTACCGCAGCACGCGCCCGTCGGCCGAGATGCTGATCAGGTCGATGTTGCGCACGCTGTCGCGCAGGCCCGGGCGCAGGTTGATGCGGAAGCCGCCCACGTCGTAGTCGGTCATGCCCGACATCACGCGCTGCAGGCTCGCGGTGTTGAAGCCCTTGCCCGCGCGGCGCACCGCCTCGCCGGCGGCCTTGGCCGCGATGAATCCTTCGAGGCCCTCGTACGACGCGGTCTGGTCGGAGTTGTCCACGGCCGCGAGGTATTCCTTGACGATCGGAATGGCCGAGGGCCGCGGCGAGGGCACCACCTGCGAGATCACGATGCCGCCGATGTCCTTGCCGAGCGTGGCGTAGAGCGGGTCGATGCCGACGATCGAGAAGGCCATGAAGCTGCCCGCATAGCCGCTCTTGCGCAGCTTGCGGATGGCATTGGCGGTGGTGCCCGAGAGCGACACCAGCACGATGGCCTGCGGCGACTGCTTCTGCACTTCCTTCAGCGCCGCGTCGAGCTTGTCGCCCGTGGCCGGCACCAGAGCCGACGCGACCAGCGGCGTGAGCCTGAGCTCGGTGATGGCCTGTTCCACGGCCGCGAGCCCGGCGCGGCCCATGGCATCGTCGTCGCCCACCAGCGCGACGCGCGTCTGTCCCACGGTGGCGCATTGCTTCACGATCTTCATCGCCTCGTCGATCATGCCGGGGCGCACGTGGAACACGTTGGGATGGTCGGCGCCGCGCAGCGTGTCGGAGGCGGCGAAGGGCGCGAACAGCAGGCTGCCCTGCTGCGTGGCGACGTTCGCGCCGGCCTCGCTGCTGGCCGTGCCGACGAAGCCGAAGAGCATGTCGGCCTTGTCGGTGCCGAGCAGGGTGCGTGCGTTGGCCGTGGCGCGGGCCGCGTCATAGCCGTCGTCGAGTTGCAGCAGCTTCAGCTGCAGGCCACTGGCGGCGTTGCGTTCGTTGAAGCTGCTCACCGCGAGGCGGCTGCCGGCGGCGAAGGCGGTGCCGATTTCTGAAGCACTGCCCGTCAGCGGCACCGATTGCCCGAGCAGCACGACGCGCGCTCCGCCCGCCGCTGGCGCCCGCGTGGCTTGCGCCATGGCGGAGTGGGTAACCCCGATGCCGCTTCCCAGCATCAGCGCGCCACATGCCTTGCCCAACCATTCCCTGCGTGACCTGTTCATTGGACACCTTCTTTCACATTAGTAAAAAAGTGTAGCAATATCGGGGCCAGGGGGAAAGGCGGGAAGCGCGAGGGGGAATCAGCCTCCGGAGACGTAGGTTGCGAGGTGTTCGCCGGTCAGCGTGGAGCGCTTCGCGACGAGGTCGGCCGGCGTACCTTCGAAGACGACCCGGCCGCCGTCGTGGCCTGCGCCGGGGCCGAGGTCGATGAGCCAGTCGGCATGCGCCATCACGGCCTGGTGGTGCTCGACCACGATGACCGACTTGCCCGCATCCACGAGCCGGTCGAGCAGCCCGAGCAGCTGCGCCACGTCGGCAAGGTGCAGGCCTGCGGTCGGCTCGTCGAGCACGTAGATGTCGCCTTTCTCCGCCATCTGCGTGGCCAGCTTGAGCCGTTGCCGTTCGCCGCCCGAGAGCGTGGTGAGCGGCTGCCCGAGTCTGAGATAGCCCAGCCCCACGTCGGCCAGCCGCTGCAGGATGGCGTGCGCGGCCGGTGTGCGCGCCTTGCCCTCGCCGAAGAAGGCGAAGGCCTCGTCCACCGGCATTGCCAGCACCTCGCTGATGTCGCGCCCGCCGAAGCGGTACTCCAGCACCGAGGCCTGGAAGCGCTTGCCGCCGCATTCCTCGCAGGTGGTGGCGACGCCGGCCATCATCGCCAGGTCGGTGTAGACGACGCCCGCGCCGTTGCAGGTGGGGCAGGCACCTTCGGAGTTGGCGCTGAATACCGCCGGCTTCACGCCGTTGGCCTTCGCGAAGGCATTTCGGATCGGGTCGAGCAGCCCGGTGTAGGTTGCAGGGTTGCTGCGCCGCGAGCCGCGGATGGCGCCCTGGTCGATGCTCACCACGCCTGCTCCGGCCGGAATCGATCCGTGCACCAGCGAGCTCTTGCCCGAGCCCGCCACGCCGGTGACGACCGCGAGCACGCCGAGCGGAATGTCGACGTTCACCTTGCGCAGGTTGTGCGCCGTCGCGCCGCGGATCTCGAGCTTGCCGGCCGGCTTGCGCACCTTCTTCTTCAGCGTGGCCCGGTCGTCCAGATGACGGCCGGTGACCGTGCCGCTGGCGCGCAGCCCCTCGACGCTGCCCTCGAAGCACACGCTGCCGCCCGCCGTGCCCGCGCCCGGGCCGAGGTCGACGACGTGGTCCGCGATGGCGATGACCTCCGGCTTGTGCTCCACGACCAGCACCGTGTTGCCCTTGTCGCGCAGCCTCAGCAGCAGGCCGTTCATGCGCTGGATGTCGTGGGGATGCAGGCCGGTGGTCGGTTCGTCGAAGACGTAGGTGACGTCGGTGAGCGAGGATCCGAGGTGCCGGATCATCTTCGTGCGCTGCGCCTCGCCGCCGGAGAGCGTGCCCGAGGGCCGATCGAGCGAGAGGTAGCCCAGCCCGATCTCCACGAAGGAATCGAGCGTCGCCGCCAGCGCCTCGAGCAGCGGCGCCACCGAGGGCTCCTTCAGGCCGCGTGCCCACACTGCCAGGTCGCTGATCTGCATCGCGCAGGCATCGGCGATGTTGATGCCCTTGACCTTCGACGAGCGCGCGGCCGCGCTGAGCCGCGTGCCGTTGCATTCGGGGCAGGTAGAGAAGGTCACGACGCGGTCGACGAAGGCACGCACATGCGGCTGCATCGCTTCAACGTCCTTCGCCAGGAATGACTTCTGGATCGTCGGGATCAGCCCCGCGTAGGTGAGGTTGATGCCCTCGACCTTGATCTTCGTGGCCTCCTTGTAGAGCAGGTCGTGCAGCTCGTTCTTCGTGAACTTGCGGATCGGCTTGTCGGCGTCGAAGAAGCCGCAGCCACGGAAGATGCGGCCGTACCAGCCGTCCATGCTGTAGCCGGGAATCTTGAGCGCGCCCTCGTTGAGCGACTTGCCGTCGTCGTAGAGCTGCGACAGGTCGAAGTCGGTGACGGAGCCCCGGCCCTCGCAGCGTGGGCACATGCCGCCGATGCGATTGAAGGTTTCCTTCACGGTCTTCGTCTTCGCGCCGCGCTCGATGGTGATGGCACCGGCCGCACTGACCGAAGGCACGTTGAAGGCGAACGCACCCGGCGGGCCGATGTGCGGCTTGCCCAGGCGGCTGAACAGGATGCGCAGCATCGCGTTGGCGTCGGTGGCGGTGCCCACGGTGGAGCGCGGGTCGGCGCCCATGCGCTGCTGGTCGACGATGATGGCGGTGGTCAGGCCGTCGAGCACGTCGACATCCGGCCGCGACAGCGTGGGCATGAAGCCCTGCACGAAGGCGCTGTAGGTCTCGTTGATGAGCCGCTGCGACTCGGCCGCGATGGTGCCGAACACCAGCGAACTCTTGCCCGAGCCCGAGACGCCGGTGAACACCGTCAGCCTGCGCTTCGGGATCTCGATGCTGATGTCCTTCAGGTTGTTCTCGCGCGCGCCGTGCACGCGGATCATGTCGTGGCTGTCGGCGGCGTGCTGCGCGGAGGGCGCAGTCGTCGCTGCTTTCGCTGTCTTCGTCGCGGTCGTGGTCTTCCTTGCTACCTTCGTGCTCATCGGTTCTCCGCCTCAGCGCAGTTGCTGGATGCGGATCATGCTGCCCGCGGGGTCGCGTACCGCGCAGTCGCGAACGCCGTAGGGCTGGTCGGTCGGCTCCTGCACGATCTCGGTGTCGCTGGCCTGCAGCTTCGCGAAGGTGCCTTCGAGGTCGGGCGTGGCCAGCAGGATGGCGGCGTAGGTGCCCTTGGCCATCATCTCGGCGATGGTGCGGCGCTCTTCGTCGGTGATGCCGGGGTAGGCGGCCGGCGGCGCCAGCACGATGGACACGGCGGGCTGGCCCACCGGGCCGACCGTGATCCAGCGCATGCCGCCGTATCCGACGTCGTTGCGAACCTCGAAGCCGAGCAGGTCGCGGTAGAAGGCGAGGGAGGCTTCGGGGTCGTTGTGCGGAAGAAAGCTGGCGTGGATGCTGAGGTTCATGGTGGTCGTCCGGTCGGTGTGTTGTCGAGGAGCGCTCAGTCTAGATGTGGCTCCACCACCGGCGCTTCTCGATTCCTGATCGGTCGCGTGACCTGCTTCGCCACGCACGAGGGCAATCCCGCGGTCTGCAGCGCGGCCTCGCGCTTGTAGGCGCTGGGCGGCATGCCCACCAGCTCCGTGAAGCGCGTGCTGAAGGTGCCCAGCGACGAACAGCCGACCTCGAAGCAGACGTCGGTGACGCTCAGGTCGCCGCGGCGCAGCAGCGCCATCGCGCGCTCGATGCGCCGCGTCATCAGGTAGGAATAGGGCGACTCGCCATACGCGAGCTTGAACTGGCGGCTGAGATGGCCCGCCGACATGTGCACGCCGAAGGCGAGGGCTTCGACGTCCAGGGGCTGCGCGTAGTCGCGGTCGATGCGGTCGCGAACGCGGCGCAAGCGGGCGAGTTCGCGCAGGTGCAGTTGCTCGGCGTCGGGTTTGCTGCTGGTCATCCGCGGGATCGTGCCATGCCGGACCGGCAGGCTCAACCCGGCAGCCCCGGCGGGCGGGGCCGGCGCGGGGAAAGGATCAGGCCTTGCGCTCGAACACCAGGTCCCACACCCCGTGGCCCAGCTTGATGCCGCGGTTCTCGAACTTGGTGAGCGGACGGTAGTCGGGCTTGGGCGCGTAGCCCTCGGCCGTGTTGCGCAGCAGCGGCTCGGCGGCGAGCACTTCGAGCATCTGCTCGGCGTAGGGCTGCCAGTCGGTGGCGCAATGGATGTAGCCGCCGGGGCGCAGGTGCTGCGCGAGCTTGGTCACGAAGCCGGGCTGGATCAGGCGGCGCTTGTTGTGGCGCTTCTTGTGCCATGGGTCAGGAAAGAACACGTGCACGCCGGCCAGCGTGCCGGGCTGCAGCATGTGGTCGAGCACGTCGACCGCGTCGTGCGCGCAGATGCGGATGTTCGACAACTGCTGCTCGCCGATGCGCTTGAGCAGCGCACCCACGCCGGGCTCGTGCACCTCGCAGCAGAAGAAATTGGTGTCGGGCAGCACCGTCGCGATGTGCGCGGTGGCCTCGCCCATGCCGAAGCCGATCTCCAGCACGGTCGGGCCGGCGCGGCCGCCGAAGGCGGCAGTGAGGTCGACCGGCTCGGGCTTGTAGGGCACGAGGTAGAGCGGGCCCAGTTCGGAGAAGGCGCGTGCCTGGCCCTCGGTGGTGCGGCCGCCGCGCTTGACGAAGCTCTTGAGGCGGCGGTGCAGCGGATGGGGCTTGGAGTCCTCGTCGTCGCTGGGTGGGAGGTCGTTGGACACGGTATCGGAAAGGTTCATCACGGCCGCGAATTGTAGAGATCGCGCCATTCGGGCACCCAGCCGGCCAGTGCCGCCGGGCAGTCCGTGGCCGTGGCGGGGTGCAGGCCCAGCGCCCGCGCGGCGGCGTCGAGCGCTGCCAGCGCGGCGGCTGGTGAGTCCGTGTCGATGGAGGTGGCGCCGTTCTGCTTCGAGAGCTTGTCGCCGTCCGCGCCGCGCACCAGCGGCGTATGAAGATAGCTCGGCGTGGGAAAGCCCAGCGCGCGCTGCAGCAGGATCTGGCGCGCGGTGTTGTCGGTGAGGTCCTCGCCGCGCACCACGTCGGTCACGCCCTGTTCGGCGTCGTCGACCACCACGGCGAGCTGGTAGGCCCAGGGACCGTCGGCGCGGCGCAGCACGAAGTCGCCGACTTCTCGGCTCACGTTCTGGCACTGGCGGCCGAGGCGCCGGTCGACGAAGCAGAGATCGCCGGCGGCGGCTGCCGCGTCATCGCCGTCTTCCTCCCAGGGCACCCCGGGCGTGGGTGGGCGGTCGGTCTCGAACTTCTCGGTGGCAAAGCGCCAGGCGCGTGCGGGCTTGCCGTGCAGCCCGTCGCGGCAGGTGCCGGGGTAGACGCGCTCGCCGTGGCGCTCGTGATGCTGGCCCAGCCGCGCGAGAGCCTGGTTGATGTCCTTGCGCGAGCAGCCGCAGGGGTAGGCCAGGCCGCGCGCCTTCAGCCGGGCCAGCGCGACGTCGTAGCGGTCGGTGCGCGCGGTCTGCCACACGGGAGGCTCGTCAGGCAGCAGGGCGCAGTCGGCCAGTTGCTGGAGGATGTGTTCGCCCATGCCGGGCAGGCAGCGCTCGGTGTCGGCGTCCTCGATGCGGATCAGCCAGCGCGCCTGAGGGCCGCGCGCGCGCACGTCGAGCCAGCTCGCAAGCGCGGCCACCAGCGAGCCCGCGTGCAGCGGGCCGGTGGGCGAAGGCGCGAAGCGGCCGGTCTCCCTCATCTCCCGGTCAGATCACGTCGAGCGCGAGCGACAGGCCCGAGAGGAAGGCGTCTTCCACGCGGTGGCCGGTGCACCAGTCGCCGGCCACGCCGATGCGGGCCTTGGCGTCCCAGAGGTGCGTGGTGCCCACGGGCACCTGCGTCTGCGCTTCGTTCCAGCACAGGGCCTGGGCGTGAGCGGGCGTGGCATGGATGCCCGTGATCTCGGAGAAGGCGCGCAGCAGCTTGGCCTCGACGCGTGCGGGCGTGTCGCGCAGATGTTCCTGCGACCACGTCGCGCTGGCCTGCAGCGTCCAGCGCTCCACCTGCTCGCGGCCGGGCTTGGACGATTCGCGCGCCAGCCACGCCACGCGGTGGTGCGTGCTGCGCGCCGCGTTCCACTGCGGACCGAGGTGCGACATGTTGGGCTGGTTGGCCTGGGGGTAGGCGATCATCAGCGTCCAGCAGGGCGCGATGCTCACGGGTTCGATCTTGCGGGCGAGCGTGGCCGAGAGCTTGCCGTCGCCCAGCAGCGCGCGGGCGCCGGCGGGCGGCACGGCGAGCAGCACGGCGTCGAAGCCCGAGTACACGTGGCGCGAGTCGTCGGCGCCCGTTGTACGGAGTTGCCAGCGCTTCGGGTCGAGCGCATCGGGCTCGATCTGCGTGACCTGCGTGCCGGTGACGAGGCTGTCGCCCAGCGGTGCCGCCCAGTGGGCCGCCAGCGCGTCCATGCCGGGCTGCGCCACCCAGTGCGGTTCGAGCGAGGGCAGGGCCGCCTCGGCCACGCGGCCGTGGGCGTCGAGCACGCGCACGAGGTTGGCGCTCCAGCGCTTGCAGACGCCGGGCGCGTTTTCAAGTGCCAGGGCAAAGCGCGGATCGCGCACGGTGAAGTACTGCGCGCCGCTGTCGAAGCGGCCGAATGCGGTGTCGATGCTCGCCATGCGCCCGCCGGCCGTGGCCTCGCGTTCGAACAGCGTGACCTTGTGGCCGGCCTGGACCAGCGTTCGTGCACAAGCCACCCCTGCGATGCCGGCGCCGACGACGGCGTAATGGCGCGACGGGCGCGGGGTGGCGGGGGTTCGGTGGCGGACGGCGGGCTTTGCAGTTGCGCGAGTGCTCATGTCGGACTCTTTTCTTCTGGATGGAATGCGGATGGATGTGTCTGCACTCTACATCGGTCCGGCAGCGGCTCCGCCTGAGGGCACACCCTTAGCGGCGCCGCGCGATCCTCGGCAATACTGGTCAGCTCTTCGTCGGTCTCGCATCGGCCTCCTACCGGCCCCGATGCCGTTCGAGCAGCGCGCGCCGCGTGCCTTCGTGCTCGAACTGTTCCAGCCACCATTCGAGTGCGCGCCCGGGCTTTCCGGCGCTGCGCACGCGCCACGCGCAGTGCATCGTTCCCATCGGCGGCTTGCGCTCGGTCTTCAGCTCGACCAGGTGCCCGGCCTCGATGTACGGCCGGGCCATCGGGTCGGGCAGGAAGCCTCCGCCCAGCCCGTGCAGTTGCGCCGCGATCTTGGCCTGCATGCTCGGCACGGTGAGCACGTCCTGCCCGCCCATCAGGTTCACCGTCATGCTCGGCCCGTGGCGCGCCGAATCGGCCGCCGCCACCGCGCGGTGCTGCCGCATTACCGCGTCGCTCAGCGGCTGGGGCAGGCGCGCCAGCGGATGGTGCGGCGCCACCGCGTAGACGAAGCGCAGTTCGCCGATCGGCCGGGTGCGGATGCCCGTGGCGGTGAGCGCCAGGCTCGCCGCATCGAGCACCGCGCCGATGGCAAGGTCGGCCTCGCCGCTGGTCAGCGCCTCGATGGTGCCCAGCAGGGTCTCGTCGCGCAGCTTCAGCCGCGTGGGCGGCTCCAGCGCGAAGAAGGCGCAGGCCAGGTCCAGCAGCGGGTCGCGCGCGATCACGCTGTCGACCGCGATGGTCAGCATCGGCTCCCAGCCGGTGGCCACGCGCTTGACGCGGTTGGCCACCGCGTCGATCTCGTTGAGCAGCCGGTCGGCCTCGCGCAGCAGCTCGGCGCCGGCTTCGGTCAGCCGGGCCTGGCGGGCGCTGCGGTCGAACAGCAGCACGTCGAGCGCGTCCTCGATCTGGCGCACCCGGTAGCTCAGCGCGCTGGGCACGAGGTTCAGCTCGCGCGCGGCGGCGGCAAAGCTGCCCGCGGCGGCCACGGTCTGGAGCATGGCAAGGGCGTCGGGGGTCAGCACGTCTCTGGGGCTGGGCATGGCGGCTCCATTGATCAAAATATTTGAATGGTGCCATCAAACCGCGGCGTCTTTCCGAAGGGGGCGTCGGCCCAAAATTCTTCACATCCGCTGCGCATCCGGCGCGGCATACGAAAAAGCCCGAACACCCCCCAATCGGGGCAGGGCAGAAGGAGCAAGACGATGTTGCAAGTCCGTAAATCACAGGAACGCGGTTATGCCGACCATGGCTGGCTGCGCTCGTTCCACAGCTTTTCATTCGCCAACTACTACGACCCGGCCCACATGGGCTTCGGCAACCTGCGCGTGATCAACGAAGACCGCGTGGCGGCGGGCGCCGGCTTCGGCACCCACGGCCACAAGGACATGGAGATCATCAGCTACGTGCTTTCGGGCGAGCTGGCGCACAAGGACAGCATGGGCAACGTGGAAAGCATTCCGCCCGGCGACGTGCAGCGCATGAGCGCGGGACGCGGCGTGATGCACAGCGAGTTCAACCACAAGGCCGACCAGACCACGCACTTCCTGCAGATCTGGATCCTGCCGAACGTGCGCGGCATCGAGCCGGGCTACGAGCAGAAGCAGTTCAGCGACGCCGAGAAGCGCGGCAAGCTGCGCCTGGTGGCATCGCCCGACGGCAGCGAAGGCTCGGTGAAGGTGAATGCCGACGCCAGCCTGTACGCAGGCCTGTTCGACGGCGATGAAAAGGCCAGCCTGGCGCTCGACCCGAAGCGCAAGAGCTACGTGCACCTGGTGCGCGGCGAGCTCGAAGTGAACGGCCAGAAGCTCGTGGGCGGCGACGCCGCGATGCTCGAAGGCGAGTCGCAGGTGACGCTGGGCGCCGGCAAGGACGCCGAAGTGCTGGTGTTCGACCTGGCCGCCTGAGTTCCCCCTTGCCGGGCGCTTGTCGCCCGGCTTTTTTCTTCCCCTTTTCTTTTCTATTTCAACAACCGAGGAGTTTTTCAATCATGGCAACTACAACCACCCCCAATTCGGCACAAGACCTGCAGGCCCTGATCGGTCGCATCCTGGTCGCCACGCTGTTCATTCCCGCCGGCTTCGGCAAGCTCATGGGCTTTTCGGGCACCGTCGGCTACATCACCAGCGCAGGCCTGCCGCTGCCGGAGATCGCGGCGGTGATCGCCATCGTCGTTGAGCTCGGCCTCGGCATCGCGCTGCTGGTCGGCTTCAAGACGCGCTTGGTGTCCCTGATCATGGCCATCTTCACGGTCGCGACGGCGTTGTTCTTCCACAAGTTCTGGGCCGATGCGACGCAGAACATCCAGTTCTTCAAGAACATGGCCATTGCCGGCGGCCTGCTCTCGTTTGCTGCCTTCGGCGCTGGCCGTTTCAGCATCGACAAGCGCTGATCACCCTCAATCACCAGGAGCACCGAAACATGGCAAACATCGTCGTCGTCTTCCATTCCGGCTACGGCCACACCCAGCGCGTGGCGCAAACCGTGGCGGACGGCGCGGGCGCGCAGCTGCTCGCCATCGACGCGGACGGCAACCTGCCCGAAGGCGGCTGGGAGCTGCTGGCCGCGGCCGACGCGATCATCCTCGGCTCGCCGACCTACATGGGCGGCGTGAGCTGGCAGTTCAAGAAGTTCGCCGATGCGTCGTCGAAGGTCTGGTACACGCAGGGCTGGAAGGACAAGCTCTTCGCCGGCTTCACCAACAGCGCCACCATGAACGGCGACAAGGTCACGACCATGACCTACCTGTGGACGCTCGCGATGCAGCACAGCGGCATCTGGGTCAGCATGGGCATTCTTCCGAGCAACAGCAAGGCCGCCACGCGCGACGCGCTGAACTACGTGGGCGGCTACGGTGGCCTGCTGACGCAGTCGCCGTCCGACGCCAGCCCCGCAGAAATGCAGAAGGGCGACTTCGACACCGCCCGCGCCTTCGGCGAGCGCGTCGCGGCAGTGGCAAGATCACGCGGATAACTGACCGGCACCTCGCCACCCACGGAGAAACACGATGACCGACGCCACCCCCGAGACTCAACTGCTCAAGCCGCACGACAAGGACCTCGGCGGTGGCTTCAAGGTGCGGCGCCTGCTGCCCGCGGCGCAGCGCCGCTCGGTCGGCCCCTTCGTGTTCTTCGACCATTTCGGCCCGGCCACCGAGCAGCCGGGCACCGAACACGATGTGCGGCCGCATCCGCATATCGGCCTCTCGACGGTCACCTATCTCTTCAAGGGCGCGATGATGCATCGCGACAGCCTCGGCAGCGTGCAGGAGATCCTGCCGGGTGCCATCAACTGGATGACCGCCGGGCGCGGCATCGTGCACTCCGAGCGCAAGCCCGAGCGCCTGAAGGCCGACACCTACGTGAACCACGGCCTGCAGCTGTGGGCCGCGCTGCCGCAGGCGCATGAAGAAGTCGAACCGAGCTTCGAGCACACGCCGGCCGACGCGATTCCCGAGCTGGTGGAGCAGGGCACGGCAGTGCGCGTGCTGGTGGGCGAAGCCTTCGGCGTTCGCTCGCCGGTGAAGACGCTCTCGCAGACCGTGTATCTCGACATCGCCTTGCCAGCGGGAGGGCGCTTCGAACTGCCTGCGCTTGCACCCGAGCTGGCTGTCTACGCCGTCGATGCCGACGCGCGCGTCAATGGCGAGCCGGTCGAGGCGCACACCATGGCCGTGCTGCCCGACGGGCAGGGCGCGGTGCTCACGTCGGACACCGCCGTGCGCCTGATGGTGATTGGCGGCGAGCCGCTCGATGGCCCGCGCTACATCACCTGGAACTTCGTGTCGAGCCGGCGCGAGCGCATCCTCGAGGCTGGCGACGACTGGGCCGCCCAGCGCATGGGCCACGTGCCGGGCGAGACTGAGTTCATTCCGCTGCCGGGCAAGCCCTTCGGCGTGCGCGAGCCTGACACGGGTACCAGGCCGGCTTGAAGCTGAAACTGAAGCACCAATGAAAAAGGGCCCGACGTATCGGGCCCTTTTTGTTTCTGCAGTTACTCGTTGCCGATCGCCACCGTCTCCGACGGCGATGCGCCCGGCGGCGCTTTCGGCAACTCGACCACGCTCTTGCGCCCGCCGCGGCCGCGCCACGCGGAGTAGCCCACGCCCAGCAGCAGCAGCACGCACAGCCCGATGAAGGTGCCGCTGATCGGCCGCGTCACGAACACCGACATGTCTCCGCGCGACAGCAGCAGCGCGCGGCGGAAGTTCTCCTCGACCATCGGCCCGAGCACGAAGCCCAGCAGGATCGGCGCGACCGAGAACTCCAGCGTCATCAGCACCGCGCCGACGATGCCGAACACCAGCACTTCCCAGATCTGGAACAGGCTGTTCTGCGTGCTGTACACGCCGGTTGCAATGAAGAACATCGCGGCCGGGAACAGGTACTTGTAGGGCACCTTCAAGAGCTTCACCCACACGCCGATCAACGGCACGTTCAGGATGACGAGGATCACGTTGCCGATCCAGAACGAGGCGATCAGGCCCCAGAAGATGTCCGGATGCTCGGTGATGAGCTGCGGGCCGGGCTGGATGCCCTGGATCAGCAGCGCGCCGAGGATCAGCGCCATCACCGCGTCGCCCGGGATGCCCAGGCTCATCGTCGGGATGAAGTCGACCTGCGTCTTCGAGTGCGCCGAGGCCTCGGGGCCGGCCACGCCTTCGATCATGCCGGTGCCGAACTTGTTCGGCGTCTTAGACACCTTGCGCTCCAGCGCGTAGGCGATGAAGGTGGTGATGGTCGGACCCGTGCCCGGCATCGCGCCGAACACCGTGCCGACGATGGTGCCGCGGATCATCGCGGGGAACGCGCGCTTGAGCTCTTCCTTGCTCGGGCGCATGTCGCTGAGCTTGAGCGTGCCGGTGTCGCCGATGGTCTTCATGCGGTTCACGTTGAGCAGGAAGTCGGCCACGCCGAACAGGCCCATCGAGATCGCGACCAGCTCGAGGCCGTCGCTCAGCTCTGGCAGGCCGAAGGCGAAGCGGAAGCTGCCGCTGTTCACGTCGGTGCCGACCACGCCGCACAGCAGGCCGAACAGCGTCATCGCCACGCCCTTGAGCGGCGAGCCGCGCGACATGGTGGAGCCGGCGAGCAGGCCCAGCAGCATGATCGAGAAGATCTCCGTCGGGCCGAACTTGAACGCGATCTGCACCAGGAGCGGCGAGGCGAAGATCATCACGATGATGCCGACCGACGCCGCGAGGAACGAGGCGATCATCGTCACCCCGAGCGCGACGCCTCCCTTGCCCTGCTTGGTCATCGGGTACCCGTCGAGACAGGTCACCGCGTGCGGCGGGTGCGAGGGCATGTTCATCAGGATGGCGCCGATGGCACCGCCGTACTGCGAGCCGTAGAAGATGCCGGCCAGCATCAGGATGGCGGGCACCGGGTGCATCACGTAGGTGAGCGGCAGCAGGATCGAGATGGCCTGCAGCGCGCCCATGCCCGGCAGCACGCCGATCAGGTTGCCCACCAGCACGCCGAAGAAGGACCACATCAGGTTCGAGCCCTGGAAGGCCACGCCGAAGCCGAACCAGAGGTCGTGGAGCGATTGACCGATCATGGCTTCAGCCTCCCCACTGGAACAGGGGCAGCTGCAGCTTCAGCGCCCACCAGAAGACCACCACCGCGATGAAGCACATCGCGAGCGAGAGCAGCAGCGCTTCGGTCAGCGTGTTGTCGCGGTCGCCGAGCGCCGAGATGAACACGATGGCGAAGGTCGCAGGCAGCAGGCCTCCGTATTCGCCGAAGAGCAGGAACGCGAGGATGCCGAGCACGATGCAGATGCAGCCGCGCAGGTCGGGCATGCCGCCCGGGTGGCCATGCGAGGCGGCTTCCTCGCTCGGGCCGTCGCTGGTCTTGTCGCCGCGCGCGGACACCGCGATCAGCAGCCCCGTGAGCGCCAGAAGCGCGCCGAGCGCGACCGGGAAGAAGCCCGGTCCCATGTGCGCGAGTTCGCCAACGCGATAGCCGATGCCGGCGTAGACGGCGGCCAGTCCGATGACGATCAGCAGTGCGCCGCCGTAGTAATCCTTCTTGAATCTTGAAGCGGGCCGAAGCGCGTGCGAGGCCGGATCTTCACCGAGCTGGTGCTGCATTGAGTCTCCTTCGATTGGAAGGAGCGCAGTCTAGGAATCGAGACTTTCAATCGCCTTTCGCAACGGGTGCAAATGGCTCGGCGAGCCGCAAAATACGTGTAATCACGTACCGGCCCATCCGGTGAAACCCTCGCAAAAACGCGCTTCTCAGAAGGCGCGCAGCGGCAGCCTCAGCGTTGCGCGCAATCCGCCGCCGTTGGGGCTCTCGGGCGTGTCGGCGTTGGCCAGTTCGATGTCGCCGCCGTTGCGCCGCGCATAGCTGCGCGCGATGGTCAGGCCCAGGCCCGCGCCTTGTGCAGCACCGGTGCTCGCGGAGGTGTCGCGATGGAAGCGCTCGAACACGCTCTCTCGCCGATCGGGCGCGATGCCCGGTCCGCTGTCGCACACCTCGGCGATCGCATGCGCAGTCTCGCGCCGCACGGTCACCGTGATGTTGCCGCCGCGCGGCGTGTACTTGATGGCGTTGTGCACGAGGTTGGAGAGCACCTCGTGCAGCTCGGCGGCATCGGCGGCGACGGGCAGCACGAGTGGGTCTTCTCCTTCACCTGCTTCGTCGGTTCCGTCGGTGTCGTCTCCATCGCCGACGTCGCCGCGCGCATCGACCCAGCCGAGGTCCTGGTCGTTCTCGCGTGCGAGCGGCAGGTATTGCAGCACCACCGCGCGCGCGACGGCGTTGAGGTCGGCCACCGGGGGCTCGGCAGGCGCGGCTTCGCTTTCTGTTGTTGCGTGCGCCAGCGCCAGCAGCTGCTCGCTGAGGCGGCGCGTGCGCGCGAGTTGCGCGACGATGGCGTGCAGCGATTCGCGCATGCGTGCAGGATCGGTCTCGCGCACCGCGTAGCCGGCCTGGATCGACAGGATGCTCAGCGGCGTGCGCAACTGATGAGAAGCATCGGCCAGGAACTGCGACTGCTCCGCCACCATGCGCCGGTGGCCTGCGATGTGGTGGTTGACGGCGTCGACCAGCGGCGCGACTTCCCGCGGCACGCCGCCGGCGTCGAGCGGTGTCAGGTCGTCGCGAGGGCGCTCGCGCAGCGAGCGGCGCAGGCGCTCCAGCGGCCGCAGTGTCCAGGCCACGCCCAGCCATACCAGCAGCGCCATCACCAGCACCGTGCGCGTGTCGCGCAGCAGCTCCTGGCGCAGCGTCTCGGCCTGTGCCTCGGTGCGCGGGCCGGTGCCCTCGGCCGCCTGGATCAGCACGCTGTAGGCGACGCCGGGGTGCACGGTGTCGTACACCGTCTGCCGCAGCGCGGCCACGCGCACGGGGTGCTGCTCGTGCACCGCGTCGTAGAACACCGGCGTGCCGTCGGGCGGGCGCTGCGCGGGGCGGGGCAGGCCGGGCACGCCCATGAGCGTGGTCTCGGGCGAGTTCACGTCCAGCGTCCCGCCCTTGGGAATGCGCTGTACGCCGACGTGCAGGTACTTGTAGCGCAGGCGCGTGGAATCGAACATCGCCTGGATCGAGAACGGCTCCTGCACGCGCACGCTGCCGTCGCTCGCGACCACGATGCCGTTGGCCAGCGCCTGCACCGGTTCGAGCAGGCTCTGGTCGTAGGCGACCACGAGCGACTCGGTCAGCGCGCGGTAGTCGTTCCAGCTGTCCAGCGCCAGCAGCGCGCCGATGCCTGGCAGCAGCAGCGCGAGCAGGCGCGCGCGGATGCCGAAGCGCTGCGGCTGCTCAGCCGCTTTCGCCGGGGAGCTCGGTGTGGACCGGGGCTGAGGAACCATCGGCAATGCTCTCCAGCATGTAGCCCAGGCCGCGCACGGTGACGATGCGCACGTCGCTGTCGGCGAGCTTGCGCCGCAGCCGGTGCAGCACCACCTCGATGGCGTCGGGGCCGGCGGTGCTGTCGTTGGTGAACACCTTGGCGAAGAGCTGCGACTTGCCGACCGGCGATCCGCTGCGCAGCAGCAGGGCGGTGAGCGCGGCCTGCTCGCGCGGCGTGAGCGACAGCAGCGTGCCGCGCAGCGTGAAGGCGCGGCTCTGGCTGTCGTACGAAAGGGAGGCGCACTGCAGGCGCGGGTGCTGCTTGCCCCGGCTGCGCCGCACCAGCGCCGACAGGCGAGCCTCTAGCTCGGCCAGCTCGAAGGGCTTGGTGAGGAAGTCGTCGGCGCCGAGGTTCAGGCCGCGCACCCGGTCCTGCAGCGCGCCCTGCGCGGTGAGGATCAGCACCGGCGTGCGGTCGTCGGCGCCGCGCATGTCGGCCAGCACGCTAAGTCCGTGCTTGTCGGGCAGGCGCAGGTCGAGAACGATGGCGTCGTATTCGGTGCCGGCCATGAAGGCTTCGGCGGTGCGCCCGTCGGGCGCGTGATCGGGTACGAAGCCGCTCTGGGTGAGCGCGCGGATCAGCCAGGAGGCCATGTCCAGTTCGTCTTCCACCAGGAGGATGCGCATGGGAGGCCTGTCGCGTCTCGTTGTCGTCGTCGTTACTGCTTGATGGCGAGGTCGGGGTCTTCCGAGGCGCGGGCGCTGGCGCGTGCCGAACGCGCGCTCAGGTCGGGCGCCAGGGCCTCGCGGCCGTCGAACACGAAGCAGTCGCCCTTGTAGTGCGCGCTGCCGACTTCCTCGAAATACTTGAGGATGCCGCCTTCGAGCTGGAGCACGTGCTCCACGCCTTCCTCGCGCATCAGGATCGCCGCCTTCTCGCAGCGGATGCCGCCGGTGCAGAAGCTCACTACCGTCTTGCCCTTGAACTCGTCGCTGTGCGCGCGCAGGGCGGGCGGGAATTCGGTGAACTTGCCGATGCGCCAGTCGATGGCACCTTCGAAGCTGCCGTAGTCGACTTCGAAGGCATTGCGCGTGTCGAGCAGGGCGATCTCGCGGCCCTCGTCGTCGTGGCCCTGGTCGAGCCAGCGCTTGAGCGTCGGGGCGTCCACGCCGGGTGCCCGGCCCGCGGCGGGCTGGATGGCAGGGTGGTCCATGCGGATGATCTCGCGCTTGAGCTTCACCAGCATGCGCCGGAAGGGCTGCGTGGCGGACCAGCTTTCCTTGGCTTCGAGGTCGGCGAAACGGGCGTCGGCGCGCAGATGGGCCAGGAAAGCCCGTACGTTTTCGCCGGTGCCGGCCAGAAACAGGTTGATACCTTCGGGTGCCAGCAGGATGGTGCCCATGAGCCCCAGGGCCTGCGTGCGGGCGCGCAGGTCTTCACGCAGCGCGGGGCTGTCGTCTATGGCCACGAACTTGTAGGCCGCGATATTCAAAATCTCTTGCACGGGGCGGGATTTTAGGTGCCGCCGGGGTTGCTCCCGGGCTCGGGGCCTCTTCTCCGAAGGCCGGGGGCGATTTCAGGGATTGCCAACCCACATCGTGGAGACGGTGCTTTCTACAATGGAAGCATGTTTGTTCACCTGCGCCTGCACACCGAGTTTTCCGTCGTCGACGGCACCAACCGAATCGACGATGTCGTCAAGGCCGCCGCTGCCGACAAGCAGCCCGCGCTGGCCATCACCGACCTGAACAACCTGTTCGGGGCCGTCAAGTTCTACAAGCAGGGCCGGGGCAAGGGCGTCAAGCCCATCATCGGCGCCGAAGCCTTCATTGACGGGCTGGGCAAGGAGCCCGGCGCGCTGACCCGCATCGTGCTGCTGGTGCAGAACATGGAGGGCTACCTGAACCTGTCCGAGCTGCTGGCGCGGGCATGGACGCAGAACGTGGGCCGGGGCCAGTCGCAGGCGGCCTGCAAGCTTGAATGGCTGCAGGAACTCTCGGGTGGGTTGATCGCGCTTTCGGGCGCGCAGGCAGGGCCGCTGGGGCAGCCGTTGCTGCAAGGGCAGGGCGAGCGCGCCGCCGAGCTGGCGTTGCAGCTGGCGGGCATCTTCCCGCATCGCTTCTACATCGAGCTGCAGCGCGCGGGCCGGCCTGAAGACGAGCCGCACGTCGTTGCCGCCGTGCAGCTGGCGGCCCGGTTGCATCTGCCGGTGGTCGCCACACACCCCGTGCAGTTCGCGGGGCGCGAAGACTACGAGGCGCACGAGGCGCGCGTGTGCATTTCCGAAGGCGAAATTCTGGGTAACCCGCGCCGCGTGCGCCGGTTCACCGAGGAGCAGTATTTCAAGTCGACCGCCGAGATGCAGGCGCTGTTCGCCGACGTGCCCAGCGCATTGACCAACACGGTCGAGATCGCCAAGCGCTGCAACCTGACGCTGGTGCTGGGCAAGCCGCAGCTGCCGGACTTTCCGACGCCCTTCATCGCCGAGGGCGTGCGCATGCCCATCGACGATTTCTTCCGCCAGGAATCGTACGAGGGTCTCGAGCTTCGCCTGAAGCACCTGTACCCCGACGAAACCAAGCGCGATGCCGAGCGCCCGCGCTACGTCGAGCGGCTCGAGTTCGAGATCAAGACGATCCTGAACATGGGCTTCCCCGGCTACTTCCTGATCGTGGGCGACTTCATCCAGTGGGCCAAGAACAACGGCTGCCCGGTGGGCCCGGGCCGGGGCTCGGGCGCCGGCTCGCTGGTGGCCTATGCGCTGAAGATCACCGACCTCGACCCGCTCGAATACAAGCTGCTCTTCGAACGCTTCCTGAACCCCGAGCGCGTCTCGATGCCCGACTTCGACATCGACTTCTGCCAGGGCAACCGCGACCGCGTCATCGACTACGTGAAGGACAAGTACGGCCGCAACGCCGTGAGCCAGATCGCCACCTTCGGCACCATGGCCGCGCGCGCGGCCATCCGCGACGTGGGCCGCGTGCTCGACATGAGCTACATGTTCTGCGACGGCATCAGCAAGCTGATTCCGAACAAGCCCGGCATGTCGGTCACGCTGCAGTACCCGCCCGAGAAGAAGATCGAGGGCGACAAGAACAACTACGCCATCGAGATGGAGCCGCAGCTTGCGGAGCGCATCGAGAAGGAAGAAGAAGTGAAGATGCTGGTCGAGCTCGCGCAGAAGCTCGAAGGCATGACCCGCAACATCGGCATGCACGCCGGGGGCGTGCTCATCGCGCCGGGCAAGCTCACCGACTTCTGCCCGCTCTACCAGCAGCCCGGCAGCGAATCGGCCGTGAGCCAGTACGACAAGGACGACGTCGAAGCCGTCGGCCTCGTCAAGTTCGACTTCCTGGGTCTTGCGACGCTCACCATCCTTGAGATCGCGCGCGAGTTCATCATGAAGCGCCACAAGGGCCAGGAGAACTTCGCGTTCGAGAACATTCCGCTGAACGACGCGGCCACCTACCGGCTCTTCTCCGACGGCAAGACCGAGGCCGTGTTCCAGTTTGAAAGCCGCGGCATGCAGGGCATGCTGAAGGACGCGCGCCCGACGCGCCTGGAAGACCTGATCGCGCTGAACGCGCTGTACCGCCCGGGCCCGATGGACCTGATCCCCAGTTTCGTGGCGCGCAAGCACGGCCGCGAAGATGTGGAGTACCCGCATCCGGCCGTGGCCGAGATGCTCTCCGAGACCTACGGGATCATGGTCTACCAGGAGCAGGTGATGCAGACCGCGCAGATCCTGGGCGGCTACTCGCTCGGCGGCGCCGACCTGCTTCGCCGCGCGATGGGCAAGAAGAAGCTCGAGGAGATGGCCGAGCACCGCGAGAAATTCCGCGCGGGCGCCCTTGCCACGCACGGCATCGTCCAGGACAAGGCCGACGAAATCTTCGACTTGATGGAGAAGTTCGCGGGCTACGGCTTCAACAAGTCGCACGCCGCCGCCTACTCGCTGCTGGCGTACCACACGGGCTGGCTCAAGGTCCACTACACGGCCGAGTTCTTCTGCGCCAACATGACCGTGGAAATGGACGACACGGACAAGCTCAAGCTGCTGTTCGAGGACGCCCAGAAGAACTTCGGCATCACCTTCGAGCCGCCGGACGTGAACCGCGGCAACTACCGCTTCGAGCCGGTCACCAACAAGGTGATCCGCTACGGGCTGGGTGCCGTGAAGGGCACGGGCCAGCTTGCGGTCGAGGCCGTGGTGCGCGCGCGCGAGGAAGGCGGGCCGTTCAAGAGCCTGTACGACTTCTGCGTGCGTATCGACCGCCAGCGCATCAACAAGCGCACGGTGGAAGCGCTCATCAAGGCCGGCGCCTTCGATGCCATCCAGCAGAACCGCGCGTCGCTGGTCGCCTCGCTGGACCGCGCCTTCGAGTTTGCCAACGCCACGGCGGCCAATGCCTCGCAGGTCGACATCTTCGGCGACTCCGAGCACGGCTCGGCCACCGCCGAGCCCGACCTCGTCGACGCCACGCCCTGGGGCGTGAAGGAGCGCCTGACGCTGGAAAAGACGGCCGTCGGCTTCTACCTCTCGGGCCACCTGTTCGACGAGGTTTCGCACGAGGTGCGGCGCTTCTGCAAGCGCGAGATCGCCGACCTGCTCGACAGCCGCGACCAGCAGGTCATTGCCGGCATCGTGAGCGACTTCCGCGTGATCAACGGCCAGCGCGGCCGGCTGGCGATCTTCAAGCTCGACGACAAGTCGGAAGCCATCGACGCCACCGCCGACGAGGCGACCATCAACGCCAACCGCAACACGCTGAAGGACGACGAACTGGTCATCGTCAGCGGCCGGCTGCAGCCCGCGCGCGGCGGCTTCGAGGCGCGCTTCCAGGTGCAGCAGGTGTGGGACCTGGCCTCGGCGCGCTGCCGTTTCGGCAAGTTCCTGCGCGTGGCGGTGAACGGCAAGGCGCCCGACATCGCGCGCCTGCTGAAAGACTTTCCGCCGCGCACCGAGCAGACCGAGGTCGGTGACCTGATCCAGGGGCTGCCGGTGCGGCTGTCGATGGCGCGCGGCGGCGCACAGGTCGAGCTGCAGCTGGGCGATCGCGCCAAGTTCTTCCCGACCGACGCGGCGCTGGCCAGCTGGACCGCGCAGGCGGAAGCCGGCAAGGCGCTGATCGTCTACGACTGAAGCGCGGCGAGAGACCCGTCGTGTGCGTCGTCAGTGCGCCATCGGCGCCACGGCCAGGTCGGGTACCACGTTCATGATGCGCAGCGTCTGCTGCACCACCTGGCTGAACACCGGCGCGGCCACGAGTCCGCCGAAGTACTTGCCCGCGCTGGGCTCGTCGACCATCACCGCGACGATGATGCGCGGCTTGTCGATGGGCGACATGCCCGTGTACCAGGCGCGGTACTTGTTGCTCGCATAGCCCTTGCCGACCTGCTTGTGCGCGGTGCCGGTCTTGCCGCCCACCGAGTAGCCCACGGTCTGGGCCAGCGGTGCGGTGCCGCCGGGGGCGGCCGCCATGTGCATCATCTGGCGCACCTCGCTCGCCACCAGCGGCGAGAACACCTGCACGCCGGCGGGCTCCTCGCCCTGGTTCTTCAGCAGGCTGATCGGGATCACCTCGCCGTCGTGCGCGAAGGCCGTGTACGCATGCGCGATCTGGAAGAGCGAGGCCGACAGGCCGTAGCCGTACGACATGGTGGCCTGCTCGATCGGGCGCCACGATTTCCACGGCCGCAGCCTGCCGGTCACCGCGCCGGGGAAGGGCGTCTGCGGCTTCTGCCCGAGGCCCACGGCGGTGAGCGAATTCCACATCTCCTGCGCCGACATGCGCTGCGAGATCTTGGTGGCGCCGACGTTGCTCGACTTCTGGATCACGCCCTCGACCGTCAACACGCCGAAATTCTCGTCGTCGTGGATGGTCGCGCCCGAGACGGTGATGCGCCCGGGGTTGGTGTCGATGATGGTCTTGGGCGTGACGCGGCCCAGCTGCAGCGCGGTGGCGATGGTGATGGGCTTCATCGTCGAGCCCGGCTCGAACACGTCGGTCATCGCGCGGTTGCGCAACTGCTCGCCGGTGAGGCTGCGGCGATCGTTGGGGTTGTAGCTCGGGTAGTTGGCCATGGCCAGCAGCTCGCCCGTCTGCGCATTGACGACCACCACGCTGCCCGCGCGCGCCTTGTTGGCGATGACGGCATCGCGAATCTTCTCGTAGGCCACGAACTGCACCTGGTCGTCGATGCTGAGCTGGATGTCGTGGCCCGGCGTCGGCGGCACCTGGTCCTCGGTGTCCTCCACGATGTGGCCCAGCCGGTCCTTCAGGACGTGGCGCGAGCCGGCCTTGCCGGCCAGCTCGTGCTCGAAGGCCAGCTCGATGCCCTCCTGGCCGACGTCCTCCACATTGGTGAAGCCCGCCAGGTGCGCCGCCGCTTCGCCCTCGGGGTACTGGCGGCGGTAGTCGCGGCGCAGGTAGATGCCCTTGATGTTGAGCGCCGCGACCTGCTTCGCGACGGGCTCGTCGACCTGCCGCTTGATCCAGACGAAGCTCTTGTCCTCGTCCTCCAGCTTCTTGTCGAAGTCCTTCTGCGGCATGCCGAGCAGTTTTGCGGCCTGCCTGAGCTTTTCGAGCGTGGCGGGATCGTCGCGCTCGATGTCCTCGGGAATGGCCCAGATGCTGGGGGCGGGGATGTCGGAGGCCAGGATCAGCCCGTTGCGGTCGAGGATGCGGCCCCGGTTGGCCGGCAGCTCCAGTGTGCGCTGGTAGCGCACCTCGCCCTGGTGCTGGAAGAAGTCGTTGGCGAAGATCTGGACGTAGGCTGCGCGCCCAGCCAGCAGCACGAAGCCGAAGGCGACGCTGGCCACGATGAACTTGCTGCGCCACACGGGGGTGGGACTGGCGAGCAGTGGACTGCTGCCGTAGCGGATGCGGCCGTTGGGGTTCATGAACCCGAATTATCGAGTTCCGGGTGACGTCTTCGTCACCCGGAAGGCCTCGTTTTCTTAGCTGCGCGTTAGATGCGCCCTGACCGGGATTTACTTGGGGCGCAGCGTCACGATGAGCGACGGGAAGATGCGCCCGTCGATGTCGCGCGGCACCTTCTCGGTCTTGCGCAGGCCACGCTCGGCTGCTTCGTCCCAGCTTGGCAGGCCACTCGATTTGGTGAGCTTCACGCCGACGATGGTGCCGTCGGGTGCGAGATTCACCGCGAACTCGGCTGCGGGATTGCCGTCCACGGTGGTGTTGTCGAAGGTGATGTTGGGCTTGACCGCCGCAGCGATGCGTCCGGCGTAGCCGCTCGACGGGCCCGAGGAGCGCAGCGCCGTGCCCTTCGAATCGTCGGCACCACTGGCGCCCGCAAGGCCCTGCATGCGCTTGAGCGCGGCGGCACGGTCGGCTGCCGCCTGTTTCGCAGCGGCCTCGGCCTTCTTCGCTTCGACCTGCTTGGCCTCGGCTTCCTGCTGCTTCTTCTGTTCAGCCAGCTTCTGCTGCTGTTCCTTCTTGCGCTGAGCCTCGTCCTCGGCGCGCTGTTTGGCCTCGAGCTCTTTCTTCTTCTGCTGCTGTTGCTGCTCGAGTTCGCGCTCTTTCTGTTCCTTCTGCTCCTTGAGCTTCTTCTCGCGCTCGAGGGCGATGTCAGGAGCCTTCGGCGCAGGCGCGGGCTCGGGGGCCTTGGCCACCGGCGGTGGGGGCGGAGCGGGAGCGGGCGGCGGCGGTGCGGGAACCGGGGTAGGCGCCGGCGGTGCCTGCAGGCGAGGAGCCGCCTGCTGCACCGTGGACGACCACAGCTCCGCATCGACGGCGCCTTCGTCCGCATCGCTGCGCCAGCGCACGCCCCACGTCAGCGCGGCGATCAGCAGCGCGTGGGCGATGAGTGCCAGCACGACGGCGCGCGGCGTGCCGCGCTGCGGCGGCGGCGCGAACTCTGGGCGATCCAGTGCGAGCGACATGCCTTATTTGCCGCCCGTGGTCGTGACCGACAGGCCCACGCGCTCGATGCCACTGCGCTTGAGCTGGTTCATCGCCTTCACGACGGTCTCATACTTCACCGACTTGTCGGCGCTGATGACCACCGGGCGCTGGTCGTCGCCGCCCTGGGCCTGCTTGGCGGCCGAGCCGATCTGGGTCATGGGGATCGAGGTGCTGCCGGAGCCGGTGGACGGATCTTTCTTGATCTGCACTTCGTCTTCGCTCTTGATGACGATCTCGATGGGCTTGTCTGGCTGCTTGTTGGCGCGGTCGACCGAGGGCAGGTTGATCACGCTCGGCGTGATGAGCGGCGCTGTGACCATGAAGATGATCAGCAGCACCAGCATCACGTCGATGAACGGGACCATGTTGATCTCGTTGATCGTCCGGCGGCCGCGGCCCCGGGATGAAACGGCGGGCATGCGCTGCGCCTCCGTTCAGCGGTTGGCCGGAGCCACCGAGGGAGCGACGCCGCCGCCGGCAGCCGGGTTGGCCGACAGGTTGCGCTGCAGGATGTTGGAGAACTCCTCGATGTACGTTTCGAGGGCGATGGCGATCTTGTCGATCTCGCGGGCGAAGCGGTTGTAGCCCACGACGGCCGGAATGGCGGCGAACAGGCCGATGGCGGTGGCCACCAGCGCCTCGGCGATGCCGGGGGCCACTGTGGCCAGCGTCACCTGGGCCAGGGCGGCCAGGCCGGTGAAGGCGTGCATGATGCCCCACACGGTGCCGAAGAGGCCCACGTACGGAGAGACGGAGCCGACGGTTGCCAGGAAGGACAGGTTCTGCTCGGCCGCGTCCAGCTCGCGCTGGAAGCTCGCGCGCATGGCGCGGCGGGCGCCGTCGAGCAGCGTGCCGGCGTCGCTAACGTGGCGCTCGCGCAGCTTCTGGTACTCGCGCATGCCCGAGGCGAAGATGCGCTCCATGGGGCCGGCGAACTTGGCGTTCTGCGCGGCCGAGGCGAACAGTTCGTTGAGGCTGGTGCCCGACCAGAACTCGCGCTCGAAGTCGTCGTTGAGGGCACGCATGCGCCGCAGTGCGAAGTACTTGCGGATGATCGCGGCCCAGCTTGCGATCGAGACGATCACCAGCAGCAGCACGACCAGTTGAACCACGAAGCTCGCATGGAGCAGGAGATTGATGATGGAGAGGTCTTGGTTCATGGCTTGAAAGGTTGAGTCATGGAGCCGCTGTAGCGCTCGAGGGTTCCCGTCACCTGCTTCGGAATGCGTGCGGGCCGCAATGTGGTGGCGTTTACCCAGCCGATGCGGATCGTGCCTTCGCACAGCAGGACGGGTTCCGGGGCACCCGTTCGCTCCTGCTCTGTTTTCGATAGCACGCGCTGTCCGATTATCAGTGACGCGGTGCCCAATTGTTGAAGATCGGCAGTAACGAGGAGTTCGTCGTCCAGCCGCGAGGGCCGATGGTATTTCAGCTGCGTCTCGCTCACCACGAACTGGCCGCCCGTTTCCTCGCGCAGCTTGCGCTGCTCGACGCCCAGAGAGCGCAGCCACTCGGTGCGGCCGCGCTCCATGAACTTCAGGTAATTGGCGTAGAACACGATGCCGCCGGCGTCGGTGTCTTCCCAGTAGACGCGGATCGGGAACGCGTAGCTCATTGCGCCCGGTTCTCTGCCATCGCCCGCAGGCGCTCGATGGATTCCTGGAGGTGCGCCATCGAACTGGCGGTGGAGAAGCGCACGAACTTCGCGGTCTCCGCAGTGCCGAAGTCGCGGCCGGGCGTGACGGCAACGTGGGCGCGTTTCATGGTCTCGAAGGCGAAGTCCCAGCTGCCCGAGATGCCGAGCTTCTCGGCGAAGGCGGTGCAGTCGGCCCAGGCGTAGAAGGCGCCGTCGGGCACCACGGGCACGTTCAGGCCCAGCGCGTTGAGCTGCGGAATGAACCAGTCGCGGCGTGCCTTGAACTCGGCACGGCGGCGTTCGTACTCGGCGATGCTTTCGTCCTCGAAGCAGGCCAGTGCCGCGAACTGCGACACGGTGCTTGCGCAGATGAAGAGGTTCTGCGCCAGGCGCTCGACCACCGGCACCAGCACTTCGGGCACCACCAGCCAGCCGAGGCGCCAGCCGGTCATGTTGAAGTACTTGCTGAAGCTGTTGATGCTGATGACGTTCTCGTCGATGGCCAGCGCCGTCTGCCCGAAGGCGTCGTCGTACGAGAGGCCGAGGTAGATCTCGTCGATCAGCGTGATGCCGCCGCGCTGCGACACCACCTCGTGGATGCGGCGCAGCTCGTCGGGCGCGATGGATGTGCCGGTCGGGTTCGACGGCGACGCCAGCAGCACGCCGCGCGTCTTGTCGGTCCAGGCGGCCTCGACCTTGGCGGCCGTAAGCTGGAAGCGCTCCTCGGCGGTGGTCGGCACCAGTACGGCCTTGCCTTCCGCAGCGCTCACGAAGTGGCGGTTGCACGGATAGCTCGGGTCCGGCATCAGGATTTCGTCGCCCGATTCGATCAGCGCGAGACAGGCCAGCTGCAGCGCGGCCGAGGCGCCGGCGGTGACGACGATGCGGCGGGCCGGCACGTCGACATTGAAGCGCTGGCGATACCAGGCGCTGATGCGTTCGCGCAGGTGGTCGAGGCCGGTGGCCTGCGTGTACTGCGTGGCGCCGGCACGTACCGCGCGGGCGGCGGCTTCCTGCACCAGCGGCGGGGCGGTGAAGTCGGGCTCGCCGATGTTCAGGAAGATCATCGGGCGGTCGGTGTGAGCGACCTCGCGGGCCAGCACGCCGGCCGCTTTCGCCACTTCCATCACATAGAAGGGCTCGATGCGCTGCGCGCGCGTCGAGATCCTCATGCCCTTGCTTTCCCCGAAGCCCGGTCTGCTTCCACTTCGAGCGGACGAAGCTGAGGCGCCAGCCCGTTGAGTACTGCATTCACGTACTTGTGTCCATCCGTGCCGCCGAATTCCTTGGCGAGCTCGATGCACTCGTTGAGCACCACGCGCCATGGCACGTCGGGGCAGTTCTGGAATTCGTAGACGCCGATCCACATCACGGCGTGCTCGATGGGTGAAATTTCTTCGAACTTGCGGTCGAGCAGCGGTCGGATCAGCGCGTCGAGCTGTTCGGCGCCTTCGATGGAGCCGTGCAGCAGCGCGTCGTAGTGCAGGGCATCGGCCTTGTGGAAGCCCGCGAGGTCGCGCGTGAAGTGGTCGATGTCGGTCGGGTCGTTGCGGCCCACCAGGTGCTGGTAGAGCGCCTGCAGCGCGAACTCGCGTGCGCGGCTGCGGTTCGATTTGGCCGAAGCCTTGCGCGCGCCGGTGCTGGTGAGGCCGACGCGCGACTGGCGCGGCTTGGCGCCAGCGGGCTTGGTGGGCTTGGAGGTGTCTTCGGTCATGAAAGAGTGGCCAGCAGTTGCGCCATCTCGACAGCCACGCGGGCCGCGTCGCGGCCCTTGTCGGTCTGGCGGGCGACGGCCTGCTCGAGGTTTTCGGTGGTGAGGATCGCGTTGGCGATGGGCAGGCGGTAGTCGAGCGCAACGCGGCTCACGCTCGCGCCCGACTCGTTGGCCACGAGTTCGAAGTGGTAGGTCTCGCCGCGGATGATGCAGCCCAGCGCCACGAGCGCGTGATAGCCGCCGCGCTCGGCGAGTGCCTGCAGCGCCACGGGCACTTCGAGCGCGCCCGGCACCTGCACGTGATGGATGTCGCTGGCGGCCACGCCCAGGGCTTCGAGCTCCGAGAGGCAGGCAGAGGCCAGCGCGTCGGTGATGTCGGCGTTGAAGCGCGCCTGCACGATGCCGATGCGCAGCCCCTTGCCGTTGAGCAGCTTTGCGTCCGCTCCCTTGTTTGCATCTTGCATGATCTCAATTGCTCCTATCAGAAATACCGCGGAACCGGCTTCGCCGGGCCGCAGGTATTGCCCCCTGAAAGGGGGTTGGCGGCCACACGAAGTGGGCAAGCCTGGGGGTTTGCCTCATCCTTTTCAGTCTTTCGTGAGGTAGCCGGCGATTTCGAGCCCGTAGCCCGCAGCCATGCTCGGCATGCGACGTGGCGTGCCGAGCAGGTTCATCTTGTGCACGCCGCATTCGCGCAGGATCTGCGCGCCGATGCCGTAGCTGCGAAGGTCCATGCGGCCGCGCTCGGGCGCTTGCGCGGGGCGCGCGGTGCCGTCGAACTGCGCGAGCAGCTCGCCGGCGGTTTCGCCGCAGTTCAGCAGCACGGCCACGCCCTTGCCCTCGTTCGCGATGTGCGAGAGGCTGGCGTCCAGGCTCCAGGAATGCAGCGAGCGGTTGATCTCGAGCGCGTCGAGCACCGACAGCGGCTCGTGCACGCGCACCGACACCGTGTCTTCGGGCGCCCACTTGCCGCGCACCAGCGCGAGGTGCACGCCGCGGCTGGGCTTATCGAGGAAGGCGTGGGCGGTGAAGGCGCCCCAGTTGGTCTGGATCTCGCGGCAGCCGACTTTCTCGACCAGCGATTCGACCCGGCTGCGGTGTTCGATGAGCGCGGCGATGGTGCCGATCTTGAGGCCGTGCTCGGCCGCGAAGATCTGCAGGTCGGGCAGGCGGGCCATCGTGCCGTCTTCGTTCATCACCTCGCAGATCACCGAGGCGGGCGAGCAACCGGCCATGGCGGCCAGGTCGCAGCCGGCTTCGGTATGGCCGGCGCGCATCAGCACGCCGCCGTCCACCGCCTGCAGCGGGAAGATGTGACCGGGCTGCACGAGGTCGGCGGCCACGGCGTTGGGCGCGACGGCTGCCTGTACGGTGCGGGCGCGGTCGGCGGCCGAGATGCCGGTGGTAACGCCTTCGGCCGCCTCGATGGAGACGGTGAACGCGGTCGAGTGCTTGGCGCCGTTGCGCTGGACCATCGGCGGCAGGTTCAGCCGCTCGCACATCTCGCGCGAGAGCGTGAGGCAGATCAGGCCACGGGCATGGCGCGCCATGAAGTTGATGGCTTCGGGCGTGATGTGGTCGGCCGCGACGACGATGTCGCCTTCGTTCTCGCGGTCTTCCTCGTCGACCAGGATCACCATGCGGCCGGCGGCGAGCTCGGCCACGATTTCCTCGACCGGCGAGATCGGGGCTGGAGCGCGCGCGGCGCGGGGAGCGCCGATCGGCGTGACGGAGGCGTTCATTTCGAAGTGTCCTTGGGTGGGGGAGTGATCGCGCCCGCCTGGAGCATGCGCTCCACGTAGCGCGCCACGGTATCGATTTCGAGGTTGACCTTCGAGCCGGCCTTCAGGCCGCCGAGGGAGGTGTTTTCGACGGTGTGCGGGATCAGGTTGATGCTGATCTCGGCGCCGTCGGCGATGTCCTTCACGCTGTTGACGGTGAGGCTCACGCCGTTGACGGTGATCGAGCCCTTGTAGGCGAGGAAGCGGGCCAGCTCGGGCGGCGCGACCACGCGCAGCTCCCAGCTTTCGCCGACAGGCTCGAAGAAGCTCACGCGGCCGATGCCGTCCACGTGGCCCGACACGATGTGGCCGCCGAGGCGGTCGCTGGCGCGCAGGGCCTTCTCGAGGTTGATGCGGCTGCCTTCGTCGGTCAGGCCCGCGGTCTTGTCGAGCGATTCGGCGGAGATGTCGATGGTGAACTGCCGTCGCTCGGGAACGAGCGTCGTGACGGTCATGCAGGCGCCATTGAGCGCGATGCTGTCGCCGAGACCGACGTCGTCGAGGTAGCCGTCAGGCACCTCGATGCTGAGTCTCTTGCCATGGGAGGAGGTGGTGCCGAGGTCGTGGAGGGCGGCGATGCGCCCCACGCCGGTGATGATTCCGGTGAACATCCCGGCATTTTCGCAGAGAACGAAGGGGCTTCGGGGCTGGCGGGCTAGAAGGCGTCCCTTCCGGCGACCCGGGCCACGATGCGCAGGTCGGGCCCGAGCATGTCGACGGACCTGAATTCCAGGGGCAGAACACCTGTCAGCGAGGTGAGCGGGCCGTCGGCGTGGATGTGGCTTGCCATGTCGAGCCCGCTGCCGATCAGCTTGGGCGCAAGGTACACCAGCAGCTCGTCGACGCAGCCTTCGCGCAGCATCGAGCCGTTGAGCTTGTGGCCCGATTCGACGTGCAGCTCGTTGACGCCGCGGGCCGCCAGGTCTTTCAGCATGGCGCCCAGGTCGACCTTGCCGTCGGCGTTGGGCAGGCAGGTGATGGTGGCGCCGCGTGCTTCCAGCGCCTGGGCTTTCTTCTCGTCCCGGCTGGCGGCATAGATCCACACGGGACGGCCGGCTATGAATATGTGAGCGTCGGGCGGTGTCTGGAGCCGGCTGTCCACGACCACCAGGTGCGGCTGGCGCGGGGTTTCGACCAGGCGCACGTCCAGGCGCGGGTTGTCTTCGAGCACGGTACCGACACCCGTCAGCACCGCGCTGGCGCGCGCTCGCCATGCATGGCCATCGGCGCGCGCGGCTTGCGCCGTGATCCATTGGCTCACGCCGTTGTCGAGACCGGTCTTGCCGTCGAGCGAGGCGGCCATCTTCATCCGGACCCAGGGCGTCTTGCGGACCATGCGGCTGAAGAAGCCGATGTTGAGTTCGCGCGCTTCCTCCGCACCCGGGCCAACCTCGACCTCGACGCCTGCCGCGCGCAGCCGCTCGAAACCCTGGCCGGCGACCAGCGGATTGGGGTCGGCGATCGATGCCACGACCCAGCCGATGCCGGCCGCGATCAGCGCATCGCAGCACGGACCGGTGCGGCCATGGTGCGAGCAGGGCTCGAGCGTGACGTACGCGGTTGCGCCGGCGACCGAATGGCACCGCGCCGCCGCATCGCGCAGCGCCATGACCTCGGCGTGCGGGCCGCCGACCTGCTGGGTGTAGCCCTGGCCGATGACTGCGCCGTTCGCAGCCACGAGGACGCAGCCGACGCGCGGATTGGGATCGGTCTCGGGTCCGGCCTGGCGCGCGAGATTCAGCGCCTGGATCATGAAATTCGAATTTTCTTTTGTCATTCTTTTGTTAAATCAAATCTATTTGAGACGTCAATTCGAAGTCAACTGAAAACAATTGACCGCTGACTCATTTGCTTCGACCGTTTGTCGTGCAATAGGCGGCCAATGAGAAATTGAAAAATAGAATTTCCGGCTATTGCAATCAGGGAGAGGCGCCCATCCGGCACGGTCGTGCAAGGCGGTGGACGGTACAACATGAACAACGGATTCTGCGCGTCCTCGCGGGAGCGCTTGCGCCATGCCAAAAGGCTGCGGGGCTTCACGCTTGTCGAAATGATGGTCGTCATCGTACTGATGACCGTGCTGCTGGCAATGGCGCTGCCGAGTTTCAGCGGCCTCATTGAAAAGTATCGCGTCGAAGGCATGGCCTCGGCCTTGATGGCGAGCGTGAGCCATGCGCGCTCGGAGGCTGCGCGGCGCGGAAAGACCGTGACCATCCAGCAGCGCGCGGGGTGCCGCGGCAGAGACTGGAGCTGCGGTTGGGACACGGTGGTTGGCAGCGGGGCCGCCGCCGAAACCCTCAAGCGGCAAGACCCCGACACGCGCGTCGCGGTCCAGAAAGGCACTCTCGGCAGCATCTCCTTCGACGCCATGGGCCATTCCGCAGGCGCTGCCGGCTTCAGCTTTCACCCGGTGGGAAGCGACGGCTCTTCATCCAATGCCGTCACGGTGTGCATGGCGCTCGGCGGGCGCGTGCGGCTGGCGAAGGGAGGCAGGGGGTGCTGAGCGTTCCAATCCGCAAGCCGCGCAGTGGGCGCAATGCGCAAGCGGGCTTCTCGATGATCGAGGCCATGGTGGCCGTTCTGGTGCTCTCGTTCGGCCTGCTGGCACTGGCTGGCTTTCAACTGCGCGTGCTCGCCGACAGCGCAGGCGCCAGCAACCAGAGCATCGCGGTGCAACTGGCAGGCGACATGGCCGATCGCATTCGTTCCAACCTCATTGCAGGCGCTGCAGCCGCCAGCCCCTATGTGGTCGACTGGTCGCCGGCAAGTGTCGACGAACCCGAGTCCTCATGCGCAGGGGCGCGCGCCAGCTGCAGCGCAGCCGATCTTGCTGCTGACGACCTGTGGAACTGGAAGCGCATGGTGGCGAGCGCGTTGCCAGGCGGACTGGCCGACATACAGGCCAAGGCGGCGGCCGGAGGCTTGCTGTTCGTGCACGTCGCCTGGGACGAGCCCGCCGCCGTCAACCCGATCGCGCCGGATTCGAGTTGGGGCTGTCCGACTGGCAAGGCCTGCCTGGAAGTCATCGTCGCGGCGCCGCTGCCATGAATTGCAGGGCAATCGCTCCCGGCCCGTGGCAGGGCGGCTTCACGCTGGTCGAATTTCTCGTCGCGCTGATCATCAGCATGCTGGTGGTGCTAGCCGCCATTGCCAGCATGCTCGGCACGCGCAGTACCGCCATGACGGGCGACGACGTCAACGCGCTCAACCAATCGTCGGCATTGGCGTTCAGGCTGCTGGGCCAGCAGATCAGGCAGGCCGGCTACATCCCGATCGACGCCACGGAGCCGCTGTACTACTTCAACGTCAATGCGGGCAAGAACACCAATCTTGCGAACGAGCCTGTCTTTTTCGCAATCAA
>NZ_RXFS01000023.1 GCF_003952185.1 Variovorax sp. 679 | reverse complement strand
CTGTAAGCCGCGACGGCACGGATCCTGTTCGTCACGAGGTTCGGTAGCCATTTTTGGTTGGGATGTGATTTTTTCACTTTAGCTATTTTGTTTTACATCAACGGCATGCCCTTGTCGATAGGGCACGCTCGCGCGTCCGTGAACTGCGCACGGAATTTCCATGGAGATTGATGAGCACGCCGTCGACCACGTGGTCTCCCACGGCGGTCACGCGCTGGCCGCTGGCCAGGTTCGCCGAAGTGCCATCCTCGAAGACGACCCCGCTGCCGCTGGTATCCACCGGCCTGAAGCTGGCGGGGACTGGTAGGCGCCAATGGCGCCGATCAGCGGGAACGATGCCTGACCGCCGGTGCCCGGCACGTTGCGGATGCACAGCTTCCGCGCAAGTGCTACATCCATTCGATGAGCCGCGATTCGTTAAGTATGTAATAAATTGAAACCAAAAATCCCGACCACGATCAGCGCTCATTACGATGAGTTAGACAAAGTAATGGGAAAGTTTTGCTTCGGGGCTGCGCAACCCAGCACAGGTTCATGGAGTCTGGCTGGGAGCGAAATCACAAGATTGATACGACATTCATCCTTGGAGGTGCCATGAAATCAAAACGCGAAAGTGGTGCAGCTGCGGTCGAATTCGCGCTTGTCCTGCCGTTCTTTCTTTTGGTTTTCTCCATGATTGTGGACTTGAGCCTTGCCTTCTACGACAAGGCCGTGATCACCAACGCCAGCCGAGAGGCCGCGAGAGCGGGAGTTGTCCTGAGGAGCCCGAAGCTCAGCTCCACTGACCTTCAAGCGATCGTTACGCAATATTGCGATCGCTACCTGATTGCCTTTGGAGGGCCTTCTCCCGTAACTACCACTTCGACGGGGGCGGGGGGCGCTTTCGGAAGCTCTCTTACCGTCAACGTTTCCTATCGGTATACCGGCCTCGGATGGGGGGCTCTACTTGGTGTAGTCATGGGGCCGTTCAATCTATCGGCCAGGACGATCATGGTCCATGAATGAATTTGCGGGAGTTCGTCATGCAGAATCGTCGAACCAGAACGCTTCTTCACAACCGACTGACGCCCTGCGGCGCGCGTTCACGCGAAAGGCAGCGCGGTGGGATCGCAGTCTTGACGATCGTGTCGATGGTGGTACTGCTTGCCTTTGCAGGACTGGCGATCGATATCGGACATCTTTTTGTTGCCCGGAACGAGCTTCAGAATGCCGCGGATTCCGGGTCTTTGGCGGGAGCGAACTACCTTTACCGCCCCGGGGTGTCTCCTGGAAGTTCCTATGACTGGAGCAGTGCCCAGTCGAATGCAGTTCTGGCGGTAAAGAAGAACGCCGCCAACGGCCCCTTGCTTGTCGATGCTGACGCCATCACTGGCTATTGGGATGGCAAATGCGGGCCATCACCTGCCACGCCCTGCTCGAGTGCATTCAAGACCCTGCCGTTCACCCCGCCTGCCAACTCTAGCTACGTGCCTGCGGTGAAAGTCACCGTCGAAAAGAAATCCGGGAAGAACGGTGGCCCAGTGGGGCATTTTCTGCTGCCTCTGGTGGGCGCAGCCTCCTCAACAGTGGCGGCTACCTCAGTTGCAGTCTCGGCTTCTCCGGACACAGTGCTGCCGGGCGGGTTGATGCCCCTGGTTGTCTCCAAGTGTCGCTACGACGCAAGTTGGGACTTTTCACAAACGCCCCCCCGGCCAAGATTGCAAAATGGCAACCCCATCCGTTGGTACGTAGGCTCCGGCACGCCTAGCAATGGCAATCCGGCTTGTTCGCAAGATCAATCGCTGTTCACCAGCTTTGACAATTTCAATAACCTCAGCAACAACGCCAGTGCGATGCGCGATCTATTCGATCACGGCAATCCCCACGCAATGCGCATTGGTGACAACACCATGCTTCTTGATCAGGCTGATGGGATTGCCCCGGAATTCGTTCGCAGAATCAATAGCTGCAGCGCAGCCGGCAACCGTACTTGCGAGTACGTGACTGTGTTGGTCGTTGCACAGTCGCAGAACGCCGTCCCAACAAAGATCACGGGTTTTGCATGCCTGCACATCCTGTCCGGTACCGTCAACACTAGCGGGGGCAATGGCAACTACTACGTAACGGTCGAGTTAAGCACGCTATGTCAGAACAACTCGTCGGCAGGACTCTCCCAGCCCAACGCGGTTTACCGGGTGAGGCTTGTTCAATAGGCGCAACGCACTCGCGCGCCAGCTGACGTGGAGACCTCGAAAGTGGTGGTCAGCTGGTAGGCATCTCTTCACAGTGACAATGACGGAATGTCCGACCTGATCGGCCGTCAGTGCCCGAGTGCGAGTACCCAGTGAAACTCAACGAAGTCTCCCGCCTTCAGGTCGGCGACGCTGCCGTCGGCGAATGCTACGCCGCCGGAAGCGTGCCATCACAACAAAGCGGCCCGCCTGGACATCGGAGCCCAAGACCGCCCCCCGCAGTGCGGCCGCCGACTGCACCTGGGTGGCGCTGTCGGTGTCGTAGCGCAGTCCATTGAGGATGATGCTGCCCAGACCATCGGCCGCTCCGGTGCCGGCGGCGTCGGCGGTCACACGCCCGTGCCACCCGAGCCGACGCCGGAGCCGCCCATGCTGCTGTTGCCGGCGGTACTCGTGCCGCTTTCCGTGCTGTCTGTGACATCTGTGCTGTTGGAGTCCGCTCCCGCTCCTGCAGCAGGGGTGTCCTCTCCTGTGCCTGTCGCTGCCGCACCACCCGTTCCGACACCAAGACCAGCCGCCAGACCTCCGCTGCTGCCGCATGACAGCAGCAAGGCTACGAAGCCCGCGGAAAAGAGGCCGAGCGTGAATCGCTGCCAAGGGGGCTTGATCTTGTTCATGGCGTGGGCGCGCTTTCAGTCTGGTGGTCGGGGTGGTGGCACGCTCTCGTCTTCGTAATAGGTGTAGATGCCGACCCGGATGCGCCCCGTTGCTCCGGAAGGGGCGCGGTCGACCGCCTGCGTCATTTCCTGGGCCAGCTCGTGGTGCAGGGCGGCCCATCGCTCCCTGACCAGACGCTGTATCTGCTCGCATTCCTGCAGCGTGAGCCCGCGCGCATACACCGCGCGCTCGAGCATCCTGGGCTCCTCGCCCAGCGTGTTGGAGACGGCCGCCAGCAGATGGTCGCGGCCGTTGTCGCCCAGGAAGGCGAGCATCGATTGCAGGTCTTCCACCGGCACGAAGCCGTCGGTCGTGAGCTCGACCACGCCTTCTTCCTCGCTCACCATGTTCAGGCGCACCAGCTCGTCGAGGATGGTGCGGTGATGCACGTCGCCGCGGCTGCTCATCCGCGCCATGGCCTCGAAGGAGGGGGCAGCGTTGCCGGCGGTGATGGGCAGGCGCCGGAAGGATTCGTTCTGCGTAAGCATCTGCAACCACAACGTGAAAGTCTTGGCTGCTGCCGACAGTTCTGTGTGGGGCAGGGGGTCGACGGTGGCCCGTACCTTGGCGGTCACCGCCTTTCGGTTCAGGCCGGTCGTTATGGACAGTTGGCTCAGGTTAGGCCTGGGCACGCCCTGGCCGCGCCAGCTTCGCTGCGCCTCCTCGATCAGAAGGTCGCGCAGCAACTCCTCGAGGTGGGGATGCTTGACCCCCATCGCGAGGGCAAGCCTTACCACCGGGCGAAGAATGCGAGCGCAGGCAGCAAGAGCCCAGTCCAGCCGGTGTTCCATGGAAAAGAGCGTTATTCCATAAGGTACGTTTGAAAAAGGGTCTGCGGCGCCTACCGACGATGGCAGTTTGCGCACTATTGTCCTGCGCAATAGTTCTCATGTGAATTCTTTGGACTACTGTTTAAGCGTTATCCGGCGCCGGTTCCATCGGCCAAACGCCTTATGCAGGTCTCGCGAGTGCCTGCGACCAGGGCCTAGAAGGCAAGGGCGCCCGCCTCGGGGTGGCGAGCTTGCAACAGTCCATTCAATCCCGTACGCTGGCCCGAAGTCCACGCACCGTGTCCGAGGCTGCCAAGCGGGCCTTCCGGGACGCCAAGGAGTCCAGCCATGGCAAGCCGATCGAACGGCCTCGCGGCCGAAATGGAAGCAGTGCGAACACTGGCGCTCGTCGGTGCAGCCGCCGCCGGCAAGACCTCCCTTGCCGAAGCCATGCTGCACAAGGCGGGTGCCATCGGAGCCTGCGGCAGCGTGGAGCGCGGCAGCACCGTCAGCGACCACGATCCGCTCGAACGACGCATGCAGCACTCGCTCAACGCGTCCGTGATGCACCTCACCCATGCCGGCACGCGCATCCACTTCATCGACACGCCCGGCGGCCCCGACTTCCTCGGTCAGAGCCTGCCGGCGCTGGAGGCGGTCGAGACAGTAGCGGTGGTCGTCAATGCCGCCACCGGCATCGAGCCGATGACGGTGCGCATGATGGAGTACGCGGCCTCGCGCCACCTCGCCCGCATGATCATCGTCAGCAAGATCGACTCGCAGGGCATTTCGCTGGCAGGCCTGCTGGCCGACATCCAGGCGACCTTCGGCCGCGAATGCCTGCCGCTGAACCTGCCCGACGGGGTTGGCAGACAGGTTGTGGACTGCTTCTTCAACCGATTCGGGCAATCCGATTTCGGCCCCGTCGAAGCGGCGCACCGCGCGCTGGTGGAGCAGGTGGTCGAGGTCGACGCGGCCTTCGTCGACCGTTACCTGGAGGAGGGCGACGTGAGTCCGTCGGAGCTGCACGCGCCGCTCGAGCAGGCGCTGCGCGAAGGCCACCTGATCCCTGTGTGCTTCGTCTCGTCGCGCAGCGGCGCCGGTGTGGCCGAATTGCTGGACGTGATCGTCAAGCTCCTGCCTGACCCGACCGAGGCCAACCCGCCGGACTTCATCGTTGGCGAAGGCGCCGAGGCCAAGCCCATGGAGGCCAGGCCCGACCCGACGCTGCACGTGCTGGCGCACGTGTTCAAGGTCACGAGCGATCCCTATGTCGGCAAGCTCGGCATCTTCCGCGTACACCAGGGCACGATCACGTCCGACAGCCAGCTCTACGTCGGTGACGGCCGGAAGCCCTTCAAGGTGGGGCACCTCTTCATGCTGCAGGGCAAGGACCACGTGGAGGTCTCGCGCGCGCTGCCGGGCGACATCGTGGCGGTGGCCAAGGTCGAGGAGATCCATTTCGATGCCGTGCTGCACGACGCGGCGGAAGACAGCCACGTCCATCTCGCGCCGCTGGCGTTTCCCGTGCCGGTGCACGGGCTGGCCGTGGAGCCCAAGCGCCGTGGCGACGAGCAGCGCGCCTGGGAGATCCTCGGCAAGCTCGCGGCGGAGGACCCATGTTTGCGCATCGAGCACGTGGTTGCGACCAACGAGACGGTCCTCTACGGGCTTGGCGAGCTTCACCTGCGCACCGTGCTCGAGCGACTGCGCGAGGTGTACCGCTTCGAAGTGCAGACCAGGCCGCCACGAATTGCCTACAGGGAGACCGTGACCGCACCGGCAGAAGGCCATCACCGGCACAAGAAGCAGACCGGAGGCGCTGGCCAGTTCGGCGAAGTCTTCCTGCGTATCGAGCCGCTGGCACGTGGCGCGGGCTTCCAGTTCGCGGACGAAGTCAGGGGCGGCGCGATTCCGGGCCAGTTCATCCCGGCGGTCGAGAAGGGCGTGCGGGAGGTGCTGGTGTGTGGCGCGATTGCCGGCTACCCGGTGGTCGACGTCCGCGTCGTGGTGCACGACGGCAAGCACCACAGCGTCGACAGCAAGGACATCGCCTTCGCGACCGCCGGCCGCAAGGCTTTCATGGCTGCGATTCGCGAAGCCCGGCCGGTGGTGCTCGAGCCGATCGTGCAGATCGAGATCGACGTGCCCGAGCACTCTGTTGGCGACGTCACGAGCGATCTGTCGTCGCGGCGCGGCCTGGTCACCGGGACGTCGACCCTGGGAGCCGGTACCGTGGCAGTCGGCGGGCAGGTGCCGATGGCCGAACTGGCCAACTACCAGTCGCGGCTCAACGCCATGACCAGCGGACAGGGCCGCTACACCATCGCGCTGTCGCACTATGAAGCCGTGCCGCCGAGCGTCCAGCAGACGCTGATGGGGCAGTATCGGGGGCGGGAAGAGGACTGAAGCTTGGGTGGCAATTTCGCGTGCCTTCGAGTGCGCATGATATTTAACATAATGCACATTGTGTGGAATATGGACGAGTTCCACAGTTGCCCAGTGCACCCAGCATTAGCATCGAATCACCTCAAAAGCCCTCGCACCATGTCGAACGCCAGACTGCCTTCCTTCAGATTCCTCATCGGCTTCGAAGCAGCCGCTCGTCTGGGAAGCTACTCGCGCGCTGCTGACGAGCTTTGCATCTCCCAGTCCGCGGTCAGCCACCAGATTGCGCAGCTCGAGGAGCAAGTCGGCCAGCCGCTGTTTCGGCGCAAGGGCCGTGGCGTCGAGCTGACTGTCTCCGGGCGTCTGCTGCTCGACAGCGTGAGCAAGTCGCTCGACCAGATCCGCAGCGGCTTGAGCCGCATCGAAACCTACATGGACGACAGCCTTGTCACGGTGGTCTGTCCGGCGCCAGTCGTCAAAGGCTGGCTGCAGCCGCGCGTGGACAAGCTTCTGCAGGAGCATCCAGCGCTCTGTCCGATCATCTCCATCGACGAAACGGCTCGCTACATCGACGAGATGGACGTGGACATCGCCATCACCCGCGAGCCGCTCAGGCAGCGCGGCGTGCTCGAAGTTCCATTGCTGGACGACGAGCTCGTCGCGGTCGTGCATGCAGACTCCGGCGGCGAGCCCTCGGGAATGCTCTGCCTCGAAACCGACCTCACGAGCGACCGTATCGGCCCGTTCATCCGCGAGCACTTCGGCAGCCTGCGCAAGCTTGCGATCTACGACGATCCGCGCCTCCTGCTGGACGCAGCCTTGCGCGGGCATGGCATCGCGCTGGTGTCGCGCCTGCTGGCCGATGAGGCTCTGCGCAACGGCCAACTGCGACACCTCACCGCATACCCGAGCCTGCCGCTCGGCACGCTCTGGATCTCGCGCACCGAGGGTGAACCGCGCCTGCCGCTCGTTCGGCATGTATTCGAGAGCCTGCTGGACTACGCCAAGGCCTGACAACCAATTCATGAGCCTGATTGGCCAATCAGTCCAGAAAAGATCAATTTTTTAAATGAGTAAAGGTCGACAGAATCCGATGCCTCAGTAGTAACCCTAGATTTTCCCAATGACGACTCGACGTGCCCTGATGGGCCTTGGCAGCCTCGGATTCATGAGCGGACTCCTCTCCGCATGCGGCGGCGGCGGTAGTGGCGGCGGTGGCTCCCAAGCCTTTTTCCCCATGCCGGCCCCTGCTCCCACTCCTTCCTCGAACACATCTTCGCCCTCCCCGCAGCCGGCCGAAGCCTGGCGCATGCCCGACGAAAGCGCACCTCACCGCGCCGTCTGGATGGCCTTCGCCGCACGCGAGTCCGTATGGACTTCCGCCATGCGCCAGCCGGTGCAGCAAGCCTTGGCGCGCATCGCCAATGCCATCAGCGTCTACGAGCCGGTGAAGATGCTTGTCGGTGCCGACGATTTCGCTACGGCCCGACAGCTCTGCGGCTCCAACGTGCAGTTGATCCAGCACGAGATCGATGACCTCTGGATGCGCGACACCGGTTGCGTCTTCGTGCGCAATGCCCGTGGCGAGCGCGCCGCGGTGAGCTTCAATTTCAACGGCTGGGGCAACAAGCAGCCGCATGCCCGCGACGCCACGGTCGCTGCACGCATGGCCGAGCTGACCGGCGTTCCGCTGCTGCGCAGCCGGCTGGTGCTGGAAGGCGGCGGCATCGAGGTCGACGGACAGGGCACGGCCATCATCACCGAGAGCTGCGTGCTCAACGCCAACCGCAATCCGGGCGTCAGCAAGGCCGACGCCGAGGTCGAACTCAAGCGCCTGCTGGGCCTGGAAAAGATCATCTGGCTGCCGGGCATCGCCAACCGCGACATCACGGACGGCCACACCGACTTCTACGCCCGCTTCATCAAGCCTGGCGTGATCGTCGCCGCGCTGGAGAACTACGAGCAATCCTTCGACCACGCCGTGACCAGGCGCCACCTGGAGCTGCTGCGCACCGCCACCGATGCACAAGGCCGCGCGCTGAAGATCGTCGTGCTGGAAACGCCGTCCAAGGTGCGGCCCGAGTTCTCCCGCAAGGACTTCGCGGCAGGCTACGTGAACTTCCTGATCACCGACAAGGCCCTTTTCCTGCCCGAATTCGGCGATGCTGTCGCCGACCAGGCAGCTCGCAATGCGCTGGCGGCACAGTTGCCCAGCCACCAGATCGTGCAGCTGAACATCGACGCCATCGCCGCGGGCGGTGGCGGCATCCACTGCACGACGCAGCAAGAACCCGCGTAGGACTGACCGAAATGCGCATGCCCTCTCCCCTGCTGACCCGTCGCCGCCTGCTGGGCGGCCTGAGCCTCGCGCCGCTGGGCCTGGGCCTGCCGTCGATGGCGGCTGCATCCGAGTCCTGGCAGATGCCCGACGAAGGCGATCCGCACCGTGCCACCTGGATGTCCTTCGGTGCCAACGAAGACGTCTGGGGCCGGAGCCTGCTGAAGCCGGTGCGCGAGCACCTGGCGCTCATCGCGCGCACGATCGCGTCCTTCGAGCCGGTGCGCATGCTGGTGAACGAGGAAGACCACGACCTCGCGGCCCGCCTGTGCGGCAACCGGGTGCAGCTCGAAGTGCAGCCGGTCGACGATCTCTGGATGCGTGACACGGGCCCCGTCTTCGTGCGCAACGCCTCGGGCCAGTGGGCCGGGGTGGACTTCAACTTCAACGGCTGGGGCCGCAAGCAGGAGCATGAGGCCGACGCCGAAGTTGCCGGGTACGTGGCGGGCGCAGCTGGGGTGCAGCGGCTACGTACCCGACTCGTGCTGGAGGGCGGCGGCATCGAGGTCGACGGACAGGGCACGGCCATCATCACCGAGAGCTGCGTGCTCAACGCCAACCGCAACCCCGGACTGGGCAAGGAGGCCTGCGAAGCCGAACTGAAACGGCTGCTGGGCCTGCGCAAGATCATCTGGCTGCCCGGCATCGCGGGACGCGACATCACCGACGGTCACACCGATTTCTACGCGCGCTTCGCAGCGCCGGGCGTGGTGGTGGCCGGTCTCGACGAAGACCCCGATTCCTACGACCGTGCCGTGACCCGGCGGCACCTGGAAATCCTGAAGCAGGCCACCGACGCACGCGGCCAGCGGCTGCGCGTGGAAGTGCTCAAGGGACCGGAATCGGTGCGCAGGAAGCTCGAAACGCCCGAGTTCGCCGCGGGCTACATCAACTTCTACGTGTGCAACGGCGCTGTGATCGCGCCGCAGTTCGGCGATTCACGCGCCGACGGCAACGCCCGTTCATTGCTTCGCGAGCTGTTCCCGCGCCGCGAGGTGGTTCAGCTCGACATCGACGCCATCGCAGCGGGCGGCGGCGGCATCCACTGCACGACGCAGCAACAGCCGCGCTGAATTGAAGGGCGCCCCTCAGGGCCTTACCACTTGCCGTCCTTCGGGACGGCCTTGGCCGCGTTGGCCTTTGCGTTGGCAGCCGCGGCGATCATCGAAGCGGCTTCCGAGCGGTTCGCCTTGTTGGCGAAGTCGACGGCGGTCATGCCGAGCTGGTTCTTCATGGTGGTGTCGGCGCCCTCGTCCAGCAGCAGCTTCACTGCATCGTTGGAGCCGTACATGGCCGCCATCATCAGCGGCGTGGTGCCGTTGGGCGACTGCGCATCGATGAAGGCGAAGTTCTCGAGCAGCACTTTGATGATCGCGATCTGCCCGCTGGTGGCCGCGTAGTGCAGCGGTGTCCAGCCGGTCTTGTTGACGGCAGCGTCGCGCTTGAGCAACTGGTCGACCACGTCCTGCTGGCCCTTGATGGCGGCCAGCATCAGCGGCGTTTCGTCCTTCGGGCTGGCGATGTCCACGTCGGTCTGCGGCGCCTCGATCAGCACCTTGACGACCTTCGGCGAAGGCTCCCGCAGCGCGATCAGCAGGCCCGTCTGGCCATGCTCGTCGCGCGTGTTGGGGTCGAAGCCGCGCTGGATCAGGTTGCGCACGCCGCCGGCGTTGTCGCCGCGCACAGCCCTGAAAAAGTCTTCGAACGAACCAGCATGCGCGGCAAAAGATGCAGCAATGACAATGAGATAAATCGATTTCTTGAAGTAGTTTTTCATGATTTGACTTCCCTGAACAACGTTTCGAAGTTGTCGCTCGTGGCCTTGGCGACGGCCTCTACGGGCATCTTGCGCAGCTCTGCGATCTGTTGCGCCACGTAGGGCACGTATGACGGGTTGTTGGTCTTTCCGCGGTACGGCACCGGCGCGAGGTATGGGCTGTCGGTCTCGATCAGCATGCGGTCGAGCGGCACGAAGGCGGCCACGTCGCGCAGGTCCTGCGCCTTCTTGAAGGTCAGGATGCCGGAAAACGAGATGTAGAAGCCCAGGTCGAGCGCGGCGCGCGCCACTTCGGCGGTTTCTGTGAAGCAATGGAACACGCCGCCCGCCGCGCCTGGCGAGGCGTCCTCGCCCTCTTCCTTGAGGATCGCCAGCGTGTCCGCCGACGCTTCGCGCGTGTGGATGATCAGCGGCTTGCGGGTCTGCCGCGCGGCGCGGATGTGCACCCGGAACCGGTCGCGCTGCCATTCCATGTCAGAAATGCTGCGGCCGCCCTTGCGCTCTTCCATCTGGTAGTAGTCGAGGCCGGTCTCGCCGATGGCGACCACGCGCGGCCTCGCGGAAAGGCGCACCAGGTCTTCGACCGAGGGCTCGGCGATGTCCTCGTTGTCGGGGTGCACGCCCACGCTGGCCCAGAAGTTGTCGTAGCTCGCGGCCAGCGCCTGAACTTCGTCGAATTCCTCGAGCTTGGTGCAGATGCAAAGTGCCCGGTCGACCTGCGCCGCGGCCATGGCGGCGCGGATCTGCGGCATCTGGCCCGCGAATTCGGGAAACGTGAGGTGGCAGTGGGAGTCTGTGAACATCGGAAATGGTGGAGCGCGCGGCGCTCGCCCTTGTCTGGCCCTGATTCGGCCTTTGTATGGGAGGTGGCGCCGTCGACCGAGTTCCGCGTCACGAGGACGGCGGAGAACTCAGATGGTTTGCGTGGGGCGGTCGGAGGCCATCGAGCCGCCGAGCGCCGCCTCGATGCGCGCCTTCAGCTGGCGCGACTTCTCGTCGGAAGGAAAACGGATGCCAACGCCCGGGGCCCGGTTGCCGGCGGCACGCGGCGGCGTGATCCAGGCCACCTTGCCGGCCACCGGATAGCGTTGCGGGTCTTCAGGCAGCGTCAGCAGCACATAGACGTCGTCGCCGAGCCGGTATTCGCGCGAGGTCGGAATGAAGATGCCACCCTCGGCGAACAGCGGGATGTAGGCCGCGTACAGCGCGCCCTTTTCCTTGATGGCGAGCTGGATGACGCTCGGCCGGGCGGGTGTGGGGGTTGCTGCGGACGCAGCGGAGGCGGCAGGTTGGTTCATGGGCGACGAGCGGCAGAGTTTAGGGTGGTTCGCGCTTCGCTCACAAGCGCTTCGAGCATGAGGCCCGCATTGAACGGGTGCTCCGCGGTTCTCGCGGCGCTGGCGAGCGACTTCGACCAGCGCGCAAGCGCCAGCCGGGACGGCGCCGCGGGCAGATCGGCGGCATCGAAGAAACGTGGCGCGGCGCCGTTTCCGACAGCCATCAGGTCGTGGCAGAGCTTCTGCAGCGCGCCGACGGCCTGCGCGGGCGCGTGATCGGCCAACGCCCCCACTTCGCCGCGCACCATCGCCTTCGGAAGCAAGGCCCACGCCTTGGGCGACTGCCCCGAGCGCGCAAGCCGCAGGGCGTCGCTGGGCCGCCCGCCGGCGGCACGCAGCAGGGCCGCGGCATCGGCCGCAGGCACGTCCTGAGCGGTGAGCCAGGCCTCAGCCTCGGCGGTTTCAGGCCAGGGCAGCGTGAAGCCAAGGCAGCGGCTGCGGATGGTCGGCAGCAGTTGCCAGGCTGCCTCGCTGGCGAGCACGAAGCGGACGTCACCGACCGGCTCCTCGAGCGTCTTCAGCAGCGCGTTGGCGGTGATCGTGTTCATGCGCTCGGCCGGGTACACCAGCACCACCTTGCCTCGCCCGCGCGCACTGGTGCGCTGGGCAAAGCCGACCGCATCGCGCATCGCCTCGACGCGAATCTCGCGGCTGGGCTTGCGCTTCTTGTCGTCGATATCGGCCTGGGCCTTCTCGTCGAGCGGCCAGTTCAGCTCCTGCATGGCGACTTCGGGCATCAGCACGCAGAGGTCGGCGTGGGTGCGGACCTCGATCGCATGGCAGCTGGAACAGTGGCCGCAGGCGGTGCCCTCCTGCGTCGGCTGCTCGCACAGCCATGCGGAAGCCAAGGCCAGCGCCAGTTCGTACTGGCCGATGCCGGAGGGGCCCTGCAGCAGCCACGCATGGCCGCGCTGGCGCAGCAGTTCGGTGAGTGGCCGGCGCAGCCAGGGCGACAGTGCCTCGGCGCTCATCGAACCGCCCTGCCGTCCAGCACGCCACGCGCCAGCAGCTCCGACTCGACCTGCCGCCAGACCTGATCGCGCGCCTGGCTGGCATCGATGCGCACGAAGCGCTGTGCATCGGCGGCGGCACGGGCTGCATAGCCCTGCGCCACGCGGCGGAAGAACTCGACCGGCTGCGCCTCGAACTTGTCGGGCACCCGCGCGCCGGCCAGCCGCTGGGCGGCGATCTCGGGCGCCAGGTCGAACCACAGCGTGATCTGCGGCTGCAGCAGCGTGGAGGCGGGCAACGCAGCCCTTCCCGCCTGAACCCACTGCTCGAGCGTCGACAGGACGGCCGGATCGAAGCCACGCCCTGCGCCCTGGTAGGCGAAAGTGGCGTCGGTGAACCGGTCGCAAAGCACCACGTCGCCGCGCGCCAGCGCCGGCTCGATGACCTGCACGATGTGATCGCGCCGGGCGGCGAACACCAGCAGCGATTCGGTCAGCGGGTCCATCGGCTGTTCGAGGATCAGCCCGCGCAGCGTCTCGGCCAGCTGTGTACCGCCGGGCTCGCGCGTGCGCACGACCGTGCGCCCCTTCGCCTTGAACAGCGCCTCCAGCGCGTCGAGGTGGCTCGACTTGCCCGCGCCGTCGATGCCTTCCAGCGTCAGAAACAGGCCTTGGTCACTCATTGGGTCGCCTTCGGTTTGGAGTCGCCGCCGCCGCGCTGGTAGCGGTTGACCGCGCGGTTGTGGTCGTCGAGCGAACTGCTGAACTGGCTGGTGCCGTCGCCGCGCGATACGAAGTACAGCGATTTGCTTTGCGCCGGCTGCACAGCCGCCAGAAGCGCCGCCTTGCCCGGCATGGAAATGGGCGTGGGTGGCAGGCCGCCGCGCGTGTACGTATTCCAGGGGGTGTCGGTCTGCAGGTCTTTCTTGCGCAGATTGCCGTCGAAGGCGGTGCCCATGCCGTAGATGACGGTCGGATCGGTCTGCAGCGGCATGCCGATGCGCAGGCGGTTGGTGAATACGGCCGCGATTTCCGCCCGGTCGTTGGCCTTGCCTGTCTCCTTTTCGACAATGCTGGCCAGAATAAGCGCCTCATCGGCCGATTTCAGCGGCAGATCGGAGGAGCGGGCCGCCCAGGCGGCCTCTAGCTTCTTGTCCATGGCCCGCATCGCGCGCTGCAGCAGGGCGATGTCGGTCGAGCCCTTCGAATAGGTGTACGTGTCCGGAAAGAAACGTCCTTCCGGATGCAGGCCCGGCTTGCCGAGCTTGGCCATCAGCGCCTCGTCGGTCATGCCCACGCTCTCGGGCTTGAGCTGGTCGGCCTTGGCGAGCGCGGCGCGCACCTGCCGGATGTTCCAGCCCTCGACCAGCACCAGGCTGCGCGTGGCCTCCTCGCCGCGCACCAGGATGTTGAGCAGCAGCTTGGGCGTGACGCCGCGCTCCAGTTCGTAGCTGCCGGCACGCATCTGGCGGTCTTGGCCCGAGACGCGGAACCACAGGTAGAGCAACTGCGGCTGCACGTCCACACCCGTGTCGGCAACTGCCTGGGCAATGCCGCGCGGCGTGGTGCCGGGTTCGACCGAGAGGTCGACGCTGGGCGCCGGCAGTTTGAGCGGCTGGTGCACCCACCAGAGGCCGGCACCGCCGAGCGCGAGCGCGGCCAGGGCGGCGAGCAGGAAAAGCGTGAGGAAGAAGCTGCGCACGAGTCCGATGTGGGGATGACGGGAAATGAGCCGGGGCAACCTGAAAAAAACGGTGCCCTTGCGAACCGAAGGGCTGGAGCCCCTGCCGCCCCGAAGGGACAGGCACGGCCATGATAATTCAGCGATGACCACTGTCGTTCTCAATGGGGTGACCGCCCTCTCCCACCTTGGCGTGATCCGTGTCGAAGGCCCTGACGCCGCCAGTTTTCTCCACGGCCAGCTCACGCAGGACTTCTCCCTGCTCGGCGGCTCCGACGCCCGCCTCGCCGCGCTGTGCACCGCCAAGGGCCGTGTGATCGCAAGTTTCATCGGCATCAAGCCGCAACCCGAACTGATCCTGCTGGTGTGCAGCCGCGACATCCTCGCCGCCACGCTCAAGCGCCTTTCGATGTACGTGCTGCGCGCCAAGGCCAAGCTGACCGACGCCACTGAACAATTCGCGCTGTACGGCCTGGCCGGCACAGCCCTGACCAGCAACGGCCTCGACGCCGCGACCCCGCCCGGCAAGCGCACTGCCGTCGGCGACGAAATCAGTGCCGTGTCTCTTTATCCGGCAGATGGCGTGCCGCGTGCCCTCTGGATCGCACCGGCCGGCCATGCCGCCCCCGCGGGCCCGGTGCTCGACGACAACCTGTGGCAGTGGAGCGAGGTCCGCAGCGGCATCGTGACCCTGACCACGCCGGTCATCGAGGCCTTCGTGCCGCAGATGATCAACTACGAGTCGGTTGGCGGCGTGAACTTCAAGAAAGGCTGCTACCCCGGCCAGGAAGTGGTTGCGCGCAGCCAGTTCCGCGGCACGCTGAAGCGCCGCACCTATCTCGTGCAGGCCGATGCGCCCGTGTCCGCCGGACAGGAAGTGTTCGCCGCCGGCGACGCGGAGCAGCCCGTGGGCACCGTGGCACAGGCCGCGCCGGCGCCCGACGGCGGCTGGTCTGCGCTGATCTCGATGCAGATTGCCGCGCTCGAGGCCGGTGGCCTGCGCGCGGGCGCGGCCGATGGTCCGGCGCTCACTGTCGAGCCGCTGCCGTACCCCCTGCTAGAGGACATCTGAGCCTCCCGTCCCCTTACCCCCAACGCCCCTGAAAAAGGCGTTTGGCGCTATCGAACAGATGGCGCCATTTTTTTTGCGTGTCTTCTAACCCTGTTGCCGTTGCTGCGCCGTAGAAGCCAGCACCGATCAACTCCTGGCAAGGAAGACACACCATGAAGCGCAGACTCTTTTCCACCGCCCTGGCCCTCAGCGCCATGGTTTCGCTACCGGCCTGCGCGCAGAACCCGGAGCGCTCCTATGCGCCGCCAATGCCATCCAGCCGCATCGGCTCGCTGATGCAGATCAGCGTGGTCGACCGCGGCACCGGCGCCGAACTGCCGATCTACCGCCACCGCGGCGAATACTGGGTGGCCGGTCGTCCCGGTGCGCGCTACGCCATCCGGGCGCGCAACGCGATGGGCGAGCGCATCATGGCCGTGATGTCGGTGGACGGTGTCAATGTCGTCACGGGCGAAACCGCAGGCGTCCTGCAAAACGGCTATGTCTTCAGCCCGCGCGAGCGCAGCGACATCACCGGCTGGCGCAAGAGCGACTCGCAGATCGCGGCCTTCGAGTTCGCGGCGGCCGGCAACTCCTACGCAAGCCGCACCGGCCGGCCCGACGACGTGGGCGTGATCGGCGTCGCGATGTTCCGCGAGCGCATGCCGGAGCCGCCGCCTCCTCCGATCACACCCTTTCCGCGTCGCGACGAATACGGTGGATACGGCAGCGAGCGCGAACGCCGCAGCGAGTCATCGTCGTACCAGGGCGACGCGCGCGCGAAGGCGGGCTCGGCAGACAACGCTGCCCCGGCAGCCGAATCCTCCGCGGCAGGCAGCGTGGCCCGCCAGTCTGCCCCCAGCCCGAGCCTGGGCACCGCCCACGGCCGCCGCGAAACCTCGTATGTCGGCAAGACCACCTTCGAACGCGCGCAGTCGTCGCCCGACGAGGTGGTCCGAATCCGCTACGACAGCCGCGAGAACCTCATCGCCGCCGGCGTGATCCCGGTACCGCCCGCGCCACGCTGGCCGCGCCCGGCCGGTCCGTCGCCGTTCCCGGGTTCGGACGCGGGCTACGTGCCGGATCCGCCCAGCCGCTACTGAGAGGAAGAAGAGAGAAGAGACCGGCGCATCTCGATGTGCGGAATGCCGGCCTCTTCGAAGCCGTCGCCGTGCGGCACATAGCCCAGCCGCCCATAGAAGCGCTCGGCACTGCGCTGGGCGTTCAGCGCGACCACGCTGGCACCGCGCGCCTTGGCTGCGTCCTCGAGTGCCTGCATCACAGCGGCACCGTGGCCACCACTGCGCAGGCTGCGATGCACCGCCACGCGGCCGATATGCGAGATGCCGTTCTCGGCGGGCAACAGCCGGGCCGTGGCAATGACCTGTCCGAGACGGTTGCGCGCCACCGCGTGCAACACGACAGCGTCCTGCTCGTCCCATTCCATCGCTTCGGGAATGTTCTGCTCCTCGATGAACACGGCGCGCCGCAAGGCACCGGCGCCTTCGCCCAACGTGGCCCAGTCGCCCGTCTCGATGGTCCGCATGGACTCGCCGGCCTCGAACCCGGTCAGCACCTCGCGCAGGGCTGCCGGCACCGGCTTCGATGTCTGCGTGGCCGGGTCGGCGAACACATAGACCAGCTCGCAGCCCACCAGGAACTGGTCCTGCCGGAACAGCCCGCCCTCGAACACCATCGACGAATTGCCGATGCGCGCGCAGCGCATGCCCACGTCGAGCACGTCGTCGATGCGCGCCGAGGCACGGAAATCGACCGTCGCCTTGCGCACGTACAGGTCGCCGCCCATCGCGTGCATCGACTCCTCATACGGCAGCGCCAGCGCACGCCAGTAGTCGGAGATGGCGGTGTCGAAGTACATCAGGTAGTGCGCGTTGAAGACGATCTTCTGCATGTCGACCTCGGCCCAGCGTACGCGCAGGCGGTGGAAAAAGCGGAAATCGCTACGTTGCATTCATATCTCCGGAATAGTTGATGGAATCGAAAGATGGAAATGGATTGCGGCAATCCGAAGCGCCTCAGGTTCGGGCCGGTGAAGCCTGGCCCAGGGCGAGCAGATTCTTTTGTACCGCACGGCCCTTGCCACCGAGCTTGAGCTCTTTCAGCAGCCCCAGCGTGGTCGGGGGCAGCGCGCGCTGCGAGCTCAGTGCAATCTCGAGCAACAGTTCCATCAGCGCGGCCAAGTCCTTGGGTGGATTTTCGGCGTCCGCAGTCAACATTTCGCAGAGAACATCGAAGGCCGGCGCGGCCAGCCGGGCATCGGCGCGCACAGCTGCCTGCAGGCTCTTTCCGTAGCGTTTGGCCATCACGAGCGATGACGCTAGCAGCGCGCGCATCTGCGACCCCAACGCCGGCACGTCGAGCCGCGCTTCGGTGTAGGCATGCACGAGCGCATCGACGGCAAGCGCAGTCTGCCCAGGCTCCTTGCCCGCAAGAGCCAAAGCCAGCAACAGCACCGCCATCGGCTGCGAGGCGGTGACGGGTACCGAGGGATCGAGCAGCGGCACGAGATAGGCGCGGTTCTGCCACTGCGCCTCCCACCAGTCGAGGTTGTTGCCGATCTCGCGGCAGCCGGCCGCGAAGAAGCTCTCCAGCGACGACGGCAGCACCGTGGCGGCGTAGCGCAGCAGGGCTTCGTCGTAGTCACCCTCGATGCCGGCGCGGCGCACCGCGACGAGCGCGTGCGGCGTGTCTTGAGGTACCGCGACGGACGCCAGCAGGAAGTCGTGATGAACGTAGGTCTTGCCGTCGTAGGTGGAGCTCCTTGAACTCACCGACCATGTGTAGTGAGCAGCGTTCGCGCCGTCGGGGCCGAAATCTCCCAAGACCGCCAGTACTCGCGGATCGTCTCCGCCCGGGTGTCGAACGCGCGCGGCGGCCGCGAACAAGGCCTCCTGCACCTGATCGGCCTTGGTTGGAATGGCGACGCCATCCTCGCCGAGCGCGTGGCGCAGTGCCCGCACCAGCGGAACATCGGCCAGGCGGCGGGCCTTCTCCTGCAAGGCTGCCGCGCCTTGCCCCTGCACCGGAGCCAGCCGTAGCAGCCCCCTCACCTGCTCTCCCTGGATCGGTTCCGCGCCGCGCGCCTGATACGCCGCGATGCGCTCGACGAACACCGCCGCGTCGATGAATCCCCGTGTATGCGTGGCCGACGACAATGGTGCCAGGCCCCAGCCTCGTGCGGCCTGATTGACGAGATCGTCGATGCGCAAAGCCAGAAATTCGTCGGCCTGCGGCTTCTGCAAGCCGAGCCGACGCGGATCGTCGCGCAGGTCGGGCAGGCGCTCCCCGCTCGTGACGAAGACCAGCAACCGCGCCAGCCGGGCCGGCACCTCGCTGTGCAGCAGCTTGCGGGCTCGCTTGACCACGGGCGCGCACTGCTTCACCAGCGCTTCCGGCAGCGGCGCCATGCGCACCAGTGCCTCGACAACGCGCTCCAGCTCATCGACGTCGTTGGAGTTTTCGAGCACGAAAGCGATCCGTTCGACCAGCTCGGCGGCATCGGCGATCGGCACGAGCGCGCGGCTGGCGTCGAGCGGATCCATCGGGCCGTCTCCCGCACGTCCTGTCGGAGTCTGCTCGACGGCCACCGGCACCACGGCGAGTACAGAGGCATCCCCGAGCAGTGCCGCAAGCGCCGGCCGGTTGACCGCCGCCACGCTGTCGACATACGCCGCCAACTCACCTTTCGCCGCGTCGTCAACGCCCCAGCCCTTGAGCCGTTCGATGATCTTCTTCTGCAGGTCGGCAGCCTCGTGCACCAGTCCGCACAGCACCACCGCAGAGGCCTCATGCGCGAGCGAGGGTTCGCGCCTGACGACAGCCTCCGCCAGCTTCAGAGCGGCTTCGACCTGCGACTTGGCACTGGCGTAGAACGCCGGGCGCAGCGCGGCCAGCAGCGATGCTCCGTCGACGTGCCCCGCCGCCTGCAGCGTTTTCAGCGCACCGAGCGTCAGCGCGACGGTCGGCGGAATGCGGCTATGGCACAGGCCAAGGTAGCGCGCTGCAAACGGCGCCATCTCGTCCGCGTCGGGCGCCAGCGTCTCGTGAAAGCGCGAAAACCAGCCCGCGCGGAATTGGGGCCAGTCCTTCTCCAGCGTGCCGAGCGTCTTCTCGAGCAGCTGTGCGCGTGTGAATTCGCCCCGTACCGCGCCCTCCATGAAGATGTACGACCAGGAGTTCTTCGGCGAGTGGTTGTACTTGTCGACCGCGGACAGGTTGTGCTCGCCGGTCCCCTCCACGCCGAAGAGGCGCAGCACGGCCTGGTACAGCCCGGGGTCGCGCTCGAAATGCTGGTCCATCGTGGTCAGGCGGGAAAGCGCGCGCGGCAGGGCCATGAGGCCGATGGCGTACTCATCGCCTTGCGGGCGATCGATCAACCCCGCCGCGACGAGGTTCTGCACCGGCATGATGTGGGCCGCGAAGGCTTGCAGCCTGGCCTCGGCCGCCTGCTGCAGCGCGGCGCGCCAGCTGGTGGCATCGATGCCGAAGCGCTTGCACAGCGCCAAGACGGTTTTCTGGTCGAGCGCGACCCGCAGGCTCGCATGATCGAGCAAGGCCTTGGGCTCCATGCACACGACCACGGCAGCCTGCAGCGCGCGGTACTGCGCGGCCTGGGCCTCTCCGCCCCACAGGCGTGCGTACGGGCTGCCCTGCCAGTGGCTCGACCGCATGATCTGGCCCATCTTCTCGATCGATTCCGCACTGGCCTTGCGGCCGGCGGCAGGCATGGCCTCCAGGCTCGCGAGAGCCGTCTCGAAGTCGCCGCTGTAAACCGCCTGCTCCAGCGCGCCGGCCGGCACGAATGCCGGCAGTTCCTCTTCATTTCTCATTGCCCGCCTTCCGCCGCGAAGGCCGTCGCCTCCACCGCCAATACATGCTTGCAAGGGCCGCGCTCGCCCTGGTGCTTTGCATACCAGGGACAGGTGCAGCGCAGCTCCCCATCGATCTCCCGAACGCTGTACGAAGTGCCTGAGCTGCTCACTTGCGCCTCGACCGGGCTGGCGTTGGCGATGGTGACGGCACCGCGCGCCATGAGCTCGCGCGCATCGGCTAGGCGCGGGTGCATGTCCTCGACCGAAGACAGGTCAAACGGCAGCACGCGATGAAAGTAGCGCCGCTCGACCAGGTCGAAGCCCACAAGGCCGGAGGCGCCGAGGATGCGCAGGCTGTCTTCCACGCTCGCCTCGGCGATGTCCAGCGTACGCCCCAGCGCCGGCGCGTCGATCAGCGCCTGCCAGTTCAGTTGCGCCCTCACCTGCGACACGGCGCGCTCATCATCCATGCGCATCAGCGCGCGCAGCGCCTGCCCCTCGCCCGAGAAGCCGCGCCAGGGCTCGGCGCTGAGCGCCAGTGTGAGCCGTGCGCCCGGAAAATCCAGCACCCATGCGCTGGCCTGCTGCGCCTCGTCGGCGTGCACAGCGAGGCTTCGGGCCTTGGGCAGCAAGGCTTCGAGCACGCGAAGGCGGCTGGCATCGGTCACCCGCACGCCTTGCGGGTGCGGCTTCGTCGTGGTGAAGGGGCCTTTCGGCGACGGCACCACCCACAGCGGGGTGCGGCTGGTCGAAGCCCTGGGCAGCGTGCGAAGGAAGCGCAACGCCTCCAGCCCCTTGAGCTCGAAGCGCTGCCGCATGCTGGCCAGGTACGACTGCACCTCGACCATGCCGCGCAGCCAGCGCAACGGCAACGCCACCTTGCGCTCGACCACCTCGCTGTCGCCCGATTGCAGCGTCAGCGCATCGCGCCCGACCGAGAGCGCAAGCCCATCGGCATCGCGCATCCGGGCCAGCGCGGCGCGCATGGGAGCGTTGAAGTCGACATTCGTCGTGCCCTTGCCCATCACCTGCCCATCGTAGGAATCGGGCAGCAGGTCCACCCGCACATAGCAGCTGCAGCAAGAAGAAAAGCCCTCGAAGCGCAACAACTCGCCGCCGGCCGTGACCACCGGATCGGCCAGCGCGATGGCGCGTGCAACGCTGTTGGCGGGCGTGAAGAAGCGCGAGCCGACCACCAGGTGCACGGCACTCAGCAGCTCGGCGCACAGCCGGGGCTGGAGCAGCTGGCCCTCGAAGAAATGCGGATGCGCCGTGCCGCCGTCGGTCTGCGGGCTGGAGGTCGCAAGGCTCAGCCGCGGGCCCGACGGCTCCGCCAGCGCAGCCGATGCGTGCGCGTACCGGTAGGCATGCGCGACCGCGCTCAAGGCTGCAAGGCCTCCCGCAGTGCCCGGGCCGCATCATCCTGCGCTTGCAGCGCCTCCGGAATCGCCCTGCCCATCTTGATGAATTCGTGGATCACGCCGCGATAGATTTCCAGGTCGACCTGCACGCCCGCCGCGCGCAGCTTGTCGGCGTATGCGATGCCTTCGTCGACCACCGGATCGCTCTCCGCCAGCCCGATCCAGGCCGGCGCCACGCCGTCCACGTCGTCGGCCAGCAGCGGTGCGAAGCGCCAGTCGTCGCGGTCTGCCGGCGTGCGGACGTACTGCGCGAAGAAGAAGTCGATCATCGCCTTGGTCAGCAGCGGGCCGTTGACATGGCGCAGGTGCGAAGCGGTGTCCTGGTGCGCCGTGGTGCCGGGATAGATCAGCATCTGCAGCGAAAGCGGCAAACCCCCGTCGCGCGCGAGGATGGCGCACACGGCCGCGAGCGTGCCGCCGGCGCTGTCGCCACCCACCGCCAGCCTCGACGAGTCCACGCCGAGGCTCGCGCCTTGCTTCGCGATGAACTGGAAGGCGTCCCAGGCGTCGTTCGACGCGGTCGGGAACTTGTGCGCGGGCGCCAGCCGGTAGTCGATGGACACCACCGCGCAACCGCTCTTCGCGCTCAGCACGCGGCACAGCGTGTCGTGCGTGCGGATGTTGCCGACCGTGAAGCCGCCGCCGTGGAAATAGATCAGCACGGGCAGCACCGCCGAAGACGGCGCATACAGCCTCGCGGGAATCGCGTATCCGTCGCGGGCAGTGATGGTGAAGTCTTCGACACGCGCCAATTCAGGCTTGGGCACTTCGAGCACGCCCGCGCCTTTTTCGTAGGAGGCCTTGGCCTCGTCGGGCGTCTGCTGGTCGAGCGGTGGATGGCCGGCGCGCGCCATGCGCTCGACGACGCTGGCCATCTTCGGCGTGAGCCGCGGGCCGGACGGTGTTCCGGGCGCGACAGCGGCAAGGGTTTCTTTCGTGTGCAAGACGGGTCGCTCTTGTTAGATTTGGCTGGTCGGCAATCGTACTGCCCCGGGCTCCCCGAGGCCTTCATCCCCATGGCACTCATCCAATACCTCACCCAGATCCAGTTCGAGTTCGGCGCGATCAAGCTGCTGTCGGCCGAATGCGCGCGCATCGGCATCAATCGCCCGCTCATCGTCACCGATGCCGGCGTCCGCGCGGCCGGCGTGCTGCAGAAGGCGCTCGACGCCATCGCCGACCTGGAAGTCTCGGTGTTCGACCAGACGCCCTCCAACCCCACTGAGGCTGCAGTGCGTGCGGCCGTCGAGCTGTATCGCAGCGGCCGCTGCGACGGCCTCGTCGCCGTGGGCGGCGGCTCCGCCATCGACTGCGCCAAGGGCGTCGCCATCGCGGCCACGCACGAAGGCCCGCTCAAGACCTACGCCACCATCGAAGGCGGCTCGCCGCGAATCACCGAGCGCGCGGTACCGCTGATCGCGGTGCCCACCACCAGCGGCACGGGCAGCGAGGTGGCGCGTGGCGCCATCGTCATCGTCGACGACCATCGCAAGCTCGGCTTCCACAGCTGGTTCCTGATGCCCAAGGCAGCCATCTGCGACCCCGAACTCACGCTGGGCCTTCCGCCCCGGCTCACGGCCGCCACCGGCATGGACGCCATCGCGCATTGCATGGAGACCTTCATGTCGGCCGCGTTCAATCCGCCAGCCGACGGCATCGGCCTCGACGGGCTCGAGCGTGCCTGGGGCCACATCGAACGCGCGACGAAGGACGGCAGCGATCGCGAGGCGCGCCTCAACCTGATGAGCGCATCGATGCAGGGCGCGATGGCGTTCCAGAAGGGCTTGGGCTGCGTGCATTCGCTGAGCCACAGCCTGGGCGGCGTCGATCCGCGCCTGCATCACGGCACGCTCAACGCCCTCTTCCTTCCCGCGGTGATCCATTTCAATTCAGGCGCGGAGTCGGTGCAGAAGGAACAGCGCCTGCAGCGCATGGCGCAGGCCATGCATCTCGATTCAGCCGGCGATCTCGGCGATGCCATCCGCGACATGAATGCGCGCCTCGGCCTGCCCAAGGGCCTTGCCGAAGTGGGTGTGACGCCCGCGATGTTCGAGCAGATCATCGACGGCGCAATGGCCGACCATTGCCACAAGACCAACCCTCGCCTGGCCACGCGCGACGACTACAAGGCCATGCTCGAAGCCTCGATGTAAGAACCGCGTAAGGGGGCTGTAAGGGCTTCTTCTACGCCTCGTTCCAAAGGGGCGTTTCAGAGGGAAAAGACAGCGTTTTGCGGACCTCACGTCATTTATGTGACATAAGGGATTTCTAGACTGTCACCGAAGGTTTCCCAGCCGCGGAAGCCCAAGGGTCAGGGAAGTTCCGAATGCAGCGCACCGTCCAAGTTCACACCGTCCTGAGCGCCGAGCAGCTCAAGTTCCGCTCGATGCGGGGACAGGAAGGACTCTCCCGACTCTTCGAGTTCGAGGTGGACATGGTCAGCACCAGTTTCAGCCTCGACCTGAAGCAGCTGCTCGGCACTTCGCTCACGCTGGAGCTCGCCGATGAAGGCGGCCCGCGCTTCCTCAACGGCACCGTGGTGCGCTTCGAACTCGTGGGCCGCGCCAACGAAACCGGCCGCCACTACATCTACCGCGCACTGGTGCAGCCATGGCTGTGGTACCTCACGCGCACCACCGACTGCCGCATCTTCCAGAACAAGAGCGTGCCCGAGGTGCTCGACGAGGTGCTGGGCAAGTACGGCTTCCAGTTCGAGAAGCGCCTCACCGGCAGCTACCCCGCATGGGAATACTGCGTGCAGTACCAGGAGAGCGACTTCGCCTTCGTGAGCCGTCTCATGGAGCACGAGGGCATCGGCTACCACTTCGAGCACAGCAACGGCTCGCACCTGCTCGTGCTGGCGGATGACGCCGGCAGCTACAAGCCGCTGCCCGGCCACGCGAGCATCGCCTACCGTCCGCGCGACCGCGTGGTCAACGCGCTGGAGCCCTGCATCGACCAGTGGCGCGTGGCCGAGCAGATCACCTCGGGCCGCGTGATGCTCGACGACTTCGATTTCAGGAAGTCGCGCGCCTCGCTGCAAAGCGTGCAACAGGATCCGAAGCCGCACGAGCATTCGACCTACGAGGTCTACGAATGGCTCGGCGGCTACACCGAGCACCAGCAGGGCGACACCTACGCCAAAGTCCGCCTGCAGGAGCTGCAGTGCGCGCACGAGCTGGCCTCGGGCCACACCAACGTGGTCGGCATGGCGCCGGGCTACCTGTTCCAGATGACGCATTGCCCGCGCGAGTCGGACAACCGCGAATACCTCGTCACCGAAACCCGCTACGACCTGCAGGAGCCCGAATACTCGTCGGGCGGCAGCAGCGAATCGGTGTGCGAGTTCGACTTCACCGTACTGCCCTCCTCCGTGGCCTACCGCCCCGCGCGCAAGACGCCGCGCCCGCGCACCAACGGCCCGCAGACCGCCACCGTGGTCGGCCCCGAGGAAATCTGGACCGACCGCTTCGGCCGCGTGAAGCTGCAGTTCCGCTGGGACCGCTACGGCCAGTCCGACGAGAACAGCTCCTGCTGGGTACGCGTGTCGAGCAGCTGGGCCGGCGCCAACTACGGCACCATGCACATGCCGCGCGTGGGCCAGGAGGTGATCGTCGATTTCATCGGTGGCGAGCCCGACCGCCCCATCATCACAGGCCGCGTCTACAACAGCGACCAGATGCCGCCGTGGGAGCTGCCCGCCAACGCCACGGCCAGCGGCATCCTCACGCGCTCCAGCACCGGCGGCGCGGCCAACCAGGCCAACATGCTTCGCTTCGAGGATCGCACGGGCGCCGAGCAGATCCTGCTGCATGCCGAGCGCAATCTCGACGTCGAGGTGGAAGCCGACGAGACGCGCGACGTGGGCGGCAACCGCACCACCGTCATCCACGTCAACGAAAAGCTCGACGTCATCGGCACACGCACCACCACCATCACCGACAAGGAAACCGCCACCTACAACGGCGGCGAAGAACGGCTCGTGAACAGCGGTGGCGTCGAGACCATCAACGGCGGGCAGACCCGCACGGTCAATGGCGGCGAGACCGAGACCATCCACAACGGCGAGACGCGCATCGTGACGGACGGGCGCACCGAAACCATCTCCGGCGGCGAAACCCGCTCCATCACGGGCGGCCAGAGCGAAACCATCAAGGGCGGAGAGACCCGCACCATCACCGATGGCGCGACGTGGACCATCACCGGCGGCCTCACGGCCACGGTGGATGGTGCGGAGATGCTCACCACCAAGGGATCGCGCACCGAGAACATCACCGCGGGCGAGACCCGCAACATCACCGGCACCGTCACCGAGAACGTCAGTGTCGAGATCATCGTGAACGCGCCGAAGGTCACCTTCAACGTGCCCCAGCACACCATCAGTTCCTCGCAAGAGAACAACTGGCGGATCGGGCGCGCCAGCGGCTGCGTCTTCCGCTTCGGCGCCGTGGCGACCTCCTTCGACGTGTGGGGTGCCAGAGCACAGATCTACGCCGCCCTCAACCTGCAGCTCGCCACCGTGAAGATCGACATCTCGGCCTTCAAGAACAAGAACAACGGGCTCGCCCTGGAAACCTCGGGCGCCAACGTGAAGGCGGCGGGCGCCAAGATCCGCAGTGGCGGGCTCGCGATCCAGGCCAAGGTCATGAGCATCTTCAGCTAGCCCATGCAGTTCTGGTTGCCCTTGATCTCCGGTGTCCTGATCGTTGTCTTCCTGGCGTTCGTGGTCGTGCACACCCTTCGCAGCAACAGGCCCTACCGCGAGGAGGCGCGGCGCTACGAACGCCTCGTGACCCAGGGGCAGCCCGCGAGCGCCCAGGTGCTGGCCCTGCGGGAACTGGCGCAAGGCACTTACGACAACGACGTCGAACTGCGCGTGCGCACCGTCGACCTGGCTGGCCGCCCTCCCCTGGAGCAGACCTTCAAGACCCGCATCGCGCGCGAGCTGGTGGTCAATTTCATGCCGGGTCAGACGATCCACGTGCTGGTCGATCCGGCCGATTCGGAGGCGCTGGCCATCGACCGCCGCCAGTCGACCACGACCATTTCACGCTGACCTCGCGCATTTCCCTCCCGTTTCATGAAAGTCATCAAGCCGCTCCGGCTCAGCGTACTGAGTCGCCCGTTTCCATGGCAGCGACGCCAGCGGTTGGGTCTGACCGTGATCGCCATGACGGGCATGGATGCCGACGCGCCCGTGCTCTATCCCGACGCCGAACTCTGGCCACTGGTGGCCGAGGAAATCGGCGAGCAGGGCGTGCTCGACCTGGGCATGCCCAAGCGCAGCGCTGAATTCCTTGCCACGGGCCATGCCTACACCGCGCACCAGCAGATCCGAAACCAGTGCATGGTGAAGATGCGCGTCGGCTCGCTGGAAAAAAACCTGCGCGTGTCCGGCGACCGCTTCTGGCTCGACAAGCGCGCCACGCCGCCGCAGGATTTCGAGAGCATGCCGCTCGACTGGAAACACGCCTACGGCGGTGCTTCTTGCGCGGACAACCCGCTGGGCATCGGTGCCGATGAAGAAACGATCAACGGCGTGCGCACGCGCCGGCTTCCGAACATCGAGTCGCCCGATGCGCCCATCCAGCGCCCTGACCAGCAGCCCTCCCCCGCCGGCCTCGGCGCCATCGACGTGATGTGGCCCCGGCGCTTTGCCCGCATCGGCAAGGACTACGACGCCCGATGGGCGCAGGAAGATTTCCCGGCCTTTTCCGCCGACATGGACTGGCACCTGTTCAATGCGGCGTCCGAAGACCAGTGGTGGCGCGATGCCGACAGCATTCCCGCTGGCGCGCCCTACGAAATCTGGAACATGCATCCGCACAAGCCCTGCCAGGAAGGCCGGCTCCCGGATTGGCGCGCGCGCTGCTTCCTCACGCTGGCTTCCGAGGCCGGAGAGCCCACCTTCACCGACGTGCCGATGCGGATGACCACCGCCTGGTTCTTCCCGCACCGCGAGCGCATCGTGCTGATCTACCACGGCGTGGCGGACATCCGGGAAGACGATGCCGCCGACGTGCTCCACCTGATGCCAGCGCTGGAAGAAGCCGGAACCGAACCTCTGCCCGCCGGCCACTACCGGCGCATCCTGCAGCAGCGGCTCGATCCGGAAGACGGCGCGCTGCACAGCTTTCGCGACCGCGACCTCGTTCCCGCCGCAGCCATCGCTCCCTGGCTCGACACCATGTCGCTGAAAGACCGGCCGCTCGGCCCGCTGGCGCGCAACGCACACCGGCACGGCGAATGGATGCGCGAGCAGATGCGGCAGCAGATGATCGCCGACGGCCAGGACCCCGCGCGCTACTTTCCGCCGCAAGACGCCGGCGACGAACTGCCCACGCTGGACGCCCTGCCCGAGTTCGTCGCGCGCAGCAAGCGCCTGCAGGAAGAGGCCAGGCAGAAGCTCCATGCCCAGCAGCAGGAACTGTCCGAGACGCTTCGCGCGAATGCGAGCGAGGCCGGCCCCGGCATGAGTCCGCTGCTGGCACTGGCCGAGGGCCGCGAACGCTCTGCGTTCAAGGGGCCACCCGCCGCCGCAATGACGCCCCATCTGCGCAGCATGGCCGAATCCATCGCGGAAATGCCGGGCCAGCGCGCGGCGGAGATGGCCCCCGTCACGGAGCTTCTGGGTCGCGGCGAATTCATCGCCGCAGCCCAACGCAAGATGTACCTGAACAGCGCCCACCACCAGGACGCCGCCGATGCGATGACCGTCGAACGCGCGGCCGAGGTGCGCGAGCAGGCGACGGCAATCCTGGCCGCAAGCCGCGACTTCTCCGACATGGACCTGACCGGTGCCGACCTGTCGGGCATGGACCTGCGCGGCGCCCGCTTCGTCGGCGCGATGCTGGAGAGCGCCAACCTGCGCGGTGCACGACTCGACGACGCCGACTTTTCCCGCGCAGTGCTCGCACGCGCCTGCCTCGACGGCGCCTCGTTGCGCGGTACGCGCCTCACAGGTGCCAACCTGGGCTTCGCCCAGTGCAGGCACACCGTCTTCAACAGCGCCCATCTACGCAACGCCGTGCTCGAAAACATCATCTGCGAGGACTGCGACTTCAGCGATTCGCAATGGGAAGACAACACGGTGATCGAAGCCGCGTTCGTGCGCTGCAGCTTCCATCGCGCCAACCTCAAGGTGGTCATGTTCCTCGAGAAGGTGCGGCTGGAGCAACTGGACTTCGAAGGCGCCACGCTCTTCAAGCTGCACTTCGTGCGCTGCAAGCCCGGCGCGATCGGCTTTGCGCAGGGCAACCTCGAGAGCTGCGTATTCGTCGACGTGGAGGCCGATGGCCAAATCGATTTCTCGCATGCGACCCTGCGCACCACCTGCATCGTGGGAAGCAGCAGCTTTCGCGAAGCGAAGTTCGAGGGCGCCCACCTGCGCGAATGCAGCCTGCGTACGGTCGCGCTCTCGAAGGCCAGCTTCGCCGGCGCCCGGCTGGAGAACAGCGACTTGTCCGAATGCGATCTCTCGCATGCAGACCTCTCGCGCATCGACGCTCGCGACTCGCGCTTCGTGCGTGCCGACCTGCGGCATGCCAGCCTGCGGAACGCCGACCTGATCGACGCGAGCTTCCAGAAGGCCGACCTGCGCTTCACCGACCTGCGCGGCGCCAACCTGTTCCGTGCCGATGTTTCCCAGAGCCTCATGGACGGCACCACGCTGCTCGACGGCGCCTACACGCACCTGGCCAAGGTCTATCCGACACGCCAGGAAGCCGCGGCCGCATGACGCCGCACCGACTGCAGACCATGGTGCAGCGTGGCGAACCGATCCGGGAGCGAAGCTGCAGGGGCTGGCGCCTCGACGGCCTGGATCTCTCCGGCGGCGTGTTCATCGAAGTCGATTTCGCCGGCGTGAGCTGCATCGGCACGCGCTTCGAGGAAAGCCAGTTCGAGAACTGCACGCTCGATGGCGTGCAACTGAAGGACGCGCAGTTGAAAAAAGCCGCCTTCTCGCAATGCGCGCTCCCGTCGGCGGACCTGACGGCGGCCGTGCTGGACGACGCGATATTCCATCGCTGCCAGCTGCCCGGCAGCGACTTCTCGCAGGCCAGCGTGGTCGACACCAAGTTCATGGAAAGCACGCTCTCGCGCAGCCGCTTCGCCGCCGGGCTGCTGGACCGCACGCTGTTCTTCCAGTCGCCGCTGGATGGCGCGGACCTGTCGGGCGCCCGCCTGGACAAGGCGGTGTTCTATCAGGTCGACCTGCGCGAAACCGCGCTCTCCGGTGCGCGCTTCGAGCGGGTCGTCTTCGTCGAATCGCGCCTTGGCGGCCATGATTTCCCGAAGCATCACTTCCTGTCGTGCCAGTTCACCGATGCGGACCTCGAAGGCTGCAACTTCGAGGGGGCGCACATGGCGCAGTGCAACTTCAAGGGCGCAGTGCTTCGCGATGCGGTGCTGCGCGGCGTCCATGCGCCGCAGGCGCTGTTCCCCGAGGCCGACCTGAGCCGGGCCGACATGCGCGGCGCGCATTTCGACCAGAGCCTGTGGATCGACGCAGTCCTTGCCGCCGCCGATTTCGGCGAAGCCAGCCTGCAGCAATGCATCTTCCACCGGGCCGATTGCACCGGCACCCGCTTTGCCGGCGCGGACCTCACCTACGCGGACTTTTCCGAAGCTGTGCTGGAGGGCGCGAACTTCGATGCCCGCCTCTTCCGCACCCAGCTGCACGGAGCGCGCGACGTTCCCGACAGTCTGCGCGGCAACGCCGGCGTACTGCCCAACGACCCCGACCTGCACGAGGCGCAGCGCTGGTCCGCCCGGCGCAAGGCATCTCCCACCCCATTCACGAAAGGCGAAACCCCATGAAGAACATCGCGGCATTGCGCAACCCGCAAGCGGGCACGGCCGACGCTCCCGTACAGCGCCTGGGCAAGGTGGTCGAGTTCCTGCCCGAAGGATCGCTGTACCGCGTGGAATGCGACGACGGAGCATGGCAGTGCCGCCGCGCCGCCAGCTGCCTGCTGAGGCCGGAGCCGGGCGACACGGTGCTGATTTCGGGCCCCGACCGCTACCACGTGTACCTGATCGCCGTGATCGATCAGGCCGACAGCAGCTCCGCGCGCATCGAGACCGCTGGCCGCCTCACACTGGCCGCGCCGGTGGGCGGCGTGCACATCGAGAGCGGCGAAACCATCCGGCTGCAATCCGCCAGGACGGTGGAAGTCAGCGGCGAGCGCTTTGCCCTCGACGCGACCGAAGCCGACTGCAAGGTGGAGCGGCTCAATTACGTCGGCAACACGGTCAGGGCCATGGCGGCAAGCATCCATGTCGTCGGCCAGCTGTGCGAGACCGTGATGGATCGCCTGGTGCACATCAGCCGCACCGCCTTCCGCATGACCGAGCAGACCGAGCAACTGCGCTGCGGCCAACTCGACTACGAAGCCGCCGACCTCGCCCGCATCCACGCGGCGCAGACGGTGGTCACGGCGCAGGCGGTCGTGAAGGTCGACGCCAAGCAGATCCACATGGGCTGAACGAAGCTGCGAGAGGAGTAGACACCGTGTTCGCCAACTGCCAGATGATGGGCATGGACTTGGCCTTTCCCGACGTGTGCAAGACGCCGCCGGCCATTCCCATTCCCTACCCCAACTTCGCGCTGGGCCCGACCGCGATTCCCAATGCGTGGAACATCCTCTTCATGTTCGCGCCGGCGCACAACCTCGCGACCGTCACGCCGCTCACCAACGGCGACAACCCCGGCGTGACGCTGGGCGTGATCTCGCCTTCGGTCATGGGGCCCTCGCGCCACATCACCGGCTCGTTCACCGTGCTGCTCAAGGGCAGCCCGGCCACGCGCATGACCAGCCTCTCGGTGCAGAACCGCAGCAATGCGCTGGGCATGCGCATCGTGCCCAGCCAGTTCAAGGTGCTGATGCTGGCGCCCTGACCGGCGCCAACTCGACGTCAACCCGACGCCGCGGCGGCTATTCCGCCTTCACCCCGGCGGTGCGGATCACCTTGCCCCACTTCGCCGTCTCGGTGGTGATGAAGGCATCGAACTCCTCCGGCGTGCTGCCCGCCGGGATCGTGCCCATCGCATCGAGCTTCGCGCGCGTCTCGTCGCTCCTGATGATGCGCGCCACCTCTTCCGACATGCGCTTGACGATATCGCGCGGCGTGGCCGCCGGCGCCAGCATGCCGGCCCAGGTGCTGCCCGTGAAGCCCGCGAAACCCTGCTCGATGAAGGTGGGCACCTCGGGAGCCGCTGCGAGTCGCTTGTCGCCGGCCACGCCGATCAGCCGCACCTTGCCCGCCTTGGCCTGATTGATGAGCCCGGTGGGCGCGTCGAAGAAAAGCTGGATCTGCCCGCCCATCAGGTCGGTCAACGCAGGCATCGCCCCCCGGTATGGGATGTGGATCATGTACGTCTGCGTGAGCGACTTCCACAGCTCGGTGGTGAGATGCGCGGCCGAGCCGTTGCCCGACGATCCGAAGCTCACCTTGCCAGGATTGGCTCGCGCGTAGTCGATGAGTTCGCGCGCCGTCTTGAATGGTGCATCGACATTCACCGCGGCCAGCAGCGGCGACACGCCCATCAGGGAGACGCCCGTCAGGTCCTTGCGTGGGTCGTAGGGTAGCTTCGGGTACAGCGTGGTGTTGGCTGCATAGGCGGCGATGACCACGCCGAAGGTCGTGCCGTCGGGCGCCGCCTTGGCGATGGCATCGACGCCGATCAGGCTGTTCGCGCCCGGTTTGTTGTCGACCAGCACCGGCTGGCCGAGCCTTGTCTGCAGCCCAACCTGCACCAGCCGCGCCATCTGGTCGGTGAACCCGCCCGGCGTGTAGGGAACGACGATGCGGATCGGCTTGGAGGGCCATGCGCTCTGCGCGAACGATGGCAAGGCGAGGCTTGCCGCGGCGGTGGCTAGCGTGAATTGGCGGCGGGACAGCGTGGCTTGGGACATGGCGGCAGACACCCTTCTTCGTTGCTTCTTCGGAAATGGAGCGGGCCATTCTCGAAGCGCCGCGTGCCGGTACGGTCAGGGTTTGCCCGGCGGGCAGACGGATCACCGACCCTCGATGTACGCGAAGACCGCAGCCAGCCACAGCGCGACCAGCACAAGGCAGACCCACGCAGAAACCGCATTGAGTTTGTGCTGCCAAGCAGGTATCTCGCGCAGGTCGCGCGTCACCAGCGTGAGCAGCGCCTGACCGCCATTCAGAAAGGGCAGCGGCAGCAGATTCAATGCCGCGAGCTTCGCGGCGAGCATCCCGAGCAAAGGCAGGAAAGCATGCTCCTTGGCGAATGCCGTTGCATTTCCCACCAGTTGCCGTCCGGTGGACAGCGGATCGAACGCACCCGCAATGAGCTGCGCGAATCCATGGACCAGGCTCGGTATGGCCGCCCCCTGACGCAGCACCAGCGCGACGGCAATGAGCGCAGCCACGCCTGCCAGCGGTATCAGCACCTGCACCGCACGTGCCTTGTGATTGAAAGCATCGTCGAAGTAGTCAACCGGCTCGTCAAAGGGGACGCCCTCCTCCCGCGTGTCCTTGAACTGCACGCTGCCGCCAAGCGGCAGTGCGTGCAAATGGAAGATGCCGAGCGACAGCAGCCTCGGCCCGAAGCCCAACGACACCTTGCGCACGGCAATTCCACACCAGTGCCCCAGTGCCGTCATCGCGAAGAGATGAATGGAAACGAGCAATGCGATGGCGGCGATGAACTTCAGGAGCATGAGCATTTTTTCCAGATGGCTGTCATTGCAGGTGGCTGCGTGTGGTGCAGCTTCGTATCCGATTGTTAAACTATTTCGGGCGTTGTCCGGGAGCCTGTGCCTGCATCCGAAATGCAGATGCCGCCCCGGCGCGACTCATCAAAAACAGCAAGACAGTTCCTGGGAGCGAGGACATGATCGTTGGCATTGATCTGGGCACCACCAACAGCCTGGTAGCGGCATGGAGGGACGGGCAATCGGTGCTGATCCCCAACGGATTGGGAGACACGCTGACGCCTTCATGCGTGAGCATCGACGAAGACGGCACCGTGCTGGTCGGCCGCGCCGCGCGCGACCGGCTGCAGACCCATCCCGACCGGACCGCCGCGGTCTTCAAGCGCTACATGGGCAGCGACAAGACATTGCGGCTCGGCAAGCGCGAGTTCCGGCCCGAGGAGCTTTCGGCGCTGGTGCTGAAGGCACTGAAGGCCGATGCCGAAGCGGCGTTGGGCGAGCCCGTCACCGAAGCGGTCATCACCGTGCCGGCCTATTTTTCGGACGCACAGCGCAAGGCCACCCGCACGGCAGGCCAGATGGCGGGTCTGCGTGTCGACCGGCTGCTGAATGAGCCCACCGCCGCGGCCTTGGCGTACGGCATGCACAACATGGGCGCGGAAACCCGTTTCCTTGTGTTCGATCTCGGCGGCGGGACTTTCGACGTGTCGATCCTCGAGATGTTCGAGGGCGTGATGGAAGTCCGAGCCTCGGCCGGAGACAACTTCCTCGGCGGCGAGGACTTCGTTGCCGTGCTGATCGACCTGTTCTTCGAACGCAGCGGGCTCAAGGCCTCCCTGCGCAATGACGCGCATTTCATGCAGCAGCTGACGGGGGCGGCCGAGGCCGTCAAGCGCGCACTGAGCAGCCAGCCCAAGGCCACGCTGTCGGTCTGGCATGACGGTACGCAGCACACGCTGGACCTCGACGAAAGCACGCTCGAACAGGCCTGTACCACGCTGCTCAAGAGGCTACGCACGCCGGTCGAGCGTGCGCTGCGTGACGCCAATCTGCGCAGCGGGCAGCTAGACAACATCGTGCTCGCAGGTGGCGCAACACGCATGCCGATCGTGCGCCGACTGGTCACCACGATGTTCGGCCGCTTCCCGTCGATCGACTTCAACCCCGACGAGGTGGTGGCACTGGGCGCCGCCGTGCAAGCCGGGCTGAAGGCCAGGGATGCAGCTCTGAAGGAAGTGGTGATGACCGACGTGTCTCCATACTCGCTCGGCGTCGAGGTCAGCATGCGGATCTCCGAGACGGCGTCGTCACCAGGGCACTTCGACCCGATCATCGAGCGCAACAGTCCGGTGCCAATCAGTCGCGTCAAGACTTACTTCCCCACCAGCAAGAATCAGTTTCTGGTCGACCTCAACATCTTCCAGGGCGAAGCGCGCATGGTGCGCGACAACATTCATCTCGGGAAACTGCGTGTCGAACTGCCAGGCATCGCAGCGGAGGAATCGGGCGTGGACGTGCGCTTCACCTACGACGTGAACGGCCTGCTGCAGGTCGAAGCGACGGTGCAGAAGACGCAACAGAAATCGAGCGTGCTCATCGAGGGCAACCCTGGTCTGCTGTCGGAAAGCGAGATCGCCGAGCGGCTGAAGGAACTCGACGAACTGAAGATCCATCCCCGCGACACGCTGGAGAACCGCACGTTGCTGGCGCGTGCCGAACGGCTCTACCAGCAGCTGCGCGGCGACGTGCGCGCCTGGCTGGGCGCGCAGATCCGCGAGTTCGAGCACGTCCTGTCAACGCAGGACAAGCGAGTCATCTCACCAGCGCAGCGACGGCTCGAGGAGCAGCTGAACCACATCGAGCGCGAGGGCTTCATCCTCGGCGAAGACTGACGCGCACTGCGCTGGCCGAGGGCTCCAATGACCAGTTCCGTGCCGTTTCTCCGGTACCTGGATCTCGATGAGAGCGCGGACGAACGCTCCGTGCGCCGCGCCTACGCGCAGCGGCTGAAAACCGTCGACCAGGAGGCCGACCCTGAGAGCTTTCAGGCGTTGCGCGAGGCCTACGAGACCTCGATGCGATGGCTTCAATGGCGCTCGCAGCAGCAGGCGGAAAGCGACGAGCAGCCCGAGCATGTTCCTTTACCTCTTCAGGAGTCGGAGGCGGTTGCAGCAACCGAGCCCATCGCGGCGCCGCACGATCCGCGCGCAACGGCCGAGGTCTTGCGCGAGGAACTGGCGCAGGCCTTGCGCGACCGACAGCTCACCAGCCTCGCACCGGTGCGCGAGCACCTGCAGCAGATGCTCGACGATCCGCGTCTCATCGACATGGATGCGCGCTTCTTCTTCGAGTGGAGCGTCGCCGCCATCCTCGCGTCGGGCTGGCAGCCGGGGCACGAGCTGCTGTTCGAAACGGCCGTCGAACTCTTCGACTGGCGCAACGACAGGGCCCGGCTGCTGTCGCTGGGCCGCGAGGGCCAGATCGTGGACAGCGCCATCGTCGAACTCGAAGCCTTTCGCAGCCGCGGGGCCCCGATCTACAACGGTGCGTCCCGCGAGCAACTGATCGAAATGCTGCGCAGGAACGAGCGGCCCAGCGAGCACGTGCTGGCTATGTGCATATCCGCCGTCGAGCACATGCTGTCGCTGTACCCGCATTGGCTGCACATCGTGACCACACCGCGCAACGTCGAGCGGTGGAGCGAGCGGCCGCAGGAGCCTGCCAAGCCGGTCCGGCCACCGGCTGCACCGTCCAGGCCCGAGCCCCTGGGCCGCAAGATCGCCCTGGCCATGCTGCTCATCGTCGGGCTCTGCGTCCTGTTGTGGTGGAGCGCACCGGACGACAAGCCTGCCGCCACCGTTGCACAGAGGCCTGCGCGGGGCGCGTCCGAAATACCGGCAGGACCACCGCCGAAGTTCGCCGGTGAGGACACGATTGGCTCGCCAGCCACCTACCTCAGGCCCCCGCAGATCAGCTATCCCACGTTGGCCAGGCGCGCAGGGCTGCAGGGAGAAGTGATCGTCGGCGTGCTCGTTCGCAAGAACGGCGATATCGGCGAAGTGCGCGTCGTGCAGGGATCCGGGCATGCGCTGCTCGACGAGGCCGCGGTGCAGGGCGTGCGCACGGCCAGCTTCCAGCCGGCCCGGGTTGAGGGCCAGAACGTGGATGCGTGGTTCAAGGTACCAATCAATTTCCGGCTCGGCTCATGAGCACTCCATCGTTTCCCTTCCTGCAGCACCTCGGGCTCGATGACGAGGCGGACGAGCGCGCGATACGCCGCGCCTACGCGCAGCGACTGAAGCAGATCGACCAGGAAGCCGACCCCGAAGGCTTCCAGGCCTTGCGCGAAGCCTACGAGACCGCGATGGGTTGGGCGCACTACATGCAGCAGCGCGCAGCTGCCGCGGTGCAGGAGGACATGGCGGCAACGCCAGAGGAGCCGACACTGGAAGCGATGGGACCCGCGCCGCATTCGCCGTCGGACGAGGCGAGCGGCGAAGACACCACCCATACGCGGCAAGCCGACTCCGATGCCATCGCCCGGGCGGTATTGGACGCGCTGCTGGAACAGCTTCAGCACCGCCCACCGGAAGACTTGTCCGAAGGCCGCAAGCTCCTTGAAGGCATCCTCGACGATCCGCGGCTGCTCGACCTGGACGCGCAGTTCCTCTTCGAGTGGGGAATGGCCTCGATCCTCGCGCAGGGCTGGAGGCCCGGCCACGAGTTTCTTTTCGGTCCCGCCATGGCGTGCTTCAACTGGCGCGAGGATCGCGGTCGCCTGACGCGGTTGGGGCACGCTGGACGGTTCATCGACGTGGCCATCAACGAGTTGGAGATGTACGACCGCCAGCTGGACACCCGGCGTACGCCGCAGCGCGACCTGATCCGCCGCCTGCGCGATGCCCGCAGGCCGAGCGACCGGATGCTGATCCAGGCGTTGCCGCTGGTGGAGCAACTGGTCGCCACCTGGCCGAACTGGCTTCACATGGTGACCAACACGCAAAACGTCCTGAAGTGGCGGGAATGGGACACCGAGGTGCCGCGATGGCGCCGTGCCGTCACGGGCAAGCCGCATGGCACTGCGGCAAAGCCCAAGGCGAAAACCAAGCCACCGGAGAGCCAGAACTCTCAGAATGTCGCGGGCATGCTGTTTCTGGCACTGGCGTTGCTCGGGGGGCTGGGCAAGATGCTGTCACCGCCGAGCAACCCCTACACACCGCCCAGCTATCCGCACTTGGCCAATCCGGGTAATAGCCAGCCTGCACCGGTGCAAATACCTTCGATCGCTCCGGCAGCGCCATACACCGCATCGAGTCCGTCACCGGTCATGGCGGCGGTACCGGCACCAGCGGTGGCAGAGTTCAGCGCTGCAAAGAAGAGCGTGGCCGGCTTGACCAAGGGCAAGGTCGACGCAAAGAAATGCGCGGATACGTCGGAAATCCTGGGCTATCACGGCCGGGAGCATGAGAAAGGTAGCTTCGGCCCCGCCTTCGACCGGCTCGTGCTGGATTGCCTCCTCAAGCAACTGTGGCGGCCGCCGATACCGCTGGCGGCGGTGGATGTGTCGCTCAAGCGCCATCAGCAGCGGACCAAAGCGCTCTTGGACAAGGAGATCGCGACGGTGCGAGGCAACACTTGGGTTTCGCCCGCGATTACGTGGCGAGCGGACGCGCCGCCACCTCCTTCATCACCGCCGCCGCAACCCAAGCCGTCGCCTGCACCTCCGGTTCAACGAGCGGTAGACGACACAGGAGTCTGGCTGACACCGGGCTCGCCGTTGTCGAGAGCGGGTTCGTCTGGCCACCAGTAGGTTGCGCCGGAAAGCCTTGCGTTCACCGTGCCAGCGGCAACCGCATCTCGAACCGCGCCCCACCGCCACTCTCGTTCGCCGCCTCGATCCGCCCGCCGTGCGCATGCACAACGGCCTGCGACAAGGCCAGCCCCAGCCCCAGGCCCGGGGTCTTCTCGTCCGATCGCGCCGTGGCACCGCGATAGAAGCGCTCGAACAGGTGCGGCATCTCGTCGCCGCGTATGCCGGGGCCGCTGTCCGCCACGCTGATGACGGCTTCGTTCGCATCGGCATCCGCCCGCAGGCCCACGCGCACGGTGGTCCCGGGCGGCGAGAACTTGAGTGCGTTGTCGAGCAGGTTGGCGAGCGCGAGGCTGGCCGCACCGCGGGCGACCCGCGCGTCCACTGGCGGAGCGGGTTCCAGCGAAAGCGCGAGGCGCCGCTCGCGCGCCAGCGGCTCCAGCCGCCTCAGCGCCTCTTCCGCCAGTTGGTTCAGCGACACCGTCTCGGCCGCGTCGCGCTCCTGGCCCGAATCGAGTCGGGCCAGCACGAGCAGTTCTTCCACCAGCAGCGTGAGCGACTCGACCTCCTCCAGCGAGGAGCGCAGCGTCTCCACGTAGGTAGCAGGTTCGCGCGGCCTGCGCAGGGCCAGCTCCAGCTCGGTGCGCAGGCGCGAGAGCGGCGAGCGCAGCTCGTGCGAGGCATCGGCGGTGAAACGCCGTTGCGCCTCCATGCCCTGCTCGATGCGCGCCAGCATGTCGTTGAGGGTGTCCACCAGCCGCCCGATCTCGTCCTTGGTTCCGGGGTGCGGCAGTCTCTCGCCGAGGGTCGCGTCTCCGATGCGATGCGCCTGCCGCACCACATCGTCGATGGCGCCGAATGCGCGCCGGGTGATGAGCGCGCCCGCGGCGCCCAGCGCCAGCAGCAGCGCGCAGCCGAGGATCAGGAACAGCACGCTGGCCATGGCCACCGTGCGGTTCACATCGTCCAGCGAGCCCGCCACCTGCACCGCGAGCTGCGAGCTGCGGCCCGGCACGGGCACCGAGACCATGCGCGTCGGCTCCTCGCCGTATCCGTCGAGCGTCTCGAACACGGTTTCGCCCGCCGCAAGCCGCTGGCGCAGTGCGAGCGGAATGGGCAGCTGCGCCTCGCCGAGGTTGCTGCTGCGCGCCAGCACGCGGCCGTCCGTATCGACGATCTGCACCAACCGGTCGAGCCGCACGAACGACGGCGCGCCGGGGCCCGGCGGGGCTTCGTGCACGATGACGGTGTCGCCCTCGCCGGCCGACAGCAGCATGCCCATCTCGGTCTCGGCCAGCGCCAGCAGCGCCGCGTCGAGCTCGCGGTGCACGTTGCGCGAGAACACGAGGTAGGAGCCGAAGGCGGCGACCGCCATCACCACCACGATCGCGCTGACGTGCGCCAGCGCCAGCCGCTTGCGAAAGCTAAGCATGCGCGGTGCCGCCCCCGGAGCTGTCTTCCGCCGGCGCCAGCCTGAAGCCGCGTCCGCGCACGGTCTGGATCAGCGGTTCGGCCGGCGGCGCATCCACCTTGCGGCGCAGGTTGCTGATGTGCACGTCGATCAGGTTGTCGATGGCGATCAGGTCGTCCTTCCACACCTGCTCGGCAAGGCGCGAGCGGCTGACCACCTCGCCGGCGTGGCGCAGCAGGATCTGCAGGATCGCGAATTCCTTGTGGGTCAGGTCGAGTACCGTGCCGCCGCGCAGCACGCGCTGGCTCATTGGGTCCAGGCTCAGGTCGGCCAGCGAGAGCACGATCGGCCGCACGAGTTCCGAGCGGCGCAGCAGCGCGCGAACGCGGGCCAGCAGTTCGTCGAAGGCGAAGGGCTTGGTCAGGTAGTCGTCGGCGCCGGTGTTCAGGCCGGCCACGCGGTCGCTCAGCGCGTCACGGGCGGTGAGCATGAGCACGGGCGTCTTGCAGCCGCGCAGGCGCAGGTCGCGGCACAGCGTGAGGCCGTCCTTTCCGGGCAGCATCCAGTCGAGCACGATCAGGTCGTAGGCGATGACGAATGCCTCTTCGTCGCCCTCCTCCGCCGTATGCACGACGTCGACGACGAAGCCTTCTTCCTGCAGGCCGCGCGCCAGCAGCCGGGCGGCCTTGCGGTCGTCTTCGATCAGCAGAATTCTCATGGCGCGGATCATGCCCCGGCTTCCTGACTTCACCCTGCCGGGGAGGCCGGACGGCGCTTCCTGAAGATTTCTTCAGGATTTCTTGGGAGCTTCTTCAGGCGCCATTTCATACGCTCCCCGGCAGGAGACGGGAGCGGATCGAGGGCATGGGAAGAGGTCCCATGCACGGCGCGCCCGTCCCGCGACGTCCGTATCGCGATGAAGAAGAAATCCCTCTACCAGATCACACCCGCACGCATCGTCTTCGGCTTGATGACCTGCGCGGCCCTGTGCGTCGACTCGTTCGACAACCCCGCCCATGCCGCCACCACGGCGGCCGCCGCTCCGGCGCCGATGCTGGTGCGCCAGGGCAACCGCCTGAGCGTGCCCGCCGGCTCCCCGCTGCGCGAGCGGCTGCTGGTCGCCACGGTCGGCCAGGACGCCCTGCCGCACGAGGTCAGCCTGCCCGCCACGGTGGAAGCCAACCCGGCCAGCACCGTCAACATCCTGCCGCCGCTGACCGGCCGGCTGCTCGAGCTGAAGGTGCGCCTGGGCGATACCGTCAAGCGCGGCCAGTTGCTCGCCACGATGAGCTCGCCCGACCTGGCGCAGGCCGTGGCCGACGCGCAGAAGGCCCGCGACGCGCTCGACCTGGCGCAGCGCGCGCTGGTCCGGGCACGCGGCGTGAACGAGGCCGGCTCCAACGCCATGAAGGACGTGGAAGCCGCCCGCAGCAGCGTCGCCCAGCAGACCGCCGAACTGCAACGCAGCGAAGCCCGCCTGCGCAGCCTGGGTGCGGAAGGCGGCGGCGCGCAGGCCGGCCAGGTGCTGAAGATCGTCGCGCCCATGGCCGGCACGGTCACGGCGCTGAATGCCGCCGCGGGCGCGAACCTGAACGACGCCAACGCGGTGCTGATGACGGTGTCGAACCTCGATTCGGTCTGGGTCACGGTCAATGTGCCCGAGAGCGTGGTCGGCACAGTCGCACCTGGGCAGAACGTGGTGGTCACGCTGGCCGCCTACCCGGGCCGCAGCTTCACCGGCAAGGTCGCCTTCGTGAGCGCGGTGCTCGACGCGGACACGCGCCGTGCCCGCGCGCGCATCGTCTTTGCGAACCCCGACGGGCTCTTCAAGCCCAACATGTTCGCCACCGCGGTGCTCGGCGTGCCGCAGGGCTCGCAGCCGCAGGTGCCGGCCTCGGCGTTGCTGATGAACAACGACAGCGTGAGCGTCTTCGTCGAGGCCGAGCCCTGGACCTTCGTTCGGCGCACGGTGGAGCTGGGCCGCGAAGACGGCGACAGGGTACGCATCCGCAGCGGCCTGGCCGCGGGCGAGCGCGTGGTGGTTCGTGGTGGTGTGCTGCTGAATGATTAATCTCATCATCACCCAGTTCTTCCGCCGCAGGCACCTGGCCTGGGCGATGTCGGTGGCGCTGGTGCTCTTCGGTGCGTGGTCGTGGACGCAGATGACGGTCGAGGCGTACCCCGACCTCGGCGACGTGAACGTGCAGGTCACCACGCAGGTCAACGGCCTGGCCGCCGAGGAGATCGAGCAGCAGATCACCACGCCGCTGGAGCGCGCGCTGAGCAACACGCCGGGGCTGGCCTCGATCCGCTCGAGCAGCACCTTCGGGCTGTCGCTCATCACCCTGACCTTCAAGGACGGCACCGACGACTACTTCGCACGCCAGCGCGTGACCGAGCGCATCGGGCAGGTCAGCCTGCCCTCGGGCGCGCAGCCCGGCCTGGGCCCTGTGGCAGGGCCGGCCGGCGAGATCTATCGCTACACGCTGGAGTCGGACACGAAGAACCTGATGGAGCTGTCGGAGCTGCAGCGCTGGAAGGTGATTCCCGCGCTCAAGCAGGTGGCCGGCGTGGTGGACATCAACAACTTCGGCGGATTCACCAAGGAGTTCCAGCTCGAACTCGACCCGTCGCGCATGCAGAAGTACGGGCTGGTGCTCAACGACGTGGTCACGGCCATCAACAACAACAGCGCCAACGCCGGCGGCGGGCGCATCGCGCGCGGCGACCAGAGCTATGTGGTTCGCGGCATCGGCCAGATCCGCACGCTGGACGACCTGGGCACGGTGGTGGTGGCGCAGAGCAACGGCTCGCCGGTGCAGGTGCGCGACCTCGGGCGGCTGCAGTTCGGCCACCAGGAGCGCGGCGGCATCCTCGGCAAGGACACCAACCCGGACACCATCGAAGGCATCGTGCTGATGCTCAAGTACGAGAACCCCTCGCGCGTGCTGGAAGGCGTGCACAAGAAGATCGACGAGCTGCAGGCCGAGCTCGCGCCCATGGGCGTGAAGATCGTGCCCTACATCGACCGCGACGACCTGGTGAAGCTCACGGTCGACAAGGTGACGCACACGGTGCTCGAAGGCATGGCGCTGGTGTGCTTCGTGCTCATTCTTTTCCTGGGCAGTCCGCGCAGCGCGGTGGTGGCTGCGGTGGCCATTCCGATGTCGCTGGTGACGGTGTTCATCGTGATGCACTTCACCCGCATGCCGGCCAACCTGTTCTCGCTGGGCGCGATCGACTTCGGCATCATCGTGGACGGCGCCATCGTGGTGATGGAAGCGATATTGCGGCGACGCGAGGAAGAGCCGAACGCCACGCTCACCGAGGGCAACATCCTCGAGACGGTGAGCCACGTGTCGGGGCCGATCTTCTTCGCCACGCTGATCATCATCACCGCGTACTTTCCGCTCTTCGCCTTCGAGCGCGCCGAGGGCAAGCTGTTCAAGCCGATGGCCTTCACGGTGGGCTACGCGCTGGTGGGCGCCCTGCTCTGCGCGCTGACGCTCATTCCAAGCCTGGCCTACGTGGCGCTGCGCAAGCCGAGCAAGCCCTTCGTCAACAAGCCGCTGGTGTGGCTCACGGCCGCGTACCGCCGGGTGCTGGCGAGGCTGCTGGAAGTGCCGGCCATCGCCTACGGCCTGAGCGTGGCCGCGCTGGCCGCGGTGGTGGTGCTGGGCGCCACGGCCGGGCGCGAGTTCCTGCCGGACATCGACGAAGGCGCCCTGTGGCTGCAGGTTCAGCTGCCATCGGGCCTGTCGCTCGACAAGGCCAGCGAGATGGCCACCGAGCTGCGGCACGTGCTGCTCGAGTACCCCGAGGTATCGTACGTGGTGACGCAGCTCGGCCGCAACGACGACGGCACCGACCCGTGGACGCCCTCGCACATGGAGGTGCCCGTGGGCCTCAAGCCGTACAGCGAGTGGCCGGCCGGCGTGAAGAAGGCGGACTTCGTGCGCACGCTGACCGAGCGCTTTGCGCGCATGCCGGGCTTCGACGTGGGCATCAGCCAGCCGATCATCGACGGCGTGAACGACGCCGTGGGCGGCGCGCACAGCCCGCTGGTGCTGCGCATCTACGGCGACGACCTGAAGGAGAGCCGGCGCATCGGCAACCAGATCGTCGAGCTGCTGGGCACGGTGCGCGGCACGGCCTCGGCCTCGCTGTTCCAGGAGCCGCCGATTCCGCAGGTGGTGATCCAGTTGAACCGCGAGGCGGCGGCGCGCTTCGGTGTCAATGCAAACGACGTGGCCAGCCTGATCCAGACCGGCATCGGCGGCGCGCCGGTGATCACCGTGTATTCGGGCAACCGCACCTACAACGTGTCGGTGAAGATGCCGAAGAGCGCCAAGGGCAACACCGAGGCCATCGGCGCGCTGCTGCTCAACAGTTCGAGCGGCGCCAAGGTGCCGCTGTCGCAGGTGGCCGACATCCGGCTGCAGACCGGCGAAAGCACCATCTCGCACGAGATGAACGAGCGGCAGATCACGGTGCGCGTGGACAACCGCGACCGCGACCTGGCCTCCTACCTCGACGAGGCACGCGACCGCATCGCGAAGGAGGTGAAGTTCGACGCCACGAAGTTCCGCCTGCAGTGGGCCGGCCAGTTCGAGAACCAGCAGCGCGCACAGGCCCGCCTGAGCGTGTCGCTGGCCATCGTGGTCAGCATCATGGCGGTGCTGCTGTTCTTCCAGTTCGGCAAGATCCGGCAGGTGGTGCTGATCCTGGGCGTGGTGCCGATGGCCACGCTGGGCGGGCTGATCGCGGTGCACGTGGCGGGCGAAACGCTCAACGTGGCCACCGCCGTGGGCTTCATCGCGCTGTTCGGCGTCTCGATACAGAACGGGATCATCATGGTCGCGAACTTCCGGCGCGTGCGCGGCGAAGGGCTCGCGCTGCAGGCCTCGGTGCTCGAAGGCGCAACCGAGCGGCTGCGGCCGGTGCTGATGACGGCCACGGTGGCATCGGTCGGCATGCTGCCGGCGGCGCTGGCCACCGGCGTGGGCACCGACGTGCAGCGCGGGCTGGCGACGGTGGTGGTCGGGGGGCTGGTGGTGTCGACGCTGCTCACGCTCTTCATCCTGCCAACCCTGTTCTTCGCTATGGAACGCGTGTTCGAACGCAAGGGCTGGGGCGCGCGCTCGCGCCGCGACCGCTAGGAAGGCTGGAGACGAACGAAATCATGAGCAAGAAGACAAGAACAACGAGCCTCGGACTCGCCGCGCCCGCGGCGGCGGGCATCGCGCTGCTGCTGGGTGGCTGCGCGGTCGGGCCCGACTATGCGCGACCGTCGCTGGACCTGCCCGCGCAGTACACGGCCGCGCCGCCCGCCAGCAAGGAGGCCGAGGGCGTGCCGCTGGCGCGCCTGTCGCCCGAGCTCGACGTGCCTGCCCAGTGGTGGCAGGCCTTTCGCAGCGAGCCGCTGAATGCGCTGGTCACGCAAAGCCTGGCCGGCAACCCGACCATCGAGGCGGCCGATGCCGCTCTGCGTGCGGCGCAGGAGAACGAGGCGGCCGGTCGCGCCGCCTTCTGGCCCACCGTGGCGGTGGGTTACTCGCCCACGCGGCAGCGTGTGGCCAGCGCGGTGGCAAGCCCGGTGTCGTCCAACGCGAACCTGTACACGCTGCACACGGCGCAATTGACGGTGTCGTACACGCCCGACGTGTTCGGCGCCACCCGCCGGCAGGTGGAAGGCGCACAGGCGCAGACCGAGCTGCAGCGCTTCCAGACGCTGGCCGCGAAGCTCACGCTGAGCAGCAATGTGGTGACTGCCGCGATCACCGAGGCCTCGCTGCGCGCGCAGCAACGCGCCACGCAGAACATCATTGCGGGGCAGAAGGAAGTGCTCCAGGCCTACCGCAAGCAGTTGGCGCTGGGCCAGGCTGCACCGGCCGACGTCGACGCACAGGAGGCCGCGCTGGCTGCCACCGAGGCCACGCTGCCGCCGCTCGACAGGCAGCTCGCACAGCAGCGCAACCTGCTGGCCGCGCTCGCGGGCCGCTATCCGAGCCAGGGCGTCGAGGCCCGTTTCGATCTCGATGCCCTGCAACTGCCCTCGGAGCTGCCGCTGACCCTGCCCTCCAGCCTGGTCGAGCATCGCCCCGACGTACGCGCGGCCGAAGCACAGCTGCAGGCGGCCAGCGCCGCCATCGGCGTCGCGGTGGCGGCGAGGCTGCCGAACGTGACGCTGGGCGTGAACTCGTACGGCTCGTCGGCGTACAAGCTGTCCGATCTGTTCAAGGCGTCCTCGCTCTTCTGGACCGTGGCCGGGAGCGTGACGCAGCCCATCTTCGACGGCGGCGCGCTGAAGCACCGCGAAGCCGCCGCCCGGGCCTCGTTCGACGAGGCGGCGGCGCAATACCGTGCGACGGTGCTCGCCGCCTTCCAGGACGTGGCCAACACGCTCGAAGCCATCGACGCCGACACCCGTTCACTGCAGGCGGCCGTGAAGGCGGAGCGCACGGCCTCGCAGAGCCTGGCGCGCACGCGCACGCAGGTGCAGCTCGGCGATGCCAGTGCGCTGTCGCTGCGCGTCGCGCAGCAGGCGCAGCAGCAGGCGCTGCTCAATCTCGTGCAGGCCCGCGCGCTGCGGCTGACCGACGCGGCCGCCCTCTTCCAGGCGCTCGGCGGCGGCTGGTGGAATACGCCGCAACCTGCCATCGTCTCGTCTTCTTCCATTTCTCCCGCATCGCCATGAACATCATCCGCCACGACATGGGCCCCCGCTTCAGCGAGATGGTGACCGTCGACATGGGCGCCGCGCGCCTGCTGTATCTCTCGGGCCAGGTGGCCGAGAACCCGTCGCTCGACATCACCGGGCAGATGCGCGAGATCCTGCATCACATCGACGACATGCTCGCCACGCAGGGCGCCACCAAGAAAGACTTGGTGAGCGTGACGATCTACCTGCGCACGGTGGGCGACTACGCCGCGATGAACTCGGTGTGGGACGAATGGGTGCCCGCCGGCCACACGCCCGCCCGCGCGACGGTCGGGGCGAAGCTGATCGACTCCGAATACCGGGTCGAGATCCAGGCCACGGCGGCGATCGGACCGGCGCCGTGAGGGGCGTACGACGCGCGACCTTCCTCCTGGCGCTGGCGCTCGGCGGCTGCTCGGCCTTCGACGCGCATTCCTTCGACCACTCCGCTGGCTGGCGGGCGGCCCAGGTCGTCAGCGTCGGGCGCACCGGCGATCTGGTCGCAACGGCTGACCGCGATTGCGGCGCGGACGGCGGCGCCGATGCGCGCTATGCCGTCGTGCGCTACCGCAACGGCGGGGTGCACACGCGCTCGCTCGGCACGGGGCGCTGGCCCGCGGGAGCCGCGCTCAAGGTCGGCGATGCGGTGGAAGTGAACATCCTCGACTGCGCCGCGCCGCTGGCGCTGGCGGGTCAAAGGGGCAGCATGCCGGGCGCGCCGTCGCGCTGAAGCCAGTCCTGGAACTCGTCCGACAGCCGCTGCGCCTCGCGCGTGGCGCGGCCCCATGCGCCGATGCGCGCCTGCGCGTCGTTGGCGAAGTGGATGAAGTCCTTGCGGTCGGGCAGCTTGCCGTTGGGCAGGGTCCGCACCCATTCCGGGTCGGGTGCGAGCACCACCATGCGGTCGAGAAAGCCGCTGGCCTTGTGGCGCCAGCGCAGGCCCTTGTCGAGCCAGCCCGGCACCACCGCCTGCTGGAAATGCGGATACAGCACGATGCCTTCGTCGGCCGGCTGGTAGTCGAGGTGCAGGTGGTAGTCGGTGATGCCGCCGTCCCAGTAGGCGCCGCGCGGCGCGCCCGGGATGTCGTGCACCGCCGCCAGGAGGAACGGGATGGAGCACGAAGCCTGCAGCACCATGTTGAAGTTGGCCTCGCTCAGCGCATGCTGGCGCGTGCGGAAGTCGCGCGTGGCAAAAGGCAGCGCCGCGCCGGGCGTGGAGAACACGCAGCGCTCCAGCCACGCGCCCAGGCTCTTGCGATGCAGGCTGTTGGTGGCGAAGGCGCCGAGGTAACCCACCGGCGTACGCGCCCTGCCCTCGCGCCCGAGGATGTGGCGGCCGCGCGATGTCACCACATGCAGCCGGTAGCGCGGATGGCTCAGCACCTCGCCGATGCGCCCGCCATAGAAGGATTCGAGGCTCTCGGCGAAACGCTCGCTGAGCTGGCGCGGGCTGAGCCGCTTCTGTCCCGGCGGCACTTCGAACTGCTGGTGCACGTAGTCGTGCTCGAAGCGCTCGAAGGCGGCATCGGAATCGGCCAGGCATGCCGTGGAGAGCCGCCAGGCGCCGATGGACGCGCCCACCAGGTGCACCTGCTGGCTCGACTGCGGCAGCCAGCGGCCGAAGATGAAGCGGTCGAGCGGCCCGAGGATCAGGCCCTTCGGCCCGCCGGCCGCACCGGGAATGGTGCGCACGTCCTGCGGGCGCAGGCCGTGTTGCTCGATGTGCTTGCGGGCCGCGGGGCCGGCGTAGATGCGCAGGGCTTTCATCGTCATGCCGGTCGCGTCAGCAAGAACCGTGCGGCATGGCTTACTTGCGCAGCCCCTGCAGCTTGGCGAAGGCGTTGGCCATCTGGCCTGCCGGCTGCGGCGAGTTGTCGCGGCGGCCTTGCTGCTGCTGGCCGCGGCCTGCGCCCTCGAAGCGGTTGTCGCGCGGGCCGTCGCGGCGCGCGGGCGCGGCGTCGAGCTTCATCGACAGGCCGATGCGCTTGCGCGCCACGTCCACTTCCATCACCTTGACCCTTACGATGTCGCCGGTCTTGACGACCTCGCGCGCGTCGTTCACGAACTTGTGGCTCAGCTGGCTCACGTGGACCAGGCCGTCCTGGTGCACGCCGAGGTCGACGAAGGCGCCGAACTGGGCCACGTTGCTCACGGTGCCCTCGAGCACCATGCCCTCCTTCAGGTCGGCAATGTCTTCCACGCCGTCGTTGAAGCGCGCCACCTTGAAGTCGGGGCGCGGGTCGCGGCCGGGCTTCTCGAGTTCGCCCAGGATGTCCTTGACGGTGATGACGCCGAACTTCTCGTTGGCGAACAGCTCGGGCTTCAGCGTCTTGAGCATGTCGGCGCGGCCCATCAGCTCGGCGATGGGCTTGCCGGTCTTCACGATGATCTGCTCGACCAGCGGATAGGTCTCGGGGTGCACGCCGGTGATGTCGAGCGGGTCGGCGCCACCGCGGATGCGCAGGAAGCCCGCGCTCTGCTCGAAGGCCTTGGGGCCGAAGCCGGTCACGTCGAGCAACTGCTTGCGGGTGGAGAACGCGCCGTTCGACTCGCGCCAGCGCACCACAGCCTTGGCCACGCTGGCCGAAAGGCCCGAGACGCGGCTGAGCAGCGGCACGCTGGCGGTGTTGAGGTCCACGCCCACCGAGTTCACGCAGTCTTCGACCACGGCCTGCAGGGTGCGCGCGAGTTCGCTCTGGTTCACGTCGTGCTGGTACTGGCCCACGCCGATGCTCTTGGGGTCGATCTTCACCAGCTCGGCCAGCGGGTCCTGAAGGCGGCGCGCAATGGAGGCGGCGCCGCGCAGGCTCACGTCCACGTCGGGCATTTCCTGCGAGGCGAATTCGCTGGCGGAGTACACCGAAGCGCCGGCCTCGCTCACCACCACCTTGTCGACCTTCATTTCGGGCGCGCCGGCCTGCGCAGCCATCTTGGCCAGCAGCTTGATGAGGTCGGCGGCCAGCTTGTCGGTCTCGCGGCTGGCGGTGCCGTTGCCGATGGCGATCAGGTTCACGCCGTGCTTGGCGCACAGCTTGCCCAGCGTGTGCAGCGAGCCTTCCCAGTCTTTTCGCGGCTCGTGCGGGAACACGGTGGCCGTTTCGACCAGCTTGCCGGTCGAATCGACCACGGCCACCTTCACGCCGGTGCGGATGCCCGGGTCCAGGCCCATCACGACGCGCGGGCCGGCGGGCGCTGCCAGCAGCAGGTCGCGCAGGTTGTCTGCGAACACCTTGATGGCGACCTTCTCGGCGTCTTCGCGCAGGCGGGTGAACAGGTCGCGCTCGGTGGAAAGCGCCAGCTTGACGCGCCAGGTCCAGGCCACGCACTTGCGGATCAAGTCGTCCGACAGGCGGGCCGAATGGCTCCAGCCCAGGTGCAGCGCGATGCGGCCTTCGGCGATGCTGGGCTTGCCCGGCTCGGGCTCCACGGGCAGCACCAGCTTGGCGTCGAGGATTTCAAGCGCGCGGCCGCGGAACACGGCCAGCGCGCGGTGCGAGGGCACGCGGCCGATGGGCTCGTCGTACTCGAAGTAGTCGCGGAACTTGGCGACGTCGGCGTTGTTCTCGTCCTTGCCGGCCATCAGGCTGGAACGCAGCAGGCCTTCGTTCCAGAGCCATTCGCGCAGGCTCTGCACCAGCGCGGCGTCTTCGGCCCAGCGCTCGGAAAGAATGTCGCGCACGCCGTCGAGCACGAGCGGCACGGTGGAGAAATCGGGGCCCGGCTTGCCGTCGTCGAGCGTGGTGGCGGGCTGCAGGAAGGCCTTGGCTTCCACGGCGGGGTCGAGCGTGGGGTCGGCCAGCAGCTTGTCGGCCAGCGGCTCGATGCCGAATTCGCGGGCGATCTGGCCCTTGGTGCGGCGCTTCTGCTTGAACGGCAGGTAGAGGTCTTCGAGCTCCTGCTTGGTGGGCGCCAGCTCGATGGCTGCGCGCAGCTCGGGGGTCAGCTTGCCCTGCTCGTCGATGGCCTTGAGGACGGCCACGCGGCGGTCCTCGAGTTCGCGCAGGTAGGAAAGACGCGCTTCGAGTTCGCGCAGCTGGGTGTCGTCGAGGCCATCGGTGGCTTCCTTGCGGTAGCGGGCGATGAATGGAACCGTGGCGCCTCCGTCGAGCAGTTCGACGGCGGCCTTCACCTGGTTCTCGCCGACCTTGATCTCGACGGCGAGCTGGCGAATGATTTTCTGCATGTCTTGAGCGCGTCCCTGGCAAAGCGCGGGAGTTTGCCATAGGCGAGTACGGCTTCCACCCCGGGTGGCCCGGCGGGCGTGTTACAGCTTGCTTTCGAGCTCCGGCGGCACCTCGGCCTGCGGCAACTCGGCCGCCGTGCGGGGCACGACCAGGCGCACGCACAGGCCGTGCGGCGCGACGGGGCCGATGTCGAGTTCCGCCCGGATCGCCTCGGCGCGCGAATGCATGCTGCGCAGCCCCTTGCCGAGGCTGCCGGAGAAGCGCTCCTCCCCCGCCGGAAGGCTGCCCGGCGGCCCCAGCCCCCGGCCGTTGTCGCGCACTTCGAGCACCATCGCCCGGTCATGCTCCCGCAGCGCGACGAGCAGTTCGACGCGGCTCGCGCGGGAATGGCGCAAGGCGTTGGACAAGGCTTCCTGCGCCACGCGGCAGACCTGCGATGCGGTTTCCGCCGGTATCGGGAAGGCTTCGGACTCGGCCGAGACACTCCATTCGAGGGCGATGCCCATGCGCTCGAACGCGGGCCTCAGCCGGTAGCGCAGGTGGCCCAGCCTCTCGACGACGGTGCTGTCGCCCTGGTCGTCCAGGTCGTCCACCGTCATCTGCAGCTCGAGCAGGCAGGCCTGCAGCGCCATCGAGAGGCTGTCGGAGCCGCCGGATCCGGGGTTCTGGCTGGCCAGCAGCGCCACCAGCCGGGAGCCGACGCCGTCGTGCAGGTCGTTGGCGATGCGACGGCGCTCCGCCATCACCGCCTGGACCTGCCGGTAGCGCGACGCGCGCCGCTGCGAGAAGTACCAGATGCCCAGGATCATGCCCAGCACCAGCACATTGACCACCTGCAGGGCCCAGAAGGTGAACGGCATGTCCTGCGCCATGACGGTGATGGCGGAACCGGCCCGGATCACCTGCGCGGCCACCGGCGTCAGGTGCAGCGCGCCGGCCAGCGCCGCCCACATCAGCAACCGCCGGCGCGAGACGCGCGAGTACAGCCACGTCAGCAATACGAGCCACGAGCCGATCGACAACCACACGAACTGGTCTTCCAGAAGGTGCGGAAGATGAAGGACCTGCGGCGCGAGCATGGCATGCCCTAAAGAAGTCCCCGGTGGGAGGCGAAGCTCACCGCCTGCGCGCGGGTATGGGCGTGCAGCTTGCGGTAGATGTTCTTGACGTGCGCGTTAACCGTCTGGGCGCTGATGGTGAGCTGCAGCGCGATCTCCTCGGTTACGTAGCCCGTTGCTACAAGTCGCAACACTTCGCGCTCCCGTGCGGATAACGTCGCCTTGCTGTCCGGCGGGCGTACCGGGTTCACGTTGGAGCGCTTGTGGTCGAGGTGCACGAGCAGCCTGCGGGCCAGCCGCGGAGTGATGGCTGCACCGCCGTTCACCACCTGCAGCACGGCCTGCGCATAGCTCTGGAACCACGCGTTCTTGACGAGGTAGCCGGAAGCTCCGAGCTCGAAGGCATGCAGCACCTGGGGTTCGTCCTCGAGCGCGGAAATGACGATGATCTCGGCCGCGCTGCGATGCCGCTTGGCCTCCTCGATCAGCTCGAATCCGCTGCCGTCGCCGAGGCGGATGTCGACCATCAGCACGTCGAACTCGTGTTGCATCAGCAGTCGGCGTCCCTCGCGCAGGGTACCGGCCTGCCCTTCGAGCTGGATGCGCAGGTCACCCAGCAATTCCTGGGCGATGACGCGTCGCACGAAGGGGTCGTCGTCCACGAGCAGGACGCGCACCGGCTTGGTCTGCTGCCCTGTAAGGAAATCGGGCCATGGAAGGGTATCAGCGGAGGGAGAAAGTAGCCCGCCGAACTGCCCAGGGTTCGAATATTTCCTAGACCCATTCCCTGAATCTGTCAACGAAATGTCGAGATCGCTTTCCATTTCAGCCCCTTTGTGACAACTAGTGCATCTTGTTCGTGACTAAAAGTTAATCCATTTCCATTCAGATTTTGAATTTCAGTTTTTTTGATTACTTTGGTTGCATTCTGTTGCGACTCGCGACCGCTGTCCATCGAAAGTTGTACTTTCCTCCTCTGTCACCGCACGTACAAGCCCTTTTTTCAGGCCCCGCCGAAGAGGCCGAACCACGCCTTTCGCCATAGCCTTGCTCTACCCAGCACTGGGCATTTTTCGTTCGCTTCCCTGCCAAGAAACTGCACCCCGGTCGACGCGGAATGCCATTTCAGCCCCCGCTACTGACCGTCAGCTGATGGCCGGGTGGTCCGGCGATCGGGTTCGTTTCACTACCAACTCTCGAGGAAGCATCATGAAGAAGACACTCATCGCGATCGCAGTGGTCCTGGTCGGAAGCGTCGCCTCCGCCACAAGCACCACGGCCCTTGCAGCCACCAGTACGACGACTGGCTCTTCCAGCTCCGCCGGCTCGGTGGCAGCCAGCTCCGGCACCGGCAGCGCACTCAGCTACAACGCAGCCAACTCCAGCTCGTCGGCCACCGCCAACGCGGCAGGCGGCGCGGTCAGCTTCCCGGGCCTGCGCATCGGCGGTGCCTCGGCAAGCGGCTCGGCAACCACCCAAGGCAGCGTGACCAGCATGGCCGCGACGACCGGCAACGGCCTGGCCGTAGGCGGCGCCAACGCACAGGCCAATGCAGGTGCGGCATCCAACGCCAACTACAGCGCGGGCGGACCGAACTCCGTGAGCGGCAGTGCCGGCGGTACCGCCACCTCCACGACCAACAACACGGCCGCAACGGCCGCGGGTCCTGGCGGCGGTCTTGCCATCGTGACGCGCACCTCCGGCACGACGTCGGGCTACAGCGCCTCTTCGGGCGCCGTCAACGGCTTCATCAACGGCACCACCACCTCGGCGACGGCTGGCTCGACCGGCGGCTCCTTCGGCGTGACGAACATCAGCCTCGGCAATGCAGGCGGCTTCAGCAACGGTGGCGGCACCGGCGGCCTGGCTGGCGCTGGCGCCACCGCATCGGCACCCTGAACTTCACCGGCACCGGTTGTTGCACTCAGAGAAATGGGGAGGGGTACGCCCCTCCCCGGCTACCAAAGGAGTCGAGAACATGAAAAAACTTATCGTCCTGACCTTGCTGGGCTTGTCCGCGGGCGCAATGGCGCAAACGACGGCGGGCGGAGCCAACAACCAGTCATCGAGTTCAGCCACCACCTCGGCCCAGGGCAACAACCAGGCCGTCAACTTCAACACCACGAACCCCTCGACGGTGACCCAGAACGTCAACAGCAGCGGCGCGACGACCAGCACCATCGACTACCGGGGCAGCTACACGATCAAGAACGTGCCATCGGTCAACGGTCCCAACCTGACGACGAGCAACGACACCTGCATGGGCAGCACCAGCGCCAGCGCGAATGGCGCGGGCGTCGGCCTCAGTTTCGGCACCACCTGGACAGACGAGCACTGCAAGCGCCTGAAGATGAGCCGCGAGCTCTGGAACAAGGGCATGAAGGCAGCCTCGCTCGCCATGGACTGCATGGACCCCGCAGCCCTGGCCGCCCTCGAGATGACGGGCACGAAATGCCCGCAATCGATGACTGCGGAAGAACGCGTCACCGCCTACGGTCCGCAGGCGTCGGCCAGCGGCGCGCCCCCTTCGCCGCCGCGCCCGGTGGCAGTGGCTCCGGTCGCGCCCCCCGTACCACCCGCGCCTGTGGCGCCGCAACCCGTGGCCGCCGTCGCACCGGCTCCCATGCCCGCTCCCGCCGCCCCAGCGGTCGCACCACTGCCGCCACCGCTGGCGCCTGTCGCCGAGGCCGCGCCGCAGCAGGTTGTCATGGTGCCGGAAGAGCCGCCGACCGCCGTGGCGACGCCTGTCGTCAGCGCGACGGTGACGCCGATCGACCCCGGCGACGTGGCCGCCATCCGCGCCGCACATATGCTCGGCGCCCGGCACGACGACGGCGCGGGCCCGTTGACGACGGTCCCGCAATGACCGCGTGGAGCGCGAAATGACCAGGACCGTACTCCTGCTCTGGCTGGCGGCCTGCTGCGCGGCAACGGCCTCGGCGGCCGCAGCCGTGCAGCCCGTGCTGCGCGTCGAGCGGATGAACATGGGCAGCGGCCTGCAGAACGCACGGGGCACCGAGAACGCCCAGCCAGTCGGGTCCCTGGGCGTCTGGCATGTACCGCAATACATGCCGGGCTATCCCACGGCAGCGACGATCTGGCCGCGCGTGATCGTCATCCAGTGCAATGACGACCTGTGCGCCGGCTACGAGGTCACGCCTGAACTGGGCCGCGGCGAATACCTCTTCTTCGTGCCGGCGAACAAGTAGGCGGGCAACCGGGCGGCGGCGCGGACCGGGGCCGCGTTGCCTTACCCTCGGGGAATGACATCCCTGCTGCGCGTCCTGCGCGCCCTGCTTCGCGCCATCGCCACCGCGCTTGTCGTTCCCCTGCTGCTCTTCGAGGAGTGGGGCTGGGAGCCGCTGGCCGCGCTTGCCGCCCGGCTGTCCCGCCTTCCCCTGTGGGCCGCTCTCGAAGACAGGCTGCGCCGGCTGCCGCCCTGGGGGGCGCTGCTGGCGTTCTTCGTGCCGGTGCTCCTGCTGCTGCCGGTGAAGGTGCTGGCCCTCTTCCTGTTCAGCCGCGGCCATGCCGCCACGGCCCTCACCGTGCTGATACTGGCCAAGCTGGTAGGCACGGCCATCGTCGCGCGGATCTTCCAGCTGGTCGAAGGGCCGCTGATGCGCATTCCATGGTTCGCCCGCTGGTATCCGCGCTGGAAGGCCTGGAAAGACCGTGTGCTCACCCTCGTCCGCCAGAGCAGACCCTGGCGCGTGGTGCGGGCGCTGAACCGACGGATTGCCCGAGGCTGGCGGCGATTCAGGGAAGGTTGAGGGGCAATTTTACCCGGGCATATTGCCAACCTAATTTAGCCCGGGTAATATTTAGGAAATGAACCCCTCTACGGAAAGCCGCCGCGCCCTCATCCGGCAATACAAGGAAACTCCCCGCCCCGCCGGGGTCTACGTCATCCGCAACGAATCGAATGGCCGCGTCTACGTGGGCGGCAGTCTCGATGTCGAAGGCTCGATGAACCGCGCCCGCTTCGAGCTGAACATGCGCACCCACCGCAGCAAGGCGCTGGGACGCGACTGGATCGAGCATGGCGCGGACCGCTTCAGCTTCGAGGTGGTCGACCGGGTCAAGGAGCGCGAAGACCCCGCCTTCGATCGCAAGGCCGAGCTCGACAGGCTTCTTTCGCTATGGCAGGAAGAGCTCCGGTGCTTCGGGCCGAACGGCTACAACACGCCCTGAAACACGCCTCGAACGCCCACGCAACGCATGGCAACGAGATGACGCGCACCAAAGCGCGGCAGCGAGTAGATTACGCACCTCGTTTCCCTTGGTACCCCCCAGGAACAAAACACTCGAATGTCATCTGACACCTCCCCAACCACCCTGACCGTGTTCTTCGGCTTCCAGCGCGTCGCCCAGGGCAGCAAGGCCGAAGTGCTCGAACAGCTGCGCCGCCGCGACGACCCCGGGCCCTATCTCGTGTTCGACGACCAGACCGGCGCGCAGCTCGACCTCGACATGCGCGAGCCGCTGCCCGAACTGCGCGACCACGACACCGAGCATCGCGACGATGCCCCGCGCGGCGTCGGCCGGCCCAAGCTCGGCGTGATCGCACGTGAAGTCACGCTGCTGCCGCGCCACTGGGACTGGCTCGGACGCCAGCCCGGCGGCGCGTCGGTCGCGCTGCGCAAGCTGGTCGACGACGCCCGCCGCGTGAACGCGGGGCGCGACATCGTGCGCGCCGCGCAAGAGGCCACCTACCGCTTCATGACCGCCATCGCGGGCAACCTGCCTGGCTTCGAGGAAGCCAACCGTGCGTTGTTCGCCGGCGAGGAGCAACGCTTCAACCAGCTGATCGCCCCCTGGCCCGCCGACGTGCGCGCCCATCTGCAGAAACTGTCGGCCGCGGGCTGGCCCACCCAATGAGAACAACACCCGAGACAACCGGCGCCGGCGGCGGCGCGGACCCCAGCGGCCTGCAAGGCGTGCCAGTGGCGCCGGTCAACGCACCGCGGCCCCTGTGGAAGGTCTTTCTTTTCTTCCTGGCGCCGATGTTGCTCAGCAACATCCTCCAGTCGCTCTCGGGCACGCTGAACAACGTGTACGTGGGCCAGATGCTCGGCGTGGGCGCGCTGGCGGCGGTGTCGAGCTTCTTCCCGGTGATGTTCTTCTTCATCGCCTTCATCATCGGCCTGGGCGCCGGTGCCTCGGTGCTCATCGGGCAGGCATGGGGCGCGCGCGACGTCGCCAAGGCCAAGGCCGTGGCAGGCACCACGCTCACCGTCGGCGTGCTGATGGGGCTGGTGATCGCCGTGTTCGGCGGCGCCTTCACCACGCCGATGCTGGCCGCGCTGGGCACGCCGCCCGACGTGCTGGCCGACTCCACGCGCTATGCCCGCATCATGCTGATCGCGATGCCGGGCGTGTTCCTGTTCCTGCTGTCCACCGCGATGCTGCGCGGCGTGGGGGACACCGTCACGCCGCTCTTCACGCTGCTGATCTCCACGCTGATCGGGCTGGTGGTCACGCCCGCGCTCATCCGCGGCTGGGGCGGGCTTCCGCAACTCGGCGTGGCGAGCGGCGCATGGGCGTCGGTGCTGTCCTTCATCGTGGCGACCACCTGGCTGGGCTTCCGGCTGCGCCAGCAGAAGAGTCCGCTCGCGCCCGATGCGGAGTTCATGCGCAACCTGCGCATCCAACCGCAATTGCTGAAGGCCGTGCTGCGCATCGGCGTGCCCACGGGCGTGCAGATGATCGTGGTGGCGCTGGCCGAGGTGGTGCTGCTGTCGATGGTCAACGGCTTCGGCTCGAATGCCACGGCGGCCTACGGCGCTGTGAACCAGGTGGTGGCGTACGTGCAGTTCCCGGCCATCTCGATCGCCATCACCGCGTCGATCCTCGGCGCGCAGGCCATCGGCGCGGGCCGCGCCAACCGGCTCGGCGCCATCGCGAAGACGGCGCTGCTCATGAACCTCGTGCTGACCGGCGGGCTCGTGCTGCTGGGCTACCTGTTCTCGCGGCCGCTGATGGGCTTCTTCATCACCAGCGCGCCAGTGATCGAGATCGCGCAGACGCTGCTGCACATCATGCTGTGGAGCCTGGTGGTCTTCGGCATGGCCTCGGCGCTGTCGGGGATCATGCGCGCGAGCGGCTCGGTGCTGGTGCCCACGCTGATTTCCATCGTCTGCATCCTGGGCGTGGAAGTGCCGGTGGCCTGGGTCATGAGCCACCGCATCGGGCTCGACGGGATCTGGGTGGCCTACCCCGTGACCTTCGGCGCGATGCTGCTGCTGCAGACCGCGTACTACCAGCTGGTGTGGCGCAAGAAGGCGATCCACAAGCTGGTGTAGCCGCCGCGCCGCCTACTTGCCGTCGAAGGCCCGCTGCACCTCGGCCAGATCGAGCTTGACCATCTTCATCATGGCCTGCATCGCGCGGTTGGCCTTGGCCTCGTCCTTGTCCTGGAACATGCGGATCATGGCCGTGGGCGCGACCTGCCACGACACGCCGTAGCGATCGGTGAGCCAGCCGCACTGCACCGGCTGGCCGCCGCCTTCGAGCAGCCTTTCCCAGTAGTAGTCGACCTCGGCCTGTGTCTCGCACGGCACGAACATCGAGATGGCCGGGTTGAACTTGTATTCCGGCCCGCCGTTGAGAACCATGAACTTCTGCCCGTCGAGCTCGAAGGTCGCGGTGAGCAGCGAGCCCTTGCGGCTTGGGTTGGCATCGCCCCAGAGCAGCGTGTCGGTCACGCGCGAGTTCGGAAAGATGCTGCTGTAGAACTTCAGCGCGTCCTCTCCGTTGCGGTCGAACCATAGGCAGGGAACGATCCTTTGCATGGGGTCTCCTTCGCTTGAATGATGAACCTGAGAGTTCAGTATCAAAGCGGCGAGCGGTGCTTGTCAATCCGTGCGACGGCTGTCAGCGGGAAGTTCCCATGCGGCGCATCAGGCGATGCGATAG
>NZ_RXFS01000022.1 GCF_003952185.1 Variovorax sp. 679 | reverse complement strand
GGGCACGCGCACGCGGATCTTTCTCCTGTCGTCGAGCGGTGTCGTCACAGCGGTGACTTCCGCGAAACCGCCCAGACCCAGGCTGAAGTCCAGCCAGATGTCCTCTTCTTCTCCCTGCACTGCCATCTCTGGTCCTCCCTGGCTTGCGCATGCCGCTGTGTCCGCGCCGTGCTGGGGCGTGGGCAGTGCAGTTGCTCTTGATTAGTCTGTTTTGACTATATGAAAGTCAAATTCGCCATATATGACATCGAGGTAGGAGCAGAAGCGATACGTGAAGAAATGCTCAGGTCACCGGGATGCATGGGCGCCCCCGGCGTCCTCCTGCTCCACCCAGTGCGTCCCGGCGCCGTGGGCCTTGTTGCCGGCCTCCACGGCTGCCTGGAACGCGGCGCGCACCGAAGGCGTGTCGGGCTCCCACAGCCAGTGGCCTTCGACGACGTGTCCGAACAGGCCTGTCTCCTGCAGGCGCCAGCGCAGGCGGATCCATGGTCTCGAGGCTGGCGTGGACATGCCGGCGAGTCTGCGCGGCGATCTGGGAGGCATCTTGAGGGACTCCCGTCGGCTCCTTCGACGACGGCGTGTGGCCGGGCGGCCACAGTCTTCTCCACCGATTCCCGTAGGAGTTAGTCGGGCTTTGTAATCTAGTGTTTTTAATTGCAACGAGTGTTATATTTTTTGCCAGAAACATTCCTCTAACACTTAGGCATTCAATTCGGGGCGGGCCGCAAGGCTTTCCGTGGAGGTCTTGCCGACGGGAGCTCTTGAATTGCAGTTCAAACCGCAAGAAAGCCCCAAATTGGTGCGCTCGATGCCGGTCGCCGAATGGCTACGCCCGAGCCGCCGATGACCACGCAGGCCACCTCGCCACGCGGCCGCCGGCCACTGCTGAGCTTCAGCGTCGAAGGGTTGCCGGCCCGCGACGAACTCCTCTTCAAGTCCCTCGTGCGGTTGCTCGACCACCGCACCCACCAGCACTGGGCCTGGCAGGTCGAGGACGCCGACTTGCGCGTGGTGGGCGACAGGCTCCCGGCGCCGCCAGCCGAAGCGTCCGACCGGCCCGTGCCGCTGCTGACGATCGGCGACACATCCCCGTCGCGCGGGCCTTTCCTGCGCCTGCCGCTGCATGCCGATGCGCTCGAGGCCATGCTCAACCGCCTCGGCGCGATGGTGATCCATGCCCGTGAGCTCGGTCTTGCCGCCTCTCGGGAGCGTGCCGGGCGCGGCGAGGAATACCGCCTGCTGCGCTGGCCCTCGGTCGCGCTGCTCGACACCACCATGCGCATGAAGCTCGCCACGCTGCTCGCGAGCCGGCCGGCTTCGCTGCAGGCGCTGCAGCAGCGCTCGAACGCCAGCGCGCAGGAGTGCGCCGACTTCATCGTGGCCCTCGAACGCGCGGGTTTCGTCGCGAGCATCAGCCCCGGCGGCGCCGGCGCCGGCACCGGCTTCGCGGCCAGCCGCGTGCCCGAATCGATCTGGCCCGACTCGCAGGGCCCGTCCGGCGGGGAGGCACCGGATGCCCCCGCGACGACGCGCCAGGGCGTGCAGCCGGGCCTGCTCGCACGCATCCGCAGCCGCCTCGGATTGTTGTCTTCCGGGCCGAGGGCCTGAGGCGATGCGGCCCTTCGACATGACTTCAACCGAACCCGACTGAGCGTGGAGCACAAGATCCTTTTCACCGGCACCATGGGCGCCGGCAAGACCACCGCCATTGCCGCGGTGAGCGAGATTGCACCGGTCCGCACCGAAGTGCGCAACAGCGACGCCTCGGTCGCCAAGGCCACCACCACCGTCGGCCTGGACTACGGCGAGCTCACGCTCGACAACGGCGAGAAGCTGCGCCTGTACGGCACGCCGGGGCAGATGCGCTTCGACTTCATGTGGCGCATCCTCGCGCGCGGTGCGCTGGGCCTCGTGATCCTCGTCGACAACAGCCGCCCCGATCCGCTGGCCGACCTCGAGGTCTACCTCGACGGCTTCGCCGAGCTCATCGAGAAGACCGCCTGCGTGGTCGCGGTGGGCCGCACCGAAACCCATCCCGAACCGGGCCTCGACGCCTACGCCCAGCGCATGCAGGACAAGGGCGTGCTGTGCCCGGTGCTGCCGGCCAACGTGACCGATCCGCCGCAGGTGGTGCAGCTGCTCGAGCTGCTGCTGATCCAGCTCGAAGCCTGAGCGCCGCACCGCCTCTTTTCCTTTCTCTTCCCTTCTTCGCCGGACTCGAGCCACATGAACATCTCACCCCGCATCAAGGACGCCGCAGAGACCGCCGTGGACACGCTCATGCGCGAGATCAAGGGCGCGAAGGCCGTGGTGATCTCGACCGAGGACGGCATGGAGCTGGCCGCGCGCACCGAGAACACCGCGCAGGTCGCGCGCCTGTCGGCCATCGCGAGTTCGCTGGCCGCGCTCGGCGCAGTGGCCGGAGAGGAGAGCGGCCTCGGCCAATGCGAGAACGTCGCCATAGAAACCGCGCTGGGCCACATCCTGATGCTCCAGGCCCGCCACGACGAGGCCGACCTGATCGTGAGCGTGGTGACGGGCAAGGACGCCGTCATCGGCCAGGTCCTGTACTTCTCCAAGCAGGCGACGCTCGCACTGCAGCGCGCCTGAACGCCCGCGCAGCCTTTCACAAGCGGCCGCCGCTCATCACTCGCCCGGGTGGCGGCCGATTCTCAGGGCGATGCACTACGAAAGACTTCGATGGCAAATATCAAGCAATCCATGGACGAACTGATGACGATCGACGGTGCGCTGTGCGCGGCGCTGGTCGATTCGGGCAGCGGCATGATCCTGGGTCAGATCGGTTCGGGCGTCGACCTCGAAGTGGCCGCCGCGGGCAATACGGAGGTGGTGCGCGCCAAGCACAAGACCATGAACGCGCTCGGCCTGAACGACGTGATCGAGGACATCCTGATCACGCTCGGGCGCCAGTACCACATCATCCGCCCGCTGCAGAAGCACGAGGGCCTGTTCGTCTACCTGGTGCTCGACAAGTCGAAGTCGAACCTCGCGCTGGCGCGGCGCAAGACGCAGGACGTGGGGCAGGCGCTCGCGGTCTGACACGGCCTATTCCACTACCGGCACCTCGCGCCAGTTGAGCAGCCGCAGGCTCAGGCTGGACGACAGCGACACCTTCAGGTTCGTGATCGCGCCGGTGGTGCCACCCACCGACAGCGTGGTGCCGCCATTGGTGCTGCTGGTGAAGCGCAGGTCGGTCACCGCGTACGACTCCGAGATGTAGGCGGCGTTGTTCTCCAACGCCGACTGCCCGGTGCCGAAGTTGATGGCATACACCCGGCTCGTGCCTGAAGGGCTGCAGGCATCGGCCGTGGTGAGCGTGGAGGCGAAGGCCACAACGCCGCCGGTGGTGGTCGTGGCGGTGATCATGCGCCAGGCGATGCCGCTGCTGCTGTCGGTGCCGAGGTCGACGTACCAGCCCATCGAACTGCTGCCCAGCGTCGTGGTGCTGGTCAGGTCGGTCAGCGCGGTCAGGTTGCTGCGCGCAAGCGGAAAGCTCACTCCCGAAGGCAGCGAGGAAGAAGTGTTGAAGGCCGAGGCCGTGCCGTCGAGCAGCGCGTAGAAGTCCTGCGCCGCCGTGGAGCTCACGTCGCTGGACGACAGCAGCTGGCCGGTGCCCAGCAGAACGTAGCGTTTCTTCGTGGTCGGATGCACCTCGACCAGCGGCTGCGTGGTGACGGGCTGGGCGTTGCCGCTCGCATCCGTGAGCTTGGCCATCAGCAGCGGCGAGCTGTAGGTCGAAGTGCCGGTGACGTCGAAGCGCCAGACCTGTCCGTTGAGGTCGCCGGCGTAGATGGCGTCCGCCGTGCCGTCGGTGAAGTCGCGCACGTAGGCGGTGGCATGCGTGAGACCGGCGGCGGTGCTCCCGGTCTTGACCTTTTCCAGCAGCGCGCCGGTCTTCGGGTTGACGAAGTAGATGTAGCCGTAGCCGTCGGTGTTGTTGTAGCCCGAGGTCAGCACCACCACCCAGCCGTACTTGGCGGTCTTCGCCACCACGGGCTCGCCGTAGCTGTAGCCCATGGTCGAGTCGGTGAACTCCCACAGCACCTTGCCCGCGACCACCGATTCGGAGGTCATGCCCGCCGGGTTGGTGACGTCGATCGCGTAGAAGCTCTTGCCGCCCTTGCCGAGGCCGCCGATGAGAATGGTGCGCCAGTCGGAGGTGGCGGTCGAAGTGGTGGTGAGCGAGCCGCCCGCGTAGTTGAAGTCGACGTCGAAGCTCAGCGGCGTCGCGTCGACGTAGTAGTGGTGGGTGTAGCTCGGGTTGCCCAGCGCGGTGAGGCCGTCGGAGGCCGATGTGTTGGGCGTGCCGCTCGGTCCCTGGAAGAGCGCGCTCGGCACGTAGGCGAAGATCTCGGTGCCGGCATCGGTACCCGACAGCGAGCCGTTGAATGCGTGCAGCATGCCGTCGTTCGCGCCCGTGAAGACCATCGTCGGCCGGCTCGACCAGGTGCTCTTGAAGGCCGCGTAACCGGGGTTGATCGAGTCCGAGTAGGTGAGGCTCGGCACTCCCACCGCAGTCACCTTGGAGCCCACGATGTCGCCCAGCAGCACCGAGCGTGCCCGGTAGGCCTGGCTGCTGCCGCTGGTGGTGGAGCCCGACTCCTGCGTCTGGTCGCCGCGCAGGTAGTTCAGGTAGTCCGACCCGTCGCTGCCGCGGTAGGACGTGACCAGCGCCGCCTTCTGGCTGGTCGTGAGGCTCGCGTAGCGGAAGGGCTGGCCGCTGCTGCCGTCCCAGGTCGCCACGCGGCGCGAGGTGCTCCAGCCGGTGCTGGCAAGCTGGGTGGCCAGCTTGGCGGTGGAGGTCCACATCACGGTCGAGGTGGTGCTCAGGTCCGTGCCGATGGTCACGCTGCTGGCGGTCAGTACGCCGCTCCAGGTCTTGGAGGCGTACTGTGCGGCATACGAGGCGCTGCCCGAATCGCTCACCTGCGCGGACGACAGCGCGAGCGACGTGGTGTAGGCGCTGACGGCGGTGGCGATGGCGGAGAAGGCCTTGGTCAGGCCCGAGACCATCTGGCTCGCATTGCCGGCCAGGAAGTAGTTGTCCGGCCGGTACTCGGTGGCGGTTCCCATCGTGATGGTCTCGCTGCTGCTGTTCCACCAGCTCTGCGTGAGCGCGGTGCTGGTCTGGCTTGGGTCGTAGCCCGAGGGGACCGTGAAGCCGCCGTACTTGGCCGCGAGCCAGTAGGGGTTCTTGTCGGCCGCCGTCTGGTACTCCATCACGTCCATCCAGTAGGTCGAGATGGTCTGCGTGCCCGTCAGGTCGGAGCGGATGTCGTTGGTGTGCGCGCCGTAGGCCAGCCCGGCCATGTAGTAGGTGGCGTAGGAGCTGTTCCACCACGCGTCGACCTTGGAACTCAGGCCTTCGAGCGTGAGCAGGTTGTTGGTGTACGTGCGCGCCAGGTTGAGCGTGTCGCTGCTCACTTCCGAGGGCTTCGTGCGCGTGTTGCTCAGCGTGCCGCCGCCCACGTTGTAGTCGTAGTGCGTGTTGGTGTCGCCGATGCCCAGGATGAAGTTCTTCTGGCACGCGTACAGCACCGGGTCGGTCCAGGTGGTGACGGCCGGGAAGCCGTCGAGCAGCGTGGTGCGCGTGCTGGAAGAAGAGGTGGTGGCCGGCGTGATGTAGCTGGTCCACGTCGACACGTTGCCCAGGTTCTCGAAGTAGCGCACCGCGGCGTAGTAGAGCTCGCTGACGTTGTCGTAGGTCATGTACGACGAGGAGGCGGTGCCGAACTTGTTGAGGTAGTTCATCACGCCGCTGTTGCTGATGGTCACGCCGCTGGTGCTGGTGGTCGCCGTGGCGGTTGCGCTGTCGGGGTTCGTCACCATGATGCCGGTGGTCGAGCTCCACTCGGCCTTGCTGTTGGTGGTGACGGTGGTCGACAGCGGCGTGGGGTAGGTCGGGCCGATGTAGCCCATCGGCGCGCGCAGCACGGCGCCCTGGTTGGTGGCGCCGCTGCCGTTCAGGTAGGAGAAGGCGCTGTAGCGGATCTTGTTGGCGTAGCTCTGCATCAGCCCTTCGGGCTTGTACTGGCCGTTCGGATACAGCACGCAATTGGACTCCACGCCGCCCGAGGAACTGCCCGAGTCGCAGACCAGCACGCGGATGTACACGCGGTAGGTGCTGGCCGCATTGTTCGACGACGAGGCGCTCACCCAGTCGGTGCCGCTCACGCTGGTGTTGCTGTAGCTGCTGCCGGTGCCCGAGAACACCATGGTGTTGCCGCGCTTCCAGATGCTGGTGTTGAACGAGGTCCAGCTCAGAGGCGTCACCGACGAGATCAGCGAGGACGCGATGTTGTGGCCGGTGGAGGTCGCCTGGCTGGTGCCACGCAACGGGAAGTTGGTCTGCGAGCCCTGGCTCGATCCCCAGGCCTTCTCCAGGATGGTCTGGCTGGTGGTGTCGACGCTGCGGTAGCCGCCCGTGAGCGCCCAGCGGAACGGGTCGATGGTCTGCATCGTGGCCCAGTTCATGAAGTTGCCGCTCCACTTGCCCGAACACGTGTGGTAGTTGGTGCCTGTCGCAAGGCCCGCGGGCTGGAAGTAGCTGCTCGCCGGCGTGGTGGAGTTCAGCACGTAGGTGTAGCACTTCAGCGGATCGAAGTAGCCGAGGTAGGTCGAACTGTCGGCGTAGTTGCCGAGGTTGGCCACGCTGATGGCGGTCGGGTATTCGACCGACAGCGTGAGCGCCAGGTTGCCCGGAACGTCCGCGCTGGCGAAGACCGGCTGGTCGGCCAGTGTCACGGCGGTGGAGGCGGACGAGCCCAGCAGCAGAGCGGCGGCGGCCAGCGCGAGGGAAACGAGACGGGATCGATTCATCGGAGTCACTCCGGCCGGGTGAACGAAGTCTGGAGAAACACCTGCGTCGAGCGCACGCCGGTGACGCGCACGCTGAGCCGGTAGACGGGCGAGATGGTCGAGGCCGGCCGCTGGCTCGCCGGCAACTGGCTGCTGCCGCCGGTGACGTTGCTGCTCGACGGCGCATAGACACAGCTGCTGGTGGTCGCCGTGCCGGCGGCGCGGCAGAGGCGGTCGATGACGTAGCGGATCGTGATGTCCGAGGTCGCGCCCGCCAGGTCCGACGCGGTCGGGCTGAAGGTGGCGCCGGTGAAGTCGGTGCCGCTGGGCGAACTGCTGCTGGACAGCAGCACGAGCGGAATGCCCTGGTCGTTGGCTGTCAGCTCGACCGCGCTGTAGTTGGCCGAGGGAATGCTGGCCGCCGAGAGCGCGGCCGTCTTCAGCACGCCGCTCTTGAAGGCCGTGAGCACATTGGAAGCCGCCTGCTCCCCCTGGCTGGAGAGATCGCGCCGGAACACAAGGTTGCCGGCGCTCGCGAGAGAGGTGTGCGTGGAACGCATCACGGCCACGCCGCCGATCAGCAGGATGACCAGCACGATCAGGCAGAACAGCAGCACGACGCCGCGCTGGCGCCGGCCGCGCGGAATGCGGAAAGAAACAGTTGTCATGACGTGGGCAGAAGCAACACGTTGCGAAGAGGAATCGTCGATTCGACGACGCGATGGCGGAAGTGCTGCTCGCTGGTGCTGAAGCTGATCGTCTGCTGCAGCGAGGTGGAGAGGTCACTGAAAAGCGTGAGCGAGGCCGGCGAGGGCAGCTCGCCGTTGTCGTTCGCCCGCTCGGGGTTCGCGCTGCGCAACACCAGCGCGATGCGGATGGCCACCACCTGCCGCGCGGTGGCCGGCGTGGCCATCATGGTGGCGATGTCGTAGCCCGTGGCCCCCGGGTCGACCCAGGTGTCGAGCACGCCGTCGGAGTTGGTATCGAGCCCGTACAGCGCGTGCATCTCGGACACGCCGTCGGCCACGGCCTGCGATGCGTCGGTGCCGTTGGCCATCAGCAGGTCGTAGCTGTAGAGCGTGTTGTTGCTGCCCACGCCGAACATCTGGAACTGCGTGTTGCCCGCGCTCACGTTGCCCAGCGGCGTGAAGTAGGCGCTGCCGCTGGCCGCCAGCGTGGAGAGGCTTGTCGACGCGCCCGATGCCGTGTAGTAGGTGCTGCCCAGCGGCAGCGCGTCGTTGCCGCTGCTGTCGGCGAAGGCGGTGCTGGCGTGCACCTGTTCCAGCAGGCAGTCGGTGGTGCCGCTCGCGCTCACCAGCCCGAGGTCGCCTTCGGCCAGGCCCACGGTGCTGTCCAGGCGCAGGATGCTGGTCGACTTGCCGCTCGAGAGGATGAGCCGGGGCACGTCGCCCGCCGCGGCAGTGCCGCCCATCACCACCAGCACGTCGGAGCCGGCGTCGGACTGGCTCTTGCCGATCAGCACCGGAGCCACGCGCAGGTTGGCGCTGCCGCTCGCGCCACCGAGGAAGGCGGTGGCGAAGGGAGCGGGAAAGGCCGAGCTGCGCGGCAGGCTGGGCGTGCCCGGCAGCGTCGCGTTCAGCAGGCAGCCGAAGGCGCCCGCAAGGGTCCACGACTGCGTGAAGCCGGAGCCGGCGGTACGCACCGCGCGATCGAGCACGTAGGCCGCATAGGCGCCGGTCTGTCCCATGTCGTTGGTGGCGGTGGTGGAGCGCTTGCTCGATTCGCCGAAGATCAGCAGGCTGGTCACCGCCAGGGTCACCAGCAGGCCGATGATGACGGCAACCATCAGCTCGATCAGCGTGACGCCTTGCTGACGCAGGCGCTTCATGGCAGCACCACCCGCGTGACGAGCTGGCTGGCGGCATTGGCCGCGGTGGATTCGCGTGTCACCGCGCGCCAGGCGATCACGATGTCCGCCGCGTTGGCCGTGCCTGAGCTGTTGGTGGCGCCCGAGACGGCGGTGACCGTCAGCGTGGCATTGGGCAGGCCGCCGTTGGTCATGTCCTTCACGCGCGTCTGCCACGCGGTGGTGTCGACCGAGATGGAGTTCTTCAGCCACATCGTGCTGGCGATCTCGTTGGCGAGCAGCGCGGCGCGGTTGCGGTCCTCGGCGTCGATAGAGATCGTGAGCGAACGCGCCAGCATCCCCGCCATGCCGAGCAGGCCGAAGGAGAAGATCAGCAGAGAGACGAGCACTTCGATCATCGCGAAGCCCGACGAAGGCGCGCGGCGGTTTGGGCCTGGAGTCTTCATGCTCAGCTCGGGCAGCCGTCGGGCGCGCTCGACGAAAGCGTCTTGGCCGGATCGCACATGTGCACATGTCCGCCCAGGCTCACGAGCACGCGCAGCGGGCGGTCGGCCGAAGTCATCGTGACGTTGTAGGTGGGCGTCGAGCTCAGGCTGCAGGTCGCGCCCGTGACGCCGGTGCTGCTGTTGGCAGCCAGCCGGCCCAGCGGGCTGAAGCAGATGGCGGCCGGCCCGCTGATGCTCACGCCGGTGCCGGCGACGGTCAGCACGCCCGCTTCGACGAAAGTGGCGACGCCGGAGGTGTCGAGCGTGGAAGAGGCCACGAAGTTGATCGACCAGTTGCTGCCGTTGGCCACGGCCGTCAGGCTGGTCTTGGGGGCCGTGTCGTTGGTCAGCGAGAACACGGCCGTGCGGCTGCGGCGAACCGCCTCGGCCTGCGCCTGCCGCAGGCCGTTCTGCAGCGTGTCGCTCACCGTGCGAACACGGGTGTTGGCGATCCACGCGAGGAGCGTCGGCATTGCGAGCGCAATGAGGACGGCCATCACGACCAGTGTCACGGAGAGTTCCACCAGAGTGAAACCCGCGAGCGGCGCGGCACGCCGGACCATCAGCAGGCTCCCCGCTTCGTCACCCAGTCGCTGCTGCAGGTCGTCCACCCCGTGGGCACGCCGACCGTCGCGCGGTTGTTCGATTGGTCGACGGTGAAGATGAAGCCCGCGGTGGTGCCGCTGCCCGTGGCCACCAGCGTGTAGCCGGTGGCCGTTACCGCGCCGTACGTGCCGTCGCACGACAGCGTGAAGGTGCCGACCATGCGCAGGGTGGAAGAGACCAGGCACGGCGAGGTGTAGCTGCCGGTGGACAGGTAGGTGCGGTTGTCCTGGAAGTAGCGCTCCATGTTCGCGCGCATCGTCGACAGGCCGCTGGTCGCATCGACGATGCGACCGCGCAGCACGTAGTCGCGATACGAGGGATACGCGATGCCCGCGAGGATCGCGACGATGGCCACGGTCACCATCAGTTCGATCAGCGTGAAGCCGCGTTCACGCGGCTGGCGTTCGTGTGGCTTCTGCAGCCGCTTCATGGTGTTTCTTCTCCTCTTGTGTGGGAAGCAATCCGATGCTTCCAGGGCACCGAGTCGACCATGCAATCTGGGAAGAATCTGGCTGATGCGTTGTGGTTTGTGTACGCGTGGGCGCAGCCGAATCCGAGGTTTCTCCGACTTTGTCGCCGAGCATTCATGCCGCATCGGGCATGCCGATGCTCAGGAGAAGCGATCGATGCAAAAGAAGATATGGCCGCCCCTTTTTGCTGGCACGCATTTCGCCTGCATCGGGTTCAACGATGTTCAGGAGATGCGAGCAATGAGAAAGAAGATGCGGCCAGCCATCGTGCTGGCATGCATGGTCGGTCTGGCGTCGGCTGCGTACGCAGCGACGGCAACCACGGATGGTGGCGGTGCCGCTCTGGACGCCGCGCTGAAGACTTGTGCTGCCAGCGTGGCAAAGGATTCGAACGGCGGCCCCGACCAGACCGCGATGAGCGCATGCATGACCAGGGCGGGCTTCGCGAAGCCGTCGCAGGATGGAGAGCACAGGCCACCACCGCCCGCCGGCGCTGCACCTCGCAAATGAAGGTGCAGAAACCGCTGCCGCGAAGCGACCGGCGAAACGAAGCGCAGCGGCAAAGGCCGCCTGCAGGAGCCATCCGGAAGGCGATGAAGCACGCGGGCCCGGTGGATGCGGATGGAGATGCCTTGCCCATGACCGAGCCCCGACCGAGGGTCGACGCGATCAGCCTCGAAGCCGCCATCGCCGTGACCGGCATCAGCAAGCGCACGTTGTGGCGACGTGTGTCCGACGGGACCATCGCCAAGCACAAGGAGGATTCGCGGGGCAGGGCGATGCTCGCCCTTGCGCAGGTTGCCGGCCTGATCGATCTCCCGTTGACCGATGAGGACCTGAGCCTGATCGTGAAGGCTGACGGCGGCGATGCGGAAACGCAGGCCGATGCCGGCGCGATGTTCTTCCTTGCGGGCCGCTTCGAAGCGGCCGTCTATTGGTTCGATCTCGCGGCCTCGCAAAGCAATGCCGACGCCATGCAGTGGCTCGGGAACTGCCATGCATCAGGCCTGGGCGTGCCGAAGGACGACAGCCTTGCGATCATGTGGATCGCGAAGGCGGCTTCGCTGGGGCATTCGGTGGCTTGTCGCCAGATCCAGGGCATGAGGGCTGGGCGTGGCGAGTCGTAGTCATGCGTTCGCCTGCGTGGTTTTCCCTTTCTGCACTTGTACTCACGGCGCTGGCAGGCTGCCGAGGCTCGCACATGCGCGGCGACGAGCCGGCCGACTTCGGTGCGGATGTCACGGTGCGCAGCTTGATCGTCGCGCAACAGAAGTGCAAGGCGGCGGGAGTGCCGGATCTCTACGAGTGCGCCGAAGCGCCGCTGTCGCCGACAGGTGAGCGACTGGCGGCTCGCGCGGCGCTCGACATGTATCGGATCTTCCAGCAAGGCTGTCTCGATACCGCGGGTGCGGGGCAGTGTGAGGCGCTGATGGAGACCGCATACCGCAAGGCCAATGCGAAACAGACCTCGTCGCCTTGATGCAGACGAAAAAAAAGCCGCCAGAAGGCGGCTTGCGCTGGGTAGTGCGGCTGAATCAGGTGCCGTTGGGGCAGCCCGCGGGTGCGTACTTCGAGTCGGCCGTGGTCTTGCAGGTCCAGCTGCCTTCAGCGGTGCGAGTCCAGGTGATCGTGAAGGGCGTCGCTTTCAGAATCGCGGCCGCCTGGCCAGCGAAGGTGCCTGCAATGGTGCCGGTGGTAGTCAGAGCGACGGTGTTCGTGGTGGAGGTGCCGAGCGACGTGCCAGCCGTCGAGGTCAGGGGCGAGGTCAGGCTCAAGATCCCGGAGCTGGTGGCTCCGAGGTCGCAATCACCCACGACAGTCTTTCCATTGTTCAGGCAGTCTTCATAGGCCGTCTTCAAGGCGCCGGTTTCGCCCATGGCCCGGGACACTTGAGACTTGGCGATGTAGGTCTGGTACTGCGGAATCGCAATGGCAGCCAGGATACCGATGATCGCCACGACGATCATCAACTCGATGAGGGTGAAACCCTTTTGCACGTTGCGTGCGAAGGAACGACGGTTCATTGTGAAACTCCTGCGGTTGAAAAAGTGCGCCCGGAAAGATCGCCGGGACGTGCTTCTTTCTGCAGTCCGCATGCCACCCGCGCTGTGGCGGTTCATGCGTGTTCCAGCAGGTGTTTCAGGAGGTAAAGGCGCTGGCACATTCGTGCCGCTTCGTCATGACGCGCAGCCGCGCGTGCCATGGCATTTCGCCGGTGGTGTCATCGAGCGCGCGGCGGCGTGGGCACCGCCGCTCATCGACTCGCGCGTGTGCGTGCGTCGTTCAGTGCGCGGCTGCAAGCCGCTGCGCCTCGAGCGCCAACGGCACCCGAACCTGCGCGATGAGTCCGTGCGGCCCCGACTTCAGCACCACGTCGCCGCCATGCGCGCGCGCGATGGAGCGACACACGGCCAGGCCGAGGCCGCTGCCTGCCGCGCGCGAGGAGCGGGCCTGCTCGGTGCGATAGAAAGGCTTGAACACCTGCTCCAGTTCGGAGGCTGGCAGGCCCGGCCCGCGGTCGCCGATCTCGACGACGGCGTCGGGGCCGTCGGTGAAGAGCCGCACGCGCGCCTGGTGGCCGTACTTGACGGCGTTCTCCATCAGGTTGTCGAACACGCGCCGCATGCCGATCACGTCGACCTCCACCGGCGCATGCTCGATGCGCCGCAGCTTCACGTCCTTGCCGACGAAGGCCGCCTGCTCGACCACGTCTTCCACGAGGCTCGCGAGGTCCATGCGCTCGCGAGCGGTGACCACCGAGGCGTCGCGGATGAAGCTGAGCACGGAGCCGATCATCAGCTCCATCTCCTGCACGTCCTCGAGCATGCCGGCGCGCACGTCGTCGGGCACGTCCTCGATGCGGAAGCGCAGCCGCGTGAGGGGCGTGCGCAGGTCGTGGCTGATGGCGCCGATCATCACCGTGCGGTCGTCGACGAAGCTGCGCAGCCGCGCCTGCATTCGGTTGAAGGCCTGTGCGGCACGGCCTATCTCGGCCGGGCCCTCCAGCGCGAGCACCGGTGCGGCAGGGTCGCGGCCGAGCTGGTCGGCCGCGCGCGCGAAGCCGGCAATGGGCCGTACCAAGCGGCGCGAGAACAGCCAGCCCGCGGGCGCGACGATGGCCGCCGCGATCAGGAACCACAGCAGCACGCGGCGCTGCCAGGCATTGGGAAAGGACTCGGGCGCGGGCTGCACCACGACCCAGCTGCCCTCGGGGGTGTACACGGCCGCGATGAAGTCGCCTTCGACGAAGGGCGCGGGCGCGAGGCCGAAGAGGCCGCGTGCTGCGGGGCGAACGGTGTCGGCAGTCTCGGTGGCTGAAGCGTCGGTGTTGGCGGGGGTGCGCGGCGGTCCGGCAATGACGGCTGGTGGCGGTGCCGTGCTCGCCGGCGGGGCGGTGCCGGACGGAGCAGGGCGTGCGACGGATTCGGAGCGTGGCACTGGCGGAGTCGACGGAGGCGCCTCTGCCTTGACCGGAGCCTCGCGCGGCAGCGGGTTCTCGACGACCGGCGGCAGGCTTCGCATGGTGGTTCCCGGCTGCATCGATGGCGCAGTGGGCTGGCCGCGGGCCATGCCCGGCGGTGCCATCGATGATGGCGGGGCCGTGTCGGGCGCTCTTGGCGCAATCGCCGTGGCGGGTGGAGGCGATTGCGATGGCGGCGTGCCCGTCGGGCCCGTGACGCCGGATGGAGGTGCTGTCGTCGTGCTGCCCGGGGCGCTTGCGGCCGGGGGTGCGGAGCCGGGTTCGGATGCAGTGGCCGGCGTGGATGACCGGGACGACGTCGATGGCCCGCTCGCCGGGTCCGTGGACGGCGTGCTGCCGTGTGGTGGCTGGCTCGTCGTGCCGGTGGGCGACGACGGTTGTTGCTGCGATGAAGTCGGAGGCGACGGCGGGGCACCTGTCATGCCGTCCCTCGGTCCCCTGTCGGTGCCGAAGCTGCCGCCGGGCCCGCCGAAGCCGCCCGGAAATCCCATGCCTCCTGGGCCTCCCGGTCCTCCACCGCCTCCACCGCCCGGTGGCCCTCCCCGGGCCTGCACCCGCAGGAAGCCGCTCTGGGAGGCCGCACTCGCGATGCCATGCGACGCATCGTGCCCGTTGTTCGTGGCCGCCACGGGGCCCGTCGTGCCGGCAAAGGGCAGGGGAGTGAAGAAGTAGAGCCGCACCTCGGCCTCGTCCCGGGTCAGCAGCTGTGCGAGATCGCGCCGCGAGCGCTCGGATGTCAGCCAGCCTTGCCCCTTGGGCTGGGGCGCCTTCGCCTGAAGCGTGCGTTGCAGCAGTTGTGCGTTGCGGCCTTCGGCGTTGCGGCCCGAGAGCACGCGCGCGATGTCGCCCAGCTCCCACTGACGCTGGGGCTGGGGCGGGAGCAGCACGGTCAGCGCCAGCGTCACGATCTGCGCGACCACCAGCCCGCCCAGCAGCAGGCCCATGATCTGCCACGCGAGCGGCGGGCCCAGCCAGCGGCGCGCGGTACCTTGGGTTTTCATGGGGCCATGCTGGCACGGACGGCAGGTGATGTCACGCCGGCGTGGCTCGATCTTTGCATTCCCATCTTTTTTCTCCCAAGTCAGCGCGCTTGCGCAGGGCGAGGGCATGCGCAAACGTTCGAGCGCGCGAGTCTGTGCAGCGGATGTTGCTGCCGGATTTCACCGCATTGCAATTCATTGCAGCGCCCGGAGTGCTTCGGGCGGGGGCGATGCGCGGCCTATGATGCGCCCATCCGATCCGCCGTAACGTGAACCTGTCAACCCGTATCCTCATCGTCGACGACGACGCCGGCATCCGCAGCCTGGTGGCGTCCTTCCTGGAGAAGCACGGCTTCCAGGTCGACGCGGCCGGCCATCCGGCGGAAATGCGCGAACGCCTCGCGCAGGCCGAGTACGCGCTGATCGTGCTCGACGTGATGATGCCCGGCGAGGACGGCCTGAGCGCGCTGCGCGAGCTGCAGCGCATCGGCGGGCCGCCCGTCATCATGCTGTCGGCCGTAGGCACGGACATCGACCGCATCGTGGGCCTGGAGATCGGCGCGGAAGACTACCTCGCCAAGCCCTGCAATCCGCGCGAGCTGCTGGCGCGCATCCGCACCGTGCTGCGCCGCACCTCGCATGGGGCCGGCGCCGCAGGGAAGCCGGCGCAACCGCAGCCCGGAGCGGCCACGCACGACGCGCAGCAACAGCAGCCTTCGGTGCTGTACTTCGCGGGTTGGCGCTTGGACATCGAAACCCGGCTGCTGCACGACCCGCGGGAGCGGCCGGTGGAGCTGTCCGATGGCGAATTCCGCCTGCTGCGCGCGTTGGTGCAGCATCCGAGGCGGGTGCTCACGCGCGACCAGCTCGTGCAGTACGCGCTGGGCGCCGAGAGTGATTCGTACGACCGCGCCATCGACGTGCAGATCAGCCGCCTGCGCCGCAAGCTGGCTTCCGGCGAGACACGCGCCGACCTGATCCGCACCGTGCGCAACGAGGGCTACATGTTCGTGCCCGCGGTCACTCGCACGCGCGAGGCCTGAGGGTTTCCTGCAGCCAGGCATGGTCCCGTTCGCGGGAGGGTGCCAGCAACACGATGAAATTCGCAGGAAATGCGAAGCCCTCAATCTCGGGGCATCGCATTCAACACTACCCCTACCGATCCATGACATCGTTCGACTGGCTGTGGGATTGGCGCACCCTGATCGCGCTGGCCGTCTGCGACACCGTGCTGCTGGCGATGTTCCTGGCCTGGGACGCCCGGCGCATCGCGTTCCTTGCCCGGCGGTGCGTCGCGGCACATGAGTCGCCCGGGGCGCAGCGCTGCCGCTTCAGTCCCGAAGACTGTGGCGCATTTCCCCGGGAGTCGCCCGGGTCCGGGACCTGAGCTCGAGCTTGCGGCAGTCGCCGAAGTCGCTTTCTCCCTGGGGGCCGGCGGCGGCGCGGTCCGGCATTGCAAGCATTTCGGAGAGCATGGACAGCAGATGGCCTGCCGCCCGCGGGTCCAGCACGGTGCCTATTGCAAGGGCACGCAATGAATGGGCGATCTCGGCGTCTGCCGCATCGCTGAGCAGACAGCCCGTCGCGCCCGACGCGAACGCGGACATCACGATGTCCCGCTCGTCCGTGTCCGACAGCGCGATGACCTGGGCGCGCGGCAGCTGCGCGCACACGTCGGCGATCAGCGCCACGCCGTCGCCGGGCGGATAGAGCTGCATGTCGACGAACACGAGATCGAAGGGCAGGGCGGCCAGCATCGCGTCGGCTTCCTCGCGCGCGGATACGAGCACAACGCGCCGCCCTGGGGCGAGGTGCTCCAGGATGCGCTTCATGCGGCTCGCGACGCCTGGATCGCTTTCCACCACGAGGGCGCCGAAGAAGAGCTGTGGCCGGTGGCGTCTGGGATCGAACATGGGTGTGCTTTCCGGGGCGTGATGCCGCAGGCGACGCGGGCGTCCCGTCTAGGGCGCCGTCTTCGGATGCCCGATGCGGCCCGGCTTGTGCCTGCAGCTGCCGCTGCGCAGGCCGGTGGCAGCCGTGCCGCTGTCGGTGGTGCCGATCGGTGCAAGGGTCGACTGGCTGTAGTTGCCGGCTTCGCGCTCCGTGCACCTGTCGCTGCCTGCCATGAAGACACCGAACGCCAGCGCGCCGAAGGCGAGAAGGCCCGCGAGGAGCGGCAGCCAGAGGGACTTGTCGCGCGGCGGAGCGGCGACGAGGACGGGCTGCGTCCTGTTCCATCGGGCGTGTACGGCGAGCTCCGGGGCATGTCCGTCCGCGTGGGCCAGCACCGGCAGGCTGTGGAGTCGGAACGCGCGCGATGCGCTTCGTGTGTTGCGATGCCAGATGCTGTTCATGACCGGTATCGTGAACTTCAAAGGGGGAGAAAATTTGGATGGCTGCACGCGCGGCGGCCATGACTTCGAAGGAGCCCTAGAAATCGAGCTTGGCGCTCAGGCTGAACGTGCGCGGATCGCCGGGCTTGATGTAGTTGTCGTACTGGTATTCCCAGTAGCGCCTGTTCGCCACGTTGTTGATCGCCGCGCGGAAGGTCGTGCTGCGCCCTGCGATGCGCGTGGTGTAGCTCGCACCGATGTTCGCGATGGTGTAGCCGGGCACGCTCAGCTGGTTCGCCGCGTTGAGCATGGTGTTGCCGGTGTACTTCATGTCGGCCGAGAGCTTGAGGCCCGGCACCTGCGCCACGTCGTAGGAAACCTGCGCGGTCGCCACCAGCTTCGGAGCGCCGGCCACGCGGTTGCCGACGTAGCTGCTGCCGCGTTCGTACGAGCTGTCGAGCAGCATCAGGTTGCCGCCGATCCGCCATTGCGAGCCGAGCCGCGTGGAGGCGCCGAGCTCCAGGCCCTGGTAGATCGACTGGCCGTCCTGCACCAGCACGTTGGCGCTGTTGGCGTATTCGGCGCCGCGCTCGATGCGGAACAGCGCGGCAGTCGCGCTCCAGCGGTCGCGCTCGGTCTTCACGCCCAGCTCGTACTGCTTGCTCTTCAGCGGGTTGAGCAACTGGCCTTCGTTGGCGTAGAGGCTGCCGACGGTGCTGCCCGGCTCCAGCGATTCGACGTAGCTGGTGTAGAGCGTGGTGTCGGGCGCGGGCTTGAACATCAGCGCCAGCGTGGGCGTGATCACGCCGCTCTTGCGGTAGCTCGAGTTCTGCAGGCCCGTGGTGTCGTAGCCGATCTGCTCGTAGGTGGTGCTGCGCAGGCCGCCCAGCACCGACCACCTGTCGGACAGCTTCAGCGTGTCGCTCGCGAACACCGCGCGCTGCGTGATGTCGCTATTGCGGTAGCGCGTGAAGTCGGTGGTGCTGGCGTAGCTGTTCGTGTTCTGCCCGAAGATGCTGCCCGTGCCGATGAGCTGGTAGATGCTGTTGCTGCTGTAGTAGTTGACCTGCTTCTGCCACGACGCGCCCAGCGTCAGCTGGTGATCGAAATCGCCGGTGCGCAGCTTGCCCGTGGCCATGGCCTGCCACTGGTTGAAGCGGTGGCCCTCGGCGCTGTCGGAGCGGTAGTCGTCGTAGCTGCCGCCGGAGTCGAGCAGGTAGGCGATGCCCTCGTTGCGGCTGCGCGTGGCGCTGCTGTGGCTGTAGCTGGTGCTCAGTGTCCAGTCGGGCGAGAGCTGGTACTGCAGGCCGGTCGAATACAGGTTGAAGTCGGTGGCCAGATGCTGGCCCGCGCCCACGAGGCTCTGGTTGTTCGCGCTGATGGTGGCGGGCAACTGCGTGCCCGTGTAGCTGCCGAGGTAGATCGATGGCGTCTGGCCGGTGGAGGTGCGCTTCTGGTAGAGCGAATCGAAGGTCCAGGTGAGCTTGTCGGTGAGCTTCGCGTCGAGCCCGAGCGACACCGAGTTGCGGCGCACGTTGCCGTCGTTGTAGGTCTTGCCTTCCTCGTGCGTGGCGTTGAGCCGGTAGCCGAAGCGGTCGTCCGTGCCGAAGCGCCCGCCGAGGTCGACGTGCTCGCTCCAGATGCCGGCGGTCTTGTAGCCCACCTCGATGCTGCGCACCGGCTGGTCGGTCGGCTTCTTCGTCACGTAGTTGACGATGCCGCCCGGCGAGCCGAAGCCGTACATGAAGCCGGACGAGCCCTTCAGCAGTTCGATCTGCTCGAAGTGCTCGTAGGGCAGCGTGATGGCATAGCTGAGGAAGGGCTGGCCGTTGATGCGATAGCCGTTCTGCCAGTCCAGCGGCAGGCCGCGCACCGTGATGTAGCTCGCCCAGGCGCTGTAGGCGCCGCTGTTGTCCGACACCGAGGCGTCGAGCGCGAACACGTCGCCGAGCTTGGACACCTGGCGCTCGGCCATGTCCTCGCCGCGCACCACGGTGGTGGAGAAGGGCGTTTCGAGCTGCGAGCGTGCGCCGAGCGCGCCGCTGCTCACCTTGGCGCCGAGATGCTGCTGCGTGTCGTCCGGCGATTCGGCCGTGACCGTCACGGTCGGCAGCGCGGCGGAGGCATCCTTGGCTTGTTGTGCCTCCTGCGCATGCGCGCGGCCGATCTGGGCGGCCGCCCACAGCACCAGCAGCGTGGCACGCGCGGGCGGGCCGAAGGCGCTGCGCCCGAACGAAATTGGAGAAGTCTGGGAAAGGGCCGTGACGGTGGCGGCTGCGGTTTTCTGGCGTCCTGGGTTCAACTTCGACTCGCGTTGTAGATAAGAATGACTCTCATCTTCGTGGCGAATCTCGTAGAAATCTTGGAGTCAGGCGCCTCTGGCGCGTGCGGCTTGCTCCTTCGGGCTCAGTGCCCGTTGCCAGGCGACGGCGCGAGCCCTCGCTGCTTCAGGAAGTCGTAGAGGCTGACCGCAAGCACCTGCGCGATCGGAATGGGCAGCGTCACGCGCAGCACCGCCGCCCGGTGGACCGGGCATTTGTCGGAGCTGTGGTCGACGCGGCTGGCGTCGAAGGTGATGTGGACGCAGCCTGCGTTGACCCAGTAGCCCGAGACTTCGTCCGCGAACACCTGAGGGGCGTGCAGGTCGTCGATGTAGGTGGCTTGCGGAGGCTGGGACATGAGGGCTCTGGGAATGCGGAAGCCCCGATGATCGGCACCAATCTCGTAGAAAAAATGGTGCGGCCGGCCTCCTGCCTTCGCTCCTGCGCTCAGACGATCCGCACCGACAGCTCCGGCAGCCGGTCGATGTGGATCTCGATCAGGTCGCCCCGCACCACAGGCCCCACGTTCTCCGGCGTGCCCGAGTAGATGATGTCGCCCGGTCTTAGCTCGAAGGCCTGCGAGAGCCGGCTGATCTGCTCGGCCACCGACCAGATCATGTGCCTGAGCGTGGCGTTCTGCTTCGTCTGCCCGTTCACCTTGAGCCAGATCGCGCCGTCGGTGAAATGGCCGACCTTCGCCACGGGGTGGATCGGGCCGACGGGCGCCGAATGGTCGAAGCTCTTGCCGATTTCCCAGGGCTTCTTCTGGTCGCCCATCTCGCGCTGCAGGTCTCGGCGCGTCATGTCGAGGCCGAGCGAATAGCCGTAGACGTGGTCGAGCGCAGAGCTCGTCGGGATGTTGCGTCCGCCCTTGCCGAGCGCCACCACCAGTTCGACTTCGTAGTGGTAGTTCTTCGTGAGCGTGGGATAGGGATGGTCGGCCACCTTGCCAGGCGTCACGACCTGGATCGCATCGGCCGGCTTCTGGAAGAAGAAGGGCGGCTCGCGGCTCGGGTCCGAGCCCATCTCGCGCGCATGGGCCTCGTAGTTGCGGCCGATGCAGTAGATGCGGCGCACCGGAAAGACCTGTTCGCTGCCGACGATCGGAATGCTCGACGCGGCGACATCGAACGGCGTGGCCTGCGCGCGGGCGGCCCCGGCGGGCAGTGCGCAGCCGGCGATGGCGCCAGTGGCCATGGCGGCGGAACCGGCCAGCAGGCCGCGACGGGAAGTGATCATGAGGGTCTCCTTGGTTCTTGTGGAATGCGCGTGCCGCAGTTCGCACGGCAGGCTCATTCTGGAATGGCGAAGCGCCGCACGACCGCACGCATCTACGCAAAAACAGGACGGAACCCACCACTGCAGAATCGGCGCATGGGCCACGACGCCGGCCCGACAGGACGCCTCCATGCTCACCCACAAACAGCTCCGCTATTTCGTCGACATCGTCGACGCGGGCAGCTTCAGCCTTGCGGCGGAGCGCCTGTTCATCGCGCAGTCGGCCCTGAGCCGGCAGATCAAGGAGATGGAGCGGCATCTGCAGGTGCCGCTGCTGGAGCGCGACGCGCGGCACCTGGAGATGACGCCCGCGGGGCGCTCGCTGTACGCCGATGCGCGGCGCATTCTTGCGGCGCTCGAGAGCGCGGCTGTCGGAGCGCGCCATGCGCAGCGCGGCATCGAAGGCACGGTGCAGCTGCTGCATTCGAGCTCGGTTCCGCTGACGCACGGTCTGCTCGAATGCCTGAAGAGCCATGCACAGCGCCATCCAGGTGTTTCCATCGAGGTGTCGCAACGCGCGTCGGAGCACCAGGCGATGGACATCGAGCAAGGCAATGCCGACATCGGCCTGGCGCGCGAGCCGGTGCTGCGCCGCTACCCGGGCGTGCAGCAGGCGCCGCTCTTTTCCGAGCCGCTGGTGGTTGCCGTGGCCGCGGCGCATGCGCTGGCCGGCCGCGAGCGCGTGACCATCGCCGAGCTGCGCCAAGAGCCCTTCGTCGCGACGCCGCATCTCGAACGCGGCGGCCTGAGCCACCGCGTGGCCGAGCTCTGCCGTGCGCAGGGCTACCACCCCACCGCCGCGCAGGTGCGCTCGCGCAAGTGGTCGCAGCTGGCGCTGGTGCAGGCGGGCTTCGGCATTGCGATCGTGCCGGAGTCGATGGGGCGCATGGCGCCAGAGGGCGTGAGGCTGCTCGCACTGGATGGAGGCGATGCCGTTACCACCGTGCTGGTGCTGTGGCGCGCGGACGATGCTTCGCGGCTCGCGCAGGACCTGGTCGCGTCGCTGCGCAGCGTTACCGGCTAGCTGATTTCGAGATCGATGGGCGCCGAATTCGGCATTGGCGCGCAAGCCGCGAAGTCCCTAGATTCGCGGGCATGGATTTCTTCTCCGGTGCCTTGCCCGTCACGCTTTGCCAGTTCGCCATCGTCTGCACGGGCGTCGTCCTCGCCTACGTCATCTTCGGCATCGCCGGCTTCGGCACCGCGCTGGTCGCCGGGCCGGTGCTGGCCAACTTCATCCCGGTGGCCAGCGTCGTTCCGCTGCTGGCGCTGCTCGACTTCTTCGCGGCGGTGGTCAACGTGAGCCGTGATTCGCGCTCCGCGGACACAGGCGAACTGCGGCGGCTGGTGCCGGTGATGGCGCTGGGCAGCCTCGTGGGCGCTGCGTTGCTGCTGCTCGGACGGCCGCAACTGATGCTGCTGGCGCTGGGAATTTTCGCGGTGGCCTATGCGCTGTATTCGCTCAGCGGCTTCAAGCCTGCTTCACGGCTGTCGCAGCGCGCGGCGGTGCCCTTCGGCTTCGTGGGCGGCATCTTCTCGGCGATGTTCGGCAGCGGCGGCTTCATCTACGCGATCTACCTGTCGGGCCGCATCGAGGCGAAGGAGCGGATTCGCGTCACGCAGTCCACGCTGATCGGGCTCAGCACGCTGACGCGGGCGGTGCTCTTTCTGCTGGCCGGCGTGTATGCGCAGACGTCGATCCTTTGGCTGGCGGTGATGCTGTTTCCGGCCATGCTCATGGGCACGGCGGTGGGGCGGCGCATCACGCTGCGGCTGTCGCGCGAGCAGTTCCTCAAGGTGGTGGCGCTTGCGGTGCTGTGCTCGGGCGCCTTTCTCATCTACCGCTATGCCGCCGGCTGAAGGCCGAAGGAGATCAGCGGCACGCCCGCGTAGGCCAGGCTGAACGTCCAGAGAATCAGCATCGCATAGAGCCCGGTCAGGAGCCACACCGCGGCGCGGCCCCACGGCATGAGCGACATGCTGATGAGCGCGCCCGCAAGCGGCAGCATCTGTTGTGCATGTATGCCGAGGAAATGCGGCACGCGCAGGTCGCCGGCGGTGGCCGACCAGCCGAACAGCGGAAGCGTGGCGCCGCCGACGATCGCGCCGATGGTCGATCCGCCATGCTGGCTGATGGCGATGCCCGCGCCCGCGCCGGCCACGAAGGTCAGGACCAGCCCCAGTACTACGGCCAGCCGGTAGGGCGCCGCCAGCGCATCGCCATGGCGTGCGAACAGCCACGCGAGCGGCAACGTCGTGCCGCTGAGCGAGAGTGCACCCACGCCCATCAGGCTGTACATGACGATGTGGAAGGTCGAGTCGGAATTGAAATGCGAGGCCTGCCCGAGAGCGCCCTGCAGCGTGATGTAGCCGATCTCGAAGACGCCCGTGGCGATCACCACCGCGACGATGGCGCGTTCGATGCGGCCGCCGCGCCGCTCGCGTGGCAGATCGCCGAGCAGCCACGCGGTGGTCAGCGCATAGAGACTGACCGAAGCCATGAACTTCAACGGCTTGACCCACACGCCGATGCCATTGACCGTGCGTGGATCGAGCCATGCGGCGACGAGGGCCGGCATCATCGCCGCGAGCAGCAGGCTGCCGAACCATGCGAGCTGCGGCTGACGCCGGTGCAGTTCCCGCGCCAGTGCCATGCAGGCGGGTGCGACCCGCAGCGCGAGGAAGGCCAGCAGGCCGACCGGGCCGAACAGGAAGGTGAGGGCGAAGCATGGGATGAGCAGCACCGGTGCAATGCCCGCGCGCTCTCCTTCGCGGGCGATCCAGGTGCCCACGAACAGGTCGAAGGCGAGGTAGTGGAACCATCCGGCCGTGAGCAGGCCAGGGTGCTGGAACAGCGCATGCACCGCCGACAGCGAGCTGTATCCGCCACCGGCCGCCGACCAATAAGTGGCCATCAGCCACCAGTACGCCAGCCCCAGGCCCACGGGGATGACGAGGCCTGTCGTGACCCAGATGACCGGCTTGGCGCGGCCGAGCCATGGGGCCGCGCCGAGCGCTGCCCACGCGGGAAGAGCCACGGTGCTGCCTGCGCTGAAGAGTGAATCGAACATGTGAGCCTCGCGGTCGAAAAAGGCCATCCAGGGTTGGATGCATGCTATCTTTACAGTGTTCAGATAAAAGCGCAACACGTTTTTCGAAGCGGTAGAGTTCTTCCTTTGAAGACCGGAGACGGCAACCAGTCATGGCGGCAAAGAAAATCGAGGAAGCGCCAGCTCCTTATCACCACGGCGATCTGCGCGCGGCGCTGATCGCGGCCACGGAAACCTTGCTGGCCGAGCGTGGCATCGAAGGCTTCACGCTGCGCGAGGCGGCACGTCGCGCGGGTGTATCGGCGGCCGCGCCCACGCATCACTTCGGCAGCGCGGCCGGGCTGCTGACCGAAGTGGCGGTCCTCGGCTTCGAGGAACTCACGCGCTATCTGCGCGAGGGCACCGAGACAGGGGGCACCGATCCCGCACGTCGCCTGCGTGGGCAGGGCATGGGCTATGTGCGGTTTGCCCTGGCCTATCCGGCGCGCTTCCAGCTCATGTTCCGCAAGGACCGCCTGTCGCAGGATGCACGGCTGGAAGCGGCCAGCGACGCGGCCTTCGCCGAGCTTGAGATGGCGATGCGCGACTACACCGGCTGGGGACGCAAGAAACCGCTGAACCGCGCCACGCAGGCCGCGGTGCTGGGGGCATGGTCCGCGGTGCACGGCTTCGCGCACCTCGCCTTGGACGAGAAGCTCGGCGGACAAGCCTGCGGTGCGGACACCAGCGACTTCGCGGAAAGCATGCTGGCCGAAATACTGAAACAGTTCTGGCCCTAGCCTTCGCCCGCTCGTTCATCCGTCTTGTTCATGGCCCCGGAAAGGGTGGCAGTCGCCTGCGGATCGTCTGCGCCTTGACGATGGATGTGTTGGTCTCGGCCTTGCTCGCGATGCGGTCGAGGATGCCGTCGAGCTGCTCCAGCGACTGCAGGAACAGCCGTGCGACGAAGCAGTCTTCGCCCGTGACCTTGTCGCACTCGCAGAACTCCGGCGTGCCCTCGATCAGCTTCTGCACCGCCTGCAGCTGCCCGGGCAGCGGACGGATGCGCACGATGGCCTGGAACTGGTAGCCCAGCGCCTTCGGATTCACGTCCAGCGTGTAGCCGCGGATCACGTCGCGCTCCTCCAGCCGGCGCAGCCGCTCCGACGTGCTGGGCGACGACAGCCCCACGTGATGGGCCAGTTCCTTCAGCGACATCCGCGCATTGGCCGCGAGGGCCTGCACGATGGCTTCGTCGATGGGGTCGAGCATGTTGTCGATCTCCGGTGAATTGGCTGCAGCGGCTTATTTTGAACGGCAATCGGTGTTGATTGCCTTATTTAAAGCATATCCAATCCGGAGCGGACGTGGCACGCTTGCTTCCTTCCTTTCCGCCGTTCGGATCAGACATGCAGACACAGCTTCGCGGCGCGCTGGAGATGAGCGCGGCCATGGTGATTTCAGGAACCATCGGATGGTTCGTCGTGCGCTCGGGCCAGCCGCTGCCCGACCTGCTGTTCTGGCGCTGCGTGTTCGGCGCGGCCTCGCTGCTGGTCGTGTGCTTCGCGCTGGGGCTGCTGCGGCGCGGCCTGACGCTGCGCCAGTTTGCGCTGGCCGCATTCGGTGGCGTGGCGCTGGTCGTCAACTGGGTGCTGATCTTTGCCTCTTTCTCGCACGCGTCGATCTCGATAGCCACTGCCGTCTACAACACGCAGCCATTCATGCTGGTCGCGCTCGGCGCGCTGCTGTTGTCCGAACGGCTGACCGCGATGAAGGCGATCTGGCTGTGCATCGCCTTCGCCGGCGTGGTGCTGGTGGCGCAGGCCAAGTCCGGCGGCGGCGCGGGGGGCTCGTCCTATTTCGTCGGTGTGCTGATGGCGCTGGGCGCGGCCTTCTGCTACGCGGTGGCGGCCTTGGTCGCGAAGAAGCTCGACGGCATCGCGCCGCATCTCATCGCGCTGATCCAGGTCTGCGTCGGCATCGTGATGCTCGCGCCCTTTGCGAACCTGAAGTCGTTGCCCGCCGACGCGGCCACGTGGGGCGTGCACCTCGCCATGGGCGTGATCTACACGGGGCTGGTGTTCGTGCTGCTGTATGGGGCGCTGCAGAAGCTCTCGACGCCGGTGGCGGGGGCGCTGTCGTTCATCTATCCGCTGGTGGCGATCGGTGTCGACTACGTCGCCTTCGGCCAGCGGCTGGGCGCATTGCAGGTGGTGGGCGCGGCGGCCATCCTGATCGCCGCGGCGGGCATGACCTTCGGATGGACCCTGCCAGGCTTGCCGGGGCGCTCGCCCGCTGCCGGAAAGAGCTGACGACGACGGTTCCTCAGGAAGCCGCCGCGACGCTGCCGCGCCTGTAGAGCCGGGCGGCCGCCCGCTTCACCAGCAGATAGAACAGCGGCACGAAGAAGATCCCCAGCATGGTCGCGGCCAGCACCCCGCCGAACACGCCCGTGCCGATGGCCACCTGGCTCGCCGAACCCGCGCCGTTGGCCAGCGCCAGCGGCACCACGCCGGCCAGGAAGGCCAGCGAAGTCATCAGGATGGGCCGCAGCCGCAGGCGTGCGCCTTCGGCCACCGCGTCGAGCAGCGGCACGCCGCGGCGCAGCGCTGCTTCCGCGAACTCGATGATCAGGATCGCGTTCTTCGCCGACAGCCCGATGGTCGCGAGCAGGCCGACCTGGAAGTAGATGTCGTTCGACAGCCCGCGCAGCGATGCGGCGATGACCGCGCCGAGCACGCCCAGCGGAATCACCAGCATCACCGAGAACGGCACCGACCAGCTTTCGTACAGTGCGGCCAGGCAGAGGAACACGACCAGGATCGACAGCGCGAACAGCAGCGGCGCCTGCCCGCCCGAGAGCCGCTCCTGGTACGACAGGCCGCTCCATGCCTGGCCCGTGCCGCGCTGCTTCTTCGCGATGCTTTCGATCGCCGCCATTGCCGTGCCCGAGCTCGTGCCGTGCGCGGCCGCGCCCTGGATCTGCACCGCGGGCAGGCCGTTGTAGCGTTCCAGCTGCGGCGCGCCGTGCGACCAGCGGGTGGTGGCGAAGGCCGAGAACGGCGTCATCGCGCCGGTCGCGCCGCGCACGAACCACTGGCGGATGTCGTCCGGGTCGGAGCGGTAGGGCGCATCGGCCTGCACGTACACGCGCTTGACGCGGCCGCGGTCGATGAAGTCGTTGACGTAGCTGCCTCCCCAGGCAATGCCCAGCGTGTTGTTCACGTCGTCCAGCGACAGGCGCAGCGCCGAAGCCTTGATCTGGTCGATGTCGATCTGCAGCTGCGGCGTGCCGGCCACGCCGTTGGCGCGCACGGACTGCAGGCGCGGGTCTTTCTTCGCGTCGCCCACGAGCGATTCGCGTGCCTGCACCAGCCGCTCGGCGCCCATGCCCGAGGTGTCCTGCAGCCAGAACTCGAAGCCGTTGGATGCGCCCAGCCCCTCGATGGGCGGCGGCACCATGCCGTAGACCTCGGCGTCGCGCTGCTGCTTCGAGAGCGCGGTGCCCGCGCGCTCGACGATGGCCTGCGCGCGCAGGTTCGCGTGCCTGCGTTCCGACCAGTCCTTGAGCGAGACGAAGGCCATGCCCATGTTCTGCCCCGAGCCGCCGTAGCTCCAGCCCGTGAGCGTGAAGATGGTGTCGGTCGTGTCTTTCTCGGCTTCCAGGAAGTGCTTCTCGACCGCGCGGTTCACCGCGTCGGTACGGCTGCTGGTGGCGCCGGCCGGCAGCGTGAGCTGCACCATCACGCTGCCCTGGTCCTCCTCGGGAAGGAAGCCGCCGGGCAGGCTCAGGTACAGCGCGCCCATGCCGGCCACGATGGCCGCGTACACGGCCGTGAAGCGCAGCGGCTTGCGCAGGATGCGGCCCAGCAGGCCGACGTAGCGGCCCTGCGCAGCGTCGAAGCGCCGGTTGAAGGCTCCGAGAAAGCCGCGCGTGCGCGGCGCGTCGCCGGCCTTCAGGAAGCGCGCGCACAGCGCCGGGATCAGCACGATGGCGACCACCACAGAAAGCGCCATCGACGCGATGATGGTCACCGAGAACTGCCGGTAGATCACGCCCACCGAGCCGCCGAAGAAGGCCATCGGCAGGAATACCGCCGACACCACCACCGCGATGCCGACCAGCGCACCGGTGATTTCCTTCATCGACTTGATGGTGGCCGCCTTGGGGTCGAGCCCTTCCTCGTGCATGACGCGCTCGACGTTCTCCACCACCACGATGGCGTCGTCCACCAGCAGGCCGATGGCCAGCACCATGCCGAAGAGCGTGAGCACGTTGATCGAATAGCCGAAGGCCGCGAGCACGCCGAAGGTGCCCAGCAGCACCACCGGCACGGTGATGGCCGGGATGACGGTGGCGCGCCAGTTCTGCAGGAACAGGTACATCACGACCACCACCAGCGCGATGGCCTCCAGCAGCGTCTTGATGACCGACCTGATCGAGATCTTCACGAAGCGCGTGGTGTCCTCCGCGTAGGCCACGCGCAGGCCGGCCGGCAACGAAGGCTCCATCTCGGCCATGCGCGCCTTCACCGCGCTGGCGGTGGTGAGCGCGTTCGCGCCCGGCGCCAGCATGACCGCCGCGCCGGCCGCGGGGTGGCCGTTCAGGCGCGTGGTCTCGGCGTACGACTCGCTGCCCATCTCCACCCGCGCCACGTCGCCCAGGCGCACCACCGCGCCGTCGGCCTGCGTCTTCAGCACGATGTCGCGGAACTGCGCGGGCGTCTGCAGGCGAGACAGCGCGGTCACGGTGGCGTTGAGCTGCTGCTTCGCGGAGGAGGGCCGCGCGCCGATCTCGCCGACCGACACCTGCGTGTTCTGCGCGGCGATGGCGGCGGTCACGTCCGAGGGCATCAGCTGGTAGCTCGCGAGCCGGTGCGGGTCGAGCCAGATGCGCATTGCATACGCAGCGCCGAAGGCCTGCACCGAGCCCACGCCGTCGACGCGGCTGATCGGGTCGCGCATGTTGCTGGCCATCCAGTCGGCCACGTCGGTGTCGGTGCGGCGGCCGGTCTCGTCGTAGAGCGCCACGATCAGCAGGAAGTTGTTCTGCGACTTCGCGACCGTCACGCCCTGCTGCTGCACCGCCTGCGGCAGGCGGCTGGTGGCCTGGCTGACCTTGTTCTGCACCTGCACCTGCGCGGTGTCGGGGTCGATGCCCTGGCGGAAGGTGACGTTGATCTCGGCCCAGCCGGCCGAGCTGCTGGTCGACTTGAAGTACAGCAAGCCGTCGATGCCCTTGAGCTGCTGCTCGATGACCTGCGTGACGCTGCTTTCCACCGCCTGCGCCGAGGCGCCCGGGTAGTTGGCGGAGACCACGACCGTGGGCGGCGCGATGTCCGGGTACTGCGACACCGGCAGCGTACGGATGGCCACGCCGCCGGCCAGCATGATCAGGATGGCGATGACCCATGCGAAGACGGGCCGCTGTATGAAGAAATTGGCGATCACTGGGGTTGTCTCAATCTGCCGAAGAAGGCGTTGCCGCGGCCGATACCGGCACGGGCGTCACCTTGTCGCCGGGGTGGGCGCGCTGCAGGCCGTCGACCACGAGCCGGTCGCCCTCGCGCAGGCCGCCGGTCACGATCCACTGGTCGCCCGCCGCGCTGCGCACTTCGAGCGCACGCAGCTCGACCTTGTCGCCGGCGCCGATCACCAGCGCGGTGGGCTCGCCCTTCTCGTTGCGCGACACGCCGCGCTGCGGCGCGAGCACGGCCTGGCGCTCCACGCCGGACTCGACCTGCGCGCGCACGTACATGCCGGGCAGCAGCAGCCCCTGCGGGTTCGGGAACTCCGCGCGCAGCGTGACCGAGCCGGTCGCGGCATCGACGGCCACCTCGGTGAACTTCAGCGTGCCGGCGTGCGGGTAGGGCAGGCCGTCTTCCATGCGCAGGCTCACGCGCGTGCTCGCGGGTGCCATGTCGCCCGAGATGAAGCGGCGCTTGAGCCGCGTGAGCTCGAGGCTCGACTGCACCACGTCGACGTAGATCGGGTCGATGCGCTGGATGGTCGCCAGTTCCGTGGCCTGGCCCGGCGCGACCAGCGCGCCTTCGGTCACGCTGGAGCGGCCGATGCGGCCCGAAATGGGCGCGGCGATGCGCGTGAACTCGAGGTTGATGCGTGCCGCCTTCAGCGCCGCCTGCGCGGCTTTCACGCCGGCCTCGGCCTGTACGAGCGCGGCCTGGGCCTCCTCGTGCTCCTGTCTGCTCACGGCGTTGGCCTTCACCAGTTCGCTGAAGCGCTCCGATTTGCCGCGCAGGCTCGCGATGCTGGCTTGCGCGGTGGCGAGCGTCGCCTGCGCCTGCTCGTGCGCCGCCTCGAAGGGGCCGGGCTCGATCTCGTACAGCACCTGGCCCGCGCGGACCATGCTGCCTTCCTCGAACAGCCGCTTGCGCACGATGCCGTTCACCTGCGGCCGTACCTCGGATACGCGGAATGCGGCCGTGCGGCCCGAAAGTTCGGTGTGCACGGGCACGTCGCTCGCGTGCAGCGCCATCACGCCGACTTCGGGGGGCGCGGCGTCGGTGTCCGGGGCCTGCCTGGCGCCGCATGCGGCGAGCACGAGCAGGGAAAGAGGGAACAGGAGCTTGAAAGTCATGGCTGTCCGGGAACGCGATGCGGCGCGAGCCGGAGTCGTCCGGGTCGCGCATGTTTGATGTTTTGCACTGTTATGGTGCATTGTGCCTGCCGTGTTGCGACGCAACATGAAGGATTCCTGAGGGTTCCGAGGGATAAGACCCAAGGAAAAAGGCCCACGCAGGCAAGAGCCCGCCGCCACGTCGATCCGTGGCGGCGGGCCCTGCCGCGTGGGCCCGATGGCGGTGGCTGGCTCGGAGCTAGCTGGCGCTTTGCTGACGCCGTCCCAGCGCGAACACGGAGTTCGGCGCGTCGACGACGAAAGGCTTGCGCGTGGCCGGCTGGCCGGCCGGCGTACGCCGGGTTTCGGTTCGCACCGCGGCCTGCACGCCCTTGGCCTTCTGCTCGTCGACCAGGCTTTGCAGCGAGATCGACTTGAGGAACTCGACCGCCCGCAGGTTCACGGTGGCCCAGAGCTCGTCGATTTCGCAGCGGCCCGTTTCGCCCGGCGCATCGGCATCGCGCCGGTGGGTGGTTTCGGCATCGTGTTCCTCGATCGAGAGGACGATGTCGGCCACGGAAATCTCGGCCGCCTTGCGGCTCAGGGAATATCCGCCGCCCGGGCCCCGGGTCGATTCGACCAGGCTGGCGCGCCGCAGCTTGCCGAACAGCAGTTCTAGGTACGACAGCGACACGCGCTGGCGCAGGCTGATCGAAGCCAGGGTGACGGGGCCCGAACGGCCGTGCAGGGCGATGTCGATCATCGCGGTGACCGCGAAGCGGCCTTTGGTGGTGAGACGCATGGGATGTTTTCCTTCCTTCGTGGGGAATTACTCGTCCCGGCCGCCGGCGATGCCCAGCAGGGCCAGCAGCGACTGGAAGACGTTGTAGATGCTGAGGTACACACCCAGCGTGGCGGAGATGTAGTTGGTCTCCAGGCCGTCCTTCACGCGCTTGAGGTCGTGCAGGATGAAGGCCGAGAAGATGCCGATGGCCAGGACCGACAGCGTCATCATCAGCGCGCTCGACTTCAGGAAGAAGTTGGCGATGCCGGCCACCAGCAGCAGGATGGCGCCGATGAAGAGCCACTTGCCCATGCCCGACAGGTCGCGCTTGATGACCGACGACAGCGTGGCCATGCCGAAGAAGATCGCACCGGTTCCGGCGAACGCCGTCATCACCAGGCTGGCGCCGTTGGCCAGGCCGAGCACGGTGCCGACCAGGCGCGACAGCATCAGGCCCATGAAGAAGGTGAAGGCCAGCAGCACCGGCACGCCGGCGGCGGTTTCCTTGGTCTTCTCGATGGCATACATGAAGCCGAAGGCGCCGCCGAGGAACACCATCAGGCCGATGCCCGGCGACATGGCGCGCGAGAAGCCGGTGGAGACGCCGATCCAGGCGCCGAGAACGGTGGGCACCATCGACAGCGCGAGCAGCCAGTAGGTGTTGCGCAGGACGCGGTTGCGCTCCTGCGGCGAGGCGATCGGGAGATCGATGCTGTCGTGATAGGCGGTAGGGCTGTTGTTCATTTTGTGTTGGTTCCTTGAAGCTGGACCTGTTCCGGCTACGCGGCACGCAATGGCGCGCGAGGTGGCACAGGGCCGTGAATGGGGTGTCGGGTAGCGGCTGCGAGCCGGGCACCGCCGGATGGCGGCCGGCCCGGATCGCAAAGGGGGAGCCATGGCGGCTCCCTGTCACGCAGGCCTTCGGGGCCTAGGCGACGAAGGAAGCGGCCCGGGGTGGGCGCTTGAGTCGCGCCAGGAACGGCGAGACGATGGTGGTCAGGCCGAGTTTCGGCGGCTGTTCCGTGAAGTGCAGCAGCGCGGGCGCGCCGTTGCGTGCGTCGACCAGTTCGGCATGTTCGGAGCCGGCTTCGTCGATGGAAAGGGCGTCGTCAGATGCCTTGTCGGCATCGCCCGCCGGCAGCTTGGCGCCAGCGGGTTCGGTGAAGGCCACGCTGACGACCAGCGTCTGGGCAGCCTTTGCAGCCTGCGGATTGCCGTGCGAATGGCCGGCACCGATCATGCTGTGGGCAAGCACGGCAAAGCCGTAGCAGGACAGCATGATTGCAAGGACGGTAGCGGCAAACCAGCGGGGCATGTAGGGGTATTTTACCTGCCGCGCTCCGGGTTTTTTCGCGGCGGCGATTTCAACCGACCTGATCGCACGGATGTTCCTCAGGCCGGCGCGGTCGTGGTTTCGCTGCCTTCGGGCTGCAGCCATTCGCTCGCGTGGGTGCGCAGGGCGTCTATCTGCAGCCAGATCAGACCGAGTTCGGTATGGAAAGTTCGCGCCTGCGGGTCGCCGTTCTCGCCGCCTTCGCCGGCCACGACGGCCTGGGCCAGCGCGGCGCGCGCGGCCGATTCGGCTGCCGGATTCGCGGCCGGATCGCCCGCAACGCCCTTTTCCAGCCCGGCCGCCAGCGCTTCCAGCGCCGCGATCGCCCCTTCTGCCGATGCGTGCAGCACCGCCATCTGCGCCGAATCGGGCAGCGCCGCGCGATGCGCGCCCAATGCCGAGAGATAGCTCAGCAGCGTGTGCGAGCGGATCAGGAAGCGCAGCGCCACCCCCGCGCGCGGCCGCACGTAGCCCGGCTCGCGGAACATGTCCGACACCGCGGTGGACAGCGCCGCATCCGCGTTGTGGTCGTTGCGCCGCGCCAGCCGGTAGTCGAGGTGGTCGCGCGCGCCGGTGCGGTACTGCACGACGATCTGCCGCAGGTAGCCGGCATGGCCGCGCATGGCGGCGGCGGCCAGTTCGTTGATGCGCCGTGCCTGCCAGTGCGGCAGCACCAGAAGCACGGCCAGCCCGGCGATCGCGCTGCCGATGGCGGTGTCGACCAGCCGCGGCACCAGCAGCACGCCACTGTCGCCGACCTGGTTGAAGCACATCAGCACCAGCAGCGTCATCGAAGCGGTGGCCAGCAGGTAGCGCGTGGTGCGGGTCGCGAAGAACAGCACGCCCGCCGCCACCGCGAGCACCGACTGCACCAGCGGTTGCGGAAAGAGCTGCAGCAGCGCCCATCCCGCCACCACGCCGAGCGCCGTGCCGGCAATGCGCTGGCCCATGCGCGCGATGGTGTCGCCATAGCTCTGCTGGCAGACGAAAAGCGTGGTCAGCAGGATCCAGTAGCCCTGTGCCGGGTGGATGGCATGCATCACGCCATACCCTGCCACCAGCGCGATCGACAGCCGCAAGGCGTGTCGAAAGAGCGGCGAGCGCACGGTGAGCTGGCGCCGCACACGCTCGACCGCGTCGCGCCACGAGCGCGGGGAGCGGTCGAACAGGCCCATCTCCGTGCGGCCGGCGCGTGCCGAGGGTTGGCTGGCGCCCGTGAGCTGGCCGTCGAGCAGCGCGAGATTGCGCGCCAGCGCCTCCACCGAGGCCAGCAGCACCAGCCGCCCGTGCGTGTCGGCCCGCGCGCGTTCGTGCTCGATGGCGCTGCGCAGGTCGGCCAGCGCCTGCACGGTTTCCGGACCCACCTCGAAGGGCTCGCGCCGCGCGATCGAATCGGCCAGTCGCTGGCAGGCCAGGCCCTGCAGGCCCAGCACGCGCTGGCAGCGGTAGAGCAGGTCGCTGTGGAAGAAGGCGTCGGCAAGCGCGTTGTAGTCATCGTGCGAGGAGCTGGCGCGCTCGTGCACGTCCTGCGCGATCAGGTAGAGCCCCCGGTAGCGCGAGATGCGCCCGGTCGGCGCACGCGCGCCGATGCGGCGGAAGATGCTTTCCTTGGCCGCGTTGAGCTCGGTCACCACTTCCGCGTTGAGCTGCGACAGCGCGAGCCGCTTGCGCTCGATGTCGATGCCGCGCAGCGGCTCGAACAGCGAGGCCTTGAAGCGCACGTAGTTGCCCAGCACCGTGAAGAGCGTCACCAGCCGTGCCTGCACCGGCTGCGCCGGAAATGCCGCGCACCACAGCACCGAGAACACGCCGTACCAGGCCGCACCGGCCAGCAGCAGAAGGGGCTCCCTGCCGCGATGGGTCACGCCATGCGCGCCCATGTTCTCGATGCCGAGCGTGGCGTACATCGCGAGGATCAGCGTCGCATACGCGATCGCCTTGTAGCGCGCTTCCACCGCGCCGAGCATCGTGAGGCAGAAGGCCGAGAGCGCAAGTCCGGCGATGAACAGCAGCGGCATGCCGAAGGCCGCTTCCACCGCGAACGCGATGGCCGCGAAGCAGCCCAGCGTGACCAACTGCGCGCGCAGCCGGCCGCGCCAGCTGTCATCGGTTTCCGCGAGCGCGCTGGCGATGGCGCCGAGGAAGAGGGGAATCACCGCATCGGGGTGGCCGGTCCAGGCGCAGGCCGCCATGAGACTGCCGAGCGTGAGGAGGATGCGCACGGGCTGCGCGCGCGAAGCGAAAGACCGCAGCTGCTGGCGCAGCGCGTCGGGAGACAGGGGAAGCATGATGGGCCGATCTTGCACGATGCATGCCACGGCCGTGTGGCGCCGGCCCGAAGATTTATCTACTTGCGTGGGCTGTGCAGGAAGCCGTGGCGCGGCGCGATCCAGCGGATTTCGTTTTCGCCGGCCGCGTGGTCGTCCGGCGTGCCCGTGAACAGCACCCTCTCTTCGACCAGCAGGAACCGGCGAGGCTGCGCTTCTCCGTCGCCCAACAGCACGCGCAGCGTGGCGTCGCCGAGCTCGATCCGTTCGCCGGGCGGCAAGGTGGAAGCATCGGGCCATGCGTCGAGCGCGCGTGTGGTTTCTTCCGTGATCGCCTGTGTCGACAGCAGCCATCGCACACGCCCCGGCGCCGCCGCGACGAGTGCCTCGATGTGCGCCGGGCTCGCGGGCAACGCGTCGATCAACGCGCAATCGCCGCCCGCGGTGCCCACGAAGTAGCTGTGCGCCAGCGCGCCCTGAGCATCGCCTGTGACCCGCACGACCCGCGCCGACAGCCGCGTCACCAGCCCGGCCTCGTGCGCGTACCGCCCGCCGCCTTCGCCGTCGGGATCGAGGTGGCCGACTTCCTCGTATGACGGCTCTTCCATGTTCACCGGCCGCCGTCCCGCGGGTCCGTCCGCCAGCCGGGGCATGACGCGCGGAATGTGCTTCAGGCCGTGCGCATGAGCCATGAGCCCGGCCACGCTGTCGAACTGCGCGAGACCTTCGAGGATGCGGCGCGTCACGTTCATCAGCTTGAGCCCGCGCGCCGGGGCCACTGCTTCCGCGGGGCGCAGCCACATGTGCTCGATCGTTTCGCGGCCGTCGGGACGGACGCTCTGCACCTCGGGCATCGCCGCGAGAAAGAAGCGCGTGTCGAAGCGGCGCGGCATTCCCGGCGGCGTGAGCCAGTGGGAGAAGTAGGCGAGCCGGTCGGTCGCGAGCTTCCAGCCATGTTGCTCGCACAGCGAGAGCAGCGCGTCGGTGCCTTGTTCCGCTGCATGTCGCATGGTCGCGAGCTGGTCGGGCGGCAGCTTGTCCAGTGCAACGATCTGGCCGGCGCCATCGGTCGCGAACAGCACGCCGGCTTCCTCGAAGCATTCGCGGATCGCGGCCGCGTAGTAGTCCAGGCCACCCTCGGGCACGCCGAGGCGTTCGCTCGCGGCACCGTCGTCGAGGCCGTTGCAGAAGCCGTGCAGGCCACGATCGTGCGCATCGATCACGCCACCCGGAAACACGCTGGCGCCGCTGTTCTGGTCGTTGGCCTTCTCGGCCCGCCGCAGCATCAGCACCTCGAGGCCCTGGCTTCCGTCGCGCAGGACGATCAGGGTGGCCGCCATCCGCACGGGGCGTGGCGAAGCGGGGCGTGGCGAGGCATCCGGTGAGCTGGCGGTCATGCCTGCATTGTCGCGCCGGCCGCTGCTGCGAAGGTGACAGCACCGGGGCTCCGCTGTCGCGCGGAAGACCGTGCGAAACGCGGCGCGCGACGTACCGTCAAGGCACATCGACTGTTGCTGAAGGACGCACCATGCATTTCGAATTCACGCCCCGGGTGATCGCGCTGCGCGAGGAACTGCTCCGGTTCATGGACGAGTTCGTCTATCCGAACGAGAAGCGCCACGAGGAAGAACTGGCCGCCAACGCCCGCGCCGGCCGCCCCTACGCCGAGCTGCCGATGATGGCCGGCCTGAAGGCCAAGGCGCGCGAGCGCGGGCTGTGGAACCTGTTCCTGCCCGAGTCGGAGCACGGCCCGGGCCTCAGCAACGTCGAGTACGCCCCGCTGTGCGAGATCATGGGCCGGCGCTACTGGAGCTCCGAGATCTTCAACTGCTCCGCGCCCGACACCGGCAACATGGAAGTGCTGGCGCGCTACGGCACCAAGGCGCAGCAGGAACGCTGGCTCAAGCCGCTGCTGGCCGGCGAGATCCGCTCCTCCTTCGCCATGACCGAGCCCGAGGTGGCCTCGAGCGACGCCACCAACATCCGCTGCAGCATCCGCCGCGAAGGCGACGAGTACGTCATCAACGGCCGCAAGTGGTACATCACCGGCGCGATGAACGAGCGCTGCGAGATCTTCGTGCTGATGGGCAAGACCGACCCCGACAACGCAGACCGCCACAAGCAGCAGTCGATGATCCTCGTGCCGAAGAACACGCCCGGCGTGACCATCGTGCGCGACATGGCGCTGCTCGGCGTGTACGACCCGCCCTTCGGCCACCCCGAGATCGTGTTCGAGAACGTGCGCGTGCCGGTCGAGAACATCCTGCTCGGCGAGGGCCGCGGCTTCGAGATCGCGCAGGGCCGCCTCGGGCCCGGCCGCATCCACCACTGCATGCGCGCCATCGGCATGGCCGAGGCAGCGCTGGAGATGATGTGCCAGCGCCTCGTCTCGCGCACCGCCTTCCACAAGCCGTTGTCGGAACAGGGCGTGTGGCGCGAGCGCATCGCCGAGTCGCGCATGCTCATCGAGCAGTCGCGCTGGATGGTGCTCAACGCCGCCTACCGCATGGACACCGTGGGCAACAAGGTCGCCGCGAAGGAAATCGCGATGATCAAGGTGCTCACGCCCAACAACTGCGTGAAGGTGGTCGACTGGGCCATGCAGGCCTTCGGCGCGATGGGCCTGAGCCAGGACACGCTGCTGACCCACTTCTACGCCTACGAGCGCCACCTGCGCGTGGCCGACGGCCCCGACGAGGTGCACCGCAACGCCATCGCCAAGCAGGAGCTGGCGGCGTACCAGTAAGAAGAAAGAAGCCTCAGTCCACGCGCTTGGCTCTTTCGAGCATCGCGTGCAGCAGCACGTTGCAGCCGGCCGTCAGGTGGTCGGGCTGCGCGTCTTCTATCTCGTTGTGGCTGATGCCGTCCTTGCAGGGCACGAAGATCATGCCGGCCGGCGCCAGCCGCGCCGCGTAGATCGCGTCATGGCCCGCGCCCGACACCACGTCCATCGTCGAGTAGCCCAGCACTTCGGTCGCGCGCCGCACCGCATCCACGCAGTCGGGGTGGAATGGGCAGGGCGGTATGTACGACACCCGCTCGATGGTCACGCCCAGGCCGGTCTCGCGGGCCGTGCGTTCGACGAACGCGAGGATCTCCGCGTGCATGCGGTCCAGCAGCTCGTCGTTCACGTTGCGCAGGTCGATGGAGAACTTCACCTGCCCCGGAATCACGTTGCGGCTGTTCGGGTGCACCTGCACCATGCCGACCGTGCCCCGGCCGTACGGCTGGTAGCTGTAGGCGATGGCCACCACCTCCTGCATGATCCGCGTCGCCACCTGCAGCGCGTCGCGGCGCAGGTGCATCGGCGTCGGCCCCGCATGGGCCTCCATGCCGGTGACCACGCAGTCGTACCACGACAGCCCCAGCACCGCCGGCACCACGCCGATCACCTTGCCCGCGTCTTCCAGCACCGGGCCCTGCTCGATGTGCGCCTCGAAATAGGCGCCGATGGGGTGGTCGCCCGGCGTCTGCGGGCCGACGTAGCCGATGCGCTCCAGCTCCTCGTGCACCGTCTTGCCTTCGGTGTCCTTCGCGGCGTAGGCGTGCTCCAGGCTGAAGGCGCCGCAGAACACGCCCGAGCCCATCATCACCGGCACGAAGCGCGAGCCTTCCTCGTTGGTCCAGAAAGCGACCTCGATGGGCGCCTCGGTGCGGATGCCCTGGTCGTTCAGCGTGCGCACCACCTCCAGCGCCGAGAGCACGCCGTAGTTGCCGTCGAACTTGCCGCCGGTCGGCTGGGTGTCGATGTGGCTGCCCGACACGATGGGCGGCAGCGCGGGGTTGGTGCCCTCGCGGCGCATGAAGACGTTGCCGATCTTGTCGACCGTGATCGACAGCCCCGCCTCCTTGCCCCACGACACCACGAGGTCGCGCCCCTGCTTGTCGAGGTCGGTCAGCGCCAGTCGCTTGACGCCGCCCTTGGGCGTGGCGCCGATGCGCGCCAGCTCCATCAGCGAGTTCCACAGGCGCTCGCCGTTGATCTTGAGCACCTGCTTTTCCACTACTGCATTCATGTCGAAGACTCCTTGGAATTTCAGCGCGCCACGGCCGTGGGCGCATGCTGGTGCTTGAAGCGTTCCAGCGCGGTGAACATCGGCGCGAAGGCCGGGCGCTTGAGGTAGCGGCCGGTGCCGGGCTCGGCGCGCAGGTCGCCGTCGCGCCAGACCCAGCGGCCGGCGCTCAGGGTGTGCTTGGGCACGCCCATGACTTCGCGGCCTTCGAAGATGTTGAAGTCGCTCTTCGAGTGCTGCGTCTTCACCGACAGCGTCTTGGTGGCCTTCGGGTCCCACACCACGATGTCGGCATCGGCGCCGGCCTGGATCACGCCCTTGCGCGGATACAGGTTGAACAGTTGCGCCGCGTTGGTCGAGGTGACGCGCACGAACTCCGAGGGCGTGAGCCGGCCGGTGTTCACGCCCGCGTCCCACAGCACGGCCATGCGTTCTTCCACGCCGCCGCAGCCGTTGGGAATCTTCGTGAAGTCGTCGCGGCCGGCCGCCTTCTGCGGGGCGCAGAAGGTGCAGTGGTCGGTCGCGGTGGTCTGCAGGTTGCCGCCCTGCAGGCCGCGCCACAGCATGGCCTGGTTCTCGCGCGAGCGGAAGGGCGGGCTCATCACGTGGGCGGCGGCGCGCGTGAAGTCGGGGTCGCGGTAGGCGCTTTCGTCGACCACCAAGTGGCCGGCCAGCACCTCGCCGTACACCCGCTGGCCGCGCGCGCGGGCACGGGTGATGGCATCGAGCGCCTCGCCGCACGACACGTGCACCACGTAGATCGGCACGCCCAGCACGTCGGCGATGGCGATGGCGCGGTTGGCGGCCTCGGCCTCCACCATCGGCGGGCGCGACAGCGGATGGCCCTCCGGCCCGCGGATGCCCTGCGCCAGCAACTGCTGCTGCAGCATCGCGACCAGCTCGCCGTTCTCCGCGTGCACCGTGGGCATGGCGCCGAGCTCCAGCGCGCGCTGGAAGCTCTTCACCAGGATCTCGTCGTCGGCCATGATCGCGTTCTTGTAGGCCATGAAGTGCTTGAAGCTGTTCACGCCATGCTCGTGCACCAGCTCGCCCATGTCCTTGTGCACGCTGTCGCTCCACCAGGTCACGGCCACGTGGAAGCTGTAGTCGCCGGCCGACTTCTCCGACCAGCCGCGCCACATGCGGAAGGCGTCCATCAGCGGTTGCTGCGGGTCGGGAATCACGAAGTCGATGATGCTGGTGGTGCCGCCGGCCAGGCCCGCCGCGGTGCCGCTGAAGAAGTCGTCGGCCGCGACCGTGCCCATGAAGGGCAGCTGCATGTGCGTGTGCGGATCGATGCCGCCGGGCATCACGTAGGCGCCGCCGGCGTCGATCACCTGCGCGCCGGCGGGTGCCTGCAGGCCGGCGCCGACCTGCACCACCTTGTCGCCTTCGCAGAGCACGTCTGCGCGTTGTTCGGCATCGGCGTTGACCACCGTGCCACCGCGAATGAGTACGGTCATGGCATGAGTTCCTTTTCTAGCTGGGGTTCTTGAGCGGCGCGGCCACGCCCTGCAGTCGCGGCGCGCGCGCCTTCATGAGGCCGAGGTACACGATGGCCGACAGCACCACGCCGACGAACCACGCGTAGGTGTAGATGGTCTTGAAGAACTCGGGCATCGACGGAACGGCCGACGGAAACGCCGCGTTCAGGAAACCCGGGATGTTGGGCAGCACGCCGACCGCGAAGGCCACGATGGCCGCCATGTTCCAGCCGTTGCCGTAGGCGTACTGGCCGGTGCCGCGGTAGAGCGCGTCGACGTCCAGTTCCTTGCGGCGCACCAGGTAGTAGTCGGCGATCAGGATGCCGGCCACGGGCCCCAGCAGCGCCGAGTAGCCGATGAGCCAGGTGAAGATGTAGCCCTGCGTGGTCTCCAGCACCTTCCACGGCATCATCACGATGGCGATGCCGGCGGTGATGTAGCCGCCCTTGCGGTAGGAGATCTTCTCCGGGTTGAGGGCCGAGAAGTCGTAGGCCGGGCCCACCAGGTTGGCCGCCAGGTTCACGCTCACCGTGTCGATCAGCAGGATGATCAGCGCGATCAGCACCGCCGCGCCGGTCATGCGGCTGGCCAGGTCCACCGGGTCCCACAGCGCCTTGCCGTAGATCACCACGGTGGCCGAGGTGACCATCACCGCCATCATCGCGAGCAGGCCCATGGGCGCGGGCAGGCCGATCACCTGGCCCACCACCTGGTCGCGCTGCGAGCGCGAGAAGCGCGTGAAATCGGGAATGTTCAGCGCCAGCGTGGCCCAGAAGCCCACCATGGCCGTGAGCGACGGCCAGAACACGGCCCAGAACAACCCGGCCTTCTTGCCGCCGGGCTCGAACTGCGAGGGCTGCTCGAAGATCGGCCCCAGCCCGCCCGCGCGCTGCACCGCCCAGTAGAGCAGGGCGATGCACACGATGATCTTCAGCGGCGCGGTGTAGGTCTCCAGCCGGCGGATCGACTCGATGCCGTGCACCACGAAGTACAGCTGTATCGCCCAGAAGATCATGAAGCACACGAGCTGCGCGCCGTTGATGCCGAGCACCGGCAGCTTGTCGCCGCCCAGCGGCTGGCCCATGAGCACGCCGACCAGCGTGTAGATCATCTCGCCGCCGAACCAGGTCTGGATGCCGTACCAGCCGCAGGCCACGATGGCGCGCAGCAGGGCCGGCAGCCGCGCGCCGCGGGTGCCGAAGGACGCGCGCGCCATCACCGCGTACGGAATGCCGTACTTCGCGCCGGCGTGGCCGATCAGCAGCATCGGCACCAGCACGATCGCGTTGCCGAGGAACACCGTGAGCACCGCCTGCGACCACGACATGCCGCCCTCGATCAGGCTGGCCGCCAGCGTGTAGGCGGGAATGCACATGACCATGCCCACCCACAGTGCCGCGAAGTGGTACCAGCGCCACGTTCGCTGCGCCAGCGTGGTGGGCGCGAGGTCTTCGTTCCAGAGGTTGGCGGCGGGCGCGCCGCCGTGCGATGGGGTCGTCATGTGGGTTGTCTCCTGAACGTGTGTTGTGGTCTTTGCCGTGTTGTCGTTCCCCTCCTGCCGTCGCCCGGTCTGCGCCGGGTTCGTGTCCTTGCTCAGGCGTGCCGGTCGGCGCGCATCGGGTTGTTCGGGTGCGTGGTCCAGTTGGCGTACTGCGCCACCACCGGATGGCCGGTGCGCGCGTCCACCTCGCCGGGCTTCAGGGTGCGCATCGACAGCGCGCCGGGCACCGGGCAGATCGACACGCACAGGTTGCAGCCGACGCACTCTTCTTCCTTCACCTCGAAGTAGCGCATGCCGTCCTTGGTGGCGGTGATGGCCTGGTGCGAGGTGTCCTCGCACACCACGTGGCAGCGGCCGCACTGGATGCAGGCGTCCTGGTGGATCACGGCCTTGTCGACGTGGTTGAGGTTGAGCTCCTTCCAGTCGGTGATGCTGCCGATGGCGCGGCCGCGCAGCTGCTCGAGGCTCTGGTAGCCCTTCTCGTCCATGAAGTTGGAAAGGCCGTCGCACAGGTCCTGCACGATCTTGAAGCCGTACACCATGGCGGCGGTGCACACCTGCACCGAGCCGCTGCCCAGCGCGATGAATTCCGCCGCGTCGCGCCAGGTCGAGACGCCACCGATGCCCGAGATGGGCAGCCCCGCGGTCTGCGCATCGCGCGCGATCTCGGCCACCATGTGCAGCGCGATCGGCTTGGCGCCGGGGCCGCAGTAGCCGCCGTGCGAGCCCATGCCGCCGGTGTTGGGGAACATGGCCATGGCGTCCAGGTCCACGCCCATGATCGAGTTGATGGTGTTGATGAGGCTCACCGCGTCGGCGCCGCCTTTCTTCGCGGCGCGCGCGGCGGGGCGGATGTCGGCCACGTTGGGCGTGAGCTTCACGATCAGCGGCAGCTTCGAGTAGTGCTTGCACCACTCGGCCACCATCTGGATGTACTCGGGCACCTGGCCCACGGCCGCGCCCATGCCGCGCTCGCTCATGCCGTGCGGGCAGCCGAAGTTCAGCTCCAGCCCGTCGCAGCCGGTGTCTTCGACCATCGGCAGGATGTTCTTCCACGACTCTTCGGTGCACGGCACCATCACCGAGGCCACCAGCGCGCGGTCGGGCCAGTTGCGCTTGACGCGCGTCATCTCCTCCAGGTTGGTGCGCAGCGGCCGGTCGGAGATCAGCTCGATGTTGTTGAAGCCGGTCACGCGCCGGTCGGCCGCATAGGACACGGCATAGCGCGGCCCGTGCACGTTGACCACGTTCGGGTCTTCGCCCACGGTCTTCCAGACCACGCCGCCCCAGCCGGCCTCGAAGGCGCGCACCACGTTGATCTCCTTGTCGGTCGGCGGCGCGGAAGCGAGCCAGAAAGGGTTGGGGCTGCGGATGCCCACGAAGTCGATGCTCAGGTCTGCCATGAAATGCTCCTGTCGCGGCCGTGTATCGCGGCCGTGTGCGACGCTGGATGAAAGGGAGTGTGAAGAAGGGCGGCGGGCGCTGCTTCAGGCCGCGCGCAGATGCCGGTCGATGGACAGCGCGGCCTGCTTGCCGTCTTCCACCGCCTCGACCGTGAGGTCGCGTCCGCCGAAGCGTGCGTCGCCGCCGGCCCATACCTTGGACCGCGAACTGCGGCCTTCGGTGTCGGTGCTGATGCGCCCGCCCTGTAGCTGCACGCCGCCGTCCTCGAGCACCGTGGCAATGAAGCTCTGGCCGATGGCGCACAGCACCATGTCGGCCTGCAGCGCGAGGCTTTCGCCGGTCTCGACCAGCTTGCCGCCCTCCAGAGCGGTGCGCGCGAAGTCGATGCCGCGCAGCACGCCGCCCTTGGCGCGCAGGGCCTTGGGCGCGGCCCAGTGGATGATGCGCACGCCGTTTTCCTTGGCCCAGCTCTGCTCGTCGGCCGAGGCGCCCATGCTTTCCTGGCCGCGGCGGTAGACGATGCTCACGTCTTCCGCGCCCAGCTTGCGCGACTGCACCGCGGCATCGACCGCGGTCATGCCGCCGCCGATCACCACCACGTGCCGGCCGATGGCCACGTCGGCCGGCGAGGCGGCCTGCCGCAGCTCGGCGATGAAGTCGACCGCGTCGCGCACGCCGGCCTGCTCGCCCAGGCCCAGCGTGTTCACGCCGGCCAGGCCGAGGCCGAGGAACACCGCGTCGTACTCGGCGGCCAGCGCATCCAGGTGCAGCTCGCGGCCCAGCGCGTGGTTGCAGCGCACCTCGATGCCGCCGACCGACAGCAGCCACTCGATCTCGCGCTGCGCGAAACCGTTCACCGTCTTGTAGCTGGCCAGGCCGTATTCGTTGAGGCCGCCGAGCTTGGGCCGCGCATCGAACAGCACCACCTGGTGGCCCAGCACCGCGAGCCGGTGCGCGCAGGCCAGGCCGGCCGGGCCCGCGCCGACCACCGCCACGCGCCGGCCGGTGTCGGCCGCGCGCACGAACAGCGGCGTGCCGGGCTTCTCGAAGAAGGCATCGGTCGCGTGCCGCTGCAGCAGGCCGATTTCCACCGGCTTGCTCTCGTTGGTGTTGCGCACGCAGGCCTGCTCGCACAGCACCTCGGTAGGGCAGACGCGGGCGCACATGCCGCCCAGCGGGTTCTCTTCGAGGATGGTGCGCGCGGCGCCGCGCAGGTTGCCGTCGGCGATGCGGCGGATGAAGGTGGGAATGTCGATGCCCGTGGGGCAGGCCGTCTGGCACGGCGCGTCGTAGCAGTAGTAGCAGCGCTCGGCCTCGATGTTGGCCTGCACCACGTTCAATGGCGGATGGGCGTCGCAGAAGTTCTTGGCGTACTGCGCGGGGTCGAGGCGGCCCGCCCGCACATCTGACGCGAGATGTGCGGTGGGAGCGACGGGATTCATCGTGCTGCTCATGGGCGTTCAGGCTCCAGGATCGTGGTGGGGATCTGTTTCGACACGAGGGATCGAGCCCTCGTGAAGTTTGACCAAGTGGTCGAATGTCGCGATGATTCAGCAAACGAGGGGTGCCGCCCATACACAGTTGAAGCGGCAAGCGAGAAAGTGTTTGCCGCCGCCGGGCGCACCGTTTGGTCCGCCGCCCAGCACAGTTCCTCAGGGCAAACCCTTTCCTGCACCGCCGCATGCATGGTTGCCACATGGGTTCCCAAGGAGACACAGCGATGCAAGGTTCACGCGGCAGCGCCACGGCGTTGCTCAAACCGGCGCAGGCCGGCGCCGGATGGATGCAGGGCCTGATGGGCGAGATGGACGACGCCGCCCCCGGCCTCGGGCTGGCGCAACGCCTGGTGGTTGGGGTCGAACTGCGTGTGAGCGACGGGCGTCTCGCACCCGGCACCAAGATGCCTTCGGTGCGCGCATTGGCGGGCAAGCTCGGCATCAGCACCTTCACCGTCACCGAGTCATACAGCGCGCTGCGTGCGCGCTCCGTGCTGGCTTCGCGGCCGGGCAGCGGCTACTACGTGTTGCACCGTCCCGCGCGCGTGGCCGATGAGCCCGAGACGGTGCCGCGCATCGCCGACGCATCGCAGGGCAACGAACGCCCGCCACCGCCCGAGTACCGCGGCGACGACCTGGTGCGCGAAGCGATGCGTCGCGTCGCACGCACGGCCCCCGAGTGGGACGGCGGCGCGCGGCCCGGCTTCGGCCTGACGCGCCTGCGCGAGTTGATCGCTGCGCGCCATCGCACCGAACTGCCCGCCCTGGTGCCGCAGCAGGTCATGACGGCCGCAGGCAGCCTTGGCGCCGCCATGTGCCTGCTGCAGGCGTGGACCGAGCCCGGTGACGCGGTACTGGTCGAGTCGCCCGCGTCCCGCCAGTTGCGCAACCTGGTCCTCACGCTGGGCCGGCGCATCCTCGAAGTGCCTCGGCGCGGCGGCTGCCTCGACATCGCGGCACTCGACGGCTTCGCGCCGCAACTGCCCTGCGAAGCGCGCAGGCGCCTGCTGTTCGTGTCGACGGCGGTGTCGAACCCGCTCGGCATCTGCATGAGCCCGCAGGGTGCGCACCAGGCGCTGCAGGCGGCCGAGCGGCACGACCTGCGCGTGGTCGAACTCGACACTTGGCGGAGTCTCTCGCCGCTGCAGGCGCCCAGCCTCGCGGCAATGGACGGGCTGCAGCGCGTGGCGCAGATCGGCAGCGTGTCGACCACGCTGTCGGCCAGGCTGCGGCTGGCCCATGTGCTGCTGCCGCAGCGCTGGTGCGACGACGCCGCGCTGCGCTGCCTGCACACCACGCTGGGGCCGAGCGAGTTCGAGGAGCGCGTGGCCTGCGAGGTGCTGTCCGATGCGGGCTACCCGCGCTTCCTGCAGAAGCTCAACACCGCGCTGAAGATCGCGGGCGAGCGCACGCTGTCGCTGCTGACCGGCGCCGGCCTGCAGGCGCTCCATGTGCCCGACGGTGGCCCGTTCCTCTGTGCGGGCTGGCCGCCCGGCAGCGAGCCTAGGCCGTCCGCCGACGCGGTGCTGCAGGAGGCGCGCAAGCAGGGCCTGCCCCTCGCGGTTGCCACCGACTTCGGCGGCACGCCCCAGCCCTTCGCGTGGTATCGCTTCAACGTCACGCAGTGCGGCGACGAGCGGCTGGTGCGCTTTCTTGCGCGGATGAAGAACCCATGAGCGCCGTTCGCCCACCCGCGGTCAAGCGCCAGGCCCGTCGACAGAACATCGAGAGCGCCGTCCTCGCCGTCGCGCAGGAGCGCTTCGCGCTGCAGGGCTACGGCGGCGTCTCCATCGACGACATCGCGGCCGAGGCCGGCATATCGAAGCAGAGCCTGCTGTACTACTTCCCCTCGAAGAAGGCGCTGTACCGGCGCGTTTTCAACGACGTGCTCGACTCGTGGCTGTCCAACCTCGACAGCCTGGCCGCGGCTGACCTGGAGCCGCATGCCGCGCTGGAGCGCTACGTCACGCAGAAGCTGCAGTTCTCGTACGACCATCCCTCGGGTTCGCGCCTCTTCGCGCAGGAAATCATCTCGCAGGCGCCGCAGTGCGGCGACGACATCGAGGCCAAGCTGGTACCCGCATTCCGTGCCGAAGCCGCCGTGCTGCATCGCTGGATGAGCACCGGCCATGCCGCGCCGCTGCCCGTGGCGCACCTGCTGTTCACGCTGTGGGCCATGACGCAGACCTATGCCGACTTCGCGTGGCAGATGCGCATGCTGCTCGGCAAGAAGGCGCTGGAGCCGGCCGACTTCGACCTGGCGCGCGAGACCATCATGCGCATGCTCGAAGGCGCGCTGGGGTTGACGCGACCGGCCACGTCGGCCGTGGTGACGAGCCGGCCGGAACCGCTGCCCAAATAAAAGGCATGCCTCGCGAAGCCACGGCCAGAGCCACTTCGAGACCGATGCATCCCATCGACCACAAATCAAAAACAGTTGTGAATTTTTGTTGACGCTCTCATTGCTGCATCGCAATAATCCGCGCATCTTGTTTTTTGGAGCACCTTGCGTGGACAGTGCCAGTTGTTGCAGCAGTGATGCAGAGCGTGCCTTGATGGCCGCTGTTGCCTGCCCGGCCGCCTGAACACCCGCTCCCCGGGTTGAAGGTCGCCGCGCCGACCTCAGCCCTTTGCCGATGCCCGGCTCCCCATGGAGCCTTGGTGTCGCGCCCATCTCCTCACGTCCAGTTCACTCACCCTTCCGCCCGGGGCGGCCCGATCGCGTTCGCGATCTTCGGTCTGCCTGCGGGCGGCGGCTGCGCGCGCGTCCGTGCATCGGGGCTTCCGTTGCATCAACCGGTTCGAGAGAGCCCGAGGAGAAGACCATGGACCCAGACCCTAGTTGGCGCTCGCGCGCGCCCGCCATTCCTCCGACCCATTCAATGAACCCGCATCCGGCGCTGCCCCGGAGGCCTCGACTCGCCTGAACCCGGGCGTGAGGACTCCTGCGCGCCGATGCCGCAGGAGCCCTCGTCATGTTCGCCCTCTCGCACCGCCGTGAGACCCTGGGCTGCGCGCTGCACGTCGCGCTGGCCCATCGCCGTCCCCGTGTTCTGCAGGCACTGCTGCAGAGCCACGGCCCCGCCGCCTTCGCGGCCAACCTCTCGCTCCGTTCCGGGCGCGTCATCGCCGACGCGCTCTCGACGCTGCCTGCCTGGCAGCGCGAGCAAGTCTTCCGTCACCTGACACGCGCGGCTCGCCGCCGCTGCGTGGAGGTCGGAGGCCGCGCGTTCGATGTGCCGTCCCGCTCGGGCCTGCTCGAACGGCTGCTGTCCCTCTGCCTGCCGCCGCGCGCGGCACGGCCGTGAGGGCGGCACGCATCAACACAACCAGGACAACGGATCTCCAGATCCCCAGGAGAAGAACCATGAACAGAACACTCATCGCCGCGCTCGCCGCGGGCTTCACGCTCGCCGGTTGCGACGCGGGCAGGATGCTCGCGTCCGAAGCCGTCGCCGCATCGCCGGCACCTACCGCTCGCGCCGTCGTGCACGACGGCCCCCTGATCGCCGTGCCCGAGAACTCCCCGCTGCGCGCCTCGCTGCAGGTGGCGGCGGTCGAATCGCAGCAGGTGCAGCGGCCGATCTCCGCGCCCGGCAGCATCGAGGCCGCGCCCGAGAAGCTGGTGAAGGTCACCTCGCCGGTGACCGGCCGCATCGTCAGGCTGCAACGCGCGCTGGGCGATTCGGTAAAAGCCGGCGACGCGCTCTTCACGCTCGACTCGGCCGACCTCAGCAGCGCCTTCGGCGACGCCACCAAGGCCGAGGCCACCCTGCGGCAGGCGCAGCGCGACTTCGCGCGGCAGAAGCTGCTGTTCGAGGCCGACATCACCGCGCGCAAGGACTACGAGGCGGCTGAGTTGGCCTTCGGTGCCGCCACCAGCGACGCGCATGTGGCGAAGAACCGCCTCGCGCAGCTCGGTGCCGGCTCCGGCGGCGGCTCGCACCGCGACTACGTGCTGCGCTCGCCCATCAGCGGCCGCGTGATCGAGATGACCGGCGCGCAGGGCGGCTACTGGAACGACATCAATGCACCGGTGATGACCGTGGCCGACCTGTCGACCGTGTTCCTCACCGCCAGCGTGTCGGAGAAGGACATCGCCGCGCTGCGCGTCGGCCAGAAGGCGCGCATCGACCTCAGCGCCTACCCGGACCAGGCCTTCGACGGCACGGTGAAATACATCGGCGAGGTGCTCGATGCAGACACCCGCACCGTCAAGGTCCGCGTGGCCGTCGACAACCGCCAGGGGCGCTTCCGCCCCGGCATGTTCGCCAAGGTGGTGTTCTCGGGCGACGCGCATCCGGCACTCACCGTGCCGGCCTCGGCGCTGGTGCAGAGCGGTCTCTACACCAAGGTGTTCGTCGAGAAAGGGCCGTTCGCCTTCGAGGCGCGCAAGGTCACGGTCGGGCCGGTCATCGGCGAGCGCATCGAGATTCTTTCGGGGCTGCAGGCCGGCGAGCGCATCGCCGTGAAGGAAGGGGTGCTCCTCAATGATTGAGCGCCTCGTCACCCTGTGCTTCCACCGGCGCGGCATTGCGTGGATCGTGTTCGCGTTCGTCGCGCTCTACGGCTGGACCTGCTGGAAGCAGCTGCCCATCGAGGCATATCCGGATATCGCCGATGTAACCTCGCAGATCGTCACGCAGGTGCCGGGCCTCGCGGCCGAGGAGGTCGAGCAGCAGATCACGGTGCCGCTGGAGCGCGAGCTGCTCAACACGCCGGGGCTGCACGTGCTGCGCTCCAAGAGCACCTTCGGCCTGTCGCTGATCGTGGTGGTGTTCAAGGAGGGCGTGGACGGCTACTGGTCGCGCCAGCGGTTGCAGGAGCGCATCGGCGGCGTCACGCTGCCGTACGGCGCCACGGCCGGCCTGGACGCCTACACCTCGCCCATCGGCGAGATCTACCGCTACACGCTGGAGTCGAAGACGCGCGACCTGCGCGAGCTGTCGGAGCTCCAGTTCTGGACCGTCATCCCGCGCCTGAAGAAGATCAGCGGCGTGATCGACGTGGCCAACTTCGGCGGCCTCACGACGCAGTTCATGTTGTCGCTCGATCCCGCCCGGCTGGTGCAGTACGGCGTGACGCTGCAGCAGATCAAGGACGCCATCAACGCCAACAACGGCAGCGCCGGCGGCAGCTTCATGAACCGCGGCGAGCAGGCCTACGTGGTGCGCGGCACGGGCCTCATCGGCTCGCTGCAGGACATGGGCAACGTGGTGGTCACGGCCAAGTCGGGCACGCCGGTGCTGGTGAAAGACCTCGGCACGCTGAGCTACGGCAACGTGGAGCGGCGCGGCATCCTCGGCAAGGACGACAACCCCGACACCGTCTCCGGCATCACGCTGCTGCTGAAGGACGCGCAGGCCTCGCAGGTGATCGAGGGCGTGCACGCCGCCGTGAAAGACCTGAACGACAACCTGCTGCCCAAGGACGTGAAGGTGGTGCCGTACCTCGACCGCGCGGCGCTGATCGACGCCACCACGCACACGGTCGGCAAGACGCTGCTCGAGGGCGTCGTGCTGGTCACGCTGGTGCTGCTGCTGTCGCTGGGCAGCCCGCGCGCGGCGGCCATCGTGGCGCTGACGATTCCGCTGTCGATGCTGATCGCCTTCGTCTTCATGCGGCACCTGAACGTGCCGGCCAACCTGCTGTCGCTGGGCGCGATCGACTTCGGCATCCTGGTGGACGGCGCGGTGGTGCTGGTCGAAGGCATCCTGCGGCGGCGCGAGGAGGCGCAAGACAAACCGCTCGCGCCGGCCGACGCCATTGCCGCCACGGTGCAGGTGGCACGGCCGATCTTCTTCGGCATGCTGGTCATCATCGCGGCCTACCTGCCGCTGTTCGCGTTCCAGCGCATCGAATACAAGCTGTTCTCGCCGATGGCCTTCGCGGTGGGCTCGGCGCTGGTCGGCGCGCTGCTGGTGGCGCTCACGCTCATTCCGGGGCTGGCGTGGCTGGCGTTACGCAAGCCGGGCCGGGTGTTCCACAACCGGCCGCTCGAATGGCTCACGCTGCGCTACGAGGCCTTCCTTTCCCGCGCGCTGGGGCGCGGGCGGTGGGTGGTGGCGACGTGCGGCCTGGCGCTGCTGGGCGTGATCGGCCTGGGCGGCACCATCGGACGCGACTTCCTGCCGTACCTCGACGAAGGATCGCTCTGGCTGCAGGTGACCATGCCGCCGGGCATCACGCTCGAGAAGGCCACGGCCCTGGCCAACGAGCTGCGCAGCGCCACGCGCGAGTTCCCCGAGGTCTCGTACATCGTCACGCAGACCGGCCGCAACGACGGCGGCACCGACCCCTGGACCGTGTCGCACATCGAGGCCAGCGTGGGGCTGCATCCCTACGACACCTGGAAGTCGGGCATGACCAAGCAGGAGCTGATCGCCAGGCTGGCCGAGCGCTACAGGCGGCTGCCCGGTTTTTCCGTCGGCTTCATGCAGCCCATGATCGACGGCGTGCAGGACAAGCTCTCGGGCGCGCACAGCGACCTGGTGGTGAAGGTGTACGGCGACAGCCTCGACGAGATGCGCCGCATCGCGCTCGACGTGACCGGCGTGCTCGAGAAGGTGCCGGGCGCGGTCGACGTGGCCATCGACCAGGAACCGCCGCTGCCCAACCTGAAGATCGACGTCGACCGCGCGGCCGCCGCGCGCTACGGCATCAACGTGGCGGACGTGAGCGACCTGATCTCCACCGGCATGGGCGGCGCGGCCATCGGGCAGGTCCACGTGGGCGAGAAGAGCTACGACATGACCGTGCGCTTTCCCGAAGCCACGCGCAACGATCCCGATGCCATCGCCGGCCTGATGCTCACCGCGCCCAGCGGCGCCAAGGTGCCGCTGGGGCAGGTCGCGCGCATCCGCACCGTGTCGGGCGAGACCACCATCACGCGCGAGTCGTCGCGCCGGCATCTCACGGTGAAGCTCAATGCGCGCAACCGCGACCTGTCGAGCTTCCTGGCCGAGGCGCAGTCGGCCATCGAGCGCGGCGTGAAGTACGACCACCTGCGCTATCAGATCGCCTGGGGCGGCCAGTTCGAGAACCTCGAGCGTGCGCAGGCCCGGCTGATGGTGATCCTGCCGCTCACGCTGGCGATCATGTTCCTGCTGCTGTTCGCCGAGTTCGGCAACCTGCGCCAGCCGGCGATGGTGCTGCTGGTGGTGCCGCTGGCCATGCTCGGCGGCCTGGCCGCGCTGCACCTGCGCGGCATGACGCTGAACGTGTCGAGCGCGGTCGGCTTCATCGCGCTGTTCGGCGTGGCGGTGCTCAACGGCGTGCTCATGGTCTCGCAGATCAACCGGCTGCGCCACGAAGAGGGGCTGGCGCTGCGCGAGGCGGTGATCGAGGGCGCGCGCAGCCGCATCCGCCCGGTGCTGGTGACCGCCACCGTGGCCGCCTTCGGCCTCACGCCCGCCATGCTGGCCATGGGCCTGGGCAGCGACGTGCAGCGGCCGCTGGCCACCGTCGTCGTGGGCGGCCTCGTGACCGCCACCTTGCTGACGCTGGTGCTGCTGCCGGCGCTCTACCACCTTGTCGAAACACGGGCAGAGGCCGCCGCCGGAAGGCGCGCCGAAGCCGGGACGGCCGCGCCGGACGCGGACCTGCAGGAGCAACACGCATGAAGAACAGGAACATCCACTGGCACGGCGTCGGCCTGGCGTTGCTGTCGCTGTACACGGGCATCGCCTGCGCGCAAGGCACGGCCCCGGCAGCCGACGCGGCAGCGGCCCATTTCGCCGGCTACCTCGCTGCCGTCGAGAAGCACAGCCTCGACCTCGCGTCGCAGCGCGAATCGATCACCGCCGCGGAGGCCGGCGTGTCGATCGCGGGCGTCGTGCCCGACCCGAAGCTCACCCTCGGCTATGGGCCGAAGGAGTTCAGCAAGGCCATCGCGCTGAAGCCGCCGGTCAGCCGGACGGTCGCTCTCGAATGGGAGATCGAGACCGCCGGCAAGCGCGACAAGCGCGTCAGGCTCGCGAAGAGCAATGTGAAGCTGACCGAAGCGAACGTGGAGGGCTTCAAGCACCAGCTCTACAGCGATTCGGCCGCCGCCTTCGCGGAGGCCTGCCGCACCCGTGAGGCGCTGGTGCGGCAGGAGTCGTCGCTGCGCTCGCTCTCGGAGGTCGTGCGGGCCAATGAGGTGCGCCGCAAGGCGGGCGACGCGGGCGGGCTGGAACTGCTGCAGTCGCGCACCGAGCGCGACCAGTTCCAGGCCGGTGTGGTCAAGGGGCGGGCCGATGCGCAGGCCGCGATGCTGAACCTGTCGGTGCCGCTCGGGCAACGCTTCGACGCGCTGTTCGCGCAACCGCGGCTGGATTGCGACTTCGCCGACTTCGCGCCGGGCGATGACGTCGACGCCCTGATCCGGCAGGCGCTCGACGCGCGCGACGAGGTGCTGATTGCCCGAGCGACCCTCGACAACGCCCGCGTCAACGCCGAACTCGTGCAGGCCAACCGCTATGTGAACCCGACCGTGAAGCTGACGGCCGGCCGCACGCCCATGGGCCGCAGCAGCTTCGACGGCGACGGCAAGGAGACGCCCGGCTCGCCGGTCTCGCGCACCCTGGCGGTCGAGGTGGCGATTCCGCTGCCGTTCTCGCGGCTGCAGAAGGGCGAGGTCATCCAGGCCGAGTCGGCCGTCACGCAGGCGATGCTGGGCCTGCGCGCCGCGGAGCTGAAGACTGACGCCGAGGTGCGCGCCAGCTACGCGCAGTTCCTGGCCGCGCGCGAGAACCTGCGGCGCTACCGCGAATCGGTGCTGGCCGATTCCGACAAGGTGCTGTCGGGCATGCGCCTGTCGTACCGCAACGGGCAGGCCTCGCTGCTGGAGTTCCTGGCCGCGCAGCGCTCGGCGGACGACGCCTACCTGGCCTACCTGCAGGCACAGGCCGACCTGGTCACCGCCACCGTGCAACTTCAACTGAGCGTCGGGCTGCACCCCGCGCTGTGAACTCAAGGAGATTCACCATGGCTGATTTCGACCCCGGGCAGGTGAGCCGCCTGCTCAATCACCGCCTGACGCTCATCGTCCACGCCGATGCGCTCGATGCCGCGCGTGAGGCGCTGCGCTGCGGCTTCTTCGATGCGCGACTCTACTGGCGCCGCTCGCAGGAGCAGCCGCTGGGCATGCCGCCCGTGAAATGGGCGCTCAGCGGCGAGTTCCAGGGGCCGCTGGGCACCGCGACGCGGCTGGTGCAGTGCCTGGCGCTGCACCTGACGACGCTGCCGGTGGTGCTGGTGCGCCTGGAGACGCTGGGCGGCATCGCGTCGCCCGTGCGGGCCGCCTTCTCGTGGCGCGACGAAGCGCCGGACAGCGCGCCGGCTTTCCCGTTCGCGGGCCCGATGCGCGATGTCGCGACCCCTTCCTCCAACCAGCCGGAAGCACGCGGATGAACATCTTCAAGACCTGGTTCGAGGCCTTCCTGAGCAGCCGCCACACCTCGCGCCTGTTCGGCCGGGGCGAGATGCTGGAGACGGTGTCCAAGGGCGGGCGAGGCGGCGCACAGCCCGTGCCCGAGCGCCTGTCGCGCGACCTGTTCCGCGCGGCCGACGACGACATCCCGTCGCTGCTCGTGTGGCTCGATTCGCACGAGGACGGCCTCAGCAGCGCCGAGGCCGGTCGCCGTCTCGCGCAGCACGGTGCCAACGAGGTCGCCCACGAGAAGCCGCTGCCCTGGTGGATGCACCTGTGGCACTGCTACAAGAATCCGTTCAACCTGCTGCTGACGCTGCTCGCGGTGGTGTCGTACGCGACCGAGGACGTGAAGGCCACGATCGTCATCGGCACCATGGTGGTGCTGTCGACGCTCATCCGCTTCGTGCAGGAGGGGCGCTCCAACCGCGCGGCCGAGAACCTCAAGGCGCTGGTGAGCAACACCGCCACGGTGATCCGGCGCGACCTGCGCACCGAGGCGGCCGAGGTGGCCGAGCGCTACTTCGACGCCCGGCCGCTCGCGCGCCATGCGCCCCGGCGCGTGGAGCTGCCGATCCGCGACCTGGTGCCGGGCGACCACATCGTGCTGTCGGCCGGCGACATGATCCCGGCCGACTGCCGCATCCTTTCCGCCAAGGACCTGTTCGTGAGCCAGTCGGCCATGACGGGCGAATCGCTGCCTGTGGAGAAGTTCGCGCAGCGCCAGGGCAGTGGCGCCAGTCCACTGGAGCAGGCCAACATCGTGTTCATGGGCACCAACGTGGTCTCGGGCTCGGCGGTGGCGCTGGTGGTGGCCACCGGCAACCGCACCTACTTCGGCACGCTGGCCACGCGCGTCACCGCGTCGGACCGCACGCCCACCGCCTTCCAGGCGGGGGTCAACAGCGTGAGCTGGCTGCTCATTCGCTTCGCGCTGGTGATGGTGCCGATCGTGCTGCTGGTCAACGGCTTCACCAAGGGCGACTGGACCGAGGCCTTTTTGTTCGCGCTGTCGGTGGCGGTGGGCCTCACGCCCGAGATGCTGCCGATGATCGTGACCTCGACGCTGGCCAAGGGCGCCGTGCTGCTGTCGCGCAAGAAGGTGATCGTGAAGCGGCTCGACGCGATCCAGAACTTTGGCGCAATGGACGTGCTGTGCACCGACAAGACCGGCACGCTCACGCAGGACTAGATCTTCCTGGAGCGCCACACCGACGTGTTCGGCTCGCAGTCGGCCGAGGTGCTGAAGTTCGCCTACCTCAACAGCTACTACCAGACCGGCCTGAAGAACCTGCTCGACCACGCGGTGCTCAAGCACGTGGAGCTGCAGAGCGAGCTGAACCTGCGCCAGGACTACCGCAAGGTGGACGAGATTCCCTTCGACTTCGAGCGCCGGCGCATGTCGGTGGTCGTGTCGGAGCGCGAGGACCACCACGAGCTGATCTGCAAGGGCGCCGTGGAAGAAATCCTGGGCGTGTGTGCTCGCGTGCGCGTCGACGGCCAGGACATGCCGATGAGCGCGCTGCTCTACGAGCGCGTGCTGCAGATCACCCGCGAGCTCAACCACGAGGGGCTGCGCGTGGTGGCCGTGGCGGTGAAGGAGAAGCCCTCGACCGAGGCTGCCTACTCGGTGGCCGACGAGTCCGACCTGACGCTGGTCGGCTACGTGGCGTTCCTCGATCCGCCGAAGGAATCGACCGCGCCCGCGCTCACCGCGTTGGCCAGGCGCGGCGTCACCGTCAAGGTGCTGACGGGCGACAACGAACTGGTCACGCGCAAGGTCTGCCGGCAGGTCGGCCTGAAGGTGGACGGCGTGCTGCTGGGCCACCATATCGACCGCATGAGCGACCCCTCGCTCGCGCATGCCGTGGAGACCCACAACGTGTTCGCCAAGCTGTCGCCGCTGAACAAGGAGCGGCTGGTGCGCGCCATGCGCGACAACGGCCACGTGGTGGGCTTCATGGGTGACGGCATCAACGACGCACCCGCGCTGCGCGCCGCCGACATCGGCATCTCGGTCGACACCGCGGTGGACATCGCCAAGGAGGCGGCCGACCTGATCCTGCTCGAGAAGAGCCTGATGGTGCTGGAGGCCGGCGTGGTCGAGGGTCGCAAGACCTTCAGCAACATGCTGAAATACATCCGCATGACCGCCAGCTCGAACTTCGGCAACGTGTTCTCGGTGCTGGTGGCCAGCGCGTTCCTGCCCTTTCTGCCGATGCTGCCGCTGCAACTGCTGGTGCAGAACCTGCTGTACGACATCTCGCAGATCGCCATTCCCTTCGACAACGTCGACGAGGAACTGGTGACCCGGCCGCTGAAGTGGAACCCCGGCGACATCGGCCGCTTCATGGTGTTCTTCGGGCCGATCAGCTCATTGTTCGACATCACCACCTTCGTGCTGATGTGGCACGTGTTCGGCGCCAACACCGAGGGGCAGCAGGCGCTGTTCCAGTCGGGCTGGTTCGTGGTGGGGCTGCTCACGCAGACGCTGATCGTGCACATGATCCGCACGCCCAGGCTGCCGTTCATCGGCAGCCGCGCGGCCTGGCCGCTGACGGCGATGACGCTGCTCATCATGGCCGCCGGCATCTTCCTGCCGATGGGGCCGCTGGCGGGCTACTTCAAGCTTCAGGCGCTGCCGATGGGCTACTTTCCATGGCTGGTGGCCATCCTGCTGGGCTACGCGGTGCTGACGACGTCGATGAAGCGCTTCTACATCCGGCGCTTCGGCTGGCAGTGAAGTGAAGGGACCGGGCGGCCTCAGCCCGGCACCGGCGTTTCCCACGCAAAGCCCACGCCGTACACCGACCGTATCCAGTCGTGCCCGGGCGTCACCGCGCCGAGCTTGCGGCGCAGGTTCTTCACGTGACTGTCGATGGCGCGCTCGGTCACGTCCACCGTGTCGTCGTAGGCCAGTTCGAGCAGGCGGGCGCGCGAGAAGATCCGCCCCGGATGCCGCGACAGCACCTGCAGCAGCCCGAACTCGCGCCGCGTGAGGTTCAGCGGCGTGCCTTCGAGCGAGGCGCGCCAGTGCACGTCGTCGAGCACCAGCCCCGGCGCGTCGTTCTGCGAGCCCGAGCCCTGCGCCAGGCCCGGCGCGGTGCGGCGCAGCACCGCGCGCACGCGCGCCACCAGCTCGCGCGGTGAGAAGGGCTTGCACACGTAGTCGTCGGCGCCCAGCTCCAGGCCCAGCAGCCGGTCGACTTCCTCGATGCGCGCGGTCAGCATGATGATCGGGTGCGCCGTGTGCTCGCGCGCGCGGCGCAGCACCTCGATGCCGTCGAGCCGGGGCAGCATGATGTCCAGCAGCGTGAGGTCGGGCGGCTCGGCGACGATGCTTTCGAGTGCGCTCTGCCCGTCGGTGAAATGCTCGGTTTCGTAGCCCGCGTGGCGCAGGTAGTCCTGCACCACCGAGGCGATGTCGGTTTCGTCTTCGACGATGACGATGCGTGTCATGACGTTGCTGCCAGTGGAAGGGTGATGGTCAGGCGCAGGCCGCCCAGGGGCGAGGCCGACGCGTCGATGGTGCCGCCGTGCGCCTCGATGGTCGCGCGGCAGATGGAAAGGCCGAGCCCGGAGCCGCCGAGCTCGCGGCTGCGCGAGCTCTCGCCGCGGAACAGGCGGTCGAAGAGGCGCGGCAGCTCGGTCTCGGGCACGCCCGGCGCGCTGTCGTCGAACACCAGCGTGAGGCGGTTGCCGGTCCACGCGCCCTCGACCATGACGTCGATGCTCAGCTCGCCGCCCTGGTCGGTATAGGCCAGCGTGTTCTCCAGCAGGTTCATGAAGACCTGGTGCAGCCGGTGCGCGTCGCCCTCGACGGCGGGCTGGGCGGAAGCCGAGATGCGGTCGATGGCGCGGCGGTCCACCGTGATGCCGCGCGCGGCGAAACGGGCGAGCGTGTGGTCGAGCGCCTCCTTCAGCAGCGAGAGCGGGAACACCGTGGCCGTGAGCATGTCGTTCTGCGGCTCGCGCATGCTGCTGCGCAGGTCGTCGACCAGCTGGCCGAGCCGGATCACCTGCCGGTGCAGCCGCAGCGCGGTGCGCTCGTCGAAGGTGCGGACGCCGTCCTGCAGCGCCTCGATTTCCGCGCGCATGGCGGCCAGCGGCGTGCGCAGCTCGTGCGCGGCGTCGGCCAGCCATGCGCGGCGCGAGGCTTCCATCGTGTCGAGCCGCTGCGCCATGTCGTTGAAGGTGCGCCCGAGCAGTGCCAGCTCGTCCGAGCCCTGCACCGCCACGCGGGTGGAGAGCCGGCCGCGCGCCACGTCCTGCGCGGCCTGGGTGAGTTCGTCGATGGGCTTGAACCAGCGGCGCGCCAGCAGCCACGAAAGCACCAGCGCGAAGCCGAGGCCGCACAGGCCGGTGAGCACGATCACGCCCGATTGCCGCGCGACGAAGGCCCGGTCGGCTTCGCTTTCGAGGCCCTGCAGCGGCGTGAGCGCCAGGTAGCCGATGACGGTGCGGTCGCGCCGGATCGGCGTGCGCGCGGCGTTCGCAAGATCGACCTCGGCACCCACCACGCGCGCGCCGTGCGCGTCGAGCACGGCCAGCCGCTGGAAGATGGAATCCGGCATGTCGCGCGGATCGCGGAAGAACCACGGCGGCGGCATGGTCGGCAACCGGCGCGGCGTCAGTTCGAGCTGGGGCGACGACAGCGCCGAATCCGAGGGCGGAGGGGGCGGCGGCCTGCCGCCGTCGGCGCCGTTGTCGCCGCCGTTGCCATCAGGGGGAGGGGTCCCGCGCATGGCGCGGTACTCGTACCAGGGCGGGAGCCGCCGTTCGTCGCCATTGCCGCTGCCCGGACCGTCGAGCGCGGCGGCCATGCGGCCCATCTGCAGGCGGCGCCAGGCGTCGTCGTTGTCGTGCAGGCCCTTCCAGTCGCCGTTGGCGACGTAGTACTTCAGCAGCTGCTGCGTGAGCCAGTCCATGCGCCGGATCTCGATCTCGGCCACGTAAGAGCCCAGGCCACGCTGCAGCGCGATGATCGACAGGCCCGCGAAGCTGATCAGCAGCACGATCAACAGGGCGGCGAGCGCCAGGAAGATCTTCCTGGAAAGGGTCAGGTGAGGCATGGGCTCGGAGGGGGCATTGCCGCATTCTGCGGCATGCATTGCAGGCAGGCGAGGGGAGGCTGGATGGGGTGGCAGCCGATCATCGGGGCCGAATGTGGAGGAAATTGGGAGGAATCTTCTCCATCATTTCTCCCCGATCGGTCCGCACGATGCCGGCCATGAACCCCCATATGGACCTGCCGCCGCAGCTGGCGACCACGGCGTTTTTCTGGTTGATCGCCCAGGCATGGACGCTGCTCGTCTTCTGGGCGGAGGGCTGCGCCACGCGCCCGGCCATGAAGGAAAGGACGCCATGACCCAGTCCGATTCGCCGCTCCTCGGGCGCCGCGGCCTGCTGGCCGCCCTCGGCGCGGCGGGCCTGTCGGCATCGGCAGGCCCGGCGGCAGCCGCGTCGCGCCGGATGCCGCTGACCGCCCAGACCACCGAAGGGCCCTACTACCTCGACCTCGCGCTGGAGCGAGCGGACATCACCGAAGGGCTCGACGGCGTGCCGCTGGATGTGCGCTTCACCGTGTGCGACACCGACGGCCGCCCGCTGCCGAAGCTGCGGGTAGACCTGTGGCACTGCGACGCGCAGGGTCGCTACTCGGGCTTCGGCGAGCAGGGCGACGACCGCTCGCTCTCCTTCGAGGGCAAGACCTTCCTGCGCGGCAGCCAGCGCACCGACCGCGACGGCGCGGTTGCCTTCCGCAGCGTTTACCCGGGGTGGTACGCGGGGCGCACCACGCACATCCATTTCAAGGTGATCAACGGTGCCCGCGCGGTGCTCACCTCCCAGTTCTTCCTGCCCGATGCGCTCAGCGAGTTCCTCTACACGCAGGTCTCGTCCTATCAGCGCGCGCGGCTGCGCGATACGCTGAACAGTGCCGACGGCATCGCCCTGAAAGCCGGCACGACGGTGCTCGGCGCGGTGCGCGAGGAGCGCCAGCGCTATGTCGCCACGCTCGCGCTGGTGGTCGACCCGGCGGCGACCCCGGCGATCGACCGGCCGCCGCGTCCCGGCGGCCCTCCGCATGGTGGGCATGGTGGGATGCCTCCCGACGGCCTGCGCATGCCACGCCCGCGCTCGCCGGAGGGCACGGCGCGCGTTCGCGCGATCGTGCCGCCGCGCGCGGAAGGCTGAGCCACGGCTCAGGCCGGCCGCTCCGCGAAGCTGAAGCCCACGCCGTACACCGAGCGGATCCAGTCGTGCGAAGGCACGGCCGCCGCGAGCTTCCTGCGCAGGTTCTTGATGTGGCCGTCCACGGCGCGCTCGTTGACGTCGAAGGCTTCCGGAAACGCCGCCTCGAGCAGCTTGGAGCGCGTGAACACCCGGCCCGGGTCGCGCGACAGCGCCCGCAACAGCAGCAGCTCGCGGCGCGTCAGCGTCAGCGCGCGGCCCTCCAGGCAGGCGTTGCCGCGCGGATCGTCGAAGCGCACGGCGGTCGAGGGCCGGGCGGCGCTGTCGCGCCATTGCGCGTGCCGGCGCAGCACCGTCTGGATGCGCGCCACCACCTCGCGCGGCGAAAACGGCTTGCACACATAGTCGTCGGCGCCCATGTCCAGCGCCAGCAGCCGGTCGGCCTCCTGCGCGCGCGCCGTCAGCATGATGATCGGGTGGTTGCCGTGAGAGCGCACCTTCTCCAGCACCTGGATGCCGCCGACGCGCGGCAGCACCACGTCGAGCAGGGTGAGCGCCGGCGGCTCGCTCAGGATGCGCTCCAGCGCCGCCGCTCCGTCCTCGATCTGCTCGACCTCGTGGCCCGCGCCGTGCAGGTGGCCGAGCAGCAGCGGTGCGCTGTAGCGCCCGTCTTCCACCAGCAGGATGCGGCTCATGGCTGGGCTCACTCGCTCAGAACGAGGTTCCGATCTGGAACTGGAAGCGCTGCGTGCGGTCGGCCGCGATGTTGTTGGCGGTGTCGGCCTTCTGGTAGAGCAGCGGCACCGCGTAGGCCAGCCGCAGCGGGCCCAGCGGCGAGATCCAGCTGATGCCGATGCCGGTCGAGGCGCGGATGCGGTTCTGCGCCTTCCACTGCGCGTCCGTCATGCTGGCGGTGCGGTCGGCGAACACATTGCCCGCGTCGAGGAAGGTGTACAGGCGCAGCGTCTTGTCGTTGCCCGCGCCGGGGAAGGGCGTGCTGAACTCCATGTTGAAGATCGCCTTGCGCGTGCCGCCGAGCGCACCGGCCGTGACCGAGTCGAGCGGGCCGAGCGAGTTCTGCTCGAAGCCGCGGATCGAGCCCAGGCCGCCCGCGTAGAAGTTCTTGAAGATCGGGTAGGTGCTGTCGCCCAGCGCCCGCGCGTAGCCAAGCTGCCCGTTGATGGCCAGCGTGTACTGCTTCGACAGCGGGAAGTACTGCTGGTACTGGTAGTTGGTCTTCAGGTAGCGCAACTCGCTGCCCACGCCCACCTCGAGGTTGGCGCTCTGCAGGCGGCCGCGCGTGGGCACCAGCGCACTGTCGCGGTCGTCGCGCGACCAGCCCAGCGTGGCCGGGATGCCCACCACGCTCGACTTGGCGCAGGTCACGCTCGGCGCGGTGCCGGTGCACTTGAAGTAGTCCAGGTAGGCCTGGGGCGTGGCGGTGTACACGTACGAGCCGTCGACCAGCGTGTAGGTGCCGTTGGTGCCGGGCGTGAACGACCAGCGCTCCAGCCCGATGCCGAGGAACACCGTGTCCTGCTCGCCCACCGGGAAGCCGAAGCGGACGGAGCCGCCCTCGCTCGCGAGCTTGTAGTTGCCGTCGGCCTCGTAGTAGGGCCGCGTGGTGGTGTGGAACACGTTCAGCGTGCGCGAGATGCCGTCCTTGGTGAAGTACGGGTCGGTGGCCGTGAGCGAGACGGTGCGGTTGTACGAACTGGTGTTCACGTTCAGCCCCAGGTAGTTGCCGCTGCCGAACACGTTCTCCTGCGTGATGCCGAAGCTCAGCGAAACCTTGTCGGTCGACGAATAGCCCGCGCCCAGCTGCAGCGAGCCGGTCGGCTTCTCGGTCACGTTCACCGCCAGGTCGACCTGGTCGGGCGAGCCGGGCACGTCGATGGTGTCGACATTCACGTCGGTGAAGAAGCCCAGCCGGTCGACCCGGTCGCGCGATGCGCGGATCTTGTTGCCGTCGTACCAGGCGCCCTCGTACTGGCGGAACTCGCGGCGGATCACCTCGTCGCGCGTCCGTGCGTTGCCGCCGATGTTGATGCGCCGAACGTAGGCGCGGCGCGAGGCCTCGGCCTTCAGCACCATCGTGACGCGGTTGTTCTGGCGGTCGATCTCGGGCTCGGCCTTCACGCGCGCGAAGGCGTAGCCGAATGTGCCGAAGTAGTCGGTGAAGGCCTTGGTGGTGGCGGCCACGTCCTCGCCGTTGTAGGGCTTGCCGGGGCGGATGGTCACCAGCGTCTTGAACTCGTCCTCGCGGCCCAGGTAGTCGCCCGTGAGCCTCACGCCGGCCACCGCGAACTTCTCGCCCTCGGTGATGTTGATCGTGAGGGTGAGCGTCTGCCTGTCGGGCGAGATGGCGACCTGCGTCGAGTCGATGCGGAACTCCAGGTAGCCGCGCGTGATGTAGTAGGAGCGCAGCGTCTCCAGGTCGCCGTTGAACTTGGTGCGCGAGTACTGGTTGGACTTGGTGTACCAGTCGAGCCAGCCGCCCGAGTCCTGGTCGAACAGGTCGAGCAGCGTGCTCTCGCTGAAGGCCTTGTTGCCGACCACGTGCACTTCCTTGATGCGCGCCGACTCGCCCTCGGTCACCGTGAAGGTCAGGTTCACGCGGTTCTTCTCCAGCGGCGTGACGGTGGTGATGACCTGCGCGTTGTAGAGGCTGCGGCTGATGTACTGCCGCTTGAGCTCCTGCTCGGCGCGGTCGGCCAGGGCCTTGTCGTAGGCCTGTCCCTCGGCCAGCCCGATCTCGCGCAGCGCCTTCTGCAGGGCGGCCTTGTCGAATTCCTTGGTTCCCACGAAGTCGACGTCGGCGATGGAGGGGCGCTCTTCCACCACCACCACCAGCACGTTGCCGTTCACGTCGATGCGCACGTCCTTGAAGAGGCCGAGCTTGAACAGCTCACGGATGGCGGCGCTGCCGCGCTCGTCGCTGTAGGTGTCGCCGGCCCGCAGGCCCATGGTGGCGAAGACGGTGCCGGGCTCGACGCGCTGCAGGCCTTCGAGCCGGATGTCCCTGATGGTGAACGGATCGAATGCCCAGGCGGGAGAAACGACGATGGAGGCAAGCAGCGCGGCTGCAGCTGCGAGTGACTTGGGAAACTGCATCGCCGCATGGTTCCCGTCAATGTCGGAGAAATTTGGGACTTTCCCCCGGCTGCCCCGGAACGCTCGGGGTCTTTACCTTCGCTTTGCCTTACTGCAATCCCATTGCATTCGACGCGGCCCACGCCGGCGCGGCGGCCGCGACCGCGGCCTCGGCCAGCTGGTGGCTTCTTTCGCGGCAGTTGCGCAGGTGGTCTTCGATCGTCAGCTTGCCCTGTATCTGCAGCAGGCGCTCCACGGTGCGGTCGATGGCCTGGTCGTCGAGCAGCGGATAGCTGCGCGCGAGGCGGCCGTTGTTGCGCACAAGGCGCGCGATGTAGGGCAGGTCCTGCTGCGTGATGACGGCCGCCGGCATCACGCCTTCGAGCTCAACGCCTTCGCACGGCAGCAGAACGAAGTACTGCAGCCGCAGCTCGTCGGACAGCAGGCTGCGCAGCTGCGATGTTTTTCGTCCCCCTTGCCACGCGGGGTCTTTCACCTCGCGCGCGCTCTTGCCGCCGTGCAGCCGCAGAAACCAGCGCGGGGGCGACTGGTCCGACTTCTTGCGGTAGATGAATGCATTGCGCCAGGCCTTGATCTCGAAGAGGTAGACGCCGGTTTCGCACACCAGCACGGCGTCGACGCGCGCGGTGGGCACCGTGTGCCCCTCGGGCATCGGGATGATGAGATTGCGAAGAATGCGCAGGTACGAAAAGGTGGGGCTGAACGCGCTGGTGAGCTGTTGCACTCCCAGCGAGGTGGCGGTGTTGCTCGGCAAGGCAATGGTCATGGAGGGCTCCTTCGGCCGACGAGCATCGCGCGGCTTTTCGGAGACTTCTTGTGCGAGGTGTTTCCTTCGGTGGAGCCTCGCGGTTTGCGTGCAAACAACAGTTCTCGCGCAGCAGGAGTCAACCACAAGATTCCTCCGAATTTGAACGAGACGATGCGTGCCTGCTGCTCGATGGAGAGCCGCTGC
>NZ_RXFS01000021.1 GCF_003952185.1 Variovorax sp. 679 | reverse complement strand
TGCGAAGAACTTCGGCTGATTACAGGACTTCCCCCAGCAAAAAAGCCGACCCACGGGTCGGCTTTTTGTTGGCTGAAGGCAGCAGGCGCTCAGCGTTTGCCGGCTGCGAACAACTCGCCGCCGAGTTTGGCACCCTTCTTGATGTTCTTCTTGGCGAACCAGCCCTGGTTCATTTCAAGTACGTAGCGCACCGGTTCCAGGGAGCAATGCGAGTTCTCGGTCATGGGTTGCATGTCGACCAGGTTGACGATGCGGCCATCATCGGCAACGAAGGCGGCGGTCAACGGCAGGATCGTGTTGCGCATCCAGAAGCACTGCGTCGCAGGCTGTTCGAATACGAAGATCATGCCTTCGGCCTGCGGCATTTCCTTGCGGAACATCAGGCCGATCTCTCGTTGAAGGGGGGTTTGCGCGATCTGCGCGTCGATCTTGTACAGGCCAACCGACAACTGCGTGCGTGGCAGGTCGGTCTGGGGTTGCTGCTGGGCATGCGCGGGCATCATGAAAGATGCGGACATGAGGAGCAGGGCGGCGAGACGCTGGAGCATCGGACGACTCTTTCAGGGCGGGGCCAGGGCCCGGCCTGGATCAATCAATACAAACAAAAATGCCCGCTGATGCGGGCATTGCCGGTGAGCGTGAAAGCTTACACCTTCTTGGCAGCGGCCGTGTGGGCCTTGGCCACGTGACGAACCTTGTGCTTCTTGGCAGCGTGCTTCTTGGCGGAAGCGTGCTTTGCAGCCTTGGCGGCGGGCGCGGGAGCTGCCGTGGTGGGTTCAGCTTGTTGAGCGAAAGCACCGGCAGCGAAGAGACCGGCGACCAGGGCTGCGAGCAGCTTGTTCATGAAGATATCCTTTGAAATTCGTTGATCTGGATTGGCCTTCTTGCGGAAGGTAGACATTCAACGGCGGCCGATTCCTGCGGTTGACAGCCGAAAGCTGCATCTGGGCGAAAAAAAAGCGCTCTGACGAGCGCTCTTTTTTGTTGCTGGGCCGACTTACTTGGCGCCCGGCATGTCAGGCGTACCGCCTTGAGTCGACTTGCGCTTCACGCTGCCGTCCTTGTTGCGACGACGCTGGTCGCGGGTGCTTGCGCGCTTCTCGCCAGAGGCAGCAGCCTTGTCGGCACCGATGGCGCCGCCTTCGGGGGTCTTGGCTTCGTCGCCAGCCGGACCCTTGACCTGGCCAGCGGGCTTCGCAGCCTTCTTGGCTTCGGCACGTTGCTGCGACTTGCTGTTGGTGGCGTTGCCTTGCTCGGGCGTCGTACCGGCCGGGTTTTGGGCATAGGCGCCAGCGGCGAACAGGCCAGCGATCATGACTGCGAGAATTTTGCTCATTGATGATTCCTCTATCGAGAATTGGTTGGAAACGCCTCCCGGCGAGCAGAAGGTCAGCCACTAACGAGGCCATTGGCCCGTCGGTTGACAAACGCTTGCTGATGGGTTGCGTCTAAAATGTACAGCGATTTGTTCGCCGGCTGTACAGCGGAATACGCGTCGTGTCTGAATTCGCTGACAGTCGTCAAAAGTACGTCAATCCCGGAGCCATTCCCCCTCATGACCAGTTATCAGCACATCAAAGTCCCGACCGAAGGCCAGAAGATCACGGTCAATGCCGATAACTCGCTCAATGTGCCTGACCAACCGATCATCCCCTTCATCGAAGGCGACGGAACCGGTCTGGACATCACGCCGGTGATGCTGAAGGTGGTGGACGCTGCAGTGGCAAAGGCCTACGGCGGCAAGAAGAAGATCCACTGGATGGAGGTCTACGCCGGCGAGAAGTCGACCAAGGTCTACGGCCCCGACGTCTGGCTTCCCGAGGAAACCCTGCACGCCGTGCGCGACTATGTGGTTTCCATCAAGGGGCCGCTGACCACGCCCGTCGGCGGTGGCATCCGCTCGCTGAACGTCGCGCTGCGCCAGGAACTCGATCTCTACGTCTGCCTGCGCCCCATCCAGTATTTCGAAGGCGTTCCGAGCCCAGTGCGTGAGCCGCACAAGACCAACATGGTGATCTTCCGCGAGAACTCGGAAGACATCTATGCAGGCATCGAATTCGAGGCCGAGAGCGAAAAGGCGAAGAAGCTCATCAAGTTCCTGCAGGACGAGATGGGCGTCAAGAAGATCCGCTTCCCCAACACTTCAGGCATCGGCGTCAAGCCCGTGTCGAGGGAAGGTACCGAGCGGCTCGTGCGCAAGGCGCTGCAATACGCCATCGACAACGACAAGCCCAGCGTCACCCTGGTGCACAAGGGAAACATCATGAAGTTCACCGAAGGTGGCTTCCGTGATTGGGGCTACGGCCTCGCCGCCAAGGAGTTCGGTGCCGAGCTGATCGACGGCGGTCCGTGGATGAAGTTCAAGAACCCGAGGACGGGCAAGGAAATCACCGTCAAGGACAGCATCGCTGACGCGTTCCTGCAGCAGATCCTGCTGCGTCCCGCCGAGTACAGCGTGATCGCCACGCTCAATCTCAACGGCGATTACGTGTCCGACGCGCTGGCCGCGCAGGTGGGGGGTATCGGCATTGCCCCGGGCGCGAACCTGAGCGACACCGTCGCCATGTTCGAGGCCACGCACGGCACGGCGCCCAAGTACGCCGGCAAGGACTACGTGAACCCCGGCTCCGAGATCCTCTCGGCTGAAATGATGCTGCGCCACATGGGCTGGAAGGAAGCCGCCGACCTGATCATCAGCTCGATGGAAAAGTCGATCGCGAGCAAGAAGGTCACCTACGACTTCGCCCGCCTGATGGACGGCGCGACGCAGGTGAGCTGCTCGGGCTTCGGCCAGGTGATGATCGACAATATGTAGTCGCCGAGCGCTTCGGCGTCCCGCGGTACCGCGGCAAATCAAGAGGCCCTTGGACTTCCGGAAGGAATTCAAGGGTTTTTTATTGCTTCTCCGTTTGGCGCATGACTTCTTTTTTGCCTAAAACTCCTCGCTGGCGCAGCGCATCAAAATGCTGTCGCAACTGCCGCAATCCCCTTGAATTGTCGGATACGCGCCACCAAGTTTTTTTGCGTCGGCACGGCGCTTGCACGCTCTATAGAATCATTTTCATGGCAACGAGAATTCCAAAAACTCCCAGCACTCCGCCGGCCCGGAAGCCGGCCGGGGATGACGGAGATTCGGTCGTCCTGGAGCGGCGGCCGCAGAAAACCGCGCCGCCCCAGATGTACCAGGTGGTGATGCTGAACGACGACTACACGCCCATGGAGTTCGTGATCGTCGTGCTGCAGGAGTATTTCAGCAAGGATCGCGAAACCGCGACCCAGATCATGCTCAAGATCCACCTCGATGGCCGGGGCGTCTGTGGGGTTTATTCCCGCGACATGGCGGCCACCAAGGTCAACCAGGTCATGGAAGCCGCGCAGCAGGCCGGGCATCCGCTCCAATGCGTCAGCGAACCTGTTGCATGAACCAGTTGAATTGCGCAAGCTCCAACCCATCTGAGAACTTATTTACAGCAAGGCAAAAGGAAATCACATGATTGCCCAGGAACTGGAAGTCAGCTTGCACATGGCCTTTGTCGAGGCCCGGCAGCAACGCCACGAGTTCATCACCGTGGAACATCTGCTGCTCGCTTTGCTGGACAACCCGAGCGCCGCGGAAGTTCTGCGCGCCTGCTCGGCCAACGTCGACGACCTGCGGGCGTCGCTCACCAACTTCATCAAGGACAACACGCCCCAGGTGGCGGGTACCGACGATGTAGACACCCAGCCCACCCTGGGTTTCCAGCGCGTGATCCAGCGCGCCATCATGCATGTGCAGTCCACCGGCAACGGCAAGAAGGAAGTCACCGGCGCCAACGTGCTGGTCGCGATCTTCGGCGAGAAGGACTCGCACGCCGTGTACTACCTGCACCAGCAGGGCGTCACCCGCCTCGACGTGGTCAACTTCATCGCCCACGGCATCAAGAAGAGCGATCCGCCTGAAGCCGTCAAGGGCAGCGGCGAAGCTCCCTCGGGTGAGGGCGAGGAGGGTGGCGGCGAACGCAACGAGAAGGCTTCGCCGCTCGAGCAGTTCACGCAGAACCTCAACCAGATGGCCAAGGACGGCAAGATCGATCCGCTGATCGGCCGCGAGTACGAGGTCGAGCGCGTCATTCAGATCCTGTGCCGCCGGCGCAAGAACAACCCGCTGCTGGTCGGCGAGGCCGGCGTGGGCAAGACCGCCATCGCCGAGGGCCTCGCATGGCGCATCACGCAGGGCGACGTGCCGGAAATCCTGGCCGAGTCGAACGTGTTCTCGCTCGACATGGGCGCGCTGCTGGCCGGCACCAAGTACCGCGGTGATTTCGAACAGCGCCTGAAGGGCGTGCTCAAGTCGCTCAAGGACAAGCCGAACGCCATTCTCTTCATCGACGAAATCCACACCCTGATCGGTGCGGGCGCTGCCTCGGGCGGCACGCTCGACGCGTCGAACCTGCTCAAGCCGGCGCTCTCCAGCGGCCAGCTCAAGTGCATCGGCGCGACCACCTTCACGGAATATCGCGGCATCTTCGAAAAGGATGCGGCCCTGTCGCGTCGTTTCCAGAAGGTCGACGTGGTCGAGCCGTCGGTGCAGGAAACCGTCGACATCCTGAAGGGCCTGAAGTCGCGCTTCGAGGAACACCATGGCGTGAAGTACGCCGTGGCTGCCCTGCAGGCAGCGGCCGAGCTCAGCGCCAAGTACATCAATGACCGTCACCTGCCCGACAAGGCCATCGACGTCATCGACGAAGCCGGTGCCGCCCAGCGCATCCTGCCGCCGAGCAAGCGCAAGAAGACCATCAGCAAGACCGAAGTCGAGGAAATCGTCGCGAAGATCGCGCGCATTCCCCCGGCCAACGTCAGCAACGACGACCGCAGCAAGCTGCAGACCATCGAGCGCGACCTCAAGAGCGTGGTGTTCGGTCAGGACAAGGCACTCGAAGTGCTGGCCTCCGCGGTCAAGATGGCGCGCTCGGGCCTGGGCAAGGGCGACAAGCCGATCGGCTCGTTCCTGTTCTCCGGTCCCACGGGCGTCGGCAAGACCGAAGCGGCGAAGCAGCTGGCCTACATCATGGGCATCGAGCTGATCCGCTTCGACATGTCGGAGTACATGGAGCGTCACGCGGTGAGCCGCCTGATCGGCGCGCCTCCGGGCTACGTCGGTTTCGACCAGGGCGGCCTGCTGACCGAGGCCGTCACGAAGAAGCCGCACGCGGTGCTGCTGCTCGACGAAATCGAGAAGGCGCACCCGGACATCTTCAACGTGCTGCTGCAGGTCATGGACCATGGCACGCTGACGGACAACAACGGGCGCAAGGCCGACTTCCGCAACGTCATCATCATCATGACGACGAACGCGGGGGCCGAGACCATGAACAAGGCGACCATCGGCTTCACCAACCCGCGGCAGGCGGGCGACGAAATGGGCGACATCAAGCGCCTGTTCTCGCCCGAGTTCCGCAACCGGCTGGACGCCATCGTCAACTTCAAGGCGCTCGACGAACAGGTCATCCTGCGCGTGGTCGACAAGTTCCTGCTGCAGCTGGAAACCCAGCTCAGCGAGAAGAAGGTGGAAGTCACCTTCAGCGACAAGCTGCGCAAGCACCTGGCGAAGAAGGGCTTCGATCCGTTGATGGGCGCCCGTCCGATGCAGCGCCTGATCCAGGACACGATCCGTCGTGCACTGGCCGACGAACTGCTGTTCGGTCGCCTGACCGACGGCGGACGCCTCGAAGTCGACCTCGACGAAAAGGACGAAGTGCTGCTCGACATCCAGCCTCTCCCCAAGAAGGAAGGCAAGTCGAAGCCTGAAGCGGAAGAAGCCGCAGCAGGTTGAAGAAACCGGGCAATCCGTGGCCGATGAGGCTGCGGAACCGCCTCCAAAGGCCGGTAGCATCACGCTGCCGGCCTTTTTCTTTGGTCGGCGGCTATCGATCCCACTTCGCCTCAACCGTTCCGCAGCCTTGATCCTTCCCGAACTCAGCCACGAATGGAAAACCGGCCTCTCCCTCGCGTGGAGCGGCTACATCGCGGTGTTGTCTGTCTGGATCGTGATGCAGAAGCGCGCGCCGGTGTCGACGATGAGCTGGATCCTCTCGCTGGCGCTTCTGCCGTTCGCGGGCTTCGTCGTCTATTACTTCCTCGGGCCGCAGCGCCTGAAGAAGCAGCGGCTCAAGCGCCTGCGCAGCCGCGCCGGAGCCTCCGCACAGGCTGACGTGGCGCGACTGCGCGATGCGGCGCAGAACGCGCCGCCGGCGCTGCAACAGATGGCCAGGCTGGGCACAGCGACCTGCGGCCTGCCGGTGTCGAGCGCAGTCGACGTCGAACTGCTCTCGGGCGGCGCACGCACCTTCGATGCGATCTTCGAGGCGGTGCGCGCCGCGCAAAACCACATCCACCTCGAGTACTACATCTTCGAGCCCGACAGGATCGGCACCGCGCTGCGTGACCTGCTGATCGAGCGGGCGAAGCAGGGCGTCACCGTGCGTCTGCTGATCGACGCGCTGGGCTCCAAGCGCATCGGCCGCAAGTTCATGGCGCCGATGCTCGAAGCGGGCATCAAGGTGGCGCTGTTCCATGACACGAAGATCGGCCGCCGCCTGCGCCCGGTGACCAACTACCGCACCCACCGCAAGATCGTGGTGTGCGACGGCCGCGTCGGCTTCACGGGCGGCGTGAACATCACCGACGAGGAAGACAAGCGCACCAACCCCGACGCTTATCACGACGTGCACCTGCGAATCGAGGGCAGTGCGGTGCGCTGGCTGCAGACCACCTTCCTCGAGGACTGGGCCTACGCCACCGGCGAGAACCCGCGCGATCTGGACAATGCTTTGAACGCCATGCTGCCGCAGCTCGAGGCCGGCGACATTCCGGTGCAGATCGTCACCAGCGGCCCCGACAACGCGATGGAAGCCATCCACCGCATGCACGTCGAGGCCATCCACTCGGCCACGCACCGCGCCTGGCTCACCACGCCGTACTTCGTGCCCGGCGAGCCCGCGCTGATGGCGCTGACGAGCGCTGCGCTGCGTGGTGTCGACGTGCGCCTGCTGGTGCCGCGCCGCAGCGACTCGGCCATCGTGAGCGCCGCCGCGCGCTCGTACTTCGACGAGCTGATCGCCGCCGGCGTGAAGGTGTGGGAGTACAAGGCGCGCATGCTGCACTCCAAGACCTTGGTGGTCGACGACCATTGCGCGATGATCGGCACCGCCAATTTCGACAACCGCAGCTTCCGGCTCAACTTCGAGGTGTGCGCGGTGGTCTATGGTCCCGAACTGTCCCGGCCGCTGGCGGCGCAGTTCGAAACCGACCTGCACAGCTCCGGCGCGGTGCGCGCCAACCGGCGCCAGGGTTTCTGGCGCCGTCTCGGCGATGCGATTGCGCGCCTGTTTTCACCCTTGCTCTGAATGAACCACACCTTTCTCTGGCACGACTACGAAACCTTCGGCGCCGTGCCGCGCCGCGATCGTCCCTCGCAGTTCGCGGCCATCCGCACCGACGCCGAGCTCAACGAGGTCGGCGAGCCGCTGATGATCTATTGCAAGCCAGCGCCGGACTACCTGCCCAGCCCCGAGGCCTGCCTCATCACCGGCATCACGCCGCAGGTGTGCCTGGAGCGCGGCATTCCCGAGCATGAATTCGCCGCACACATCGAGCGCGCCTTCTCGCAGCCCGGCACCATCGGTGTCGGCTACAACACCATCCGCTTCGACGACGAGGTCACGCGTTTCCTGTTCTGGCGCAACCTCATCGACCCGTATGCGCGCGAATGGCAGAACGACTGCGGCCGCTGGGACCTGCTCGACGTGGTGCGCCTCACCTATGCGCTGCGTCCCGACGGCATCGAGTGGCCGAAGAAGGAAGACGGCAGGCCCAGCTTCAAGCTCGGAGACCTGGCGCGCGCCAACGGCCTGCTGCACGAGTCGGCGCACGATGCCTTGTCGGACGTGCGCGCGACCATCGCTTTGGCCCGCCTCATCCGCGACAAGCAGCCCAAGCTGTTCGACTTCGCATTCGGCCTGCACAAGAAGGACCGTGTCGCCAGCGAGCTCGGCCTGCCCGCGACGCGCGAGACCGCCAAGCCCTTCCTGCATGTCTCGGGCATGTTCCCGGTCGAGCGCGGCTGCCTGGCCGTGATGTGGCCGCTGGCGAGTCACCCCACCAACAAGAACGAGCTGTTGGCTTGGGACCTGGCGCATGACCCGAGCGAGCTGCGCGACATCGATGTCGAAACCCTGCGGCTGCGCCTGTTCACCCGCACGGCCGATCTGCCCGAAGGCGTGGTACGCCTGCCGGTCAAGGGTGTGCATCTCAACAAGTCACCGATGGTGGTCGGCAACCTGCGCACGCTCGCGCCGGCCATGGCCGAACGCTGGGGCGTCGACCTCGACACTGCCATGCGCCACGCCGCCATCGCGCGCGACCTGCCCGACATGAGCGCCATCTGGTCGCAGGTGTACGCCCGGCCGAAGGAGGCCACGCCCGACGTCGACGAAGACCTCTACGGCGGCTTCGTCGGCAATGCCGACCGCCGGCGCCTGAACCAGTTGCGCGGCCTCTCGCCCGAGGAACTGGCCAAGGACCGCACCGGCTTCGACGATGGCCGCCTCGACGAGATCCTGTTCCGCTACCGCGCGCGCAATTGGCCCGAGCTGCTGAGCGAGGACGAAACCGAGCGCTGGGAGTCCCTGCGCGTGGCCAGGCTCTTCAAGGGCGAGGGCGGGGCGCGCACCATCGAGATGCTGTTCAGCGAAGTCGACGCGCTCTCCGAAAACGCAGACGAGCGCGGGGAGGAAATCCTCGGCGCGCTCTACGAGTACGCCGAAGCCATCGCGCCCGAAGCCTGACCGACGCATTCCCATGAGCCTGACGATCAACGCCGAACTCTCGAAGGGCCTCGAAAGCTACGGGCTCTATTTGTCGGAGGGCTGCCTGCTGCCTATGCCGCTGCGCTTCGAGACGCCTGTGCGCGTCTGGCATTCGGCGCAGCTGCATGGCCGTTGCTCCGTGGGCGCGTATACGAGCATCTCGCCCGGCGCACTGCTCGTCGACGTGCGCATGGGGCGCTATTGCTCCATCGGCGATGGCGTGCAGACCCTGTCGGACCATCCCGCCGACTGGTTCACCACGAACATGCTGGCCTATGCGCCGAACTTCCCCGAACCCTACCGGCACCAGTCCGTCGGGCAGTTCCCGTCGCATTCGCCCGTGACGATCGGCAACGACGTGTGGATCGGCTCGCGGGTGAGTCTCAAGAGCGGCATCACCATCGGCGACGGGGCGGTGATCGGTGCGGGCGCGGTGGTGACTCGCGACGTGGCGCCCTTCACGGTCATGGGCGGCGTGCCGGCCCGGGTGATCCGCCAGCGCTTTCCCGACGCGCTCGTCGAACGCATCCGCGCCTGCCCCTGGTGGGACTGGGACCTGCGCACGCTGGCGCTTGACTGGCAGCAGCCCGAGGTGGCCCAGTCGGCATTGGAGGCGGCAGTTGCCGCGGGGAGCCTGTCGCGCTGGAATCCCGGCTGGCGCCTGCTCGATCGCGGCGAGCCACCCGCCGAGGGCCAGCCCGCGCCGCTGGTCTTTCTGCCCGGTTGACGACGACGCACGGAGGTATTTCGCATGAAGACAACAGCCATCCCGTCTCTTGCCCGCACCGCGTTGGCGGCTGCACTGGCGGCCGTGGCGCTGGCCGGATGCGGCTCGCTGCCGTCATCGGCCGCTGGTGGCGCGAAGGCCTGCGCGAGCGGCTTCGAAACCTACGAGCGCGACACGTTGTTCTTCGGCCGGGCCATTCCCACGGGCGGCCAAGTGTCGGACACGGAGTGGACGGCGTTCCTCGATGCCACCGTGACGCCGGCCTTTCCGCAGGGCCTGACGGTGATCGATGCCGCCGGCCAGTGGCGCGGCGTATCGGGCGATGTGGTGCGCGAACGCTCCAAGCTGGTCGTGCTGCTGCACCCGCGCAGCGAGAAGGACGATGCCGCCATCGCCACCATCGTCGGCACCTACCGCCAGCGCTTCGCGCAGGAGGCCGTGCTGCAGGAGAGGCAGGCCGTCTGTGTCCGCTTCTGAATACGCCGTGGCCGCGAGGTGAGGCTGGCTGCGGCCTACAGCTTGATCCCCGCCCCCTTGACTGTCGGCCCGAGCACATCGACCTGTTCTTTCACGAAGCCGTTGAACATGGCCACCGATTCCGGCTTGGCCACGATGCCCAGCTCGGTCAGCTTCTTCTGGATATCGGGCATGGCCAGCACTTCGTTGCACGCGGTGTTGAGCCGCGCCACCACGTCCGGCGGCAGCCTGGCAGGGCCCGAGAGGCCGAAGAAGTTCTCGAGCACCAGCTTCGGCTGACGCAGTTCGACCATCGTGGGCACCTCGGGCATCAGTGGCGAGCGTTGCGTGCCCGTCACCGCCAGCGGCACCAGTTGGCCGCTCTTGAAGAAGGGCACGTACGAGGTGATGACGTCGATGCCCACCGGAATCGTGTTGGCGATCAGGTCGGTGGCCATCGGCGCGCCGCCTCGGTAGGGCACATGCACCATGTTGATCCCGGTGATCTTCTTCAGCAGTTCGCCGTGGATGTGGCCGATGGACCCCGGTCCGCCCGAGCCGAAATCCACGTGGCCTTCCTTGCGCGCCATTGCTTCGAAGTCGGCGAATGTCTTGAGGCCGGAGGGCTTGCTCGCCATGACCACCAGCGGCGCCGCGCCGAGGCAGGCGACGTGCGTGAAGCCCGCTACCGGGTCGTAGGGCAGCTTGTCGAGCGTGAACGGCCCGAGCGCGATCGGCGTGGTGTTCGACAGCATCAGCGTGTAGCCATCGGCCGGCGACGAGCTCACCAGCGCTCCGCCGATGGTGCCGCCCGCGCCGGGCTTGTTGTCGACCACCACGGGCTGCCCCAGCTTTTTCGCGAGCTGCTCCGCCATCACGCGCGCCAGCACGTCGCTGGAACCGCCGGGCGGGAAGGTCACGATGATCTTGATGGCCCGGTCGGGCCACTGGGCGAAGGCGGGCAGGGCGGCCGAGGCGATGCCCGCGGCAAGAATCTGCAGCGCATCGCGCCGCGTGTGGCGAAAGTTGATCATCGCGTTCTCCGCTGACGGACAAGAGCCAGGTCTTTAGCAGGAATCGGGCCGTCGACTTATGCTCGCCGCATGTCCGTCAACCCCGCTGCATACGCCGAGCTCGCCGACTTCGCTACACGCCACCGCAAGCTCTTCGTGCTCACGGGCGCTGGGTGCAGCACCGATTCGGGCATCCCCGATTACCGCGATGTCGACGGCGAATGGAAGCGCCCGTCGCCAGTCACCTACCAGGCCTTCATGGGCGAGGAATCTACGCGCCGTCGCTACTGGGCACGCAGCCTGATCGGCTGGCCGACCATGGCCGGTGCCCGTCCGGGCGCGGCGCACAGCGCTCTGGCGCGGCTCGGAGAAGCAGGCCGCGTGGGCATGCTGCTGACGCAGAACGTCGACGGCTTGCATGATGCGGCCGGCAGCCGGGGCGCCATCGATCTGCACGGGCGCATCGACACCGTGCGCTGCATGGGCTGCGAGCGGCGCACGCCGCGTGCCGAACTGCAGGTCGAACTTCGGCGGCGAAACCCGCGCTGGGCCGAGTTGGAAGCCCGCGCCGCGCCCGACGGCGATGCCGACCTCGAGGGCCGCGATTTCTCCACCTTCGACGTGCCCGCCTGCCCGCACTGCGGCGGCCTGCTCAAGCCCGACGTGGTGTTCTTCGGCGAAAGCGTGCCGAAGGAGCGCGTGACCGCCGCTTTCGCTGCGCTGGAAGAGGCCGATGCGGTGCTCGTGGCCGGTTCGTCGCTGATGGTGTATTCGGGCTTTCGCTTCGTCCAGGCGGCTGCCGCGGCCGGCAAGCCGGTGGCAGCGGTGAACCTGGGCCGCACCCGGGCCGATGCGCTGCTTTCGCTGAAGGTCGAACGCCCGGTGGGCGAGGCGTTGTCCGAACTCGTGCGCCAGCTGGCGCCGCAGCCGCAGCCCGACGCCGCCTAGCCCCGGCCCGGTGCGCCGCGCAAGGGCAGGGAGCGGATGAACGCATCCACCGTCGCCGTGTAGGCGCCGGGAAGCCCCAGCTCGGCGTTGATCTGCGCATGCGACAGGTCTTCCGGTGCCACTTCCGCACGGCCACCGGCGGCGGCGATCCGCGCAGCGAACTCCCGGGCCTGAGTGCAAGAGCCGTCGCGGCGCTGGGTGGAGCACACCAGCAGCATCGGCGGCGCGCCGCGCGCGAGCGTGCCGGTGGGAGACACGGTGCGCCAGTAGGCAGGATCGCTGCCGAAGACGCGGTCGTAGAAGGGCATGTGGCGACGTTGCATCAGCGCCGCCGTGTCCAGCGCGGCGCTGTCGAGCGCCACTGCGCCCAGCCATGGGCGAGCGCCTTGCTGCCGCGCGATATCGGGCGAGGCGCTGAGCAGCGCGACGAGGTGCGCGCCAGCCGAATGGCCCATGAGCACGAAGCGGCCCGCATCGCCGCCCCACGATGGCGCGCTGGCCTGTGCGGTGGCTACGGCGCGCGCCACGTCCTGCGCCTGCTGCATCACGTCGACCTGCGGCACGAAGCGGTAGCCCACCGAAACGAGGATGAAGCCCTGGTCGCGCACCCAGTGCGCGACTTTCTGGTTCACCACCGAGGCGGCTTCCTTGTTGCCGAACATCCAGGCCCCGCCGTGGACCAGCACGAGCACCGGGGCATCCTTTGCGTTCGGCGGCAGGTAGACGTCCATGCGCTGCCGCGCGTCGGGGCCGTAGGGCTGGTTGGCCAGCAATTGCACGCCAGCGGGTGCCGTGGTCGCCTCGGCGGGCTGCTGGGCCATGATGGCCGGCGAGAAGGCCAGCATGAGCAGCGATACCGCGCAGATTCGTGCAAGACGTTTCATGAGAGGGCTCCCGATGAACCGATGAGATCCGGGATTCTCGCGCGGCAGCCCTTTCAGCAGGCTGACCGCTTCGCTCAGCCTGCGTGTTTCGGCGCCATCCAGCTCGTCGATGCACCCCTGCCCGCGAGGCGCAGGCTCGCCGTGGCAGCGGGTGTCTCGGCCAGCAACTGCCCTTTGCGGAACACCTTGAGCCGCGCGGCACGCAGCCTGATCGCCTCGACCGGATCGCGCGCCTGCAGCAGCACGAAGCTCGCGTCGCAGCCGGCTTCCAGGCCGTAGTTCTCCAGGTGCATCACGCGCGCGGCGTTCGTCGTCACTGCCTCGAAGCACTGGCGGATGCCGGCCTGGCTGGTCATCTGCGCCACGTGCAGGCCCATGTGCGCCACCTCGAGCATGTCGCCCGAGCCCATGCCGTACCAGGGGTCCATCACGCAGTCGTGCCCGAAGGCCACGTTCACGCCGGCGGCCATCAGCTCGGGCACGCGTGTCATGCCGCGGCGCTTGGGGTAGGTGTCGTGACGGCCCTGCAGCGTGATGTTGATGAGCGGGTTGGACACCACCGACACGCCGCTCTGCGCGATCAGCGGCAGCAGCTTGCTCACGTAGTAGTTGTCCATCGAGTGCATCGAGGTGCAGTGCGAGCCCGTCACGCGGCCCTGCAGCCCGAGGCGATGGGCCTCGAAGGCCAGTGTCTCGATGTGGCGCGAGAGCGGGTCGTCCGACTCGTCGCAGTGCATGTCGACCAGCTTGCCCCGCTGGGCCGCGATCTCGCACAGCAGCTTCACGCTCGCCGCGCCGTCGGCCATGGTGCGTTCGAAATGCGGGATGCCGCCGACCACGTCCACGCCCTTGTCGAGGGCGCGTTCCAGGTTGTCGACGCCGCCGGGGGAGCGCAGCACGCCGTCCTGCGGGAAGGCGACCAGCTGCAGATCGAGGTAGGGCGCCACCTTGCGCTTGACCTCCAGCAGCGCGTCGACCGCGAGCAGGCTCGGGTCGCTGGTGTCGACGTGGGAGCGCACGGCCAGCAACCCCTTGGCCACGGCCCAGTCGCAATAAGCCAGCGCGCGCTCGATGAGCGCATCGGCCGTCAGCAGCGGCTTCAGCTCACCCCACAGCGCGATGCCTTCGAGCAGCGTGCCGCTCTCGTTGATACGCGGCAGGCCGTAGCTCAGCGTGGCGTCCATGTGGAAATGCGGATCGACGAAGTGAGGAGAGAGCAGCAAACCCTGCGCGTCGAGCTTCTCGTGCGCCGGGGCATCGAGGCCTTCCGTGACTTCGGCGATGCAGCCATCCTGCACGGCGATCGACATGCCGGTACGGCCGTCGGGGAGGGTGGCGTTGGTGATGAGGAGGTCGAGCATCGTGGGGGTCTTCCTTGTTCGGTCGGGAGGAATTGTTCTTGACGCCGGCATGGGCCCGGACGCCGGCGCCTCAGCGCGTGTTCTGCGCCCGGAACCTGTACTGCCCCGGCGCTGGCCCGACCTCGATGGTCACGCGGCGCAGCTTCTCGTCGTGTCCGGACGACGCACGCGCCGTCACCACGATGCCACGCGGCGTGGCGCGGCAGGTGAGGTCCGAAAGCGCGATTTCCGCGTGGTCGTTGTCGAGTTCGGCGATGGCCACCGTGTGCTCGGCGCGCAGGCTGCCGTTGGCGTCGCGCGTCATCCACTGCACGTACAGGAACGACTGCGCGTACTGGTCTGCATGCAGCACGCGATAAGTGCCCTGGTGGTCCTTGCCCCAGGTGCCGCACATCTGCACCCAGCTGATCGCGTCGGGCGTTTTGAAAGCCTCGTAGCCGACGTCCATGCCGAGAGCGTTCGCACCCGTGCCGCCCAGGGCAAGCAATGCCGCGAGCAGGGCGCCGCGCGCCGAGGTGGTCTTGGTCGTCATCGTCAACGTTCCCCCTTGCGGTACGGTTTCATCAGCGCCTGCGGATAGCTCGCCTTGCGCGCGACCAGCACCAGCGCCAGGATCGACAGCAGGTAGGGCAGCATCAGGTAGAGCTGGTAGGGCAGCACGGCGTCGCCCGATTGTTGCAGCCGCAGCTGCAGCGCATCGAAGAAGGCGAACAGCAGTGCGCCCAGCAGGGCCTTGCCCGGCCGCCACGAGGCGAAGACCACCAGCGCCACGCAGATCCAGCCGCGGCCGTTCACCATGTTGAAGAAGAAGGCGTTGAAGGCCGACAGCGTGAGGAAGGAGCCCGCCATGCCCATCAGCGCCGAGCCCGCGACGATGGCCCCGGTGCGCGTGGCCGCGACCGACACGCCCTGGCTTTCGGCCGCCTGCGGGTTCTCACCAACCATGCGCAGCGCCAGGCCGAGCGGCGTGCGGTACAGCACCCAGCCGACCACCGGCACCAGCAGCAGCGCGAACAGCGTGAGCGAAGTCTGCGCATTGAGGACCGGGATGGGCAGCCAGTCCATCGGCGCGAAGGGCGTGATGGTCGGCGGCGTGTTCACCTTCGGAAAGCTCACGCGGTAGCCGAAGTAGCTCAGCGCGGTCGCCAGCAGCGTGATGCCGAGCCCCGAAACGTGTTGCGAGAGCGCGAGCCCCACCGTGAGAAAGGCGTGCAGCAGCCCGAACACCATGCCCGCGAGCGCGGCCACGCCCACGCCCACCCACAGCGGCGCGCCGGCATAGACCGCGAGCCAGCCGGTGAAGGCGCCAGCGACCATGATCCCTTCGATGCCGAGGTTGAGCACGCCCGCACGCTCGCACAGCAGCACGCCGAGCGTGCCGAGGATCAGCGGCGTGGCGATGCGCAGCACCGCGACCCAGAAGGCGGCGTTGGAAAGTATGTCGAGGAGGTCGCTCATTTCTTCAGCTTCACCCGGTACTGCGTGAGAAGCGTCGCCACCTGCACCGCGATCAGCGAGGCCGCGACGATCACGTCGGCGATGTATGTCGGCACGCCGACCGCGCGGCTCATGGTGTCGGCGCCGACCAGCACGCCCGCCACGAACACCGCCGCCGCGATCACGCCCAGCGGGTGCAGCCCCGCCAGCATCGCGATCACGATGCCGGTGTAGCCGTAGCCCGGCGACATGTCGAGGGTGACGTAGCTGGTGCGGCCCGCCACCTCGATGGCGCCGGCAAGGCCCGCCAGCGCGCCCGAGAGCAGGGCCACCATCACCACGGTGCGCGTCACCGGCACGCCGGCGAAGGCAGCGGCGCGCGCGTTCGCGCCCACGGCCCGGATGTCGAAGCCCAGCACCGTGTACTTGAAGATCGCCCAGACCATCACCGCCAGCGACACCGCCCACAGCAGCCCGGTGTGCACGCGCGTCTGCGCAATGAGCTTGCCGAGCTCGAGATCGGACTGCAGCGACACGCTCTGCGGCCAGCCCATCGCGGTCGGGTCCTTCATCGGCCCGTCGAGCAGCGCCGACACGCCCAGCAGAACGATGAAGTTGATCAGCAGCGTGGTGACCACTTCGTCCACGCCGAGCCGGTTCTTCATCAGCGCCGGACCCAGCAGCATCAGCGCGCCCGCGATCGCGGCGGCGAGCATCATCAGCGGGAAGAGGAGCCACGGCGAAAGCTCGAAGCCCGTGCCGCCATGCATGCCACCCACGGCGACGGCAGCCAGCGCCCCTGCGTAGAGCTGCCCCTCGGCACCGATGTTGAAGAGCCGCGCCTTGAACGCGACCGTGGCCGCAAGCCCGGTGAGGATCAGCGGGATCGCGCGCGTCAGCGTTTCGCTCCACGCGAACACCGAGCCGAAGCCGCCCTGCAGCAGCAGTGCATAGGTGCGGCCGACCGGCGCGCCGGCCCACAGCACCAGCAGCGCGCTGATCGCCATCGTGAAGACGATCGCACCGATGGGGGCGAGCACCAGCGCCGTGCGCGAGGTCTCGTGGCGTCGTTCGAGCCGCATCATGACGAGGCTCCCTTGGCGCGTGGTGCCGTCGTGGCGCCGGCCATGGCCAGCCCGATGGCTTCGCGCGTCCATGCCGTCGCCGGGCGGGCTTCGCCCAGGTGGCCGCCGTGCATCACGGCCACGCGGTCGCCGAGCGCGAGCACCTCGTCGAGATCGTCGGAAATCACCAGCACGGCTGCACCGGCGTCGCGCGCGGCGATCAACTGTTGCTGCACATAGGCGACGGCGCCGATGTCCAGGCCCCAGGTCGGCTGGTGCGCGACGATGAGGCGCGGTGCACGGTTCGGATATTTCTTGTCATGGTCGTTGCCTTTTGCCGGCTCGGGCTGCTCGGGTGCCAGCAGTGCACGGCCGAGGATCAGCTTCTGCATGTTCCCGCCGGAGAGCGAGCGTGCCGGCGCCATCAGGCCAGCGCCGCGCACGTCGAATGCCTTCTCGATGCGCCGCGCATGCAGCCGGGCGGCCGCGCGCTTCACGATCCACGACCAGCGCGAGAACACCGGGCTGCGCAGCCGTTCCGACACCGCGTTCTCCCACACGGGCAGGTCTCCGACCACGCCGACAGCATGCCGGTCTTCCGGAATGCGCGCGACGCCGCGCTGCACCAGCCGGGCAGGCGAGGGCGGTAGCGGGCGACCCATGAGCTGCGCCGTGCCCGATGTGGCCCGGCGCGTGCCGCACAGCAGCTCGGCCAGCGCGACCTGCCCGTTGCCGGAGACGCCCGCGATGGCGGTGATTTCTCCGGCACGCAGCGTCAGCGACACTTCGCGAAGCCGGTCCTGTCCACCGCCCTTCGATGCGGCGGTGCTCACATGGTCTAGCACGCAGATCGCATCGCCCACCGACCTGGCGGGCCGCCGCTGCGGCGCTTCGACCGCATGCCCCACCATCCACAGCGCGAGCTGCGCCTGCGTGGTGTCCGCAGTGCGCGCTTCGGCCACCAGCTTGCCGCCGCGCAGCACGGCGATGCGGTGCGACACGCGCAGCACTTCGTCGAGCTTGTGGCTGATGAAGATCACCGACAGGCCCTGCGCCACCATCTGCGCGAGCGTGGCGAACAGTGCCTCGCTTTCCTGCGGCGTCAGTACGGCGGTTGGCTCGTCGAGGATCAGGATGCGCGCGCCGCGATACAGCGCCTTGAGAATCTCCACGCGCTGGCGCTCGCCGACCGAGAGGCTTCCCACGAGCGCGTCAGGCTGCACCGGCAGCCCGAAGCGCCTGGCCACGTCGAGCAGCCGCTCGCGCGCGGCCGAGCGGCGCGACACCGGACGCCACAGCGGCTCGGTGCCCATCAGCACGTTGTCGAGCACGCTGAGGTTGTCCGCCAGCGTGAAGTGCTGGTGCACCATGCCCACGCCTGCGGCCAGCGCGGCCTTGGGGTTGCCCGGCGGCAGCGGCGCGCCGAAGGCTTCGATGCCGCCCTCGTCGGCAACGTAGTGGCCGAACAGGATCGACATCAGCGTCGACTTGCCCGCGCCGTTCTCGCCCAGCAGCGCGAGCACCTCGCCGGCCCGCAGGTCGAGAGAGATGTCGTCGTTGGCGACGAGGCTGCCGAAGCGCTTGGTGATGCCCTGGAGGCGGAGAACGGTGGCGGCGTTTCCTCCTTCCGTGGGAGGGAGGGAAGGCTCGGTCACTTCCATGCAGCCAGGAACGCCAGCATGACCTTGGCGGAGTTGTCCGCCGCGATGCCCATGAAGGTGCCCATCTCGTTCTCGCCGTCGCCGCCGCCCGCGAGGTCGCTGAGCGAACGGAAGGCGATGTAGGGCACGCCGTTGCTGTAGGCGACCATGCCCACGGCGGCGGTCTCCATGTCGAGCACGTTGGCCTGGAAGGTCTTGTAGGTGTATTCGCGGTAGGCCTTGTTGTCCATGAAGGCCTGGCCCGAGACGCCGTTGCCGCCGACCACCAGCTGGGGCTTGCGCGGCAGGCACTTGCCGGCGCTGCAGTTGGCGAGGTCGACATTGCGGATGCTGCGCGCCACCTCGAGCATCTTCGGATCGGCCTCGAACCAGAACTTGCGCTGGATTTCCGGGCGAGCCGCCGAGCGGACCTCGACCGGGCGCGGGAACATCATGCCGAAGTTGGGCAGCGTGGCGTCGGTGATGAAGGGCGGCGCCGTGTACTTGCCGGGCGCGGTTTCGCGCGCCATCAGCACTTCGAGGTACTGGCCCCACTGCGCCGGCACGGTGACGTCGCCCACGTGCAGCGACGGGTTCACGCCGCCTGCGATGCCGCTGAACACGATGTTCGTCACGCGGAAGCGGTTGAGCACCAGCTGCGTGTTCATCGTCGCGTTCGTCATGCTGATGCCCGACAGGAACAGCACCACCGGCTTGCCTTCGAGCGTGCCGGTGGTGAACTCCACGCCGTTCACGCTGTGCTTCACCGGACCCTGCAGGCGCGTCAGCAGCAGCTTCAGCTCCGGCTCGAAGGCCGAGAGCACCGCGATGCGGGGCGTGTCGTCGAGGCGGGTGCTGCTGTTGATGGCGACGGCGCCGCCCTTGTAGACACCCACGCAGCCGCTCAGGCCGACGGCCAGCGCACCGGCTGCGAGAAGGGAACGCCAGCGGATCGTCGTCGTCATCGGCTTCCTCACTTTGCGGTGGACTTGGGTTGGCCGTCGTCCACCTTCACCGTGAACTTGCCCGACAGGATGTCGGCCTGCCTGGCCTTCACCTTCGCGACGATGTCCGCCGGCACCTTCTTCTCGAAGGTGCCCAGCGGCGCGAGCTCGGAGCCCTTGTGCTTCATCTGCGCGTACTGGCCGTAGTCCTCGGCGGCGAACTTGCCTTCCTTCACGAGCTTGATCGCGCGGTCGGCCGCCGGTTCGAAGTTCCACAGGGCCGAGGCCACCACCGTGTCGGGGTACTGGCTCTGCGTGTCGATCACGTTGCCGATGGCGAGCTTGCCCTTTTCCTTGGCCGCGTCGGAGACACCGAAGCGCTCCGCGTACATCACGTCCGCGCCCTTGTCGATCATCGCGAAGGCCGCTTCCTTGGCCTTCGGCGGATCGAACCAGCTGTTGATGAAGCTCACGCTGAACTCCACCTTCGGGTTCGTTTCCTTCGCGCCCGCCATGAACGCGTTCATCAGCCGGTTGACCTCGGGAATCGGGAAGCCGCCGACCATGCCGATGCGGTTGCTCTTCGTCATGCCCCCGGCCACCATGCCGCTCAGGTATGCCGGCTCCTGGATGTAGTTGTCGAACACGCTGAAGTTGGGCGCCTGGGGCTTGAGCGACGAACCCATCAGGAAGGCCACCTTCGGAAAGTCCTTCGCCACCTTGCGCGCCGCGGCCTCCACGCCGAACACCTCGCCCAGGATCAGCTGGTTGCCGGCCGTGGCGTACTCGCGCATCACGCGCTCGTAGTCGGCATTGCTCACGTTCTCCGTGGCCTTGTACTCGATCTCCCCACGGGCCTCGGCAGCCTTCAGCGCCTTGTGGATGCGGCCCACCCATTGCTGCTCGAACGGCACGGTGTACACCGCCGCCACCTTCAGCTTGGCCTGTGCAAGCGCAAGACCCGGAGCGCCCACAGCAGCAAGCGCTGCGGCAACGGCGACGGAACGGATGATCAATTGACGACGTGCTGTCACGGTGCTTCTCCTCGATTCGATTGATAAAAAGAACTTGCGCTGCAATCCCTGTGCCCGTTCCGGGCACAACCCCGACATCACCAAAGCCCATTCCAGAACATCGAGGAACCGGCTTCGCCGGGCCTCAGGTGTTGCCCCCGGTAGGGGGAATGCGAAGCGACACGAAGTGCGCGCAGCCTGGGGGCGAGCCCTACTTCGTCCCGAAGATGCGGTCGCCCGCGTCGCCCAGGCCCGGAAGGATGTAGCCGTGGCTGTTCAGCTCGCGGTCGATCGCCGCGGTGTAGATCGGCACGTCCGGGTGCGCCTTCTGCATCGTCGCGACGCCTTCGGGGCAGGTCAGCAGGCAGACGAACTTGATCGACTTGGGGTTGAGTTCCTTCAGCCGTTCGACCGCGGCCACGGCCGAGTTGCCGGTGGCCAGCATCGGGTCGACCACGATCACGTCGCGGTTCTCCATCTCGCCGGGCATCTTGAAGTAGTACTCGACGGCTGTCAGCGTCTTGGGGTCGCGGTACAGGCCGATGTGGCCGACGCGCGCGCCGGGCACCACGGTCAGCATGCCGTCCAGGATGCCGGTGCCGGCGCGCAGGATGGACACCAGCACCAGCTTCTTGCCGTCGATGACCTTGGCCTGCATGGTCTCGAGCGGCGTTTCGACCTCGATGTCCTGCATCGGCATGTCGCGCGTGACCTCATAGGCCATCAGCATGCTGATTTCGTTGAGGAGCCGGCGGAAGCTGTTGGTGGACGCATCCTTGCGGCGCATCAGCGTGAGCTTGTGCTGGACGAGGGGGTGGTTGACGAGGTGGACGTTGCTCATTGGATTTTTTCTACCGTTGCTGCTGAACCCGGGAGTCTAAAAGACGGTGCCGTCGCTCTCGATCAGCAGAGGCGGGGCACCGTCACGCAAGCGTTGTGCCAGAGCGCGGCCCGCGGCCCAGGTGCCTCCTTCGAGCACGCAGGCCAGCGGAAGCTCTTCCTCGGTGCGGTCGAGCACCTTGCGCACGCGTGGCGCCAGTTCGTCGAGCAGAGCCACGGTGAGCGCGCGCCACTCGACGATGAATTCGTCGCCCACCTTCCAGCGGCGGGCGAGAAAAGCCGGGTCCTTCGGCACGATCACACCGCTGTCGATCAGCAGGCCGCCATTGCGGTACTCGGGCAGGGCGGTGAGCGCGTCGAGGTGCAGCACCTTCACGCCGGCCCACTCGAAGGGTTCGAGCAGCGAATACGTGAGCCACTGCGAGAGCTTGTGGAACGGCATCCAGCCGTTCGTGAGGCCGGGGCCCCGCACCGCGCTGTGGCGCCAGCAGTCGCCCAGCGCCAGCGCCGGATCGCCCGAGCCGATGCCGCCCGCGCTGTCGCTGCCATCGGCCGCGATGCTGTCGACCGCGTTGGCCGCCGGCCAGATGCGCGACAGTGTTTCGAGCAGCAGCGAGAGGATCTGGTGCGCCGTGATTTCAGCGGTGGGCGGCGCGGCCGGGCCGTAGGGGCCGACCAGCGCGTCGAACAGCCGGCCGGGCCGGCCGTCGTCGCCGAAGGTCTCGGGCTGTTCGCTCATGGCTTCGCCCAATCGGCGCAGCAAGGTGGCACGGCCCGCGAGGCCGACCAGCGGATTGACCTCGCTGACCTGGAAGGCGTCGCCAAGCCGGTCGGTGACGAGTCCGCGCAGGCCGGCTGCATCGGCCTGGTACGGATGGTCGGGATCGGACGAGAACAGCCCGCTCGTGAATGCGTGGAAGCTCGCCACGCCCAGCCCCTCGGAGCGCGTGAAGCGCTCGCCGGTGGCCGGTTCGGTGTAGTGCCAGCCCGGGCCGGCGCCGGCGTCGAGCAGCACGCTCACCAGCACCAGGTCGATGTGGGCGCGGGCGCGCTGGCGTGCGTCGGCTTGGCCGAGCAGGGCGTCGAGCTGCTCGAGCCGGTCGACCCCGCCAGCCTCGAAATGGCGCCAGCGGCTGTGATACGGGATGGTGTCCCACGGATAGCGCTCGCGCGTGACCTCGGCGACGGTGCGCGCGGCGTCTTCGAGCGCGTCGTCGCTGCCGATGCGGAACCACTGCGATTCGCCGCGCCGCGCGCGAGCCAGCAGGGCACCCGCGCGCTGGCGGATGGCGGCGGTGGTGCGCAGCAGCGTGGCCGCGCCGGCCGGGTGCGCGGTGTCGGCGGCGAATTCGGTGGCGGGGTCGATGCTGATGTTCATTCGCTCAGTCCCCGGCCCTTGGCCTTCTTCAGTTCCTCGGCGTCCGGCACCGGGCCGGGCGTGAAATAGCCTGCCGCCATCTTGGCGTCCATCTCGACGCGGGCATCCGCCGGGATCAGCTCGTCGGGAATGTTCACGCGCTCGCCGATCTCGATGCCCGAGCCGGTGATCGCGTCGAACTTCATGTTGCTCATCGACACGAGCCGGTGGATCTTCCTGATGCCCAGCCAGTGGAAGACGTCGGGCATCAGTTCCTGGAAGCGCATGTCCTGCACGCCGGCCACGCATTCGGTGCGCGCGAAATACTGGTCGGCCGTGTCGCCGCCCACCTGGCGCTTGCGCGCGTTGTAGACCAGGAACTTGGTGACTTCGCCGAGCGCCCGGCCTTCCTTGCGCGAATAGGCGATGAGCCCGACGCCGCCGCGCTGCGCGCCCTGGATGCACTCCTCGATGGCGTGCGTCAGGTAGGGCCGGCAGGTGCAGATGTCGGAGCCGAACACGTCGGAGCCGTTGCACTCGTCGTGGATGCGCGCGGTGAGCTCGACTTCCGGGTTGGCAAGGTCGCGCGGGTTGCCGAAGATGTAGAGCGTCTGCCCGCCGATGGGCGGCAGGAACACTTCGAGGTCGGAGCGCGTCACCAGCTCGGGGTACATGCCGCCGGTTTCCTCGAAGAGCGTGCGGCGCAGGTCGGTCTCGGAACAGCCGAAGCGGCGTGCCACCTCGGGCAGGTACCACACGGGCTCGATGGCGGCCTTGGTCACCATCGCGGCGCCGCCGGCGGTGAGGAACTTGCCGTCGGCCTTGAGCCGGCCTTTCTGCAGCGCCTCGATCACCTCGGGCAGGATCACGTGCGCCTTGGTGATCGCGATGGTCGGGCGGATGTCGTAGCCCGCCGCCAGCTCGGTGGAGAACGCGTCCGCCACCAGCGCGCCCCACGGGTCCAGCGACACGATGCGCCCCGGCTCGCCCCACTGCGGATAGGGCCCGATCACGTCGGTGGGCGCGGTGTTGGTGAGGTCGGCCTTGTGCTCGCGCTTGAGCGCCCCGGCCGCCACCGCGAGCGCGCGGTAGACGCTGTACGAGCCGCTGTGCGTGCCGATCACGTTGCGGTGCGCCCGCTTGGTGGTGGTGCCGACCACCGGTCCGCGCTCGGCCGCCGTGGCGGCGCCCCAATGGATGGGCAGCGCGCCGAAGCCGCCGGCGTGCGAGGTCAGCCGGATGTGGCCGGTCGACGTCGAGGGATGGGTAGGGGAGAGGGGCGCGGCGCCGCCGGGGACTGAAGGGATCGTTGTGCTGTCTGCAGACATTGGGGGCCCTCAAAAAATGCAATGTACCGATCACCCGTGCGGCTGGCAAGATGAACAATCCGCATGGGTGAACCAGGCCCACGACGTCATTCCAGGAGGACAACAATGCGCGCGCTTCTCTTCTCGCTCAATGTGTTCGCGGCCCTGGGTCTTTCCGCCTGCGACAAGGCCACGGAGGGCATCTCCCAGGGCTACGACTCGGCCTTCAAGGCCAGCTTCCGGCGGAGCTTCGTCGAAAGCTGCGTCAAGAGCGCCGGATCGGGCGGGAAGAAATCGCCGGAGGAACTCACGAAGCTGTGCGCCTGCGCCGCCGACGGCGTCATGAAGGGCGCCACCGTTTCGGAACTGCAGGACATGGACAAGATCAGGAGCAAGAGCGGCCCGATCATCGAGCGTTGCGTGAAGGAGGCTGTCGGCCTGGCGGCGGACGCTCCGGCGCAGGCATCCTGAGCTTGCCGCTTTCGAGGGGCGGACCGCCGTGCGCGGCACAATCCGCGCAATCTTTTTTCGACAAGGCTGTAACCGGCCCGCCCGATGGAACGAAACACCGTAGGCAGCAGGACGAACCCGGGCGACGTGGAAGCGGCGCTGCGCGGCCTGTTCCTTCGCGGCCTCGACGGCGACGCGAAGGCCTACCGCGACTTCCTGCAGCAGCTCAGCGCGCACCTGCGCGCCTTTCTGGGCAAGCGCCTCTTTGGCTGGCCCGATGAAGTGGAAGACCTCGTCCAGGAATGCCTGCTCGCCATGCACAACCAGCGCCACACCTACCAGAGCGACCAGCCGCTGACGGCCTGGGTGCACGCCATCGCCCGCTACAAGATGATCGACCTGCTGCGCGCCAAGTCGGCCCGCGAAGACCTGCATGACCCGCTGGACGACGAGCTGGCGGTGTTCGCCGAATCCGCGGAAGAGGCCAGCGATGCGAAGCGCGACCTCGGCGGCCTGCTCGAAACCCTGCCCGAGCGCCAGCGCCTGCCGATCGTGCACGTCAAGATCGAGGGCCGGTCGGTAGCCGAGACGGCGAGCCTCACGGGCATGTCGGAGTCGGCCGTGAAGGTTGGCATCCACCGGGGGCTCAAGGCGCTGGCTGCCCGTTTCGGCAACAGCTGGGGGGCCGCGGCATGAAGACCGACGATTTGGTCGCGATGCTGGCGAACGGCGAGGTGGCCGTGCCGCGCCATCGCGCCAGCCGGCGCGTCTGGCTGGCGGTGCTGGCGGGCCTGCCGCTCTCGTTTGCGATCCTGTTCATCGGATACGGCGTGCGGCACGACATCGTGCAGGCCATGTTCTGGCCGATGTTCTGGGTCAAGGTGCTGTTTCCGCTGTGCATCGCGGCCGCCGGCTTCGTGGCTGCGGAACGGCTGGGGCGCCCGGGCGTGTCTCCCCGGCATGCCTGGGCCGGCGCGGTGTTGCCGGTGCTCGGGGTGTGGGCGCTGGCCGCGATCGCCTGGTTCACCGTGCCGGCCGACGAGCGCATGCCGTCGCTGATGGGGCAGTCGTGGCGCATCTGCGCGGCGAGCATCGGGCTGATGGCGCTGCCTGTGTTCGCCGCCGCGCTGGTGGCGCTCAAGGGGCTGGCGCCCACGCGGCCCGCGCTGGCGGGTGCGGCGTCCGGGGCGCTGGCGGGAGGTGTCGGAGCCTCGGTCTATGCGCTGCACTGCATGGAACTGACCGCCCCCTTCCTCGCCGTCTGGTACGTGAGCGGGATCGCGGTGCCCGTGCTGGTGGGAGCCTTGCTGGGGCCGCGCCTGCTGCGCTGGTAGGCGGCCGGCCCCTTTACTCTCTCTCTTCTTCAGCGCTTCTTGCTGCCGAAGATCCCGCCCAGCACCCCGCGCAGGATCTCCTTGCCCACCGATGTGCCCATGGTGCGCACCGCCGACTTGGCCATGGTCTGCACCAGCCCGTCGTGCTTCGCGCCGCGCGGGCCGGTGGTGCCGAAGAGCATGTCGTTGAGCATGCCGCCCATGCCGGAGCCCGACGATTCCGTCGTGCCCTTGCCGCCAGGCACCGCTGTGGCGGGGGCGTCGGGCGCGCTCTCGGCGCGACCCTTCAGTTTTTCGTAAGCCGATTCGCGGTCCACCGATTTCTCGTAGACGCCCGCGACGAGCGAGCCGGAAACGAGCACCTTGCGCTGGTCGGGCGTGATCGGGCCGAGCTGGCTGGCCGGCGGCAGCACGAACACGCGCTCGGTCACGCTGGGGCGGCCCTTTTCGTCGAGCAGGCTCACCAGCGCCTCGCCGACCGCGAGTTCGGTGATGGCCGTCTCGATGTCGAGGCCGGGCTTCTGCCGCATGGTGCTGGCTGCCGCCTTCACGGCCTTCTGGTCGCGCGGAGTGAAGGCGCGCAGCGCGTGCTGGACGCGGTTGCCCAGCTGGGCCAGCACGGTGTCGGGAATGTCCAGCGGGTTCTGGGTGACGAAATACACGCCCACGCCCTTGGAGCGCACCAGCCGCACGACCAGCTCGATGCGCTCGACCAGCGCCTTGGGCGCCTCGTTGAACAGCAGGTGGGCCTCGTCGAAGAAGAAAGCGAGCTTGGGCTGCTCGGGGTCGCCGACTTCGGGCAGCTGCTCGAACAGCTCCGACAGCATCCACAGCAGGAAGGTGGCGTACAGGCGCGGCGAATTCATCAGCTTGTCGGCGGCGAGGATGTTGACGACCCCCTTGCCGCCCACGGTCTGCATGAAGTCGGCGATGTTGAGCATCGGCTCGCCGAAGAACTTCTCGCCGCCCTGGGTTTCGATCTGCAGCAGCCCGCGCTGGATGGCGCCCACGCTGGCGGCGCTGATGTTGCCGTACTGCGTGGTGAACTGGCTCGAGTTGTCGCCCACGTACTGCAGCATGGCGCGCAGGTCCTTCAGGTCGAGCAGCAGTAGGCCGTTGTCGTCGGCGATCTTGAACACCAGGTTCAGCACGCCGGCCTGGGTTTCGTTCACGTCGAGCATGCGGCCCAGCAGCAGGGGGCCCATGTCGGAGATGGTGGCGCGCACCGGGTGGCCCTGTTCGCCGAACACGTCCCACAGCGTGACGGGGCAGGCGGCGGGTTCGGGCACGTCGATGCCGCGTTCCTTGAGGGTGGCGGCCAGCTTGCCGCCGATGGCACCCTTTTGACTGATACCGGTCAGGTCGCCCTTGACGTCGGCCATGAACACCGGAACGCCGATGGCGGAGAGCTTTTCGGCGATGGTCTGCAGGGTGACGGTCTTGCCGGTGCCGGTGGCGCCGGTGATGAGGCCGTGGCGGTTGGCCAGAGCTGGAAGGAGGTTGCACTCGATGGTGTCGTGCCGTGCGATCAGAAGGGGGTCGGCCATGGGGCGCTCCGGGTCGTATGGAAGCAGTCAGTCTAATCAAGCGGCACTCCTATAATCCACGGCCCGCACGGTGGTTCAGGAAAAAGTTTTAGGAGGTTTTTTTGTCATCGACTGCCCAGCCCCCCATTCCCGCCAACGGCGATGCCTCCGAACAGTCGCCGATCGAAAAAGAGCTGGCCGTGCTGCTCGTGAACGCGCTCAATCTTGAAGTGGCTCCCGAGGACATCGTGCCGACCGAACCGCTCTACGGCGAAGGCCTCGGCCTCGACTCGATCGACATCCTCGAAGTCGCACTCGAAGTCTCGCGCCGCTATGGCTTCCAGCTGCGTTCGGACGACGAACGCAACCAGCAGATCTTCCAGTCGCTGCGTACGCTCGCGGCTCACGTCGCGCAGCATCGCGTCGCTTCCTGATCCCATGTCCCGATGGCGAATAGCGCTCCTGCTGGTGGTGGGGGTCGCATATGCCGGCCTCTCCCACTGGATGACGCTGTTCCACGCGACCCAGCCGTGGGCGGTGGTGGTGCTGCTCGGTCCGCTCTGGCTCGCTGCCATGGGCCTGGCCGGCAGCTGGTTCGGGCGCTGGGGCCTTGCCGCCGTGGCCGTGCTGGGCATCGGGGGCTTTTCGCTCGTCTTCCTGGGTGAGGCGGGCGATCCCAACCGGTTGTACGTGCTGCAGCACGTGGCCATCAACGCCGCGCTGTGCGGCTGGTTCGGCTCCACGCTGCGCGGCAAGGGACTGCCGCTGATCACGCAGTTCGCGCAGCGCGTGCATCCGCTGCGGGGGCACATGCTGTCCTACACCACGCAGCTCACGCGCATCTGGACGGGCTTCTTCGCATTGACGGTGCTGGCGTCGATCGCCATCTACCTGACGCGGCCGTTCTCCGACTGGTCGCTGTTCGCCAATGTGCTGTCGCCCGTGATGGTGACGCTGCTGTTCGTCGGCGAGCACCTTGTGCGCTACCGGCTGCATCCCGAATTCGAACGCACGCGCCTCGTGGACGCGGTGCGCGCGTTCTATGGCACTTCGTCGGTGGACACCAGCCCCGGCGGCCAATGACACAGGCGCCGCCCGCGTGACGACGACAGACGACCTCCGCTTCCTGCCGCTGCTCGCGGACCGAAACCCCGACGCTCCTCTTGCATGGCGCGACGGCGTGCCCGTGAGCACGCGCCAGTTCCTGGCCGACGTGGCCCGCTTCGCGCCCCTGCTCCCGGATGATGGCGCTGCCGTCAATCTCTGCGTCGACCGCTATGCCTTTGCCGTGAGCCTCGGCGCGGCGCTGGTGCGTGGCCATGCCAGCATGCTGCCGCCCGACGCGCGGCCCGACACGCTCGCCCGCCTGCTCGAATCCAGCGGCTCGCGTCTCTTCGCGCTCACCGACGATCCGAAGTTGCAGACTCCCGGGATGCAACGCATCGCGGTCGAGGGCCTTGCCGGCCCCGCAGGTGAGCCGGATGCGGCCGTGCCCACCATCGACGCCGCCATGCACGCGGCCAGCCTGCTGACCTCCGGTTCGACCGGTGTGCCGCAGCCGCACGCCAAGACTTGGCGCACGCTGGTGGGCGACGTGGCAGTGGCCGTCAAGCGGCTGTGCAGGGTGCTTGAGCGTCCCACGCTCGAAGGCCTGACGCTGGTTGCCACCGTGCCGGTGCAGCACAGCTACGGGCTGGAGTCGTCGGCGTTGCTCGCGATGCTGGGCGGGGCGGCCTTCGACAGCGGCCGGCCGTTCTTCCCGGCGGATGTCGCGAAAACGCTCGCCTCGGTGCCGCGCCCGCGCGCGCTGGTGACCACGCCGTTCCATCTCAAGACGCTGCTGCTCTCGGGCATCGAATTGCCGCCGGTCGACCTGATCCTGTCGGCCACGGCGCCGCTGTCGCCTCAGCTCGCGCTGCAGGCCGAGCAGGCGATGGGCGGCGTGCTGCTCGAGATCTACGGCAGCACCGAGTCGGGTCAGGTCGCCACGCGCCGCACCACCGACAGCGAGATCTGGGAAACCTTCGGCGAGATTTGCGTGCACGCCGAGCCCTCGGCCGACGGCGGCCCCGAGCGCTTCATCTTCAGCGGCGACTTCATGCCCGAGCCGACGCCGATGGCCGACGTGCTCGAATTGCTGGACGAACGCCGCTTCCGCCTCTTCGGCCGCGCCAACGACCTGATCCACGTGGCGGGCCGGCGCAGTTCGCTGGCGCACCTGAACTTCCACCTGAACAGCATTCCCGGCGTGGACGACGGCGCCTTCTGGCTGCCCGACGAGGTGGCCGATGGCGTCGTCCGGCCGGTGGCCTTCGTGGTTGCGCCGACGTTGTCGGCCGGCGAGATCATCGCGGCCCTGCGGCAGCGGCTCGAGGCCGTGTTCGTGCCGCGCCGCGTGGTGCAGGTGAAGGCTTTTCCGCGCGAAGGCACGGGCAAACTCACCGTACGGGCACTGCGCGAATTTGCGCTCGCGCAACTGGCGGAAGACGACACGCCGGTGCAGATGGCCCACGAGGTGCCGGCCGATCACCCCGTGTTCGCCGGCCATTTCCCTGGCCAGCCGCTGCTGCCGGGGGCGCTGGTGCTGGCCGAGGTGATGGAAGCCGTGCGCCGCGTTCCGGCCCTGGCTGCGCGGCTGGGCAACCATCCCACGCTCGCCGCCGCCAAGTTCCTGGCGCCCGTGCGGCCTGGCGCCGTGCTTTCCATCGAGCTGCAACCCGAAGCCGGAGCCGCCCGCGGCGTGCGATTCGACGTTCGCTGCGACGGCGTGGTGGCTGTCACGGGCCGCTGGACGGGCGTGCAAGAGTCGGCGTGATGAAACACACCGAAGTGGAGACGCGCGCCGTGAACGAGGCGGACCGTACCGCACAGGAAACGCCCAAAGGCGAGAGCGGCGCCTGGGCGCACGCGCCCGAGCGCAGCAACATGCTCGCGCTGCGCTTCATCGTGCTGATGGCTCTGGTGTGCGGGCGGCACGTCACGCGCCTGCTGCTGCCGCCGATCGCCCTGTATTTCCTGCTGTTCGCACCGGCCCAGCGCCGGCACATCAAGCGCTACCTGTTCCGCGCCATCGGCCCGCAGGCGGGCTGGGTCGACGGCTTCCGCCTTCTGCACGCCTTCGCCTCGACGGTGCTCGACCGGGTGTACTTCCTGCGCGGGCGCCTGGATCTCTTCAAGGTGAAGATCGAGGGCAACGAGCCGCTCGATGTGGAACTGGCGAACGGGCGGGGCGCTTTCCTGCTCGGCGCCCACGTCGGCAGCTTCGAGGCGCTGGGCGCCTGCAAGCAGCAGACGGTCCAGCGCCACATGCGTCTCGCGATGCTGATGTACCCGGACAACGCGCAGCGCATCACGGGCATCCTCAACGCCATCGCGGTGCCCGAGTCGCGTCCTCACGTCATCGCGCTGGGCCGGCCGCACTCGATGCTCGAGCTGCGCGACTGGCTCGACGGCGGCGGCCTCGGCGGCATGCTGGCCGACCGCACGCTGCCGGGCAGCGAGGAACAGCCCGCACACCAGCGCGGCAACAACATCGTGCTGCCGTTCCTCGGGCAGCCCGCCGTCTTCAACGACGGCCCCTTCCGCCTGGCCGCGCTGCTGCGCCGCAAGGTGTTCTTCATGGCGGGTCTCTACGGCGGAGGCGCGCGCTACGATGTCCGGTTCGATCCGCTGGCCGACTTCGGCGAGCGGGCTGCCAGCCCCGAGGAGCGCGAGCAGCGCATCCGCGCGGCTGTCGAAGCCTACGTGGCGCGCCTGGAAGCCTTGTGCCGTGCCTACCCCTACAACTGGTTCAATTTCCATGATTTCTGGCTCGAAGATGCGGCTTGACCGGCTTTGCAGGGCATTCGTGCTCGCACTGGCCTTTTGCGCCGTGCCGGCCTTCGCGGCAGCCGGGTTCGAACTGCCCGAGCTGATGGCGCTGCTGGCCAAGCAGAAGAGCGGCGAGGCCCGCTTCACCGAGCAGCGCTTCGTGCACGGCCTCGAAGGCCCGCTCGACGCCAGCGGCACGCTGAGCTTCGACGCGCCCGACAAGCTGGTGCGCCGCACGCTGTCGCCGCGCGTCGAGACCATGGCGGTCGAGGGCAACACGCTGACGCTGTCGCGCGGCGGCCGCAACCGCACGCTGGCGCTCGACAGCATGCCCGAGCTGCTCGGACTGGTCGAAGCCATGCGCGGCACGCTGACGGGCGACGGCGCCACGCTGCAGCGCTACTTCCGCAGCACCGTGTCGGGCTCTTCGGCCAAGTGGACGCTCGACCTGACGCCGCTGGACAGCCGGCTCGCCGCGCAGGTGCGCAGCATGCGCATCAGCGGCCGCGCGAGCGACGTGCTGGGGCTCGAGATGGAGTTCGTCGGCGGTGACCGCTCGGTCATGAACATCACGCCGGGCGGGGCCGTGGCCGTACCCGCCGGCGCCCCCGGACGCACCACGCCGTGACGCAGCAGCAGGCGGGTGGCCCGCCAGGCTGGCGGCGCAGGGCGGTCGTGCTGCTGGCATGGCTGCTGGTGCTGCTGTGCGGCGCCGTGGTCATCGCGCGCACGCAGATCGGCGCCGACCTCTCGGCCTTCCTGCCCAAGAGCCCCGACGTGCGCCAGCGCGTGCTGATCGAGCAGCTGCAGAGCGGCGTCGCCTCGCGCACGCTGATGCTGGGCATCGAGGGCGGCAGCGCGGAGCAGCGTGCGGCGGTGTCGCGCGCGGTGGCGAAGGACATGCGCGAGAGCAAGCTCTTCGAGCTGGTCCAGAACGGCGACGTCAGCGACTGGAGCGACAGCGGAACCTGGGTGTTCCAGCACCGCTACCAGCTGTCGCCCGGCGTCAATCCGGGGCATTTCACCGCCGAAGGGCTGCGCGACGCCATCAACGAGACGCTGTCGATGCTGGGCACGCCGGCCGGCAACGTGATCAAGCCTTTTCTCGACCGCGACCCGACCGGGGAGACGCAGCGCATCGCCATGGAGCTGGTGCCCGCCAGCGCCCCGCGCAGCGAGGACGGCGTGTGGATGTCGCGCACCGCGCCGCGCGCGCTGATGATCTCGACCACGCGCGCCGCCGGCAGCGACCTCGATGCGCAGGCCGTGGCCATCGCGCGCGTGCAATCCGCCTACGCGGCGGCGACGCGCGACATGGGCGCGGACGCGCCCAAGTTGTTGCTGAGCGGCCCGCCGGTGTTCTCGGTGATGAGCCGCGACAAGATCAAGACCGAGGCGATCCACCTCGCGGTGGTGGGCGGCATCGTCATGGGCGGGCTGCTGCTCCTGGCATTCGCCTCGCCGCGCGCGCTGGTCATCGCCTTCCTGCCGGTGGCCACGGGCGTGGTGATCGGCACCGCGAGCGTGAGCCTCGTGTTCGGCTCGGTGCACGGCCTCACGCTGGGCTTCGGCAGCACGCTGATTGGGGAAACGGTCGACTATGCCATCTACTACCTCATACAGGCTCGCGGCGCGGCGGTGGCCGGCACCGGCTGGCAGCGCTGGCGCGACCAGAACTGGCCCACGGTGCGGCTCGGTCTGCTGACATCCGTGTGCGGCTTCGCGGCACTGGTGTTCTCGGGCTTCCCGGGGCTGGCGCAGCTGGGCGTGTTCTCCATCGCGGGCCTCGTCGCCGCCGCGCTGGCCACGCGCTACGTGCTGCCGATGCTGGCACCGGACGGCGCCACCGGCATGGGCATGCGCAGGTACATGGCGCAGGTGGCCGGCGCGCTGGTGCGCGGCCTGCCGCGCCTGCGCTGGCCGCTGGCGGCGCTGGGCGTGGCTGCGCTGGCGCTGGTGCTGTGGCAGGGCGGCCACCTGTGGCGCGCCGATCTCGGCGCGATGAGCCCCGTGCCCAAGGCCGCCCAGCAGCTCGACGAAATGCTGCGCAACGACATCGGCGCGAGCGACGGCGGCGTGCTGGTGGTCGCCTATGGCGACGACGAACAGGCCGCGCTGCGCCACACCGAGGCCGCGGCGGCCCGGCTCGACGCGCTGGTCGACAGCGGCGAGCTGGTCGGCTACGAGACCGTCACGCGCGTGCTGCCGAGCCTGGCAATGCAGAAGGCCCGCATCGCGAGCCTGCCCGATGCCGAAACCCTGCGCGCCAGCCTGGAGGAAGCGACGAAGGGCATGCCGCTGCCGGCCTCGCGGCTCGGGCCGTTCCTGGCCGACGTCGAGGCCGCGCGCGAGCTGCCGCCGGTGCAGCGCGCCGAACTGGCCGAGGGGCCGCTCGGTCCGGTCCTGAACACGCTGATGTACCAGCGCCCCGGCGGCGGCTGGGGCACGCTGGTCGTGCTGCACCCCGGTGCGAAGTTCGACCAAGGCCGTCTCGAAGCGGCGCTGGCCGGTCTTCCCGAGGTGCAGGTGGTCGACGTCGGGCGCGAACTCGCGAGCCTCTACCAGCGCTACCTGCACGAAGCCTTCGTGCAGGTGCTGCTCGGCGCGCTGGCGGTGGTGGTGCTGCTCGGCATCTATCTGCGCTCCTGGCGCCGGCTGCTGGCCGTGTGCCAGCCGCTGCTGTTCGCGGTGGTGCTCACGCTCGGCGGCATGGCCGTGCTGCAGGCTGCGCTGGGCATCCTGCACCTGGTGGGGCTGCTGCTGATCGTGGCGGTGGGGTCGAACTACGCGCTGTTCTTCGACCAGCTGCGCACGACAGGGCGGGCCGATGAGGACACCCTGGCGTCGCTGATGCTGGCCAACCTGACGACCGTGGTGTCCTTCGGGCTGATCGCTATCTCGGATATTCCGGCGCTGTCGTCCATCGGCCGCGTGGTCGCTCCGGGGGCGCTGCTGGCGCTGTTGCTGTCGGCGGCATTCGCACGCAGCGTGGGGCCTTCGAAGGCCTCCCGCGGCTCATGAGGGGAAAATCCGGTCCCATGTCCTCCGTTCCCGCACCCACCGAATCCTGGCCCTGGCCGCCGGCCATCCGCGCCAGCGCGGCGTGGCATGTCGCGGCCATCGGCGCCGGCGTGCTGGTGCCGGGAGCGTTGCCGTGGGCCATCGGCGCGATCGTGCTGAACCATGCGCTGATCACCGGCGCCGGGCTTACGCCGCGCAGCAGCCTGCTGGGGCCCAACGTCACCCGGCTGCCCGAAGCGGCCGCCGCACGCCGCGAGGTGGCCATCACCATCGACGACGGCCCGGAGCCGGAAGTCACGCCGCGCGTGCTCGACCTGCTCGACGCGCATGGCCAGCGCGCCACCTTCTTCTGCATCGCCGAGCGCGTCCTGGCGCAGCCCGCGCTGGCGCGCGAGATCGTCGCGCGTGGCCACAGCATCCAGAACCACACGGCGCGGCACCGGCACAACTTTTCCTTTCTGGGGCCGCGCGGCTTCGCCGCCGAGATCGCGCGGGCGCAGGACATCCTGAGCGACGTCACCGGCCAGCGCCCGACCTGTTTCCGCGCGCCGGCCGGCCTGCGCAACCCTTTCCTCGAACCCGTGCTGCATCGCCTCGGCCTCTCGCTCGTGAGCTGGACGCGACGCGGCTTCGACACGCGCGAAGGCGACGCCGCCAAGGTGATGGCGCGCCTGAGCCGCAACCTGCAGGCGCGCGACATCCTGTTGCTGCACGACGGCAACGCCGCGCGCACCGCTGCGGGACAACCTGTTTTGCTGGAGGTATTGCCCTTGTTGCTCGAACGCCTGCGCGCCGATGGATTGCGCTCCGTGACCCTGCCCGAAGGACTGCAAGCATGAGCGCCGTATTGCCGTCGACCGACAACGCCTGGCGCGAGCTGCACGAGGCCGCCACCATTCCCTACAAGAAGGGCGGCAGCTTCGCCTGGCACTTCGCGCGCGGCAAGCTGGGGCGCGATCCGGTGTTCCGCGGGCTGCTCGAACGCGGGCTCTTCGGTGCGCAGCATCACCGCGTGGTCGACATCGGCTGCGGCCAGGGCCTGTTCGCGAGCCTGCTGGCCTCGATGAGCGCGATGCAGAGGCAGGGCCGCTGGCCGTCGTCGTGGCTCGCCACGCCGGAGGGCGCCGACTACACCGGCATCGAGCTCATGCCCAAGGACGTGGCGCGTGCGGAAGCCTCCATCGGCCATCTGCAGCCCGCGCCCCGACTGGTCTGCGCCGACATGTGCAAGGCCGACTTGCCGGATTGCGACCTCGTCGTGATCCTCGACGTGCTGCATTACGTGAACCTCGAAGCCCAGGAAGGCGTGCTGCTGCGCGTGCGCGACGCGCTGCGCCGTGGCGGCAATCCGCATGCGCGACTGCTGCTGCGCGTGGGCGACGCGTCGAGCCGCCGTGGCTTCGCCATCAGCCAGTGGGTGGACCGCACCGTCACGCGCATCCGCGGCCACAAGGTCTCGCCGACCTGGGGCCGGACGCTGGCCGAGTGGACGGCGCTGCTGGATCGGCTGGGTTTCCGCGTGCAGAGCATTCCGATGAGCGAAGGCACGCCGTTCGCCAACGTGCTGCTGGTGGCCGACCTGGAGCCCTCGGCTTGACCGCGCCGCAGACGCTCGACCGCGCGGGCATCGCCCGGCGCATTCCGCACAGCGGCAGCATGTGCCTGCTGGAGCGCCTCGAAGGCTGGGATGCCGACACGATCCGATGCAGCACCACGACGCACGCACAGTCGGACAACCCGCTGCGCACGGAAAGCGGGCTGCTCGCGTCGAACGCGATCGAATACGCCGCGCAGGCGATGGCGCTGCATGGCGGTCTGCTGGCGGAAGAGGGCAGCACGCCGTCGGCCGGTTTTCTCGCGAGCGCGCGCAACGTGAAGCTGGCGGTGGCGCGCCTGGACGACGTGGCCGGCGCCTTGCAGGTCGGTGCCCGGCGCCTGTCGGGGGACGACCGCCAGATCCTCTATGAATTCACGGTGAAGGCCGACGACGGCCGCATGCTGGCCGAGGGCCGTGCCGTGGTGGTCCTGAACACCCCGCTCGCAGCAACAGCAGCAGAAAGCACGGCGACGCCATGAGTCTCGAAGGAAAACGCGCACTGATCACCGGTGCCAGCGGCGCGCTTGGTGCCGCGATGGCCGAGCGCCTGGCGCGCGACGGCGCCACGGTGCTGCTGCACGCCAATTCGCGTCCCGAGGCGGTCGAGCAACTGGCGGCATCCATCACCGCAGCCGGCGGCAAGGCCGAGTGCCATGTGTTCGACCTGAGCAGCGACGAGGCCACAGCGGCGGCGTGCGCGCGCATCCTCGAAGGCGGGCCGGTGCAGATCCTCGTCAACAACGCGGGCGTCCACGACGACGCCGTGCTGCCGGGCATGCGGGCCGAGCAATGGCACAAGGTGATCGACGTGTCGCTCAACGGCTTCTTCCGCGTCACGCAGCCTCTGCTGCTGCCGATGATGCGCACGCGGTGGGGCCGCGTCCTGAACATTTCGTCGGTGGCCGCGATTGCTGGTAACCGGGGGCAGGTCAACTACGCAGCGGCCAAGGGCGCGCTGAACAGCGCGACCAAGGCGCTGTCGCTCGAGGTGGCCTCGCGCGGCGTGACGGTGAATGCCATTGCGCCGGGGATCATCGCGTCACCGATGGCGGACGCGGTGTTCGACCCGGCCGTCATCAACCAGATGGTGCCGGTGAAGCGGGCCGGAACGCCGCAGGAAGTGGCGGCGCTGGCTTCGTTCCTCGCGAGCGAGGAAGCCGGCTACATCACTGGGCAGGTGATCTCGATCAACGGCGGGATGATCTGAGCGGTTTTTGGGCGCGGTGCTGGACGGCTCCCGAAGCTGTTTATTGCGGCTCGATTTCTCCAGTCTGCTTCCACTTGGCGATCCGCGTCATGTGGTACTGCAGGTAGAGGATGCTGAAGAAGAAGGTCATGGCTCCGGAAAGCCTCAGTCCGATCGGCTCCACACCGTTGTAGTGGTCGAGCATCGAACGTCTCATCGAGTAGTACCCGCAAAAGAAGAGCACATAGGACACGATCTGAAGCAGCACGCCAGCGCCCTGGGTGCTCGGGGAGCTCGAGGCATCCATCAGATTCCCGACGATTGCCAGGGCCACGTTGCCGGCCAGGTACAGGGTCGCATTGGATCGAGGATCGATCTTGCGCACCCAGGTCGACTGGATGAACGGCCAGACGAGGGCAAAAATGCCGAAGGTCAGTACCGTGAACAACAGGACCAGCGCCCAATGCAGTTTGGGTGGCAGATCCTGTTGCGGCACCACGGTCTGCTGCCCGTAGGAGGACGGCGGCGCGGCGTAGCCCGGCACCGGGGGCACCTGTTGCGGAGGCAGGGGAGGTGGCGAGACGACCGGAGGCGCACCGGGCTGCGTCGCCCGCTCGCCGAACATCTGCAAGGCCGTCTGCCATTCGGCCATTCCACTGCGCCAGACCAGGTCTGACGGGGCGATGTTTCCCCGGGCGTACAGCGCCCTGGCCTCGCTCTCTTCGTAGGGGCCGAAGGCCTGGCCGTTTCGGTTGACGTGGATGTCCAAGGCGAATCTCCCTCTTTCTGTTTTTCTGGGATGCCCGGTCAGGCCGAGTGCGCACAGCCTCGACCGACCGGATGAAGGCTCAAAGGGGCAGCGTATCGAACGCGGCGTAGGCCGTAGCCAGCCACGACTTCACCCGCTGGCGCTCCAGCAGCCCCAGCGCATGCGGCCCGTCGCGGTCATGCACGGCCTTCCAGAAGCTGGTGTTCTGCGCGTCGATCTTGCGCATGCTCGCATCGTGCAGCCGGGGCAGGGCGATCACGCGGGCACCGTTGGCCGTGGCCTTGGAGAGCGACTGCGAACCCAGCAGCATCCCGAAATCGCTGCCACGGCCGTAGTTCTGCACCACGATGTAGTTGGGCCGGTTGCCGAAGGTGTCGATCAGCGTGCCGAGCAGGTCGGTCGAGTCCTTGCCGTCGTCCAGCACGTGCCAGAAGTTGACGGTGACGCCGATCTCGGCGAACACGTCGAACAGGTCCGATTCCTTGATCCAGCGCGCCAGCGGCGCCAGCGTCTGGGCGGCAAGGTCGACGATCACGCTCTGCTGCGGATTGGTCTCGAAGCCGTTGACCACCGTGTCGAGCCCTTCGAAGCTGTCGACCACCACCGGCGAGGCAAAGCCTTCGTAGAAGCGCGTGAACGAGCTGTGCGAGCGGTCTGTGTCGAAGCCGGTGAAGGGGCGGCTGTGGTCGATGAAGTACTGGGCCAGCACGCGCGCGGTGACCGACTTGCCGACACCGCCTTTTTCGCCGCCGATGAAGTTGATGGAGCTCATGAGTTGATGCTGCCTCGAATGGATTGAGGAGAGGTGAAGGGCCGAATCATTCTAGGGGGCTGCTTTTTCCTTCCGGTTGCGATCTCTTGCAATGGCCTGCAGCAAGGGGTGTGCTTGCGGCCGGCCGGTCGCCTCACTTGGGAACCAGCGTGAAAAGAGGCATGACCACGCCCATCACCCAGTTCTGGCCGAAGTCGAGCGCCGCCCGGCGGTACTTCTCGTCGGCCTGGGCTGCCAGCAGGTCGAGCCGCGCCACCACCTTCGACAGCTCGCGGTCGGCCACGAGGTTGCGGCCGCGGTCGCTGATCTCGGTGGCCAGCAGCAGCGGCTGGCCGTCGGGGCCGGTCTTGGAGGAGATGAGCCACAGCGAGATCTCGAAATTGCGCGCGGCCCGGAAGCTGTTCTCGGCGTTGACGCCGTCGAGCATGGTCTGGTCCCAGGTGTCGCCGTTGGCCTGCTTGAGCATGGTGGCCCAGCCGTATACCAGCGCCGCCACGCGGTCGCCCTGGTAGCCCTGCGGGGTGGTGTCGAAGGCCATGCGGATGGCGTCGATACCGCTCGCGCCCTTGAGCTCGGGCAGGGACGGGCCCTTGAGCACGGCGTCCCAGGCGCGCTGGCTGGCTTCGTCCATGCTGGCGGCCGATTTGCGCCACTCGCGCGGGTTGCGCTTGTAGAGCGTGCTCTGCACCCGGCGCACCGACTGCAGGTTGTCGCGCAGCGAAAGGTTGGCGATGCGGTTGGCGCCGGACTGCAGCCATTCCTGGTTGCTGTAGGGCTCGGCGCGCTGCGTGTCGTGCGTCGCCGAGCAGCCTGCGATACCGGACAGGACAGCGGCCAGGACTGCCGCGCCTGCCAGCAGGCAGGCCCATCGTGCGACGAGGGGTGAAACCAGGGAATCGCTCATGCCCTGACGTTATCATCCACGGCTGGGGCGGCGGCCTGCTTCAAGCTGCGGGCCCGTGCAATTTTCCTTACAAATCAATACCTTGGAGCTACAGCCAAGGCAGGCCGACAAGTCGTGCGTCTTAATTCCATCAAGCTTTCGGGCTTCAAGTCGTTCGCCGAACCCACCAACTTCCTGCTGCCGGGCCAACTGGTCGGCGTTGTCGGGCCGAACGGCTGCGGCAAGTCGAACATCATGGACGCGGTGCGCTGGGTGCTCGGCGAGTCGCGTGCGTCGGAGTTGCGCGGCGAGTCGATGCAGGACGTGATCTTCAACGGCACGACCACCCGCAAGCAGGCCAGCCGCTCCAGCGTGGAGCTGGTGTTCGACAACGCCGACCACCGCGCCGGCGGCCAATGGAACCAGTTCGGCGAAATCGCCGTGCGCCGCGTGCTCACCCGCGACGGCACCAGCAGCTACTACATCAACAACCAGCCGGTGCGCCGCCGCGACGTGCAGGACGTGTTTCTCGGCACCGGCCTCGGCCCTCGCGCCTACGCCATCATCGGCCAGGGCACGATCAGCCGGATCATCGAATCCAAGCCCGAGGAACTGCGCCTGTTCCTCGAGGAAGCCGCTGGCGTCTCCAAGTACAAGGAGCGCCGCCGCGAAACCGAGAACCGCCTGGGCGACACGCGCGAGAACCTCACGCGGGTCGAGGACATCCTCCGCGAACTCAACGCCAACCTCGAGAAGCTCGAGAAGCAGGCCGAGGTGGCCGCGCGCTACAACGCGCTGCAGGGCGACGCCACGAAGAAGCAGCACCAGCTGTGGTTCTTGAAGCGCAGCGAGAGCAATGCCGACCAGGCCAAGATCAAGGCCGATTCCGAGCGTGCCATCAACGACCTCGAATCGCGCACGGCCGACCTGCGCCACATCGAGGCAGAACTCGAAACCGTGCGCCAGGCCCACTACGGCGCCGGCGACCAGGTCAACCAGGCGCAGGGCAAGCTCTACGAGGCCAGCGCCGAAGTCGGCCGCCTCGAGGGCGAGATCCGCTTCGTGGTCGAAGGCCGCCAGCGTGTCGAGCAGCGTCTCGTGCAGCTGCGCGAACAGATGGGCCAGTGGGGCCGCCGCCGCGAAGAAGCCGAAGCCGAGATCGAGACCCTGGCCGGCGCGGGCGTCGATGCCGAGGAACAGGCCATCATGCTGGCGGCCCAGCTCGAGGAGCATGACGCGCGCATGCCCGATCTCGAAGAAGCCGTGCAGCGCGCCCAGGACGAAGCCAACACGCAGCGCACGACCGTGTCGCAGGTGCAGCAGCAGATCCAGGTGCTGGCCGCCGACCAGCGCAACATCGAGGAGCAGAGCCGGCAACTCACCATGCGCAGCGAACGCCTGCGCGCCGACCAGAACGCCCTGGCTGCGCCCGACGAGGCCCGCCTGCTCGACATGCAGGAGCAGCACGCCATGGCGCAGGAAGCGGCAAGCGAAGCCGACGCGCGCCTGCAGGAACTGCAGGAAGCCGTGCCGCAGCTCGACGACGACCGCCGCGAAAAGCAGCAGGCCGTCAACACCGAGGGCGCCCGCCATGCCGAGTACTCGGCCCGCCTTGAGGCGCTGCGCGCACTGCAGGAGAAGGTCAAGACCGACGGCAAGCTGGCCCCATGGCTCGCCAAGCATGGCCTCGACGGCCTGCAGGGACTGTGGAGCCGCATCCACATCGAGCAGGGCTGGGAAAACGCGCTCGAAGCCGCACTGCGCGAGCGGTTGGGCGCACTCGAAGTCAGCCGCCTGGAGATGGTGCGCGCCTTCGGCAATGACGCGCCGCCCGCCAAGCTCGCCTTCTACAGCCCGCCGGCTGCCGGAACGCCGGAGGGCTCGGCCGCGCTGCCGCGCCTGTCGAGCCTGCTGCGGCTGAACGACGCGGGGCAGCAGGCCCTGCTGAACGACTGGCTGCACGGCTGCTACACCGCCGCGAGCTTCGAGGAAGCGCTGGCCCAGCGCGCCACGCTGCAAGCTGGCGAAGTCATCTACGTGCAGAGCGGCCATGCCGTGTCCTCGCACAGCGTCAATTTCTATGCGCCCGATTCCGAGCAGGCCGGCCTGCTGGCCCGCCAGCAGGAAATGGAAAACCTGGAGCGCCAGCTGCGCGCCCAGACGCTCATCAACGAAGAGGCCCGCACCGCGCTGGTCCGCGCCGAGGCCGCCTATGCCGACGCCGCTTCGCGCCTCGTCACCGCGCGGCGCGAAGCCGCGGAAACCCAGTCGCGCGCGCACGAACTGCAGGTCGAGACCCTGCGCATGACGCAGCTCGCCGAGCAGACCCGCGCCCGCAGTCAGCAGCTGGCCGCCGACCTCGGTGAAGTCGACGCGCAGCTCGAAGAGCTGCAGGAGCGGCGCATCGCCGCCGAAGGCCGCTTTGAGGAACTCGACATGCAGCTGGCCGACAGCCAGGAGCGCCATGCCGAACTCGACGAGCGCGTGATCGAGGCCGGCCGTGCGCTGACCGCGAGCCGCGAGCAGCACCGCAGCCTGGAGCGCCAGGCGCAGGAAGCGACCTTCTCGCAGCGTACGCTCGAAGCCCGCCGTGGGGAGCTCAACCGATCCATCGAAACCGCCGCGCAGCAGACCGTGGCACTCACCGACGAAGACGAGCGCGCACGTGCCGAGCTGAGCCGCCTCTCCGACGCCGCCGCGCAGGCCGGCCTGCAGGACGCGCTGGCCCTCAAGCTCGAACGCGAAGCCGCGCTGGGCTCGGCACGCAGCCAGTACGACGATCTCACGCTCAAGCTGCGCGCCAGCGACGAGCGCCGCCTGCAGCTCGAGCGCGAGCTCGATCCTCTGCGCCAGCGCATCACCGAGTTCCAGCTGAAGGAGCAGGCCGCACGCCTGGGCGTCGAGCAATACCAGCAGCTGCTGGACGATGCCGGCGCAGACCTCGAAGCCATCGAGCAGTCGATCGAGAACGACAAGGTGAAGCTCACCGGGCTGCAGAGCGAAATCGACCGGCTCAATCGCGAAGTGGTCGCGCTCGGTGCGGTGAACCTGGCCGCGCTCGACGAACTCGCCATCGCGAGCGAGCGCAAGACCTTCCTCGATGCCCAGTCGGCCGACCTGAACGAGGCCATCGGCACGCTGGAAGACGCCATCCGCAAGATCGACGCCGAGACGCGCGACCTGCTCGGCGGCACCTTCAAGATCGTCAACGAGCACTTCAGCCGGATGTTCCCGGAGCTGTTCGGCGGCGGCAACGCCAAGCTCATGATGACCGGCGACGAGATCCTCGATTCCGGCGTGCAGGTGATGGCGCAGCCCCCGGGCAAGAAGAACCAGACCATCCACCTGCTGTCGGGTGGCGAGAAGGCGCTCACGGCCATCGCGCTCGTGTTCGCCATCTTCCAGCTGAACCCGGCGCCTTTCTGTCTGCTCGACGAAGTGGACGCGCCGCTGGACGACGCGAACACCGAGCGCTATGCCAAACTCGTCTCCGCCATGAGCCGCGAAACCCAGTTCCTCTTCATCAGCCACAACAAGATCGCCATGGAAATGGCCGAGCAGCTGATCGGCGTGACGATGCAGGAGCAGGGCGTGTCGCGGATCGTCGCGGTCGACATGGAGTCGGCTGTCTCGATGGTCGAAGCCGCATAAGCCGGGCGACCATCCATGAGCAATCTCACACTCGCCCTGGCCATCTTCGGTGGCCTCGTTCTCGCGGCCGTCGTCGGCTACGAGGCCATGATGTCGCGCCGTAACGCGCCCCGGCAGCCCGATGCGGTCGATGTCGCATTGGACGAGGCCGAGCGCGCATTGGCGGCGGGCGGCGACGGCGTGGAGCCGATGCTGCATGTCGATCCGCACCAGGTGCAGGGCGCCGACCGCCACGAACCCTTGTTCGACCCCGATCTGCCGGCACCCAGCGGCGTGCCGGTGCCCACGGCCGAGCGCCGCGGCGGGCTCGATCCGCTGATCGACGTGATCGCGCCGATCTCGCTCGACGGGCTGGCTTCGGGCGATGCCGCCATCGCGGCCATGCCGCCCACGCGCCGCGCGGGCAGCAAGCCGGTGGCCATCGAAGGCCTGAACGAGCACACCGGCCAGTGGGAGCCGCCCGCGCCCGGGCAGCGCTACAGCGCCTTCCAGGTCGGCGTGCAGCTGGCCAACCGCACGGGCGCGCTCAACGAGATCGAATACTCCGAGTTCGTGGTCAAGGCGCAGGCTTTCGCCGATGCCGTCAATGGCGCGCCGGAGTTTCCCGAAATGCTCGACGAAGTGGCCCGCGCCCGGGAGCTCGACCAGTTCGCCAGCGCGCACGACGCGCAGCTGGGTTTCGTGCTGCGCGCGCTGCATGCGGCCTGGAGCCCGGGCTATGTGCAGCAGAATGCCGCGCGGCTCGGCTTCGTGGCCGGCATCATCCCGGGGCGCATGGTGCTTCCGACCAGCGAGGCCGGCCTGCCGCCGGTTCTCGGCCTGGCTTTCGATACGCAGGCCGCGCTGGCCGACGACCCGGCCCAGTCGGCCATCCGCGAGCTCAGCCTGAGCCTCGACGTGCCGCAGGTCGATCGCGCCGAGGAACCGTTCCGCCGCATGCGCGAAGCCGCCGCCACGCTGGCGCGCGAAATGGATGGCGTGGTCACCGACAGCGACGGCCAGCTGCTGCGCGACGAGACGATGGACGTGATCGGCGCCGACCTCGAACAGCTCTACGACACGCTCGACGGGCGCGATCTTGCCGCGGGCTCTCCGCTGGCACGGCGGCTCTTCAGCTAACTCCGATCTCCGGGAGACACCCATGACGACGCGCGACGAAGCCGCACGCGAAGCCGCCGCACTGAGCGAACAGCTCCACAGGCACGCCCATCTCTACTACGTGCTCGACGCGCCCGAACTGCCGGACGCGGAGTACGACAAGCTCTTCCAGCGCCTGCAGGCCATCGAGACCGAGTTTCCCGAACTGCGCACCGCCGATTCGCCGACGCAACGCGTGGGCGGCAAGGTGCTGGACGGCTTCGTCAAGGTGCGCCACAAGGTGCCGATGCTGTCGATCCGCACCGAGACCGACATCACGCCCGGCGGCGCCAGCGCCTTCGATGCGCGCGTGCGCAAGGAACTGGGTCTGGCCGAAGACGGGCCGCAGGTCAGCTACGTCTGCGAGCTGAAGTTCGACGGCCTTGCCATGAACCTGCGCTACGAGAACGGCGTGCTGGTGCAGGCCGCCACGCGCGGCGACGGCGAGGTGGGCGAGGACGTCACGCAGAACATCCGCACGGTGCGCGAGATTCCGCTGCGGCTCAATGGCAACGCGCCACCCGTGGTCGAGGTGCGCGGCGAGGTCTACATGAAGCGCGCCGACTTCGACGGGCTCAACGAGCGCCAGCGGCAGAAGATCGCTGACGGGCAGAAGAACGAGAAGGTGTTCGTCAATCCGCGCAACGCGGCGGCCGGCGCGGTGCGCCAGCTCGATCCGGCAATTGCCGCGGCGCGGCCGCTGAGCTTCTTTGCCTACGGGCTGGGCGAGGTCACGCCGGTGGCCGAAGGCGGGCCCGACTGGCCGACGCAGTTCGACTGGCTGCAGCAGTTTCATGAATGGGGTTTCCCTGTGGCCACACAAACTGCAAGGGCAACGGGTGCTATCGAACTCATAGCGTTCCACGAGAACATCGGCCGCCAGCGCGATGCCTTGCCCTATGACATCGACGGCGTGGTCTACAAGGTCGACAGCATCGAGTTGCAGCGGCAACTGGGCTTCGTCTCGCGCGAACCGCGCTGGGCCGTGGCCCACAAGTACCCGGCGCAAGAACAGCTGACCGAGGTGGTAGGCATCGAGATCCAGGTCGGGCGCACCGGCAAGCTCACGCCGGTAGCCAAGCTCGCGCCGGTGTTCGTCGGCGGCGTGACCGTGACCAACGCCACGCTGCACAACGAAGACGAGGCGCGCCGCAAGGACGTGCGCGTGGGCGACACGGTGATCGTGCGCCGCGCGGGCGACGTGATTCCCGAGGTGGTCGGCGTGGCGCCTGACAGCCTGGCCAAGCCCGAGGAACAGCGCGGCGAGATCTTCACCATGCCGCACAAGTGCCCCGTGTGCGGCTCGGAGGCCGTGCGCGAGGAGGGCGAGGTCGACTACCGCTGCACCGGCGGCCTGTTCTGCGGGGCGCAGCGCAAGGAGGCCATCCTGCATTTCGCTGCCCGGCGCGCGGTGGACGTGGACGGCCTGGGCGACAAGCTGGTCGAGCAGCTCGTCGACTCCAACCTGATCCGCACCTTGCCCGACCTGTACAAGCTGGGCTTCACCACGCTGGCGGGGCTGGATCGCATGGCGGAGAAGTCGGCGAAGAATCTCGTCGACGCGCTGGAAGCCTCGAAGAAGACCACGCTGCCGCGTTTCCTGTTCGGACTGGGCATCCGCCATGTGGGCGAGACCACCGCGAAGGACCTGGCCAAGCACTTCGGCAAGCTGGACTCGATCATGGATGCGACAGAGGAGCAGCTGCTCGAGGTGAACGACGTCGGCCCTGTGGTGGCGCAGAGCCTGCGCACCTTCTTCGACCAGCCACACAACCGAGAGGTGGTCGAGCAGTTGCGCGCCTGCGGCCTGACGTGGGAAGAGGGCGAGCCCGCCGCCAGAGCCCCGAAGCCGTTGGCGGGCCTGACCTTCGTCATTACCGGCACCCTTCCTACGCTGAGCCGCGACGAAGCGAAGGATAAATTGGAGGCGGCCGGCGCGAAGGTGTCCGGCTCCGTCAGCAAGAAGACCCATTACCTCGTGGCCGGCGAAGAGGCCGGGAGCAAGCTCGACAAGGCGCGCGAGAACGGCGTCGAGATCATCGACGAGGCGCGTATGCTGGAGATCCTCGCCAACGGCGTTCCCGCGGCGTGAGCGGCAGGGGCCGTGGCCGGGCCTCTTTACCGGCCGTTACGCGACTTCATCGGAGCGCAGTCAACAGGGTCTACAACCTGGCGTTGAAAGCTGATTGAAGGCCACAAGGAGAGTCCTCATGAAAAAAATTCGCGTTCTCGGTGCCTGCTTTGCAGTCGGTGGCGTTGCGCTGCTGACCGGTTGCGTGGGCGTGCCCGCCGATCCCTACTATGGCGGGGGCTATTCCTCGGGGCCGTATTACAGCGAGCCCGCTCCGGTGGTCGTCTCGCCTGCGCCGGTCTACATCAACGGTGGCGGCTACTACGAACGGCGCCCGCGCTATTACGACAGGCCTTATTACGACCGCCCCGGCTATCCGGCGCGGCCCGTTTATCCGGCCGTGCGCCCACCGGCTCCGCCGGTCTGGGGTGGCGGAGGCCGCCCCCCCGTCGTGGTCCCGGCGCGGCCCGGTGGTGTCCCGGGCATCACACCGTCGCAGCCGCAGCAGATGCCGCGCGGCAACGCGCGCCTGTGGACTTCGCCCGACTCGAAGACCCAGAGCCCTCCCTGATCGATCGTCTTGGGGCAGGAGCGTGAGGCTGTCGCGATAATCCCGCCATGGCCATCCGCGAAATCCTGAAAATGGGCGACCCTCGGCTGCTGCGCATCGCGCAGCCGGTCGCCGCCTTCGATACCGACGAACTGCACCTGCTGGTGCGCGACATGTTCGAGACCATGCATGCGGTCAACGGCGCCGGCCTTGCCGCACCGCAGATCGGCGTCGATCAGCAGATCGTGATCTTCGGCACCGACGTCGTTAACCCCCGCTATCCCGACGCACCGCCGGTGCCGCGCACCGTGCTGCTGAACCCCGTCATCACGCCGCTGAACGACGAGGAGGAAGAGGGCTGGGAAGGGTGCCTGTCGGTGCCAGGCCTGCGCGGCGTGGTGCCGCGCTTCGCCAACATCCGCTATGCCGGCTTCGATCCGTACGGCGACCCGATCGACCGGGTCGCCACCGGCTTCCATGCGCGCGTGGTGCAGCACGAAGTCGATCACCTGCTGGGCAAGCTGTATCCGATGAGGGTGCGCGACTTCTCGCGCTTCGGCTACACCGAGGTCCTGTTTCCGGGCCTCGACGCAGCCGACGACGATTGAGCCAGATCAGTTGTATTTCGTGCTGAGCGCGAAGCGGCCGCCACCCATGAAGGCGAGGGCAAGCGCCGCGAACAGGAACATGCCCTGCAGTTCCAGAGCCCAGCCGCCTTGCTTGCCGAGCGAGGTCAGGTCCTTCATGTGAACCAGCGCGAACGCCACCAGCATGTTGATGGCCACGATCCACGCAGCAGGGCGCGTGTACAGGCCGATGATCAGCAGCACGGGTGCCACCACCTCGCCGATGTAGACCAGGTAGGCCAATGCGCCCGGCAGCCCGTGCTGGGCCAGCATGCCCGAGATGAAGCCGACGCCGCCTTGCAGCTTGGCGATGCCATGCAGCAGGATCAGCACGCCAAGCGAAACGCGCAGGATGAACTTGCCGGTGTCGTCGGATTTGACCATTGTGTTTATTCCATTGGAGTGGTGGTTGAAGGGCCGTATGGTAGTGAACCTGCGGCACATCGAGCCAGCCCTGGGCGACGCATATGCATCCAACCCGGAGTTCTTTGGCAGAGTCCGGTGTCGGCCCGTACACTGCCTTTTGCTTACTGTTGAGGAGAACACCAATGATGAACGAACGATTCCGCCCGGTTCTGCTCGCGGCCGCAGGCGCCATTGCACTGGCCTGCGCCGCACCGGCTTTCGCCGGCAAGACGCTCGACGCGGTCAAGCAGCGCGGCACCGTCAAGTGCGGCGTGACCAACGGCGTGGCGGGCTTTTCCGCACCGGACACGCAAGGCAACTGGTCGGGCCTCGACGTCGACACCTGCCGCGCCATCGCGGCGGCCGTGCTCGGCGACGGCAAGAAGGTCGACTTCGTGCCGCTCAATTCGCAGCAGCGCTTCTCGGCCCTGCAGGCCGGCGAAATCGACATCCTCGCGCGCAACACCACCTGGACGCTCACGCGCGACGCCTCGCTGGGCTTCAACTTCACCACCATCACCTACTACGACGGCCAGGGCTTCCTGGTGCCGAAGAAGCTCAAGGTGACGAGCGCCAGGCAGCTCAAGAACGCCACCATCTGCACCCAGTCGGGCACCACCAACGAGAAGAACGTTTCCGACTACTTCCGCGCCCAGAACATCCCGGTGAAGACGGTCGTCTTCGAGAGCTTCGAGGCCTCGTTCAAGGCCTTCTTCTCGGGGCGCTGCCAGGCCTTCACGACCGACGCCTCGGCGCTGGCCGGCCTGCGCAACAAGGAAGCGTCGAACCCCGACGACTACATCATTCTGCCCGAGCTGATTTCCAAGGAGCCCCTGGCGCCCCTGGTGCGCCGCGGCGACGACGAGTGGTTCGCCATCGCCAAGTGGGTGCCCAATGCGCTCATCGAGGCCGAGGAATTCGGTGTCACGCAGGCCAACGCCGACGAGCTCAAGGCCAACAGCAAGGACCCGGCGCAGCAGCGCCTGGTCGGCACCGGTGAAGACCTCGGCAAGCTGCTGGGCCTCGACAAGGACTGGTCGTTCCGCGCGATCAAGGCCGTGGGCAACTACGGCGAGATCTTCGAGCGCAACGTCGGGCCGAAGTCGGTGCTCAAGCTGCCGCGCGGCTCGAATAATCTCTGGAGCAAGGGCGGCCTGATCTACGCACCCCCGGTCAGATGAGTCCTTCTCCAGGCTTCGCGCACTTCGTGTCGCTTCGCCAACCCCCTCGCCGGGGGCAACACCTGCGGCCCGGCAAAGCCGGTTCCGCGGTGTTCCTGGCATCGGATCGCTTCCCCACGATGCAATGACCATCCGTAGAGGCGCCGTTATGTCGTCATCGCGCGGGGTCTGGCTGGCGTGGGCCGTCCAGGCGCTGCTGGTGCTGGCTGTGGTGGCCGGCGCGGTGTGGGTGGTGCACCATGCGCTCGAGGTGCTTCGCGCACGCGGCGTGCGTTCGGGCTTCGACTTTCTCACCGAGCCTGCGGGCTTTTCGATCAGCGAAGGCTGGCTCGACTTCGACGCCAGCCAGCCGTTCTGGCGCGCCTTTCTCGCGGGCCTGATCAATACGGTGCGCGCCGCCGTGCCTGCGGCCATCTTCTCGGTCGTGCTGGGCACGCTCATCGGCATCGGCCGGCTGGCGCCGCATGTGCTGTTGCGCGGGATCTGCACCGCGTATGTCGAGCTGCTGCGCAACGTGCCGTTGCTGGTGCAGCTGCTGATGCTGGCCTTCGCGATGGCGAACCTGCTGCCCGACCCGACCGAGCCGGTGCGGCTGTTGCCGGGTGTCTGGCTCAGCAAGGGCGGTCTCAGCGTGCCTTGGCCGATGGTGGGCGAGGGCGGCCTGCATTTCGAGCTTCCCGAGCGCGGTGACTTCGGCGTGAGCGGCGGTGCGGCCCTGAGCCCGGAGTACGTGACGATCGTGGCGGGCCTGAGCTTCTATTCGGCCGCCTTCGTGGCGGAAATCGTTCGCGCGGGCATCCTCTCGGTGTCGCAGGGGCAGGTGCTGGCGGGGCAGGCGCTCGGGCTGTCGCCGGTGCAGCAACTGCGCATCGTCGTGCTGCCGCAGGCGCTTCGCGTGATCGTGCCTTCGCTTACCAACCAGCTGCTGAGCCTTACCAAGAATTCGTCGCTGGCGGTGGCCGTGGGCTATCCGGAACTGGTGTCGGTGGCCAACACCACCATCGGAACGAACGGGCGCGCCTTCGAGTGCATCGCGATCATCATGGCGGTCTACCTGCTGCTGTCGTTGCTGATCTCCTTCGGCATGAACCGCTACAACGCGCGCGTCGCATTGCGGGGCTGGCGATGAGGAGCGTCACGCAAGGGCCGATCGCATGGCGCAGCGAACTCTGGGGTTCGCCGCTGCGCTCGCTTGCGACGGTGCTGCTGTTGGCGCTGCTCGCATGGGGCGGGTTCCACGTCGTCGAGTGGGGCATCGTGCACGCGGTGTTCCGGCCTGATGCGGAAGCCTGCCGTGCCGTCCAGCACGGCGCCTGCTGGGGCGTGGTGGCCGAGAAGTGGCGGCCGATGCTGTTCGGGCGCTTTCCGTATGAAGAGCAATGGCGTCCCGCCGTCGCCGTCGTCGTGCTTTCCGCCGTGACGATGCTCAGCGCCTGGCCGCGCAGCTGGCGCTGGTGGCTGGTTCCGCTGTGGATCGTCGCGCTGCTGCTGTTCGTGCTGCTGATGCGCGGTGGCGTGCCGGGCCTGATCCATGTGCCGACCGGCCGCTGGGGTGGCCTGCCGCTGACCATCGGGCTCGCGGTGGTGGGACTGGCGCTGGCCTTTCCGCTGGCTTTGTTGCTCGCGCTGGGGCGCCGGTCGGGCTGGCCCGTGGTACGCACCTTGAGCGCGAGCTACATCGAACTCGTGCGCGGCGTGCCGTTGATTTCGGTGCTGTTCATGGCCTCGTTCCTGCTGCCGCTGCTGTGGCCGGCCGGATGGCAGCCCGACGTGCTCGTGCGGGTGCTCGCGGGCCTTGCGCTGTTCGTGGCGGCTTATCTGGCGGAAATCATCCGCGGCGGCCTGCAAGCCGTGCCTCGCGGACAGACCGAGGTGGCCATGGCGCTGGGCTTCGGCCGCTGGCCGGTGCAGCGCGACATCGTGCTGCCGCAGGCGCTGCGCCTCGTCGTGCCCGCGCTCACCAACAACGTGGTCGGCACGCTGAAGGACACCTCGCTCGTCACCGTGGTCGGCCTGTTCGAGCTGACCGGCGCACTGGGTCTGGCGCTGGGCGGCGACCCTACGTGGCGGCCGTTCTACCTCGAAGGCTATCTCTTCGTCGCTGCGGTGTACTGGGTGCTGTGCTTCGGGCTCTCGCGCTACAGCGTGTGGCTCGAAAAGCGGCTGTCGGCGGCGCCCTGAGCCGGTCGCCGCGCGGCTCCTGTACACTCCAAGCCTTCATGTCGCGCCCCAACCTCCACCCCGCATCCAACGCAGCCCTGATGGCTCGCATGATGCCGCCTGCCTCCGCGCAGGCGATGGTTGTTGCTCGAATGATTACCACCATTACCACCGCGGTCACCTGACACGCGCAGGTGGCCGTTCCGGCAGCCACCTGGTGTATCGCTCTCTCCCCGAACGAATGAACCCAGCTCTGGCAGCTGGGTTTTGTTTTTCGTCTGGAGATGTCCATGTACCGCGATCCCGTTGAATCCTTAGAGCCCCTGCACCACCGCCCGGCAGCCATCCGTACCCTGCGCGTGGGGATGATCGGCATCGGTACCGTGGGCTCGGGCACCTTCCGCGTGCTGGCGCGCAACCGGGCCGACATCGCGGCGCGGGCCGGCCGGTCGATCGAGCTGGTGATGGTTGCCGCGCGCAACCTGCAGCGGGCCGCCGGCATCGTGGGAGAGGGCGTCGTGCTCACGGCCGACGCAATGCAGGTTGCGACCCACCCCGATGTCGACGTGGTGGTGGAAGTGGCCGGCGGCACCGGCCCGGCGCGCGACTGGGTGCTGGCGGCCATCGCGCACGGCAAGCACGTGGTGACGGCCAACAAGGCCCTGCTGGCCGTGCACGGCGCCGAGATCTTCGCGGCCGCGCGCGAAAAGGGCGTGATCGTGGCCTACGAAGGCGCGGTGGCCGTGAGCATCCCCATCATCAAGGCGCTGCGCGAGGGCCTGGCGGCCAACCGCATCGAATGGGTGGCCGGCATCATCAACGGCACCACCAACTTCATCCTGAGCAAGATGCGCGACGAGGGGCTGGACTTCGACGCCGCGCTCGCACAGGCCCAGGCGCTGGGCTATGCGGAAGCCGACCCGACCTTCGACATCGAAGGCATCGACGCCGCCCACAAGCTGACCCTGCTCGCCGCCAACGCCTTCGGCATGCCGCTGCGCTTCGCCGACGCTCAGGTCGAGGGCATCACCGCGCTGCAGGGCGTGGACGTGGCCTGCGCCGAGCAGCTCGGCTACCGCATCAAGCTGCTGGGCGTGGCGCGCCGGCAGGCATCCGGCGTCGAGCTGCGCGTGCAGCCCGCGCTCGTGCCCGCGGACCACCTGATGGCGCAGGTGAAGGGCTCGATGAACGCCGTCATGGTCAAGAGCGACGCAGCGGGCCTCACGATGTACTACGGCGCGGGCGCAGGTTCGGAGCAGACGGCATCGGCCGTGATTGCCGACCTCGTGGACGTGGCACGGCTCGACGGGGTGGCCGCCGCGCAGCATGTGCCGCACCTCGGCGTTCACGCCCACGCGACCAACGCGCTCGCCGTGCTGCCGCGCGCCGCCGTGCACACCTCGCACTACCTGCGCGTGCCGGTGCATGCGGTCGGCCAGATCCAGGCGGTCGCGGCCAGCCTCGCGGATCAGAGGGTGCCTGTGCGCCAGGTCGCGCTGGCGGCCGAGCGGTCCGGCGCGGGTCCGCAGGTGCTGGTGCTGACCGGGCCGGTGGAGCAAGGCGCGCTCGATCTCGCCGTGCATGCGCTGCAGGCGCGTGCCGAAGTAGCGGGCACGATCACGATGCTGCGAGTGGAGGCGCTGGAAGGCTGAGCTTCAGGGCTTCCGGCGCGGGCTCAGTTCTGCATGGCCGGTGAGCGGATCGTGCTCGCGCGCGAACTGCCAGTCGGGCAGCACGGCGATCAGGATCTCCGCCGTGGTGCGCACCGTGCAGCCGGGCGCGGCATGACCGCCGAAGACCCGTCCAGCCGAGTCCGACACGCTGATGTGAAGGTGCGAGCCGTCCGGCGACAGGCTGCCCGCCAGCGTGAGGATTTCCAGGTCGCCTTCGATATGCGCCGGGGTCTCGGCGCCCGCGAACCGGATGCTCGCCCCGCTCAGGCTGCCGATGCCGGAGACGACGAAGGCCGCCTCGTCGCCACTTTGCTTCAGCGCCGAGTCGAGCGACGCGCGCAGGTCGTCGCCCGGGTTCAGCCGCAGCACCAGTGTCCGCATGCGGCTTCAGCTCCCCGACAACGCCCCGTCCACCACGTGCTGCGCTTCTTCGAGGATGCGCGCCAGGTGTTCCTTGCCCTTGAAGCTCTCGCCGTAGATCTTGTAGATGTTCTCGGTGCCCGAGGGCCGCGCAGCGAACCAGCCGTTCGCCGTCACCACCTTCACGCCGCCGATGGCCGCGCCGTTGCCCGGCGCATGGCTCAGCACCTCGACGATCCTGTCGCCCGCAAGCTCGGTCGAGCGGATCTGCTCCGGCGACAGGCTCGACAGGCGCTTCTTCTGCTCGACAGTGGCAGGCGCGTCCACCCGGTCGGACACCGGCTTGCCCAGCGCCTGCGTCAGCTCGACATAGCGCTCGCCCGGGTCGCGCCCGGTGCGCGCGGCGATCTCGGCCGAGAGCAGGGCGGGCACCAGGCCGTCCTTGTCGGTGGTCCATACCGAACCGTCCTTGCGCAGGAAGGTCGCGCCCGCGCTTTCCTCGCCGCCGAAGGCCAGCGAGGCATCGACCAGTCCGTCGACGAACCACTTGAAGCCCACCGGCACCTCGTGCAGCCTGCGTCCGAGCCGGGTCGCGACCCGGTCGATCATCTGGCTGCTGACCACCGTCTTCCCGACGGCTGCCTGCGCCGGCCAGTGCGGGCGGTGCGTGTAGAGGTAGTCGATCATCACCGCGAGGTAGCTGTTGGGCTGCATCAGCCCGGTGCTGCCCGAGACGATGCCGTGGCGGTCGTGGTCGGTGTCGCAGGCGAAGGCGATGCCGAAGCGGTCCTTGAGTTCGATCAGCTTGTGCATGGCGTCGGGCGACGACGGGTCCATGCGGATGCGGCCATCCCAGTCGAGCGACATGAAGCGGAAGGTCGGGTCGACTTCGCGGCTCAGCACGTTCAGCCGAGTGAGCTTGTAGCGCTCGGCGATCGCGGGCCAGTAGCGCACGCCGGCACCGCCCAGCGGATCGACGCCGAGGTCGAGGTTCACGTCGCGGATCGCGTCCATGTCGAGCACCTGGGCCAGGTCTTCGACGTAGGTGTTCAGGTAGTCGTGCCGGTGCGTGGTGGATGCGCGCAGCGCCTGCGCGAGCGGCATGCGCTTCACGCCTTCGAGCCCGTTCGCCAGCATCCTGTTGGCCGCCGCCTCGACGGCCGAGGTGATGTCGGTGCCTGCCGGTCCGCCGTTGGGCGGGTTGTACTTGAAGCCGCCGCTCTCGGGCGGGTTGTGCGAGGGCGTGATGACGATGCCGTCGGCCAGGCCGCTCGTGCGGCCGCGGTTGTAGACCAGGATGGCGTGCGACACGGCCGGCGTCGGCGTGTACTCGTCGTCTTTCGAGATCATCAGCTCCACGCCGTTGGCCGCGAGCACCTCGACCGCGCTGCCGAAGGCCGGCGTCGACAGCGCATGCGTGTCGATGCCCAGGAACAGCGGCCCGTCGATGCCTTTCTGCCTGCGGTAGTCGCAGATGGCCTGGCTGATCGCCAGCACGTGCCATTCGTTGAACGCGTCGTCGAACGAGGAGCCGCGATGCCCCGAGGTACCGAAGGCCACGCGCTGCGAGGGCACCGACGGATCGGGCCGACCGGTGTAGTAGGCCGAGACGAGGCGTGGCACGTCGACCAGCAGTTCGAGGGGGGCGGGCTTGCCCGCGAGAGGATTGGTTGCCTGGCTCATGTCGATGGGAAGTCGAAGTTGATGAGATCCGAGATGCGCTCGACGGTGATGTCGGCGGGAGCGTAGGCCGCGATGGCCTGCGTGTCGAGCGCATAGTGCCCTTGCCGCACGAAGACCGTTGTAAGACGCGGTCCCCAGATGGCCTTCATGGCCGACAGGATGCGCAGCTTGTCGTCGATCATTACGTAGTGCCGGGCGGGGTGGCTCTGCTCGACGGCGTCGAGCATCTCTTCCTTGTGCACGTAGATCAGCACGCGGCCCCCGGTGGCCTCCCAGAGGCCCGAGCGCTGCACCTTGCGCGGCTGGAACACCACGTCGCCATCCGACAGGATCACCGTGGGCCCGTGCCGGCGCAGGTGTTCCAGCGTTTCCAGCGCGCCGGGGTAGAGCCTGTCGGCGAACGGGTAGTCGATGAGGAAGTTCGACATCTGCAGCAGCCGCGGGTCGCTCATGCCGAGGCTGCTTTCCCCGGCGCGGTAGCGCTGCAGGGCGCCGAGGTAGTCGACGTAGCCGAGTTCGTCGCGCAATTGCTCGAGGGCCGTCCAGTAGCGGCCGGCGCTGTCGGCACCGAGGGCCTGTTCGAGGCGGGTGCCAAGATCGGCGATGACGCGGTCGTTGTCGAGCAGCGTGTTGTCGACGTCGATCAGGAAAACGGTGGAAGAGGGTGATGTCATGGTTTCGAGATCCACGGGCTTTGACTGGGAGCCGCCTTCAGCATACGCGCGGGGTGCGACGCCGATGGGAGCTCGCGTGATTTAGTTGATGCTTCGCTGCTCGCTGGCTTAACCTGTGCCACAGGACCGTCCCCGGAGTTGAATAAGCTTCCGCCCAGCTTGAAGCAGCTTGAAGAAGGAGCAAGAAAGATGCGCATCACGAACGGTCGATACCGGCCTGGTCTGCCAGCCGTGGCCCTGGTTCTGGGCCTTGTGCTGGCCGGCTGCCAGGCACCCCCCGCCGACCGGCCCCTGACATCGGAAGTCCCCGAGCCGCCGAGCTTCGTCACGCCGCCGGAAACCTGCCAGGCGGCGTCCGTGCGCTTCGGCCTGGGGTTGCGCATCAGCCAGCAACTGCTGGAAGAAATGCGCCAGCGCGCCGGTGCCCGCATGGCCCGCACCGTGCTGGCCACCGAGCCCGCGGACCCGGCGCAGGACATGATGCGGCTCAATGTGCAGGTCGAGCCCACCGGCCGAGTGGTGGGCGCGTATTGCGGTTAGGCCGGCACAGCTTTTTTTCGCAAGTGTTGTGGTGTTCACACAGCGCCTGTAACAAATTTTCGTCATCAGGCGCGGATCAGATCGAATTGGGAGAACAATAGTCCGCGACTTCCGGAGCCCCAGTCTTTTGTCGAACCAGCAACCACCCGTCTCATTGCCTTCGTACTACGACGGATCGGCCCGACTTCCGCCGGACGAGGTGCTGCGTCCGCTGATGGCCGACTGGGCCCGCGCCGGCAAGCGCCTGGCCGCGGTCTGCTACGTCGACGTCGACCGCTTTGCCCAGTTGAACGAGCGCATGGGCATGGTCGCGGGCAATGCCGCCCTCGAGGAGGTGGCCCAGCGCATCAAGGCCGAGCTGCCGCGCGAGAGCGTGATGGCCCGGGTGGGCGGCGACGAGTTCGCAGCCCTGTTCGCCGGCCTCGGGGCCTCGCAGTGCGCGCAGGTGCTCGAACGCATCCAGACCTCGCTGGCCGAGCCCTGGATCTGGCGCGACCAGACAGCCAGCATCGACGCGAGCATCGGTGCCATGCTGCTCGACAGCAACGGCCCGCCCCCCGAGACCGCACTGCGCCAGGCGCAGCACGCGGCCTTCTTCGCCAAGCGCGCGGCCGATGGCAAGGTGCACTACTTCGACGCTCCGCGCGCCCGCGCCGACGAGCAGGTGGTGCGCGAGCGCCAGCGCATCCAGGAAGGACTGCTGCAGGGCGAGTTCTTCCTGGTCTACCAGCCCAAGGTCGACATGCGGCGCGGCGTGGTGGTCGGCGTCGAGGCGCTGATCCGCTGGCAGCACCCTGAACGCGGCCTGCTGCCGCCCGCGCAGTTCGTCCCGCTGATCGAGGACGACCAGCTGGTCGAGCAGGTCGGCGACTGGGCCATCGCCACGGCCCTGTGGCAGGCGCACCAGTGGCGCCTCGCGGGCCTGCAGATTTCGGTGAGCGTGAACGTGGCCCCGCGCCACATGATGCGCTGGGACTTCGTCGAGCGGCTCGCGCGGCACCTGGCGCAGTTTCCGAAGCAGGGCGAGGGCATGCTGGAGCTCGAGATCCTCGAGACCACGGCGATCAGCCAGTTCGCGAACGTCGCGCTGTTCGTGGAGGCCTGCAAGATGCTGGGCGTGGGCGTCACCATCGACGACTTCGGCACCGGATATTCATCGCTCACCTACCTGCGTCAGCTGCCGGTGTCGACCGTGAAGATCGACCAGTCCTTCGTGCGCGGCATGCTCGACAACAGCCAGGACCGGGCCATCGTGCAGGGCATCATCGCGCTGCTTCACGCGCTCGGGCTCACGGCCGTGGCCGAGGGTGTCGAAACAGCAAAGCAGGGCGAGGCACTGCTCGCCCTCGGCTGCACGCTGGCCCAGGGCTACGGCATCGCAATGCCGATGGCGGCAAAGGACATCGCGGGATGGGTCGCCAAATACGAGCAGGCGCCGCTGTGGGGCAAGGACGGATCGCCAGGCCCCGGCGCTGCGGTGAAGCCCGGCGCCGCCTGACTGCGGCAGCGGGCCTTCGGGCCGTCAGAGCAACGGCGTGTAGGGCGAAGTCATCGGCCTCAGCGTGGCGCCACCGCCGTCGTATCCGGGCACGCCGATGCTGTTCGAACCGCCGAACACGTAGCGCAGGTAGACGCTGCCGGTGAATTGCCGGTAGTTCTGCGCGTTGTTGAAGCCCAGCGCACCGCCGAGGAACATCTTCGGCGCCAGCTGGTACTCCAGCACCGCGGCCAAGTTGTAGGCCAGGCCGGTCTTGGAGCTGCCTGCGTACATGTTGTTGTAGGCCGAGCTGCTGAGGCCCAACGCCAGCGCCTGGTAGGCGGCGGTCGATGCCGCGCTGTTGCGCGACGCATCCGTCGGGAAGTAGGGCGACGCCTTCTGGTTGAACGACTGCACGCCCAGCGAGGCGTTCAGGCGCCACGAGAGCCGGTCGCTGCGCCCGCTCCAGTCCACCGGGAAGGCCACGCTCACGAAGCTCTGCGGGCTGAAGTAGCCACCTTGCCCGAAGGTGTAGTAGCTCAGGTTCTTCTCGTAGCCCATGAGCCCGATGTTCATGCCCAGCGTCAGCTTGGAGTTCGGGTTGTTCAGCAGGTGCAGGTAGGCGCCGCCGCCGGTCTCCACGCGCGAGTTGCTCGCCACGTTCTTGCCGGTGATGCCGTGCGCCGCCAGGTAGCTGTACACGCCGTAGGTGCCGTCGTCGTAGCCGATGTCGCCGCGCACGCCGGTGGCGACCACGCCGCCCCAGCGCTCGTTGGTGCGCTCGTCCTTCGCGCCGGCGAACGACAGCACGCTGTCGGTCACGGCGCGGCGGGAGACGTCGGCCTTGTAGTTCCAGGAGTCGCCGAAGCTGCCCTTGAAGGTGACGTTGCCGACCACGTTGGTCGTGGGAAAGCCCAGCGGCGTGGTGCCGATGCCGGCCTCGAAGTTCTTGCCCTCGTAGCCCACGTTCAGGCCGACGCCGGACGCGTTCTGCTGGCCGGCCGAGGCGCCGGTGCTCAGCGCATTGAGGGCTGCCGCCGGGCCGCCGCCGAAGCGGCTGCCGGTGGGGTAGTCGCTCGCGGGCGTGCCGGCATCGAGCACCGTGGGCGTCACGCCCACGACGATCTTGCCTTCGCCGACCGGAAAGCGCGCCTGCACCGGCAGCTGGAAGTCGGAGAGCCTGCTCAGGCCGGCCTCGCCCGCGCGGTTGCGGTAGACCGTGCCTGCGGTGAGGCTTATCGCGCGCTGCGATTCGAGTTCCTGCACCTCCGAGGCCAGCGAGCTGGCGGGCGCGCTGCGCAGCGGCGCATTCCAGCTCGGCTCGGGGCGCGCGGTGTTGGCCTGCGCGTAGGCGGCATTGGCCTGCGGATAGGCCGGATAGCCGGCGGGCGCCGCGGCCTGCGGGATGTAGACCGGCGCGACCTGGCCGCTCCCCGGCACCGGGTATTGCGGCACGGGTTGCATCGACGGCGCGATGTAGGCCGAGGTCTGCGGCACGTTGCCGGTCGCGTTGTTGCGCGCGGTACGCGTCGATGTCTTCGCGGTCGGCTGGCGGCCCTTGGCGCCCGAGGCGGCCGGTGCCGTGGAACCCCAGGGCAACGCACCGGGCGGATACGCGGCCGGCGCGGCGGCAACCGGGTAGCCCGGATAGGCCTGCTGCTGCGCCGCCGGGTAGGCCGATGCGGCCGGGTAGCCCGCTGGATAGGTTGCAGCACCCGCAGCCGCCGGATAGACCGCCGGCTGCATGCGCACCTGCGCGAACGGATTGCCGTTGGCGGGCAGGGCTCCGGCGGGCACGGCCGCACCCGGGGCGCCGCCCGTCATGCCTGCGAACGGATTGGCCGAAGGCATCTGCTGCATGGGCACGCCGCCCGGCGCGAAGCCGCCGGAAGCCACCTGCCGTTCGGCCTCCAGTGCCGCGCGCAGGTACTGCTCGGCCTTGCGGCTTTCGCCCGCGTTGCGATACACGCGCCCGGCGGCAGCCAGCACGCGCGACTGGTCGGGCGCCTGCTTCAGCGCGGCCATCACGTAGTTCTCGGCCTGGCTGTGTTCGCGCTGCGCGCTGGCGCTCGCGGCGGCGGCGAGCAAGGTATCGAGGTCGGTCGGGCTGCGCTGCAGGATGCGCTGGTACAGCCCCAGCGCCTGTCCTTCGTCGCGTGCTGCCGAATACAGGCGCGCCAGCGCGGCCAGCACCTGCGGGTCTTCCGGGCGCTCGGCGAGCACCGGCGCCATCGCGTTGTAGGCGGCCTCGAGGTTGCCGGCTTCGCGCAGCGCGTCGGTCTGGCGAAGCGCGAAAGCTATGCGCAGGCTGTCGAAGTCGTTGCGCTGGGAGGCGGTCATGCTGGTGCCTGCGAGCTGGCGCAGCACGGCCGACAGTTCGATGTCCTGCTTCGTCTTGAGCAGCACCGACGCATAGAGCAACCGGTCGCCGGTGCTCGGCACCGGCGTGCGCGCCAGCAGCTGGCGGCTCATGGCGAGGGCGCGCGGCGCATCGCCGATCTCGGCATAGGCGCCCGCGAGCTGGCCCCACAGCTCGGCCGGCATGTCGGCGCCCAGCGTGGCCTCGGCCTGCGCGAGCACGCCGCGCGCCGCATCGGCCTGGCCCTGGCGGGCCAGCGCGAGCGCGCGAGCGGCCTGCGACTGCGCCCACAGGCGGCGTTGAAGCGCCGCCATGTCGCGCGTGCGCGAGCCAGCGGGAATGCGTTCGAGGTACTGGATGCCCGCGGCCGCGTCGCCGGTCTCGGAGGCGAGCAGGGCGCTGGCGTAGAGCGCATCGGGCATGTCGGGCTGCGACATCAGCAGCCCTTCCATCACGCCGCGCGCCTCGGACACCAGGCCCTGCTTGCGGTAGATGTTGGCCAGGTCGAGGCGCACCCACGGGCTGTCGGGTGCCGCAAGCATCGCGTCCTCGAGCGTGCGTTGCGCGCCGGCCGCGTCGCCGGCATCGGCCTGCTGTCGGGCGCGGTTGCGGGCCTGGTCGACCTGCAGGTTGCGCAGGCCGCCGAGCTGCGTGGCCTGCTCTGGCGTGAGGCGGCGCGACAGCGCCAGCGCCTCGTCGGGGCGGCCGGTGGCGCCGTACAGCGAGATCAGGCCGTTCAGCGCCTGCGTGTTCTGCGGCTTGCTCTCGAGCACGCGCTTGTAGCCCTGCTCGGCCTGGGCGTAGTCGCCGGCGGCCGCGCGCAGGTCGGCCAGCGCGTTCTGGCCCACGGGCTCGCGCGGGTCGATGCGCACGGCGCGCTCGTAGAGCGACTGCGCGCCGCGCGCATCGTTCTTCGACTGCGCGGCGCGGGCCTGGCCAACGAGAGTCCAGTAGGTGGCGCTCTGCAGCGCCGAATTCCATTTGCTGCCGCCACCGCGCGCCGCGCGTTCCAGCAACTCCTGCGCCTCGGCAAAGCGTTCCTGGCGCAGCCGCACGAGGCCGAGGCCGCCCAGGGCTTCGCTGTCGTCCGGCTTGGTCCGCAGGGCCTGCTGGAAGCGCTGTTCGGCGGTGGCCGGGTCGCCCCGGTCGAGGGCCTGGAAGCCTTCGCCCACGGGCACGCCGGGCGTGTTCGCCGCAGCCGTCTTCGCCTTGGTCAGCGTGTCCAGCCGTGCGGCCACTGCGGCATCGTTCTGGTTGCTGCCCAGGTATTCCTGGTAGAGCGCGACATCGGGCTGCCGTGCGTCGAGCCAGATCAGCGCCTGGCGCCAGGCGGCGCGCGCGGCCGTGGCCACGGCGGGTTGCTTCGTCAGCTCGACCAGTTCGCGGATGCCCGCGCGGCGGGTGGACTCGCTGTAGGTCTTCTGCTGCGCGAGCGCGAGCCTGTAGTTCGCGTTGTCCGGATGGTCCTTTACCAGTTGCTCGAGGCCGCGGCGGCCCTCGTCCGCGCCCTGGGGCGTGCTGGCCAGCACCTGGTAGAACTCCAGCGCCAGCGCTTCCGGCGGCGGACGGTTGTCGAACTGGCTGCGGTACAGCTCCACCGCCTCGGCGGCGCGGCCGGCACGCGCGGCGGCGCGGGCGCGCTGCAGCGTGCTTTGCCCGCCGCCGGGTTGCTGCGCCTGCTGCTGCAGGCGCGCCAGGCGGGCGTCGTTCGGGCTTGCGCTGCGCAGCCGCGCGATCCAGCCGCGCGCCGCTTCGGTGTTGCCGCGTGACAGTTCGACCTGCGCCATGCCGTACATCGCGTCGGTCGACTGGGGCTGGATGCTCAGCAGCTTCTTCCAGCTTTCCTCGGCGAGCTCGGCGCGGCCCTGGGCCTGCCAGTAGTTGCCCTGTTCGGTCAGCGCCGCACCGGCATCGACCTGCGCCTGCGCGGGGTTGCCCGCGCACAGCGCCGCGAGCATGCCGAAGCAGGCCATCCACTGCCGCGACTGCGGCGACAGCGCAAAGGGCCGCGCGGCCACGGAGGCTCGGGCAAGAGAAAGGTGACGTCCTGGCTTCAGGCCGGTCGATTGGGACGGCATAGCGTTCTCCATGAGGTTTGCAGCTGGCCGTTGCGGCCGAATTCGTATCGGCCGTCGAGCCAGGCCTGACCGAAAAGCAGCAGGCATTGTTCGTAGTAGGGCAAGGGCGCCGTGCCGGGGGCGGCCGGCGCGGCGCGGCCGCCCGGCACGCGCGCGACCTGCGTGGCCAGCGCGTCGTCGGCGCCGATCGCCTTGAGGTAGGGCAGCATCGCGCCCGCGAAGCCGAGCGGCGCCATGCCCCGGGCGGCACCGGTCACGGTGTCGACGTACTCGGGCAGCGGTTGGCGCTCGGCCAGCAGTTGCCCGGGGCCGCGCAGGTTCAGCAGCAGCATCTTGCGGGCCGGATCCTTGTCGGAAAGCATGCCCGCCCAGAGGTAGGCGCGGATGGCGTCGTAGCTGCCGGTAACGCCTTTCTGCGGATCGGCCACGAAGGCGCGTTCGTCCGCCGACCAGGCGCACCAGTCGGGCGCGAAGCCCTTGGGCGTGATCGCGCCGAACATGCGCAGCGTGTTGTCGGTGACCTCGCCCCACGGACCCGTGGGGTCGGCCTGCTGGAAGTAGCGCAGCAGCTGCAGCGGCATGTAGCTGGGGTTGAGCCGCCACGCCGTTCCGCTGGCCACCGACTTGGGCCAGGGCAGCAGCATGCGGCCGAGGCCGGGCAGCGCCACCACTTCCTCGCGCACGGCCAGCGCCAGCAGGCTGCGGCCGAGCGCGCGGTAGCCGGCGTCGTTCCACAGCCGGCCGCCTTCCATCAGCGCATAGGCGATCCAGAGGTCGGCATCCGATGCGGCATTGGGGTCGAGCACGCCCCAGCCCCCTTCGGGCTTGCGGCCCCATTGCCAGGCGGGCAGCTTCTTCGCGAGGCTGCCGCCGGCAAGATTGGCCTCGGTCCAGGCCAGCATGCGGGCGAACGCGGGGCGGTCGTTGTGCACCAGCGCGAAGAACATGCCGTAGGACTGGCCTTCGGAGGTCGACTGCTGCTGCGGCGTGTTGAAGTCGATCACCCGGCCGTCGGCCTGGATGTGGCGCGCGGCGAAGGCGACCCAGTCGGTGGCCGGGTGGCAGGTGGCGGGGGGCGCCGGCGAGGGCGCAGGCGTCGAAGGCGGCGCTGCCGCCGCGAGCTTCGGCAGCGCCAGCGCGAGCCCGGCTGCGCCCAGCAGGGCGCGCCGGTGTGCGGACATGGTCGTCGGTCGTCGCATGGATCGGCTACTTGCTCTTCTTGCCGACCGACAGGCGACGCCGCGCCCGCAGCTGCAGCCCTGCATACGACACGGCCGCGCCCAGCAGCGCCAGCACGAGCACCAGCCCGGCCAGCATCAGCGGGCTGCGGGACAGGTTCCATTGCACCCAGGCGATGGGCGGCAGGCGGCCGACGTAGTAGGTGTCGCCGCCGAGCACGCTGTTGACCTGCGTGTCGCGCATGATCGTCATGCTGCCCTGCACGCGCTTGAGCAGTTCGGGCGTCATCAGCGTGTTGAGCAGCGCTTCCTTCGAGTCGGGGCCGGTGATGGCCGCGACCACGCTGCGACCGGCGTGCAGCGGCGACTCGAAGCCCGCGAGCACGGCGTCGCGGCCGTCGCCGCTGATGGCGATCTGCATCGAGCCGGGCAGGTCTTCGCGCGTGCGCGCGCCGATCACGAAGTCGATGGTGGTGTCGATCCAGCTGCCGAGCTTGATCTCGGGCGCGGTGCCGTTGCGCTTGAGCGGCATCTTGTCGGCCCACTGCGCGAAGAGCGGCTGGCTCTGCAGGTTGCCGATCACCAGCAGGTCCTTGTCGGCCAGCTGCGTGGCCTCGGAAGGCGTGCCCACCTTCACGCGCAGCGCAGGGTAGCCGGTGGAGCGGCCGATCTGGCCGAGCAGGCCGAGATAGGTCTCGGTGTCGGCGCTGTCGGGCTGCGGGGGCAGGATCACCGCGGTTTCCGACAGGTCGGCCATGCGCGAGAACGGGAAGCCGCCGTTGGCGTAGGCCGCGAGCTCGGGCATCGCGATGAAGTGCGGGAAGCCCGACACGTCGATGGTGGAGGTCGGGTCGATCGCGCCGCGCACGTTGTCCAGCTGCGGCACGCAGCGTCCGCCCACGGGCTCGAAGTAGTAGTGCAGGCGCAGCTGGCTGCGCGGGCCCATGGCCAGCGGCGGCAGGATCACTTCCTTGCGCTCGGCCAGCGTGCCGTCGGGCATCAGCTTCACGGCCAGCGGGTTCCACCAGCGGTCGCCGGCCGGGTTGGCCGAGCGCAGCGGCAGCCCGCCCACGAAGTTGTCGTTGACGTTGACGTTCAGCGTCGACTGGTCGGGCCGCACGCGCGGCGTGTAGCGGTAGCGCAGGTCGAGCGGAATGCCGCGGCTGCGCCAGGTGAAGAGATCGGGCGGCAGCTGCAGGTTGACGCGGACCACGTCGGGGTTGTAGCCCGTCACCGAGAGGTCGGCGGCCGTCGCCAGCTCGCCGAGCTGCAGCGCCCGGTCGCTCGGAACCCAGCGCGGCGAATCGTAGGGTTTGCGCGCCGGCGGCTCCTGGAAGGCGGTGACCGCGGCTGCGGCGCCCGCGAAGGCCTTGCTGTTGAGCGTCAGCGCGGCGGCGGCGGTGCGCAGGTCGGCCGGCGTGCGGCCCATCACCAGCAGCAGCTTGCCGGAGGCGTCGCGCGGGTTGTCGACCACTGCGAGGCCCGGCCCCTGGATCGCGGGCAGCGCGAGGCCCGGAACGCTCGACTCCGGCGTGACGAACACCACCGCGTGGCCCGTGGGCAGCTCGCCGCCGGACACCGGGAAGGTCGCGCCGCGGTAGTCGGCCAGCGCGCCGAACCATGACGACACGACGCCGGCCGCCTCGAGCACCGGGCCCGCCGCGGCGGTGCCGAAGACGAAGGGAATGCGCGCGCGCTGCACGTCGCGGCGATCGAAGAAGGGCAAGGGCAGCTTCGCGAGGTCGTTCGCGAGCTTCAGCGGCGTCACCGTCAGCTTCAGTGCGCTGGACGCGTCGATGTGCGCCCACAGGCTGGTGTGGGCCGGGTCTTCGCATTCGCGCGTGTAGTGGCCCACGAGCTGCACGTTGATGCGGTTGAACTCGGTGATCAGGCGCCGGTCGATCGGGATCTCGGCCGTCTGCGGCTTGCCCGCATCGGCGCGGTTCACCGGCAGCGTGGCCACCAGCACGTCGTTGACCGTGACCTTCAGGTGTGACAGCTCCGGGATCAGCGAGGGCGAGTACGCGTAGTTCAGCCTGAACGAGGCGGCTGTGACCAGCTCGTCGGCGCGCACGTTGAACGGGATGCCGATCGTGCCGCTGATGCCGCGCAGCTGCACTGCGTAGTCGATGCCCAGCTGCGTGAGGTTGAGCTCGCGCACGCTGGCGCCCGCCACGGCGCCGCCTGCCGCCGGCGTGCCGGCCGGATTCGGCTGCGCCACTGCGCTCGTGGCGCAGGCAAGGGCCACCGCGAGCAGCACGGTACTGGCGCGGAGCGAGGATGCTCGGACGAGGGGCGCGTCGGGGCGACGCGCGCGCGGGGTGAACATCACGTGGATTCCTTTGCTTTGGCGGGGCGCAACCGCGCGGCGGTGGCGCGGTAGTAGTGGCTGAACATGTCGCGGAAGCCCGTGCCGCTGATGCGGATCAGGTGGCCGAGCACGCGGTGGATAGGCACGCGCGGGTGATTGCCCCAGCGCGCGGCCCAGATGTCGGCGCGCGCGGTCGTGCACTGCACCAGCGCGCGCTCCTGCGCGAAGCTCATCGGCACGAAGCTCAGGCCCAGCCGCTTGCCGCCGCTGAAACGCACCGTGGCCGCGAACCGCGACTCCTGGTCGTTGCGGTAGAGCGCGATGTCGACCGGGGTCTCGGGGTCGAGCTTCATGTCCTGCGGCAGCTCCACGCCGAGTCCGCCGCTGGAAAAGTCGAAGGTGTTGCAGCGGAGCGAGCGGCCGTCGGCAAAGTACAGCGTGGCCGGCAGGCTGAGTTCCACGCGGTGCGAACTGCGAAGTTGGCGCGACTCGTTGGCCGCCGCCACGCAGGCGCCCAGGATCATCATGTTGTAGACCGTCCAGGCGAGGTTGAGCCAGACGGTGGCGATGTTCTGCGGGTCGACCCAGCTCAGGCGCCACAGCCCCAGGCACACGCCGACGAAGTTCAGCGCCAGCAGCACCAGGCTGGCCTTGGCGATGCTGCTGTCGAAGTACTCCTTCTCGATCAGGCCGCCCTTGGCCGTCACGTTGAAGCTCCCCAGCTTGGGGTTGATGAGCGCCACCAGCGTCGGGCGGAAGATGTACCAGGCTAGCACCGCCTCGTACACCTCGTTCCACAGCAGGTAGCGGAAGCGCCCCTGGATGCGGCTGTTGGTCAGGTTGGCGTGCAGGATGTGCGGCAGCGCGAAGGCGAAGATCATTGAGGCGGATGCGTGGATCACGCTCGCGCCGAAGTACAGGTAGGCCAGCGGCGCCGTCAGGTAGATGAGACGCGGCAGGCCGTACAAGAAGTGCAGCATCGCGTTCACGTAGCAAAGGCGCTGCGCCCAGTGCAGGCCACGGCCGAACAGCGGGTTGTCGATGCGGAAGATCTGCGCCATGCCGCGCGCCCAGCGGATGCGCTGGCCCACGTGGCCCGAGAGGCTTTCGGTGGCGAGGCCGGCCGCCTGCGGCAGCGCCAGGTAGGCGGTGGTGTAGCCCAGGCGGTGCATCTTCAGCGCGGTGTGGGCGTCTTCGGTCACGGTCTCCACCGCGATGCCGCCCACTTCCTCGACGATGGTCCGGCGCAGCACCGCGCAGGAGCCGCAGAAGAAGGTAGCGTTCCACAGGTCGTTGCCGTCCTGGATCAGGCCGTAGAACAGCTCGCCCTCGTTGGGCACCGTGCCGAAGGTGTCGAGGTTGCGCTCGAAGGGGTCGGCCGAGAAGAAATAGTGGGGCAGCTGGACCATGCCGAGCTTCGGGTCGCGCCCGAACCAGCCCATGGCGATCTGCATGAACGAGCGCGTGGGGATGTGGTCGCAATCGAAGATCGCGACGAACTCGCCCGTGGTGTGCTTCAGCGCGGCATTGATGTTGCCTGCCTTGGCGTGCCGGTTGTTGTCGCGCGTGACGTGGGTCACGCCGACCTCCTCGCAGAACACGCGGAACTCGTCGCGGCGGCCGTCGTCGAGCACGAAGATCTTGAGCTTTTCGCGCGGCCAGTCGATCAGCTGCGCGGCCAGCACGGTCTGGCGCACCACCGACAGCGACTCGTTGTAGGTCGGAATGAACAGGTCGACCGTGGGCCACTCGGCCGGATCCTCCGGCAACGGCACCGGCTTGCGCTCCAGCGGCCAGGCGGTCTGCACGTAGCCCAGCAGCAGCACCACGAAGGCGTAGAGCTCGGCCATCAGCAGGCCCACGCCCAGCACGAAGTCGACCGGGTTGTCCATGAACATGGTCTCGGTCACGCGCCAGTAGGTGTAGCGCGAGGACACGACGACCGACAGGAAGATCAGCACCAGGCTGGCGAAACGACCGCGAAACCGGTTGGTGACGAGCGCGGCCAGGAATATGCCGACCGACAGCGCGATCTGCTGCTCGAAGCTCATGGGCGCGATGACCAGCGCGGGCAGCGCCGTCAGCACGGCGATCCAGCCGAGGAT
>NZ_RXFS01000020.1 GCF_003952185.1 Variovorax sp. 679 | reverse complement strand
TGTATGTACAGTATTTTGAGGGGACTCAGACCCTTGAGAAAAAGGTTCCTCAGGGCTGCGCCGGCGTGCCGAGCAGGGCCTCCAGATCGACCGCGGCCGCCATCGCCCTGTAACCGGCATCACCCGGGTGCAGGTGGTCGCCGGAGTCCATCGAAGCCTTCAGCCGCGAGGGATTCGCCGGGTCGCGCAGCAGGGCGTCGAAGTCGGCCACGGCATCGAAGGCGCCGCCTTCGCGGATCCATCGGTTCACGGCCTGGCGCACCTTGTCCTTGGCGGGCGAGTGGTGGCCCTCGAGCGGCGTGCCTTCCAGCGCGCGTTCGTTCGGAGGGATGGTGCCGGCAACGATGCGCACGTTGTGAGCATGAGCCATCTCCGCCAGTTGCCGCAGGCCCTGGATCAGGTCTTCCGCGCGCATCGCAGGCTCGTTGGGCGCGAAGGGGCCACCGGGCCAGCCGATGTCGTTGGTACCGAGCAGCACGATCATGGACCGCACGCCCGGCTGGGCGAACACGTCGCGGCCCGCGCGCTCCAGGCCGGCGCGGCCCATGCCGTCCTTCAGCAGACGGCCGCCGGAGATGCCGGCGTTGAGCACCGCCACATTGCGCCCCGCCAGCTTCTCCGCCAGCGCGTCGGGCCAGCGGGTGTTGGCACCGGGTGTGGAGCCGTTGCCGTCGGTGATCGAATCGCCGAGGGCGACGACGGTGGTCGGCGGCTTCGGCGTTTCGACGATCAGGCCGCTGAAGAAGACGCGGGTGCTCCATTGCGTGGCCGCCGCGGGCAGGCGGGCAGAGCCGGTCAGGTCGCCATCGGCGACGTAGGCGAGTTGGCGTGCATCGAAGTGGAAGCCCGCGGGCTGGCTGGGCCGCGGCAGGTAGATCGACACCGCAATCTCCCCGAGCGCTGGTACGGCAAGGTCGACCGGGTCGCTGACCAGCCGTGCGCCCGGCGGGATGGTGGCATCGGCCTGCCCGCCGAAACGCAGCGCCCGGTCGCTGCCCTCGACGACGGCCGAGCCCTCGCCATGCCGGCCGACGCGCGCCGCGCCGATGTACAGCGGTGCGGTGCCGCCTTCGTTGCTGATCACCACGCGCAGCCGCGATCCGCCGATGCTCAGGCGTGCGACCTGCCGCACGGTCTGGTGGTTGAACTGGAAGGGCAGGCCCGCGGGCAACACGAAATCGCCGCCCCAGACGGGCTGCGTGCTGGCCATCCAGCTGGGGCTCCAGTAGGTGGCGGCAGGGCCGGCCGTCGAGCTTGCGGCAGTGGCGGCCAGGGTGAGCGCGAGGGCGCCGTGGCGCAGGATCGAGGCGAATGTGGATGTGGTCATTGGGATGAGTCCTGATGAAAGTTGAAGCAACGGCTTCACTTTCATTCATGCCAGAGGAGATTGGTAGAAGGCAGAATGGCATCAAGACCATTCCATATTCGAATACTCCATGGACACCCTGCGAGCCCTCGAAGCCTTCGTGAACAGCGTGGAACTGGGCAGCCTCTCGGGCGCAGCCCGCGCGCTCGACACCACGCAGCCTACCGTCAGCAAGCTGGTGGCGGGGCTCGAGCGCTCGCTGGGCGTTCGTCTGTTGCGGCGCACCGCGGCCGGCCTGAGCCTGACCGAGGAAGGCCAGCGCTTCCACGAGCGCGCCCGGCGCGTGCTGGAGGACTACGGCGACGCGGTGTCCGATGCGCGCGAAGGCATCCAGCAGCCGCGCGGCCTGCTGCGCATGAGCGCGCCGGTGACGCTCGGCCAGCGGTACCTCAACGCGATGGCGCTGGAGTTCCTGGGCCTGTACCCCGACATCGAACTCGAGCTGGTGCTCGACGACCGCTTCGTCGATCCGCTGGAAGGCCGTATCGATGTCTCGCTGCGTGTGGGCGGAACCCTGCCGCCCGACCTGGTCGCCCGTCATCTGGGCACATGGCCGCGCGTGCTGGTTGCCTCGCCGGACTACATCGCTGCACGAGGCAAGCCGCGCAAGCCACAGGACCTGCTGGAGCACGACTACCTGCGCTACGCGGCGGGCGACGACGGCGTGCTGCTGCAAGGCCCCGAGGGCACCGTCGCAGTGCCCGTACGCAGCCGCTACCGGGTGAACAACGCGGTGGCCATGCTCGACGCCGTGCTCGGCGGCGCCGGCGTCTCGCTGCAGCCGACCTGGATGGTGGCCGACCTGCTCGCGCAGGGCAGGCTGGTGCGCGTGCTCGGCCGCCACACCGGGCCGGCGCAGGAAGTGCACCTGCTGTATGCCCCGCGCCGCCACCAGCCGCTGCGCGTGCGCGTGCTGGTGGACTTCCTGGCCGAGCGGGTGGCGAAGCTGCCGGGTTCGACCAGCCCGGCGAGCGAGGTTCAGTTCAGCGGCAGCCGCAAGTAGGTGCCGCGCAACGCCTCCTGGCCGACGCCCGGCTTGCTCCAGTCGCAGACACCGGCCGGGAAGATGGTCTGCAGCCGCGCCAGATCCGCGCCGGCAATGGTCACCGAGTAGTCGGCCGCGTTGACCGGTTTCAGCTGGCACTTGAGCACGTCGTTCACCAGCGGCGAGCCGGCCACGATGCGCGGCGTGCTGAAGCGCGGGTACACCAGGTTGCAGCTGGCCGCCGGGTCGGTCGAGGCAGCCTCGTCTATGCGCTTGCCGCTCGCATCCCAGCAGGCGTCGTTGGCGCCCGCGGGCTTGTTGCGCACCACCTTGTCGATGGACGGCGCGGCCGTGTCGGCGGCCATGTTGTCCAGCCACTTGTTGATGAGGTCGAGCGAGGCCGACATGTAGTCCACAGGCGTCTTCGATCCCAGCGTCCAGATGATCTGGTTGTCGCTGCGGCCATTGGCGCGCTGCAGCCGGGCGCGGATGATCAGGTCCTGCATCGTGTCGTGGATGTCGCCCGTCGAGTCGGCGTTGCCGCGCTGCGTGATGATCGGGATGTTCGCGAGGCCCGGCCCCTTGAAGCTGTTCTTGAAGCCGCCCGAGTAGGTGAGCTTCAGCGCGTCGGGGTCCGCCTGGGTGCGCGCGGCCTGCGTGTTGCCGTCGCCGTCGTAGCCGCCGACCTTCTCGTTCAGGTCGAGGAACTCCTTCACCGAGATCGTGCCGCTGTTCAGCGCGGCAAGGCCGTACTGCACGCCGATGTTGTCCATCGGCCGCCGCGCCTCCTGCGTGCCGGCGCGCTTGCCGAGCAGGTTGACGTTGGTCTGAAACAGGTCGCAGCGGATGCCGTTGGGATTGGTCGTGCGGTTGAACACGTTCGACACGTTGGCCGGCTCGAGGAAGCCGCAGCCCGTTGCGTTGTCCGACTTGATGATGCTCGCGAACGACAGGTCCCAGCTCGTGCAGGTGTTGGTGTTGAAGCCGTTCACCGCCGTCTGCTTGGCCGTGGTCCAGGTGGCGGTGTCGAGCTTGTAGACGTTGTTGAGCAGGCGGCACTCCATCACCTCGGGCATCAGCGTCTCGGGGAATGACACGATGGGCTGGATGCCGTCGAGCAGGCCCGGATAGAGCTGCGCGATCAGGTACTGCTGGATGGCGCCGCCCGAGCCGCCGAAGCCAACGGTCCATTTGGGCACGGCGCCGAATTCCTCGATGACGTGCTCCTTCAGCATCATCAGCGTCTCGCCCTGCAGGTGCGGATTGGCGTGCTGGTTGTTCCAGAGCTCGGTCGAGTTCATGAAGGCGAAACCGCGCGAGAGCTGGATGTGGCCCGCGTCGCCGAGGATCGACTCGATGGGATGCACGCCCTGGTTGTACTGGGCCGAGCCGCAGCAGTCGAAGTACACGACCAGCTTTCTGTTCCAGCCCGCGCCGGGCTTCCAGGTGGCGGGTGCATCCTTGGCGGGGTTGTCGAGCACCGCGAGCCGGTAGACGCCACGGTTGATGGTGCCCGACTCCACGCGCACGATGTAGGGCACGGTGTTGCCGTCATTGGTGGTCGTGGTCGCGAGGTCGGCCGGGCGCGTGCCAGTCGGGTCTGAAAGCGGCTTGAAAGTGTTGGAGGTGGTGCGGTAGTACCAGACCACCTGCGTCGCGGCCGAGCAGTCGGCGTCCAGCGGCGAGCCCAGGCCGTTCTGCACCGTGCGGCATTCGTAGGGCGAGATGTGCGGGCCCGAGAGGATCGGGCCGGTGATCGGGTAGTTGACCAACCTGACCTCGGTGCGCTGCGCGCTGTTCTCGGCGTTGCTCACCACCAGCGAGTTGGCGCTGCCGGTGGTGCTGGCCGGATCGGTCGTGAGCCCCGTGACCAGGCCGCGCAGCACGCGGGCCGTGCTGTCGACCACCGGCACCTGCGAGCTCACGTCCTTGCCGTTGAGGCTCACGCGCACCTTGTCGAGCGCCACGCCGACGGGCGCCGTGATCTCGAGCAGCGTGTCGCCGCCGCTGATCATGTCGGGCGACGACGAGAGCGTCTTCACCTGGAACGCGGCCGGCGTCTGTGTCGCGGGTGGCGGGCTGGCACCAGGGATGAAAGAAAACCCAGAGCCGCCATCGGAGCCCCCGCCGCACCCCGCGACCAGCAGAGCGCTTGCCATCGCGAGACCCGCGACGATGGCGCGGGGCCGGCGAGGCCACGGAAAAACCCGCTTGTGCGGGTGGCGGGGTGTAGCGAACATGGACGTCTCCTGTGTTGTATGTCTTGAAAGAATACGAATGGACGTCCTGGGGCGCGGTCGTTGCGACGACACATGACGCGCGAATTGCTACAGGTAATCCCTGATTCATCCAGCGAGACTTCTTTCTCATCTCCTTCTGCCGCTGCGCAGACGCTGGAGGAGATGGTGCGTCGCTCGAAGTGGGCTTCGGCCCTGTCGCCCGCAGACCTGGAACATGTGCTCGGCAGCATGCAGGAGCGGCAGTTCGCCCGTGGCGGCTGCATCGCACGGGCGGGGCAACTGGTCGAGCACTGGATGGCGCTGATCGACGGCTTCGCCAAGATGTCGGTCGCGTCGGAGGACGGGCGGGTGTCGACGCTCACCGGCGTCTCGGCCGGGGTATGGTTCGGCGAGGGCTCGCTGTTCAAGCACGAGGCGCGCCGCTACGACGTGTTCGCGCTGCGGCCCACACGCGTGGCGCTGATGCCGCGCCGCACCTTCGAATGGCTGCGCGGCACCAGCGTGCCGTTCAACCACTACCTGCAGGACCTGCTCAACGCGCGGCTCAGTCTCTTCATCGGCGCGCTGGAGCACGAGCGCCTGCTCGACACCGACGCGCGAGTCGCGAACTGCCTGGCGAGCCTGTTCAACCCGGAGCTCTATCCCGACGCGCCGCGCTTCCTGGAAGTGGGGCAGACCGAGATCGGATTGCTCGCGAACGTGTCGCGACAGCGCGTGAATGTCGCGCTGCAGCGCTTTCAGGCGCTGGGGCTCATCCGCATCGAGAAGCGCGGGCTGAGGGTGCTCGATCCGGGTGGCCTGCGCGACTACAAGGCCGAGAGCGGCAATGCGCTGGCGGGCGAAGCAGAGCGGGCGCAACGCCCGGCATCAGGTGCTGCGTAGCTGGCGCGTGCCGACCGGCGTCTCGGGGCCGGTGCGCACGTTGCGCTCGATGAACTCGCGCGCGATCACATCCACGTTCGCCGGAGCCGGTGCGTTGAAGGACATGCGGTACTTCAGCAGCTTGCCGTTGCGCACCGCGAGGTAGGTGAACGAGTCGTAGGCCTTGCCGTCGCGCGCGTGCACTAGGCGGAACGAAACCGAGCGGAAAGTCAGCCCTTCGATGCGCACGTCCCGCGTGGGGCCGACCTTGGCGCTTGCGTACATGCCCTGCGCGACGGCGCGCTGCACCTCGGCGATGGTGCTCCTGAAGTGCTCGTCGAACTGCGGGTCGCTCACGCCAGGCTGCCAGTTGCGCTTCATGTCGTACACGTAGACATCGACCCAGCCGACGTCGCTCTCGAAGCGATGGCTGTTGCCCAGGCCGGCGTTCAACGCCTCGTACGACTTGGAATTGATGTAGCGCCACTGGACGCCGGTGGGCGGGGCGGGTGCCGGTTCGGCCGTGGATTCCGGGCCCGATGCTGCTCCCGTGTTGGCCGGCGCAGTGCCGGGCGCGCTTGCGCAGGCGCAGAGCAGTGCGGAGAGAAACAGGGCGAACAGCAGCTTCATGGACCGGCTCCGGGGAAATGAAGAAAGGTCAGTCGACCAATCTTGCGTGCAACTCGTGGCCGGATGCTACGTGATGGGGGAGGCCGGATGAAGGCAGTTCTACGATGGTGCGTCAGGCGTCGTTGCCGGCCTTGCTGGCGGGCGCTGAGAACTCATCGGAGTGGAGCGGGTGAAGGGAATCGAACCCTCGTATGAAGCTTGGGAAGCTGCCGTTCTACCATTGAACTACACCCGCAGCAGGCGCGGATTCTAGCCTGTCTCCCGACAGCGCCGACTTGCCCGGCCTTGGCTTCGATCAGTCGTCGGCAAAGATTTCGCCAAACCCTTGAAAGACCCATGTCTCATCACTGCGCGCATAGACGGCCGTGAACTCGTTGTTGATGCCGCGAGACCAGAAATGGAGCCCGAGTCGCCCGCGAAACAGGATGATCTGCGCCAAATCGGCATCGATCTCGCCGAGCCCGTCGACCATCTCGTCGATCAGCGGCAATACGACCTCCAGCGTTGGCATGACCTCGAATTGAAGTGCTTGTCGATCGGCGGCATACACCTGGATCGTGACCTCGTTCGGTGTGCCACGGTACAGGTCGCAATCGAACTGCACGCGACCGTCGGAATCACGATGATCATCCGCTTGATGAAAGCCTTGGCGTCGCAGTTCGGAGAGGTAGTCCATCGGAGGTCGCAAGGCTCGTCCAGGAAGTAGTCGGCTGGCACACCTTACACGCGGAGATGGCCGTGCGCATTCCCGATGCAGACGAATCGCACGCATCTTCTGCGAGCACTACGCCGAAGCTGCCGGGCCCTGAACCACAACGTTGGAGACGCTCGTGGTGCTTGGGTTGAGCGGTTGCACGTCGATCGGATCGCAACGGCTGCTGATCTGGTTTCCGTCGAACTTCACCCGGAGCAACGGGCCGCTCGCCCCGACTATCGTGCCGAGTCTGCCTTCACAAATCACGCGGCTTCCTCTTTCGAGATCGAGTCCGTGCCGTGTGCAAATTTCCCTGATAGTCATCGTGCTGCCCGCCGATATGAGTGATTGGTGGATTCTTGCCGGCGCGTGGATGAAATGCCCTTCCGAAATTCGCTCAAGCATGTAGGACAGGCGTGGCTGTTCAGGTCAAGGAAAAGCCCGCAGGAGCGGGCGAAAGGGCGAGCCGCCATGCGCTCCTTCCCGCGGGCGTCCTGGATTCGGGGGCGCAACAGGTTCGCTTGTCCGCGCTCTGCGGCCAGAAGTGATACCCCTTCGGATGTGCTCTCCAGCGCAGTGGCCTCCCACAAAAGCAGGATTGCGCGCGGCGGGCCGCAGGGATTTACTGGCGCTCAAGATTGTCGAGAGGAAGATTCATGGCGAAGGCCACTCATCGCAAAGCTACAGTGACTTTGAAGCTGCCGTTCGATATCCCGTCCGATGTGGAACTGACGGCACTCCGGGATGCCGGCATTCCAGTCGACGACCTGGGCGTTGCTGCGTCCGGGTTCCTGCACATGAGGACGACCAGCGATTACCGATCCCATATTTTTCGATGGTTCGCCAATAGTGGATCGATGGATGGCGCTGGCCGCGAGAGTGCATCGATGCTATGACCGTGCCGTCGTCAAGAGAGAGCCTGCCGGCGTGGAAGGGTGGCGGGTGCTTCAATGCACTTTGGGGCGTCGCCGCGGCGGTGGGGGCGTGAAGGGCTCTTCAAGCTCGTAGCCCGGCACTTCGTAGTTGAGCGTCGCGAACGCCACCGCGGCCGCATCGCACGGGTCGCGGTCCATGTGGGCGTGGTAGAGCGTCGCAGTCAGGCCGTCGAGCCATTCCTCATCGATTTCGTCAATGCACAGTTCGTGGAACGCATCCTTGAACTCGTACCACCACGCCTCCTGATCCGTCAGGGCAGTGCCGTCGACGACGATGGGCTGAGCGGGCTTCCACATGGCCGCATGCTACTTCCGCGCTGGCGTGCCGTCAGAATAGGGCCGCGGCGAGGCGCAGGTGTCGGTGAGGCTGCAGCGTTCTCACCGGATCTTCGATATCTACGCTGCCGCGCAGGCCGACTGACCCCGAAACAGTGCAGAGCATGAAAGTCCAGTTCATCCGATTCATCCCTCCCATCTTCTTTGCTGCAGCAACAGCGGCGCCGGCCGTCGCCGGAACGATCACCTGCATTCCTGCCCCGGGCAACGCGGGCCCCGCTCCCTGGATCCGCCGCATCTTCATCGACGAGCACTCTCGCACCGTCAACATGGACGTCGTCCGCCACAGAACCAAGGACACCGACACCATGGGCAAGATGCGGGCCGAACTGTTGAGCATGGACGAGACCCAGGGCGGCGAGCCCGTCTATGTGTTCAACGCCGTTCCCGCCGCAGGCAGCGAGGTTACGAACCTCTTCAGGCTGTTCAAGACCGGCGAGTGGCGGCTGGTCGGTGCCGGGGTTGCGTTCGTGGGCAAGGTGCCGGCGCTGCGGGCGATCGAACCGGGCATCGTCTTCGACTGCAAGCGGTCGGACTTGGGATAGCCCGGCAGCGTCGATTTCTTCGCGGGAAGAAAATTTTTTCCACGCTGCCTCTTTCGTGGGCATCGCGTTGCAGGCCACGCCAGGCAAGGCTTCCGAGCGATGCGCACACGGTTTTCCACAGCATTGTCCCCATCGACATGGGAAAACCCGTCATGGCTCTGTGGTAGAGGAGAAATCAAGAGGAAAAGGGGTAGCCCGAGGGTAGGCGTGTTCCGACAGACTTGGCGGCGCCCGCGGAGGAACATTGCTTGCACCGCACTACCGCGGAAAGGAGCGTGAAATGACGTTCGACTTCCTGTTTCGCCCGAATCACACCGCGTACCTCCGGCGCGCGGCGGCCCTCCTTGAAGAGGCTCAGATGGCGCGCATCGAGCATCAGGCAGCGGCAGAGCATCACAGCGCGCTTGCCCGCATGTACGCCGAGCGCGTCCGGCGTCTTGAGAACGAGCTCTATCGCCAGCCGCAAGGTGCGGCGGCACATGGGCTGGTGGCGGAAGGCGCCGCGGATGACCGGCCCCAGCTGTATTCGCTGGACGGGAGCCGCAAGCCCGGGCTGACCTCCGCGAGCTGAAGGAAGGCGACAGGCCCTGGCGTGGGCCCGGGCCGCGTTGCGATCCGCAAAAAAATACCCGCCGAAGCGGGTTTCGAGTTGCCCTTGAGGGCAGGCTCCAAGCACTGACAGAGAGCTCTTCTTTTATGCGGCCCTGTTGCGTGACAGCGCCGCTATGGTCGGTGGTCGCCTGCGGAGCCTGTGTCAGCCGGAAACAGGTAGTCGCCGTAGGACACTTATTAAAACGTGAACTATTTGGCAGTTCTGGAGGGTGTTGGAACGTTCCGTGAGCATGCGGCCTGGCCTGCCGATTCGAAGTGTCGGTGCTGTCCGACAAGGCGGCGGCGCATGAGGCTCTAGATTTTGTGGGCTCGCTTTGAAGTGCGAGTTCTCTGTGCGTGACAGCACTCAAGAGGTTCAACCCAGCCTTGCGCTGGGTTTTTTTTGCGCCTCTTGTGGAGTCCTGTTCAGAAAAGCTCGAACCGGAAGGTGGTGGTCTGCGGCTGGCTGAGTAGCGGGGTCGCGATCCCGCTCGCGTGTTCCCAGGCTTCCCGCCAGAGCCGGGCGTTGGCGATCTGCGTATCGCTCATCGATTCGATGCCGGATTCGAGCTGGTTCAACCATGCCCGATGGCATTTCAGAAGCCGCGAGGAAGTGCCGATACGTTGCTCCAGCAGCCGCAGGAAGGTGAAGCGCACCTCCATCAGGTCGCGGATGGACAGGCTGGTGCCCTCCAGCCGGACTGTGTAGGACTGCTCGCGGTTGGCTTTGTGATCGAACATCGGACGCGCATGCAACAAGGCTGCGAGCCGACTTGCCAGGAGCGCGAAGCCGCTCGTCCGAAGGTCTCAGGCCTTGTCTCTCTGTCTAGAAAGAATGTGTAACTGCAAATATTAGCCAAGCGCCTGTTGTGCGAAATGGAATCAGGGTTCCGGTTTTCGCTTCAGCCGCTCGACCCGGTCAGCGCAGGAACACGTGCTGCATGAACTGCCTGATCGGGTACTGGATCACCGTCTGAACCTTCGCCGGCAGCTCCAGCGGCCGCATCAGCATCTTGAGCGTGGTGCCGGGGCTCAGGTGGGTGCGGATGGTGCTGTTCATGTCGGCGCTCAGCCGCTGCACGTAGGCCGTGTCGCTGGCGCGATCGGGCGAGCGCGTCTGCACCACGTGGCGGATCGCGCAGTCGGCATCCTCGCTCTTGAGTTCGAGCGTGCGCCGCCCGATGGTGCCCATCACGCGCAGGCGGCCCAGTTTTTCCTGCTCGCGGTAGCGGCGGAAGTAGCGGTAGAAGTGCTTGTAGTGGTTGACCTCGTCGTTCGCGATGCGGGTCGCAAGATCCTGCAGCACGGGCTCGTCGGTGCTGCGGGCCATGGCGCGGTAGTAGGTGGCGGTGCCGGTCTCGACAACGCAGCGGGCGGTCATTTCGAGGGCACGGGTCGGGGCCAGCAGTTCGACCTTGCAGTAGGTCGCGTATTCCTCGAGAAAGCCCCGGTAGGCGGTGTCCCAGTCGAACTCCGGCCACACGTGCCGAACATAGGCGCGCAGGGCCTTGCCGTGCTGGAGTTCCTCGAGTTCCCAGTGCCGCGAGAGCCAGTCGGTGACCTCTGCGTCGCCCTCGAAGAAATCCACCAGGTTGTGCGTATAGAGGTCGGAGCCGCTCTCGATGAAGGAGGCGGAGGTCACCAGGTAGAAGAGGTTCTCGTCCGGGCGAACCTTGTCGAGCGCGATGCGCGAGAAATCCAGGTCTTCGATCTTCCAGTGTTGTTCGGCCTCTTGGCTTGCCATGCGAACTCCTTGATCTTTTTGTCCGTACAAGTACGGATGGCGCAGACCGGATTTGGTTCTCGTTTTTTGCGCCAGGACACATATTAGCCGCGGCGTCCCGTCCGTGCCGTTTTCCCGTCCAGACCCCGGCCCGCCGCGGGCGTCATGGCCAAACCTATAATCGTTTGTCCAAGCAAATCAAGCAGTTAGGCCGGTTCGCCGCAGTGGGTTCGACATGAGGGTCGCCATCGCCGCGCCGCCCTCGACAGAAGACGAATCCAAAGATGAGCCAGCCCACATTCACGGTCGCGGACATCCGCAAGACCTTTCTCGATTTCTTCGTTTCCAAGGGCCATACGGCGGTGGCGTCGAGCCCGCTCGTGCCGGGCAACGACCCGACGCTGATGTTCACCAACTCGGGCATGGTGCAGTTCAAGGACGTGTTCCTCGGCACCGACAAGCGCCCCTACAACCGCGCCGCCTCGGTCCAGGCCTGCCTGCGCGCCGGCGGCAAGCACAACGACCTCGAGAACGTGGGCTATACCGCCCGCCATCACACCTTCTTCGAGATGCTGGGCAACTGGAGCTTCGGCGACTACTTCAAGCGCGAGTCGCTCAAGTGGGGCTGGGAACTGCTCACGCAGGTCTACAAGCTGCCCGCCGAACGGCTGCTGGCCACCGTCTACCACGAGGACGAAGAGGCCTACGACATCTGGACCAAGGAAATCGGCCTGCCGCCCGAGCGCGTGATCCGCATCGGCGACAACAAGGGCGGCAAGTACAAGTCCGACAACTTCTGGATGATGGCCGACACCGGCCCGTGCGGCCCCTGCTCGGAAATCTTCTACGACCACGGCCCGCACATTCCCGGCGGCCCCCCCGGCAGCCCCGAGGAGGACGGTGACCGCTTCATCGAGATCTGGAACCACGTGTTCATGCAGTTCGACATGCAGCCCGACGGCAGCGTGGTCAAGCTGCCCGCGCCCTGCGTCGACACCGGCATGGGCCTGGAGCGCCTGGCCGCGATCCTGCAGCACGTGCACAGCAACTACGAGATCGACATCTTCGACGCGCTCATCAAGGCCGCCGGCCGCGAGACCGGCACGCAAGACCTGAGCAACAACTCGCTCAAGGTGATCGCCGACCACATCCGCGCCACCTCGTTCCTGGTGGCCGATGGCGTGATCCCGTCGAACGAAGGCCGCGGCTACGTGCAGCGCCGCATCATCCGCCGCGCCATCCGCCACGGCTACAAGCTCGGCCAGAAGAAGCCCTTCTTCCACAAGCTGGTGCCCGATCTCGTGAAGCTGATGGGCGATGCCTACCCCAAGCTCGTGGCCGACGAGAAGCGCATCACCGACACGCTGAAGGCCGAGGAAGAGCGCTTCTTCGAGACGCTGGCCAACGGCATGGAAATCCTCGATGCAGCGCTGGCCGGTGACGCCAAGGTGCTGCCGGGCGACGTGGCCTTCAAGCTGCACGACACCTACGGCTTCCCGCTCGACCTGTCGGCCGACGTTTGCCGCGAGCGCGGCGTGAGCGTCGACGAGGCCGGCTTCAACGCCGCCATGGAAAAGCAGAAGGCCGCGGGCCGTGCTGCGGGCAAGTTCAAGATGGACCGCAACGTCGAATACGCCGGCGCGGGCAACACCTTCACCGGCTACGACCACCTCGAGGAAAGCGCCAAGGTCGTCGCGCTGTACCTCGAAGGTGCCGCCGTGCAGGAACTCAAGGAAGGCCAGAGCGGCATCGTCGTGCTCGACACCACGCCTTTCTATTCGGAAAGCGGCGGCCAGGTCGGCGACCAGGGCGTGCTTGTTGCCGAAGGCGTGCAGTTCGGCGTGGAAGACACGCAGAAGATCAAGGCCGACGTCTTCGGCCACCACGGCACCCAGACCCAGGGCACGCTGAAGGTTGGCGACACGGTCAAGGCCGCGGTCGACACCGCCCTGCGCGCCGCCACCATGCGCAACCACTCGGTCACCCACCTGATGCACAAGGCCCTGCGCGAAGTGCTGGGCGGCCACGTGCAGCAGAAGGGCTCGCTGGTCGACGCCGACAAGACGCGCTTCGACTTCGCGCACAACGCGCCCGTCACGCACGAGCAGATCCTCGAGATCGAGAAGCGCGTGAACGCCGAGATCCTCGCCAACACCGAGACGAACGCCCGCGTGATGGACATGGAGTCGGCCCAGAAGACCGGCGCGATGATGCTGTTCGGCGAGAAATACGGCGAGACCGTGCGCGTGCTCGACATCGGCACCAGCCGTGAACTCTGCGGCGGCACCCATGTGGGTCGCACGGGCGACATCGGCCTCTTCAAGATCGTCAGCGAAGGCGGCGTGGCTGCCGGCGTGCGCCGCGTCGAAGCCATCACTGGCGCCAACGCGCTGTCGTACCTGCAAGACCTCGAATCGACCGTGCAGAGCGCGGCCGCCACGCTCAAGTCGCCGGTTGCCGAGCTGCAGGGCCGGCTCACGCAGGTGCTGGACCAGGTGAGGGCGCTCGAACGCGAAGTGGGCGCGCTCAAGGGCAAGCTGGCTTCGTCGAAGGGTGACGAGCTCGTGTCGCAGGCCGTGGACGTCAAGGGCATCAAGGTGCTGGCCGCCAAGCTCGACGGCGCCGACGCCAAGACGCTGCGCGACACCATGGACAAGCTCAAGGACAAGCTCAAGACCGCCGCCATCGTGCTGGCCGCCGTCGACGGCGACAAGGTGCAGATCGCGGCCGGCGTCACAGCCGACAGCACGGGCAAGGTCAAGGCCGGCGAGCTGGTCAACTTCGTGGCCCAGCAGGTCGGCGGCAAGGGCGGTGGCAAGGCCGACATGGCCATGGCCGGCGGCACCGACGCGGCGGGCCTTCCGGCCGCGCTGCAATCGGTGCAGGCCTGGGTCGCGGAACGCGCCTGACAGACGAACGCACACCCGGAACAAGCACTCCACTCATGCCAGAAGCAATCCCCGGTGAAGTGCTTGTGATGGGGGCGGGCACCATCGGCTGCTTCATCGGCGGAAGCCTCGCGGCGGCCGGCGTGCCCGTTACTTTCGTCGGCCGTCCGCGCGTGCTCGAGAAGCTTGCGAAGCATGGCCTGACGCTCACCGACATCGACGGAGCCACGCACAAACTCCCTCCAGAAAAACTGCGCCTGAGCGGGCAGGTTCCCGCCGGCGCGCGGCCCTCGCTGGTTCTGCTGTGCGTGAAGAGCGGTGCCACGGCCGAGGCCGCGGGCGAACTGGCCTTCGCGCTGCCGGCCGGCACTGCGGTGATCTCGCTGCAGAACGGCATTTCCAACCGCGCGGCCGCCGCGCAGACCGGTCCGTCGCTCAACGTGCTGGCGGGCATGGTGCCCTACAACGTGGCCGAGATCGGTCCGGGCGCCTTCCATCGCGGCACGCCTGGCCGGCTGGCCGCCGAGGACGACGCGGCGCTGCGCCCGTGGCTCCCGGTTTTCGAGCGCGCCGGCGTGCCGCTCGACCTGCACGCCGACCTGCTGCCCGTGCAGTGGGGCAAGCTGATGCTCAACCTCAACAACCCCGTCAATGCGCTCTCGGGCCTGCCGCTGCGCGAAGAGCTGATGCAGCGCGGCTACCGGCGCTGCTTCGCGTCGCTGATCGACGAGGCGCTGGGCATCCTCAACGTCGCAGGCATCGCGCCGGCGCAGGTGGCGGCGGTGCCCGCGCACCGGCTGGTCAGCCTGCTGCGGCTGCCCGACTGGATCTTCCGCATCGTCGCGGCGCGCATGCTGCGCATCGATGCCAAGGCGCGTTCGAGCATGGCCGACGACCTCGCGCTCGGCCGCCGCACCGAGATCGACGCGCTCAGCGGCGAGGTGGTACGCCTCGCGCAGGAGCACGGCCTGAGCGCGCCGCGCAACGCGCGCATGGTCGCGCTGCTCGAGGCATGGCCGCAACAGCCGAAGCGCTGGACGGCACGGCAATTGCAGGACGCGCTGGGCCTGTAGCGTCCGGCCCTGTACCCTCGGCTGCGTTGCGGCAGCTTTCAAAGGGTTGTTTTCATGCAGGTCCTGATTCTCGGCAGCGGTGTCATTGGCACCTCGATCGCGTACTACCTGGCACGCGCCGGGCACGAGGTGACGGTGCTGGAGCGCCAGCCGGCGCCCGCGCTCGAAACCAGCTTCGGCAATGCGGGCGAGGTCTCGCCCGGCTATTCGGCGCCATGGGCCGGGCCCGGCGTGCCGGTCAAGGCCATCAAGTGGATGCTGATGCAGCACAGCCCGCTGGTCATCAAGCCCATGCTCGATCCGGCCATGTGGCGCTGGGGTCTCGCGATGCTGCGCAACTGCACGCAGGCGCGCTACGAAATCAACAAGAGCCGCATGGTGCGGCTCGCCGAATACAGCCGCGATTGCCTGATGGCGCTGCGCGCCGACACGGGCATCTCCTATGACGAGCGGATGCAGGGCACGCTGCAGCTCTTTCGCACCCAGCAGCAGCTCGATGGCACCTCGAAGGACGTCGAGGTGCTCAAGGCTTCCGGCGTGCCATACCAGGTGCTCGATCGCGAGGGCTGCGTTCAGTACGAGCCCGCGCTCGCGGCTGTGAAGGACAAGTTCGTCGGCGGCCTGCGCTTGCCCGGCGACGAGACGGGCGACTGCTTCAAGTTCACTCAGGCGCTGGCCAAACTTGCCGAGGCCGAAGGCGTGAAGTTCCGGTTCGGCGTGAACATCCAGGCCCTCGAGCACGATGCGGCCAAGGGCGTGACGGCCGTGCGCACCGACGCGGGCAGCTTCACCGCCGAGCGCTACGTGGTCGCGCTCGGCAGCTATTCGCCCGCGCTGGTCCGGCCGCTGGGCATTCGCCTGCCGGTGTATCCGGTCAAGGGCTTCTCGATCACCGTGCCCATCACCGATGCCGGCGGCGCGCCCGAATCCACCGTGATGGACGAGACTTTCAAGGTGGCGGTCACGCGCTTGGGCGACCGCATCCGCGTGGGCGGCACAGCACAGCTCTCGGGCTTCGACCTGCGGCTCAACGAGCGCCGGCGCGACACGCTCGAACACGTCGTGACCGACCTGTTTCCCAAGGGCGGCAACGTGCGCGACGCCTCCTTCTGGACCGGCCTGCGCCCCATGACGCCCGACGGCACACCGGTGATCGGCGCCACCCGTGTTCCCAACCTGATGCTGAGCACCGGCCACGGCACGCTCGGCTGGACCATGGCGGCGGGCACCGGCCGCGTGATGGCCGACCTGGTCGCGGGCAGGGCGCCCGAGATCGACATGGAAGGCCTCACCGTGGCGCGCTACGGCGGCTGAAGAACCAACAACCCGACGCTCCTCATTCCACAGGGCGGCCCGCAAAGGCCGCCCTGTTTTCGTTGGAAACAAAGACTAGGGTTTTTACTTAGTCACGAAGTTGTCTTCCTCGTTATTCTTCGTGGCGTTCCATTAATAAATCGTTGTTTCTTTAGTGAAACAAAACTGCGATCCACGGACACGATGAAACACACACGCCGCCACGCCATCGCCGCTGCCATTTCCCTGGCTGCCGCCTGCACCGCCGGACTTGCATGGGCAGCCGACAGCTACCCCGCCAAGCCGATCACACTGGTCGTCGCATATCCGGCCGGCGGCGACACCGACGCGCTGGCGCGGCTCTTCGCCGAGAAGCTGTCGGCGCGCGTCGGCCAGACGGTGCTGGTCGACAACCGTCCCGGCGCCAGCGGCATCATCGGCAGCGCCTACGTGTCGAAGGCCGCGCCCGATGGCTACACGCTGCTGCTCGCACCCAGCACCTTCTCGATCGCGCAGCTGGTGCTGAAGACCAACGGCTCGGGCTACGACGTGCTGAACGGCTTCACGCCCATCGTGCAGACCGGCAGCCAGCCGCTGTTCCTAGTGGCCGGCGGCAACAGCGGCTTCGCCGGTCTGAAGGACGCAGTGGCCGCGGCGAAGGGCGGCAAGTCGCTGAGCTATGCGAGCCCGGGCAGCGGCTCGCCGATGCACATCCTCGGCGAGATGTTCGCGCGCGCCTCGGGCGCCAGCCTCGCGCACGTGCCGTACAAGGGCGTGGCGCCCGCCATCAACGACGTGCTGGGCGGCCACGTGCCCGTCACCTTCATCACGCTCGGCCCGGTGGCTCCGTACCTCGCCAACGGCAAGCTGCGCCCGCTGGCCGTGGCCTCGGCCCAGCGCTCGCCGCTCGCGCCCAACGTGCCGACGCTGGCGGAGCAGGGCTACAAGGACGTCGAGGTGAGCGCCTGGAACGGCCTGTGGGGCCCGCGCAACCTGCCGCCCGAGATCGTGAAGATGCTCAACGGCCACTTCAACGAGATCCTGAAGATGCCCGAGATCGTCTCGCGCATGGCCGTGCTCGGCACCACGCCCGTGGGCGGCGACGCCGACGTGCTCGGCAAGACCAACGCGGCCGACTACGCGCGCTTCGGCAAGGTCATCAAGGAGCTCGGCATCCAGGCCGACTGACCCGCACGACCGATCCACGCACCTCATCTCCCATGACCGAACTCAAAGCCATTGCCGACCCGTCGAGCCTGCAGGCGCTGCTGGCCGAACTGCCCGCCAACCTGCTGGCCGGCCGCCGCATCCTCGTGACCGGCGGCGCGCGCGGCCTGGGCCTCGCCTTTGCGCAATGTATCGCCGCCGCGGGCGCGAGCGTGGTGCTGGCCGACATCCTCGGCGAGCTGGCGGAGACCGAGGCCAAGGCGCTGCGCGAAGCGGGCCGCATCGCGCATGCGCTGCCGGTCGACCTGTCGAACCCCGGTTCCATCGTGGCCTGCGCCGACGAGGCGATCCGCCTGCTCGGCGGCCTCGACGGGCTCGTCAACAACGCCGCGATCACCAACTCGGGCGGCAAGGACGCGCACCAGCTCGAGATCGACATGTGGGACCGCGTGATGAACGTCAATGTGCGCGGCAGCTGGCTCATGGGCCGCGCCTGCCGCGCCGCGCTGGCCGAAAGCGGCCGCGGCGCCATCGTCAACCTCGCCTCCGACACCGCGCTGTGGGGCGCGCCCAACCTGCTGGCCTATGCGTCGAGCAAGGGCGCCGTGATTTCCATGACGCGCTCGCTGGCGCGCGAGTGGGGCGGCGACAACATCACCGTCAACGCCGTGGCGCCGGGCCTCACGCTGGTCGAGGCCACCGAATACGTGCCGATGGCGCGCCACCAGAAGTACCTCGAAGGCCGCGCCATCCCGCGCGAGCAGCAGGCCGCCGACGTGTGCGGCGCGACCGTGTTCCTGCTTTCCGGCCTCGCGCGCTTCGTGACGGGCCAGCTGCTGGCCGTCAACGGCGGCTTCGCGATGCACTGAAAGCACGCCCCGATTTTTCCGACCAAGGAGTGAACCCGATGAGCGATCTGTCCGAACAGCAGAAGATCAACGATGCCGGCACCAACAGCCTGGCGCAGCCCGAAGGCAGCAGCCTCGCGGAGTGGATGAACACCCGCATCGCGCGCTACGAAACCCGCAAGTACGACTGGGACGCGCTGAAGTTCCAGGCCGACTTCGACCCCAAGTTCCGCCGCGCGCAGATGCGCTACGTGGGCACCGGCGGCACCGGTGTCGCGAAGGACGTCAACACCGTGCCCGCCGAGCACTTCACCTTCTCGACCATGGTGATCCCCGCCGGCCATGAAGGCCCGCCGCACCTGCACACCGACGTGGAAGAAGTGTTCTTCCTCATCCGCGGCAAGCTCAAGGTGGTGATCGAGAAGGACGGCGAGCGCTTCGAGACCATCATGACCGACCGCGACCTGATCTCGGTGCCGCCCGGCGTGTACCGCGAAGAGATCAACATCGGCGACGAGGACGCGCTGATGTGCGTGATGCTCGGCGCGAAGAAGCCGGTGACGCCGACCTATCCGGCCGATCACCCGCTGGCGAAGATCAAGCGCTGAACGGGCAGGCCATGAGCAACGCCGTCGCATCCGATGCACTGACCTTGCCGGCTTCCGAGCTGGCACGGCTCGACGCCCGCTTTCCTGCCCGCGAAGTCGCGGTCGGCGGCGGCGCCGTGGTGTCGGTGCGCGAGTGCGGGCAGGGCCCGGCCATCGTGTGCCTGCACGGCATCGGCTCGGGCGCTGCGTCGTGGATCGACACCGCCGCGCTGCTCGCACCGCAGGCCCGCGTGATCGCGTGGGACGCGCCGGGCTATGGCACATCGACGCCTCTTGAATCCGACTCGCCGGCAGCCACCGACTACGCGGCACGCCTGGGCGCCTTGCTCGATGCGCTGAAGATCGATTCGTGCGTGCTGGTCGGTCATTCGCTCGGCGCCATCACCGCCGCGTCGGCCGCCCGCAGCGATTCACGCGTCCGCCGCCTCGTGCTCGTCAGCCCGGCCATCGGCTACGGCGCACCGTCCCGCTCGGAAGCTCGAGCCAAGGTCCGCACCGAGCGCCTCGCCACACTGGACGAACTCGGCATCGCCGGCATGGCCGCGAAGCGCTCCGGCCGGCTGGTTTCCGACAAGGCCACCGACCATGCCCGCCAGTGGGTGCGCTGGAACATGGCCCGCCTGAACGACCGTGGCTATCGCCAGGCGATCGAGCTGCTGTGCAACGCCGACCTGCTGTCGGACCTGCCACCGCCCATGCCGGTGCGCGTGGCCTGCGGCGCGCTCGACGTCGTCACGCCGCCGGCAGCCTGCGAAGAAGTCGCGCGCAAGTGCGGAGTGCGGCTCGAATTGGTGGACGATGCGGGCCACGCCGGCTATGTGGAGCAACCGCAGGCCGTCGCCAAGCTGCTGCGCGAATCGCTCGCCGGCTGACCGCAACCGACACAGAGACACCCGAGGAAGGAACCACTGGCATGGCCAACAACAACGACAACGAAGCGATGGAAGAGGGCGCAGACCGCTACAACGTGCCTGCGCTGGAGCGCGGCCTGCGCGTGCTGTGCGAGTTCAGCCGCGAGAACCGCACGCTCTCCGCGCCCGAACTGGCGCGCCGCTTCGACTTGCCGCGCTCCACCGTCTTCCGCCTGCTCACCACGCTGGAGAACATGGGCTTCCTCGAGCGCGCCGAGGGCGGGCGCGACTACCGCCTGGGCCTGGCCGTGCTGCGCCTGGGCTTCGAATACCTCGCCTCGCTGGAACTCACCCAGCTCGGCACGCCGCTGCTCAACCGCCTGTGCGACGAACTGCGCACACCCTGCAACCTGGTGGTGCGCGACGGCCGCTCCATCGTCTACGTCGCCAAGGTGGCTCCGCCCACGCCCTTCGCCAGCTCCGTCACCGTGGGCACGCGGCTGCCGGCCCATGCCACGGTGCTGGGCCGCATCCTGCTCGAAGACCTCACGCTGCCGCAGCTGCGCGCGCTCTACCCCGAGGAAAAGCTCGAGACCTTCTCGCCGAGCACGCCCAAGACCGTGAACGAACTCTTCGACATGGTGCAGGCCGACCGCCAGCGCGGCTACGTGCTGGGCGAAGGCTTCTTCGAATCGAACATCTCCAGCATCGCCGCGCCGGTGCGTGACCACAGCGGCCACATCGTTGCCGCCCTGGGCGCCACCGTCACCGCCAGCCACATAGAGGAAAGCCGCATCGACGAGATGGTGCAGCGAGTGCGCGTCACGGCCGACGAGATCTCGGGGCTGCTCAATTACTCGCCCGCGCGCGCCGCCAACGTGGTGCCGCTTCGCTCCGCATGACACCGGGACCATGACAACCCAAGCTCTTCCTTCCTTCTTCGCCGCCGACGCGCTGTCCGGCCGCGTGGCCGTGGTCACGGGCGGTTCGTCGGGCATCGGCCTGGCCACCGTCGAGCTGCTGCTCGGTTGCGGCGCGGCGGTCGCGCTGTGCGGCCGCAATGCAGCGCGGCTCGACGGCGCAGTTGCCGGCCTGCGCGAACGTCACCCCGGTGCGAAGCTCTTCGCGCAGCCATGCGACGTGCTCGACGCCGCTTCGGTCCGCTCCTTCGCCGCCGCCAGCGAAGCCGCGCTCGGCCCGGCCTCGATGCTCGTCAACAACGCGGGGCAGGGCCGTGTCTCCACCTTCGCCGACACCGACGATGCAGCCTGGACCGAAGAGCTCAACCTGAAATTCTTCTCCGTCATCAACCCGACGCGCGCCTTCCTGCCGCAGCTCGCTGCGCAGCATGCGGTGCTGGGAGATGCCTCCATCGTCTGCGCCAACTCGCTGCTGGCGCGCCAGCCCGAGCCGCACATGGTCGCCACCTCGGCCGCGCGCGCCGGCCTGCTGAACCTGGTGCGCTCCATGGCCACCGAGTTCGCACCGCAGGGCGTGCGCGTCAACGGCATCTTGATCGGCCTCGTGGAGTCGGGCCAGTGGCGCCGCCGCTTCGAGGCGCGCGAAGACAAGTCACTCGACTGGGCCGCATGGAGCGGCCAGCTCGCGAAGAACAAGCACATCCCGCTGGGTCGCCTGGGGCTTCCATCCGAAGCCGCTCGCGCGATCCTTTTCCTCGCTTCGCCCCTCGCGTCGTACACGACGGGCAGCCACATCGACATCTCCGGAGGCCTGTCACGCCATGCATAACCCCAACAACACCGTCACCGTCGGCGCCGTCGTCGCCGCCTTTCTCGAACAGTGCGGCGTCAAGGCGGCCTTCGGCGTGATCTCGATCCACAACATGCCGATCCTCGATGCCTTCGCGCAGCGCGGCACGGTGCGTTTCATCTCGGCGCGGGGCGAGGCCGGCGCGGGCAACATGGCCGACGCCTACGCACGCTCCACCGCCAGCCTGGGCGTGTGCATCACCAGCACGGGCCCCGCCGCGGGCAACATCGCGGGCAGCATGGTCGAGGCCCTGACGGCCGGCGCGCCGCTGCTGCACATCACGGGGCAGATCGAGACGCCGTACCTCGACAAGGGCATGTCGTACATCCACGAGGCGCCCGACCAGCTCACCATGCTCAAGGCCGTGTCGAAGGCCGCGCTGCGCGTGCGCAGCGTCGAAACGGTGCTCGGCACGCTCAAGCGCGCGGTGCAGCTCGCGCTGACCGCACCGACCGGTCCGGTCAGCGTCGAGATCCCGATCGACATCCAGTCGGCGCTGACCACCATGCCGGCCGACCTGTCGCCGCTGCCCATCGAGCGCCCCGTGCCGTCCGCCGCCGCGCTCGACGCGCTGGCCGCGCGCCTCGCCGTGGCCCGGCGCCCGATGCTGTGGGTCGGCGGCGGTGCCCGCCACGCCCGCGCCGCCATCCAGCGCCTGCAGAAACTCGGCTTCGGTGTCGTCACCACGACGCAGGGCCGCGGCACGGTGCCCGAGGACGACGCCGGTTCGCTCGGCGCCTACAACATCCAGAAGCCGGTCGAGGCCCTGTACCAGACCTGCGACGCGATGCTCGTGGTCGGTTCGCGCCTGCGTGGCAACGAGACGCTCAAGTACGAGCTGAAGCTGCCCCGCCCGCTGTACCGCATCGACGCCGATGCCGCCGCCGAAGGCCGCTGCTACGCATCCGAAGCCTTCGTCTGCGGTGATTCCGCGCTGGCCCTCGAAGGCCTGGCCGACCGCCTCGAAGCCGCCGGGTACAAGGCCGACCCGCAACTGCTGGTCGACCTGCGCGCCGCGCACGACCAGGCTGTCGCGGCGCTGCGCGACGGCCTCGGCCCATACGCCGAACTCGTGCGCCAGCTCCAGTCGGCGGCCGGCCGCAACTTCAACTGGGTGCGAGACGTGACTGTCTCCAACAGCACCTGGGGCAATCGCGAGCTGCGCGTCTTCGAACCGGGCGCCGGCGTGCACGCCACGGGCGGCGGCATCGGCCAGGGCATGCCGATGGCCATCGGCGCCGCCATCGGCGCGGCGGTGACCGGCTCGGGTCGCAAGACCTTCTGCCTGGCCGGCGACGGCGGCTTCATCCTGAACCTGGGCGAGCTGGCCTGCATGGTGCAGGAGAGGGCGCCCATGGTGATCGTGCTCATGAACGACAAGAGCTACGGTGTCATCAAGAACATCCAGGACGCGCAGTACGGCGGCCGCCAGTGCTATGCCGAGCTGCACACGCCCGACTACGACCTGCTGTGCAAGTCGATCGCGCTGCCGCATGCCCGTGTGCAGAACCTGTCGGACCTGCCCGCCCGCCTCGGCGAGGCGCTGGCGGCCGAAGGCCCGTTCCTGCTGGAGATCGACATGCTCTCGATCGGCAGCTTCAAGACCACCTTCGCCGGCCCGCCGACCAACACGGTCACGCAGATCCCGGCGCTCGGCACGGCCGGCAAGTGAGCGAAGCCCGTTCCATGTCCACCCCCACGCGCATCGCACTCGTCGGCTGCGGAGCCATCGGTACCTCGGTGCTCGAACTGCTCCGCGGCGATCCCGCCCTGAAGGTGGTGGCTGTCGTCGTGCCCGCCGACGCCATTGCCGCCGCGCAGAAGGCGGCACCCGACGCGCAGGTGGGCAGCGCCTTGCCTGCCGCCGGCATCGACCTCGTGGTCGAGACCGCGGGCCATGCCGCCATCGAACAGCACGTACTGCCCGCGCTGGCACGCGGCACGCCCTGCGTGGTCGCCTCGGTCGGCGCGCTGTCGGCCGCCGGCTTCGCTGAGAAGCTCGAAGCCGCTGCCGTGGCCGGCAAGACGCAGGTTCAGCTGATTCCCGGTGCCATCGGCGCCATCGACGCACTCGCCGCAGCCCGCATCGGCGGCCTCGACAGCGTGCGCTACACCGGCCGCAAGCCGCCCAAGGCGTGGAAGGGCACGCCGGCGGAGCAGGGCCGCGACCTCGACGCGCTGGCTCAGCCCACCGTGATCTTCGAGGGCAGCGCGCGCGAGGCGGCCTTGCTCTATCCGAAGAACGCCAACGTCGCGGCCACCGTTTCGCTCGCGGGGCTGGGGCTCGACAGGACGCTGGTGCGCCTGATCGCCGACCCCACGACCACCGAGAACGTGCACACGGTCGAAGCCGAAGGCGCCTTCGGCAGCTTCGAGCTGACCATGCGCAACAAGCCGCTCGCGGCCAACCCCAAGACATCCGCACTGACCGTGTACAGCGCCGTGCGCGCGCTGCGCAACCGCGTCGCCGCGCTTGCTATCTGAGTCGCTCCATGATTTCTTCCGAACTCCTTCCGATCTGCATCGCCGGCGAATGGCGCCTGGGCGGCGGCGATGTCTACGAAAGCCTGTACCCCGCAACGGGCGAGCCCATCGCACGCCTGAAGGCCGCAAGCCTTGCCGACGTCGAGGAGGCCATCACCCGTGCCGACCATGCATTCCGTACCAGCGGCTGGGCACAGCGCCTGCCGCACGAGCGCGCGGCCGTGCTTCACCGTGTGGCGCAGCTGATCCGCGAAGAGAGTGAATCGCTCGCGCAGAAGCAGCGCCTGGACAACGGCAAGCCGATCAACGAGACGCGCAACCTCGTGGCCAGCGCCGCGGGCACCTTCCAGTTCTTCGCCGCCGCGCTGGAGACGCTGGAAGAAACCATCACGCCGTCGCGCGGCGCCTTCGTCACGATGAGCGTGCACGAGCCCATGGGAGTGGTCGCGGCCATCACGCCGTGGAACTCGCCCATCGCCAGCGAGGCGCAGAAGCTGGCGCCCGCGCTGGCCGCGGGCAACGCCGTGGTCGTGAAACCCGCCGAAGTCACGCCGCTGATGGCGCTGGAGCTGGCGCGCATCTGCGAGCAGGCCGGCGTGCCCAAGGGCATCGTCAGCGTGCTGCCGGGCAGGGGCTCGGTGATTGGCGACGCGATCACCAAGCATCCGCTGGTCAAGCGCGTGTCTTTCACCGGCGGCACGACCACCGGCAAGCACATCGCCCACATCGCGGCCGACAAGATGATGCCGGTGTCGCTCGAGCTCGGCGGCAAGTCGCCGACCATGGTGCTCGATGACGCAGACCTCGACCATGCGGTGAACGGCGTGCTCTACGGCATCTTCAGCTCGTCGGGCGAGTCGTGCATCGCGGGCTCGCGCCTGTTCGTGGCGCGCGGCATCTACGACGAATTCCTCACGCGGCTGGCCGAAGGCGCCAACGCGCTGCGCGTGGGCGATCCAGCTTCCGAGCGCACGCAGATGGGCCCGCTCATCACCGCGAAGCACCGCGAGGGCATCGAGCGCTACGTGGACCTCGGCGTTTCCGAAGGCGGCAGGATTCGCACGGGCGGCGTACGCCCGCACGGCGACGGCTATGACCGGGGCTACTTCTACAAGCCGACCATCATCGAAGGGCTGGACAACGGCGCCCGCATCAGCCAGGAGGAAATCTTCGGCCCGGTGCTGGTCGCCATGCCCTTCGACAGCGAGGAAGAGCTGATCGCGCAGGCCAACGACAGCGTCTACGCGCTGGCGGCCGGCGTGTGGAGCCGCGACTTCAAGCGCGCCTGGAAGCTGGGCCGCGCGGTGCAGGCCGGCACGGTCTGGGTCAACACCTACAAGCAGTTCTCGGTGTCCACGCCGTTCGGCGGCTGGCGCGACAGCGGCCTGGGCCGCGAGAAGGGCCGCGAAGGCATCTTCCAGTACATGGAGCAGAAGAGCATGTACTGGGGCACGAATGAACAGCCCCTGCCTTGGGCAGCACCATGAAAACCCCCAGGCTTCGCGCACTTCGTGTCGCTGCGCCAACCCCCTTGCAGGGGGCAATACCTGCGGCCCGGCAAAGCCGGTTCCGCGGTATTCCTGGAACGAGATGTTCGGTGCCGCGCGTGTGCCGGTCGGCATGAAAGAAAGATTGAAATGAGCGTACTTGGCATCGACCAGATCACCTACGGCGCGGACGACCTGCCCGCATGCCGCCAGTTCTTCCAGGACTGGGGCCTTTCCTTGAAGTCGGAGGCCGCCGACGAACTCGTCTTCGAGTGCCTCAACGGCTGCAAGGTTGTCGTCGCGGCGTTGGACAAGCCGGGCCTGCCGCCCGCGATGGAAGAGGGTCCGACGCTGCGCGAAGTGGTGTGGGGCGTCGAAAGCGATGCCGACCTCGACCGCTACGCCGCCGCCATTTCGCAAGACCCGGCCTTCTTCGACGGCACGATCGACGGCGCGCGCCGCATCGGCTGCATCGACCCCAACGGCCTGGCCGTGCGCCTGCAGGTCAGCCGCAAGCGCGCGGTGCAGGTCGATTGCGGTGCCATGAACACCTGGAACGCGAAGCTGCGCATCAACCAGCCCGCGCCCATCTACGAGCGCGCCACGCCCATCGAGGTCGGTCACGTCGTGTTCTTCGTGAGCGACGTGAAGGCCACCAGCGCGTTCTACGCCGAGCGCTTCAGCTTCGTGGGTTCCGACAGCTATCCGAACCGCGGAGCGTTCATGCGCTGCGCGGCCGAAGGCGGCCACCACGACCTGTTCCTGCTGCAGATCCCCTCGGGCAAGCGCGGGCTGAACCATGTGGCCTTCACCGTGCGCGACATCCACGAGGTGTTCGGCGGCGGGCTGCACTTCTCGCGCTGCGGCTGGGAAACGCAACTCGGCCCGGGCCGCCATCCGGTGTCGTCGGCTTACTTCTGGTACTTCAAGAATCCGGCGGGCGGCCTCATCGAGTACTACGCCGACGAAGACCAGCTCACCGCCGACTGGCAGCCGCGCGAGTTCGAGCCGGGCCCCACGGTGTTCGCGGAATGGGCAGTGGACGGCGGGCTCGACGGCAACACGCGCCGCCAGAAGAACGCCGAAGGTCCCAAGGGCGCCTTCCTTACCGAAAAGAAATGACTTACCCGACCGACATGCAACGACGTTTCTCCTTCTCCGTCCTGTTCGCCGCGCTGGCGGCCTTCACGCTCGCTGTGCCCGTGCACGCGCAGCAGAGCGAGGCGCAGAAGCAGCTCGCCAGCGAGCGCTTCACCATCATCTCGCCGTTCCCGCCCGGTGGCCCGGTCGACACGCTGGCCCGCGTGCTTTCCGACGGCCTTGCCAAGCGCTACGGCCAGGCGGCCGTGGTCGACAACCAGGTCGGCGCGGCCGGCAACATCGGCATGGAGAAGGTCAAGCGCGCCAAGGGCGATGGCCATACGCTGATGGTGATCCCGGCGGGCAACGTCACCATCAACCCGACGCTGATGCCCAACTTCCCCTTCGACATGGCGAAGGACTTCGTGCCCATCACCATGCTGGCGAAGGCGCCCAACGTGCTGGTGGCATCGCCCGCATCGGGCATCAGGAATGCGAAGGAGCTCGTGGCGCAGGCCAAGGCCAAGCCCGGCACGCTGTCGTACGCCTCGCCCGGCGTGGGCAGCGGCCTGCATCTTGCGGGTGAGCTCTTCAAGCAGCAGGCCGGCATCGATATGCTGCACGTGCCCTACAAGGGCACGCCGCCCGCGCTCAACGACGTGCTCGGCGGCTCGGTGCCGCTGATGTTCAGCAACCTGCCAGCGACGCTGCCTTTTCTGAAGAACGGCAAGCTGGTGGCCCTCGGCGTCACAGAAGCAAAGCGCAGCCCCGCCGCACCCGACATCCCGACGCTGGCGGAGCAGGGCATCCAGGGCGTGACGGTGACCTCGTGGTACGGCCTGATGGCGCCCAAGGGCACGCCGCCCGCCGTGGTCGAACAGCTCGCGAAGGACGCGGCCGAGATGCTGTCGCAGCCCGACGTGCGCGAGCGCCTGAAGCAGCAGGGCATGACCGACGCGGCCATGAAGCCGGCCGAGTTCGCCGCCTACATCCGCGACGAGACGGCCGTGTGGGCAAAGATCATCAAGGCCCGAAACATCGTGGCCGAGTAAGCCGGCGCAGGCACACACGCACCAAAGCACACCTACAGGCACAAAGGGGGAGACACCCATGAAGACCACCACTGAATCCACCATCGGCATCGTCGGCGCAGGCATCGGCGGCCTCGTGGCTGCCATCGCGCTGCGGCGGGCGGGCCACGACGTGATCGTGTTCGAGCAGGCGAAGCAGTTCGCCCGCGTCGGCGCGGACATCAACCTCACGCCCAATGCCGTGCGCGCTCTCGACGGCCTCGGCGTGGGCGAGGCCGCCCGCGTGACGGCGGCGCGCCCGTCGCACCGCATCAGCCGCACCTACGACACCGGCGAAGAGACCTCGCGCCTGGAGATGGCCGATACCGCAGAGCAGCGCTACGGCGCGCCGCAACTCACCATCCACCGCGCCGACCTGCTGGCCGCGCTGGCGGACATGTTCCCGGCGGATCAGGTGGCCCTCGGCAAGCGCGCGGAAACCATCGCGCCGGACGACAAGGGCGTGAGCATCTCCTTCACCGACGGCACCAGCGCCCGCGTCGGAGCGCTGATCGGCGCAGACGGCATTCACTCCTGCGTGCGCACCGCGATGTTCGGCGCCGAGAGCCCGCGCTTCACCGGCATCGTTGCCTACCGTGCCGTGGTGCCCGCCGAGCGCGTGGCCGGCGTGCCCAACCTCGGCGCCTTCACCAAGTGGTGGGGCCCCAATCCGCAGAGCCAGATCGTCACTTTCCCGCTGAACCGCGGCAAGGACATCTTCATATTCGCCACCACGCCGCAGGACACCTGGCACCTCGAGTCATGGACCGCGCCGGGCAGCGTCGACGAGCTGCGCGAGCAGTACGTGGCCTACCACCCCGAGGCGCGTGCCTTGCTGGACGCCTGCGACACGGTGCTGAAGACCGCGCTGTACGAGCGCGACCCGATGCCCGCCTGGGCGCGAGGCCGCATGGCGCTGCTGGGCGATGCCGCCCACCCGATGCTGCCGTTCATGGCGCAGGGCGCGGGCATGGCCATCGAGGACGCGGTGGTGCTGTCGCGCCACCTCGAAGGCGTGGCCATGGCCGACATTCCCGCCGCGCTGCAGGGCTTCGAGAAGGCACGCATCGAGCGCGCCAGCCAGGTGCAGCTCGGCTCGCGCGGCAACAACTGGCTGCGCGAGGGCGGCAACGCCGACTGGGTCTACGGCTACGACGCCTGGACCGCGCCGCTCGCAACCCCGGCCATGACCGCCTGATTCATTTCACACCGCTCCACCTCGCCCCACGGAGGCACACGATGCAAACCCAAGACCGCTACCTGCAACCGCACCAGGCGCGCAGGCGCCCCGCGACCACCTACGAAGACCTGCTGGGCGACGTGATCGAGCGCGCCTTCGCGGACGGCATCCACGACCTGCCGGGGCTCGTTCAGCGACTGAACGACAGCGGCCTCGCCACGCCGGGCGGCCAGCAATGGACCGAAGAGCTGTACCGCAAGGAGATGGCCGCGCTGGCGGCCTGAGAGGAACGAACATCATGACCATCGCCATCCAACCCGTTCCCGCCGATCCGGTCGACCACCTGCTCGAGATCGGCCTGAAGGACCTCTGGTATCCGATCTGCCCCTCGCACTTCATCAAGGAGAACCCCATCTCCCTGCGCCGCCTCGGCCGCAAGCTCGCGCTGTGGCGCGACGGCGAAGGCGTGCTGCATGCGCTGGAAGACCGTTGCCCGCACCGCGGTGCGCCGCTGTCGCAGGGCGTGGTGCTGGGCGACCGGCTCTCGTGCCCGTACCACGGCGTCGAAGTGCGCCATGACGGCGTGGTCACGCGCGTGCCCGGCAGCCCCGGCTGCAAGCTCGAAGGCTCGAAGGCCACGCGGCACTTCCATGTGCAGGAGCGCGCGGGCGCGGTGTTCATCTACAACTCGAAGGAGCCGGTGGACGTGCCGCCGCCGCTGGTGCTGCCCGAGCAGCTGACCGACGAGGCCGGGTACAGCAGCTTCCTCTGCTACACCGAGTGGAAGGGCGACTACCGCTACGTGCTCGACAACGTGATGGACCCGATGCACGGCACCTACCTGCACAAGCAGTCGCATTCGATGGCCGAGGGCGATTCCAGCGCGAAGTTCGGCATCCGCCCGACCGACATCGGTTTCGTGTTCGAGAAGGAAGGCCAGCGCAACGTCAACTTCGACTGGACCGAGTGGGCCGACACCGGCATCCACTGGATGCGGCTCGAGATTCCGTACCCGAAGACCGGCGGCCCCGGCGGCAACTTCATCATCGTCGGCGCCTTCTCGCCCATCGTGAAGGGCATGACGGCCACCTTCTTCTGGCGCGTGCGCAAGCTGGAGCCGGGCTGGCAGCGCGACACCTGGCGCTTCCTCTACAAGAACCGCCTCGAAGCGCGCCACTGGCACGTGCTGGAGCAGGACCGCGTGATGCTGGAAGAGATGGAAGCCGACGCCAATCAGCACGAGAACCTGTACCAGCATGACCTGGGCATCGTTCGCCTGCGCCGCCACATGCGCAACCTGGCGCAGGCGCAGCTGGCGGAAGCCGGCACTGCAACCTGACAGGGGGAGAGCTTCGCCATGTCTTCCCCAACGCTCAACGCCCTCGTGCACACCATGCGCTACGAGGCCGACGGCATCGTGAGCGTCGAGTTCCGGCCGGCCACGTCCGCGGTGGACTTCCCCGCCTTCGAGGCCGGCTCCCACATCGACCTGCACCTGCCCAACGGGCTGGTGCGCAGCTACTCGCTGTGCAATCCGTCGAGCGACCGCCAGCGCTACGTGGTGGGTGTGCTCAACGACCGCAAGAGCCGCGGCGGCTCGCGCTACGTGCACCAGCAGCTGCGCGTGGGCATGACGCTGCCCATTTCGGCCCCGCGCAACAACTTCAGGCTGGAGGAGGGCGCCGAGCGCTCGGTGCTCGTGGCCGGCGGCATCGGCGTCACGCCCATCTGGTGCATGCTGCAGCGGCTGGTGGCCATCGGCAAGCCGGTCGAGATCCTGTATTGCGCGCGCACCCGCAAGGAGGCTGCCTTCTGCGACGCCATCGAGGCGCTGGCGAAGGAGAAGTCGGTGCAGCTGACCTGGCACTTCGACGACGAGAAGGGCGCGCCGCCCAATCTGGTCGAGCTGCTGTCGGGCAAGGGCGCCGCCAGCCACTACTACTGCTGCGGCCCCACGCCGATGCTCGATGCCTTCGAGAAGGGTTGCGAGCAGCTGGGCTATGCCAATGCGCACATCGAGCGCTTCGCTGCCGTGCACGTGGAAGCGCCTGCCGCCACGCAGGGCTACGTGGTGCAGTGCGCGAAGAGCGGCAAGAGCGTCGAGGTGCCGGCAGGCAAGTCGATCCTCGACAGCCTGATCGACGCCGGCCTCAACCCCGACCACAGCTGCAAGGAAGGCGTGTGCGGCGCCTGCGAGACGGCAGTGCTCGAAGGAGAGGTCGACCACCACGACGGCATCCTCACCAAGATCGAACGCGCGTCGAACAAGACCATGATGATCTGCGTCTCCCGCTGCAAGGGCGAGAGGCTGGTGCTCGACATCTGAAACGAGACCCGCAGCAAGAGAAAAACCAACCGAGACAACTCAATGAAAAACTACTTGATCGCGCTGGCTGCGGCCAGCACGGCTGGCGGAGCGCTGGCCCAGTCTTCCCTCACGCTCTTCGGCGTGGTCGATGCCGCCGTCACCTACACCAAGGGAAGCGGCAACGGCTCCGCCAGCAAGACGCAGCTGACCAACAGCGGCAACATGTTCAGCCGACTCGGCTTTCGCGGCACGGAAGACCTGGGCGGAGGCTATTCGGCCAACTTCTGGCTGGAGATGGGTCTGCAGAACGACAGCGGCACGGGCTTTCCGTCGAACGCCAACAACCAGGCCAGCGGCAACGGACCGGCGGGCGTGCTGAGCTTCAACCGTCGCTCCACTGTGAGCCTCGCGGGGCTGTTCGGCGAAGTGCGGCTTGGGCGCGACTATGTGCCGGCCTTCTGGAACACGGCCATCTTCGATCCCTTCGGCACGGGCGGCGGCATCGGCGCCAACCAGATCTACTTCTCTGGCCTGGGCGGCCTCGTCGCACCCACGGGCACGCGCGCATCGAACAGCATCGGCTACCTGCTGCCAGCCAACCTCGGCGGCTTCTACGGGCAGGTGATGTACGCCATGGGCGAGAACGACTCCAGCTCGGTGCTGCCGGGTACGAAGGTGTCGAACAGGCATGACGGCGACCACACGGGCGCGCGCTTCGGGTACCAGAGCGGCGGGCTCAACATCGCGCTGGCCACCGGCCGCACGCGCTATGCGAGCGGCGACCTGCGCGTGACCAACCTCGGTGCCTCCTACACCTTCGACGCCGCGCTCATGAACCTCAAGCTCACGAGCGAGCTGTACAAGGAGTCGAAGGGCAGCACCGACGCCAAGGGTGCGCTCATCGGCTTGCAGCTGCCCATCGGGCCCGGCGAGATCAAGGCCTCGTATGCGCGCTACCGGCTGGAGCCTGCCGGCGCGGCGCTGAAGCCCACTTCGTCGAAGCTGGCCATCGGCTACGTGCACAACCTGTCGAAGCGCACGGCGCTCTACGCAACCATCGCACGCATCAGCAACAGCAACGGTGCGTCGCAGGCTCTCTCGGGCGCGATCACCGCGCCGAACCGTGCCTCCAGCGGCACCGAGTTCGGCATGCGCCACATGTTCTAGGCGCGCGGGCGCGCCACCACCCTCACACCGGCAGGACAGGTCATGCAGAGCAGCAGCAACAACAACAACAGCGGCAAGAGCTTTCGCTGGTACGGCGTCATCACGCTGTTCGTGATCGTCGCGATCTCCTATGTGGACCGAATCAACATCGCGGTGCTCATCACCGATGCGGCGTTCCTGAACCACGTGGGCATCGCGGCCACCGACCGCGTGAGCCAGGGCTTCCTGGCGACGGCCTTCATGCTGGGCTACGGCGTGTCGGCCTTCGTGCTCACGCCGTTCTGCTCGGCGCTGTTCGGCGTTCGGCGAAGCCTGGTCTTCGGGCTGATCCTCTGGGGTGTGGTGACGTGGGCGTCGCCGATGTTCCACAGCTACGGCATGCTCCTGGCCTCGCGCGTGCTGCTGGGCGTGTCGGAAGGGCCCCTGTTCTCGCTGGCCTCCGCGTACATCAAGGCCCATTTCCGCAGCGACGAGAACGGCAAGCCCAACGCCTTCGTCAACATGGGCACGGGGCTGGGTCTGGCCATCGGCTATCCGCTGGTGGGCTGGCTGCTCACGCAGTTCGCGTGGGACACCTCGTTCCACGTGCTGGGCGTGCTGAACATCCTGCTCGGCATTCCGCTGGTGCTGGCCTTCGTGCGCATGCCGCCCGCACATGCGGACGGCGTGAAGCCGTCGTCGTTCGGCGAAGCGATGGCGCGCGTGGGCGGCATCGTGAAGGGTGCGCTGCAGACGCGGCATCTGTTCCTCATCACGCTGCTGACCTCGGCTGCGCTGGCCTATCTCTGGGGCAGCAGCAACTGGCTGCCGACCTACCTGCGCGAGGCGCGCGGCTTCTCGATGCGCGAGATGGGCTGGCTGGCCTCGCTGCCGCAATACGCAACGGTGCTCGCGGTGTTCGTGGGCGGCGCGCTCATCGACAAGGTCGGGCGCGAGCGCGTGCCCTTCATCTTCATGGGCGCAAGCGCAGGCGTGGCGCTGTCGGTGCTGATGGCCATCAACGCGCGCGATCCGTATGCGGCCGCGTGCTGCCTCGTCGCAGCCAACTTCTTCTGGGGATTGCAGAGCCCGGCGATTCCGAGCACGGTGCAGTACTGCTCGCGGCCCGAACACACGGCCAGTGCGTTCGGCGTGACCAATGGCGTGGGCAGCCTTGTCGCGGGCTTCATGCCTGCGTTGATGGGCGGCGTGATCGGCGCGATGTCGCATGGAGCGGGTGCCGGCCCCGCAGCGGCGAGCTCTTCGGCCTCGGGCTTCTTCGCGGGCTTCGCGCTGCTCATCGGTACGCAGGTCGTGGTGTTCGGATGCGGCTTCATGCTGTGGCTGCGCGAGCGTTCGCGCGGTGTTGCCACAGTCTCAGGTTCACAGCTTTCATAGCTTTTTCGAAGGCTTGTACCTTCGTACTGTCGCCGCGCAGTCACACTGCGCGCGGCCTGTTTCTGTCATCTGCGTGAGCAGGTGTTTCGGCGGCGGAACCATCTTCGTATTGCATGGCATGCGTTGCATGCCATGACGCCATTCGGCCTATCGCGCGCGAACATTTTGAGAAAGAAAAGTTCCGCGATTCGTTGAGCGCGCAGCATGCATCAGCTACAACTGTGCGCACATCAATGGACGAGGGAATGCGCGTGAAATCAACGACAAGAGCCGCAGCAAGTCTTGCCATCATCGACACGGCCCGTGCCGCTTCCGCTTCGCGGAAATGCATCGCGCCGATGCGCAGGTACTGAACGAAGGCCCTCGCGCTACACGCCCCCGTTCGCATCCCATCACCCCGCGTCTTGACGGGAATGGAACCTCTTACGCCACGCATCCTGGGACCGCCTCTTCAGGCGCGGTGTGACCCTGCATGACTGTGTGGTCCTGACGAACGCTTGCGTTCGCCGGGAGGGCGCTGTGTTGCCCTTTTCTTTCAGATAACCCCGTTGTTCATCTCATCACCGCGCGCGTCACGCGCATCGCCGGCTATCCGCCGGGCGCTTGCGGGACGGCGCATGTTCCTTCTTACCAAGAGTACTCAGAGGCGATCATGAAAAAATTCAGTACACCCGTGGTCAATCATCTTGCCATCACCGCAGTGACCCTTGCCGTTCTCACGGCATGCGGCGGCGGCGGAGACAGTGGTGGCTCATCGTTCGGCGGCGGTGGCGTCGGTCTCAGTGCGCCGTCGGATCAGGTAGCCAGCGCGCCGGTGTCCGATCCCACGGCCAAGACTCCCGACGATGGAGTGCCCAACAACCTGGCGGATGCCGCGGCATCCGCAGTGGATCGCTCGGCCAGGCCGATGGAACTGCCCGACACCATCTGGCCCAGCAACTACAAGCTGTGGTTCCGTCCCGATGCGGCGCTCAAGACCTTCGTGGGCCGCGGCGATGTGGAGATCGAGGTGCTCAAGCCGGTCGATGCCATCGTGGTCGCCGCGCACAACCTGAACTTTGCAAGAGGCCGCACCACGCTGCGCAAGGTGTCGAAGCCAGGCGAGGCGATTCCGCTGATCCCCACGCCGCAGACGCTGGGCGACTTCGTGCAGCTGCGCCTGAACGACGGGCAGATCGCCAAGGGCAAGTATCTGCTGCACATGGAGTGGGACGGCAAGATCCAGTTCTCCGACGCCGAGTACTGCCCGCCCGCCGAAGTGGCGCGCAACCCGTTCTGCTCGGCTGCCACAGGCATCTTCAAGGTGGGGCTGTCGACGCCCGAGGGCGTGAGCAGCGACGCCATCGTGACGCAGGGCGAAACCAACTACGCGCGGCAGTGGTTCCCGGGGTGGGACGAGCCGGCCTTCCGCCACACCTTCGAGATCTCGGCCGAGGTGCCGGGCGACTGGAAGACGGTGTCGAACGGTGCGCAGATCGAGGCCACGAAGCTGCCCGACGGCTACCAGCGCGTGGCCTTCGAGAAGACGCCCTCGATGCCGATGTACCTCACCTTCTTCGGCGGCGGCAAGTTCGACATCCTGGCCGACACCTTCAAGAACCCGCTCGACGGCAGCGACATGCCGCTGCGCTGGTTCACGCCGCCGGGCCGCTCCGACTGGGCGAAGTTCGCGATGGAGTGGACCAAGGTGTCGATGGACTACTACTACAAGTACACCGGCATCCCGCTGCCCTTCAAGAAGTTCGACACCGTGGCTGCCAACGACAGCTACAACAACAAGCCCAACACCGGTTTCGGCGGCATGGAGAACTGGGGCTCGATCTTCGAGTTCGCCGATGCGGTGCTCACCAAGCCGGGCGACAAGCCCACGCTGTACTCGGTGACGGTGGTGACGCACGAGGTGGCGCACCAGTGGTTCGGTGACCTGGTCACGCTCGACTGGTGGGACAACGTGTGGCTCAACGAGTCGTTCGCGCGCTGGTTCGAAAGGCGCACCACGATCAAGTTCCACCCCGAGTACTACAGCTTCTCCGACTACGTGCTGGACAAGCACAACGTGATCGTGGCCGACCTGAAGAGCACGGCCGTGCCGGTGCAGCGCAACCTCAACGACGCGGGTTCGTTCGGCTTCATCAGCCCGTCGATCTTCGTCTACAACAAGGGCAGCCACGTGCTGGAGACCATCCAGAACTACATCGGCGAGGAGGCGATGCAGAAGGGCCTGCGCATCTACCTGAAGGACTACGCCTTCGGCAACGTCACGCCCTCGCGCCTGTGGAGCTCGCTGGAGAAGGCCAGCAACGGCAAGAAGGTGAGCGAGATCGGCGACAGCCTGATCCGCCAGACCGGCATTCCGCTGCTCACGGTGGATGCGCAGTGCGCGGGCAACAGCACCTACGTGAACATCACGCAGGAGTCGTTCCCCAACCAGAACCTGTACCCGGCCTCGACGTGGACCATTCCCGTCACGCTCGCCTACGGCGACTCGATGGAGCAGCGCAAGACCTTCGTGATGTCGGGCAACAGCACTCAGGTGGAGCTGCCGGGCTGCACGGCGGTGCTGGCCGGGCCGACCGGGCAGGACTACTACGTGAGCAACTACAGCGCGCAATCGTGGAGCGCGCTGCTGGCCAAGGCGCAGAGCTTCGCGGGCAACAAGCCGCTGCTGCTGAACATCGAGCGCGATGCGTTCAGGCTGCTGAGCGTGGGCCGCATCACGCAGGCGCAGTACGACCAGATCAAGGGCGTGGTGAACCTGCCGGCGCCGCTGCTGGCCAAGACGCAGCTGAGCGAGCAGACGATGGCGGCGGTCTCCGCGGGCGAGCAGAAGGAAGAGTATCCGCACGCACTGCGCTTCCAGGGCAGCCTGAAGCTGCGCGACAACGAGAAGCGTTGAGCCTCTTCGCCTGAAACCGGCGCGCGCCGCTCGCCCCAGGGGTGGCGCGCGCCCCTTCGACAAGGAACATCATGAACACAGCACTGAAATGGCTGGCTGCTGGCGCATCGGCCTTGCTGCTGGCCGCCTGCGGAGCGAACAGCGGCGGTAGCGCACCCGAGGCCGAGCTGGTTGGCACCTACGCCGTGAAGCAGGACGGCGCGCTCAAGGAGCTGATCAAGATCGAGAAGCAGGGCGACGGCTACGTGATGCGCGACAAGGTGCGCACGCCCGAGTGGAGCGAGCCGAAGATGCAGCTCAAGCCGGTGACGCGCGAGCACTGGGCCCGCATCACCACCGACAGGGAGAACACCGCCTTCGTCGGCGTGGCGAGCGAGCAGCTCGGCATCTTCAAGGTGCCGGCGGGCTGGCAGAAGAACGGCTTCAAGACCTCGACCGGCTACTTCCTGTTCTATTCGCGCGGGCCGGTGGAGGCGTACAAGCTCTGAAGGCTCAGGCCGCGGGCGCCACGCTCGCGCCCTCGATGCGGTGGCGCTTCAGCGCATCGGCGACGAAGCCGCTGGCCTTCATCTCCTCGACGAAGGCCGCGAGCAGCGCCTGCGCTTCGAGGCCACGGCTGGCCGGTGTGCCCATGGCCTGCTGGATCACCATGAAGCGCCCCGGCAGCACGCGCACGCCGGGCGCGCGTTGCGCCTCGCCTTCGAGCATCTGGCGGATGCCGGCCGCCACTTCGACCTCGCCCGTGCGCAGTGCGGCCAGTGCAGGCCCCGCGCCTTGCAGGCGAACGATCTCGGCCGCCTTGATTTCGCGTGTGAGGAACAGGTCGTAGGCGCTGCCCGAGCCGACGGAGATGCGGTTGCCCTTGGTGTCGACCTGGGCGTTGTCGTTGAGCGCCGAGGCATCGGGCACCAGGTAGCTGCCTTCGATGAGCACGTACGGTGCGGTGAACAGCAGCCCTTCGCTGCGCGCCGGGTCGATGGCGAAGAAGCCGATGTCGGCCTTCTCGTTCTTCACCGCATCGACCGACGCGGCCGCTTTCTCGAGCACCACCAGTTCGATGCCCACGCCCAGCCGCAGTGCGAACTCGCGCGCCAGGTCGATGGAAACACCCACCGGCTCGCCGGTGGCCGCGTCCTTGTTGGCGAGGATCGGGTTGCCGAGGTTGATCGAGGCGCGCAGCGTGCCGTTGGGCGCGAAGGCGGAAACGAGGGCGGGGGAGATCGTCGTCGGCTGGGTCATGGCGTTGCGGCAGCGATGGGTGGAGATGGCCGCCAGTTTACGGGCGCCCCCGGGCGTGCCTAGGACCCGGCCGGTGTCACGATCCCGAGCGAGCCCAGCGGCCCGAGCGGCAGCCGCACCGTGACGCGCAGGCCCGGCCCCGTGCCGGCGTCGCCGAGCGCGATCGCGCCGCCATGCGCATCGACCACCGATCGCACGATGGCCAGCCCGAGGCCGCTGCCAGTCTGCGTCTGGTCGGGGTCGCGGAAGAAGCGGTCGAACACGCGCTCGCGCAGCGCCGGCATGATGCCTGGGCCCTGGTCGCACACCGTCAGCTCGGCGAGGTCGCCGTCGCGCCGGATACCCACGCTCACCACCGCGCCGACGGGGCTGTACTTGGTCGCGTTGTCGATCAGGTTGTCGATCATCGAGACCAGGCTGTCGCGGTCGCCCATGAGTTCGACGGGCTCGTCTTCCACCAGCTCGATCTCGACCTCGCGCACGTATGCCAGCGCAGACAGCGCCGCCAGCCGCTCCTGCACGAGGTCGTCGAGCCGCAGCGCGCGCGGCGCCGAAGCCTGGGCGTTGCTGCGCATGAGCCGCAGCAGCTGACCCACCAGCCGCTCGGCGCGGGCGTTGCTGCTGAGCACGCGCGCGAACAGCTCGTCCTGCCGCTCGGTTGGAATGTGCTCGATGAGCAGCGACTGCAGCGCCTCGACGTTGACGCGCATCGCGGCGATGGGCGTTCGCAGCTCGTGCGCCGCGTCGGCGATGAAGCTCTGCTCGCGCGCGATGCTGGCGCGCAGCCGCTCCATCAGCGCGTTGAAGTTCCTCACCAACGGCCGCAGCTCGTCGTGGCGTGGCAGCACCGACACGGGCGCCAGGTCATGCGGGCCGCGCGAGGCGATCTCGTTGGCCACCTTGCGCCATGGCCGCAGCGCGAGCCGGATCGACAGCCATGCGGGGAGCAGCAGGAAGGGAATGCTGATCACCAGCGGCAGGATGTAGTAGCCGCGCGACTGGAAGGTGAGCCACATCTGCACGGTGCCGGGCGTGACCAGCGTGACGCGGGTCTTGCCCGAGGGTGACTCGATGGTGCGCGCGCGCCAGCTCTTGCCGTCGGCTTCCACCGTCTCGCCTATGTCGGGCCGCGTGTTGGCGATGCCGCCCGGCAGGCCGCTGGAGCGGTAGACCTCGTGGCCGTTCTGCCAGACGATGACGCTCGGCGACATGTAGACGTCGTCGCCGTTGCCGAAGCCGTTGCGCATGGCGATGTCCATCGCGCGCAGGCTCTCGTACTGCCTGGCGGGCTGATCGGTGAGGTTGCGCGCGACGACGAGCATGCTGCGCTGCGTCGAGTCGATGACCGACAGGTCGTCGGTGAACGCGGAGCCCAGCAGCAGGCCGACCGCGAGGCTCCACAGCAGCGTCATCATCGCGATCTGCGCGAACATGAGCCGGCGCACCAGCGAAGGCCTCCGGATGCGGCGCCAGCCGCTGCGCAGCAGCCTGGCGGGCGCAAGCGCGATGGACGCGACCAGCTCGCTCATGTCCGCTCCAGCGGTTGCTGCGCGGCGAGGTAGATCACGTAGCCGATGCCGCGCACGGTGCGGATGTAGCCGTCGCCGATCTTGCGGCGCAGGTTGGAGACGTGCACGTCGAGCACGTTGCTGCCCTGGCTCTGGCCTTGTGCGGTGCCCTGGGAGCCTGCCAGCATGAGCTGCTCGAGCACGCGCCGCGCGACCACGCGGTCGGCTCGCCGCATCAGCAGGCTCAGCAGCTTGAATTCGCTGCGCGACAGCGAGACCGGCACGCCGTCGACGCGCACGCGGTGGGTCGGCTCGTGCAGCCAGAGGCCGCGCACCTCGAAGGTGGCGCCGTCGCCGCCGTAGCTGCGCCGCGCGAGGGCGCGCACGCGAGACAGCAGCTCGGCCAGCGCGAAGGGCTTGACCATGTAGTCGTCGGCGCCGCTGTCCAGCCCCTGCAGGCGATCGTGCAGGCCGTCGCGCGCGCTGAGGATCAGCACGGGCAGCCGCGTGCCGTCGCGTCGCAGGCGTTCGAGCACCTCGAGGCCGTCGCCGTCGGGCAGGCCCAGGTCGAGCAGCAGCAGGTCGCAGCCTTCGGTCTCGAGGATGCGCAGCGCTTCCTCGACGCGGCGCACCCACACCACCTCCATCCCCTGGGTCTGCAAGGCGACGCGAATGCCGGTGGCAAGGTCGAAATCGTCTTCGGCCAGCAGGATCTTCATGGCGGGCAATCTACCCGGCGAAGCTGAAGGAATCCCAAAGAAACGGGGGCGCTGGCGCGGTGGCAGGGTGCCGGAATTTCAGCAGACCTTCATCTATGCGCTTCACCATGCGGGTGTTCGTCCAACACCACGAAGAAGAGAACGAGACACCGATGAGCCTTTCCGAAGCGCGCCTCTTCGCCGGCAACTTCCGCTCGCCGGAAGCCCATTCCTCGCTGCTGGCTTCGTATGCGCAAGTGCTTGCGCGCTGGCCGGTGCCGCACGAGAGCCGCTACGTGGAAACGCGCTATGGCCGCGCGCACGTGCTGGCTTCGGGGCCGACCTACGCGCCGCCGGTGGTGCTGCTGCACGGCGGGGGCGGCAACGCCACCACTTGGGTTCACAACATCGCGCGGCTCGCGGGCTCGCTGCAGGTCTACGCGGTCGACATCATCGGAGACGCCGGCCGCACCGAGGGACACCGGCCTTCGACTGAAGACGCGTACTGCAACTGGCTGGAAGACGTGCTGATCGGGCTGGGCCGGCCGAAGGTGGGGCTGTGCGGCGCCTCCTTCGGCGCCTGGCTCGCGGCTGCGTACACGCGCCAGACCATGCGCCGCGTCTCCAAGCTCGCGCTGCTGGCACCGCCCAACCTCGAGTCGCTGCGCATCGGCACCGTGCTGCGCGCGGGGCTTGCGGCGGCGTTTCCCTCCGAGCGGCAGGTGCGTGCCCTTCAGGCGCTGGTGTCGTCGCCGATGGCGCCCGAGCCGCCGCCCTGGGCCATCGACGACATGCTCGTGCGCTGGCGCTGCCAGCGCGGCAGTCCACGGCCGCCGGGCCGAATGACCGACGCCGACTTGCGCGCGCTGCCGAAGGGCTCGCTGCTGATGCTCGGCGAGGACGAGGTGCTGTACGACGCGGTGCGCGCCAGCGCACGCGTGAAGGCCCTGGCGCCGCAGGTGCGCGTCGAGCTGTTGCCCGATGCGGGCCACACCATCGCCTTCGATCAGGCGGAGAAGGTCGGCGATGCGCTGGTCGAGTTCTTCCGGCGCGACGGCTGGACGCTCTGACGGCTTGCGCCTTTCAGCGAGCCGTCAGCGGCTCCAGCCCCGTCTTCGCGATGGTGGGCGCGGCAGCGGGCGAGTTGAGATAGCGGATCAGCTGCCGCGCCGCATCGGGCTGCTTCGACGCGGTGGCGACGCCGGCGGAGAACACCGTCACGCGCTGCACCTCGGCCGGCAGCGGGCCGATGTAGTCGATGCCCGCGATGGGCAGCAGCTCGCTCACCTGCTGCAGGCCGAGCGCCGCGTCGCCGCGCGCCACCACCGAGCCGACGCGCTCGCTCAGGATGCGCCTGCTCTTGGGCTTGACCTGCTCCTCGATGCCCAGCGTCTTGAGCAGTTCGGTCTCGTAGTAGGTGCCGCTCGCGCTGGCCGAGTAGGCGATGGAAGGCGCGGCGATCAGTGTGCGCTTCAACGCATCGACGGTGCTGATGTCGGGCTTGGGCGCGCCCTTGCGCACTGCGAATCCGATGGCCGAGCGCACCAGGTCGACCTGGCTGCCGGGCACCACCTTGCCCTGCGCAACGAGCGCGTCGAGTGCTGGGCGCGCGAGGATCACCACGTCGGCCGGCTCGTTGCGCGCGAGGCGGCTGGGGATGGAGTCGTCGGCGTTGCCCATCGAGGCGCCGTAGGCCGTCTTCACGCTGCGGCCGCTGCTGCGCTCGAACTCGGGGCGCAGGTCGTTGTAGGCGGCGGTGAAGCCGCCGGAGGTCATGACGTGGATGTCGGCGCCGCCGGCGGGCTTGGCGCTGCCGCCGAGGCCGCCGCAGCCGGCGAGCGCGAGGGCCGCGACCAGCGGGAGGGCTGCGCGGCGGGTGAGGGTGCGAAAGGAGGAAAGGGGCTTCGTCACGATGTCTCCAGGAGGAAGAGGGCTGCGGCGTGGTTGCCGTCTGCTGGCGTCATCGTAGAAGCCGGGGCTGTCATTCGGCCTTCAGCGAATTCGGGGTTATCACTGAGGCGCCGCGGGCTCGTCGGGCTTGCCTGCATCCGTGGCTGGCAGCCGCCCGCGCCGGGCCAGCCCTTCGCGCAGCAGGAATTCAACCTGCGCGTTCGCGCTTCGCAGCTCCTGCGCCGCCAGGCGTTCGATCTCGGCCCACAGGGCTGGATCGATGCGCAAGGGGTAGGATTTTTTTCCGGGACTGGCCATCGGGTGCGGGTGGAGACCTTGGCCTCAGGTGTAGAGCGTACCGGTGTTCACCACGGGCTGCGTCTCGCGGTCGGAGCACAGCACCACCAGCAGGTTCGACACCATCGAAGCCTTGCGCTCGTCGTCGAGCACCACGAGGTTGCGCTCCGACAGGCCCCTGAGTGCCGCCTCGACCATGCCGACCGCGCCCGCCACGATCTGGTGCCGCGCGCTGACGATGGCCACCGCCTGCTGGCGGCGCAGCATCACCTGCGCGATCTCGGGGGCGTAGGCGAGGTGGGTGAGCTTGGCGTCGAGCACTTCGACGCCCGCGCTGGCGAAGCGCTGGTTCAGCTCGGCCTTGAGTGCATCGGCCACCGTGTCGAGCCCGGCGCGCAGCGTGGTTTCCTCGCTCTGCAGGTCGTCGCCGCTGTCGTATGCGTAGAGGGTGGCGAGGTGGCGAATGGCGGCTTCGGCCTGGATGGCGACGAACTTGTTGTAGTCGTCGATCTCGAACACGGCCTGCGCCGTGTCGTAGACCCTCCACACCACCGCCGCGCCGATCTCCACCGGATTGCCGCGCTTGTCATTCACCTTCAGCGGCGGCGTGTTGAGGTTGCGCGCGCGCAGCGAGATCTTCTGGCCGCTTTGCAGCGGGTTGGTCCAGCGCAGGCCCTCGGTGCGGTCGGTGCCCTGGTACTCGCCGAAGAGCGTGAGGATGATGCCCTCGTTGGGCTGCAGCATGTACAGGCCCGGAATGAGCACGAGGCCGATCACGATCAGCAGGATGCTCATGGGCAGCGGCATCAGGCGCTGCACGATCGCCCAGACGCCGACGGCGATCAGCAGCAGCACCACGGCGGTCACGCCGTAGCCGTTGATCGACCGGTAGGGGCGCTCCTTGCGGACCGGTCGGGGATTGGTGTTGGGGGTCTTCTCTGGCATCGATGCCTCCGTTGAAAGTGATATCACTTTAATATCTTTTTGAGGGCAGTCAAGATGTTTCCGATTTCCCGACGACCGTTCTGGCTTTCCGTCGCCGTGCTGGCGACGAGCCTGCTTGGCGCTGTGCCGGCCAGCGCCACTTCATGCGCCGGCCGCACCTCATTCCTCGATTCGGTCACGGCCGCGCGCGCGGAGCCACGCGCCCGCGTGATGCGCGTGCGGGTGGTGCCCTTCGACCTGGGTGTGCCGAACTACACGCCACCGCCGGACTCCTTCATGTTCGAGCCGGTCGAGTTCCTCGACGGCAGACGCGGCGGCAAGGCCGCAGGCCGCTTCATCGGCAACGGCGTTCTGCACTTCATGCTCAACGTGGCACCGCCGGGGCGCCTGGAGCCGCTGCCCCAGGGCTCCGAATGGATCGTGCTGGCGTGGGACAACGGCGAGGGTTCCCTGAACGTCGGCCCCTGCGGCTCGATCCTCGAAGTCCGGGGCGATGCGGTGCATGGTTTCATCCAGGGCGCGCCAACCAGCATCGACACCACGCAGACCATGCCGCTTCGCGAGTTGCGCCGCCTGCTGCCCGCGCCGAAGTAAAGACGGCCTGCTTTACCCCCGGTTTACCGGCTCGCAACGCACCGGACAGCCGCCGCATCTGAAATGCGCGGTGGTCCTTCGAGGGCCGGCCATCGAGGAAGGAACCAGCAATGAATCGCTCTCTGCAACGCCTCGCGCTCGCCGCGGCCCTCGTCGCCGTGAGCGGACACGGATTCGCGCAGTTCGGTGGAGGCGGCGCAGGCATGGGCGGCGGCCGGCGCGGCGCAAGGCCCGACAGCACCACGAGTCCGCGCACCGGTGACGGCCTCTCTACGCCCGCAACCGCAGCGGCCAAGGTCCGCGACAAGCTCTACGACCTGCGCGTTCAGCTCATGATCACGCCCGAGCAGTCTCCGCTGTGGGACCGCTTCTCCGATGCGGTGTGGGATCTCGCCGGCCGCGCCGGCATGGCCGCCGCGGCGCCATCGGACGACCAGACCGCGGTGCAGTTCGCCCAGCAGCGCGCCGTCCAGGCGCAAGACCGCGCGCGGCACGTGCAGGCGGTGAGCGACACGCTCGCGAAGCTCTATGAAGCGATGACGCCCGAGCAGCGCCACATCGCCGACCAGAACCTGCCGGCCGTCATTCCCTGACGAGGTGCATCAGTCGGCGAGGTCGAAGCAGCAGCCCGCGTAGTACGGCTTGTCGCCGCCGTCGACGAAGGGCACCTCGATCGGCTTGCCCTCGTTGCGCCACACATCCCGCTTCCGGTAGCCGGATCGCGCGAGATCGGCCAGCAGTTCGTCGTGATGCTGGATGCGATACGGGCACACCGCCACGCCGATGCTGTTGAGCGTGTAGATCGTGCGCTCCGGGTGCACGGCGGTTGTGTTCATCACGATGCGCCGGGGCTTCACCGCCAGCGAGGAAAGAATCGCGTCCATGCGCACCGGCAGGTACTGCAGGCTGCCCGACACGTACAGCAGGTCGCAGCCGCTCGCATCGCGGTAGTCGGTGGTGAAGCTCAACTGCGCTGTCGCCTCGCGCTTGATGGCCATCGCGCGGCCGCTCTCGACCACGCCGGGCACGTCGCACACCGTCCAGCGCAGGCTGTCGGGGTAGCTCAGCACGCGCCGGAAGGCGTAGTACTTGATGCCGACGTGCCCGCCCAGGTCGAACACGCGCGTCATGCCCGCGTCGATGGAACGGCCGAGCCAGAAGAGGCCGGGGTAGTCGTAGAAGTAGATCTGCGGGCTGTAGAGCTCGCCCGCGTCCGCATTGGCATAGCCCACGGCCTTGCTGGAAGGCGCTCCGGCCTCGGCCGCCGCGAAGCTCTCGAACGAACCCATGAAGAGGTTCTCGTCCGTGTTGGCGAGGAACTTGCGCCTGTAGGCGCTTTCGCGGGGCGGAAACGGCAGAAGGCTGGACAGCATTTCTTTCTCCGGTGGCCAGCCCATTCTGGGCGCAACCGGCGCTCCCGGGCGCTATAGCCCAGTGCCGTTGGGGCAGTTACCCCATGGAGGTTACATACCGCTCGCCAGCGCCGCAGCCGCCGCCCGCGTCTCCACGCCCAGCTTCTCGAAGATGTGCTCCAGGTGCTTGTTCACCGTGCGCGGGCTGGTGCCCAGGATCTCGCCGATGTCGCGGTTGGTCTTGCCCTTGGCGAGCCATGACAGCACTTCCGTCTCGCGCGGCGTGAGCGCGGCCTCGGCCAGGCGGGTTGCCGGCCCCTCGCGCTGGATGGCGAAGAGCAGCATCGTCTCGCCGAGCGCCGCCGCGCCGAGGTTGCGCACCGACAGTCGCATGCCGGTGGCCGTGCCGATGGCAATGGCCGCACCGGGCGCAAGCGCCGCATCGAGCGACGCCGGCAGCAGTCCCGGCGCCACAGGGTCTTCCAGCGCATGCAGCCACAGCGCGGCCTGCGGCGAGCGCCACGCGATGCGCCCGCGCGTGTCGACGAACACCACGCCCATGCCGGCCACGTCCACCGCGTCGCGGGCCATGCGCGTGATGCGGGCGTTGCGCGCATGCGTGTGCAGCCGCGCCAGCACCTCCTGCGCGCGGATCGGCTTCACTACGTAGTCGACACCGCCGCACTCGAAGCCTTCGACCACGTGCGTGGTTTCCGACAGGCCCGTCATGAACAGAACGGGGATGTGCGCCCACGCCGGGTTGGCCTTGATGCGCCTGCAGGTCTCGAAGCCTGAGAGGCCGGGCATCAGGCCGTCGAGCAATATCGCGTCGGGCACCACCAGTTCGAGCCGCTGCAGAGCGGCCTCGCCGTCGGCCGCCACCAGCACGGTGTAGCCGCTTGCCTCCAGCGTGTCGCACAGCATGCCTAGGCTGCTGGGCGCGTCGTCCACCACCAGCACGACGGGGCGTTCGGACGATGGCGATTCAGGAGGCGAGGGTGTCTGCATCTTCGGCCAGTGCGTTGCGGAGTTTGTCGAGTTCGAAGCGCGAGACCATGCCGCGCAGCCAGGTGCAGGTCGATGCTGCCGCGGGCGATGCGGCGGCCAGCCGGTCGAGCGTGGTGTGAAGGCCGCGCACGTGGCCCATCTGCGCGAGGCGCATGAGTTCGGCGCGGTCGTCTTCGGAGAGGGCGAGCTGGCACGGGCGCTGCGGCACGTCTTCTTCCTCGCCGCCTGTGCCCGGCAAGGCAGCGCTGCCCGATAGCCATTCGAGGCCCAGGTGCCGCTCCAGCGTGGCGATCAGCTCCGATTCGATCACCGGCTTGCCCACGAAGGCCTGGCAGCCTGCCGCGCGCAGCCGCTCGGCCTGGTTCTCGAACATGTTGGCCGAGACGATGATGATCGGGATGTCGCCGAAGCCCGCGGCGCGCACCGAGGCTGCGGTCTGCCAGCCGTCCATGTCGTCCATCGTCAGGTCGAGCAGGATGGCCGAGGGCAGCTCCTCGCGCAGGCTGTCGAGGCATTCGGTGCCGCTCGCGGCCTCGCGCACCTCGAAGCCCAGCGGCGCGAGCATGCCGGCGAGCATCTGGCGCTGCACCGGCTGGTCGTCCACCACCAGCAGCGTGCGGCGCGCGCCGATGTAGCCCGACACCGGCTGTCGCAGCGCGCCGGCCTTGCCGGCCTGCGGGCCCGGGTCGGCCACCTCGCGCAGGTACACGCGCACGCTGAAGGTGCTGCCTTGCGACGAGGTCGATGCCAGCTTGAGCTCGCCGCCCATCAGCGAGGTGAGCAGCCCGGTGATGGTCAGGCCCAGCCCCGTGCCCGGCTCGCCGCGACGGCGGCCCGCGGCGCCGCGCTCGAAGGGCAAAAAGATGCGCTGATGGTCCTGCGGCGCCACGCCGATGCCGGTGTCGACCACGTCGAAGCGCAGCACCTCGCGCCGCGCGTCCACGTGCAGCGTGACGGTACCGCTGTCTGTGAAGCGCACCGCGTTCGTCAGCAGGTTGATGAGGATCTGCCGCAGCCATTTCGCGTCCGCATGCACCCACGGCGGCAGCCGACCCGCATGCGTGTAGACGAAGGCCAGGCCCTTGTTCTCGGCCTGCGGGCGAACCATGTGCACGAGCTGGTCGAGAAAGGCCGGCAGCGCGAGCGGCGCTGGTTCGAGCTGGAGCCGTCCGGCCTCGATGCGCGCTAGGTCGAGCAGGCCGTCGATCAGGCCCAGCATGTGTTCGCCGCTGCGGTGAATGGTCTGCACCGCATCGCGCGGCGGCGTGACGGCATCGCCCTTGAGCAGGATCTGCGAGTAGCCGAGGATGCTGTTGAGCGGCGTGCGCAGCTCGTGCGTCATGCCGGCCACGTAGCGCGTCTTGGCCTGGTTGGCGGCCTCGGCGGCTTCCTTGGCGGTCTGCAGCGCGGCATCGGTGCGGCGGTGCGCCTCGATCTCCAGCGCCAGCAGGTTGTTGTGGCGGTTCGATTCTTCCTGCGCCATCTGCCGGCTCTCACTGCCCAGCACCACCCACCACGCAGCCACCGCGGCCACGACGGAAAGCAGCGCGAACACCTTCAGGAAGGCAGTCGCCATGACCGAATCGCTGGTGCCCGCCAGCGCCTCCTGCGCATAGACCACGCCAACCACGGTGGCCAGCAGCGCGATGAGCGAGGCCGCCACCAGCATGTAGTGCGCCACGCGGAAGTTGAGCCGCGCCGACAGGGCAGGCGGCAGCAGCGCCTGCAGCCAGCCGCTCATCTGCTCGGCGGCGCGCGAGTCGGTCTTGCAGCGGTCATGGCAGCGCGATTCGAGCGTGCAGCACAGCGAGCAGATCGGCGCGCTGTAGGCCGGGCAGTGCGCCATGTCCTCCGACTCGAAGCTGTTGTCGCACACCGAGCACTTCACGCCCTGGCCCGGCTTCCAGCGCTCGATGTCGTTGCGCGCGAGGTAGTAGCGCCCGCGCGTGCGCCACGCGAGCAGCGGCGACAGCGCCATCGCCGTTGCGAGCGCGATGAAGGGCGAGAAGGCTTTCGCCCAGTGCCCCAGGGCACCCGAGTAGGCGAGCATGGCCAGCGCCGCCGCCACCAGCATCGACACCAGCCCCACCGGGTTGATGTCGTACAGGTGCGCGCGCTTGAACTCGATGGTCTTCGGGCTCCAGCCCAGCGGCTTGTTGATGACCAGGTCGGCCACCAGCGCACCGACCCAGGCGATGGCGATGTTGCTGTAGAAGCCCAGCACGTGCTCCAGCGCGGCGAACACGCCCAGCGCCATCAGCAATATCGCGATGACCACGTTGAACACCAGCCACACGACGCGCCCCGGGTGGCTGTGCGTGAGCCGCGCGAAGAAGTTCGACCACGCCAGCGAACCCGCGTAGGCGTTCGTCAGGTTGATCTTCATCTGCGACACCAGCACGAACAGCACCGTGATGCCCAGCACCCAGGCCGGATCGCGCAGCACGTACGAGAAGCCCGTGAGGTACATCTGCGTGGGCTCGATCGCATGGTTGCCCGGAATCTCGTGCTGCAGCGCCAGGAAGGCCAGGAACGCGCCGCCCATCATCTTCAGCATGCCCGGCACGATCCAGCCCGGCCCCGCGACCAGCACGGCCGTCCACCAGCGCACGCGGTTGGCGGCGGTCTTCTCGGGCAGGAAGCGCAGGTAGTCGACCTGCTCGCCGATCTGCACCACCAGCGAGAAGGCCACGGTGGCGGCGGCGCCGAACATCAGCGGGTCGAAGCCACTGCTGTCGGAGGTGCGGCCGACCAGCCCGGTGAAGTCGGCGTACAGCTCGGGCTTCTTCACCAGCACCGCGATGAAGGGGCAGACGAACAGCACGATCCAGATCGGCTGCGTCCACAGCTGCAGCCCCGAGATGAGCGTGATGCCGCGCGCCACCAGCGGAATGATGACGATCGACGACACCATGTACAGCAGCCACAGCGGCCAGTCGAGGTACATCTGCAGCGCCAGCGCGAGGATGGCCGCCTCCAGCGCGAAGAAGATGAAGGTGAAGCTCGCGTAGATCAGCGATGTGAGCGTGGAGCCCAGGTAGCCGAAGCCCGCGCCGCGCGTGAGCAGGTCCATGTCCACGCCGTGGCGCGCCGCGTAGTACGAGATCGGCAGGCCCGTCAGGAAGGTGATGAGCCCGACCACGAGGATGGCCCACAGCGCGTTCGAGAAGCCGTAGCTCAGCGCGATGGCACCGCCGATGGCCTCCAGCGCCAGGAAGGAGGTCGCGCCGAAGGCCGCGTTGGCCACGCGGAACTCCGACCACTTGCGGAAGCTGCGCGGCGTATAGCGCAGCGCGTAGTCCTCCAGCGTCTCGTTCGCGACCCAGGCGTTGTAGTCGCGGCGGATGCGAAAGATCTTCTGTCCGGAGACGGATTGCATGGCGGGTTCTCGCGGCGGCGGTGGCATGAGGCGGGTACAGCAAGAAGCGCTCCCTGTGCCCCTTTCGTGATGACTTCGGCCGATGTCTGGCTCGCGAGTCTGCAGGCAGGGCGGACCTCCGCCGCTACGTTGAATGACGTATTCGCGCAAACCCGAGTGATTTCTAAAGTTCCAGCCATGGTGCTTGGGGCACCGTCCGATGCACTGCGATGGTGCGCGGCCTTCCTTTCCAACAACCTGCCTGGAGTTTCCTGATGTCGCGTGATACCGATCTTTCCCTCGATGCCATGGCATTGCGCCGCCGCCGCCTGCTGCAGGGCGCCGCCGCGCTGCCCGTGATGGGCCTGAGCGGCCTGAGCTTCGGCCAGGGCCAGTTCCCCACGGCCAAGGTCAACACCACCAAGCTCGCCGTGACCGACACCGAGGTGACGGTGGGCCAACTGCATTCGTCCACCGGCACCATGGCCATCTCGGAGACCGGCTCCATCCAGGCCGAGCAGCTCGCCATCGACCAGATCAACGCCATGGGCGGCATCCTGGGCCGCAAGATCAAGGTCATCAAGGAAGACGGCGCCTCCGACTGGCCCACCTTCGCCGAGAAGTCGAAGAAGCTGCTGGTCAACGACAAGGTCGCGGCCGTCTTCGGCTGCTGGACCAGCGCCTCGCGCAAGGCCGTGCTGCCGGTGTTCGAGAAGGAGAACGGCCTCTTGTACTACCCGACCTTCTACGAAGGCCTGGAGCAGAGCAAGAACGTGATCTACACGGGCCAGGAGGCTACGCAGCAGATCATCTGGGGCCTGGACTGGGGTGCGAAGGAGAAGAAGGCCAAGACCTTCTTCCTCGTGGGTTCCGACTACATCTGGCCGCGCACCTCGATGAAGATCGCGCGCAAGCACATCGAGAACTTCCAGAAGGGTTCGGTGAAGGGCGAGGAGTACTACCCGCTGGGCCACACCAACTTCAACTCGCTGATCAACAAGATCAAGGTGGCCAAGCCCGACTGCATCTTCGCGGCGGTGGTGGGCGGCTCGAACGTGGCCTTCTACAAGCAGCTCAAGGCCGCGGGCATCACGGGCGACAAGCAGTTCCTGCTGACGCTGGCCGTGACGGAAGACGAAATGACCGGCGTGGGCGGCGAGAACTTCGCGGGCTTCTACTCGTCGATGAAGTACTTCCAGACGCTGGACAACGCGAACAACAAGAAGTTCGTGGAAGCCTTCAAGGCGAAGTACGGCAAGGACGCCGTCATCGGCGACGTGACGCAGGCGGGCTACCTCGGCCCCTGGCTGTGGAAGGCCGCGGTGGAGAAGGCCGGCAGCTTCGACGTGGACAAGGTGGTGGCCGGCTCGCCGGGCATCGAGCTGAAGACCGCGCCCGAGGGCTACGTGAAGCTCGACGCCAACCACCACCTGTGGAGCAAGGCCCGCATCGGGCAGGGGCAGGCGGACGGCACCTTCAAGGTGGTTGCCGAATCGGCCGAGCTCATCAAGCCCGATCCGTTCCCCAAGGGCTACCAGTAAGCCGCAAGCCTGTCCCGTTGCTCCTTCCCCCGCGCGGGGGAGGGAGCCGACACCACAACCCCGGAACAACTAGCCATGACTCTGTCGGACATGCTGAACATCGGCCTCATGCAGGGCTTCGCGGGGCTGAGCCTCTTCGCGGTGCTGCTGCTGATGGGGCTGGGCCTGGCGATCATCTTCGGCCAGATGGGCGTGATCAACATGGCGCATGGCGAGTTCATGACCATCGGCGCCTACTCGATCTACCTCGCGGCGCGCGTCACCGAGAGCCTCGCGCCCGAGTTCATGCCGTACTACTTCCCGATCGCCATCGCGCTGGCCTTCGTCTTCGCATTCATCGTCGGCTGGATCGTGGAGTGGGCGCTGATCCGCCATCTCTACAAGCGCCCGCTCGATACGCTGCTGGCCACCTGGGGCGTGAGCCTGGGGCTGCAGCAGATCTTCCGCACCTTCATCGGCCCGAAGGAGGTGAGCCCCACGCTGCCCGAGTGGCTCATGGGCTCGTGGACGCCGCACGAGGGCCTGGACATTCCGATCAACGGCCTGTTCGTGCTGGCGCTCACCGCGCTGGTCACGGGCGGCGTGCTGATCGCGCTGCACAAGAGCCGCTGGGGCCTCAGGGTGCGCGCCACCGTGGCCAATCGCACGATGGCCAACGCCACCGGCATCGACACCAAGAAGACCGACCGCCTGACCTTCGCTATCGGCTGCGGCATTGCGGGCGTGGCGGGCGCGGCCTTCACCACCATCGGCTCGACCGGGCCGACCTCGGGCTCGCTCTACATCGTCGACGCCTTCCTGGTCGTCACCTTCGGCGGCGCGGCCAGCCTCTTCGGCACCGTGGTCTCGGCCTTCGGCATTGCCCAGACGCAGTCGATTTCCGAGTTCTTCATGACCGGCTCGATGGCCAAGGTGCTCACGCTGTCGCTGATCGTGCTGATCCTGATGATGCGACCGCAAGGCCTGTTCGCCGTGAAAGTGCGACGTTGAACCCGATTCCTCTTTGGAGAACGTTCCGATGAATTTCATCAAGGCCTCGATCCAGCGCTACCAGCTCGGCAGCCTGCTGCTCCTGGTGCTGCTGCTCGCGGTGGTGCTGCCGCTGTCGCTCGACATCTTCCGCCTCAACCTCGTGGGCAAGTACCTCACCTACGCCTTCGTGGCCGTGGGCCTCGTCATGGTGTGGGGCTACGGCGGCGTGCTGAGCCTGGGGCAGGGTGTGTTTTTCGGCATCGGCGGGTACGCGATGGCGATGTTCCTCAAGCTCGAGGCCTCCGACCCGGTCTCCACCAAGATCCAGACCACGCCCGGCATCCCGGACTTCATGGACTGGAACCAGATCACCGAGCTGCCCGCGCTGTGGCTGCCCTTCAAGAGCCTGCCGCTGAGCCTCGTGCTGGTGGTGCTGGCGCCGATGGCACTGGCCTGGCTCGTGAGTTTCGCGATGTTCAAGCGCCGCGTGGGCGGGGTGTATTTCGCGATCATCACGCAGGCGGTGGCACTGATCTGCACGGTGCTCATCATCGGCCAGCAGGGCTACACCGGTGGCGTGAACGGCATGACCGACCTGAAGACCATGCTTGGGTGGGACACGCGCACCGACGGCGCCAAGTACGTGCTGTATTACGTCTGCGTCGGCCTGCTGGTGGCGAGCATCCTGCTGTGCCGCTGGATACAGACCAGCAAGCTCGGCACGCTGCTGCTGGCGATGCGCGACAAGGAAGACCGCGTGCGCTTCTCGGGCTACGACGTGTCGAACTTCAAGGTCTTTATCTTCTGCCTGGCCGCCGGTCTCTCGGGCATCGGCGGTGCGATGTTCGCGCTGCAGGTGGGCTTCATGTCGCCGAGCTTCGTGGGCATCGTGCCCTCCATCGAAATGGTGATCTTCTGCGCGGTCGGCGGACGCATGAGCCTGGTGGGCGCGGTGTACGGCGCGCTGCTGGTGAATGCGGGAAAGACGCTGTTCTCGGAGAGCTTCCCGGATCTGTGGCTGTTCCTGATGGCTGGGCTCTTCATCGGCGTGACGATGGCCTTCCCGATGGGGCTTGCGGGTGTGTGGGAGGAAAAGATCCGGCCCTGGTGGAAGTCGCGCCGGCAGGCGCTGCGCGATGCAGCCGTCAAGCCGCCTCCAGTTGCAACCGCACCCGTGGCACCGACCGTGCCATCACAACCCGAACCGACGCTGCCCGAAGGCGTCGGCAGCCAGCGCGCCTGAGCACGGAGCACCCCCATGAGCAACACAGACTTCGCGCTCGCAGTGGAAGACCTCACCGTCTCCTTCGACGGCTTCAAGGCCATCGACGACCTCACGCTGTACATCGACCGCAACGAGCTGCGCGTGATCATCGGCCCCAACGGCGCGGGAAAGACCACGCTGCTCGACCTGATCTGCGGCAAGACGCGCGCGAGCGCAGGCAGCATCAAGTTCAGGAACACCGAACTCACGAAGATGGCCGAGCACAAGCGCGTGCGGCTGGGCATAGGCCGTAAGTTCCAGACGCCGTCGATCTACGAGAACCTTTCGGTATTCCAGAACCTGGAGGTCTCGTTTCCCAAGGGCCGTTCGGTGTTCGGAGCGCTTGCTTTCAAGTGCGACGAAGAGGTCAAGGCCAGGGTGCAGGCCGTCGCCGAAGAAATCGGCCTTGCCGACAGGCTCGATACCGAGGCAGGATTGCTGAGCCACGGCCAGAAGCAATGGCTGGAGATCGGAATGCTGTTGATGCAGGAACCCGAACTTTTGATGCTCGACGAGCCCATCGCCGGCATGAGCGCGCGCGAGCGCGAACTCACGGCCGACCTGCTCAAGCGCATCTGCCAGAACCGCGCCGTGATCGTCATCGAGCACGACATGGCCTTCGTGAAGCAGATCGCGCACAAGGTCACGGTGATGCACCAGGGAAAGATCCTCGCCGAGGGGCCGATGGAGAAGGTGCAGGCCGATCCGAAGGTCATCGACGTCTACCTGGGGCACTGACATGAGCAACATCAACCTCAAGGTCGAGGACCTTCACGTCGCCTACGGCCAGAGCGAGGCCCTGCACGGCATCTCGTTCGATGGCCATGCCAACGAGACCGTCGCCATCATGGGCCGCAACGGCATGGGCAAGACCACGCTGTTCAAGAGCCTGATGGGCGTGCTGCCGCTCAAGAGCGGGCGCATCGAGGTGGCGGGCCAGGACGTGTCGCGCGACGAGAGCTTTCGCCGCGTCGCCAAGGGCATCGCCTACGTGCCGCAGGGCCGGATGATCTTCCCGACGCTGACGGTGGAGGAGAACATCCAGACCGGACTGGAGAACTCGCAGACCCGCCGCATTCCCGAGGAGATCTACGCGCTGTTCCCCGTGCTGTGGGACATGAAGAACCGCAAGGGCGGCAACCTCTCGGGCGGGCAACAGCAGCAGCTCGCCATCGCGCGCGCCCTCGTCACCGATCCCAAGGTGCTGCTGCTCGACGAGCCCACGGAAGGTATTCAGCCTTCGATCATCAAGGACATCGCCAAGGCGCTCAACGAGATCCGCAAGCTGCGCGGCATCACCATCGTCGTGTCCGAGCAGGTGCTCAGCTTTGCGATGGATGTGGCCGACAGGTTGTTCGTCATTGAAGGCGGCCGGCTGGTGCACGAGACCGCGCGCGACAAGACCGACGTCGACCACATCAAGGCCTATCTCTCTGTTTAACCACAACCCCAGGAGCCACTGCAAATGACGGACACGCTGATCAAGGTCGATCTGACCAAGTCGCCTACCGAGAACGAGTTGATTCACAACCGCTGGCACCCGGACATCCCGATGGCATGCTGGGTCAACCCGGGCGACGACTTCATCCTCGAGACCTTCGACTGGACCGGCGGCTTCATCAAGAACAACGACAGCGCGGACGACGTGCGCGACATCGACCTGAGCACGGTGCACTACCTCTCGGGCCCCGTGGGCGTGAAGGGCGCGGAGCCCGGCGACCTGCTGGTGGTCGACCTGCTCGACATCGGCGCCAAGCAGGACAGCCTCTGGGGCTTCAACGGCTTCTTCTCGAAGAAGAACGGCGGCGGCTTCCTCACCGATCATTTCCCCGAAGCGCAAAAATCGATCTGGGACTTCAAGGGCATGTTCACCAGCTCGCGCCACGTGCCGGGCGTGAACTTCGCGGGCCTGATCCATCCCGGCCTGATCGGTTGCCTGCCCGACAAGCCCATGCTCGACATGTGGAACGAGCGCGAGAAGGCACTCATTGCCACCGACCCTGATCGCGTGCCCGGCCTGGCCAATCCGCCATTCGCCGGCACCGCCCACATGGGCAAGATGACCGGCGAGGCGAGGGCGAAGGCCGCTGCCGAAGGCGCACGCACCGTGCCTCCGCGCGAGCACGGCGGCAACTGCGACATCAAGGACCTGTCGCGCGGCTCGAAGGTGTTCTTCCCCGTGTACGTCGACGGCGCGGGCCTGAGCGTGGGCGACCTGCACTTCAGCCAGGGCGACGGCGAAATCACCTTCTGCGGCGCCATCGAGATGGCCGGCTGGGTGCACATGAAGGTCACGCTCATCAAGGGCGGCATGGCCAAGTACGGCATCAAGAACCCGATCTTCAAGCCCAGCCCGATCACGCCGCAGTACAACGACTACCTGATCTTCGAAGGCATCTCGGTCGACGAGAGCGGCAAGCAGCACTACCTCGACGTGAATGTGGCCTACCGCCAGGCCTGCCTGAACGCCATCGAGTATTTGAAGAAATTCGGCTACTCGGGCGCACAGGCCTATTCGATCCTGGGCACGGCGCCGGTGCAGGGCCACATCAGCGGCGTGGTCGACGTGCCCAACTCGTGCGCCACGCTGTGGCTGCCCACGGGCATCTTCGATTTCGACATCAACCCGAACGCTTCGGGGCCGGTGAAGATGATCGACGGCAGCGTCAGCATGCCGCTGTCGCACGACCTGCGCTGAAGAGAAGAGGAAGACGCTGCATGCCCACCTACGACTACGCCTGCGGTCACTGCGGCGGCTTCGAAGCGCTGCGGCCCTCGGGCCTGCGCGACGAGCCGGCCGCGTGCCCCGACTGCGGCAACGCTTCGCCGCGCGTGCTGTCAGCGGCACCGCGGCTGGCGTTGATGGCCTCGGGTACGCGCCGCGCGATGGAAACCAACGAGCGTGCGCGGCACGAACCCGGCAGTTCGCGCGACTATGCGCGCTTCAAGCATCCGGCGGGTTGCGGCTGCTGCAGCTCGGGCAAGCGCGGCGCGACGGTGACGGCGCCCAGCGGCGCGAAGTCGGCGCCATCACGGCGCCCGTGGATGATCAGCCACTGAAGCGGATCGTGACGCAGGCGCCGCCGGAGGCGCTGCGCGTCAGCGTCACCGTTGCGCCATGCAGCGCCACGATGTCGCGCACGATCGCCAGTCCGAGCCCGCTGCCCTGGCCCTCCACATGCTGGCCGCGGCAGTGGAATTGGAGCGAACCAGCCGCATCTCGATGGAACTGATCCGCCGGCAGCTCGGAAGGGGCTATGTGGACAGGCTGGCGCTGCTCAACGCCGAACAGGCTCACCACCAGGCCGCGCTGGCGCTGGCACAGGCGCAGGCCACGAGGCTGGGCGACACCGCGGCGCTGTTCCAGGCGCTGGGAGGAGGGTGGTGGAACCGGCCTGCGGGCGAGGTTGCAGGCGCCCAACCCTGACCGATTCGGGGCAAACCCGGTTGACGGGGGCGGATTTCAAGATCCGCATTGTTTCAATCCCGTGAACGCCGCGGTTCAATTTGCGTGCGTTTTTCGTGCTCATTCAGGATCAAACTTCTCCTCACCAACCAACCGTTTGCCCTGAAGGAGATTGAAATGAATGCCTCGAAGATCCTCGCCGCTGCTGCCCTCTCGCTCCTGGCTGCTGCCGGAGCCCACGCAGAAACCTACGACGGCGTGCACGTCGTGAATTCGTCCGTGACCCGCGCTGAAGTCGCACCGCAAGCCGCTGCCGCCGCCCGTGCCGGCAACGAATACAGCGATGCATCGAGCGCCGGTGCCCAGACCTTCACGTCGACCGCCAACCGCGCGACCGTGCAGGCCGAAGCCGTCGCCAAGGCGCACGACCCGCTCGCCAGCCTCGACCGCCGCGCGTTCTACCGCGACGAAGTGCCGGCTGCCTACAAGAAGCCCAGCGTGTCGTTCACGCGCCAGGCTGGCCTGTAAGCCGAGCGAACCGGTAAGCCGATCGGATCGCATCGGCTTCATGAGTGCAAAAGAAGAAGGGCCCGAGGGCCCTTTCTTCGTTTCTTGAACATTGGTATTAATGAAAGGTCGAGCCCGACCTGCCGCGTTGGCACAAGAGAGGCCGTACCTCCCTCGTTCGAGTGATGCACCGCTTGAAGGATTGACGCACATTCCGGCCTGAGTTCAGGGGCACGGGTGCGCGCATCGAGCAACGCACTTGCCATCCATCCACTCGAGCAAGGAGCACAGCCATGTCTTTCAAGATTCTCTGCTGCGACGGCGGCGGTATCCGGGGCGTCATCACGGCACTGCTGATCCAGGATCTGGACCAGAGCTTCGGCATCATCGGAAGCGCGAACGGTTTCGCCGGCACTTCCACCGGTGGCCTGATCTCGCTGGGCCTGGTGAACAACGTTGGCATCGATGCCATCGTCAAGCTCTACGAGAACGAAGGCTCCACCATCTTCAAGCCCAACGGCTGGCTGCTGGACGCACAGGCCAAGCAGCAGGACAAGGCGCCGGCGCAGTCGACGGAAGAGCTGCTGGGCAGCGGCCCGGGCATCTTCAAGTGCCAGTACGTCAATACCGGCTTGCAGACGGTCGCCCAGCAGCTGGTGGGCAGCGGCGCGCTGTCGTCGGCGAGCCGCTTCGTGGCCGTCAACTCCGCACGACTGTGGGACGCAAGCCAGAACAGCTGGGCGCCGTGCACCATCTCCAACGGCCCGAACAACGCCTACCGCGGCATCAGCATGGTCGATGCCGCGCTGGCCACCTCGGCCGCGCCGACGTACTTCCCGCCGTACCAGGTGGGCGGCTTCGGCTACTTCGCCGATGGCGGCACCTTCGCCAACAACCCCTCGATGACGGCGATCGTGGAAGCGATCTACCAGGGCTACGCCAGCGCCACGTCGGACATCGTGATGCTGTCGCTGGGCACCGGCGCCAATCCGGTGGGCGTGCCGCCAACCTCCGTCTCCAACCCGCTGGACTGGGGCGTCACGCATTGGCTGTGGCCGTTCAGCGACGGCGTGGTGCCGGCCACTGCGCTGCTCAACCTCACCATGGATGCCACCGCAGAGTTGGCGGCGGTCCAGGCCGGCCAGCTGCTCGGCGGCAACTACATGCGCGGCAACGTTCCGCTCGCCGAGCCGTTCGGCCTTGACGACTACAAGAACGTGGGCGAGCTGGTGAGTGCAACGCAGAGCTACATCGAAACCTCGCCCGAGTGGGCGGCGGTGCGCAGCTGGGTGCAGACGAACTGGACGTGAGCGAGGCGGACCGAAGCCCGCAGTCGCCGCAGCCGCATCTGCGGCATTGCCCGGCTCAAATGCCTACAGCTTCTCGCCTTCCTTGAGCACGCCCGCGTTGCGCAAGGCGGCGTCCAGCCACTTGGCCGCCGTGTTGCCCTGCTTGATGGCATCGATGCGCGCGGCTTCGTCTTCGACCTTCTTCTGCGCAGCCAGCAGAAGCGCTTCCACCTTCTCGCGTTCGACGACGACCACACCATCTGCATCGCCGACGACCAGATCGCCGGGGCGCACGGCCACGCCGCCGACCGACACCGGATGCCCGATGCGCCCCGAGGCCAGCTTGGTCGGGCCGTTGGGATTGGTGCCGACCGAGAAGACAGGAAAGCCCATCTCGTCGATCTCCACGCTGTCGCGCACTGCGCCGTCGATCACCACGCCGGCGATGCCGACCTGGCGGCAGGCGTTCATCATGATCGTGCCCATGAGAGCCGCGCTCTGGTCGCCCTTGCCGTCGATCACCAGCACGTCGCCAGGCTTGGCGAGCGCGATGGCGGCGTGGATCATCAAGTTGTCGCCCGGCCGCACTTCCACCGTGAGCGCGCTGCCCGCCAGCTTCATCCGGTGGCGCAGGGCCTGGATGCGGCCGTGCAGGGCGCCCCGGCGGCCGGCCACGTCGGCGAGGATGGCCGGCTGGAAGGCCGAGGCCTGCTGAACGAGATTGGAGGAAACGCGCTCGAAGTCGCGAACGATGTCCGGAAGCTGGTTCATGTTCTGGTTTCCGCTCATTCGGCCTTGACGTCCGCGTCCTTCACCACGCGGCCCCACTTGCGCTTGTCCGCCGTCAGGAAGGCGCGGAACTGCTCGGGCGTGCTTCCCACCGGCTCCAGGCCATCGGCCGCGAGCCGCTTGGAGATCTCGGGCATCGCGAGCACCTTGGCGACTTCGCGCTGGATGCGCTCGACCACGGCCGGAGGCGTGTTCTTCGCGGCGCAGATGCCAGCCCAGGTGACGGGGTCGAAGTCGGGGACACCGGCTTCGGTCACGGTCGGGATGTCCGGGAAGGCCGCCAGCCGGCGCGGGCTGGCCACCGCCAGCGCACGCAGCTTGCCGGAGCGGGCGTACTGCATCGAGCTCACGGGCTGGTCGAAGATCATCGAGACCTGGCCGGCGAGGAGGTCCGTCATGGCCTGGCCCGTGCCCTTGTAGGCCACGTGCACGATGTCGATGCCCGCGCGGCTCTTCAGCATCTCGCCTGCGAGGTGGCCGCCCGTGGCGGTGCCCGAGGAAGCGAAGTTGATCTCGCCCGGCTTCTGCTTGGCGTAGGCGACGAGCTCCTTCACGCTCTTCACCGGCAGGCTGGAGTTGACCAGCAGCATGTAAGGTGCATTGACGATCTGCGTGACCGGCACGATGTCCTTCTCGGAGTCGAAGGGCATGCTCTTGAGCACGTGCGGCTGGATCGACAGCGTTCCCGTGGTGCACATCAGCAGCGTGTGTCCGTCGGCGGGCGCGGCGAGCATGGCCGATGCCGCGATGTTGCCGCCGGCGCCCGGCCGGTTGTCGATCAGCACCTGCTGCCCGAGTCCTTCGGCCAGCTTCGGTGCGATCAGCCGTGCCACCACGTCGTTGGAGCCTCCGGGCGAGAAGCCGACGAGGATCTTCACGGGCTTCGAGGGAAAGGAGTCGGCGGCCTGCGCGTGGGGGGCGCCAAGCCAGACGGTGCCCGCGGCAAGGGCCGGCAGCAGCTTCAGAAGGGTGCGGAGTTTCATTGCGGTTCCTGGTTGATTGCTTGGCCCGAGAGTTCCTCGCGTGCCCGCGCGATGCGCCGGCAACCTTCCAGCAGCTGTTCGGTGCTGGCGGCGAAGGAGAGGCGGAAATGCGTTGGCACGCCGTAGGCGCTGCCTTGGAGCGCTGCGAGATCCTGTGAGTCGAGCAGGTGCATCACCCAGTCGTCGCTGCTCTCGATCACGGTGCCCTTGCGGTTGCGCAGCCCGAAGAGGGCGCTGCACGAGGCGAAGATGTAGAACGCGCCATCGGGCACGTCGCACTGGATGCCGTCGATGGCATTGAGCGCCGCGACCACCGTGTCGCGCCGCTTCTGGTATTCGAGCCGGTTCGTGGCGATGGTTTCCTGCGGGCCCGTGAGCGCCGCGATAGATGCAGCCTGCGCGATCGAGTTGGGGCCGGAGGTGCTTTGCGACTGGAGCTTGACCATCGCCTTGATCAGCGCGGAAGGCCCCGCGCCGTAGCCGATGCGCCAGCCCGTCATTGCATAGGCCTTGGACACGCCGTTCACCGTCAGCGTGCGATCCTTGAGGTCGGGTGCCGCCTCGGCCATGGTGGCGAACTCGACGTCGCCGTAGATCAGGTGCTCGTAGATGTCGTCGGTCAGCACCCAGACGTGCGGGTGACGGCGCAATACTTCGGCCAGCGCCTGAAGCTCTGCGCGCGTGTAGGTCGCGCCGCTCGGGTTGTTCGGGGAGTTGAGCATCAGCCAGCGCGTCTTGCCGGTGATGGCGCGCTCGAGGTCGGCGGGCTGGAGCTTGAAGCCCGACGCGGCGGGGCAGTCGACGAAGACCGGAACGCCGCCCGCCAGCAGCGCGATGTCGGGGTAGGACACCCAGTAGGGCGCCGGCACGATGACCTCGTCGCCCGCCGCGACCGTGCACATGAGCGCGTTGAAGATCACCTGCTTGGCGCCGGTGCCGACGATGATCTCGCCCGGCGTGTAGGCCAGTCCGTTCTCGGTCAGGAACTTGCCGGCGATGGCTTCCTTGAGGGCAGGCGTGCCGCCCACGTCGGTGTAGCGGGTCTGCCCGGCGGCCATGGCTCGGATGGCGGCCTGCTTGATGTGCTCGGGCGTCTCGAAGTCGGGCTCGCCGGCGGTCAGGCCGAGGATGTCGCGGCCCGCGGCGCGCAGCTCGCGGGCCCGCTGGCCGGCCATGGAGCTGGGAGACGGTTTGATTCGATTCAGGCGTGGTGCGATGTGAAGCATGCATGCAGTATCAAAGTGCATGCCTCGCAGGACAAACGAGAAATCGGACCGGCGCGGTATTCCTTTTTTTCCTGGCAACCCATGGGCGTACATTCCGCTGGCATGAACTTCACCTTCAAGCAGCTGGAGGCCTTTCTCTTCAGCGCCAAGCTCCAGAGCTTCAGCGCCGCGGCGGTAAAGCTGCACACCACGCAGTCGGCCATCTCCAAGCGCCTGGCCGAGCTGGAGGATTCATTGGGCGGCCCCTTGCTGCATCGCACCTCGCACGGGCTGGAGCTGGCCCATGCAGGGCGCGAGCTGCTGCCGCTCGCGGAAGAGGCCCTGCGGCTGTGGCAGCGCATCGAGCACGACATCAGCGTCGACAAGACGCTGCGTGGCACCTTCAGGGTGGGCGTGACGGAGCTGATCGCGATGACCTGGCTCACTCGGCTCATCCAGCTGCTGCAGAAGCTGCATCCCGAGGTGACGCTCGAGCCGGTGGTGGATGCGGGGCTCACGCTCTTCGAGCGGCTGGAGGCCAACAAGCTCGACCTGACCATCATGCCGGGCATCTTCTGGGGGCAGGCTTTCGAGTCGGTGAAAGTAGGGCAGGTCGACCAGGCCTGGATCGCGAGCCCGCGCCTCGTCATTCCCAACCGGGCGCTGAAGCCGCACGAGTTCGCCGACTACCCGGTGATCGAGCAGCCGGCCGGCGCCTCGAAAAACAGGTTCTACGAAGCGTGGCGCGCCGAGCACGGCTTCCGCTTCGGCAAGGTGATGCTGACGAACAGCACCACCGTGCTGCGCGAACTGACGATCAGCGGCTTCGGCATCAGCCAGCAGGCGCTCGACTACGTGCGCCCGGACATCCGCAGCGGCCTGCTGCGCATCGTCAGGAGCGACCCGATGCCGCCGCCGCTGGTCTACAGCGCGGTCTACCGGCGCGACAGCTCGAGCCCGGCGCTCGCGCGCATCGTCGAGCTGGCGGTGAAGACATGCGATTTCACCCTGAGGGCAAGCCAGCACGACGTGGCACCGCCAAACCCACCGCGCGGCTCCGGTTCGACCCTGCGGCAACGTTCGCCACGGCAGGGCGCCGCGAAGAAGCCAGCGAGGAAGGCCAGGAGATAGTTTTTCCTGGTTTACTGCCTATGCTTGGAAAATATACGCATTGAGTATATATTTGCGGCCCATGAACATGCCGCAGCAAGTGCTTCTCCGCGACGCGATGCGTCAACTCAACATGACGCGCGACGCCTTCGCGGAGCGCATCGGCAGCCGCAGGAGAGCGCTCGACGCCTGGCTGCTGCCCGACGAATCCAATGAATTCCGGGCGATGCCAGAGGTCGCGCGGCGCTTCGTGAGCGAAATCCTGGCATCCGACGGGCGGCGCAGTGAATATACGCAAAGCGCACATGAAGGCGCACTGCGGAAGTCGCTGGCCATCGAGGGCTCGCACCACCTGCTGTCGGTCAGCCAGTTCAATCGCGATGCCATCGACGAGCTGTTCCAACTGGCCGACGTGATGCAGCCCATCGCGCGCCGCCGCAAGGTCAGCCGCGTGCTCGAAGGGGCGGTGCTCGCCAACCTGTTCTTCGAGGCCAGTACGCGCACTCGCGTGAGCTTCGGCGCCGCGTTCTGCCGGCTGGGCGGCTCGGTGTGCGACACCACCGGCTTCACCTTCTCGTCGATGGCCAAGGGCGAATCGATCTACGACACCAGTCGCGTCATCAGCGGGTACGTCGACGCCATCGTGGTGCGGCATCCGGAGCAGGGCTCGGTGGCGGAGTTCGCGCGTGCCACCAACGTGCCGGTCATCAATGGTGGCGACGGGCCGGGCGAGCATCCGAGCCAGGCGCTGCTCGACCTGTACACCATCCAGCGCGAGTTCTCGCGCCTGGGCAAGCTGGTCGACGGTGCTCACATCGCGATGGTCGGCGACCTGAAGTACGGGCGCACGGTGCATTCGCTCATCAAGCTGCTGGCGCTCTACAAGGGGCTGAAGTTCACGCTGATCTCGCCGCCTTCGCTCGCGATGCCCGCGGAGATCGTCGAGGCCGTGAGCCGCAACGGCCACGTGGTCGAGACGGCCGCCACGCCCGCGCAGGCGCTGGCCGGCGCGGACATCATCTACGCCACGCGCATCCAGAAGGAGCGCTTCGCGCAAGACGAGGTGCTGGAAGGCTTCGACAACGCCTTCGAGATCAACCGCGCGCTTGTCGAATCGGCCTGCAGGCCCAACGTGGTCGTGATGCACCCGCTGCCGCGCGACGGCCGCCCCGGCTCGCACGACCTGAGCGTCGATCTCAACAACGACCCGCGCCTGGCCATCTTCCGCCAGACCGACAACGGCATCCCGGTGCGCATGGCGATCTTCGCCACGCTGCTGGGCGTCGAAAAGCTGGTGAGCCGCTCGATGCGCGACGCGGCCTGGACGCCGCCCTCGCATATCGGGCCGGACGACAGCGTCTTCCACGGGCTCGACTGAGCGAGCCTTGCGCAGGCTTGCTCAGGCGTGCGCGAGGATGTTGACGAGCTTGCCGAACGGATCGCGCACGTAGAAGCGGCGCACGCCCCATGGCTCGTCCGCCGGGCCGTATTCGATGGCGAAGCCGGCGGCCTTCATGCGCTCGAAGGCTTCGTTCACATCGTCGACCTCGATGGAAAGGTCGGGCACCGGCGTGCCCGAGCCGCCCTCCGATGCAAAGCTGAGCTGCACCGTCATGCCGGCTTGCGAGCCGTAGGTCTGGATCCAGCCGTGGTCCATCAGCAGGTCGAGGCCGAGGATGTCCTTGTAGAAGACGGCGGCGCGCGCGGGCTCCGGCGTGGCGAAGTTGGCGACCAGTCGTTTGACTTTCATTGGGAGGGCTTTCTGATCGTGAAGGTCCGGGCGAGGCCGTTGCACTCGGCGTGCAGCAGGTCCCTTTCGACGCGGATGTTCGTCCATCGGTCGGTGTGGCCGTCCGAGTCGGCGATCTCGATGCAATCTGCGGACAAAACACGCCAGCTGAAAAGCGGTCCGCACACCGGGCCGTTCTTCGTACCGATGGTGGCGGCGACCTGGCCGCTCGCATTGAAGCGGTAGATGTTGATGGCCGTGTCGGACACGAGGGTCAGCGTGTGGTCGAGGGGGATTGCGGTGGCGGTCATACATTCGCTCCTCGGGTGGACAGATCGAGACCGATTGTTGCTGCTGCGTTGTTCGCCGCGTTCTCGAGCGCGGTCATTGCCAGGAAGCCAGGGTATTGCGCGCGCTGGGGATAGAGATGCCGGTGGTAGGCATCCCAGTAGCTCATCACGCGGCGCTCGGTCTTCTTGAGGTACTGCGTGTTTCGCGCTAGGAACTCGCCATAGAGCCCAAGGTCATCGCTTCGGCTATGCGCTTCGATGACCATGATGATGGGGAGGACGTACTCGCCCAGCAATGCGACTACGTACGGCACGACCCATGGCTGCGTTATCGGCAGCAGGCGCTCGAGGCAGCGTTGGCGTGCAAAGCCATCATGGTGCCGGGTGCCCAGGCAGGCTGCGATCTGGTGCGAGAGTTCCGACCCCTCGATCGCGCGGTCGAGCAGTGTTGGGCGGTAGTAGAGCCGGTTCGGTATCTCCAGCAACTCGCCCTGTACCTGTACGCAAAAGTTGCCGCTGCCCTGATGATCTTCCTCATGGACGAGTCGTGAGGCGACCCGTGCCACCTCGCCATTCAGCGATTGCGGGAAGGCCTTTGTTTCGATCAAGGGGCGCATTCGGCGGCAAGTGGTTCCGGAGGACTGATCGACCGAATATAGATGAGGGTCGCGTGATCCGACAGATCCCTGCGCTGTGCATCCTTGCGTATGCCGAAGCCCTTGCTCGTCATCTGCTGGTTTCTTGCGCCCTCACGCCCACCTAAGCGAACTCTCACTGCGGCCTAAGCGGACCCTCACCGACCGGTAAGTACCGCGTCCTAGAGTGAAACATCGTCATCACTCAAGGAGACAGCCATGAGAGTCCGTACAGCAGCCTTGTGCATCGCCGCCGTGCCCGCGCTGGCGCTGGCCTCGCTCGCGCACGCGGGTGGCCGCGCCGACCCCGACTATCCGCAGATCTCGCACTCGACGATGTCGCGCGATGCGGTCGCCGACGATGCCGCGCGTGCCAACAACGGCATCCACGCGACGGAGGTGCCGGAGTCGCAGGTGCAGCCGTCCGTTGCGGGCGCCGACCGTGCGCAGGTGCAGGCCGAGGCGATTCGTGCGAACAACGGCATTCATCCGACGGAGATCATGGAGTCGCAGGTGGCGCCGCCCGTGGCATCGGCGAACTCGTCGGCCGTGCACGCAATGGGCGAGTGAGACGCGGCTTTGCCAGTCTTCAATCGCGCGTGAGCACGAAGCGCCTGCGGATGCCGTCGGCAGCCGAAGGCGCGACCCACAGGTCGAACTCGCCGGGCTCGACCGTGGGCTTCATGTCCCGGCCGATGAACTGCAGGTCGTCCTTCGTGAGCGTGAACTCGACCTGCACCGACGCACCGGGCGCGATGCTCAGCTTGCGGAAGTCCTTGAGCTCGCGCACCGGCCGCGTCACGCTCGCGGCGCGCTGGTCGATGTAGAGCTGCACCACTTCCTCCGCCTCGCGCGCGCCGGTGTTGGTGACGGTGGCGCGCACGCGCAGCGTGTCCGACATCCGCAGGCGCTCGGTGCTCAGCTCGACGCTGTCGTAGCGCACGGGCGCATAGCCGATGCCGAAGCCGAAGGGGTAGAGCGCTTCGTTCGTCGCGTCGACGTAGCGGGTCTTGAAGGCCGTGTCGGGTGCGTTCTCGGGTGAGGGGCGGCCGGTGCGCTTGTGGGCGTAGTAGTAGGGCACCTGCCCGGCCGTCTGCGGAAAGCTGACCGGCAGGCGGCCCGAGGGATTGAAGTCGCCGAACACCACGTCTGCGATCGCATTGCCGGTCTGCACGCCGAGGAACCAGGTGACGAGGATGGCGCGCGCACTGCGCACCGCGCCCTTGAGCGCCATCGCGCGGCCGTTGCTCAGCAGCACGACCACCGGCTTGCCGGTGGCGGCCACGGCCTCGGCCAGGTCCTGCTGCGCCTGCGGCAGGCCGATGTCGCTGCGCGAGCGCGCCTCGCCCGACATCTTCTGGCTTTCGCCGATGGCCAGCAGCACCACGTCGGCATCGCGCGCTGCAGCGACCGCGGCGTCGATGCCGCCGGGCAGCGCCGACTCGATGCCCGAGCCGCGCACCACGTTCACCGAAGAGTTCGGGCCGAGCGCCGAGCGCAGGCCCTGGTCGATGCCCACCGGCGCCGACTGCCCCGGGAACAGGCTCCACGCGCCCATCAGGTCGATGGTGCCTTCGGCGAAAGGGCCGATCAGCGCGATCTTCGTGCCGGCCTTGGGCAGCGGCAGCAGCATGCGATCGTTCTTCAGCATCACGATGGAGCGGCGCGCGCTCTCGCGGGCCAGCGCGATGAACTCGGGGTTCTCGGGGCGTTGCGAGGCGGGCAGGCCGTCGAGGCCGCGCATCGGGTCGTCGAAGAGGCCGAGCTTCTGCTTGACGCGCAGCACGCGGCGCACGGCCTCGTCGAGCCGCGCCATCGGCACCTCGCCCGAGGCCACGAGGTCGGGCAGGTAGCGCATGTACAGGCCGCTCTGCATGCTCACGTCGGTGCCGGCCATGAAGGCCAGCTTGGCGGCTTCGCGCGGGTTGGCGGCGTAGCCGTGCTCCACCAGTTCCTCGTCGGCCGTGTAGTCGGAGACCACGAAGCCCCGGAACTTCCATTCGTCGCGCAGCACGCCCGTGAGCAGCGCGGGGTTGGCGGTGGAGGGCACGCCGCCGATCTCGTTGAAGGCGCTCATCACCGACAGCGCGCCCGCATCCAGCGCCGAGCGGAACGGCGGCAGGTACACCTCGCGCAGCGTGCGCTCCGAGATGTCGCTCACGTTGTAGTCGAGCCCGCCCTCGGCAGCGCCGTAGGCGGCGAAGTGCTTGGGCGTGGCCAGCATCGAGTCGGGCCGGGAGAGGTCCGTGCCCTGGAAGCCGCGCACGCGCGCGGCCGCGAACTGCTTCGCGAGGAAGACGTCCTCGCCCACGCCTTCGAGGCCGCGGCCCCAGCGGGCGTCGCGTGCGATGTCGACCATCGGTGCGAAAGTCCAGCGAAAGCCGTCCGCAGTGGCCTCCACCGCCGCCGCGCGGGCGGTGCGCTCGGCCAACGCCGGCTCCCAGCTGGAGGCCTCGGCCAGTGGCATCGGGAACATGGTGCGAAAGCCATGGATCACGTCCGCACCGAAGATCAGCGGAATGCCCAGGCGCGACTCCTTCACCGCGATCTGCTGCAGCCGCCGCTTGCCTTCGAGGCCCGCGTTGTTGAACAGGCCTGTGAGCTGGCCGGCGCGCACGTCGGCCGTTTCCTGCTGCGCGTTGCGCCAGCCGGCCTGCGGGTTGTTGGGGGTGTCGATGTCGGCGGGGCCGTACAGGCTGAGCTGGCCGGCTTTTTCCTGCACGGTCATGCGGGAGATCAGGGCTTCGATGCGGGCGTCTGCGTCCTGTTGTTGCTGCTGTGGGGCAGCCGTCGTCCCATCGGGTGCGGCCGATGCGGAGGGCAGGAGGAGCGCGAGGGAGAGGAGGGCGCAGGCGGGGGCGAGAGAGCGCGCCGGATGGCGCGGGAGTCGGACGTGCATGGGCTCCTATTCTGCAGACATCAGGAATCGCCCTCGGGTGGTGGGTCTTGGTGCCGGTTGTTGCTGGATGTGACGTCCGGCATCGTCAGGCGTTGATCGGACGCCAGAGCCGGTTCACGGCCTCCTGCGTCGGAAGCAGTGCGGCCTGTACCTGCGGCAGGGGAGAGAGGGGCAGCGCGAGCATCGATGCCAGGGCTTGAAGAGCATCGCGGCGGGTGGGAGCTTGTGTTTGTGTCATTGCAGATCGATTCATTTGATTGCTACCGCGCTGGCCGGGGCACCGGGCACGGCCACGCGGAACTTGAGGCCGTCGAGCAGCTTGTCCCAGAGGGCGATGGCTTCTTCGTCGTTGAGCGAGGAGGCTGCGGCAGCGCCCACGCGGTCGGAGGCCACCTTGGTGAACATTGCCGCTTGCAGCAATGCCGGGCGTGCGACGTTGCCGGTTTCACCGATGAACATCCACTCGAAGTCGTGCGAACCATCGGCTTCGCGGACCAGCGACTCCTCGCCGTCCCAGCCGTGGACTTTCTTCTTTCCCTCGCGCAGCGTCGTCAGCTTGGGATAGCTGCTGCCGGCGTCTCGCTTGCGGTCGTTGATGAGCTTGAGCAGGCCGTAGCCATTGCTGCCTTTGGTGCTCTGGCTCTGGTTGCTCTGGACGCTGAACACGACGTCGGGCAGCGCCGCCATGTGAAGGCCGGCCTGGGACAGGGCCGGACCTCGGGAGCCATCGACGCGGGTGAAGCCGTACTCATGGCAAAGGCCCTGCTCCGTGGGGACCTCGTCGGGCTCGCGTGCGCGCAGGTTGCTGGCCGTCTCGACCGTATATTGAAGTATTGAATCCGCGGTTATGTTGTAGCTCTTGGCCGTGGCGTTGCCGCCGACAAAGATGTGAGGCCCCACAACGTAGTAGACGTCGAAGCTCTCCAGCCCGTACTTCTTCGCCGATACGCTCTTGAACGAACGCATGAGCCAGAGGTTCGGTGCCGGCCCTTTGCCGAAGTAGGTGATCTCGGCCGTCTTGTCGGCTGACAATATCTTTGCGCGGTCGGCGGCCATCACTTGCTCGATGTCATTGGCCCGGTTGAGCAGCGTCGGAAAGTCGCGGCCAAACGCCAGTCGTGAATCCGTCGGTGCGGTCAGCACATAGCGCCCGAAGCACAGCAGTTTGGTGTGCTCGAACAATGTCTCGATGCGTCGATTCATGGGGAGTCCTTGATCGTCAAAGATAGTGGCCGTGTTCAGTATTTTTCCGACCACCACTGGGGATCGAAATCCGCCGCGATGCGCACGATCCCGTAGAGCGTGGCTGCGCTGGCGTTGGCGTCGCTGTAGCTGCCCTGGTGGTCGTATCCGGCCTGCACGCACTTGACCTTCGCGCGCACCTTGGCGGCGCTGCGTTCCACGGGCACTGTGCCGTCGCTGGGGGTCATCGGGGGCTGAAGCTTGAGCTTGAGAACTTCGCCTCGGTCGCCTTTCACGCGTAACGCCCCCTCGCCGTTGTCTCCCTCGGTTCCGGGCAACAAGGTCCAGGTCAACGGATCGCCGGCGATGACAGGGTCGCCATCGACCACGCGCCATACCAAGTCGTTCCAAGCCGGCTGCACTGGGTCGCTGCCGTAGTGCGCATAAGTGCGTGGATGGAACGTGTCCCGGATAGCGTCCGCAAATCTCATTGCATCTTCGATCCGGGTCGTCGTGGCTTCCAGGCCTATTTGGTTCGTCGGCTTTCCTCCTTCTTCCTTGGGTTTTCCGGCCTGCCCCGCCGGATCAATCCAATCCGGATTGATCAACCTCCACCACTTGTCCCGATCGAGCGTGTAGATCTCGCTCACCGCGTCATTGCTGGGCCACTTCGCCAGAAACTTGCCGTTGTCGTCCTGCACCTGAAGCCACTGCGTGCCGTAGGCGGCAGCAGGCAGCAGTTCGAGT
>NZ_RXFS01000002.1 GCF_003952185.1 Variovorax sp. 679 | reverse complement strand
TCCGTTGGTCAGTGTTGCCGTCAGTCCGACGCCGTCCGCGCCTTGCTCCAGCTGTTCGATGCCCGTGCCGAGTTCGACGCGGACGCCATGCGATGCATGAAGCCGCAGCAGGTAGCCGGAGATTTCCGACGGCACGGTGCGTTCGCACAGCCGCTCCATGGCTTCGACAACCGTGACGTCGAGCCCTTTCCCGCGAGCTGTCGCCGCTACCTCAAGCCCGATCCATCCTCCGCCGATGACCAGCAGCCGCTTGCCGGGAACGAGCGCCGCGCCGAGTGCGGCGGCATCGTCGATGCTGCGCAGCGTGAACACGCCGGGCAGGTTCGCGCCGGGAATGCCCAGCTGTCGCGCCCGGCCTCCGGTGCACAGGATCAGCTTGTCGTATCGAACGGGCTCGCCGTCGCTCAGGTGCAGTTGCTTCGCAGCCCTATCGATGCGCGCGGCGTTCACGCCGGGTCGCCAGTCCACGTTCAGCGCATCGAAGGCTTCGGGTTTGAGCAGTCGGGTCGTTTCCGGCGGCGCTTCTCCGGCGAGCACCGATTTCGAAAGAGGAGGGCGCTCGTATGGGCGATGGCTTTCGTTGCCGATCAGCACGATCCTGCCGCCGAAGCCTTCGCTGCGCAGTGTCTGCGCAGCCCATCCACCGGCTTGTCCGCCGCCGACGATCGCGATCGTGCTGTCCTGTGTGCTCATGGGCTGCTCGCGACGGATCAGCCCAGCGAGAGAAACACCCGCCCGCCCTCGATCTTCACGGGGTAGGAACGGATCGCCTCGGTCACCGGAGCGCAGGTGGGGGCGCCGTTGCGCACGTCGAACGTGCCCTGGTGCAGCGGACACTCGATCTCGTGCCCTTCGAGAAAGCCCTCGCACAGGCGGGCATGCCCATGCGTGCAGATGTTGTCGGTCGCGTAGATGCTGCCGTCCACGTTGTAGAGAGCCAGGTCGCGGCCTTCGACGATCAGTCCGATGACGTCGCCAGCGGGCACATCATCGAAATGTGCGGCATCCGTCCAGCCGTTGTTGGATCCATCGCTCATGGTTTTTCTCTTCGCTTCACAGGGGGTAGATGACGGAGTTCGGGATCATTTCGCTGTCGTAGATGACCTGGCGCGAGGCGAACTTCAGGCCTTGTCCGGTGCGCACGACGACGTCGATGTAGCGGCCCACGCTGAACACCGTCGAAAGCTCCGAGAGCTTCGTGCGGAACACGGCGTAGTTGGCCTCCGACTCGATGCGCCCCGGCTCGGCCTTCAGCACCACCGGCGCGCCCACCACGTGGCGCTGGTAGTACGGGTCGTGGAAAAGGGTCTCGCGGATGCCGTAGACGCGGTCCTTCAGCATGCCCTTGCTCTCGAACGAAAGCGTGGCGAGCGGAAAGCCGCGCTCGTGGTTCTCGCGCGGCTGCAGGCGGTAGCTGCAGTCCTCGGTGAAGAACTCGGGCCAGAGCTCCCACTGGCTGGAGCTCACCGCATGGGCATAGCTGGCGTAGAGCTGCGAAAGCTCGAAGTAGTCCTGGAAGTCCATTTCAAGCCTCCATCACCTTGCGCCAGTACTCGTACATGCCGCGGATCAGCGTCTCCGTGACCATGTGGTCGGTGTCCCCGACCCCGCGTCCGCCGAGTTCGGCGAGCGTGCGATGGAAGGGCTTCTGCTCGAAGCCCTTCTGCGACAGCTCGATCACCTCGCCGTCGTCGGCCGAGACGAAGCCCGCCGGGCCGAAGAGATTGGCCTGCCGCAGCCTGCGCTGGGTCATTTCCCCGGTGTCGTCTTCGAAGCCGAAGTGCGTCCACACGAAATCGAAGGCGCCGGGGCCGCTGGGCTGGATGTGGCGCGTCGAGACGCTGTTGACCTGCTGCTGCAGGATCACGCTCGGGAAGAGCGTCATCATCACCGCCGTCGGGCCGCCCCACCAGGGCTCGGGCACGATGTCGAGGAAGCGTGGATCGTTGAGCTGCATGCTTTCCTTGAAGCTCGACACCTGCGTCACCTGGTCGGCCTTGCCACTCGCGCCGCGCGTGGAGATCATGGCCGCGTGCCGGTGGTGCCGGTCCATCTTCAGCTCGGACTTGTTGTCCGCGCGCCAGAGGCCGAAGGTCACGAACCAGGTGTGCAGCAGGCCCGGGTGGTACGGGTCCTTGATGTTCTCCTGCATGAGCTTCCAGTTGCCCGGAATGCGCTGGCGGTTGTAGCCGAGGATGGTGAGCTTGCGGCCGTTGAAGAGGCGGTCGAAGTAGCCGAGGATCTCTGGCCCCATGAAGTCCTCGAGCGATTCGACCTCGGGGTCGAAGGAAGCGAAGACGACACCGCCGCGCGTCGCGACCTTGAGCTTGTTCAGGCCGTGCTCGGCGGTCTTGAAGTCGGCGGGCATCCCGCCGTTGACCTTGCCGTCCTGCTTCACGCCGCGGCGGAAGGGCACGCCCTGCAGGTCGCCCGTGAGCGTGTAGTTCCACTGGTGATAGGGGCAGGTGAATCCACCTTCCTTGCGGTTGCCATGCCGCTCGCGGCAGAACTGCATGCCGCGATGGGCGCAGACGTTCTCGACGACGCTGATGGAGTCTTCCGCGTCGCGCACCATGATCACCGAGCGCTCGCCCACCACGGTCCGCTTGAAGTCGCCGACGTTCGGGATCTCGGCCTCGAGGCCGACGTAGCTCCAGTGCTTGCGGTAGAAGAAACGCTCCAGCTCCTGGCGGTGCTGGTCGGCCTCGGTGTAGGCCATGAAGGGAATGCGGCTGGTGCCCTGGCTTTCCCAATGGATCTTCCGTGGAAAGACCGCCGATGTGTCGTCCATGTTCCTGTCTCCTGTGCTGTCCTCGAAGGCAGCGTCTCGTGGGTGCATCGATGATCCCCATTCGGGCGTCATCGCTCAATAGAATGTGGGCAATAGTTCATATTGATTTCGAGAATGTGAGACGCCGCGCATGGAGCTCAAGGACATCGATCTCAACCTGCTGGTCGTCTTCCAGCAGTTGCTCGTCGACCGCAGGGTTTCGAAGGTGGCGGCCAGCCTCGGGTTGTCACAGCCGGGCGTGAGCAACGCGCTGGCGCGCCTGCGCAAGCTGACCGACGATCCGCTCTTCCTGCGCACGCCCAACGGCATGGAGCCCACGCCCTACGCGCAGCAGCTCGCCGAGCCCACGGCGCGGGCGCTGCAGGTCATTCATGCGGCGATCAACCAGAAGGCCTCGTTCGATCCGGCCACCTCGAAGCGCGCCTTCACCGTCGGCATGACGGACATCGGCGAGATCTATTTCCTGCCCAGGCTGATGAAGGAGATCGCCAGGGTCGCGCCCAACGTTTCGCTGAGCACGGTGCGCAACACGGCCGTGAATCTGCAGGACGAGATGGAGGCCGGCCACGTCAACCTCGCCATCGGCCTGCTGCCGCAGCTGAAGACCGGGTACTTCCAGCGCAGGCTCTTCAAGCAGAACTACGTGTGCGTGTTCAGGCGCGGCCATCCGCTCGACAGGAAGAAGGGGAAAGTCTCGCTCGACGAGTTCTCCGCCGCCGAGCATGTGGTGGTGATCTCCGCGGGAACGGGCCACGGCAACGCGGACGAGTTCCTCGACCGCAAGAAGGTCGTGCGCAAGGTGGTGCTGACCGTGCCGCACTACGTCGCGGTCGGCCACATCCTGCACGACTCGGACCTGATCGCGACAGTGCCCGAGAAACTCGCGCAGGCATTGGCGGGGCCGTTCGATCTTTCCTACGTTCGCCATCCGGCGAAGCTGCCCGAGATCGCGATCAACCTGTTCTGGCACGGCCGCTTCCAAAAGGATCCGGCGATCAGCTGGCTACGCTCGCTGATCGTCGGCCTCCACGGCGAAGGCACTCAAGGCAGCCTTCGCTGACTACTGGCGGGTAATCAGCGGCGACGAAGGCGCCACCGGCGGCGGGCGCTGCGGATAGACCGAGGTGCCGAAGGTGTTGCCCATGCGGTGGCCGGTCGCCGCGCGGTTGAACAGGCCGAGTTCGTTGGAGGGCCGCTGCACGATCGCCTCCGATGCAAGACCCGGCTGTGCTGCATCGGGCGCGCGCGCCGATGCCGGTGGGCGCATCTTCTCCGTCAGGCAGTCGTAGGAGGGCGTGCGTTCGCCGTTGACGGTCACTTCCACGCAAGGCTGGGCTTGCGCCCATGCACCTGCGCAGCACCCGAGCATGAGCACGGCGGCGATGCCACGAATACGAAAAACCATGCGCATCTCCTGCCTCCAGTTCCATGGCCCGCGCCGAAGCGCGCGCGCCGCCGACGCGGCGGGCCACGAAGTCTAGACACCGCGCAAGTCGGTGGGAAGACCCGTTCTCGGGAACACGACTTCTCCCGTTCGGAGGTCCTTCTTCTTAAGCGTGAAAAAGCGGCCGGATCGTTCCGAGTGCCAATTTCTTGATGAAGTTTTCGTGACAAACGACAGTCGCCGCGCATGCCGTGCGTCTAGGAAGAGTACGCCGCAGCGACACGAAGGCTCTCCGTTCTTGAGCGCTCTGTCTTGTGCGCTTCACCCATGAGAACAGAGCTGCAAATGCAAGAAACGAAGAAGAAAGGCCCACAGAGAAGTCGCAGCCGCAGCGCGGTCTGGCTGGCCGTGTTCGCGATGACTGCGCAGGGAGCAGCCATCGCCCAGGCCCCGGCGCCTGCACCGGCGCCCGCTGCTGCGGCTGCAACGCCGGCCGCGCCCGAGCGCAAGGTCGACATCTCCGAATACATCGTGCGCGGCAACACCGTGCTCGATGCGCGCGCCATCGAGAAAGCCGTCACGCCCTTCCTCGGCCCCGAGCGCACGCTGAAGGACGTGGAGGGCGCGCGCGACGCATTGCTCGCGGCCTACCAGGCGGCGGGCTACCAGTCGGTGTATGTCGACCTGCCGGAGCAGCAGGTCACGCAGGGCGTTGTGTTCCTGCAGGTCAACGAGACGCGCGCGGGCCGCGTGCGCGTCGTCGGCGCCGAATACAACTCGCCGCTCGAGGTGCGCGACCAGGTGCCGGCGCTGAAGGAGGGCGGCGTGCCCAACTTCAACCAGGCGCAGTCCGAACTCGCGGCGCTCAACCGTGGGCCGAAGCGGCAGGTGATGCCGCTGGTGCGGCAGGGCTCCATGCCCGGCACCATGGACGTCGACCTCAAGGTCGAGGACTCGAGCCCGTGGCGCGCCAGCGCCAGCCTCAACAACGACTACAGCGCCGACACGCGCAAGCTGCGCGCCAGCGTCTCGCTGGGCCACGACAACCTCTGGCAGCTGGGCCACAGCGCCTCCATCAGCTTCTTCGGCGCGCCGCAGGACCTGAGCCAGACGAAGGTGATCTCGGCCTCGTACACCGCGCCCATCCGCGGCACCAACTGGAGCCTCGAGGCCAATGCCTTCTCGTCCGACAGCAACGTGGCCACCGTGGGCGGCACCGACGTGCTCGGCAAGGGCCACTCCTTCGGAGTGAAGGCGACCTACACCGTGCCCAACGCCGGCGACTGGTGGCATGCCTTCAGCGTCGGCATCGACTTCAAGAACAACAAGGAAGCGCTCACGCTGAAGGGCAGCGGCGACACGGTGCCACTGAAGTACGCGCCGATCACGCTGTCCTACTCGGGCTTCAGGCAGTCGGAAAAAAGCCAGTACGGCGTCGGCATCTCGCTGGTGGTGGGAACCAGCAGTTCGTTCAAGTACGGCAGCGACTGGGCCGCCTTCGACTACAAGCGCTACAAGTCGTCGCCCAGCTTCATGGTGCTGAAGACCGACCTCAACGGCACGCACACCTTCGATGGGGGCTCGCAGCTCGCCTTCCGCTTCAACGGACAGATGACCGATTCGCCGCTGGTGTCCAGCGAGCAGATCGCCGGCGGCGGCATGAACTCGGTGCGCGGCTATCTCTCGGCCGAGGCCACCGGCGACTACGGCGTGGTGGGCTCTGTCGAGCTGCGCAGCAAGCCGCTGACATTCCTGGGCAACACGGTCGAGAACTGGCGCGTGTACGCCTTCGCCGATGCGGCCCGTCTGCGCCTGAAGAGCCCGCTGCCCGAGCAGCAGGACCGCTTCTCTCTGTACTCGGTCGGCGTGGGCACCACCTTCAAGGTCGGCCAGTACTTCGCGGGCCGCGTCGACATCGGCTACCCGCTGACCGACGGCCCGCGCACGAAGAAGCACGACCCGCGCGTGAACTTCAGCCTCACCGCGAACTACTGAGCCGCGCGGCCCCATCACTTCTTCTTTTTTTCATACGAGCTTTCCGGAGAACCCTGTCATGCGACGCATCCTCTTCATCGTGCTCACGCTGGCGAGCACACTCTTGCCCGGCCTGGCCCATGCCTGGTGGCAGGCCGAGTGGTCCTATCGCAAGCCCATCACCATCGACGCCGGGCCGCAAGCCGGCGCCATCGGCAGCGACGCCGGCCGCGTGCCGGTGCTGGTGCGCCTGCATACAGGCAACTTCAAGTTCGAGGGCGTGAGCGAGACCGGCGCCGACCTGCGCTTCGTCGCGGCCGACGACAAGACGGTGCTCAACCACCAGATCGAGCAGTTCGATCCGCTGCTGGGCATGGCGCTGATCTGGGTCGACGTGCCCAACGTCTCGGCCGGCACGCCGCAGAAGCTGTGGATGTACTACGGCAACCCCAAGGCGCCGGCCTCGGGCAACGGCCAGCGCACCTTCGATCCCGACTACACGCTGGTCTACCACTTCGCCGAAGGCGCGGTGCCGCCGCGCGACACCACCGCCTACGGCAACAACGGCCAGACCGCCGCGGTGCCGGTCGAGGGCACGGTCATCGGCAAGGGCGCGCAGCTCGGAGCCGCCGCGCTGATGCTGCCGGCCACGCCGTCGCTCGCGGTGCAGGCCGGCGGTGCGCTCACTTTCTCCGCATGGATCAGGCCCGACAAGCTCGGCGCGCAGCAGGTGGTCTATGCACGCCGCGACGGTGCCGGCGAGCTGGTGGTCGGCATCGACCAGGGCGTGCCCTTCGTGCAGGTCAACGGCCAGCGCAGCGCGCCGGGCCAGCCGGTGCAGGCTGGGCAGTGGTCGCATATCGCGGTGAAGGCCGAGGGCGAGAACGTGGCGCTCTTCGTCGGCGGCCGTCGCGCCGCGTCGGTGGCGGCGAAGCTGCCGGCGCTGAATTCGGCTGCGGCACTCGGTGCGGACGTGCCGGCCGTCGCGTCGGGAACTCCCACGGCGCAGGCCGCGGCCTTCGCACCGTTCAGCGGCGCCATCGACGAAGTGCGTCTGTCGAAGGTGGCGCGCGGCGACGCGCTGCTGCTGGCCGACGCGGTCTCGCAGGGCGCCGAGTCGCGCCTCACGGCGTTCGGCGCCGACGAGCAGCAGGCCGGCAAGAGCCACTTCGGCTTCATCCTCGCGGCGATGCCGCTGGACGCCTGGGTGGTCGTGGGCGTGCTGGGGCTGATGATGGTGCTGTCGTGGGCCATCATGATCGGCAAGGGCCGCAGCTACGGTGCCACCGAGCGCGCCAACGACATCTTCATCGAGCATTTCCGCGAGGCCGCGGGCGCGCCGCTCGATCGCCTGGCGGTGAACAACACCGTGCCGCAGGAGGTGCGCGCCGATTCCTCGCTGTGGCGCCTGTACGAGGTGGCCATCGACGAGATGCGCCGCCGCCACGACCGCGGCTACGACCTGAGCGCGGTCTCCAGCGCCACCATCGGCGCCATCCGCGCCGCCATGGACGGCGTGATGGTGCGCGAGACCGAGCGCATGTCCAAGCGCATGAACTGGCTGTCGACCACCATCGAGGGCGCGCCCTACGTGGGCCTGTTCGGCACGGTGATCGGCATCATGCTGGTGTTCGTCGTGGCGGCCATGGCCGGGGCGGTGGACATCAACTCGGTGGCACCGGGCATGGCGGCCGCGCTGCTGTGTACCGCCGCGGGCCTGGGTGTCGCGATTCCCGCGCTGTTCGGCTACAACTGGCTCGCCTCGCGCTCGGACGCCATCGGCGCCGACATGGCGGTGTTCGTGGACGAGTTCGTCACACGCCTGGCGGAAGAGCAGGGCGAAGGCCGCTCCGTCGCGCAGGTCGTGGCCCGGCGCGCCTGAGGGAGCCGAGACGCCATGGCAAACCCCGCAGCCAGGTTCGGCGCGCGCAAGCGCACGGGCGGCATCAACATCACGCCCTTCGTGGACGTGCTGCTGGTGGTGCTGGTGATCTTCATCCTCACCAGCAACGCCAGCATTCCCGGCATCAAGGTCGACCTGCCCAAGGCCAGCGCCTCGGTGGCGCTGGAAAAGCCCAAGACCAAGGCCATCACCATCGACAACGCGGGCAACGTGTTCCTCGATGCCTACCCGGTCACCCTGCCGGAGCTCGAAGAGCGCCTGCGCACCGAGAAGGCGCTTTCGCCCGACTTCCCCGTGATCGTGCGCGGCGACGCCAGCGTGCAGTACGCGAAGGTGGTCGACGTGCTCGACCTGCTGCGCCGCATCGAGCTGAACCAGATCGGCCTCGTGACCGGCAAGCAGAAGTGAGGACAGCAGCGTGAACCCTCGCAACCCGACTTCAGCCGCCGGCGCGCGTCGCGCGGGCGGGCAGGCTGGGCTGTGGCGCCGCTGGGGCGGCTGGGTCATCGGCCTGGCGCTCGCCGCCGCGCTGGTGGCGCTGGTGTGGCACCTGCTGGCCGACACCGCCAGCACCAAGCGCGTGGTGGCCGATGCGCCGATGCTGATGCTGCCCCCACCGCCGCCGCCGCCACCTCCGCCCGAGCCCGAGAAGCTGCCGGAGCCCGAGCCGGAAAAGATCAAGCCGATGACCGAACCCGAGCCCAAGCCCATCGAGCCGCTGGAGCCTCCGAAGGACGACACGCCGCCCAGCCCCTCGAAGGACCTCGGCGACCCCGTGACCATGGACAGCGCCGCGCAGGCCGGCGGCGACGCCTTCGGCATCCAGGCCGGCAGCGGCGGCGGCATGAGCGGCACCGGCGGGGGCGGCGGCCTCGGCAGCGGCTCGTATGCGCGCTACGTGTCCAGCGTGCTGCAGCAGGCGCTGTCGCGCGATCCGCGCACGCGCCAGCTGGTGTTCGATGACATCCAGATCGACCTGTGGCTGGGCGCCGACGGCAAGACCGCGCGGGCGCAGCTGGTGCGCGGCACCGGCACGCCCGACATCGACGAAGCGGTGCTCGCGCTGATCCGCGGCCTCGACCGCGTCGACGAGAAACCGCCCGCGTCGCTGCGCTTCCCGATGCGTGTGTCCATGAGAGGGCGGCGGCCATGAGCGCCGGCGCCCAGAGCGTTGTTCCATTCAATCCTGCGAACCAAGCGATGAACCAATTCCGACAACACCTCCCGATCCTGCGCCGGTGCGCGCTCGCGGCGGCCGTGGCCTCCGCGTTCGCCCTGTCCGCCGGCCACGCCTCGGCACAGGCAGCCGCCGCGCCATCCGAGACCGCCATGGTCAAGCTGATCCGCGGCCTCATCCAGAGCGGCACGCTCGCCAAGGACGTGGGCGAGGCCCTGCTCGCGCAGGCCCAGACCGAGGCCCTGGCCGCGCAGCAGGCGCAGCAGCGCCTGGCGGCGGCCAGCACCGCCGCATCGGCCAGCGTGGCCGGCGGCGTGCGCCTGGAGCCCGGCGACGTGCGTGTGCCCTACATCTCGCAGACCGTGCGCGACCAGATCCGCGACGAGGTCAAGGCCCAGGTCATGGCGCAGGCCAAGGACGAAGGCTGGGCCGCGCCCAACGAGACGCCCGAGTGGAGCAAGCGCATCCGCGTGGAAGGCGACGTGCGCGTGCGCAACGAGTCGCGCAGCTACGCGGGCAACAACAGCAACATCGAGACCAACTGGAGCGAGTTCAACAAGGGCGCGGGCTACGACGTCAACCCGAACACCAACCTCGCGCTGCCGTCGCTGCTGAACACGCGGCAGGACCGCCGCAACCTGTTCCGCGCCCGCGCGCGGCTGGGCGTGTATGCGGACCTCACCGAGAACACCAAGGCCGGCGTGCGCCTGGCCTCGGGCAGCGACGAGAGCCCGGTCTCGACCACCCAGACACTGGGCGGCGGCCTGAGCAAGAAGAGCGTGTGGCTCGACCAGATGTGGATCTCGCACAAGCCGGTCGACTGGCTCACGGTCACCGCGGGCCGCTTCGGCAACCCGTTCATGTCAACCGACCTGCTGTATTCGAACGACCTGAACTTCGACGGCATCGCCGCGCAGTTCGAGAAGAAGCTGGCCTCGAACAAGGACCTCACGCTGTTCGGCACGCTGGGCCTGATTCCGCTGGAGTATTCCTCCGACAACTCGCCCGGCCGCAGCCAGAACAAGATGAAGAGCGAGAACAAGTGGCTGCTCGGCGCGCAGGCCGGCGCCGAATGGAAGATCGACGAGGACAACCGCCTGCGCGGCGCGCTCGCCTACTACAACTTCCGCAACGTCACGGGCCAGATCTCGCAGCCCTGCGCGCTGTACGCGGGCCAGGACGGCTGCAGCACCGACTGGTCGCGCCCGGCCTTCATGCAGAAGGGCAACACGCTCATGCTGCTGCGCGACATCAAGCTCGACCCGCTCAACCCGGCCGGCACGCCGCAGCCGCAGTACGTGGGCCTGGCCTCGAAGTTCCGCCTGATCGACCTGAACCTGCGCTGGGACACCAAGGTGGCGGGCAACAACCTGCGCCTGGACGCCAACTTCGTGCGCAACACCGCCTACAGCGCCAGCGACATCTGGAACCGCGCCGGCGTGCGCAGCATGATCGTCAACAACTTCGGCGCCACCGGCGGCACCGGCCAGGCCGACTTCAAGAGCGGCGGCAACGCCTACATGCTGCAGGCCACCTACGGCAAGCCGGCGCCGGCCAACCGCGGCGACTGGAACGTGCTCGCCGGCTACAAGCGCATCGAGCCCGACGCGATGCCCGACGGCTACAACGACCCGACCTTCCACGGCGGCGGCACCAACGCACGCGGCTACTTCCTGGGCGGCTCCTACGCGATCGACAAGAACATGTGGTTCACCGGCCGCTGGATCTCGACCAAGGAGGTCTACGGACCGCCGCAGTCGATCGACACGCTGCAGCTCGAATTCAATGCGCGTTTCTGAGAAGCAAGAAGAGAAGGAGCCTGCCGTGTCCAGAACCATCTTTTCGGCGATCTTCCCGGCGCTTCTGCTGGCCTCGCTGGCTGCCACGGCTCATGCGCAGCAGCCGCCGGGCGGCCAGAGCATGGAGGAGCGGCTTCGCGCGCAACTGCGCGCGACGACCACCCAGCTGCAGCAAGCGCAGAACGAGCTGGCCGCGCTGAAGGCGGGGCAGCAGCAGTCGCCCGCGGCAGCCGCACCCGCCAGGCCTGAACCGGTACTCGATGCGCTGAAGAAGGAGCTCTCGCAGACCCAGTCGCAGCTCGCCGCCGAGCGGCAGGCGCGCGAGGCCGCCAGCGCCGGCAGCCAGCAACTGCGCCAGCAGGCGCAGGCGATGTCCGAGAAGGCCACGGCGCAGGTCGCGCAGTACCGCGGCGCCTACGACGAGCTGCTGAAGACGGCGCGCGCGTCGGAGGCTGAGCGGCAGCGCCTGTCGGCCGAGGCTTCGACGCATCGCACTGCGATCACGCAGTGCGAGGCCAAGAACTCGCAGCTCTACGCGGTGGGGCAGGAGATCCTGCGCGCCTACGAGACGATGGACGTGGGCACCGTGCTCGCGTCGCGCCAGCCCTTTGCGGCGCAGAGCCGCGTCAAGTTCGAGCAGATCGCGCAGCAGTACGGCGACAGGCTGTACGAGAGCAAGTTCGACGTGCGTGCCGTGGGCGCACCGGCGCCCGCCGCTGCCGCCAGCGCACCTGCGGAGGGAGGCAGCAAGCAATGAAGAAGCGAATCAAGTCGTCGTCCGCCGCCGCCGCACTCGTGATGCTGGCCTCCTCTGTCGGTGCTGTCGGCATAGCCGGCGCGCAGACAGCCGCACCCGCGGTGGTGGCCCGCCTCGGCGAGATCACGGTGGGGCAGGACGAAGTCGAGAAGCTGCTGCAGGCCTTGCCCGAGGGAGAGCGCGCCGCCGTGAGGGCCGACCGCGCGCAGCTCGACAGCTGGCTGCGCGACCGTCTTCTGGGCGAGGCGGTGCTGCGCGACGCCCGCGCCAGCGGCTGGGCCGATAGGCCGGAGGTCAAGGCGAGGATCGACGCCGCCGCGCGAGAGATCACCGCGCGCATCGTGAGCGCCAGCTACCTCGAGTCGGTGAGCCAGGTGCCTGCGGACTTCCCGTCCGATGCGCAGGTGCAGGCGGCCTACGAAGAGGGCAAGGCCAACTTCAACCTGCCGGCCGCGTACCGCGTGGCGCAGATCTTCCTGGCGACACCCGCGCGCGACGCGGCTGCCATCGGCAAGGTGCGCGAAGAAGCGGGCAGGCTCGCCCGACAGGCCCGCGGCGGCGACTTCGCGGCCATTGCGCGCGCCAGCTCGCAAGACAAGCGCAGCGCGGAGCGCGGCGGCGAGGTCGACACGCTGCCGCTGGAGCGCATCCTGCCCGAGCTGCGCGACACCGTCGCCAGGCTCAAGCCGGGGCAGGTCAGCGATCCGGTGCAGGCCGCAGCCGGCTTCCACGTCGTGAAGGTGCTCGACGTGCAGCCCGCGCGCAGCGCCACCCTCGAAGAGATGAAGCCCAGGCTGCGCACCGCGTTGCGCCAGCAGCGACAGCAGCAGCTCCTGCAGGCGTATCTCGCGCGCGTCGCGCCGGCCACGACGCTGAGCATCGACGGCGCCGCGCTCGACGCGGCACTGAAGAAGACCAACTGAACACCGGACACCGGTAGAGCACATCCATCCACGACAACAAGCAGGGGTCATTCATGAACGACACAGCGAACAACAGCAATAACAACAACAACAACGAATCCGCCGGCAACGCGGCGGCAATGCAGGCCGATCTGCTGGACGCCGTCACGCCCGAGCAGGTGTCGGACGCCATCAAGGCGGCCGGCGGCGCCGTCACCGCCATCGAGCAGGACGGCGTTGTGCGCCTGCACAGCGCGAGCCACGGCATCGGCTTCCAGGTGCTGTGGGGCAACCCCGTCACCACCACTCAGTACACCGACTTCACCCTGAGCTGTCCGCTGCATGTGCAGGGCGGCACCCTGCCCGATGCCGTGCTGGCTTCGTGGCATCGCGCCAAGCGCTTCGCGCGCGTGGCGCAGCACGGCGACTTCGTCGTGCTGGAGATGGACGTGGTGGTCGCGGGCGGCGTGAGCCCCGCGTACCTCGTCTTCGCGGTGCGCTTGTGGATGCAGATGATGGGCGAGTTCTTCCTGCACCTGCGCAACTACGGCCCGGCCGGCGCGGCGCGCGGCGACGCCGCGAACGCGGTTGCGGTCGGCACGCAAGATCCGGCGGCGGCAGCCTGAGCATGCGCGGCACGCAGCAGCGGAGCAGCGCGATGCCGGCAAGCAACACGCGGATGCCGTCGTCCGACCTGCACGACTCGCCGACGGCCCGCGCCATCCGCGCGACGGCCCGCCAGGCGCAGCGCACGCACCGCGCCGAGACCGTGCGCGTGCGCCAGCGCGCGGCCCTGATCACGCTGCTCGCCAGGACCATGGCCGAGCTGCACATCTCGATGGCCGAACTCAACGCCGCGCGCCGTGCGCTGGCGCGCTGGAAATCGCCGCAGGAGCCCGATGGCTCCTGAGCGCGCGGCGAACTCCCGAGGATTTTCAATCGGACTGACACGCGCCGCTGCCACGATGAACAGCTCGATTGCACTTGATGTTCTTTGTTCTGGGAGTGGAAGATGGCCGCACGTTCAACCCCTTGTCGCGCAGGTCGTCGCTGCGCGCTGCAACGCGGCTTCACCCTCATCGAACTGATGGTGGTGCTGGTCATCATCGGCGTGCTCGCCGCGCTCATCGTGCCCAGCCTGATGGACCGCCCCGACCAGGCGCGCGCCACCGCGGCCCGGCAGGACGTGGCCGCGATCATGCAGGCGCTGAAGCTCTACCGCCTGGACAACGGCGCCTATCCCAGTTCCACGCAGGGCCTGCGCGCGCTCGTTGAAAAGCCCACCGCCGGAAAAGTGCCCGGCAACTGGCGCACGTACCTGGAGCGGCTGCCGGCCGATCCGTGGGGCAACCCCTACCAGTACCTCAACCCTGGAAGCAACGGCGAGATCGACGTGTTCTCCATGGGCGCCGACGGCGAGCCCGGCGGAGAGAAGGCCAATGCCGACATAGGCTCCTGGTAGCGCCGGGTGACTGGCGTGGTCGTCGTTCCGGTGGGCATCGAGGCAAGGAGCCGCAGCGCGCACGAGCGGGGCATGGCGGTGGTCAGCGCGCTGCTGATCGTCGCCGTGATCGCGCTGCTGGCTGCGAGCCTGCTGGGGCGGCAGTCGGCGTTCATCCGCACCACGCAGGGCGACCAGTCCAGGCTGCAGGCCCGCTGGTTGTTGCGCGGCGAGGTCAGCGAGGCCCAGCGCATCCTGCGCGCCGAGGCTGCGCGCGAGCCGACCACGCGCCTGGACGGCGCGTGGAACCGTCCCTTCTCGCGGCAGGCAGCCGGACAGGTGGCGGGCGACGGCGGCCGGCTGCTCAGCGAAATCGGCGACGAGCAAGGCAAGTTCAACCTGAACAACCTGGTGGACCGCGGGCGGATCGATCCCGCGGAAGCCGAGGTCTTCATGCGCCTGTGCGCGCTGGTCGGCGTTGCACCGGCGCAGGCGAACAGCATCATGCGGCGCGTCGTGGTCAGCCTCGGCGGGCCGGCGGCGACGGAGTCCGAGTCCGGCGAGGTGAAGGAGCGCGTGGCGCGGGTGGCTGCCGGCATGGGGCTGCCGGCCGGGTTGCCGCAGGCCGCGCAGGCGCCGCGGCTGCGGGCGCTGGAAGACCTGCTCGCCGTTCCGGGTGTCGACGCGGGCGTGCTCGCCCGGCTCGCTCCTTTCGTGACCGTGCTGCCCGCGCGCAGCTGGATCAACGCCAACACCGCGAGCGCGGAAGTCGTCGCGGCCGGCGTGCCCGGGCTGACGCTCGAACGCGCCCGGGCCCTGCTGTCGACGCGGGACCGCGGCCAATGGTTCATCAACCGCGGCGATTTCGTGACCCGGCTGCGCATGCCGGAGCTGGACATGAACGAGGTGCGCATCGGCATCACGAGCAACTGGTTCCGGGTCTCGAGCGTGCTCGATACCGCCCGGACCCGGTTCGTGCAGGTGGCCCTGGTGCACGACGACAAGCGGGCGTTGCCGCGCGTGGTGTGGCTGCGGGAGGGCGTGTGAGGGTCGACCTGCTGCGCTTGCGGCTGCCGCCATGGCCGGGTGGCGATGCGACGTCCGTCGCGCTCCGGTGCGGCTATCGGCAGCCCGATGGCCGGTGGCGCGACGGCGGTCTCCTGCCCATGGAGGCTGTCGTGCAGCGCTTCCGCGCGAAGCGGGTCGAGATCTGCCTCCATCCGGGCGATGTGCCGATGGCTGCGTTCCCGCTGCCGCCGCTTTCGGGGCGGCGCTTGCGCACGGCGATACCGGGGGCGATCGAACCTTGTGCGCTGCAACCGCTGGACGAACTCGTGACCGGATTCGGCCCGCGTACGGCGGACGGCACGGTGCCTGCGGCGTGGATCGCCCGCCGCGTGGTGCGAGGCTGGATCGGGTTGCTGCGACAGCACGGCCTGGCGGTGCGCGAACTGCATCTGCCCACTGCCTTCCTGCCATGCCCGGCCGAAGGCTGGGTGGCTTGCCGGATCGACGAGTGGGTGGTCGTGCGCACGGGGCGCGACCAGGGGTTTGCGCAGTGGCTGCCTGAAGGCGCGGATCGCATGGCGGGTCTTGCGGTGCATGCGGACGGGGATTCGCCGCCCCCGGCCGTGCAGGCCGTGCAGGCCGTGCAGGCCGTGCAGTGGGCTGGCGACGCGGATGCGGCCGAATGCTGGTCGGGCGAAGGCTGGAGCTGGTCGTTGCCGGTCGCCGATGCCGCGGAGGGCCGTACCGCTGCGGCATGGGTCGTTCCGGCCGTCGGTTGGGGCGCACTGGCCATTGCCGTGTGGTTGACGGGATTGAATCTCTACGCGGGCCAGCTGGCCAGGGAGGGCCAGGCGCTGAAGCGGCAGATGGCTGCGCGCGTCAAGGCCGCGTTTCCCGACGTGCCGGTGGTCGTCAATCCCGTGCAGCAGGCCCGGCAGCAGAAGGAGGCACTTGCCGCCGGCGGGCAGCCCGCGGCCACCGGGGATCTCGCGGGGCTGCTGCGCGCGTCCTCGAATCTGCTGGCACAGGCTCCGTCCGGACAGGTCCAGGGGCTGCGCTACACGGCCGGCGCGCTGCACGTCCGCTGGCGCGACGGTGGAGCGCCAGGCGCCGAGGAGCGACGTGCGCTGGAGGCGCAAGGCACCGAGCAGGGCTTCGGCGTGAAGGCCGGGGCGGACGGACTGCGCCTGACCCTGGCCGGCCCGGCAACGCCCTCCGACAAGAACAACGACAAGAAGGCCATCCAGTGATCCTCGAACGTCTGCGCCCGCTGGGGCGCCACCTCGGGCCGCTGCTGAAGCGACTGGGCGAAGGCAACGCACGATGGCAGGCACTGTCTGCGCGAGACCGTCTTGCCGTCGCAAGCGCCGCGATCGTCATGGTGCTGGGGCTGACATGGCTGGTGTTTGCGCGCCCGGCACTGGAAACCGTCGCGCGCTGGCAGCGCGATCTGCCGAAGCTGCGTGCCCAGTCGGCCGAGCTTGACCAGATTCTTTCCGACGTGCCCGCCGCGCGCGGGCAGCACTCTGGCGCGGGGCCCAGCGAATCGCCGCAAGCCGGGCTGGACCGGGCGGGCCTGCAAGGCCGCTATCGCGTGCAGGTCGTGGTGAACGACGCGCCGGCCGGCACCGGCAAGGCGGCGCCGGCGAAGGCATGGCGGATCCAGTTCGACGAACCGGTGCCAGCAGCTTCCGTCTTTCCATGGCTGCTGGCGGTTTCGGCGCGCGCCGACCTCGAAGTCGTCGGCGCCGTGCTCGACCGCGCGGACAACGCCGCCGAAGCCGGTGCCGGCTCGCAGGGGCATGTGCGCGGCGTCGTGAACCTGCAGTCCACCTCACTCTACAAGGATGGCCCGTGAGACGAGATCGAAAGGGCGCAGCGATGCGCCGATGGACCATGGCGTGCTGCCTGGGGCTGGCCGGCCTGGGTGCCGATGCCGCGACGACCGCGACGACCGCGCCGCCGCAGAACCGGGCTGCATCGACACAGGCCGCGCGTAGCGACCGGGACGAGAAGGTGATCCTGAATTTCGTCGATGCCGACATCAGCTCCGTGATTTCCGCGCTGGCCCGTTTCCTCGGCCGCAACTTCCTGTTCGACCCGCGCGTGAAGGGCCAGATCACGCTGGTCTCCGAAGGCGAGGTGTCGTCGGCCACGGCCTACGGCATGCTGACCTCGGCGCTGCGCATGCGCGGCTTCGCGATCGTCGACGTGGGCGAAGTGAGTCGCGTCGTGCCCGTGGCCGATGCCAAGCTGCAGGGGGGCGCGGTCAACGCGCGCAACGCCGGCGGCGGCATGGCGACGCGCACCTTCCGGCTGAACTACGAGAACGCCGAGGCCATGGTGCCGGTACTCAAGCCGCTGATTGCGGCAGAGAACACCATCACCGCCTACCAGGCCAACAACACGCTGGTGGTGACCGACTACATCGAGAACCTCGAGCGCCTCGCGCGCATCATCGAGAGCATCGACACGCCGACCTCGCTCGACTCGGAGATCGTCAAGCTGCGCAACGGCGTGGCGGTGGACATCGCAGGGCTCGCCACCGAGCTGCTCGAAGGCAGCGGAGAGAAGGGCAAGCGCGACATCGTGGTGCTGGCCGACCCGCGCTCCAACAGCATCGTCATCCGCTCCAGCAGCCCGGGGCGCACCGCGCTCGCGCGCGAGCTTGTCGCGAAGCTAGAGAACGCGCAGAGCGATCCCGGCAACCTGCACGTGGTCTACCTGCGCAACGCGCAGGCCGTGCACCTGGCGGGCGTGCTGCGCGGTCTGCTGACGGGCGAGTCGCCCGACACATCGGGCACGGGAGCCGGATCGGTCCGCGCGGCCCTGGGCTCGGGCGGCATGCTTGGAGGCGCAGGCGGGTCGGGTGGCAGCAACAGCAGCGGCAGCAGCAGCAACAGCGGCAGTTCGTCGGCCAACGGCAGCGCGAGCCGCGGTACGGGCGGCACCTCGGGCAGCGGCGGGGCGACCGGCGGCCTGCGCGGCGTTTCTTCGGGCGCGAGTGGCAATGGCTCGCAGGGTGGCGCGCCGGGCGCCGGCGGCTCCGCCGCGTTTTCGTCGGGCGGCGTGACGGTGCAGGCCGACGCGACCACCAACACGCTCATCATCGCCGCGCCCGAGCCGATGTACCGCAGCCTGCGTCGCGTGATCGACACGCTCGACCAGCGGCGCGCCCAGGTGCTGGTCGAGAGCCTGATCGTCGAGGTGAACGAGACCGATGCCTCGGAGCTGGGCATCCAGTGGATGGCGGGCGGTGGCAACGGGCGCGGCGTGCGCGGGGGAACCAACTTCGGCGCGGCCACGCTCAATCCCAACGCGCGCAACACCATCGAGGCGATGCCCAGGGGCCTGAACGTCGGCATCGTCGACGGCACCGTCAAGCTGCCGGGCGTGGGCGAGATCCTCAACCTCAAGCTGCTGGCGCGAGCGCTGCAGACCAAGGGCGGCGCCAACATCCTGTCGACGCCCAACATCCTCACGCTGGACAACGAGGCGGCCTCGATCATGGTGGGCAAGACCGTGCCCTTCGTGAGCGGGCAGTACATCACCAACGGCAACAGCAGCACCAACCCGTTCCAGACGATCCAGCGCGAGGACATCGGCCTCAAGCTCAACATCCGTCCGCAGATATCCGAGGGCGGCACCGTCAAGCTCGACATCTACCAGGAAGTCTCGAGCATCGACGACCAGGCCTCGTCGGCCGCCAGCGGCATCGTCACCAACAAGCGGGCGCTGGACACCAGCATCCTGGTCGACGACGGCCAGATTATGGTGCTCGGGGGGCTGATGGAAGACAACGTCACCAACGGCACCGATGCCGTGCCCGGCCTCGGCTCCGTGCCGGTGCTGGGCAGCCTGTTTCGCTACGACAAGCGCCAGCGCGTGAAGACCAACCTGATGATCTTCCTGCGGCCCTACGTGATTCGCGACGCGAACGCGGGCCACGGCCTCACGCTGGACCGCTACAACTTCATGCGCACGCAGCAGGGCCGCCTGAAGACCATGCCCTACGGCCTGCTGCCCGACCCCGGCGCGCCCGTGCTGCCGCCCATCGGCCAGCCGGGCCCGGCGGACGCGCCCGAGGTGGACCTGCGGCCCCAGAGCTGGGAGCGCACGCGCGAACAGCCGCCGCCGCCGACCGCGTCGGCCAGCGCTGTCCGGCAGCGGCCCGCCGAAGCGGCCCCGCCGCCGCCGGTGATGCATTCGAAGCTGCCGGTGGGCGTGACCGTGGAGTCCGATGCCGCCGCATCGTCGGGCGCCGGGGGTGCGGGAGGAGGCGGCAAGGTCGCTGTCGTGCAGATCGCCGACGTGAGAGCCGAGCAGGACGCCGTGCGCATCGTCAAGCGGGTGCGCATCAGCGGCATCGGCGCCTATATCGTGGGCGGGCCGGGCGGTGAAGGGAACCTGGTGCGCGCCGACGTCGCGTCCGATCCGCAGGCGGTGGAAAACGCCGTCACCGTGCTGCGCGAACTGGGCTACAAGCCCGAAGTGGTGACGACGCCGTGACGCGCGGCACCGGGGCGATCCGATGAACGCGCCGACGCCCGGCATCGCGCTGCCCCCTGCGTGGGCGCGCAGTCATCGCATCGTCGTGCGAGTCGAGGGCGACACACCCTGCCTCCTTGTGTGCCGGCGCACGCCGGGCTGGGCCGTCGTCGAGGCGCGCCTGAAGCTGGGCGACCTGCCGCTGCGCCAGGTCGAGTCGCAGGAGATGGACGCGCTGCTCGGCGCCACCTACGCCGATGCCGGCGACGCCGCATCGGTGGTCGGCGCGGTGGAGCAGCAGGTCGATCTTGACCGGCTGATGCAGGACATTCCGGCCGTCACCGACCTGCTCGACGCGCAGGACGACGCGCCGGTCATCCGCATGATCAACGCATTGCTCGCGCAGGCCGCGCGCGACGGCGCGAGCGACGTGCATCTCGAATCCTTCGAGACCCATTCGGTGGTGCGCTTTCGCGTCGACGGCACGCTGCGCGATGTGGTGGCGCCGCGCAGGGCGCTACATGCGGCGCTGATATCGCGCATCAAGATCATGTCGCAGCTCGACATCGCCGAGAAGCGGCTGCCGCAGGACGGGCGCATCACGCTGCGCGTGGGCGGACGGCCGATCGACGTGCGCGTGTCGACCGTGCCCACCGCGCACGGCGAGCGCGCCGTGCTGCGCCTGCTCGAGAAGGATGCGGGCCGGTTGAGGCTCGAACGCTTGGGCATGGCGAGCGACACGCTGGCCGAACTCACGCGGCTCGTGCGGCAGCCGCACGGCATCGTGCTCGTCACCGGCCCCACCGGCAGCGGCAAGACCACCACGCTGTACGCGGCGCTGGGCCAGCTCGACCTGGGCAGCAGCAACATCCTCACCGTGGAAGACCCGGTGGAGTACGACTTGCCCGGTATCGGCCAGATCCCGGTGCACGGCAAGATCGGCATGACCTTCGGCGCGGCATTGCGCGCGGCGCTGCGGCAGGACCCGGACAACATCATGATCGGCGAGATTCGCGACCTGGAGACCGCGCAGATCGCGGTGCAGTCTTCGCTCACCGGACACGGCGTGCTGGCTTCGCTGCACACCAATGACGCGGTGTCTGCAGTCACGCGCATGACCGACATGGGCATCGAGCCCTTCCTGCTTTCGTCGTCGCTGCTCGGCGTGCTCGCGCAGCGGCTGGTGCGCTGCCTGTGCTCCGCATGCAAGGCACCGCGAGAGCAATCCGATGGCAGCGTCGTCTACGTGCCCGTGGGGTGCGCGGCCTGCGGGAACTCGGGCTTCAAGGGCCGTACGGGCATCCACGAATTGTTCGTGGTGCACGACGACATCCGCCGCCTGATCCACGAGGGTGGCGACGAGCAGGCCATGCGCGAGGCGGCTGCGAGGCACGGCATGCGCTCCATGCGGGAGGACGGCCAGCGCTGGGTGCGCGAGGGCGTGACCACCGCCAAGGAGATCATGCGCGTGACGCGCGACGCATAGGAACAAGGCGCGCAGCAATGGCACGGTTCGAATTCGAGGCCGCGAGCGGCAGCGGCGACATCCAGCGCGGCACCACCGAAGGCGAATCGGCGCGCGCGGTGCGTGCGCAGCTGCGCGAGCGCGGCCTCACGCCGCTCGACATCCGCGAGGCACGCGGCGGCGATGGCGGTGCGCTGTCCTGGTTCCAGCCCAGGCTCGGCGCGGCCGACCTGTGCTGGGCCACGCGCGAGCTCGCGAGCCTGCTGGGTGCACGGCTCACGCTGGAGGCCGCGCTGGTCGCGACCATCGAGCAGGCCGAGCGCAAGCACGTGGCCGATTCGCTGAGCGCCGTGTGCGACAGCGTGCGCGCCGGCATGCGGCTGGCCGATGCATTGGGCGAACGGCCGCGCGACTTTCCGCAGATCTACCGCGCGCTGGTGAGCGCGGGCGAAGACTCCGGCGACCTCGCGCGCGTGATGGAGCGCTTGGCCGACTATCTCGAGAACCGCGACAGCCTGCGCGGGAAGGTGCTCACGGCCTTCATCTATCCGGCCATCGTCGGGTTCGTGTCGTTGTGCATCGTCGTCTTCCTGCTGGGGTACGTGGTGCCGCAGGTGATCGGTGCCTTCGCGCAGGCGCGCCAGGAGCTGCCAGGCATCACCCGCGCGATGCTGGCTGCAAGCGCCTTCGTGCGCGAGTGGGGCTGGCTCACCGCGGGCCTGATCGCGGGCGCATGGGTGACCGCGCGTGCATTGCTGCGCGACGCGGGGCGCAGGCTGCGATGGCACGGACTCGTCCTGCGCATGCCGATGGTCGGGCGCTTTGCGCTCGGCGTCGACACCGCACGCTTCGCATCGACGCTGTCGATCCTGATGGACGCGGGCGTTCCGCTGCTGCGCGCACTGGAGGCCGCGCGGCAGACGCTGGCCAATGAATGGATCAAGCGCTGCGTGCTCGAGGCCACGGGCCGAGTGAAGGAGGGCACGCCGCTCGCCGCGGCGCTGAAGGCGCAAAAAATATTCCCGTCGAATCTCGTGCACCTGGTGGCCAGCGGCGAGAAGACGGGTGCGCTGGCGGCCATGTTCGAGCGTGCCGCGCTAAACCTTTCGCGTGACCTCGAACGCCGCGCGATGCGCCTCACGACCATGCTCGAACCCTTGATGATCCTTGCGATGGGCGGTGTCGTGATGGTCATCGTGCTTGCCGTCCTGATGCCCATCATGGAGATCAACCAGATGGTGCGATGAGCCCTTCGCGGGCCTCTTGTTCGGGAGTTTTTCCCTCTGTGTTCCCGAGTTTGTTTCGGCCTGCTGTCACCTCCGGAAAAGAAGATCGATGACGTCGCCAGAGGGGCGGCACAGGTAGCGAAGGGGCAGGCGCTCATGAAGAAGTCGTCCTGCCTCTGGTAGCTCATTTCTCTTGGTCCATTCAAAGGAGTTTCCATGAGTGCAAAGTTCAAGACGGTCGCCCTGTCGGCCGTGATGATGGCGGGTATGGTTGCAGCGGGTGCCGTGTCGGCACAGACCGCGGTTGGCGGTGGCGCGACGCTGCCCGAAGTCTTCTACAAGGATCTTCTCCCCAGCGGCGTGGGCTTCACGGACTACACCTACACGGGCACGGGCAGCGGCGCGGGCAAGAAGGCGTTCCTGAACAACAACCCGCAAGCCACGACGGGCAGCGAGTTCCGTGACGAAAGCCAGGCCACCCGCCCGATCTGGCCGACGACGCAGTCGGTGCATTTCGCCGGCAGCGACTCCGCGCTGACCCAGGCCGAACTGGATGCCTACAACCCCGCTCACCTCAGCGGCTGGGGTCCCGTGATCCAGGTGCCCAGCGTGGGCACGTCGGTGCTGATCCCCTACAAGCGTTCGGGCATCAGCAACCTGGACCTGTCGGACGCCAAGATGTGCGCGATCTTCTCGAACAAGACGGGCGGCATGACCTGGGGCCAAGTGCGCGGCACCAGCGACACCACCACCGTCAAGGTCGTCTATCGCTCCGACACCAGCGGTACCACCGAACTGCTGAGCCGCTACCTCGTGGCCGCCTGCCCCAGCTCGGGCTTCAAGGTCTCGAACAACTTCGCCACCGTGGTCGGCAATGCGCTTCCGGGCGCTACCTCCACGACCCCCGTCGCGCCTCCCGCGCACTGGGTTGCCGTGTCGGGCAGCACCGGCGTGCAGAACGCCATGACCACCGACAGCCGCCTCGGCTACCTGAGCCCGGACCCGGTCTACACGGGCAGCAGCAACGCCGTGGTCGCCAAGATCAACGGCAACCTGCCGTCCCTCACCGCGATCCAGACCGCGCTGGGCACGCAGTCGCTGCCGGTCGGTGGCGCTTCCGCCGCCAGCAACCCGCTGGCCTGGGTTCCCGCCTACGTGAAGCCGACCCCGGCCACCGGCACGGGCTCGAGCTATCCGATCTTCGGCACCACCAACCTGCTGGTGAACCAGTGCTATGCCAACGCCGGCGCACAAGCCAAGGTCGTCGACTTCCTGACGCGCCTGTATGACACGGATGCCAATCCGCACAACTTCGTCAACGTGCCCGCCGCCTGGAAGACCGCGATCGTCGACACCTTCCTGACGGCTTCCAGCAGCCTGTCCATCGGCCGCACCGACGTCTGCAACGGCATCGGCCGTCCGTAAGCAGTCGATCGACTGCCTGTCAGCGGCCGGAGTCCGAAGCACACCACGGTGCGTTGGTCTCCGGCTCTGCCTCGAGAAGAAGGGTTGCACCGCATGCGGTGCGGTCCGGACCCTCGGGGCTTTTTGTTGTCCATGCGATCCCAGGAGGAGCTTCACATGAGTGCGAGGCAAAGGATGGCCGCATCTGCATTCGCGGCCGTGTCGGCGATGGTGCTGGCGAGCCTGTCGGCGTCCGGCATCGCTCATGCACAGATGGTCGTCGGCGGCGGCTCGAAGCTGGCCGAATCGACATACGGGCAGCTCCTGCCCAGCGGGGTGGGGCTCACGGTCTTCAGCTACACGGGTACCGGCAGCGGAGTCGGCCGGACGGCCTTCTTCGACAACGATGCGACGGCCTTCAGGAACGAGTCCCTGGTTGCGCGGCCGTCGTGGCCATCGACGCAATCGGTGCACTTCGCCGTCAGCGACTTCGCGCTGACGGCGGCGGAAGTCTCGAGCTACAACGTCAGCCATCTGGCCGCCTGGGGCCGCATGATCCAGGTGCCGGCAGTTGCCGTCCCGGTGCTGCTTCCCTACAAGCGCCTCGGTATCGCCAACCTCGACCTGTCGGACGCGAAGATGTGTGCCGTCTTCTCCAACAAGCCCGGCGGCCAGACCTGGGGCCAGTTGCGCGGCACTTCCGATGCGACGACCGTCCGACTGGTCTATCGCACCGATGGCAGCGGCACCACCGAGTGGCTGAGCCGCTATCTGGTCGCGGCATGCCCGGGGTGGGGGTTCGCGGTCTCGGGCAATTTTGCGGCCGTGGTGGCAGGTGCGGTCGCCGGGGGCATCATTCCCGCGCAATGGGTCGGCGTTGCCGGCGACAGTGCGATGGCGACATCCTTCGGCGTCGATGGGCGCATCGGCTACATGGCGCCCGATGCCGTCTTCACGGGCACCAGCAATGCGCTGGTCGCGAAGGTCAATGGCGTGCTGCCGGTCGCGGCCGCGATACAGGCCGCGCTCGGGGTCCAGGTTCCGCCGGGTCCGGGCGCACCCGCGGCAGGCAACCTGCTCGCATGGGTGCCGCCCTATGTGAAGCCGACGCCGGCCGCGGGCGCCGGCGCGATCTATCCGATCTTCGGGACGGTGCAGATGCTGCTGAACCAGTGCTACCGCGACCCGTGGGTGCAGGCGAAGCTGCAGGAATTCGTGGCGGGCTTCTACGGTGCCACCGCCTTCGACGACGGCCTGATCGCGCTGCCGGGCTCGTGGAGAACGGCTGTCACCGGTACTTTCCTGGACAGCGGCAACTCCCTGGGCATTGCAAATGTCAACGTCTGCAATGGCATCGGCCGACCGCTGCAGAACTGAATGCCTTGGGCTGCGTGCTGGCAATGAATGTCATGGGAACGTCACCCCGCCCGACTAATGTAAACACGGCGTGTCGGGCGGACCTTGGTCTGCGTCGTGGCAGACGCGGGAACTTGGGGATATGTGCGTCAACAGGGCATGACAGCGAATTCGGCATCGGTCAGTGTGCTGGCACTGACCTGGTGTCTGGCTGGGGCAGCCACGTTGTTCGCCACACGGGACCTGCATGCACAGCCGAAAGAAAGACAACAGCCTTCGGTGCCTGCCTTGCAGGCGGCGCCGGTGGCACAGATCGAATTCGACATCGCCGCCCAGCGTCTGGGCGATGCCATCGATGCCTACAGCAAGGCAACGAGGCTGGACATCTTGATCGATGGCGAGCACGCGCAGCGCTCTTCGAGCGCCGTGCGAGGCACGCTGACCGCAATGGAGGCACTGGAGGCGATGTTGGCAGGAACTGGCCTGGAGGCGCGCTACGCGAACGCAGGCTCGATCGTGATTCGCGCGGCCCGCACACCGGGCGTCGCGACACATGCGGCGGGAGTCGAGGCGATGGCCATCGAGGAGTCGGGGTTCAGCGCGGGGGATGCCACGCACCGGGCCTACGCCGCCCAGGTGCAGGACGCCTTGCGCGGCAGCCTGTGCGAGTCCGTGCAGACGCGCCCGGGGGGCTATCGGCTTGCGCTGCAATTGCGGCTCGACCCGCGCGGCGCGGTGGAGCGCTTCCGCCTCCTGAGCACCACGGGCGAACCGGACCGCGATGCGGCGGTGCAGCGCAAGGTGCGCGACCTCGTGGTCGGTGCGCCGCCACCGCCTTCGCTGCCGCAACCGCTGGTGATCCTGCTGCTGCCCGAGGGGCCGGATGCGGAACCCGATTGCGGCGACGCGACTCGCCGTACCACCGCGCGCACGCCATGAACGAAGGCCCCTCGTCCTCGCTGCGTGCCCGCATGGTCGCGCGTTATGCCGAGCTGCGCGGCAAGCTCGAGCGCATCGTGGGCTCGCGCGACGATGCTGCGGACGCGATGCAGGAAACCTGGCTGCGGCTGGCCGCGATGGGCGAGGGCACCACCGTGCACAACCCCGATGCCTACCTGCTGCGCATGGCCGCCAACATCGCGACCGACCAATACCGCCAGGACAACGTGCTGCTCGTGCGCGGCGAGATCGCGGAACTGGTGCACATCGTCGACGAAGCCTCCGATCCCGAACGCCTCGCGAGCGCGCGCAGCGACGTGCAGGCGTTGAGCCTGGTGCTCAATCGCATGCCGGCACGACGCCGCGCGATCCTGGTGGCGGCTCGGGTCGAGGGCAAGCTCAACAGCGAGATCGCGAAAGAGCTCGACGTGTCGGTGAGCACGGTCGAGAAGGAGCTTCGCGCGGCGCTGGAGTTCTGCAAGAAGCACTTGCCGCACGTCGATGCGGCTCAACGTGGCCACTATGCCGGTGCGAGAAAATACTGATGATCGCCATCATGTCTTCCCCTGAAACCGAATCCGGCATGCTTCGCCGCCAGGCCGACGCCTGGTGGGTGCGGCTGCATTCGGGCCAGGCGACGCGCGCCGATGCAGAAGCATTCCGCCAATGGGCCACGCTCAGCAAGGAGCACGCCCAGGCCTGGCGCGAAGTGATGCGCACGTGGACCGCGCTCGATCCGTTGCTGGCCGAGGAAGCCAGGCGCCAGGCCTCGCGCTCCGGCGTCTTCTCGTCGGCGTGGCCTTCGATCGGCGGCCTGTCGCAGGCATTGAGCTCGCCCGGCCGTCGTGCCTTCCTCGGCGGCGCGGTCGCCGCCTCGGTGGCTGCGGGCGTGCTGATGGTCGAGCCGCCGCTCGGGCTCTGGCCCTCGATCGGTGATCTCTCGGCCGACTACCGCACCGCGACCGGCGAGCAGCGCGAGGTGGCGCTGAGCCAGCGCGTCAGCATCAGCATGAATACGCAGACCCTCATCAACCGCAAGGCCGGTGCGGACGCCGGGACGGGCGGCATGGAGTTGCTGAGCGGTGAAGCCGAGATCCAGGCGAACGGCGCCGACGATTTCTTCGTCGATGCCGGCGGCGGACGCATGCAGGCACGCAGCGCGCGCGTCAATGTCCGCTACACCGGGCCGCAGGTATGCGTGACCTGCCTCGACGGTCGCGTGTGGGTGTCGGTTGCCGGACAGCAGCGCCCGCTCGAAGCCGGCAGCCAGCTGACCTACGACCGCGCCGGCATCCGGGAAGTCGAGCCGGCCGACCTGGCGCGCGTCAGCACATGGCGCAGCGGCACGCTGTCCTTCGACCAGATGCCGCTGGCCGAGGTGATCGCCGAGATCAACCGGTATCGCCCGGGGCGGATCATCCTGCGCAACGAGGAACTGGCCCGCACGCCGGTGCGGATGCGGGTGGCGCTGAAGAGCATCGACAACGCGCCGGTGATGATCCGGGAGCTGTATGGCGCGAGATTGCGCAACCTGCCCGGCGGCATCGTGCTCCTGAGCTGAAGCCGTTCGCCGCTTCGCCGCCGTTCTTCAAGAAAGTTACGGGTTCTCCTCCGCAGGATCGTCATGGAGGATGAAGCAGCGCCACCCCGACGATCCGACTTGCGATGCCGAGGCATGTCTGGGCGAGGCGTTCGACTTGCTGGTCCGCCTCAACCGGTTGCGAGCCAGCGATTCCGACGAGGAGGCCGAGCAGGAGGCGCGCGCGCTGCGCCGCTGGTGCGCGCGCAGCGCGGCGCATGCGCAGGCCTGGCGTGAAGCCATGGCGCTGTGGCAACTGCTGCTGCCGGCCGCATGCGGCATTGCGGCGTCGCGCGCCGCACGCCGCCGGAGCCCGGCCCGTCTTCCGCTGATCGCGAGCGCGTCGAACGACATCCGCGTGGCCGAGGAGAGCGCTGCTTCCGACACGTATCCCACGCACTTTCACTGCAGGCAATCATGGTCTTGAATCCGGACAACTCACGTGCCCATTCGTTCGCGGGACGACGCACCACGGATGGGAGCGAGCTTCTCCGGGCTCCGTTGGCGAGCGCCATTGCGCTGGCGCTCGCCACGCTGGGTGCGTTGACCCCGGCACAGGCGAACCAGGCCTTCAGTCCGGCATGGCTGGCCGCGAAGGGTGCGGCGCAGGCCAACGCGATGCAGACAGGCCGGCTGCCGAACGGCATGCCGGTGTCCTCGCTCAACGGACCGACCGCGCAGCGGCAGCAGGCCGAGGCGCAATTGCAGCGCTCGATCGGCAATCTCAATATCGCGGCGCAAGCCATTGCCGCGCAGCAGGCAGCACAAGCCGCTGCGCGCCGCGCGGCGCAGGACAGCCCATCGTCGGTGCCCGACGGTCTGGCCGAGGGCGGCCTGCGCGTGGATACCAACAGCCTCACCGCCGGCTGGCTCAACGCCAACGCGCCGGTGCAGTCGCAAGCAAACGGCCGCACCAATGTCGCGATCCAGCAGACCGCCGATCGTGCGATCCTCAACTGGGAAACCTTCAACGTCGGCCGCAACACCACGGTGGAGTTCCAGCAGCAGCCCGACTGGGCCGCGCTCAACCGCGTCAACGATCCGCAGGCACGGCCTTCGCAGATCCAGGGCCAGATCAAGGCCGACGGCACGGTGCTGATCGCCAACCGCAACGGCATCGTCTTCAGCGGCAGCAGCCAGGTCGACACGCGCAACCTCGTCGCGGCGGCCGCGAAGATCAGCGACGAGCAGTTCAAGGCGCGCGGCATCCACAGCGCGAAGACAGGCGACAGCTACGTGCCCAGCTTCACCGACGCAGGCGGCGCCGTGAAGATCGAGGAGGGCGCGCGGATCACCACGGCCACGCCGGGTTCCGTCAAGCAGGGCGGCGGCTACGTGCTCATCCTGGGCCAGGAGGCGAGCAATGCCGGCACCATCACCGCGCCGCGCGGCCAGGTGCAACTGGCCGCGGGCGATTTCTTCATCGTGCGGCCCGGCCAGGGCACGGCGGCCAACCAGGCCTCCACCACGCGCGGCAACGAAGTGGCGCCGCAATTCAACGCCGGTAGCACGGCGGGCCGGGTCGTCAACACCGGCCTGCTGCAGGCGCCGGAAGGCGACATCACCCTCGCCGGACGCAAGGTGGTGCAGGATGGCGTGGCGCTGGCCACCACCACGGTCGATGCGCGCGGCACCATTCACCTGCTCAACTCGGCCTCCGACAAGCTCGGCAGCGTCACCGTGACGCCGAGGGCGCTGAACGCGGTGCTGATCGACGACAAGAGCGGCCGCACCGTGCTCGACAGCCAGCGCGACGCGCTGATCGAAGAGGGCCCGAAGCAGGCGCTGAAGCGCGGTCCCCTCGGCGTGTTCGACAACCTCTCGCTGTTGGACGACCGGCGCGACCTGTCGCGCATCGAGATCGTCTCGGGTGGCAATGTGCTGTTCGAGGGAGGCTCCGTCACGCTGGCCACCGGCGGCCAGATCGCGGTGAGCGCGGGCAAGGGCACGGGGCGAAGCACTGTTGCCGACGGCGCGCGGCTGGACGTCTCGGGCGCGGTGGGCGTCCAGATCGCGATGGCGTCGAACAACATCGAGGTCAACATCCAGGGCAACGAGCAGCGCGACTCGCCGCTCAACCGCGACACGGCGCTCCTGAACAACCGTGGCGTCTGGATCGATCGCCGCAAGCTGCAGCGCCTGGCCGCAGGCACGGGCGGCTACGACAAGGACCGCTGGTACACCCCGGGCGGCCTGCTCGAAGTCGGCGGCTACCTGGGCCTGCAGGGACACAGCATCGGTGAGTGGGCGGCGCAGGGCGGCAGCGTGACCTTCGCCGGCGGCGAGGTGGTCACACAGGCAGGCTCGAACATCAACCTGTCGGGCGGTACGCTCGATGTGCAGACGGGCTTCATCCGCCAGAGCTGGCTCAAGGGGCCGGACGGACGGCTCTACGAAGTCTCGAAGGCGCGCGACGACATCGCCTACACCGGCCTCTACCGCGGCTTCGAGGACGAACACAAACGCTGGGGCGACAAGACCACGGGTTATTTCTACAACCCGCTGATCGGCCCGCAGCAGCGGCTGGAAAACGGCTACACCGTGGGCCGCGACGCCGGGCGGCTGGTCGTGGCAACCGATGCGGCCGTGCTCGAAGGCGGCATTACCGCGACGGCCTACCAGGGGCCGGGCCAGGCGGCCCGGGCCGATGCCGGACTTGACGGCTATGCCCAGTCGCACAACGCGGCGGCACAGGCGGCGCAGCTGATCCTCGGCAACTACGTCACCGGCTACAACCCCAATGCGGCACTGGGGCCTGTCGGCGTGTTCCGCCAGCTGGTGCCGACCTTCGAGCGCGTGGTCTTCGGCACCGCGCAGCCGGACATCGGCGCGGGACTCTCGCCCGAGACGCCGTTGCCGCCCGAACGCAGGGAGACGCTCTACGTCGACAGCGAACGGCTCAACAGCTTCGGCCTGGGCGAGATCACGGCGCTGGCGAACAGGAGCGTGAAGGCGGAGAGCGCGCTGTCGGTGGTGCCGGGCGGTCGCATCCGGCTGCACGCGACGCAGGTCACGGTCGATGCCGACCTCACGGCACGCGGCGGCAGCATCGTGCTGGGCAATGTGCTGAACCGCATGACGCCCGAGGGCATCAAGGACGGCCCGATGGCCGTGCCCGAAGGCGCGACGGTGGAAGTGGTCGTGGCCAGGGACGTGAAGCTCGACGCGCGCGGCCTGTGGAGCAACCTTCAGCTCGACGCCGGCAATGCGCTCGGCTTGCCGTATCTCGACGGCGGCAGCGTGGACATCCGCAGCTCGGGTGCCGTGACGCTTTCGGCCGGTGCGCTGATCGACGTTTCTTCGGGCGGCGCGGTACTGGCCGACGGCAAGACGCGCGGCGGGCGAGGCGGCGACGTGACGCTGTTCGCGGACATCCAGCCGGCGGATCCGAACAGCCACGCACTGCTGAACGTCGATGGAGAGATCCGCGGCTATGGCGTCAATGGCGGCGGTGTGCTGCGGCTCGCCTCGGGTACCGGGATCATCGTCGGCGGCAAGAACGTGGGCACGGGCGTGCTCGAAGCCGGCCGGGCGGCGCTGACCGATGCGATCCTGCTGCAGGACTACCGGGTTCGCGCGGGCGACATCCTGCCGGTGGACTACAGCTACCAGCGTACGCGTGCACTGCCGGGCGAAGCCGTGTCGTCGGTTCCGCTCTTCGATGCCAATGCCAACGCCGTCACGCTCGCGGCGGACTGGAAGTTGCCGGATGCGCTTGGCGCCTCCGGCCTGTATTCCGTGACCGCCATCGTCAACGGCAGGTCGCAGACCTTCAGGGGCTGGACGGCGAACGATCCCGACGGAAAGAAAAGCGACACGATACCGGCAGGCGCGAAGGTGACGCGCATCAGCATCATCAACAACAATTTCCCCCGGGGCTACATCGTGCCGGCGAACGTGTTCCCGAACGGGTTCGCCATCATCGCCGAGACCGCGACCGTGACTGCAGGCCGTATCGCCCCTGCCGACTTCACGATCAAGAGCGGCACGAGGATCGCGGCCGGCGCGGTGTTCACGCAACCGGTGGGCACCAGTGCCAATGTGGCGCTCGACCCCCGCATCTTCCAGTCGGGCTTCGCGCGCTACGACGTCGACGGCCACATGGGCGTGGTCGTTGCGGACGGCGTCGGGCTGGACGTGAAGATGCCGGTCTACCGTTTCACCGATACGTCGAGGAACTTCGCCTCCGGTGTGCAGCCGGCCAGCGCGCTGGAGCTGTGGACGCCGCCGCTGTGGACGGAGGACCCGATGAAGGCCGTGCTCACGCAGCGCGGCGGTGCGAGCGTGGCACTGCGATCGACCGGCAGCGGCACCGCCTTGGTCAGTGGCCTGATCGATGTCCGGCAGGGCGCGTCGATCACGGTCGATCCGGGCCAGTCGATTGCGCTGAAAGGCCGTGACGTCGCGGTCGACGGCACGCTCACCGCATCGGGCGGCACGATCGCCATCGACGGTACGGGAGAACCGACGCGAGCCGGCCTGGTCTGGCTCGGCGATCACGCGGTGCTCGACGTTGCCGCGCGCGCGGCGGTGGCGCGCGACAACAGCGGCCGTGCGTATGGACGTGTCGTCGATGGCGGCACGATCGCCATCGGCGGCGCGCTGGACTGGGAGCAGACGGGCGAGGCCAGCGTGCCCGATTCCTTCGTCGTGATCCGGCCGGGCGCGCTGCTCGATGCATCGGGCACCAGCGCCGTGCTCGACCAGGGCGCCGGCCTGCCGGCAGGGACGACGGTGGCGAGCAAGGGCGGCTCCATCGTGCTCAAGTCCAACCAGGGCCTGTATCTGGACGGCACGCTCCGCGCGGCTTCCGGTGGCGCCGGTGCCGCGGGTGGCACGCTCGCAGTGGCCCTGGACTCGGCGACCTACGACCGGGGGGTGACCCGCGGCGACCTGCTGCGTCACCGGGAACTGACGGTGGCGCAGGTGCAGGGCGACAGCCCGTTGGCCGCGGCGCAGACGCGAGCTGCGGCCAGGAACATGCTGCGCACCGGCAGCGCGCGCATCGGTGTCGATCGCATCGAGGCAGGCGGCTTCGACAACCTGTCGCTGCTTGTGCATGGGCCGATGAGTTTCGACGGCGATGTCGCGCTGCACATGAACCAGAGCCTGCGCCTGTACGCAGGCACCTACGCGCAGGGCGCGACCGCCCCGGCCGGCTCGACAGTGAGCCTGTCCTCGCCCTACGTGCGCCTGGCGGGCGTGACGCGCCTTCCCGGCCGCGACGGCAGCGGCATCGTGCTGCCCGCCGCCAACTGGGCCAACGGCGCGTCGCTCCAGGAGAGTGGCGGCAGCTTCTCGGTGCACGCCGACCTGATCGACGTGCGCGACCGTGTCGGCTTCGGCGTTCATGCGGACGTCGATCTCGGTGTCGGCATCTACAACGTCGACCGGCGTGCCTTCGCGAAGGTGGACCTTGCCAGCGAAGGCGACATCCGCCTGCTCGGCGGATTGCCGTCGCGCGGTCTCAGCGGCGATACCACCACCGAACTCTCGACGCCGGGCAGCATGACGCTGACTGCCGCGCAGATCTATCCGGCGACCGGCGCCAATGCCCAGATCGTGGCCGGCTTTCCCGTTGCGGGCGTCAACCCGGAAACGAGCCTTCCGTACAACTATGCGAGCGGCAGCGTGCTGGCCATCCACCGCCAGGGCGACGCCGATCCGGCCATGCCCTACTCGGCCTTCGGCAGCCTCGTCCTCGGTGCCGAGACCATCGAGCAGGGGGGCGTCGTGCGCGCGCCGCTGGGCCGGATCATCCTGGGCTCGCACGCGGACGGCGCGACGGCCACGCATGTGGACCTGCTTGCGGGCAGCCTCACTTCGGTGAGCGGTGCCGGCCTGGTGATGCCCTACGGCGGCACGACAGACGGCCTGGGCTACACGTACAACGGCCAGCCCGTGAAGCTGGATGGCGTCGGCGGCATGGCCTCCGGAGGTCTTACCGTCGGCCGCGGCATCGGCCTCAAGGGCAGCCACGTCGACGTTCAGGCCGACGCTGTGCTCGACCTGTCGGGCGGCGGCACGCTCGCGGGAGCCGGCTTCGTCGCAGGCCGCAGCGGTTCGGTCGACATCCTGAAGACGCCGCTGGCCAATGCCAATCCCGTCAACAGCTTCAGCAGCGCGAAGAACACGGTCTACGCGATCGTTCCCGGCTACTCGGCGGGCTATGCGCCGGTGGCGCCCGAGGCGGGCTTCGGCACGCCTGGCATCGGCCAGCAGGTCACCGTGCCGGCGGGTGTGCCGGGCCTGCCTGCCGGCACCTACACGCTGATGCCGTCCAACTATGCCTTGCTGCCCGGCGCATTCCGGGTCGAGATCGGCACCGTGGATCGCCTCGGCATTCCGGGCGTCAGCAACATCGGTGGCTCCTACCGCATGGCGGGGCAGCTGAGCGTGGCCAACACCTCGATCCGCGAGTCGCTGCCGAGCCAGATCATCGTCACGCCGGGCGGCCAGGTGCGCAAGCACTCCGGCTACAACGAGACCGACTACAACGCCTTCGTGCTGGCGGATGCAGCGCGCCGCGGCTACCTGCGCGGCATGCTCACCTCGGACGCGAAGACGCTCGACATCTCGCTCGTGAAGCCGGCCGAGACGGATACCGAACGCACCGGCCTGACGTTCGACGGCAAGCTGCGCCTGGGTGCCCAGCCCGGCACGCAGGGCTATGACGGCACGGTCAACGTCCGCAACCTCGCGGAGGTGCTGGCGACGGGGCAGGCCGCCACGGATGGCCTCGTGGGAGCCTCCGTCCATGCCGACGAGCTGAACAAGCTCCAGGCGCCCAGGCTCGTGCTCAATGGAGCCATCGTCACGGGCTACGGGAATACCGGCTACCTCGCCGAGATCGTCGGCGACGGCAACCTGGTGCTGCGCAGCGGAGCCAGCCTGTCGGCCGGCGACGTCATCCTCGCGAGCAGCCCGGGGTTCGACGGCGACCGCAGCATCGTCATCGAGGAAGGCGCATCGATCAGCACGATCGGGAAGGGCAGCGGCGGCTTCGATTCGCGCAAGGGCTACCTGTTCACGGGCATCGGCGTGGTGGCGCTTTCCAACGGCTGGCTGAACCTGCAGCTGGGGCGCCCCCTGAATGGGCCGACCAGCACGGTCGCCATCGACATCGGCAGTTGCGCGAGCGAAGCCTGCGACGGAACGACGCGCCTGGTGTCCGAAGGGACGCTGGCAATCGCCACAGGTGGCTCGCTGGTGCTGACGCCGAAGGTCTCCTACGGCACGCGAAACCTGTCGCTCGCGCTGGCCTCGGTCAACCTCGGCGAGGACGCGAGCATAGCGAATGCGGATGCCAACGGCCGGCTGCCACGGGGGCTTGTGCTGAACCAGGGGAAACTGGACCAGCTGCTGGCGGGCAACAACGCCATCGGCGCACCGGCCCTCGAAACGCTGACGCTCAATGCGCGCGATGCCGTCAACGTCTTCGGCGCGGTGAAGCTCGACGCTTCGAGCCTCCAGAGGCTGGTGCTCGGCACGCCCGCCATCTACGGCTACGGCGCGGCCGGTGACGTGGCCGCGATCCGCGCGGGGGAGTTCGTGTGGGCAGGCTCCACGGCGGCACCGGGCGCGGCCATGGCCGAGCACCTGGGCGACGGCACGCTCGACATTGCCGCACGCTCGATCGTGCTCGGCCCGGGCCCCTATGCGCAGCCCACCGGCCTCACCACGGACGCGCGCATCGCACTGGGCTTCGGCAATGTGAAGCTGACGGCGTCCGAGCGCGTCACGTCCAGCGGCAGCAACACGCTCGCCGTGTACCGGCGCCAGGGCGAGTACACGCCCGGCGAGGGCTATGCATACGAGGGCGGCAACCTGCGCATCGCGGCGCCGGTGCTGACCGGCCAGGCCGCCTCGAAGACGCGCATCACCGCCGGTGGCGCGATCAACGTGGCAACCGCGGAGGGACCAGGCGCATCGAGCGATGCGCTCGGTGCGACGCTGGAACTGAAGGGCAGCAGCATCGGCGTGGACGGCAACATCGTGCTGCCTTCGGGCCGGCTGGTGCTGTCGGCCACCGGCGACGTGGCGCTGGGCGGAACCTCCCGCATCGACCTGTCCGGGCGCAAGGTGTCGCTGTTCGACGTCGACAAGTTCAGCTGGGGCGGCGACTTCGTGCTGTCGAGCGAGAAGGGCAGCATCACGCAGGCAGCCGGCTCGCTCATCGATGTCTCGGCACGCTTCAACCGCGGCGGCACGATCGAAGCCACGGCGCTCGGCGCGGATGCCGGCCATGTGGAGCTGGCCGGCGCGATCCGCGGCGCCAGCAGCGGCAACTACGATGCCGGCGGCACGGTCGAGCCCTACGACGCAGCCGAACTCACGGTGCGCGCGCAGACCCTCGGCGACTTCGCGGGTCTGAACAACCGCCTCAACGAAGGCGCCGTGTTCGGCGCGCGCCGCTTCCAGGTCAAGCAGGGCGACCTCGTCGTGGGCGACGGCGTGAAGGCGCGCGAGGTGTCGATCGCGCTCGACGGAGGCAGCCTGCGCGTCGATGGCCGCATCGATGCGAGCGGCTACCAGGTCGGATCGATCCGCCTCGCGGCCAGGGGCGACCTCACGGTCAACGGCACGCTCGATGCGCATGGCACCGGCCTGCGCGTGGACAGCTACGGCAAGATCATCGACAGCCCGAACCGCGCCGTGGTCGACCTGAGCAGCAGCGAGGGCATGCTCACGCTCGGTGGCAGTGCGCGCATCGACCTGCGCGCCGGCACCGATGTGGCCCCTGGCACCGGGCCGGGCCGCAACGACGGCCGCGCGCGCGGCACGCTCGACCTCAATGCGCCGCGCGTCGGCACCGACGACGTGGCTGTCACGGTCAACGGCACGCCGCAGGTGCTGGGCGCGAAGAGCGTGGCGGTCAATGCGTTCCGCCGCTACGACGATGCACCGCTGGCCGACCTGCCGGATGTGTCGGGCTACCGGCCGCAGCTCATCACGCAGGCCTATCTCGACCGGATCGACGGCGACAGCCAGGCTTTCATCGATGCGGCGCAGGGCAATGCGGCGCTCGGCAGCCGGCTCGCCGGGCTGGGGCGCTATCACCTGCGCCCCGGCGTGGAGATCGTCAGCGACAAGCTGGCCAATCCGCATGGCGATCTCACGGTGGACGGTGACCTGGATTTCTCGGGCTACCGCTACGGCCCCGATGCCAACCGCGGCGATCCCGCGCGTCGCGGCTTCGGCGAGCCGGGCCGGCTGGCGATCCGTGCCGCGGGCAACCTCAACATCAACGGCAGCATCAACGACGGTTTCGCGCCCCCCTCGGCCACGCCCGGCGACAGCTCCTGGGTGCTGACCACCGGCACCAGCAACTTCGGCGGTGACATCGTGGTGCCGATCGACGGCGTGAAGCTCGAGTCCGGCACGATCTTCCGGGCGGGTGCGGTCCTCAACTACCCCGTGACCGTGGTGACCGACGGCGGCATGCCCTTGCCCGCCGGCACGCTGCTGCCGGCGGATGCGGTGCTCACGGCCGGCATGAACCTGGCGGCGGGCACGGTGGTGGCGGCGAACATCTACAACGCCGACGGGTCAGTGGCCTATGCCGCCGGTACGGTGCTGCAGGCGGCCGTGGCGCTCGAGCCCGGCATGCGGCTGGGCGCCGGCACGGCCCTGCGCTCCGAAGCCTACGTGGAAGCGTTGACATGGCCCAAGGGCGTGCCCATGCCGGTGGCGATGTCCACGACCGAGCAGGTCGAACTGAAGCGGGGCTCGCTCATCCCGTCGATGACCACGGTGCAATTGCTGGATGGCCTGCCGGTCAATCTGCGACCCGTGGTGAACGACACGCAGGGGCGCAACTGGGCCGTTGCGCCGATGCTGGGCGCGGGTGCCACCTCGTGGGACATGAAGCTGGTGGCGGGCGCCGACCTCGCGGCGGCGGATCGGCGCGCGCTGAACCCGGCCTCGACCGGTGCGATCCGCCTGGCCGACACGCACTATGTGGTGAACCCTTCGCTGGACGGAGTCGGCGGCAATGCGTTCCCCACCGCCTTCAGCGTGCTGCGTACCGGCACTGGCGACCTCTCGCTGATCGCCGCGGGCGACATCCGGATGGATTCGCTCTTCGGCATCTACACCGCCGGCACGGCGACGGACGTCGATGCGGCCTACACCCGCGCACGCGGCAAGGGCCCCGACGGGACGGTGATCGGCCCCCAGTCCGATCTGCCCGAGTACGCCGACACCCTCGCGGCCTATCGTGCCTGGTATCCCGAGCAGGGCGGCAACGTGCTGGTGTCCGCAGGCGGCAGGCTCGTGGGAGATCTCGCGGCCAACAGCGCGCTGCCCGGCAACTGGCTGTGGCGGCAGGGCTCCGGCACGGCTGCCGTCGGTACGGCGATTCCGACTGCCTGGTGGATCAATTTCGGTGCCTACACGGCGAACGACGCCACGGCGCCTGCCATGGCCGGGTTCACCGGCATCGGTGCGCTGGGCGGCGGCAACGTGGTGGTGCGCGCGGGCGCCAGCGCCGGAACGATCGACCGGCGCGGCACCCTGTCGTCGGGCAAGAATGCGGCGGAGCGCAGCGAAGCCCTGGTGGTCGCGGTCGGCAGCACGGGCCGGGTCGGTGCCGATGGCTCGCTCGCGCTCACGGGCGGTGGCGACATCGACATGCGCATCGTGGGCGCGCTCAATCCCAACCACGCGCTCACCGAAGGCTCCTCCCTCGAAAAGCTGTCGCTCACAGGCACGGTCACCAACCTGCGTGGCGCCACTCAGGTGCGCGCGGCGTCGATCGGCAGCCTGGGCCGGCTGTACGGGGTGGATTCCATCGACACACGCGGCATCGATCCGTTCACCGCGACCCGTGCCGACGTCCGCGGGGGCATCAGCCTCATACCGGGCGACACCGCGATCTACGTGCAGACACTCGGCGACCTGGCGCTGGGCACCGCGGCCGACCCTGGGCGCAGCTACACGCCGAACAGTTCGGCCTTCTCCTTCAATGGAATTGACTACGGCGGAGGCGGCGAGGGCTGGTTCAGCCTCTGGACCCAGCGCAGTGCGATCAACCTGACGTCGGCGGGTGGCCACCTGACACCGGGCATGGCCGCCATACGAGGCACAGAGCCGTTGTCCCTGGCGTCCTATGACGCGTGGACCGTCTACCCCTCGATCTTCCGGGCCGCGGCCCTGACGGGCAGCCTCTACTACGGCAACGCGGCGGTGCAGTACACCAATCCCGAATTCCTGAACTACGGCTTGACGCTGGCGCCCTCGCCGAGAGGCGAGCTCGAAGTGCTCGCCGGTGGTTCGATCTATGCCGGCCAGTCTTCGATGACCATGTCCGGTGCGGGCGTGCCGCTGCCCACGCCGTTCAATCCCGCATTCGTGGGCCGGGAGAACGGGCAGGGCGATGTGCTGGTGACCAACGCCTCCGGTGACGGGGGCGCGGTGACCGGCAAGGCATTCAAGGGGCCTTCGCTTTTCGCCTTCGGGCCGAACAGCGCGGAGTTCCGGCTGGACCGCGCCGCCGACGCGCAGCCCATCCGCTTCTACGCGGCCGGCGGCGACATCGTGGGGCTCAAGACAGGGGAGACCGTGAGCCTGAACAGCGGCGCGCGGACCTGGTTCAACGGCGCCGGACCGACCTGGATCAAGGCCGGTCGCGACATCGTGAACACGGGCGACGCGCCCGGCACCCCGACGCCGGGCAACAGCGACTTCGGAGGCTCCACAACACTGCGCGGCAACCTCGTCGTGCACGGCAACCCCACCGACGTTTCCATCGTCTCCGCCGGCCGCGACATCCTCTATGCCAACTTCGACGTCGCCGGCCCCGGCACGCTGGAGGTCACGGCCGGGCGCAACCTGCTGCAGGAGGATCGCGGCGGCATCACCTCGACGGGCCCGGTCGTGCCGGGCGACAAGCGCCCGGGCGCATCGATCGCGATGATGGCCGGCGTCGGCGGCCCTGCCGGCGCGAACGGCCTGGACATGTCCGCCATCCGCACCCGCTACCTCGACCCCTCGAACCGCGCCGATGCCGCGACGCCGCTGGCCAATCAGCCGGGCAAGGCCGCGAAGACATACGAGGTCGAGCTCGCCGCATGGCTGAAGGACCGCTACGGCTTCGCAGCCGGCGGCACCGCGCAGGCACTGGCCTACTTCGACGCACTCGCGCCCGAGCAGCAGCGCATCTTCCTGCGGCAGGTCTACTACGCCGAACTGCGCGCCGGCGGCCGCGAATACAACGACGCCGCGAGCAGCCGCAAGGGCTCGTACCTGCGAGGGCGCGAGATGATCGCCACGCTCTTCCCCGACCGCGACGCAGCCGGCCGCGAGATCGCGCGCAGCGGTGACATCACGATGTTCGGCGGCTCGGGCGTGCGCACCAGTTTCGGCGGCGACATCGAAATGATGGCGCCGGGCGGACAGATCATCCTTGGCGTGCAGGGCGCGGTGCCGCCGGCCACCTCGGGCGTGATGACGCAGGGGCAGGGCGACATCCGCCTCTTCAGCGAAGGCAGCCTGCTGCTGGGGCTGTCGCGCATCATGACGACCTTCGGCGGCGGCATCCTCGCCTGGTCGGAGAAGGGCGACATCAACGCCGGCCGGGGCTCGAAGACCACGGTGCTGTTCACGCCGCCGAAGCTGGTGTACGACAACGTGGGCAATGTCGAGATCTCCCCGCAGGCGCCGAGCTCGGGCGCCGGCATCGCCACGCTGGCGCCGATTCCGGAAGTGCCGCCGGGCGACGTCGACCTGATCGCGCCGCTGGGCACCATCGACGCGGGCGAGGCGGGCATCCGGGTGTCGGGCAGCGTCAACGTCGCCGCGCTGCAGGTGGTGAACGCGGCCAATATCCAGGTCAAGGGCGAATCGGCCGGCCTGCCGGCGGTGGCATCGGTGAACGTGAGCGCGCTCACCAACGCGAGCGCCGCGGCCTCGCAGGCCGGCGTGGCTGCGCAGGAGGCGCTGCAGCGCGATCGCGCCGCGGCGCGGCAGGCGCTGCCCTCTGTGTTCACCGTGCGGGTGCTTGGCTTCGGCAACGAGCCGGCCAGCGGCGGCAGCAACAGCAGCAGCAGCGACGGCGGCGATGCATCCGACGCAAGGAAGGGCGTGCAGGCCAGCTACAACCCGCGCAGCGTGATCCGCGTGCTGGGTGGCGGCGGCCAGCTGCCGCCGTCGGCCAGCCGGCAACTGACGGACGAGGAGCGCGCCAACCTGCAACGTTGACCTGCGCCCCGTCGTTCCCTCATTCCTTGTTTCAAGGCTTGGCCATTTCCGCAGCAGCCGGCGATCCCGGCTCGCGGCATGGCCGGGCGTTCAGCGAAGCCCATCATGACTCCAGAAACCCAGGCCATCGGCCGCGCGCCGGACCGGTTCTCCATGCTGTTCCAACCCGGCTGGCATCTGCGCGACGAGTGCGTCGTCATGCCGGCGCCGAAGCCGGCCGCGCCGGTGGTCGACCTGCAGGCGCACCTGGCGACGCACTACGCGCAGCTGCACCGGCGCCTCGAGCGGTATCTGGGGTGCGCGGACTTCGCGAGCGAATGCCTGCACGACGCCTGGCTGCGCCTGGGCGAGAAGCGGCCGCAGGAAGCGCCGGCGAACCCCGACGCGTATGTCTACCGCGTGGCCTGCAACCTCGCGATGGACAGCCTGCGCTCGCGCAAGCGCTGGCCGGGAGGAGCGACCGAGGACGATGCCGACATCGACGTCATCGCCGACCTGCAGCCCGGCCCCGAGCTGATCGCGGAGGCGCGCTCGGAAGTGGCGGCGGTGGACCGCGCCATGCAGAGCCTGCCGCGCGGCCATCGCTCGGTGCTGCTGGCCTTGCGCCTGCACGAGATGTCGCGCCAGGAGGTTGCAAGGCGCCATGGCGTTTCGGTACGCAGGGTGGACACCACGCTCAGGCAGGCCCTTGGCGTCCTGCGCTGAGCCCTTGGCGGGTGCGTTGCCTCCTGCCATGCGGAAGAAGACTGATCCGCTCGCGCAGCCGTCACGCACCCTGTTGCATAGTCATTCGGGAACTGGAGGAAACAGGTGATGAAGTGGACGACACCCATGCGGGTCACCATGCAGGAGCTGGATGCGAAGCTCTCGAAGATCGTGGAGCAGGCGCGAGAGGGCCCCGTGGCGGTCAACCGCTACGGATCGCCATGGGTCTGGATCGTGAGCCACCAGGCCTGGGTGCAGGCCGACAACCTGCGCGCCCTGGTGCCCGAGGGCCATCCGCTCGTGGCGCTGCACGACCTGGTGGAAGACGCGCTGCGCTACGAGCGCGCGCTGCTGGCCGACCTGGAGCGCGAGCACGGCGGCAGGATCGGCGCATCGACGCTGCTGCGCAGCCTGGTGCTGCAGATCGTCTACTCGCTGGAAGACGGCGAGAAGGTGCACGAGAGCCTCACCTACAACATGCTGTTCCGCTGGTTCGTGGGCTTCGAGAAGTTCGCCGACGAGCTGCCCGGCCGCGTCGAGTTCACGCGCGACCTGAACGCGGTGGGCGCCGATCCGCGCGTGGCGCGCGTGATCACGCGCTGCCTCTCGAACACATTCCTGCCGGAATCCGGCGATGGCGATTTCAGAGTCAACCGCGGTCTGCTGCATGCGCTGTCGACCTGGGCCTGCGCCGCGGTCGTTCCGGAGGCGCGGCCGCGCGAGGCGGCGCGCTAGCGCATGCGGCTATCGCGCCGCGACGATGCCGGGCGTGGCCGGCTGCGGCAGCATCGGCGCGGCGATGCGCAAGGACGTGCCGGCCTTGTCGATCACAACCGCATTGGCCTCGATCGCGGTCAGCGTGAGCGATTTGCCGAGCGACTCGCCCTGCCGGTAGGGCCGGGGCGCCGCATCGTTCACCGACAGCACGGCAACGCCGTGCGCACCGGCTCTGATCAATCCCTTGACCGCGATGTTCGCGCGGACCTCACCGGGTCCGAACCAGGCTGCGAGTGCATCGGCCGCCGGGTCTGCCTGCGCGGTTTGCACCGGTGGCGGCAGCACGGCGGGAACGGGTGCGGACAGCAGGCGCGTCCAGGTCCCCACCCCCGCCACGACAAGCAGCAGGCCCGTGGCATGAACGGCGTATCGGATGGATGGTTTCATGGGCTCGGTCATCGGTGCTTTCCGGTTGATTGCCGCTGTGGCGGGCGCAGGACGCTCTGTCTATCACGCTGTCGTTGGGGTTTCGTGTCAGCGGGTTCATTGCGGTATCACACGCGATGCCTAGCATCGGCCGGGGCTTCTTCTTCCATCCATCAACACCATCAGCAAGTGGGCGCTGCAAGATGAATGCGTGCATGTCGCGGCGAACCCGGCGCGCGGAAGAGAGCGGCTTCTCGCTGATCGAGCTGATGATCGTGATGGTCATCGTCGGCATCGCGACAGCGGCGATCAGTCTTGCCGTCGCGCCCGATCCGGCGCAGGAACTGCGGCGCGACGCGCGCGAGCTGGCGCTGCGGCTGGCGGTGGCGCAGAACGAGGTACGCATCGACGGTCGCGTCATCGCATGGCAGGCCGATGCCGACGGTTATCGCTTCGCGCGCGGCACCTGGCAGGCCGCGCCCGGCAGCAGCATTCCCACGGTATCCACGCTCGGCACTCTCGACACCTTCGCGCGAGACGACGAGCTGCGCCCACGCCAATGGCGAGCGGGTCCGGTGGAGGTAACGCCGGCACGGCCCATCGTGCTGACCTCCGAGCCCATTGGCGCGGCATGGCGGCTCGAGCTGCGCCGTGACGGTGCCTCGGTGGCCGTGCTGCGCGATGCCGCGGGCGGCTACGAAGTGAAGTAGGCGACGCATGAACGAACCGCGCCTGCGAGAGGCGGGCTTCACGCTGATCGAGGTGCTGATCGCGCTGGCCATCGTCAGCATCGCGCTGGCGGCGATCGTGCGGGCTTCGAGCCTGACCATCACCAACCTCGGGCTGCTGGAGCAGCAGTCGCTGGCCATGCTGTCCGCCGAGAACCGCCTGGCGGAGTTGCGCATCGGCCAAGGGGCGGCCGCGCCGGGCGTGGTGCGCAGTGCCTGCCCGCAAGGTGGCCTGCGCCTGATGTGCCGCACGGAAGCCGGCATCGCCGTCGACGGGCTGCGCACAGTGACGGTGGATGTCTACCTTGCGGAAGACGGCGAGCGGCGCCTGGCTTCGCTGCGCACGCGCGTGCAGGACGGAGCGGGCAAATGACGCGAGCGCGCGGGCATGCCGGCTTCACGCTGATCGAGGTGATGATCGCCATCACCATCATGGCTGTGCTGAGCCTGATGGCATGGCGTGGCCTCGACAGCGTGAGCCGCGCCAACAGCGCGCTGGAGCGCCGCACCGAAGAAGTCGCAAGGCTGCTGCGTGCGCTCGACCAGCTGGAGCGCGACCTTTCCCAACGCGCGACCACCGAGCTTCCATGGCAGCCACCGGGCGGTGCGGCGGCGAGCGGGCTGTTGCCGGCTGCGCTGCAGGTGCGCAGGCAGGCCGAGCTGCCGTTCTTCATGGAGATCGTGCGGGCGGCGCCCGCCGCGCCGGGCCACTGGCAGCGGGTGCAGTGGTGGCAGCGCGGCGGCGTTCTCTATCGTGCGGCGGGGCCGGCGGCGGCGTCCTTTCCTTTGCCGCCGCCCGACATGGCCGATCGCGTGGCGCTGCTGGACGATGTCACCACCTTCGAACTCCGGGCGTGGGAGCCCGGCGCGGGCTGGCGCCAGCTGCCTGCGGTGTCGCCTGCGCGCGCGGGTGCGACGGGCATGGAGCTGGCACTTGGAATGCGGGCGGGCGCGGACCGCCAGGTGCAGACCTATCGCAGGGTCTTTGCGCTCGACTGAGTCGGGCGCCGCGAAACGGAGGCGGAACGCCTTGTGGCAAAGCGCGGCAGCCCGGATGATGGCCGGCGACTGCCGATATCTTTTCAGGATGCGCGGCGCGGCAACGCGCCGGCACCCATCACACCACTGCTGGAGAACACCATGAGCGAATCCGCCAACAGGACCATGCGGGCCATCGTGCTGGACGCGCCCGGCCCACCCGAGGCGCTGCGCTATCGCGAGCTGCCCGTGCCGGTGCCGCTCGATGGGCAGGTGCTCATCAGAGTCCGCGCCTTCGGCCTCAACCGGTCGGAGCTTCATACGCGGCTGGGGCTTGCGGAAGGCGTGACCTTCCCCCGCGTGCTCGGCATCGAAGCTTGCGGGCAGGTGGCCGCGTGCCCCGGAGGCGAGTTCGCGGTCGATCAGCAAGTGGTTGCGGTAATGGGGAACATGGGGCGCACCTACGACGGCGGCTATGCCGAGTACACCTGCGTGCCGGCAAGCCAGGTGATTCCGTTCAGGAGCGAGCTTCCCTGGAGCACGCTCGGCGCGGTGCCCGAGATGCTGCAGACGGCCTACGGCTCGCTGGTCAACGCGCTCGATGCGCAGCCGGGCCAGTCGATCCTGGTGCGAGGTGGAACTTCGTCGGTCGGCCTCGCCACCGCCATTCTGGCCAGGCAGCGCGGCCTCTTGGTCTTTTCGACGACGCGCAATCCCGGGAAGCGGGAGGTGCTCACGGCTGCCGGGGTCGATCATGTGATCGTCGATGACGGCGACGTGGCTTCGCAGGTTCGCAAGATCGTGCCGGGCGGCGTGGATCTCGCACTGGAACTGGTCGGCACGCCTACGCTGCCCGACACCTTGCGCGCGGTGCGGCCCAGGGGCGTCGTCTGCTTCACCGGAATGCTGTCGAACGAGTGGCTGGTCAAGGACTTCTATCCAATCGGCTACCTGAGGAACCTCGTGCGGCTTTGCGCGTATTCCGGCGATGCTTCCGACCTGCCGGCTTCGGTGCTCCAGAGCTATCTGGACGGCGTGAGCGCGGGCAGGCTCGCCGTACCCATCGACCATGTGTACGGCTTCGACGAGATCGTCGAGGCCCACAGGAAGATGGAGAGCAACAGCGCGGCGGGCAAGCTGGTGGTGGCCGTGTAGCAGACCACGCCGCCGATGACTTGAAGGTTTCCGGTCGCGTCTTCGAATGCCTTGCCCTTCCGGCCGGGCGGTCGCGCTTCATAGACTGAAGCGCATCGCTCAACGGGAGAATCGCGAATGGAGAATCCAGTCTTTGTCGTGCCTGGACACGGCAATTCGGGCCCTGCGCATTGGCAGAGCATCTGGCAGTCGGCCCGGCCGGAGTGGCACAGGCTGCAGGTCGATGACTGGGATCTCGCGGTTTGCGACGAATGGGTCTCGGCGCTGGATCGGCAGGCAGGTGGGCTGGGCAGCGATCTGGTGGTCGTCGCGCACAGCCTGGGCTGCCTGGCCGTAGCGCACTGGGCGGCGCGGTGCACGCCGCGGATCCGAGGCGCCTTGCTCGTCGCGGTCCCCGATCCTCAGGCGGCTGCCTTTCCGGCGGACACCTCGCTGGGCTTCGAGCCGCTGCCGTCCGACCGGCTGCCGTTTCCGAGCATCGTGGTGGCCAGCAGTGACGATCCGTATGGCAGCGCGGCCTACGCGAACGAGCGCGCACGAGCGTGGGGCAGCGAGTTCGTCGAGGTGGGCGCGCGCGGGCACATCAATGCCGCGAGCGGCCTTGGCGATTGGCCTGATGGCTATCGGCTGTTGCAGCGGTTGCTCTGAACCGCCGGCAGGCTAGAGCTGGTCCGTCGGCACGAACCACGAGAACAGCAGCAGCTGCAGCCGCGTCAGCATGCTGGAATCGGGCTCGCTGTCGAGCACCTCGTTGTTGACGTCGCCGGTGCCCACCCATTGCACGTTCTGGCCGTCGGGCTTGAGCGTGACGCGGTAGACGCCCTCGATGTCGTCGAGCTGGTAGGCGAAGAGCAGCGCCTGCGTCAGGTCGAAGCTGCGCACGCGCACGCCGAACTCGGTGTTCAGCCGGGCGGAGCGCGGGTCGAGGTTCATGGAGCCGAGCAGCACCCACTGCCTGTCGACCAGCGCCAGCTTGGCGTGCAGGCGGCCGCGCGCCTTCTTGAGCAGGGTGCGGAACTGGTCGCTGCGCTTGAGCTGCTGCGTGCTGACCTCGTACAGATTCACGCCCAGCTTGAGCATGTCGACGCGGTAGCGGTTGTAGTTGATGTTGACCAGCGGCTCGTCGCTGTCGGCCAGCGAGTTGGTGATGACCGTGATGTTCACGCCGTGCTCGCGGCCCATGCGGATGCGCTCCATGCCTTCGTCGCCCGGGATGAAGTAGGGCGAGATCACCACCACGTTCGACTGGGCCGTGGCCAGCATCTCGTGAAAGCGCTGCGCCAGCGACTGCGTGGGATGCGTCATGACGCCCAGCGCCTTGTTGGGACTGTCGGCGGAGGCATGCGCCTCGGCGCGCATCCACTTGGCCTCGTCGATGTTGGCGAGCTGGGCGCCCAGCGGCAGGTCGCCGAGCACGTCGGTAATGGGCAGCGGGTCGGGCGCCGGCGCGTGGGCGGGGGAGGTCGCCTGCTCGAAGTCGTCCTTCAGCGCCTGCGGCGTGCGGCTGGTGCTGGCCACCCGCTGCAGGGGATAGACCACGTCGCTGTTCCAGTAGGTGTCGAATATGGCGGCGGACTCGGGCACCACCGGGCCGGTCAGCAGCAGTTCGAAATCGATGAAGTTCGCGCTCTCGCTGCGCAGGAAGTATTCGTCCGCCAGGTTGCGCCCGCCGGCGATGGCCATGGCGCCGTCGGCCACGAACAGCTTGTTGTGCATGCGGTGGTTGAGCCGCCTGAAGTCGGTGAAGAACTCCAGCCAGCGCCCCGAGGAGTGGTCGCGCGCATTCACGAAGGGGTTGAAGAGCCGCACTTCGGCATTGGGCTCGGCGGCCAGGCCGAGCAGCAGGCGGTCCATGCCGGCGGTGTAGAAGTCGTCGAGCAGCAGCCGTACGCGCACGCCTCGCCGCGCGGCATTGCGCATTTCGCGCAGCAGCAGGCGTCCGGTCTTGTCGTTGCCGAGCTGGTAGGTCTGGATGTCGAGCGACGACTTGGCGCGCCGCATCAGCTCCAGCCGCGCGTCGAGCGCGAAGGAGGCCTCTATCAGCGGCCGCATGCTGCTCAGGCCGTCCGGCGGGGAATTGAGGCTGATGGCCGCGCGGCCGAGTTCGGTGGCCGGCGAGGCCGCGATGGCCAGGGTGGGCGGCTCGGGCGTGCGCGGCGGAAGGCCGGCACAGCCGGTGAGCGCAACGGCAGCCAGGAGGGCCGTCAGCCGCAGAGCCGGACCGCGCAGCGCGGGAAACAGAAGGGCAATGAGCTTGAGCATGAAGGCTGCCAACGCACGGGGAGCGTGCGGGCGGCATCGTAGCCGGTCCACTTCCGGCCCGAAGACGCAATTTCGCAACGCAACGCCCTTCATCGGTGGCGGTGATTCCGGGAAGCGGAAATTTGTCACGCTTAAAATGCGAATCGTTCTTATTAATAATTTCCGAGGAGCAGGGCAAGAATGAAGAGGTTGGTGGCGCGGCGCAAGGCCGTAACGGTGCTGGCGGGATGTCTGGCGATCTACACGCAGCACCAGGTGCTGGCCCAGACGACGAATGCAGCCACGCTGCCGGAAGTGCGGGTCGATGCGAGTGCCGAGGCCGAGACGGCGACCACGCCGGTGATCGGCTACCGCGCGAAGAACGCGGTCACCGCCACCAAGACCGATACGCCGCTGTCGGAAACGCCCCAGTCCGTGACCGTCGTCACGCGCGACCAGATGGTCGACCAGGGCGCCACCAACCTGCAGGACGCACTGAACTACGCGGCCGGTGTTCGTTCCGATGCCTACGGGCTCGACTCCCGCACCGACTCCATGCGGATACGGGGCGCCACCCCCGACGTCTACCTCGACGGACTGCGCCAGGCCTACGGCTACTACACCAGCACCACCCGCACCGAGCCCTACACGCTCGAGCGCCTCGAAGTGCTGCGCGGCCCATCGGGCATGCTGTTCGGCGCAGGCACGGCCGCCGGCGTGGTCAACATGGTCAGCAAGCGACCGCTGCAGGAAGCCCAGCGCGAGGTGGGCGTGCAGTTCGGCAGCTTCGGCCGCAAGCAGATCCAGGCCGACCTCACCGGTCCGCTGAATGCCGACGGCTCCCTGTCGTACCGGTTGATCGCCTTGCAGCGCAAGTCCGACACCCAGGTCGACTACGTACCTGACGACCGCAGCGTGATCGCGCCTTCGCTGACCTGGCGGCCCAACGCCATGACCTCGCTCACGCTGCAGGGCCTCTGGCAGAAGGACAAGAGCGGCAGCAGCTCGCAGTTCCTGCCGTGGGAGGGCACCCTGCTGCCGAACCCGAACGGGCGCCTGCCGAGCAGCCGCTTCATCGGCGAGCCGAGCGACTACTACGACAGCGAGCGCAGGACTTTCGGCTGGCAGTTCGAGCACAAGTTCGACGACAGCTGGACCTTCCGCCAGAACTTCCGCTACGCACGCAACGAAAACGACAACCGCTACCACTACGGCGGCGCGTTCGCGGGGGCCGCAAGCTGGGACGCCACCGACCCGGTCTTCAAGCGCGTGCTGGGCCGCTACTACGACAGCTCGCTCACGCGCAACCGCACGCAGACGATGGACAACCACCTCGAGGGCCACTTCCAGACCGGCGCCCTGAAGCACACGCTGCTCGTGGGCGCGGACTTCGCGCGCCAGCGCGAGAACGTCTGGGTCGGCACGACCTACGACACCATCGACGTCTATGCGCCGGTCTACGGCCATCTCGACGAGCCGGTGCGCGACGCGCGGCCGCGCACCCGCCAGCGCCAGACGGGCCTGTACCTGCAGGACCAGATCAAGCTCGACAACTGGATCTTCGTGGCGGGCCTGCGGCACGACAGGGCCGTGTCCAGCGCTGCGGGCAGCGAGTCGGACACGAGCAGCGCCACCACCAAGCGCTTCGGCGTGATGTACGCATCGCCTTCGGGCTGGTCGCCGTACCTGAGCTACAGCGAGTCATTCACGCCGCAGTCGGCCCGCGAGGGGCGCATCTTCAAGCCGCTGCGCGGCGAGCAGTGGGAAGCGGGCGTGAAGTACGAGCCCAAGGACCGCGCACTGGCCTTCAGCGCCGCGGTGTACGACCTGCGCGAGAAGAACCAGATCGCCGAACCGCAGCCCAAGGTGTTCACGCAGCTCGGCGAGACCAGGACCCGCGGCGTCGAGCTGGAAGCCAAGGGCTCGATCGGCCCGAACCTCGACCTGATCGCCCACTACAACTACGCCGACGCCGACGCGCTCATCGAAGGCCTGCCGAAGCACCAGGCGAGCGTCTGGGCCAAGTACAGGTTCTCGATCGGCGGCGTGAACGGCTTCTCGGCCGGTGCCGGCGTACGCATGATGAGTTCGTTCCGCGACATGCAGTCGGGCGTGGGTCCGCGCATTCCGGGCGTCGCGCTGGCCGACCTCGTGTTCGCCTACGAGACCGCCGCCTGGCGCTATGCGCTCAACATCAACAACGTGACGGACAAGGTCTACTTCAGCACCTGCCTGTCGCGAGGCGACTGCTGGTACGGCTCGCGCCGCAACATCGTCGCCAGCGCGACCTACCGCTTCTAGAAAGAAGCGTCTCCTTCACCAACAGAACACAAAGCAGCCACGACATGAACAGCCGAAAGATCAAGACCTGGGCCTGGGTGCACAAGTGGAGCAGCCTCGTGTGCACGGTGTTCATGCTGCTGCTTTGCATCACCGGCCTGCCGCTGATCTTTCACCATGAGATCGGCCACCTGCTGGGCACCGAGGTCGAGGCGCCGAAGATGCCGGCGGGCACGCCGCACATCAGCCTCGACCGCGTGCTCGAGGTGGCGAAGGCGAAGCACCCCGACCGCGTGGTGCAGTTCGCCTCGCAGCCCGAGGACGACGACGGCCTGTGGTTCGTCACGCTCACGCCCACGCCGGAACCCACGGACGACTTCAAGTCGGTCGCGGTCGACGCGCGCACGGGCGCGGTGCTCGCGCAGCCGAAGTTCGACGAGGGCTTCATGTACGTGATGTTCAAGCTGCACGTCGACCTCTTCGCGGGATTGCCGGGCAAGCTGTTCCTCGGCTTCATGGGCCTGCTGCTGCTGGTGGCCGTCGTCTCGGGCGTGGTGCTGTATTCGCCCTTCATGCGCAAGCTCGACTTCGGCACGGTGCGGCGCGAGAAGCGCCCGCGCCTGAAGTGGCTCGACCTGCACAACCTGCTGGGCATCGTCACGCTGGTGTGGGTGTTCGTGGTGGGCGCCACCGGCATGATCAACACGTGGGCCGACCTGGTCATCAAGTACTGGCAGTACGACCAGCTCAGCGCGCTGCTGACGCCCTACAAGAACGAGCCCGTCGTGGCGGTGAACGAGCGCGCCTCGGTGCAGCGCTCGATGGAGGCCGCGTTCCAGGCGGCCCCCGGCATGAAGCTGTCGTTCATCGCGTTCCCGGGCACATCGTTCTCGAGCCCGCACCACACGACCTTCTTCCTGCGCGGCAGCGAGCCCTTCACCTCGAAGCTCCTGCAGCCCGTGCTGGTGGACGCCAAGACGGCGGAGGTGACCGCGTCGCCCAAGCTGCCCTGGTACCTCTGGGCGCTGCTGGTGTCGCAGCCGCTGCACTTCGGCGACTACGGCGGCATGCCGATGCAGATCATCTGGGCGCTGCTCGACATCGCGACCATCATCGTGCTGGGCAGCGGCCTGTATCTCTGGCTCAAGCGGGGCAACACCGTGCCGGCCGCTTCGAAGAAGGCCGGGGCGCATGAAGAGCAGCAGCACGCGCCCGGCGGCACCGCGGCGCAACCGGAGCCGGCACCGGCGATGAAGGCGCAGGCATGAAGCAGCAGCAACATCATCAACATCACGGCTTCTGGCGCATGTGGGGCTGGCCGATCACGCTGGGCCTGCTCACCGTCTTCGGCCTGATCTCGGCGCTCTTCAGCGACGGCGGGCTGGGCGACGTCCTCGCCTGGTTCGCGCTGGGCATCCCTGTCGTGGTGTGCGCCTGGTACGGCTGGCGCAAGGCGCCGGCCGGCAAGTCCTAGTTTTCCCTGAGAGTCGCGCCACCGCGACACGCACGGCCGGCGCGCCGAAGCAGAATCTGCGCGATGAACATCGCGCCCGTCGCTTCCGCCGCCGCCGGCCTCCTGCTGCTCACAGCCCCGATGGCCGCGCAGGCCCAGCAGGAGCCGGAGCCTGACGACCGCGCTGCGACCCTGCGCGAGATCACCGTGTCCACGCCTCGCGGCGAGATAGCGCCCTTCAACGTGCCCGGTTCGGTGGATCGCGTCGACGGCAACGAGATGCGCGACAGCCGCCTGCAGGTCAACCTTTCGGAGGGGCTCGGCGCGGTGCCGGGCCTGCAGGTGCAGAACCGCATGAACTATGCGCAGGACCTGCAGCTGTCCATCCGCGGCTTCGGCGCGCGCTCCACCTTCGGCGTGCGCGGCGTGCGGCTGTACGTGGACGGCATTCCCGCGACCCTGCCCGACGGCCAGGGCCAGACTTCGAACATCGACATCGGCTCGCTCGACCGCATCGAGGTCCTGCGCGGGCCCTTCTCGGCGCTGTACGGAAATTCTTCCGGCGGCGTGGTGCAGGCCTTCACCGCCTCTGGGGAGGGCCCACCCCGTTTGTCGTACTCGCTCGCGGGCGGCAGCTTCGGCACCTGGCGGCAGTCGCTGCAGGTCAGCGGATCGCAGGGCGCGGTCGACTACCTGCTCGACGCGAGCCGCTTCCATACCGACGGCTGGCGCGAGCACAGCGCCGCGTGGCGCGACATCGCCAACGGCAAGCTCGGTATCGCGCTCGACAACGGCGACAGGCTCACGCTGGTCTTCAACAGCGTGCGCATCGACGCGCAAGATCCATTGGGCCTCACCGCCGACCAGTACGCGCTGGCGCCGCGCAACGCGCCGCTGGCGACGCAGTACGACACCCGCAAGACGGTCGAGCAGACGCAGGTCGGCCTCCTCTACGAACACCGCATCGACGCCACGCAGGGGCTGCGCCTCATGGTCTACGGCGGCCAGCGCAAGACCACGCAGTTCCAGTCGATCCCGCCGTCGGCGCAGCAGAACCCGCTGCATGCGGGAGGCGTGATCGACCTGTCGCGGCAGTACGGCGGCGTGGACCTGCGCTGGAACGGCGCGTTCACGCTGGCCGGCCGCCCCTTCGAGGTGGTGGCGGGCCTGGGCTATGACAGCCTGCGCGAAAAGCGCCGAGGCTACGAGAACTACCTCGGCCCGGTTTCCGCGCCGGTGCTCGGCGTGCAGGGGCGGCTGCGGCGCAACGAGCTCAACGAGGCATGGAACCTCGACCCCTACGCGCAAGCCACCTGGCGCCTTGCCGATCGCTGGACACTCGAAGCCGGCGTGCGCCGCAGCAGCGTGCACTTCAACTCGCAGGACCGCTACATCGTCGGGGCCAACCGCGACGACAGCGGCAGCGCGCGCTACAGCAAGACCTTGCCGGTGGCCTCGCTGCGCTACCAGGCCACGCAGGACCTGGCGTTGTACGGTTCCATTGGACGCGGCTTCGAGACGCCGACGCTGAACGAGATTTCCTACCGTGCGAACGGCGCGAGCGGTCTCAACTTCGCGCTGCGGCCGTCGGTCAACGACAGCATCGAGGTCGGCGCCAAGGCGCGGCTTGCCGGCGGCCTGCTGACGGCGGCGCTGTTCCAGACCCGCACCCGCGACGAGATCGTGACGGACACCAACATCGGCGGCCGCGCCACCTTCCAGAACGCGGGCCGCACGAAGCGCAACGGCTTCGAGCTGGGCTGGCAGCACGAGACCGCGAACCACTGGCGCACGCAGCTGGCCTACACCTGGCTGGACGCGACCTACCGCGATGCCTTCTGTTCGCCGTCTCCATGCGCGGCAGCGAACACCGTGGCGGCGGGCAACCGAATTCCGGGCATCGCGCGGCAGTCGCTTTTCGCGTCGCTGGGGTGGGTGCCGCCCGAAGGCTGGCGCGCCGGCGTCGAGATGCGTGCGCTGGGCAGCATCCAGGCCAACGACGTCAACACCGCGAGCGCGCCGGGCTATGTCGTAGCGGCGGTGTATGCGGGCTACCTGAAGAAGTGGGAGCGCTGGGAGTTCAACGCCTTCGCGCGTATCGACAACCTGTTCGACCGGCGCTACGTGGGCTCGGTGATCGTCAACGAAGGCAACGGCCGCTACTACGAGCCGGCGCCGGGTCGCAACTGGACGGTCGGGTTGAGCGGTGCCTACCGGTTCTGAAGGGGTGAAATAAAAACGGCGGGCAATGCCCGCCGTTGTTTCGCTCGATGTCGCGTGCTCAGAACGCCGCGGGCCGCCACTTCAGTAGGCGCTTCTCGAGCGAGCTCAGCAGGAAGTCGGCCGCCAGCGCGACCACCGCGAGCACGATCATCGCCGCGAACACGCCGCTGGCGTTGAAGGCGCCCTGCGCGGTGGAAATCAGCAGGCCGATGCCTTCCTTGGCGCCGAGGAACTCGCCGACCACCGCACCGACCAGCGCAAAGCCGAAGCTCACGTGCAGGCTGGCCAGGATCCACGACATGGCCGAGGGAATCACCACCGACATCGTCAGCTGGCGCGGCGAGGCGCCCAGGATCTGCGCGTTCGCGATCATGTACTTGTCGGCCTCGCGCACGCCCTGGAAGGCATTGCCGAACACCACGAAGAACACCATCACCACCGCCAGCGCCACCTTCGAGGCCATGCCCAGGCCCAGCGCGATCACGAAGATCGAGCCCAGCACCACGCGCGGGATCGAGTTGGCGATCTGGATGTAGAGGCTGAACACATCCGACAGCAGCTTGTTGCGGCCGAGCACGATGCCGCACAGCACGCCGGCGATCGAGCCGATCAGGAAGCCGATCACCGTTTCTTCCAGCGTGACCGCGACCTGCATCCACAGCGAGCCTTGCGAAGTGCCGTCGCGCATCCACTCCACGAGCTGGTCGTAGATCATCGAGGGCATCGAATAGAAGAAGGGGTCGATCCACTTCAGGCGGGCCGCGATTTCCCAGCCGCCGAGCGCGACGACCAGCACGATCAGCCGCAGCGCGATGATCATGCGGCGCCGGCCGCGGATGGCCGCCTGCGCGATTTCGGATTCGCGCGCCAGCGCGGCGTCGCTCAGCGAGGAGGGCAGCACGGCCGCCGTGGGGGTGGAGGAGGGCGTCATTGTGTTCGTTGCCGTTGTTGTCGTCATGGTGTTCACTGGATGACCACTTCTTCGCGCAGGTCGTCCCAGATGTGCCGCGACAGCTCGATGAACTGCGGGTCGTAGCGCACTTCGGACATGACGCGCGGGCGCGGCAGGTCGATCTCGTAGACGCGCTTGAGCGTGGCGGGGCGCGCCGAGAGTACGAACACGCGGTCGGCCAGCGCAATCGCCTCTTCCAGATCGTGCGTGACGAACACCACACTGCCGCCGTTGCCCGACCACAGCTGCAGCAGCTCGTCCTGCATCAGGGTGCGGGTCTGCATGTCGAGCGCGGAGAAGGGCTCGTCCATCAGCAGGATCTCGGGGTTGTTGATGAAGGTCTGCGCCAGCGCCACGCGCTTGCGCATGCCGCCCGAGAGCTGGTGCGGGTAGTGCTTGCCGAACTTGGCCAGGCCCACGCGGTGGATCCACTCGTTCGCGAGTTCGAGGGCTTCCTTCTTCGGCTTGCCGCGGAAGATCGGGCCGGCGGCCACGTTGTCTTCCACGCTGCGCCACGGGAACACCGCGTCGGCCTGGAACACGAAGCCGATGCGCGGGTCGATGCCGGTCACCGGCTGGCCCATCACGCGCACGTCGCCCACCGTGGGCTTGAGCAGCCCGGTGATCATGTTCAGCGTGGTCGACTTGCCGCAGCCCGTGGGACCGACGATGGCGACGAACTCGCCGCGCGCCACCGACATGCTGAAGTTGCGCAGCGCCACGGTGGCGTTGCCGTCCTGCGAGATGAAGCGCAGCGACACGTCGTTGAAGTCGATGGCCGAGGTCACGGTGCTGCCGTTGCCGTTGCCGTTGCTGCTGGGGGGAGTTCCGTTGCGCATGGTCACTTCGCCGCCACTGCCGCTGCCGAGAGGTAGGCGTTGCTGTAGGTCTTCGACAGGTCGATGTTCTTGCTCTTGACCAGCGGCTTGTAGGTGGCGAGCACCTTCAGCACGTTCTCGGGGCCGCCGGCGGGCATCTTCGCGTCGGTGGTGAACATCGGCAGCGAGGCTTTCAGAGCCTCGACGTACAGGGCCTTGTCGTTGCCGTAGTAGTCGCGCGGCATCTTGTCGGCGATGTCCTCGGCGCTGTGGGTGCTGATGTATTGCATGGTGCGTGCGAAGGCGCGCGCCAGCTTGGTGGCCTCGGCCTTGTGCGACTCGGCCCAGGTGTTCTGCACGTAGAGGCTGGCCGCGGGGTAGAGGCCGCCCAGCGCCTTCACCGTGTCGGGCTCGGTGCGCAGGTCGACCAGCACCTTGGCGTCGCCCGACTTGAGCATCTGCGACACGGTGGGCTCGGTGGTCATGCCGGCCTGGATGCGGTCCTGCTTCATGGCCGCGATGAAGGTGTTGCCGGCGCCCACGGGCAGCAGCGAGTATTCCTTCGAGGCCACGCCGGCACGATCGGCCAGGTAGCGCGTGAGGAAGTCGGTGGACGAGCCAAGGCCCGTCACGCCCAGCGTCTTGCCGCCCTTGGCGTCGGCCATGGTCTTGAAGCCGGCGGCCGCGGCCTTGGTCGAGACCAGCTCGACCTCGCCCGGCACCTTGCAGAACACGGCGATGGCCTGGATCTCCTTGCCCTTGCTCTGCAGGTCGATGGTGTGGTCGTAGAAGCCCACCACGCCCTGCACGGCGCCGGCGATCAGCTGATTCTCGGCGTCGACGCCAGCCGGCTGCGACTGCAGCTCGACGTTCAGGCCCTCTTCCTTGAAGTAGCCCAGCGTCTCGGCGAGCTTGGCCGGCAGGTAGATGATCTTGTTGATGCCGCCCACCATGATGGTGATCGGCGCATCGGCGGCCTGCGCGAGCGGGGCTGTGGCGGCGAGGGCGGTGCACAGGGCTGCGGCCAGCAGGGTGCGTCGGGATGCGGACATGGTGTCTCTCCGTGTTGGAATCGAATTGGAAGTCCGCGTGCAGCTGAGACCTGTCGCGGGACGGGGCCAGTCTAGAAAGCGGCTTCTTTCGGTCAGCTTTCGGCGGCCCGCGCGATTTGTCATGGTTATCCCTAGGGCCGGTGGATGCTTCCTAGAATCCACGGCCACCACCCCCGACCCCCATGAAGCTGCTGCTCATCGAAGACAACCCGCAACTCGCGCACTGGCTTTCCAGTCTGCTGCGGGAGCAGGATTTCGTGGTCGACCACGTGGACCACGGTGAGGCGGCCGACCGCCTGCTGATGCAGGGCGGCTACGACGTGGTGCTGCTGGACCTCAACATCCCGGGCATGTCGGGCAAGGCCGTGCTGCGCCGGCTGCGCGAACGCGGCGACGCGGTGCCGGTGATCATCCTCACTGCGACGGCCTCGCTCGACCAGAAGGTGCTGTGCCTGGAGATCGGCGCCGACGACTACCTGGTGAAGCCCTTCGAGATCCGCGAACTGGTGGCGCGCATCAAGGTGCTGGTGCGCCGGCAGATGCCCGGCAAGGCCAACGACATCGCCTGCGGCGACCTGCGCTACGACCTACGGACGCGGCAGTTCACGCTGGCCGGCGAGGAGCTGTCGCTGCCGCCGCGCGAACGCACGCTGCTGGAGACGCTGATGCTCAAGGCCGGCAGCACGGTGTCGAAGCAGGCGCTGATCGACGCCATCTTCGGCCTCGACGACGAACCCAGCGCGGACGCGGTCGACATCTACATCCACCGCCTGCGCAAGAAGCTCGAGGCGAGCCAGGCGACCATCATCACGCTGCGCGGCGTGGGCTACCTGCTGCGCACGCGCCAGGAAGGCTGACGATGAGGCGCGCCAGCCTGCGCCTGCGCCTCGCGCTGTGGCTGCTGCTGCCGTTGTCGGTGTTCGTCGCGATCTGCGGCTGGCTCAACTGGCGCAATGCGGCGGAGGTGGCCGACTACGTGCAGGACCACGACCTGCTGTCGTCGGCCAAGGTGCTGTCGGACCGGCTGATCTGGGAAGACGACGACGTGAAAGCCAGCGTTCCGCCATCGGCGCTGAGCCTGTTCGTGTCGGCCGAGCGCGACCACGTGTTCCTCAGCGTGATGGGCGCCGACGGCGAGGTGCTGGCCGGCTCGGCGGACTTTCCGCTGCCTGCCGTGCGCAAGCCCGAGGGCACAGACCGCGCGCAGTGGTACGACACGCAGTTCGCCGGCTGGCCGCTGCGCGCGGTGGTCACCACGCGCTCGATGTACGAGGCGGGGGGCGCGCGCGACATCACGATCGCCGTGGGCAAGACCGAGCGCAGCCGCGACCACATGCTGCGCACGCTGTGGTGGCCGTCGATGGAGTATTTGCTGATCGCGCTGGTGCTGGCCATTGCACTCGCGGTGGCGGCGCTGACGCTCGAATTGCGCCCGATCGTTCGGCTGAGCCAGCAGCTTGCGCAGCGCGACCCGATGCACCTCGACCTCGTGGTCGATCCGCAGGCGCTGCACACCGAGCTGCGGCCCGTGGCCGACACCATCAACCGCTTCGTTGCGCAGCTCAAGGCGCATTCCGAGGCGCAGCGCCGCTTCATCGCGGACGCGGCGCACCAGCTGCGAACGCCGCTCGCCATGCAGGCTTCGCAGATCGAGTTCGCGCGCTACACGCGGCAGCACCGCGGCGAATGGGACACACGCCGCGCCGACATGGATGCGATGTGGCTGGCCATGCAGACCAGCAACCGCCAGCTGGTCGACGTGACCAACAAGCTGCTGCTGCTGGCCCAGGCCGAACACGGCGATGCGCACACGCGGCTGGAGGAGGTCGACCTCGCGGCCGTGGCGCTGCGCTGCGTGGAGCACCTGGCGGCGCTGGCCGATCGCAGGGGCATCGACCTCGGGCTGGAGTCGGAGGCGGGACCGCAGGGGGCGTTCGTGGTGGCGCAGCCTGCGCTGCTGGAAGCGCTGGCCACCAATCTGCTGGACAACGCGCTGCGCTATACGCAGGAAGGCGGCCGCGTGACCGTCGGCGTGCAGCGGGTGAATGGCGCGATCGAGCTGAGCGTGGAGGACAACGGCCCGGGCATTCCCGTCGAGGCGAGGGAGCGCGTGTTCGAGCGCTTCTACCGGGTGGCGCAGGACAGCGAAGGCACCGGCCTCGGCCTGGCGATCGTGCGCGAGATCGCGCGGGCCTTTCAGGCGGACGTGCGCCTGGAATCGAACCCGCGCGAGGCGCACGGGTTGCTGGTCACGGTACGTTTTCCGGCGACCACCGCCTGAAGCAGGCGGCCGCCGGGAAATCGCAGGATCAGAGGCCGGCGGCTGCGCGCAGTGCGGCGGCTTGGGTCGTCGCTTCCCAGGTGAACTCGGGCTCTTCGCGGCCGAAGTGGCCGTAGGCGGCGGTCTTCTGGTAGATCGGGCGCAGCAGGTCGAGCATCTGGATGATGCCCTTCGGACGCAGGTCGAAGTGCTCGCGCACCAGTTCGGCGATCTTCTCGTCGGGGATCACGCCGGTGCCTTCGGTGTACACCGTGATGTTCATCGGCTGTGCCACGCCGATGGCGTACGCCACCTGGATCTGGCACTGGCGCGCCAGGCCGGCGGCCACGATGTTCTTGGCCACGTAGCGAGCGGCGTAGGCGGCCGAGCGGTCGACCTTCGACGGGTCCTTGCCCGAGAACGCGCCGCCGCCGTGCGGGCAGGCGCCGCCGTAGGTGTCGACGATGATCTTGCGGCCGGTGAGGCCGCAGTCGCCCTGCGGGCCGCCGATGACGAAGCGGCCGGTCGGGTTGATCAGGTAGCGCGTGTCCTTGAGCCACTCCTTGGGCAGCACCGGCTTGATGATCTCCTCGATGATGGCTTCGTTGAACGAAGCCTTCATCTTGGTGGACGTCTCGCTCTGGTCGGGGCTGTGCTGGGTGGAGAGCACCACGGTGTCGATGCTGTGGGGCTTGCCGTCCACGTAGCGCATCGTGACCTGGCTCTTGGCGTCGGGGCGCAGGAAGGGCAGGCGGCCGTCCTTGCGCAGCTGGGCCTGGCGCTCGACGAGGCGGTGCGCGTAGTAGATCGGCGCGGGCATCAGCTCGGGCGTTTCGTCGCAGGCGTAGCCGAACATCAGGCCCTGGTCGCCAGCGCCGGTGTTCAGGTGGTCGTCGCTCGCGTGGTCCACGCCCTGGGCGATGTCATTGGACTGCTTGTCGTAGCAGACCATCACGGCGCAACCCTTGTAGTCGATGCCGTACTCGGTGTTGTCGTAGCCGATGCGCTTGATGGTGTCGCGCGCCACCTGGATGTAGTCGACGTGCGCGTTGGTGGTGATTTCGCCGGCCAGCACCACGAGACCGGTGTTGGTCAGCGTCTCGGCTGCCACGCGGCTGCGGGGGTCCTGCTCGAAGATCGCGTCGAGGATGGCATCCGAGATCTGGTCGGCAACCTTGTCGGGATGGCCTTCGGAGACGGATTCGGAAGTGAAGAGGAAATCGTTCGCCATTTGTTCAAAACTCCTTGAAGTGAATTGGCGCGTTGCCAACTCTGCGGAGCCATGGCGAACGCTTTAGCAGATGCCGGTGAACCGACGGAGCACAATCGCCTTCGCGCTTGTGTTTGTCGCCCTGCAAGTTGTTCCGTAACTCGGCGACAATTTGCATTCTATTCGAGCCGCGCAATACCATGCGCGCGCGTCCGTTTTTTGACCCCCCTCCCGTATTCGATGATCACCCTGTTTCGCCTGCTTGCCCGCGTGCCGATGCCGTTGATGCATCGACTCGGTGCATTGCTGGGCTGGCTGGTCTGGTGGAGCGCGCCCGGCTATCGCCGCCGTTTCAAGGCCAATGCCGAGAGCGCGGGCTTCGGCCCCGACCAATACCGTCCCGCCATCGCCGCTGCCGGCAAGATGGCTTCCGAGCTGCCCTGGCTCTGGCTGCGCCCGCAGGGCCAGACCGTGCTGTACCGCGTGGTGCGCTGGGAGGGCGTGGAGGCCTTCGAGGCCGCCATGCAGGCAAAAAAGGGCGTGATCCTGGTCGCGCCGCACCTCGGCAGCTGGGAGATGTGCGGCCAGGCCATCGGCGAGCGCTTCCTGTCGACCTACGGGCCGATCACAGCTCTCTTTCGTCCGGCGCGCAAGAAATGGATGGCCGACCTGATCGCCGCCGGCTCGCGCGACAGGCCCGGCCTGCAGACGCTCCCCACCAACAACACCGGCGTGCGCGGCCTGATCCGCACGCTGCGCAACGGCGGCTACACCGGCATCCTGCCTGACCAGGTGCCTCCACTGGGACAGGGCGTGTGGGCGCCCTTCCTGGGCCGCCCGGCCTACACCATGACCCTGCTTCCCCGTCTCGCGCAGCAAACCGGCGCGGCCTGCTTCCTCAGCGTGTGCGAACGCCTGCCCGATGCGGCCGGCTACGTGATCCGCTTCGAACCCATCGTCGGCACGGCGCTGACCGATCCGTCCGCCTCCATCGAGGACGCGGCCGCCGCCATGAACGACGGCATCGGCCGGCTGATCCACAGCCTGCCGGGCCAGTACGTGTGGGACTACGCCCGCTACAAGGAGCCGCGCGCCGAGCGCGTGGTCGCCGCCGCAGGGGAGACGGCATGAGTTTCGGTTCCCGGCTCGGCATCGGATTCATGCGCATGATCGCGCCGCTGCCGTTGCCTGTCGTGCGCGGTTTCGGTGCGTTCCTCGGCCGCATCCTGCACACCGTCGCGGTGCCGCGGCGGCGCGTGGTCGACACCAACCTGGCGGTGTGCTTCCCCGAGAAGTCGGAAGCCGAGCGCCGCGCCATTGCGAAAGAGAGCTTCGTCTACGTGGCGCAGTCCTGGCTGGATCGCGGCTGGCTCTGGCACGCGCCCGAGAAGGTGGTGGCGAGCCGGCTCAAGATCGTCGGCGCGGCCTCGGAGATCGGCGAGATCGCCCACGGCGACGAGCCCATGATCCTCTTCGCGCCGCACTTCTACGGCCTCGACGCGGCGGCGACGGCGCTCACGATGCACACGGCACGCCCCTCGGCCACCATCTACACGACCCAGCGCGACCCGATGATCGACGCATGGATCCGCGAAGGCCGCACCCGCTTCGGCGACGTGGCGGCGCTCAACCGGGTTGACGGCATCAAGCCGGTGTTGCAGGGCTTGCGCAAGGGCGGCCTGCTGTACCTGCTGCCCGACATGGACTTCGGCCGCGACCAGACCATCTTCGTGCCGTTCTACGGCGTGCAGGCGGCCACCGTGCCGTCGCTCTCGCGCTTCGCGCGGCTGGGCAAGGCCAAGGTGGTGCCGGTGGTGTCGAAGCTAACGCCTGGCGGCTACGAGATCGAGATCCTGCCGACCTGGCAGAACTTCCCGACCGATGACGTCGAGGCCGACACGGCGCTCATGAACGAGCGGCTGCAGGGCTACATCGACACGATGCCGTCGCAGTACTACTGGGTGCACCGCCGCTTCAAGACGCGGCCCGAAGGCGAGCCGCCTATCTACTGAGTGCGCTGAAGGAAGCCCTCGATCTCGCGTGCGACCAGCTGCGGCTGCTCGTGCACGATCCAGTGGGTCGCGTTCGGCACCTTCTTCACCTCGAGCTTCGGCACGTAGTCTTCCAGCCCTTCGAGCAGGCCGGGCAGCAGCGCCGCGTCGTCGAGCGCCCAGAACACGAAGGTCGGTACGTCCACCGTGAGCCGCTCGCGCGGCAGCACGGGAATGCCGTCGATGGTCTGGCCCGGCAGCGGAGGCTTCATCGGCGTCACGCGGTAGAGGTTGCACGCGCCCGTGAGGCCGGCGCCCCAGACCTCGCGGTACTTCTGCTTCACTTCTTCCGTGAGCCAGCCGAAGCCGTCCGGGCCGGCCTTCATCAGCAGGAAGAAGGGCCACATGCGCTTGAAGTCGTCGGCCGCGAGCAGGGCCTCGGCATCGGGGCGCGCGAGGAAGTTCATGTAGGCGCTGGCCTGCTGCTGCGCCGGGTTGTTGCGCAGCTCGCGGGTGAAGGTGCCCGGATGCGGCGAATTGATGATGACCAGCTTGCCGACCTGCTGCGGGAAGGCATTCGCATAGCCCCAGCCGAAGGCGCCGCCCCAGTCGTGGGCCACCAATGCGGCCATGGTGCCGTCCGCGCTCTCGGTGGCGGCGAGCTGCTGGATGTCCTGGATCAGCAGGTGCGGCTTGTAGGCCGCCACGTCGGTCGGAGAACTCGATTTCTCGAAGCCGCGCAGGTTGGGCGCCACACAGCGATAGCCTCCGTGGGCGGGGTCGGAGAAGTAGTCGAGAAGGTCGTCCCAGATGAACGCGGCCTCGGGGAAGCCGTGGAGGAACACCATCAGCGGCCGGCCCGGCTGGCCGGCGGCGCGGCAACTCAGGGTGGTGCCATTGGGCAGGCTGCGTTGGAAGGTCTCGATCATGCTTCTTGTCTCCTTTGGGTTGACTGTCGTCGCTATTGTTTTGATAGTGAACTGCGCAGATGGGACGGTCGGTACAGCCTGCTTCCTCGTCAGGCGTCTTCCTGTGATGGTGGCGGCTCGGGCTCGGCGGCCGGTGCATCGGCGCCTTCCGGGTGCACCCAGCGCCACAGCAGTTCCGCCGCCTCGCCCACGCCCTGCTTCTTCAATGCCGAGAACAGTTTCACCTCGCCGCCGCCGGCGTTCAGTCGCGTAATGGACAGCACCTTGGCGGCTTCGCTGCGTGTGAGCTTGTCGGACTTGGTCAGCAGCACGAGGAACTTGAGGCCTTGCTCCACGCGCGGGCGGATCACGTCGAGCAGGATCTCGTCGAGCTCGGTCAGGCCGTGGCGCGGGTCGCACATGAGCACCACCCCGCGCAGGCTTTCGCGCGTCATCAGGTAGTTGCCCATCACGCGCTGCCAGCGCAGCTTGGCCTCGCGCGGCACGGCCGCATAGCCGTAGCCGGGCAGGTCGGCCAGCACTGCGTCGTCGACCTTCTGCTTGCCGATGCCGAACAGGTTGATGTGTTGCGTGCGGCCCGGCGTCTTGGAGGCAAAGGCCAGGCGAGTTTGCTGAGTGAGGGTGTTGATGGCGGTCGACTTGCCCGCGTTGGAGCGGCCGACAAAGGCGATCTCGGGCAGGTCGACGGGGGGCAGGTGCTCCAGCTGGGGAGCGCTCGTGAGGAAGTGGGCGGTGTGCAACCAACCCAGCGCCACGCGTTCGCGTTCGGCGACCTGGGGGTCCGCGGCGGGGGCCGCGCGGGGAGGATAGGCAGCGGGCTTGGCGCGCGGGGAGGGCATCTACGGACTTTCGAAACAGAACCCACATTGTAGAATCGTGAGGTTTTGCGCCATAAATTCGAAGCCCCCGATATGAAGTTGTTTGCCAATATTGTGCTTGCGGCCCTCGTGGGCCTCACATCCAGCGTGAGTTTTGCAGCCGATGAACACGCGGCTGCCCCGGCCGCGGCGACCGCTGCCAAACCGGCCAAGCCGGACCCCGCCAAGGGGGACACGCTGTTCAATGCGACTCCGGCCAACAGCCAGAGCTGCGCTTCGTGCCACAACGCGGACGGCAACTCCGCCATCGCGGCCAACCCGAAGCTGGCGCAACAACATCCCGAATACATCCTGAAGCAGTTGCAGGACTTCAAGTCCGGTGCTCGCAAGAGCGCGATCATGAAGCCGCTGGCTTCCGCGCTGTCCGAGGAAGACATGCGCAACATCGCCTGGTTCGTGGGCTCGAAGAAGGTCAAGCCGGGCTTCTCGAAGGACAAGGACACCATCGCGCTGGGCGAGAAGATCTACCGCGGCGGCATCGGCGACCGCCAGATCCCGGCCTGCGCCGGCTGCCACAGCCCCAACGGCGCCGGCATTCCGGCCCAGTACCCGCGCCTGGGCGGCCAGAACGCCGACTACACGGTGGCCCAGCTCACAGCCTTCCGCGACAACGTGCGCCTGAACAGCCTGCCCATGACCGGCGTCGCTGCCAAGCTCAACGACAGGGAAATCAAGGCGGTCGCCGACTATATTGCCGGTTTGCGTTGATGATGGCGCTCCCTGGAGCGTGACAAGCCGCCGATAACAACCCCAAACAAAGGGCGGGCCGATCCAGCAGGATGGCCCGCCCTTTTTTGTTTTTCTCCTTTTCTTTTTCCGACCTTCGCCCGATGTCCGTCTCCACCCATGGCCTTCGCGTTCATCGCGGCCCGCAGATGCTTCGCGCCGCGGTGGAGCTGCTGTCGTCGATGCGTTTCGCGATTGCGCTGCTCACCATCATCTGCATCGCGTCGATCATCGGCACGGTGCTCAAGCAGCATGAGCCGATCAACAACTACATCAACCAGTTCGGGCCGTTCTGGGCCGAGCTGTTCCGCGCGGCGCGGCTCGACTCGATCTACAGCGCCTGGTGGTTCCTGCTGATCCTGCTGTTCCTGGTGATCAGCACCACGCTGTGCATCGTGCGCAACACGCCGCGCATCCTGGTCGATCTCAAGACCTTCAAGGAAGACATCCGGGCGCAGAGCCTGAAGGCTTTCGGCCAGCGCGCCGAAAACCGCCTCGGCGAGACCCCGGACGTCGCTGCCAACCGTATCGGGCAACTGCTCGTGAGCGGTGGCTGGAAGGTCAAGCTGCAGCAGCGCGAGGCTACCGGCGACGGCAAGCATGCCGCGGGCTGGATGGTCGCGGCGCGCGCCGGCGGCGCCCACAAGCTCGGCTATATCGCGGCCCACAGCGCGATCGTGCTGGTGTGCATCGGAGGCCTGCTCGACGGCGACCTCGTGGTGCGCGCACAGACCTGGTTCAACGGCAAGAGCGTGTTCACCGGCGGCGGCATGATCGCCGACGTGCCGCCGCAGCACCGTCTGTCGCCCAACAACCCGACCTTCCGCGGCAACATCCTCGTGCCCGAGGGCGGGCAGGGCAGCGTGGCCATCCTCAACCAGTCCGACGGCGTGCTGCTGCAGGAACTGCCGTTCTCCATCGAGCTGAAGAAGTTCATCGTCGACTACTACTCGACCGGCATGCCCAAGCTCTTCGCGAGCGAGGTGGTGCTGCACGACCGCGAGACCGGCGAGCAGGTGCCCGCGCGCATCGAGGTCAACCATCCGGCCAGCTACAAGGGCGTGGAGATCTACCAGTCGAGCTTCGACGACGGCGGCTCGAAGGTGAAGCTCAAGGCGGTGCCGATGGCGGCCGCGGCCAAGTCTTTCGAGGTGGAGGGCATCATCGGTGGCCCGAGCACCGAGATCACCAACGGCAAGGACAAGCTCACGCTCGAGTACGCCGCGCTGCGCGTGATCAACGTCGAGAACTTCGCCGACGCGAACGCCATGGGCAGCGGTGCCGACGTGCGCAAGGTCGACCTGCGCCACGACATCGAATCGCGCCTGGGCGCCGCCAACAAGACAAACAAGCCGAAGGTGCTGCGCAACATCGGCCCGAGCATCGGCTACAAGCTGCGCGACGCCGCCGGCCAGGCGCGCGAGTACCAGAACTACATGGTGCCGGTCGACACGGGCGATGGCCAGCCGGTGTTCCTGCTGGGCATGCGCGAGAAGCCCGAGGAACCGTTCCGCTACCTGCGCGTGCCGGCCGACGAGCAGGGCTCGATGGACGGTTTCGTGCGCATGCGCGCGGCGCTTGCCGACCCTGCCACGCGAGAGCGTGCCGTCGAGCGCTACATCGCCAAGGCCTCCGACCCCAAGCGCCCCGAAATGGCCGAGCAGCTGCGCGTATCGGCCACGCGCGCCCTGGCGCTGTTCGCGGGCAGCGAACCAGCCAAGGCCGGTGCCACCACCGCGGGCGGCTGGCAGGCGATTGCCGAGTTCATGGAAGTCAACGTGCCCGAGGCCGAGCGCGAGCGCGCCGGCGGGGTGCTGGTGCGCATCCTCAACGACGTGCTGTTCGAGGTGCTCAACCTGAGCCGCGAGGGCGCCGGCCTGCCCGCGCTGCCGAACGACGAGAAATCGCAGGCCTACCTGACGCAGTCCGTGCTGGCCATCAGCGACGCGCACTTCTACCCGGCTCCGGTCGCGATGATGATGACCGACTTCACCCAGGTGCAGGCCAGCGTGTTCCAGGTGGCGCGCGCCCCCGGCAAGAACGTCGTCTATCTGGGCTGCCTGTTGCTGATCGTCGGCATTTTTGCCATGCTGTACGTGCGCGAGCGCCGCCTGTGGGTGTGGCTGACGCCCGATGGCGCGGTTTCCGGAGGCGATGCATCCTCCGGGACGGCCGCCACGATGGCGTTCTCGGTCAATCGCAAGACCATCGACAGCGATCGCGAATTCGAGCATCTCAAACGCAAGCTGCTCGCCCTGAACAAAGAAGACCCCGGGACAACATGAACACCACGACCCTCACGCTCAATGAAAGCTGGCTCTCGCGCCGCAACCTGTTCGACTGGGTGTTCGCGGCGCTGGTGCTGGCCGGCGGCCTGTTCGCCTTCGCGCGCTACGCGGGGTCGATGGACTACTACGAGAAGCCGATCCTCGCCGCGGCGGTGATCTCGCTGATCTCCATCTGCTGGTTCTGGCGGCCGCTGCGCGTGCTGGCCATCGTGGTGGCCGCGGCGTCGCTGCTGGCCATCGCGTCGTACCAGGGCGACCTGGCGCGCGCCGACACGGTGTTCTGGCTCAAGTACTTCCTGTCGAGCCAGTCGGCCATTCTCTGGATGAGCGTGCTGTTCTTCATGAGCACGCTGTTCTACTGGCTCGGCTTCTTCGGCGGCAAGCAGTCGGACACCTTCGACGCAATCGGTTCGCGCCTGGCCTGGGCGGCCGTGACGATGGCGCTGATCGGCACCATGGTGCGCTGGTACGAGAGCCACCAGCTCGGCCCGGACATCGGCCATATCCCGGTGAGCAACCTGTACGAAGTGTTCGTGCTGTTCTGCTGGCTGACGGCCGCGTTCTACCTGTACTTCGAGGAGCGCTACAACACGCGTGCGCTCGGCGCCTTCGTGATGCTGGTCGTGAGCGCCGCGGTCGGCTTCCTGCTCTGGTACACGATCGTGCGCGAGGCGCACGAAATCCAGCCGCTGGTGCCCGCCCTGCAGAGCTGGTGGATGAAGTTGCACGTACCGGCCAACTTCATCGGCTACGGCACCTTCGCGCTCGCGGCCATGGTCGCATTCGCCTACCTCATCAAGGAGCAGGCCGACGAGAAGCGCTGGTACAAGCTCACGCCGATCTGGCTGCTGGGCGTGGCGCTGTGCTTCGTTCCGGTGGCGTTCCGCCAGCGGGTGCAGGAAGCCGGTGGCAGTTACTGGGTGATCTACGCAGGCATCTCGGCGCTGATCGCCGCAGGCATCCTGCTGGGGCGCAAGCGCATCGCGGCGCGCCTGCCGGCCAACGAGGTGCTCGACGACGTGATGTACAAGTCGATCACCGTCGGCTTCGCCTTCTTCACCATCGCCACCGTGCTGGGCGCCCTGTGGGCGGCCGATGCCTGGGGCGGCTACTGGAGCTGGGACCCGAAGGAAACCTGGGCGCTGATCGTCTGGCTCAACTATGCGGCCTGGCTGCACATGCGGCTCGTGAAGGGCCTGCGCGGCACCGTGGCGGCCTGGTGGGCGCTGGGCGGGCTGGCAGTCACCACTTTCGCCTTCCTCGGCGTGAACATGTTCCTGAGCGGGCTGCACAGCTACGGCACGCTGTAGCTGCAGGCCGGCGGTCTTTCGCGAAGAATTGTTGAAACTATGCGCCGCGTTGGCGCGTAACCGAATCGGGGTTGGTCACGAACTACCCTGAGCACAGTGATTCACGCGAAAGGCTTCCCGTCATGTCGTTCCATTCCCGCCCGGTCCGTCGCAGCAGCAGCCACGGAGACAACGGCTTCATCCATCCCCTGTCGAGCGAGATCACGTCCCGCGCCGTCTACGAAGGGCGGCGCGACCTGCTGAAGCTCATGGCCGGCGGTGCCGCCGGGGCCGCGCTGGCGGCATTCGCTTCGCGTGAAGCCTGGGCGCAGGCCGAGCGGCCCAACAAGCTCGCGCCGCTGCCGGGGGGCAAGTCGGCGGTGCCGGGCGCCATGTCGATGGAAAAGCTCACCGACTACAAGGACGCGTCGACCTACAACAACTTCTACGAGTTCGGCACAGACAAGGCCGATCCGGCCAAGAACGCAGGAACGCTGAAGACGCGGCCCTGGACCGTGGAGGTCGAAGGGCTGGTCAAGAAGCCGGGCAAGTACGGCATCGAGGACCTGATCAAGCTCAGCGCGCAGGAAGAGCGCATCTACCGCCTGCGCTGCGTCGAGGGCTGGTCGATGGTCATTCCGTGGGTCGGCTATTCGCTGGCCGAGCTGATCAAGAAGGTCGAGCCGCAGGGCAACGCCAAGTACGTCGAGTTCGTGACGCTGGCCGACCCCAAGACCATGCCCTTCGTGGGCTCGCGCGTGCTCGACTGGCCCTACACCGAGGGCCTGCGCATGGACGAGGCGATGCATCCGCTCACGCTGCTGGCCTTCGGCATGTACGGCGAGGTGCTGCCCAACCAGAACGGTGCGCCGGTGCGGCTGGTGGTGCCGTGGAAATACGGCTTCAAATCGGCCAAGTCGATCGTGAAGATCCGCTTCGTCGAGAAGGAACCGAGCACGGCCTGGAACAAGGCCGCGGCCAACGAGTACGGCTTCTATTCGAACGTGAACCCCAACGTCGACCATCCGCGCTGGAGCCAGGCCACCGAGCGCCGCATCGGCGACGGCGGCGGGTTGTTCGCCAAGCGGCGCAAGACCGAGATGTTCAACGGCTACGAAGCCCAGGTCGGCCAGCTCTATGCGGGCATGGACCTGAAGAAGAACTACTGAGCGCGCTGCGGTACGCTGCCATCGCCCCATGAACAAGCTGCTCATGCATCCGGCGACCAAGCCGGTCATTTTTCTGCTGTGCCTGCTGCCGTTCGCGCGGCTGGCCTACGGCGCGTTCACGGACGGGCTCGGTGCCAACCCCGCCGAATTCCTGATCCGCGCCACCGGCGACTGGACGCTGCGCTTCATCTGCATCGTGCTGGCGGTGACGCCGCTGCGCGTGATGAGCAAGTGGAACGCGCTGGCGCGCTACCGCCGCATGCTGGGCCTGTTCGCGTACTTCTACGTGGTGCTGCACCTGCTGTGCTACAGCTGGTTCGACATGGGTTTCGAGTGGGGCGATATCGCGAAGGACATCGCCAAGCGGCCATTCATCCTCGTGGGCTTCTCGGCCTTCGTTCTGCTGACGCCGCTGGCGGCCACGTCGTTCAACCGCGCGATCAAGGCGATGGGCGCCAGGCGCTGGCAGCTGCTGCACAGGTTGGTCTACCTGATCGCGGGGCTTGGCCTGCTGCACTTCTTCTGGATGCGCGCGGGCAAGAACAACTTCGCGGAAGTGTTCGTCTATGCAGCGATCATTGCCGTGCTGCTTGCGTGGCGCGTGTGGAATTTCGCGAGCAAGCGCAAGGCGAAGCCGATTGCGGGCGTGGTGCGCAACAGCGAGAAACCGCTGCGCACCAACTGACTGACAGCAATCAGCCGTCGATCTCGCTGCGCAGCTGGTCTTCCATCGTCTCGCGACGGCGGATCAGCCTCGCGCTTGCGCCGCTCACCAGCACCTCGGCGGCACGGCCGCGCGTGTTGTAGTTGCTGGACATGCTCATGCAGTACGCACCCGCTGACAGCACGGCCAGGAAGTCGCCGGCCAGCACGTTGAGTGCGCGGTCGCGGCCGATCCAGTCGCCGCTTTCGCAGACCGGGCCGACCACGTCGTAGGTCGTGGCATTGCCCGGGCGGGCGCGCACCGGCACGATGCGCTGGAATGCCTGGTACATCGCGGGGCGCGGCAGGTCGTTCATGGCCGCGTCGACGATGCAGAAGTTCTTGTCCTCGCCGGGCTTGGTGTAGAGCACCTCGGTCAGGCACACGCCGGCGTTGCCGACCAGCGAGCGGCCCGGCTCGATCACCAGCTTGCGCTTGCCGAAGCCGCGCGCGTCGAGCTTGGCGAGCAGCTGCTGCCACAGTGCATCGGCCTTGGGCGGCACTTCGCCGTTGTAGTCGATGCCCAGGCCGCCGCCGAAGTCCAGGTGATGGATCGGCACGCCGGCCGCTTCGATGGCTTCCACCAGATCGAGCACGCGGTCGCAGGCGTCGAGGTAGGGCGAGGCTTCGGTGATCTGCGAGCCGATGTGGCAGTCGATGCCCACAACCTCCAGCCCCGGCAGTCGCGCGGCATGCCGGTAGGCCTCGACCGCGCGGTCGTGCGCGATGCCGAACTTGTTGCCCTTGAGGCCCGTGGAGATGTACGGATGCGTCTTCGGATCGACGTTCGGATTGATGCGGATGCTGATCGGCGCGCGCTTGCCTTCGGCCACCGCCACTTCGTTCAGCACGTCGAGCTCGGCTTCGCTCTCGACGTTGAAGCAGGCGATGCCCGCCGCAAGGGCCTGGCGCATTTCGGCGCGGGTCTTGCCCACGCCCGAGAAGATGATCTTCTTCGGATCAGCGCCGACGGCCAGCACGCGGGCCAGTTCGCCGCCCGAGACGATGTCGAAACCGCAGCCGGCTTCGGCGAACACGCGCAGCACGCCAAGCGACGAGTTGGCCTTCATCGCGTAGCAGATGAGGGCGTCGCGCCCTTCGAAGCCGCGCTGATAGGCTGCCAGCGCGTCCAGCATCCATTGTTGCGAGTAGACGAAGAGGGGTGTGCCGTGCTCGCGGGCCAGCGCGTCGAGCGCAACGCCTTCGACGTGCAGCAGGCCGTCGCGCTCCGCGATATGCGGCTGGCCGGGCAGGGAGATGGCGGCGATGCTCACTTGCGCTGCTCCGTGCTGGTGTTGCCGGCCGGTGCGCTGGCGGCCGCGGCTGGCGTGGGCGCTGCCTGATTGGAGGATGTGGAAGACGAGGGCCGCAGGCTGTCGGGCGTCATGAGCTCCGGCAGCGTGGCACGCCCGGCGGCGGCCGGATCGGTCGGCAGGTACAGCGCTCCGCGCTGTCCACAGGCGGCGACAAGCCCGGCGGTGCCCACGACGATGCAGACCATGAGCGCGGCGCGGGCGCGGGTGCTCACTAGAATTTGGCGAACGTTCAACATGGCGAAATTGTAATGACCGACACCGAGTACATGGATCGCGCCGAGGCTGCGCTGGCAGCTATCGAGCTGGGCTGCGACCGCATCAACGAAGCGACCGACGCCGACATCGACAACCAGAGGGTGGGCGGGATGATCACGATTTCATTCCGCAACGGCAGTCAGCTGATCGTGAATCTGCAGAAGCCCCTGCAGGAAATCTGGCTTGCCGCGCGCTCCGGCGGCTATCACTACCGCCACGACGGCAAGGTCTGGCTCGACACCAAGACCGGCGAGGAGTTTTTCGGCAACCTGTCGCGCGAGGCGACCCTGCAGGCCGGGCAGCCACTGAGCTTCGTGGCTGCCTGACCCTTCATCGCCGCCGTCAGTTGCGGAACAGGTCGAGGATGCGATTGCGCTCCTCGGGCGGGGCCGGAGGGCTCACCGGAGCGCCTGTCAGGGCCTCCACCGGCGCCGTCGGCGCAGATTCGACGCCCAGGCTTGCAACGCCGCGTCCCGGTGCGTAGTCGTCGTAGTACCACTCGCCGCCGACATTCACGATGCCCGAGGGCGGATTGGCCGACAGCTCGGTCACCGGCACGCCCTTGATGGCGGTTTCCATGTAGGTGATCCAGATCGGCAGGCTCAGGCCGCCGCCGGTCTCGCGGTCGCCCAGGTTGCGCGGCGTGTCATAGCCGATCCACGAGATGGCCGTCATGGTCGGCTGGAAGCCGGCGAACCATGCATCGAGCGAGTCGTTGGTGGTGCCGGTCTTTCCGTACAGGTCGGGGCGCTTGAGCATGGCCTGTGCCTTGGCGGCGGTGCCGGCGCGGGCCACGGAATTCAGCAGCGTGTCCATGATGAAGGCATTGCGCTGCGGGATGACGCGCAGAGACTCGTTCAGTAGGGGAGGCTGCTTGTCGACCAGTACCTTGTCCTTGTGGTCGGTGATGCGGGTCACGAGGTATGGATTGACGCGGTAGCCGCCGTTGGCGAACACCGAATAGCCCACCGCCATCTGCATCGGCGTGACCGAGCCGGCACCGAGCGCCATCGGCAGGTAGGCCGGGTGCTTTTCCTTGTCGAAGCCGAAGTTGGTGATCCACTCCTGCGCGTAGCGCGTGCCGATGGATTGCAGGATGCGGATCGACACGAGGTTCTTCGACTTCATCAGCGCGGTGCGCATCGACATCGGACCGTCGTAGCCGCCGCCGTAGTTCTTCGGCTCCCAAGGCTGGCCGCCGGTGGTGCCGGCGTCGAAGAAGAGCGGGCCGTCGTTGATGACGGTGGCGGGCGTGAAGCCCTTCTCGAGCGCTGCCGAGTAGATGAAGGGCTTGAAGCTCGAACCCGGCTGGCGCCATGCCTGCGTGACGTGGTTGAACTTGTTCTTGCCGAAATCGAAGCCGCCAACGAGCGCCTTGATGGCGCCGTCGCGCGGGTCCATGGCGACGAAGGCGCCTTCGACCTCGGGTAGCTGCGTGATTTCCCAGGTGTTCTTGGGCGTCTTCACCACGCGGATGACCGCGCCGCGTCGGATCTTGATGTTGGGCGGGGCCTTGTCGGAAAGGCCGGACTGAGCTGGCTTGAGGCCGTCACCGGTGATCTGCACGGGGTCGCCGTTGCCTCGCACGGCGTCGATCTGCTTGGCCGTGGCCTTGAGCACGACTGCCGCCATCACGTCGCCGTTGTCGGGATGGTCGCTGAGCGCGTCGTCCACCGCTTCGTCGAGCTCCTTGGCATCGTTGGGCAGGTCGACGAATTTCTCGGGGCCGCGATAGATCTGGCGGCGCTCGTAATCCATGATGCCCTTGCGCAGCGCCTTGTAGGCAGCAGCCTGGTCGGCCGCGACCAGCGAGGTATAGACCTTGAGGCCGCGTGTGTAGGTGCTGTCGCCGTACTGCGCGTACATGAGCTGGCGTACGGTTTCCGCAACATATTCGGCGTGCAGGCGGTTCGGGTCCGCCGCATCGCGCAGGTGCAGCTCTTCCTTCTTGGCCTCGGCTGCCTGCTCGGCGGTGATGAAGCCGGCTTCCTGCATGCGGTCGATCACGTAGAACTGGCGACCACGTGCGCGTTGCGGGTTGTTGACGGGGTTGTTCGCGCCCGGCGCCTTCGGGAGGCCGGCCAGCATGGCGGCCTGTGCGATCGTGAGCTCCTGCAGGGGCTTGCCGAAATACGCTTCGGATGCTGCGGCGAAGCCGTAGGCGCGGTTGCCGAGGTAGATCTGGTTCAGGTAGATCTCGAAGATCTGGTCCTTGGTGAGCAGGTGCTCCAGCTTGAAAGTGAGCAGCACCTCGTAGATCTTGCGGGTGAGCGTTTTCTCGGAGCTCAGGTAGACGTTGCGCGCCACCTGCATGGTGATGGTCGACGCGCCCTGGCTCTTCACGCGGTTCATGTTGGCCAGGCCCGCGCGCACCATGCCCTTGTAGTCGACGCCACCGTGGTCATAGAAGCGGGTGTCTTCGGCTGCCAGGACGGCGTCTTTCACCACCTTCGGAATGGCCGAGATCGGCGTGAGATTACGGCGCTCCTCGCCGAACTCGCCGATCAGGGTGCCCTCGGCCGAGAACACCCGCAGCGGCAGCTTGGGCCGGTAATCGGAGAGTTCGCTGATGTCCGGCAGGTTCGGATAGGCGACTGCGAGGGCTACAGCCACCACGCACAGCACCGCCAGAACGCCGGCCAGGGCGATGCCGAAGCCCCAGAAGAAAAAGCGCAACAGCCATTTCAGCCAGGTCGGGCGCTTGGTGGGAGGGTTCTTGGCTGGCCCTTTGGGGCTGGAAGTTTCTTGCATGAGGGGCCGCTCGGAGTCACCCGACATTATAAAAAGCCGCCCCCTCCACACGATCCGATCTTTGTGGGGCTTGCATTGCTCTAATTCAAAAGTTACAAAATGCGGATTTGACGTCAGGTTTTGACAACGCTTGGGGGTTTTGCCCTGCAGCGTTGCTTGGTTGCCGCTACGCCTGCTGCTAGCATGCAACCGAATTCAATTTTTTCTATTGGTTACAAATATAGGGGAAGAGGAACCTAACTTGGCTGCTCTTGGATCATTGTTTCGTCGTCAGAACGCTCCCCTGCTGGGGCTGGACGTAAGTTCGTCCAGCGTCAAGCTGGTCGAGCTCGGCCGTGAGGCCAGCGGCAAGCTGGTCCTGGAGCGCTGCGCCATCGAGCCTCTCGAACGGGGCTGGATCACCGACGGCAACGTCGAGAAATTCGACGAGGTGGCCGAAGCCGTCCGCCGCGTCATCCGCAAGAGCGGCACGCGCACCCGCAACGTGGCGCTCGCGCTGCCGCCTTCGGCCGTTATTACCAAGAAGATCATTCTTCCGGGCGGCATGAGCGAGCAGGAACTCGAGATCCAGGTCGAGTCCGAAGCCAACCAGTACATCCCGTTCTCGCTGGACGAAGTCAGTCTTGACTTCTGCGTGACGGGGCCGAGCGCCAGCTCCGCCGGCGACGTGGAAGTGCTGATCGCCGCATCGCGCAAGGAAAAGGTCCAGGACCGCGAAGGCCTGGCGGAAGCTGCCGGCCTGAAAGCGATGATCCTCGACGTCGAGTCCTATGCCTCGCGTCTGGCAACCGCCAGGCTGATCGAGCAACTGCCCGGCAAGGGCGTCGATTCGATCGTGGCGCTCTTCGAAGTGGGAGCTTTCACCACCAGCATGCAGGTGCTGCGCAACCAGGAAGTGCTGTACGACCGCGACCAGGCGTTCGGCGGCGCGCAGCTCACGCAGCTGATCGTGCGCCAGTACGGTTTTTCCGCCGAGGAAGCCGAGGCGAAGAAGCGCAGTGGCGACCTGCCGGACGATTACGGCTCCGGTGTCCTGAAACCCTTCGTGGAAAGCATTGCGCAGGAAATCGCGCGAGCGCTCCAGTTCTTCTTCACCAGCACGCCGCACAACCGCGTCGACTATGTCCTGCTGGCAGGCGGATCGGCGTCGTTGCCGGGTCTGACCAACGCCGTCACGCGGCAGACCTCGTTTGCCTGCTCGTTGCTGAATCCCTTCGAAGGCATGGATTTCAGCTCGAACATCCGCGAGAAGAAGGTGCGTCGCGAGGCTCCCTCGTATCTGACCTCGTGCGGGCTGGCCATGCGGAGGTTCCTGCAGTGATCCTCATCAATCTGCTTCCGCACCGCGAGGCGTCACGCAAGCGCCGGCGCGAGGCTTTCTACGGTACCCTGGGTGCTGCAGCGATTCTGGGCGTGCTGATCGCGGGCCTGGGCTACCTGTGGTTCGAAGCCCAGATTTCTGCGCAGCAATCGAAGAACAGCTTTCTCCAGGCCGAGATCAAGAAGCTCGAGGTCGAGATCAAGGAAATTTCGACCCTCCAGGAAGAAATTGCTGCGCTGCGGGCGCGCCAGCAGGCCGTCGAAGACCTGCAGGGCGACCGCAACCTGCCGGTGCACCTGCTCAACGAGCTGGTACGGCAACTGCCCGATGGCGTCTACCTGACCAACATGAAGCAGGACAACCAGACTGTCACGCTGCAAGGCATGGCGCAGTCGAACGAGCGTGTCTCGGAACTGCTGCGCAATCTCGGCAACAACAGCCCGTGGCTGGTGAAACCCGAGCTGGTCGAAATCACGTCCGCGAACGTGAACCTGAATCCGCGCGACCAGCGTCGCGTGGCGAACTTCACGATGCGCATTGGCCTGAAACGCCCCACCGATGCTCAAAAGGCCGCCGCCGAGAAGGCCCTGGCCGCAACGGCGCAGTCCAAGGGGTAACCGATCATGGCAAGCAATCGCCCCTCCCAGAAAATCGACGTCGGCGCCGCGTTGCAGCGCTTCGGCGAGCAATTCCGCGGGCTCAATCCGAACGATCCGTCGGCGTGGCCTCCCGTGCCCCGCTATGCGCTCTGCCTGGCGGTCACTGCGCTCGTGCTGGTCGCCCTCTGGTTCGCCTGGCTGACCAATTCGAACGACGAGCTCGAAAGCGAGCGCTCCAAGGAAGTCGCACTCAAGGCCGACTACCAGAAGAAGGTGGCTCAGGCTGCGAACCTTGAGTTGCTGAAGAAGCAGCGCGAGCAGGTGCAGCAATACGTGACCCTGCTCGAAAAGCAGCTGCCCAGCAAGGCCGAGATGGATGCCCTGCTCTCGGACATCAACCAGGCGGGCCTCGGTCGCAGCCTCCAGTTCGAGCTGTTCCGGCCGGGACAGGTATCGGTCAAGGACTACTATGCCGAGCTCCCGATCGCCGTTCGCGTGACTGGCCGGTATCACGACATGGGTGCCTTCGCGGCCGACGTGGCAGGCCTGTCGCGCATCGTGACGCTGAACAACATCTCCGTCACCCCGCAAAAGGACAAGGACGTGCTGACGATGGATGCCACCGCGCGCACCTACCGCTACCTCGATGACGACGAGCGGGCCGCGCAGAAGCGCGCCTCCGCGCCGAAGGCGAAGAAATGAAGATCGTCGCCAAAGTACTGTGGCTGACGCTGGCGGCGTCGGCACTGAGCGCCTGCGATTCAGGTCAGGAAGACCTGCAGCGGTGGATGGCCGAGCAGCGCGCCCAGGTGAAGCCCTCGGTGCCGCCCATTTCCGAGCCCAAGAAGTTCACGCCGCAGACGTACACCGAAGCCTCGGCTTTCGAGCCCTTCAACATCCTGAAGCTGACGCAGGCACTGCGCCGCGAGTCGAACCAGCCGAGCACTTCGGAGCTGATCGCGCCCGAGCTTGCGCGCCGCAAGGAAGCGCTCGAAGCCTTCCCGCTGGATTCGATGGCCATGGTCGGCAGCATGAACCGCAACGGCCAGCCGGTGGCGCTGGTCCGTGTCGACAAGCTCCTCTACAAGGTGCGCGTCGGCGAATACCTGGGACTCAACTACGGGCGTATCACCCGTATCAACGAAACCGAAGTCGCCCTGCGTGAGATCGTGCAGGACGCCGCCGGCGAATGGATCGAACGCGTTGCGACGCTGCAGCTGCAAGAGAGTGCGAAATGAACCATAAGAAATCAACGATGGCACAGTGGCTGCGCGCTGCCGGCCTGGGTCTGCTGGCCTTCGGTGCATTGGCCGTGGCCCATGCGCAAAACGCCATCGAAGCCGTGACCAGTTCCACGCAGTCCGGCTCGGAAGTGATCCGCATCGATCTTGCGCAGCCGCTTGCAGCGGTGCCCGCCGGATTCACCGTCCAGACGCCGGCGCGCATCGCGCTCGACTTCCCGGGCGTCACGAATGCCATCGGCCGTTCCGCCATCGAAGTGAATCAGGGCAACCTGCGTTCGGTGAACGTGGTTCAAGCCGGCGAGCGCAGCCGCGTGGTGCTGAACCTGAAGCAGGCGACTGCGTACAAAGCCGAAATCCAGGGCAAGTCGCTGCTGGTGGTCCTGGAGCCGGTGGCTGGTTCGGCGCTCGTCGCCTCGGCCGCCACGACATTTGCGGAAAACCGCAACCGGGACACGCTGCCGCTGAAGGACGTCGATTTCCGCCTCGGTGCCGACAGCACGGGCCGGGTCATCGTCGATCTTCCGAACAACCAGGTGGGTGTCGACGTCAAGCAGCAAGGCAAGAGCCTCGTCGTGGAGTTCACCAAGTCGACGCTGCCCGAAGGCCTGCGCCGTCGCCTCGACGTGTCCGACTTTGGAACCCCGGTCCAGCTGATCACCTCGCAGCAATCGGGCGACCGTGTTCGCATGACGATCGACGCGAAGGGCGACTGGGAGCACAGCGCCTACCAGAGCGAAAACCAGTTCGTGGTCGAAGTCCGTGCCCGCAAGGTCGATCCGACCAAGCTGACGCAAGGCGTGGGCTACAACGGCGAGAAGCTGTCGCTCAACTTCCAGAACATCGAGATCCGCTCGCTTCTGCAGGTGATCGCCGACTTCACGAACTTCAACATCGTGACCTCGGATTCGGTGAGCGGTGCACTGACGCTGCGACTGAAGGACGTGCCATGGGATCAGGCCCTGGACATCATCATGCAGGCGAAGAACCTGGGCATGCGCAAGAACGGCAGTGTTCTGTGGATCGCGCCCAAGGATGAAATCAATGCCAAGGAAAAGCTCGAGTTCGAGGCCAAGGCGGCGATCGAGAATCTGGAGCCGCTGCGGACCCAGTCGTTCCAGCTCAACTACACCAAGGCGATTGCCATTGCACAGGGTTTGACCGGCACGGGGGCCGGCGGTGGCGGCGGAGGCGGCGGTGGTACGACGACACGTATCCTGAGTCCCCGTGGCAGCGTCATCGCTGAGTCGCGTACCAATCAGCTCTTCGTGTCCGACATTCCGTCGCGCCTGGCACAAGTGACCGAGTTGATCCAGAAGCTGGACGTTCCCGTTCGCCAAGTGCTGATCGAGGCCCGTATCGTCGAGGCTTCAGATACCTTCGGTAAGTCCCTCGGTGTGCGACTGGGGGGTGGTATCTCGGGTGAGCGCTTTGCGTCGTCCGCTGGTAACCGGGCGTTTGCCAACGTTGGCGCGATGCCGGTTATTACTCCAGGCACCAATGGCGGCGCCAGCACAGCCACCACCACCTGGACCAACTCCAACTTCATCAACCTCCCCGCAGGCGACGCAGGCGGAACCGGCAATGCAGCCGGCACCTTTGCCATCTCGCTCTTCAACTCGAGCTTCTCGCGCATGCTGAACCTCGAAATCTCGGCGCTCGAGGCCGACGGCAAGGGCAAGCTGGTGTCCAGCCCCCGTGTCATCACGGCCGACCAGACCAAGGCGCTGATCGAGCAGGGCGAGGAAATTCCCTACCAGCAGGCAACCTCCAGCGGTGCCACCTCGATCTCGTTCCGCAAGGCGGTGCTGAAGCTCGAAGTCACGCCGCAGATCACGCCGGAAGGCAACATCATCCTGACGCTGGACGTGAGCAAGGACGCCCGCGGCGTCAACACCTCGGCGGGCCCGGCGATCAACACCAAGCACGTGCAGACCGAGGTGCTGGTCGAGAACGGCGGCACGGTTGTCATCGGTGGTATCTTCGAGCTCACCGAAACCAATGACGAATCGCGCGTGCCGGTGCTGGGTGAAGTGCCCTACCTGGGTGCACTGTTCCGCAAGCGCGAACGCGTTGCCAACAAGACCGAAATGCTCGTCTTTATCACCCCGAAGATGATTACCGACCGCAACGCCGCGCGCTGACGCGCGGGCGTAGCAGCCACCGCGTGGCGGTCGCACTCGTCGGTTTGCCCGGCGCCGGAAAATCCGCAGTGGGCCGGCGCCTGGGGATGAGGCTGGACCTTCCGTTCATCGATACCGATCACGTGATCGAGCAGCGTATCGGCTGCTCGATCCGCGATTACTTCGAGCGCGAAGGCGAAATGGCCTTCCGGGACCTCGAGCAAACCGTGATCGCCGACCTGGCGGCCAACGCCCAAGGCGTGCTGGCCACCGGCGGCGGCGCGGTGCTCCGGGAGGCCAACCGCCAGCAATTGCGCGATCACTTCCACGTGATCTACCTGCGCTCCTCCCCCGAAGACCTGTTCCGGCGCCTGCGCCATGACGTCAAGCGGCCCCTGCTGCAGGTGGCCGACCCGCTGGGGCGGCTTCGGGAGCTGCACGACGCGCGCGACCCGTTCTACCGGGAAACCGCCCATGACGTGGTCGACACCGGCCGCCCGACGATCGCCATGCTGGTGAACATCATCGTGATGCAGCTCGAGCTGGCGGGCATCGTCGAGCCGGGTGCCCACCCCGAAGAGCCCCCCGCCTGAGCCTGCCGGGCCCGCAGCGCCTAAACTCGCTGCCCATGTCCCTGTCTGAACTCTCCGCCCCGCCAGAACGCGTCGACATCCAGCTCGGCGATCGCAGCTACCCGATCCTGATCGGCGCCGGCCTGCTGGACGACCCGCGGAGCTTTTCCGCCGTGCCCACCTCGGCGACGGCCCTGATCGTCAGCAACACCACTGTGGCGCCGCTCTATGCCAAGGCTCTGCAGACGGCTCTGGCAGGCCGTTTCCGGGCGGTTCACCTGCTCGAACTGCCGGACGGCGAGGCATACAAGAACCTGCAGACGTTGAACCTGATCTTCGACGAATTGCTCGGCCGCGGCAGCGATCGCAAGACGGTGCTTTTCGCCCTGGGAGGCGGCGTGGTAGGTGACATGACCGGCTTCGCAGCCGCGAGCTACATGCGCGGTGTGCCCTTCGTGCAGGTGCCTACCACGCTGCTGGCGCAGGTCGATTCCTCGGTTGGCGGAAAGACGGCGATCAATCATCCGCTGGGCAAAAACATGATCGGCGCGTTCTACCAGCCGCAGCTCGTGGTCTGCGACCTGGCCACGCTGCAGACCCTGCCGCCGCGCGAACTCAGCGCCGGGCTGGCCGAAGTCATCAAGTACGGCCCGATCCACGACATGGCTTTTTTCGACTGGATCGAGGCGAACATCGAAGCCCTCGTTGCAAGGGAGCCCGCGGCGCTGGCCCATGCCGTCAAGCGCAGCTGCGAGATCAAGGCTCTGGTGGTCGGGCAGGACGAGCGCGAGACCGGCCTGCGCGCGATCCTCAACTTCGGCCACACCTTCGGCCACGCAATCGAATCGGGCCTTGGCTATGGCGAATGGCTGCATGGCGAGGCCGTCGGTTGCGGCATGGTGATGGCGGCGCAGTTGTCGCAGCGGCTCGGCGGCGTCGACGCCGCCTTCGTCGAACGGCTCACGCGGCTGATCGAACGGGCCGGCCTGCCGACCGTTGGACCGGCGCTGGGCGCGGATCGCTACCTCGAACTGATGCGCGTCGACAAGAAGTCGGAAGCGGGCGAAATCCGCTTCGTGGTGATCGACAAGCCCGGCTCCGCGGTGGTCCGCAGCGCACCCGACACGCTCGTGCGCGAAGTGCTCGCGCAGTGCTGCGCGGGATGAGCCTCGCGGCCTACGCCTGCCAGCCCGCGCGGTCGCGCGGCCGCCGGCATGCCGAGCCGCCCGCGCCCACGCGCGATGCCTTCCAGCGCGACCGCGACCGGATCGTGCATTCCACGGCCTTTCGCCGGTTGGTCTACAAGACGCAGGTGTTCCTCAACCATGAGGGCGACCTGTTCCGCACCCGGCTCACGCACTCGCTCGAAGTCGCCCAACTGGGGCGTTCGATTGCGCGGGCCCTGCGGATCAACGAGGACCTGGTAGAGGCGATTGCCCTGGCCCACGACCTAGGCCATACGCCCTTCGGTCATGCGGGCCAGGACGCGCTCAACGACTGCATGGCCGGCCATGGCGGCTTCGAGCACAACCTGCAGAGCCTGCGAGTGGTCGATGCGCTGGAGCATCGCTATCCGCAGTACGACGGCCTGAACCTCAGCTTCGAGACCCGCGAGGGCATCCTCAAGCACTGCTCGCGCGCCAACGCCGAGCGCCTCGAGGCGGCAGAGCCCAACGGCGTGGCCCGGCGCTTCCTCGACCGCACGCAGCCGGGGCTGGAGGCCCAGCTGTGCAACCTGGCCGACGCCATCGCCTACAACGCCCACGACATCGACGACGGCGTGCGCTCGGGGCTCATCTGCATCGAGCAGTTGTCCGAGGTCGAACTGTTCGAGCGCCATCGCCGCGAGGCGCTGGCCGAGCACCCGCAGCTGGAGGGCCGCCGCGTGCTCTACGAAACCATCCGGCGCATGCTGAGCGCGCAGGTCTACGACGTGATCGACGCGACGCGTGCAGCGCTCGAAGCCCTGGCTCCGGCCGATGCCGATGCGGTGCGCAAGGCCCCGCCCGTTGTCGCGTTCAGCGACACCATGCAGGCCCAGTCCGAAGACCTGAAGCGTTTTCTCTTCCACAACCTCTACAGGCATCCCCAGGTCACCCAGACCACCGACCAGGCGCGGCAGGTGGTGCGGGAGCTGTTCGAGGCTTACCTTGAGCGCGGCGCCGAGATGCCGGCCTCCTACGCCGAGCGGCAGGACAGGCCCCGCGCGGTCGCCGACTACATCGCAGGCATGACCGACCGCTTCGCCGTGCGCGAGCACGAACGGCTCACCGGCCGCCGGGGCATTGCATGAGCGGACAGGCCGTGCGCCCGCGCGTTCCGGCGGCTGCATTCGCCGTCCTGCTGGGCGGTGTCAGCGGGGCCTTGCATCTGGGCAAGCTGCCGCCCGCGGTGCCGGCGCTGCAGGCGTCGCTCGGCATCGGCCTGGTCGAGGCGGGATTCCTGCTGTCGCTGGTGCAGGTCGCGAGCATGACGCTGGGGCTGCTGGTCGGCCTAGCTGCCGACACCATCGGCCTGCGCCGCAGCATGCTGACGGGGCTGGTCGTGCTCACGGCCGCCAGCCTGCTGGGTGGACTGGCCGGCACCGATCTGGGCGGAACGCATGCCGTGCAATGGCTGCTCGTGCTGCGGGCCCTGGAAGGCGTCGGTTTCCTTCTGACGGTGATGCCCGGCCCCGGATTGATCCGCGCCCTGACCCCGCCGGGTGCCGACAAGGCGGCGCTGGGTCTGTGGGGTGCGTACATGCCGCTCGGCGTGGCCCTTGCGCTGCTGCTGGGGCCGGCCCTGATCGCCTGGGGCGGATGGCCGGACTGGTGGTGGGCGCTCTCGGTCGTATCGGCCGGGGCGGCACTCTGGCTGTGGGTGGCGGTTCCTGCCGACCGGCTTCGCCCAACCGCGACCGGTCCGGCTTCCGGCGGCTGGTCGTCGCGGCTGCGCGCCACCGTGGGCGCTCGTGCACCTTGGCTGGTCGCGCTGACCTTCGCCGTGTACTCGTCTCAATGGATGGCCGTTATCGGCTTCCTGCCGGCCATCTATGCGGGCGCGGGTGTGCCGGCCGCCTGGAACGCCGTGCTCACCGCGCTCGCGGCCGCGATGAACATCGTCGGCAACGTTGCCGGCGGTCGCTGGCTGCAGCGTGGCGTAGCGCCCGAGCGGCTGCTGCAGCTTGGCTTCCTGACGATGGCGCTGGGTGGGGTGGCGGCTTTCGCGCAGACAGGGCAGGGCGCCGACGCCCTGGGCCTGCCGCCCGCGCTGCGCTACATCGCCGTCTGCGCTTTCTCGCTGGGCGGTGGCATGGTGCCGGCCACGCTGTTCCTGCTGGGCGTGCGGCTGGCGCCCGGGCCCGCCACCGTGTCCACGACGGTCGGCCTCATGCAGCAGGCTTCCTCGCTCGGCCAGTTCCTGGCGCCGCCTGCCGTGGCGTGGCTGGCCCACCGTGTCGGTGGATGGCACTGGACCTGGACGGCCACGCTGGCCTGCTCGCTGGTCGGCATGGCGATCGCACGGCGGCTTGGGCGGATTCGCCCTGCGGCGGAGATGGCATGACGCGCCCGGCGACAATCGATGCCGCCCAGGCCGAAGCCGACACGCAGCGCTGGCTCGAGCGCGCGGTGATCGGCCTCAACCTGTGTCCCTTTGCGAAGGCCGTGCACGTGAAGGCGCAGATCCACTACGCCGTGTACGAGCCCGCCGAAGAAGCTGACCTGATGGACGCGCTGCTTGCCCAAGCCAAAGACCTCGCAGCACTCGACGCCGCCGTGCGCGACACAACCCTTCTGATTGCACCGAACACCTTGGCCGACTTTCTGGACTTCAACGACTTCACGGCGCGTGCCGAACGCCGGCTCGCGCGCGCCGGTTTCGACGGCGTGTTCCAGCTGGCGAGCTTTCATCCGCAGTTCCAGTTCGCCGGCACCGAGGCCGACGACATCGGCAACGCCACCAACCGCGCGCCGTATCCCACGCTGCACCTGCTGCGCGAGGACAGCGTGAGCCGTGCGGTCGAGGCATTTCCCGAAGCCGAGGCCATCTTCGAGCGCAATATCGACACGCTCGAAGCACTGGGGCCCGATGGCTGGGCGGCACTCGACGTCGGCCCCGGGAGCGCCAGGCCATGAACACCAAGGCCGCGACCAAACCGGTAATCAAGACGAACAAGGCCGCCAAGGCCGATGCCGAACTGGCCGAAGTCCTGCGCCCCGGCCAGTCGGTCGAGCTGCTCAAGGAACTGCACATCCTGACCCGCGAGGGCCGACTCAACCAGGACTCGCGGCGCAAGCTCAAGCAGGTCTACCACCTGTTCCAGTTCATCGAGCAGCTGCTGCGCGAGCTGCCGGAAGAGGGGGCGGGCGCCACGCTGGCCGACCATGGGGCGGGCAAGTCGTACCTCGGCTTCATCATCTACGACCTGTTCTTCCGGGCGCGCCAGGGCGGCAATGGCCATGTCTATGGCATCGAGACGCGGGGCGAACTGGTCGAGCGCTCGCGCGCGCTGGCGCAGCGGCTGGGCTTCGAGCGCATGTCGTTCCTGAACCTCACCGTGGCCGAATCGGCGCAGTCGGGCGAGCTGCCGGCGCAGATCGACGTGGTCACCGCGCTGCACGCCTGCGACACCGCAACCGACGACGCCATCGCCTTCGGACTGGCCAAGAAGGCGCGCTGCATGGTGCTGGTGCCCTGCTGCCAGGCCGAAGTGGCCGCCTGTCTGCGCGAGACCAAGGCACTTGCCTTGTCACGCACGCCACTGGCCGAACTGTGGCGACATCCACTGCACACGCGCGAGATCGGCAGCCAGCTCACCAATGTGCTGCGTTGCCTCTATCTCGAAGCCAACGGCTACAGCGTCACGGTGACCGAGCTGGTCGGCTGGGAGCACAGCATGAAGAACGAACTGATCCTGGCGCGCTACACCGGCCAGCGCAAGGCGAGCGCAGCCACGCGGCTGCGCGAGCTGCTGGCGCAGTTCGGGCTCGACACGCTGGGCGACACGCGCTTCCGTCTCGCCTGAACGCCGGCGCGCAACTCGCGTCCGCCCGATCCATGGCCCGTCTTCCCCGTCTCACGCTGGCCGACATGCCGCACCACGTGATCCAGCGCGGCAACAACCGCCAGCCGATCTTCGTGGACCGCGAGGACCACGAGAAGCTGCTCGCGCTGCTGGCCGAGAATGCCGCACGATTCGGCATCGCGGTGCATGCCTACGTGCTGATGGACAACCACTTCCACCTGCTGGCCACGCCCGACAGCGCCACCGGGCTGCCGCAGTTCATGCAGTCGGTGGGGCGCAGCTACGTGCGCTACTTCAACGACCGCCACGGCCGCAGCGGCACGCTGTGGGAAGGACGCTACAGGTCGACGCTGATCCAGACCGACCGCTACCTGCTGACCTGTATGGCCTACATCGACCTCAACCCGGTGAGGGCGGGCATGGTGGCCGATGCGCGCGACTTCCCGTGGTCCAGTCATGGCCACTACGCCGGCCTGCGGCACGACCGGCTGCTGACGCCCCATCCGCTGTACTGGGAGCTCGGCAACACGCCGTTCGCACGCGAGGCGGCGTATGTCGAGTTGGTGCGCGCCGGGGTGCGCGCCGCAGACCAGAGCGCGCTGACCGAGGCCACCCTGCGGGGCTGGGCCGCCGGCGACCACGACTTTCTCGACAGCCTGCAGAAGTCCACCGACCGCCGCGTGGTCAAGGCAAAGGCCGGACGGCCGCCTTCGAATACCCAATCCTGAACTGAGAAGTCGCTTCGATCCATCGCATGGATTGGCTTTGTTGCTCCTGTTTTTGATGTGTCCCTAATTTAATTCCTATTGAAAAACTCAACATTTAATAAGAATCTGACCCCTATTAAAGTGTTTGGCATTCTTTGTGCAACGCAATATGCTCCGATTCCCTGCGAAAACTGAAGGAGCGCGCCCATGACGACGGCTGCCGAGATCAAGCATCTCCAAGAACACGGTCTGTATTCCGCTGCCGACGAGCACGACGCCTGCGGCGTTGGCTTCGTTGCACACATCAAGGGCGAAAAGAGCCATGCCATCGTGCTGCAGGGCCTGAAGATCCTCGAAAACCTTGACCATCGCGGCGCAGTGGGCGCTGACAAGCTGATGGGCGACGGCGCCGGCATCCTGATCCAGCTGCCCGACCACCTCTACCGCGAGGAAATGGCGAAGCAGGGCGTCACGCTGCCCCCGCCGGGCGAATACGGCGTCGGCATGATCTTCCTGCCGAAGGAACACGCCTCCCGCGAAGCCTGCGAGCAGGAAATGGAGCGCGCGATCAAGGCCGAAGGCCAGGTGCTGCTTGGCTGGCGCGACGTGCCGGTCAACCGCGACATGCCCATGTCGCCCACCGTGCGCGAAAAGGAACCGCTGCTGCGCCAGGTCTTCATCGGCCGCGGCAACGACGTGATCGTGCAGGACGCGCTGGAACGCAAGCTCTACGTGATCCGCAAGACCGCCAGCGCCAACATCCAGCGCCTGAAGCTCAAGCACAGCAAGGAATACTACGTTCCCAGCATGTCGAGCCGCACCGTGGTCTACAAGGGCCTGCTGCTGGCCGACCAGGTCGGTACCTACTATCTCGACCTGCAGGACAAGCGCTGCGTCTCGGCCCTGGGCCTGGTGCACCAGCGCTTCTCGACCAACACCTTCCCCGAGTGGCCGTTGGCCCACCCGTACCGCTATGTCGCCCACAACGGCGAAATCAACACGGTCAAGGGCAACTACAACTGGATGAAGGCACGCGAAGGCGTGATGTCGTCGCCCGTGCTGGGCGCCGACCTGCAGAAGCTCTACCCGATCAGCTTCGCCGGCCAGTCCGACACCGCCACCTTCGACAACTGCCTCGAGCTGCTGACGATGGCCGGCTACCCCATCAGCCAGGCCGTGATGATGATGATTCCCGAGCCCTGGGAACAGCACGCCACCATGGATCCGCGCCGCCGCGCTTTCTATGAGTACCACGCCGCCATGCTTGAGCCGTGGGACGGCCCGGCTTCCATCGTGTTCACCGACGGCCGCCAGATCGGCGCCACGCTCGACCGCAACGGCCTGCGCCCCTCGCGCTACTGCGTGACCGACGACGACCTGGTCATCATGGCTTCCGAATCGGGCGTGCTGCCCGTGCCCGAGCAGAAGATCGTGCGCAAGTGGCGCCTGCAGCCCGGCAAGATGTTCCTGATCGACCTGGAGCAGGGGCGCATGATCGACGACGAGGAGGTCAAGGCCAACCTCGCCAACAGCAAGCCCTACAAGCAGTGGATCGAGAACCTGCGCATCAAGCTCGACAGCGTGAAGGCCGAGGCCGCCGAAGCGGTCAAGGCACCGCTGTCGCAGGTGCCACTGCTCGACCGCCAGCAGGCCTTCGGCTACACCCAGGAAGACATCAAGTTCCTGATGAGCCCGATGGCGCAGGCCGGCGAGGAAGGCATCGGCTCCATGGGCAACGACAGCCCGCTGGCCGTGCTCTCGAGCAAGAACAAGCCGCTGTACAACTACTTCAAGCAGCTGTTCGCGCAGGTCACGAACCCGCCGATCGACCCGATCCGCGAAGCCATCGTGATGTCGCTGGTGTCCTTCATCGGCCCCAAGCCGAACCTGCTGGACATCAACCAGGTCAACCCGCCGATGCGGCTCGAAGTGAGCCAGCCGATCCTCGACTTCGCCGACATGGCGAAGCTGCGCGACATCGGCAAGTACACGCAGGGCAAGTTCAAGAGCTACGTCCTCGACATCACCTATCCGCTCGCGTGGGGTGACGAAGGCGTCGAAGCGAAGCTGGCCTCGCTGTGCGCCGAAGCCGTGGACGCCATCAAGGGCGGCCACAACATCCTGATCGTGAGCGACCGCGGCGTGAGCCCCACGCAGGTGGCCATTCCCGCCGTGCTGGCGCTGTCGGCCGTGCACCAGTATCTGGTGCGCGAGGGCCTGCGCACCACGGCTGGCCTGGTGGTCGAGACCGGCTCGGCGCGCGAAGTGCATCACTTCGGCGTGCTGGCGGGCTACGGCGCCGAAGCCGTGCACCCCTATCTCGCGATGGAAACGCTGGTCGCGATGCACGCCGACCTGCCGGGCGAGCTGAGCGCCGACAAGTCGGTCTACAACTACGTCAAGGCCATCGGCAAGGGTCTCTCGAAGATCATGTCGAAGATGGGTGTCAGCACCTACATGAGCTACTGCGGTGCCCAGCTGTTCGAAGCCATCGGCCTGAACAGCGAGACGGTGAGCAAGTACTTCACCGGCACCGCCAGCCGCGTGGAAGGCATCGGCGTCTTCGAGATCGCCGAGGAAGCCATCCGCATGCACAAGGCCGCCTTCGGCGACGACCCGGTGCTCGCCAACATGCTCGACGCCGGCGGCGAATACGCCTGGCGCACGCGTGGCGAAGAGCACATGTGGACGCCCGACGCCATCGCCAAGCTGCAGCACAGCACGCGTTCCAACAACTGGAACACGTACAAGGAATACGCGCAGCTCATCAACGACCAGAACCGCCGTCACCTCACGCTGCGCGGCCTGTTCGAGTTCAGGATCGACCCGGCCAAGGCCATTCCGGTCGACGAGGTCGAGGCCGCGGCCGAGATCGTCAAGCGCTTCGCCACCGGCGCGATGTCGCTGGGCTCCATCAGCACCGAGGCGCACTCGGTCCTGGCCGTGGCCATGAACCGCATCGGCGGCAAGAGCAACACCGGCGAAGGCGGGGAAGACCCGGCGCGTTATCGCAACGAGCTCAAGGGCATCCCGATCAAGCAGGGCGACACGCTCAAGAGCATCGTCGGCGCCGAGAACGTCGAGGTCGACCTGCCGCTGAAGGACGGCGACTCGCTGCGTTCGCGCATCAAGCAGGTCGCGTCGGGCCGCTTCGGCGTCACGGCCGAGTACCTGCATTCGGCCGACCAGATCCAGATCAAGATGGCGCAGGGCGCCAAGCCGGGCGAGGGCGGCCAGTTGCCGGGCGGCAAGGTCACCGAGTACATCGGCAAGCAGCGTTATGCCGTGCCGGGCGTGGGCCTCATCTCGCCGCCGCCGCACCACGACATCTACTCGATCGAGGACCTGGCCCAGCTCATCCACGACCTGAAGAACACCGCGCCGCACGCCAGCATCAGCGTGAAGCTGGTGAGCGAGATCGGCGTCGGCACCATCGCTGCAGGCGTGGCCAAGTGCAAGAGCGACCACGTCGTGATCGCCGGCCATGACGGCGGCACGGGCGCTTCGCCGTGGTCGTCGATCAAGCACGCGGGCAGCCCGTGGGAAATCGGCCTGGCCGAGACGCAGCAGACGCTGGTGCTCAACCGCCTGCGCAGCCGCATCCGCGTGCAGGCCGACGGCCAGATGAAGACCGGCCGCGACGTCGCCATCGGCGCGCTGCTGGGCGCCGACGAATTCGGCTTCGCCACGGCGCCGCTGGTGGTCGAGGGCTGCATCATGATGCGCAAGTGCCACCTGAACACCTGCCCGGTGGGCGTGGCCACGCAAGACCCGGTGCTGCGCAAGAAGTTCTCGGGCAAGCCCGAGCACGTCGTCAACTACTTCTTCTTCGTTGCGGAAGAAGTGCGCCAGATCATGGCCCAGCTCGGCATCCGCAAGTTCGACGACCTGATCGGCCGTGCCGACCTGCTCGACATGCGCAAGGGCATCGAGCACTGGAAGGCCGCGGGCCTGGACTTCAGCCGCCTGTTCGCGCTGCCGAACGTGCCGGCCGAGGTGCCGCGCTTCCATGTCGAGAACCAGGACCACGGTCTCGACAAGGCGCTGGACGTGAAGCTCATCGAGAAGTCGCGCCCCGCCATCGACAAGGGCGAGAAGGTGCAGTTCATCGAGGTGGCGCGCAACGTCAACCGTTCGGTGGGCGCGATGCTCTCCGGTGCGCTGACCAAGGTGCATCCGCAGGGCCTGCCTGACGACTCGATCCGCATCCAGCTCGAAGGCACGGGCGGCCAGTCGTTCGGCGCCTTCCTGGCGCGCGGCATCACGCTGTACCTGATCGGCGACGCCAACGACTACACCGGCAAGGGCCTCTCGGGCGGCCGCGTGGTGGTTCGTCCCAGCCTCGACTTCCGCGGTGAGGCTGCGCGCAACACCATTGTCGGCAACACCGCGCTGTACGGCGCGACCACCGGCGAGGCCTACCTGTGCGGCGTGGCCGGCGAGCGCTTCGCGGTGCGCCTGTCGGGCGCCACGGCGGTCATCGAAGGCACCGGCGACCACGGCTGCGAATACATGACCGGCGGTACGGTGGCCGTGCTCGGCAAGACCGGCCGCAACTTCGCGGCCGGCATGAGCGGCGGCGTCGCTTTCGTCTACGACGAAGACGGCCAGTTCGCCTCGCGCTGCAACCTCTCGATGGTCTCGCTCGACAAGGTGCTGACCTCGGCCGAGCAGACCGCGAGCGTGCATCGCAAGATCTGGCACGGCGGCGTGACCGACGAAGCGCAGCTCAAGAAGCTGCTCGAAGAGCACCACCGCTGGACCGGCAGCAAGCGCGCGCGCGAGCTGCTCGACAACTGGGCCGTGTCGCGCACGAAGTTCGTGAAGGTGTTCCCGAACGAATACAAGCGCGCGCTGGCCGAGCTGCACGACCGCAAGGTCGAACTCACGAGCAGCGGCAACAACGCGCATATCGGTCTCGAGCCGCACGCGCTGGCAGCCCCCGCACCGCAGACGGTCCCCGCCGCGGCTTGAAGATCAACCAAAACAGAATGAACCTCTGTAAGGCGTGCAGCGCGTGAAACTGTCACAGCCCCTTCGGGGAACACCGCGGAACCGGCTTTGCCGGGCCGCTGGTGTTGCCCCCTTGAGGGGGGAGGCGGCTACACGCAGTGAGCAAGCAACGGGGGTGTAAAGGAATCACGATGGGAAAGATCACCGGCTTCATGGAGCATGAGCGTCTCGAGGAGGGCTACAAGCCCGTCGAGGAACGTCTCAAGCACTACAAGGAATTCGTCGTCGGCCTGAACACCGAACAGGCCAAGGTGCAGGGCGCGCGCTGCATGGACTGCGGCACGCCGTTCTGCAACAGCGGCTGCCCGGTCAACAACATCATTCCGGACTTCAACGACCTCGTGTACCGCAACGACTGGCAGAACGCCTTCGCGGTGCTCGAGTCGACCAACAACTTCCCCGAGTTCACCGGCCGCATCTGCCCCGCACCCTGCGAAGCAGCCTGCGTGCTCAACGTGAACGACGACGCGGTCGGCATCAAGTCGCTGGAGCACGCGATCATCGACCGCGCCTGGGACGAAGGCTGGGTGGCGCCGCGCGTCGCCAAGCACAAGACCGGCAAGAAGGTCGCGGTGGTGGGTTCGGGCCCGGCCGGCATGGCGGCTGCGCAGCAGCTCGCTCGCGCCGGCCACGACGTGACGCTGTTCGAGAAGAACGATCGCATTGGTGGCCTGCTGCGTTACGGCATCCCGGACTTCAAGATGGAGAAGTCGCACATCGACCGCCGCGTCGAGCAGATGAAGGCCGAGGGCGTGACCTTCCGCACCGGCGTGATGGTCGGCGCCGCGAAGGATCCGCTGGGCAAGGGCTCCAAGGTCACGAACCTGGCCAAGGAGACCGTCACGCCCGAGCAGCTGCAGAAGGAATTCGACGCCGTGCTGCTCACCGGCGGCGCCGAGCAGTCGCGCGACCTGCCTGTGCCCGGCCGCGACCTCGACGGCATCCATTTCGCGATGGAGTTCCTGCCGCAGCAGAACCGCGTCAACGCGGGCGACAAGGTCAAGGGCCAGCTGCGCGCCGACGGCAAGCACGTCATCGTCATCGGCGGCGGCGACACCGGCTCCGACTGCGTCGGCACCAGCAACCGCCACGGCGCCGTCAGCGTCACGCAGTTCGAGGTGATGCCGCAGCCACCCGAGGAGGAAAACCGCCCGCTGACCTGGCCGTACTGGCCGATCAAGCTGCGCACCAGCTCCAGCCATGAAGAAGGCTGCGAGCGCGAGTTCGCGATCTCCACCAAGGAGTTCATCGGCGAGAAGGGCAAGGTCACCGGCCTGAAGACGGTTCGCGTCGAATGGAAGGACGGCAAGATGCAGGAAGTCGCCGGCAGCGAGCAGGTGCTCAAGGCCGACCTCGTGCTGCTCGCCATGGGCTTCGTGAGCCCCGTGGCCACCGTGCTCGACGCATTCGGCGTGGAGAAGGATGCGCGCGGCAACGCCAGGGCAACGGTCGACTTCATCGGCGGATATGCCACCAACGTTCCGAAGGTTTTCGCCGCCGGCGACATACGTCGCGGACAGTCGCTCGTGGTGTGGGCGATTCGCGAAGGCCGCCAGGCTGCGCGTTCCGTGGACGAATTCCTGATGGGGTTCAGCGACCTGCCTCGTTGATCCATGCGGATCGCCTCGCAGGCGAGTTCCTGACGAGGGTCTGACGGCAGCCTCGCTGAATTTTGTTTCAATTCGGCGTGGCCGCCCAAGGCCCCGTTATCATCCGCGTCAAACCGCATGCCGGGATGCTTGAAAGAGCGCCCCGGCTTTTTTATTGAGATGGACCCAGCCACACCACTGCCACAGCCCTTCGTAGAGTTTCGCGACGTCAGGTTCGGCTATGGCGCACGCGCCATCCTCGATGGCGTTTCGTTCGCCGTGCCGCGCGGCAAGGTGACGGCGCTGATGGGGGCTTCGGGCGGCGGCAAGACCACCGTGCTGCGCCTCATCGGCGGACAGCAGAAGGCGCAGCGCGGCGAGGTGCTCTTCGACGGTGGCGATGTCGGCAAGTTCGATGTGAGCGCCCTCTACGCGGCGCGGCGGCGAATGGGCATGCTGTTCCAGTTCGGCGCGCTGTTCACCGACATGAGCGTGTTCGACAACGTGGCGTTTCCGCTGCGCGAGCACACGCAGCTTTCCGAAGCGCTGGTGCGCGACGTGGTGCTCATGAAGCTCGACGCCGTCGGCCTGCGCGGTGCGCGCGACCTGATGCCCAGCGAGGTGTCGGGCGGCATGGCGCGGCGCGTGGCGCTGGCGCGTGCGATCGCACTCGACCCCGATCTCGTCATGTACGACGAACCCTTCGCGGGGCTCGATCCGATCTCGCTCGGTACGGCCGCGCGCCTGATCCGCCAGCTCAACGACGCGCTGGGGCTCACCAGCATCATCGTGTCGCACGATCTCGAGGAAACCTTCCGCATCGCCGATCACGTGATCATCCTGGCCAACGGCGGCATCGCCGCGCAGGGCACGCCCGCCGAGGTGCGCGAGAGCGCCGATCCGCTGGTCCATCAGTTCGTCAATGCACTGCCCGACGGGCCCGTTCATTTCCACTATCCCGGCGTCAGCATCGAAGACGACTTCGGCAATGTCGAAGGAGGACGCTCATGACCTGGTGGAAGCCTTCCGACGCCGGCTTTGCCACGCGCAGCCATCTGGCCAACCTGGGCTACGGTGCGAAGCTCTTCATGCGCCTGGTCGGTCCGGGGGCGCGGATCATGCGCCGCTTCGGGCTGGTTCGCGACCAGATCCATTTCCTGGGCAACTACTCGCTGGCGATCATCGGCGTGTCGGGCCTGTTCGTGGGTTTCGTGCTCGGGCTGCAGATGTACTACGCGCTACAGCGCTACGGTTCCTCAGAGGCGCTGGGCCTGCTGGTGGCGCTGAGCCTGGTGCGCGAGCTCGGGCCGGTGGTGGCGGCATTGCTTTTCACTGGGCGGGCCGGCACGTCGTTGACAGCCGAAATCGGCCTCATGAAGGCCGACGAGCAACTGAGCGCCATGGAGATGATGGCGATCGACCCGGTGCAGCGCGTGCTCGCGCCGCGCTTCTGGGCCGGCGTCATCACCATGCCGCTGCTGGCGGCCGTGTTCAGCGCGGTCGGCATCCTGGGCGGCTACGTGGTGGGCGTGATGATGCTGGGCGTCGACCCGGGCGCATTCTGGGGACAGATGCAGGGCGGCGTCGACGTGTGGCGCGACGTCGGCAACGGCGTGATCAAGAGCATCGTCTTCGGCTTCACCGTGACCTTCATCGCGCTGCTGCAGGGCTACGAGGCCCAGCCCACGCCCGAAGGCGTGTCGCGCGCGACCACGCGCACGGTGGTGTCGGCATCCCTGGCGGTGCTGGGGCTGGACTTCCTGCTCACCGCCATGATGTTCAGCATATGAATGAGCACACCCCCAGGCTTGCCCACTTCGTGTGGCCGCCAACCCCCTTGCAGGGGGCAACACCAGCAGCCCGGCAAAGCCGGTTCTGCGGTGTTCCCCGAATGAGTCAAACCGCAGGAATTTAGGAAGAGTCGATATGCAACGTTCCAACAACGACATCTGGGTCGGGCTGTTCGTCCTGATCGGCGCCGCTGCGCTGCTGTTTCTCGCGCTGCAGTCGGCCAACCTGCTGAGCCTGAACTTCCAGAAGACCTATGCGGTCACCGCGCGCTTCGACAACATCGGCGGCCTCAAGCCGCAAACCGCGGTGAAGAGCGCGGGCGTCGTGGTCGGCCGCGTGGAATCCATCTCTTTCAACGACAAGACCTTTCAGGCAGACGTCACACTGGCTTTGCAAAACCGCTACAGTTTTCCCAAGGACAGTTCGCTCAAGATCCTGACCAGTGGCTTGCTTGGAGAGCAGTACATCGGGATCGAGGCGGGCGCCGAGGACAAGAACCTGCAGGCCGGCGACACCATCACCGCGACCCAATCGGCCGTGGTGCTGGAGAACCTGATCAGCCAGTTCCTGTACAGCAAGGCGGCCGAAGGCAATTCGACGTCTGGAACAGCCAATAAAAAATGAAAACACGATCTTCTTTGTCTTTTGCTATGAATAACGTAGCAAATCGCGGCCGCTGGATTGGCGCCGCAGCCGTTCTTGCGGTAGTGGCCGGTTGCGCCACGGGTCCCAGCGCCAACCCGGCGGACCCCTTCGAGCCGTTCAACCGCGGCGTCTCGCGCTTCAACGACGCAGTCGACGACGCAGTGCTGGTCCCCGTGGCCACGGCCTACCAGAATGCGCTGCCTTCGATGGTGCGCACCGGCGTGAACAACTTCTTCGGCAACATCGGCGATGTCTGGAGCCTGGCCAACAACGTGGCCCAGCTCAAGCTGCAGAACAGCGCCGAGACCTTCATGCGGCTGAACGTCAACACCTTCTTCGGCCTCGGCGGCCTGCTCGACGTGGCAACCGAGGCGGGCATTCCCCGCCACGAGGAAGACTTCGGCCAGACCCTGGGCTACTGGGGCGTGGGCGCCGGCCCGTACGTGGTGCTGCCGCTGCTGGGCTCCTCCACGCTGCGCGATACGGCTGCCAAGCCGCTCGACGTGTGGGGCGACCCGCTGGGCCATGTGGAAGACATCCCCTGGCGCAATTCGCTGACGGTGCTGCGCGTCGTCGACACGCGTTCGCAGTACCTGCGCGCGAGCCGCCTGCTCGGCGACGCGGCGCTCGACAAGTATTCGTTCACGCGCGATGCATTCCTGCAGCGCCGCCGCAGCCAGGTCTACGACGGCAATCCGCCCGACGACGGCGGCGGCACGGACAAGGGCACCGACAAATAAAAAAGCAACGTCGCACAGGGGAGGCTGCTTGCATCCGGTTGCAAGGCTTCACCTCCCGGACAGGAACCCGGTCCACCCTGGTGGGCTCGAAACCGTTCCTGTCTCAGCAGCCGGCTTTTCCGGATGCCTGCGGATTCTCAAACTTGATTGAAGAGGGACTCTCAATGAACAACACCACCCTGCAACGTCGCGATCTTGGCCGCCTGGTGCTGGCCGGTGCCCTGCTGTTCGGTGCCGCTGTCGCCTTCGTCCAGCCCGCCCGCGCAGCCGACGAAGCGCCCGACGCGCTCGTCAAGCGCCTGTCGACCGACGTGCTCGAGACGATCAAGGCCGACTCGTCCATCAAGTCGGGCGACGTCAACAAGATCATGCTGCTGGTCGACAGCAAGATCATGCCCAACGTCAACTTCCAGCGCATGACGGCCTCGGCCGTCGGCCCGGCCTGGCGTACCGCCACGCCCGAGCAGCAGAAGCGCCTGCAGGACGAGTTCAAGACCCTGCTGGTGCGTACCTACGCCGGTGCGCTCGACCAGGTGACCGACCAGACCGTCACCATCCGTCCGTTCCGCGGTTCGCCCGACGACAAGGACGTGCTGGTGCGCACCGAGGTCAAGGGCCGTGGCGATCCGGTCCAGCTCGACTACCGCCTCGAGAAGACCCCCGGCCAGGGCGCCGGCTGGAAGGTCTACAACCTGAACGTGCTGGGCGTCTGGCTGGTCGATACCTACCGCACCCAGTTCGCGCAGGAAATCAACAAGAGCGGCATCGACGGCCTGATCGCCGCGCTGGCCGCGCGCAACAAGGGCAACAGCAAGGGCTGACCGGAAGCGCGCGATGCTGGTCCTGCCCACCCGACTCACCCACGACGAGGCTCCTGCCTGCATGCGCATGCTGCAGCAGGGGCTGAAGGGACAGGCCGACTCGTCGTCCACTGTGGTCGATGCGACGGCGCTGACCCAGTTCGATTCGTCGGCGCTGGCCGTCCTGCTCGAATGCCGGCGCGAATCGAGCGCGCTGGGGCGCGGTTTCTCCGTCAAGGGCCTGTCGCCCCGGCTGCGCGAACTGGCCGCCTTGTACGGCATTGCGGGCCTTTTGCCCGCCGCGCCCTGAAAAAGTAACGGCCCCTTAAAATCGCGGGCTCCCATGCCCGCGATCTCATTCCAGTCGGTCTCCAAGACCTATCCCCCCTCCAGACAGCAGAAAGCCCAGGGCAAGCCGGGGTTGAAGGCCGTCGACGAGGTCAGCTTCCAGATAGAGCCGGGCGAGTTCTTTGGCCTGCTCGGCCCGAACGGCGCGGGAAAGACCACCCTGATCAGCATGCTCGCGGGCCTGTCGCGGCCCACGGCGGGTGCGATCAGCGTCCATGGCTTCGACGTTCAGCGCGACTACGCGCAGGCGCGCCGCCAGCTCGGCATCGTGCCGCAGGAGCTGGTGTTCGACCCCTTCTTCAACGTGCGCGAGTCGCTGCGCATCCAGTCGGGCTATTTCGGCATCACGAATAACGAGGCCTGGATCGACGAGCTGCTGCAGAGCCTGGGCCTCGCCGACAAGGCCACGGCCAACATGCGCCAGCTCTCCGGCGGCATGAAGCGCCGGGTGCTCGTTGCGCAGGCGCTGGTGCACAAGCCGCCGGTGATCGTGCTCGACGAGCCCACCGCCGGCGTCGACGTCGAACTGCGCCAGACGCTCTGGCAGTTCGTCGCAAGACTCAACAAGCAGGGCAGCACCGTGCTGCTCACGACCCATTACCTCGAAGAAGCCGAGGCGCTGTGCAGCCGCATCGCGATGCTCAAGCAGGGCAGGGTGATCGCACTCGACCGCACCAGCGAACTGCTGAAATCGGCAGCGAGCAACGTGCTGCGCTTCAAGACCGACGCCATGCTGCCCTGGGCCATTGCCCAGCATGCGCGCATCACCGGTCGCATCGTGCAGCTGCCGGCGCAGAACGCCCATGAAGTCGAACAACTGCTGGCCGCGATCCGCGAAGCCGGCGTCGCGGTGGAAGACGTGGAAATGCGCAAAGCCGACCTCGAAGACGTGTTCATCGACCTGATGGCCGGCGAACAGACCCCGCTGGAGGTGGCGCGATGATGGCCGTCACGGGTTGGCGCGCGCTGCTCTACAAGGAGACGCTGCGCTTCTGGAAGGTCGGTTTCCAGACCGTGGGCGCGCCGGTGCTCACCGCGCTGCTGTACCTGATGGTGTTCGGCCACGTGCTCGAAGACCACGTGAAGGTCTACGGCACCGTCGGCTACACCGCCTTCCTGGTGCCGGGCCTCGTGATGATGAGCGTGCTGCAGAACGCCTTCGCCAACAGCTCGTCATCGATCATCCAGAGCAAGATCATGGGCAACCTGGTCTTCGTGCTGCTCACGCCGCTGTCGCACTGGGGCTGGTTCTTCGCCTACGTGGGCTCGTCGGTCATCCGCGGGCTGGCCGTGGGGCTGGGCGTGTTCGCGGTGACGGTGCTGTTCGCGCAGCCGAGCTTCGTCGCGCCGGTCTGGATCCTGGTGTTCGCGCTGCTGGGCTCGGCCATGCTGGGCACGCTGGGCCTCATCGCCGGTCTCTGGGCCGAGAAGTTCGACCAGATGGCGGTGTTCCAGAATTTCCTGATCATGCCCATGACCTTCCTGTCGGGCGTGTTCTATTCGATCAGCTCGCTGCCTCCGTTCTGGCAGAACGTGAGCCACCTGAACCCGTTCTTCTACATGATCGACGGCTTCCGCTACGGCTTCTTCGGCGTGAGCGACGCCTCGCCCTGGCTCAGCCTGGGCATCGTCGGCATCGCGTGGCTGGTGGTGAGTGCCATCGCTGTCCACCTTCTCCGTATCGGCTACAAAATCCGGGGCTGAACATGGCTCTCCCCCAGTCTTCGCGCACTTCGTGTCGCTTCGCCAACCCCCTTCCGGGGGCAACACCCGCGGCCCGGCAAAGCCGGTCCCGCGGTGTTTTCCAATAAATGCTCATCCCATGACCGCTGACCAGCTCCAAGCCATCATCACCGCCCACCTGCCGTGCGAGCACATCTCGCTGGAGGGCGATGGCCGACATTGGTACGCGACCATCGTCTCGGCCGAATTCGAGGGCAAGCGCTCGATCCAGCGCCACCAGCGGGTCTATGCCACCCTCGGTGCGAAAATGCACACCGACGAGGTGCATGCGCTTTCGATGAAGACATACACGCCGGCCGAATGGGCGGCGGTGGAAAAATAACTCCCCGGCCCCTCGTGGCCTCCTGATTTCGCTGGAACTTCGATGGACAAACTTCTGATTCGCGGCGGGCGAGAGCTCCGCGGCGAAGTACTCATTTCCGGCGCCAAGAATGCAGCGCTGCCCGAACTGTGCGCGGCCCTGCTGACCGACCAGCCCGTCGTGCTGCACAACGTGCCGCGCCTGCAGGACGTGTCGACCATGCTCAAGCTGGTGCGCAACATGGGCGTTTCGGCCGAGCGCGACGACAACGGCACCGTGCGTCTCGACGCGGCCGACCTGAACAAGCCCGAGGCACCCTACGAGCTCGTGAAGACCATGCGCGCCTCCGTGCTGGCCCTGGGTCCGCTGCTGGCGCGCTTCGGCCATGCCAAGGTGTCGCTGCCGGGCGGCTGCGCCATCGGCTCGCGGCCGGTCGACCAGCACATCAAGGGCCTGCAGGCCATGGGCGCCGAGATCGTGGTCGAGCACGGCTACATGGTCGCGCGCCTGCCCGCCGGGCGCACCCGCCTGAAGGGCGCGCGCATCCTGACCGACATGGTCACCGTCACCGGCACCGAGAACTTCCTCATGGCCGCCGCGCTGGCCGAGGGCGAGACGCTGCTCGAGAACGCAGCGCAGGAGCCCGAGATCGTCGACCTGGCCGAAATGCTGATCCGCATGGGCGCGAAGATCGAAGGCCACGGCACCAGCCACATCCGCATCCAGGGCGTCGAGAAGCTGCACGGCTGCGAACACGCCGTGGTGGCCGACCGCATCGAGGCCGGCACCTTCATGTGCGCAGTGGCGGCCACTGGCGGCGAGGCTTTCCTGCGCCATGCGCGCGGCGACCACCTCGACGCCGTGATCGACAAGCTGCGCGACGCGGGCTGCAAGGTCACGCCCGAGAAGGACGGCGTGCGCATCAGCTCCAGGGGCCCCGCCTACGAGCACCTGAAGGCGCAGAGCTTCAGCACCACCGAGTACCCGGGCTTCCCGACCGACATGCAGGCCCAGTTCATGGCGCTGAACGTGATCGCGCGAGGCGCTTCGATGGTCACAGAGACCATCTTCGAGAACCGCTTCATGCACGTGAACGAGATGGTCCGCCTGGGCGCCAGCATCCACGTCGAGGGCAAGGTGGCGATGGTCGAGGGCGTGCAGCAGCTCTCGGGCGCCACCGTGATGGCCACCGACCTGCGCGCCTCGGCCAGCCTCGTCATCGCCGGCCTCGTGGCCGAGGGCGAGACGCTGGTCGACCGCATCTACCACCTCGACCGGGGCTACGACCGCATGGAGTCCAAGCTGCGTGGCCTGGGCGCCGACATCGAACGACTGACCGGAGCGGCCGCCGCATGATCACCCTCGCATCACAGGAGTCGCAATCGTGATCACGCTTGCTCTGTCCAAAGGCCGCATCTTCGAGGAGACGATGCCCCTGCTGGCCGCCGCCGGCATCGAGGTCACCGAAGACCCCGAGAAGTCGCGCAAGCTGATTCTCGAAACCACCCGCCCCGACGTGCGCGTGGTGCTGGTGCGCGCCTCCGACGTGCCCACCTACGTGCAGTACGGCGGCGCAGACCTCGGCGTGACCGGCCTCGACGTGTTGCTCGAGCACGGCAACCAGGGCCTGTACCAGCCGCTCGATTTGCGCATCGCGGCCTGCCGCCTGAGCGTGGCCGTGCGCGCCGACTACGACTATGCCTCGGCCGTGAAGCAGGGCTCGCGCCTGCGCGTGGCGACCAAGTACGTGGGCCTCGCGCGCGACTTCTTCGCCAGCAAGGGCGTGCACGTCGACCTGATCAAGCTCTACGGCAGCATGGAGCTGGCGCCGCTCACGGGCCTGGCCGACGCCATCGTCGACCTGGTTTCCACCGGCAACACGCTCAAGGCCAACCACCTCGTCGAGGTCGAACGCATCATGGACATCAGCGCGCGCCTCGTGGTGAACCAGGCCGCGCTCAAGCTCAAGCGCGAGCCGATCCGCCGCATCGTCGACGCCTTCGCGTCGGCCATTCCTTCCGCCTGAACCCTCTCGCCCACTCAAATGACCTCGAAAGCAGCCCCCGCCCGTCTGTCCACGACTTCAGCCAGCTTCGACGCTGAATTCAAGGCGCGGCTGCATTGGTCCGCGGACGACGACGCGGCCATCGAGAAGGTGGTGGCGGACATCCTCGCCGACGTGCAAAAGCGCGGCGACGAGGCGGTGCTCGAGTACACCAACCGCTTCGACAAGCTGGGCGCGAAGACGCTGCCGGAGCTGGAACTGACGCAGGCCGAGCTCAAGGCCGCCTTCGAGGCTCTGCCCGTCGCGCAGCGCGACGCGCTCGAAGCCGCCGCGCGCCGTGTGCGCAGCTACCACGAGGCCCAGAAGAAGGCCAGCGGCGAAAGCTGGAGCTACCGCGACGCCGACGGCACGCTGCTCGGCCAGAAGGTCACGCCGCTCGACCGCGTGGGCATCTACGTGCCCGGCGGCAAGGCCGCCTATCCGTCGAGCGTGCTGATGAACGCCATTCCCGCGCACGTCGCAGGTGTGGGCGAAATCATCATGGTCGTGCCGACCCCGAAGGGCGAGAAGAACCAGCTCGTGCTCGCCGCCGCCTACGTGGCCGGCGTGACGCGCGGCTTCACCATCGGCGGCGCGCAGGCCGTCGCTGCGCTGGCCTACGGCACCGCCACCGTCCCCGCCGTCGACAAGATCACCGGCCCTGGCAACGCCTATGTGGCGGCCGCCAAGCGCCGCGTGTTCGGCACCGTGGGCATCGACATGATCGCGGGCCCGAGCGAAATTCTCGTGCTGGCCGACGGCACCACGCCGCCCGAATGGGTGGCCATGGACCTGTTCAGCCAGGCCGAGCACGACGAGCTGGCCCAGAGCATCCTGCTGTGTCCCGACGCTGCCTACATCGACCGCGTGCAGGCCGAGATCGACCGCCTGCTGCCCTCCATGCCGCGCGCGGAAATCATCGCCGCCTCGCTCAACGGCCGCGGCGCGCTGATCCACACGAAGAGCATGGAAGAGGCCTGCGAGATCAGCAACCGCATCGCTCCCGAGCACCTCGAAGTGAGCAGCAGCGAGCCGAACCGCTGGGAGCCGCTGCTGCGCCATGCCGGAGCGATCTTCCTCGGCGCCTTCACCAGCGAAAGCCTGGGCGACTACTGCGCCGGGCCGAACCACGTGCTGCCCACCAGCGGCACGGCGCGTTTCTCCAGCCCGCTGGGCGTGTACGACTTCCAGAAGCGCTCCAGCCTGATCGAGGTCAGCGAGGCAGGCGCGCAGGTGCTGGGGCCGATCGCCGTGACGCTGGCCGAGGGCGAGGGCCTGCAGGCGCACGCCGAGGCCGCCCGGATGCGGCTGCGTAAGATCTGAGCTCCAACAACCCGTCTTTGGGGGGAGCAAGCAAGATGATCGATCGTCTCTTTGGTTCGCGTCTGTTCAGGTTTGCCGCGACGGCCGTCGCGGGCGCCGCACTGCTGGCCGCCTGCAGCCAGATGCCGCAGGCGCCGCGCGCATCGGTCGCCGCCACCGCAACGCCCAGCGCCGCCGCACCTGCCGCGCCCGCGCCGCAGCTCGGCACCCAGTGGGGCGAGGGCATCGAATCGAAGACCCGTGCGGTCGTCACCAAGCGGCTGTCCGACCGGCCGGACGACCTGGCCTCGGTGGGCTACAACGAAGCCTCCGCCGTGCGCCGTGCAGTGGGCACCAACCCCGAGCGGCGTCTGAACCTGCTGCTGGCCGATGGCGACGTCGAATGGTCGGTGCTCGACGAGGACGGCCGCCCGCTCCCGCTGCAGCGCGCCCGCCGGGGCAGCGGCGGCGACGACATGTTCCGCCTCGCCGGCGTCGAAGGCTCGCGCTACACGCTGCGCTTTCGCAACCTGAGCGAGCGCAGCTACGAGGTGATCGCCACGGTCGACGGCCTCGATGTGCTCAACGGCAAGCCCGGCAGCCTGCGCAACGGCGGCTACGTGCTGCGGCCGCTGGAGTCGCTGACCGTCGAAGGCTTCCGCAAGAGCCAGAACGAGGTCGCGGCTTTCCGCTTTTCCACGCCCGGCCGCGCCTACGCCGCGAACACCGAGGCCGGCGATGTGCGCAACATCGGCGTGATCGGCGCCGCGCTGTTCGAGCTCGAGGAGCGCGACGCACCGCGCCGCCAGCGCCGCGACGCGGCTCCGGCGCAGCCCAGCGCCTTCCCGGCCGACGGCGCCTACGCGCCACCGCCGCGCTACCGCAAGTGATGCCGATGAAGCGCGCTGCCTTCCTGCTGCTCGCCCTGGCAGCGGCCGCGACCGGCGCGCAGGCCATGAGCATCCGCGAACTGCGCACGCTCGAAGCCGGCGAGAAGGACGGCAAGGCCTACGCCAGCTATTACCTCGTCGGCGTGCTCGAAGGCCTTCGCGAAGGCGTCGAATCTTCGCAGCGCAACGGGCAGAAGCCCGTGTTCTGCGTCGAAGGCCGCCGCCTGGAGCCTTCCATGGCGCGCTCGCTCTACCAGACCGAGCTGAGCCGCAACGCCGACAGTTACGAAGCCGACATGCCCGTGCAACTGGTCATGGCCGGCGCCCTCCGAAACAGCTACCGCTGCACCCGATGACCGCTGCTCCCTCCGAATCCCCCCGCCCTTCGCTCGAACGTATCCGCGACGATGTGCGGTCCATGCATGGCTATGCGGTGCAGGACGCGCGCGGCTTCATCAAGCTCGACGCGATGGAGAACCCCTTCGGCCTGCCGCCCGCGCTGCAGACCGAGCTCGGCGCACGGCTCGGCGCGCTGGCGCTCAACCGCTATCCGGGCGAGCGCGGCGCCGACCTGCGTCGCGCGCTGGCCGCCCACGCGCAGATGCCCGAGGGCTTCGAGCTGATGCTGGGCAACGGTTCGGACGAGCTGATCTCGCTGCTGGCCATTGCCTGCGACCTGCCCGGCGCCACCGTGCTGGCGCCCGTGCCCGGCTTCGTCATGTACGCCATGAGCGCGAAGCTGCAGGGGCTGAAGTTCGTCGGCGTGCCGCTCACGGCCGACTTCGAGCTCGACGAGGCCGCCATGCTGGCCGCCGTCGCGCGCGAGAAGCCCTCCATCGTCTACCTCGCGTACCCGAACAACCCGACCGCCAACCTCTGGGACGACGCGGTCGTCGAGAGGATCGTCGAGGCCCAGGGCGCGCAGGGCGGCCTGGTGGTGATCGACGAGGCATACCAGCCCTTCGCCGCCCGCAGCTACATCGACCGGCTGGCGAGGCACGGCCATGTGCTGCTGATGCGCACGCTCAGCAAGTTCGGCCTCGCCGGCATCCGCCTCGGCTACATGATGGGCCCGGCCGCGCTGGTCGCCGAGATCGACAAGGTGCGCCCGCCCTACAACATCAGCGTGCTCAACTGCGAGTGCGCGCTGTTCGCGCTGGAGCACGCCGACGTGTTCGAGGCGCAGGCCCGGCAGATCCGCGAGGAGCGCGAGCGCCTGCTGACGGGGCTTGGCCGCCTGCCCGGCGTGAAGACCTGGCCCAGCGACGCCAACATGATCCTGCTGCGGGTGCACGATGCCGCCAAGACCTTCGAGGGTATGAAGGCACGCGGGGTGCTGGTGAAGAACGTTTCTAAAATGCACGAACTGCTCGCAAACTGCATGCGCCTCACCGTCGGAACGGCCGACGAGAATGCGCGGATGCTCGCGGCACTCGAAGCCTCACTATGACCACCCCCACCACCACGGGCAGCACCGATCGCACCGCGACGGTCACCCGCAACACCGCCGAGACGAAGATCACCGTCAGCGTCAATCTCGACGGCACCGGCAAGGCCAAGCTGTCCACCGGCATCGGCTTCTTCGACCACATGCTCGACCAGATCGCCCGCCACGGGCTGATCGACCTCGAGATCGACTGCCAGGGCGACCTGCACATCGACGGCCACCACACGGTGGAAGACGTGGGCATCACGCTGGGCCAGGCGGTGGCCAAGGCCATCGGCGACAAGAAGGGCATCCGCCGCTACGGCCATGCCTACGTTCCGCTCGACGAGGCCCTGAGCCGCGTCGTCATCGACTTCTCGGGCCGTCCCGGCCTCGTGATGCACGTGCCCTTCACCAGCGGGATGATCGGCACCTTCGACAGCCAGCTCACCTACGAGTTCTTCCAGGGCTTCGTGAACCACGCCTTCGTCACGCTGCACATCGACAACCTCAAGGGCGTCAATGCGCACCACCAGTGCGAGACGGTGTTCAAGGCCTTCGCGCGTGCCATGCGCGGCGCGCTCGAACTCGACCCGCGTTCCGCCGGCGTCATCCCCTCGACCAAGGGCTCGCTCTGAACGCGTTCGTCAATCAGCTATGAAATCTGTAGCAGCAAACACTGTCGCGGTTGTCGACTACGGCATGGGCAACCTGCACTCCGTGTCGCAGGCCGTGCGCCACGCGGCCGACCAGGTCGGCGTGGAGGTGTTCGTCACCTCCGACCCGGACGTGGTCCGCAAGGCCACCCGCGTGGTGCTGCCGGGGCAGGGCGCGATGCCCGACTGCATGCGCGAATTGCGCGACTCCGGCCTGCAGGAGTCGGTGCTCGAGGCGGCGGCGAGCAAGCCGCTCTTCGGTGTGTGCGTGGGCATGCAGATGATGCTGTCGCGCAGCGACGAGGGCCCGACCGATGGCCTGGGCCTCATTCCGGGCGAGGTCGTCAAGTTCGACCTGGCTGGCCGCCTGCAGCCCGACGGCAGCCGCTTCAAGGTGCCGCAGATGGGCTGGAACCAGGTGCGCCAGGCCCAGCCGCACGCGGTGTGGGCAGGGGTGCCCGACCAGAGCTATTTCTATTTCGTGCACAGCTTCTATGCCCGTCCGGCCGACCCCAAACACAGTGTGGGCGAGGCGGAATATGGCGCGAGCTTTACCGCGGCGATTGCACGCGATAACATTTTTGCCACCCAGTTCCACCCGGAGAAGAGTGCGGACCACGGGCTGCAGCTATATCGCAATTTCCTCCACTGGAACCCCTGAACCTATTTTTCCGACCGGGCCGACGTTTTCACAGCCCGGATTCCGCACACTCGCGTCACTTCCATGCTCCTCATTCCCGCCATTGATCTCAAAGACGGCCACTGCGTTCGCCTCAAGCAGGGCGACATGGACCAGTCCACCATCTTCAGCGAAGACCCCGCTGCCATGGCCCGCAAGTGGGTCGAGGCCGGCGCGCGGCGGCTGCACCTGGTCGATCTGAACGGCGCCTTCGCCGGCAAGCCGCAGAACCACGCGGCGATCAAGGCGATCCTGAAGGAAGTTGGCGACGACATTCCGGTGCAGCTCGGCGGCGGCATCCGCGACCTCGACACCATCGAGCGCTACATCGACGACGGCCTGCGCTACGTGATCATCGGCACCGCCGCGGTCAAGAACCCCGGCTTCCTGAAGGACGCCTGCAGCGCCTTCGGCGGCCACATCATCGTGGGCCTCGACGCCAAGGACGGCAAGGTCGCCACCGACGGCTGGAGCAAGCTCACGGGCCACGAGGTGGCCGACCTGGGCAAGAAGTTCGAGGACTACGGCGTCGAGTCGATCATCTACACCGACATCGGCCGCGACGGCATGCTCTCGGGCATCAACATCGAAGCCACCGTCAAGCTGGCGCAGGCGCTGACCATTCCGGTGATCGCCTCGGGCGGCCTGTCGAACATGGCCGACATCGACCAGCTTTGCGCTGTCGAATCCGACGGCGTCGAAGGCGTGATCTGCGGCCGCGCCATCTATTCGGGCGACCTCGACTTCGCCGCCGCGCAGGCCCGCGCGGACGAGCTGGCCGGCGCTTGAGGCCTCCACCGCTGCGCAGCGCGTGCTCTCCGCGCTCGCCATTGCCAACTACCGATCGCTGCGGCAGCTGACCGTGCCGCTGGGCCGGCTCACGGTCGTGACCGGGCCCAACGGCAGCGGCAAGTCGAGCGTGTACCGCGCGATGCGGCTGCTGGCCGACATCGCCAACGGCGGCGTGATCCGCTCGCTGGTGCGCGAGGGCGGGCTTTCATCGACCTTGTGGGCCGGGCCCGAGCGCTTCTCGGCGGCCATGTTGAGGGGCGAAGTGCCGGTGCAGGGCACCGGGCGCAGCGAGCCCGTGGCACTGAAGTTGGGCTTTGCCGGTGTGGAAGCCGAAGACTTCGGCTACGCCATCGACATCGGCCTGCCGCCGCCGATCCCGTCGACCGCCTTCTCGAGCGACCCGCAGATCAAGCACGAAGCCATCTGGAGCGGCCCGCTGCTGCGCCCCTCGACACAGCTGGTCGACCGCAAGGGCGCCGCGCTGCGCCTGCGCGAGGGCAAGGGCTGGCAGGCCATCGGCCGGCCGATTCCCGCCTTCGCCAGCATGATGACCGAGCACGCCGACCCGCGCGACGCGCCCGAGATGCTCACGCTGCGCGAGCAGATGCGCTCCTGGCGCTTCTACGACCATTTCCGCTCCGACGCAGATGCGCCCGCGCGCCAGCCGCAACTGGGCACCTACACGCCGGTGCTCGCCAACGACGGCGCCGATCTGGCCGCCGCATTGCAGACCATCCGCGAGATCGGCGACGGTGAAGCGCTCGACCGAGCTGTGGACGACGCCTTTCCCGGCGCACGCATCGAAGTCCAGGTGACCGGCGACCGCTTCGAGACGCTGATGCATCAGCACGGCCTGCTGAGGCCCCTTACAGCCGCCGAACTGTCCGATGGCACGCTGCGCTACCTGCTGTGGATCGCGGCGCTGCTCACGCCGCGCCCGCCCGCGCTGCTGGTGCTCAACGAACCCGAAACCAGCCTGCACCCCGACCTGCTGCCGGCGCTGGGCCGTCTCATCGCGCAGGCCGCGCGGCAGTCGCAGGTGATCGTGGTGTCGCACGCCGCGAGGCTCATTTCCGCGCTGGACGACAGCGACGGCGTGCAGCCCGTGGTGCTGGAGAAGCGCTTCGGCGAGACGCGCATCGCGAATCTCGACATGAGCGAGATTCCGCGATGGGAGTGGCCAACTCGATAACGATGGTCGAACGAGGGCCTATTCGGCCTTCACCGACATCGTCTGGATGATGGTTTCGAGCTGCGCGCTCATCGGCAGGTTGATGCTTTCCCCCGACGGCAGCTTGCGCAGGAACCAGCGCTTGTACTGCCGCTCGATCTCACCGTCCTCCGCCAGCACCTGGAAGGTGTCGATCACCACCTTGTTGAGCTGCGGATCGCCCTTGCGGTACATGATCCCGTACGGGTCGTAGGAGAGGAAATCGCCGACCACCTCGTAGTCGGCTTTGGCGGCGTCCTTCGCGATCAGGCCGTAGAGCAGCACGTCGTCGGTGGCGAAGGCGTCGGCTTGGCCGCTTTTCACAAGGCCGAACGACTCCGCATGGTCGCGCGTCACCTGCAGGTTGATGCTCAGCTTGAACTTCTCCGACAGGTCGCGCAGCGTCTTCTCGTTGGTGGTGCCGGCCGTGACGGCCACCTTGCGGTTGGCGAGGTCGCGGAACGACTTGATCGGCGACCCCTTCTTCACCAGCACCTTGGTGCCCGAGACGAACATCGTGGGCGAGAAGCTCACGCGCTTCTGGCGTTCGAGGTTGTTGGTGGTCGAGCCGCATTCCAGGTCGACCTTGCCGCTCACGACCGCGTCGATGCGCGAGTCGGAGGTCACGGGCACCCACTTGATCGTGAGGCTCTTGTTCACCGCGTCCTCGATGGCCGTCACCAGTGCGCGGCACAGCTCGATCGAATAGCCGATGGGCTCGTTGCGCGCATTGAGGTACGAGAACGGCACCGACGACTCGCGGTAGCCGATGGCGATGGTGCCGCTCTCGCGGGCCTTGGCCAGCGTGCCGGTGAGCTGCTCCTGCGCTCGCGCGGGCCCTGCAGGCAGTGCAGCGAGAAGCAGGGCCGCCAGGAGCGCGGCGAGGAAAGCGGATGGCGTTGTGCCGATGCGCTTCATGGCGTTCCTCGGGCTCAGGCGTGAGCCGGATGGGCGAGGGTGGCGCTGGCCTCCTCGTCGAGCGCCTTGGCGTTGATCTCGGCGTCGCTTTCGGAAAGCAGCTCGCCCTCCCACTTTGCGACCACCGCCGTGGCGATGGAGTTGCCCACCGCGTTGGTGGCAGAGCGGCCCATGTCGAGGAAGGTGTCCACGCCCAGGATCAGCAGCAGGCCGGCCTCGGGAATGTCGAAGTGGTTCAGCGTGGCGGCGATCACCACCAGCGAGGCGCGCGGCACGCCGGCCATGCCCTTGGAGGTGAGCATCAGGATCAGCAGCATCGTGATCTGCGTGCTGATCGGCATGTGGATGTTGTAGGCCTGCGCGATGAAGAGCACGGCGAAGGTGCAGTACATCATCGAGCCGTCGAGGTTGAACGAGTAGCCCATCGGCATCACGAAGCTGGAGATCTTGCGCTTCACGCCGAAACGGTCGAGCGCCTGCAGGATCTTCGGGTAGGCCGCCTCGGAACTGGCCGTGGCGAACGACAGCAGGAAGGCTTCCTTGATGAGCACCAGCAGCTTGAACACGCGCGGGCCCAGGAACAGGAAGCCCGCCAGGATCAGCACGCTCCACAGCACGAACAGGCCCAGGTAGAAGTCGCCCATGAACACCGCGAACTTCAGCAGGATGCCCAGTCCGTTGACGGCCACCGTGGCGGCCATGGCGGCCAGCACGGCGAGCGGGGCGAGCTTCATGACGTAGCCGGTGATCTTGAGCATGGCGTGCGACAGCTCCTCGATGGCGGCAACCAGCGTCTTGGCCTTGTCGCCCAGCGAGGCCAGCGCCACGCCGAAGAACATCGAGAACACCACGATCTGCAGGATCTCGTTGTTGGCCATGGCCTCCACGAAGGACTTCGGCACCGTGTGGCTCACGAAGTCCTTCAGCGTGAATTTCGAGGTGGCAAGGTTGGCCGATGCGCCGATGTCCGGCAGCGGCAGGCCGAGGTTCTCGCCCGGCTTGAGCAGGTTCGCCATGACCAGGCCGATGACCAACGAGATCAGCGAGGCGGTGAGGAACCAGCCGATGGCCTTGCCGAACACCCGGCCGACCGACTTGGCGTCGCCCATGTGCGCGATGCCCACCACCAGCGTGGAGAACACCAGCGGTCCGATCAGCATCTTGATGAGGCGCAGGAAGACGTCCGAGACGATGGAGACGTAGTCCGCGATTTCCTTTGCGGCTTTCTTGTCAGGAAAGCTCGAGAAGATCATGTAGCCGACGATGATGCCGAGCACCATCGCGATCAGGATCCATGCGGCCATCGGCAGCTTCTTCATTCGTATCCCCTTTTTGTCGTGTGAGAGTAGTTTTTGGAGTGCACGGGACCGACTTGCACGTTGTCCCTCGATGCAAGCGATCACAGGGTATCCAAGAAGGCCCCGGGCACGCAATGGCCCTTGATGCCAATTCCGTGCCACGGTATGGGCGCTGCCTACAATTCTCGCCATGGAAATCACCCCGATCGAGTTTCGCGGCCAGCCCGCATTGCGCGCCAGCGGCATCGATGGAAGCACCCTCACGGTGGCCCTGCACGGTGCGCAAGTGCTCTCGTGGACCGCGGCCGACGGGGTGGAAAGGCTCTACCTGAGCCCTTCGGCCGTGTTCGACGGACAGGCGGCCATCCGCGGCGGAGTACCCATTTGCTGCCCTCAATTCAACCAGCGTGGCATGTTGCCCAAGCATGGATTCATGCGCAATTTGCCTTGGGTGCACGAGGTTTCGGATGCGCCCGGCACGCTGCGGCTGACGCTTCGCGACTCCGAAGCCACCCGCAAGCTCTGGCCGCACGCTTTTGAGGCACGGCTGGAAGCCACCTTGTCCCGTGGCCAGTTGCGCACCGCGCTCACACTGGTAAATACCGACAGCACGCCCTGGACCTTTGCCGCGGCGCTGCACACCTACCTGCGCGTCGACGACATTGCCGACGTGCGGCTCGAGGGCCTGCAGGGTGCCAACCGCTGGGATTCGCTGCGCGACGACCGCCGCGCGGAAACCGCGCCAGTGTTGCATTTCGATGCAGAGTTCGACAGCGTCTATGCCGCGCCCGCCCAGCCTTTGCACCTGGTTCAGCCAGGCGGCACGCTCGAGATATCCCAGAGCGCCAGCTGCACCGAAACCGTGGTCTGGAACCCCGGCGCCGTGCTCGGTGCGAAACTCGCCGACATGCCCGCCGACGGCTTCCGCCACATGCTCTGCGTCGAGGCGGCCCGCATCGACGAGCCCGTGCTGCTCGCGCCCGGCGACCAATGGCTCGGCTGGCAACGGCTGCGCGTTCTCTGATTTCCTACCGGTTCCCCATCACACCATGCTTGCCAAACGCATCATTCCCTGCCTCGACGTCACCGGTGGCCGTGTCGTCAAGGGCGTCAATTTCGTCGAACTGCGCGATGCCGGAGACCCGGTCGAGATCGCAGCGCGCTACAACGCCCAGGGCGCCGACGAACTCACCTTCCTCGACATTACCGCCACCAGCGACGGCCGCGACCTGATCCTGCCGATCATCGAGGCGGTGGCCTCGCAGGTCTTCATTCCGCTGACCGTGGGCGGCGGCGTGCGCACCGTGGCCGACGTGCGGCGGCTGCTCAACGCGGGTGCCGACAAGACCAGCTTCAACTCGGCCGCCATCGCAGACCCGCAGGTGATCAGCGACGCTGCGCAGAAGTACGGCTCGCAATGCATCGTGGTCGCCATCGACGCCAAGCGCCGCAGCCCCGAAGAAGCCGCCACGCGCGGCGTGGGCTGGGACGTGTACAGCCACGGCGGGCGCAAGAACACCGGCCTGGATGCCGTCGAATGGGCGACCGAGATGGCGCGCCGAGGCGCCGGCGAGATCCTGCTGACCAGCATGGACCGCGACGGCACCAAGAGCGGCTTCGACCTGGAGCTGACCCGCGCGGTGAGCAACGCCGTGAACGTGCCGGTGATCGCCTCGGGCGGCGTGGGCAGCCTGGACGACTTGGCCGACGGCATCCAGACCGGCGGCGCCGACGCGGTGCTGGCGGCCAGCATCTTCCACTACGGCGAACACACGGTGGGCGAGGCCAAGGCGCGCATGGCCGCGCGGGGCATTCCCGTGCGCATCGACCGCTGAGCGGCCCACCGAACAGCTTGCCGAACGGCTGTTCAAGGGTCTTTTGCCATCCCCGACAATACCTCCATGAACTGGCTCGATGAAGTGAAGTGGGACGCGAACGGCCTTGTGCCCGTGATCGCGCAGGAACAAGGCAGCAACGACGTGCTGATGTTCGCCTGGATGAACCGCGAGGCGCTCGAAAAGACCGCCGAGCTGGGCCGCGCGGTGTATTTCAGCCGCTCGCGCAACAAGCTGTGGTTCAAGGGCGAGGAATCGGGTCACGTGCAGACCGTGCACGAGATCCGCCTCGACTGCGACAACGACGTGGTGCTGCTCAAGGTCACCCAGCTCGGCCACGAGCCCGGCATCGCCTGCCACACCGGGCGCCACAGCTGCTTCTTCAGCAAATACGAAAAGGGCCAATGGACGGTGGTCGAACCCGTCTTGAAAGACCCGGAGTCGATCTACAAATGACGGCCACAGTGAACAACGACAGCACCTCCGACGCACTCGCTCGACTGGCCGCGGTCATCGAAAGCCGCCTGCCCGCGCGCGGCGGCGATCCCGAGAAGAGCTACGTAGCGCGCCTGCTGCACAAGGGCCCCGACGCCTTCCTCAAGAAGATCGGCGAGGAAGCCACCGAGGTCGTGATGGCCGCCAAGGACGCTGATCACGGTGGCGACCGCTCGAAAATAGTGAACGAAGTGGCCGACCTGTGGTTCCACACCATGGTGGCGCTGGCTCACTACGGTTTTTCCCCTTCGGACGTCACCGCGGAGCTCGAGCGCCGCGAGGGCACCAGCGGCATCGAGGAAAAGGCGCTGCGCAAGGTGAAGGCTCGGGAATCCGAAGCCTCCAACGACTGAAAGGACATCGGCCATGGCCAACGACATCGTGAACGTGGAACCCGACGACTCCCTCAAGACCTGGGGCTGGGTGAGCTACATCCTGCACCTGATCGTGGCCATCGGCGCCGTCGTGCCGGGGGCGCAGGCTTCCGTGCTGCTGCTGCTGATCGCGCTGGTGATCGACTTCGTGAAGCGCGACGACGCGGCCGGCACCTGGCAGGCCTCGCACTTCAGCTGGCGCATCCGTTCGGTGCTGTGGGCAGGGCTGCTGTACATCGTCACCTCGTGGCTCTGGCTGCTGCTTTTCGTGCCGGGCTGGATCGCCTGGAGCCTGATCTCGCTGTGGTTCCTCTACCGGATCGTGAAAGGCATGATCCGGATGAACGACAGCCGTCCCATGGAACCCAAAGATGTCATCTGATCCGAACTGCATTTTCTGCAAAATCATCGAGGGCAAGATCCCCTCGCGCAAGGTCTACGAAGACGAGGACCTGTTCGGCTTTCATGACATCGCGCCTTGGGCGCCGGTGCATTTCATGCTGGTGCCCAAGAGGCACATCCCGTCGATGGCCCAGCTGACGCCCGAAGACTCGGCGCTGATGGGCAAGATCATGACCCTGGCACCCAAGCTGGCGCTGGAGCAGGGCTGCAGGCCCTATCCGGACGGCGGCTACCGGGTGGTGGTCAATACGGGCGCAGAGGGCGGGCAGGAGGTTCACCATCTCCATGTCCATGTCATGGGCGGCCCCCGGCCGTGGCTTCGCGGCTGAGCGGCATTAAGCCAAACTGTCACATTCCGCCCGACTAAAATCGGACACATTCTTAGGAGTTCTCCATGGGTTCTTTTTCCATCTGGCACTGGCTGATCGTGCTGCTCGTCGTGGTCATGATCTTCGGCACCAAGAAGCTGCGGAACATGGGTTCGGACCTTGGCGGTGCCGTCAAGGGTTTCAAGGACGGCATGAAGGACGGCGCTTCGTCCGATGCCGCCGCCCCGTCGGCCCCCGCCCAGCAAGTGACCGGCCAACCGGCCAACAGCGACAAGTCGGCGATCGACGTCGAAGCGCGTCAGAAGTCCTGAGCGCGGGCAGCAGCACGTGCTCGACCTCGGCATTGAGAAGCTGGCGCTGATCGGCGTCGTGGCGCTGATCGTCATCGGTCCGGAAAAGCTGCCGCGCGTGGCCCGCACCGTCGGCACGCTGCTCGGCAAGGCGCAGCGCTACGTGAACGACGTCAAGGCCGAAGTCAACCGCTCTATGGAGCTCGACGAGCTCCGCAAGATGAAGACCACGGTCGAGGATGCGGCGCGCGACGTCGAGCACAGCATTCACACGGGCGCGAGCGAATTCGAGAAGCAGTTCAGCGGCTCGGGCGAAACCCTCTCGGCGCTGTCCGAGCCGGAGCCGCTTCCGCCGCCCGTGTACAAGCATCCCCGCAAGAACTGGCGCCTGAAGCAGGGCGCCACGCCGCAGTGGTACAAGGCGCGCAACGGCGTGCGCACCAAGGCGCTGTCGGGCGCGGCCCGCGTTGCGCGCTTCCGCCCTCACACGATCAACAAGATCAACTAGCGGCTTCCCTTCACCGCGTTCCTCGGGCGCCGCACGCCGGCCGACGTCACGCTATCTTCTTTTCCAATGGCCGATTCAGACAACAAGAGCAAAGACAAGGAAGACGAGCTGGCGGGCACCGAACAGCCGTTCGTGGCGCACCTGATGGAGCTTCGCGACCGGCTGCTCTATTGCGTCTACGGTCTCGTGGTCGCGGGCGTGCTGCTGGCCATCTGGCCCGGGCCGGCCGGGCTGATCGACCTGATCGCGGTGCCGATCAAGGCGCACATGCCGCACGACGCGAAACTCATCGCCATCGGCGTGTTCTCGCCGTTCTTCGTGCCGCTCAAGGTGCTGATGATGGCGGCCGTGCTGCTGGCGCTGCCCTGGCTCATGTACCAGGCGTGGATGTTCATCGCGCCGGGGCTCTACAGCCATGAAAAGAAATTCGCGCTGCCGCTGATCTTCTTCGGCAGCCTGCTGGCCTACGCGGGCATCGCCTTCGTGCAGTTGTTCGTGCTGGACAAGATGTTCAGCTTCATCCAGCGCTTTGCACCGGCCGCGGTGCAGGCAACGCCCGACATCTCTTCGTACGTCGAGGCGATCCTGTCGCTCTACATCGCCTTCGGCGTGGCGTTCCAGGTGCCGATCGTCGTGATGCTGCTGGTGCGCTTCGAGATGGTGACCATCGAGAAGCTGAAGTCCTTCCGCGGCTACTTCATCGTGGTCGCGTTCGTCGTCGCTGCGGTGCTCACGCCGCCCGATGTGGTGTCGCAGCTGGCGCTGGCGATACCGATGTGCCTGCTGTACGAGGTGGGCATCATCGGCGCCAAGTACTTCGCCGGCTCCGGCCGGAAGCCTGAAGACGAACAAAGCGCTGACTCGGCTTCCAGCTGAGTCCCCGGAAGGGGAGCGCTGCCGCAGGAGCGGCTGCGGGCGTCACAACGTTCCACGGAAATTCCAGAAACACCGAGGAATCGGCTTTGCCGGGCCTCAGGTGTTGCCCCCGGTAGGGGGTAGGCGAAGCGACACGAAGTGCGCGCAGCCAGCGGGCGAGCCCTACTCCTGCTGGTTGGGCACTTGCCTTACCGGGCTCTTCGGCCTCAGGCCCGGCGTCACGTCCAGTTCCATCTTGTCGCTGCCGCGTTGCAGCGCGAAGCGCGAGGTGCTGCCGGGCTTCAGGCCGGCCACCGCGGTCAGCAGCGCCTGCACGTTGTCGGTCTTCTTCTCGCCCACCGAGGTGATCACGTCGCCCGGGCGGATGCCGGCCTTGGCGGCGGGGCCGTTCTGCAGCACGCCGGTGATGATCACGCCCGCGTCCGCCTTCACGCCGAAGGTCTCGGCGAGTTCGGGCGACAGGTCGCTCGGCTCCACGCCGATCCAGCCGCGGCGTACCTGGCCTTCCTTCACGATCCCTTCGAGCACGATCTTGGCCATCGACACCGGAATGGCGAAGCCGATGCCCATGCTGCCGCCCGAGCGCGAGTAGATCGCGGTGTTGATGCCCTGCAGGTTTCCGTTGATGTCGATCAGCGCGCCGCCCGAGTTGCCGGGGTTGATGGCCGCGTCGGTCTGGATGAAGTTCTCGAAGTTGTTGATGCCCAGCTGGTTGCGGCCCAGCGCCGAGACGATGCCGCTGGTCACGGTCTGGCCCACGCCGAAGGGATTGCCGATGGCCAGCACCTGGTCGCCAACCTGCAGCGCGTCGGAGTCGCCCAGCACGATCACCGGCAGCTTGTCGAGCTCGATCTTCAGCACGGCCAGGTCGGTGTCGGGGTCGGTGCCGATCACCTTGCCGCGTGCGTGGCGGCTGTCGTTGAGCGTCACCTCGATCTCGTCGGCGCCTTCCACCACGTGGTTGTTGGTGAGGATGTAGCCGTCGGGGCTCACGATCACGCCGCTGCCCAGGCCGACCTGGGGTTGGTCGTCCTGGTCGCCGAAGAAGAAGCGGAACCACGGGTCGTTGCTGCGCGGATGGCGCTGAGCGGCCTTGCTGGTGTTGATGCTCACCACCGCCGGCGAGGCTTTCTTGGCCGGCGCGCTCAGGCTGCCCGGCGCCGGGATGTTCGGGCTGCCCGTGGGCGCCTCGACGATCGAGACCACGCCGCCCAGCGAAGTCGCGCGCTTGTTGAGCCACTCGGGCTTGAGCGTCGCAACGACGAAGTAGGCCGCGAGCAGGACAGTCACGGCTTGGGCAAATAGCAGCCAGGTGCGTTTCATGAAAGATCGGTGAAAAAGACGTTGAAAAGCCGCCATGCAACACGGCAATGTTGTCAATTGTCCCTCAACCGCATGGCCCAGAAACCGCTCGGGGAGGTCGAGATTAAGACTTCCTTTGTACGTAAACCCGGGTTAACACCTAGCATTGCAGGTCGAGCCCACCCGGCCCGTGCTTTTTCCGGCCTCCCGCGCCGCCCACCCGGTGGAAGCGGCAAGGCATTCCGCCAGCGCGCCATTTTTCCGTTTTCTCACCCGGTCCCGCGGCTGGCGCGCGGTCAAGACCTCCCTGCCAGCCATGACTTCAGAAGCAAACTTCCCGGACGGCGCGCAGCCGGTGCCGGCGCGCACGCTCGACTCGAGCGACTACAAGACCCTCGGCCTGTCCGCCCTCGGCGGCACGCTGGAGTTCTACGACTTCGTCATCTACGTGTTCTTCGCCACCGTGCTGGGCGCGCTGTTCTTCCCGGCCGACATGCCCGACTGGCTGCGGCAGCTGCAGACCTTCGGCATCTTCGCGGCCGGCTACCTCGCGCGCCCGGTGGGCGGCATCGTCATCGCGCATTTCGGCGACATCTTCGGTCGCAAGCGCATGTTCACGCTGTCGATCTTCCTGATGGCGGCGCCCACGCTGGTGATCGGCCTGCTGCCGACCTACGAGAGCATCGGCGTCGCGGCGCCCCTGCTGCTGCTGGCGATGCGCGTGCTGCAAGGCGCGGCCATCGGCGGCGAGATGCCAGGCGCCTGGGTGTTCGTGGGCGAGCACGTGCCGGCAAAGCGCTACGGCTTCGGCATCGGCATGCTGACCTCGGGCATCACCGGCGGCATCCTGCTGGGTTCGCTGATCGCGGTGGCCATCAACCGCCACTATTCGCCCGAGCAGGTGAGCGACTTCGCATGGCGCATCCCGTTCATCCTGGGCGGCGTGTTCGGGCTGGTGTCGGTGTACCTGCGCCGCTTCCTGCACGAGACGCCGGTGTTCAAGGAGCTGGCCGGCCGCCGCAGCGTGGCGCGCGAGCTGCCGCTGCGCACCGTGCTGCGCGAGCATCGCCTGGCCTGCGTGTACGTTGCGCTGCTGACCTGGGTGCTGTCGGCCGCCATCGTGGTCGTTGTGCTCTACACGCCCACCTACCTGCAGAAGGTGCACCACATTCCCGCCGCGATGGCGCTCGAGGCCAATGCGCTGGCAACGCTCACCCTGACGCTGGGCTGCATGCTGGCCGGCTGGGCCTGCGACCGCATCGGCACGCGCACCGTGATGCTGGTCGGCTGGGGCGGTCTCTTTGCCACCGCCTACCTGTTCTACAGCGGCCTGCCCGGCACGCCGGCCACGCTGTTCTGGCACTACGGTCTGGTGGGCCTGTTCGTCGGCACCATCGCGACCGTGCCGATCGCTGGCGTGCGCGCCTTCCCGGCGCCGGTGCGCTTCACCGGGCTCTCGTTCGCCTACAACATGTCGTACGCGGTCTTCGGCGGGCTGACGCCGGTGATCCTCACGCTCTGGCTGCAGCGCGACACGATGGCTCCGGCGCACTACGTGGCGGTGCTGGCCGCGCTGGGCTTCCTGCTGGCCCTGCTGCCCCTGGCTGCGCGCGGCTATGCGATGCGGGATGGCGGGGCCCCCGCGCCCGGCGCGACAATGGCGCGATGAGCACCACCCGCCACGAACTGCTTCACGCATTCGACCTGCTGCTGGCCCCCGGGCGCTTCAAGGACTACGGACCCAACGGCCTGCAGGTCGAAGGGCGTACCGTGGTCCGCAAGATCGTCTCGGGCGTGACCGCCAGCCGCGCGCTGATCGAGGCCGCGATCAGCGCCGAGGCCGACGCGATCTTCGTTCACCACGGCCTGTTCTGGCGCGGCCAGGACGGTTGCGTCACCGGCTGGATGAAGCAGCGCCTGGGCCTGCTGTTGGGCGACGACGTCAACCTCTTCGCCTATCACCTGCCGCTCGATGCGCACCCCGAACTCGGCAACAACGCCCAGCTCGGCCTGAAGCTGGGGCTCGTGGCGCATGCCGGCTCGGCCGGGCGCTTCGGCGAGCAGGAGCTGGGTTTTCTCGGCGCGCAGGAAAACGGCGAGAGCTTCGACAACGCAAAAGCGCTTGCCACGCACGTCGAGCAAGTGCTGAAAAGACCCGTCACGCTCCTCGACACGGCGCAACGCCCCATCAAGAACATTGCCTGGTGCACCGGCGGCGCGCAGGGCTACTTCGAGGCCGCCATCGCGGCCGGCGCCGATGCCTTCATCACCGGCGAGATCTCGGAGCCCCAGGCCCACTACGCGCGCGAGATGGGCGTGGCCTTCCTGGCTTGCGGGCACCATGCCACCGAGCGCTACGGCGCGCCGGCGGTGGCGGGGCATGTGGCGGCGCAACTCGGGCTGAAGCACGAGTTCATCGACATCGACAACCCGGCATGAGCGCAGCAATCGCCATCACGCTGGGCGATCCGGCCGGCATCGGGCCGGAAATCATCGTCAAGGCCTTCCGCGACGCGCCCGAGGCGACCCATGGCGCCTTCGTTGCCGGCGACGTGGGCACGATGCGCAAGGCTTCGCAGGCCCTGGCTGCGCCGGGTCAGCTTGCGTGGCCTGTGCTCGAGATCGAATCCGTCGCCGAGGCGGCGACGGTGCCGCCGGGTTGCATTCCCGTGCTGCAGGTGATCGCGCCGCCTTCGGGCATTGAAACGGGCCGCATCAGCGCCGAAGCCGGTCGAGTGGCGGGTGAGTGCGTGATCTGGGCCGCGCGCGCCGCGCTGCGCGGCGAGATCGGCGCCATCGTGACCGCGCCGCTGCACAAGGAGGCGCTGTCGGCCGCCGGCTTTCCGTATCCCGGCCATACCGAGCTGCTGCAGGCCGAGGCTGCCGCCCACATGGGCCGTGCGCTGGCCGACATGCCGGTGCGCATGATGCTGGCCAACGACGAGCTTCGCACCGTGCTCGTCAGCATCCACATGTCGCTGCGCCACGCCATCGAGGCGGTGCGCTTCGAGGGCGTGCTCGAAACACTGCGCATCACGCACCGCGCGCTGACGCATGCGCTGGGCCGCGCACCGCGCATCGGCGTGGCGGGCCTCAACCCGCATGCGGGCGAGGGCGGCCTGTTCGGTTCGGAGGAGCGGGAGATCATCGCGCCTGCCGTCGAGGCCGCGCGCGCCGAAGGCATCGACGCCAGCGGGCCTCATGCGCCCGACACGGTCTTCATGCGCGCGCGCGCCAAGCAAGGTGTGCCGTCAAGCGGCGAGTTCGACGTGGTGGTCGCGATGTACCACGACCAGGGCCTGATCCCGGTCAAGTACCTGGGCGTGGAGAAGGGCGTGAACGTGACGCTGGGGCTGCCGCTGGTGCGGACCAGCCCCGATCACGGCACCGCGTTCGACATTGCGGGAACGGGGCTGGCCGATGCCTCGAGCCTTGTCGAGGCGCTGCGCATGGCCCGCACGCTGAGCTGAACGGAGTTCTCCAGAAACACCACGGAACCGGCTTCGCCGGGCCGTCGGTGTTGCCCCCGGTAGGGGGTTGGCGAAGCGACACGCAGTGCGCGCAGCCTGGGGGCGAGCAACAAGCTCAGCGCTGCTTGAGGCTGTCGCGGATCTCGCGCAGCAGCGCCACGTCTTCGGGCGTCTCGGGAGCGGCGGCGGGCGCCGGCTCTTCGCTGCGCTTCAGGCGGTTGATCTGCTTGACCATCATGAAGATGATGAAGGCGAGGATCACGAAGTTGACGGCGATGGTGATGAAGTTGCCGTACGCCAGCACCGGAACGCCGGCCTTCTTCAGGTCCGCCAGCGTGTTCGCCACGCCGGCCGGCGCGGTGCCCAGCACCACGTAGAGGTTGGAGAAGTCGAGCTTGCCGAACACCACGCCGACCAGCGGCATGATGATGTCGGCCACGAGCGAGTCGACGATCTTGCCGAACGCCGCGCCGATGATCACGCCGACCGCGAGGTCGATGACGTTGCCCTTGACGGCAAATTCCTTGAATTCACTGAGGATGCTCATGATTCAAAAGGCTGCTGGAGCTCTGCTGTTGAAGGAGAGCCGAGTATGCCCGCGATTGCTCACTTCTCCAGCGCGCGTGGCGCAACGTCGACATGCGCGGCCGGCAAACCTTCACGACTGCGCGCGGCAATTTGCCTGTAGCCGTCTTCGAGATGGCGCACGAAGCGCGGCGTGTCGAAGTAGCCGCTGCGTGCATCCTTGGCCGCGGCGAGCCGTGCGCGCAGCGTGGCCAGTTCGTCGGGATGCGTGGCGTAGTGGATGGCCTTGCGCACATACTCGTCGTGGTTCGTGGCCACCAGCTCCGGCAGCCCGATGGCGCCGAGCAGGCTGCCCGCCATGCGCGACACCATCGTCGTGCCCGTGAGCGCCAGCAGCGGCACGCCCGACCACAGCACGTCGTTCGCGGTGGCGCCGCTGCTGTAGGGGAAGGTGTCGATGAACAGGTCGGCCAGGCCGATGCGCGCCAGATGCTGGTCGACCGGCATGCGCGGCGACACGATCAGCCGCCCGGTGGCGAGGCCCGCCTTCTCCCACTGCGCGCGCAGGTTGTGCTCGAAGCCCTTCGGCCCTTGCGCCAGCCACAGCACCGAGTTCGGAATGCCCTGTGCAATGCGCACCCAGGCCGCGAAGGTCTCGGGCTGGATCTTGAAGGACTGCGAGAAGTTGCACAGCACGAAGGCGTCTTCGGGCAGGCCGTGCTCGGCGCGCGTGGGCCTGTGCGGGTTGACGGGGCGCTGCGTGTCGATCACCTGGAAGGTCTCGGGCAGGCGCAGCAGCTTTTCGGAATAGCAGTCTTCCGTACCCGGCGGCGAGAGGTAGTTGTCTGACACCAGGTAGTCGTAGTTCGGCGTGCCGCTGGTGCCCATGTAGCCCAGCCACATGAGCTGCGCGGGCGCCGCGTGATACGCCATCACCTGAGGCTTGGCGCCGCGCGTGTCGCCCGAGAGGTCGACCAGGATGTCGATCTCGTCCTCGCGGATGCGCTCGGCCATCTGCTGGATCGACTGGCCCTGCAGATCGACGAAGTGCTCGACCGACGCCGCGATGCGTGCCCGTGCAGGATGGCCGTCGTCCGGTCCGTAGGAATAGACGAAGACCTCGAAGTCCTTGCGGTCGTGCTGGCCGTAGAGTTCGGCCGTCAGGTGCGCGACCGGGTGGTTGCGGAAGTCGAAGGAGTAGTAGCCCACGCGGATGCGCGGCGAGGTGCGGCGGGCGCCCGCGTCGGCAAAAGGCCTGATGGCCGCGTTGCGGTCGGCCAGCAGGGCGGAGCGCTGCGTCCAGTTCATGAGGCGGCGCGCGTCGTCGTAGTTCGACATCAGGATGAACGACGACACCGTCTGGTCGTTGCTCGGGTTGTCCAGCAGCGCCGCGATCCGCTCGCGCAGCTCGGGCACGCCGTTCCAGTCGGCGATGTGCGCCTTCTCGCCCAGCATCCACACCATGGCGGGCATGAAGTCCGGGTCGTCGCGCAGGCACTGCTCGAACTCGGCGATGGCGGCCTCCGACTGGCCGGCCATCACGTAGGTCACGCCCAGGTTGCAGCGCGCGAGCACCTGGCGCGGATGCACTTCGAGCGCCTTCTTCAGCACCTCGATGGCGGTGTCGAAATGGCCCAGGCGGAAGTTCACCGTGCCCAGGTTGTTCAGCAGCAGCTCGTGCTCGGGCAGGCTCTCGAGCGCGAGCTTGTAGAGCTCGGCCGATTCGGCAAAACGCATCGACACGCCCTCGAGCGCGCCGCACACGCCGTAGAGCGCGGCCACGCCCTCGGGGTCGGCCAGCGCCTTGTGGCGCTCCTCGGCCGGCCAGTTGCGCATGGCGCGCTGCATGGGCTCGATGGCTTCCTCGGTGCGGCCGCAGGCTTGCAGCGCCCGCGAGAGCATGAAGGCGGCCTCGCAATCCAGCGGATCGGCGGCGGCGTGCGCGTATGAGTCGAGCGCGGCGGCCCAGTCCTTCTGGTGCGCGCGGATCTTGCCGATGTTCTTGTGCGCGGCGCCGTAGTTCGCGTCGAGCGCCAGCGCCTGGCGGAACTGCGCGATCGCCTCGTCGAAGCGGTCCTGCTCCATGTCGATGGCGCCGGCGTTGTTCCATGCCGCGGGCGCCTGCGGCGCGAGCCGCGTGGCTTCGGCGGCGGCCTCGCGCGCCTGGCGGAACTTCTTCTGCTGGCGGTAGACCGCCGACAGGTTCACGTAGGCCTCGGGATAGTTCGGCAGCGCCTTGATCGCGCGGCGAAGGTCCTGCTGCGCCTCGGCCGGCAGGCCCATGTGCATGAAGATGGTCGCGCGGGTGTTGAAGTAGAAGGGGTGCTGCGACCGGGCAATGGCGCGGTTCACGTAGTTCAGCGCCAGCTTCGGGCGCCCCTGGCGGTACAGCGCTTCGCCCGTCAGGTGCAGTGCGTCGGCGTGCTCCGGAAAGCGCGACAGCAGCGCCTCGTAGACCTGCAGGGCTTCGCCGAAACGGCCCACCCGGTGCAGCGTCAGTCCCTGTTCCAGAAGGCTGCCGGCGTCTTCGGCCGGTGTGGAAGGAGCGGGGGCGAGAGAAGGTGAGTTCATGAAGCCGTGTGATGGACGGGTCAGAGGAGAGCGGCCGCTTGGATTCCGGCCTCCGTACAAGTGAAAAGGCCGGTCACCCAGTATAGGGGCCGGCCTTTCGTTTTCATCCGCTGGCATTCCCGCGGCGCACGGGCGCCACGGGAGTGCCGGGCCGGATTACCAGGACCAGGAGGCGCCGATGCCGCCGCCGATCTTGCCGCTGCTGCCGCTGCCGAAGTTCACCTTGATCTGCGCGCCTTCGCCGATGCGGAAGCTGGCTGCCGCGGCGATGGCCGAGCGGCCGTCGTAGGAGCCCACGCCCACGCCGATGCCGAAGCTCTTGCCCGCTTCGAGCGCCGGCACCGAGGCCGCGGCCAGCGCGATGGCCGCGCCGGTGCTGCTGGTCTTGCGCATGTCCTGCACCTCGTTGCGGACCTGGTTCAACTGCGACATGTTCGCGGCGTCCGTCGGCAGCACGCCAGGAGCCACGTTCTGCACGCGGCCGTTGGCGACCACGCCGTTGCCCGCCGTGATGGTGCCGCCCGCCGTCACGTTGCCGGTGACGTTGACCGTGCCCGCGTTCAGCGTCGTGACGTTGCCGGTCACGGCGTTGATCGTGGTGATGTTGCCGGTCTGCGTGTTCAGCACCGTGATGTTGCCGTTGGCGGCCGTGATCGTCTGGAAGTTGCCGGTGGTCGCATTCACCGTGCTGGCGTTCACCGTCGTCGCGCTGACCGTGTTGGCGGTCAGGGCGTTGATGGTGGCGCTGGCGGCCGACAGGTTGGTGGTGCTGACGTTCGTCGCGCTCAACGTGTTGATCGTGCCGCGGCTCGCTGTCAGGTTGGTGGTGCTGACGTTGGTGGAGCTCAGCGTGTTGATGGTGCCGGCGTTCGCCGTCAGGTTCGTCGTGCTGACATTGGTGGCACTCAGCGTGTTGATCGTGCCGGCATTGGCCGTGAGGTTCGTGGTGCTGACGTTGGTGGCGCTCAACGTGTTGATGGTGCCGGCGTTCGCCGTCAGGTTCGTCGTGCTGACGTTGGTTGCGCTCAACGTGTTGATCGTGCCGGCGTTGGCCGTCAGGTTCGTGGTGCTGACGTTGGTCGCGCTCAACGTGTTGATCGTGCCGTTGTTGGCCGTCAGGTTCGTCGTGCTGACGTTGGTCGAGCTCAGCGTATTGATCGTGCCGTTGTTCGCCGTCAGGTCCGTCGTGCTGACGTTGGTTGCGCTCAAGGTATTGATCGTGCCGTTGTTGGCCGTCAGGTTCGTCGTGCTGACGTTGGTTGCGCTCAACGTGTTGATCGTGCCGTTGTTGGCCGTCAGGTCCGTCGTGCTGACGTTGGTCGCGCTCAGCGTGTTGATGGTGCCGTTGTTGGCCGTCAGGTTCGTCGTGCTGACGTTGGTGGCGCTCAGCGTGTTGATCGTGCCGTTGTTGGCTGTCAGGTCCGTCGTGCTGACATTGGTCGCGCTCAGCGTGTTGATGGTGCCGTTCGATGCCGTCAGGTTGGTGGTGCTGACGTTGGTCGCGCTCAACGTGTTGATCGTGCCGTTGTTGGCCGTCAGGTCCGTCGTGCTGACATTGGTCGCGCTCAGCGTGTTGATGGTGCCGTTCGATGCCGTCAGGTTGGTGGTGCTGACGTTCGTCGCGCTCAACGTGTTGATCGTGCCGTTGCTGGCCGTCAGGTTCGTCGCGCTGACGTTGGTGGCGCTCAGCGTGTTGATGGTGCCGTTCGATGCCGTCAGGTTGGTGGTGCTGACGTTGGTCGCGCTCAACGTGTTGATCGTGCCGTTCGAGGCCGTCACGTTGGTGGTGCTGACGTTGGTGGACGTCAGCGTGGAGATGCTGCCGGTGTTCGACGTCAGGTTGGTGGCATCGATGTTGGTCGAGGTGATGCCGGTCGCCAGCACGTTGGTCGAGGTGATGCCGGTCGCCATGATGTTGATCGACGTCAGCGACTGGATCGTGCCGTTGCCCGACGACAGGTTGCCGGTGGTCACGTTGCCCGCGCTGACCGTGCTGGACGTGATGCTGGTCGCGCTCAGCGTATTGATCGTGCCGTTGGCGGCCGTGATGGTGGTCGTGGCCAGGTTGTTGATCGTGCCGTTGGTGGCCGAGACGTTCGTGGCGCTGACGCTGCCTGCGGACACGGTGCCTGCAGTCAGGGTCGCCGTGCTGATGCTGGTGGAGGTCAGGCTGGTCACGGTGCCGGAGCCAGCGGTCACGGTGCCGGCGCTGACGTTGGTGGCGGACACGGTACCCGCGCTGACGCTGCCTGCGGACACAGTGCCTGCCGTGAGGGTAGCTGCGCTGATGCTGCCCGCGGAGACGGTGCCTGCAGTGAGCGTGGCGGTGCTGATGCTGGTGGAGGTCAGGCTGGTGACGGTGCCGGAGCCAGCGGTCACGGTGCCGGCGCTGACGTTGGTAGCGGACACGGTACCTGCGGTGATGCTGCCTGCGGACACGGTGCCTGCCGTGAGGGTAGCCGTGCTGATGCTGGTGGAGGTCAGGCTGGTGACGGTGCCGGAGCCTGCAGTCACGGTGCCGGCGCTGACGTTGGCAGCGGACACGGTACCCGCGGTGATGCTGCCTGCGGAGACAGTGCCTGCCGTGAGGGTGGCCGTGCTGATGCTGGTGGAGGTCAGGCTGGTGATGGTGCCTGAGCCAGCGGTTACGGTGCCGGCGCTGACGTTGGCAGCGGACACGGTACCTGCGGTGATGCTGCCTGCGGACACGGTGCCTGCGGTGAGCGTGGCGGTGCTGATACTGGTGGCGGACACGGTGCCCGCGCTTACGCTGCCTGAGGACACGGTGCCTGCACTGATGCTGCCTGCCGACACGGTACCTGCGGTGAGGGAGGTCGTGCTGATGCTGGTGGAAGTCAGGCTGGTGGCTGTTGCCGAGGTCGCGCTCAGGCTGGTGGTGGTTACGCGCGTTGCGGTGACGCTGGTTGCCGAGACTGTGCCTGCGGTGATTGCGTTGGTGCTTATGCCGTTGTTGGTTGCGACTAGGACGCCGCTGTTGTTGCCGTTGTTGTTGTTGCCGCCGACGTTGCCGGCATTGACTTCCTGGCCACCGATGGTGACCTGGGCGTGTGCGACAGGCAGCGTCATCACATATCCGGCGCTCAGGAGCACCGTAGCGAGAAGCTGGCTCACGCCTGGACGGCGAACAATGAAAGAGCGAACGCTGGGACGCTGGGATGTAGTCATTTGGACTTTCTTCCTTGGAGAATCAGTTGCCATTTCTGGTCTTCCAGGCGCCCTCGTCGCCATGGAAGCAGGGTTGGGTTTCATCGAGTTACCCAATGCAACCGATGCTAGGAATCGAGGTCATCGCTGAACATCACCGGGATCCGTAGTTCTGGATGTATGCATGCAGGTCGTCGAAGCATCGACAGATGCATGCATGGCCCGCGAAACCAATGCACATGCGGCTTCGCGGGCATCGCGCAAATCGCGTGGTGACGTTTCGATACGCGATTGAGGGCGCGTTTCGTGTGGCGCGGTGCTACGTAACACGCGCGGTAACTCGCACGTAACAACGACGCAAAAACGGCCCTTCGAGGGCCTGCGCGAGCCCCTGCTTTTCAAGCCGTTCGAGGCAATTTCTTCAACGAAATCAAAGTACTACACGCACTGAAGCGGCGTGCGTGGCCGATGTTCGCCCGCGTGGGCATCGTTCCTGCGGTATCTGAAACGAAAGACAACATTTCGATGCTGCCCACAGGGTAGCCAGAGAGCCGGAGGACGTCGCGTGATCAATTTTTTCTTGGGCATCGGCAACGCATGCGGGACTGATCAAGTCCGCTGCGCGGAGGCAGGAGAGCGGACATGGAAATGAACATCCAATACACCGCCGCGAGGCCGGTGCCTTCGGCCGCGCAGTTGTACGGCGGCGTCTTCCATGCCGCGCTGATCGTCGCGGACGATGCCATCTGTGCCGACCGCATGCGGCGCATCCTCTGCGATCTCGCGCCGCATCGCCGCGTGGTGGTCGCGTCGGGGCGTGCCGAGGCATTCAACTTGTTGGCCGCCTTGCCCTATGACCTCGTGCTGGTCGACATGCGCCTGCCGGGCAACGACGGCGTCGCGGTGCTCCAGCACACGCGCCAGGCCTATCCGCGCATAGAGAGCGTCGGCATGTCGGCGGCCGACGACCAGCAACTGGTGAATGCCGCCATCGCCGCCGGCGCCATCGGTTATCTGCTGACCGAGGCAGATGATGCGGAGCTTGCCTATCTGCTGCGCTCCATCGAGCGCGGCGGCTCGCCGATGGACTCGCGCATCGCGCGGCGCATCCTCGGTTCGATCGCCGCTTCCGCGAAGGCGCGCACGATCGAGGCCATTCGTGTCCAGGGGCAGGCACCGCAACAACAACAGCAGCAGCTCCATCAGCAGGAGGCATCCGACTCCAGGCTGCCGCAGGGGCTCCTGTCGCCCCGCGAACTCAAGGTGCTGCGCCTGATCGCGCAGGGCTGGAGCAACCGGCAGATCGCCGAGGCGGTGTACCTTTCGGTCAATACCATCGAGTTCCACGCGAAGAGCATCTATCGCAAGCTCTCCGTCAAGTCGCGGACCCAGGCGGTCCACGAGGCGATGCAGCACGGTCTTCTGAACTGAAGTCCCCGCGGCGACAGCCCCCTGTCGCCCCCGGCGGGCGCCCGCGAATGCGGCGCGCCTTGCCGTCGTTCGCCGGCCACGCGCATGGCAGCCATTGAATATCCCTTTAGCGCCCCGCTACAATCGCGGGTTGACTCCTGCTCCAGCGAAGAAGACAAGAGGATCCCCCCATGAGTGACATGAACTCCGGCTCGAGCCGGATCGACACCAGCAAGCGGACTTGGCTGATTGCATCAAGCTGTGCCGGCGTGGCGGGTGGCGTGGCCACCGCCATCCCCTTTGTGAGCACCTTCCAGCCTTCCGAGAAGGCCAAGGCTGCCGGCGCTGCGGTCGAGGTCGATATCTCGGCGCTCAAGGTCGGCGAGAAGATCACCGTCGAATGGCGGGGCAAGCCGGTCTGGATCCTCAAGCGCACCCCCGCGCAGATCGCCGAACTTCCCAAGCTGGACGGCCAGCTGGCCGACCCCCTCTCCAAGCGTCACCCCGACGAATTCACCCCCAAGTACGCGCAGAACGAGCACCGCTCGATCAAGCCCGACGTGCTGGTCGTGGTCGGCATCTGCACCCACCTGGGCTGCTCGCCGACCGACCGCTTCCAGGCCGGTCCGCAGCCCTCGCTGCCGAACGACTGGGAAGGCGGCTTCCTCTGCCCCTGCCACGGTTCCACTTTCGACCTGGCCGGCCGGGTCTTCAAGAACAAGCCAGCGCCCGACAACCTGCCGGTGCCGCCGCACATGTACCTGTCGGACACCAAGCTCCTGATCGGTGAAGACTCCAAGAAGGCCTGAGGCGGAAGAAGAACATGGCTGAATTCCACGAGATTTCCCCCAACGCACCGGCCAGCGAGAAGCTGCTGAACTGGGTCGACAACCGCTTCCCGCTCAGCAAGCTGTGGAACGACCAGTGGGGCAAGTACTACGCGCCGAAGAACTTCAACTTCTGGTACATCTTCGGCTCGCTGGCAATGCTGGTGCTGGTGATCCAGATCGTCACCGGCATCTTCCTCGTCATGCACTACAAGCCCGACGCGAACCAGGCGTTCGCATCGGTCGAGTACATCATGCGCGACGTGCCGTGGGGCTGGCTCATTCGCTACATCCACTCGACGGGCGCCTCGGCGTTCTTCATCGTGGTGTACCTGCACATGTTCCGCGGCCTCATGTACGGCAGCTACCGCAAGCCGCGCGAGCTGATCTGGGTGTTCGGCTGCGCGATCTTCCTGTGCCTGATGGCCGAGGCCTTCATGGGCTACCTGCTGCCCTGGGGCCAGATGTCCTACTGGGGCGCCCAGGTGATCGTGAACCTGTTCGCCGCCATCCCGTTCATCGGCCCCGACCTGGCCCTGCTGATCCGCGGCGACTACGTGGTGAGCGACGCCACGCTGAACCGCTTCTTCAGCTTCCACGTGATCGCCGTGCCGCTGGTGCTGCTCGGCCTGGTGGTCGCCCACCTGATCGCTCTGCACGAAGTGGGTTCGAACAACCCCGACGGCATCGAGATCAAGGCCAAGCGCGGCCCCGACGGCCATCCGCTGGACGGCATTCCGTCGCATCCGTACTACACCGTGCACGACATCTTCGGCGTGGTGGTGTTCCTCACGATCTTCTCGGCGGTGATCTTCTTCGCCCCTGAAGCCGGCGGGTACTTCCTCGAGTACAACAACTTCATCCCGGCCGATTCGCTGAAGACGCCGAACCACATCGCCCCGGTGTGGTACTTCACGCCGTTCTATTCGATGCTGCGCGCGACCACCGACGACATGGTCAACGTGTTCTCGCTGATCATCGCCGCGGCCGCCCTCTGGAACCTCTTCAAGGGCAAGTCGGGCATGGGCCTGAAGATCGCCGGCCTCGTCGTGGCGCTCGTGGCCATCTTCCTGCTCAAGACCTTCGACGCCAAGTTCTGGGGCGTGGTCGTCATGGGCGGCTCGGTCATCATCCTGTTCTTCCTGCCGTGGCTCGACCACAGCGAAGTCAAGTCGATCCGCTACCGTCCGGGCTGGCACAAGTACGTGTACGGCCTCTTCGTGTTCTTCTTCCTGATCCTGGGCTACCTGGGCATCCAGCCTCCCGGCGTCTGGGGCGAGCTGGCCATCGGCTCGTTCAAGCTGGACATCGCGCAGACCATCTCGCAGATCGGGACGCTCGTGTACTTCGGCTTCTTCCTGCTGATGCCGTGGTGGAGCCGCAAGGGTGAGTTCAAGACCGTGCCCGAGCGCGTGGTCTTCGCCGCCCATTGAGACAACCAGAAGCGCAAGAGAGCTGAGAGAAACACGATGAAGAAAAGCATTTCCGGCTGGCTCGCGGTCCTGGGGCTGGCTCTGGGCCTGACCTTCTCCGCGGCGGCATCGGCCGAGTCCGAGGGCGTCGCGTGGGACAAGGCTCCCAACAAGACGACCGACGTGGCAGCCCTGCAGAACGGCGCCAAGCTGTTCGTCAACTACTGCCTGAACTGCCACTCCGCCGCCTTCATGCGCTACAACCGCCTGCAGGACATCGGCATCACCGAGCAGCAGATCAAGGACAACCTTCTGTTCACGACCGACAAGGTCGGCGAAACCATGAAGGCCAACATCGACGCGCGACAGGCCAAGGACTGGTTCGGCACCACGCCGCCCGACCTGACGCTGGTCGCCCGCTCGCGCGCCGGCCACGGCGGCACCGGCGCCGACTACCTCTACACGTACCTCCGCACCTACTACCGCGACGAAACCAAGGCCACCGGCTGGAACAACCTCGTGTTCCCCAGCGTTGCCATGCCGAACCCCCTGTGGGAACTGCAAGGCGAGCGCCGCCCGGTCTATGCCAAGGTCGAGCAGCATGGCCATGAAGCCGATGTGTTCACGGGCAAGTGGGAGCAGGTCACGCCAGGCACCCTGACGCCCGTGCAATACGATGCGGCTGTCGGCGACCTGGTGAGCTACCTGCAATGGATGGCCGAACCGGCACAGAACACCCGAATCCGCATCGGCGTCTGGGTGCTGCTGTTCCTGGCCATGTCGGTGGTGTTCGTGTGGAGGTTGAACGCCTCGTACTGGAAAGACGTCAAGTAGTTCCGTCCACGCCGACCGGATACCCTCGTGGCATCCGGTCCCACAGAGTGGGTTGCCAACGCGACCCACTCTTTTTGATTTTTAGGAGTCTCTTGCCATGATGGTCTTGTATTCAGGAACGACCTGCCCCTTTTCCCACCGCTGCCGCTTCGTGTTGTTCGAAAAGGGCATGGACTTCGAGATCCGCGACGTCGATCTCTACAACAAGCCCGAAGACATCAGCGTGATGAACCCGTACGGCCAGGTGCCGATCCTGGTCGAGCGCGACCTGATCCTGTACGAGTCGAACATCATCAACGAGTACATCGACGAGCGCTTCCCGCATCCCCAGCTGATGCCCGGCGACCCGGTCGACCGCGCCCGCGTGCGCCTGTTCCTGCTCAACTTCGAGAAGGAACTCTTCGTGCACGTCTCGACGCTCGAGAACCGCACCACCAAGGGCAACGAGAAGGCGCTGGAAAAGGCCCGCTCGCACATCCGCGACCGCCTCACGCAGCTGGCGCCCGTGTTCCTCAAGAACAAGTACATGCTGGGCGACAACTTCTCGATGCTCGACGTGGCCATCGCGCCGCTGCTGTGGCGCCTCGACTACTACGGCATCGACCTGAGCAAGAACGCGGCACCGCTGCTGAAGTACGCAGAGCGCATCTTCTCGCGCCCGGCCTACATCGAGGCACTGACCCCATCTGAAAAGGTCATGCGAAAGTAAGTAAGCTTCGTGCCTGCTTTCTTCGCTTTTCGCTGTCTTTCATGATCAACGCGCTCGAGTCGTCCTCCACCCGCCCGTACCTCATCCGGGCGCTGTACGAATGGTGCACCGACAACGGGTTCACGCCCTATGTCGCGGTGCAGGTCGACGACACCGTCCAGGTGCCGCGCGAGTACGTGAAGAACGGCGAGATCGTGCTCAACATCAGCTTCGACGCGACCAGTTCGCTCAAGCTCGGCAACGACTTCATCGAGTTCAAGGCCCGTTTCGCGGGCACGGCGCGTGAAATCAGCGTGCCGGTGGGGCGCGTGATCGCCATCTACGCGCGCGAGAACGGGCAGGGCATGGCGTTTCCCGCGCCGGCACCGTCGGTTCCCGCGGATCACGACGATGGCCAGGCCCCTGCCGCGCCTTCTTCGCCCCAGGGTCCGGCCCGCATGCCTTTGCGTGACGCCTCGCGCGGCGCCGAAGGCGATGCCGGCAAGATCGTCCACCTGGTGACGGGCGAAGACGCCGACGAAACGGTCGACGCAGGCTCGCCCGCCGATCCGGTCGACGAGCCGCCGCGCCCGCCGGCCGGGGGCGGCGCAAGGCCTTCGCTCAAGCGCATCAAGTAGCAGGTGACGGCGGCCGGGCACCCCGGCACCACTGGCTAGAATCACGCACTGGAATTCCGCCGCTTTAGCTCAATTGGTAGAGCACCCGCCTTTACTACGTAATTGAGCGCCTGTTGCCTTTGAGACCTTTCCCAGCGCTATGATGCGCCCCGCTTTGGGGTGTTTGGCTGTTCTGAGCTGCCTTGTCAAAGGCGAGTAGCAGGAGGGGGTCTGGGGGAGGATGAAGGCTGTGGATAACTTTACGCTGGAGCGTTGGCGCTCTCTGGACGCGGCACGGGTGCTCGCGGCGTTGGCCGCGCACGCCAAACTGGACGCTGCCTACGTGCCTGCTACGTCCGCCCTGTCGACCAGGTGGCATGCAACCGTCGGCGGCCAAGATTTCGAATTGCTCCTGACTGGACCGAAATTCTGGGATACCAGGAATGCCAAAGGGGGCGGAGGCGCAGTCGACCTGGTGATGCACCTGGAGCGCCTGAGTTTCAAACAGGCCTCTGCGCGGCTTGTCGGCCTTGGCCTCTAGGGGCGCTCCATGATTGTTTCCGTCCCTGGGCGCCCGGGCGTAGCCTTGGTTCAACCGAGCACTGGCCTCCCCCGCTTTTGGGTCACCGTGTGGCTTGCGACGCTCGCTGTACGCGGGAACCGAGACGTGACACTGAGGGCAAGCCTGCGCCACATTGGCTGGTTCTATGAGATGTGCGACCGTCGGTACGGCGCGCATTCGTTGGACCGGGCGCTTGGCGAAAACAGGGCTGACGCCGTGCTTTCCATGGTCAGCGACTTCTACCTCGAGCTTACTCAGGACACCGCTGTCACGAATGCCACCGTTGTTCGGTGGGGAACCGTGCGCATTTTTCTCAAAGGCCTGGTCACGCAACTTCTCACGCGCTCGCCAGCCTGGGAAAGCGTCGACGCCTACCTTGAATCGGTCGGAAAGATTCGTCGTCCAAGCCGCGGTAAGTTCCGGTTTGTCCGTGCCCTGCCAGACTCAGTTTTGGCGGAGCTTCTGCAGGTTGCACATCCAGATAGCGACAGGAATCCTTTCGAGGATCCGGGCGTCAGGTTTAGGAATTGGCTTGTCTTGCACTTGCTGCTGCTTGGCGGCCTTAGGCGAGGCGAAATGCTTCTGCTGGTGCTGGATTCCCTGAAGCACGATGTGGATCACAAGACCGGGCAGCTCACGTATTGGCTGGATGTGACGAGCACCGAAGAAGACGATGAGCGGGCGACGCGGCCGAGCATCAAGACCGAAGCATCACATCGGCAAGTCCCTATATCGAATGACCTGGCTGCGCTTTATGAGTACTACGTCAATGACGTCCGTGGGGGCGGAGAAGATAGGACCGCTTACTTGATTACTTCGCTTAGGGGAACCGCTCTCTCCGCGGAATCGGTGACGAAGATTTTCGAGGATTGGACAGCGGCATTGTCCGAAGATTCGCGTGAGCGGTTTCGAGTCCGATCAGGAGGGAAGAAACATATCTCCCCTCACGACTTGCGCCACACCTGCGCTACCGCGCGCTACCCAAGCTTCTTGGCAAAAGAGCGTGACAAAGAACTGGCGCTCCAGCGGATGCGCGCGTTCTTCGGGTGGGCGATCGAGTCCGAGATGCCGGAGCTATACGCAAGATCTGCGATTCAGGACGACTTGCTTCGTACCTGGAATGACCTGTTTGACAAGCAAGTACTGGGTTTGCGAGGACTGCAGAAATGAGCGCAGTGGAACATGTGGTCACTGCGGTGGTTCCCGAGGTCAAGCCCGGTGGTGTCTTGAAATGGCGATGGCCCGACTGCCCGAATTCGATGAGCGTCTACGACAAGTACGCCGAGGTGAGTGCGACGTTGCATTTGAGTGATGGCACTTGGGCCATACCGGTGCGCGGTCGGCAAGAGCAATTCCGATTTGCTGAGGGAGAGGTAGGCCTGCTCCAGCGAAAGCTGATCATCCTCACCCAAACCGATGCAGCTGGCGCGACGATCACCAAGTTCACGCGTTCTCTCATCAACCGATGGGGCATCTACTCAAATCTGCTCGAGCAGGGTCCCGACGCAGTTCGAGTCGTCTGGGATGCTGAAGTCTTGGACGTTGACACCGCCAAGGCTGGAAAGACCCTTCTGAAGTTGGTGACCAAGGCGCGCCTTGGCAGTTGGACGCCTATACACCATCACTTAGTCACCTCACTAAGCACCCGAGCTCAAAGTGTTCTGTTGGCTCAAAGAGGAAAGCTCAAGCGCAGAGAAAAGCTGATTCCGGCCAGCACGCAAGCCAACATCGTCAGCACGCTGGACGATGCCGCGATAACTGTGGATCTACCAGAAGAAGTGCTTGAGGGGATGTCTGCGCTTGCGTTGATGTTCCAACACGGCATGCGCCCTGTCCAGTTGCTGGCCGTGAGGCTTGAGCACGTGCCTGAGCCGTTTAGGGACGCGGCCGGAGATCTCGTGCTTGTCGTGTCATTTCATGCTGCCAAGCAAGCAGCTGGCGCAGAGCCGGAGGAGTTGGTTCGGATTGTCAAACCGGAGTGGGTATCACTGGTGAACAGGCTGCGGCTTGCAGCGATCGCCGCCGGGCGAAATCGATTGTTCTTGTCGACGTCGGCGGACGCGCTGTGGAAGAGCCTGAAACAGGCGTGCAAAGCGCGGGGCCACAAGGTCAATTTCACGGCGAACTACCTGCGGCACACCTCAGCGCAGAGTCTTGCCGACGCGGGCCATGCTCGTAAAAGCATCCAAGGCTTCCTCGGGCATTCAACCATCAATGCTGCGACTACCTATCTTCGCGCTAGTCGGCAGCAGGGCGAGTTGATCAACAAAGCGCTGGGGGCGTCCAAGCTCTACGAGAACATCGTTGCTATCTCCAGGGGCTCCTTCATCTCTGTCAAGCAGCTTGAGGAGGCAGATGAAGACCAACAGATTGGAGGTATTGTCGGCGCCCGGTTGATCGCGGGGATTGGACTCTGTCGCGGAGGCCAATCAGGATGTACCTACAACCCAGTTACCTCATGCTATGGATGTCGGCGATTTCTGCCTGTGGCACAGGTCCAACCGCACGAGGAAGCGATTGCGGGCATGCGCGAGCAGGTGCAGGTCTACCTTGATGACAGCAAGGCCCAAGAAAGCCCTGCCTTCATGCAGTTGACGACGGCTTTGTCGGGCGCTCAGCAAGCGATACAGCTGGCCAAGTCGATCGAGGCTGAGAGCAATGTCTGATCTTCTAAGTCATTTCCGCCACCGGTCCGCCGCGCCCGCCGCATATCTCCGTTTTGTCGAAGACGCACAGGTATTTGCCCAGTCCAAAGGGGCGGTGTGGGAGATCGTATATGACGAGGCTGGTGATCCAAGCCCGGGCACTGAATGGGACTTGAGAACGCTCACGGACAGCCATGCTCGCTATTCGTTCGCTCTTGGGTCTTTCGCCGTCAATGATGTCGTGCGAGCGGCGGCGCGGGCGGCAGGGTGGGCCGAGGCCTCGCTGCCATCAAGCGCTGTACTGGAAGCCGAGGTTCGGAGCTTCGTCAGAGCGTTAGCAGTCAGCGAATGTCGAGATGGGGGCGATCCCAAAACGATCGCCGACCTTGCACGTCTCATCAAAGCCCTGTTTTCCGCGATTTGCAAGGCTCCCTGGGAGATGGGATCAGCCGACCTGGAAAGATTTATAGCCCTTAATCTGTTCGGCATCCGAGGAGAAAGGCACATCAGGAGGTTCGCACGAGTCGTAAACGAGCATTTGCTGTCGTCGTCCTGCCCGTTAATCGCGCCGGAAGTCAGGGCGGAGAATTGGAACGGACTACATGCCTCCTTGCTGGATCGCAGCAAGGAAGATCGGTTGCCCGATCGAGAGTCTCTGTATGAGCTCGCCCGAATCGTGTTCCAGGCGGTGCCGCAGACCCATAACGATCTCATCCGATTTCATGCGACGCGGATCATGATCCTCACGGGGCTGCGCCTGATGGAAGTCCTGTTGCTCCCAGCAGACTGCCTTCGTTGGGAGGATCATCTTGACGTTGTCTCAGGGGTGCCTGCCGGGGATGTTGGCGGTGTTTCTCGAACGCTACGCCTGCGGTACTTCGGGGAAAAGAGGGAAGAAACAGCACCAGACCTTCTTGTCGAAGACGAGCAATGGGTGCCAAACCGGTTCCAAGCCGCCGTGGCCCTGGCGGTGACGGAGGTGCAAGTTGCGACAGCCGGCTTGAGACGTGTCCTAGCCGGTCAACATGAAGGCGGAGTGCTTCCTGAGGGATCCGATGCCAGAACATTTAAGACGACCGCCGGGCACAAATTGATCGCGGCAGATCTTCTCTTCCTAAAGTCGGGCAGCCAGCGAAACGTCCCCATGACAGTGCTCGACGATCACGCGGTCACGACGCTATCTCCAAACTCGATGTACTTGGCGCTGGGCCTGCAGAAGAATCGCCTCAGTTCGTCGTTCTTCGTGCGATACGGTGACGCTGCCAACGAATGGATGTCGGTCAAACCGCATTCGCTGCGACACCTCATGAACACCGAACTCTTCAGGCTGGGAGTACCGGACACGGTCATCACCCAGCAGTTCGGCCGGACAACTGTTGCACAGAGCTATGAGTACGATCACCGCTCACTTGCTGAGAAGCTTGAGTTTGTTCGCATCCCGAGCGTCGCAGCAGATGTGATCAAGCCTGGGAGCCCGCAGGAGTTGATCGCCAAGATGGTGGTCGGCGGCATGGTTCCGACCAGTCATATTGCTCAGAGCTTTAAAAGCATTCAAGCAGCAGCCGGCGATGAAGCGGCTTACCGCTACCTGGCCGCCAGTTCCGATGGTTTCCACGTGACACCCTATGGTTTCTGCGTGAACAGCTTCTCGATGAACCCCTGTGCAAGGCATCTGAAGTGCTTCGACAAATGCAAGCACTTCGCAGCAAGCGGACTTCCCGAGCACACCATTACCTTGCAATCGCTTCGCGATCAGCTCGCGGTGATGCGCGCTGCTGCGGCGTCAAAGCCGGCCAAGACGGTCGGCCGCCGCAATCAAATTGCCCACGCCGATACTTTGCTGGCTGGTGTTGACGCGGCGCTCTGTGCGGCGCCAAGAACACTCGTATTCGGCGGCGACATTGACCATTCGCGGCCGCGCGAGGATGTGCTGTCATGAGGGTCACGGTTGATCCTTCCCACGAGGAACTTACCCAGATCCTCTGTGCCCTGCTGGCGTCAGACGTTGACATCACGGCGAGAGAGATTGCAAGACGGCACTCGTCGCTCAAAGACGCGTCTGCTTTTACGCGCCACAAACATAGGGCCGAACTGATCGGCATCTATCAGCAGCGGCAGAACGATGCCCGAAGCGTTCGCTCAGGTCCCAGCGTGCAGAAAGCCGCGGGGCTGGCTGAGCAACTCGACGCGAAGTCGGCAGAGATCAAGGAGCTGAAGCAGCAAGTTCAGAATCTCGTCGCTTCCCACGCTGCATGCGTGAGGGCCGTGATGCAACACGGCGGGATGCAGGCCCTGCAGAAGTTCTGGAGCGACTATCAACCAATTGCTCAGTCGTTGAACGCGACTGGCGCGATCCCTCCGGGCGCTCAGGTCATACCGATCGGCGGTGCCCGTGAGCCAAGATCCACGCCCGAGAGTGACGGGTAGCCAAGCTATACTTGAAAGCAAGATTTGAATGCCGGGTTAGCTCAGTTGGTAGAGCAACCGCCTTGAATCTGCCTGGTTCGTAAACGCAGGCAGTACGAGTGCCCCGCTGGAAACGGCGGGAGTAGAGCCCCTCAAATTCGGGGAAAGCTAAAGCCACCAGTGGCCAAGCCAATCCCGAGCCAAGCCCGAAAGGGAAGGTGTAGAGACTAGACGGGGGGAGCCTAAAGCGGTAGCCAGGGCTAAGGGATAGTCCAGACCACGAACGATATGGCGGCGAAAGCCGAAGTGGTACGGTAAGCGGTAGGTCGTCCGTTCGATTCGGACACTCGGCACCAGCTTCAAATCAATCGCAACACCCCTAGATGTGAAATGCAACGGGTGACGTGATCGCCCTGGGATCCTGAATTGCAACACCTCTGATTACGTGGTGCGCCTTGTAAGCGGAAGGTCGTCAGTTCGATTCCGACAAGCGGCACCATTCGAAGAACCCCTGAGTCCTGAACCGGCTCAGGGGTTTTTTCATTCCGAAGCAGAGTGCGACACGCCCTGCATGAGCAAGCCCAGCATCGCGAGCTGCGCCACCAATGCCGGCCGTTGCGCCGATCGCAGGCTCTCGAGCACGGCCGCGAGCAGCGTCGCGCTTCGACCCAGTCCGGCCTGCTTCAGGCGCTGCACTTGCGCCTGGGCCCGCGACAGCGCGCCGCCGCCCTGATGGCGCAGGCCCTGGCGCAGCCACAGCGCCAGAAGCTCCAGCGTGTCGCCGGCCAGTGCGGTCAGGGCGGGTGCTTCTTCTGCGTCGCTCTGCAGACCTAGTGGCTGAGGCGCGGCGGCCTCCACCTGCAGCACCACGGCGCGTTGTGCCGTCAGCAGGCTCAGCGGTTGCATGACGGCACGGTCGCCCTGCAGGTGCACCGTGCCTGCCACTGCGCGCAGCGCGCCGTGTTCGCCGGCGAGCGTGCGGGCCAGCGCGTCGATGGCGCCGGGTGCGACCGAGCGATGCGGCAATGCCAGGTGCAGGCATGCATCGTCCGTGCTCGCGCCATCTTCCGTCGCGGCTTCGTCCTCTGGCGTCGCCTGCCCCAGCCGTGCATGCAGCACCTGCGCTGCCGCGTCCCAGTGGCAAGACACCGTCTCCATGCGCTCGAAGGCCACCACATGCAGCTGCCCCGACGCGCCGGCCGACGCGCCGCTCGCAGCCTGCCGGGGGCGCACGAAATCGGGCTGCGCCTCGCGCAGATGCGCCACCAACCCCGCCACGCTGTCCTGCCGCAGTGGCACGACCAGGTCGTCCCAGGACTTCGGCGACAGCGGCAGCACGCCCGTCTGCCGCGCGCCGGCCGTGATGTCGACCAGCCCGTTGGCCCGCCGCGTCGCGGTCTTGGTGATGACCTGCCCGCTCGCCAGCTGCCGCAGCGGGAAGCCCGCGACGCGCCGGTTCAGCAGGTTTGGCGCCGCACCGCCGGCCGCGGCATCGGCCTCGCGCGACCACTGGCGCTCCAGCACGGTCACGTTCTGCGTGTCGGGGTCGGCAAAAAGAATGTTCGCTCCCTCGGCCGTCTCGTCGGACCAGAGTTCGGCGCCGAGCGACACCAGCCGCAGATGGTCGAGCGCAACCTCGCCCTTCACGCCGATGCCGAGGATCTGGCTCGCCGGCAGCGCGGGCCGCGCCGAGCCCGCCTGCTGCGGCCTCCCGGCATGCGCCGCCGCCTGCAGCCGCGCCCACAGTTCGGTCAGCACGCGCACCAGCCGCAGCGGCTCGAAGCGGCTGCTGCGCGTCTGCTGGGCCTGCAGCAGCTGCCAGAGTTCGTCGAGCGCGTCGTCGATCCAGTTCCAGCCCAGTTCGCGTGCCTGGCTGCGCACGGCTTCGAAGCGGGCGGCCAGCGCCATCAGCGGCTGGCTCGAACCGTCGAGCCAGAGCGACAGCAGCAGGGCATCGATCTGCGCGCGCAGCGCAAGCGCGGCCTCGCCCTGCATCGCTCCAGCGGTTTGCGGCGCGGTGTCCGTCGCATCCGCGCCCGCAGATGCCGACGGCTGCACCTCGACCATCACCTCCGCCGAACCCGGCGCGAGTGACCCGGCCTGCCGGAATGCCCACACCGCGATCACCACATGCGCGCAGCCGCTGCCCTGCTTGCAATCGCAGCGCGCATGAACGAGCGAGCTGCGCGAAAAGAAGCGCACGCTGCACATCGGCAAGCGTGCCGTGGGCGGCGCGCTGGCACTGCGCCAGGCCTGCACGCCGACCACCGGGCGCGCGGCGGCGAGCTTGTTCGCCTGCTCGAGCACGGAGGGTGCGAGGCTCGTGGCCAGCGCGGCATCGTCGAACTGCGCGGGGCTCCATGCGCCTTCCGGCTCGGTCGAAGCTTCCTCGGGCGCAGCCGGCGCATCGGCCTTTGCCGATGCAGCCTGCGCCTGGTAGGCCAGCACCAGCATTACCCGGTGCCGGCACATGCCGCTTGCCGGGCAACTGCACTGCGCGTCGCGCAGCGTGCGTCCCGGCGGAAGACTGGTGCGCACGCCGTCGTCGAACTGCGCCTGCACGACTCCATCGGCGCCGGTTTCGAGTTTCGGCAGCAGGCCGGCCGCCACGTCCTTCTGCGCACGTTTGACGAAGCCGGCGTTGGCCAGCGCCGTCAGCGCCTCGGGCGTGAGCTCGAGCAGGTCGGCGCGCAATGCGATGTCGACGCTCATCCCTGCACCTTTTCGGCCAGCCAGCCGGCGAGCTGGCCCGGTGTCATGGCGCCGATCTGCGCGCCTTCGCGCACCAGCCGCGCCGCCATCCCGCGGTCGTAGTTCGGCTCGGCCTTCGAATCGAGCGCGGCCAGCCCCAGCACCTTCGCGCCAGATTCGACCAGCGCCTTCACGCGCCGCACCAGCTCATGCTCGCTGCCGCCTTCGTAGAAGTCGCTCACCAGCACCACGATGCTCTTCGAGGGGTTGGCGACCAGCGACTGCGCGTACGCCACCGCCTTCGCGATGTCGGTGCCACCGCCGAGCTGCACCTTCATCAGCAGCTCGACCGGGTCTGACACGTCGGCGGTCAGGTCGACCACCGCCGTGTCGAAGGCCACGAGCCGCGTGCGCATGCCGGGCAGCTGCCACAGGCAGGCGGCCATCACCGCGCTGTGAATCACCGAGTCGACCATCGAGCCGCTCTGGTCGATCAGCAGAATGATGTCCCATGGCTCCGCATGCCGCTTCGTGCGGCTGATGAAGACCGGCCGTTCCACGTAGAGCTTGCGCCGCTGCGGGTCGTAGCGATGCAGGTTGGCCGCCAGCGTCTGCCTGAAGTCGAAATTGCGCGCCACCTTCATGCGCGAGCGGCGGCGCCGGTCGCGACTGCCGCTGAAGGCCTGGCGCACCTGGGTCGCGAGCTTTTCCATGATGCGGCGCACCACCTCGGCCACCAGCTTGCGCGCGGCCGCCAGCACCTCGGGGTTCATCAGGTGCTTGGTATGCAGCACCGCGCGCAGCAGCGATTCGGAGGGCTCGATGCGCTCCAGCACTTCGAGGTTCGTCACCACCTCGTCGATGCCGTAGCGCTCGACGGCGTCCTGCTCCAGCCGCTCGATCACTTCCTTCGGGAAGAGCGTGTGGATGGTGTTGATCCAGTCCGGCGTGCTCAGCGCAGACGGGCCAAGGCCGGCGCTGCGTTCGCCTCGGCTCGCGCGATCGCTGTCGCGGCCGTAGAGCCAGTCGAGCGCGGCATCGGCGGCCTGCGCTTCGGCGCTCAGGCTGCCGCAGGCGGATTCGGCCGGATCGCCCAGCAGCAGGCGCCAGCGCTGCAGCGGATCGGGAATGTCGAGGCTCATGGACGGGGGCCTTCTTCTCTTGAGTCTTCGAGCGTCACGCCCCAGGCGGCGAGGCGAGCGAGCACCGCGTCTTCCACCCGGCGCGCCTCGGCCAGCTGTTCGGGCGCAGCCTCGCCGGCATGGTGAGCCGTGAGCGCACAGCGCGAGAGATGCGTGGCGTCGTGCAGCGTCAGCACCTGGTCGGCCAGCAGCCCGCGCTCCTGCGGCGGAAGCCAGGCGAAGGCCGCGCGCAGGCTGGGCATCGCGCGCACGAAGTCGGCGTTGTCCAGCGCCTGCACGGTGCGGTCCATGCCGGCGACGAAGGCGGGCTCGGACGCCAGCGTCTCGCGCGCCAGTGCCAGCAGCCCGGTGAGCGCATCGCCGAGCACGGGGGCGGGCAGCGAGTGCAGCAGCTGCATGGCCTCGCGTACACCGTGATCGCCGTGGTCTTCGTGCGTTTGCGCATCTGCGAAGCGGCCCGCAAGGCTCAGCGACGCGCCCAGCGCCGCGCCTCGGCTCACGGGAGCCGCACTGGCGTCGGCGGCCTTGCGCTGCCACACGGCAAGCGCGCGGGCCGGCTCCACGTCGAGCAGCGACGGCGCGTGCGCATCGTGCGCGTTGTCCTGCGCATGGGCCAGCACGTCGGCCACGATCCGCCGCAGCGCGAGATGCCCTTCGAGGTGCGCCTGCATGTCGGCCGGCCCGATGGCGGCGGGCGGCTCCAGCAGCCACAGCGCGCGGTCGAAGCCCGACTCGATCACCACGCGCAGCACCGGTGCGTCGGCCATGCCCAGCATCTGGCCGTGGCGCAGCAGCGTGTGCAGCACCGACAGGGCAGGGCCCAGCGCCTCGAAGCGCGGCTCGCCGGCAATCGCGCCGCGCAGTTCGCGCAACAGCGCCTCGCTGAGCGCCGACAGTCCCGCCCAGGCGGCCTGGTTGAGGCCGTCGGCCAGCGGGCCGATCCGGCCCTGTGCCTGGCGCAGGTCGTCTTCGAGCCGGGCGCGCGCCGCGTCGTGCAGGCTTGCACCCCAGGCGCCGGCTTCGATCAACGCGGCCTGCTGCTCCAGCGGCTCGCCCAGCGACCAGAGTTCGGTGCGCTCGCCCGACATCGCGAGCTTCGGCCCCTGCGTGCGACGCACGCCGGGCAGCCGCAGGATCGCAAGGCGATGCAGCACGCGGCTCTTCGCGCGATCGGCTTCGGCCAGCAGGTCGAGCTTGAGCTGGCCGCGCAGCGCGATGCCGTGCGCCGCCAGCTCGGCCTGCACGGCGGCCACCAGCGGCGGTTGCGGCGTGCCGGGCGCGAGCAGGCCGACGGTGTCGCCGGCCAGCACGTCCATCGCCTGCACCAGCACGGGATCGGTGCCGGGGCGGATTGCGCCGCGGTAGGTCCAGGGCAGCGGGGCGTCGAGCGCGTCCTTCACCAGCGCGCCGGCCAGCGCGTCGAGCCAGTCGGAGCGCAGCGGCTTGTCGTGCCCGCGCAGCCGTGCGAGTCCCTGGGCGCGCAGGTGCACGGCCATCAGGTCGGCGGTGGAGGCAGGAAGCTTCTTGTCGCGCAGGCGCTGCATCACGTGCTGCAGCGCGCGGTGCGCGGCGCCCTCGGGGCCGTGGTCCCACATCCACTGGTAGTAGGCCGGGGAGGGCATGCCCGAGGCATAGCCCGCGAAGGCGTCGAGGCGCTTGAAGGTGTAGGGCACGAGGTAGGAGCCGAAGCGCAGAGGGGCTCCGGACTCTTCTTCGTCGCCGGCGGACTCGTGCGAGGGCTGCGGCGTTTCGGGCAGCCCGGCGGGCAGGCCCTGCCACAGCCGCGCCAGCGCCGGCGCGTGATAGCCGCCGCACACCACAAGCGCCTGAGCCCGGCCCGGCTCGCCCGGCTGCGCCATCGCCCAGGCGATCCAGCGCGCCATCATGGCTTCGCGCGCCTGGTTGCCCTGCGAGCCGCGGTCTTCGCCGCGCAGGTTGTCGAAGTAGGTCGAGAGCCGTCGCGACAGTTCGGCCGCGTCGCAGCCGTCCTCGAACAGGTGATCCCACAGCGCGTCGCGGCCCTGCACGGAGAGCTTCTCGGTCAGCGCGCGTTCGTAGGCCTCGGCGCGCTCCTCGTGCTCGTGGTCGGCCACGTCGGCATAGCGGTTCTCCATGCGCGAGAAGGCGTCGTGCCAGGCCGGCAAGTCGATGAAACGCACGGCGGCGCCGACCTCGCGCGCCACCTGCAGCGCCTGCCACTCGGGCGAATGCTCGGCGAAGGGCGACCACGAACCGCGGTGCGTCTGGTCGCCCGAAAGGTAGCTGTAGATCGCCACCGGCAGGCGGTGCGGCAGATACAGCTCGTCGAGGCGCTCGTTGAAATCGGCCGGGCCTTCGATCAGCACGTACGCCGGGCGCAGCGTGCGGATGCGCTCGGCCACCAGCCGCGCGCAGGCCGGGCTGTGGTGGCGCACGCCGACGATGTGGGGTTGCTGCATCGCTGCGTGTTCAGGGGAGGCGGTGGCGTGCTTCGTAGTAGGCGCGCCAATGCGGGCCATTGCGCTTGGCCGCCTTCTGCTCGAAGTAGCGCCGCAGCTTCGCGCGATCGTCCGCGTTGTCCTTCACTACCGTGCCGGCGATGCAGTCGACGAGATCAGCAGGCGAGCCTTCGCGCTGTTCGAGGAACCATGCGCGCACGCCCACGGCGTGCGCCACGTTGACGGCCTCGGCGGTGGACATCACGGCGGTGAGCCGGTCCATGGCGGCATCGCTGCCACCATCGCCCTTGGCGGGCGCGCCGCGCAGGTCGCGGAAGGTGGACACCAGCAGTTCCAGCACCGGCGCGGGCACCGTTTTCGGGATGCCGCTCTGCGCGAGCAGCCGCGTCGACGATTCCTGCACCAGCGCCAGCTCGCGGTCGAAGTCGAGGATGGGAAACACCGTCTCGAAGTCGAAACGCCGCTTCAGCGCCGCGCTCATCTCGTTCACGCCGCGGTCGCGCGTGTTGGCGGTGGCGATGATGTTGAAGCCCTCGCGCGCATAGAGCATGCCGTGCTCGCCCGAGAGCTCGGGCACCGCCATCACGCGGTCGGAGAGCATGCCCAGCAGGCAGTCCTGCACTTCCAGCGGCGCGCGCGTGATTTCCTCGAAGCGCACCACCTGGCCCTGCTGCATGCCGAGGTACAGCGGCGCCGGCACCATCGCGCGCGGGCTCGGGCCTTCGTTGATGAGCAGCGCGTAGTTCCAGCCGTACTTGATCTGGTCTTCCGTGATCGATGCGCCGCCCTGGATGGTGAGCGTCGAGATGCCCGAGATGGCGGTGGCCAGCAGCTCCGACAGCATCGACTTCGCCGTGCCCGGCTCTCCCACCAGCATCAGCCCGCGCCCCGTGGCCAGAGTGACCAGCATGCGCTCGATGCTGGCCACCGGCGCGACGATCTTCGGCGCGATGTCGAGCGCCGCGTCGCCGAGGATGAACGAGCGCGCGGCCTTCAGGCTCAGCACCCAGCCCGGCGGGCGCGGGTCCTTGTCCTGCGCCTGCAGCCGCGCGAGCTGCGCGGCATAGAGGATCTCGGCCGGCGGGCGCTGCAGCGCGGTGGAAGCGGAGGTGTCTTTGGATGTCTTGCTTGCGGTGGCCATCTGGTCGTTCAGGCGCGAAGGCCTTCCATGTCACGGATCAATTCGCTCGCGGAAATCGGATCGAGCTGGTTCAGCTTCTCCGCGTCCTGCATGTTGCCCCAGCCCGAAGGCTTGCCGACCTGCACTTCGCCGAGCTGCTGCTCGGGGTACTCGTCGACCATGCCGACGATGATGCCCGGGTCGAGGTACAGCTCGATCACCCGGTCGGTGCCCAGCGGCTTGGTGAAGTACCAGATGCCGCCGCCGTCCTGCGCTTCGCCGCGGCGCCAGCCCTTGTTGGCGAGGCCGAGCACGCGGCCCGTGGGCACCTTGGCGTTCTTCCAGCGTTCGAGCTTGTTGTTGTTCTTCTCTTCCTCGGTCAGCGTGTAGACGTCGCGGCCGATCTGCGCGAAGGGCTGCAGCAGTTCGTAGTCGGCGAACACCTGGCCGAAGGCCGCGGCGTCGGCGGCCGAGAGGTCGAGCGCATGCGGCACGCCGATGCGGATGTTCTCGCCCGTGGGCAGCTCGAAGGTGTCGTCCTCGGCGGTGGTGTAGCCGCCGTCCTCGGCCACGCGGAAGCAGGCCTGCAGCCTGCCGCCGTAGCTGCCGCCATCGTCGACCTCGTACACGGCCCAGATCAGGCGCTGCACCAGGTGGCGCACCAGCGGATGCTCGACCAGGAAGGTGCGGAACACCTCGGGCGTCCAGCGGCGGCGTGCGCACATCGCGACCTCGAGGCGCAGCAGCTGCTGGCTGGCGATGGTGCGCGCGTCCTTCTTGAGCAGCTTGAAGCGTTCGACGGCTTCCTTGCCCAGCTCGGCGTCGTCGGTCTTCTTGGGCTTGGGCAGGTCGGGCAGGCGTGCGCCGTCGACGCCGTCGGCGCCGGTCTCGCGCACATAGGGCTTGAGCGTCTCGTCGAAGCCGACCTTGAACGCGCGCGGGCCGAAGTCCAGCCGCATGGTGCCCTGCTCGTCGAGGCCGAGGTCGGGCGCGAGCCGGTCCTCCAGCTCCTCGGTGCTCAGGCCGCGCGCCTCGGCGATGGCGTCGATCTTCTCGCGCGCCTTGTCCTGCAGGCCCTTGAACTTGACCTTCTGCGCGATGCCGTTGAGCAGCATCAACGCCACGTCGCTGCCGATGTTGGCGAGCACGTCGAGCCCGGTGACGGCGCGCGCATGGGCCGCCTCGCCGGGCCATGCGCGGATGAAGGGGGTGAGCTTGCGCGCGGTGTCGTCGTTGCCGAGCTGACCCAGGCTGGTGAGGGCCCAGCCTTCCTTGCTCGGGCCGCTGGCCTCGAGCCAGGCGGTGAAGAAGTCCCAGGCGAAGTCGGCGAGCGACTCGGCGTCGCAGGTTTCCTTGACCACGGCGATGCCACCGTAGATTTCCTCGTTGGTCGGAAAGGTCAGCATCTGGCCCAGGTGGTCGAGCGCGTCGTCGGGCAGCGCCTTGCCGTTCTTCAGCACCGGCCGGCGCCAGCCGCGTGGCTGCCAGAATTCGGGCAGCTTCGAGCGCTTGGTGGGGAAGCGGTCGAGCGGACTCTCGTCGAGCACGGCGCGCAGCGCCTCCACCGCCTCGGGCTTGCCGTAGCGGCCGGCGACTTCGAGCAGCAGCGTCTCGTGGCCGTTGGCCTGCAGCAGCCGCAGCGCCGAGCCCGCGCAGTCTCGCGCCTCGCCGGCCTTGCCGAGCGCCGGCGCGATCAGCCCGCAGGCGGCGTGCTCGGGGTACTTGAGCAGCCATTCGCGACCGGTGGCGCGCAGGGTCTTGAGCTTGGCGAAGGCACGCGCGGCGGGCAATGCGAGCTCGGGAGCGCCGTAGTAGAGCGCGAAGGACAGGTTCTCCCCGGGCTTGGCGCGCACCATCGACAGCAGGCCCGGCAACACCGCCAGGCCGTGCGTCGCGAGCATGCGCCCGATGCCGTAGTCCTCGGCCTCGCCGGCGATCGCGTTCCAGAAGGGCACGCCGACGGCGGGCGGCAGCATCGCCGCATAGGCCGACTGGAAGCGGAACCAGTAGTAGCGCTCCTTCTTGCGCTCGACCACCATGGCGCGCCAGGCGGCGACCAGTGCATCCGCATCGCCGGCTGCGACGGCCGCGACGGCGGCGTCGATCAGCGGGCGCAGGAGCTCCTTGCTGCGGTCGAAGCCCAGTTCCTCGAGCAGGACGCGCACGTCCTGTTGCGCGCTCGAATGCCGGCTCTTCTGCCAGGTGTTGGTGCTCAGCGCGTTCGCGCGCGCGGCCTCGTCCCAGCGCTCGACGGGCTGCAGGGCCAGCGGCTCCAGCACCAGCGCGCCGGCCGCCTTCTTCTGCACCTTGGCCAGCCACGGCGGCGCGGACAGCACGCCCGGCAGTTCGTCCGCGCTCGCCACTTCGGCCGGGCCGGCCAGCAGCGCGAGCTGCCGGTCGATCACGCCCTGCGCGCCGGCGTCGAGCCAGGGGCGCAACGCATCGACCGAGCCCGCGTGCGCGCGCAGCAGCCTGGCGAGGCTGGGCGTGACGAGGTTGGCGTCCTTGCCGCCCGCCGCGACAAGCCGCGACAGCGCCACCAGCGCCGCCTGTGGCCAGCGGTCGACCGCGAGCGAGAAGCGCGCGAGCGCCGCCTTGGAGCTGCCGGCCACGCGCGCCAGCGCCTGCACCGCCTCGGGCGTGCCGATGGCGGCGAGCCCGTCGCCGGCCTCATCGCTGGCGGCGCCGCGCTCCAGCCCTTCGACCGCATCGAGGCCGCGCTCCTGGATCAGCGTGGCGACCATGTTGTTGTGGCCCCAGAAGCCGGTGGAATAGCCCACCCGCGTCTTCGCCGTCAGCGCGATGGCCTCGGGATCGGTGGCGGTCAGCGCCAGCCAGTGCAGGGTCTCGGGCGTGTCCTTCTCGGCCGCAAGGGCGTGCGCCAGCGCGTTCGAGATTTCGGGCGCGTCGGGCAGCAGCATCGCGATGACGGGGCGGCGGAGCGCATGCAGCCGCGGCAGGGCGGCCTCGATACGGTCGCGGCTCTCCTGCCATACCTCGGGCTCGGCCACGGCCAGGTGACGCCGCATGGCCTGCTCGCCCTGGCCCAGCGGGCCGCGCCAGCCGTTGCTCATCGGCCGGGTCACGGTCTCGGTGAAGCGGCTCTTGCGGGTGCGGGTCTTGTAGTCGTGGTCGGTCTCGATCTGGACGCCCTGCGCGTCCAGCATGATGTTCACGGCGTCGGCCAGGCCGTATTGCGCGACCAGGTAGTCGACGATCGCCTCGGCCGGCTCGCTCTCGCCGTAGTAGCCCGAGGTGCCCAGCGCCAGCGCGAGCATCAGGGCGTCGGCCTCGGCGTCCGGGCCGGGCGCCGAACCGGTGGATGGCGCTGCCACGCGCTCGAGCAGGCGCTGTGCGGCGGGGCGCAGGGCGGCGTCGGTGCCGTCGATGTCGATCGAAGCTTCGAGCTTGCGTTGCGCCAGGAACCACGCGGCCGTAGCGCCGCGGCTTTCCACCGGCTGGGGGAAGCGGCGCGACGCGAAGGCCACGCGCCGCATCTCGGGCGTGAAGCGGATCGGCGTGCCGGCGGCCAGCCAGGGTGGCGTGTCGGCGCCATCGGTGGTGGAGGGCAGGGCGACCGGTGCCGCGTTGCCCTCGGTCGTGGCAGCGAGCTGTCGCGCGATCTCCTTGGCGCGCTTGGCCGGCGTGGCGGTGGTGCCCCAGCCGGAGAGCAGCCCCTGTTCCTTGAGCCGCTTGAAGGCGAGCGCCGCGCCCTGTTCGCTCACGCCATGCTGGCGCTTGATCGCCGCCACCGACAGCGCATCCGTCGGCTTGAGCTCGTCGGCCTCGAGCTGCGCGCGCACTGCCTCGAAGGCGCGGTCGGCCTGCGAGTCGATGCTTTCGGCAGGGGCAGCAGCTTCTTCCGTGACTGCGATTGCGGTTGGTGTCGCCGGCGAGGAGCTTGCCGTTGCCGCCGCCTTTTCGGCCTTGGGCTTGGCTTCCGCCTTCGGCTTCTCCTCGGTCTTGCCTATGGCCGCATCGGCCGCCACACCCACTTCCGAATAGCCCTTGCCGGTCTTCTCGGTTACCAGCTTGGTCAGCGCGGTGGCGGCCTTGGTGGCATCGTCGAACGACTTGGTCTGGCTCTGGCCGGCGGTGCCGATGCGGCCCCATCGGATGTTGAGTTCGGCATCCGCCTGCTCGACCTCCCAGAATTTGCTGGCGGTTCCTTCGATCAGCTCAAAACGGCGCATGGAAAAACGTTCTCCTGTGAATCGATGAAATGCGGCCGGCGACTGCGGGCCCGGCCCTGCATGACAGGGCGGGCGGCTCCTTCCTTCCGCTGTGCTCGCCGCCGAGGATAAGGGGCTGGTGTGAAGGCTCGGCCCTCCCGGCCCCCTGTCAACGAGAAGATTTCGTCTCGCGCGCGGGTGAGTACGAAGAAATCATTCACGCGCGTGCCGCGTCTTCCGCCAGCTCCCCGGCGAACGCATAGGCGGGCCCCATTCGCTTGCGCTTGCAGTGCTGCAATGCGTGGCCGGCCGCGTCGAACAGGTCGGCGAGCGTGTCGCCATCGGCCGGGTGGCAGGCAATGCCCATGCTGAGTTCGCCGCCCGCAAGCAGCCGGCCCTCGTGGGCCACGGGCCTGGCGCCGGCGGTCTCGATGCGGATGGCCATCTCAGCGAGCTTCTGCCGTGGCGGGTTGCCGACCAGGAGGATCGCGAACGAGCTGCGGTCGCCGTCGCTGTCACCGTCCAGCCGGGCCACCAGGTCGTCCGCGCGCACCTGCTCGCGCAGGCGCTGCGCGATGGCCGCCAGCACTGCGTTGCTGGCCGCGCGGCCATGGCGCTCGCTCACGGCCTCGAAGTCGTTCAGGTCGATCAGCATCAGCGAGAACGGCCTGCCGTCGCGCAGCCATTCCTCGCCGCGGCGTTCGAACCCGGTGCGGTTCGCGGCGCCGGTGAGTGCGTCGATGCCGGGGGCGGCCATGAGCGTGTGCGCGCGCATCTCATGTGCGCGTTCTGCCCTCAGTCGCGCGGCAGCGGCCAGCGCCAGCACCGCCAGTTCGGCGATCACGGCGACCTGTGCCGGGTTCGCCTGCCCGGGCGCCCAGGATTGCTCGCTCCAGGCGGGGAGGTGCGCGACCGAGATGCCCGCAAGCAGCAGCACCGCCCCGGCGCAGAACAGAATTGCCGGCCAGCGCACGCGCCGCCGCACTACCAGCGCGCCCGCCGCGAGGACCACGGTGGACGCCACCACCAGCGCCTGCAGCACGCGCAATATCGGGGAAAGCCGGGTTTCGATGCCGGCATGGAGCGCCGCGAATGCGAGCATGGCGAGCAGCGCCAGGAGCACCTTGTCGAGGCGCGGCGCAAGCTGATGCAGCCTCAGCAACTGTCGTGCGAACTGCAGCCGGCAGGCCGCCCAAACCACCAGCGCGAGCGCCGCCCAGTGCGCGAGCGGGCCATCTGGCGCGAAGCGCTCGAGTCCCGCGAAGGCGGCCAGTGCGAAGCCGCAGGCCAGCAAATACCAGCCGTGGATGCGCGCACTGGACATCACCAGCAGCACGAGGCCGCAGACCACGAGGCCGGCCAGCAAGCCGAGGCTCACACCGCCGGCCATGTGCTGCGGCGGGTGGCTGGAACGGGTCGGTGGCTGGTGGGCATCCGGTCGGGCTCGGGGCTGGTGCGAAGTGAGTCACCGATCGTAGCCTCGAAGACCTGTCGTCGAGACCGTCTCCGTGCCCGATGCCGGTACGGGGTATCCCTTGTACGAGCCCGGCTAGAACTCCGCGCCCTCCACCAGGAAGCGCAGCCGTCGCACGCCCTGCCATTCGTCGGCATCGAGCCGGAACGCCAGCTTCACGCGCGGCGGCAGCGGCTCGGTGTGGCTGAACCAGATCGCGTCGATCGGCTGGCCCTGGTGCCGGAGCTTGAGCGACAGGTGCTTCTCGCCCACGAGGCGCTGCGACACCACTTCCACTTCCTCGCTGAAGGTCGGCGGCGCGAAGCCCTGTCCCCACACCTCGCGGTGCAGCGTGTCGACGAGGTCGATGCGCATGTACTCGCGGGCGATGGGACCGTCGGTCTCGATCTGCCGCGTGAGCGCAGCCTCGGCCAGCAGCTCGCGCGCCACCTGCGCGAAGCCCTTCTCGAAGGTCTCGAAGTGCTCGCGCGCGACGGTGCAGCCGGCCGCCATCGCGTGGCCGCCGAAGCGCAGCAGCACGCCCGGATGGCGCTTGGCCACGAGGTCGAGTGCATCGCGCAGGTGGAAGCCTGGGATCGAGCGGCCCGAGCCTTTCAGCTCCTGCTCCTTGCCCGGCGCGCCGCTCGCGGCGAAGACGAAGGTGGGGCGGTGGAAGCGGTCCTTGATGCGCGAGGCAACGATGCCCACCACGCCTTCGTGGAAGCCCGCGTCGAACACGCTGATGGCCGGCGGCGGCGCTTCGATGCCCTCGCCATCGGCGGCGAACAGCGACTCGGCCAGCAGCAGCGCCTGGTCGCGCATGCCGCCCTCGATGTCGCGCCGCTCGCGGTTGATGCCGTCGAGCATGCGCGCGAGTTCTTCGGCGCGGCCCGCGTCGTCGGTCAGCAGGCATTCGATGCCCAGCGTCATGTCGGACAGCCGGCCCGCGGCGTTGATGCGCGGGCCGAGCGCGAAGCCGAAGTCGAAGGTGGTGGCAACGGAAGCGTTGCGGCCGGCCGCCTTGAAGAGCGCCGCGACGCCGGCCGGCATGCTCCCCGCGCGGATGCGGCGAAGGCCCTGCGCCACCAGGCGGCGGTTGTTGGCGTCGAGCTTCACCACGTCGGCCACAGTGCCCAGCGCGACCAGCGGCAGCAGCGCGTCGAGCTTCGGCTGGCTGGCCGTGTCGAACACGCCGCGCCTGCGCAGCTCCGAACGCAGCGCCAGCAGCACGTAGAACATGACGCCGACGCCGGCGATGCTCTTGCTCTCGAAGCCGCAGCCGGGCTGGTTGGGGTTGACCAGCACGTCGGCGGAAGGCAGCTCGGGGCCGGGCAGGTGATGGTCGGTCACCAGCACCTGCAGGCCGCGCGCCTTGGCGGCGGCCACGCCATCGACGCTGGCGATGCCGTTGTCGACGGTGATGAGCATGTCGGCGCCGCTCGCGGCCACGCGCTCGGCAATGGGCGGCGTGAGGCCGTAGCCGTCGACCACGCGGTCGGGCACGAGATAGCTCACGTTCTTCGCGCCCAGCAGCCGCAGGCCGCGCACGCCGACCGCGCAGGCGGTGGCACCGTCGCAGTCGTAGTCGGCGACGATGCACAGGCGCTTGTCCTGCGCGATGGCGTCGGCCAGCAGCGCGGCGGCCTCGCGCGTGCCGAGCAGCGCGTCGGGCGGCAGCAGCAGCGCGAGGCCGTCGTCGAGTTCTTCCTTGGCGCGCACGCCGCGCGCCGCGAAAAGCCTTGCCAGCAGCGGATGCACGCCGGCCTGTTCCAGCGCCCAGACGGTGCGCGGCGGGATCTCCCGGGCTACGATTTTCATAGCGCCTCCAGCACGGTGGCCGCCTGCTTGCGGTCGAACAGGCTCTTCGCCCAGCGGGCCAGGCCGCGCGGCTGCACGATGTAGCGCTGCGAGGCGCGGTCGCCGCACAGCGTGAGCGACACGTCGCCGGAGCCGCGCGTGTATTCGGCCAGCAGCGCGGCGAGAGGGCCGGCGTCGAGCGCCTGCCAGGCAGCGGCCCAGCCGATGCCGTCGTCGCGCAGCGCGGCGATGCGCAGGGTGTCGTCGACTGTCGGTGCCGTTGCCTGTTCCGCCGCTTCCTTCTTCAGCGCACCGGTGCCGGCGAGCCAGAAGGAATTGATCGGCGGCACGCCGCGCGCGGCGCGTTCGTCGTTTACGCGCTGCGTGTACAGCAGCATCTGCATCTCGTTCTGCAGCCGGCGCAGCGGCCGCGCGGCGTCGGCCAGCGGCGACCATTGCGAGACCGGGTAGCCCACCGCGCGGTCGATGGAGGCGGTGGCGAGGCCGTCGAAGATGCCGGCGCGCGCCAGCCAGCGGCCGGGCACCGGCGAAGGGTGCAGCGCGATGCCGTCTTCCTCGAAGAAGGGGCGCGCGGCCGCCAGCAGGGCGGCCGACTCGGCGGCGTCGATCTCGATGGCGCCCGGGTCGCCCAGCACCACGTCGTCGATGCCGACCTGCCAGTTGCACAAAGTGACCAGGCCCCAGCCTTCGGTATCGCCGGGCGCGGCGATGCCCAGCCGCCGTGCTTCGAGCGCGGCCCAGGGGATGCAGCCGTCGGGCGAGGCGATGCCCAGCGCCTGCGCCAGCGCGCGTTCATGCGGAGGCGAGCGCGTGCTTTCGTCCTGCGTATCGGTGTCGGCGAGGGTGAGGCGGGCGAGCAGGCTTTCGAGGTTGGGAAGCCTGAGGGTGGTCAGGGCCGCGCGGCATGACGGGGAACCGCGGCCGGCAAAAGGGATCAGGAGTTGGCGTGGGGAGGTTTCGGCCATTCCCCTATTGTCCCGGAAGCCCCAAGGTGATCCGGGATGCCACAATTCCGCCCCTATGCGACTTCCTTATGAACTGCAGCTCGGCTGGCGCTACACGCGCGCAGGCAGGGCGACGCGGCGCAACGGCTTCATCTCCTTCATCTCCGGTGTCTCGATGCTCGGCATCGCGCTGGGCGTGGCGGCGCTGATCATTGTGCTCAGTGTGATGAACGGCTTCCAGAAGGAAGTGCGCGACCGCATGCTCGGGGTGGTGTCGCACATCGAGATCTTCTCGCGCGACGGCCAGGCGCTTCAGCAGCTCGACGAGATCATGGCGGCGGCGCGCAAGCACCCCGAGGTGGTCGGCGCGGCGCCCTTCATCAACACCCAGGCGCTGATCGCGCGCGGCGAGGACATGAAGGGCACGATCGTGCGCGGCATCGATCCCAAGCTGGAGCCCGAAGTCACCGACATCAACGGCATCGCCTCGAAGGGCACCTTCGACAAGCTGGTGCCGGGCCAGTTCGGCATCGTGCTCGGCGCAGAGCTGGCTCGCTCGCTCTTCGTGCAGCCGGGTGACCAGGTCACGCTGGTGGCGCCGGGCGGGCAGGTCACGCCGGCGGGCGTGGTGCCGAGGCTGAAGCAGTTCACCGTGGTCGGCACCTTCGATTCCGGCCACTACGAATACGACTCGGCGCTGGCCATGGTGCACGAGCAGGACGCCGCCAAGGTGTTCCGCCTCGAAGGGCCCACCGGCATCCGCCTGAAGCTCAAGAACCTCAACGAGGCGCGCGACGTGGCCGACCAGCTTGCCGTGAGCCTGCCGGGCGAGTTCCTCATCCGCGACTGGACGCGCCAGAACAAGACATGGTTCGCGGCCGTGCAGGTCGAGAAACGCATGATGTTCATCATCCTCACGCTGATCGTGGCGGTGGCGGCCTTCAACCTGGTTTCCACGCTCGTCATGACCGTGACCGACAAGCGCGCCGACATCGCCATCCTGCGCACGCTGGGCAGTTCGCCGCGCAGCATCATGGGCATCTTCGTGGTGCAGGGCGCGATGGTGGGCGTGATCGGCACCGTGGCCGGCCTGCTGCTGGGCCTGGGCATCGCCTACAACATCGACGTGATCGTGCCCTTCCTGGAGCAGCTGTTCCATGCGAGCTTCCTGCCGAAGGACATCTACCTGATCAGCAAGATGCCCAGCGATCCGCAGCGCAGCGACATCATGCCCATCGCCATCATTTCCCTCGTGCTGGCCTTCCTGGCCACGCTGTACCCGAGCTGGCGCGCCAGCCGCGTGAACCCCGCCGAAGCCCTGCGCTATGAGTGAAGTTGTATTGAAGGCCCGTGGACTGACCAAGCGGTTCCACGAGGGGAGGCTCGACCTGACCGTGCTGCACGGTGTCGATCTCGACGTGCACGCCGGCGAAACGCTGGCCATCGTCGGCGCCTCCGGCTCCGGCAAGAGCACGCTGCTGCACCTGATGGGCGGGCTCGACGAGCCCACGGCGGGCAAGGTCGAGCTGCTGGGCAAGGACATCGCGCACGCCGACCCGGCCGAGCAGGGCCGGCTGCGCAACCAGCACCTGGGCTTCGTCTACCAGTTCCATCACTTGCTGCCCGAGTTCAGCGCCCTCGACAACGTGGCGATGCCGCTGAAGATCCGCCGCGTGGAGCCTCATGCGGCGGCGCAGTCGGCCGCGAAGATCCTCGAGAGCGTGGGGCTGGGCCAGCGCCTGCATCACCGGCCGGCCGAGCTGTCGGGCGGCGAGCGCCAGCGCGTGGCGATCGCGCGCGCGCTGGTCACCGAGCCGGCCTGCGTGCTGGCCGACGAGCCCACGGGGAATCTCGACCGCAGCACGGCGGACACGGTGTTCGAGCTGATGCTCGACCTCGCGCACCGGCACGGCACAGCGTTCGTGATGGTCACGCACGACCAGGACCTGGCGAAGCGCTGCGACCGGGTGCTGCAGCTGGTGGCGGGGCGGCTGGCGGGCTAGCCGACCGTTTCCGTTTCTTCTTCCTGCCGCTGCACGTCGAGCGGCAGTACGCACAACACCTTTCCGCCCAACGTCAGCACGAGGCCGAGCCTGCCGCCCATCTGCACGACCTGGCAGACGGTGCGCGGCGTTCCGGCGATGGTGGTCGCCGACATCGACAAGGCCCGCGCGGGCGGCTGCCGCAGCATCGCGAACAGCACCCGCGCATCGCAGTCCTGCAGCGCCTGCCGGTAGACGTGGAAGACCGCGTCCGATGACCCGGCTTCGTCCTCGCTCTTTTCCTGCCGCAGCCCCAGCAGCGCGCGATGCAGTTGCTGCCTGCAGGCCGCTTCGGTCCTGCCGCTGGCCTCGGCAATCTCCTTGAAGCTGGCCTCGAAGACTTCGCGCAGCAGCACCGCGGCGCCATCGGCCGGAGACAGCCTCGCAGCGATCAACCTCAGCGCCCGGTCGATGGACTCTGCCTGCGCCGCCTCGGCCTCTGCCGACGGCGCTTCGGGTGCGAGCCCTTCGGCATCCTTCAGCCACCGCTGCATCCACCCGTCGCGCCGCAGCCGGTCGATCGCGAGGTTCTGCATCACCGTCGTCAGCCAGGCCTGCACCGAATCCGGCGCGGGCCCGTCGCCGGCTTCGAGCGCGCGCAGGTAGCTGTCCTGCACCACGTCCTCGGCATCCGCCGGGCCGCCCAGCATGCGCGCCGCCGCGCGAACCAGCCGGCCTCGCAGTGCCGGGAATTGCGAGAGATAGCGTTCATCGAGCATCGGCGCAGCTTGCCATAGCCAGCAATGTCACGAAACTGTGGGCTTGTTCGTCAAGACAGTTCAACCACAGGAGCTTTCTTCATGCAGCCCACCATGTTCTCAATGGAATCGGAAGACGACACCAAGCCAGCCGCCACCGCCGAGCCGCGCAATTCCTACCTGGAGGAAAAGGCGTTCAAGTCGCGCACGCTGCTGATCTTCGGGACCATCAGCGATTCGGTGGCCGCCGACGTGACGCGCCGGCTCATCGCTCTGGACGCCGACAGCCCCGAGAAGCCCATCGACATCCTCGTGAGCTCGCCGGGCGGGCACCTGGAGTCGGGCGACGCCATCCACGACATCGTGCGCTTCATCAGCGCGCCGGTGAACATGATCGGCACCGGCTGGGTCGGCAGCGCGGCCACCCACCTGTTCCTGGCGGCGCCGCGCGAGCGCCGCGTGTGCCTGCCGAACACGCGCTTCCTGATCCACCAGCCCAGCGGCGGCGCGGGTGGGCAGGCGACCGACATCGCCATCCAGGCGCAGGAAATCATCAAGGCACGCCAGCGCATCGCGCACGAGATCGCGCGCGAGACCGGCAAGCCCATCGACGTGGTGCTGGCCGACATCGAGCGTGACCGCTGGCTGTCGGCCGGGGAGGCGGTGGAATACGGGCTGGTCTCGCGCATCATCCAGCGCAAGACCGAGCTGAAAGGCTGACCGAGCGCCGGATCAGGCCTTGGGCTTGTAGGCGACGACGTCGACTTCCACGCGCGCGTCGATCATCAGCCGCGCTTCGGTGGTCGAGCGCGCCGGCTTGTTTTCACCGAAGTAGCTCATGTAGATGCGGTTGAAGGCACCAAAGTCGCGCGCGTCCTGCAGCCAGCAGGTGCTCTTGCACACGTCGTCGAGCGTGGCACCGGCCAGCGCGAGCACAGTCTTGATGTTTTCCATCACCTGGCGCGTCTGCGCCTCGATGCCGCCCACCACGAGTTCGCCGTTCTTGTCGACCGGCACCTGGCCCGACACATAGATGAAGTCGCCGGCGCGCACGGCCGGGGAGAAGGGGCGGACCTGGCGGTCGGAGGCCAGGGGCGGGGCGCCGAGGTATTCGAGGGGCATGGGAACTCCTTGTGTGATGAAAGGAAAGAGAAACGGAAAGAGCGGAAACGCGCCGCGAGTATCCCTCTGATTTGAAAATCTATTTCAAAATAACCCCTGAACGAGGGTTAACACGGATGATTAGGCATGAATACTGCTTCAAAGTCCGGGCCGAAGAGAAAATTTCTTTCACAAACCAGCCCGCCTCATGAAGGAGTTCCCCATGCCCCACGCCGGTCTTGCCCAGTGTCTGCCCAAGCTGTCCAAACGCAGCCTGCTGGGCGCCTCCCTGCTCGCGATGCTGTGCGCCGCGCTGCCCTACCAGGGCGCCCACGCACAGGGTCCGCGCAACTTCGCCACGCTGGCGATGGTGGCCGAGCCGCAGACGCTCGACCCGATGGCTTCCACCGCCGACCTGGTCGGAACCATCATGCAGCACGTCTACGAGACGCTCTACACCTTCGACGCCAAGTGGAACGTGGTGCCGATGCTGGCCGAGGGCATGCCGAAGATCTCCGCCGACGGCAAGACCTACGCCATCACTCTGCGCAAGGGCGTGATGCTGCACAGCGGCCGTGAGCTCACCGCCGACGACGTGGTGGCCAGCCTGCAGCGCTGGATGGACCAGTCGCCGCGCGGCAAGGCCGTGGGCAAGGAAGTCGACAGCCTCAAGGCCAAGGGCCCGCTGGCGGTCGAGATCGTGCTGAAGGAACCCTACGCGCCGCTGCTCTCGCAGCTCGCGCTGCCCAGCGGCATGGCAGCCATCATGGCCAAGGACTCCATCGCCTCGCCGCTGAAGGACTTCGTCGGCACCGGCCCCTACAAGTTCAAGGAGCGCCGCCCCGACCAGTTCGTGCTGCTCACGCGCTTCGACAAGTACAGCGCGCGCAAGGAGGCCGCCAGCGGCTACGGCGGCAAGCGCGAGGCGGCCATCGAAGAACTGCGCTTCGTGCCCGTGCCCAACGCCAGCACGCGCGTCGAAGGCGCGCTGGCCGGCCAGTACGACTTCGCCGACCTGCTGCCAGTGGAAGCGCTTCCGCGCCTGGAGAAGTCGGGCGGCAAGACCGTGCCGATCATGACGCCCTCGTTCGGCTTCCCGTACCTCGTGCTCAACACGAAGGAAGGCGTGGCCGCCAGCCAGCCGGTGCGCCAGGCGATCCAGATCGCGCTGGGCGAAGGCGAGATGCTCGCCGCCGGCTTCGGCGACACGCGCTTCTTCACGGCCGAGGGCAACCACTTCCCGAAGGGCTCACCGTTCTACTCGGCCGCAGGCGCCGACCAGTACAACCAGCGCAACGCCGCCAAGGCCAAGGAAGCCGCTGCCAAGGCCGGCTACAAGGGCGAGCCGATCCGCGTGCTGACCAGCCGCCAGTACGACTTCCACTACAACATGGCCCTGCTGATGGCCGAGCAGCTCAAGCGCGCCGGCTTCAAGGTCGACCTCAACGTGGTCGACTGGGCCACGCTGGTGCAGCGCCGCAACGACGCCAAGCTGTGGGACATCTACGTCACCCACTCGGGCCAGTTCCCCGAGCCGATGCTCTCGCCGCCGCAGCTCGGCGACGGCGCGCCCGGCTGGTGGGACTCGCCCGCCAAGAAGACGGCACTGCAGGCCTTCAACGTCGAGAGCGACCCGGCCAAGCGCGGCGCGCTGTGGGGCAAGGTGCAGCAGGTGGTGTACGACGAGGTGCCGTACATCAACGTCGGCAAGTTCAACGGCCTCTCGGCCAAGAGCCCGGCGCTGGACAACTACCAGCCCGCGACCTGGCCGTTCTTCTGGAACGCGCAGATCAAGTAAGAAGACGCCGGGAACAAAGCCATGCCATCGCGTCGCCAACTTCTGCAAGCCAGCGCACTGGCCTCCGGCCTCGGAGCCCTGGGCCTCACGGCCTCCACCGTTCAGGCTGCCACCTCCGGCCCTGTCTACGCCTATGTCGGAACCTACAGCGACGGCGGCAAGCCGTGGCGCGGCGGGCGCGGACTGGGAGTGCACCAGTTCGTGCTCGACAGCGCCACCGGCGCTCTCAAGCCGATTCCCGGCGCACCGGCGGCCGTGGCCAGCACGGGCGAGGGCGCGAAGCTGCGCAACCCCGCCTCGCTCGCGCGCCATCCGAAGCTGCCGATGCTCTACGCGGCCAACGAGTTCGAGGCCGGCTCGGTCTCGGCCTTCCGCATCGGCGCGAACGGTGCGCTGACTTTCGTCTCCGAAACGCCCTGTGGCGGCAAGGACCCGGCCTACATCAGCGTGCACCCCGATGGGCGCTTTCTGTTCACGGCCAACTACGCGAGCGGCGATGTCAGCGTTCTCGCGCTGCGCGCCGACGGCACGCCCGATGCCGGCGTTGCAGCCGTCGTCTACAAGGACGTGGAAGCCTGCGGCGCGTCCACGCCCTGCAAGCCCGGCGCCGACGTGGTGCCGCAGGCTGCACGCTCGCACGAAGGCTTCGCCACCAGCGACCACGACGGCCCGCACGCCCACATGGTGCATGCCGATCCGAAGGGCGACTTCGTGCTGGTGGCCGACCTGGGGCTCGACCGCGTCATCTCGTATCGCTTCGACCGCATCACCGGCGTGCTGAGCCAGCCGAGCACGGTGGCCGTGTCGGAAAGCTCCGGTGCGCGCCACTTCGTGTTCCATCCGAACGGCAAGTGGTTCTACCTGGTGAACGAAGAGGCATCGACCATCGCCTTCATGCGCTACGACAGCGCCACCGGCGTGCTCACGCTGGTGAGCGAGACGTCGGCGCTGCCCAAGGGCTTCAAGGGCACCAGCTACGCATCGGGCATCCGCATGCTGCCGGACGGCCAGCACTTCGTGTCGCTCAACCGGCTGCACGACTCGATCTCGATCTTCAAGGTCGACGCCCGCACCGGCGCGCCCACACTGGTGCGCGAGGAGTGGTCGCGCGGCAACTACCCGCGCAGCTGCACGCTCGACCCGAGTGGCCGCTTCCTCTACGTGTGCCACAACAAGCAGGGCGACAACGTGACCGTCTTCCGCGTGAAGGGTGGCGACATCCAGTTCACGGGCCAGTACGTCGCGGTGGGCAGCGCGGCAGCCATCGAGTTTTCCGCGTGATGAAGAAATCGCTTTTCCGCTACATCGCCTCCCGCGCCGCGGGCATGCTGGTCGTGCTCGCCATCGTGGCGGTGCTCGTCTTCGTGCTCACGCGCGCCGCCTCGGGCGACCCGGTCTCGGTGCTGCTGGGCGACCAGGCCACCGCCGCCGACATCGCCCGCGTGCAGAAGGAATACGGCCTCGACAAGCCGCTGCCCGTGCAGTTCGGCTACTGGCTGCGCGAGGTGCTCCAGGGCAACCTCGGCCAGTCGATCTTCCTGCAGCGCCCCGTGACGCAGGCGCTGTGGGAGCGCTCCGAACCCACCACGCTGCTCGCGCTGATGGCGGTGGCCATCGCGGCCCTGATCGGCGTGCCCTGCGGCATCGTCTCCGCCGTGTTCCGGGGGCGGGTGGTCGACCAGCTCTTCACCGGCATCGCGATGCTGGGCGCGAGCATCCCGAGCTTCTGGCTGGGCATCGTGCTGATCCAGATCTTCGCCGTGTCCTTCGGCTGGTTCCCGGTGTCGGGCTACGGCGCGCCCGATGCGCCGTTCGCCGAGCGGCTGCATTCGCTGGTGCTGCCGGCGACCGTGCTGGGCCTGCTGAATTCGGCGCTCATCATCCGCTTCACGCGTGCCTCGATGCTCGACGTGCTGGGCGAGGACTACGTGCGCACCGCCCGCTCCAAGGGTTTGAGCGAGCGCACCGTGGTGCTCAAGCACGCGCTGCGCAATGCGCTGGTGCCCATCGTCACGGTGATCGGCCTCACGGTGGCTCTGATGATCGGCGGCGCCGTCATCACCGAGACCGTGTTCGGCCTGCCGGGCGTGGGCAATCTCGTGGTCAGCGCGGTGCTGCGGCGCGACTACCCGGTCATCCAGGGTGCGTTGCTCGTGATCGCCGCGATCTACGTGCTCATCAATTTCTCCATCGACCTGCTGTACGCCGTCGTCGATCCGCGCGTGAAGGTCTGAGAAAAATGCAAATGCCCCGAATGCTCCGCCAGTTGATGCACCGTCGCATCGTGCTGGTGTCCGCGCTGGTGCTGCTGGTGATCGCCGTCATGGCCATCGGCGCACCGCTGTTCGCCTCCATCGATCCCAACGACACGGCCGTGCTGGAGCGCCTGAAGGCGCCCAGCGCCGAGCACCTGCTCGGCACCGACGAACTGGGCCGCGACCTGTATTCGCGCATCGTCCACGGCGCACGCTACTCGCTGGCCATCGCCGCGCTCACCGCGCTGGGCGCCGTGATCGCCGGCACCGCGCTGGGCCTGATGGCCGGCTTCTTCCGCCGGCTCGACGCGCCGCTGATGCGCGTGGTCGACGCGATGATGTCCTTCCCCGACATCCTGCTGGCCATCGCGCTGGTGGCCATCCTCGGGCCATCGCTTATCAACACGGTGCTGGCGCTGGTGCTGGTCTACACGCCGCGCGTGGCGCGCGTGGTGCGGGCCTCTACGCTGGTGGTGCGCGAGCTGCTGTTCGTGGAGGCGGTGCGCGCGCTGGGCGTGCGCACTTCGCGCATCCTGTGGCGGCACATATTGCCGAGCCTGATGTCGCCGATCCTGGTGCAGGTGTCGTTCATCTTCGCCTACGCCATCCTGGCGGAAGCGGGGCTCTCGTTCCTCGGCGTCGGCGTGCCGCCCGAGATCCCGACCTGGGGCACCATGGTCGCGGGCAGCCAGCAGTACGCGCACCAGGCCTTCTGGGTGGTGCTGTTCCCGGGGCTCGCGATCATCTTCACGGCGCTGTCGCTGCAACTGCTGGGTGACGGCGTGCGCGACCTGCTCGACCCCAAGCTCAAGAAGACCTCGTGATGACGACGAACACCAACAACACCCCACGTCTCGCGGTCAGCAACCTGAGCACCAGCTTCCCGACCGAGGACGGCCTCGTGCGCTCGGTGGCCGACGTGAGCTTTTCCATCCAGCCGGGCAAGACGACCGCGCTGGTCGGCGAGTCGGGCTCGGGCAAGTCGGTCACCAGCCTCACGCTGATGCGCCTGCTGCCCAAGACAGCCAACGCGCAGGTCAGTGGCAGTGCCACCTTCGTGACGCGCGAGGGCAAGTCGCTCGACCTGTTGCAGATCGGCGAGCGCGAGATGCGCTCGCTGCGCGGCAACCAGCTGTCGATGATCTTCCAGGAGCCGATGACCAGCCTGAACCCGGTGTTCACCATCGGCGAGCAGATCGCGGAAAGCGTGCGCCTGCACAAGGGGCTCGACCGCAAGGCAGCGCTGGCGCATGCGCAGCGCATGCTGGAGCTGGTGGAGATTCCGGCGGCCGCGCAGCGCATCCACGAGTACCCGCACCAGCTCTCGGGCGGCATGCGCCAGCGCGTGATGATCGCGCTGGCCATGGCCTGCGACCCGACGCTGCTGATCGCCGACGAGCCCACCACCGCGCTCGACGTGACCATCCAGGCGCAGATCCTCGAGCTCATGCGCCGGCTGCAGGCCGAAACGGGCATGAGCATCCTGTTCATCACGCACAACCTCGGCGTGGTCGCACACCATGCCGACGACGTGGTTGTGATGTATTCGGGCCGCGTGGTCGAGAGCGCGCCGGTGCGGCCGCTGTTCGCGCAGCCCGAGCACCCGTACACGCAGGGCCTGCTGGCCTGCCTGCCGGGCAAGGCGCGCCTGCCCGGCCAGCCCAAGCCCAAGCGCCTGTTCGCCATTCGCGGCCAGGTGTCTAGCCCGCTGGCGCCGCCGCCGGGCTGCGCCTTCGAGCCGCGCTGCGATCTTGCGCTCGCGGGCTGCAAGGACGCGATGCCGCCGCTGATCGACATCCGGCAAGACCGCCAGGCACGCTGCATCCGTGTGCAGCCGACCCCAACACTTGCGAGAGCCGCATGACCGCCGTTGCTTCTTCTTCCTCCCCCCTCATCGAAGTCCGCGGACTCAAGAAGTACTTCGGCAGCAGCGACCGCCCGGTGCGCGCCGTGGACGACGTTTCGTTCGCGATCCAGCCCGGCGAGACGCTGGGTCTGGTCGGCGAATCGGGCTCGGGCAAGAGCACCATCGGGCGCACCGTGCTGCGCCTGCTGGAGCGCAGCGACGGCCAGGTGCTCTACCGCGGCGACGACATCGGCGCGCTGTCGGGCGAGCGCATGCGCAAGCTGCGCAGCAAGCTGCAGATCATTTTTCAAGACCCGTACGCCAGCCTGAACCCGAAGATGCGCATCAGCGCGATCCTCGGCGAGGCGCTGTCCACGCACGGCCTGCACAAGGGCGCTGCGGCGCGCGACAAGCGCATTGCCGAACTGCTCGAGACCGTGGGCCTGCGCGCCGAGCATGCGAACCGCTTTCCGCACGAGTTCTCGGGCGGGCAGCGCCAGCGCATCGGCGTGGCGCGCGCGCTGGCCGTGGAGCCCGAGTTCATCGTGGCCGACGAGCCGCTGTCGGCGCTCGACGTGTCGATCCAGTCGCAGGTCATCAACCTGCTGGCCGACCTGCGCGAGCGGCTGGGCCTGACGATGCTTTTCATTTCGCACGATCTCGACGTGGTCGAGTACCTGTGCGACCGCGTGGTGGTGCTGTATCTCGGCAAGGTGATGGAAGTCGCCACCACCGAGGAGCTGTTCGAGCGCCCCTCGCACCCCTACACACGGGCGCTGCTGGCCGCGAGCCCGAAGCCCGACCCCGAGATGGCGACCGAGCGCATCGCGCTCAAGGGCGACATCCCGAGCCCCATTTCGCCGCCTTCGGGCTGCGTGTTCCGCACACGCTGCCCGCATGCCATCGAAGCCTGCGCACAGACCGTTCCGCCGCTCGAAGAGATTTCGGCGGGACACTACAGCGCCTGCATCCGCAAAGAACTTATCTCCAACATCGCTGCATGAACATGACCGCCGCCAACGACTTCACCGACCCGCTGCTGGGCAGCAACTTCAAGGGTTACCCGCGCACCCAGGCGCCGCGCCGCCGCAGCGAGATCGGCGCCGCCGGCTGGAACGTGCTGGCCGGCGACCTGCCGCTGCCGCTGGCCGTGCTCAAGCGCGAGGCGCTCGAGCACAACCTGTCGTGGATGCAGTCGCGCGTGCGCGAGTGGGGCATCGACCTCGCGCCGCACGGCAAGACCACCATGTCGCCGCAGCTCTTCCGGCGCCAGCTCGATGCCGGCGCCTGGGGCCTGACCTTCGCCACCGTCACGCAACTTGCCGTGGGCGTGGCGGCCGGCGCGCGCCGCACGCTCATCGCCAACCAGGTGGTGAGCGACGAAGACCTCGCCGGCATCCAGGTGCTGCTGCGCGCGCATGCCGACCTGCGCATCGTGTTCCTGGTCGATTCGCTGGCGCAGCTCGGGCTGATCGAGGAATGGTCGAAGCGCCGTCCCGAGAGCGTGCCCTTCGAGGTGATGATCGAGATCGGCGTGGATGGCGCGCGCACCGGCTGCCGCACGCACGAGGAGGCCATTGCGCTGGCCACGAGGCTGCGCGCGAGCGATGCAGTCAAGCTCGTGGGCATCGAGTGCTACGAAGGGCAGGGCGCCACCGGCCAGAGCGAGCCCGATACGGCCTATGCCAAGGCGCTGATGGACCGCGTGGAAGCCGTGGCACGCCATTGCGACACCGAGAAGCTCTTCGAGACCGACGAGGTGCTGGTCTCGGCCGGCGGCTCGGCCATCTTCGACCTCGTGGCCGGCCGGCTCAAGCCCGCGCTGGGCGCGCCGGTGCGCGGCCTGCTGCGCTCGGGCTGCTACGTGACGCACGACCACGGCTTCTACAAGCGCATGGTGAGCGCGGTCGACGAGCGCCTGGGCTGCGGCTGCGGCGAAAGCCTGGTGCCGGCGATGGAAGTCTGGGCCACCGTGCAGTCGCGCCCCGAGCCGGGCCTGGCGATCCTGGCCGTGGGCAAGCGCGACATCTCCTTCGACCTCTCGCTGCCCGTGCCCATCGCGCGTGCGGCGCGCGGCGAACTGCAGCCGCAGGACGTGCCCGCCGGCTGGAAGATCACCGCGCTGAACGACCAGCACGCCTACCTGCGCTGGGACGCGAGCGAGGAAGCCGTGGCGCCCAAGGTCGGCGACCGCGTCGGCCTCGGCATCTCGCACCCCTGCACCACCTTCGACAAATGGCACTGGATGCCCGTGGTCGAGAACGACTATCGCGTGAGCGACGCCGTCGCCATGCATTTCTGAGCACGTTGCGATGACTCCCTCCCTGCTTCAGAAAATCGCGGAGGTCCGTGGCGACGCCCCGGCGACGCGGCGCGCGATTCTCGACCTGATCCTCGAAGACCCCGACCGCGTGCTCGAAGAAAGCTTCGAGCAGCTGGCCGAGCGCTCGCGCAGCTCGGTGCCCACCATCATGCGCACCTGCCGCGACCTGGGCTTTGCCGGCCTGCGCGAATTCAAGCTCGCGCTCGCGCAGGAACTCGCTCTGGGCGGCTCGCCGCTGCACCGCCGCGTGAACATCGAGGACGCGGCCGACGAAGTGGTCGGCAAGATCGCGCGCAGCGCCGCGGCTTCGGTTTCCGGAGTGCGCGGCCAGCTCGACATGCAGGTGCTCGACGGCGCAGTTGCCGCCATCGCGGCGGCGCCGCACGTCGACCTGTACGGCGCGGGCGCCACCTCGTGGTTCATGGCCAACGACCTGCAGGCGCGGCTCTTCCGCCTCGGCCTGTCGGCCAACGCGTGGGCCGACTACCACCTGCAGCAGGTGGCCGGCGCGGCGCAGCGCCCGGGCGGCGTGGTCATCGCCATCTCGCACGTGGGCGGCATGCCTTCGCTGCTCGACGCGGTGGACATCGCGCGCGGGCAGGGCGCCAAGGTGGTCGCGCTCACGCGGCCCGGCACGGCGCTGGCAGCCAAGGCCGACTTTCTTCTGGGCCTCTCGGTGCCCGACGACGCGGTGATGCACGTGGGCATCGATGCCTACCTCACGCACCTCACGGTCATCGAGATCCTCACCGTGCTGGTGGCCCAGCGCCGCGGCGAGCCCGCGGTGCAGCGCCTGCAGCGCGCGCGCGAGGCCTTCCAGCGCCACGGCATCGACGCCACCACACACCCGCTGCAGAGCTGGGACGGCGGCGGCGTGAACGACGGAGGGAGCGCATCGTGAGCGAGAGCAACAAGAAGGCGGTTCTGCTCGAAGCGGGGCTTGTGGTCGACGGCTCGGGCGGCCCCTCGTGGCCCGGCGACGTGCTGCTGCAGGGCGACCGCATCGCCGCGCTCGGCGAAGGCCTGCGCGGGCGGCTGCCCGATGGCCTGGCGCTGGCCGACGTCGAAGTCGTCGACTGCCGCGCGAAGGTGATCGCCCCCGGCTTCATCGACGCGCATACGCACGACGACGCCATCGTGCTGCGCGACCCGCTGTGCCTGCCGAAGGTGTCGCAGGGCATCACCACCGTGGTGACGGGCAACTGCGGCATCTCGCTCGCGCCGTACCGTACGCCGCAGTCGCTGCCGCCGCTCACGCTGCTGGGTGCCGATTCGTTCAAGCATGCGACCATGGCCGAGTACCGTGCGGCCGTCGATGCGACGCAGCCCGCGCTCAACGTGGCCGCGCTGGTCGGCCACACCACGCTGCGCTTCGCCGCGATGGAGGCGCTGGACCGTCCGGCCAGCGCCGACGAGCTGGCGCGCATGGAAGCGCTGCTCGACGGCTGCATGGCCGACGGGGCGCACGGCATGTCCTCGGGCCTGTTCTACGAAGAAGCTTTTGCCGCGCCCGCCGAGGAGGTGACGGCGCTGGCGCGCGTCGTGGCCCGCCACGGCGGTGTCTACGCCACGCACCTGCGCAGCGAGATGCAGCAGATCATCGAGGCGCTGCACGAGGCGGGCGACTGCGCCTTCGAGGCCGGCGTGCCGCTCGTCATCTCGCACCACAAGTGCGCCGGCCCTGCCAATTGGGGCCGCACGAAGGAGACGCTGCCGCTGATCGAGTCGCTCGCGCAGCGCCAGAAGATCGCGATGGACGTGTATCCCTACGTGGCCGGCTCCACCGTGCTGCGCGAGGATCTTGTCGATGGCGTGATCGACGTGCTGCTGACCTGGTCCGACCCGCATCCGGAGATGACGGGGCGGCTCATTTCCGACATCGCGCGCGAGTGGGGCGTGAGCGAGCAGGACGCCTGCCTGCGGCTGAAGCCCGGCGGTGCCTGCTACTTCCAGATGCAGGAGGAAGACGTGGAGCGCGTCATCTCGCATCCGCTCACCATGATCGGCAGCGACGGCCTGCCGCACGACCGCCATCCGCATCCGCGCCTGTGGGGCGCCTTCCCGCGCGTGTTCGCGCGCTACTGGCGCCAGCGACGGCTCTTCACGCTGGAGCAGGCGGTGCACAAGATGACCGGCATGACGGCGCGCAACCTGCGCATCGCCGACCGTGGCCTGCTGCGTGCCGGCACCATGGCCGACGTGGTGGTGTTCGACCCCGAGACCATCGCCGACACCGCCACCTACGACAAGCCGCACGGCGTGAGCCTGGGCGTGGAGCGCGTGTTCGTGAACGGCGTGCTGGCCTACCGTGGCGGCGAGGCCGAGGCCCGGGTGCTCGCGCGCGCCGGCCGGATGCTGACGCGCGGAAGCGCCAGCTAGGCCCGGTCAGGCGAAGACGAGGCAGACCGGCGTAGGCACCTGCGCCACCTGCACCGGCTGGTCGAGCCTGCCGGTGGCGGGGTCGATGCGCAGGCGAAGGATGGTGTCGCCCTTCTGGCTCAGCGCGTAGAGGTGGCCGCCGTCGGGCGCCACCGTCAGCGCGCGCGGGAAGCGCAGGCCATCGCTCCAGTGCTGCAGCGGCGTGAGGTTGCCGTTGGTCGCGTCGATGCGGAATGCGGCGATGCTGTCGGCGAGCGGGTGGTCCGATTTCAGCCTGCGGTTGCTTGCATAGAGGAACTGCCCCGATGGATGCATCACCAGCGCTGCGGCGCTCTTCTGGCCCGTGTAGCCGTCCGGCAGGGTCGAGACCCGCTGTCGCTGTTCTCCGACCGCGCCGCTTGCCGCGTCGTAGCCGTAGCAGGTGACGGAAGCGTCGAGTTCGCCCACCACGTACAGATGGCGTTGCGACGGATGCAGCGCCAGGTGGCGCGGGCCGCTGCCGGCTTGCGCGGCCGTGCGGCCGACAGGCGCCAGCTTGCCGTCGGCCAGCGTGAAGACGTTGACGCGATCGCTGCCGAGGTCGGTCGCGAGCACGCGCCGTCCCGAGGCGTCGAACTGCACCATGTGCGGGTGCGGCGATTCCTGCCGCTCGGCGTCGGGGCCGGAGCCGGTTTCCTTCTCGATGCCGGAGACCTTGCCGAGCTTGCCGTCCGCTTCGATGGGCAGCACGTTGTAGGCGCCGCCGCCGTACAGCGCCACGACCAGTGCGCGTCCGTCGGGCGACACCGCCAGGTGCGCCGGGATCACGCCCGAGAGCGACAGCGGCTGGCGGTTGACCAGCGTGAGCCGGCCGCTGCGCTCGTCGATGGCGTAGGCCTCGGCCGTGCCGGTGGGCAGGCCCTCGTAGGTGTCGATCTCGTTGATCGCGTACAGGAAGCGCTGGCTGGGGTGCACCGCGAGGAAGGACGGGTTGGCGCTCGCGACCGTCTGCACCGGTGTCCAGCTGCCGTCCTGCACAGCGAGCACGTAGATGCCCTTCGATGCGGGGCCGCCGGCCGTGCCGCCGGGTGCGTCGAAGGTGTAGGTGCCGAGGTAGGCGAAGCGTGGTGCAGGCGCGGCCGTTGCGGCGCCTGCCGTGGCCGGGGCCTGTTGCGCATGGGCCGGCAGCAGGGGTGCGAGGGCGCCGGCGGCGGAGGCGCCACCGAGCCACTGCATGACGGTGCGGCGTTTCTGACCGGAGTGATCTGTCATGGGGTTCCTCTCTGGGTGGGGTTGCATCACGGACGCACCGACATCGCGTGGTGGAAGATGTTGTTCGGGTCGTACCGCCGCTTCACCTTCCGCAGGAATTCGTAGAGCCCCTGGTCGCCGTAGTAGAGCTGCGGCCAGAAGGGGTAGGCCAGCATGTCGTTGTCCGGGTAGTTGATGTAGCAGCCCTCGTAGCGCTCGCCAGGGTAGGGCGTGCCCGCGTAGCGCTGCGGCACGTCGGGCGTGCCGTACACGTCGCGGTAGAAGTCGCCGATCCAGCGCAGGTGGCCGGCGTCGTCCTTCGCGCTGCGCCAGTAGGTCTGGTACTGCAGCTTCATGATCGAGGCGCGCTGCGGCACGGTGGTGTCGGCGATGCGCTCGGGCTTGTTGACGGCGCCGCCGTACGAATCCACCTGCAGCAGCGACTGGCTCAGGTCGACGCCGGCAATGGTGCGCGTCAGGTGCGTGTAGATGCGCTGCGCCTCGCGGGCACTGAAGTTCTGCTTCATGTAGGCCGACTTGTACTTGCCGCGCTGGTTGTCGCCCGAGCCGTTGAGGTACTGGGTGGCGGTGAGCCAGTCGTAGCGCGTCACGGTGTGCGGCTTGGAGCACAGCAGCTGGCCCGCGTCGCGCTGCGGCGCCGGGCCCACGCCGGGCGCGCGGCCCTTGGCGGGCACCGGCGCGCAGGCGCGGAAGCGGTCGAGAAAATCGTTGAGCACAGTCAGGTCGTTGCAGGTGCCGTCGGGGTTGCAGAACTGAGTGAGCATCACGATCTGGCCGGCCGAGCGGTGCGTGAGCTTCAGCAGCGAGAACATGCCCCAGGTGTCGGGCGACTTGCCGCGCGTGGCCCAGTAGTCGCCGTAGGTGGTGAGCAGGGCGGTGAAGCGCTCGGGTGTCATGGTGGCCCAGTCGAAGGCCACCACCGCCAGCGCGACTTCGCGCGGCGCCGTCGGCAGCTTGTCGAACACGTAGCTGGTGATCGCGCCGAAGTTGCCGCCGCCCGCGCCGCGGCAGGCGCGGAACAGGTCCGGGTCGCGGTTCGCGTCGACGGTGCGCGGCACCACCTTGCCGCGGTTGTCCACCGTCAGGATGTCAACCGCCGAGAGCCAGTCGACCGTGAGCCCTTGCAGCCGCGACAGCAGGCCGTAGCCGCCGCCGCAGATGTGGCCGCCCGCGCCCACCGAGTAGCAGGAGCCGCCAGGCAGCGTGACGTTGCCGTGCTTGTACAGGTCGAGGTACCCGTTCCAGTTCTGGGTGCCGGGGCCGATGCGGAAGCGTCCGTCGCCCCTCGAAGCTGGGTCGGCCTGGTTGAGCAGGCTCAGGTCGAGGATCGCGCCGTCGGGGTTGTTGGAGACGAAGTCCTCGTAGCAATGCCCGCCGCTGCGCAGGGTGGGCCGCAGGCCCGCGTCGACGATGCGCTGCAGTGCGGCGGCGGCGTCGCCGGCGCTTTCCGCCAGTTCGATGCGCGAGGCGGCTTCCGATTCCGTGGCCGGCCATCGCAGGTTGAAACCCTTTTTCAGGGTGTTGTAGCGGGCATCCTGGCGTGTCACGGTGATGGTCATGGGCACTTTCCGGTGAATGTCTTGCGACGGAGGTTTAGTCCGCGGGCTCGGCGATAATTGAAATGTTTTTTCTTATACGGGCAATTTTTCGCTCAACGCTCGCGGTTTTTTGGCTGTGCAGGGCGAATTCTTGGCTTGTTTGAAAAATACTTTCATCGGATGAACCCTTAGTTCCAGGCTGTCGAAGCCGGTCCGATGCACCGCAGTATTCAAGCGGCTATAACCCCAAGACCTCTAAAGTTCTAACGCTCGCGGCAAAAATGAGTCAAACTGGCGCAATTACCGGCCGTCGAAATTCCTGATGGAGCAAAGATGGACAAGGACGCTGAAGGCCTTGGCGCCGATTTCGAGCTGTGGCAACAGCTCACTGACGACTACGAAGCTGCGTTGGGCGCGCTCGCCCGGGGCGAGCCCGGGGCGCGGGAGCGCGTGGTCCGGCTGTCGCGGGCGCTGCAGCAACTGCATCCGGATCTTTCCCCCGTCGGTGACGACGGCTGAGACCGGCTCTCGAGGGGCCTTGCCGGGCTGCGCGGCAGCCGGCCTCGTTAGGATGCGGCTCCCATCGCCGCTCCTCTCTCGTTCGCATCCATGCACCCCGCCGCGCGTCACCTCGTCTTCCACGGCGCCATCGTCCTGCTGTTCGGCTTGCTGCTGGGTGCGCCGTATGCAAAGGCGATCAAGCGCGAGGCCGCTGCGCACATCGTCAATTCGTGGCGTGTCGCGCACCTGAGCCTGCCCATCGGCGCGACCCTGATGCTCGCGACGGCCGCCGTGCTGTCTTCGCTTGCGGCGCCGGCGTGGCTGCTGTGGCTCATCGCCATCGCGCTGATCGTGTCGGCGTATGGTTTCTGCGTTTCCACGCCGCTTGCGGCCGTCTCGGGGCAGCGGGGCTTGTCGTCCGATGGGGTCGTGGGGCTGGGCGGGCTCGTCTATCTCGGCAACGTGGTCGGCGCCGTGGCTTCGATCGTCGGCGCGCTGGCGCTGCTGGTGGCGGCGTTTCTCTCGCTCTGAGGCGTGGCCACGACGGCGGTCAGTCTTTCGCCGTCTCCGTTGTTTCTTCTTCAGGCTGCGCCTGGAACATGCGCGTGAAGTCGCAGCACTCCTGCGCCAGCATCACGATGGACGAGGTGAGTGCGCTGCGGTGCTCGCCCTTGTGCATCGCCACGTAGCGCACCACGGGCAGGGCCGGCGCCACGTCGACCACGGCAAGCATGCCGGCCGACACCAGTGGCTGCAGGCATTCGCGCGGCAGGTAGCTCACGCCCAGCCCCGACACGGTGAGCCCCGTCAGCGCCACCAGGTTGCTCACCACGATCACGTTGGCGGGCTGCACGCCCTGTTCCTTCATCCACGCGTCGTAGGCGCGGCCGGTGCCCGAGTTGTTGCCCTGCACCAGCATGCGGTGGCGCGCCAGCTCGTGCAGCCGCATCGCACCGCCGTTCACCGGCACCACGCCGGGCTTGCACATCCACGCGCTCTTCACCTGGCCGATGAGCTTGTGCGGCAGGCGCGAGTCGGCAAAGGTGTCGGGCACGATGACCAGGTCGAGCTCGTCGGCCAGCAGCTTGTCGCGCAGCTGCAGGCTGTCGTCCACGTCGGGCTCGAGGATCACCTTGGGGTAGTGCTGCTGGATGAGGCCGACCAGCCGCGGCAGCCACGTCATCGCCGTCAGTTCGGTCACGCCGATGCGGATGCGCCGCTCCACCACGCCCGGCTTGCCGAACTGCTCGATGGCCGCGTCGCGCTGCTCCAGCAGCTTCCGGGCGAGCACGAACATCTCCTCGCCCTTCTCGGTGAGCCGGGCGGTGCGCTGGCTGCGGTCGAAGAGTTCGGTGTCGAACAACTGCTCCAGCTCGTGCACCCGCTTGGAGATGGCCGACTGCGAGGTGTGGAGCTGGTTGGCCGCCTGCGCGAAGCCGCCGAGGCGGGCGATCCAGTACAGGGCTTCGAGCTGCTTGAAGGTCATCACGGGAGTTTGGCTCCAAAAGAACGCTTTTTCTCATGCGATTCGATCACAAAAAATCGCTTTTGGAAATTTGTCGGGAAGCCGAAGATTCGCCCGATCCAACGTCATCGACTCTTCAAGGAACCCGCCATGGACTTCAAGAAACTGCCCCTCGCGCTCGGACTCTCCATCGTCTTCGCCTGCGGCGCCGCCAGCGCCCAGGACGGCGGCACGCTGCAGAAGATCAAGGACAGCGGCACGATCCAGATCGGTGCGCGCGACAGCCAGATCCCGTTCTCGTACAAGCTCAGCGCCGACAGCGCCCCCATCGGCTTCACCAACGACATCTGCCTGAAGATCGTCGACGCGGTGAAGGCCAAGCTGGGCCTCGCGAAGATCGAGGTGCGCTACACCATGCTCAACTCGACCAACCGCATTCCGCTGCTGCAGAACGGCACCGTCGACCTCGACTGCGCGACCACCACCAACACCACGCAACGCCAGCAGCAGGTCGACTTCGCGCCCAGCCACTTCGTCACCAACATCACCGCCGCCGTGAAGAAGGCCTCGGGCATCAATGCGCTGGGCGACCTCAACGGCAAGAACGTGGCCACCGTCTCGGGCAGCACCTCGATCCAGCTGCTGCGCGGCGCGCGCAAGAGCGGCACCATCGAAGTGAACGAGATCGCCGGCAAGGACACCTCCGACGGCTTCCTGCTGCTGTCCACCGGCCGCGCCGACGCCTACGTGCTCGACGACGTGCAGCTCGCCGGCATGATCGCCAGCTCGACCAACCCGGGCGAATACAAGATCCTGAAGGAGTCGCTGCGCCAGGAGCCCTACGGAATCATGCTGCGCAAGGACGACCCGCAATTCAAGGCGCTGGTGGACGAGACCGTCAACGGCCTGATGAAGTCGGGCGCCATCGAGCAGCTCTACACCAAGTGGTTCCTCTCGCCGATCCCGCCGAAGAACGCGAACCTCAACTTCCCGATGACGGACGCGGTGCGCGAGATCTACAAGAACCCGAACAACAAGGGCGTCTAAAAAATGGGCTCCCAACAGCAACTTCCTGATCTCGAACGCGGCCAGGCCTTTTCCGATGCGCTGATGCGCGAGGTGAAGGCGCGCTTCCTGCAGGTCGACCATGACCACCACGGCCGCGAGCGCCTGTACTTCGACAACGCCGGCGGCTCGTTCCGCCTCAAGGCCGCGGCCGAGCGCTTCGCGCAGGTCGATGCCATTCCCGACAACGCCGAGCGCATCCACGCCACGGCCGTCGAGCTGCAGGACATCCAGGCGAAGGGCAGTGCGGATCTGCGCACCATCCTCAACGCCACGGGCGGCAGCGTGTACGCATCGCTCACCGCCTCGGGCGCCATGTTCGACATGGTGCGTGCCATCGCCGAGAACGTGCCGGGCACGAACATGGTCACCACCGTGCTCGAGCATCCGTCGGCCTTCGACGCAATGAGCCTCTATGCCCAGCGCCTGGGCCGCGAGCTGCGCGTGGCGAAGAGCAACCCCGTCACCGGCGGCGTGGATGTGGAAGAGATCGTGCGGCTGGTCGACAAGGACACCTGCCTGCTCAACGTGATCTACGCATCGAACATCTCCGGCGCCAAGCTCGACATGGCCGAGATCGTGCGCCGCGCGCGCGAGATCAAGCCCGACCTGTACATCCTGGTGGATGCAGTGCAGCATGCGCCGCACGGCCTCATCGACCTGCAGAAGACGCCGGTGGACGGCATCAACCTCGCGCCCTACAAGTTCTTCGGCTGCCGGGGCTCGGGGCTGTCGTGGGTGTCCGAGCGCGCGGCCGTGCTGCCGCACCACAAGCTCGCGGGCAAGAAGCCCGACTACTGGGACCTGGGCAGCGCCGCGCCGTGGCAGTTCGCGGTGCTCAGCGAGATCGTCGACTACGTCTGCTGGCTGGGCGGTCACTTCAGCGAGGCCACCGACCGGCGCGCACTGTTCGTCGCGGGCATCACGCACGTCGAGCTGCACGAACGCGCGCTGCTGGCGGTGCTGCTCGACGGCAACGAGAACGCCACCGGCATGCGCGAACTCAGGGGCGTCAACGTCTTCCTCGACCATGAAGACCTGACGAAGCGCGACCTGATCCTGGGCATCGGCTTCGACCGCATCGACTGCACGCAGGCGGTGGTCGAGTACGCGAAGCGCGGCGTGACGGTCTACGAGCGCGTGGCGACCAGCATCTACTCGAAGCGCATGCTCGAATCCTTCGGGCTCGCGGGCACGGTGCGGGTGTCGCCGCTGCACTGCAATTCCGTTGCCGACATCGAGAAGTTCCTGCGCATCACCCGCGAAATCGCTACCGACATCTGACTGTCACAAACCGTCATATTCCGTCGTTAGTATGTTTCTCTACCCCCGCTCACAGGGGGCGAGGAGCATGAGATTTGGAAATCCGCAAGCTGATCGCACCAGCGCTGGCCGTCGTCCTGCTGGCGGCGGTCGGGGCAGGCGTCTGGTACTCGAACACCCGCCTGCACGATGAGTCGGCCACCGCAACGGCGGCCCGTATCGAACAGGAAAAGCAGGTCACGCTGCGCGGCCTGATCGGTTCCGAGAAAGAAACCTTCTTCGCCGACCCGCGCGTGCAGAAGGCACTGGCCGCGCAGGGTATCACCGTCACCGTCGAGAAGGCGGGCTCCCGCGCCATCGCCAGCCGCTACGACGCCAGCAAGTTCGACTTCGGCTTTCCCTCGGGCGCGCCCGCCGCGGCGCAGCTCAAGACACTGGCCAAAGCGCCGAACGTCTTCAACCCGTTCTACACGCCCATCGTGCTGGCCAGCTGGCGGCCGATCGCCGAGATCCTCGTGGCCAACGGCATTGCGCAGAAGCAGGGCGACTTCTACTACGTCGTCGACCTGCCGGGCCTCATGGCCATGATCGAGAAGGGCACGCGCTGGAAGGAGCTGAAGGCGAGCAGCGCCTTCTCCACCAGCAAGTCGATGCTCATCAACTCGACCGACGTGCGCACCTCCAACTCGGCGGCCATGTACCTCGCGCTCGCGAGCTACCTCGCCAACAGCCAGCAGATCGTGCAGAGCCAGGAAGACGTGGATCGCGTCATGCCCGTGGTGGCGCCGCTCTTCCTGCGCCAGGGCTTCCAGGAGCAGTCGTCGGCCGGGCCTTTCGAGGACTACCTCGCGCTCGGCATGGGCAAGGCGCCGCTGCTGGTGGCCTACGAGTCGCAGATGGTCGAGTTCTGGCTGAAGAACCCCGATCGCCTCAAGAGCGACATGGTGCTGCTCTACCCCAAGCCCACCGTCTATTCGAAGCACGTGCTGGTGCCCTACACGCCAGGCGGCGCGAGGCTTGGCGCCGCGCTGGAGAACGACCCGGCCCTGCGCGAGCTCGCGCACGAATACGGCTACCGCACCGGCGGCGACACCAAGGGCCCCGAGACCTGGGCCGCGCGCGGCGTGAAGGTGCCCGAGGTGCTGGTCGACGTGATCGACCCGCCGAGCTTCGAATGGCTCGAACGCATGACCACGGGCATCGAAGCCCGCTTCAAGTGAATCAACACAGGAACACCATGAACGCACCCGTCACCACCACAACCACCGTGCCCGCGCCCATCGACCTGCAGCCGCCCCAGGCCTTCACGCTGGAGCCTCCCGCGCCCGTCGCGCCGGTGCCGGTCGAGTCGGCCAGCGGCAAGGTGCGCCTGAAGCCCGAGGACGTCGCCGAGCTCGACGCGCAGGTGGAGCGCTTCATCGACGACATCACCGCGCACGACAGCCAGCATCCGCAGTTCAAGGAAGCGGTGGAGCGCATCCACTCGATGGGCAGCAAGGACATCCAGGCCTCGGCATCGGTCTCCAACCGCATGCTCGACCGGCCCGTGGGTTCGCTGCGCAACGGCCTGTTCGACAAGGGCGCGCAGATCGGCCAGTCGCTCATCGACCTGCGCCACCAGGTGGAGGACCTCGACCCTTCGAAGCAGGGTGACCTGTTCTCGGCGCGCAAGCTGCTGGGGCTCATTCCGCTGGGCAACAAGCTGATCGCCTACTTCGAGCGCTACCAGTCGTCGCAGACGCACCTCAACGCCATCATCGAGTCGCTCAAGCGCGGCAAGGACGAACTGCTGCGCGACAACACCGCCATCGAGCAGGAAAAGGTCAACCTCTGGACGCTGATGGAGCGGCTCGAGAAGTACGTGCACATCGGCAAGGCGCTCGACGGCAAGCTCGACGCCAAGGCGCGCGAGCTCGACGCCATCGACCCCGAGAAGGCCCGCGTGATCCGCGAGGAAATGCTGTTCTATTCGCGCCAGAAAGTCACCGACCTGCTCACGCAGCTCGCCGTGAACATCCAGGGCTACCTGGCGCTGGACATGATCCGCAAGAACAACCTGGAACTCATGAAGGGCGTGGACCGCGCCACCACCACCACCGTGGCCGCGCTGCGCACCGCCGTCATCGTGGCGCAGGCGCTGTCCAACCAGAAGCTGGTGCTCGACCAGATCAGCGCGCTCAACGCCACCACCGGCAACCTCATCGCCAACACCAGCGAGATGCTGCGCGACCAGAGCAGCGCCATCCACCAGCAGGCGGCCTCCAGCACCATCGAGATCGCCAAGCTGCAGCAGGCCTTTGCCAACATCTACCAGACCATGGACACGATCGCCGACTTCAAGAGCCGGGCGCTCGATTCCATGCAGACCACGGTCGACACGCTGACCAGCGAAGTCGAGAAGAGCCGCACCTACCTCGACCGCGTGCGCCGCCAGGAAACCACCGAGGCGCTGCAATCGCCGCGCGGCGAGGTCGCGCTGTGAGCCTGTTGTCGCGGCTGATGCTGCTGGCGGCCCTGGCACTGGGCCTCGCGGCATGCGGCAAGGAAGGGCCGGCGCAAGCCACGAATGCCGCGCCGGCTCCGGCAGCCAGCGCCGTCTTCACCATCCTCGCCGGCTCGGAACTCAAGGACCTCGAAGCTCCCATCGTCGCCGCTGCGCAGGCAGCCGGTGTGGACGTGAAGCTCTCGTACGCCGGCACGCTGGACATCGTCGAACGCATCAACGCCGGCGAGCGCTTCGACGCGATCCTGCCGCCCAACGGTGCCTACCCTGCGCTCGCGCTGCAGACCAAGCCGCTGGCGCGCGACAAGCTCTTCTACTCGCGCATCGCGCTCGGCGTGAAGAGTGCCAAGGCCGCGCAGCTCGGGTGGAACAGGAAGCCACCGGGCTGGGCCGAGATCGCCAAGGCAGCGGGTGCCGGCCAGCTGCGCTACGGCATGACCAACGCCACCAGCTCCAACACCGGCATGAGCGCGCTGTTCGCCGTGGCCTCGGCGCTGGCGGGCAAGACCGAAGACCTGACCGCGCAGGACGTGGACGGGAAGACGCTGAAGGCCTTCCTCTCGGGCCAGAAGCTCACGGCCGGCAGCTCTGGCTGGCTGGCCGACGCCTACGTGAAGGACCCGTCCGCCATCGACGCGATGGTCAACTACGAAGCCGTGATCCTGCGCGCCAACGAGAAGCTTCCCGCGGCCGACAAGCTCACGCTGATCTACCCGCGCGACGGCATGATCTCGGCCGACTATCCGCTGATGCTGCTCAACGCGGACAAGCGCGATGCCTACACGAAGCTCGTGGCCACGCTGAAGGCCGCGCCGTTCCAGCGCGACGCGCTCTCGGCCGCCTTCCTGCGCCCCGCCAACCCCGAGGTTGCCGCCGTGAGCGCGCTGCCCACCGCCGCCGTCGCCGAGCTGGGCTTTCCCAACCGGCTGGAGGTGATCGACGCGGTGCTCGGCACCTACCAGTCGCAATGGCGCAAGCCCGCCACCTCGATCTTCGTGCTCGACCTCAGCGGCTCCATGGCCGGCAAGCGCCTGGCATCGATGCGCGAGGCGCTCAAGCTGCTCTCGGGCGCCGACGAGTCCGCCACCGCGAGCGCACGCTACAGCGCCTTCCAGAGCCGCGAGCGCGTGGTGCTCATCACCTTCGCCACCGAGGTGCAGGAGCCGGTGTGGGTGCGCTTCGATGCAGACCACATTCCCGCCGCGCGCGAAGAGCTGCGCCGGCTGGCCGATTCGATGTCAGCCAACGGCGGCACGGCCATCTACTCCGCACTGGCTGCCGCCGAGGACCTGGCGCGCAAGGAACAGCAGCGCGAGCCCGACCGCTTCGTGAGCATCGTGCTGCTGACCGACGGCGAGAACAACTCCGGCCTGAAGCTGCGCGAGTTCCGCGAGCGCTACGCGGCGGGCGGCCTGCCCGCGCGCATCTTCCCCATCCTGTTCGGTGAGGCCAACGTGAGTGAGATGCAGGAGATCGCGCAGCTTTCCGGCGGCCGCGAATTCGATGGCCGCAAGCTGCAGCTCGGGCAGGTGTTCAAGGAAATCCGGGGCTACCAGTGATGCCGCAGCGTTCGCTGAAGCTGCGCGCGCTGCTGTTCCTGTACGGCAACGGCAACATCCTCGGCTGTGCGCTTGCGCTGCTGGGGCCGGCGCTGCTCTTCGCAGGCGTGATCGACAAGGGCTGGTTGCTCATCACCGCCGGTCTCTACGTGGCCGGCTGCCTCCTGGGCCGAAAGGCTCCCGAGCTGGAGCGCCGCATCGAGGACAGCCTCAGCGTCGAGCAGACGCTGGAGCGCCTCGACCGCATGGTCGCGCAGGCCCAGCCGCACCTCACCGAGGACATGCGCAAGAGCCTCGACAACGTGCGCGGCTCGGTGGGCGAGGTGCTGCCGCGCCTCGTCGGCGCGGGCTCGCACGGCGACGACCTCTTCACCGTGCGCGAGACGGTACTGCGCTACCTGCCCGAGACGCTCGCCAACTATGTCGCGCTGCCGCCGGCCTTCCGCATCACGCACGCGGTGAAGGATGGAAAGACCGCGCGCCAGCTGCTGGGCGAACAGCTGGGCCTGCTCGACGCCAAGCTGCGCGAGATCGTCGCCAACGTGGCTTCGAGCGACGCCGCCGCGCTGGTGGCGAACGGGCAGTTCCTCGAGAAGAAGTTCCGCCAGCCGGACTTTCTCGCGAGCTGAAGGCGCCTGCTCAGAAAGGGTAGTGGCGCGGCGTGGTCTGCACCGTGATCCAGCGCAGCTCCGTGAAGGCTTCCACGCCCGCGCGTCCGCCGAAGCGGCCGTAGCCCGAGGCCTTGACTCCGCCGAAGGGCATCTGCGCCTCGTCGTGCACCGTGGGGCCGTTGACGTGGCAGATGCCGGCCTCGATGCGCTGCGCCACGTTCCATGCGCGCGCCACGTCGCGGCCGAACACAGCAGACGACAGGCCGAATTCGTTGTCGTTGGCAATCGTTACGGCTTGTTCCACGCCATTCACGCGCACCACCGCCTTTACCGGCGCGAAGGACTCCTCGCGGTAGATCTCCATCGCGGGCGTCACGTGGTCGAGCACGGTCGCGGGCATCAGCGTGTTCTCGGCCTTGCCGCCGCACACCAGCTTTGCGCCCTTGGCCAGCGCGTCGTCGATGAGTGCGTTGCAGCGTTTCACCGTGCTCATGTCGACCACCGAGCCGAGCACGACGGGGCCTTCGCGCGGGTCGCCCAGAGGCAACGCCTGTGCACGCGCCGCGAACTTCGAAACGAACTCGTCGGCCACCGCGTTGTCGACCACGATGCGCTCGGTCGACATGCAGATCTGCCCCGAGTTGGCGAAAGAGCCGAAGATGGCGGCGTTGACTGCCGCGTCGATGTCGGCGTCGTCCAGCACCACGAACGGCGCCTTGCCGCCGAGTTCCAGCACGGCGGGCTTCAGGTACTTGGCGCAGGTCTGCGCGATCAGCCGGCCCACGCGCGTGGAGCCCGTGAAGTTGACGCGCCGCACTGCCGGGTGGGCCACCATCGCCTCGACCACCGCGCCGGCATCGGCGGGCGCGTTGGTCACGAAGTTGACGACGCCTTTGGGCAGCCCGGCTTCGCTCAGCGCCTCGATGATCAGCGCGTGCGTTTCGGGGCAAAGCTCCGAGCCCTTCAGCACCACGGTGTTGCCACAGGCCAGCGGCGTCGCGATGGCGCGCGTGGCGAGGATCACAGGTGCGTTCCACGGCGCGATGCCGACCACCACGCCCGCCGCCTGCCGCACGCCCATGGCGAGACTGCCCGGCACGTCGGAGGGAATCACCTCGCCCGCGATCTGCGTGGTGAGCGACGCAGCCTCGGTGAGGATGCCGGCCGCCAGATGCACGTTGAAGCCGGCCCACAGCGCCGATGCGCCGGTTTCGCGTGCCATCGCCTGCACGAAGGCGTCGGCGCGCGCTTCGAGTGCATGCGCGGCCTTCAGCAGTGCGGCGCGGCGCTCGTTGGGGCCGGTGGCCGACCAGGCGGCGAAGGCGCGGTGTGCGGCCTCGACGGCGGCGACCGCATCGGCCGGCGTGGCCGCCGGCGCGCGCGTGGCGATGCCGCCGTCCAGCGGGTTGCGGCGCTCGAAGGTTGCGCCGCCGGTGGCTGCGCGGCGTTCGCCGTCGATCAGCATGGAAATGTCGGTCATGGGTGTCCTTTGCAAGAAGGGGAAAGAAGGGGGATCAGGCGACGCCCAGGTAGGCCTGGCGCACCACGTCGGAATTCAGCAGCGCCTGTGCTTCGCCCGAAGCCACGACGCGGCCGCGTTCGAGCACATAGCCGCGGTCGGCGGCCTGCAGCGCCTTGCGCACGTTCTGCTCGACCATCAGCACCGTCACGCCCTGCGAGGCGATGCGGCGCACGATGGAAAGCAGCTCGTCGACCATGCGCGGCGCGAGGCCCAGCGAGGGCTCGTCGAGCATCAGCAGGCGCGGCCCGCTCATCATGGCGCGCGCCACCGCCACCATCTGCTGCTCGCCACCGCTCATGGTGCCGGCGAGCTGCGCGGCGCGTTCCTTCAGGCGCGGAAAGTCGTCGAAGGCGCGCGCGAGGCGTTCGGTACGCAGCCGCGCCGGAATGAGCCAGCCGCCGAGCTCCAGGTTCTCGGTGACCGTCATCTGCGGAAAGAGCTGGCGCCCCTCGGCCACCAGCGCGAGGCCGCGTCGCACGCAGGCCGTGGCATCGGCCGAGGGCAGCGCCGCGCCGTCGAGCAGCACATCGCCGGTTCGCGGCAGCAGCCCGGCCAGCGCCTTCAGCAGCGTGGTCTTGCCCGCGCCGTTCGGGCCCAGCACGACGGTAACGCCGGGCCGCACGTCGAGGCTCATGTTCTGAATCACCTGGAAGCCGTGATAGCCGGCCGACAGCCCGCGCACGCTCATGTGGCTGTTGTTGTTCTCGCTCATGCCGTCGCCTCCATCTCGTCGCCTAGATAGGCCTCGACCACCTCCGCGTTGCGCACCACCTCGGCGGGCGTGCCGTCGGCGATCTTGCGGCCCTGGTGCAGCACCAGCACGCGCTCGACGTACTTCAGCAGCGTGGTGACCGCGTGCTCGATCCACACGACAGTGAGCCCGTGCTCGTCGCGCAACCGGCGGATGCGCCGCGCCATCGCATCGACCTCGGCTTCGGTCAGGCCGGCAGCCACCTCGTCGAGCAGCAGCACGCGCGGCCGGGTGCCGAGCGCCATGCCGATCTCCAGCAGCCGCTGCTGCGAGGGCGTGATGTCGGCGGCGATGTTTTGTGCCAGGCCGCCGAGGCCGAGCATGTCGAGAATCTCTCCCGTGCTGCCCAGCCCGGCGATGGGTTCGCGGTGCCGGCCGGCGAATTGCATGCCGAAGCGCACGTTGTCTTCGAGGGTCATGTCGGCCATCACGCGCGGCGTCTGGAAGGTGCGCGCGATGCCGTGCGCCGCGTAGAGATGCGGGCCGCGACGCGTGAGGTCGATGCCGTTCTCGACCAGCAGCGTGCCCGAGGTCGGCATGACCACGCCCGAGATCGCATTGAAGAAGGTCGTCTTGCCCGCGCCGTTCGGCCCGATGATGCCGACGATCTCGCCCGAGTGCAGCTTGGCACTGACTGCATCCACTGCAGTGAGGCCGCCGAAGCGCACCGTGAGTTCGCGGGCTTCCAGCAGGAGCTGCGGATTGCTGCTCATGGCCGTGCCTCCCGTGGCGTCGTTGCCTTGCGCCGCCACAGCGACGCGAGGCCGTTGGGCAGGTACATCACGCACAGGATCAGCAGCAGCCCCAACACCATCATGTAGCCGTAGGGCAGCTGCAGGCGCAGCGTTTCCGACAGCAGGCTGAACACGATGGCCGCCGCCACAGGCCCGCCGATGCTGGCTGCGCCGCCGATCATCGCGATCAGCACCGTCTGGAAGCCGATGAAGGGGCTGAACACCGCTGGAGGGTCGATGTAGGTCCAACGCACCGCCATGGCCGCGCCGACCGCACCTGCGAAGGCGGCGGTGAGCGCGAAGCCCATCACCTTCACGCGGCGAGTGTCCACGCCCAGCGTCTGCGCGCGCTGCTCGTCGGCACCGATGCCGGAGAGCGCCAGCCCGAAGCGGCTGCGCTTGACCAGCAGGGCAGTGGCGATGGCCGCGCCCGCGATCACGAGCACCGTGAGGTATACGGTCTCGTTCGACGGTACCACCGTCAGCACGCGCCCGACCGTGCCCGACACCTGTTTCTCGACGAAGGTCACGGCGTGGCGGATCAGCTCCGTCATGCCGAAGGTCAGCACCGCGAAGTAGGTGCCGCGCAGGTGCAGCACAGCCGCGCCCATCAGCACCGCCACCGCGCTCGCGATGGCCGCGCCGCTCAATATGACCAGCGGCCACGGGAGCACATCCAGCAGCGTTGCGCTCGCATAGGCACCGAGTCCGAAGAAGGCCGATGTGGCAAGAGAGAGGTAACGCGTGGCGCCGCAGAACAGCGACCAGCTCGTGGCCAGCGCGATGTACATCAGGCAACCGAGCGCCACCGAGGCCACGAACTCCGACGCGACCCACGGCACGGCGGCCGCCAGCGCGAGGCCGATGCACAGCACCCACCACGGCCTGTTGGATGAAGGGGAAGAAATCATTTTCTGGAGAACAGTCCGTTGGGCCGCCAGATCAGCACGCCGATGAACACGGCGTACGACAGCAGCATCTTGAGCGAGGGGCTTGTGAAGTGCATGCCCAGCGCCTCCACCACGCCCAGCAGCAGGCCGCCGACCAGGCTGCCCGCGATGCTTCCGAAGCCGCCGAGGGTGATGACGATCAGCGCCGTCACCGTGTAGGGCTCGCCCATCGAGGGAGAGATTTCATAGGTCATCGACAGCAGCGAGCCCGCCACGCCCGACAGGCCCAGGCCGATGCCGAACATCAGCGGATGCAGCCGCTTCGTGTTGATGCCCACGAGCTGCGCGCCGGTGGGCGACTGCATCAGCGCGCGCACCGCCTTGCCCAGCAGCGTGAGCTTGAGCAGCGCGATGAGCACCAGGCTCAGCGCCAGCGCCACGCCGAACAGCACCAGCTTGTTGGCGGTGAAGCGCATTTCGCCCACCTGCACCGGATCGGCCAGGTAGTCGTAGCCGCGCAGGTCGCCGCCCCACACGAGCAGGGCGGTGTTCTGCACCAGGAACATCAGGCCGAAGCCCACCATCAGGCTGCGCGCTTCGAACACGTCCACGTTCGGCGCGCGCGCCGCCACCTGCCGGAAACACAGCCGGTGCACCGCCATGCCCAGCGCCATCAGCAGCACGAAGGCCACCGGCATGAAGAGCAGCGGCGAGATGCCCAGCGCGGTGTGCGCCCACCATGTCGCGAAGGCGCCCAGCATCAGGAACTCGCCGTGCGAGATGTTCATGATGCGCATCAGCCCGTACTGCAGGTTCAGCCCGATGGCCACCAGCGCGTAGATGCCGCCCGTGATCAGTCCGCCGGCAAGAAGCTCGGCCCATCCAGAGAAAGACACGTCGTTATTTCCAGGCCGGTTTCGGCATCAGCTGCGCGGTGGCGCGGTCTTTGGGCCATACGACTTCGAAGTCGCCGCCTTGCCATTGCGACACAGTGCCCGGAATGGAGGCGTTCTCGCTGCCCTCGAATCGGATCGGCCCGAGGATGGTCTTGAACTCGTTCTTCGCGATGTGCTCGCGCAGCGCCTTGCGGTCGAGGCCGGTCTTCTCCACCGCCTGCTGCAGGATCTGCAGGCCGGCCCATGCATGGCCGCTGGCCCAGCGGTCGGGCTCCTTGCCGAACTTCTTCGTGTGCGCATCGAAGTACGCCTTGGCCTCGGGGCTGGTCTTGCCATTCCACGAGCCCATGCCGATCACGCCCTCTGTGTTGGCGGCCATCACGTTCTTGTAGAGCTGGAAGGCCGTGCCGACGGAGGCGTAGAAGTACTTGGGGTTGAAGCCCACCTCGCGCGCCTGCCGGCTCGCGAGGATGGTGTCGGGCGGGTAGGTGATGCCGATGAAGGCGTCGGGGTTCAGGTCCTTGATGGTGCGCAGCACCGGTGCGAGGTCTTTCACGCCCAGCGGATAGCTCTTGCGCTCCACCACCTGGATGCTCGTCTTCTTCAGCGCGTTGTTCAGCGCCGCGAAGTTCTCCAGCCCGAACAGGTCGTCCATGTAGACGATGGCGATGGTCTTCACGTTGTTCGCCACCAGCATGTCGACCAGCGCACCCATCATCTTGTCGGGCTGCTGGAGCAGCGAGAAGAAGAAGGGCAGGCGCATGTCGATCAGCTTGCGCGAAAGCGCGGTGGGGGCCAGCAGCGGATAGCCGAAGCGGTTGGCCAGCGGGGCCACCGCGAAGTTAGCGCCTGAACCCCAGGGCGGCAGCACCAGGTCGACCTTGTCGCTGCCCATGAGCTTCTCGAAGGTGCGCACGCAGGTCTCGGTCTCGCTGCGGTCGTCGTAGCCGATCAGCTCGATGGGCCGCTTCGCCCCCTTCACAGAAAGCCCGCCCGCCGCGTTGACCTGCTCGGCCCACAGCAGGTAGTTGGGCTCCTGGCTCACCTGCGCGCCCGCGGCCCATGGGCCGGTGCGCGCGATGGCGTAGCCGATCTTCACGGGGCCACTCTGCGCGAACAGTTGCGGCGCGACAGCGGCCGCGCCCAGGGCGGTGGCGGCGCCCTTGATCCAGTGACGGCGATTGGGTCCAAGCATTGAGGTCTCCTCCGGGCGTCGGTATGCGCCCGCTGCCTGGGATCGTAGAAATGGGGGGCGTCGGGCGCTGTGCCAGCCGCGCACAAAGCGCTTGTCGCTGCGTGCAGACGTCTAGTGGTTAACCCGCAATCCCTTGCTCCCTGAAGGCGCTTCACAATGCGCGGCAACCCGGCTTCGTGCTGAAATCTTTCGTTCTCGTCGCTCCAGCTGCCCAGCCTGCATGACCGCCTCATTGCTCCTGTCCACCGACCAGATCCCGCCCAAGGAGCGCGGGCCGCTGTGGTGTGAATGGGTATGGCGCCACTTCGGCGGCCTGGGCTCCGACCTCTACGACGACAGCGAATTCGACGGCCACCTCGCGGCCTCGCACGCGGGCGACGTGATCCTCACGCGGCTGGAGGCCAACCGCCACCGCGTGCTTCGCACCACGCAGATGGCGCGAATGAGCGAAGCCCCGTACCTGAAGATCGTCGCGCCCTGGCAGGGCTCGGCAGAGGTCACGCAGCGCGGCCGCGCGGCCGCCGTTCGCTCGGGCGGATGGACGCTCTACGACACCACGGCCGACTACACCGTGGCCAACCCCGAGCGTAGCGACCACCTGATCGTGATGCTGCCCAAGGACCAGATCGCATCGCCCGCACTGCCGCTCAACGACCTGGTGGCGCGGCGCATCGGCGGCGGCAGCGGCATCTCGCGCGTGGCGCTGGAGACCATGCGCAACACGTATCTCGAGTTGCCCTTCATGAGCGAAGCGGCCGCGCGAGGTGCGGGCGAACTGCTGATACAGCTGGTGCGCCTTTCGCTGATGGAGCTGGCAGGGCAGGAAACGCCGCAGACGCAGCGCGAGGCTTTGAAAGACCGCATCCGCCGCCACGTCGCGCAGAACCTGCACGACCCTTCGCTATCGATAGACAGCATGGCGCTGGCCCTGCGCTGCAGCAAGCGCCTGCTGCACAGCGCCTTCGCTGACGACGACGAGACCCTGAACGGCTACATCCAGCACCAGCGGCTGGCAGCGAGCATCCGCGAGCTGCTCGACCCGGCGAATGCCGCGAGGTCGATCACCGACATCGCGCTGGCTTCGGGCTTCGGCAATCTCTCGCACTTCAGCCGCGTGTTCCGCGAGCACACGGGCGGCAGTCCGAGCGAGTTCAGGCGGCAGGCGGCGCAGCGCTAGCCTGCGGAACCGCATCGTCCACGCTCCACGGCGCGTAGACCTCCGCATGCAGGTCGGGCGAGTTCACCTTGGCCAGCAGATCGCGCACGTCGTCCTTCACCCGCGCCAGCGACAGGCGCAAGCCGCGTACCCGCACGTAGGCCGCGAAGTCGCAAAGCGCCTCGATGCTGGTCGCGTCGAGGTCAGGCGACTCTTCCAGGCTCAGCACCATGCGCTGCAGCCCTGCAGTGGCGTCGATGCGCGCACGGATCGATGCGAACACAGCATCCGCATTGCCGAAGAAGAGCGGCACCTCGGGCCGCGCGATGAGCACGCCCGGCGGCACCACTGCCTCGGGGTGACGCGCCGTGTCGACGAAATCGTGGCTCTGGCCCAGCCGCCCGAGCCAGCTCACGGTGGTGCGTGAGAAGCCGCGCAGCAGCAACAGCAGGCTCACGCCGATGGCCGCCAGCAGGCCGTTGAGCACGCCCAGCACCAGCACGGCAGCGACAGCCACCAGCGCCACCAGCCGGTCGCGTCGCCACTCGAAGTAGGGCCGCAGCGCTGCCGGGTTCAGCGTGTGGCTCACTGCGTGAATCACGATGGCTGCCAGCAGTGGCTCGGGCGTGTGCGCGATCCACGGCAGCAGCGTGAGCACCGCCACCAGCACCACCAGCCCCGCCACGATGCCCGCCGCGCGGCTCCTCGCGCCAGCCGATTCGTTGGCCGACGTGGCCGAGTAGCCCGCACCCACAGGCATGCCCTGGAACAGCGCCGACAGCAGGTTCGCCCCGCCGAGCGCCAGCAGGTCGCGGTTGGCCGACACGTTGTCGCCGTGGCGCATGGCGAAGGTGCGGATGGATCCGTACGACTCGGCATAGAGGATCAGCGCCATCGCGAACGCCAGCCCGCCGAGGTTCTGCCACTGCGCGCGGTCGAGCTGCGGCACGGTCGGGTGCGAGAAGTCGAGCGAGATCGGCCCCACCGCCGCCACGCCCCAGGCCTGGCACAGGCCATGCACGTCGAGCACGATGCCGGCCACGATCACCAGCAGCGCGGCAGGCACCGCGCGCCAGCGTGCAAAGACACGCAGCAGCACGAGCGCTACGAGCGCCATCGCCGCGCCTGCGATGTTCCAGTGCCGCCACTCGGCCGCCAGCCCTGCGATGAGCCTGAAGAAATCGCTGTGCGCCGGGTGAACGTCGAGCACCTTCGGCAACTGCTTGACCACGATGGTGAGCGCCAACCCCAGCGCAAAGCCGCGCAGCACCGGCTTGGCGATCAGGCTCGACACCGCGCCCAGCCTCGCGATGCCCGCGATGACGAAGAACACCCCGGCCAGCAGCACGATGCCTGCACCCATCGCAAGTCGCGTGGCAGTGTCCACTCCCGTCACCGACGTGGTGGCCGCGAAAAGCACGGCGGCGGAAGAAGAAGTGGCCGAGACGATCGCGAAGCGGCTGCTGCCGAAGAGCCCGTAGACCAGCAGCCCCGCGAACAGCGCGATCACGCCCGCCTGCGGCGGCAGCCCCGCGATACCGGAGTAAGCCACCGCCTCCGGCAGCAGCAAGCCCGCGATGGAAACACCCGCCACGATGTCGGCGAAGCCGGGGCGGCGGGCGTTGGCTGTCGGTGTCGGCGAGGTTTCTGCGGCCATGGGCAGGCAAGTGTGCTGTTGTCACACGATGCTGGCAATGGCTTGCGGACCGGAAGCTGACTCATCCACAGGGCATACTCGCGCGCGCCCGAAAAACCATATTTCAACGACAAGGACCCCATGTCAGGACACGGCTTTCACGTGCACGGCCCGCACGACCACGAAATCGAACACGCCACGAACGGCGGCCATGGCCATGGCGACAGCCACGGGCACGCGGAATCGTCAGGAGCAGAAGCGCATGCCGGCGGCATGAGCAACACGAGCAAGATCGCGATGTGCACGGCAGTCATCGCCACCTTCGGCGCCATCTTCGCGTACATGGGCGGCGCCACGCAGGCCAACGCCGGCATCTACAAGAACAACGCGGCAATCAAGAAGACCGAAGCCTCCAACCAGTGGAATTACTTCCAGTCGAAGAGCACCAAGCAGGCGCTTGCCGAATTCGCACGAGACACCGCGACCGACGACGTGCGCAAGCAAGGCTGGCAGGCCAAGGTGACGCGCTACGAGCAAGAGAAGACCGACATCCAGGCTGATGCGAAGAAGCTGGAGGCGGAGGCGAGCAAGTGGGACGCGCAGTCGGATGAGCAGATGCACCAGCATCATCGGTGGGCTCAGGCTACTACTGTGTTGCAGGTTTCTATTGCGTTGGCGGCTATTGCTTTGCTTACCAGGAACAAGTGGTTGGAGAGGGCGATGTTTGGGGTGGCTGTGGCGGGATTGGCAGTGGGTGGGTTGGCGGCGGTGCACGTTTAGAGGCAACGATGCGGGTCAGGCGAGATTTTGATCCGCGCTGCTTCTTCCGTCGGCAGCGGTGGCCTCCGTGTGCCATCAATCTGTCGTTGTCTGTACGTAGCCTTTTCGCTAACCTGATATTGCTTGTACAGAATGTACTGCTTGCAGTGCGCGTCGCCTGAGGGGGTGACCAACTAACTGTCAAAAGAGCTGATCGTCATGGCGTCGCAAAGATGATGCTTGATGTTCTGGCGCACCAATGAGAAATCACGAGGGAGTGTGTGATGCGCTTGTGGAGAGCATTGCTGGAAGTTTGCGATCGGAATTTAGTTCCGAGGGCCGTGATCGGTCGGAGAGATAAGAAGTCGAGACTTCTCTTGAGTCAGAGGATTGCGACGTTCAAGAGGTTGCCCCGCTTCATAGTTCTGCTAGCGTTGGTGCTCACATCGGGCGTCGCGAGCGCGGTGCAGCCGCTTCCTTCTTCGTCGTGGGTTGGCTCGTACACCGGCATTTCCTACGGAGATCCAGATGTTGGTCTCGCTGGAGAAAAAGCCGCCTGGGAGGCGAGGTATTGGGAGTACGTGTCCTGCCGCATTTGGACCTCAGTCAATTGGGTGAGTGCAACGACGATTTCTGTCGGGGCGGCACTTTCTGGCTGTGCAGGAGGGGGATTGGACGTGGAGGCTTCCTGGGGTAGCTGCCCCATTAACTCCAAGAACGTTAATGGCTCTTGTGTTTGTGTTTCGGGGTCGACTGAAAGCGCCGACGGGCGCTCTTGTAGCGATCCCAAACCTTCTCCCCCCATTTGTACGGCAGGCGGGTCTCAAGGCAATCCCATTCTTCCGACCACGGCCGAAAAGTACCGTTCCGAAACTGATTGGTTCGACTCGGGCCCCAACGCTCTATCCTTCAAGCGCACTTATCGAAGTCGCTGGGCGGGCGATTCGACGCGGATTGGTGCCCCATTCGGTCAAGTCTGGTCTCACAGTTTCAACACCAAGTTGGTGGCAACGCCAAGTCCATCACCTTTTGGTGTGTCGATCACGACCGGCGATGGAGACGTGCGCAGCTTTGCCAAGACAAGAGGCGCGATCAGTTGGAGTACTAGTAGCGGAGCCGACACGCTGGTGCAGCAGTCCTCCGGCGCTTGGAGCTATCACCGTGCCGATGACGACACAACGCTGAACTTCGACAGCACTGGCAAGCTGCAGACCGAGACAGACCGCAACGGCTGGATCACCACCTACACGTACAACGGTGCTGGTCAACTCGCCTCCGTCACGAACAACTTCGGCCGCACCCTGGCGTTCGGCTACAACGGCGCCGGTCAACTGACCACCGTCACGACCCCGGATGCTCGCGTTATCGCCTATGCGTACGACAGCACTGGTCGTCTGGTCTCGGTCCTGTACCCCGACGGCAAGGGCCGCAATTTCGTCTACGAGAACGCCGCGTTCCCTCAAGCGCTGACAGGCATCTTCGATGAAGCCGGTGTTCGCTGGGGCACATTCGCCTACGACAGCACGGGCCGCGCGATCAGCACCCAGCTTGCTGGCTCTGTGGACAGCTATCAGGTCAGCTATCCGTCCTCCAGCGCTGCGACCGTGATCGATCCATTGGGCACGAGCCGCAGCTACAGCTATGGCACCACGCTGGGCAAGCTCGCCGTCACCGGCGGCTCACTGCCTTCTGGCGAAGGCAAGAGCGATGCGGCTTCACGGGTTCAAGATAGCAACGGTCTGATCACTTCGGAGACGGACTTCAATGGGGTGGTGACCACAACGACCTGGGACGTTGCCCGGCGCCTGCCAACGACCGTGGTGTCAGCCTCCGGCACGCCCGATGCGAAGACGGTCACTACCCAGTGGCATGCGACCTTCTCGCTGCCCGTTCTGGTCACCGAGGCCGGACGCACCACCGCCTACACCTACGACGCTCTGGGCAATGTCCTGACCCGCACGGTCACCGATACGGTGACCAACAAAGCCCAACTGTGGCAGTGGACCTACAACGCTTCGCAGCTGGTCGATACAGCCACAGAGCCCAACGGCGCCGTGACAAGCTACACCTACGACACCCGCGGCAACGTCCTCACCTCGACCAATGCCCTGGGCCATGTCACTCAGTATGGCTACGACCTCGCCAACCGAGTCGTCAGCTCGACCGCCCCCAACGGCCTCGTCACCACCTACACCTACGACCAGCGCGACCGCCTGCTGACCCAGACGGTGGGCGGCCAGACCGCCGTTCTCACCTACAAGCCCTACGGCACGGTCGAGACCGTGTCCTTGCCCTCGGGCCTCGTCCTGACCTACGCCTACGACGCCGCCCACCGCCTGATCGGCTGGAGCAACAACCGAGGCGAGTCCGGCACCTACACCCTCGACGGCATGGGCAACCGGGTGGGTGAGCAGATCAAGGACGCCGCCGGCAACGTCGCCTGGAGCGTGGCGCGCACCATCAACCAGATCAACCGCCTCTCGGGCAGGACCGAAGGCGCGAACCAGAGCAGCACCTTCGGCTACGACGCCAACGGCGAGCTCACCCGCTCCACCAACGGCCTGAGCCAGAGCACCAGCTACGGCCTGGACAGCCTGCGCCGCGTCAAGAGCGTCACCGACGCAGCCAACGCCAGCGCCACCCTGAAGTACAACGCCCTGGACGCCGTCACCGAGGCCAAGGACTTCAAGGGCGTGGTCACCGCCTATGGCCGCGATGCCCAGGGCAATGCCACCACCGAAGCCAGCGCAGACACGGGCGGCTCCAGCACCCAGTACGACAACCTCGGCCTGCCCAGCCAGATCACCGATGCCCTGGGCCAGGCCACCACCATCACCCGGGACGCCCTGGGCCGCCCCACCGGGATGGTCTTCGCCGACGGCAAGACCACCACCCTGCGCTACGACCTCACGGCCAACAACAAGGGGTATCTGTCTGAGATCATCGACCGCAGCGGCACCACCGAGTACACCCGCGATGCCTTCGGCCGCATCACGCTCAAGAAGCAGACCCTGGCCAACGGCAGCACCCAGCAGGTCAGCTACGCCTACAACCCCAACGGCACCCTCGCGAGCATCGGCTATCCCAACGGCGGCACCCTCAGCCACGTCTACGACGCCACGGGCCGCCTCACGGGCCTGAACTGGAACGGCACCCCGCTGGTCAGCGGCATCGCCTGGAACCCGCTGGGCCAGCCCACCGCGTGGACCTGGGCCTTCACCACCGGCAGCTCGCAGCTCGCAGCCAGCCGCAGCTACGACACCGCAGGCCGGCTCACGAGCACCGAGTTCAGCAGCTACGGCTATGACGCCGCAGGCCGCATCACGAGCCTCACGCAGAACCTGAACCTGCCCGGCGACACGGATCCGACCCACAGCACCATCGCCAATGCGAACGTGACCTGGAGTGTGGGCTACAACGCCGTGGGGCGCATTACCAGCTTCAACGCCACGGGCAACACGGCAGGCTTCGGCTATGACGCCAATGGCAACAGATCCAGCAGCACCCGGGTGCTGAACGGCCAGACGACGAACCGCACCTACACGGTCGCTTCAAGCAGCAACCAGCTCACGGGCTTCACCCAGAGCATCAACGGCGCGAGCAGCACGAATGTCACCTACGGCTACAACGCCAATGGCGACCTGACCACTGATGGCTTGCGCAGCTACACCTACGACGCAGAAGGCAGGCTGGCGGCTGCAACGACAGGCGCCACCGACGTCAGCCCGACCACGCGCTATGCGCACAACGCGCTGGGGCAGCGGGTGTTCAAGACGGAGCCGCTGTACCCGCCGAGCCAGGGCGACGAGGCCGACCCGGGCTTCATGGCCAGCCTGATCGCGTTCTTCACGAAGCTGTGGAGCCCAAATACCAGCCAGGCGGAGCAGCTGGGCTACGCCTACGTCTATGACGAGCAGGGCACGCTGATCGCGGAGGTGGGCAACGGGGGCACGGCCAGTGCAGGGCAGAGCCAGTACATCTATCTGCCCATGGGCAATGGGCCGATGCCGATCGCGGCGGTGATCAACGGAACCACCTACGCCGTCCACAGCGATCACCTGAACACCCCGAGGAAGCTGAGCAACGTGGACGGGCAAGCGGTGTGGCAGTGGGGCTACAGCGCCTTCGGCGAGGACAAGCCCACCATCGCAAGGTACCGCTTCGCCAACACGGAGACCACGCCCAACCCAGGCACCACCGGCATCGCTGAGGTGAAGTTCAACCTGCGGTATCCGGGGCAGTATGCGGACGAAGAGTCGGGGCTGTTCTACAACGGATTCAGGACGTACTCACCAACTGGCGGTTTCTATACACAGAACGACCCGATCGGACTACGTGGAGGTTGGAATCGGCGCATCTATGCTGGCGCCAATCCGCTTGGGATTTCGGATCGAGATGGCCTCGACTGGGACTGCTATGTGCCTGGCGGTTGCGTCTATCGACCGCCATTGCTCGATCCCGATGGCATCCCTATCCCAGCATCGGGCATTTCCTGGCCGAAGCTCCCAAAGCCGATGTCTCCCTTGGATATGACTGTGCCCGGGAGAATTCTGGATATCTGTAAGAGCCTGAAGGACTGGATGTTTTCTGGAGATGGGAGTTCGCCAGAGAGAAAGATTCCCAAACCCAACGTCGGTGGCAAAGAAGGGGCTAAAGATGTCCCGAGCTGGGCTAAAGGGCAGCGTCCTAATGTTGGAGAGAGTGGCAAGGACTTCGCGGACCGTTTACTGGGAGAGAAGTACGGTGACTCGTATGAAACAGGTCCCAAATCTGAGCACAACAAGATCAGAAAATGGGGCGACCGCGCATTTATCGATCCACCGAAAAAGGATGAAACAAATGACTGATGTTTTTCTTGTTCACCATGTGCATCAACTTTCTGATGGCGAAGAGGACGTCAAGTTGCTTGGCGTTTTTTCGTCGGAAGAGAAGGCCGTGCTCGCAGTCGATAGCGCCCGCAAGCTGCCAGGTTTCACGGAAGCGCCTGATGGCTTCAGTATCGACAAGTATCAGATTGACAAGAGAACATGGACAGAGGGATTCGCCACGATGCAATGAATACCTGTCTCTAGCTTCGAAGATCGTGTTGGATGGGCAGTGATAAGCGCGCCGATGAAAAAGCCGCTCGAGGGCTGCCTTCTACCGGCAAATGGAGGGCAGGTCAGCGAGGCTCAGTCAATGCCGGTTTGGACGCGAAGAACTCATCCAACTCGGCGTTGATCATCTCAAGGGCCCCAAGTGCCTCGTGTGCCAGAGCAGGGTGGGGCGATGACAAAGACCGTCGTGAAGCCAGTCCGGTGCACTACGTGCGCTTGTCCTCTATGACTCGAAAGGTGATGTTGTCGCCCGACACTTGGTCAATCGACATCTTCAGGTTCCGAAATGTGATGGTTGGCGCGTTGCGCGGGTAAGTGAGGTTTTGAAAGAACGCCACACGCGCCAAGCCTTCAGGGCTGAACTCGCGATATGTAAGGTTTATCGCGCTGTCCGTGATGCCTGTGAACAATATTTCGTAGTTGACGAACCCTTTGTTGGTGTTCACCCTCGTCTTGGGTTGGCGAGTGAGTGTGCCGTCCGATGGAGAGATCTGCAGCGTGTAGATCACCAGGACGTGGTCCCCGTTCATCCCGGGATTGGTTGCAACAATTCGCGGAAGGAGCTTTCCGTCATCGCCGAGAAGGGCCGCTTGGTATTGCACTGGGTTGGATTGATTCGCGACTACTTGGTAGTCTTTCCCATCGACAGCAATGCGCCCCTTTACTTGGTAGCTCTGTCCTTCCTGGAAAGCAACGTTCACTGGGCCGCCTGTCATCGTGAATGACTTGTTGGGTGTGGCGGATGGCTCTTCGAAAGAATCCTCCCAGTAGTCCTGAACTTTCACCATGGGATCGCCCACATTCACAGTGAGCGGCTTGCCAACCTCATAGTTGCTTTTCAGCACATGCTGATTGCCCAGATGCCGTACTCCCTCGGGGCGCAACGGTGCAGTGCATGCCGTCAAGGCTACCGTCGCGACCAAGATTCCAAGTGCCTTCATTTCCTCTCTCCTCTCGTGCTGTTGATTATGACTTTCTGTTACATCGACTGCTTGAGCAAGAACCCTGCTATTTGTGGGGCGGAGAACGGAATTGCTCGATATCCGACACGGTCTGCTCGATGAGCGCCGTGTCCTCCGGATGCTCGACAAGTGAATCGCACCGACCTGCCCCTGATTCAGGGCCCTCAGGCTGTTTGCGGATGCATCTGCCCCATCCTCGCGAGGAGGAATCGGGGTCGTTAATTCTGCTGGGCATGTAAGCGCGACAACAGGTCTTCAGCATCACTTCAGCACCGGAGCCTAGGATGGCTCGATGGTCGTCTATGCCGCACTGCTGTTCGTATTGGCCTGCACCGCTGTCGCAGGCTTCCAGGCTGCACTCGTGCTGGGAAAGCCATGGGGCGAGCTCACCTGCGGCGGCAGGTGGCCTGGCCGATTGCCTCTCCGTGTTCGAGTCGTGCCCTTGCTCTCGATCCTGCTGCTGGGTTTATCCAGCTTGGTCATCTTGGTTCGAGTCCAGTGGGCTTTGCCGAAACTCCATGCGGAGTCACACGTTGGCGCATGGATCGTCGTCGGCTACTGCGTACTGGGCTGTGTAGCCAACGCCGTGACGCCGAGCAGGCGCGAGCGGCGTCTGTGGTTGCCAGTAGTCAGCTGCATGCTTGTCGCCAGCCTGATCGTGGCATGGCAGTGAAGAGCTGCGACAGCGACACGGTGAAAGCCTTCATCGCGGGCAGCCCTCGCTCAAGGCTGCACGCAACGATTGAAGCGCAGAGTCAGCCGTCTCGATCCGCCGCTTCAGTTCCTCATTGACCACTCGCACCAGCGCTCCGAGTTCGGTGCGAGTCGGATAGATCTCTTCCGTATCGTTCACGCTCTGTGAAACGATGAGCTTTTCCAAGCCTGCATACGCACGCTGCAGTTCGTGCAGGCTGTCGATGTCATCGCATGCCTGCAGCGCAAGTGATTCGACGCTGACGGCTTCAGTTGATTCGGGAAGTGGAGAGACGCGCGCAGGCGCGCGAGAGGATGCAGCCATGAAAGGCCTCCAAGTGATTGCGGTTTGCTGAAACCACCGCACCCGAGTCCAAGCGGGGGCGGCGGCTCGACGGGTTGGACTACCGGGCAACCACTTGCGTGAAACCGGCCGGGCTCGCGCCCGCCCGTCGAGCCGCCAAAACTGGAGGCACGAACGACAAAGCCGCAGACCCTGCGGGGTGACTGCGGCTTTCGTCGCAGTGATTGCACGGGAGTCCAATCCCGATCACGCCTCTTTTTGACGTGACCGGCGCAGTATAGCCACGCAGAAAAGCGGCTCTATGCGTCCTCAGCCACGCACAACCCGCGCGTGCGCGATATGCGAAGCACCAGCCGGCCGCAGGCCGTTCAGCCCCTTCGGGTCATAGCGCGCAACTGCCTTGTGCCCATCGAGGTCCTCCAGCAACTGCAGTCCAGTGCCCAGCAGCAACTCCCCCAGATTCGCAGGATCGAACCCGGACATGAACGCCTCTCCTGCATCGGACACTTCTTCGCGCAACCTGCGAAAGGCTTCGTTGCTCGCGTCCTCGCGCCGGTCATCGAGCATGGCCTGGTCGATGTAGGTGAAGACCAGCTCGCTGTCGGTCGACGACGTGCACGCGGCTATGTCGCGCAGTGCCGCCAGGTTGGCCTCGCGCGGCAGGTACACCGTCACGCCGAGCCAAGAGAAGAACGCAGGCCGGGTGGGGTCGAATGGCGATCGGGCCAATGCCGCGCCCAGGCTTTCCACGGACAGATCCGCTTCGATGAAATGGACCGACGCCGATTCGGCCACCCCGCAGGCCTTCAGGCACTGGCGCTTCAGCTGCTGCGTGGCGGGGTGATCGACTTCGTACACGGTCAATCCCTCGGCCCACGCGGGGCGGCGGCATACGAAGCTGTCGAAGCCCGCGCCGACGATCACGTACTGCCCGACGCCTCTGGCGACGGCCGCCTGCAGGGCATCTTCCGTGTAGCGCGATCGAAGAACGACCTCGGCATACCCCGCGTTCGCACGCAGCGCGATGTCGAGCGCGTGGTCATGGAGCGCCGGATCGACCCGCGCACGGGCCCGCTCGCGGAAGGCTGCCTGCACGGTCTGCGGCACAAGGCGGTCCCCCCAGGGGTCGTCCAACAGCGGCGCAGGGTCTCCGCGCGAATGAAGGGCTCGCATCAGCGAGGTGGCGAGAGCGGTGCGGCTGGCTTGCGAAGGATTCACTGGACGGGCTCCGGCGTTGAAGGGGCGCGGAGTATCCATTGCTCCAGGGCATCTGTACAGCGCCTTGCTTCAAGCAGGAGCGTACCTGCATGAAATAGTCGTCATGCGCCGTGCGCACCACCAATGGAGTCTTCGTCGAACCAGCGCAAGACCGTGCAGCAGTCGGGCCGTTTGCCGGCGCACTCGAACAGCAGCCCTCGTGCGACTTCGCCGTTGTCTTTCATCGGTACGCCGGAGGCGCGCAGCAGACTGGCTCGATCGTCGTCCGTTGCCTCGAAGGGCAACTGAATGGTGATGTCCGCCAGCCGGAAGTGCCGCAGTCCACGGCGACCGCGAGCCTTCTGGGAAGAAGGACTGCCGCGCATGCTCAGAGCGGATCGAGGGATGCGTCGTCGATCAGCTGTTGCTGCTGCTGCGCCTGCGCGGCATTCCGTGCGCGCGCACGCCGCACCAGCAAGCCGATGAGCAACGCCGCCGCGGCAGAGCCCGCGAGTGCGCCGGAGCTGCCGAGCAGTTGCGCGAGGCTGTCCACGGTTTCCACGCTGACCTGCTGTGCGTGATGAACCAGCGCGGCCATGTCGGCGCCGCGCACGTTCTGCAGGTCTTCGATGCGCACGCTCAGGTCGTGCCCTGCGTTCTGAAAACGGATCTTCGCGAAGATGCCGTTGGCGATCGCCACCAGCGAGAGCACGCCCAGCGGGCGCAGCAGTGTCTCCACGAGGTGACAGCGGTCGGCGACGGGCGCCGACTCGTACACCTGCGCCACCAGCGCGGGAATCGCGGTTTCAGGCACGGGTTCGGCGAATGCGGAGGGGAGGGATTGCGATGCATTGGATGCCATGGCGTGTTCTTCCTTTGCGTCATCTGGCCCGGCAGCACGGTCGAAAAAACGAACGACATCGGTCGATGGCTGCCGGAACCCGCATGTTCGTACCGTCGCCAGGGCACTTTGATGAACAGGCCGTAAAGCTGCGTTGAATTTACGAAACCGCAAGTGCGGTAAGCCGCTGGTCAGGTCCGGCGCCGTAGAAGCCCCACGCAAACGGGCTGTTAAACGAAGGGCTGTCATAGCCCATCCGATAGACTTGCGCGGGTGAACTCCTCCTCCGAGCCTCCCAGTAGGCCGCTGGCCTGCGCCAGCTTTTCTCTTGCGGCCCCTGCCCGCATCTTCTTCCCACCGCCGTGCCACGCGGCCCGCACCATGCCGGGCCGTGCCTGTTCGCGCGCCGTTGCACGGGCCTCCAGATCATGATCGAACTGCTCTCCGACCCGGCCGTGTGGCTCGGTCTTCTGACGCTGGTCGTCCTGGAGATCGTGCTGGGCATCGACAACCTGATCTTCATCGCGATCCTCGCGGAGAAGCTGCCGCCACGCCAGCGCGACAAGGCGCGGCTCATCGGCCTGAGCCTTGCGCTCTTCATGCGGCTGGCGCTCTTGTCCATCGTCTCGTGGCTGGTGACGCTGACCACGCCGCTGTTCTCGCTGTGGGGACAGGGCTTCTCGGGGCGCGACCTGATCCTGCTCGGCGGCGGCCTGTTCCTGCTGTTCAAGGCCACTTCGGAGCTGCACGAGCGGCTCGAAGGCGTGACGGCGCGCGCGAGCACCGGCACGGCTGCCTATGCGAGCTTCTCGCTGGTGGTCTCGCAGATCGTGGTGCTCGACGCGGTGTTCTCGCTCGACGCGGTGATCACCGCCGTGGGCATGGTCGACCATCTGCCGGTGATGATGGCCGCGGTCATCATCTCCATCGGCATCATGCTGTGGGCCTCGAAGCCGCTCACCCGTTTCGTGAACGCGCATCCCACGGTGGTGATGCTGTGCCTGAGCTTCCTGCTGATGATCGGCCTGAGCCTCGTGGCCGAGGGCCTGGGCTTCCACATTCCCAAGGGCTACCTGTATGGCGCCATCGGCTTCTCGGTGATGATCGAGGCGTTGAACCAGTGGGCGCGGCGCAACGAGCTGAAGCACGAGGCGCGCCGCCCGCTGCGCGAGCGCACGGCCGAGTCGGTGCTGCGCCTGCTCGGCGGCAGGGCGCCCGGCGAGCCTGCGCTGGTCGGCGTGGGCGCGGCCGACGCGGCGCCGGAAGAAACGGAACAACCGGCATTCGCCCTCGAAGAGCGCAACATGGTGAGCGGCGTGCTCACGCTGGCCGAGCGCACGGTGCGTTCGGTGATGACGCCGCGCGCCGACATCTCGTGGGTGGATCTCAACGACGCCCCCGAGGCGGTGCGCGAGCAGCTGCTCGACACGCCGCACGGCATCTTCCCCGTGTGCCGAGGCTCGCTCGACGAAGTGGTGGGCGTGGCGCGCGCCAAGGACCTGCTGGGCCAGCTGCTGCGCCACGGAAAGATCGACGAGAGCGCCGGCCTGCGCGCGCCGATCTATGTGCCCGAGTCGACCACCGCGATCCGGCTCATCGACACGCTGCGCGGCGCGCGCGGCCAGCTCGCATTGGTCAGCGACGAGCACGGCACGCTCACGGGCGTGGTGACGCCCATCGACGTGCTGGAGGCCATCGCGGGCGAGTTCCCCGACGAGGACGAGACGCTCGAGATTTTGCAGACCGCACCCGACGCCTGGACCGTGTCCGGCAGCGCCGACCTGCACCTGCTGGAGCAGGCGCTGCAGACCCACGGCCTGGTGGGCGACGACGACAGCTACACATCGGTCGCCGGCCTGCTGCTGGCGCGCTTCGGCGGCTTGCCCCCGCGCGATGCCCGCTGGACGCACGACGGGTACGATTTCGTGGTGACCGAGGTCGATGCGCAGCGCATCCGCACGGTCGCCGTCCACCGGCTGCCCGTGGACGAACCCGAAACCTGAATGTCCGCCACCGACCATGACCGCATCTCATCGCCAACCCGTCGCGCTGACCAAGGCCTATCGCCTGCTGAATCACGGCCCCACGGTGCTCGTGAGCGCATCGCACGGCGGCAGGCGCAACATCATGGCCGCGGCCTGGGCCATGCCGCTGGACTTCGATCCGCCCAAGGTGGCGGTGGTGCTCGACAAGAGCACCTGGACGCGCGAGTTGCTCGAAGGCGCCGGCACCTTTGCGCTGCAGGTGCCGGTGCGCGCACAGCTCGACCTGACGGAGGCGCTGGGCAACAGCTCCGGCCGCGAGATCGTCGAGAAGTCGGGGCAGGACAAGTTCGCGGCCTACGGCTTATCGACCTTCGCGGGCACCGCCACCGACGCACCGCTGCTCGAAGGCTGCGCCGCCTGGCTCGAATGCCGGCTGCTGCCCGAACCAGCCATCCAGCAGCGCTACGACCTGTTCCTGGGCGAGGTGATTGCCGCGCAGGCCGACGAGCGCGTGTTCTCCAACGGGCGCTGGCACTTCGAGGGGCATGACGAGTTGCGCACGCTGCATCACGTGGCGGGCGGGCATTTCATCGTCGACGGCGAGGCGGTCGACGCGCGGCTACTCGCGCCGCCTTCTCGCTAGCAGGGGCGGTTCAGGCCGAGGTGCCGCCTTGCGCCGTGCGAGGCACCAGCATTGCGCGCAGCACCAGCGTGCCGAATGCGGCGGCGGCCAGCGCCAGCAGCGCGATCCACAGCAGGCGCGACGGCGACGCCGCATCGAGCCAGTCGGCCAGCAGCAGGGTGGCGATGTTGTAGGTGGCGTGCAGCGCAATGCATGGAATGAGCGAGCGCGTGCGTTCGTACAGCCAGCCGAGCACCGTGCCCATCACGAGGCCGACCACGAACTGGTAGATGTTCATGTGCGCCGCGCCGAAGAGCAGCGCCGACATGAAGATCGCCTGCCAGCGCGGATAGCGCTGCAGGAAGCCGCGCAGCACGATGCCGCGGAAAAGCATCTCCTCCAGTAGCGGCGCCATGACGCACACCGCGAGAACGGCGGCGACGCTGCCGTCGGCCATGCGGCTGAACATCGCTTCTTCCCATGCAGAGGGCGGCAGGATGCGCATCATCAGGTTGAGCGCGGAGGTAATCGTCAGCAGCAGCGCGGGCACGAGCAGCAGCACCGGCGGCACCACCAGCATCAGCATCGCGCCGGCTGAAGTTCGCGACTGGTGAAAGAGCGTGCGGTAGGTGAGCTGCTGCGAGTGCATCACCACCGCGAACACGCAGCCGTTGCCCAGCACGGCCGCGAGCACGCCGATCTGCAGGCTGCTGAGCTCGAGCCAGCCGTTGGCGTCGCGCAGCGCTGCGCCGATGACGAGTTCGACGAGGAACAGCGCAACGAACAGGAGAACGGCCTGCGTCGCCGAGGGAAAGGCGGCGCTTTTCGGGGAAGGCATGGGACGGGCGGGAGGGCGCGAAGGGAGGGTGGCGCGGATGTTACGCGACCGGCCGCATCAGGTCGGCTCGACGACTGCTGCCGTTGTTGCCTCTGTCGCAGGCCGCGTGTAGCGCCACGCGATCAGCACGCCGATGCCCAGGAACACCGCCGCAATGAAGAACGGCGCACCCGGCAGATGCACCGGCGCGTCGGCGTCGATGAAGTAGCCGAAGCTGCCTGCGAACATCGCGGGCCCGACGATGCCCGCCACCGACACGAGGCTCGTCAGCGCGCCCTGGACGCGTCCCTGCTCGGCTGCATCGACCTGCCGGGTGACCAGGGCCTGCGCCGCCGGGGCGGCGAAGGTCAGCAGCGTGCCGAACGGCAGCGCGACCAGGAAGATCCACGCGACATCGGCAAAGCCGTAGATGACGAAGCCGAGCACGCCGCAGCCGAGCCCGAACAGCAGGGCATTCCGCTCGCCGAAGCGCTTCACGCACGGCCCGATCAGCAGTACGTTGACCAGCACGCTGAGCACGCCCACGAGGCCGAGCACCCAGCCCACGGTGTCTTCCTTCCAGCCGAACCGGAGGTCGGCGAACAGCACGAACACGCTGGGGTACACGTACTGCGCGAGGTTCATGAGAAAGATCACCGCCGCGAGGCCGAACACCTGCGGATAGCGCTTCAGCAGCACCAGCGAGCCGATCGGGTTGGCGTGCGACCAGTCGAACTTCGGGCTGCGCCGCTCGGGCGGCAGCGATTCGGGCAGCACGAACCATCCGTAGCAGACGTTGAGCATCGTCAGGCCGGCCGCGAACCAGAAAGGCAGGCGCGGATCGATATGGCTCAGCTGCCCGCCGAGCACCGGCCCGAGCACCAGGCCCACGCCGAATGCCGCGCCCACGATGCCGTAGCTCTTTGCGCGTTCTTCCGGCAGCGTCACGTCGGCGATGTAGGCATTGGCCGCGGTGAGGCTGGCCGAGAACACGCCGGACACCACCCGCCCGATGAACAGCCACGGCAGGCTGTCGGCCAGGGCCATGAACACGAAATCCACCGCCAGCCCGAGGCACGACAGCAGGATGACCGGCCGCCGCCCGAAGCGATCGGACAAGGCGCCCTGCAACGGCGAGCAGACGAACTGGATGGCCGCGAACGCCGTGCCGAACACCGCGATCCAGTACGCCGCCGTCGCGGTGCTGCCGCCGGCCAGGCGTTCCACCAGGTGCGGCAGGCCTGGAAGAATCAGGCCGAACGCCAGGAAGTCGATCAGGACGGTGACGAAGATGAAGGCGAGGGCTGCACGGCGCACGCGCGGTACCTGAAGGGGCGGGGTCATCGCGAGTTCGTTCGGGCCTGTTGCTCAACCGCTGTTGCGGCTCAGGTATTCGCCCACGCGGGGACGCGCCTCGCGGATGCCGCCCAGCCGGCCGCGCAGGCCGTCGAAGACGCCGAACATCAGCGCGAGGCTCTTCCTCAGGCGGTCGCGCTCGAAGATCAGCATGGGCAGGATCTGCTTGAGCGTGTAGACGTTGATGAAGAGGATGGCGGGGAAGGCGCGCACGTGCGCCAGCGAGAGGTCGAGCGCATTGCGCGTCAGGTAGTAGCGCCGCGCGGCCGGATAGTTGATGACGTAGATCTTCCAGCCGAACAGCGACTTCGCCTGCAGGTCGCCGATCTGGTGGCGCAGCACGACAGCCGGGTTCAGGTAGAGCGGCACCTCGCTGCGCAGCGCGCGCATGCAGTAGTCGGTGTCGACGTGGTCGATGACATAGCGCTCGTCGAAGCGGCCGATGCGGGCCCACGCGCCGCGCGAAATCAGCGAGCCCGACGAGATCATGAAGGCGCAGCGCACCAGCGGTTCGGTGAAGGGCTTGCTCAGGTCGAACTGATAGACGCGCTTGCCCTCGAGGCCGAACTGGGGAATGAGCGCGTCGAGGTTCGTGTCGTGCACGAGCGGGCCGATCAGGAAGGCCGCGCCTTCCTCTCTTTCGTCGGCCAGTGCCGCGGCCTTGCACATGTCGTCGAAATAGCCGGGCGGCAGCACCGAGTCCTGGTCGAGCAGGAAGAAGAGTCCGGCGCCTTGCGCTTCGAGTTCGGTGATGCCGCAGTTGAACGCACCGGCGATGCCGCCACGGTTTCCGTTGTGCAGCACGGTGATTCCCGTGTCGCCGACCGCGCGATGCCAGTCGCCGATTTCCGGCGTGTTGTCGACCACGCACAGGCGAGGGCATGACTGCGCGAGCAAACGGAGATTGGCCAGTTGCCCGTCGGTGGGGAAGTACGTGACGACGACGGCACCGAACGACAAGGACATCGCGTTTCTCCGGGGAGTGGAAGGCGGGAGCGGGAGCCTGAACCGGCGGCGATTCTAAGCATCGTTGCCGGCGCGGCGGGCATTGCCCTTGGCCCGTGGATGGCGCGAGGAGAGAGGCTGTGAGAGAGGCCCTGGCCCCTGCTTGTCCTTGTTGATGGGAAAGTGTGAACCCGAATGGTTCGACTGCTCCCCGGCTATAGCGAATTCGTGTCTATTCGGCCGATGTTGCAGGCTGCGGCCGGGTCATGAAATTTTTTGACCGGGGCGGCCGGAGCCTACTCAGCACGACCGAAGGCTTCGCGACAGCGGCGCGAGCGAGATCCTGCCGCCGCCACCCGAAGTAGCGAACTGCAGGCCGAGCAGCGCCGTGTATTCGCGCAACCGGGCGCCGCCGTGCGGATCGCCTGGCTGGATGCCGGCGGACGGGTGGCACATCAGTACGTCGCCGCTGCGGCAGGCGGACAACCATTCGGACAGGCGCTGCTCGTGGCGTTCCACGTCGCCCGAGAAGTCGTAGACGCCCAGCAGCCGGCTGCTGGTGGGAATGCCGCGCTGCGCCGCCAGCGCCTTCAGTTGCGCGCCGCCCAGCGCGTGGATGATTCGGGCCTTCAGCCGGTCCGGGCCGCGGCGCAGGCCGGGCGCCGTGCTGCGAATCCAGGGCGGCGACGCGGCATAGCGCCGTGCGACCTCCTCCACCAGCAGCTCGCGCACCACCGGGAACTGATGCACGTGCCGGTGTCCGTCCACGAAGGCGGGCGCGCGGCCCATGGCGTCCTCGAAGCGCGTGAACTGGTCGCGGATGTCGGCCTGCAGTCCGGGCGCGAATATCGTGCGCGTGTAGGTGCGCGCGAGCAGCCCGCCCAGCCCCGGCTCGGGGCCGCCGGCGCGCGCGGGCCGCGTGAGGTCCAGGTGCAGGCCGGCGTCGAACTGCGCCGGGTCGAGCCGCCGCAGCACCTTTGCGCCGGCCAGCCAGGCTTCGCGCCGCACCATGCCGCTGGTGGCTGAGATCTTGCCCTGCTCGGCGAGATCGAACACGGCCGAGTTGATGCCCGCGCTCATGCCGAAGTCGTCCGCGCAGATGCAGAGGTAGCGCTGCGACTCAGTCATTGCCGCTTGCCCCGGAGGTATGCGCGGACGCCGGAGCTTGCACGGGCGGCGGTGCATCAAGGCAGTGCGGGTCGCCGGTGGGGCTGCCCGCGAAGCGCCAGGCGGCGATGCCGTCGTTCACCGCCACCAGCTGTGCATGGAAGAGCCACGGGTTCGCGAGCTGCGCCGTGTTCGAGCCCACGATCCAGGTGGTGCGGGCCACGCACAGCGTGTCCGCGAGCTCGGTGCGGTCGACCAGCGTGCGCGCGGCGCGCGCCGGATCGAAGCGGGCGGCGTCGGAGATTTCCTTGCGCCAGTTGTCGCGCTTGTCGAGGGCCGCGGCCTTCCAGTCGTCCGATACCAGCACCGGCTCGCGCAGGTTCCAGTAGAAGGGAATCTCGTACTGGTAGCTGTCGAGCATCAGCACCTGGTCACCCGGTGCCACCGCTTGCCCAGCAGGCAGCTTCAGCCGCGTGCCCGGCGGCGAGGCATAGATCGCGACGGCGATCACGCAGCCGATGCACACGGCAGCGGCCGCCATCGTCATCGCGCGCACCTTGGGCAGCAGCGTTTCGAGCGAACGGCCCGCGAGCACGCGCTGCGCGATCAGGTACGCCAGGGGGGGCAGTGCGGGCAGTACGTAGCCGACGAGCTTGGAGCGTGGCAGCGAGAAGAACACCACGATCACCGCGAGCCAGATCCACATCAGCCAGTCGATGTCGGGTTGGCGGGACCGCGCCGCGTCGTTCGCGCCGCGAGGCACGAAGACCCACGCGAACCAGGGCAGCGTGAGGCCCGCCAGCACCGGCAGGTAGAACCAGAAGCCATGTTCGTTGTTGAAGCCCGCGGACGCGAAGCGCCGGAAGTGCTGGGTGATGACGAAGTAGTCGAAGAACTCCGGGTACTTCATCTGCATCGCGACGAACCACGGACCGGCCACGATCAGCAGGATGGCCCAGCCCGGCAGCCACAGCGCGAGCCGCAACGCCGCGAGCCTGCGCGTCACGCCGCACCAGATCACGACCACCATCGCGGGCAGCACGAGGCCGATCAGCCCCTTGGCCAGCAAGCCGGCCGCGGCGAACAGGAAGGCCCCCGCGAGCAGCGCCCGCCACGGCTCCTCGCGCTCCCTTGCCAGGGCCGCGCCGGCCGCCAGCAGCACCGTGCAGGAGATGCAGCCCGCCACCAGCATGTCGAGGTTCGCGAACTGCGCGCCCAGGAAGAAGAAGGGCGTGGTCACCAGCACCACCGTGGACAGCAGCGCCACCCGCACCGTCGACCAGCGGCGCAGGAAGAGGAAGAGCGCCGCCGCCGCCGCGCCTCCACCCAGGATGGACGGCAGCCGCGCCGCCCATTCGACCGGGCCGGTGACGGCCATCGCGGCCGCGCCGATCCAGTAGAAGAGCGGGGGCTTGTGAAAGAAGGGCAGGCCGTCGAGCCGGGGCACCAGCCAGTCGCCCGAGCGCAGCATTGCCAGGGCGACGCCGCCGTAGCGGCCTTCGTCGGGCGCCATCAGCGGGCGTATCCAGGCCGTGGCCAGCAGCCAGGCGAAGAGAGAGAAGATGAGCCATAGCGGTTGAGGAGAAGTCCACCATGCGGAGGCAGGGCGTTTCATGTCTTCCCGGTCTCGAGTCCCGTACCGCGTTCGTGGCGTACCACGTACAGCGGGCGTCCCTTGACCTCCTCGTAGATTCGCGCGATGTACTCGCCCACGATGCCGGTGGAAATCATCTGGATGCCGATGAAGAACATCAGGCTCACGACGATGGTGGTCCAGCCCGAGACCTCGTTGCCGAACAGCAGGTAGTTGATTGCGACGAAGGCGCCATAGGCGAAGGCCGGCACCGCGAGGATCAGGCCCGCCACGCTGACCGCGCGCAGCGGCCACGTCGTGAAGGCGGTGAGCCCGTCGATGGCCAGGCGCACCAGCCGGCGCGTGTTGAAGGTGCTCTTGCCTTCGGCACGCGGCGCGGGCGTGTAGGGCAGCGCCACGGCGCGGAAGCCCACCCAGGCGTACAGGCCTTTCATGAAGCGGCTGCGCTCGGGCAGGCTCATGAGCGCATCGACCACCTTGCGGTCCATGAGCCGGAAGTCGCCCGCGTCCCTGGGCACGGCGAAGCGGTCAGACCCGTTGACGAGGCTGTAGAAGAGCTTGCTGCCGATCTGCTTGAAGCGGCTTTCGTCGCTGCGCTCCTGGCGCACCGCGTACACCACCTCGGCGCCGGCCGCCCACTGCGCGATCATGGTGTGGATCAGGTCGGGCGAGTGCTGCAGGTCGCCGTCGAGCAGCACCACCGCATCGCCCGTGGCGGCGGCGAGGCCGGCGGTGAGAGCGGCCTCCTTGCCGAAGTTGCGCGACAGCGAGATGCAGCGGAAACCCGAGAGCTCGCACCACGCCTCGGCCACGGCGGCGGTGTCGTCGGTGCTGCCGTCGTCCACCACGATGATTTCCCAGCGCATGCGCGTGGCCCAGAGGATGTCCTCGAGCAGCGGCAGCAGGTGCCGCAGGTTCGCCGCTTCGTTGAAGCAGGGGATCACGCATGAAATGCTGCGCGTGCCGGCTGGCTGGACGGGCGGTGCCGCGGTGTCCGCGCCCGGCGCGGCTGCGTCGGCCTGCGGCAGCTGGATCGGCGGACGCGAATGTCTGGTGTTGTCGGTCGAAGAGATCATGGATGCCTCCAGAAGGAAGTGGCCGCGTTCGGGTTGTCGCGAGTGCGGCCGGCTGGCGACGTTGGAAAAGAAGTGAACCTGTGCGCGAGCCGTTGCGCGATGGCGAGCAGGCAAGCGATCGCGGTCCCGAGCAGCAGCCCGGCGGCGATGTCGATGGGGAAGTGCACGCCCACGTAGACGCGCGCCCACCCCGTGGCGGCCGCCAGTGCCAGCAGCGGCACGCCGAGCCTGCGCAGGCTGGGGCGCAGCAGGAAGGCCAGCGCCACCATGAACATCACCGTTGCGTGCGTGCTGGGCAGCGAGCCACGGCCCGCATGCTCGATGTATGCCGGCGCCAGGCCCAGCACGAAGGGGCGCGGCATGTTCAGCGACATGGCGATCGCGTGCGAGACCATCGACGAGAGGCCCGCGAACGCCGCGACGATGAACAGCCAGGCGCGGTCGGCACGATGCCGCCATAGCGCGAAGACGAGCACGCCCGCGCACAGCCAGCTGCCCCAGAGCGCGAAGGCAGTCGCGACGGACAGCACCCACGGCGTCGGATGGCTGCCGGCCGTGAGCCACTGGAAGAGTGCGAGGTTCAATGCGTTCATGGCGCCACCTTCGGCAGCCCGGAAAAGAAAGAAGAAGAAAGAGCGGGTGTGTTGCGGCGTGCGGCAAAACGTGCACGCCAGAAGAAACCGGACATGGTCAGACCTTTCGACATAGAAGAGAGAGCTCGCCGCATGACGCAGCGGACGGCCCGACGCACGAGGCGTCGCGTCTCAGTTGCCGGAAGACGGTGGAGCGACGGTAGGTGGCAGTCGCCGCCAGGGTTGCGTGAGAGGTGGCGCGCCGCCGTGCGGCGGCACGTGTTCGGGCGCTTCGCGCACGATGGGGACGGCCAGCCGTGCAATGGCCACGGCCAGCGGCAACAGCGCCAGCACCATTGCCATCAGGGTGCTCAGCGCGAGATCGAAGGCATCGGGGTGGTCGATGCTTGCGGGTGCCTGGGCGAACACAGTGGTCTCGCGGTCGGACGGATGGTCCACGCGATCGTCGGCTTCGAACTGGGTGGTGTCACTGGCGCTGCGCACCCGCAGCATCGGCTCGTCTTCCAGTCCGTCGCAACGGAAATGGACTGCGATGAACGGCTGCAGGACGATCAGCAGAATGGCCGCCACGCACCACGCCTTGTGGTGCGCTTCGACAAAACGGCGGACGCGTGCGAGCAACATGCACGAATGCTAGGAGCTTCGTGTGAACGGAACCTGATCGGGCGGGTCAGCATCCCGCAAGGTTGAAAATGACGCGCGTGTGAAAGGGAAGGGGCTTGCGCTGCGGCACGGGGACCGACCCCGGCGAACTCGATCCCCGCCCCTCGAGCGGGTCGATCCGGCCTAGAACACGAACGGAATGAATCTCCGCGTGCCGCGCATGTATGCACGGTAGTCGTCGCCGAAATGCGCGAGGCATTCCTGTTCGTCGCGCAGCGCCGTCATGAACAGCAGCACCGTGGCCGCGAGCACCAGCGCCAGCGTGAACCAGGTGAACTGCTTGAGGAAGGCGCCCCAGGCCAGCAGCATCAGCGCCGTGTACATCGGGTGGCGGATGTAGCGGAAGGCACCGCTGCTGACGATGGCGGAGGTCTTCTCGAAACCGTAGAGCGCGGGATCGTCGTTGCGCGCATCGGTCGGCTTGCCCTGAGCCTTCAGCAGCCGCACCGCGTGTATGGGCAGCCAGATCGACAGCACGAAGAAGAGCGAGGAGACGATCTGCTTCGGCGAGAACGGGTCGTCATGCCACATGGGCAGGTTCACCACGATCAGCACCAGCATGCATTCCCATGCGAAGAAGCGGTAGAAGCCGTGGGAGCCCGGCTGGCTCAGAGGGCCGCGCGACACGTACAGCAGCGCGGCCGTGCCGGCGACGAGAAGGAAGATCTGTATCCAGAAGAGCATGGCGGGCGAATTTACACGGCCCGCGGACTTCAGCCCGAAATAGAGAAGCCGCCGTCTACGGGAATTGCCGTACCCGTCACGTAGTCCGACGCGGCGCTGGCGAGGAAAACGGCGGTGCCGGCGATGTCGGCCGGCTGGCCCCAGCGGCCGGCCGCGGCGCGGGCCGTGACGCGCTCGTAGAGGCCTGGAACCTGGCTGCGCGCGCCGTCGGTGAGTTCGGTCTCGAACCAGCCCGGCAGGATCGCGTTGACCTGGATGTTGTCGACCGCCCACGAGAGCGCCGTCGACTTGGTGAGCTGCACGATGCCGGCCTTGCTCGCGGCGTAGGCCGGTGCGTAGGGGGCGCCGAAGATCGACATCATCGAGCCGATGTTGATGATCTTGCCGCCGCCCGCGGCCTTCAGGTGCGGATGCGCGGCGCGGCTGCACAGGAAGGCGCTGGTGAGGTTGGTGTCCATCACCTTGCGCCACTCGTCCAGCGGGAGCTGGTCGACCGGCTTGCGGATGTTGATGCCGGCGTTGTTGACGAGGATGTCGAGCCGGCCGCTGCGCGCGGCGGCCTCGTCGAACAGCTTCTGCACCGAGGCTTCATCGCTCACGTCGGCCTCGAGCGAGAAGCTGTCGCTGCCGAGTGCCTTCAGGGCCTCGACGGCCGCTGCCGACTTCTGCGCGTTGCGCGCGGCCACGATGACGCGTGCGCCGGCCTTTGCAAGCCCCTGGGCCATGCCGAGGCCGATGCCCCCGTTGCCGCCCGTGACGAGCGCGACTTTGCCTGTGAGGTCGAAGAGAGTGAACATCAGGTGGAGAGCGGTTCGGGCTTCTTGGAGACGAGCGTCAGGATATCGTAGCTGGCGACCAGCTCCCCGTCCTGGTTGGTCACCTCCACGTCCCATGCCACCACGCCCTGGCCCTGGCCGCTCGCGTCCTTCTTGTTGCGGTCGATCTTGCGCTTGCAGGTCAGGCGCGCCTGGATGGTGTCGCCGATGCCCACGGGCTTGGTGAAGCGCAGCGTATCGAGGCCGTAGTTGGCCAGCACCGGGCCCGGCGAGGGCGACACGAACAGGCCCGCCGCCGCCGACAGCACGAAGTAGCCGTGCGCGATGCGCTTGCCGAAGGGCGACTGCTTGGCTGCCACCTCGTCGAAGTGCATGTAGAAATAGTCGCCAGAGATGCCGCCGAAGGCCACGATGTCGGCCTCGCCCACCGTGCGGCGGTGCGTGAGCAGCGAGTCGCCGATGCTGAGGTCCTCGAAGTAGCGGCGGAAGGGATGCACTTCGCTCTCGCGCACAGCCGCGCCGCGCACGTGTTCGCCGGTGATGGCGGCCAGCATGGTGGGCGAGCCCTGCACTGCGGTGCGCTGCAGGTAGTGCTTCACCGCGCGCAGGCCGCCCAGTTCCTCGCCGCCGCCCGCGCGGCCGGGGCCGCCGTGCTTGAGCTGCGGCAGCGGCGAGCCGTGGCCGGTCGATTCGGCGGCGGCCTCGCGGTCGAGCACCAGCAGGCGGCCGTGCCATGCGGCGGCAACGGGAATGGCCTTGGCCGCGGTGGCCGGATCGCGCGTGACCAGCGTGCCGACCAGGCTGCCCCGGCCGCGTGCGGCCAGTGCCAGCGCCTCGTCGATGCCGTCGTAGGGCATCAGCGTGCTGACGGGGCCGAAGGCCTCCACGTCGTGCGCGGCGTCGTGCTCCAGCGGTTTGCGGCTCAGCAGCAGCGTGGGCGCGAAGAACGCGCCTTCGCCCACGCCGTCGCCAACAGGAGAGAATCCATCGCGTTCGCCGTACACCAGCTCCGCGCCCTTCAGCAGCGTGGCCACGCGCTCGGCCACGTCGGCCTGCTGGTCGCGCGAGGCGAGCGCGCCCATGCGCACTTCTTCGCGCGAGGGGTCGCCCACCACGGTCTTGGCCAGCCGCGCGCGCAGCCTCTCGGCCACCGCGTCCAGGTGCTGGCGCGGCACGATCGCGCGGCGGATGGCGGTGCACTTCTGGCCCGCCTTGATGGTCATTTCGCGCGCAACCTCTTTCACGAAGAGATCGAACTCCTCGTCGTCGGGCGTCACGTCGGGCGCGAGGATCGCGCAGTTCAGCGAGTCGGCCTCGGCATTGAACGGGATCGACTGGCGCACGATGTTCGGGTGCACGCGCAGCTTGGCGGCGGTGTCGGCCGAGCCGGTGAAGGTGACCACGTCGGGCCCTTCGAGCCGGTCGAGCAGGTCGCCCGTGCTGCCGATGACCAGCTGCAGCGCGCCCTCGGGCAGGATGCCCGACTGCACGATGAGCCGCACCAGTGCCTCGGTGAGATAGCTGGTGGCCGTGGCCGGCTTGCCGATGCAGGGCATGCCCGCGAGGAAGCTGGGCGCGAACTTCTCGAGCAGGCCCCACACCGGGAAGTTGAAGGCGTCGATGTGCACGGCGACGCCGCCACGCGGCACCAGGATGTGCGTGCCCGCGAAGCCGCCCTTCTTGCCGAGTGGGAAGGCCGGGCCTTCGTGCACCAGGTTGCCCGAGGGCAGCTCGTTGGTGCCGATGCCGGCGTACGCGCTCAGCGTGCCGGCGCCGCCTTCGATGTCGATCCAGCTGTCTGCGCGCGTGGCGCCCGTGTGGGCCGAGATGGCGTAGAGCGTTTCCTTGTTCGCGGCCAGGTACTTGGCCAGCGCCTTCAGGCGTTCGGCGCGCTGCTGGAAGTCGAGCTTCATGAGCGCCGGGATGCCGGTGCGGCGTGCATAGGCCAGCGCTTCGGCGAAGTCGATGGCCTCGGCGTGCGTGGCGGCCACGGGCTTGCCGTTGACGGCGCTGCGCAGCTGCTGCGCGGCCTGCTGGCCGATCCAGCGGCCGGCGATGTAGCTTTGGAGGGTGGTGGTCATGGGCGGTGTCCTTATCTCGTCGGTGGAGCCGGGTCGAAGCCCTGCGTTGCTCCCTCGCCCGAAAGGGAGAGGGAGAAGTTCAAGCGAGCACCGCGGAACCGGCTTTGCCGGGCCGCTGGTGTTGCCCCCTGGAAGGGGGTTGGCGAAGCGACACGAAGTGCGCGAAGCCTGGGGGTCATTCCTTTTTCCCGATACCCAGGTAGGTGTCGATGATTCGTTGGTCGTGCAGCAGGTCGCGCGCCTTGCCTTCGAGCGCCACGGCGCCCATCTCGAGCACGTAGGCGCGGTCGGCCACCTGCAGCGCTGCGCGGGCGTTCTGCTCCACCAGCAGCACCGAGACGCCGTGGCTGCGCAGCTGAGACACCACGCGCAGCACCTCGCGCACCACCAGCGGGGCGAGGCCGAGCGAAGGCTCGTCGAGCATCAGCAGGCGCGGGCGTGCCATCAGCGCGCGGCCGATGGCCAGCATCTGGCGTTCGCCGCCGGAGAGCGTGGAGGCCATCTGCGCGCGACGTTCCTGCAGGCGCGGGAAGATGGCGAAGATCTCGTCCATGCGCGCGCGCTGGTCGCGCTTGCCCTTGCGCCACTGGTAGAAGCCGCCGAGCACCAGGTTGTCTTCCACCGACATCTCGCCGAACAGCTCGCGGCGTTCGGGCACCAGCGCGACGCCGCGCGCCACCATGGTCTCGACGCCGGGGCGCGCGATGCGCTCGCCGTCCAGCATCAGCTGGCCGGTGGAGGGCAGCAGGCCCATGGCCGCGCACAGCAGCGTGGTCTTGCCAGCGCCGTTGGGGCCGATCACGGTGACGATCTCGCCTTCGTTCACCTGCAGGCGCACGCTGTGCACCGCTTCCACGGTGCGGTAGGCGACGCAGAAGCCGTCGAGTTGAAGCAGGGGGTGGCTCATCGTGCGTCTTCCAGCAGTTCGTCGTCGGCGCCGCCCAGGTAGGCTTCGAGCACGCGCGGGTTGGCCTGCACTTCGGCGGGCGTGCCGGTGGCGATGACGGTGCCGAATTCGAGCACCGTGATGCGGTCGGCGAGGTTCATCACGAACTCCATGTCGTGCTCCACCACCAGGATGCCGAGACCTTCGGCGCGCAGCTGTGCGAGCAGCTCGGACAGCGCGCGCTTCTCGAGGTGGCGCAGGCCGGCGGCGGGCTCGTCGAGCAGCAGGACCGACGGCTGTCCGGCGAGCGCGCGGGCGATTTCCACCACGCGCTGCTGGCCAAGGGAGAGCGACGCGGCGGGCGTGTCGGCATGCGCGCCGAGGCCGCAACGCTCGATCTGCTTGCGGGCTTCGGCCATCAGGGCGGTTTCCTCGGCGCGATCGAGCCGCAGCATGGCCGCGAGCCATCCGCGCTTCGCACGCAGATGGGCGCCGAGCGCCACGTTCTCGACCACGCTGCGCTGGCCGAGCAGGCGCACGTGCTGGAAGGTGCGGCCCAGGCCCAGCGAGGCAAAGGCGCGCGAGGGCTTGCCCGACATGGCCTGGCCCACCAGGCGCACCTCGCCCGTGGTCGGGTCGTCCACGCCCGAGATCATGTTGAAGAAGGTGCTCTTGCCTGCTCCGTTGGGACCGATCAGCGCATGCACCTCGCCGGCCTTCAGCGTCATCGAGATGTCGTTGTTGGCCACCAGGCCGCCGAAGCGCTTGCTCACGCCGTCGGCCTGCAGCAGCAGGGTGCCGGCGGCGGGCACTGCGCGCTGCGCGAGCTGCGCCGTGGTCGATGCGGCAGGACCCGCACCGGCGGCGCGCGGCACTTCGCGCACCCAGCGGCGAGCGAGCCGCGCGATCGTGGGCCACAGGCCGTCGGCAAAACGCTGCAGCACGAACAACATGAGCAGGCCGAACACCACCACCTCGAAGTTGCCGCTGGTGCCCAGCAGCGCGGGCAGCACGTCCTGCAGCTTTTCCTTGAGCAGCGTGATCAGCGTGGCGCCGAGCACCGCACCCCAGAGGTGGCCCGCACCGCCGACCACCGCCATGAACAGCATCTCGATGCCGATGTTCAGGTTGAAGGGAGTGGGGTTCACGAAGCGCTGCATGTGCGCATAGAGCCAGCCCGAGATGGCCGCGAGCAGGGCTGCCAGCACGAAGAGCTTGATGCGGTGGCGCGCGGCGTCCACGCCCATCGACTCGGCCATCAGCCGGCCGCCCTTGAGCGCGCGGATGGCGCGGCCTTCGCGCGAATCGAGCAGGTTGTGCATGGCCCACAGCGCGAGCAGCAGCACGGCCCAGATCACCACGCCCAGCATGCGCGGCGTGGCGAAGGACACGCCCGCCACCACCAGCGGCGGAATGCCGGTGATGCCGGTCTGGCCGCCGAGGAACTCCATGTTGCCCAGCAGGAAGTACAGGCTCAGGCCCCAGGCGATGGTGCACAGCGGCAGGTAGTGGCCCGAGAGCTTGAGCGTGACCGCGCCGAGTGCCCAGGCCAGCGCGAAGGTCAGCACCAGCCCCAGCAGCAGGCCGAGCCAGGGCACCAGCGCCGAGCCCGCGATGCCGCCGAGCCAGCCGGCGGCTGTGGGCGAGGTGCAGATCCAGGCGGTGGCGTAGGCGCCCATGCCGACGAAGGCGGCCTGGCCGAAGGAGGTCATGCCGCCCACGCCGGTCAAGAGAACCAGGCCCACCGCCACCAGCGCGTACAGGCCGATGTTGCTGAGCACCGAGACGGTGAACTCGGGCAGCCAGCCCCATGCCAGGGCGAGCGCGACGATGAAGACGAGGGTGAGCACGCGCGGCGTCACGAGCGGACGGCCCTCGGGTGCCGCGTTCGCGGCGGTGGAAGTGGAGGTCGATGAAGACGTGCTCATTCCTCGTCCTCCACGTGATGGCTGCGCAGCGAGCGCCACAGCAGCACCGGGATGATCAGGGTGAAGACCAGCACTTCCTTGTATGCGCTGGCCCAGAAGGACGAGAAGGCCTCGAGCAGGCCGACCAGCAGCGCGCCTGCGAGCGCCAGCGGATAGCTCGCCAGCCCGCCGACGATGGCGGCCACGAAGCCCTTCAGGCCGATCAGGAAGCCGGTGTCGTAGTAGACCGTGGTGATCGGCGCGATCAGCAGGCCCGAGATGGCGCCGATGACGGCGGCCAGCGCGAAGCTCAGGTCGCCCGAGAGCTCGGTGGGAATGCCCGACAGCCGTGCGCCGACGCGGTTGATGGCGGTGGCGCGCAGCGCCTTGCCGATCATCGAGCGGCCGAAGAACCAGAACATCGCGATCACCAGCACCAGCGTGACGCCGACCACCACCAGCGACTGGCCGTTGACCGGAATACCGCCGAGGTCGAAGCGCGCCTCGGAGAACGCGCTGGTGCGCGAGCCCTCGGCGCCGAAGAAGAACAGGCCCAGGCCGACCAGCACGCCGTGCAGCGCCACGGAGACGATCAGCAGCATCAGCACGCTGGCGTCGGCCAGCGGGCGGTAGGCGAGGCGGTAGAGCAGCGGGCCCAGCGGCGCGATCAGCACCAGCGTGGTGAGCGACTGCATCGCGAGCGAACTGGGCTTGAAGCCGAGCACCAGCACGGCGGCGACGGCCGGAAAGGCCACGCACCAGGTCAGCGCCGAGCGCCAGTCGACAGTGGCGCCGCGCTTCCAGCGCCAGGCCTCGACCGCCAGCGCCACCACCGCCAGGGCCAGCAGCAGCCACAGCGTGGAGGGCGCGCGCCCGCCCTGCAGCGCGGCCATCGACAGCGCACCGAAGGCGACGAACTCGCCTTGCGGGATGAAGATCACGCGAGTGACCGAAAACACCAGCACCAGCGCGAGCGCCATCAGTCCGTAGACCGCGCCGTTCACGATGCCGTCCTGCCCGAGGAGCAGGGCGATCTGCAAATCCATACGACCAACTTTCGTTCAGAAAACCCGGGGCGCGAAAAAGCCATGCCCCTTTTGCAGGAACACCGCGGAGCCGGTCGCACCAGCCCGCGGTGTCCGTCGTTCAAGCCCGTTCGATCAGGGCTGGTATTTCCAGGTGCCGTTCTCGATCTTGACCATGACGCGGGCGCGCTGGTCCAGGCCCAGGTGGTCGGCGGCGGTCATGTTGAACACGCCGTGCGCCCCCGACACGTCCTTGGTCTGCTCCAGGGCGTCGCGCAGTGCGGCACGGAACTCGGGCGTGCCCGGCTGGGCCTTCTTCAGCGCGGCCGGCACGGCCGAGCTCATCAGCAGGCCGGCGTCCCAGGCGTGTGCGCCGAAGGTCGAGACCGAGCCCTTGCCGTATGCGGCTTCGTATGCGGCCACATAGGCGAGGGCCGACTTCTTCACCGGGTTGCTGGCGGGCAGCTGGTCGGCCACGAGCACCGGGCCGGCGGGCAGGAAGGTGCCTTCCACGTCCTTGCCGCCCACGCGCAGGAAGTCGGCGTTGGCCACGCCGTGGGTCTGGTACATCTTGCCGCCGTAGCCGCGTTCCTTCAGCGTCTTCTGCGGCAGCGCGGCCGGCGTGCCGGAGCCGGCGACCAGCACCGCGTCGGGCTTGGCGGCCATGATCTTCAGTGCCTGGCCGGTCACCGAGGTGTCGGTGCGGGCATAGCGCTCGTTGGCCACGACCTTGATCTTCTTCAGGTCGGCGGCCTTGGCGAACTCCTGCGACCAGCCTTCGCCATAAGCGTCGGAGAAGCCGATGAAGGCGACGGTCTTCACGCCGTTGGCGGCCATGTGCTCGGCGATGGCCAGCGACATCATGATGTCGTTCTGCGGCGTCTTGAACACCCACTTCTTCTTGGCGTCCATCGGCTCGATGATGCGCGCCGATGCCGCCACCGAGATCATCGGCGTCTGCGCTTCGCTGGCCACGTCGATCATGGCGAGCGAGGCCGGCGTGGTGGTCGAGCCCAGGATCACGTCGACCTTGTTCTCGGCGATGAGCTTGCGCGTGTTGTTGACGGCCGCGGTGGTGTCGGAGGCGTCGTCCAGCACGATGTAGTTGATCTTCTGCCCGCCGATCGTCTTGGGCATCAGCGAGATGGTGTTCTTCTCGGGGATGCCCAGCGAGGCTGCCGGGCCCGTGGCCGAGATGGTCACGCCGACGTTGACGTCGGCCCAGGCCGCGAGGGCCGAGGCGCAAAGGGCGGCGGTCAGCAGGGGCTTGAAGAATTTCATGGTTGGCTTGTCTCCGGTTGAAATAAAAAGTTGAGGCCTGAAGTATCTCAGCGCTCGTCGAACGACAGCGTGACGCGTTCGGTAAGGGGGTGCGCCTGGCAGGTCAATACGAAACCCGCGGCCACTTCATTCTTGTCGAGCGCGAAGTTTCTTTCCATGCGGACTTCCCCGTCCACGCACTTCGCACGGCAGGTTCCGCACACGCCCGAGGTGCACGAGAACGGCACTTCGAGACCAGCGGCCGATGCCGCGTCGAGGATGCTGGGCTGCCCTTCGGTGAAGGTGATCTCGCGCTGCAGGCCGTCGCGCACGATGGTGATGCGCGACTGCTTGGCGTCGCCGGGCTGGGCCTCGTGCACCACCGCGCCCACCTGCGTGGCCGAGGGCAGCGCGACGCCGAAGCGCTCGATGTGGATGCGGTCTTCCGGCACGCCCGCCGCCAGCAGCGCGGCCTCGGCCTCGTCGTTCATCTGGAAGGGGCCGCACACGTACACGTGGTCGATGTCCGCCGCGGGCACCACGCTTGCGAGGAACTCGCCGATCTTCTCGCGGTTCATCACGCCGAAGCCCAGCGGCGAATCGGTGTGCTCGTCGGAGAACACATGCTGCAGCACGAGGCGCGTCATGTAGCGGTTCTTCAGGTCCTCGATCTCTTCCTTGAACATCGTGGACTGCAGCTGGCGGTTGCCGTAGATCAGCGTGAAGCGGCTGTGCGGCTCGCGCGCCAGCACCGTCTTCATGATCGACAGGATGGGCGTGATGCCGCTGCCGCCCGCGATGCCGACGTGGTGGCGCGCCGATGCCGGCTCGATGGGCACGAAGAAGCGGCCCTGCGGCGCCATCACCTGCAGGGTGTCGCCGGGCTGGAGGCTGGCGTTGATCCAGTTGGAGAACACGCCGCCGCGCACCTTGCGCACGCCGACGCGCAGCTCGCCGTCGTCGAGGCCGGCGCAGATCGAATAGGAGCGGCGCAGGTCCTGGCCGTCGATGTCGTGGCGCAGCGTGAGGTACTGGCCCTGCGTGAAGCCGAAGACCTGCTGCAGGTCGGCCGGCACCTCGAAGGAGACGATGACGGCCTCGTGCGTGTCGGGCTCGATGGCCTTCACGCGCAGGGGATGGAAGAGGGTGCTCATCGTGTGGGACGCTTTTCTGTTGTTAGATCGGCTTGAAGTGTTCGAACGGCTCCCTGCAGGCCATGCAGCGGTACAGGGCCTTGCAGGCGGTGGAGCCGAATGCGGAAAGCCGCTCGGTGCGCTCGCTCGCGCAGCGCGGGCAGGCGATGCGCTCGCCGGCGATGCGGCCGAATAGCTTGATCGGCATGGCGGTGTTGGCGGCCTGCTCTGCATTCAGGTGCGCGGGCGGCGCGATGCCGTAGGCCTTGAGCTTGGCTCGGCCTTCGTCGCTGATCCAGTCGCTGGTCCACGCGGGCGCGCGGCGCAGCGTGGCACGTGCGCGGCCCAGGCCGGCCTGCTCTACGGCGGCCAGCACATCGTGCTCGATGGCCTCGGTCGCGGGGCAGCCCGAGTAGGTCGGTGTGAGCACGATCTCCAGTCCGTCGTCATGCTCGATCACGTCGCGCACGATGCCGAGGTCGCAGACCGACACGGCCGGCACCTCGGGGTCGGGCACGGTGTGCAGCACGGCCCACGCCGCATCGACGCGCGAGGCCAGGGCGGTCATCACCACACGCCTCCGGGGTAGGAGCGCTGCAGGTGCTGCATCTCCGCGAGGATGTAGCCCATGTGCTCGCTGTGCACGCCGTGCTTGCCGGTGCTGCGGAAGGCGGCTTCCTTCGGCATGGCGAGGCCGGCCGCGTCCAGCACTTGCTGCATCTCGGCGAGCCAGGGTTCGCGCAGCTCGCTCCACGCCGGGCCGAGGCCGCTGGCGCTGGCCGCGGCGTCGACCTCGTCGCTGAAGAACAGCTCGGGCATGTAGAGCCACAGCTGCTTCAGCGCCTTCTCGGTGCGGCGGCGCGATTCCTCGGTGCCGTCGCCCAGGCGCACGACCCAGTCGCCCGAGTGCTGCTGGTGGTAGCGCGCTTCCTTCAGCGCCTTGCCGGCGATGGCCGCCACTTCGCTGTCGTTCGACGCCGCGAGGCGCTGCCACAGCAGCTTGAGCAGCGTCGACACCATCGTGTTGCGCACGACGGCGAAGGCGAAGTCGCCGCGCGGCAGCTCGGCGATGGTGAGGTTGAAGTAGTCGCGCTCGTCGCGCAGGTAGGCGAGCTGGTCTTCGTCATGCTCGCGGCCTTCGCCTTCGAGCTTGCCGGCGTGCGTGAGCAGCGCGCGGGCCTGGCCGACGAGGTCGAGCGCGATGTTGGCCATCGCGATGTCTTCCTCCAGCACGGGCGCGTGGCCGCACCATTCGCCCAGGCGCTGCGCGAGCACGAGGCAGGTGTCGCCGATGCGCAGCAGGTATTGCACGGCGGGCGTGCGGTTCAGTTCGATCGATGCTTGCATGACGTTCCGTCCGCTCACATGTGGTCGACGGACTTCGGCAGCGCGTAGAAGGTCGGGTGGCGGTACACCTTGTCTTCGGCCGGGTCGAAGAACATGTCCTTGTCGCCCGGGTCGCTGGCCACGATCTGGTCGGAGCGCACCACCCAGATGCTGCTGCCTTCCTGGCGGCGGGTGTAGACGTCGCGCGCCATCTGGATCGCCATCTTCGGGTCGGCCGCGTGCAGGCTGCCGCAATGCTTGTGGTCGAGGCCGGCCTTGCTGCGCACGAACACCTCCCACAGAGGCCATTCCTGTTTCGTTTCGGTGCTCATGCTGCTTCCTTGATTGGTTGTTGCTTGTTGGCGTGGACCAGCGCGGCTTCGCGCACCCATGCGCCGTCTTCCCAGGCGTCGACGCGGGCCTGCAGTCGTTCACGGTTGCAGGGGCCGTCGCCGCCGATCACGCGCCAGAACTCGCTCCAGTCGATGGCGCCGAAGTCGTGCGCCTGGCGCTCTTCGTTCCACTTCAGGTCGGGGTCGGGCAGGGTCACGCCGAGGATGCGAGCCTGCTCCACGGTGGCGTCGACGAACTTCTGGCGCAGCTCGTCGTTGCTGAAGCGCTTGATGCCCCAGCGCATCGACTGCGCGCTGTTGGGCGACTGGTCGTCCGGCGGGCCGAACATCATGATCGAGGGCCACCACCAGCGGTTGACCGCGTCCTGCACCATCGCCTTCTGCGCGTCGGTGCCGTGGGTCATCATGGTCAGCAGCGCTTCGTAGCCTTGGCGCTGGTGGAAGCTCTCCTCGCGGCAGATGCGGATCATGGCGCGCGCATAGGGTGCGTACGAGCAGCGGCAGATCGGCACCTGGTTCATGATGGCCGCGCCGTCCACCAGCCAGCCGATGGTGCCCATGTCGGCCCAGGTCAGCGTGGGGTAGTTGAAGATCGAGCTGTACTTGGCCTTGCCGCTGTGCAGCGCCTCGAACATCTGGTCGCGCGAAGTGCCCAGCGTTTCGGCGGCGGCGTACAGGTAGAGGCCGTGGCCGCCTTCGTCCTGCACCTTGGCCAGCAGGATGGCCTTGCGCTTGAGCGTGGGAGCGCGGCTGATCCAGTTGCCCTCGGGCAGCATGCCGACGATTTCCGAGTGCGCGTGCTGGCTGATCTGGCGCACCAGCGTCTTGCGGTAGTGCTCGGGCATCCAGTCCTTCGCCTCGATGAAGTCGCCGGCGTCGATGTGGGCGTCGAAGCGCTCCTCGAGCTGCATCTCCTCGGCGGAGCGGACGACTTTCTGCTTGCCGTCGCCCGCGTCCTTGCCCATGGTGTCCATTGCCTGGGTGTACATGTGCGTGTCCTTTCGGTGGATGTTGGAAGTGGCCTGGTCAGCGCGGGCGCGTGTCGATCACGCGGCGTGCCTTGCCGGTCTGGGTGCGTTCCATCTCGTCGGGCCCGTGGACCACCACGCGCGTCGAGATGCCGATGAGCGTCTTCACGCGGTGCTGCAGCCAGTCGCCGATGGCGGCGCGGTCGGCCGATGCGACGTCGGCGGGCTTGAGCTCGCAGTGGATCTCGACCTGGTCGAGCTTGTCGGCGCGGCTCACGTGCACCTGGTAGAGGCCCGAGAGCGCCTGGTGCGCGAGCACGATCTCCTCCACCTGCGTGGGGAAGACGTTGACGCCGCGGATGATCATCATGTCGTCGCTGCGCCCGACGATCTTGCCCATGCGGCGGAACGAGCGCGAGGTGGGCGGCAAGAGGCGCGTGAGGTCGCGCGTGCGGTAGCGCACGATCGGCATGGCCTCCTTGCTCAGCGAGGTGAAGACGAGCTCGCCTTCTTCGCCGTCGGCCTTCAGCTCGCCGGTCTCGGGGTCGATGATCTCGGGGTAGAAGTGGTCTTCCCAGATGACGGGACCGTCCTTGCTCTCGACGCATTCGCTGGCAACGCCCGGGCCCATCACTTCGCTGAGGCCGTAGATGTCGACCGCGTCAATGCCGGCCCTGGCCTCGATGTCGCGGCGCATGGCTTCGGTCCACGGCTCGGCGCCGAAGATGCCGACCTTCAGCGAACTGTCTTTCGCGTCGAGGCCCTGGCGCTCGAACTGCTCGATGATCACCTGCATGTAGCTGGGCGTGACCATGATGATGTTCGGCTTGAAGTCCTGGATGAGCTGCACCTGCTTCTCGGTCTGGCCGCCCGACATCGGGATGACGGTGCAGCCCGCGCGCTCGGCGCCGTAGTGCGCGCCCAGGCCGCCGGTGAAGAGGCCGTAGCCGTACGACACGTGCACCATGTCGCCGGGACGGCCGCCCGCCGCGCGGATGGAGCGGGCGACGAGGTCGGCCCAGGTGTCGATGTCCTGCAGCGTGTAGCCCACCACGGTCGGCTTGCCGGTGGTGCCCGACGACGCATGGATGCGCGCCACCTTCTCGCGCGGCACGGCGAACATGCCGAAGGGGTAGTTGTCGCGCAGGTCGCTCTTCACCGTGAACGGGAACTTCGCGAGGTCGGCCAGCGACTTCAGGTCGTCGGGGTGCACGCCCTTGGCGTCGAAGGCCTTGCGGTAGTGGGGCACGTTCTCGTAGGCGCGCTGCAGCGTGGTGCGCAGGCGGGCGAGCTGCAGCGCCGCGATCTCGTCGCGGCTGGCGGTTTCGATGGGCTCGAGTTCGCCGGGGGCGGGGCGTTTGACTGTCATGGTGTGTTGTCTCCTCAGGCTGCGGCGTTCGGAACGGCCGGGCGGCCCTTGGCCGTGTAGGAGCGGCCGCGGAAGATCGCGATGCGCTCGCCGCGCTGGTTGGTGATTTCGGTGTCGTACACGCCGGTGCGACCGGCCTTCGACACCTCGTGGCAGCGCGCGGTGAGCACGTCGCCCTCGCGCGCCGGCGCGATGAAGTCGATGGCGAAGCCCGAGGCCACGGTCAGCTCGTCGTAGGAGTTGCAGGCGAAGGCGAAGGTCGAGTCGGCCAGCGTGGCCATGAAGCCGCCGTGGCAGATGGCGTGGCCGTTGAGCATGTCGGTGCGCACGCGCATCTCGATGGTGGCCTGGCCGGGGCCGACCTCCACGATGCGCATGCCCAGGCCCTTGCTGGCGTTGTCGTTGGCGAACATGCCGTCGCGGACGTACTCGGCCGTCTGCTGGGGCGTGCGGGAAGAAGAAACGGTGTCGGCCATGGCTCAGCGGTCCTTGAAGACGGGGGCGCGCTTGGCGCGGAATGCCTCGACGCCTTCGCGGTAGTCGGCTGCGTTGCCCATGTCGCGCTGGATGCGGGCTTCCTCCGCGAGCGCCTCGCCCAGGTCCATGCCTTGTGCGGCGGCCATGGCCTCGCGGGTGGCGATGAGGGCGCGCGTGGGCATGCCGGCGAGCTTCGATGCGAGGGCGGCTGTGGTTTCGGTGAGCGCTGCGTCGTCCACGCATTGCCAGATCAAGCCGATGCGCGCGGCTTCCTCGGCGGGCAGCTTGTCGCCGAGCATCGCGATGCCCAGTGCGCGCGCCGAACCCACGAGGCGCGGCAGCAGCCAGGTGCCGCCGGTGTCGGGTACGAGGCCGATCTTGGTGAAGGCCTGGATGAAGCTAGCCGAGCGCGCGGCCACCACGAGGTCGCAGCACAGCGCGAGGTTCGCGCCGGCGCCAGCGGCCACGCCGTTGACGGCGGCGATCACCGGCACCGGCATCGAACGCAGGCGCGCGACCAGCGGGGCGTAATAAGTGGAGATGACGTGGCCCAGGTCCTTGGGCGCGGCGCCGGGTGTCGGGTCGGGAGCGACCGACGGGTCGGCCAGGTCTTGCCCGGCGCAGAAGGCGCGGCCGGCACCGGTGAGCACCACGCATCGCACGCTTGCATCGTTCGCCGCTGCTTCCAGCTCCGCCATCAGCGCTTCGTGCAATTGCGTCGTGAAGCTGTTGAGGGCAGCCGGCCTGTTGAGGCTCAGCGTGCGGACGGCGCCGGCGTTGCTGGTGAGTACCAAAGGCTCAGTCATCGAGTGTCTCTTTCATCCTTTGTGGGTACGGGCCGGCGTGCAAACACTATTGACCGACCGTTCGGTTGATTTTAGGATCGACCCCGATGACGACACAAGCCGGGTTGATTCAGGGCAAACCCTGATACCCACGAAAAGACAGGCAAAGAAGGAGACAGAGCGAATGCCCAGCTATTCCATCGACGGCGTGATCCCGGTCGTTGATCCCAGCGCCTACGTGCACCCCAGCGCGGTGCTGATCGGCGACGTGATCGTCGGCCCCAACTGCTACGTGGGCCCCTGCGCCAGCCTGCGCGGCGACTTCGGCCGCATCGTGCTGGAGGAGGGCTCGAACGTGCAAGACCACTGCTGCATCCACGGCTTTCCCGACAACGACACGGTGGTGGAGGTCAACGGCCACGTCGGCCACGGCGCGATCCTGCACAGCTGCATCGTGCGGCGCGACGCGCTGGTGGGCATGAACGCGGTGGTGATGGACGAGGCCGAGATCGGCGAGAAGGCCATCGTCGCGGCCTGCGCCTTCGTGCCGGCCGGCATGAAGGTGCCGGCGCGCTCGCTGGCGGCGGGCATTCCGGCGAAGGTGAAGCGCGAGCTGAGCGAGGACGAGATCGCCTGGAAGCTCGAAGGCACGCAGACCTACCAGGCGCTCACGGTGCGCAGCCTCGCGAGCCTGCGCGAGGTGGAGCCGCTTTCCAGCGTGGAGGAGAACCGCCCGAGCCTGCCGGCCACCGAGGTGCGTTCGCTCATCGCGACGAAGCGCGGCTGAGCCCGTTCGCGGTTCGTGCAAGATCGCCCGTTGCCTTCAACCGAACAACGACAGAGGAACAGGAACAGATAGATGCCGCGTGGAAGATCCGCCACCTACGAGGACCAGCGTGAGCTCATCCTCGCGCAGGCCGCCCAGCTGTTCGCGCGCAGCGGCTATCCCGCCACCTCGATGAACCAGGTGGCCGAGGCCTGCGGCCTCTCGAAGGCCACGCTGTACCACTACTACAAGGACAAGAGCAGCCTGCTCATCAGCATCGCCGAGACGCACGTGTCGAAGCTCGCGGCGCTGGTGGCCGAGGAAGAGGCCTCGCCGCACACCGACGAGCAGCGCCTGCGCCGCTTCATCTACCGCATCGTCGAGGAATACGCCGGTGCGCAGGACGCGCACCGCGTGCTGACCGACGACGTGCGCTTTCTCGAAGAGGCGGACCGCGAGCGCGTGCTCGACAAGGAGCGCGAGGTGGTTGCGGGCTTCGCGCGCGCGGTGTCGGCGCTTCGGCCCGGCGCGCCGAGCGACGACCTCGCCAAGCCGCTGACCATGCTGCTCTTCGGCATGATCAACTGGATGTTCACCTGGATGAAGCCCGACGGCCGGCTCGACCACGCGGCTATCGCGCCGATCGTGGCCGACCTGTTCCTGGGCGGTATCGGGGCGGTCAAGACGCCCGAAGCGCTGAGCGGCGCTAAAGAATCCGGTTGAACCAGAGCAGCGACAACCCCGCCGACAGCAGCATCAGCACGGCGGCGCCCAACGCGAACAGCGCCGAGATTTCGGTTTCCTTCTTCTCCACCGTGAGCCTGGAGCTCAATGTCTCGTAGACCTTCTTCAGGTCGTTGGCGGTGCCTGCGTAGAAGTACTCGGCGTTGGTCTTGTTGGCGATGGCCTTGAGCGTTTCCTCGTCGAGGCGCACGCGCATCGACCAGCCTTCGAAGCCGATGGTCTCGCCGTCGACCGTGCCCACGCCCACCGTGTAGATGCGCACGCCGCGCTCGGCCGCTGCCTTGGCGGCATCGAGCGGGTCGACGCCGGTGGTGCGCTGGCCGTCGGTCAGCATGATGATCGCGGCCGAGGTGAACGAGCCCGGCGCCACGGGCGTGAACTCCTTGAGCTTCTTCTCGTTCTGGTCGATGGCTGCGCCGCGCTGGCGGCTGGGCGAGCTGAACTGCTCGACGTCGATGCCCGCATCAGGGAACAGCGTGGCCAGCGACACCACGATGGCATTGCCCGTGGCGGTGGCGCGCTGCAGCTGGAAGCTGTCGATGGCGGTCACCAGGTCTTCATGATTGGTGGTGGGCAGCTGCGCCACCTGCGCGCTGCCCGCGAAGGCGACGATGCCCACCTTCACGCTGCGCGGCAGGTCCTTGATGAAACTCTTGGCCGCCTCCTGCGCCGCCACCAGCCGGTTGGGCTGCACGTCGGCCGCGCGCATGCTGCCCGACACGTCCATCGCCAGAATGATCGTCTGCTGGTTCGACGGCAGCACCACCACCGCCATCGGCCGTGCGGCCGCCACCAGCAGCGCAGCCATGGCCAGCAGGAAGAACAGCGGCGGAAGGTGCCGCCGCACGCTCTGCCCGGCGCCCATGGCCTCGCGCACGATCGACAGGCTGGCATAGCGCATCGCCAGCTTCTTCTTGCGGCGCAGCAGCCAGAGATAGAGCAGGATCAGCAGCGGCATCGCCGCCAGCAGCCAGAGAAATTGGGGCCAGAGAAAAGTCATGCTGCCACCGCCTTCAGGCCGGTCTGGCCGATGCGCGCGCGGCGCTTGCGCAGATCGGCGAAACGGACGATGGCTTCCACCAGGTCGTCATTGGTCGAGAGTTCGAGTGCATCGACGCCGGCCCTGGCCAGCGTCTCGCGCAAGGTGGTTTCGCGCTCCGCGGCCAGCCGGGCGAAGCGCTTGCGGAAGCCGGCGTCGTGGGTGTCGACCCACAACTGCTCGCCGGTCTCGGCGTCGCGCAGCGGCACCAGCCCGAGGTCGGGCAGCTCGAGTTCGAGCGGATCGAACAGGCGCACGGCGACAACCTCGTGGCGCTGCACCAGCTGGCCCAGCGGGCGCTCCCAGCCGGGCTCGCTCAGGAAGTCGGACACCACGAACACGGTGGAGCGGCGCGGCATCAGCGTGGCAGCCGACTTGAGCAGGTCGGCCAGCCGCGTCATGCCCTTCTGCATGGGCGCGGACTCGGCCTTGCCTGCGCGCTTTTCCATCGCGTGCAGCAGATGCAGCACATGGCGCCGCCCGCTGCGCGGCGGAATCACGGCCTCGAGGTCGCTGCCGTAGACCAGCGCGCCGACCCGGTTGCCGTGCCGCGTGAGCAGCCGCGCCAGCACGCCGACGAAACCCGCCGAGATCTCGCGCTTGGCCTTCAGGCCCGAGCCGAAATCGACCGAGCGGCTCAGGTCGAGCACGAACCACGCGGCCATCTCGCGGTCTTCGGTGAACACGCGCACGTGCGGCGTCTGCAGCCGCGCGGTGACGTTCCAGTCGATGTGGCGCACGTCGTCGTGGTGCTGGTATTCGCGCAGGTCGGCCAGGTCGAGCCCCGCACCGCGCATCAGCGTGCGGTAGTCGCCCTGCAGCAGGCCGTCGAGGCGGCGGATCACGGTCCACTCGAGCCGGCGCAGCGCGCGTTCAGCCCCGCCGGCTTCGATGGAGAGCCGGTCGTCGTTCGCGGCCGCGGGGGCCTTACGCCACCAGCTTTTCATGCGATTTCAGGGAACACCGCGGAACCGGCTTTGCCGGGCCGCAGGTGTTGCCCCCTGCAAGGGGGTTGGCGAAGCGACACGAAGTGCGCGAAGACTGGGGGTGTGCTCATTTCAGGCCACCAGCTTTTCATGTTCGAGCGGCTTCGGAGGAGCGGGGACTGCGCGCATGACCTTCTCTACCAGGCTGTCCGGCGTCAGGCCCTCGGAAAGGCCTTCGTAGGAAAGCGTCACGCGATGGCGCAGCACGTCGGGCACCAGCGCCGTCATGTCTTCCGGCAGCGCGTAGCTGCGGCCGCGCAGCAGCGCCAGGGCGCGCGCGCCCTCGGTCAGGCTGATGCTGGCGCGCGGGCTGGCGCCGAAGGTGATGAAGCGGCGCAGGTCCTTCAGTCCGTGCTTCTCGGGCGTGCGCGTGGCCGACACCAGCTTCACCGCGTACTGGATGAGCGACGGGTCGACGTACACGCGCCGTGCCTCGGCCTGCAGCGCCGCCAGTTGCTCGGTGGTGGCGACCGGCGTGGCGTTGACCGCCGGGCCGATCACGCGCTGGACGATGACGAATTCTTCCTCGTCGCTCGGGTAGTCGACCAGCACTTTCATCATGAAGCGGTCGACCTGCGCCTCGGGCAGCGGATAGGTGCCCTCGGTCTCGATGGGGTTCTGCGTGGCCATCACCAGGAAGGGGCGCGGCACCTTGTGCGTCTCGCCGGCAATCGTCACCTGGCGTTCCTGCATCACCTCGAGCAGCGCGCTCTGCACCTTGGCCGGCGCGCGGTTGATTTCGTCGGCCAGCAGCAGGTTGGCGAACACCGGGCCCAGCGAAGTGCTGAACTCGCCCGTCTTCTGGTTGTAGATGCGCGTGCCCACGAGGTCGGCCGGTACCAGGTCGGGCGTGAACTGGATGCGCTTGAACTGGCCGCGCACGGTCTCGGCCAGCGTCTTCACGGTGAGGGTCTTCGCAAGGCCCGGCACGCCCTCGACCAGCAGGTGCCCGCCCGCGAGCATGGCGACCATCACGCGCTCCAGGAAGCGGTCCTGGCCCACGACCACGCGCTTCACCTCGTAGAGGATCTGCTCCATCAGTTCGGCGGTACCGGCTGGCGTGGGGTTGACGGTCTCTGTGCTCATGCGAAGGACTTTCGAAGGAGGGTCGATCAGAACGGTGGCGAGCCCGCGGCGGACGCGGCGTTCTCGATGGGCACCGCGAAGCCGATGCCGATGAAGGTGCGCTGCTGCGTCGGGTTGAGGATGGCGGTGACGATGCCGAGCACCTCGCCGTCCATGTTGATCAGTGGCCCGCCCGAGTTGCCGGGGTTGGCGGCCGCGTCGAACTGGATCAGGTTGCCCAGCTCCTGCTTGCCCTCGGGCGAGCGGAACGATCGCTTCAGGCCCGACACCACGCCGGCCGACACCGACGGCCCGATGCCGAACGGAAAGCCCACGGCAGCCACCTGGTCGCCGGGGCGCAGGTCGGCGGTGGAACGCATGGTGGCCGGGATCAGGTCGTCGGGGATCTTCTGCGCCTGCAGCACGGCGAGGTCGTTCTCGGGCTGCACGCCGGTGATGGTGGCAGGGGCCTCCAGGCCGTCGAAGAAGGTGACCTTGATCTTGTCGGCGCCGGCGACCACGTGCAGGTTGGTGAGGATCACGCCCTTGTCGACGATCACCACTCCTGTGCCCACGCCGCGCTCGAATTCGCCCGGGGCGCCGCCGTCATTGGGGGCTTCGGGCGGCTTGCCCTTGGCCATGTTGCGGCCGCGCTTCTGGGTCTTGGCCTCTGGCGTGTTCTTTTCCTCGCCGTAGCTCACCACCCGAACCACCGAGGGCCGGATGATGTCGGCAGCCTTGGCCGCGGGCGAGGGCAGGGTGTTGGTCTGCAGCGTGCGCAGCACGGCCGCGTCGATGTCTTTCTGGGTGAGGGCCCTGGCGCCCGGCCGGGGCATCCAGAGTGCGGTGCCGGCGACCAGCGCGGCCGACAGCACGACGAGCATTGCGAAGCTGCGGCGGCCGGGTTGCCAGCCGGGTTTCTTCGCGGAAACGGCCTGCGGCGGCTGGTCCGCGCCGGCTGTCTCGGGCGATGCCGGAGCATCCGCCCGTTCGGCCGCTTCGTCTGCGGCCGGCGGCAGCGTGCGGGGCGAACGGCTGTAGAAAGCGGGCCTGCGCATCGGAGTACCTCCGGCTTAAAAAGTCGCAAAACGCGTGTAGAGGAGTTCACAGTAGCACGCTTTCCGCGCCTGCGCATCCCATCGGGCATCATCGGACGATGGCTACCTTCATCGATACCCATTGCCATCTGGACGCACCCGAATTCGGTGCGGAGATGCCGGTCCTGCGCGCCCGCGCCGCCGGGCGGGGGGTGGCGATGTGCGTGATTCCGGCAGTGGCCGCCTTCAACTTCGCCACCGTGCGTGAACTGGCCCACGCTCAGGGCGATGCCTATGCCCTGGGAATACATCCGCTGTGCACCGGCGAAGCGAAGGACGAAGACCTCGAAACCCTCGACGCGGAGCTGGCGGCGCGGCGCGACGACCCGAGGCTGGTGGCGGTCGGCGAGATCGGTCTCGACTACTTCGTCGAGGGGCTCGACGGCGAAAAGCAGGAGCGGTTTTTTCACACTCAGTTGCAACTGGCACGCAGGCACGGGTTACCCGTGCTCATCCACGTGCGGCGTTCGGTCGACAAGGTGCTCAAGCATCTGCGACAGACGGCGGGCGGCAAACCGTGGCTGGGCATTGCCCACGCCTTCAACGGCAGCGAGCAGCAGGCCGGCGCCTGCATCGAGCTCGGCCTGAAACTGGGCTTCGGCGGCGCCGTGACCTTCGAGCGCGCCCTGCAGCTGCGCCGGCTCGCTTCCACGCTGCCGATGGAATCGATCGTGATGGAGACCGACGCGCCCGACATCCAGCCTCACTGGCTCTACCGCACGCAGGCCCAGCGCGATGCCGGCGAACCGCAGGGCCGCAACGAGCCGGCCGAGCTTCCGCGCATTGCCGAAGTGGTCGCTGGCCTGCGGGGCATCGCCATCGATGAACTGGCCGCGGCCACCACCCGGAACGCGGTCGCGGCGCTGCCGAAGCTCCAAAGTCTGCTGTCCGCGTCGGATGGCCGGACGCCCCCCGCGTAGGCCGATATCCCGAGTTGCGCCGAAGCGCGCAATCGGGCCTTTTTTGCTGTCATCCTTGAAGTTCGAAGTGGCGTTGGTTGTGCAGTGGCACATCCGTCACTCCAAAACTTCACTCAAAAAAGGAGTCTTTCCATGACCAAATCCTTCGTTCGTACTGTTCCCGTCGTCGTTGCCCTGGCACTGGCTTCGATCGGCTTGTCGGCCGTCGCGCAGACCGCCGCCACCACCACCGAACCCTCCACGACCGAGAAGGTGAAGGAAGCCGGCAAGGATGCCGTGAATGCCACCGAGCGTGGCGCGGAGAAGGCCTGGGACGCCACCAAGAGCACCACCAAGAAGGCCGTGAACGCGACCGAGCGCGGCACCAAGAAGGCCTGGAATGCCACCAAGCACACGACCAAGAAGGCGACCACCGCCACCAAGAAGGCGGCCGCCAAGACCGGCGAAGCCGTCGAGAACGCCGGCCACAAGACGGCCGACGGCATGCGCAGCACCGGCAAGGCCATCGGCGAGAAGATTCCCGGCACGGCCGAGAACGAAGCAGCCAAGAAGTAAGAAGCGATCCCGGACCTGCTCCGGCATTGGCGAAAGAACCCGCTTCGGCGGGTTTTTTCATGGCTGCTCGCCGGCCATGCGTTGGTGTGCTTGTAGTCAGGTGACTGCGCTATGTTGGAGAGTCCCGCTTTCCGGCGGAGGATGGAGAAGGGCATGACTTACTCCAGCGCCTCGCAAGTCGTACGGCAGCTCCTCGAGGGGCCGGTCACCCGGCCGGCGCTGCTGCATTGGCGTCGCCAGCAGTTCCTTTCCGAGGCCGGATTCGGCAGCTACTTCGGAATGTTCCGGACCTTCGCGCAAGCACGGGCCTGGCTGCCCGCCAGCCCGGAGTTCGACCATGCGGCCCTGGCGGCCGAGTACGCGGACGTCCGTACGAAGAAGGTCTTCGCGTACGACTACCCCGTGATGTGGTGGCTCGACCGCGCCTTCAGGGAAGGCGCCACCAGCGTGCTCGACATCGGCGGTTCGGTGGGCGTCCACTTCTACGCCTATCGCCGCTATTTCGAGATGCCTCGCGGCTTGTCCTGGCACGTCGTCGAAGTGCCCGCCATCGCTGCCATCGGGCGGGAAATGGCAGCCCTGGCCGAGCCCGAAGCCGGTGGACTGAGCTTTGCCGCCGACCTGGAGCGGGCGCTGGACGGTGGCGACGAGATCTGGATCGCCGCCGGCTCGCTGCAATATCTTGAGAATGCGCGTCCCGGCGACCTGCTTCGGCGGTGCGGCGTGCGGCCACGCCATGTCCTGCTGAACAAGCTTCCGCTGCATGACGGCGAGGACTACGTCACGGCGCAGAACATCAGCGCCAACTGCTTTGCGCCGGTGCAGGTCTACAACCGCCGGCGCTTCATCGAAGAGATCGAGGCACGGGGCTACAGCTTGCGCGACCAGTGGCAGGTTCTCGAGCGCTCGCTGTACCTGCCCGGATTTCCCGAGCACTGTGTTCCGGCGTTCAGCGGCTTGTACTTCGTGCGGTGATCTTGCGTCTGGCGGCGCCGGGGAGGGGCGGGCGGTGGCACGATACCGCCCATGAAGATTCCCGCAGCATCCGATGCCGCCGCCAGTCCCGTGCTCGCCGGCCTGCCGCCCATCGTTTCGCCGAAGACCGTGCTGCTCGTCCTCGGCAGCTTCCCCGGGGTCAGGTCGCTCGAACTGCAGCAGTACTATGCACACCCTCAAAACCAGTTCTGGAAGATCTTGCAAGCTGTCTGGCCCGAAGTTCCCTTGCCCTCGGGCGTAGACAGCTACGCGCAGCGCTGCCGCTGGCTGCTCGACCGCGGCCTGGGCGTGTGGGACGTGTATGCGTCCTGCGAGCGCGAGGGCAGCCTCGATTCGGCCATCCGCGCGCCGGTGGCGAACGACATCGCCGGCCTGCAGCTGCCGAAGCTCGCGGCCATCGCGCACAACGGAGGCGAGAGCTTCAAGCATGCGCGCCATACGCGCACCCTCGGCGTGCCGGTCTACCAGCTGCCTTCCACCAGCCCCGCCAATGCGTCGTGGAGCTTCGAGCGCAAGCTCGCGGCCTGGCGCGAGGTGCTGGCGGCCCACAAACTAGTCGTCTGACGGCATCGATGGCATCGAGCAAAACTCCAATCTCTCTTCCCGAAGTCAATTTCTCCGACTGGGGCGACATCCGTTATCTCCACCTGGGCACCGAATGGGTCCAGGGCTCGATGAAGCTCGACGCGCCCTTCGAGATCGAACTCGAGTACGTGCAGCGCATGATGGCCTGGCTGCTCTTCGCCGACCCCAAGACCGTGTCCGGTCGCCACGCGATGCAGCTCGGCCTCGGTGCGGCCACGCTCACCAAGTTCAGCCGCAAGATCCTGCGCATGCGCACCACCGCGATCGAGCTCAATCCGCAGGTGGTGTCGGCCTGCCGCGGCTGGTTCAAGCTGCCGCCCGACGACCCGAAGCTGCGCGTGGTGATCGCCGACGCCGCTGCCGAGATCCGCAAGCCCGAGTGGCACGGCACGGTCGATGCGCTGCAGGTCGACCTGTACGACCACGAGGCCGCCGCGCCCGTGCTCGACAGCGAAGACTTCTATGCCGACTGCCGGACGCTGCTCACGGAAGACGGCTGCATGACGGTCAACCTCTTCGGCCGCTCGTCGAGCTATGAGCGCAGCCTGGAAAAGATCTCCTCCGCATTCGGCGCCGACGCGGTCTGGGCCTTCAAGCCGACGCGCGAAGGCAACACGGTGGTGCTCGCACAGCGCACACCCAGCCGCCCGAAGCGCGAGGCGCTTGCCGAGCGCGCGCAAACGATCCAGACTCGCTGGGGCCTGCCCGCGCCGAAATGGCTGCGGGTCTTCAAGCCACAGAACCTGACACTCACCCGAACCACCGGCACATGAGCGCTGTACCCGCTGCTTCCGCCCCCGCCCCCCTGGCCGCCCGACACGAAGGCCCGCTCGACCTGCGGCGCCTGATCGAATGGCTCGCCACCGACGGCGTGATCTCCCCGGTCGAGGCCAAGCGCACCATCGCACGCTGCGCACAGGCCGAAAGCCGCCAGGCACCGCTGGTGCGCCTGGCCAACGTCGCCATGACGCGCGAGAGCGACAACAAGCCGCTCGACCTCGAAATGCTCACCCAATGGCTCGCGGGCCGTGCGGGGCTGTCGTACCTTCGTATTGATCCGCTCAAGGTCGACGTGGGCAAAGTGGCCGACACCATGAGCGCGGCGTATGCCGAGCGCCACAAGGTGCTGCCGGTGCAGGTGCTGCCCAACGAGGTGGTGGTGGCCACGGCCGAGCCCTTCCTCACCGACTGGATCGCCGAGGTCGAGCGGCAGGCGCGGCGCTCGGTTCGGCGCGTGGTCGCCAACCCGGCGGACATCCAGCGCTACACGGCCGAGTTCTTCGCGCTCGCGAAGTCGGTGCGCGCCGCGCAGAAGGCCGGCGGCAGCACCGGCAGCACGAGCTTCGAGCAGCTGGTCGAGCTCGGCAAGAGCAACAAGCAGCTCGACGCCAACGACCAGAGCGTGGTGCAGGTGGTCGACTGGCTGTGGCAGTACGCCTTCGACCAGCGCGCGAGCGACATCCACCTGGAGCCGCGCCGCGAGCAGGGCGTGATCCGCTTCCGCATCGACGGCATCCTGCATCCGGCCTACCAGATGCCCATGGGCGTGATGAACGCGATGGTCGCGCGCATCAAGCTGCTGGGCCGCATGGACGTGGTCGAGAAGCGCCGCCCGCTCGATGGCCGCATCAAGACCCGCAACATGCGCGGCGACGAAGTCGAAATGCGCCTGTCGACCCTGCCGACAGCCTTCGGCGAGAAGATGGTGATGCGCATCTTCGACCCCGACACTGCGGTGAAGGACCTCGACGCGCTGGGTTTCGCGCAGCACGACGCGCAGCGCTGGGAGCAGCTCGTCACGCGGCCCAACGGCATCATCCTGGTGACCGGGCCCACGGGTTCGGGCAAGACCACCACGCTGTACTCCACGCTCAAGCGCGTGGCGACCGAAGAAGTGAACGTGAGCACGGTGGAGGACCCGATCGAAATGATCGAGACCTCCTTCAACCAGACCCAGGTGCAGCCGCAGCTCGACTTCGGCTTCACCGAGGGCCTGCGCGCGCTGATGCGGCAGGACCCGGACATCATCATGGTCGGCGAAATCCGCGACCTCGCCACCGCCGAGATGGCGGTGCAGGCCGCGCTCACCGGCCACCTCGTGTTCAGCACGCTGCACACCAACGATGCGCCGAGCGCCATCACGCGGCTGATGGAGCTGGGCGTGCCTTCATACCTCATCAACGCGGTGATGCTGGGCGTGCTCGCGCAGCGGCTGGTGCGCACGCTGTGCCCGCATTGCAAGCAGCCCGACGACACCGTCACGCGCGAGAGCCTCGAGGCCATCGTCAAGCCGTGGCAGATCACGGGCTCGGTGCGCGCCTACAAGCCGGTCGGTTGCGTCGATTGCCGCATGACCGGCTACATGGGCCGCATGGGGCTGTACGAACTGCTGGGCATCAGCGAGCAGTTCAAGGGCCAGGTCACGAAGGAGCCTAACCTGGCCGGGCTGCGCCGCCAGGCCGTGATCGACGGCATGCGGCCGCTGAGGCTGGCTGGCGCGCTGCGCGTGGCCGAGGGCGTGACGACCATCGAAGAGGTGCTGAGCGCCACGCCGCCGCTGGAATAATCCGTTTCCCATACCTGTGAGGCCCGCTGTGGCCTTTCGGGTTATCCCTAGGCTGGCGGTTAGTGGAATCCACATCGAGCTGACCAGAAGCTGACCGGACAATCCCGCATCGAAATTTGTTCGAGGAGACTGTTCGTGAAGATCAAGAGTCAGAAAGACTTTTTCTCGGGTCTGATGTTCACGGTGGTGGGTGTGGCGTTCGCATGGGGCGCCACCACCTACTCCGTGGGCACCGGGGCCCGCATGGGACCGGGTTACTTCCCGCTGATGCTCGGCATCCTGATGGCCCTCATCGGCCTCGGGATCATGTTCAGCGGGCTCACCGTTGAAACCACCGACGGCGAGAAGATCGGCAAGTGGGCCTGGAAGCAGGTGGTGTTCATTCTTGGCGCCAACCTCGCGTTCGGCATCCTGCTCGGCGGCCTGCCGAGCCTGGGCGTGCCGGCCATGGGCATGATCATCGCCATCTATGCGCTGGTGATCATCTCCAGCCTCGCTGGCCATGAGTTCAAGCTGCCCAGCGTGCTGGTCCTGGCCACCGTGCTGGCCGTCGGCAGCTATGTCGCATTCATCTGGGCGCTGAAGCTCCAGATCCAGGTCTGGCCGACCTTCATCACCGGTTGAGACGAAAGCCGATCACACCATGGACCTGATACACAACCTTTCCATCGGTTTTGGCGTTGCCTTTACCTTCACCAACCTGCTGTACTGCCTGATCGGCTGCATCCTGGGCACGCTGATCGGCGTGCTGCCGGGCATCGGCCCGGTCGCGACCATCGCGATGCTGCTGCCGGCCACGTACGCGTTGCCGCCGGTGTCGGCGCTGATCATGCTGGCCGGTATCTACTACGGCGCGCAGTACGGCGGCTCCACCACCGCGATTCTGGTCAACCTGCCGGGTGAGTCCTCATCGGTGGTGACCGTGATCGACGGCTACCAGATGGCGCGAAAGGGGAGAGCCGGACCGGCGCTCGCCGCCGCCGGCCTGGGCTCGTTCTTCGCGGGCTGCGTGGGCACGCTGATCCTGGCCGCCTTCGCGCCGCCGCTGACCGAGCTGGCCTTCAAGTTCGGCCCGGCCGAATACTTCTCGCTGATGATCCTGGGCCTGATCGGCGCCGTGGTGCTGGCTTCGGGCTCGTTGCTCAAGGCCATCGCGATGATCGTGCTGGGCCTGCTGCTGGGTCTGGTCGGTACCGACGTGAACTCGGGCGTGGCGCGCTACAGCTTCGACATTCCGGAGCTCACCGACGGCATCGGCTTCGTGGCCATCGCCATGGGCGTGTTCGGCTACGGCGAAATCATTGCCAACCTCTCGCGCCCCGATGACGAGCGCGAAGTGTTCACCGCCAAGGTCTCGGGCCTGTTCCCGACCAAGGACGACTTCAAGCGGATGGTTCCCGCGGTGCTTCGCGGTACGGCGCTGGGTTCCGCACTGGGCATCCTGCCCGGCGGCGGCGCGCTGCTGGCTGCTTTCGCTGCCTACACGATCGAGAAGAAGACCAAGCTGAAGCCGGGCGAAGTGCCCTTCGGCAAGGGCAACATCCGCGGCGTGGCGGCTCCCGAGTCGGCCAACAACGCGGGTGCGCAGACCTCCTTCATCCCGCTGCTGACGCTGGGCATTCCGCCCAACGCTGTGATGGCTCTGATGGTGGGCGCGATGACCATCCACAACATCCAGCCCGGCCCGCAGGTGATGACCAGCAACCCCGAGCTGTTCTGGGGCCTGATCGCCTCGATGTGGCTTGGCAACGCGATGCTGATCATCCTGAACCTGCCGCTGATCGGCATGTGGATCAAGCTGCTGTCGGTGCCCTACAAGTACCTGTTCCCGGCAATCGTGCTGTTCTGCGCGATCGGCGTGTACTCGACCAACAACAACACCTTCGACATCTGGATGGTGGGCATCTTCGGTCTGGTGGGCTACACCTTCTTCAAGCTGGGTTGCGAGCCTGCGCCGCTGCTGCTGGGCTTCATCCTGGGCCCGATGATGGAAGAGAACCTGCGCCGTTCGCTGCTGCTGTCGCGCGGCGACTGGAGCGTGTTCGTCACGCGTCCGATCTCGGCGAGCCTGCTGGCTGCCGCGGCACTGCTGCTGATCATCGTGCTGCTGCCGGCCGTGAAGTCGAAGCGCGAAGAGGCCTTTGTCGAGGACTGACCACCGGTCCCGGTTCTGCCTCCCTCCTTGAAAACGGCGCCTTCGGGCGCCGTTTTTCTTTTTTAGCTCTTGCCGGCCCGTGGCGGCTTCATGTGCTGCCGCGCCATCGCCAGGAACGCCATCGCCGCCGGGCTCAGCGGATGCTTGGCCAGCCGGATGGCGACCACCGGATATTCCAGCACCGGCCGCGTCACGCCCACGGCGCGCAGGTTGCCCGGCATCAGCACTTCCACGTAGCGCGGCGCCAGCGCCACGCCGGCTCCGGCCTGGATGAGGCCGAAGGCCGTCGACAGCATCGACACATGGTGCACCACGCGCGGGTACACGTTGGCCACGCTCGCGAGCTGGCGGCTCACGGCGCGCCACACGTTGGCATCGGGGTTGACGTGGATGAAGGGCAGTCCTTCCAGGTGCTTGGCCTCGACGGTGTCGTGCTGCGCCAGCGGATGGTCGTCGCGCACGAAGAGCGCCATGCGCTCCGTGAAGAGCGGCTCGGTCGCCAGCTCCGAATGCTTCTGGCCGATGTCGGAGCCGAAGCCCAGGTCCGCCTCCTGCGAGAGCACGCGCGAGATCATCTGCTCGGCCGTGCTGTCGAGCAGCGTGGCCGCGAGCGTGGGGTGCTTCTGCGCGAAGCGCCCGAGCAGCAGCGGCAGCAGGGCGCCGGCGGTCAGGTGGCCCACCGCCAGCACGATGCGGCCTTCGCGCAACTGCGACTGCGAGCGGCACGCGCCGACCGAGTCGTCGATCATGCGCAGCGCGCGAACGGCCGTGTCGACCATCATCTCGCCCGCATTGGTCATGCGGATGCGGCGGCCGCGCACCACCAGCGGCTGCGCCAGTTCTTCTTCGAGCCGCCTGATCAGGTGGCTGATGGCGGGCTGCGTGAGCTGCAATGCCTCTGCCGCCAGCGTGAAGCTGCCTGTTTCGGCCACCGCCGCCAGCGCCCGCAACTGCTGCAGCGAGATCTCTTCAGCGGCGCCTCTTGTCATAAGCGTTACTCATAGTTGAATAAGCGAAATTATCTGGCTTGATGTGTCGCCGGTGCATAGCATGCTTTTTTCGTCCACAGGCACAGAATTCCGCTCATGAAACGCCACCAGTTCCTCCAGGTGCTCGCCATTGCCGCATTCGGCATGGCCGCCTCGTCCGCCAGCCTGGCGCAGGGCTACCCGAACAAGCCGATCCGGCTGATCGTGCCCTTCCCGGCGGCGGGTGCCACCGATCTCTTCGCGCGCACGCTGGGGCAGAAGATGGGCGACAAGCTGGGTACCACGCTGGTGGTCGACAACAAGCCCGGCGCCGGCGGCGCCATCGGCTCCGACCAGGCCGCCAAGGCTGCGCCCGACGGCTACACGATCCTGCTGGCCACCACCAGCACGCATTCCATCGGCCCGGCCATCAACAAGCTGCCCTACGACACGGTGCGCGACTTCACGCCCATCGCGCACGTGGGCGACGCGGCCAGCATCATGCTGGTGCCGGTCAATTCGCCCGCGAAGACGGTGCGCGAGTGGATCGACTACGCGAAGAAGAACCCCGGCAAGCTCAATTACGCATCGAGCGGCAACGGCACCATCGTTCAGCTCACGGCGGAGCTCTTCAAGGCGCAGGCCGGCGTGTTCGTCACGCACATTCCCTACAAGGGCACGGCGCTGGCCATTCCCGACCTGATCAGCGGCAAGGTCGACGTGCTGTTCGACTCGCTGCCCACCGGCATGCCGCACGTGCGCGACGGCCGCCTGCGCGCGCTGGGCGTCACATCGCTCAAGCGCAGCCCGCTGGCGCCCGAGTTGCCGGCCATCGCCGACACGCTGCCGGGCTACGAGTCGAACACCTGGTTCGGCTTCTACGGCCCGAAGGGCCTGCCGGCGGACATCGTCGCGAAGATCAACAAGGCGGCCAACGACGCGCTGGCCGATCCCGAGGTGAAGGAGAAGCTCGCGCGGCTGGGCATCGAAACCGCGACGCCGGGCACGCCGGACCAGTTCGCGAAGATGGTGGCCGTCGACGCCGCCAAGTGGAAAAAGATCGTCGTAGACCGCAAGATCACTAACGAGTAATAGGCTCGCCCCCAGTCTTCGCGCACTCCGTGTCGCTTCGCCAACCCCCTACCGGGGGCAACACCAGAGGCCCGGCAAAGCCGGTTCCGCGGTGTTTCCCGAATTGTTCACGCCATCCTTGAAAGCACGGTATGAAGTTTGACTACGCCAACCCCTATCTCTCCACGCGCATTCCCATCTTCGCGCGCAACGTGGTCTCGACCTCGCACCCGCTGGCCTCGCAGGCCGGGCTGCGCATCCTGCAGCAGGGCGGCAACGCGGTCGACGCTGCCGTTGCCACCGCGGCCGTGATGACGCTGGTCGAGCCGGTGAGCAACGGCCTGGGCAGCGACGCCTTCTGCATCCTGTGGGACGGCAAGGAGCTGCACGGCCTCAACGCCTCGGGCCCGGCACCCAAGGCGTGGACGCCCGAGTACTTCAAGGCCAAGTACGGTGCCGACGCCGCCAATCCGCCGATGCGCGGCATCGACTCGGTCACGGTGCCGGGCGCGGTGCGCGGCTGGGTGGCGCTGAGCGAGCGCTTCGGCAAGCTGCCGTTCGCCGACCTGCTGGCACCGGCCATCGACATCGCCGAGCGCGGCTACCTCGTGCCTCCCGTGGTGCAGGGCAAGTGGGCGGCGGCCACGCCGGTGCTGGGCTCGCAGCCGGGCTTTGCCCAGACCTTCCTGCCGTGGGGCCGCGCGCCCGAGGTGGGCGAGATGTTCCGCTTCACGGCCGCCGCGCGCGCGCTCAAGACCATCGCCCGCACCAAGGGCGAGGCCTACTACAACGGCGAGATCGCCGAGGCGCTGGCGAAGTTCTCCGCCGAACAGGGCGGTGCGCTCACGGTGGCAGACCTCGCGGCCTACCAGCCCGAATGGGTCAAGCCGATCTCGCGCGACTATCGCGGCCACACGCTGCACGAGATTCCGCCGAACGGCCAGGGCATCGCCGCGCTGATCGCGCTGGGCATCCTCGAGAAGTTCGACATCGCCTCGCTGCCGGTCGATTCGGTGCAGTCGCAGCACCTGCAGATCGAGGCCATGAAGCTGGCGTTCGCCGACGTGTACCGCTACGTGTCGGAGCGCAAGACGATGGAAGTCACCACCGAGCAAATGCTCGACGACGCCTACCTCGCCTCGCGCGCCCGCCTCATCGACGTGAAGAAGGCACAGGACTTCAAGGCCGGCAACCCCGTGAAGGGCGGCACCATCTACCTCACGGCGGCCGACGAGAGCGGCATGATGGTCAGCTTCATCCAGAGCAACTACATGGGCTTCGGCTCCGGCTGCGTGGAGCCCGAATTCGGCATCAGCCTGCAGAACCGCGGCCACGGCTTCAGCCTGAAGGCCGAGAGCCCGAACGTGGTGGCGCCGGGCAAGCGCCCGTTCCACACGATCATTCCGGCCTTCCTCACCAAGGACGGCCAGCCGGTCATGAGCTTCGGCGTGATGGGCGGCAACATGCAGCCCCAGGGCCACATGCAGACACTGGTGCGCATGCTCGACTACAGGCAGAACCCGCAGGCCGCCTGCGACGCGCCGCGCTGGCGCTTCAATGCGGGGCTCGAGATCAACGTCGAGGCCGCGATGAACCCGGCCACGGTGCAGGGCCTGCGCGACCTGGGCCACCACCTGGAAGTGATCAACGACTCGTATCAGGACTTCGGCGCCGGCCAGTTCATCTGGCGCGCGGGCGAGCCCTCGGTGGAAGGCTACGTGGCCGCCAGCGATCCGCGCCGCGACGGCGTGGCGGCGGGGTACTGAGCAAAAGCAAGGGTTTGAAGTTGCCGCGATGATCGGGGGATGAACAAGACAGCCGCGACGGCCGGCATCCCCCCTCGACCCTCCCATGATGCCGCCAGGAAGGGCATCGTCACCGGCTTGATCCTTGCCACGCTGGGCGCCATCGCGTTCAGCGGCAAGGCCATCATCGTCAAGCTCGCGTACCGCTACGGCGTCGACGCGGTGACGCTCATCATGCTGCGCATGCTGTTCGCGCTGCCGCTCTTCGCGCTGATGGCTTGGTGGGCCGGGCGCGGCAAGCCGGCGCTCACCGGGCGCGACTGGATCGGCGTGATCGGCCTGGGCTTCTCGGGCTACTACCTCGCGAGCTTTCTCGACTTCGCGGGGCTGGCCTACATCTCGGCCAGCTTCGAGCGGCTCATTCTTTACCTCAACCCCACGCTGGTGCTGTTCTTCGGCTGGCTGCTGTATCGGCGCCATCCGACGCGCCCGCAGGTGCTGGGCATGGTGGTGAGCTATGCCGGTGTGCTGCTGGTGTTCGGCCACGAGTTGTGGACCGGGGGCGGCGGCAAGGGCGGCGGCGCGGCGGCGTGGGGCGCCTTCCTGGTGTTCCTGAGCGCGGTGAGCTATGCGGGCTATCTCGTCTACAGCGGCGAGTTCGTCAAGCGGCTCGGTTCGCTGCGGCTCGTGGGGTTGGCCACCACCGTGGCCTGCGTGCTGTGCATCCTGCAGTTCGTGCTGACGCGGCCGATGAGCGTGGCGATGGAAGTGGCGCCGCAGGTGATCTGGCTGTCGGTGCTCAACGCCACGCTGTGCACTGCGGTGCCGGTCTTGATGGTGATGATGGCCATCGAGCGCATCGGGCCCGCGACGGCCGCGCAAACCGGCATGATCGGGCCGCTGTCGACCATCCTCATGGGGGTGGTCATACTCGGCGAGCCGTTCACGCCGTGGATCGCGGCGGGCACCGTGCTCGTGATCGCGGGCATTTTCGTTTTCACTCGCAAGGGGCGCTGAGCCCCTTGCCGGTTTGTTTCACTGGAGCAAAGACATGGATCTGGGTATTGCAGGCAAGACCGCGCTGGTGTGCGGCGCGAGCAAGGGGTTGGGCTACGGTTGCGCCGAAGCGCTGGTGCGAGAGGGCGTCAACGTGGTGATCGTGGCGCGCGGCGCCGAGGCGCTGGAAGCCGCCGCGAAGAAGCTGGCCGAGGCAGCTGGTGCCTCGGGGCCCTTCGTCAAGCACGTGGCCGCAGACATCACCACCGAGGCTGGTCGCGCCGCCGTGTTCGCGCTGGGCCATGACTTCGACATCGTCGTCACCAACGCAGGCGGCCCGCCGCCCGGCGACTTCCGCAACTGGGACCGCGAGGCGTGGATCAAGGCGGTCGATGCCAACATGCTCACTCCCATCGAGCTCATCAAGGCCACGGTGGATGGCATGGCCAAGCGCGGCTTCGGCCGCATCGTGAACATCACCTCGAGCTCGGTGAAGTCGCCCATCGACATCCTCGGCCTGTCGAACGGCGCGCGCAGCGGCCTGACGGGCTTCGTTGCCGGCGTGGCACGCACGGCCGTCGCGGCGCAGGGCGTGACCATCAACAACCTGCTGCCGGGTTCGTTCGACACCGATCGCCTGAAGGGCACGATGGCCGGCGCGGCGCAGAAGTCGGGCCAGGACTTCGAGGCCGTGTGGGAAGCCCGCAAGAAGAACATTCCTGCAAAGCGCTTCGGCACGCCGGCCGAGTTCGGCGCCATCTGCGCCTTTCTGTGCAGCGTGCAGGCCGGCTACATGACCGGCCAGAACGTGCTGGCCGACGGCGGCGCGTACCCGGGCACCTACTGAGCGGAATTCACGAGAGCGACGGGAGGCGCATCGTGAGCAACAGGGAGTCTTTCAAAAGAATGACGCTGGTCTCGGTCACGGGACTGGCCGACGCACGCGGCGCGGCGATGGCGCTGCAGCACAGCCGGGCGCAGATGCCCGGCGCGCGCGCGTTGCTGTGCAGCCCGAACGCGCCCGACGATCTCGCGCCCGGCATCGAGCACCGGCCGATCGCACCGCTGAACTACCACGAGTACAGCTGGTTCATGATGTTCGCGCTCTGGCGCGTGGTGCAGACCGAGTTCGCGCTGGTCGTGCAGGAAGACGGCTGGGTCGTCAACTCGGCCAACTGGAGCGATGAGTTCCTGAACTGCGACTACATCGGCGCGCCGATCCATCTCGCGAGGATCGACGCGCCGCAGGGCACCTACTGGCGCAACAGCTTCGAGTGGGCGCAGGAGCTGGCGAAGCCTGACCACGTCGTCACGCCGATCCAGAACGGCGGCTTCAGCCTGCGCAGCCGGCGCTTCATGCGTGCGCTGGTCGATCATCCGCACATCCGCGTGGAGATTCCGCCGCCCGACGCGGTGGCAGGCGAGCCGTTGCGCATGCACTGGCAGCACAACGCGCTGCTCGAGGACGTGCAGCTCAGCGGCGTGCTGCGCCCCGCGCTGGAGGCCGTCGGCATGCGCTTCGCGCCGCTGGAGCTGGCGCGCAGCTTCGCCATCGAGCATGCGGGGCCGCAGCTGCATCACGGCTACAACGCGATGCTGCTGTTCGGGCATCACGCGAAGGTGCGGCAGCTCGCGAGCCTGTCGCCGCTCACGCTGCGCTCGTTGATCCCGCTCTCGCAGCTCGACAGCTGGTACGGCGAGCGCGACATCCTGCAGATGTTCGAGCGCAACGGCTACCGCATCGAGTTCGCGCCTGAGCCCGAGGCGCCTGTCGCATCCGCAACGCGCAGGGTGTACGACTGCATCACCTACAACGGCGAGGCCGACATCCTCGCGGTGCGGCTGCACGAGCTGTCGGATGTGGTCGACTGCTTCGTGATCGTCGAGGCCGACCGCACCTTCAGCGGCGAGCCGAAGGCGCTGCGCTTCGATGCCACCGACCCGCGCATCGCACCGTTCCTGCCGCGCATCCGCTACATCGCCGTGCACGACATGCCGGTGGTCGACGAAGCGGCCGACGCGGCGCCCGTGGTGGGCGACTGGCATTCCGACATGCCGAAGTCCGGCTTCTGGATCAGGGAGAAATTCCAGCGCAACCAGGTGATGCGCGGCCTGCACGACGCCGCGCCGCACGACCTGGTGATGATCTCGGACGCCGACGAGATTCCGCGCGCCGACGTGGTCCGCGCGATGCGCGACGACCGCCGGCACGATGCCTTCGGCCTGTGCCTGGCCTTCTATTACTTCTATGCCAACTACCGCAACGTCGAGGGGCCGGAAGCATCCTCGGTGTGGACGGTGGCCGCCACGCGCGCGCGGCTCGACAGCCTCACGCCCGACCAGCTGCGCATGCGCGTGCGCAGCGGCGCGCAGCCGGCGGCAATCCTCGCCGATGCCGGCTGGCACTTCTCGTACCTTGCGATGGACGAGGATGCGGTGCGCGCCAAGATCAAGGGCTTTGCGCACCAGGAGTACAACTCCGGGGCATTCCTCGATGCCATCGACATCCCCGCGCTGCTGGCCTCCGGGCGCGATCTCTACGGTCGTCCGGGCTATGTCTGGCGCCTGGTGGACAAGGGCGAGGCGCCGCGCTGGATGCGCGACCAGCCCGGGCTGACGAGGCTCTTCGCCTGAGGGTGGTGATCAGCGCCGCGAGGCCACCACGATCCCGCCGACGATCAGCAGGAACGCCGCGCCGTGGTACCAGTGCGGCGGCTCCCGCAGGAAGGCCGCCGAAAGCACTGCCGCGAACAGCGGCGTGAGGTTCATGAAGATGCTCGCCGCTTGCGGCCCCGCGCGCTGCACGCCGGTGCCCCAGCAGCGGTAAGCCACCACGGCGGGGCCGATGCCGATGAACAGCATCGCCGCGATGAGCGGCCAGCCGAGCTCGATGTGCGCCGGTGTCAACGTCCATTCGCCGGCAGCCAACGCGCCCGACCACGCGACGCCGAACACCAGCTGCGCCATCAGGAACGCGGCCCAGTCCTGCCGCACCGCCCGAGGCTCGTGCGTGCGCGCCAGCAGCCAGCTGTAGAAAGCCCAGGCGATGGTGCCCGCGATCATGTAGAGATCGCCCGGCACCAGCCGAAGCCCCAGCAGCTGCTGCCATTCGCCGCGGCTGAGCACCAGCAGCACGCCCATCATCGACAGCAGCGCGCCGCCGATCTCGCGGGCGCTGATGCGCGCGCCGAAGAACAGGGTGCCCACCGCGAGCATCCACAGAGGCAGGCTTGATCCGACCAGCGTCACGTTGATGGGCGTGGAGGTCTGCAGCGCCAGGTACTGGAAGGCGTTGTACAGGCCGATGCCCAGCAGCCCGAGCATGGCGTAGCGCTTCCAGTGCGCCCACAACGGGCTGTCGCGGCGCAGCACCTGCGCGGCCAGCGGCAGCAGGAGCACGAAGGCAATCACCCAGCGAACGAAGTTCAGCGTGAGCGGCGACACCAGCTCGCGCACCAGCCTGCCGACCACGGCATTGCTGGCCCACAGCAGCGGAGGAACGACGAGGAGGAGAACGGTGAGGGGAGCGAGGCGCTGCGGCTGTGTCTGCATGGCCGCCGACTCTACCGGGCAATGCCGGCTGTCGCCGACGCAGGAGTCCCATACGTGGCAGGATGCCGGTCCCTCTTCTTTTCCTGAGCGTGGAGACTGCAACGATGTTGAGCAAAGCCGTCCGTATCGACCGCCATGGCGGCCCCGAAGAACTGAAGATCGTCGAGGTGGAAGTCGGCGAGCCCGGCCCCGGCGAGATCCGCATCCGCCACAAGGCCGTGGGCCTGAACTTCATCGACACCTACCAGCGCAGCGGGCTCTACCCGTTCGCGATGCCGCTGCAGCTGGGCATGGAGGCCTCGGGCATCGTCGAGGCAGTGGGCGAGGGCGTCACCCACCTGAAGGCAGGCGACCGCGCCGCCTACGCAAGCCCGCCGCCCGGTGCGTATTGCGAGCTGCGCGTGATGCCGGCCAAGTGCGTGTGCAAGCTGCCCGACGACATCTCCTTCGAGACCGGCGCGGCCATGATGCTCAAGGGCTTGACCACGCAATACCTGCTGAAGAAGACGTTGCCCGCCGAAGGCCTGCAGGCCGGCGACTTCATCCTGTTCCATGCAGCGGCCGGCGGCGTCGGGCTGATCGCCTGCCAGTGGGCCAAGGCGCTGGGCCTGCAGCTGATCGGCACCGCCGGCAGCGACGCCAAGTGCAAGCTCGCACTGGAATACGGCGCGGCGCACGCCATCAACTACAGCACCGAGAACTTCGCGGCCCGCGTGAAGGAGATCACCGGCGGCAAGGGCGTGAAGGTGGTGTACGACTCGGTGGGCAAGGACACCTTCGAGGGCTCCATCGACTGCCTGCGCCCCTTCGGCCTGCTTGCCATCTTCGGCAACGGCTCGGGCCCCGTGCCGCCGGTCAACCTCGGCCTGCTGGCGTCGAAGGGCTCGCTCTACATCACGCGGCCCACGCTCTTCACCCACATGGCCACGCGCGAAAGCACGCAGGCGATGGCCGACGACCTGTTCGCGGTGGTGCGAAGCGGCGCGGTGAAGATTCCGATCGAGCAGCGCTACCCGCTGGCCGAGGTGCAGCAGGCGCACCGCGACCTGGAAGCGCGCAAGACCACGGGCTGCACGATCCTGACGCTCTGAGCCTTTGGTTGTACGGGCGCCAGTCTTGTCCTACTGGCGCAGGGGTGTCATGCCTTCGACTTGTGCAACGCGCACTTTGTAGCCTGTGGATTCAGCACAGAGGCAAGCCATTCCATGACCACCGTTCGCACCTTCATCGTCGAGGACAACCCCACCATCCGCAGGAACCTGGCGGGCACGCTGCGGGAGGTGGCGCGGGTCGATCCGGTCGGCGAGGCCGAGTCGGAAGAGGAGGGCTCGCGCTGGCTGACCCGCAACCTCTCGCAATGGGACCTGGCCATCGTCGACCTGTTCCTGAAGGACGGCACCGGCTTTCGCGTGCTCGAGGCCTGCCGCGACCGCAGCCCCTCGCAGAAGATCGTGGTGCTCAGCAACTACGCCACGCCCGAGATGAGGCGCAAGTGCGTGCATCTCGGCGCCGACGCCGTGTTCGACAAGGCCACCGAGATCGACGACCTGATCGACTACTGCCTCAGCCGCCGTCAGGCGCAGTTCAGTTCGCCCGCGGCACACTGAAGCGCTGAGGTGGGGCATTTTCCGGCCGCCCGGCAGCGATGCCGGACTTCGCCGAAAATCCACCCTCGAATGGCGCGAGGAGCACGCGCCGGGCTCCGCAAAGTGGCGACGAGATTCATGCGCGGAAATCACACATTCCCCTGCTGAATCGGCCTGCGCGCCTGCAACGCGCGTGGCGTCCCTGGTTGCAACATGTCCCGCCCCCGCTTTCTTCCCGACAACTTCACCCTCGCGCTTCTCTCGGTCGTGACCTTCGCAAGCCTGTTGCCGGCCAGCGGCAAGGTTGGACGTTACTTCGAGCTCCTGACGACCGTCGCCATCGGCCTGCTGTTCTTCCTGCATGGGGCCAAGCTGTCGCGCGAGGCGATCGTGAACGGGCTCATGCACTGGCGGCTGCACCTGCTCGTGTTCGGCAGCACCTTCGTGCTGTTCCCGGTGCTCGGACTGGCGCTCAAGCCCATCCTCCTGCCGCTGGTGACGCCCCAGCTCTACACCGGCGTGCTGTACCTGTGCGTGCTGCCGGCCACGGTTCAGTCGGCCATAGCCTTCACGGCGATGGCTCGGGGCAACATGCCGGCGGCCATCTGCAGCGCTTCGGCATCCACCCTGCTGGGCGTGTTCATCACGCCGGTGCTGGTCAACCTGGTGGTCCTGCCCGACGGCGGCCATGCGACCTCGTCGCTGGACTCCATCGGCCGCATCCTGCTGCAGCTGATGGTGCCCTTCGCGGCGGGGCACCTGCTGCGGCCGCTGATCGGAAAGTGGATCCAGCGCCGCGCCGCGGTGCTGAAGTTCGTCGACCAGGGATCGATCCTGCTGGTGGTCTACACCGCGTTCAGCGCGGCCGTGATCGAGGGGCTGTGGCGACAGGTGCCGGCGCATGCGCTGGTCGGCCTGCTGGTGGTGTGCGCGGTGGTGCTGGGGCTGGCGCTGAGCCTCACGACCTTGCTGGCGCGCAAGCTGGGCTTCGACACCGAGGACGAGATCACCATCGTGTTCTGCGGCTCCAAGAAGAGCCTCGCCAGCGGCATCCCGATGGCGAAGGTGCTCTTCGCTTCGCACGCGGTGGGCGCGATCGTGCTGCCGTTGATGCTGTTCCACCAGATGCAGCTGATGGTGTGTGCCGTGCTGGCGCAGCGTTATGCGCGGCGGGGGCGCGAAGAGGCGTCAGTGCTGAAGACGGCCGAGTAGCAGCCGCCGGGCTGTCCGCTCAGCCCTCGATCTTCCCCAGCCGCGACTCCCTCAGCCGGCTCGGCGCCAGCGCCCCGGCCGACTCCAGGATCGGGTACGCGATCGAGCAGATGTGCGAGTTGATGCGCTTCAGGTCGCTGATCAGGTCGATGTGCAGTGAGCTGGTCTCGATGCTCAGCGTGGTGCGGTCGGACAGCCGGTCGAGGTGGGTGGTCGCGTAGGCCCGCTCCAGGTCGCGGAAGCGCGCCTTTTCCTCGAGCAGCTTCTGCGCGTCGCGCACGTTGCCGTTCAGGAACACGCTCATGCTCAGCCGCAGGTTGGCCACCAGCCGTTCGTGCAGCTCGACGATCTCGGCCATGCCGGCTTCCGAGAAGTTGCGCTGCGGTTTGATCTTCTTGTCTTCGACGTCGATGATCACGCGCTCGATGATGTCGCCGATCTGCTCCATGTTGATCGTGAAGCTGATGATGTCGGTCCAGCGGCGGCTTTCCTCCTCGCCCAGCGCCTCGCGCGAGATGCGCGTCATGTAGTACTTGATGGCCGAATAGAGCTGGTCGACGGTGTCGTCGAGCTGCCTGAGTTCCTGCGCCAGCCGCAGGTCGTTGTGGCGGATCACGTCGAGCGTGCCGATCAGCATGGTCTCGACGATGTCGGCCTGGTGCAGCGCCTCGCGCGCGGCGTTGGAAATGGCGAGCGACGGCGTCGACAGCGCCGAGGGGTCGAGGTGATGCGGGCGCGTGGTGCCGGCCGGCTGCTGCGGCTGCGGCAGCATGCGCGTCACCAGCTTGGCCACCCACTGCGTGAGGCCGATGAAGCCCACACTGATCACGACGTTGAACGCCAGGTGGAAGAGCACCACGCCGTGGGTCTGGTTCGGCAGCTGGGGCTGCACGTAGCGGATCCACAGGCCGATGAAGGGGGCGACGATGGCCACGCCCAGCGCCTTGAAGAGCAGGTTGCCCACGGTCACCTGCCGCACCGACACCGCCGACTTGGCCGTGGTCAGCACCGCCAGCAGCCCGCTGCCCAGGTTGGCGCCGAGCACGAGGCCGAGCGCCACGTCCAGCGGCACCACGTTCGAAGTGGCCATGGCCGCGACCAGCAGCACCACCGCAAGGCTCGAATACGCCACGATGGCCAGCACCGAGCCGATGGTGATCTCGAGCAATACGTCGCTGTTGATCGACGCGAGCAGCGCGCGGATGGCTGGTGAGGAGAACAGCGGCTCGGTGGCTTCCACTACCAGCTGCAGCGCCAGCAGCATCAGCCCGAGCCCGATCAGCACCCGACCGACGCGCCCCGCCACGGTGGCCGAGCGCGTGATGAAGAGCACGACGCCCACGAAGATGAACATCGGCGAGAGCCACGAGAGGTCGGCCGAGAACAGCACCGAGATCAGCGCCGTGCCCACGTCGGCGCCCCGCATCACCGCCAGCGCCGCCGGCAGCGTGACCAGGCCTTGCCCGACGAAGGACGAGGTCATGAGCGAAGTGGCGGTGCTCGATTGCACCAGCGCTGTCACGCCGATGCCCGAGAGGGCGGCCGTGAAGCGGTTGCGCATGCTCTGGACGAGGATCTTGCGCAGGTTGGCGCCGAACACGCGCAGCACGCCGGTGCGGACCAGGTGCGTGCCCCATACCAGCAGGGCCACGGCAGCCAGCAGATTCAGGAGATGCTTCATGGAGGTCGGGTTCTATCCTTTTCGTTCTTTTTCGTTTTCGACCCCATTTTCCACAAGTGAGCGCCCAGGGCTAGTCGATGAGCGCTCCGTTGTCGTGGAACGGGTAGGGACCTTCGAAGCTGCCCGATGCGGCGAGGTGGGTGACCAGCCTGCATCCGCGCGCGGACCAGGCGTGCACCCGGAACGAGGGCGGCTCCAGCGTCCAGGCCGAATCGGCATCGGGGGCCAGGTCGAGGCAGACCTGATGGGCCTGCGCTGGCGAGGTCGAGGCGATGGTGCCGCCGAAGCGCACGTCGATCGCCCGGTGCAGGTGGCCGCAGATGATGCGCTCGACGTTCGGATAGCGCGAAACCAGCGCTTCGAGCGCGTCGGCGCCCTCCAGCAGGCCGATCTCGTCCATGTGGCCGATCAGCGTCTCGAAAGGCGGGTGGTGCATGGCGATGACGACGGGCTCGTCGCGGCAGGCGTCGAGCTGCGCCTCTAGCCAGCCCAGGCGTTTTTCGCACAGCGAGCCGTGGCTGGCGCCGGGCACGCAGGTGTCGAGCGTGAGCAGGCGCAGGTCACCGACTCGCACCGAATACTGGACGAAGCCGTCGCTGTTCGTGCCGAGGTGGGCGTGGCCGGGGAAGCTGCGGCGCAGTTGTTCGCGGTCGTCGTGGTTGCCGGGCATCAGGTAGACCGGCATGGTCAGCGGGGCCAGCAGCCGTGCGAGGTGTTCGTACTCGGCGGCGCGGCCGAAGTCGGTCAGGTCGCCGGTGACGACCACGGCGTCGGGCTGCTGGCGCAGCGCGAGCACCGACTGCACGGCGCGCTCGAGGTACGGGGCCGTGTCGATGCGGCCATAGGCCAGCCGGCCCGGCTCGCGGATGTGCAGGTCGGTCAGCTGGACCAGGAAGGTGTTGCGGTGTGTGTTTGTCGTCATGCGCTGGTTTCCTGCGACGTCATCAGCCGGTCGGGGTGGATGCGCAGGCCCACCGCGTCGCCCGGCCCGAAGGGATTGTCGCGCCCCACATCGGCCACCAGCATGGGCTGGTCTTGTGCGCGCAGGTGCAGTTGCACGCGGTCGCCGAGGAAGGTGCGGCGCTCGACCACGGCGGCGGCCCAGTCCAGCTGCGGCGCGCCGACCTCGATGTCTTCGGGCCGCACGAGCAGCGTCGCATGGCCCTGCCAGGCTTGCGGGCAGGGCATGGTCGCCCCACCGAGTCGGACAACGCCCTGCGCGATGGCATCCTGTCCGCGCTCCAGCCGGTTGACCCGGCCCAGGAACTCGGCGACGAAGGGATGCGAGGGCGCGCGGTAGAGGTCTTCGCCGCGGCCCACCTGCACGATGCGGCCGGCGCGCATCACCGCGAGCCGGTCGGCGATGGCCAGTGCCTCCTGCTGGTCATGCGTGACGTGGATGGCCGTGATGTGCAGGCGGCGCAGCAGTTCGGCCAGCTCGTCGCGCAGCGATTCCTTCAGCTTGGCGTCGAGCGCCGCCAGCGGTTCGTCTAGCAGCAGCACGCGCGGGCGCACGGCCACGGCGCGCGCGAGGGCCACGCGCTGGCGCTGGCCGCCTGAAAGTTCGGCGGGGCGCTTGTTCTCCAGGCCGCCGAGGCGCACCAGGTCGACCAGCTCGCCGACGCTGCGCTTTTCCTCGTCGGGCGATACGCCGCGGATGCGCAGGCCGTAGCCGATGTTGGCCGCCACGGTCATCTGCGGAAAGAGCGCGTAGCTCTGGAACACCATGCCTACGCCACGGTGCTCCACGGGGCGCTGCGTGACGTCCTGGTCGCCGAAGACGATGCGGCTGCCCGCGTCGGGCGATTCGAGCCCGGCGATCAGCCGCAGCAGCGTGGTCTTGCCGCAGCCCGAGGGGCCCAGCAGCGCCAGCACCTCGCCGGCCTCCACGCGCAGGTTGGTGGGCTGCAGGCCGCGCGTGCCGTCTGCGTAGGTCTTCGCGCAGTTCGCGATGTCGACGGGGATGCGTTCAAGTTCCATGGCGTTTCTGCATCAGGTTGGCAAGGTACTGCAGGCCCCACAGCACCGGAAGGATGACGGCGAAGAAGACCAGCGTGTAGGCCGATCCGATCTCGATGCGCATCGAGGCGTAGCTGTCGGCCAGGCCCACGGGCAGCGTGCGCGTGAGCGGCGTGTGCAGCATCCAGGTGAGGTTGAACTCGCCCACCGAGAGCGTGAACACCATCAGGCTGCCGGCCACGATGGCCGGGAACACGGCGGGCACCAGGATGCCCATGAAGCGCTGGCGGAAGTTCGCGCCCAGCGAGCGCGCGGCCTCCTCGAGCGCCAGCAATTCGTCGCGCTGGAAGGCCGAACTCACGGTGCGCACCATGAAGGGCAGCGTGAAGACGATGTGGCCCACGAGGATGAAGGCGAAGCTCTGGCGGAAGGCGGTGAGCTGGCCGTAGGCGAGGATCAGCGCGAGCGCCGTTGCGAGGCCCGGCACGGCGACCGGCAGCGTCAGCAGTTCCTCGAAGACGCGTGCGGCGCGCGAGCGGCTGCGCGCCAGCGCATAGGCGCAGGGCACGCCCAGCAGCACGGTGCCGACGACGCAGGCCACGGCCAGCGCGAGCGACCAGCCGACGGTGCCGCCGTAGTTCTCCCACACCTCGCCGAGCCAGCGCAGCGTGAGGCCGCTCTTCAGGCCGGTGCTGTAGTTGTTGACGAGGCCCGCCATCACCGACAGCAGCATCGGCGCGATCATGAAGAGGCTCACGATGATCGTGACGGCGAGCAGGAAGGGGGCCTTGGCCTGTGTGTTCTTTTGCATGGTCCGAACCTCAGCGCGTGACAGGGTTCGCGCCGAAGCGCCGCGCCACGAAGAGCACCAGCCAGGTCACGATGCCCAGCGAGATCGACAGCGACGCGGCGAGCGCGAAGTTGGCGTAGTTGGTGAACTCGTTGTAGATGGTGATCGGGATCACCTCGAACTTGCTGGCCAGCGTGAAGGCCGTGCCGAAGGCGCCCATCGAGGTGGCGAACAGGATCGCGCCGCAGGCCAGCGTGGTGGGGGCAAGCTCGGGCAGCCATACGTCGCGGGCCACGCGCAGCCGCGAGGCGCCGAGCGAACGCGCGGCTTCCTCGAGCTGCACGTTCATCGACTCTGCCGCCGCCGCGTAGGTGGCAATGGCGCGCGGCAGCGAGAAGTACAGGTACGCCAGGAACAGCCCGAGCAGGCCGTAGGCGAAGGTGATGCGTTCGCCGAACAGGCTGTCGCCGATGTCGGCCACCACGCCCTGTCGTCCGCCGAGCAGGATCACGAAGAAGCCGATGATCACGCCCGGAAACGACAGCGGCAGCGTGAGCAGCGACAGCAGCACGCGCTTGCCGATGAAGGCATGGCGCGCGAGGTAGATGCCCACCGCCGCGCCCAGCACCAGCGTGGCCAGCGTCACGGCCACCGAGAGCGCGACCGTGTTGGCCATGCTCGTGAGGTAGCGCGCATCGGTCAGCACAGCGAAGTAGGTGGCCCAGCCCTTGTCGGCCGGCAGCGTGAGCAGACGCACCACCGGCAGCAGCCAGAAGGCCGCGAAGAAGGCGGCCGCGGGCGCGACGCAGGCCAGCAGGCGCCAGCGCGGGTTCCAGGCGTTCGGCACGTTGGAAGAGGCGTTGGATGGAGTGGCTTGCGTCATCGCGCGCGGCATCCGCTCAGCGGACTTCCTTCAGGTACTCGTCGGAGAAAGCCTTCTGCGCGGCGGCCATGCGGCCGTAGTCCACGCTCTTGGCGCGGGCGTATTCGCTCGCGGGCAGGAACTGCGCCTCGATGTCCTTGGGCATCGCGCTGGCGCGCACCGGGCGCAGGTAGGCCTTGGCCCAGATCGCCTGGCCTTCGTCGGACAGCGTGAAGTCGAGCACCTTCTTCGCGTCGGCCGCGTGCGGGGCCTTGGCGACCAGGCTCATCACGTAGGGCACGGCCAGCGTGCCTTCGCTCGGGATCACGAAGGCGACGTTGGCCTTGTCCTTGTACTTCGCGCGGTAGGCGTTGAAGTCGTAGTCGAGCAGGATCGCGATTTCGCCGGAGAGCACGCGTGCGTACGAAGTCTGCTTCGGCACGATGGGCTCGTTCTTCTGCAGGGCCTTGAAGTAGTCGATGGCCGGCTTGAAGTTGTCGAGCGTGCCGCCGCGCGCTTCGTTCACCGCGACTGCGCCGACGTATCCGACGAAGGCCGAGGCGGGGTCGAGGTAGCCGATCAGGCCCTTGTACTCGGGCTTGAGCAGGTCGGCCCACGACTTCGGAACGGGCTTGCCCTTGAGCGCGTCGACGTTGACCATGAAGCCGAGCGTGCCCGAGTGGATGGTGAACCAGTTGCCGGCCGGGTCCTTCAGGCCGTCGGGAATGTCTTTCCAGGCGGCGGGCTTGTAGGGTTCGATCACGCCGTCCTTCGCGGCCTGCACGGCGAAGGTCACGCCGAGGTAGGTGACGTCGGCCACGGGGCTGGCCTTTTCGGCGACCAGCTGCGCGAGCGACTGGCCCGAGTTCTTGTTGTCGGCCGGCACGGTGATGCCGGTCTTGGCCTTGATGGCCTTCAGCTGGGTGCCCCAGTCGGCCCATTCGGTCGGGCAGTTGTAGCAGATGGCGGTCTGCGCCATGGCGCTGCCGGCGACGAGCGTGGCGGCGAGCAGGCCGAGGCGGGCCATGCGGTGGAAGCGGAGGGACATGATGAGGAAGCTCCTTGGATGGAAGTGGGCAAAGAACGGAAAGAAAGCTCAGGGGCGGGAAATCGCGGCGTTGTTGTCGTCGTTGTTCTTGTCTTCGTGCACCGAAGCGCACGACTCGCCGTCTCGGAAGGAATGGGGAAGCAGCAGGCTCGCGTCGGCCTGCAGCGTGGCGCCGCTGGCCATGGCCTGGATCAGCAGTTCGACGCTGTGGCGGCCGATGTCGCTGTTGGGCTGGGAGATGGTGGTGAGCGCGGGCGTGAGGTCTTCGCCGAGCGCGATGCCGTCGAAGCCGACGACGCTGAGATCTCCGGGCACCGACAGGCCGCTGAGATGCGCGGCGCGGATGCTGCGGATGGCGAGCAGGTCGTTGGAGCAGATCAGCGCGGTGGGGCGGCTGCGCGCCTGCAGTTGCTTCGAGAGCGCATCGACGGCCGTCTCGACGAAGGGCACCTCGATGAGCGCGGGCGCGGGCAGCCCGGCCTCGGCCATGCCCTTGCGGTAGCCGCGGTAGCGTTGCTGCGCGCGGTCGGACGCCGCGAGCGTGCCGCTGACCATCGCGATGCGGCGGTGGCCCAGCAGCACGAGGCGCGTGACCGCATCAGCCACCGCGCTTTCGCTGTCGACCGACACGCAGGGGTGGTCGGGGTGGCGGTTGTAGGCCAGCACATAGGGAATGCCGGTGGTCTGGAGACGAGGCAGGGCGGCCGAAGTCGAGGGGTTCGACACCACGAGGATCAGCCCGTCGACATTGCCGGCCAGCAGCAGGTGGACGGCGCGCTCTTCTTCGTCGATGCGGTAGCCCGTGGTGACGGGAATGATCGCGTAGCCGCCTGCGATGGCCGCGCGCGCGATGCCTTGAAGGCATTCGGCGAAGGTCGGATTCAGCAGCGTGGGCAGCACCACCCCGAGCACGCGGCTGCGCTGGGTGCGCAGGGTGCGCGCGCTGGCGTTGGGCATGTAGTTGAGCTCGCGCGCCACGCGCTCCACCAGCTCGCGCGTGGCGGGCGTCACCTTGCCCGGAAAGTTGAAGGCGCGCGAGACGGTGGCCACGGAAACCCCGGCTTTGGCTGCTACGGCTTGGATGCTCATCGTGCGGTGTTCATGTAATCGATTACATTGAACCGCGGCAGTATGACTTTGTTATGACATCGGGAGAAAGCAGGAGAAACCCTCGACCCTGGCGGGGGACGGGCCCAAAGAAAAAGGGGCCCCTGCGGGCCCCTTTTTCAGAGATGGAGAAAGAACCTACTTGCCCCGGCGAACCCGCCGGATCTCGTCGAGGATCAGGCAGATGGCCCCGAGCGTGATGGCGCTGTCCGCGGCATTGAAGGCCGGGAAGTACCAGTTCCCGGCATGGAAGCTCAGGAAGTCGACCACGTAGCCGTGCATCATCCGGTCGACCACGTTGCCGACGGCCCCGCCCAGGATGCAGGCCATGGAGAACGAAAAGAGCTTCTGCCCCGCGTGCGACTTCAGCATCCACACGATGAACACCGCCGCCGCCAGGCCGATCGCCGTGAACAGCCAGCGCTGCCATCCCGAGTGATCCGCGAGGAAGGAGAAGGCGGCGCCTGTGTTGTGCGCGCGCACGACGTTGAAGAAGCTGGTCACGTAGGTCGCGTCGCCGAGCTTGTAGTAGCCCAGGATCAGCGTCTTGGTGAACTGGTCGATGATCACGATGATCACCGCCAGCCCGAGCCAGGGCCAGATGCTGCCGCCGCGCGAACGCGAGGCTGCCGACATGGAGCGGGCGGCGGCCATCAGGCAACGCTCCGCGATTCGCCGCTGCCGTACAGGTTGCTCGTGCAGCGCCCGCAGATCGTCGGATGGGCCGCGTCGTGGCCCACGTCGTCGCGGTAGTGCCAGCAGCGCTCGCACTTCTGCGCCGCGCTTGGCGTTACCACCGTTGCCAGGGCCTCACCGGCGGCCAGTTCGATGGCCGAGGTGATGAAGACGAACTTCAGGTCGTCGCCCAGCGTGTCCAGCAGCGCGAAGTCGTCGGCGGCAGCCGTCAGCTGCAGGTTGGCCTGCAGCGACGAGCCGACCTTGCCTTCGGCACGCACGGCCTCGATGTCCTTGTTGACCACGTCGCGGATCTCGCGGATGCGGTTCCACTTGGCCAGCAGGGCCTCGTCGGGCGCGGCGAACTGGCTGTAGGTCTGCGTGAAGATCGAGTCGCCCGGCTTGCCGGTGCCCACGATCTTCCAGGCTTCTTCGGCGGTGAAGCTCAGGAACGGCGCCATCCAGCGCAGCATCGCCTGCGAGATGTGCCACAGGGCGGTCTGCGCGCTGCGGCGCGCCAGCGAACCCGGGGCCGTCGTGTAGAGGCGGTCCTTCAGGATGTCGAGGTAGAAGCCGCCCAGGTCTTCCGAGCAGTAGATCTGCAGCTTGGCCACCACCGGGTGGAACTCGTACACCTTGTAGTGCGCGAGGATCTCGGCCTGGAACTGCGCGGCGCGCGACAGCGCGTAGCGGTCGATCTCGAACAGCTGGTCGAGCGGCACGCCGTCTTTCTCGATGTCGAAGTCGCTCGTGTTCGCGAGCAGGAAGCGCAGCGTGTTGCGGATGCGGCGGTAAGCGTCGACCACGCGGGCCAGGATCTTGTCGTCGCCCGCGATGTCGCCCGAGTAGTCGCTCGCGGCCACCCAAAGGCGGATGATTTCCGAGCCCAGCTTGTTGCTGATTTCCTGCGGGTCGATGCCGTTCTTGAGCGACTTGCTCATCTTGATGCCCTTGGCATCGACCGTGAAGCCGTGCGTCAGCAGGCCGCGGTACGGCGCGCGGTCTTCCAGCATGCAGGCGATCAGCAGCGACGAGTGGAACCAGCCGCGATGCTGGTCGTGGCCCTCGAGGTACAGGTCGGCTTCCGGCCCCGTGTCGTGGTGCACCGTGGGGTGCGTGCCGCGCAGCACGTGGGAGAAGGTCGAGCCCGAGTCGAACCACACCTCGAGGATGTCGGTGCTCTTCGTGTAGTGCGGTGCGTCCTCGGCACCGAGGATTTCTTCCGCCGTCACGCGGCTCCAGGCTTCGATGCCGCCCTTCTCGACGATGTCGGCGGCCTGGTCGAGGATCTCCATCGTGCGCGGATGCAGCTCGCCCGAATCCTTGTGCAGGAAGAACGGAATCGGCACGCCCCAGCTGCGCTGGCGGCTGATGCACCAGTCGGGCCGGCCGGCGATCATGTCGTGCAGGCGCGCGCGGCCGTTCTCGGGGTAGAAGCTGGTCTGGTCGATGGCGTCGAGCGCGGTCTGGCGCAGCGTCTTGGGCGCCTTGTCCTTGGTGAACACGCCTTCGCCTTCGTCCATGCGGACGAACCACTGCGCCGCGGCGCGGTAGATCACCGGCGTCTTGTGGCGCCAGCAGTGCGGGTAGCTGTGGGTGATGGTCTCGGTGGTCAGCAGGCGGTTGGCATCGCGCAGCGCGGAGATGATCTCGGGCACGGCCTTCCAGATGTTCTGGCCGCCGAAGAGCGGGAAGTCGGGCGCGTAGCTGCCGTTGCCCTGCACCGGGTTCAGGATGTCGTCGTACGCCACGCCATGGGCGATGCAGGAGTTGAAGTCGTCCAGGCCGTAGGCTGGCGAGGAGTGGACCAGGCCCGTGCCGTCGGTGGCGGTGGCGTAGTCGGCCAGGTAGATGGGCGACAGGCGCTTGTAGCCGGCGTCCACGTCGTACAGCGGATGCTCGAACTCGAGGCCGCCGAGCTTCTCGCCCTTGACCGTGGCCAGCACCTTGCCGTCGAGCGCATAGCGCGTCATGCACATCTCGACCAGCGAGTTGGCCAGGATCAGCAGGCCGCGCTCGGTGTCGACGAGCGAGTACTCGAGGTCGGGGTTGAGGTTGATCGCCTGGTTGGCGGGGATGGTCCAGGCGGTGGTGGTCCAGATCACGGCGAAGATGTCGCCGAGGATCGTGTGGTCGGTGCCGAAGGCCTTGAGCACCTTTTCGCGGTCGTGCGCCTTGAAGGCCACGTCGACGGTCTGGCTCTTCTTGTCGGCGTATTCGATCTCGAACTCGGCCAGCGAGGAGCCGCAGTCGAAGCACCAGTACACCGGCTTCAGGCCGCGATAGACGAAACCGCGCTCGATCACGCGCTTGAACGCGCGCAGCTCACCGGCTTCGTTGGCGAAGTCCATCGTCTTGTAGGGGTGGTCCCATTCGCCCAGCACGCCCAGGCGCTGGAAGTCGGCCATCTGCTGGGCGATCTGTCCGGTGGCGAAGGCGCGGCTCTTGGCCTGCATCTCGTCGCGGCTCAGGTTGCGTCCGTACTGCTTTTCGATGGCGTTCTCGATCGGCAGGCCGTGGCAGTCCCAGCCCGGCACGTAGAGCGCGTCGTAGCCCTCGAGCTGGCGCGCCTTGGTGATCATGTCCTTCAGGATCTTGTTCACCGCGTGGCCCATGTGGATCTGGCCGTTGGCGTAGGGCGGGCCGTCGTGCAGGATGAACTTGGGCGCGCCATGGCGGGCGTCGCGCAGGCGGTGGTAGCGGCCTTCGTCGTTCCATTCCTTCACCCAGCCCGGCTCGCGCTTGGGCAGGTCGCCGCGCATCGGGAAGGGGGTGTCGGGCAGGTTCAGCGTGGAACGGTAATCTTTGGTGGAAGCAGCGTCAGACATGTTTGGGTGCGAAGCAGAGGGCTTCTGGGGGGCTTCGACAGGCTCGGCCCGAACTGCCCGGGAAAAAGGAGCGCGTCGGTGCGGAAGGTAAAGCCGTTCGCCCTGAGCTTGTCGAAGGGCGGCAGCACGGTGCGTGCAGGGCTAAATTCGATCGCGCGTGGTCTGGCGGTGGGTTTCGGCGTGGGTCGACGCAAAGAACGCGCGAGCGTCGCGGCCATCCTTCGCGATGCCCGCGGTAAGGGCTTCGAGGCTGGTGTAGCGCAATTCGTCGTGCAGTTTGTGCAGGAGTTCCACGCGCACGATTTTACCGTAGGCCCCTTCGGCGCCCAGATGGGAGGGCCACTCCAGGCAATGGGTTTCGAGGAGCACCCGCCCGGCATTGACGTCGTTGGCGTCCAGCGAGGGGCGCACGCCGAGGTTGGCCACGCCCGGCAGCGGCCGTTCCGACAGGCCATGCACCAGCACCGCGAAGATGCCGCTGGCGGCCGGCTTCCAGTGCTTGAAGCGCAGGTTGAGGGTGCGGAAGCCGTCGTCCTTGCCCGGCGCCGAGGCGCCCAGCGCCCGGCCGAGCTTGCGGCCGTGAACCACGTGGCCCGAGATGGCGTAGGGCCGGCCCAGCAGCGTGTGGGCATCGGCCATGCGGCCTTCGGCCAGCGCCTCGCGCACGGCCGAGCTCGAAACCCGCAGGCCGTGCACCTCGTAGCTGTTCATGCGCGCCACGTCGAAGCCGTGGGCATCGCCGGCAGCGTCGAGCATGGCGTAGTCGCCGGCCCGTTTTGCGCCGAAGCGGAAGTCGTCGCCTACCAGCACGTAGTGCGCGCCCAGGCCGTCGATCAGCACGTTCTGGATGAATTCCTCGGGCGACCGGGAGGCCAACCGGGCGTCGAAAGGCAGCACGATGGTCTGCGCCACGCCGCAGGCGGCCAGCTCGCTGAGCTTGTCGCGCAGCGTGCCGATGCGCGCCGGCGCCAGGTCGGGCTTCTTGGTGACGGCAGCGAAATAGTCGCGCGGATGGGGCTCGAAGGTGAGCACGCAGCTGGGCAGCCCGCGCTGGCGGGCCTCGGTCTGCAGGAGCGCGAGCATGGCCTGGTGGCCACGGTGCACGCCGTCGAAATTGCCAATGGTGAGGGCGCAGGCGGGGGCTACGCCAGGGTGCCGGAAGCCACGAAAAACCTGCATCGGTGAGTATCTTTTTGATAGCGCCTTTCGCCCGTCGATTGGGCGAATCAGGCCGATTTGTCACAAAGCCGGTATATTGTGACGCAGTGCGTTGACCGGCGTGGGTCTCCAACGCGCTCCGTGTCCCTGGTCTTTCCGTGTTCTCTCCCTTTTCGAGGAGGCGTGTGTGAAGGTCTTGAAGCTGTCGGCCCAAGGGCTGCCCCAGTCATGGATTTCGCTGGAACAGGCGGTGATCCACTACGCGGCGGACGAAGTCCGCTGGGAAGTGGGCGCGCAGGTCGCGGTGTTCCGTGGCGGCCACAACGCGATCACCGGCGAGCAGTCGCAGATCGCGATCAACAGCATCATCGGCACCAAGGGCGTGCCGCGCATCAACCCCTTCACGCAGCGTCCCGGCCTCACCAACAGCAAGCTGTTTTCGCGCGACCGCAACGTCTGCGCCTACTGCGGTGGTCACTTCCACGAAGACGAACTCACCCGCGAGCACATCATCCCGTTCGCCCAGAAGGGCATCGACACCTGGATGAACGTGGTCACGGCCTGCAGGCCGTGCAACCACCGCAAGAGCAGCCGGACGCCCGAGCAGGCCGGCATGCCGCTGCTGTATGCGCCCTATGTGCCCAGCCTCTGGGAAGATTTCATTCTGCGAAACAGGCGCATCCTGGCCGACCAGATGGAATTCCTGATGGCGCACCTGCCCGAGAGTTCGCGGCTGCACGACTCCTAGCTGCTTCAGCGCTTCCAGTCGGGCGGACGCTTCTCGATGAACGCCTGAACGCCTTCCAGCGCGCTCTGGTCCATCATGTTGCAGGCCATGGTCTGGCTGGCGTCGGCCAGCGCGGCCTCGATGCCGGTTTCGAGCTGGCGGTAGAACAGGGCCTTGCCCAGCGCGAGCGCGGTGCGGGGCTTGGCGACGATGCTGGCCACCAGTGACTCGACGGCCGCATCGAGCGCTTCAGGCGGTGCCACCCGGTTCACCAGCCCCTTTTCGCATGCTTCCTGCGCGGTGATGAATTCACCCGTCACCAGCATCTCGAAGGCTTCCTTGCGGCCCAGGTTGCGCGAGAGCGTGACGCTCGGCGTGGCGCAGAAGAGGCCCACGTTCACGCCGCTTACCGCGAAGCGTGCCTCGCTCGACGCCACCGCCAGGTCGCAGACCGCAACCAGCTGACAGCCCGCCGCCGTCGCGATGCCGTGCACGCGCGCGATCACCGGCACGGGCAGCTTCTGGATCGACAGCATCATCGCGCCGCAGCGCTCGAACAGCTGCTCGTAGTAGTCGAGCGAGGGAGCGGCGCGCATTTCCTTCAGGTCGTGGCCGGCGCAGAAGGCCTTGCCCGCCCCGGCGATGATCACCGCGCGAACGGTGGTGTCGGCGACGATTTCTCCGAGCGCCTGCTCGAGTGCGCCGAGCATGCCTTCCGAGAGCGCATTGAACGAGGCTGGCCGGTTCAGCGTCAGCGTGACCACGCCGCGCCCGTCGCGCGTCTGCAGGACGAAGGGGGAGCCGGTGTCGGTCATGGCCAGGCTCGCCTCAGTAGGTCAGCTCGAGCACAGTCACATGCTCCTTCACTGCCGGCCATGTCAGGCCGGTGATGCGTTCGCCGTTGAATTCGCCGGTGACCGCGCGCGGCTGCTCCGCCGCGATGCGCAGCCGCGAGCTCGACACGCCCGCGCCCTTGGGCGGTACGCCGGCCAGCGCGCTCTGCCCGTCGAAGCGCATGGTGTCCCGCTGGGCGTCGAAGTAGCCGCGCGGCCGCGTGAAGACGACGACCGCATTGGCGCCGCCGTCGGCCGGCACGACGCGTTCGGGTCGCAGGTTCACGACGCTGCTGCTGCGCGGGAAGGGGCTGCGGTAGATGTGCGTGGTGCCGTAGCTGGGCGTGGCCAGCACGAATTCGTAGGCCGCATCGCCGCGTGCCTTGAAGGGCCCCCAGCGGCCGTCGGCGCCGATGGACTTGGTGAAGACCGCCTCGCCCAGCCGCGCGCCCGTGGCGGCGTTGACTGCATAGACGGTCACCGTCGCGCCGTTCAGCGAAAGGTTCTCCGCGCCGATCGCACGGCCGTTGAGCACGACGTTCGCCTCGGGCGCGACCTCGTTGCTCTGCGGCGCCTGGCCCGTCAGAAACTGCCACGTCGCGGCAAAGGCCGCAGGCGAGAACGAGGTCTCGCGGTGATCGACGCGCGGCAGCACGATGTTGGTCGCGCCCTTGAGCGCCGGTCCGTCGAAGCCGATGTTGGTCGGCTTGCCGGGCGCGCCGATCCATACGCCGTCGGGCTGCGCGTACTTGTCGTTGTTGTCCGAACGCAGGGTCAGCCACTTCACGCCCGGCGTGACTTCCTCTCCGTTCGGTCCCTTCGGCGCATTGAGCTGCTGCATGAAGCCCGACAGCCCCGAGAACTCGTTGTTCTCGCGCAAGCCCTTCACCGCCCAGATGCCGTGCGCCGGGTTGCCGCCCAGCACCACGTGGCTCACGACCGCCGCGCCGCCGCCGTTCTGCACGTAGTTGCGGATGGTGTTGCCGCCGCGCGAGTTGCCGATCAGAACGACCTTGCTGGCGCCGGTGGCCTTCAGCACCTTGTCGACCTCGGCCTTGAGGAACACCGCCGATTCGCCGGTCGAGCTGCGACCGGGCTGGGCCACGGCATCGTCGTCGCGGGCGGTCGGGTTGGGCTGGTCCACCGTGAACAGCCGGTCGCGCGGCCAGCCGTTCGACTCGAAGCGCCAGATCGTCGTCTGCCAGAGCGCGGCCGAGTCACCGTTGCCGTGCATGAACACGATGGGCGGGCGCTCGGTGTACGACGGCGTTGGAGATGTGGCGCAGGCGGTCAGCATGGCGGCGGCTGTTCCGGCGGCAGCCATGGTGACGAGGAGGGTGCGGCGGGTTTGCATGTTGTCTTGTTCCTGGATTCCTGGGGCGGGGCCAAGTGAAAACGCCCGCCGGCGTGAAGCAGGCGGGCGTTGGATGCTAGGTGAAAAAGACCGTCAGGCGAAGACGCCGGCCGTGTCCTGCATGCGGGCAGACACTTCGCCCAGGTGGTGCAGCGTGTCGCCGAAGGTCATTTCCATCTGCGTGAGCTTGCGGAAGTAGTGGCTGCCGATGTATTCGTCGGTCACCCCGATGCCGCCGTGCAGCTGCACCGAGTTCGCGGCCACATAGCGCATCGACACGCCGAGCTGGTACTTGGCCCGGGCCAGCGCCTGGCGGCGCTCGTCGGCCGGGGCGTTGAGCTTGAGCGTCGCGTAGTAGCTCATCGAGCGCGCGAGCTCGAGCTGCATCTTCATGTCGGCGACGCGGTGACGCAGCGCCTGGAAGCTGGAGATGACCACGCCGAACTGCTTGCGCTGGTTCAGGTATTCGACGGTGAGGTCGACGGTCTTGTCCATCACGCCCACGCCTTCGGCGCAGGTGGCGGCAATGCCGACGTCCACGGCGTATTCGAGGGCGGCGAGGCCGTCGAGCGTCACCAGCGTAGCGTCGGCCTTGTCGAACACCACCTCGGCGGCGCGGGAGCCGTCCTGCGTGCCGTAGCCGCGCGCTTCCACGCCGCTGGCGCTGCGCTCGACCAGGAAGAGGGCGATCTTGCCGTCGACCTTGGCCGGCACCAGGAAGGCGTCGGCTTCGTCGCCCACGGGCACCACGCTCTTGGCGCCGTTCAGCGACCAGCCGCTGCCGGCCTTGGCGGCATGCGCCTCGCACACGTCGAGGCGATAGCGTGCCTTGCGCTCCTGGTAGGCCAGCACCACGATGGCCTGGCCGCCCGCGATGCGCGGCAGCCAGCTTTCCTTGGTGTCGGCACCGGCGTAGCCGCTGAGCACCGCGCCAGCGATCAGCGTCTGCGCGAAGGGCTCCAGCACGATGCCGCGGCCGAGTTCTTCCATGACGACCATGCCGGCCACCGGGCCCATGCCCAGGCCGCCGTCGTCCTCGCCGATGTAGAGGCCGCCCAGGCCGAGCTCGGCCAGTTCGTCCCAGGCCTCGCGCGAGAAGCCGCCCTTGGCCTCGATGCCGCGGCGGCGCTCGAAGTCATAGCCCTTGTCGACCCATTTGCGGACGGCGTCGCGCAGCTGTTCCTGGTCGTCGGTGAAATTGAAGTCCATGCTTTTTGTCTCCTCAGCCCAGAACCGTCTGCGCGACGATGTTGCGTTGCACTTCATTGCTGCCACCGTAGATGGTGGTCTTGCGCATGTTGAAGAAAGTCGACGTCAGCGGGGCGAGCGCCGGGTTGCCGCCCGGGAAGTTGCCCTGCCAGCCGGCTTCCATCGCCTCGCGGATCAGCGGCAGCGAGTAGGCGCCGCCAGCCAGCATCATCAGTTCGCTGTAGCGCTGCTGGATCTCGCTGCCGCGGATCTTCAGCAGGCCCGCCACGTCCAGCGAGTTCTTGCCCGAGGTGGCGGCCGAGAGCACGCGCAGCACCATCATCTCGAGGGCGACGACGTCGACTTCGAGCTTGGCGATCTCGTCGCGGAAGCGCTGGTCTTCGTAGACGCCTTCGCTCTTGGCGATGCGCTTGAGGCGCTCGAGCTCGCGCTTGGCGCGGTTCACGTCGGCGATGTTGGTGCGCTCGTGCGAGAGCAGGTGCTTGGCGTAGGTCCAGCCCTTGTTCTCCTCGCCGATCAGGTTCTCGGCGGGCACTTCGACGTTGTCGAAGAACACTTCGTTGACTTCATGGCCGCCGTCGAGCAGCTTGATCGGGCGCACGGTGACGCCGGGCGACTTCATGTCGAGCAGCAGGAAGCTGATGCCGGTCTGGGGCTTGCCTTCGTTGCTGGTGCGAACTAGGTTGAACATCCAGTCGCCGTACTGGCCGAGGGTGGTCCAGGTCTTCTGGCCGTTGACGATGTACTTGTCGCCCTTGCGCTCGGCCTTGGTCTTGACGGAAGCCAGGTCGGAGCCCGAGCCCGGTTCGCTGTAGCCCTGGCTCCACCAGACTTCGCCGCTGGCGATGCCGGGGAGGAAGCGCTTCTGCTGTTCGGCATTGCCGAAGGCCATGATCACCGGAGCGACCATCACGGGGCCAAACGGGATGATGCGCGGTGCGCCGGCCAGCGCGGTTTCTTCCTCGAACAGGTGGCGCTGCACGGCGGTCCAGCCCGGGCCGCCGAATTCCTTCGGCCAGCCGTAGCCCAGCCAGCCCTTCTTGCCGAGGATCTTGGCCCAGCCTTGCAGATCGTCGCGCGTCAGTTCGAGCGCGTTGTGTACCTTGTGCGAAATCTCCTTGGGGAGGTTTTCCTTGACCCAGGCGCGAACCTCTTCGCGGAACTTCTGTTCTTCGGGTGTGAAGCTCAAATCCATGCGTGCCTCGCTGTGTTGATCGGTTCACCGCAGACGCGGTGTGTCTCCGGAACCGTGAGTTTTAGCACGGTCGTGCTGTGATCCGGTGTCCGCGCGGCGACAAGACGAGCCTGAGCCCCCCGGCTTTTCACTTCGCTTCGCTGCGTGTAATTCGCCACCCCCCGAGGGGGAGGCGCGGCTCGCCTTGGGGCGGCCCGGCGGCGGCCGCGCCACGGATAATCCCGCCTCCCATGAAGAACATCGTGATCCTGATCTCCGGCGGCGGCTCCAACATGGAGGCCATCGTGCGCGCCGCCGAGCGCGACCGCTGGGCCGAGCGCCATGGCGCGCGCATCGCAGCCGTGGTGAGCAACAAGGCCGAGGCCGGCGGACTGGCAATCGCCAAGGCCCACGGCATCGACACCGCGGTGGTCCCGCACAAGGATTTCGCTACCCGCGAGGCTTTCGACGAGGCACTGGCGAAGGTGGTCGACAGCTACGCGCCGGCTCTGGTGGTACTGGCGGGTTTCATGCGCATCCTGACGCCGGGCTTCGTCAACCGCTACGCCGGCCGGCTGGTGAACATCCATCCCTCGCTGCTGCCGGCGTTTCCGGGGCTGCACACGCACCAGCGCGCCATCGAGGCGGGCTGCAAGGTGGCCGGCGTGACGGTGCACCAGGTGACCACCGAACTCGACCACGGGCCGATCCTGGCGCAGGCCGTCGTGCCGGTGCTGCCGGACGACACTGCCGCCACCCTGGCCGGACGGGTCCTGGCGCAGGAGCATCTGTTGTATCCACGTGCCATTGCCGGCTGGCTGTCTGATACATCGCGTCACAATGAGTAAAGTTGTTTATATTCGCGGGTTTTCGGGAGTCCAGAAAGTGAAGAACCAATCGTTGTTGCTGGCGCTTGCCGGCGCCGCCCTGGTGGCGGGCTGTGCTGCTCCGGCACCCGCGCCTGCCCCTGCACCCGCGCCCGCGCCGCCACCTGAGCCGGTCTACCAGTGCAACGCGGATGGCGCACGCTTTGCCATCGGCCAGCCGCTGACGCCGCAGCTCGAAGCCGCCGCTCGCGTGCGGTCGGGCGCCGGCACGGTGCGTGCCCTGAAGCCGGGCGAGGCCACCACGATGGAACTCAATGGCGGACGCCTCAATCTCGATGTCGACGCCCGCAACCGGGTGACGGACGTACGCTGCGGTTGACCCCGTCCGGGTTGCCGCGAAAAAATGCGGCAACCTGCCAAGGCAGAACAGGTCTGCGCGGCCTGGCTGGCTAGATCGGGGTGAATCTCCTTCGAGGCACACCGTCGATCTCGACGGTCTCGCCGAACATGGCGGCCGGCCGGACCCAGAGGCCGTGAGCGCCGTATAGGGCCCGGTACAACGTCATCGGCTCCAGCGTCTCGCTGTGGCGTACGGTGCCGAGCACTTCGTATTCGCCGCCCTTGTAATGGCGGTAGCGCCCAGGGGGCGTTTCGATCAGGGGAGGGAGGTCTTCGTCGTTCAACGGCGGCATGCCTTTCTTAAGAAACTGTCGGGGCTTGATGATTTGACTGGAGTCGGATGGATCGCGCTGATTTTGTTCACCTGGTTCGACTGAGCGAGCATGCCAGTGCGGACGACAGCGCGCGCTATCGACGCAGCGTCGCGGCTTTTGCCGCGCTCGGCTATCTTTGGGTGCTGGGCTGCCTCGGACTGTCGGTGGGCATCGTCGCCTGGGTGCTTTCCTCGCTCGAGGAAGAGCGCCTCAATTTCACGCGCGGCTGGTTGCTGCTGTTCGCCCTGGGGCTGCTGTGGGCCACGTTGCGTGCGCTTTGGGTGCGCTTCGACGAGCCCGAGGGCGTGGAGCTCCGCCGGGAAGACGCGCCGGCGCTCTTCGAGGCGCTCGACCGCATCCGCACAAGGATCAAGGGGCCGCCGGTCCACCGGGTCTATCTCGACGACGAATTCAACGCCAGCATTCGGCAGGTGCCGCGCTTCGGGCTGTTCGGCGGTGCGGTCAATTCGCTGAGCATCGGGTTGCCGCTGCTGATGATGCTCGACCGGCGGCGGCTGCTCTCGGTGCTGGCCCACGAGTACGGCCATCTGCGCGGCAATCACGGCAAGCTGAGTGCGTGGATCTACCGCACCCGGCTGTCGTGGCTCAAGCTCGACGCCAGCCTTCAGCGCAACGAAGGCGTGATGGCGCTGTTCTCGCAAGCCTTCTTCCGCTGGTACTTTCCGCGCTTCGCGGCCAAGACTTTCGCGCTGGCCCGCCAGGACGAGTACGAGGCAGACCGCATCTCGGGCAGGCTGCTGGGCGCGTCCGTGGCGGCGGCTGCGCTGACCGAGATCGCCATCAAGGGCAACTGGTACGCCAACGAATTCTGGCCCTGGCACTGGGCCCGCGCCGAGCACGAGCCGCAGCCCCCGGGTCCGTTCGAGGCCCTGCGCAAGCGCGTGCGCACGCCGCCCGACGACGATTTCGCGCGACAGGCGCTGCGCGAGGCGATGCGCCGGGTCAGCGACCTGGAAGACACGCACCCGGTCCTGCGGGACCGCCTCGAGGCGCTCGACCAGAAGGCGGTCATGCCCGAGTGGTCGACGCGTCCAGCGCTCGACCTGCTGGTCGATCGCAAGAAATGGATCGGGCATTTCGACAGCCAGTGGCGCCGCGCCCATGCCGCCGACTGGAAGCAGCACCATGCGCACCGCTCGCGCATCCGCGAGCGCATCGCGGTGCTGGCTGCGCGCGGCGAGCGCAACACGCCCGACGAGATGGTCGAATGGGCCGATTCCGAGCGGAGGCTCGATCCGGCGGCCCCCGTACGCGTGCGTTACGAGAGCGCCCTGCAGATCGCGCCGGAGCATCCAGGTGCACTGCGTGGACTGGCCCAGATGCTGCCGGCGAGCGACCGCGAAGCGCGTCTTGCAGTGCTGGAGCGGCTGCACGGCTCGGGCGCGGCCAGCCGGTGGTGGGCGGCCAAGAGCGCGGTTGCATCGCTCGAAGACCCCGACACCGGCCCGCACGACGAAGAGGCCCTGAAGCTGTGGCGCGGCCGTCTCAAGGAGGCGGAAGAGGCGGAGGCTCGCGCCTGGGAGGAAATCACGGGCACGCCGTTCTTCAGCCAGATTTCGCGGCACGACCTCAACGACTACGAACTGGATGAACTGCGGGCCGATTTCGTGCGCTGCCTGCCAGCCTCGCGGGCTTGGCTGGTGCGCAAGAACCTGCGCGAATTTCCGTGGCGCCGTGCCTACATCGTGTTCATCGAGCTGCCGGGGCTCGACGACGAGGACCGATGGAGCCTGTGCCGCCAGCTGGAGCAGACACTCACGCTGCCGGGGGCTGCGCTGGTGCTGTGGGCAGGGCATTCGCCCAAGTTGGAAGACATCGAGCGCGAGGCTTTCGGGGCGGTCTGGACGCGTGGCGCATAGGCCTTGGGGCAGGGCGGGCGGCGGCTGAGACAATCGGGGGATGCATCCCAAAGCCCTGTTGGAGGCCGCCGCCGATCTGGTCGGCCTCGTCCTGAAATTCGATCACCCCGCCGATCAGGTTGTTTCGCGCTTCTTCCGCGATCACCGCGAGTTCGGCCCGCGCGAGCGCGCGACGCTGGCCGAAACCGTCTACACCGTGCTTCGCAAGAAGCTGCTTTTCGATCACCTGTCGCCCTCGGGCAGCGGCTCGAAGGAGCGCCGGATGGCGATCCTGGGCTTTCACGGCCCGCGTGACTTCCTGAAGAGTGCGCTCAACGACACCGAGAAGCGCTGGCTCGACAACTGCGACGCCGTCAAGCAGGACGACCTGCTGGAGCGCCATCGCCACAACCTGCCCGAATGGCTGGTGGCGCCGCTGAAGGCGCAGCTGGGCGACGGCTTCTGGCCGCTGGTCGAGGCCCTGCAGCAGCCCGCGCCGCTCGATCTGCGCGTCAATGCGCTGACAGACAAGCGTGCGGATGTGAAGGCGGAGCTTGCGAAGGCTGCTATCAAATCGGAAGCAACGCCGTATTCGCCCTGGGGCCTGCGCATCGACGGCAAGCCGGCGCTGACCAAGCTGGATGCCTTTGCGCGCGGCGCCATCGAGGTGCAGGACGAGGGTTCGCAACTGCTGGCGCTGCTGCTGGATGCCAAGCGCGGCGAGATGGTGGTCGATTTCTGCGCCGGCGCCGGCGGCAAGACGCTGGCCATCGGCGCGACCATGCGCAACACCGGCCGGCTGTACGCCTTCGACACGTCGGCGCATCGGCTGGATGCACTTAAGCCGCGGCTGGCGCGCAGCAAGCTGTCGAACGTTCATCCGGCCGCCATCGCCCACGAGCGAGACGACCGGATCAAGCGCCTGGCGGGCAAGATCGACCGTGTGCTGGTCGATGCGCCGTGCTCGGGGCTGGGGACGCTGCGACGCAATCCCGACCTGAAATGGCGGCAATCGCCCAAGTCGGTGGAGGAATTGACGGTCAAGCAGGCGGCCATTCTGCAGAGTGCGGCACGGCTTGTGAAATCGGGCGGCCGTCTGGTTTACGCCACTTGCAGCGTGCTGCCGGAGGAAAACGAGGCGATTGCGGAGGCTTTCAGCACCGCCAACCCCGATTTCGTGCCCGTGGACGCGGCGGAACTGCTGCAGGGGCTCAAGGTCGAGGGTTTCGAGGCGCTGTGCGCCGGCGGGGAGGGCGCAAGGCGCTACCTGCGGCTGTGGCCGCACCGCCATGCGACCGACGGTTTCTTTGCTGTCGCCTGGAACCGCAAATAGGTGCCGGACTCCAAACTAGGGTTAATCTGCGCCTTTCTTGAAGGTTTAAAGGGCTTGTTTTAGGCCCTGCCGCCTTAAAATCGCGGGTTATCTGAAGGCTGCACCTTCGTGCGGCCATGGAGTACCTGACTCAATGTTGCTTCCTGACTCCGCCGTTCTGAATGCGGCCATCGAATGGCTCGGACACGGCCTGTGGGACATCGCATGGTGGCAAGTCGTGCTGTACACGCTCGCCACCACGCACATCACGATTGCCGCGGTCACGATCTTCCTGCACCGCACGCAGACGCACCGGGCCATGGATCTGGGCCCGATCCCTTCGCATTTTTTCCGCTTCTGGCTCTGGATCGGCACCGGCATGGTGACGAAGGAGTGGGTCGCCATCCATCGCAAGCACCACGCCAAGTGCGAAACCCAGGACGACCCGCACAGCCCGCAGGTCAAGGGCATCGAGGAAGTGCTCTGGCGCGGCGCCGAGTTGTATCGCGCCGAGTCGAAGAACAAGGAAACGATGGAGCGCTACGGTCACGGCACGCCCGATGACTGGATCGAGCGCAACCTGTATTCGCGTTACAGCTGGCAGGGCGTGGGCCTGATGCTGGTGATCAACCTGGCGCTGTTCGGCGCACTCGGCATGGCCGTGTGGGCCGTGCAGATGCTCTGGATCCCGATCACTGCCGCCGGCGTCATCAACGGCATTGGCCACTACTGGGGTTATCGCAACTTCGAGGCGCCCGACGCCAGCCGCAACATCATGCCCTGGGGCCTGATCATCGGTGGCGAAGAGCTGCACAACAACCACCACACCTATCCCACCTCGGCCAAGTTCTCGGTCAAGAAGTACGAGTTCGACATCGGCTGGATCTACATCCAGGCGCTGCAGAAGCTGGGTTGGGCCAAGGTCAAGAAGGTGCCGCCGAAGATGCTGATGGGCGACATCCAGCCCGTGGCCAACGAGAAGACGCTCGAGGCCGTCATCGCGAACCGCTACGAAGTCATGGCGGGCTACGCGCGCGAAATGCGCCGTGCCACCAGCCAGGAGCTCGAGGCGCTGAAGACCAAGGGCGCCGATCTGTCGGTGCTCAAGGCTGCCAAGCGCTGGCTGCATCGCGACGACGACAAGGTGCCCGCCTCGGCTCGCCCTCACCTCGTGCAGGCCCGTGCTGCCCATCCGGTGCTCGACAAGATGGTCACGATGCGCGAGGAGCTGCGCCAGCTGTGGCTCAACACCTCGCAGTCGCGCGAGCAGTTGGCTGCCGATCTGGCGGCCTGGTGCCATCGGGCGGAGGCCAGTGGCATTGCTGGTCTGCGGGACTTCTCGACCCGCCTGCGTGCTGCCCGCGCCTGAAGCGCTTCGAGCTCAATCGAAAAAGCCGACCCGAGGGTCGGCTTTTTTTATGCGCGTTGAAATTCGGTCGGCTTGATCGATCAAATGAACGGGCAATAAAAAACCCGCTGGATCAACAGCGGGTTTTTTATTCGGGGAAAACCGGAGCCGAATTACTTCAGCTTGATTTCCTTGTATTCGACGTGCTTGCGCGCCTTCGGGTCGAACTTCATGATCGACATCTTTTCAGGCATCGTCTTCTTGTTCTTGCTGGTCGTGTAGAAGTGGCCGGTACCCGCGGTGGATTCCAGCTTGATCTTTTCGCGTCCGCCTTTGCTCGTTGCCATGATTCAGCTCCTTAGGCTTGGCCGCGTGCACGCAGGTCTGCGAGCACGGAGTCGATACCGTTCTTGTCGATCAGGCGCAGCGCGGCGCTCGAAACACGCAGGCGAACCCAGCGGTTTTCAGTCTCGACCCAGAAACGGCGATATTGCAGGTTCGGCAGGAACCGGCGCTTGGTTTTGTTGTTGGCGTGGGAAACGTTGTTTCCGACCATCGGGCCCTTGCCCGTTACGTCGCATACGCGTGCCATGAGGACACTCTTTCTTGAACAGCTGGCACCGGCGCAATCAGGGCGATTGCAGGGTGTTTTGCAGCTTGACCTCGCCAGAAAACGGGTGGCGGTACCCCGGCTTTGCCGCGACTCGTGGGAGAGCCATGTTTCGGCAAAGCCTCGGATTATAGCCCTTTTGGGCTCCCCGGTGGTTACAGCGTGCCGTCCTGCTCAAGGAAACGCTGGGCGTCGAGCGCCGCCATGCAGCCGGTGCCTGCGCTGGTGATGGCCTGGCGATAGATGTTGTCCTGCACGTCGCCGGCGGCAAAGACGCCCGGAATGCTGGTCATCGTTGCGAAGCCCTGCAGGCCCGAACGGGTCAGGATGTAGTTGTCCTTCATCTCCAGCTGGCCCTGGAAGATGTCGGTGTTGGGATGGTGCCCGATGGCGATGAAGCAACCCTTGAGGTCGATCTGCTCGGTCGCGCCGGTCTGCGTGTTCTTGATGCGGATGCCCGTCACGCCCGAGTCGTCACCCAGCACTTGGTCGAGCTCGCTGTGCAGCTTCAGCACGATCTTGCCTTCGGCGACCTTCTCCTTGACCTTGTCGATCAGGATGGGCTCGGCGCGGAACTTGTCCCGGCGATGCACCAGCGTCACCTTGTTGGCGATGTTGGCGAGATAGAGCGCCTCTTCGACCGCCGTGTTGCCGCCGCCGATCACGCAGACCTCCTGCTCGCGGTAGAAGAAGCCGTCGCAGGTGGCGCATGCGGAGACGCCGCGGCCCATGAACTTCTGTTCGGAGTCGAGGCCCAGGTACTTCGCCGAAGCGCCGGTGGCGATGATCAGCGAGTCGCAGGTGTAGGTGCCGCTGTCGCCGGTGAGGGTGAAGGGGCGCTTGCTCAGGTCGACCTTGTTGATGTGGTCGAACACGATCTGCGTCTTGAAGCGCTCGGCATGCTCGAGAAAGCGCTGCATCAGGTCGGGGCCTTGCACGCCGTGCACGTCGGCTGGCCAGTTGTCCACCTCGGTGGTGGTCATCAGCTGTCCGCCCTGGGCGATGCCGGTGATGAGCAGGGGCTGGAGGTTTGCGCGTGCCGCATAGACGGCGGCGGTATAGCCGGCGGGGCCGGAGCCCAGAATCAAAACCTTGGCGTGTTGGGGTGCGGACATGAGTAGAAAACCTAGGATGGACGCTGCTTCAGCGTGTACATTTTCAGGGTGGTAGCGATATATATGGAGTATCACTGCCCGGTTCAACACCGGGTGAACGGTGTTTTCAATGCGCGCGATTGTAGTAATCCATTGGCTTGCCTTTCGGATTGCTCGGCCCGCTGTCTCAGGGATTGATAAATGTCGATGCTGTCCAACCTCGAATTGCTTCGGCGCGTTCCATTGTTCGCGTCGTTGACGGCCACGCAGTCCGCTAGCATCGCGGACGCGATCATCAAGAAGCGCTTCAAGCGCGCGGAAGTCGTTGTGGAGCAGGGCAAGAAGTCCGATGCGCTCTACATCATCCTGACCGGTCGCGCGCGCGTCACCAGCGCCGACAGCCGCGGGCGCGAGGTCATCCTCGCCACGCTGCATCCGGGCGACTACCTTGGCGAGATGAGCCTGATCGACGACGAACCGCATTCGGCCACCGTGCGTACCGAGATCCAGTGCGACGTGCTCATGCTGGGCCGCGACGCTTTCGCGCGCTGCCTGCCCGAGAACTCCTCCATGGCCTACAACATCATGCGCGGGCTGGTACAGCGCCTGCGCCATGCCGACCGCAAGATCGAGTCGCTGGCGCTGATGGATGTCTACGGGCGCGTGGCCCGCTCGCTGCTCGAGTTCGCCATCGAGGACGGCGCCGGCAACCTCAAGGTGCGCGACAAGATCTCCCGCCAGGACCTGGCCAAGATGGTCGGCGCCTCGCGCGAAATGGTGAGCCGCGTGATGAAGGATCTGGAAGAGCGCGGCTTCGTGCAGACGCTCGACGACGGCTCCATGATCGTCAAGGAACGGCTCCTGTCGCTGGCTTGAGCCTTCGGGGCCGGGCTCGCCGTTGCCGGCGGTCCCGGCCTTTTGTTGTAGTGTTCGTGCATCCGGCCCCCGTTTCCCGAGGCCGGGCGCCGTGTTTTTCATGACCTATTCGCTGAATACGCTTCAATCTTCTTCTGCCGCCGAAGGGCAACCCGTGCGTGTGCGCGCGATGCGCTTCGCCCACGAGATCACGCTGATCGCAGGATTCGCAGCGCTGCTGTTCTGGCTGCTCTCGATGCTCAGCTTCACGCCTTCCGATGCCGCCTGGTCGACCTCGGGCACAGGGGGCGAAATCAAGAACTGGGGTGGCCGCATCGGCGCCTGGCTGGCCGATGGCAGCTACTACGCCGCCGGTTACTCCGTCTGGTGGTGTCTTTTCGCCGGGCTGCGCGCCTGGCTGTCGTCGCTGGCCAACTGGTTGCGCGGCGGCGAGCCGGCATCCGCCGAGCAGGCGGCGCCGCGCGGTCGCTTCAACCGCAGTCGTCTTGCCTTCTGGTTCGGCCTGCTCCTGCTGCTGTGCGCCAGCACCATGCTCGAGTGGTCGCGTCTCTACCGTCTCGAAGCGCATCTGCCGGGCTCCGGTGGCGGGGCGCTGGGCTATCTGGTGGGGCCCGCCAGCGTGCGCTGGATGGGTTTCACGGGCTCGGCACTGGTGGCCATCGCCGGTGGTGTCATCGGTTCGGCGCTGGTGTTCCGCTTCTCCTGGAGCCTGATCGCCGAGCGCATCGGCGCGCGTGCGTACTCGCTGTTCGAATCGCGTCGCGAGAAGCGCGAGCTTGCCGCCGACATCGCCATGGGCAAGCAGGCGGCCCGCGAGCGTGCCGAAGCCGACGAGCCGGCCTTCACGCGCGGTGGTGGCGACGAGTCGGGCCGGTCCGAGCCCTTGCTGGCACCGTCGTCTGGGGTCTTTGCCGCTGGCGACGAAGAAGAGATCCGCGTCGAGCCGCGCCCCAAGCGTCGCCCACCTTCGCCACCGGTGCAGATCGAGCCCGCGATGACCGAGGTGCCGAAGAGCGATCGCGTCGTCAAGGAGCGCCAGAAGCCGCTCTTCAAGGAGCTGCCCGACAGCAAGCTGCCGCAGGTCGACCTGCTCGACGCGGCTCAGGCTCGCCAGGAAACGGTATCGGCCGACACGCTCGAGATGACCTCGCGCATGATCGAGAAGAAGCTCAAGGACTTCGGTGTTGAGGTGCGTGTGGTGCTCGCCTCGCCGGGCCCCGTCATCACGCGCTACGAGATCGAGCCCGCCACCGGCGTGAAGGGCTCCCAGATCGTCAACCTCGCGAAAGACCTCGCGCGCTCGCTCTCGCTGGTGTCGATCCGCGTGGTCGAGACCATCCCGGGCAAGAACTACATGGCGCTCGAACTGCCGAACGCCAAGCGCCAGTCGATCAAGCTCAGCGAAATCCTGGGCTCGCAGGTCTACAACGAAGGCAAGTCGATGCTCACCATGGGCCTTGGCAAGGACATCATCGGCAACCCGGTGGTGGCCGACCTTGCGAAGATGCCGCACGTGCTGGTGGCCGGTACCACCGGCTCGGGCAAGTCGGTGGGTATCAACGCGATGATCCTGTCGCTGCTGTACAAGGCCGAGGCGCGCGACGTGCGCCTGCTGATGATCGACCCGAAGATGCTCGAAATGTCGGTCTACGAAGGCATTCCGCATCTGCTGGCGCCCGTGGTCACCGATATGCGCCAGGCCGCGCATGGCCTGAACTGGTGCGTGGCCGAGATGGAGCGCCGCTACAAGCTGATGAGCAAGCTCGGCGTGCGCAACCTGGCCGGCTACAACACCAAGATCGACGAAGCCAAGGCGCGCGAGGAGTTCATCTACAACCCCTTCAGCCTCACGCCCGACGATCCGGAGCCGCTCAAGCGCGAGCCGCACATCGTCGTGGTGATCGACGAGCTGGCCGACCTGATGATGGTGGTCGGCAAGAAGATCGAAGAGCTGATCGCCCGTCTCGCGCAGAAGGCGCGCGCCGCCGGCATTCACCTGATCCTCGCCACGCAGCGCCCCAGCGTTGACGTGATCACCGGCCTCATCAAGGCCAACATCCCGACCCGCATCGCCTTCCAGGTGTCGAGCAAGATCGACAGCCGCACCATCCTCGACCAGATGGGCGCCGAGGCGCTGCTCGGCATGGGCGACATGCTCTACATGCCCAGCGGCACCGGCCTGCCGATCCGCGTGCACGGCGCCTTCGTCAGCGACGACGAAGTGCATCGCGTGGTGGCCTACCTCAAGAGCCAGGGCGAGCCCGACTACATCGAGGGCGTGCTCGAAGGCGGCACGGTCGATGGCGACGGAGACGGCGACCTGCTTGGCGGCGGCGACGGCGAGAAGGACCCGATGTACGACCAGGCGGTCGAAGTGGTGCTCAAGAACCGCAAGGCCAGCATCTCGCTGGTGCAGCGCCACCTGAAGATCGGCTACAACCGTGCCGCGCGCCTCGTCGAGGACATGGAAAAGGCCGGCCTCGTCAGCGCCATGAGCGGCAGCGGCCAGCGCGAAATCCTGGTGCCGGCGCGCGCGGCGGAGTAATTCGCCGCCGGGCTTTCGCAATTCCGGTTACGTGCTGAAAGGCAATTTGCAAAAGCACCGTGCGGCATTGCAAATCTTCATCAAGACCTGCACCTGCCGCAATTCGCGGCGGGTAGGGTTGAAGCCCGGTGCCACAGCTATTCAGAGGAATCCAAATTGAAATTGCGTCATTGGCTGTTGATCGGCCTCCTGAGTTCCGCCAATGCCTGGGCCGGCGGGCTCGAGAGCCTTGAAGCCTTCGTGAAGACGGTCAAGTCCGGCCGCGCCGATTTCACCCAGACCGTGACCGCCCCGGCGCGCGAAGGGCAGCCGGGCCGCACCAAGACATCGGCCGGCACCTTCGAATTCCAGCGCCCCGGCAAATTCAAGTTCGACTACCAGAAGCCCTTTGCGCAGAGCATCGTGGCCGACGGCAGGACGCTGTGGCTCTATGACGCCGACCTGAACCAGGTCACGCAGCGCGCACAGGCGCAGGCGCTGGGCTCCACGCCTGCCGCGCTGATCGCCGCGGCGCCCGACCTGAAGGCCCTGCAGGCCGACTTCACGCTCGAAGCCGCGCCGGAGCGCGATGGCCTGCAGTGGGTCAAGGCCACGCCGAAGAACAAGGATGGCCAGCTGCAGAGCGTGCAGGTCGGCTTCCAGGGCGATGCGCTGGCTGCACTCGAGATCCTCGACAGCTTCGGCCAGCGCTCGGTGCTCAAGTTCAGCAAGGTCGAGGTGAATCCTTCGCTGCCGGCCAGCGTGTTCGACTTCAAGCCGCCGGCCGGCGCCGACGTCGTCAAACAGTAAATAAAAAGCCCACGGGATTGGCCTCCACAGCCCATCAGCCCCTCGCCGAACGCCTGCGCCCGAAGACGCTGGGCGACGTGATCGGCCAGCAGCACCTGCTCGGCCCGGGCATGCCGCTGCGCATTGCCTTCGAGTCGGGCCAGCCGCACTCCTGCATCCTCTGGGGGCCGCCGGGCACCGGCAAGACCACCATCGCGCGGCTCATGGCCGATGCCTTCGACGCGCAGTTCCTGAGCATCAGCGCGGTGCTCGGCGGCGTGAAGGACATCCGCGAGGCCGTCGAGCGAGCCACCGCTGCGCGCGACGGCCTCACGCAGCAGCGCACCATCGTCTTCGTCGACGAGGTGCACCGCTTCAACAAGAGCCAGCAGGACGCGTTCCTGCCGCACGTGGAGTCGGGCCTTTTCACATTCATCGGCGCGACCACGGAGAACCCTTCATTCGAGGTCAACTCGGCGCTGTTGTCGCGTGCGGCCGTCTATGTGCTGCAGTCGCTCGACGAGGGCAACCTCAAGCAGATCGTCGCGCGCGCACAGGCGATCCAGGCCGTGCCCGCCATCGACGACACCGCGGTCGATCGCCTCGTGGCCTATGCCGACGGCGATGCACGCCGGCTGCTCAACACGCTCGAAACCCTCGCCGTCGCGGCCCGCGCCGAGAAGCTCGACCACATCACCGACGAGTGGCTGCTGCGCGTGCTCGGCGAGCGCATGCGGCGCTACGACAAGGGCGGCGAGCAGTTCTACGACACCATCAGCGCGCTGCACAAGTCGGTGCGCGGCAGCGATCCCGATGCCGCGCTCTACTGGTTCGTGCGCATGCTCGACGGCGGCGCCGATCCTCGCTACATGGCGCGCCGGCTGGTGCGCATGGCCAGCGAGGACATCGGCCTGGCCGACCCGCGCGCATTGCGCCTCGCACTCGATGCCGCAGAGGTCTACGAGCGACTGGGTACCCCGGAGGGCGAACTGGCGCTGGCCGAATGCGTGGTCTACCTCGCCATCGCACCCAAGTCGAACGCCGTCTACAAGGCCTACAACGCCGTGCGCGCCCTCGTGAAGACCGACAGCACGCGTCCGGTGCCGATGCACCTGCGCAATGCGCCGACGAAGCTCATGAAGGAGCTCGACTACGGCAAGGGTTATCGCTATGCGCACGACGAGGAGGGCGGTTTCGCCGCCGGCGAGCGCTACCTTCCCGACGGTCTGGAAGGCCAGGTCTTCTACGAGCCCGTCGAACGTGGACTCGAGATCCGCATCGCGGAAAAGCTGCGCGAACTGCGCCGCCTGAACGGCGAGGCAAAGGGTTGATACAGCCGTCTATACGCTGTTGCAGCATGCGCGCAAAGTGCGCATGACCCCACGCGCATACAGCATGACGTGAGCGGGTAAACCCCCGTCCGCGCGCACCAAATCAGCGCTGGTGCGTGACTACAATCCCGCCCACAAATCTGCCAGCGACACATGTTGGCTGGTTTTTTGCTTGTCAAGCCAGGGGCGCCAAACCGGTGCCCCGGTGGGTGAATGGCACCCCGCAACGGTGCAACACATAGGGAATCGCGTTATGGACATTTTGCTGCAGCAGATCATCAACGGTCTGGTACTCGGCAGCATGTACGCCTTGATAGCCTTGGGCTACACAATGGTGTACGGCATCATCAATCTGATCAACTTTGCGCACGGTGAAGTGCTGATGGTCGGGGCTCTCACGAGCTGGACCATCATCGGTCTCATGAAGGACGGCATGCCCAACACACCGGGCTGGCTCATCCTCCTCATTGCCCTGATCATCGCCTGCGTCGTCGCGGCAACCCTGAACTTCGTGATCGAGAAAGTGGCCTACCGGCCGCTGCGCAACAGCCCCAAGCTCGCGCCGCTCATCACCGCCATCGGCATGTCGATCCTGCTGCAGACGCTGGCAATGATCATCTGGAAGCCGACCAACAAGGCATATCCGACACTCCTTCCCTCCGACCCCATCCACCTCGGCGGCGCGGTCATCTCTCCAACCCAGGTCATGATCCTCAGCGTCACGGCGTTCTCGCTCGTGGTGCTCATGTGGCTGGTCAACTACACCAAGCTCGGCCGCGCGATGCGCGCCACCGCCGAGAACCCGCGCGTGGCTGCGCTCATGGGCATCCGCCCCGACATGGTCATCTCGGCCACCTTCATCATCGGCGCCGTGCTCGCAGCCATCGCCGGCGTGATGTACGCCTCCAACTACGGCATCGCGCAGCACGCGATGGGCTTCCTGCCCGGCCTCAAGGCCTTCACCGCGGCCGTGTTCGGCGGCATCGGCAACCTGGCCGGCGCGGTGGTCGGCGGCATCCTGCTCGGCCTCATCGAGGCCATCGGCTCGGGCTACATCGGAACGCTGACCGGCGGTGTGCTCGGCAGCAACTACAGCGACATCTTCGCTTTCATCGTGCTGATCGCCATGCTCACGCTGCGTCCTTCGGGCCTGCTGGGCGAACGCGTGGCCGACCGCGCCTGAGGAGCTTGCCATCATGAAGAACAGCAAGAACCTTGCTCTCTACGTCATCGGCGCCATCGCCGTGCTCGCGCTGCCCCTGCTGCTGCAGATGCAGGGCAACGCATGGGTGCGCATCGCCGACATCGCACTGCTCTACGTGCTGCTGGCCCTGGGCCTGAACATCGTGGTCGGCTACGCCGGCCTGCTCGACCTGGGCTACGTCGCCTTCTTCGCGGTGGGGGCGTACCTCTTCGCGCTCATGGGCTCGTCGCACCTGTCCGAGACCTTCGAGTGGTTCAAGATCACGTTCCCGAACGGCATGCACACATCGCTGCTGATCGTCATACCGTCGGCCTTCGCGCTGGCCGCGGTGATGGGCGTGCTGCTGGGCGCGCCCACGCTCAAGCTGCGCGGCGACTACCTCGCCATCGTCACGCTCGGCTTCGGTGAAATCATCCGCGTGTTCCTGAACAACCTCGACCAGCCGGTGAACATCACCAACGGTCCGAAGGGCATCACCTCGATCGACTCGATCAAGTTCTGGGGGCTCGACCTGGGCAAGCCGCTGAAGCTCGACGGCTTCACCATCTCGTCGGTCACGCTCTACTACTACCTGTTCCTGGCGCTGGTGCTCATCACCATCCTCATCTCGCACCGCCTGCAGCTCTCGCGCATCGGCCGCGCCTGGATGGCCATCCGCGAAGACGAGATCGCCGCCAAGGCCATGGGCATCAACACCCGCAACATGAAGCTGCTGGCTTTCGGCATGGGCGCGAGCTTCGGCGGCGTGTCCGGCGCGATGTTCGCGGCCTTCCAGGGCTTCGTGTCGCCCGAGTCCTTCAGCCTGATGGAGTCGGTGATGATCGTGGCGATGGTCGTGCTCGGCGGCATCGGCCACCTGCCCGGCGTGATCCTGGGCGCCATCCTGCTGGCTGCGCTGCCTGAAGTTCTGCGCTACGTGGCCGGCCCGCTGCAGTCGCTGACCGACGGCCGCCTCGACGCCTCCATCCTGCGCCAGCTGTTCATCGCGCTGGCCATGATCGTCATCATGCTGGTGCGTCCGCGCGGCCTGTGGCCATCGCCGGAGCACGGCAAGTCGTTGACGAAGAAGGGCGCGGCGCCTGTCGACCCGACCCATGCGGCCGTGGCTCCCGGATCGCTGCAGACCCATGCACCAGGCGTCGATTCGCCCGCTGACGAGTTGCCTGGCGCGGCTTCCCGTCCCATGTCGATCAATCCCTGAACGCCGAAGGAGGAAATCAACATGACGACAGACACCATCCTCGACGTCCGCGGAATCTCCAAGCGCTTCGGCGGGCTGCAGGCCCTGTCCGACGTGGGCATCACCATCAAGCGCGGCCAGGTCTACGGCCTGATCGGTCCCAACGGCGCCGGCAAGACCACGTTCTTCAACGTGATCACCGGCCTGTACACGCCAGACAGCGGCACCTTCGAGCTCGCGGGCAAGCCCTACCAGCCGACGGCCGTGCATGAAGTGGCCAAGGCCGGCATTGCGCGTACCTTCCAGAACATCCGCCTCTTCGCCGAAATGACGGCGATCGAGAACGTGATGGTCGGGCGCCACATCCGCACTCATTCGGGCGTGCTCGGCGCGATGTTCCGCACCGGCGGCTTCAAGGCCGAAGAGAAAGCCATTGCCGACCGCGCGCACGAACTGCTCGACTACGTGGGCATCGGCAAGTTCGCTGACTACAAGGCACGTACGCTGTCCTACGGCGACCAGCGTCGCCTCGAGATCGCGCGCGCACTGGCAACCGACCCGCAGCTCATCGCGCTGGACGAACCCGCCGCCGGCATGAACCTGACCGAGAAGGTCGCGCTGCGCGAGCTGATCGACCGCATCCGCCGCGACAACCGCACCATCCTGATCATCGAACACGACGTCAAGCTCATCATGGGCCTGTGCGACCGCGTCACCGTGCTGGACTACGGCAAGCAGATCGCCGAGGGCACCCCTGTGGAGGTGCAGAAGAACGAGAAGGTGATCGAGGCCTACCTCGGCACCGGAGGACATTGAGATGAGCGCAGCAACGATGACGAGCGAACAAGGCACCGCGACGAAGGCGGCCGGCAAGACGCTGCTGAAGGTCAGCGGCCTGAAGGTCGGCTACGGCGGCATCCAGGCCGTCAAGGGCGTGGACTTCGAGGTGCGCGAGGGCGAGCTTGTCTCGCTGATCGGCTCCAACGGCGCCGGCAAGACCACCACCATGAAGGCCATCACCGGTACGCTGCCGGCCGGGGCCGGCCACATCGAGTTCCTGGGCCGCAGCATCAAGGGCCGCGGCGCGTGGGACCTGGTGGAAGAGGGCCTCGTGATGGTGCCGGAAGGCCGTGGTGTGTTCACGCGCATGACCATCACCGAAAACCTGCAGATCGGCGCCTACATCCGCAAGGACAAGGCCGCGATCGCGAGCGACATGGAGCGCGTGTTCGTCACCTTCCCGCGCCTGCGCGAACGCAAGGACCAGCTCGCCGGCACCATGTCGGGCGGCGAGCAGCAGATGCTGGCCATGGGCCGCGCGCTCATGGCACGCCCCAAGGTGCTGCTGCTGGACGAACCCACCATGGGCCTGTCGCCCATCATGTGCGACAAGATCTTCGAGGTGGTGCAGGCCGTGGCCGCGCAGGGCGTGACCATCCTGCTGGTAGAGCAGAACGCCAACCGCGCGCTGCAGCTGGCCGACCGCGGCTACGTGATGGAGTCTGGGCTCATCACCATGAGCGGCGAGGCCAAGGCCCTGCTGAGCGACCCGCGCGTGCGGGCCGCCTACCTCGGCGAATAAGCGGGCGTTTCGTTCGCCAGAGGCGGTGCGGGCCGCGCCTGCATGGCGCGGCGGTACGCACCGCCTTTTTCTTTCTCCTGCCGGCTACATCATCGCCGCGGCGGCCTTGATCGCCTCGCGGATGCGGCCGTAGGTGCCGCAGCGGCACACGTTCTCGATGGCGTCGATGTCGGCGTCCGTCGGGTTGCGCGTGCGGCGCAGCAGGTCCACCGCCGCCATGATCTGCCCCGGCTGGCAGAAGCCGCACTGCGGCACGTCGAGGTTCAGCCAGGCCTGCTGCACCGGGTGCAGCGTGTTGCCGTTGGCCAGTCCCTCGATGGTCGTCACCTGGCGGCCGCGCACGTCGGAGACGCGCACCGAGCACACGCTCACCGCCTTGCCGTCGACATGGCATGTGCAGGCCTTGCAGACGTTGATGCCGCAGCCGTACTTCGGCCCGGTGATGCCGAGCTTGTCGCGCAGCACCCAGAGCAGCGCCATGTCGTCGGGCGCCTCGACGTCGACGTTCTGGCCATTCACCTTGAAAGATTGCACGGGCATGGGGAGCCTCCTCAGGTCGGGATCGGAACGTTGACGGGCGTGGGCAGCTTGCCCGGCGGGATCGGCGTGAAGTCGACCGGGAAGTTCAGCGGGAAGCTGCGCGGCTTCGTGCCGGTGGCGCGCGCATACGCGTTGGCTATCGCACCGGAACTGGCCGACAGCCCGACCTCGCCCAGGCCGCCGATGGCCTCATTGCTGGCCGGCATGATGATGACCTTCACGTCCTTCGGGTAGTGCTTCATGCGCGAGAAGTGGTACTGCGAATAGCTGCCTTCCAGCGGCAGCCCGTTCTGGATGTGCAGGCCCGCGCTGAGCACCAGCGCGATCGACTCGCACAGGCCGCCCTGCATCTGCGCCTCGATGCCCGATGGGTTGATCGGCGTGCCGACGTCGATGGCGATCGTTGCGCGCACCACCTTCGCGGCCGACGGCGCCCGCGCGTCGATCTCGACGATGCAGGCCGTGAACGACTTCGACTCCTGGTGCACGCCCACGCCCTGCGCGAAGCCCGCGGGCATCGCCTTGCCCCATTGCGCGGCCTCGGCCACCGCCTTGAGCACCGCGCGGGCGCGCGGCAGGCGCAGGTACTCGAGCCTGAACGCGACCGGATCCTTGCCCGCCGCCTTGGCCATCTCGTCGACCAGGATCTCCTCCACCAGCCGCGAGGGCTGGATGTGCACCGAGCGGTAGGAGCAGGTGTTCATGTCCATCGCCACCGGCGTCAGCAGCTTGGTCGTGACGCCGAAGTTGTACGGCGAGGTGACCATGGTCTTGAACATGATCTGCTCGATCGCGAAGTTGCCCACCGTCTGCGGAAAGCCGTTGGGCAGCGCGATGGCCGCGGCCTCCAGCATGTTGCCGAAGCCGTGGCGCGTGTCGAGGCGCACGCCGGCGATGCGCTGCTCGAAGGCGATCACCTGGCCCAGCAGCATCGTCGCGCGCGCCTTGTGGAACATCGGCGGGCGGATGCGCGTGTGGCGCATGTCGTCGGTGCGGTGGTACATCAGGCGGCAGGGGCGCCCGAGCGCCTTGGAGACCTGGATCGCCTGCAGCACCGGGTCCCAGAAGAGGCGCCGGCCGAAGGAGCCGCCCGAGGGCACCGCATGCACGATCACCTTGCTCAACGGCAGGCCCAGCTCGGCCGCCACGGCCTGCTGCGTGACGATGGGGCTCTGCAGCCCCGCCCAGATCTCGGCCCGGTCGGCGCGCACGTCGGCGATGGCGCATTCGACCTCCATCGGGCAGTGCGCGGCCGGCGCGAACTCGAACTCGCCCTCGACCGTCAGTGCGCCCAGCGGCGGCAGCGCGAACGGCAGCAGCGCCGACTTCAGCTTGCGCATGATGGTGGCGTTCGATTCGCCGTCGATCGGGCCGGCGGCCCAGGTCACGTCGAGCGCGTTCACGGCGGCCCAGGCCTGCCCGAAGGTCTCGGCCATCACGGCCACGCCGGGCGGCGTCGGCGTGATGCCGTTGGTCGAGGGAATCGGCACCACGCCGATCACGCCCGGCATGGCCGTCACCGTGTTCATGTTGTTGATGCTCACGAACTTGCCGTTGATGGTCGGCGGGCGCCGCACCATCGTCGGCATCGCGCCGGGCACCGCCTGGTCGAGCGTGAACTTCTTGCGCCCGGTGACGATGTCGAGTGCGTCGAGCCGCGTGACGCGCTGCCCGACCACCGAGGGCGTGGAGCCCGAGAGCAGGCCGCCCAGGCCGCCCAGCAAAGGCATGCCGGCATGCAGCGAGCGCACGCTCGACGAGCCGCCGGTGAGCTGGTTCCAGATCAGCTCCGGGCTGGCGTCGGCCGAGCTCACCTCGATCGCACTCAGCGGCAGGCGCAGCTTGTCGGCCAGCATCATCGCGGTGGCCGTGGCGATGCCCTGGCCCACCTCGAGGCGCGGCAGCGCGAGCCGCACGCGGCCGTTCTCGCCGTTCGTCACTTTCACCAGGGGCATGGTCGGCAGTGCAGTCACCGTCACCGCATCGCCGATGTCGATCAGGTCGGTGGTGTCGGGCGGGGTCATCGGCAGCAGTGCTGCGGCTGCCTGGGAGGGCGCCGCGAGGCCGGCCAGTCCGGCGGTGGCTGAGACCAGCGGCGCGGCTGTCGCGTAGCCAAGAACCTCGCGTCGGCGCAGGCCCGGCGCATCACCGTCGTCCGGCCCGCGCGGGGGGCGCGGGCTCTCGTTCGAGCGCTTCATCGTTGTCTCCTTGTTGTGGTGGCGAACGCGGGGGACTGTGGCATCATGGCCGCGCCGAAGATGTCGTCGGAACGACATTTCTTACGGCCCCGGTGGCCGGCCCCTGCGACGGGCCGCCAGCTGTCTTGGGAGGAGACCGCAGGAGGCACGACGATGTCGAACGCGTTGGAGAACATGCTCCGCGAGAGCCTGTGGGCGCGTGCCCTGACGAGCGAGGAGCTCGATCGCGTCGTGCAGGAGTCCCACGAGCGCGCGGTGCCTGCCGGCGGTTTTGTCGTGCGGCGCGGCGAACCGGCCGATCACTGGGTCGGCGTGATGGATGGGCTCCTGAAAATGTCCGTGTCGCTGCCCGACGGGCGCGTTTCCACTTTCACCGGCGTCACTGCCGGAGGCTGGAGCGGAGAGGGCTCCTTGCTCAGTCCCGGATGCTGGCGCTACGACGGCGTGGCATTGCGGCCAACGCGCGTTGCATGCATTCCCCGGCACAGCTTCGAGCGCCTGCTGGCCTCGAACATCGAATTCAATCGGTTTCTGTTGTTACACATCAACGCGCGATTGAGCCTGTTCATCGGGCTCATGGAGTTCGATCGCCTGCTGGGACCGGACGCGCGCGTGGCGCGCTGTCTCGCCAGCCTGTTCGATCCGATCCTGTATCCGCGCGCCGACCGCTTCGTGCGGTTGAGCCAGGACGAGATCGGCCTGCTGTCGGCGGTGTCGCGCCAGCGGGCCAACCGGGCGCTGCATGCCTTGCAGCGCGACGGGCTGCTGCGCGTGGAGCACGGCGGCGTCGAGGTGCTCGACCTCGCCGGGCTGCGCAATTACTCGGGCGAGGCCACCACGGCGGGGCGCGGCCCGGATCCGGAGGCGCTCCCCGGGGAGCTTGTCAGTCCACCTTCGCCCCGGTGGCCTTGACCACCTTCTCGTACTTCGCGAGCTCGCTCTTCATGAAGGCGCCGAACTGCTCGGGCGAGCTGCCGACCGGTTCGGCCAGCAGCGAAGCAAAGCGCGTCTTGGTTTCCGGCGCGTTCAGCGCAGCCACGAAGGCCTGATTGAGCTTCACGATCACGTCGTGCGGCGTGCCGGCCGGTGCGACCAGGCCCCACCAGGTGTCGATGGAGAAGCCCTTGAGCGTGTCGGCCACGGGCGGCACTTCGGGCAGCGAGGCGCTGCGCTGCAGCGTCGTCACCGCGATCGCCTTCAGCTTGCCCGCACGGATGTTCGGCGCGGCGGTGGCGAGGTTGTCGAAGTTGAAGTCGACCTGCCCCGAGATCAGCGCCAGCTGGGCCGGGCTGCCGCCGTTGTACGGGATGTGCACCGCGAAGATGCCCGCTTCCTTCTTGAACAGCTCGCCCGCGAGGTGCCCCGCGCTGCCGTTGCCGCCGCTGCCGTAGTTGAGCTTGGCGGGGTTGGCCTTGGCATAGCGGATCAGGTCGGCCACGCTGTTGATGTTCAGGCGCTTCGCCGTGTCGGCGTTCATCACCAGCACGTTGGGCACGCGGACCATCTGCGTGATCGGCGCGAAGTCGGTCGCTGCGTTGAACGGCATCTTGCTGTAGAGCCACGGGTTCACCGCGTTGGTGGCGGTGGCCGCAATGCCGATCGTCAGGCCGTCCGCGGGGGCCTTGGCCACCACGTCGGCACCGATGTTGCCGCCAGCGCCGGGCTTGTTGTCGATGATGACCGTGCCCAGCGTGTCCTTGACGCGTTCGGCCAGGATGCGTGCCGTGTTGTCGATCGGGCCGCCCGCTGCGTAGGGTACGACGAGGCGGATGGGGCGCTGCTGCTGTTGTGCGGTCGCCTGGCCGGCGCCCAGCAGGGCCGTGGCGCTTGCGAGGAGGGTGAGGAGGAAGTGTCTCGTCTTCATTTTCTTCTTGGGTCTTGTCTCAGGGGAGGGCCTTGTCGGCCTCTGTAGTGAATGCGTCGGCAAAGAATTCTTCTTCGGGCAAGCCAGCCAGCGCCACGTAGTCGCGCTTGGCCGAATCGACCACGATGGGCGCGCCGCATGCATACACCTGGTGGCCCGAGAGGTCGGCGAAATCTTCGAGCACGGCCTTGTGGACGAAGCCGGTGCGGCCGGTCCAGTTGTCCTCGGGCGTGGCGTTGGAGATGACGGGCACGTAGCGCAGGTTGGGCATCTGCGCCATCTGCTCGCGCAGCCAGCCGTCCATGTACAGGTCTTCCGGCCGGCGGCCGCCCCAGTAGAGAGTGGCGGGCCGGTCGATGCCCTTGAACTGCATGTGCTCCAGCAGCGCCTTGATCGGCGCGAAGCCGGTTCCGGATGCCAGCAGGATCATCGGCTTGTCGGAGTCTTCGCGCAGGAAGAAACTGCCGAAGGGACCTTCGATGCGCAGGATTTCCTTTTCCTTCATCGTGCCGAACACATGGTCGGTGAACTTGCCGCCGGGCAGGTGCCGCAGGTGCAGCTCGATGCCCGTGCCGGGCTGGGCCACGGTGTGCGGCGCATTGGCCATCGAGTAGCTGCGGCGCGCGCCGTCGCGCAGGATGAATTCGACGTACTGGCCCGCGTAGAACTGCAGCGGCTCGCCGGCCGGCAGTTGCAGGCGTACCAGCATCACGTCGTGCGACTGGCGCGTGAGGGCCATCACCCGCACCGGCATCTTGCGGATCGGCAGTGCGCCGGCCTCGGTGACCTGGCGCGATTCGAGCACCACGTCGCTCGTGGGGTGGGCGCAGCAGGTCAGCACGTAGCCGGCAAGCTGTTCCTCGGCGCTCAGGGCCTTGCTCTGGTGCGGGCCCAGCGTGACCTCGCCCGAGAGCTTCTTGCACTTGCACGAGCCGCAGGCGCCGTCCTTGCAGCCGTAGGGAAGGCCGATGCCCTGGCGGATGCCGGCGGCCAGGATGGTTTCGTCGCCCTGGACCACGAAATGGCGCCCGCTGGGTTCGACGGTGATGGAAAAGCCCGCTTCGTGCGGCGCCGAGACAGTCATCGGTATTCTTCGAGGGGTAACGCTCTTGCCGGGCCGCAGGCGACCCGGGAGCAACTGAATTGGAAGACGGGAACAGGATTTTGCCTTCAATCAATAGCCCCTCCGGCGCGCTGCCAGCGCGGTTCCGGCGAGAACGCCTGCTGATCGTCGGTTGCGGCGACGTGGGCCAGCGCGTTGCGCGCGACCTGCGCGGGCGCATGCAGCTGGTGGCGCTCACTTCGTCGGCCGACCGTGTGGGAGCCCTGCGCACAGCCGGAACACGCCCGCTGGTGGGCAATCTGGACGATCCGGCCACCCTGCGCCGGCTGGCGGGCATCGCCACTCGCGTGCTGCATCTGGCGCCGCCCGCCCGTGACGGCGGTGCCGCCTGGTGGCGCGACCAGCGCACCACGGATCTCGCGAGGGCCCTGCGGCTGCGTTCGGTGCCCTCGGCCTTCGTCTACGGCTCGACCAGCGGCGTCTACGGAGACTGCGGCGGCGCCCGCATCGACGAAACCCGCACCGTGCGCCCGGACACACCGCGCTCCCACCGCCGCGTAGACGCCGAACGGGCAGTGCGCTGGCTGGGCCGGAGCGCGGGCGTGCGCGCCAGCATCCTGCGCATTCCGGGTATCTACGCTCCCGACCGCGAGAACGGCACTCCCCGGGCCCGCGTGCAGCGCGGCACACCCGTGCTGCGGCGCGAGGACGACGTCTACACCAGCCACATCCACGCAGACGACCTTGCACGGACCTGCATCGCCGCGCTGTTCCGTGGCAAGCCGCAGCGTGTCGTGCACGCCTCGGACGACACCGAGCTGCGCATGGGCGACTACTTCGACTTCGCCGCCGATCTCTACGGCATGCCCCGCCCGCCGCGCGTGGACCGAGGCGAAGCCGAACGGCAACTGCCGTTGCAGCTGCTGAGTTTCATGGGGGAATCGCGCCGGCTGGACAACACGCGGCTGAAGCGCGAACTGCGGGTGCGGCTTGCGCATCCGACGGTGCATACAGGCCTGCAAGAACAGACCGAATCGAGATAAGGGAGGGGAGGGCCCTATTCCAGGGACACCGTGGAACCGGCTCCGCCGGGCCACCGGTGTCGCCCCCGGTAGGGGGAAGGCGAAGCGACACGAAGTGCGCGAAGCCTGGGGGCGAGCAAAGTGTGGTGCCCGGGGCCGGAATCGAACCGGCACACCTTTCGGTGGGGGATTTTGAGTCCCCTGCGTCTACCAATTTCACCACCCGGGCAGGGTTCTGAACGAAGCCCAAAATTATGGCACAGTGGCTGCCATGAATTATCCGACCATCGAAGACGCCATCGGCAAGACCCCCCTGGTCGCACTGCAACGCATCAATGCCGCGGAAAACGCCAAGCGCGGCAACGTGATTCTCGGCAAGCTCGAAGGCAACAATCCCGCCGGTTCGGTAAAAGACCGACCGGCCCTCTCGATGATCCGGCGCGCCGAGGAGCGCGGCGAGATCAAGCCCGGCGATACGCTGATCGAAGCCACCTCCGGCAACACCGGCATCGCGCTCGCGATGGCCGCGGCCATCAAGGGCTACCGCATGGTGCTCATCATGCCGGAGGACCTCTCCGTGGAGCGCGCCCAGACCATGAAGGCCTTCGGCGCCGAGCTCGTGCTCACGCCCAAGAGCGGCGGCATGGAATACGCGAGAGACCTCGCCGAGCAGATGGTGACCCAGGGCAAGGGCCGCGTGCTCGACCAGTTCGCCAACCCCGACAACCCGCGCATCCATTACGAGACCACCGGCCCTGAGATCTGGGCCGACACCAAGGGCAAGGTCACGCACTTCGTGAGCGCCATGGGCACCACCGGCACCATCACCGGCGTCTCGCGCTTCCTGAAGGAGAAGAACCCGGCGATCCGCATCATCGGCGCGCAGCCAGCCGAGGGCTCGCGCATCCCGGGCATCCGCAAGTGGCCCGCCGAATATCTGCCGAAGATCTTCGATCCGAGCCGTGTCGATGAAGAAATCAGCGTGAGCCAGAGCGACGCCGAAGAGATGTGCCGGCGCCTCGCGCGCGAGGAAGGCATCTTCGGCGGCATCTCCGCAGCCGGCGCGCTGTGGGCTGCATTGGAAGTGTCGAAGACGGTCGAGAACGCGACCATCGTGTTCGTTGTCTGCGACCGCGGCGATCGCTACCTGTCGACCGGCGTCTTCCCGGCCTGAACTGCGGCCGACTGCAGTGCCTGCCAAAGGCGGGCAGACCGCCCAATAAAAGAAAGAGACCCCATGCCCCATCCCAAGTTCTGCCAGGTCTGTGCCACGCCGCTCGAGTGGATCGCGTTGATGGAAGACGGCGGCCCCAAGGAGCGCCTGCGCTGCCCCAACTGCGGCCACACGCACTGGAACAACCCGACCCCCGTGCTTGCGGCCATCGTCGAGTACCGTGGCCAGGTGCTGCTGGCGCGCAATGCCGCGTGGCCGGGCAAGATGTTCGCGCTCATCACCGGCTTCATGGAGGCCGGCGAGACGCCCGAGGAAGGCATCGCGCGCGAGGTGAAGGAAGAAACCAACCTCGACGTGAGCGCCACCAAGATCGTCGGCGCCTACGACTTCCAGCGCATGAACCAGGTCATCATCGCCTACCACGTGGTGGCCGACGGCGAGGTGAAGCTCTCGCCCGAGCTGGTCGACTACCGGCTCTACGATCTGCCCGACCTCAAGTGCTGGCCCGCCGGCACCGGTTATGCACTGGCCGACTGGCTGCGCACGCGCGGGCACGAGCCCGTGTTCTTCACCGCCGCGGAAAACGAGGAGCGCCGCCGAGGCCTGAACCTGCCGCCGGAGCCTGGCAATGCAAGTTGATCGCGAGCTCGACACGCGCGGGCTGAACTGCCCGCTGCCCATCCTCAAGGCGAAGAAGTCGCTCAACGAGATGGCGAGTGGCCAATTGCTGAAGGTGGTGTCGACCGATCCGGGGTCGATCCGCGACTTCCAGGCCTTCGCGCGCCAGACGGGCAACGAGCTGATGGAGCAGGAAACCGTCGGCACCGACTTCATCCACGTGCTGAAGCGCCGCTGACGAGGCTGCGGAAGCAGCAAAGAAAAAGGGCCGCAGTCGCGGCCCTTTTTGTTCGTGTGCTCGAAGCAGCGATTACAGCTTCAGGCTCTTGAGGTACTCGCGGAAATCCGCGCCCACTTCCGGGTGCGCCAGCGCCAGTTCCACCGACGCCTGCAGGAAGCCTTCCTTGCTGCCGCAGTCGTAGCGGATGCCCTTGTACGAGTACGCGTAGACCGATTCCTTCTTCATCAGCGCCGCGATGCCGTCGGTCAGCTGGATCTCGCCGCCCGCGCCCTTGGGCTGGTTGCGGATCTCGTCGAACACGCCCGGCGTGAGGATGTAGCGGCCGGCAACGCCCAGGCGCGAGGGAGCTTCCTCGGGCTTCGGCTTCTCGACCATGCGGCTGACCTTCACGAGGCCTTCCTCGATCGTGTCGCCCGCCACGATGCCGTAGCGCTTGACGTGTGCGAGCGGCACTTCCTGCACCGCCAGCAGCGAGCCGCCGAGGCGGCCGAAGGCTTCGGTCATCTGCGCCAGCACGGGCTGGCCGCCTTCGGGGCCGACCATCAGGTCGTCCGCCAGCAGCACGGCAAAAGGCTCGTTGCCGACCAGGTGTTCGGCGCACAGCACCGCATGGCCCAGGCCCAGCATGCGCGGCTGGCGCACGTAGGAGCAGGTCATGTCGTCGGGCATGACCGAACGGGCGATGTTCAGCAGGGCGGTCTTGCCGCTGGCCTCGAGCTGGCTTTCGAGCTCGTAGGCGGTGTCGTAGTGATCCTCGATGGCGCGCTTGTTGCGGCCGGTCACGAAGATCATGTCGCGGATGCCCGCTGCGTATGCCTCTTCGACGGCGTACTGGATCAGCGGCTTGTCGACCACAGGCAGCATTTCCTTGGGCTGTGCCTTGGTGGCCGGCAGGAAGCGGGTGCCGAAGCCTGCGACAGGAAATACGGCCTTGCGGATGCGGGTCGAGGAAGTGGACATGGGCAGTTCTGCGTCTTTCTTCAAAAAAGGGGGAGGGCAGGAAGCGAAACGGGACCGGCGCGGGGCCGCTCCCGGAATGCTAAACGCCTTCGAAACCCCTGGTCTGTCAGCCGAGGCGCACAAGCTGGTCGCGCAAACGCTCCAGAGTGGCCGTGAAGTCAGCCAGACGTTTACGTTCCTGCTCGATCACGGCCGGCGGGGCCTTCGCGACGAACGCTTCGTTACCCAGCTTGGAATGCACCTTGGCGATCTCGCCTTCGATGCGTGCAATTTCCTTGCCGATGCGAAGCTTCTCCGCAGCCTTGTCGATTTCCATGTGCAGGCACAGTCGCGCCGCGCCCACCACCGCGACCGGAGCCGCTTCCGCGGCGGCCGACCAGGAAGCCTCGTCGTCGAAGACCTTCACTTCCTTGAGCTTGGCGAGCGCCTGCAGCACCGGAGCCGATTCGCGCAGGAAGGCCGCGCCTTCGGCATCGTCGGCCACTGCGTAGAGCGGCAGTCGCACCGCGGGCGACACGTTCATCTCGCCGCGCAGCGTCCGGCACGCATCCACCAGCGCCTTCAGCCGCGTCACATACGCTTCCGCAGCCTCGTCGATCTTCTCCGGCTGGCTCTTCGGATAGGCCGCGACCATGATCGACTCGCCCTCACGTCCTGCAACCTTCGACACCTTCTGCCACAGCTCTTCCGTGATGAACGGAATCACCGGGTGCGCCAGGCGCAGCAGCGTCTCGAGCACGCGGATGAGCGTGCGGCGCGTGGCGCGCTTCTGCGCGTCGTCGCCGGTCTGGATCTGCACCTTGGCGATTTCCACGTACCAGTCGCAGAACTCGTCCCAGGCGAACTGGTAGATCGCGGTGGCCACGTTGTCGAGGCGGTATTCCTCGAAGCCCTGCGCCACCTCAGCCTCCACGCGCTGCAGCTTCGACACGATCCAGTAGTCGGCGCGGCTGAACTTCAGGTAGCCGTGCGCCGGTCCGCCGACCTTGCACTCTTCCTTCGTGTGCTCCAGCAGGCCGCAGTCCTGGCCTTCGCAGTTCATCAGCACGAAGCGCGTGGCGTTCCACAGCTTGTTGCAGAAGTTGCGATAGCCCTCGCAGCGCTTCGAGTCGAAGTTGATGCTGCGGCCCAGCGAGGCGAGCGAGGCAAAGGTGAAGCGCAACGCGTCGGCGCCGAAGGCCGGAATGCCGTCCGGAAACTCCTTCTGCGTGTTCTTGCGCACGGCGGGCGCCGTCTCGGGCTTGCGCAGGCCTTGCGTGCGCTTGTCGAGCAGCGCGGGCAGCTCGATGCCGTCGATCAGGTCCACCGGGTCGAGCACGTTGCCTTCCGACTTGCTCATCTTCTTGCCCTGCGCGTCGCGCACCAGGCCGTGGATGTACACGTGCTTGAAGGGCACCTTGCCGATGAAGTGCTTGGTCATCATGATCATCCGGGCGACCCAGAAGAAGATGATGTCGTAGCCGGTCACCAGCACGGTCGAAGGCAGGTACAGGTCGAGGTCCTGCGTCTTCTCGGGCCAGCCCAGCGAAGAGAAGGGCACCAGCGCCGACGAATACCAGGTGTCGAGCACGTCCTCGTCGCGCGTCAGCTTCTTGCCAGGCGCCTTGGCCTGCGCGGCGGCTTCGTCTTCCGCCACGTACACGTTGCCTTCCTCGTCGTACCAGGCGGGAATCTGGTGGCCCCACCAGAGCTGGCGCGAGATGGTCCAGTCCTGGATGTTCTCCATCCAGTGGTTGTAGGTGTTGACCCAGTTCTCGGGCACGAAGCGCACCTCGCCCGACTTCACCACGTCGATGGCCTTCTGCGCGATCGACTGGCCGTCGGCGCCGGGGCGCGTCATGGCCACGTACCACTGGTCGGTGAGCATGGGTTCGACGATGGCGCCCGAGCGCGCGCAGCGCGGCACCATCAGCTTGTGCTTCTTCACCTCGACCAGCAGGCCCAGCGCGTCGAGGTCGGCCACGATGGCCTTGCGCGCCACGAAGCGGTCGAGGCCGCGGTACTTTTCGGGGGCGTTGCCGTTGATGGTCGCGTCGAGCGTCAGCACGCCGATCATCTCGAGCTTGTGGCGCTGGCCGACTGCGTAGTCGTTGTAGTCGTGGGCGGGCGTGACCTTCACCACGCCGGTGCCGAACTCCTTGTCGACGTAGTCGTCGGCAATGATCGGAATCAGCCGGTCCACCAGCGGCAGCTTCACGCGCTTGCCGATGAGGTGCCTGTAGCGCTCGTCCTCGGGGTGGACCATCACGGCCGTGTCGCCGAGCATGGTTTCGGGCCGGGTAGTGGCCACGGTCAGCGTGCCGCTGCCGTCCTCCAGCGGGTAGGCGATGTGCCAGAGCGAGCCGTCTTCTTCCTCGCTCTCGACTTCCAGGTCGCTCACCGAGGTCTTGAGCACCGGGTCCCAGTTGCCCAGGCGCTTGCCGCGGTAGATCAGGCCTTCTTCGTACAGCTTCACGAAGGTGTGGGTCACGACCTTGGAGAGGTCGTCGTCCATCGTGAAGTATTCGCGGCTCCAGTCCACCGTGTCGCCCAGGCGGCGCATCTGCTGGGTGATGGTGTTGCCCGATTTCTCTTTCCACTCCCACACGCGAGCCACGAAGTTCTTGCGGCCCAGGTCGTGGCGGTTGACCTTCTGCTCCTGCAGCTGGCGTTCCACCACGATCTGCGTGGCGATGCCGGCGTGGTCGGTGCCCGGCACCCACAGCGTGTTGTCGCCCTTCATGCGGTGGTACCGCGTGAGGCTGTCCATGATCGTCTGGTTGAACGCATGGCCCATGTGCAGCGTGCCCGTCACGTTGGGCGGCGGCAGCTGGATCGCGAACGATTCGGCGCCTTCCTTGGGTTGCTGCGTGCCTCGGAAGCCGGCCTTGGCATAGCCGCGCTTCTCCCATTCGGGGCCCCAGTGCGCCTCGATGGCGGCGGGCTCGAACGATTTGGAAAGGCTGTCCAGTCCAGGCTGGGCGGGAGGGGTGGTGGGTTCGCTCATGGGAAATGCAGGAACGGCCCTTCGGGGAGCCGTTGGGGGGACACAGGTGGGTAGCCGGCGATTTTACCGGGGCGGCCCCGTGTCACGGCCGCCACTGATAATTCCGGCATGCTCTTCCTGCTTTCCCCTGCAAAGTCGCTCGACTACGACACCCCGGTCCCCTCCGAACTCCCCGCCACCCAACCCCACTTCGAATCGCCTCGCGGCCCTTCGGTCGAACTGATCAAGCTGCTGCGCGAGAAGTCGCCCCAGCAGATTTCGGAGCTGATGCACCTGTCGGACAAGCTCTCGGCCCTGAACGTCGCCCGCTACGAGGCCTGGTCCAGCAAGAGCAGCCCGAAGAACGCCCGCCAGGCCGCCTTCGCCTTCGACGGCGACGTCTACGGCGGCCTCGACGCCCGTACGCTCACCAAGGCCCAGATCGGCTGGGCGCAGGACCACGTCTGCATCCTCAGCGGCCTCTACGGCCTGCTGCGCCCGCTCGACCTGCTGCAGCCCTACCGCCTCGAAATGGGCACCCAGCTGGCCAACCGTTACGGCAAGGACCTGTACGCCTTCTGGGGCTCGCGCATCGCCGAGCACCTGAACGAACGCCTCGCGGCCGACCGCACGCCGGTGGTCATCAACGTCGCCTCGCAGGAGTACTTCAAGTCGGTCGACCGGAAGGTGCTCAAGGCCCGTGTGGTCGAATGCGTGTTCGAGGAATGGAAGGGCGACAGGTACAAGATCGTGAGCTTCTTTGCCAAGCGCGCCCGCGGCCTGCTGGCGCGCTGGGCCGTGCAGCACAAGGCCGCCACGCCCAAGGCACTGGAAAAGTTCGACCTCGAGGGTTATGGTTTCGACGCAGATGTCTCGAAACCCGACAGGCTGGTATTCAGGAGAAGGCTGGACTGACCCCCAGTCTTCGCGCACTTCGTGTCGCTTCGCCAACCCCCTTGCAGGGGGCAATACCGGCGGCCCGGCAAAACCGGTTCCGCGGTGTTCCTGGAATGGGGCGTGGCTGTTTTTTCATGCGTTGCGGGGCTTGCCGCAGCGTGGAGGAGTAATTGATATGTCGCAAGCGATCAGTCCGGAACTGCGCGAATGGCTGGTTGCCCAGCTCGCCGCCGGGCACTCGGTGCCGGCCCTGCGCGCCTCGATGCGCGCGGCCGGCTGGCACGATGCCGCCGCCGACGTGGCGCTGGCCCAGCTCGAAGCCGGCTTCCCCAACGTGGAAGTTACCCTGCCGCCGGTGCAGGCGAAGATGCCCGGGCCCGACCTCGACGGCGCGCCGCTGTACATCGACGCGGGCGACCGTCGCGTACAGGTGCTGCAGACCATGCGGCATCCGCGCGTGATCGTTTTCGGCAACCTGCTGTCGGCGGAGGAGTGCGAAGGACTGATCGCCGCCGCGAGCGTGCGGCTCGCGCGTTCGCTCACCGTTGAGACGCGCACCGGCGGCGAGGTGCTGAACGTCGACCGCACCAGCGACGGCATGTTCTTCGAGCGCGGCGAGAACGAGATCGTGGCCCGCCTCGAGCAGCGCATTGCCGCGCTGCTGCGCTGGCCGCTCGAATTCGGCGAAGGCCTGCAGATCCTGCGCTACGCCCCCGGCGCGCAGTACCGCCCGCACTACGACTACTTCGACCCGAACGAGCCCGGCACGCCCACCATCCTCAAGCGCGGCGGCCAGCGCGTCGGCACGCTGGTGATGTACCTGCAGGAGCCCGAGGGCGGCGGCGCCACCACCTTCCCCGACGTGGGCCTCGAAGTGGCGCCCGTGCGCGGTTGCGGCGTGTTCTTCAGCTACGACCGGCCCGACCCCGTCACCCGCACCCTGCACGGCGGTGCGCCGGTGCTGGCGGGCGAGAAGTGGGTTGCCACCAAGTGGCTGCGCGAGCGCGAGTTCAAGTAGCGCGAGAACAAGGACCCGATGAAAGTCACCGCCAACGGGCTGCAGATCGAAGTCGACGACACCGGAGGCGAAGGGCGCCCCGTCATCCTGCTCATCATGGGCCTGGGCATGCAGCTCGTTGCCTGGCCGACCGCCTTCGTTCAGCAACTGGTGGACGCGGGCTTCCGCGTGGTACGCCACGACAACCGCGACATCGGCCTGAGCCAGGGCTTCGACCACGCAGGCACCGGCAACATCGTGTGGGAGACCATCCGCCACCGCCTCGGGCTGAAGGTGCGCTCGGCCTACACGCTGCAGGACATGGCCCTCGACTCGCTCGGCGTGCTCGATGCGCTGGGCATCGAGAAGGCCCACATCGTCGGCGCCTCCATGGGCGGCATGATCGCGCAGCGCATCGCGGTCTTCGCGCCGCAGCGCACGACCAGCCTCGTGAGCATCATGAGTTCGAGCGGCGCACGCGGCCTGCCCGGACCGCGCCGCGAAGTCACCTCCATGCTCATGCGGCGCCCGGCGGGCCGAGACGAGGCCGCGCTGGTCGCGCACAGCATCAGGCTGCTGCGGCTCATCCAGAGCCCCGCCTATCCGCAGACCGACGAGGCGCTGGCCGAGCGCCTCACCTTCGGCCTGCGGCGCTCGTACCATCCGGCCGGGCTGCTGCGGCAGATGCTGGCCATCGGCGCCGACGACGAGCGCCCCCGCATACTGCAAGGCATCCGGTCGCCCACGCTGGTGCTGCACGGCGATGCCGATGCGCTCGTACCCATCGCCTGCGGCGAAGACTCGGCCAGGCGCATTCCGGGAGCGAAGTTCGTTTCCATCCCCGGCATGGGCCATGACCTGCCGCCCGAGGTGTGCACCATCCTCGCCAACCACATCGCACCGTTCGCGCACGCGGCCGATGCAGCAGACACGAGACCATCATGAGCCACGACCCGCACAACCCCAACACGCCCGAGCAATCGCAACTGGGTCGCGCCTCGGCCTACGCCGACCACTACGACCCGACGCTCCTGTTCCCCATCGCGCGCGCCACGCAGCGCGAGGCCATGGGCATCAAGACCGGCGCCTTGCCCTTCTTCGGCGCCGACCTCTGGACCGCCTTCGAGGTGAGCTGGCTCAACCTGCGCGGCAAGCCGCAACTGGCCATCGCGCACTTCACCATTCCCTGCGAGACGCCGAACATCATCGAGAGCAAGAGCTTCAAGCTCTATCTCAACAGCTTCAACAACAGCCAGTTCGCCAGCGTCGACGCCGTGCGCGAGCGCCTGCGCGCCGACCTGTCGGAAGCTGCATGGCGCGGCAGCGACCAGCAGGCCGGCATCGGCGTGACCCTGCTGGCGCCCGAGATGTTCGACCGAGAGCCCGTGCACGAACTCGACGGCCTCGACCTCGACCGCCTCGACATCGAGTGCAGCCACTACCAGCCCGCTCCCGAGCTGTTGAGCAGCGACGCCACGCAGGCGCCGGTGACCGAAACCCTCACCAGCCGCCTGCTCAAGAGCAACTGCCTCGTCACCGGCCAGCCCGACTGGGGCAGCGTGCAGATCCGCTACAGCGGCCCGCCCATCGACCAGGCCGGCCTGCTCGCGTACATCATCAGCTTCCGCAACCACAACGAGTTCCACGAACCCTGCGCCGAGCGCATGTTCACGGACATCTGGACCCGCTGCAAGCCGAACAAGCTCGCGGTGTATGCGCGCTACACGCGGCGCGGCGGGCTGGACATCAACCCGTTCCGCACGAGCTGGCCACAGGCGTTGCCGCCGAACATCCGTACTGCGCGGCAGTAGGCCAAGGCAGGCCGGGGGCCTTCCTTAAGCCCCTCTTCGGAAACCCGAAACCCGCTCTGGCCCTGCTTGTGGCATTCTGGATTTCACCCGCGAGCCTGCGGGCGAACGAACATCCGGAGCACAGACAAGCATGGTTGAAGGAAAAGTGGTCGTCGTCACCGGCGCGGGCGGCGGCATTGGGCGCGACATCGCGCTGGCGATGGCGGCGCATGGCGCGAAGGTGGTGGTCAACGACATCGGCGCGGCGCTCGATGGTGCCGGCGGCAGCGCCGGGCCCGCGCAGCAGGTGGTCGACGAGATCCGCGCGGCGGGCGGGCAGGCCGTGCCCAACACCGACAGCGTGGCCGATGCGGCGAGCGCGGCTCGCATCGTCGAATGCGCGGTCGAGAACTTCGGGCGCATCGACGCCGTGATCAACAACGCAGGCATCCTGCGCGACCGCTTCTTCCACAAGATGTCGGTGGACGAGTGGGACTCGGTGCTCAAGGTGCACCTGTACGGCGCCTACTACGTGAGCCGCGCCGCCGCCACGCATTTCAAGGAGCAGGAGTCGGGCGCGCTGGTGCACATGACCTCCACCTCGGGCCTCATCGGCAACTTCGGCCAGGCCAACTACGCGGCCGCCAAGCTCGGCATCGTCGCGCTGTCGAAGTCGATCGCGCTGGACATGCAGAAATTCAACGTGCGCTCCAACTGCATCGCGCCCTTCGCCTGGAGCCGCATGATCGGCGCCATTCCCACCGACACCGATGAGCAGCGCGCCCGCGTCGACAAGATCAAGCAGATGACGCCGGCCAAGGTCGCGCCGCTGGCCGTCTACCTTGCGAGCGATGCGGCCAGCGCGGTCAACGGGCAGATCTTCTCGGTGCGCAACAACGAGATCTCGCTCATCAGCCAGCCGCGCCCGGTGCGCTCCATCCACCGCTCGGAGGGCTGGACGCCGCAGAGCATCGCCGAGCACGCCATGCCGGCGATGCGCGCCAGCTTCTACCCGCTGGACCGCTCGGCCGACGTGTTCAGCTGGGACCCGGTCTGAGTACAAACCCGCAGGAGGCCGCGCGCCGCTTCATTCGCCGGACAATGCGCGTTCCCTTTCTCCTTCGTGCCCGCGCCCGGTGAACCTGCACTTCGACCTGTTCGACCTGAAACTGTTCGTCTACGTGGCGGACGCGCACAGCCTCACGCGCGGCGCGGAGAAGGCCTGCATCTCGCTGGCCGCCGCCTCCACCCGCATCAAGCAGATGGAAGAGGCCGTGGGCGGCAAGCTGCTGCACCGCAGCGCGCAGGGCGTGAGCCTCACGGCGGCGGGGCAGGCGGTGCTGTACCACGCCAAGCGCGTGATGCAGCAGATGGAGCACCTGCGCTGCGACATGCAGGACTTCGGCAAGGGCATCAAGGGCCATGTGCGGGTGTTCGCCAACACCACCTCGATCACCGAGTACCTGCCGCAGAAGCTGGCGGGCTTTCTCACGCAGCACCCGGCCGTGCAGGTGGACCTGCGCGAATACCTCAGCGAGGAGATCGTGCGCGCGGTGGCCGACGGCGAGGCCGACATCGGCATCCTCGCGGGCGACGTGCACACGGGCGACTTCGACGCGCGCCCCTTCGGCAGCAACCACCTCGTGCTGGTCGTGCCCGCCACGCACCGCCTGGCGGGCGCATCGTCGGTGGCCTTCGCCGACACGCTCGACGAGCAGCACGTGGGCCTGCACCACGGCAGCGCCATCCACCGCTTCCTGCAACGCCGCGCGGAGCTCGCGGGCAGGGGCTTCAACCCGCGCATCCAGGTCAGCAGCTTCGAGGCCATCTGCCTGATGATCGAGGCGGGCGTGGGTGTGGGCGTGCTGCCTGCTTCATCGGCGCAGCGCCTCTCGATGGCGATGCGCATCTCGACAGTGGCGCTCAGCGACGCCTGGGCCGAGCGCGAGCTGAAGCTCATTGCTCGCAACCGCGAGCAGCTGCCGGCCTCCGCGCGCGAGCTGTTCGATCACCTCGTGGCGCACTGAGGGTGCCGCCGCGATGTCCGCCGACCTGAAGTCGCTGCGCCTGTTCGTGACCGTGGCCGACCACGGCAGCATCAGCGAGGGCGCCAAGCGCTGCCACATCGCGCTTGCCGCCGCCAGCAAGCGCATCTCCGACCTCGAAGCCCGCGCGCGGCTGCCGCTGCTGGTACGTCATGCGCGTGGCGTCACGCTCACCTCGGCGGGCCACGGGCTGCTGCTGCATGCGCGCGCCGTGCTCTCGGCCATGGACCGCCTCGGCGCCGAGCTCGACGACTTCCAGAACGGCGTGGCCGGCGTGGTCAGCATCACGGCCAATGCATCGACCATCGCGCAGTTTCTTCCAGCGCAGATCGGCTCTTTCCTGCGCCTGCACCCGGTGCTGAAGATCGACCTGCAGGAGCGCGCCAGCACCGAGGTCGTGAAGGCGGTGCAGGCGGGCCTCGCCGACATCGGCGTGATCGAGGGCAACACGCCCGCCGACGGCCTCGAATGCCTGCCCTACCGCAACGACGAACTGGCGGTGGTGATCGCGCGCGACCATCCGCTGGCGCGGCGCAAGCGCATCGGCGTGGAGGAGGTGCTGCGGCACGACCACATCGTGGTGCGCGAAGGCACGGCCCTGCATCGCGTGCTGCTGGCCGCGGCGCTGGAGGCGCAGGTGCCGCTCAAGGTGCGCATGCAGGTGGGCAGCTTCGACATGGTCTGCCGCATGGTGGAGCAGGGCGTGGGCATCGGCGTGCTGCCCTACGCGGCCATCCTGCCGCAGCTGCAGATTCTGAAGCTGCGCTGCCTGAAGCTCGACGCGCCCTGGGCCGTGCGCCGTCACCTGCTGTGCGTGCGCAGACAGCAGGACCTGACCGTGGCCGCGCGCTCGGTGCTGGAGCACCTGGGCCGGCCCGACTGAGCGCGAGCCTTCGCGCGGCACGAAGGCTCGAACTCGCCAAAAACGAATTGTTCTCCCGCGGTTCGCACGCAAAGATGCGCGCATCAACCAAGGAGACACTCTTGAAGATCGTTCGCGTCAGCGCCACGCCGCTGAACATCCCCGTCACCATCGACGTGGTCGGCATGAACAAGCAGACCTCGCTGTCGCTGTGCCTCACCGAGATCGAGACCGACACCGGCCTCGTCGGCCACGGCATGACGGCCATCACCGAGGAAGAAATCATCGCCGCCGCCGTGCGCGAGGTGGCCGGCCCGGCACTGATCGGCGAAGACCCGATGGCCACCGAGCGCCTCTGGGAAAAGCTCTACTGGCTGCTCTCGCCGCGAGGCCAGACCGGCTACGCCAGCCACACCATCGCCGCGCTCGACATCGCACTGTGGGACATCAAGGCCAAGGCGCTCGGCCAGCCGCTGTGGCGCCTGCTCGGCGGCGCGCGCTCGAAGGTGCCGGTGTACGCCACCTTCGGCTTCGGCTTCTTCGAGCGCGACCAGCTCGCCGCTGCCGCCAAGCTGTGGGTCTCGCAGGGGTTCCAGCGCCTGAAGATGACGGTCGGCAACCACGCGCTCGCGCGCCGCGACGAGCCGCGCCCGCTCGACGAAGTCATCGCCGAGGACGTGCGCCGCGTCGCGGCCGTGCGCGAGGCCGTGGGCCCCGACGTCAAGCTGTACGTCGACGCCAACTGCGGCCTCGACCTGTTCCACGCCACCGAGCTGGCGCACCGCATCGAGCCCTACGGCATCAGCTTCTTCGAGGAGCCGCTCACGCAGAACGACGTGCGCCAGATGGCCCAGCTGCGCGCGCGCACCCGCATTCCGCTGGCCTGCGGCCAGAACGAGGGCCTGGCCTTCCGCTTCCGCGACCTGCTGGTGAACCAGGCGGCCGATGTGCTGCAGCCCAACGTGACCATTTCGGGCGGCTATTCGCAGGTGCTGAAGATCGCCGGCATGGCGCAGGCCTTCAACGTGCCCATCGACAACGGCGGCGCCTGGCCCTTCCACAACATGCACCTGCATGCGGGCGTGTCGAACGGCGGGCTGGTCGAGTACCACTACGTCGCGGTGCAGATGCTCAAGCAGATCTTCGACGGCCTGCCGGTGCCCGAGCAGGGCTGGCTCACGCTGCCCGAGACGCCCGGCCTGGGCTTCGCGCCCAATGCCGGGCGCGTGCGCGAGCTGGCGAAGCTGCCGACCTCGCACGGCAAGGGCAAGGCCTGAGCGGCCGGCCACTGCCCTGCGGCGACACTTCGATTCACGACCGGGCCGCGACAGACGGCCGGCGATTCCGACCAGAACAACGGAGACATGATGAAAGCCAGACAAGAGATTCGACGACCGGAGCGCCGCCGCGCATTGCGCGCGATGGCGGTCCTTGGCCTCGCAGGCGCGCTCGTGGTACCCACGGCCTGGGCCCAGAAATACCCCGACAAGCCCATCCGCCTCATCGTCGGCTACTCGGCCGGCGGCGGCGTCGACGCGGTGGCGCGCCTGCTCGGCACGCGCCTGTCGAACGTGCTGGGCCAGCAGGTGCTGGTGGAGAACCGCACCGGCGCCACCGGGCTCATCGCGGCCGACTTCGTCGCCAAGGCGCCGCCCGACGGCTACACGCTGATGATGGGCGACAGTGCCTTGCTCGCCGCCAAGCTGCTTCAGCCGAAGATCGCCATCGATCCGCTCACCAGCTTCAAGCCGGTGGCGGGGGCTTTCATCTCGCCGCTGATGATCGTCTCCGGCAATGATTTCCCCGCGAAGACGCCGGCCGAGCTGGTGAAGGAGCTCAAGGCCAATGCCTCGCGCTACTCGTACGCCACCTCGGGCGTGGGCACCGTGCAGCACCTGGGTTTCGAGATGCTCAAGCAGGCCACCGGCAGCCCGGTGGTGCATGTACCGTACCGCGGTGCGGCGCAGATCGTGCCCGACGTGATCGGCGGGCAGATTCCGCTCGGCGTGGTGAGCGCCACGGCCGGCATGGCGCAGGCCAAGGCGGGCAAGCTGCGCGCGCTGGCAATGATGAACACGGCCAAGCTCGAAGGTGCCGAGAACGTACCGCCGCTGGCCGACGCATTGCCCGGCTTCGACGTGGCGCCGCGCATCTTCGTGCTGGCACCCGCCGGCACGCCGAACGACATCGTCGACAAGCTCTCGGCTGCCGTGAAGTCGGTGCTCGACACGCCGGAGGCGGGCGCGGCGGCCGCTGCGCAGGGCACCCTGCGCGCCTATGCCACGCCGGCCCAGCTCGGCAAGGACATGGCGGCGGAAACCGCGCGATGGAAGAAGATCATCTCGGAGCAGAACATCGTGGCCGAGGGAAGCTGATGCAGGCCGGAACGACGACACCCCACCTGGGCCTGATCGTGCCCCCCGCTGCCGGCGCAGTGCCGGTGGACGGCCCCTTGCTCTACGGCGAGCGCATCCGCTTCAGCGCACTGGGGCTGGGGCTTGGCGAAGTCTCCACGCGCGGCTACCTCGGCGTCATCGACTCGGTGGTCGAGAAGGCCGTGGCGCTGAAGGAGCAAGGCGTCGGCGCCGTCTCGCTCATGGGCACCTCGCTGAGCTTCTTTCGCGGCGCCGCATTCAACCGGCAGCTCGAGATCGAAATGACGCGCGCCACCGGATTGCCCTGCACCACGATGAGCAACGCCATCGTCGGCGCGCTGCGGCACATGGGCGTGCGGCGCGTGGCGGTGGCCACCGCGTACATCGACGAAGTCAACGTGCACCTGCGCAAATACCTGGAGCAGAGCGACTTCGAGCCGCTCGCGCTCGAAGGCCTTTCCATCTCCGACGTGCAGGCCGTGGGCGAGGTGCCGACTCAGGTGCTGGTCGACCTGTGCGTGAAGGTGTTCGACGCGCAGGCGGGCGCCGACGGCGTGCTGATCTCGTGCGGCGGGCTGGTGACGCTCGACGCGGTGCGCGAGGTCGAAGCCCGGCTGCAGGTGCCCGTGGTGTCCAGTTCGCCCGCGGGCTTCTGGGACCTGGTGGGCACCGCAGGGCTCGACCCGCGTTCGGCCGGAGGCGGGCGCCTCTTTTCCTAGGCCAGCCAGCGCCCCACGCGCGGCGTGTCGGCCAATTGCCAGATGCGCTGGCACAGCGCCTTCGCCTCGTCGGCCGTGGCGCCTTCGCCGTAGTGCGCGAGGCGCTGCATCTTGTCCTCGATCTCCGCGCGACTCAGGCTGTTGCCAGGGTCACCCTTGGGCTCGTCCACGCGACCCAGCAGCGTGCGGCCGTCGGCGGTCCGCACGCTGACCTTGCCGATCCAGCGTGCGGGGTAGGCGGTGTCGACCTCCTCGTCGAGCTGCATCGTCACCTTCTCGCGGAAGGCCGAAACTTCGGGCGCGAGGAAGTCGCGGTCGAACTCGCCCAGGCCCGCGCGGCCATGCACGGCGATGAGGCCCAGCACCGTGCCCATCGAGAACTTGCCCTGGTGAACGGTGGCCGGCACCGTCACGCGGCCCAGCACGTCGATGGCGCCCTGGTGCACGTGCGTTGTCACGCGCGACACGTCGGCGGGCTTCAGTCCGTTCTGCTTCATCACCTGCAGCAGCGCATCGGCGGCGGGATGCGTGTGGCGGCACGAGGCGTGGTACTTGAAGGAGGTCTCGGCCAGCGTCCAGCGCGTGCCGAGACCGTCGGTGAGCTTCGCCGGATCGGCATCGCTCGACATGCCCACGCCAAGGCCCTGCGCGCCTTCGAGGATCTTCGCGGCGCCTGTGAAGCCGTCCTGCGCGAGGTAGGCCGACATCAGCCCGCTCGCCGCGGCGTGCGCGCAGTGCAGCTGCTTGGAATCGGCGGCGTCGCGAAGGAACTCCCACACGCCGGCCGACTGCGTGCCCGCCGAGCCGAAGGCGTGCAGCATCTGCTGCGGCGACAGTTCGAGCAGCCGGCCCACCGCCGCAGCCGCCGCGAGCGTGCCCGCCGTCGCTGTCGTGTGAAAAGTCTTGTAGTGCGAGCGGCCGAGGAATTCGCCGACGCGGATGCCGACCTCGTAGCCCGCGACCACGGCCGTCAGCAGCTGCGCGCCGCTCGCGCCGATGCTCTGCGCCACCGCGAGGGCGGGTGCGATGACTACGGCTGCCGGATGGAACACCGAGCCGTTGTGCACGTCGTCCTGCTCCACGAAATGCGAAGCCGCCGCGTTGACCAGTGCCGCGAACACCGGCGACGTGGTGCGGCGCGAGGTCAGCAGTTCGCTCGGCCCTTCGGCGGGCCCCATCATCTGCGCGAAGCGCTCGATGCTGCGCACCGGCCGTGCCGTGCGGGCCGCTAGCACGGAGCCCAGCCAGTCGAGCATCAGGTCCTCGGTGCGGCGCAGCACGGGCGCGGGGATGTTGGAGAACTGCAGCCCGGCTGCAAAGGTCGCGAGCACCTTGCTCGGGTGGTCGGCAACGGCGGATGTCATGGATGGATCCTTTCGTGGAATGCCGCGGAACCGGCTTTGCCGGGCCGCAGGCGTTGCCCCCTGCAAGGGGGTTGGCGAAGCGACACGAAGTGCGCGAAGCCTGGGGGTTGGTCAAAAGGAACGGGGGAGGCCGAGCATGTGTTCGGCGACGTAGCTGAGGATCAGGTTCGTCGAGATCGGCGCCACCTGGTACAGCCGCGTCTCCCTGAACTTGCGCTCGATGTCGTATTCGCACGCGAAGCCGAAGCCGCCATGGAACTGGAGGCAGGCGTTGGCTGCCTCCCAGCTCGCCTTGGCCGCGAGGTACTTCGCCATGTTGGCCTGCGCGCCGCAGGGCTGGTGCGCATCGAACAGACGGCAGGCCTCGTAGCGCATGAGGTTCGCGGCCTCCACCTCGATGAAGGACTCGGCGATCGGGAACTGCACGCCCTGGTTCTGGCCGATGGGCCGGCCGAACACCACGCGCTCCTTCGTGTACTTGGTGACCCGGTCGATGAACCAGTAGCCGTCGCCGATGCACTCGGCCGCGATCAGCGTGCGCTCCGCGTTGAGTCCGTCGAGGATGTACTTGAAGCCCTGGCCTTCCTCGCCGATCAGGTTCTCGGCCGGGATCTCCAGGTTCTCGAAGAACAGCTCGTTGGTCTCGTGATTGACCATGTTCAGGATAGGCCGCACCGTCAGCCCCTTGCCGATGGCCTCGCGCAGGTCGACGATGAATATCGACATGCCCTCGGACTTCTTCTTCACGTCTGCCAGCGGCGTGGTGCGCGCCAGCAGAATCATCAGGTCGGAGTGCTGGATGCGCGAGATCCACACCTTCTGGCCGTTGACGACGTAGCGGTCGCCCTTCTTCACGGCGGTGGTCTTGATCTTGGTGGTGTCGGTGCCGGTGGTTGGCTCGGTCACGCCCATCGACTGCAGGCGCAGTTCGCCGTTGGCGATCTTCGGCAGGTAGGCGCGCTTCTGCGCTTCGCTGCCGTGGCGCAGCAGCGTACCCATGTTGTACATCTGGCCGTGGCAGGCGCCGGAGTTGCCGCCGCAGCGGTTGATCTCTTCCATGATGACCGAGGCTTCGGTCAGGCCCAGCCCCGAGCCGCCGTACTCCTGCGGGATCAGCGCGGCCATCCAGCCGGCCTTGGTGAGCGCGTCGACGAATTCGGCTGGGTAGCCGCGCGCCTCGTCGATCTTGCGGAAATAGGCATCGGGAAACTGCGCGCACAGGTCGCGCACGGCGTCGCGGATGTCGGGGTAGTTCTTGTCGTTGGCGTTGTTCATCGGTCTTGACTCAGTCCTGGTGCGGTCCGCCGGCTTCCTTCTCCACGCGCTGCCAGATCTCGATCGCCATCGGGTCGTCGATCTCCTCCAGGATGTGGCCCACGAGGCCGATGGCGCGGGCCATCACGCCGAAGCCGCGGATGATCTTCCACGGAAAGCCGAACTCCGCCGCGATGGCGCCGATGGCCCCGGTCGCGTTGATCGGCAGCGACTTGCCCGACACGCGCTCGGCTTCTTCCTGCACCGCCTGCATCAGCGCGACGTAGTGCGTGGAAAGCCCGTTCTCCGCCGCGATCTGGAACAGGCGCGGCGTGCGCGGATCGATGGGCTTGTGCAGCGGATGGCCCAGCCCCGGCACGATCAGCTTGCGCGCGCGGTGGTCGGCCACGATGTCCTTCGCCATGTCGGCGAGCGGGCGGGAGGGTTTCTCGCCGAAGGGAATCGCCTCGTAGAGCATCTTCGCGGCGCCCTCGGTGCTGCCGACGAACACGGTGCCCAGGCCGCACAGGCCGGCCGCCACGGCCGCCTGCAGCGCCTCGGGTGCGCCGGCATAGGTGAGGCGCGCGGCCAGCGCGCTCGGCGTGACGCCGTGCTCCACCAGCGTGACGACGATGGCGTTGAAGGTCACCGACTCCTGCGGCGTCGGGATGCGCCCCGTCAGTTCCAGGAAGGCCATGTCGCCGAGGTTCAGGTGGCCGAGGATCTCCGAAGGCAGGTCGCGCCCGCGCACGGTGATCCTGTCGGGCGTGCTGTGGCCCAGCTCGGTGTGCAGGGATTTCTTGATCTTGGTGGTCATGGGCCGAATCTAGCCCGCCTCGCGCGGGGCGGCTCTCTGATTGCGAAACCCTCCCTTCGGCAAATGCAAATGCCGCCCGGCGGGGTCTTCGGGCACGCTGCGGCGATGGATCCTGAATCACTTTCGGCAGTGCGCGAATCGGCGCTCGACTACTTCGTTCGCAGCCGCGCCATCCAGCGGCGGCGGGCGCGCATGGAACATCCCGGCGGCGACGAGGCCGAGGGCTGGCGCGACATCGCCGCGCTCGGCTGGACCGGCATGCTGGCGCCCGAATTGGCCGGAGGACTCGCATTGGGGCTCGACGGCGCCGCGGAGATCCTGCGGGCCGCGGGCGAGCATGTCGCGCCCGAGCCGCTGCTGGCCGTGGCCGGCCTCAGTGCATTGCTGCTGGCGCGGCTCGGCACGCCCGGCGCGAATGCCTTGCTCGCCGAGCTGGTCTCGGGCCGCAGCCTGCCCGCGCTGGCCTGGCAGGAAAGTGCGGGCGACCTGAGCGCCGTGCCACTGGCCTGCGGTTGCGAGGCCCGGCCGGGGCACCAAGGCGGCGTGCTGCTGCAGGGTGAAAAACTCATGGTGCTGCCCGGCGCCGCCGCCAGCGGCTGGCTGGTGTCGGCGCGCGGCGACGACGACGCGGTGCTGCTGTGGGTGCCGCGCGGCACCGAAGGCGTGAGCGAGACGCTGGTGCCGCTGGTCGACGGCAGCCAGGCCTCGAACCTGCGCTTCGAGCAAGTGGCGCTGCCGGCTGATGCGGTGCTGGCCGAAGGCCCCGCCGCGCAGGAGGCCCTGCGGCATGCGCTCGCAACCGGCCAGATCCTGCAGTCGGCCGAACTGCTGGGCGCGGGGCAGGCCATGCTGGCGCAGACGCTGGCCTACCTGCGCACGCGCTCGCAGTTCGGCAAGCCCATCGGCAGCTTCCAGGCGCTGCAGCACCGCTGCGTCGACATGTTCATCCACCTCGAGGTGGCGAAGGCCACGCTGGACGAGGTGCTTGCGCTGACTGCCGAGGGGCTGGAAGCAGACCTGATGGAAGCCGAGGCCAGCCGCGTCAACGCCCGCTGTACCGCCGCCGCGCTGCAGGCTTCGCGCGCATCGGTGCAGCTGCATGGGGCCATCGGCTACACGCAGGAATGCGACCTGAGCCTGTTCTACAAGCGGGTGCTGTGCCTGTCGGCATGGCTGGGCAACACCAGTGCGCACCAGCGCCGGCATGCATCGCTGTCGGGCGATGCGGAAGCCACGCCGGGCGCGGCCGCCGAGTGGAGCGCTGAGTTCCCGCGCATTGCCGACTGGTCCGCCATGCCCGAGCCCGACTTCCGCCGCATGGTGCGCGCCTTCCTGCAGCAGCGCTACCCGCAGCAACTGCGCTACCTCTCGCACCGCGCACGCTGGAGCGAGATGCGCGAGTGGTACCTCACGCTGTCGGCACAAGGCTGGATCGCACCCGCGTGGCCGCAGGCGCATGGCGGCATGGGGCTGCCGGCGGACAAGCTCATCGCATGGATCGAGGAGCTGGAGCAGCACGGCGTGGCGCGCGCGCCCGACCAGGGCATCGTGATGATCGGGCCCCTGCTCATCCAGCACGGCACGCCCGGGCAGCAGCAGCGCTTTCTGCCACGCATCCTCAGCGGCGAGCACGTCTGGTGCCAGGGCTACTCGGAGCCCAACGCCGGCTCCGACCTCGCGGGCCTGCGCACCGAGGCGATGCCGGCGCGCGACGCGCAGGGCGAGCATTTCGTGGTCAACGGCCAGAAGATCTGGACCACGCTCGCGCAGGACGCCAACCACATCTTCATGCTGGTGCGCACCGACAAGGACGCGCGCAAGCAGGAGGGCATCAGCTTCCTGCTGTGCGACCTGCGCACGCCGGGCATCACGATCCGGCCGATCCACACGCTGGCCGGAGAGCCCGAGTTCTGCGAGGTGTTCTTCGACAACGTGCGCGTGCCGGCCGAAAACCTCGTGGGCAAGCTGCATGGCGGCTGGACCATCGCGAAGGCGCTGCTGGGCTTCGAGCGCATCTTCCTCGGCAGCCCCAAGCAGTCGCAGTACGCGCTGGGCCAGCTCGCGCGGCTGGCGCAGGCGCGGCGGCTGTTCGCCGACCCGGTGTTCGCGCAGCGCTTCGCGGCGCTGCGGCTCGACGTGCTCGACCTGTCGGCCGCCTACACCGGCTTCGCGAACATCGTGCGTGCCGGCAAGCCGCTGCCCGCATCGGTGTCGCTGCTGAAGATCTGGGCGAGCGAGACCTACCACCGCATCGGCGCGCTGCTGGTCGAGGCGGGCGAGGAACAGGGCGCGGTGGCCGGCGACCAGGTGCTCGACGGCCAGAGCTTCAACGTGCTCTCGCCGCTCATCGGCTCCACCGCCGCAATGATCTACGGCGGCACGAACGAGATACAGCGCAACATCCTCGCGCGGCAGGTGCTCGACCTGCCCGTATGAGGCTCGCCCCCAGTCTTCGCGCACTTCGTGTCGCTTCGCCAACCCCCTACCGGGGGCAACACCTGCGGCCCGGCAAAGCCGGTTCCGCGGTGTTTCACGAAAGAACAGTCCTGCTTGGCTTTTGAGCCTGACTTGTAGATCAACAACAGGAGACAACGCTCATGACATCGATTCACTTCTCGCGCCGCCAACTCATGGCCGCGCTGGCCGGCGGTGCTGCACTCGGTGCGCTGCCGCACCGAGCCTTCGCGCAGCAGCCGTTGCCGCCGCTCATCAAGCTGGTGGTCGGGTATTCGGCCGGCGGTCCGGTGGACGGCGCCGCGCGGCTGCTCGCGCCGGCGCTGAGCCAGGAGCTGGGCACGCAGGTGATCGTGGACAACCGCCCCGGCGCCAGCGGCTCGCTGGGCGGCGACGCAGTCGCCAAGGCTGCGCCCGACGGCGCGACGCTGTTCTTCGGCGCGAGCCCGACCATCACCATCAACCCCAACGTGCAGCGCCACATGGCCTTCGACCCGATGAAGGACCTGGCGCCGATCGCGCCGCTGGTGGACTACACCAACGTGCTGGTCGTCAACAACGAGGTACCGGTGCGCAGCGTGGCCGAGCTGCTGGCCTATGCGAAGGCGCGGCCCGGCAAGGTGTTCTACGGCTCGGCGGGCGTGGGCGCCTCCAACCACCTGAGCGGCGCGCTGCTGGAGAAGATGACCGGCGTGCAGCTCACGCACGTGCCCTACAAGGGCAGCGCGCCGGCGCTGGCGGACGTGATGGCCGGCACCGTGACCATGATGTTCGACATCATCGCCACCTCGAAGCCTTTCATCCAGACGGGCAAGGTGCGTGCGCTGGCCGTCACCTCACGCCAGCGCAACCGCATGCTTCCCGATGTGCCGACCATGGTCGAGTCGGGCGTGCCCGGCTATGACGTGGGCGGCTGGTTCGGCCTCTACGGACCGGCACGCATGGACCCCGCGATGGTCGCGCGCATGAACGCCGCCGCGCAGAAGATGCTGGCGCGCGAGGACATCGCGAACCGGCTGCGCGAGCAGGGCTACGACGTGTGGTCGGGCGCGGCCGACGTGCTGGCGGCCAAGGGCAAGTCCGACCGCCAGCTGTGGGCGACGGCGTCCAAGGGCATCGAGGCGGAATAGGCGATGCGGCGGATTCATCATTTGCTGGAAGAGCGTGCGGCGCGCACGCCGGATGCGGTCTTTCTCTTCGAGCCGGGCGGCACGACGACATACGCGCAGCTGCAGGCCATGGTCGACATCGCCGCGCAGGACCTGCTGTCAGCCGGCGTGCGGCCGACCGACCGCGTGCTGCTGGTGGCCGAGAACTGCGCCCCGCACATCGCGCTGCTCATGGCCTGCAGCCGGGTGGGCGCGTGGTCGTGCGGCGTGAATGCGCGCATGTCGCCCGGTGAGATCGGGGCCATCGTCGAGCGCGCGGATGCGCGGCTTTGCTGCTTCACGACCGGGGCATCCGAAGCCGCCGAGAAGCACGCTCGGAGGGCCGGTGCAAAGCCGACGGCACTCGCCGGCGTGATGCGCTCGGCGGCCCGCGACGAGGCGCGCACCGAGCCCGATCCGGCATTGGCCGACACCGCCGCCATCATCTTCACCTCCGGCACCTCTGGCACGCCCAAGGGCGTGATGGTGTCGCACCGCGGCCTGCTGCATTTCGGGCGCGTCTCGGCGCAGGTGCGCGCGCTGGACGAGCGCGACCGCGTCTATGCCTTCCTGCCGATGACGCACATCTTCGGCATCGGCACTGTGTTGATGGCAGCGCTCACGGGCGGTGCCGCGCTGGTGCTGCGCGGCAGCTTCTCGCCGGCCGACGTGCTGCAGGCGCTGGCGCACGAGCAGGTGTCGAACCTGCTCGGGCCGCCCACGATGTACGCGCGCCTGCTGGCCCACATCGAGACCGAAGGCGCGGCGCCGCGCTTTCCGCATCTGCGCTATGTCTACACCGGCTCGGCGCCGCTCGATCCGGCGCTCAAGCAGCGCGTGGAGCGGCTCTTCGGCCAGCCGCTGCACTATGGCTACGGGCTGTCGGAGTACGCGGGCTCGGTGTTTCTCACGCGCACCGAGTCGCCCCGTGCGGATACGTCCGCGGGCCACGCGGTGGAAGGAGGCGAGGCGCGCATCCTGGGCACCGACGGCAAAGACGTTGCGACCGGCGACACCGGCGAGATCTGGCTGCGCGGCCCCGGCCTCATGCTCGGCTACTTCCGCGACGCCGCCGCCACGGCGCAGGTGATGCGCCCCGGCGGCTGGTATGCCTCCGGCGATCTCGGGCGCTTCGGCCCCGACGGCGCGCTGTTCGTGGTCGGCCGGCTGAAGGAAATGATCATCCGCTCGGGCTTCAACGTCTACCCGGCGGAGATCGAAGCGGTCATCGGCCGCTTCGACGGCGTGCACCTGTGCGCGGTGGTCGGTGTGCCCGAGGCCGACGGCAACGAGCAGGTCGTCGCCTTCATCGAGCTGAAGCCCGATGCGACGCTCGACGAAGCGGCCCTGCGAGAACATCTGGTCGAGCACCTGTCGCCCTACAAACGGCCGGCCCGCATCGAGGTGATCGACGCGATGCCCACCACGGCCAACGGAAAGCTGCTCAAGCGCGAGCTGCGGGCGCGCTGCTGATTCGGACCCTGGCGGTTCAGCCGAAGATCGCCGCGCGGCCCTTTTGCGTGTCCATGTACTCGCGCACGCGGGCGATGCGGCCTTCGCGCAGCCCGAAGACGAAGCAGTAGTCGTTGTCGTAGTGCCTGCCGCTGGCCAGCGTGGCCTGCATGCGCTCTTCGAGGATCACGGTGTCGCCGTCGCAGTACAGGTGGGAGAAGCTCACTTCGACGTTGGCGACGAAGAGCCTGGGAAAAGCCTCCACCAGGAAGTGTGCGATCGCGGCCGGTCCGATCATGTGGTCGGGCACGTCGAGCGCCACCGCCGTCGCGTTGCCCCTGGGCGCCAGCCATTCGGCGTCCTCGGTGAAGACGGCCTCGATGCGTTGCGGGTCGCGGCTCGCAAAGGCCTTCCAGGCTTCGGTGACGGCGCGCTTGTTCTGTTCCGGTGTCATGGGGTGGGTCGGCGGTGGGAGTGGACGGAAGCCCGAGGCTAGGGCGCGTGCCGCGCGCCGGCCCGCCGGTTCCGGACATCTCCACCCAGGGCATCGTAGGCACGCTCCTACACCTGTGGCCGGGGGCGGGCACGATACTTGTAAATTGTTTGTTAACTACAAGTTTCCGGAAATAGCCTTGACCTTGCCGATGAACCCGAAGCCAGAGGCTGCCGCGCGATGAAGTCGTCTCCCAGTGCGCGCAGCTGGATTGCCGCCGGCGTGCGCCACGAACTTCTCACTCGCGCGCTGCCAGCCCTGCGGCACGACATGGCGGCGCCGGTCTCGGTGATCCGCATGGCGCTGCTGATGCTCAAGCGGCAGGTCGGCGCGGCCACCATCGACGCCGCGGCCTGCGAGGAGCGGGTGGGGTTGATCGACAGCCAGGTCTCGGAGCTGGTCGAGGCCATCCGTTCGCTGCGCGACTGGGAACTGGCGACCGCCGACGACGGCATCACCCGCGGCACGCTGGTGGCGCAGTGCGTGACGCTGATGCGCTCTGCCTTCGACCTGCACGGCGTGGCGCTCGACGTCGATGCCTCCCTGGAGCCCAGGGACGACGAGCACCGCTGGCCGGCCGCCGCTGCGCTGCGCTACCTCTTCCTCGGCGCCTTGGGCTACCTGCACGACGGCGCGGACGAGGCCGGAGCGATCCGCATCGAGGCCGACGGCGCGAACGCCCTGCGCCTCACGGCTCTGCCACGCGAGCCCGGCAGCGCGAATGCCGTGCTCGACGCGCACCGCGCACCGCGCGCGCTGGCCATCGACGCCGTCGCGCTGCAGAACCTGGCCGAAGACCTTGGCTACGCGGTGATGCTGGAGGCCGACAGCGTGCGCCTCGTGCTCGCGACCGGCAACTGAGCGCTACCTGCGCGCATCGGCGGAAAATGCCGGCCTGCGGGCCGGGCGCGCTTGTTGCTCCTGCCCGGCCGTCTTTTCCTTTTGACCAGGTTCCAGAATGACTTCGCTCAAGTCCTCCTTTTCCGCCGCCCGATGGCTGGCCGTGCCCGCAGCGGCGCTGCTCTTCACGGCCTGCGCCTCCACTTCCACGACGACGGCTCCAGCCGCGGCTGCCCCGGTGAAGGTCAAGGTCTTCGTCGCCGCCATGTTCGAGATCGGCCAGAACACCGGCGACCGCGCCGGCGAGTTCCAGCACTGGTACGAGCGCTACTGGAAGGACGCCAAGCCCATCGCCGTGCCCGGCGCGCTGCAGCCCGTGTACTGCAATGCCGACGGCGTGTGCGGCGCGGTGCTGGGCATGGGCAAGGTCAACTCGTCGTCGTCGATGCAGGCCATCCTGCTGAATCCGCGGTTCGATTTCTCGCAGAGCTACTACGTCATTTCGGGCGTGGCCGGCACGCCGCCTTCGCGCGGCACCATCGGCGAGGTCAGCTGGGCCACCTGGCTGGTCGACTACGACCTCGGCCACCGCTGGGCGCCCGAGGAGAACAAGCCCGGCGAGCCGACCTTCATGCCGCGCAAGGGCTACGAGGAATACCGCCGATTCAAGCTCAACCCCGACCTCGTGAGCTGGGCCATGAAGCTCTCGGCCGACACGCCGCTGAAGGACTCCGAATCGGCCCGCAAGTACCGCCTGCGCTACCCCGACGTGGCGGCGCGCCGCGCGCCCTTCGTCGGCACCGGCACGCACATGACCGGCGACACCTTCTTCCACGGCCCCGGCATGTCGAAGCAGGCGCAGTACATCGCCAGGCTCTACGGCGCCGACGACTACGTCATCACCGAGATGGAGGCCGCCGCCATCACCCTGGTCATCAAGCGCACCCACGGCACCGACCGCGTGATGAGCCTGCGCGGCGCCGTCAACTTCGACCAGGGCAACCCGAAGGAAACCACGCTGCAGCACCTCGACCCGGCACCCGGAGAAACGGCTGGCGGCTTCGCCGAGACGGTGGAGAACATCGAGCTGGTGGGCTCGCGCGTGGTTGACCACATCGTCGCGAACTGGCCGAAGTGGTCGGGCGGCGTGCCCAAGCCCTGAGGCTTGCCGATCAGGGCAGTGCCGGCTTCAGGTGCCACGTCACCGTGAAGTCGAAGGGCGTCCACCGGCTGACGGTGACGCCCGAGCGGCGCAGGCCGCGGCCGGTCCAGGTGTTGCAGGTTTCGAAGAGGTTGTAGCCGCCTTCGGCCTCGTAGAAGGCGTCCTGGTTGTCGTAGTGCGCGCCGGCGATGGGCGTGGCCTGGCCCGAGGGCAGGGCGGCGCGGACGTAGCCGGCGAGTTGTGCGTACTGAGCCTGCGAGAGCGGCAGGCTGTAGGCGCTACGCCCCAGCTGGTTGCGCCGCAGGTAGCTCACGTGCATCAGCGCGCGGTTGCCGCCCATGAGCGCGCCGAACGCGCGCGCGGCCGTCAGGTCTGCCCAGGTGGGCGTGTTGAGGTAGAACTCCCGGTCGCCCCAACCGATGGCGACGAACTCGGCGTCGGGCGGCGGCGCCCTGAAGTCCTTCAGCGGAAACACCTGCAGCCAGTCGATGGTGGCCGAGCGGATCGGGAACACGTAGTCGGTGTGAACGCCGTTGCTCAGTACCCAGGCCTGTACGTCGGCCTTGGCGTCACCAGGCGGTTCGGCATTGGCGGGCCAGAACACCAGCGCGCAGGCTGTGGCCACGTAGAGACCGACCAGCGCGACGAAGCCCAGCAGCGTGAAGGCGATGCGGCGCAGCCAGCGTCGGACCATCGCGTACTCAGAAGAGCGAAGCGGTGGTCGCCACCGGTTCCGCCGCACGGTGTCCACCGGAGCCGGCAGGCGCCAGCGCCTCGGGGCTGCCCGCCTTCGCCAGCGCACCCACGCGCACGCCCAAGAGGCGCAGCGGACGCTCCAGCGGCACGCGCTTCAGGCACAGGCCGCCGGTGTGGCGGATGGTCTTCGCGTCGTCGGTGAAGCGGTTGATGGTCTGGTCGCGCGTGGCGATCCTGAAGTCGTCGTAGCGCAGCTTGATGCCGATGGTCTTGCCCACATAGCCCTTGCGCTGCAGGTCGGCGGCGAGCTGCTCGCACAGCTGCGTGAAGATCGCGCCCAGCTCGGCGCGGTCGCGCACCGCGTGCAGGTCGCGGTCGAAGGTGGTCTCGCGGCTCATCGACACGGGCTCGCTCTCGGTCACCACCGGTCGGCTGTCGCGGCCCCACGAGACTTCGTGCATCCACGCGCCCGTGGCCTTGCCGAAGTTGGCGATAAGCCAGTCGCGGTCGCGCGCCGCGAGCTGGCCCACGGTCTCGATGCCGAAGCGCTTGAGCTTCTCGTCGGCCTTGGGGCCGATGCCGTTCACCTTGCGGCAGGGCAGGGGCCAGATGAGCTTCTCGAGGTCGTCTTCGTAGACGACCGAGATGCCGTTGGGCTTGTTGAACTCGCTCGCCATCTTGGCGATGAGCTTGTTGGGCGCCACGCCGATGGAGCAGGTGAGGCCGGTGGCGTCGAGGATGGCCTTCTGCAGCAGCCGCGCCAGCGAGCGCCCGCCCTCGCGCTGCCCGCCGGGCACGTCGGTGAAGTCGATGTACACCTCGTCCACGCCGCGGTCTTCCATGAGCGGCGCGACCTCCAGGATGATCTTCTTGAAGGCGCGCGAATAGCGCCGGTATTCGTCGAAGTCCACCGGCAGGATGATGGCGTGCGGACACAGCTTGGCCGCCTTCATGAGCCCCATCGCCGAGCCCACGCCGAACTGGCGCGCGGGGTAGGTGGCGGTGGTGATCACGCCGCGGCCGGTGTAGTCCTTCAGCAGCGGGAACGAATCGACCGGAATGTCGGCCAGCGTGCCGCCTTCGGGCAGGTTGCGGATGGCTTCGTCCACGCGACGGCGGCCGCCGCCGATCACCACCGGCAGGCCCTTGAGCTGCGGATAGCGCAGCAGCTCGACCGACGCGTAGAAGGCGTCCATGTCGAGGTGCGCGATGCGGCGGATCGGCGGTGTCGTCGGGGTCTGGGAGCTCACGGAAACAATTGTCTCGCGGTCGGGCGCCGCGTGCCTGCCTGGGGGCGATCGGGTCAGCGCGTTTCCACCGTCACCAGCAGGGGCGAGTCGAACATCGCCACGGGGGAGATCACAGGCTCGTCCATCGGCACCTTGTCGCCGTAGCGCTCGCGCATCTTGGCGCGAACCGCCGGGTCGGTGAGGTTGAATTCGCGGATCTTCTGCAGCTCGCCGATGCGTACACCCAGCGCGCGCTGGTAGAGCTTCCACACGAGTTCGGAGCAGTAGATGCGCTTGTCCGACCACTCGAAGGTCAGGTCGTAGGGGCGGCCCTCGAAGTCGGATGTGCCCGCGCGCAGCTTTGCAATCGCGCCGGGCGTCAGCAGCGTGTCGGCGTTGCGCAGCCGCTTCACCACGTAACGGCCGCCGTTGCCGCGCGCCGTCCACTGTGCGAGCGGCGTGTAGCGCACCGTCGACACCGCCTCGAACACGTAGGGCTTGCCATCGCGCATCAGCACGACGCCCATGTGGCTGTAGCGCGAGCCGGTGGCGCGCTGCACCGCGATGCTTTGCGCCGAGCGCGAGGTGTGGAAGATGATGTCGCCGTCCTTCAGCGCGGCCGCGGCATGGGCGGCCCCGGCCAGCAGAAAGGAGAGTGCCAGCGCGAGGGCTGCAGGTAGCCTGAAGGTCATGAACGCGGATTGTGGGGCACGCTGCGCGGCCAGCTATCTCTCCTCTGGAGGCAAGGCACTGTCACTCGTGTCGGGTGGCTCCATCTCGCCTATCAGGCATTCCGCCGCCTCGTGGTTTATCTGTTCGGCGGGCGCGGGCGGGTCGTACGGTTCCACGGAGTCCACAGGGGGAGGGATGTCTGCCGGAGGCGTCATGCGGGGAAATCGTCTCCCCCGAACCTGACTGGCACCTGCGGGACGGCGGGTCATTGCTTGCGTGCCGCAGCGTGCCGGTGCCATCATGCGCGCCATGCAAACGGTCGCCTCCATCCTCTGGCGCAGGCTCGACGTCCCGGGCCACGATGCCTGCCGCCTCGAACGCAATGCCTCGGCCTGGCAACTCGACGGAGCCGCCGTGTTCCGCCTGGAAGACGGCCGCACCGGCCAGCTGCACTATCGCGTGCGCTGCGACTTGCTATGGCACACCCAGTGGGGCACGGTGCGCGGCTGGCTCGGCGATTCGGCGGTCGACCTGTCGATCGCCCGTGACGCGCGCGGCCACTGGAAGCTCAACGACGAGCCCGTGCCCGACCTGTCGCACTGCATCGACCTCGACCTGGGCTTCACGCCCGCCACCAATCTGCTGCAGCTGCGTCGCCTCGGGCTTTCGAAAGGCGAGGGCGCCGATGCACCCGCCGCATGGGTCGACATCGACGGCGGTGGGGTGCTCAGCGAGCTGATGCAGCGCTACGAACGGCGCAGCGACACCGAATACGCCTACGAGGCGAAGCGCTTCGACTATGCGCAGACGCTGCGCGTGACGGAAGACAGCTTCGTGCTCGATTACCCGCGGCTTTGGGTCGCCGAGAAGTAGCCGCTCAGTCGAACTGCGAGCGGTCGCCCGAGACCAGTTCGCGGTTGCGCCGCCGGTCGAGCGCGATCTCGTGCGCGAAGGCTTCGGTGCCTCCACCGGCCGGCAGGTTGTAGGCTGCGCGCAGCCGCGAGCGCACCGTGTCGCTTTCGAGCACCCGGTTGATCTCGGCATTGAGCATCTGCACCACCGCCGCTGGCGTGCGTGCCGGCGCGAAGATGCCGAAGAGCGAATCGCGGTTCGCCTTCTCGAAACCGAGTTCCGCAAGAGTGGGCACGGCAGGCAGCGCCTCGATGCGCGCCGGCGCGCCTACTGCCAGCGCCTGGAAGCGCCCGCCTTCGATGTATTGCAACTGCTGCGCCGCGACATTGGTCGACAGCACTTCGAACTGCCCGCTCAGCGCATCGTTGAGCTGCGGACCGCCGCCCTGGTAGGGGATGTGCGTGATGTCGGTGCGGCTCTGCACGCGCACCTGCGCCAGCACCAGGTGACCGATGGTCGCCACGCCCGATGTCGCCCAGCGCACCGCGCCCGGCTGCCTGCGCGCCTGCGCGATCAGCTCGCCGAAGCCCAGGCCCGTGAAAGCCGGCGTGCCCACCACCAGCACCGGCGTGCGCATGACGCTGGCCACGGGCACGAAGGCGCGCATCGGGTCGTAGGGAACGCGCGCCAGCAGCGGGTGCAGCGTGAGCGGACTGATGGCCGAGAAGGCCAGCGTGCAGCCGTCGGGCGTGGCGCGCGAGAGTGCGTCCATGCCGAGGCTGCCGCCCGCGCCGGGGCGGTTTTCGATGAGCACCGGCACGCCGAGCGAACGCGCGAGCGGTTCTGCCAGCACGCGCGCCATGCCGTCGCTCACGCCACCGGGCGGATAGACCACGATCAGGCGCACCGGCTTGTTCGGCCACTGCGCCGGCGCGGCGTGCAGCACGCGTGGCAGCGCGCAGGCGGCCGCGAGCAGCGTGCCCGAGCCCTGCAGCAGGCGGCGGCGAAGCCGGTTCATGAGCCCGGGTTCTCCAGCGCCAGCCGGCGCAGGAGCGCGGCGAAATTCTGCGCGGGCAGGTTGTCTTCCTCGGCGCGCGACACCAGCGTGAGCGGCGCGTCGAGCTGGCCGCCGTCGGCCAGCCGCGCGTAGGCGATGGCGTGTGCGTGCACGCCATGCATCGAGGCCGGCACCACCGAGAGGCCGACACCCGCGGCCACGAGATTGAGGTTGGTCATCATCCGATCGACTTCGGCCACCACGCGCGGGCGCAGTCCCTTGGCGTGGCACAGCGTGAGCAGGTCGGCATAGAGGCCGGGCGCGCCCGGGCGCCGCACGAGGATGATGCCTTCCTCGCAGAGCTTCGCGAGCGGCAGCGGGCGCGAGTCCTTGTCGCGGCCGAGGGCAAGGCGGTGGTCGCTGGGCATGGCCACCAGCACCGGCTCGCGCAGCAGCGTCTCGAACAGAAGCCCCTCGGGTCGCGCCACCGGCACGCGCAGCAGGCCGCAGTGCAGGCGGCCCGCGGCCAGCGCCTCGGTGAGCTCTGCCGCGTTGTCTTCGCGCAGCTGCAGCTCCACTTCCGGGTATTCGCGGCGGAACTCGCGCAGCGCCTCGGGCATGAAGCGGTGCGCCGCGGCCGAGCTGGTGAAGCCCACCGCGAGCGTGCCGGACTGCCCCTTGGCCACGCGCGTCATGCGCTGCTTCATGGCCTCCATGTCCTGCAGCATGCGCAGCGCCTCGGCCTGGAACAGCCGGCCCGCGTCGGTCAGCGCCACGCCGCGCGGATGGCGGCGGAACAGCAGCACGCCCAGCTCGCGTTCGAGCGCCTTGATCTGCAGGCTCAAAGGCGGCTGCTGGATGCCCAGTTGTTCGGCCGCGCGCGTCATGTGGCCGGTTTCCGCGACCGCGGCGAAGTAGCGCAGTGCCCGTATGTCCATATGTTTTTTGTATGAAAAGTGCCTTGTTATTTTATTTGACCCTAGGTCACACCGAATCTATCTTCCGGCCGCCCATTCAAGAACAAGCGGCCCAACGAGGCCGCATGCCGGAGACAAACCCATGCGCACAACGCGCCCCGCCTCGATGTTTCGTGCCGTCCGCCACGCGGTCGGCTTCTCACTGGTCTCGCTGATCCTTGTCGCCTGCGGTGGTGGCGGAGGCGGCGGCGGTGGCATCGGCTTCCTGCCGACCACACCGCCCGCCAGCAATCCTCCTGCCAGTAACCCGCCGGCGAACGATCCGCCGGACAACCCACCGCCCCCGCCGGTGCAGCCGGCCGTTTCCTGCGCTGACCTGAACGGCAGGAGCCTGCCCGCCTCGCTGATCAGCCTGCCCACGCAGGGCGCCACCGTCACCAGCGCCACGCCCGTCGCCGCGAGCGACGCCGGCAATACGCTCGGCGACTACTGCCGCGTGCGCGGCACCATCCAGCCGGTCGACCCCAGCTCGCAGTCCATCAACTTCGCGGTGAACCTCCCCGAGAAGTGGAACCAGAAGACCATCCACTTCGGCGGCGGCGGCTTCGACGGCGTGCTCATCGACGGCACCGAGGTCATCCGCTTCGGCCCCGCCGGCAAGCCCGCGCCGCTCGCGCTGGGCTACGCCACCTACGGCGACGACTCGGGCCACCAGTCGGGCAGCATCACCGACGGCAAGTTCGCGGCCAACGACGAGCAGCTCGCCAACTACGGCGGCCTCTCGCTCAAGAAGACGCGCGACGTGGCGCAGGCGCTGGTGCTCGCGCGCTACGGCGTGGCGCCCAAGCACGCCTACTTCCTGGGCACCTCCACGGGCGGGCGCGATGCGTTGAGCTACATCCAGCGCTGGCCGCTCGACTACGACGGCGTGATCGCCAACGAGCCCGCGCTCAACTACACCGGCACGCGGCTGTCGAACGTGGCCGTGGGCCGCGCGCTGTATTACAACAACGGCACCGCCGGCTGGATGGACCTGAGCGAGACGCTGATGGTGCAGAAGGCCGCGATGCAGGCCTGCGACAAGCTCGACGGCGCGGCCGACAGCATCGTGAGCAACGTCGAGAGCTGCCGCCTGCTCAACACGCAGATCCTGGCCTCGCTGCGCTGCCCCGGCGGCACGAAGACGGCCAAGACCTGCCTGTCGGACGCGCAGATCGCCACCGTGAACGCCATCGAGTCGCCGCTCGATTTCACGACCTATTCGCTGGCCAACGGCGTGAAGCGCGCGGGCGGCTACAACCTGCTCGAAGGCGCGCTGGTGGCGGGCCCCTTCACCACGCGCGACCTAGGCACGCGCAACGTGCCGGCCAATCCCGCCACGTCGGCCGACGCCAACATGTACGTCACCGGCGACCAGTGGGTGAAGTTCTTCGTCACGCGCGACGCCAACTTCAACACGCTCACCTTCGATCCGCTGGATCCGGGCAGCTATGCCGCGCGGGTGACCGAGGTGTCGAGCCTCACCGACGCGACCAACCCGAACCTCGCGCCCTTCTTCGCGCACGGCGGCCGGCTCATCATGCTGCACGGCCTGGCCGACGAGGTGATCAGCCCGAACTCGACCATCGACTACTACAAGCAGCTCATCGCCACGCTGGGCCAGGCCTCGGTCGACCGGAACGTGCGCTTCTACACCGTGCCCGGCATGGGCCACGGCACTGGCAGCTTCATTCCCAACTGGGATTCGCTGGCCGCGCTCGAAGGCTGGGTCGAGGGCGGCCTCGCGCCGGCCACCGGCGTGGCGGTGGACGCCGTGGCCGGCACCTATGGCCGCACGCGCCCGCTGTGCCTGTTCCCGGCGTGGCCCAAGTACCGCGGCAGCGGCAGCCTGGACGCAGCCGTCAACTACAGCTGCGTCACCGAGGTCGGCGACCCGCTGGTCTGCCCGAACCTGCCCGCGGCCGTCACCAGCTACAAGGGCGGCAACAGCTTCGGCGAAGAACTGCGCGTGCAGATCGACCCGGCCACCATGGCCTACACCGTGACCATCGACGCCAGCCTGCAGCGCACGGCCGGCACGGTGCGCACCGGCACGCTGGTGTCGGAAGGCAACTGCAGCTACGGCAGCGGCGAGAGCGGGGCGGTGTTCAGCTTCGGCGCCGGCGGGGTGCTGTCGGGCGGCGTGAATGCGCCGAGCGGCGGTGGCTTCGCGCCCCTGCTGGCGTTCCAGAACACCTTCCAGAACTCGGCGACGCCGACGGTGTTCAACCCGGTGGCGAACATCTTCAACGCGGTTGGCGTGCAGCAGGGCACGGGCGGTACTGCAGCGCAGGCGTTGGCGGTGCGGCTGCGCAATGCCGGCACCTTCCAGTACTGCCGCGATCCGGCCAACGGCTTCATGATCTACGACGCCACCTGCACGCAGACCGAGAAGGGCTACATCACCTACAACGGCACGCGCGGCGCCTTCGACCTGTTCACGACCTCGCCCACCGGCGGCGCCGTGACCACCGGCGGCACGCTCACCGGCTCGATGGTGATCGGCCTCGTCAGCGGTACGGCGGTGCCCATGCACCTGGTGCGCGAGTCGGCCGCCAACGCAGGCATGCGCTTCTTCGGCCTGCAGCAGAGCCTGGTCTCCGGCACGGCCGACGGCAGCTATGCGCTGCTCAGCGTCAAGGGCGAGAACCACGATGCCACGGTGGCCGGCAGCGGCCTTAACCTCGGCGGCGCGGCCGCGGGGCTGAGCTACGACACGCCGGTGCTCGGCGTGGCACAGGCCGATGCCGGCCGGGCGGGCAATTTCATCTTCAACAGCGGCGTCCTCGCATTCGTCTCCACCGACGCGGCGAAGGCGGCGCTCGAACTCGGAGTACGTCATTGAAAAAACGACTGTCCAGCCTTGCGGCTTCCATGGCCTTCGCGCTGATCGGCGCGGCACCGACCCTGCCCGCGCATGCGGCGCCCTCCGGGCCCAAGGCGGCCGCCTGCCCGGCGCCGGTGCCAGAGTCGGCGCGCTGCTACACCGGTGAGGACGGCGCGGGCTCCTTCTACTGGATCGCCATCCCGAAGGACTGGGCGAAGAACGCCGGCCGCGTGCTGGTGCTGCACGCCCACGGCGGCCCCGAGACCGGACCGCCCAAGCTGGAGCGAAGCGAGGAAGACCTGAAGCGCTGGGCAGTCACCGTGAAGGCCGGCTACGCATGGGCCGCCTCCACCTACCGGCGCGGAGGCTACGGCGTGACCATGGCGGCGGAAGACACCGAGCGCCTGCGCCGGATCTTCGTGCGCCATTTCGGCCAGCCGCACCGCACGCTGCTGCACGGGCAGAGCTACGGCGCGGGCGTGGCGGCTAAGGCGGCGGAACTCTATGCACCGGCCGGCGGTACGAAGAGCCCCTACGACGGCCTGCTGCTCACCAGCGGCGTGCTCGGTGGCGGCAACAGCGCCTACGACTTCCGGCTCGACCTGCGCGTGGTGTACCAGTACGTCTGCCGCAACCATCCGCGCCCCGACGAGCCGCAGTACCCGCTGTGGATGGGCCTTCCTCTTGACACCAAGCTCACGCGCGCCGATCTCGCCGCGCGCGTGAAGGAGTGCACCGGCGTGGGCCTGCCGGCCGCGCAGCGCACGCCCGAGCAGGCAGCGCGGCTGAAGACCATCCTCTCGGTCGTGAAGATCCAGGAGCGCTCGCTGCTGGGCCATCTCACTTGGGCGACATGGCTCTTCCAGGACCTGGTGCAGAAGGGGCTCGAGGGCCGCAACCCCTTCGGCAACATCGGCGTGGTCTACAGCGGCTCGGCCGACGACGCAGCGCTCAATGCCGGCGTGCTGCGCTACGCGGCCGATCCGCAGGCCAAGGGCGCGCTGGCGGCCGACAGCCAGCCGACCGGTCGCACCGCGCTGCCCACCGTGGGCCTGCACGCCATCGACGACCCGACGGCCTTCGTCGAACTGGAGAACTCCTACCGCCGCATCCGCGACGCCGCGGGCACCGGCAACCTGCTGGTGCAGAGCTTCAGCAGCGAACGCGAGCACAGCTACCTGAGCGATTCGGAATACCCCGCGCTCTTCGCCGCGCTGCTCGACTGGATCGACAAGGGCGAGAAGCCCACGCCCGACGGCCTCGCGCAGCGCTGCAAGGCGCTGATGCCGCGCTACGACACCGACGGCAAGAACGGCTGCCACATCCAGCCCGCATGGCAGCCGCCCGCGCTCGAGAGCCGCGTGCCGTCGCGCGCGCCCTGAATCATTTTTCAATCCAACGTCACGGAGACTCCATGAAGAAACTGTTCGCCCTTGCGGCGATCGCCACCGCCGCCGTCGCTGCCCACGCACAGGACTTTCCGGGCGGCAAGCCCGTCACCATCGTCGTGCCCTTCGCGGCCGGCGGCCCGACCGACCGCGTCGCGCGCGACCTCGCCGAGGCGTTGCGCAAGCCGCTCGGCGGCGCCAGCGTGATCATCGACAACGTGCCCGGCGCCGGCAGCTCCATCGGCGCAGCCAAGGTGGCGCGCGCCACGCCCGACGGCTACACGCTGCTGCTCAATCACATCGCGATGGCGACCGTGCCGAGCCTGGTGCGCAACGTGCCGTTCAAGGTCGAAAGCGACTTCGAATACCTGGGCATCGTCAACGACGTGCCGATGACGCTCATCTCCAAGCCCGGCATTCCCGCCACCAACTACAAGGAGCTGAGCACCTGGATCGCCGCCAACAAGGGCAAGATCAACATCGGCAACGCGGGCGTGGGCTCGGCCTCGCACCTGTGCGGCCTGCTGTACCAGAGCGCCACGAAGACCGAGATGACGCCCGTGCCCTACAAAGGCACCGCGCCCGCCATCACCGACCTGATCGGCGGCCAGATCGACCTGCTGTGCGACCAGACCACCAACACCACGCCGCACATCCAGGCGGGCAAGGTGAAGGCCTTCGCCGTCACCACGCCCAAGCGCCTCGCGCTGCCGATGCTCAAGGACCTGCCCACGCTCGACGAGGCGGGTCTGAAGAACTTCCAGGTCACGATCTGGCACGGCCTCTATGCGCCCAAGGGCACGCCCGCGCCGGTGCTGAAGAAGCTCAACGACGCGGTGAAGGTCGCGCTGAAGGACCCGGACTTCATCCATCGCGAGGAGCTGCTGGGCGCCGTGGTGGCGACCGACGGGCGCGTCGAACCCGCGGGCCACAAGAAGTTCGTGATCGACGAGATCGCGAAGTGGACGCCGGTGATCAAGGCAGCCGGGGTCTACGCGGACTGAGGTCGCGCCCCCGGGGCCTGCGGTCAGCGCATCGAGTGCGACCAGGCCTCGTACAGGTCCTCGCCCTCGTCGCGCACCGGCAGCGATCGCACGGGCATCTCGCGCTGCTCCAGCGGCCGCGCGATCTCCAGGTAGCCGCGTTCGGCGGAGAGGTCGTGCGGCTCGCCGTCCTCGTTGGAGTAGGCGAAGTACACCTCCTTCACGCCGGCCAGGTACATGGCCGTGAGGCACATGGGGCACGGGTAGCCGCTGGCGTACACGACGCTGCCCGACAGGTCGGTGCCGCCCTGGGCCTTGGCGGCGATGCGCACCGCCTGCATCTCGGCGTGGGCCGTGGGGTCGCACAGCGCGTCGACCTCGTTGACCGCCCGGGCCAGCACCTTGCCGTCGCGCACCAGCACGGCGCCGAAAGGCCAGGTCCTGCGTTCGCGCACGTTCCGCATGGCCAGCCGGATGGCGTCGACCATGTACTTCTCCGAGTCTTGATCGGTATGGGGCATCTGTAGAAACTCCTGCGGCGAGTCAGCTGCCGCGATAGGTTGAAAAGAACCAGGGCGCGCACAGCATCGGCACGTGGTAGTGCTGCGCCGCGTCGAAGATGGAGAAGCGCACGGGCACCACGTCCGAGAGCCCGTCGGCCGCCTTGAAGTGGTCGCCGACGTGGAAGCGCAGCTCGAAGTGGCCGGTGCGCGCGTCCTTGGCCGCGAGCATGGGCGCATCGGTGCGGCCGTCGGCGTTGGTGCGGGTGCCGTTGATGCGCGTGGGCGGGTTGGTCGCCACGTCGTAGAGCTCCACCTGCAGGCCCGCCAGGGGGCGCCCGTTGGTGATGTCGAGCACGTGCGTCGAGATGCCGGTCATGTCGTTTCCTCTTTCGTCAGTGCAATGGGCTCAGCTGCCGCGCGAGTAGGTGTAGCTCCACGGGCCGAACTGGATCGGCAGGTGGATGCGCTCGGCGACGTTGGCGACGCGGATGCGCACCGGCAGCTTCGTCAGGAACGGCGGCATGGGCAGCACGGCCTTCTTGCCGGCGAAGTAGTCGTCGACGTGCAGCAGCAGTTCGTAGTCGCCGGGCTGGTAGCTGTCGCCGATCAGCAGCGGATCGTCGGAGCGCCCATTGCCGTTCATGACGACGCTGCGCAGCTGCTTGTAGCTGCCGCCTTCCAGCCGGGAGAAGTCGATGCGCAGGCCGGTGGCTGCCGCGCCATGGAAGGTGTCCAGCGCATGCACCGTGAGCCGCGGGCTCACGCCGTGCAGCACGATGGGGCCGCTGGCCCGGGCGGGGCCGGCCGGCGCGGCGCCCGGCTGCTGTGCCAGCGCCCCGCGCGCGGTCAGCGCCGCCGCGCCGAGCGCCAGTCCCGAGAGCGCGAACTGCCTGCGCGCGGGATGGTGGGATACGACTTGATTCGCCATCTTTGCTTGTCTCCTGTCGTTGTCTGCCCTTTTCCGGGCGATGGAACGCCTGGCCGGTGCGAGGGGACACCGGTTGGCGGGAACGGGAACGGGAACGGGAACGTGTCGCGGGGAAAGAGAGCGCGCCGGAGGCCTCAGCCGTCCAGCAGGGCGTCGATGCGCCCTCTGGTGATGAAGCCGATCTGGTCGAGCGCGGCGCGCTGCTCGACCTCGGTGCTCGCCGCCGCGCGCGTGCGCATCGCCTCGAAGATCTGCTGCTTGGTGTTGCGGCGCACGGCGATGATGAAGGGGAAGCCGTGGCGCTCGCGGTAGGCGCGGTTCAGGTACTGCATCTCGCCCAGCTCGTCGCGGCTGAGCGCGTCGAGCCCGGCGCTGCGCTGCTCGCCGACGGACTCGGCCGTCATCGTGCCGGCCTGGGCTTCGCGGCCCGCCAGCTCCGGGTGGCCGCAGAGGAAGGCGATGCGGCGCTCCTGCGGCGCCTGCCGCACCACGTCGAGCATCGCGGCATGCAGCGCACCGGCATCGGCGAAGGGGCGGCGCGCCCACGCGGCCTGCGCGACCCAGGGGGAGTTCTCGAAGGTCGGCCCGACGGCGGCGACGAAGGCGTCGCGGTCCATCTCGTTGAGCGCAGCCAGGTTCAGGCGGGTGGTGGTGAGGGTCATCGGTCGTTCTTTTCTTCGGTGGCGATGCCGGCCGCTCAGCGCGCGGCGGAGGCAACGGATTGCTTGCGGTGCGAGGGCACGCAGGCCAGGATCAGCAAGGTGGCGCAGATCTCGACTGCCGCCACCACGTACAGGCCGGGCGAGAGGCTGCCGGTGGACGTCTTGATCAGGCCCAGCATCCAGGGCGCGCCGAAGCCGGCCAGGTTGGCGATGGAGTTGATCAGCGCCACGCCGCCGGCGGCCGCGGTGCCGGCCAGGAAGCGGTTGGGCATCTGCCAGAACACCGGAATGGCGCTCATGGTGCCGACGATGGCCAGGGTCAGGCCCACCAGCACCGCCAGCGCGCTGTGCCCGAGGAAGAGCGCGATGGCCAGCAGCGAAACCGCCCCCAGCGCCGCGGCAAGGCCGCAGTGCCAGCGCGATTCCTGCTGCTTGTCGGAGTGGAAGCCGTTCCAGATCATGCCGGCCGCGCCGCACAGGTAGGCCGCGGCCATGATCCAGCCCACCGTCACAGGGCTGGCGAAGCCCACTTCCTTGACCAGCGTCGGGCCGTAGAAGGTCAGCGAGGAGTTGGCCGCGATGATGCAGAAGAAGATCAGGATCAGCAGCCAGATGCGCCCGCTCCTGAGCGAGGCCAGCATGCTGTGCTCGCGCTGGCCCAGCGAGCGGCCGTCGCGCTCGAGGTCTTCGTGCACCAGCTGGCGCTCGCGTGCCGTGAGCCAGTTGGCCTGCTCGGGCTTGTCGGTCAGGTAGAAGTAGGTGACGAAGCCGGCGATGACCGATGGAATGCCCTCCAGCAGCAGCACCCACTGCCATCCCGACCAGCCGTTCACGCCGTGCATGCCGGTCATGATGGTGCCGGCCAGCGGCCCGCCGATCACGCCCGCGAAGGCCGAGGCCGACATGAACATGCCGAAGGCCTTGGCGCGCCGGTCGTTGGGGAACCAGTAGGTCAGGTACAGGATGATGCCGGGGTAGAAGCCGGCCTCGAACACGCCCAGCAGGAAGCGCAGGAAATAGAACATGTCCGGCGTCTTCACGAACATCGTGGCGATGGAGGTCAGGCCCCAGCCGATGGTGATGCGCATGATGGTCTTCTTGGCCCCGATGCGCTGCAGCAGCAGGTTGCTCGGCACCTCGAAGAAGAAGTAGCCCAGGAAGAAGATGCCCGCGCCCAGGCCGTACATCGCCTCGCTCCACTTGAGCTCGTCGAGCATGGTGAGCTTGATGAAGCCGATGTTGACCCGGTCGATCCAGGCCAGCACCCACAGCAGCATCAGGAAGGGAATGAGCCGCCAGATGATCTTGCGGTAGACCCCGTCCAGCTCGGACGGGGTGGAGGAAGGCCGGACCGATGCGGCCGCTGTGGTTGATGTCATGCTTGTCTCCAGGTCCTTGGTGTGGGGCGCTGCGGTCCGGACCGGCAAAAGGAGCGCCGCCTGCGTGGGCACTGTAGGCACAATGGTCCGGCCGCGCGCACGGCGCGCGGAATGTGCGGCATAAACCAGAGCGATAGGTCGCGCCCCGCAACGGCGCGCCATCCGGTCGAACCCCTAGACACATGACCAGAAGCCAGGACCTTGTCGACATCCACCTGCTGCGCGTGCTGGCGGTGCTGGTGGCCGAGCGCAGCGTCTCGCGCGCGGCGGTGCGCATGAACCAGACGCAGCCGGCCGTCAGCGCGGCCCTGCGGCGCCTGCGCGACGCCTTCGGCGATCCGATCCTGGTGCGCGAGCGCGGCGGCATGGTGCCCACCGCCCGGGCGCTGCAGCTGCGCGACAGCGCGCGCGAAGTGCTCGGCGAGATCGACCGCATGCTGGCCGGCCCCGAGCGCTTCGTGCCCGCCTCCAGCACCACGACGTTCACCATCGCCACGCCGGACTACCTGGCGGCCAGCTTCATGGCCGAGGTGGTGGCGCGCTTCCGCGCCGAGGCGCCGCAGGCGCGCCTGCTGGTCCACCCGCTGACGCCCGGCTACGACTACGAGCGCGCGCTGGCGCAGGGAGAGCTCGACATCGTGATCGGCAACTGGCCGCTGCCGCCCGAGCGCATGCACCTGTCGCTGCTGATCGAGGACGAGCTGGTGTGCATGATGAGCCCGCGCAACCCGCTGGCCGCACCTGACGCCATGACGCTGCCGCGCTACCTCGCGGCCGTGCACGTGGCGCCCACGCCGTTCGCCAAGTCGCACCGCGCGGTGGTCGACAGCCATCTGGCCGGCCTGAGGCAGACCCGCGACGCGCGCGTCTTCGTGCCCTACTACGCGATGGCGCCCTACCTGGTGGCCGACAGCGACCTCGTGTTCACCACCGCGCGCCACTTCGCCGAGCAGTTCACGCGCAGCCTTCCGGTGGTGTGCGTGGCGGCCCCGGAGGGGTTTCCGCGCATGCGCTTCTACCAGCTGTGGCACGAACGCTCGCAGCACCAGGGCGCCCATCGCTGGCTGCGCGGCCTGCTCTCGACGGTGGGTGGCCACCTGGCGCAGGCGGCGCCGGGATCGGCGATCGGGCCGCCTGCCGACGAGGATGGATAGCGGGCCTCATCCGGACAACGGATCCCCGATGCGCGGATACCAGCAACAACCCAGGTGAACCTCATGAACCAGATGAACCATCCTGAAGATGCACCCCGGGCGTTCCAGGCCGCCTGGAACAGCCACGACATGAAGGCGCTCGCGGCGCTGTTCCACGGCAACGCGAGCTTCGTGAACCGGTTCGGACACTACGTGCGCGGTGTCGACGAGATCGTCGGCCTGCATGCGCCCATCCACGCAACCATCTACAGCGACTCCACGCTGGACAACGAGTTGATCGATGTGACCGCGATCGGCGACGACGCGGCCATCGTGCACTTCTGGAGTCGCCTCACGACCGGTCCGGCGCATCCGGCGGGCCCGCATGCCGTCGACACGCTGATCCTCGCCGTGCTGACGCGGGAGGCCGGCGAGTGGCGGATCAAGGCGCTCGAGAACGTCACGCTGACGAATCCCCGCACCGGGGAAACCGTGCTCAGGGACGACGGCAAGGCGGCCTGAACGAGCGGCCGCCCGCGGCATCACGTAGCGAAGCGCCTCCGGTACTCCACGAGGCTGACCCCCAGTCGACGGGCGAACGCACGCCTGAAGCCGTCCACGTTCGCATAGCCGACCGCATCGGCCAGCCGCTTGGCCGGCACGTCGGATTCCTCGGCCAGCCTGCGGGCGGCGTCGATCCTTGCGTTCTCGACGAACTCCGCGGGTGTCGTGCCTGTTTCGTCGCGGAAGATCCGCGCGAAGCTTCTCTCGCTCATGCCCGCGCGTGCGGCCAGGGCGGGCACCGACAGGTCGTCCTTCAGGTTCGCGAGCACATGATCCTGCACCGTGCGCACGCCGGAGCGCTCGGAAGTCTGCGCCGCGAGGTGCGCGCTGAACTGGCTCTGGCCTCCGGGGCGCTTGAGGAACATCACCAGCTGGCGTGCCACGCGCAGCGCGAGTTCGCGGCCGTGGTCTTCCTCCACCATCGCGAGGGCAAGGTCCATGCCGGCGGTTACCCCTGCCGAGGTGAACAGGTTGCCGTCCTTCACGTAGATGGCGTCCGCCTCCACGCGTGTGCGCGGGTATGCCGCCGCGAGGCCGGCGGCGGTGTTCCAGTGGGTCGCGACCCTCTTGCCGTCGAGGAGTCCGGAGGCCGCCAGCACGAAGGCGCCGGAGCACACCGAGCCGTAGCGCCGCACGGTGCCGGCCTGGCGCCGGAGCCAGTCCTGCAGTTGGGTGTCGCTTTCCATGTCCTCGATGCGGGGGCTGCCCGCGACCAGCAGGGTGTCGATGGCGCCGCAATGCGTTGCCACCGTGGCGTCGACGGCCAGCTTCAGGCCGCCGCTGCTCTTGAGAACGCCGGCCTTGGTGCCGATCACCTGCACCTGGTAGGCGCGCGGCTTCCCGAGCTGGTGCGCTGCTTCGACGAAAACGTCGGCAGGCCCGGCAACGTCGAGCAGCTGGAAACGGGGAAATGCGAGGATGGCGATGCGCATGGCAGACAAGGTCCGGGGATTGGCTGAAAACGCCGTGAACCGAGGAAGGCGACGGCGGGAGTCTGGCGGAAAATACCAACTAACGCAAATTCAGCCAAAGGTGCCAGCCATGCAAAGCCAGTCACTGAACCCTTCCTCATCGGTCGTTCCTCCGCGTGCGGAAGCCTCCGTGCGCAACCTTCCGGTCAACCTGTTCGCCTCGGTGATGGGCCTGTCGGGCCTCGCCCTCGCATGGCGGCTCGTGCACGAAAGCCTGGGTGTGCCGGCCTTCGTCGGCGAGGCCGTCGGGGCGTTCGCGCTGTTCGCCTTCGTGCTCATCTCGGCGGGCTACCTGATGAAGCTCGTAAGGCACCGGCAGGCGGTGCAGGCGGAGTTCAATCACCCGGTGGCGGGCAACTTCTTCGGCACCATCGCGATCTCGGTCCTGCTGCTGTCGGTCGTCATCGCACCCTACAACGCGCCCGTCGCGCACTTCGGCTGGACCGTGGGCCTCGTCGCGACCTTCGCGCTGAGCTTCATCGTGCTGTCGCGGCTGCTGAAGGGGCAGGTGGATGCGTCGCTTGCCGTGCCGGCCTGGATCATCCCCGGCGTGGCCACGCTCGACATCCCCGTCACCGGCGCGCACATGCCGATGGCGTGGGCCGGCGAAATCAACCTGGCCGCAAGCGCGGTCGGCGCGGTGCTGGCGCTCGTGCTCTTCACGATGATCATCGGCCGGCTCGTGCACCGCGATCCGCTCGCGCCCGCCATGGAGCCTTCGCTGATGATCCTGGTGGCGCCTTTCGCGGTGGGCTTCCTGGCGTACACCAACGTCGTCGGCGAAATCGATCGCTTCGCCGCGATGCTCTTCTACTTCGGGCTCTTCATCTTCGCGGTGGTGGCTCCGAAGGTGTTCCGCAGGGGAGCGACGTTCTCGCCGAACTGGTGGGCGATCGGCTTCCCGATGGCCGCGCTCGCCAACGCGGCGCTGAAGTACGCGGAGCTGCGCGCGAGCGTCGCGCTCTGGGTTGTTGCGCTGGTGCTGCTGGCCGCGCTGAACGTGGCGCTGGCCGTTCTCACGGTGAAGACCGTGCGGATCGCGCTCAACGGGAAGCTGTTCGCTTGAGCCTGGGGTTCAGGCTGCGAGGGCAAGCGCGGCCACCCAGCCGGCCGCATGGAGACCCAGCCCGAAGACAGCGTGCGTGACCAGGCTGTGCAGCCGCGCGACCATGGGCCGCGGCGTGCGGCTTGCCGCGATGCCTGCGCCCATGCCCGGCTGCATCACCAGGAAGGGCGCCGCCACGCTGCCGATGCCGACGATCATGGCCGGGCCCAGCGTGGGGTGGCTGGCCCACGCCGGTCCCCAGCCTGCGAGCAGCACGGCCGCGAAGGTAACGCCGATGCCGTAGTGCGCTACCCACCCGATAAGTCGCTCGCTTCGCACGGGTGGTGACGCAGCGATGGGGTTGTGGCGAAAGCGGCCGCGCGGCAGATAGGCGAGCCAGCGGCCCACCAGTGCGTAGTCGAGCGAGGGAACGCCGAGCAGTCGTTTGCGGGCAATGGCCCACAGATCCATCACCGCCGTCGCGCCTATGCCGGTCAGCAGCACGCTGGCGAGGAGCTTCGCCGCTTCAGTCATTCCGGTTCTTCCCCGGCGCGTGTGCGGCGACCATCCAGCAGGCTGCGGTCAGACGGACCTCGTTGCCGTGCACGAATGGCTCGAAGGCGGCGCGGACCGTGCCGATGACCCGTTCGCGCGTGCGCTCGTCCACCTGCCGCAGCGCCAGGCCGACCGGGCCGAGCCGGCTCAGGTAGCCGACGAGATCTTTCTCCGGCAGGGTGCAGGGCAGGTCGACGGGCCGGATGTCGATGCCGCGCCAGCCGCTTTCCTCGAGGATGGCTTCCACACGATGCCTGTCCGCAAAGCCGAACTGGCCCGGCGCGTTCGGCTGTCGAGGCGGAAGGTCCGGCAGCAGCGGAGCGGCAGCGCGCTCGGCGGTGGTCATGAAGGGGTTCTCGGCGGCGCCGCGCCAGGCGATGAAGTGCAGTGCGGCACCGTCCTTCGCGGCATGCCGCAGGTTGGAGAAGGCGTGCACCGGGTCGTCGAAGAACATCACTCCGAGGCGCGAGACGATGCCGTCGAAGCTCGCAGGCTCGAAGGCATGCGTCTGGGCATCGGCGCAGACGAAGCGTGCCGCCGCGCCTTCGCGCACGGCGCGGCCTTGGGCGGCGGCAATCATCGGCTCCGAGATGTCGATGCCGACGCAATCCGTGCCGGCGCCCAGTGCCCGCGCGATGGCCAGCGTGGTGCCGCCAGTGCCGCAACCCACGTCGAGCACACGGCTTGCTGGCGGGCTGCCGGCGGATGCCGCGTCGACGAGCAGCTTCTCCAAGGGCCGGAACAGCTGGTCGAGCGTTGCCTGTGCCTCGACCCAGGCGTTTCCGGCCGGGCCGTTCCAGAGCCTGGCCTGTTCGTCGCCGGCCTGTTGCGTGCTTCTTTCCATGATGGTTTCCTCTTGCTTGCCTTCACGAGGCGGAAACCGCACTATGCAAATTCAAGTCGGCTTGAGGTCAAGAGGATGAAGCAACTGGATATTGCAGAGGTGGCGCAGCGCTCGGGCGTGCCCGCCTCGACGCTGCGCTACTACGACGAAAAGGGGCTGATCGCCTCCATCGGGCGGCATGGCCTGCGCCGCATGTTCGACGCCAACGTGCTGGAGCGCCTTGCGCTCATCGCGCTGGGGCGCGCCGCCGGCTTTTCGCTGGACGAGATCGCGCGCATGTTCGGGCCCAACGGGCAGCCGCGCATCGATCGGCTGATGCTCACGGCCAAGGCGGACGAGCTCGACCGCACGATCCGCAACCTGAGCGCGATGCGCGACGGCCTGCGGCATGCGGCCGTCTGCCGGGCGCCCAGCCACATGGAATGCCCGACCTTCCGGCGCATTCTTGGCGCTGCGGCATCGGGTGCCATCGGCGGGCGGAAAAAGAAGGAGAAGACGCCGAAGCCGCCCGTCAGCTAGGCGTTCGCCAGCAGCGACAGGTCGCGCGCCGCCTGCAGCATCAGCTCGCGTGCGCGGTCCAGCGACGGAATCGCATGGCGGTCGATGCGCCGGATGTACGGCGTGGTGAGCACCGCCAGCGCATGCCCGTGCGGGCCGAGGATGGGGCAGGAGATGTCGATCACGCCGAAGTACTGCAGGCTCTCGCGCTGCCGGTAGCCCGTGGCGCGCACGGCTTCGAGCATGTGCTCCAGCTCGTCGGGCGGAATCTGCACCTCGCCGTCGAGCGCGACGTGCTCGGCCACCATCTGCCGGCGCCGCTCGTCCGACTCGCAGGCCAGCAGCACCTGGCCCGAGCCGGTGTCGAGCAGGTTCACGCGCGTGCCGGGCCGCACCGTCATGCCGCAGGTGGCGGGGCTGCTGACCTGCGCCACGATCTGCACGTTGCCCCGGTCGTACACGCCCAGGTGGCACGACTGCTCGGCCTCCTTCACGTAGCGGTCCATCACCGGCAGCGCCTGCGTCACCAGCCGGTGGTTCGGTGGATAGCGGTGCGCCAGGTCGAACATCTTCAGGCTCAGGCTGTAGCGGTCGCCCGCCAGCGAGCGCAGCACGTACTGGCGGGCCACCAGCCGTTCGAGCATGCGGTAGATCTCGCTCGGGCCTCGGTCCAGCGCCTTCACGATCTCGCCGCGCGTCAGGCCCTCGGGCTGGTCGGCGAGCAGTTCGAGGATGTCCAGGCCCTTGTCCAGCGCCGGTGCGCGGTAGCGATCCTGCTGCTCCTGGTCTTCGGCGGGCTTGCCGAGGATGTCGGATTGAATAGATTTGTTCACTGATGAATTTCAGCAGCAAGCCAGGCTTTTTGCAAGTTTCGTTCTACGGGTAAGCACCCATGAGGCAGCCTTGACGTCGAAAATTCGTATGTAAATACTCTGTTCATAAATGGACTAGAGAGGCAAGGCGTTCGGCAGCACCCGGCTGCCCGCGACCCGACATGATCCAGCGCATCGACTCGCATCAGCATTTCTGGCGGCCCGCGCGCGGCGACTACACGTGGTTGCGCGCCGACGTGCCCGCGCTGGCCCCATTGCTACGCGACTTCATGCCCGAAGACCTCGCACCGCTGCTGCGCGCCCACGGCGTAAGCCGGACGGTGCTGGTGCAGGCCGCCGAGTCCAGGGCCGAGACCGACTTCCTGCTCGGCATCGCCAGCGATCACGAAGAAGTCGGCGGCGTGGTCGGCTGGGTCGACCTGAGCCGGCCGGGCGCCGCCGCCTCGCTGGAGCGGATGGCCCGGAATCCGAAGTTCAAGGGCGTGCGGCCGATGCTGCAGGACCTGCCCGACGACGACTGGATCGCGCGCCGCCCGCGCCCCGACGCGATGCGCACCCTGCTGCGCCTCGGCCTGCGCTTCGACGCTCTGGTGAAGCCCCGGCACCTGCCGCAGCTGATGAGCTTCCTTGCGCAATGGCCGCAACTGCCGGTGGTGATCGACCACGCGGCCAAGCCGCCGGTCGGCGCGCACGACGGCGAAGATTTCGCCCGCTGGCGCCGCGACATCGCTGCGGTGGCCGCGTTGCCGCAGGTGTGCTGCAAGTTCTCGGGACTGTGGACCGAGGCGCCGTCCTCGATGCAGCGCGATGCGGATGTCGTCACCCACGCGGTGCGCCCCGTGTGGGAACACCTGCTCGAGGTGTTCGGCCCCGGCCGCCTGATGTGGGGCAGCGACTGGCCCGTGCTCACGCTTGCCGGCGACTACGCAGGCTGGATCGCGGTGAGCGAGGCCTGCATCGGGAGCCTCTCGCCGGACGAGCAGGCCAGCGTATGGCAAGGCACCGCGCGGCGCTTCTACGACCTGAAAGCGGACTGAGCGAGCACCTCATGCAACCCATCGTCACCATCCGCGACCTGAGCAAGTCCTTCGCCGGCGTGCGCGCGCTCGACAGGGCGCAGTTCGATCTGCTGCCCGGCGAGGTGCATGCGCTCATGGGCGAGAACGGCGCGGGCAAGTCCACGCTGATGAAGGTGCTGGCGGGCGTGTACCGCAAGGACTCGGGAGAGGTGCTGCTCGACGGCCGGCCCGTGGACATCGAGAGCCCGCGCGCCGCGCAGGCGCTGGGCATCGGAATCATCCATCAGGAGCTCAACCTGATGAACCACCTGAGCGCCGCGCAGAACATCTTCATCGGCCGCGAGCCGCGCGGTCGCTTCGGCCTCTTCATCGACGAGGAGGCCATGTGCCTGGAGGCGCAACGCATCTTCGAGCGCATGAACCTGAAGCTCGATCCGCGCACGCCGGTGGGCGAACTCACGGTGGCCAGGCAGCAGATGGTGGAGATCGCCAAGGCGCTGTCGTTCGACTCGCGCGTGCTCATCATGGACGAGCCCACCGCCGCGCTGAACAACGAGGAGGTGGCCGACCTGTTCCGCATCATCGCGCGGCTGAAGTCGCGCGGCGTGGCCATCGTCTACATCTCGCACAAGATGGACGAGTTGAAGCGCATCGCCGACCGCGTGACCGTGATGCGCGACGGCCAGTACATCGCCACCGTGCCGATGGCGGCGACGCCGATGGACACGCTCATCGCCATGATGGTGGGCCGACAGCTCGCAGATGTGGAGCATGAGATGCCCGACACCTCCGGCAACGAGATCGTGCTCGAGGCCAGGGGCATCCGCCGCGGCTCGATGGTGCGCGATGCGAGCTTCGTGCTGCGCCGCGGCGAGATCCTCGGCTTCGCGGGCCTCATGGGCGCGGGCCGCACCGAACTGGCGCGCGCGGTGTTCGGTGCCGACCGCATCGACGCGGGCGAAGTCTTCGTGCATGGCAAGAAGGTGTCGATCCGCTCGCCCGAAGACGCGGTGGCCCACGGCATCGGCTACCTGTCGGAAGACCGGAAGCATTTCGGACTGGCCACCGGCATGGACGTGGAAACCAACATCGCGCTGCCGAGCATGAAGAAGTTCCTGTCGATGGGCCTGTTCATCGACCAGGCCGCCATCGAGTCGGCCGGCGAGCGCTACGTGAGGCAGCTCGGCATCAAGACGCCTTCGGTGCGCCAGCAGGTGCGGCTGCTGTCGGGCGGCAACCAGCAGAAGATCGTCATCGCCAAGTGGCTGCTGCGCGACTGCAGCGTGCTCTTCTTCGACGAGCCCACGCGCGGCATCGACGTGGGCGCCAAGGCCGAGATCTATCGCCTGCTCAACGAACTGGCCGCTCAGGGCAAGGCCATCGTCATCATTTCCTCGGAACTGCCCGAGGTACTGCGCATGAGCCACCGCGTGCTCGTGATGTGCGAGGGCCGCATCACCGGCGAGCTCCCGGCGCGCGAAGCCTCGCAGGAAAAGATCATGCAGCTCGCCACCCGGCGCGAAGCTGCCACCGCCGAATGACGACTGGAGACAACCCCTTGACGACCCCCACCGCCACGACCACCGTCGCCCCCGGTTTCTCGCTGAAGACGCTGAAAGAGCGGCTCTTCCGCCCTGCCACGCGGCAGAAGCTGCTGGCCTTCGCCAGCCTCGTCGCGCTGATGGTGTTCTTCAGCTTCGCGTCGCCGCAGTTCCTGCAGGCCGACAACCTCGTGGGCATCCTGCAGTCGACGGCGGTGAACGGCGTGCTCGCCATCGCCTGCACCTTCGTCATCATCACCTCGGGCATCGACCTGTCGGTGGGCACGCTGATGACCTTCTGCGCCGTCATGACCGGCGTGGTGCTCACCTACATGGGCATGCCGCTATGGCTGGGCATCTGCGCGGCGATCTTCTTCGGGGCGTTGAGCGGCTTCGTCTCGGGCGTGCTGATCGCCAAGCTCAAGATCCCGCCCTTCATCGCGACGCTGGGCATGATGATGCTGCTCAAGGGCCTGTCGCTGGTGATCTCGGACACCAAGCCGATCTACTTCAACGACACGCCGGGCTTCACCGCCATCTCGCAGGACTCGCTGATCGGCGACATCGTGCCGTCGCTGCCGATTCCCAATGCCGTGCTGATCCTGTTCCTGGTGGCGGTGGCCGCGAGCATCGTGCTCAACCGGACCATCCTCGGGCGCTATACCTTCGCGCTCGGCAGCAACGAGGAGGCGGTGCGCCTGTCGGGCGTGAACACCGACTTCTGGAAGATCGTGGTCTACACGGTGAGCGGCGGCATCTGCGGCATCGCGGGGCTGCTGATCGCCTCGCGCCTGAACTCGGCGCAGCCGGCGCTGGGGCAGGGCTACGAGCTCGACGCCATCGCGGCCGTGGTCATCGGCGGCACCTCGCTCAGCGGCGGCACCGGCACCATCGTGGGCACCATCATCGGCGCCTTCATCATGAGCGTGCTCACCAACGGCCTGCGCATTCTCTCGGTCGCGCAGGAATGGCAGACGGTGGTCACGGGCGTGATCATCATCCTGGCCGTGTACGCCGACATCCTGCGCCGCCGCAGCGGCAGCAAGGCGCACTGAGTTCCCCACGTTCCCGATCCGTTCGTTTCATACAACCACAGGAGACTTCGAATGATCCAGAGAAGAGCAGTCGTCGCGTGCACGGTGGGTGCGGCCCTTGTCAGCTTGACGGGCCTGCCGGGCCTGGCACAGGCACAGCAGGCGCAGGAAATCTACATACCGCTGGTGTCCAAGGGCTTCCAGCACCAGTTCTGGCAGGCGGTGAAGTCGGGCGCCGAGCAGGCCGGCAAGGACCTGAAGGTCAAGGTGAGTTTCGAAGGCCCCGAGACCGAGGCCATGGTCGACAAGCAGATCGACATGCTCTCGGCCGCGCTCGCCAAGAAGCCGCAGGCCATCGGCTTCGCCGCGCTCGACAGCCAGGCCGCGATTCCGCTGCTGAAGAAGGCGCAGGCCGCGAAGATCCCCGTGGTGGCTTTCGACTCGGGCGTGGACAGCGACATCCCGGCGACCACGACCACCACCGACAACAAGGCCGCCGCCGCGCTGGCCGCCGACAAGATGGCCGAGCTGATCGGCAAGAGCGGCGAAGTCGCGCTGGTGGTGCACGACCAGACCAGCCGTACTGGCGTCGACAGGCGCGACGGTTTCGTCAATCGCATCAAGTCGACCTACCCGAACATCAAGATCGTGAGCGTGCAGTACGGCGGCGGCGACCAGCTGAAGTCGACAGAGATCACCAAGTCGATATTGCAGGCATCGCCCAACCTCAAGGGCATCTTCGGCGCCAACGAGGGTTCGGCCATCGGCGTGGTCAACGGCGTGAAGGAGATGAAGCGCACCGGCAAGGTCGTGGTCATCGGCTACGACTCGGGCAAGCAGCAGAAGAACGCGATCATGGACGGCAGCATGGCCGGCGCCATCACGCAGAACCCGGTGGGCATGGGCTACAAGACCGTCGAGATGGCGGTGAAGGCCGTCAAGGGCGAGAAGCTGCCGAAGATCGTCGACACCGGATTCTTCTGGTACGACAAGACCAACATCGCGGACCCGAAGATCGCCGCGGTGCTTTATGACTGACCCCCAGGCTTCGCGCACTTCGTGTCGCTTCGCCAACCCCCTTCCAGGGGGCAACACCAGCGGCCCGGCAAAGCCGGTTCCGCGGTGTTCCCCGAAGGAGCCTCCTTTCTCCCCTCGGCAGCTGTCATGACCATCGTCCGCTCCATGCGCGTGCTCGACGTGCGCTTTCCCACCTCGCAGCATCTGGACGGCTCGGATGCGATGAACCCCGATCCGGACTACTCGGCGGCGTACGTCGTGCTCGAGACCGATCAGCCGGGGCTGGAAGGCCATGGCCTCACGTTCACCATCGGCCGGGGCAACGAGATCTGCTGCGCGGCCATCGAGGCGATGCGGCACCTGGTCGTGGGGCTCGACCTGGCATGGGTGGCCGAGGACATGGGGCGCTTCTGGCGGCACGTGACCTCCGACAGCCAGTTGCGCTGGATCGGCCCCGACAAGGGCGCGATCCATCTCGCCACCGGCGCGGTGGTCAATGCGATGTGGGACCTGTGGGCCAAGTCCGAAGGCAAGCCCGTGTGGCAGCTGGTGGCCGACATGTCGCCCGAGGAGCTGGTGCGCTGCATCGACTTCCGCTACATCACAGACTGCATCGCGCCCGATGAGGCGCTGGCGCTGCTGCGCGAAGTCTCCAAGGGAAAGGACGAGCGCATCGCCACGCTGAAGGCCGAGGGCTACCCCTGCTACACGACCTCGGCGGGCTGGCTGGGTTACTCCGACGACAAGCTGCGGCGCCTCGCGCAGGAGGCGATCGACGCGGGCTTCAATCACATCAAGCTCAAGGTGGGGCGCGACCTGCAGGACGACATCCGCCGCCTGACCGTGGCGCGCGAGGTGCTCGGGCCCGACCGCCACCTGATGATCGACGCCAACCAGGTGTGGGAGGTGGGGCAGGCCGTCGACTGGGTGCGGCAGCTCGCCTTTGCCAAGCCGTGGTTCATCGAGGAGCCCACCAGCCCCGACGACGTGGAAGGCCATCGCAGGATCCGCGAGGGCATTTCGCCGGTGAAGGTGGCCACGGGCGAGATGTGCCAGAACCGGATCATGTTCAAGCAGTTCATCATGCGCGGCGGCATCGACGTGGTGCAGATCGATGCCTGCCGGCTCGGCGGCGTGAACGAGATCCTGGCGGTGATGCTGATGGCCGCGAAATACAAGCTGCCCGTGTGTCCTCATGCCGGAGGCGTGGGGCTGTGCGAGTACGTGCAGCACCTCTCGATGATCGACTACCTCTGCATCTCGGGCACGCGCGAGGGCCGCGTGGTCGAGTACGTCGACCATCTGCATGAGCATTTCGTCGAGCCCTGCGAGATTCGCAACGCGGCCTACATGCCGCCGAAGGGCGCGGGCTTCTCGATCACGATGAAGCCGGAGTCGCTGGAGCAGTACCGCTTTCGTGGATAAGGAAAGGCATCGCACAGCATGGACCTGAATCTGAAGGACAAGGTGGTGATCGTCACCGGTGGCGGCAGCGGCATCGGTGCGGCCATCTCCATGGCGCTGGCGCGCGAAGGCGCAGTGCCGGTGATCTTCGGCAAGAACCCGCTCGACGAGCCCTTTGAAGAAGCGCTGCGTGCGCTGCAGCCGCGCGCGCGCTTTTTCCAGCTCGAGCTGATGGAAGAGGCCGCGTGTGCCGGGGCCATCGCGGACACCGCCACGGAGTTTGGCCGCATCGACGGGCTGGTCAACAACGCGGGCGTGAACGACAGCGTGGGGCTGGAAGCGGGGCGCGATGCCTTCGTTGCTTCGCTCGAACGCAACCTCATTCATTGCTACGTGATGGCGCACCACTGCCTGCCGCACCTGAAGGCCAGCAAGGGGGCCATCGTGAACATCTCGTCGAAGACGGCGATCACGGGGCAGGGCAACACCAGCGGCTACACGGCGGCCAAGGGCGGGCAGCTCTCGCTCACGCGCGAGTGGGCTGCTTCGTTGCTGGAAGACGGCGTGCGCGTGAACGCGGTGATCCCCGCCGAGGTGATGACGCCGCTCTACCAGCGATGGATTTCCGCCTTCGACGAACCCGACCGCAAGCTCGCCGACATCACCGACAAGATTCCGTTTGGGCGCCGCATGACGACGCCCGAGGAGATTGCCGACACCGTCGTATTCCTTCTCTCGGAGCGTGCCTCGCACACCACCGGGCAATGGGTGTTCGTGGATGGCGGCTACACGCATCTGGACCGGGCGCTGACCTGATCATTTCTTCGCCCCGATTGGAATTTCCCATGCGCCATTTCCTGGCTCTCGATTTGAAGGACGACCCGGCCCTGATCGCCGAATACGAGGCTTATCACCGCAATATCTGGCCCGAGGTGCGAGAGCATCTGAAGGCGCACGGCGTGATGGGCATGGAAATTCACCGGCTCGGCACGCGGATGGTGATGCTGATGGAAACGGACGACGCACGCTACGACGCCGATGCGATGGCGCTCGCGACGCGCAGCAATCCAAAGATTGCGGAATGGGAAGAACTGATGTGGAAGTTCCAGGCGCCTACGCCGTGGACGCCGGAGGGCGGGAAGTGGACTGCAATGACGCGGATATTCGCTTTGTAATCAAAAGATTCGAGTTTGATCCTATATTCGATATTCCTGTCCCGTGTTTACATTTGCTGGGCACAATGCCGGCATGCCCAACATTGCATCGATTCTTAAATCCGAGATTTCGCGCGTCGCCCGCAAGGAAGTTCGCGCGGAAATGGAAGCCCTCAAGAAGGCATCGGTTCATCATCGCGCAGCCATAGCGGCATTGCGTCGTCAGGTGAGTTCGCTGGAAAAAGAGCTGCGCAACGTCGCGAAAGGCTCGGCCCGCAGCGCACGCGCAAGCGAATCGGACGAGGCCGGCGACGAAGGCCCGAAGCGCCGGTTCAGCGCCGGCCGGCTGGCTGCCCATCGCGAAAAGCTGGGTATTTCCGCCGCTTCGTATGGAAAGCTGGTGGGCGTATCGGGCCAGACGATCTATCACTGGGAACAGGGCAAGGCCCGCCCCAGGGCCGCGCAGCTCCAGAGCCTTGCTGCCGTGCGCGGGCTGGGCAAGCAGCAGGTGGCCGAGCGGCTGGAAGCCGAGTAGCAGCAGCCCCGGCAACCGATCAGTGATCGTGATGCAGGTAGCTCGCCTGCCGCGGCAGCCTCAGGCTCACCAGGAAGGCGATGACCATCATCGCGCTCACGTACCAGAAGAAGGCCGACTCGTGTCCCAATGACTTGAGTCCGAGCGCCACGTATTCCGCCGAGCCGCCGAAGATCGCGTTCGCCACGGCATAGGCCAGCCCCACGCCCAGGGCCCGCACCTCGGGCGGGAACATTTCCGCCTTCACGATGCCGCTGATGGAGGTGTAGAAGCTCACGATGGCCAGTGCCACGATGATGAGCACGAAGGCCAGCACCGGACTCGTGGTGTGCTGCAGCGCGGTGAGTATGGGCACGGTAGCGAGTGCCCCGAGTCCGCCGAACAGCAGCATGTTGTTGCGCCGCCCGATGCGGTCCGACAGCGCGCCGAAGGCCGGCTGCATGCACATGTAGACGAACAGAGCCCCGGTCATCACGTAGCTGGCTGTCTTGATCGGCAGGTGCACCGTGTTCACCAGGTACTTCTGCATGTAGGTGGTGAAGGTGTAGAAGATCAGCGAGCCGCCTGCCGTGTAGCCCAGCACCGTGAGGAAGGCCGGCGTGTGGTGCCTGAAGAGGCCGGCGATGCTGCCGGCTTCCTTGTTCTTCTTCGCCTCGTCGGTCTGCGTCTCGTGCAGCGTGCGGCGCAGCAGCAATGCGACCACCGCCGCGATCGCGCCGATGACGAAGGGAACGCGCCAGCCCCATGCCTTGAGCTCGGCCTCGGTCAGCAGCTGCTCGAGCACCACGATCACCAGCACCGCGAGCAGCTGTCCGCCGATCAGCGTGACGTACTGGAACGACGAGAAGAAGCCGCGCTGGCCGCGCAGCGCCACCTCGCTCATGTAGGTGGCGGTGGTGCCGTATTCGCCGCCCACCGACAGCCCCTGGAACAGCCGGCAGACCAGCAGCAGGAAGGGCGCCCACGCGCCGATCTGCGCATAGGTCGGCAGGCAGGCGATGACGAGCGAGCCGCCGCACATCATCGTCACCGAGATCAGCATCGAGGTCTTGCGCCCGAGCCGGTCGGCAAGGCGGCCGAAGACCCAGCCGCCGATGGGACGCATCAGGAAGCCGGCCGCGAACACGCCCGCGGTGTTCAGCAGCTGCGCGGTGGGGTCGGACTTGGGAAAGAAGGCCGGCGCGAAGTACAGCGCCGAGAAGGCATACACGTAGAAGTCGAACCACTCGACCAGGTTGCCCGAAGAGGCCGCCATGATCGCGAAGACGCGGTGGCGCTTTTCTTCGGCCGTGTAGTGCGGGGGTGACGAGGCGGAGGCCGCTGGGCCTCCCGGGACAGGCGTGACTGCGCTCATGATGCCTTCTTGTGCCGCGCGGGCAATGTTGTTGTTTCCAAAACATTTTGCGCCGCCAAGGGGCTGTGGCGTGTCGGCCGATGTCGCATCGGCCTACCTCCGGAATGGCCTTCCGGAGGCGTCAGGGCAAGCTCAGAAAGTACCCGGCAGCAGGATGCTCGAATCGACGTCGTCGATGTTCGTGCGGCCGCAGAAGGCCATCGTGATGTCGAGTTCCTTCTGGATGATCTGCAGCGCGCGCGTCACGCCTTCCTGCCCGTAGGCACCCAGGCCGTAGAGGAAGCTGCGGCCGATGAGCGTGCCGCGTGCGCCCAGCGCGCGGGCCTTGAGCACGTCCTGCCCGCTGCGGATGCCGCCGTCCATCCACACCTCGATCTCGGTGCCCACCGCGTCGACGATCGCCGGCAGCGCCGCGATGGAGGAGGGCGCGCCGTCGAGCTGACGCCCGCCGTGGTTCGACACGATGAGCGCGTCGGCGCCGCTGGAGGCCGCCAGGCGCGCGTCTTCCACGTCCATCACGCCCTTGAGGATGAGCTTGCCGCCCCAGAGCTTCTTGATCCACTCCACGTCGGCCCAGCTCAGCGCGGGGTCGAACTGCTCGGCGGTCCACGACGAGAGCGACGACAGGTCCTTCACGCCCTTGGCGTGGCCCGCGATGTTGCCGAAGGTGCGGCGCTTGGTGCCCAGCATGCCCATGCACCAGCGCGGCTTGGTGGCCAGGTTGATGAGGTTCTTGATGGTGGGCTTGGGCGGCGCGGTCAGGCCGTTCTTGATGTCCTTGTGGCGCTGGCCGAGGATCTGCAGGTCCAGCGTGAGTTGCAGAGCGGTCACGTTGGCGGCCTTGGCGCGCTCGATCAGGCGCTCGATGAAGTCGCGGTCCTTCATCACGTAGAGCTGGAACCAGAAGGGGTGCCGATCGGTGTTCTCGGCGATGTCTTCGAGCGAGCAGATGCTCATGGTCGACAGCGTGAACGGAATGCCGAAGGCCTTGGCCGCGCGGGCGCCGAGGATCTCTCCGTCGGCGTGCTGCATGCCGGTGAGTCCGGTGGGCGCGATGGCCACGGGCATCGCGGTTTCCTGGCCGGCCATGGTGGTGCGCAGCGAGCGGCCTTCCATGTTCACGGCCACGCGCTGGCGCAGCTTGATCTTCTGGAAGTCGCTCTCGTTGGCGCGGTAGGTGCCCTCGGTCCATGCGCCGGAGTCGGCGTAGTCGTAGAACATCTTCGGCACGCGCCGCTTGGCGATCACCCGGAGGTCTTCGATGCTGGTGATCTTGGAAAGGTCGGACACTGGCGGTCTCCTGGCTGGTTCTTGTGGATCGGCGAAGGCTAACCGGCCATTATCTGCAGGCGCCTTGCGGCGGCATCTGAAAAGAACCGGGCCCGCGACTGAAAAGAATTCAGGCAGCCCACTTCATTCGCGCAGCGCGTCGCGCAGCCATTCGGCGAAGGTCGCGCACTCCCAGCGCTCCATGGTGCCGGGCCTCCAGCACAGGAAGTAGGCGTTGGGCGAGGGCACGCTGCGCGTCGACAGCCGCACCAGCCGTCCGTTGTCGAGCCAGGCGCTGCCCAGGCGCAGATGCATCAGCACCACGCCGAAGTCTTCGGCCGCCGCATCGAGTGCCAGCCCGAGGTCGTTGAACTGGTGCCCCGTGGCCGGCTCGGGCAGGCCTACGCCGCAGGCCTTGAACCAGGTGCGCCACGATTCCAGCGGCGTGCGCAGCAGTTGCGCGCGCGACACCTCGGCATCGGTGGCAAAGCCGTCGAAGGGGCCGTGGCGTTCCAGGTAGGCTGGGCTGCACACCGGCGAGACCTCGTCGGCCAGCAGCTGGAAGAACTCGCGGTCGTGAAAGGGGCCGGTGCCGAAGCGCAGCTCGAGGTCGGCATCTTCCACCGTGGTGTTGCGCACCGGCGTGGTCACCTGCAGCATCAGCTCGATGTTCGGGTACGCGTCGCGGAAGCGGGCGAGCCTCGGCAACAGCATCTGCCGCGAGAAGGTCGGCGTGACGGCCACGCGCAGCCGCCGCACCTGCGATTCGGGTTCGCGACCCGGCACCTGCTGCAGCGCAGCGATGGCCTCGCGCACGCGCGCCAGGTAGGCCATGCCGTCGGCGCTGAGGCTGAAGTCGCTGCCCACGAAGAACTTGAGCCCGAGCAGCAGTTCGAGCTGGCGGATGCGGTGGCTCACCGCGCTGGGCGTCACGGCGAGCTCTTCCGCTGCGAGGTTCACGCTGCGCAGCCGTGCGACAGCCTCGAAGGCCTGCAGGCCCTGTGTCGAGGGGAGACGCGGAGAAACCATCTTTTATCGGGAGGGGTAGCGGGGTAGGATGGTATCGAACGCTCCCGGTCCAGCCCTGACCGGGGCACCGGCTCTGAAGAATTTCCAACAACAAGGAGACGAGCGCATGGTCTGGCAACAGGTTTACAACCCCTTCGGCAACATGATCGTATCGACGGCGCTGGCCGCGATACCGGTGGTGGTGATGCTGGTGTGTCTGGGGCTGCTTCACATCAAGGCGCACTACGCGGCGGGGCTGGGCCTGCTGAGTGCCCTGGTCATCGCGGTGTTCGCGTTCGGCATGCCGGCCGACATGGCGGGCAAGGCCGCCTTTCTGGGCGGCATCAGCGGCCTGCTGCCCATCGGCTGGATCGTGCTGAACATCATCTTCCTGCAGCAGCTCACGCAGCAGAACGGCAGCTTCCAGATACTGCAGGACTCGATCGCGGGCATTACGGAAGACAGGCGCCTGCAGCTGCTGCTCATCGCATTCGCCTTCGGCGCCTTCTTCGAGGGCGCGGCGGGCTTCGGCACGCCGGTTGCGGTCACGGCGGCCATCCTCATCGGGCTGGGCTTTTCGCCGCTCGCGGCATCGGGGCTCTCGCTCATCGCGAACACGGCGCCCGTGGCCTTCGGCGCACTGGGCACGCCGGTCATCACGCTGGCCAAGGTGCATGGCTACGACCTGATGGCGGTCACCGCGATGATCGGGCGGCAGCTGCCATTCTTCTCGCTGCTGGTGCCGTTCTGGCTCATCTGGGCCTTCGCGGGGCGCAAGGGAATGATGGAGGTGTGGCCGGCCATTCTGGTGACGGGCGTGTCCTTCGCCATTCCGCAGTTCCTGGTGTCGAACTACATCGGGCCGGAGCTGGTGGACATCATCGCGGCCATCGTGTCCATGGCGTGCCTGATCGGGTTCCTGCGCGTGTGGAAGCCGAAGAAGGTCTGGACCTCGGTATCGCTCAAGGGACATGAAGCCGACAGCGGCGAGGCGGGGCCGGCCAACGCGCCCACCAGGCATTCGAACGCCGCCGTGATCCGCGCCTGGACGCCGTGGCTCATCCTCACCGTGTTCGTGTTCATCTGGGGCCTGCCGGTGGTGAAGACCTGGCTCAACGGCATCTTCGCGCCCAGCTTCCCCATCGACGGGCTGCACAACATGATCGAGAAGGTGGCGCCGGTGGTGCCCAAGCCGACGAAGGAAGGCGCGGTCTACCAGCTTCTGCTGCTCTCGGCTACGGGCACAGGCATCCTGGTGTCGGCCATCGTGGGCGGGCTGGTGATGAAGTACAACCCGATCCAGCTGGTGGCTGCCTATGGCCGCACGCTGTGGCTGGTGAAGTTCTCGCTGCTCACCATCGTGCTGATGCTCGCGCTGGGTACGCTCACGCGCTACTCGGGGCTGGACACCACGCTGGGCCTGGCCTTCGCCAACACGGGTGTGCTCTATCCCTTCTTCGGCACGTTGATGGGCTGGCTGGGCGTTGCGCTCACCGGTTCCGACACTGCATCGAACGTGCTCTTCGGCGGCATGCAGAAGGTGGCGGCCGACCAGCTGGGCCTGAGCCCGAACCTGATGGGCGCGGCCAACAGCTCGGGCGGCGTGATGGGCAAGATGATCGATGCACAGTCGATCGTGGTCGCCTCCACCGCCACGCGCTGGTTCAACCACGAGGGCGAGATTCTTCGCTACGTGTTCTTCCACTCCATCGCGCTGGCCTGCCTCGTGGGCTTGTACGTGACCTTGCAGGCCTACGTGTGGCCGTTCACGCTGATGGTCGTGAAGTAGCGGGCAGCGTGGCCGCCAGCGCCTGAAGCAGCCAGCGCAAGTCGTCGACCGCTTCGCGTGCCTGCGCGGCGCCGCCGATCTGCGCCTTGACGATGGCGCCGTCGACGCCCAGTGCGGCGGCTTGTGCAACCGCCATGCGGCGCGAACCCTCCAGTGATTCCGGCAGCAGTCCGGCGATGACCTCGACCATCTCGCGCTTGTGTTCGCGCGAGATGTCGCTTGCGCCGTTCACGCTGCCGCCCACCTCGACCACCGAGTTGATGAAGGCGCAGCCGCGGAACGTCGGATCGGCGAACCACTCGGCCATTGCATCGGCAAGCACCTCCAGCGCCTGGCCGCCGCCGATGCGCTGCTGGGCGCCGAGCCGGCCGAGCGCGTCGACGAACCACGCCATCCAGAGGCCATGGCGATGGTCGAGGAAGGCGCGCACCAGGTCGTCCTTCGACGGGAAGTGCCGGTAGAACGTGACCTTGGTGACGCCAGACGCGGCGATGACGCGGTCGATGCCGGTGGCGCGGATGCCGTCGGCGTAGAAGAGGTCGTGCGCAGTGCGGAGGATGCGTTCGCGCGCGGGGAGTTCGGAGATGGAGGAGATGTCCATGGCGTGATTGTAGGCATGTAGACAGGTCTGTCTACATGTGGCACATTGCCACGCATTCCTCTTCAACTTCAATCGAAAGAACCGCCATGGAATCACGCCCACCGCTGCCGCCCTTCACCCTCGAATCCGCCACCAAGAAAGTCCAGGCAGCCGAAGACGCCTGGAACTCGCGCGACCCGGAGCGCGTGAGCCTGGCCTACACGCCGGATACCGAATGGCGCAATCGCGCCGAGTTCGTCAACGGCCGCGAGCAGGTGGTCGAGTTCCTGTCGCGCAAGTGGGTGCGTGAGCTCGACTACCGGCTGAAGAAGCAGCTCTGGGCCTTCATGGACAACCGCATCGCGGTGCGCTTCGAGTACGAATGGCACGACGACGCTGGCCAGTGGTATCGCAGCCATGGCAACGAGAACTGGGAATTCGCGGAGAACGGCCTGATGCAACGGCGCTTCGCGAGCATCAACGACCAGCCCATCGAGGAATCGGACCGCAAGTTCCACTGGGCGCGCACCTGAGCCTCGGCGAGGGCGGGTGCCTCCGGGCACGGCTGTTGCTTGCTTTTGGTGCATGGAGACGCCCGTACTGAACCCCACCGCCAGCCACCCGCTCTGGCAGCACCAACTCGGGCTGCTGCTGGAGTCGACGGGCGAGGGCATCTTCGGCATCGACCTCGACGGCCATTGCATGTTCATCAACAGGGCCGGCGCGCAGATGCTCGGCCATGAGGTGCGCGACGTGCTCGGCTCCAACATGCACGAGCTCACGCACCATTCGCACCCCGACGGCTCGCATTACGCCGACACCGATTGCCCGATCTTCAACGCCTTCCGGCGCGGCCTGCCGTGTCGCATCGACACCGAGGTGTTCTGGCGCCGCGACGGCAGCGCCTTCGCGGTCGAGTATTCGAGCCACCCCATCATGGACGGCACGCAGGTGCGCGGCGCCGTCATCACCTTCGTCGACATCACCGAGCGCCGCCGTCAGGCCGAGGCGCTGCAGCAAGCCAAGGACGAGCTCGGCCTGCGCGTGCAGGAACGCACCCGCGAGCTCAGCGACGCGCTGGCGCAGCTGCGCGAGCTTTCCGCATGGCTCGACAAGGTGCGCGAGGACGAGCGCACCCGCATCGCGCGCGAGGTGCACGACGAGCTCGGCAGCCTGCTGGTGGCGCTGAAGATGGACGTCAACTGGATCGGCAAGCGCCTCGGCGAGCAGCAGGAGCGCACGCCCGATGCGGCGCAGGCCATGCGCGAGCAGATGCGCTGCAAGTGCACGAACATGAGCCAGCTCATCGAGCGCGCGGTGGACAACGTGGGGCGCATCATCACCGACCTGCGCCCCAGCATCCTCGATCACCAGGGGCTGTGGGCCGCGCTGGAGTGGCAGGCGCACGAGTTCGTGCAGGCCGCCGAGCTGGCGCTGGACTGGCGCGTCGACGTGCCGCCAGGCGTGGAGCTGCCGGAGCCCGCCGCCATCGCGGTGTTCCGCATCTTCCAGGAGATGCTGAGCAATGTCGGGCGCCATGCGAAGGCGAGCAGTCTCGACATCCGCATCGGTGTCGAGCAGGGGCGGCTGAGCATCGGCGTGCGGGACGACGGTGTGGGCGCACCGGCACAGGCCTTCGAGGCCGCCACCTCCTACGGCGTGCTCGGCATGCGCGAACGCGCGCGCCACTTCGGTGGGCGCATCGACATCGAGAGCCGCGTGGGCGAGGGAAGCACCTTCCGCCTGCACCTGCCGCTGCCCGTGGAGGCCTGAGATGAGCGACATCCGCGTACTCATAGGCGACGACCACCGCATCGTGCGCGAGGGCCTGAAGCAGATGCTGGGCGACCTCTCCAACGGCCTGCCCGCCATGGCCGTGCGCGCCGAGGCGCAGACCGGTCCCGAGGTGCTGGAAGCCGTGCAGGCGCTGGGCGGCCCCGAGGGCCTCGACGTGGTGCTGCTCGACATCGCCTTGCCCGGCCGCGACGGCCTCGACGTGCTGCAGGCGCTGCGCAAGCAGTGGCCCACGCTCCCGGTGCTGATGCTCAGCACTTATCCGGAGAAGCAGTACGCGGTGCGCTGCATCAAGCTGGGCGCCTCGGGCTATCTCAACAAGAGCGCCGATGCCGACGACATGGTCGGCGCGGTGCGCAAAGTCGCGGCCGGCGGGCTCTACGTGTCGGCGGCCACTGCCGAGGCGCTGGCCACTGCCGTGGGCCGTGGTGCCGGGCAGGGCGCAGAGATGCTCTCGCACCGTGAGCATCAGGTGTACCGGCTGCTCAGCGCGGGGCACAGCGTGAGCGAAATCGGTGCGCAGCTGGGCCTGGCGCCCAACACCGTGAGCACCTATCGCGCGCGCATCCTCGAGAAGACCGGCACCAAGAACGATGTGGAGCTGGCGTTGTATGCCGAGCGCCACGGCAAGCAGGGCACATCCGGTTGAGGTCGGGCTGAAAACGCGGCCGGCCTGCACCGGCTTGTAGTGCCAGCCCTACAAGGCCTCGACATCGGCGGCACGATCTGAAGCCGCAAGCTCTGCAAGGGCTCCTGCAGAGCCTTTCCGGCCCGGCGCTTGCAACGGTCGATGCATCTTTCCAACAAGGTGCACACCATGTCCAGCCCGCACGAACCGACCGCCTGCGATCCCTACGATGCCGACCGGCCATTGAACATGCGCTGCGCCTGCGGGCGCGTGCACGGCGCCGGTGTGCTGCCCGAAGACAAGCTCGAGGCCAGCCTCATGAAGGCGCTGTTCCCCGTCGACAGCGTGCGGCGCGGCTTCCTGCGCGCCGTGGGCGCGGGCACTGCGCGCGCCGCCATCGCCTCGGTGTTTCCGCTCGGTGCGCTGCAGGCCATGGCGCAGGAGAAGGCACCGCTGGAGAAGACGAAGCTGAAGATCGGCTTCATTCCCATCACCTGCGCCACGCCGCTCATCATGGCGCACCCGCTGGGCTTCTATCAGAAGCAGGGCCTCGACGTGGAGGTGGTGAAGACGGCGGGCTGGGCGCTCATCCGCGACAAGATGCTCAACAAGGAGTACGACGCCACGCACTTCCTGTCGCCGATGCCGCTGGCCATCTCGATGGGTGCGGGCTCCAACGCGGTGCCCATGAATGTCGCGACCATCCAGAACACCAACGGGCAGGCCATCACGCTGGCCAACAAGCACAAGGACAGGCGCGACCCCAAGACCTGGAAGGGCCTGAAGTTCGCCGTGCCCTTCGAGTACAGCATGCACAACTTCCTGCTGCGCTACTACGTGGCGGAAGCGGGCCTGAACCCCGACACCGACATCCAGATCCGCGTGGTGCCGCCGCCGGAGATGGTGGCCAACCTGCGCGCCGGCAACATCGACGGCTACCTCGGCCCCGATCCGTTCAACCAGCGCGCCGTGTTCGAGGAGATCGGCTTCATCCACCTGCTCACCCGGGAGCTGTGGAACGGCCACCCCTGCTGCGCTTTCGGAACCTCGGCCGAGTTCATCGAGAAGAACCCCAACACCTTCGCCGCGCTGGTGCGCTCGGTGCTCACCGCCTCGGCCATGGCGCGCGAGCCGAAGAACCGCGAGCTCATCGCCAAGGTGATCGCGCCCGCGCAGTACCTGAACCAGCCCGAGACCGTGCTGACGCAGGTGCTCACCGGCAAGTTCGCCGACGGGCTGGGCAACATCCGCACCGTGCCCGACCGCGCCGACTTCGACCCCATTCCGTGGCAGTCGATGGCCGTGTGGATGCTCACGCAAATGAAGCGCTGGGGCTACGTGAAAGGCGACATCAACTACAGACAGATCGCGGAGAAGGTCTTCCTGCTCACCGACGCGAAGAAGCGCATGAAGGACCTGGGCCAGGCCGTGCCCGATGGGGCGTACCCCAGGTTCACCATCATGGGCAAGGTGTTCGACCCTGCGAAGCCCGACGACTACGTCAAGAGCTTCGCCATTGCGAAGATGGCCTGAGTCATGCCGAAGAAGGCTCTTTCGTTCAGGGCGGCGCTGGTGTCGCTGCTGATGTTCCTGCTGCTGGTGGGCGTGTGGCAGGTCGCGACTGCGCCGGCCGGTGGCGCCGCCGCCGCTTCAGGCATGACCGCCGAGCAGATCGAATACCAGAAGATGCTCGGCAAGGACCCGACGCAGGGCCAGGTGAAGAGCTCCGGCTTTCCCACGCCCGCCGAGATGGCGGCCACCGCGTGGAAGCACCTGTCGAATCCGTTCTACGACAACGGGCCCAACGACAAGGGCATCGCCATCCAGCTGGCCTATTCGCTGGCGCGCGTGGGCCTGGGCTTTGCGCTGGCGTGCGCGGTGGCGGTGCCGCTGGGCTTCGTCATCGGCATGTCGCCGCTGCTGCAGAAGGCCTTCGATCCGTTCATCCAGGTGCTCAAGCCGATCTCTCCGCTGGCGTGGATGCCGCTGGCGCTCTACACCATCAAGGAATCGTCGGTCAGCGGCATCTTCGTGATCTTCATCTGCTCGGTGTGGCCGATGCTGCTGAACACCGCCTTCGGCGTGGCCTCGGTCAAGCGCGAGTGGCTCAACGTGGCCAGCACGCTCGAAGTGAAACCGCTGCGCCGTGCGTTCCGCGTCATCCTGCCGGCGGCGGCGCCCACCATCCTCACCGGCATGCGCATCAGCATGAGCATTGCGTGGCTGGTCATCGTGGCGGCCGAGATGCTGGTGGGCGGCACGGGCATCGGCTACTTCGTGTGGAACGAGTGGAACAACCTGTCGCTCACCAACGTGATCTTCGCGATCCTGCTGATCGGCGTCGTGGGCATGCTGCTCGACCAGGCCTTCGCGGGCCTGCAGCGAAAGGTGACCTATGTGGAGTGAGCGCGCCGGTCTTCCGGCCCGAGGTGAAGCCATGACCCAGCCTGTCGTTTCCTCCGCCGTGGAGGCGCCGGGCGCCCGCGGTTTCCTGCGCGTCGAGGGGCTGGCCAAGGCCTTCGTGCCCGCGCGGCCCGTGTTCGCCGACGTGTCGTTCACGCTCGACCGCGGCGAGTTCGTCTGCATCATCGGCCACTCCGGCTGCGGCAAGACCACCATCCTCAACGTGCTGGCGGGCCTCGACCAGGCCAGCGCGGGCCACGTCTTCATGGACGGGCGCGAGGTGGCGGGCCCCAGTCTGGAGCGCGGCGTGGTGTTCCAGAGCCACGCGCTCATGCCGTGGCTCACGGTGCGCAGGAACATCGCTTTCGCCGTGGTCTCGCGCTGGCCGCAGTGGTCGGCCGCACAGGTCGATGCGCAGGTGGAGCGCTTCGTCGCCATGGTCGGGCTGCAGGCGGCCATCGACAAGAAACCCTCGCAGCTCTCGGGCGGCATGAAGCAGCGCGTGGGCATCGCGCGCGCCTTCGCCATAAGCCCCAAGATGCTGCTGCTCGACGAGCCCTTCGGCGCGCTCGACGCGCTCACGCGCGGCACCATTCAAGATGAGCTGATGGCCATCGTGCGCCAGACACAGCAGACCGTCTTCATGATCACGCACGACGTGGACGAGGCCATCCTGCTGGCCGACCGCATCCTGCTGATGAGCAACGGCGCCGACCTGCCGCAGGGCGGCTACCGAGCGGGGAACATCGTAGAGACGGTGGTCAACCCGCTGCCGCGCGAGCGCACGCGCGCTTCGTTGCACCACCTCGATGGCTACTACGCGCTGCGCAACCACATCGTCGATTTCCTCGTCACGCGTGCGAAGGCTGCGTGACTTCGCCTTCATCCTTCATTTCAATCAGGAGCAAACCCGCATGAACCGCAACGACGTCACCGAGAAGATCATCACCGTCAAGGTGAGCAAGGGCATCCAGTGGGCCGACGTGGCAAAGAAGGTCGGCCTTTCGAAGGAGTGGACCACCGCCGCCTGCCTCGGCCAGATGACGCTCGACGACAGGCAGGCGAAGATCGTCGCCAAGATCTTCGGCCTCACCGTCGAGGAGCAGAAGTGGCTGAAGGTGGTGCCCTACAAGGGCTCGCTGCCCACGCCGGTGCCGACCGATCCGCTCATCTACCGCTGGTACGAGGTGGTGAGCGTGTACGGCAGCACAATCAAGGAACTGATCCACGAGGAGTTCGGAGACGGCATCATGAGCGCCATCGACTTCAGCATGGACATCCAGCGCCAGGCCGACCCGAAGGGCGATCGGGTCAACGTGGTGCTGTCGGGCAAGTTCCTGCCGTACAAGACCTACTGACTCACTATTGGGCGTACTCGGCCGGGCGCGGCTTCGGGCGATACCCGGTCCGCGCCGGCGCGATGCCGTAGCCGTAGCCCTCGATGGCCCCGGCGATCGAGCGCGCCACCGCATCCACCGGCACCGCGATGCGCCGGTTGGTGCGCATGCGTTCGCGGGCATAGCTCGCCGCGATGCGCTCTGCCAGCGGATCGATGGGGCCATGCACGTCGGGGCTCACCACCGTCACGTGCAGGCGGCCGGCATGCTCCTGCCGCAGCCCTTCGGATATGGCGTTCACCGCGTACTGCGTGCCGTGGTACACGGCGGAGCCCGGCGACAGGCCGTGCATCGCCACCGGCGCCACGTTCACGATGTGGCCCCAGCCCTGCTCCTGCATCGTCGGCAGCACCGCCGCAACGCCGAGCAGCACGCCGCGCAGGTTCACGTCGATCATGAGTTCCCACTCCTCGATCTTGCGGTTCCACAGCGGCGACATCGGCATCACGCCGGCGGCGTTGACGAGCACGTCGATCTGCTCGTGCGTCTCGAGCGCGAACTCGGCAAAGGCTTCCACGTCGGGCCGGTGCGTCACGTCGAGTCGCTGGTAGCTCGCCGTGCCGCCCGTGGCCACGATCTCGGCCGCGAGCGCCGCGAGCCTGTCGGTGCGGCGCGCACCAAGCACCACCTTGGCACCGCGCCGCGCAAGCAGCCTGGCGGTCGCTTCGCCGATGCCGCTGCTCGCGCCGGTGATGAGTACGACTTTTTCCTGGAATGTGGTCATGGAGAACTCCTCGTGCTGGACTGGTTGCCGTGGAGCGCACACTGGGATGAGCGTGGGCCGGGCATGGAGATAAGTGTCTCTTTCGAGGGCCTCGGGGTGGTATCCGAATCGAACGCGGTTTTTGCCTGATCCTGCAAAACACGAGGCCGGCTGCGTCCGCGGATCAGCGCCGCGTAGTGCTTTCGCGGTAGAGCACCATGCCACCGTGATACAGCACGCCGTCGCGGAATTCGCCGTCGGCTGTGAAGCCGGTGTCGTCGACGTAGTCGATGTGATTGCCGGTCAGCCTGTAGCTGCCTTGGTAGGCGCTGTGGCGTGTACCGCGCGCTTCGTCGTAGCGGCCGTTAGGCAGCAGTTCGTGGCCGATATGGCCGTCTTGTGTCACCCACATGCCCACGTAGCGGTTCGGGTCTTCGAGCAACCTGGGGCGTTGCGGCTGGGCCTGCGAGGGGCCCGATGCCATGGCGAGGGACAGCGAGAGCGCGGTGAGTGCGCCGGTGCGATGTGCGGTGTTCATGGTGCGCCTTGGTTCGTGAATGGAGCGTCCATTCTTGAAAAAGGAGCGGCTGGGGCGTTAGTCGCTTCGTGCGAGTTTCTTGCCTGATTCCCCGAGGACTGGGGCGCTCATGGGTGCGGGCCGATGCATCCATCGGTAAGTCGCTTTGCACCATGTCGCAAGGATTGAGTGGAAACGCGAAATCGCCGATGCTCCGCTGATGGACAACCAGTCCCCCTGGACAGCGACGCGCCCGCGCATCTATCTCGCAGGCCCGGATGTCTTTCGTCCCGACGCGAGGGAGCATTTCATCAGGCTGACCGCCGCCTGCGATGCCGCCGGCCTTGCTGCATTGCTGCCGGCCGACGGCAACGAGGAGCAGACCACTGAAGTCCCGGAAAAGCGGATCTACGAAGCCAACATGCGCCGCCTTCGCGGCGCGGATGGTGTCGTCGCCAATCTCGCCTGCTTCAGGGGCATGGAGCCGGATTCCGGCACGGTATTCGAGGTCGGCGCGGCGATTGCGCTAGGTATTCCGGTTGTTGCTTATGGCGTGCCCGGGGGCAGCTACGCGGATCGCGCGCGCGTGGCACTGTCATGCGAGGTCGACGCGAACGGAGTGCTGCGCGAGAGCGGCACTGGCATCGCCGTCGAGGACTTCGGCCAGCAGCTGAATCTGATGCTGGCCTGTTCGATTCACATCGAGCCTACGCCGGAGGCGGCGCTGCGGAAGATGGCAGAGGTACTTGCTGGCATCAGCCGCCGATAGGGCGTCACGAGGCCTTCTTGCTGCTCTCGTCGGCGATCAGTGCGTCACGCAGTTGCGACGTGGTGCTGTCCACCGCACTGATGCAGCGTTGGAGTTCTGCATTGGCAAGGCGAAGCAGGGCACTCAGTTCGCTCCGCGTGGTTATCAGTCCTTCGAGCTCGCTTGTGCGTTCTGGAGCGATGAGTTTTTCGATGCAGGCATGAGCGCATAGGACTTCATGCAATTGGGCCGCATCGTCGCAGGCTTGTCGTGCGAGCTCGTCGATTGCGAGTTCGACTGGCATGGAAGGTGGTTGCGAGTGCGCAAGAGCGGGTTGAGCCATGAATGGACTCCAAGAGGTGTGGTTTCAAAAACCACCGCACCCGCTTCCAAACGAGGGCGGCAGCTCGAACGGGTTGGAAGACCGGCCACCTCTTGCGAGAACCGGCAGGGCTCGCGCCCTCCCGCCCGAGCCGCCATAAATGGAGCACGAGCGAAAAAGCCGCAGACCATGTGCGGTAGCTGCGGCTTTCGTCGCAGAGGTGGAGCGGGCTTCCAAACCCGGTCACGCCAAATCGGCGCGACGCGGCAGTATATCCACGCGACAGGAGCCGAAAGCCCCTTGTACAAGCCGAAAGAAAGAAGACGCCGGTTGGCTGTCCGCCCTGCGACAGAGGCTGGAAACCCCTGATCGAATCGCCGGTAGCGACCCCCTAGGATGGTGCTCCCCCCTATTGAATGGAGCACCGCATGCCGACCACCGAGACCCACTTCGAACTGACCACCAACGACGGCGTCACGGTGGAGGTCCATCGCTGGCTCGGCACGGTGACGACGCCGCGCGCCGTCATCCAGCTTGCGCACGGCATGGGCGAGCATTCGCTGCGCTACCGGCACCTGGCCGAATCGCTGGTGCGTGCCGGGTATGCGGTCTATGCGAACGAGCATCGCGGTCATGGCAAGGGCGCGGCTGCGCGCGGCGAATTGGGCGAGTTCGGACCGCGAGCGTTCGCCGGACTGGTTGACGACATGGCGCTGCTGAGTCATCACGTGCGCGGCGTGCATCCGGGCCTGCCGCTGATCCTCCTGGGCCACAGCATGGGCTCGTTCGCCACGCAGTACTACCTGGTCGAGCACAGCGCGCTGCTGGCGGGCGCGGTGCTCTCGGGCACCTCGGCGCTAGACCTGCTGGGGGCGGCGCTGCAGTCCGGCTTCAAGCTGGAAGACATGAATGCCGTGCTGCCCGACGTGCGCACGCCCTTCGACTGGCTCAGCCGCGACCCGGCGCAGGTCGATGCCTATATCGCCGATCCGCTGTGCGGGTTCACGGTTTCGGCCGAGGGGCTGGGTTCGATGTTCGCGAAGCTGGGCGATCTGACGCCGGATGCGATGCGAAAGCGCATCCGGCCCGAGCTGCCGCTCTATCTGTTCATCGGCGACGAGGACCCGGTGAGCAATAAGGCCGAATGGTTCTATCCGCTGGTGCAGCGCTATCGCGAGGCAGGGCTGCGCGACGTGTCTTGCCACGTGTTCGGTGGCGCGCGTCACGAGACGCTGAACGAGCTCAACCGCGACGAAGTCGAGGCGGTGCTGCTCGCGTGGATCGAGCGGGTGGTGGGGAAGGGCTGAAACAGCCGAGAGAGGCGGCGCGCCGGGCGCTGCCGACGGCTACTGCTTCCCGCAGTCGCCGCCCATGGACACGGTTCCGTCCTTGCACTCGGTGAGCATCGGCTCTCTCGACGGAGGTGGGGATGGAGACGCAGCGGCCGGTGCCGAGCCCGGTCCGGTGCCGACGTCCTTCTCATAGACGATCTTCCTGCTGCCGAGCTCACAGCTGCCCACTACTTGCCCGTTCGCCGGTGCATTCGCATCGACGACGGTGACGGTGAAGCGCGCCACGCCGGCAGCGGCGATCTTTTGTTCGATACGGGTGCGCAGGGCCTCGCAGTCTTCGGCGCCGTGGGCGGTACCTGCGAATGCCAGCGTGAGGGAGATCAGCAGACGGTGTTTCATGGTGGGCTTGCCTCACACGGCGAGCTTTAGAGGGGCAGGCAGTCTAGTTGTGAAGGGCGGGGGGGCCAATCCCCCGTCCTTGTAACAGCGTGCATGGGTACTCATTGCATCAGCCCAGTACCTGGCGACGCGCGCGCGGTAGGTTTTGCGCGGCACCGATGGGTTGGCCCGATGCCGGCACGGCACGCTCGCGGCCCCAGGCGCGGATGTTCTCGATCTGCTCGGGCGCGGTCTTCGACAGAGGCACCACGTTCACGAAAGCGCTGCGGAACAGGTCGGGCGTGACGGCCGCGTCGCCGTTCAGGTAGGCCTCCTTGACCACTTCGCGCACAGCCGATTCGAGGTCCGACCCCGCGAAGCCGTCCGACAGGCCGACCAGCTCTTCCATCAATTCCTCGGGCGGCGTCTGCTTGAGGCCGCGGCGCGTGTAGATGTCGATGATCTCGCGGCGCTCCTGTGGCGTCGGCAGGTCGACGAAGAACAGTTCGTCGAAGCGGCCCCGGCGCAGCAGCTCGGGCGGCAGCTTGGACACGTCGTTGGCGGTGGCCACCACGAACACGCGCGAGCGGGCCTCCTGCAGCCAGTAGAGGAACTGCCCGACCAGGCGCGTCGAGGTGCCGCCGTCGCCGCTGCCTTGCGCGCCGGCCAGGCCTTTTTCGATCTCGTCGATCCACAGCACGCAGGGCGACACGTGGTCGGCCGTGGCCAGCGCGTCTTTCAGGCGCGACTCGCTCTGGCCAAGGTACTGGCCGTGGATGGTCGACAGGTCGAGCCGGTACAGTGGCAGGCTCCAATTGGCCGCGATGGCCTTGGCCGACAGCGATTTGCCGCACCCCGGCACGCCCACAAGCAGCACGCCGCGCGGCGGGCGGATGCCGCGTTGGCGCAGGTCGGCGGTGAGCAGCGGGCGTTCCTTGTCGAGCCATGCCTTGAGGCCACCGAGCCCGCCGACGTTCAGCTCGGTGCCGCGCACGTTGACGCGCTCGATGCCGGAAATGTCAGCGAAGATGCGGTCCTTGGCGTGCATCAGCTCGACCACGTCGGCCTTGGTCACGCGGCCGTTGGCCAGCAGCGTGGCGATGATGTTCTCGGCCTCGATGCGCGAAATGCCCGCGAGGATGGCCGCGGCCCGGCGTTCGTCGTCGGCGTCCCATTCGATGGGAAAGTGGCCGCGATAGGCGTCGAGGTTCTCGCGGATGATCGCGAACATCTCGTCCTCGGTCGGCGCCGAAAGCGTCAGCGACATGCCGGCACGCTGCAACTGGCCCCACACGGGCTTGGTCGTGATGACCACCACCACGCCGCTGTGTTCGGCAGCCAGCATCACCACGTCGAGCAGGTGGCGCGCGGAGGCGGTGTCGTCCTCGATGTCGGAGACCTCGGTCAGCACCATCGACAGGTTCTGCCGCTGCGCGAACTGCTGGCTCGCGAAATCGACGGCGCCCGCGGCCGAGCGGTCTTCGTTGACGGAGCGCCCGGTCGCGAGCTCGCGGGTGCCCTGGGAGAGCGTGTGCACGTACACCGGCGCATTCAGCGTGGTGCCTACCTCGCGCAGCAGGTCCAGCACGCGGGCCCGTTCCGCGCTGCGGATCGAGATGAATGGAATGCGCGCCTTGAGATAGCGCGTGAGGGTGGCTTTGAATTCGGTGGTGTCGCTCATCGGAACTCTTCAAATCAGGATGTTGCGGCGACGGGGGCCGGAAGGGGGCGTGCCCGTGGCGGCGGTGGAAGCCGGAGCCGAAGGCGAGGTGGCGGCGATGGGGGCGGCCAGCGCGTCGTAGCGCAGCAGGTTGTTGTTCTGCAGCAGCAGCCGCAGGCGTCCACTGCGATCGGCCTGGGCCGAGTCTTCGAGTGACTTCTGCGAGCGCTCCGCGAACTTGCGCACTTCGCTCGTCAGGTGCGCGCGCAGTGTTTCGGCAAAGACCGGGAGCTGCGCGAGCCGGTGCAGGAAGAACAGCGACTGGCGCGCATTGAGGATCGCCCGCACCACGCTGCTTTCGTCCGCGCCCGTGCGCAAGTCGCGCGTCAGGTGCTCGGAGCAGCGAGTCAGCCGGGCGTTGAATTCATCGGCCAGCCGCTGCGCGAACAGCGGGCCGACGCCGCCGCTCCAGGAAAGCTCGCCGCGACCCATGTCCGCGAGACAGGCCTCGTCCTGCGTGCCCGAGGCCAGACGGTTGAGGCATTCGCTCCACTGCGCGTAAGTCCGCGGGCCTTCCGTGGGCGCGGGCATCTACTTGACGCGGCGAATGAAGGGCGTGGCCGGCAGCAGGTCCCAGGCGGGCAGCGCGCCCGCCAGCGCGTCGGGTGCCTCGGCGGGGGCCTGTTGCGGGGTGGCGGGCGTCGTTGCCGGAGCAAGTTCGGCGGGCGATGCGGGCGCGGCGGCGCCCGGGATGATGACGCGATTCATGCGTAACTCCTTCTTGTCGGTTTCTCAGCCATTGACCAGGACGCGGCGCACCGTGTCGTGCGACGAGAGGATGTGCTGCCCGGGAGTGATGCTCTCGAGCAGCGCCGTCACGTCCGTCGCCACGGCGTCACGCTTGGCGATGTCGCGGCGCAGTTCGACCACCTCGGCAACGCAGGCACGCAGTGCCTGGCTCGATTGCTCGAGCAGCGTCGCGAAGTCGGCCCTGATCTTGTCGCGCGTCTTGTCGAGCTGGCGATAGGTCAGGAACACCCACGTCAGACAGCCCGCACCGATGAGGAGCGGGAACAGGCCGGCGCCGAAGGCCGCCAGCATCAGCAGGACACCGATCACCAGGCCGGCCCAGTGCATGCCCGTGAGCTTCACCTGCGCCAGCGCATCGGCTTCGCGCCTGGCGATGTCTTCCTTCAGGCTGGCGAGCAATTCCGTCTCGTCCTCGCCGTTGGCGGTGCTGCCCTTCCAGTCTTCGATGGTGATGCCGATGCGCGTCGGTATGGCCATGCGCGCGCCGGCAGTGACATCGGCATGGGCGTCCACGATCCAGTCGCGCGAATGTGCGATGGCAAAGCGCTGCGTGGCGCGCGTGACGTGCGAGGTCTCCGGATGCATGGCCGCGTTGGTCAACAGCTGCGTGAAGTCGACCTGCTCTTCGAGTGCGGTGCTTTGCAGGTCATAGCGCTTGCGGGCTGCGTTCTTGTCGCCGTTTTCCTCGATGATGAAACGGCACATTTCTTCCTGGCGGCGCAACGGTAGCTCTTCGTCGTCGAAGCGCGTCACCAGCTTGCTCAGCAGGTCGTCGACCGCCGTCAGGATGCTGGGCGCGGCCTTGATCTCGCCCTTGAAGACGCCGTCGAAATGCGTCAGCACGGCCTGGTGCATGGCCACGCCGTTGAGCGCCTGGTTGACGGCCGTCCAGGTCGGGCTGAAGCGCTTGAGGTGGCTGTAGCGGCCGCCGTGGTCTTCGTTGGGTGTCTTCGAGAGCAGGCCTTTGCTCCACTGGCGGCGCTGCGTTTCCACGAAGCCGGCCTGCTGCGACAGCTCGTCGATCCACGCGGAGATGCGCTTGCTGCAATGCATGCTCACGTCGGCGCCGAACACGCCGTTGGCCATAGCATCGATCATGACGACGGTCTGGCGGTCGAGCTTGTAGGGGTTCTGCAGCGCGAAGTAGCGGTCGAGCCAGGTGCCGTTGGCCTCAATGCGGCCGGCGCGGCGCGACACGAGCGCGAAGAACAGCGAAGTCTTCTCGTCGTCGCGGCGCACGGCTTCCGCCAGTGCGCGTGTCGCCAGCTCGCGGTTGTCTCCCAGCCAGGCGGCCAAGGCCACCAGCGCGGGCGCCAGCCAGTAGCGGGGCGCTGAGATCATCAGTTCCTCGGTGGCGCTGCGCAGTGTTTCGTTGCGCACCAGTTGCACATCGGAAGCCTGCAGGATGCCGGTGGCCTGGCGGCGCACCACGGCGTAGTAGCCGAAGGCGGTTTCCAGTTCCTGGCGCACTTTGACCTGACGCGTCTCTGCCAGCGAGAGCTCCTTGGCCTTGAGGTCGGCCTCGACGAAGTCGGCAAAGGCCTGTTCGAGCCGCGACAGTTCGAAGCGGGTTTGCGTCAGGTCACGCCCGACGGATTCGACCTGACCCGAAACCGTGCCGATGTCGCCCTGCAGGTTGCGCAGCGACCCGAGGATCATGCTCAGGTCGGCCAGTTGAATGATGCGTTCTGAACTCATGGGTCGCCTTTCAAATGTCGATGATGGCCGTCTGGCCGGAGGCGCTGACGGTGACCAGCCGGGTGGAATACACCTCGATGAAGGCGTAGCCGGGGTGTTGCGCGAGCGAGCGGGCGCGCTCCATCAGCGGCGGCAGCGCCTCGCCTGTCTTGAAGTGCTGGATGATGCTGCCGGCGCAGGTCAGGGTGTGCACTTCATGGGGCACGCCCAGGTAGCACTTGGCGACGATGCCGACAGGCAATGCGTCGATGGCCACGTCGGGGAGCTCCTGGCGTATGGCGGCCAGCAGGTCCTGCGTGGCCTGGCCCGCATGGGCGCCGTGCAGGTGCGTGCCGGCGTCGAGCCGGGTCATGGCTTCGATGTAGGCGGCCGAGCGTTTCTGGCGCAGGCGTGTCTGCAGCGCCGCCCCGCCCAGCACGGTGCGGCTGGCGGTCTGCGTGTCGGCGGGACGCAGCGACAGCTGCGAACCGGGTTCTGCGGGCTTTGCGCCCAGGATGGCACGTGCCATGGCCTCCCTCCGTTTGAACTCTGCGGTGTGCGCTTCGTTGGCGCTGGAGTGCTCGTTGCCGCCCGGTGTTCGGGCGCGAGTCGGTATCGTGACGTGAATGCACCGGCGGCAGGCCTCGCGTGGGCCCGAGCGCCGGCGCGGTCGGGTGAGCCGGGGTTCAACGGCGCGGCATGGGCTGCCGCACCGCCGCGTCCATCAGCCCTGCGCGGAAGCCAGCGCCGCGTTCAGCGTGGCGCTCGGGCGCATCACCGCCTCGAATTTCACCTTGTCGGCGAGGTAGTAGCCGCCGATGTCCACCGGCTTGCCCTGCACGGCGGCGAGTTCGTCGACGATCTTCTGCTCGTTGGCGGTGAGCGTCTCGGCCAGCTTCACGAAGGCTGCCTGCAGTTCCTTGTCGTCGGTCTGCGCGGCGAGTTCCTGGGCCCAGTACATCGCCAGGTAGAACTGGCTGCCGCGGTTGTCGAGCTGGCCGGTCTTGGGCGACGGGTTCTTGTTGTTGTCGAGCAGCTTGCCGGTGGCGGTGTCGAGCGTCTTGGCCAGGATGGCGGCTTTCTTGTTGCCGGTCTTCAGGCCCAGGTCTTCCAGGCTCACGGCCAGCGCCAGGAATTCGCCCAGCGAGTCCCAGCGCAGGTGGTTTTCTTCCACCAGCTGCTGCACGTGCTTGGGGGCCGAGCCGCCCGCGCCGGTCTCGTACAGGCCACCACCGGCCATCAGGGGCACGATGGACAGCATCTTGGCCGAGGTGCCCAGTTCCATGATGGGGAACAGGTCGGTCAGGTAGTCGCGCAGGATGTTGCCGGTGGCGCTGATGGTGTCCAGGCCGCGCACGACGCGCTCCAGCGTGTAGCGCATGGCGCGCACCTGGCTCATGATCTGGATGTCCAGGCCCGCGGTGTTGTGCTCGTGCAGGTACATCTTGACCTTGGTGATCAGCTGCGCCTCGTGCGGACGGTAGGCGTCGAGCCAGAACACCACCGGCATGCCGGAGTTGCGCGCGCGGTTGACGGCCAGCTTCACCCAGTCGCGGATCGCGGCGTCCTTGACCTGGCACATGCGCCAGATGTCGCCTTGCTCCACGTCTTCGCTCATCAGCACTTCGCCGGTGTCCAGGTCGGTGATGTTGGCGACGCCGTCTTCCGGAATCTCGAAGGTCTTGTCGTGCGAGCCGTATTCCTCGGCCTTCTGCGCCATCAGGCCCACGTTGGGCACGGTGCCCATGGTCTTGGGGTCGAAGGCGCCGTGCCACTTGCAGAAGTTGATGATCTCCTGGTAGATGCGGGCGAAGGTCGATTCGGGCATCACGGCCTTCACGTCCTTCAGGCGGCCGTCGGCACCCCACATCTTGCCGCCGTTGCGGATCATCGCGGGCATGGAGGCGTCCACGATCACGTCGTTGGGCGAGTGGAAGTTGGTGATGCCCTTGGCCGAGTCGACCATCGCCAGTTCGGGGCGGCCTTCGTGGCAGGCGTGCAGGTCGCGCTTGATCTCGTCCTGCGTGCTCTGCGGCAGCGTGGCGATCTTGTTGTAGAGGTCGACCATGCCGTTGTTGACGTTGATGCCCAGCTCGTCGAACAGCTTGCCGTGTTTCTCGAAGGCTTCCTTGTAGAAGATCTTCACGCAGTGGCCGAACACGATGGGGTGCGAGACCTTCATCATGGTGGCCTTCACGTGCAGCGAGAACATCACGCCCGTCTTGTGCGCGTCCTCGATCTCCTTTTCATAGAAGGCCAGCAGCGCCTTCTTGCTCATGAACATGGAGTCGATGATCTCGCGGTCGAGCAGCGCCACCTTGGGCTTGAGCACGATGGTCTTGCCGCTCTTGGTCAGCAGTTCCATCTTGACGTTGCGCGCGCGGTCCAGCGTCATGGACTTCTCGCCGTGATAGAAGTCGCCGCCGTGCATGTGCGAGACATGCGAGCGCGAGGCCTGGCTCCACTCGGCCATGCTGTGCGGGTTCTTGCGCGCGTATTCCTTCACGGCCTTGGGTGCGCGGCGGTCGGAGTTGCCTTCGCGCAGCACGGGGTTCACGGCGCTGCCGGTGCACTTGTTGTAGCGCGCGCGGATGTCCTTGTCCTCGTCCGTGGTCGGGTTCTCGGGGTAGTCGGGGATCTTGTAGCCCTTGCCTTGCAGTTCCTTGATGGCGGCCTTGAGCTGGGCCACCGAGGCGCTGATGTTGGGCAGCTTGATGATGTTGGCTTCGGGCTTCAGCGTGAGCTTGCCCAGCTCGGCGAGGTTGTCCGGCACTTTCTTGTCGTCGCCCAGCAGCTCGGGGAACTCGCCCAGGATACGGGCCGCCACCGAGATGTCGCTGGTTGCGACGTTGATGCCGGCCGGGTTGGTGAAGGCGCGGATGATGGGCAGGAACGCGTAGGTCGCCAGCAGGGGCGCCTCGTCGGTGAGGGTGTAGACGATGGTTGGTTGCTTCGAGCTCATGCGCTTCTTCCGTAGATCCTGGTTGTCGGGGTGGCTGGAACTTCCGGCTGTCAGGGGATAGGCCTGTTTTTGCCGGAATCCCCGATTGTCGCCCGCCGGGACCGGGTTTCGCCATGCGGGTTTCGATGCCCCCGGCGCAAAGCGCGTCTTAACGGGGCTCCTGCTGGCCGGATGCCGCTTTTTCGAGCATTTCGCGGGCCAGGTCGACGAAGGCGCGCAGCTTGGGCGCCTGGGCCGCGCGGCGGGGAAAGTACAGGAACAACCCCGGCTCCTCGAAGGCCGAGCGCGGCAGCAGCTGCCGCAGCCGGCCCTCGCGCAGCTCGGCGCGCACCAGCGGCTCGAAGATGTAGGCGATGCCCACGTCGGCCAGCGCCAGGTCGCGGGCGTAGAGCGCATCGGTGACGCGCACCGTGCCCGGCACCTCGACCGACACGTGGGCGCCGCCCTTGTCGCGGAGGTCCCAGGCGTAGACGCCGCCCGAGGTGACGAAGCGGAAGCCTATGCAGTTGTGCTGCTGCAGCGCCTCGATGTCGCGAGGCTCGCCGGCTGCCTCCAGGTAGCGCGGCGTGGCCACCATGATGGCCTGGAAGGGCGGGGTGAGCCGTACGGCCACCATGTCCTGCGCCACGGTGTGGCCCAGCCGCACGCCGGCGTCGTGCCCGCTGTCCACGATGTCGGCCAGGCCGTCGTCGCAGGTGATCTCGATCACCAGTTCGGGGTGGCGGCGCGACATTTCGGCCACCAGCGGCGTCATGACGAGCGGCAGCGCCACGTGCGGCGCGTTGATGCGCAGCACGCCGCCCACGCGTCCCGACGACTCGCCGAAACGGTCGACCGCGTCGGCGATTTCGCCCATGGCGGGTGCGAGCATGCCGATGAAGCCGGCGCCGGCCTCGGTGAGCCGCACGCTGCGGGTGGTGCGCGCGAACAGCGGCTGGCCCAGGTGGTCTTCGACGGCGCGCACCGCGTGGCTCACGGCCGAGGCGCTCATGCCCAGCTCGGCCGCGGCGGCCGCGAAGCCGCCGCGCCGGTGCACCGCCAGCACGATGGCCAGATGCGGAAGAAGGGTGCGGTCCATTCGTGCACTGTATCGCAAGGTGCATTCGATTTGAACCGTCTAGTCGATGAATGCGGTTGGTGGAACAGTCACACCATGCCTTCACGGCAATCCATCAACCCTCAAGGAGCAAGCCTCATGTCCACCGCCGCCAACAACGTTTCGCAAGTCCGCAAGACCTGGTTCATCACCGGCGCCGCCTCCGGCTTCGGCCGCGCTTTCGCCGAACACGCACTGGCCCGGGGCCACAACGTGGTCGCCACCGCCCGGGACGCCGGCCGCCTCGCCGACCTCGTGGCGCTGGCGCCCGATCGCGTGCTGGCCACGCCGCTCGACGTGGACGCGGCCGGCGCTGCCGAAGCCGCCGTGCAGGCCGCGGTCGAGCGCTTCGGCCGCATCGACGTGCTGGTCAACAACGCCGGCTACGGCGTGGTCGGCGCGCTCGAGGAGACGCCCGACGCCGAACTGCGCGCGCTGATGAACACCAACTTCTTCGGCGCCATGGCCGTCACCCGCGCCGCGCTGCCGGTGCTGCGCGCGCAGAAGTCGGGCGCCATCGTCAACATCTCCAGCCTGGGCGGGCAGCTGTCGTTCTCGGGTTTCAGCGCCTACTCGGCCTCCAAGTTCGCGCTGGAGGGCGCTTCGGAAGCGCTGGCGCAGGAAGTGGCGCCCTTCGGCATCAAGGTGCTGATCGTCGAGCCGGGCCAGTTCCGCACGCAGCTCGCGGGCAGCGGCATGCGCCACATGCCGGTGATCGAGGCCTACCAGCCGGTGGTCGGCGCCACGCGAGAGTTCGCGCACAGCATGCACAACACGCAGGCCGGCGATCCGCGCAAGGCCGCGATGGCCATCGAGAAGGCGCTGGATGCCGAGCACACGCCGCTTCGCCTGCAGCTCGGCGACGATTCGGTCGACGCGGTGCGCGCCCATGCGCAGGCCATGCTCAAGGACATGGAGGCCTGGGAGTCCGTGAGCCGCAGCACGAACTTCGACGCTGCCTGAGAGCGGGCTTCAGGCGAGGGGCAGTTCGATGGTGGCCGCGAGCGGTACGGTGTCGATGCGCGCCGCGCTGGCCACGATGACTGCCCGGCCCTGCTGCCCATCGAAACCGGAAAGCGTGCTCCACAGGCAGCGCGTCGACGGCATGTCGAGCCCGGCCGTGGGTTCGTCGAGCAGCACGAGCGGCCGGCCCGACGCGAGCCCGGCCGCCATCCACACCTTGCGCTTCGAGCCGGTCGAGAGCATGAACATCTTCTTGTCCAGGTGCGGCGCCAGCGAGAAGCCGTCCGCGATGGCTTGCCACTTCTCATGGTCGAAGCCCGTGTCGCCCTCGGCGAGAGAGGCCGTGCATTCGCGGGCCGTGAGCTGGTCGAAGCGGTCGGTCACAGGGTCGACGAAGAACACCTGGCGGTGGTATGCCTCGGGCGCGGTGTCGAAGCTCGTGTCCGCCACCGTCAGCCGGCCGGAAGAAGCGGGCAACGTGCCGGCGATCACCTGGAGCAGCGCCGATTTGCCGGTTCCGGTGTCGCCATAGAGCAGCGTGACGCCCGGGCCGATGGATGCATTCCAGTCCGACGCGAGCGGCGACTGGTCGGGGTAGGCGAAGCTCAGCGCGTCGATCCGGAGGAGGGCGGGAGAAGATGGATTCATGGTCGCGTGCGACTTTATCAACCAGGCGCCACCGCCGGTGGCTACCATCCGGCTCCATGAGAAAACTGCCGTTCCTGCTCGCTCTGTTGCCGCTTGCCGCTCCGGTGCTGGCCGCTCCCGATCTTTCCGCGCCGTCGGCGCAGGTGTTCGATGCGGTGAAGAAGCCCGAGTCGCTCGATGCGCAATGGCGCGCGAACCTCTGCACGCTGCTGCCGAAGCCGTGCAATGAGCAGCAGCTCGGCCTTTACCGCCCGCGCGGCGCAGCGGCCGGCGACTACGTGGTGCTATCGACCGAGCCGCTGGCCATGGCGCGCATCAAGCGGAGAACCGATGCGAAGAGCTGGCAGCTCGACCGCCTCCACGACTTCTCCGACTACGCGCAGGCCCTGAAGAAAGACAGCGACCCCAGCCGGTCCGAGGCGCGCCTCTCGCTCGCGCCGGCGCTCTATCCGCTGGCCGAGGGCAAGTGGGCCGCGGCCGTGCTGCAGACGGTGTCGGAGGGGTATTCGGGCGGCGGCGCCTCGTTCGACACCGCCGACTTCGTCCCGCTCGAAGGCGGCAAGGCGGTACAGGAGGGCATTCCGTTCTCGTGCTCCAAGATGATCCGCGCCTGCTTCAGCGAGAAGGAATACAAGACCTCGAAGCACTGCCACGACGAGAGCTTCGGCAGCCTGCGCATCGCCTACGGCGAGACATTCAAGCCCGGTGCGCCCTACGACTGGCAATACACCTGGGTGCAGACCGAGTGGCCGCAGAACGAGCCGCGCGGCGCGGCGACCACCACGCGCGTGCTCTTCACCGCGAAGACCACCGAGCGCGCGGGCTTTTGCGGTGGGCCGCAGTAGGCAGGCGCCCCGCGCTTCAGTGCCGGGGCACGGTCGTCGCGCCCACGTGCATCGTGCGACCCGCGCCCAGCCCCGCGATCACGAGCGCGATGCCCAGCCCGATGAAGAGCCACGACGAGGCGCGGAAGCTCCCCGTCCAGCCGTGCAGCAGCCCGGCCACCAGCGGGCCGAAGGCCGCCACCATGTAGCCCACGCCCTGCGCCATGCCCGAGAGATGCGCGGCCACGTGCGAATCGGGCGAGCGCAGCACGATCATCGTGAGCGCCAGCGCGAAGGTGCCGCCCTGCGCGATGCCCAGCAGCACCGCCCAGGCCCACACCCCGAACACGCCTCCCAGCGGCGCGAACAGCATCGCCAGCATCGCGCCCACGGTGAGCATCGCCAGCGCGACGGCGAGGCCGCGCTGGTTGCGCAGCTTCACCGCCAGCGCCGGCACCACGAGGCAGGTCACCACCTGCGTCATGACCGACAGCGACACCACGTAGCCGGCCGTCTCGCTGCCCAGACCGCGCTCGCGCAGGATCGGCGCGAGCCAGCCCATCACGATGTAGGCGAGGGCGGACTGCAGGCCCATGAAGAACGTGACCTGCCAGGCCAGCCGGTCGCGCCACAGGCCGCGCACGGTGAAGCCCGACTCGCTCGCCACCGGCTTCAGCGGCAGCGCCTGCGGCGCCCAGATCAGCGTGACCAGCGCGGCCGGCAGCGCCCACATCGCGAGCGCCATGGTCCAGCCGCCGCCCAGCGAGTGCTCGATGGGCACCGTGAGGCCTGCGGCACTGGCCGCGCCGCCGCACACGGCCATGGTGTACAGGCCCATCATCAGCGCCGCCTGCGAAGCGAAGTCGCGCTTCACCAGGCCCGAGAGCAGCACGTTCGACACCGCAATGCCGCTGCCGGCGATGGCCGAGGCCAGGAACAGCAGCGGAATGTTGCCGGTGCCGCGCAGCACCGTGCCGACCAGGATCAGCACCATGCACCCGAGCAGCGTGCGTTCGGTGCCGAAGCGGCGGCCCAGGCCGGGCGCGAGCGGCGCGAACACGCCGAGGCAGACGATGGGCAGCGTGGTCAGCAGGCTCGCCGCGGTGGACGAGAGCCCGGTGGCCTTGATGATTTCCGGCAGCACCACCGAGAGGCTGGCGAACACCGGGCGCAGGTTGAAGGCGATCAGCACCACGCTGGCACCCAGCAGGATGCGGCGCGCGAGCGTGGGGGCAGGCGTGGGGCGCGGGGCGGGGAGGCTGTCGGCCTCGGCGTCGATCAGCAATTCGTCGCTGGGGTGGCGCGCCGTGGCGGCGGTGGCCAGGCTCATGGCGAGCCCAGCGTCAGCATATTGATCATCGGCGCCATGAAGGCGCGTACCGCCGCGGCGGCCGCGTCGGGGTCGCGGCTGGCAATGCCTTCGATGACGGCGCGGTGCGCGGCCTCGTCGGGCTCGGGCAGGGTGTTGCCCGTCATCGAGCTCGCGATGGTTTCCTTGATGTAGCCGGTGATGAAGCGGCATGTCTCGGCCAGTGCGAGGTTGCCCGACACGTCGACGATGGCGAGGTGGAAGGCGAGGTCGCGCTCGATGAAGGCCGCGCCGTTGTCGGCCTCGTCGGGCACGCCGCGCTTGTCGAGCAGCGTGTGGAGGCGGCGCAGGTCGCGCGCCGTGTGGCGCACCGCCGCGAGCCGGGCGGCTTCCACCTCGAGCGCCTGGCGCACCTCGAACTGGTCGCGCAGGCTGGCCAGGCGCATCTTCTGCAGGCTGGACGAAGGGTCGAAGCCCGAGCGAACATAGGTGCCCGAGCCCTGGCGCACTTCGAGCAGCCCGCGCGACACCAGCGTCTTGACCGCCTCGCGCACCGTGCCGCGGCTCACGCCCAGCAGTTGCGCCAGTTGCGGCTCGATCGGAATGCGGGTGCCGACGGCCCAGCGGCCGGCGGAGATTTCGGCGCGGATGCTGTCGGCGGCAGTGTCTGCAAGAGAGGTACGGGGGGCTTGGGCGAGCATCGGGTGAGCCTGGTCATTCAATGATTGGACGAATTTTGTCGCCAAACAGAGCCCGGAATGTACATCCGGCGGCCGATTCGGGCGGGGCTCCTACAAAAAACCGCAATCCATGTTCAAGGCATCGCACAAGGCGATCTCGCGGATTTGCCGGGATAAGGTGAAATTTTCCCCGCATTGAGCAAGTGTTACTGAAAGCATTGCCCGCGCCGAGCGCCATGTCAGAGAATGAAACTAAAGGTAGCTTGCGAATCAGCAGGTTGCCATGCTCCGTGGTTCGGCACTCCCTTCCCCGACCGCTGGACGGAGCGTTCAGGGAGAGCAGGAAAAACGGACCCCGTCGAAGCGAAATGAAGGACTTTTCTTTGTCGGATGTGAGGCTCTTCACCAAGGCCGCGCAACTCGGGGGACTGACTCCGGCCGCCGAAGTGCTGAACGTGCCCAAGGCTTCCGCGTCGCGCCAGCTCCAGAGACTGGAAGCCACCGTCGGTCACCTCCTGCTGCATCGCGGCGCCACGCGCTTCGCGCTGACGGAAGAAGGCCGCGAGTTCCTTGCAGCGGCCCAGCACGCGCTGACCATCCTCGACGACGTCATGCTCAACCTGTCGTCGGAAGGCGGCGCCGTCTCGGGGCGGCTGCGCATCGCCGTGCCGCACTACTGCGGCAGGGAACTGCTGATGAACCACCTGCCGGCTTTCATGACTGCCTATCCCCGCCTGGAGGTGACGGTCGAGACCAGCAGGGACCGGGCGGACCTGCTCCACGACGGAGCCGACGTGGCCATCCGGTGCGGGCGCGAGGGCAGCGACGAACTGGTGGTGCGCCATCTGGCGCAGGAGCCGTTGATGCTGTGCGCCGCGCCGGCGTATCTCGCGCGGCACGCGCCGGTGCAGGGCCTGCCCGACTTGGCGGCGCATCGCTTCCTGACCACCGACACCGAGGGGCGCAAGCGCGAAATCAGCCTCGCGACCGTCGAGAAGACGCACCAGATGCGCGTGGAAAGCGTGTTCCGCTCGGACGACCCTGAAATGGTCCTGCGGCTCGCGCTGTCGGCCCGTGGCATCGCGCTGCTGCCGGTGTCGTTGGCGAGGCCGCAGATCGACGGCGCAACGCTGGTGCCCGTGCTGCCGTCGCTGGCGCTGAAGCCGCACGACATCGAACTGAGCTACCTGCCGGCGCGCCGCAACACGCCGAAGATCAAGACCTTCGTCGACTACTTCCTGGACGTATTCAGGTCGGCCTGATGTCCCGGCGGGGGCGATCGATCAGTGGGCTTCAGCGCCTGGCGTTCTTCGCCACCACGCCCGCGCCGCGCACTTCCAGCCTGCGCTGGTCGACCACCTTGCCGCTCGCGTCCACCAGCTCGATCACATGCCGTCCCGGCCAGGGAAACCATTGCACGGTGTTGCCGCGCGCCAGCGGCTTGCCGTCCACGCGCCACTGCACGCCGCGGCCTTCGGAGTCGAAGCGCACGCGCTGGCGCTGCGGCGGTATGTCGGGGTCGATCGCGATGATGGTGCCGTCGGCCGGCGCGGTGATGCGCGCGGAGGCCGAATCGGTCGCGATGCCGGTGTCGAGCGCAAACAGGGGCTGCTCGGTGCCCTGCAGGAACCATTCGCTGCGCGCCGCCTCGAGCGGGTTGCCGTCGGCGCCGGGCCCGAAGCTCACGCGCGTCTCGACAAGGCCCGGCGGCGGCGCGGGCGCGCGGCTCGGCTCGCGCGCGTGCAGAAAGCGCATCACCTCGGCCCACACCGGCGCGGCGCCGCTGGTGCCGCTCACGTCCCACATCGATGCGCCGCTGGCGTTGCCGACCCACACGCCCACCGTGTAGCGCTGAGACCAGCCCACGGCCCAGTTGTCGCGCATGTCCTTGCTGGTGCCGGTCTTCACGGCCGTCCAGAAGCGGGTGGAAAGAATGCTGTCGAGTCCGAAGGTGCGCGTGCGCGCGTTGGGGTCGGAGAGGATGTCGCCGACGATGAAGGCGGCGCGCGGGTCGATCAGCGGCGGGGCGGCCGCGACGGCGGGCTTCGATTTGTCCGCCGCGGGCCGCGCGGTCAGCGTCGTTGTGCCGTAGCGGCCGTTGTTGGCCAGCATGCGGTACGCATTGGTGAGCGACAGCAGCGACACCTCCGCGCTGCCGAGCGCGAGGCTGTAGCCGTAGTAGTCGCCGCTCTCGCGCAGCGGCAGGCCGGCGGCGCGCAGCTCGCGCGCGAAGGCCTCGGGCGACACCATCACCAGCGTGCGCACCGCAGGCACGTTGAGCGAGGCGGCCAGCGCCGTGCGCGCCGACACCGGACCCTTGAAGCGCCGGTCGTAGTTCTGCGGAATGTAGAGGCCGCTGGCGGTGCTGATCTGCGCCGACGAGTCCTCGATCAGCGATGCCGCCGTGATGCGCCGCTCGGCGATCGCCTGGCCGTAGAGCAGCGGCTTGAGCGTGGAGCCGGGCTGGCGCAGCGCGGTGACGCCGTCGACCTCGGCCGCCTGGCTCAGCGGGCCGGAGGAGCCGACCCAGGCGAGCACCTCGCCCGTCGCGTTGTCGAGCACGACAAGGGCGCCGTCTTCCACATGGCGGTCGCGCAGTTCGCGCAGGTGGCGCTGCAGGGTGTCGAGCGAAAAGCGTTGAAGCGACGCGCGCAGCGTGGTGCGCACGCCGGGCTCCTTGCCTTTCGGGGCGGGCGTCGCCGCCGCATTCGCGCTCGCGTCCTTCAGCTCGCGCAGCACGCGCCGCGCCGCATGCGGCGCGATGCCCTCGTTGGGTTCGAAGGCCCGCCGCTGCACCGCCGCGCTGGTGAACATGTCGAGCGCCTCGCAGTCGATCTTCTGCTGTGGCTCCATCACGCGCATCACCTCGCAGGCGCGCTGCGCGACCACGGCGGGCTTGGCGTTCGGCGCGCGCACCAGCGAAGAGGCGACAGCCGCCTCGCGCGCGTCGAGACCGCTGGGTGCCTTGCCGAACAGCGTGCGCGAGAGCGCGTCGATGCCGACGATCTCGCCGCGGAACGGCACGGTGTTGAGATACGCCTCCAGGATCTGGTCCTTGCGCCAGTTGCGCTCCAGCTGCGCGGCCGCCACCGTCTGCCCGATCTTCTGCGTGAGGCTGCGTCCGCCCGAGCTGCGGCGCAGGTCTTCGTCGAGCAGGCCCGACAGCTGCATGGTGATGGTCGAGGCCCCGCGCGTGCGCGTGTTCCACAGGTTGCCCCATGCAGCGGCCGAGACCGCGCGCCAGTCGATGCCGCTGTGTTCGTAGAAGCGCCTGTCCTCGCTCAGCACCATGGCCGTGCGCAGCGCGGGCGACACGTCGGCCAGCGCGATCCACTGGCCGCGCCGCACGGTGGGGTCGGTGCGCACGCGCTGCAGCAGCTCGCCGTTGCGGTCGAGCACGGCGGTGTCGGACGAGCGGAAGTCGCGCTTCACCTCCTCGAAGCTCACGACGGCCCGCGCCGGCTGCGCCCATGCCGCGACGATCAGCAGCAGGGCGGCGGCGAGGGTGTTGCGGGCGTGAATGGAGGGCGCGAACTGCATCGAGGGAAAACCAGGGGCCGGAACAGTGAGACGCCGACATTCTCGGCGATGCCCCACGGGAATCGCGCCTACCCCGGGACGGGCGGCCCGCCGCCTTGCGGGTGCGCGGCCACGGGCCAGAGTTCAGGCCCGGGCCCACATCCGGTAACGAACTTCACGTGAGGGCTTCAATGCGGAAACCCGGCGCGTACCGGCGTGGACTTCAATGGAATACCGGCTCGCAGGAGGCGATCCCGGTTCCACAAACATTCCAAGGAGAACTCGCATGACGAAGACATTGGCGATCCTGCTGGCCGCTTCGGCCATCCTCGCCGGCTGCGTGGTCGCGCCCTATGACCGCCCGCCGCCGCGCCCGCACTATGGCTACGGAGATCGTGACCGCGACCGCGACGGTGTGCCGAACCGCTACGACCGCAGTCCCAACAATCCGTACCGCTACTGAGCAGCCGGCGACTCCAGAAGCTGAAAAGGCCGCGAAGCATTGCGCTTCGCGGCCTTTTTCTCGAGGTGGCTTGGGTATGCGTCAGCCCGGCCGGCGCGCCATCAGCGCCCAGACGCCAGCCGCGCTCAGCAGCGAGCCGCCGGCGAAGTTGAAGCGCCGCTGCGCGCGCGGCGACGAGAGCAACCTGCGCGCCGATCCTGCGAACACCGCGTACAGCGTGGCGTTGGTCGCCGCCAGCACCACGAAGGTCACGGCCAGCACCCAGAGCTGGCGCGTCACGTCGGCCGCCGGGCTGATGAACTGCGGCAGGAAGGCCACGAAGAACACGATGCCCTTGGGGTTCAGGGCAGTCACGAGGTAGGTGTTGGCGAACAGGCGAAGCCGCGATGCAGGAGCGGCCGGCGCGGCGACTTCAGTGGACGAGATACCCGCGCGCAGCAGCTTGATGCCCAGGTACAGCAGGTACAGCCCGCCCACCCACTTGACCACCGTGAACCAGAAGGCCGATGTGGCGAGCAGCGCGCCCAGCCCAAGCAGCGACACCACCAGCGCCGTCGAGTCGCCCAGCGCCACGGCCGCCACCAGCGGAACGTTGGCTCGGCGTCCGTGCGACATCGAATAGCTGATCACCGTGAGGATGGTCGGCCCCGGAATGATCAGCATGACGGCGGAGGCCGCGACGAAGGCGAGCCAGAGTTCGATGTGCATGTGCTTGTCTCCAGATGAAATGGTGTGTGTGTTGGTTCTTGCGAGATGCGATTCTCTTCGTCAGATTCCGATGGCCGTGCGCGCAACGTGCCAGGTGCCGCGGTGTCCGTCCACGTAGCTGATCGGCGAACTGGCGAGGTCGTCGAGATCCACGTCGTCCAGGCAGGTCACGTTCACGCCATAGGCGCTCTCGCCGGTTTCGGGCGAATGACCCACGCCGAAGGAGCGCACGCTGCAATGCCTGCAGACGATGTAGTGGCTGTTGCGGGTGTCGAGCATCTGCTCGCTGAGTTCGGATTCACCTTCGATCAGCCGGAAGGCATCTGTCGCGACGATGGCGGGCCAGAAGCGGGTACTGGTGCAGATCGAGCAGGTGCAGCGCAGGGTGCCCAGACTCAGGTCGATGTCGGCCTCGAATCTCACGGCGCCGCAATGGCAGCCGCCGGTGTAGGTCTTTTTCATGCGATCGAAGTTCGCGTGGTGGTGCTGGGGAACACCATAGCAAAGGCAGTGCCGCGGCGCCGGCATGAGGTTATGGGGCCGGGAGAGTCCGAATCCGGCGCGGGTGCCAAGGGCCTGCACCCTTGGCGGCCCGGAGTTTCTATGCCTTGGCCAGAAACGCCGCAACCAGGGCGTTCGCATGCCCGTGCCCCATCCCATGCTCGGTCTTGAGCTTGCCGACGAGCTCCATGTGCTTGCGGGAACTGGAGCTTTGAAGAATGTCCATCCAGTGCGCAATCGGCTTCTCGTACGTCTTCTCTATTGAAGGAAAGTACGAGGCAGGCCCCTTCACCTTCGTCGGTTCCACCATGGCGTCTCCATTTGCAAGTTGAGTGTGCCGATTGTGCCGACATCGACGGGCCCATCGCTGCCTGGAGCAATGGCGGCAATGGCCTGCGCCAGGCCACCGAAGCCGCCCCTCGTGGTCACGCAGGCTCGCTGCCGAACCGGATCGCGGCGCGAGCCTTGGCGCGCTCGGCCTCCACGGCCCGGTCGCGCGGCTCGGCCGTCGTGACCAGCGAATCGATCAGCCGTGCCGCCGTGGCGGCCACTTCATCGACCGCGCGGCCGAAGGCTTCCTCGTTGGCCTTGGACGGCACATTGAAGCCGCTGAGCTTGCGCACGAACTGCAGCGCGGCGGCGCGGATTTCCTGCTCGGTGGCGGGCGGTTCGAAGTTGTAGAGGGTCTTGATGCTGCGGCACATGAGAGCTCTTCGTTCGATGACGTTGGGGAGGGCGCGAGGCTGTCCCGTCCAGTTTAGGACATCGATCCCCAGGCGCTATCCAATCGTCATCAAGCTCGCGTTGCCGCCGGCGGCCGCGGTGTTGACGCTCAGGGCACGCTCGACGATCAGGCCTTCCAGCGAAACATCCCAGTCGCCGGGCTCGAATGCCCGGACGCTCACGATCGGTCCCGCGCGGCTCGCCAGGATCTGATTGACCTCGCGCAGCGAACTGGAACTGCCGTGGTGGAGCACGACATCGAAGTGGACCGTTGCCGCGCGCCAGTCTTGAGCGCTGGCCACGGCCTGCTGAACCTCGAGCGGCAAGGACGCGCGCAGGTTCTCACTCTTCTCGCCGGCCAGCCATACGGCCGTGCTGCCGACCGAGAGCACGGCGGCGAGTTGCACCAGCCGATCAGCATCGTCCTCGGCCAGGCACAGCACCGCCTCGCGCGGCAACAGCGTGTAGACGTTGCGCTCCCCGGTCGGCCCGGCCAGCGTTCGTGCATGGCCGCTGCGCGACAGGCCCGCGAATCGCCTGCACTGGCTGGCCAGCGCGTCGCGTCCGTTGCGCTCGGCCCACGCCTGCAGGGCGGCAAGGGCGGCAGGCGGCTGCGCGGCGCCGACTTCGCCCGAGCGCTGGCCCGGACCCGCTGTCGCCAGTGCGCGCGCCATCACATCCTCGGGGTGCTTCGACAGCATCCTGTACATGTAGAGCGGCCCTCCGGCTTTCGGTCCGGTGCCCGAGAGGCCTTCGCCGCCAAAGGGCTGGACCCCGACCACCGCGCCGACCATGTTGCGATTGACGTACACGTTCCCGACGCGCGCGTTTTCGACCACCTGCTCGATCGTCTCGTCGATACGGGTATGCACGCCCAGCGTGAGGCCGTAGCCGGTGCTGTTGATCTGCCCGAGCAGGGTGCCCAGGTCGCGGCGGCGGTAGCGCACCAGGTGCAGCACGGGGCCGAACACTTCGCGCTGGAGTTCCGACAGGTTGTCGATCTCGATCAACGTCGGCACGACAAACGTGCCCAGCCGCGTGGCGTGATGAACCTCGCGCGCCTGCTGGTGCACCTTGCGTCCGCGCTGCCGCATCGCCGCGACGTGGCGCTCGATGCCGTCGCGTGCCTCGGCGTCGATCACCGGGCCCACGTCCACCGCCAGGCTCGCCGGGTTGCCGATGCGGCTTTCGGCCATGGCCCCCTTGAGCATCTCGATGACGCGATCGGCCACGTCGTCCTGGACGCACAGCACGCGCAGCGCGGAGCAACGCTGGCCTGCGCTGTCGAACGCGGATGAGACCACGTCGGTGACGACCTGTTCGACCAGGGCGGACGAGTCGACGATCATCGCGTTCTGGCCTCCGGTCTCCGCGATCAGCGGAATCGGGCGGCCTTCGGGGCCGAGGCGCGCGGCCAGGGTCTTCTGCAGGATGCGCGCGACTTCGGTCGAGCCGGTGAACATGACGCCCTGCACGCGCGCGTCGTCCACGAGGGCGGCGCCGACCGTCTCTCCGCGACCTGGCAGCAGCTGCACGGCAGCTCTCGGAATGCCCGCCTGCCAAAGCATGCGAATGGCCTCCGCAGCCACGATAGGCGTCTGCTCGGCCGGCTTCGCCAGCACCGGGTTGCCCGCGGCCAGCGCGGCGGCGACCTGGCCGGTGAAGATCGCGAGCGGAAAGTTCCACGGGCTGATGCAGACCATCGGCCCGAGCGGGCGGTGCGTGTCGATCGCGAACTCGCTGCGCGCCTGGGCCGCATAGAAGCGCAGGAAATCCACCGCCTCGCGCACCTCCGCAATGCCGTTGGCAAAGGTCTTGCCGGCCTCGCGCGACAACAGGCCCAGCAGGCGCGGCATGCCGTCCTCGAGCAGTTGCGCCGCGCGATCGAGACACGCTGCGCGATCGGCTGGCGGCGTGCCCGCCCATGCCGGCGCGGCATGCAGTGCGCTGGCAATGGCCGTCTCGACATCGGCAAGCGTTGCCTGCCGCACGGTGCCGACCTGGTCTCGGAGGTCCGATGGATTCTTCACCGGCTCGGCCGGCCGGTCTTCGGCGGAATCGAGTGCTTCGGCAAGCATCGGCTCCGCGGTCCACGATTCATCGGCACTGCCTTCCAGCGCATGCCGGAGCGCGCGCAGGCTGTCGTCACTGGACAGGTCGAGGCCCATCGAATTCTTCCGTGCCTTGCCGTAGATGTCGTGCGGCAGCGGGATCGACGGATGCGGCAAGCCCATGGTGCCTTCGCTGGCGGCCATGCGCTCGACCGTTTCCACCGGGTCTTCCACCAGCGTGTCGATGGCGATCGTCGGGTCCGCGATGCGGTTCACGAACGAGGTGTTGGCACCGTTCTCCAGCAGCCGGCGCACCAGGTAGGCGAGCAGCGTCTCGTGCGTGCCGACCGGCGCGTAGATCCTGCAGGGGCGCCCGAGCTTGCCGGCTTCGGTCTTCCCGACGACCTGCTCGTACAGGGGCTCGCCCATGCCGTGCAGGCACTGGAACTCGTACTGGCCCGGTACATAGGTCGCCGGGTCGGCCATTTCATGGATGGCCGCCAGCGTGTGGGCGTTGTGCGTCGCGAACTGCGGATAGACCGCATCCGGCGCCGCGAGCAGCTTGCGCGCGCAGGCGAGGTACGACACGTCGGTGTAGGCCTTGCGCGTGAAAACCGGATAGCCCTCGAGGCCGTCGACCTGGGCGCGCTTGATCTCGCTGTCCCAGTAGGCGCCTTTCACCAGCCGGACCATGAGGCGGTGTCCGCTGCGCCTTGCCAGATCGACGACGAAATCGATGACGAACGGGCAGCGCTTCTGGTAGGCCTGGATCACGAAGCCGATGCCGTTCCATCCCGCGAGCGCCGGCTCGAAGCAAAGCCGCTCCAGCAGGTCGAGAGAAAGCTCCAGCCGGTCAGCCTCTTCGGCGTCGATGTTCAGGCCGATGTCGTAGTGCCTGGCCAGCAGCGTGAGTTCGCGCAGCACAGGGTAGAGCTCGTCCATCACGCGCCCGTGCTGGGCCCGGACATAGCGCGGATGCAGCGCCGAGAGCTTGATGGAGATGCCCGGGCCATCGTAGATGCCGCGCCCCGCCGCCGCCTTGCCGATCGCGTGGATCGCCTGCTCGTAGGCCGCGCGGTAGCGCTGCGCGTCCTGCGCCGTCAATGCGGCCTCGCCGAGCATGTCGTAGGAATAGCGGAAGCCCTCCGCCTCGAGCTTGCGCGCGTGCTCAAGCGCCTGACGGATCGTTTCGCCGGTCACGAACTGCTCGCCCATCATCCGCATCGCCATGTCGACGCCTTTGCGGATCAGCGGCTCGCCGCCCTTGCCGATCAGGCGCGTGAGCGTGCTCGAAAGCCCGGCCTCGCTGTGCGTTGCGACCAGCTTGCCCGTGAGCAGCAGCCCCCAGGTGGCCGCGTTCACGAACACGGACGGGCTGTGCCCCGCATGCGCCTGCCATTGCCCGTCGGCGATCTTGTCTCGGATCAGGGCGTCGCGCGTGGCAGCGTCGGGAATGCGCAGCAGCGCTTCGGCAAGGCACATCAGCGCGACGCCTTCCTGCGAGGAGAGCGCATATTCCTGGAGCAGGCCCTGCACCAGGCCCGCACGACCGCTGGCGTTCTTGCGGTCACGCAGCTGCGAGGCGATGCGGTGCGCCAGCTTGTGCGCGGCGCCTGCGGTCGCGGGGGCGAGCCGGGCGGCCTGCAGCAAAGGCTGCAGCGCTTCAGGTTCGGGCCGCCGGTACGCGGCAGTGATGCCGGCGCGAAGGCTGCCTCTGTCTTCCAGTGCGTCGGCGAAGGCCGGGAAGGGAGCGGGCGGCGCGGTATGAGCGGAATTGAGCGTCATGACGGAGGGTGATGATGAACACCTCGATGCTGCTCGGATCTGCTCCGAATGCTTATCTAAATATCGATCGCTTTGCAGAGGAATTCACTGGTCCGGTGGAGTGCCCTTCATCCCCCGGAAGCTTCCGTTGCACGAAGCCGTGCTTCCAGCTGCTGCTTCACCGCCGTCCACTCGTCGTCGATGATGCTGAAGCGCACCGAATTGCGCTTGCGGCCGTCCGGCATGATGCGTTCGTTGCGCACGATGCCTTCCTGTTTCGCGCCCAGCCTCAGGATGGCTGCGCGCGACTTCGCATTGATCTCGTCGGTGGTGAGCTGCACGCGCACGCACTGCAGCTCCTCGAAGGCGTAGCGCAGCATCAGCAGCTTGGCCTCGGTGTTGACGAAGGTCTTCTGCCACGAGGCCGAGATCCAGGTGCTGCCGATTTCCAGCTTGCGGTTGATGCGGTCGATCTTCCAGAAACGCGTGGAGCCGATGACCTTGCCGGTCTCGCGGATCACCGTGGCGAAGGGCATCACGGTGCCGGCTTCCCGGCCGGCGAGGGCGCTGCCGATGTAGGCATCGACAGTCTCGGCCGATGGCACGACGGTGAACGGCAGCTTCCAGAGCTCGCCGTCGGAGGCGGCTTCGACGAGCGCCGCCGCATCGGAGGCGAGCAGCGGGCGCAGCAGGAGGCGGGGGCCGGTGAGCGATGGTTGCGCGGTCGACATGAACCGGACGATAGCCGATGACGGAAGAGCCCCGTCACCGGCCCCCGTTCAGCCGATGCGCTGCAGCACGGGTTCGGCGGCCAGCGCCACCGCCGCCAGCCGCGCGTCGTCACCGCGCACCGACGCCAGCATCAACCCCACCGGCAGTTCGCCCGGCGCATGGCACGGCAGGCTGAAGGCGCAGCCGTCGAGCAGGTTGATCGCGAAGGTGTTGCGCAGCAGCAGCCCGTTGGCCTTGAAGAAGGCGGCGTCTTCCGCCAGCGCCGCGATGGGCGGCGCGACGATGGGCACGGTCGGGCATACGAGGGCGTCGAAGCCTTCGATGGCGCGCTCGACGCGGCCGATCCAGTCGCGCCGGCGGTCCTGCATGGCGATGTAGTCGGCGGCGCGCACCTCGGTGCCGAGCGCGATGCGGGCGGCCACGCGCGAGTCGAAGCCGTCGCGCTTCGCGGCGAAGCGTTCTCGGTGCACGGCGGAAGCCTCCACCGGCGAGAAGCCGCCGGGTGCGTTGACGGTCGCGATCTCCGCGAGTTCGGCCAGCGTGATGTCGACGATCTGCGCGCCTGCCACCGAAAGGGCTTGCAGCGCGCGGTCGAAGGCCTGCGCGACGGCGGGCTCGATGTCGTCGAACATCAGCGTGCGCGGCACGGCGAGGCGCATGCCCTGCAGCGGGCGGCGGCGCACCGCGAGCGGCGTGTCGGCAATGGCCGCGTCGGCGATCAGGCAGTCTTCGACGCTGCGCGCCATGGCGCACACCGTGTCGAGCGAGCGCGCCAGTTCGAAGGCGCCCGTGCGCGGCACGCGCGACTGCGTGCTCTTGAAGCCCACGAGCCCGCACAGCGCGGCGGGAATGCGGATGGAACCGCCCGTGTCCGAGCCCAGCCCGGCGACCGCGAGGCCGAGTGCCACCGACACGGCAGCCCCCGACGACGAGCCGCCCGGGATGCGCGCCGTATCCGTATCGGCAGGATTGCGCGGTGTGCCGTAGTGCGGATTGATGCCCACGCCCGAGAACGCGAACTCCGTCATGTTGGTCTTGCCGACGATGGCCGCGCCCTGCGCGCGCAGCCGGGCCACCGCAACCGCGTCGCGCGCAGCCGGCGGTTCGCCCGCGCAGACGGCCGAGCCGGCCATGGTGGTTTCGCCGGCCACGTCGTACAGGTCCTTGACCGAGACGGGCAGGCCGGCGAGCGGGCCGAGCGCGACGCCGGCCTTGCGTGCCGCATCTGCATGTCGCGCTGCGGCGCGTGCCGCATCTGCGTAGAGCCGCGTGAACACGTGCTCGGCTGCAGGCTGCGCGGCCGCCTCGAGCACCTGCTCGACCAGCGCCTCGTGCGACAGCTCGCCGCGTGCGATGCGTTCGCGCAGGGCCGCGATGGTGAAGCTGTTCTTCGTCGCCATCACGCCACCACCGGCAGTGCTTCCACCGCGTAGCGATGCACGATGCGACGCCGCAGCTTCGGGTCGTGCAGTTCGATTTCCATTTGCGCGGCGGGCCGGATGCCTTCGCCCTTCGCGTTGGGCAGGGCGCCCAGCGTGCCGCAGGTCATGAAAAGGCCCTCGGGCGCGGAACCGGCGCCGGGCATGCCGTCGCGCAGCGCGGCCAGCGGCCGGATCGATGCGAGCGTGCCGCGCTGGTAGTCGGTCCAGCGGCCGTCCTCGAGGATGCGCGAGCGCAGCTCCAGCGTGTCCTGGTGGGCCTGCACGTCGCGCCAGCGCCAGGCGGTCTCGGCCACGGGCTTGGCGCACATCTGCTTCGACACGGCCACCGAGTAGCTCTCGACCTGCCGGTCGGTGTGGTCCGAGGCCACGCTCAGCCACCACTCGCCCTGCGAGAAGAAGAACACGGGCTCGGCCTCGCCGGAGCTCTGGTCGCCCAGCGCCTCGATGGCCGGCGATTGCGTCAGCAGCTGGGCCGCGACGCGGTAGTACAGCGGCACGCTCGAAGGGCGCGGCACGCCCAGCGCTGCCAGTTCCTCGATGTGATGCTCGATGGCCGCGATGTCGCGGCCGGTCCAGCCCGCCACCACCAGCGCGCGGGGCGCGACGGCGTGCACGGCGGTGGAGCGGGTGCCGTCTTCGGCGATGCTCTCGCAGGCGAAGCGCAGGAGGGCGGAATGCATGTTGCTCGTCGTCATCAGCTCTCCAGCGGGCGCTTGGCGGTTTCGCGGGCCACCGCGAGGGCGATCATCGTCAGGCCCAGCGCGGCCACCACGTACAGCGACACGGCCACCGTGCTGCCCCAGGACTTGAACAGGCTCGCGATGATCAGCGGCGCGAAGCCGCCGCCCACGATGCCGGCCAGCGTGTAGGCCAGCGAGGCACCCGCGTAGCGCACGCGGCCGGGGAACTGCTCGGTCACGAAGGCGGCCTGCGGGCCGTACATCATCGCGTGGATCAAGAGGCCCACCACCACCGCCGCGCAGATGGCGACCGGGTGCGCGCTGTCCATCAGCACGAAGAACACGAAGGCCCACACCATGCCCAGCAGTGCGCCAACCATGTAGACCGGGCGGCGGCCGATGCGGTCGGACAGGCTGCCGAACCACGGCACCGCGATCGCGTTGCAGGCCGCGCCGATCATCGTGGCGGTGAGCGCCAGCGGACGCGACAGGTGCAGCACGGTGGTCACGTAGGTCAGCGTGAACACCACCACCAGCGCGTACAGCACGTCGGAGCCGATGCGCGAGCCGCCGGCCACCAGCAGGCGGCGCCAGTGCTGCGTGAGCACTTCCTTGATGGGGGTCTTGGCGGTGGCCTTCTTCTCTTCCATCTCGCGGAACACGGGGGTCTCGTCCACTCCGCGGCGCAGCCACAGGCCGAACAGCACCAGCGCGACGCTGGAGATGAACGGAATGCGCCAGCCCCAGCTCTGGAAGTCTTCAGGGCTCAGCCATGCCGACACGATGGCGATGAAGCCGGTGCCGATCAGCGTGCCGCACGACGGGCCGACCTGCGTGAACGAGGCGTTGCGTCCGCGCTCGTCGGGCTTGCCGTGCTCCATCGACAGCAGCACCGCGCCGGCCCATTCGCCGCCGAGCGCCACGCCCTGCACAAAGCGCAGCGCGACCAGCGCCACCGGCGCCCAGATGCCCCAGCTCGCGTAGGTGGGCAGCAGGCCCATCAGGCCGGTCGACACGCCCATGATGACCAGCGTGGCCACCAGCACGAAGCGCCGGCCCAGCCGGTCGCCGAGGTGGCCGAACACCACGCCGCCCAGCGGCCGCGAGATGTAGCCGACCGCGTAGGTCGAGAACGCGAGGATGGTGCCGGTGAGCGGGTCGAACGACGGGAAGAACACCGCGTTGAAGACCAGCGCGGCCATGATGTTGTAGACGGTGAAGTCGTACCACTCCAGCGTGGTGCCGATGGAGCTGGCCATGGCCAGCCGGCCCATCTTGGCGGACCCGGAACTGGAACCGGGTGTGGGCGGCGTGGCTGCGGTGGCCGCAGCGGGGAGAACATGTTCGGTCATGGAGGTACCTTTGTTCGGTGAAGACAGGGAAACCGGTTCAGGCCAGCTCGGTCGCATTCAGCTTCCAGCCGAGTGCGAGGAGCCAGCCGGTGGCGGGGTCGGCATCGAAGGCTGCGGCGGCCGTGGCGCGGGCACTGCGCGCGGCTTCGGCGCTGCTGGTCTCGATCACCAGCATCGGCTGCAGCACGCGGCCTTCGGTGGATTCGCGCGGCAGCGGCGTGCTCAGCGCGGTGTCGGGCACGAGCAGGTACGACTGCACGAAGCCTGCCTGCTCTTTCTTCAGCTGAAGGCCGATGCAGGCAGCGTGCGCCACCTGCGCCTCGGCATCGGCGGCCACCGGCAACGGCAGCACGACCACATGGCTGCCGCTGCCGAAGCCGGTGACCGCGCGCACGGCGCACACGCGGCGCACCGGCTGGCGCATGCGGTCGAGGTTGGCGACGGACCACGGCGTCTGCTTCTCGAACGCGGCGCGGTAGCCGGCCGAGCCGAACACCGCCAGCGATGCGGTACGGTACAGCCCCAGGTACTTGCGGCCGCCTTCGAGCGAGAAATAGCGCGCGCCCGAGAGAAAGCCGGGGATGCGCGCGCGCTCTTCCACATGCTCCTGGTCGTACCAGCGGTTGAAGTCGGCTTCGTCGGCCGGCTCCACGTCGGAGGCGACGAACAGCATGCCGTTTGCCGCCGTTGCTGCGGAAGAAGAGGAGTCAGGTGTGTTCATGGCGGCGGAAGAGCGTCGGGCCTTCGAAAAAATGAAGGCGCGATCTTCCGTCGCAGGGTCGAACTGTCACAAACGAGTTTTTCTGGGCCGCAGCCACAAGAATTACTGGCCCCTTTTCGGGGCTGAAATGCGCCATTTCGAGGGTTAACCCTCTGTCGACGCGCTCCAGGTTGGTGCGATTGCCGACGTGGTGAACTGGTCGGAGGCCCGGCAGGCCAGCTCGGCCACGAGCCGGATGGCGTCGGAGTCGGCGGCTTCCAGGTGGCTCACCACGATGCGCTGGGGCGAGATCAGCGCGTCGCACTCGATGATCCGCACATCGCCGATGGCCACGTATTCATAGCAGGGCGGCAGCGGCACCAGCGCGTTGCCGAAGCCCGCCTTCACCAGCCGCGCCAGCGCCGAGATCGAGCTCACGCAGTGCACCTTGCCCAGCGGAATGCCCGCCGCGCGGAACAGGTTCTTCAGCGCCTCGTGCGGCTGCGAGCCGGGGCTCATCGTGAGCACGGGCTGGCGCAGCAGCTGCTCGACGGTCTGCACGGGCTCGACGCCAGGCGGCCCGACCCAGCCCATGGGCATCGGCAGGCAGGGCGTGCTCACGATGCCCGCGCCGGCGATGTGGTCGGTCTGCAGCGCGATGTCGAGTGCGCCTTCGCGCAGGCCGCGGTGCAGGGCCAGCGTGGTCTCGGAGGTCAGCTGCACCTCGATGCCGGGGTAGGTGGAGCGCAGGTTGGTGAGAAAACCCAGCAGCCAGGTGTGGACCACGGTCTCGATGGCGCCGATGCGCACCAGACCGAGGATGTCTTCGCGCGGACGACCGAGAGAGACGATCTCGCGGCGCAGTTCGAGCAGCCGTTCGCCGTAGTCCATCAGCCGCACGCCGACCGGCGTGAGCCGCAGCTCGCGCGCATCGCGTTCGAACAGGCGCGCGCCGATGTCTTCTTCGAGGGAGGCGACGCGGTTGGACACCGCCGCCTGCGTGATGTGGAGCCGGTCGCTCGCCGCGCGGAAGCTGCCGAGCCGGGCGGCCCAGAGAAAGGCTTCTACAAATCTTGTGTTCATGAGGGCACCTGCGGGCCATTCTGCCCGCATCGCGCCTGCATGAGAACTTGCGTCCTACCGGTGTCGCCGCGCGGGTGCCGGCGAGGCGGGCAGGGTGATGTCGTCCACCATGCGCGCGGCGGCCGCCGACGCATTGCTCGCGAGCATCACCGCGGCCTGCTGCTTCGCCGGGTCGAAGACCAGCAGCGCGCGGTAGCCGCCGGTCTGGCCCGTATGGAAATAGCTCCGGTGGCCGGGAGCACCGCGCATGCGGATGGCGTAGCCCACTTCGTAGGTGCCGTCATGGCCGAGCGGGGTGAGCGCGCGTTCGGCCGCGGCACCCAGCGGACCGTTGCGGCCGGCCATGAGCGCGCGGGCGAACACCAGCAGGTCGGCCGCCGTCGAGCGCAAGGCACCCGCGCCCGCGAGCGCGTCGAAGTCCCAGGGCGTACGCGGCGTGTCGCGCTCGTAACCGGGCGCGAGCCTGCCTGCTTCGCCGCCGAGGTGCTGCAGCGTGTCCCTCATGCCCAGCGGCACGGCGATGTTCTCCTGCACCAGCAGGTCCCACGGCTTGCCGTAGCGGTCGGCAAGCAGCTGGCCGAGCAGGCCCAGACCCAGGCTGCTGTAGGGGCCCTTGCAGGGCGGTGCGTGTTCGAGCCTGAGCGTCGAGAGTCCCGTGAGCAGCTGCGGCCGGTCGGGTCGCGCGAAGGGCTGCCCGCTGGCCAGGCCCGGTGCGTCCGGCAGCATTCCCGGCAGGCAGGCGGTGTGGGTGACGAGCTGTCGCAGCGTGATCGCCGCGACCTGCGGCGGCATGGTGGTCTGGCCGGCCAGCAGCTTGCCCAGCGTGTCGTCGAGCGCGAGATCGCCGCGCTCCACCGCCTGCGCCAGCAGCACGCCGGTGAACACCTTGCTGATCGAGCCGATCTCGAAGAGCGGCTGCGCGTCTGGCTGCGTCGTCTCGACGATCCGGCCCGGCTGCCCGATGGCGTTGCGCTGCATCGCGAACTGCGTGCCGTCCTCGCGCGAGATGCCGACCACGATGCTGCCGGGCGCGCCGTTCATCACGCGCGCCACGATGGCGGCCGGTGCGGTGGCGAAGCCGATGGGTTCGGCGTGGGCGAGGGTGGCGAGCATCGCCGCGCCGCAGCCTGCGAGAAGAAGGCCGAGGCGCAGTCGATGAAGTGGGTGTCGAAGAATCATCCGGTCGGCTCCTTGCGTTGTCCGATGTGTGCAAAGGCCGGGATGATCCGGGGCCGCCTCGTGTGGCGGCAAGCGCGGCGGCGGGGTGCTTCGTCACCGCCGTAACGCCCGTCACGTGCGGGACGGACGGGGGGCGCCTACTCGTCGGCGTCGTAGAAGAACTCTTCCCGCACGATCTTTCCGCCCTTGGTGGTGTAGAGCGCCATTTCTTCCATGGTGAAGCGGTGGCCGGTGGACTTCATCGTCACGTCGAAGCGGAACCCGACGATGAAGCGGTCGTCATGCGGCCATGGGCCGGCCACCTGCATCGAATGCACCTCGTGGTTGGCGACCCACCATTCGCCCTTGGCCCTGATGGCCGCGAGGCCGACCGCCTCGCGCGCCATGCCGGGCACGGCGCCGGCCTCGACGCTCACGGCGTCGGGCGTGTAGAGCACCTCGGCTTCTTCGAACTTTCCTTCCTTGCACAGCGCCACGAGCTTGTCGGCGATTTCCTTGGTGTTCATGAGTTTCTCCTTTGAACGTTGGGGAGCGAGCGAGTGAACGAACGAACTGAGACCGGGGCGCAGTTTAGGCCCGCGAGCCCGCCGTGGCAGCGATAGGCCGACCGGCCGGCGGTACTTGTCTTTTCAGGAAGAAGCTGTGCCGTTGAGCGCGCGCATGCTGTCAACGGCTTCTGGCGAAGCCCACAGCAATGTGTTCAGGTAGGTCTCGATGCGATCCACCAGCGCGCCGCGCGGGCCTTCACGCCATTCGGGCGAGCCGTAGAACGCGGCCTGCTCGGCGTCGAGCGCCTCGCGGCTGGCGTAGGCGCGCACGAGGTGATAGGTCTCTTCCTCATGGTCCGACTTGCCGTAGGTGACGACGTTCATGCCCTTGTCGCGCAGCATCGGCACCGCGCGTTCGTGCATGGCCTGGTGAAAGGCATCGATGGTGCCGGGCTTGAGCCGGTAGGTGCGGATCTCGAGCAGCAGTTTCTTCATGGCTGTGGCCTTTCTCCTGGTTCTGACCTGCCCGGCCGCAACACCCAGCCGAGCGAGAGCACATAGCGGCTGCCGCCCACCACGCGCGTCACGCTGTGCTCGCAGGCGTCGGGACGGAACAGCTTGATGCGCCGCGTAGCGAAGATCGGCGTGGCGCACACGAACTCGCCGCCGGAGCGCGGCGACTTGAGCACGATGTTGAGCCGGTAGTGCCGCCCGGCCTGCACAGGGTCGGTATGCGGCGGAATCTCGGAGCCTTCGGGGTAGCGGATGAGGTAGCTGTCGAACGGCAGCGGCCATGGTGCCGTGGCGAGCAGCATCTTGTCGTAGCCCGTGCCCTGGCGGCCGCGTTGCCAGCGGAAGGCTTGCGAGAGGTAGGAGCGAAGGGCTGCAGCGATGCTCATGCGGGATGTCGGGGAGCCTCCATGCCGCGCATTTTCAGCCGATTCAGCAGAAAACGATTGCCGTCCCGTGCTCGATGCTAAGCCGCGCCGATTCGTACAGTAGCAGCCAGGACACGTATTCGCGGTAGAGGCCGTCGTCTTCCTCGATCAGGTCGTCGATGCGCTGTGCTTCCTCGTCGGAGAGTTCGCCATCCTCGAGCCGGATGCCGAGGGCGGGGGCCACGAACACGAGTTCCTCGAGCAGGCGGTAGGACGAGCCGAGCATGCCGCCGGGCAGGCCGCCGACTTCTTCCACCAGCTCGTCCTCGCCCCGGTCGTCGTCGGCGTCGCCTTCTTCAGCTTCGTCCTCCCCGTCACCGCATTCCTCGTCGAAGAGCACGTCGTCGAAGTCGACGGGAACGTAGAAGCCCTCCGCATCCGAATGGCACAGCAAGTGGCTTTCGGAGCCATCGAGCAGCGCCTGGATCTTCGGGTCGGCCGTGGGATCGACGTCGTCGGCCAGCGGCGTGGCCACCCAGTCCGGCGACAGCAGGCGGTGCGCGTAGGCGCGGCGCAGGTAGTGGATGAAGGAGTACGGAAAACCGTCGATCGAGGCGCGCGAGTCGAATTCCATCGGCTCGCGCGGCTCCGTGTGCTGGGGAAGCCCCGCGGCGGCCAGCACGCGGTTGACTTCGGCCAGTTCCTCCTCGAAGCCCTCGGCGCTCTCGGGATCGTCCTCGAGCAACTCGGCGAGCATGCCGACGCAGACAGCCAGACCCATGATCTTTCCTCCAGGTTGTTGGTTCGCCGCGATGGTGACGACCGCCGGTGAAGGATCGATGACCGCTAAATCGTTACTTCGCCGCTTCCACCTTCACCCGCGCGTTCGGCGCCTCGCCGAACATCTCGGGCGCGTACATCGCCTCGACGCGGCTCGGCGGCAGCGCGAAGTCGCCGACGTTGTTCAGGCGCACGGTGTATTCCATCTTCACCACGCCCTTGGGCAGGTACTCGTAGTAGCTGCGGAAGGCCTCGAAGCTGCGTTCCTCGAAGGCCGGCCAGCCGGAGCCCGACTTCTTTTCGCCCTGGGTGGCGATCTGCGAGTCGCGGCCCAGGCCGCCGCCGAGGATGGTGGCGCCGCCCGGGATCGGGTCGCTGATGACGACCCAGGTCATGTCGGCGCTGGCGTTCACCTCCAGCGTCACGCGCAGCACGTCGCCGCGCGTGTACTTGCCGGCGGTGGCCTGCTCGACCGGGGTGATGGTCTTCTTGATGGCGTAGCCGGCCGCGAACGGCGCCTTCAGCTGCACGGCGGCGATCGACTGCAGCGTGAGCCACGGCTTGCCGGTGCCCTGCTGCGTCACCAGCAGCGTGTCGCGCACCGGTGCGCCCGAAGGCGAAGCCGCCCACGGCAGGAACATCGTGTTGTTCTTCAGGTTGCCCGGCGAGGCGGGCGCGCCGAAGAAGGTGGTCTGGTTGGGCGCGCCGGCCGCGTCGGTGGTCTTCACGCGCTCGACCTTGCTCCAGTCGACCTGCGCCTTCACCGCGCCGAGCGTGGCGGCGGTGACGCCGGCCACCGGCGTGCTCTCGAACACCTTGCTGAATTTCTCCAGCGCCAGCCCGCCCCACAGGTTGGCGGTGGTGGTGTGCCAGGCGCCGTTCTGCTGGCGGCCGATGAAGCCGTTGGCGAGCTTGCCGATGTCGTCCTTCCAGCTCGGGTCGTCCATCACGCTGAGCAGCAGGCGGGCGGTGTTGACGTCGCCGTTGGTCATCAGCCACCACCAGTAGTCGTCCTGCTCGGTGCTGAAGATCAGCTTGGTGCCCTGGTACGACAGGCGCGCCTTCAGCACGTTGTTGGCTTCGTCCAGGCGCTGCTGGCGCTGCGGCACGTCGTTCACGCGCTTGAGGATGTTGAGCCAGTCGATCACCGCGCTGGTGGGCCACTGGTTCGGCGCGATGGTGATGCTGCCGACCATGCTGCCCTTGGCCTTGCCATAGCGCGAGAGCGCTTCGAGCGCGGCCAGCTTGCGCACGTCGAGGTCCTTGCGCGGGCTCCAGAAGTCGCGCGTGATGCGGCCTTCGACGAAGGCGATCAGGCCCGACTCCATCGGCGCGCGCACGTCGTCGGCGAGCGCGAAGGCGGGGTTGAGCTGGGCCGCCTCGTTGGTCGCCGCGAGCAGGTACGAGGTGAGGATGTCGCTGCCGCGGTTGGCCTCGCCGTCGCGCGGCGGGAAGTAGTTGGCCAGGCCGTCGCTGTCGAGGTAGGTTGGCAACTGGGCCAGCACGCCCTGCCACATCTTCGCGTCGCGCAGGCCGACCGACTTGCTGGTCTTCTGTTCGAGGCAGATGAAGGGGTAGTTCGCGAACCAGTCCCGCACGCCCGGCAGGCCTTCGGCCAGCTTGGGCTGCAGCGAGAGCTTCAGGCCGCCGCGGCCGGGGAGGGCGTCGGCGGGCGGTGCCACGTCGAGCGTGAAGGGGCCGTCGACCTGCACCAGCGTGCCCTGCTGCACCGTGAGCGGCACCGAGGGCACGATGCGCTGGCGCACCTTGAGCGCGTCGCGAGCGCCGCCGATGGTGTCCTTCGCCTCGATCTCCCAGATGATGGCTTCGGCGCGCGTCTGCGCGAGCTGCGCGGGCGCGGTCACGGTCCATGCCACCTCGCGCGCCTCGCCGGCCGGAATGTCGACCGTCTGCGGCTCCAGCGTGAGCAGGGTGGCGCGCGGCGTGGCCTCGACCTTCATCGGCTTCTGCGTGGTGTTGCGCAGAGTGACCTGGGCACGGAACTGGTCGTCCTCGCGCACCAGCGGCGGCAGGCCGCTGATGATCTGCAAGTCTTGCGTGGCCTGGATGCTGGCCTGCCCGGTGCCGAACAGGTTGGCGCCGGAATCGGCCACGGCCACGATCTTGAAGGTGGTGAGCGCGTCGTTCAGCGGCACCGTCACCACGGCCTGGCCGTTGGCGTCGAGCACCACCTTCGGGTTCCACACGAGCAGGGTGTCGAGCAGTTCGCGCGTCTGGCCCTTGCCGCCGCCGCCGCCCGCGGGCACGGCCTTGCGGCCGTAGTGGCGCCGGCCGACGATTTCCATCTGCGCGGTGGAGGTGCTCACGCCCCAGCTGCGTCGCTGCAGCATCGCGTTCAGCAGGTTCCAGCTGTCGTTGGGCATCAGCTCCAGCAGGGCCTGGTCGACCGCTGCCAGTGCCACTTCGGCGCCGGCGGCCGGCTTGCCGTCGGGCAGCTTGGCGCTGATGGTGACCTGCGCCTTGCTGCGGATCGGGTAGCTGGGCTTGTCGCTGGTAACGGTCACGTCGATCTGGTGGGCGCGCGTGCCGACGCGGATCTCGGCCATGCCGAGGCGGTAGGCGGGCTTGCTCAGGTCGACCATGGCGGTCGGCGCCACGTATTCCTTGCCTTCGTACCAGAAGGCCGTCCACCACTCGCGCGGCGACTTGAAGCCCCAGGTGAAGAAGCTGTACCAGGGCACCTCGCGCAGGCGGCCGCGCAGCGCGAGCACGCTCACGTATGCGTTCGGGCCCCACTCGGGCTTCACTTCGAGGGTGACGGTCGGGTCCTTGCCGTCGAGCTTGACCACGTGCGTCTCGATGATGCCTTCGCGTTCCACCGCGACCAGCGCGGTCGCGAAGCGGAAGGGGCTGCGCACTTGGAACTTGGCGATCTCGCCGGGCTGGTAGCTCTTCTTCTCGGGCAGCACGTCGATGCGGTCGTTGTCCTCGCCGCCGAACCAGAGCTCGCCCTGCTTGGTCACGTAGACAGAGCTCACCGCCTTGGCGTCGCGGCCTTCGCCGTCGGTGGCGCTGGCGATGAGTTCGACCTCACCGGCTTCCTTCAGCTCCGACTCGCACAGCAGCAGGCCGCGCGCGTCGCTCTTGCCGCTGCAGACGGTGCCGATGTCCTTCGTCTCGGTCTTGTTGTCGTAGGTGTAGAAGCCGCCCACCATGCGCTTGCGGCTGGTGGTGGTGATGCGGGCCACGGCGCGCACGTTGAGCGTCACGTTGGCCTGGGGCTTGCCCGACAGGTCGAGCGCGAGCGCCTGGAACTTCAGCTTCTGGGCGGTTGAGACCCAGCCTTCGGTCTTGATGCCGGCGATGACCGAAGCCGGCCACAGCGTCTGCGTGCTTCGGATGGTCTGCACCTCGCCGTTCGGGTCGGCGTAGGTGGCCTCGAGCAGCAGCTCGCGCGCCGCCTTGACCTTCGGCACCTTGTCGATCGTGACTTTGCCGGCGCCGTCCTTGTTCAGCGTGAGCGGCAGCTTGTCGGCGATCACGCGGGTGTCGTTCACGCTGTTGAGGTCTTCCTCGCCGGAGCCGGCCTCGGCCGCGGCGCTGACCGCCGTGGCGGCCTCGCTGCCGTCGCCCTGCGTGGAGCGTGGCGGGTTGAAGCTGAAGGCGTCGTAGTCGGAGAAGCTCAGGCTCTTGCCGCGCACCATGGCCGACACGCGCACCGGCAGGTTGGCCGCGCCGCCGCCGGAGACGTAGTTGATCTGCACGTCGGTCGGCACGTTGGTGGCCGCCACCAGCGGCTTCTTGTCGGTGGGCGCGATGCGGCCCTCGAGCACGGGCAGGCGGAATTCCTCGACGCGGAACATGCCGGTGCTGAAGCTGCGGCCGTAGTCCTCTTCGCCGTCACCTTCGCCGTTGGCGTCCTTGCCGCCGGTGCGCAGCATCACCTCGTACACGCCGAGCTTGGCGGCCGGCGGAATGGCGAAGCTGTTTTCGGCGCTCAGGCCGCCGGTGGCGGTCTTGCGCCAGTTCAGCGGCTGCGTGAAGCGCTGGCCGCTGCCCACGTGGGTGATGACCAGCGTGTCGGGCCGGCTTTCGGGAAGGCCGAAGCCCTTGCTGGTCTGCGTGCGGATCAGGCTCTTCATCGACACCGTCTCGCCGGCGCGCAGCAGCGTGCGGTCGAAGATGGTGTGGGCGACGCGGTCGGCCTCGGCCTGCAGGCTGGTCGGCACGTTGAAGCGCCAGGGCTCGATGCCGCGCTGCCAGTCGCTCCAGGTGAAGGCGAGGTCTTCCACGCCCTTTTCGTCCTTGGCGCGGGCGCTGACGAACCATGCGCCGCTGTCGTATTCGTTCGGGCCGTTGCACGACGGCGCCTGCGGCGAGACGCCGCTGAGCATGACGACGCCGTTGGCGTCGGTGGTGCCGCTGGCCACGGCCTTGCCGTCGCAGCTCGATACGCGCACCTCGGCGCCGGCCACGACCTTGCCCTTGTCGAGCGTGGTGACCCAGGCCATCGAGTTCTCGCGGCCCAGCTTGAAGTGCACCGCCAGGTTGGTGGCCAGCGCGGTGGTGCGCACGTACATCGTGCGGCCGGCGTTGTAGCGCTCGTCGAGCAGGGCCTCGCCCAGCTTCTGCGAGGCGATTTCGAGCACGTGGAAGCCCGGCGTCAGCGGGATGCCGATGACCTCGAAGGGGCGCGGATCGCCCGAGTCGGCCTTGGGCATGTCGAGCGCCTTCACGCCCGGCTGGCCGGCCAGCAGCGACAGCATGCGGGTCTGCAGCGTGGTGCGGTCGTCCTTGTCGATGACCGGGGGCAGCGGACCCTTCACGTCCTTGCGCGCCTGTTCGCGCGAGACGGTGAAGTTGTCGTAGCGACGCACCTTGCGGAACCACGCGATGATTTCAGCGTCGGTCTTCGGGTTCATGTCGCTGACCTTGCCGGGGGCGAGGTCGTTCACCATCAGCTTCGGCTCCACGCGGCGCACGGTGACCGGCATCATGGCCGGCGTGTCGGGTTCGGCCAGGCGCTCGACCACGCCGAAGGGCGAGGCGGCGAACTTGGCCAGCGGCGGCATCGCGCCGGTGGCCACCTTCATCGGGAAGTTGCCGGGCGTGGCGAGCGGGCGGCCCGAGGCGTCCTCGAACTTCGAGGGCAGCTCGATGCTGTATTGCGCGCTCTCCGCCAGCGGCGGCTCGAAGCTCACGCCGTTGACCACGTCGTCATCGCTCTGCGAACCGCCCTCGTTGTCGAGCTTGGCCTTGACGGTCTTGTCGCCCTTGAGCTGGATCTGCGAAGCCAGCTTGCGGGTGACCGGCGCGTTGAACTGCAGCTGCATCGGGCGCAGCGGCAGGCAGGCGGCCTGCGCGTTCTCGCGCTCGCAGGTGAACGAGACGGCGAAGGGCTCGCGCACCTGGAATTCAAGGCGCCGCTCCACGTTGTTGGCCACGCCGGAGGGCGTTGCCACGCCCTTGCCGTAGACGATCTGCACCTTGGCGCCGGGCGTCAGCGTGCGGTTGCACTGCATCGTGATGAAGCGCAGCGGGTCTTTCTCGGCGGACTTGTCGCGTCCGAAGGCCTTGAGCAGGCCGGTGCGCTGCTCGCCGTCGAGCAGCTTGACGGGAATGCGCTCGCCCACGCCGTCGGCCGTGCACCAGACGTTCTGGCGCACGCTCTCGAGCGTGGCCGCGCCGTTGAGCTCCAGCATGAACATCTGCTGCTCGTCGATGCGGCTGTAGCTGCCCGGCATGTAGTTGCGCACGAAGGGGCCGCCGGTGTTGAACTGGTAGCGCTCGGGGCCCGTCAGCTCGCCGCTGGCGGGCTTGAAGGTGGGAATGCGGGTGACCGTGCAGCGCACGCCGGGCGGCAGGTCGTTCTCGAAGTCGTAGACCCACGCCTTGGCGTCGGTCCAGCGGCCGGTGCCCTTGGCGGCCTGCGCGTCGTTGCAGCTCACCGTGAGCGGGGCGGGAGCCTTGGGGTCGCCGAAGTTGACGGCGGGCTGGTCGAACTTGGCGACCACCTGGCGTACGCGCGCCACCTCGCCCTGGGGCGTGACGCTGATGATCTGGAGGGCATGGCCCGGGGCGGCTGCGAGTACGCCGCCGGCCAGGAGCAATGTTGGAAGGAAACGATTCACTTTTTTGTATCTCCACCTAGAGGCAGCGCGCAGCGTAGCCGATTTGCACGACGGTTCGGGAGTGCCAACAGTCATAGGCCGTTGGCTTGATCGCCGGGCACGGCGGGCCTTACGCCGGTCTTCTTACAATCGACGCCGTCGTGCGTGCGCCGCGCAGACCGCCACCAAGACCTCGCCGCCGACCGATGAAACGCTACTGGGAAATAGACGCCTTGCGCGGGCTGATGCTCGTGTTGATGACCGTCACCCACCTTCCCACCCGGCTGACCGACCCGCTGGGCCAGCCTTTCGGCTTCGTCTCGGCGGCCGAAGGCTTCGTGCTGCTGTCGGCTTTCGTCGCCGGGCTGGTGTACAGCCGCATCGGCCATGTGCGCGGGGTCGACTCGATGCGCCAGGCCTTCTGGCGGCGCGTGCTCAAGGTATACCTGTGCCAGGCGGCGACCCTGCTGTTCCTGTTCACGGTGATCACCGCGGTGGGGCTGCACATCGACCAGCCGGCGGTGAAGAACCTGGTGTCGTACTACCTCGCGGAGCCTCGCGAGGGCTTCATCTACGGGCTGCTGCTCATCTACGAGCCGGCGCTGCTCGACATCCTGCCGATGTACATCTTTTTCATGCTCATGAGCCCCTGGGTGCTGGCCTTCGCCATGCGCCACGGCTGGACCGGGGTGATGGCGGCGAGCGCAGCCGTGTGGGCTGCGGCGCAGTTCGGGCTCAGCGAATGGGTCTACGGGCTGGCGGTGCGCTACCTGGGCGTGCCGGTGCCGTTCCACGAGATGGGAGCCTTCAACACCTACGCGTGGCAGTTCCTCTGGTTCGCGGGGCTGTGCATCGGTGCTACCCGCAACGGGCCGGATGCGCGGCCGCTGCGCTTCCCGGCGTGGCTGCTGGCGCTGGCGGCGGGCGTTGCGCTCTACGGCCTCTACTGGCGCCACACCGGCATCAACGGGCAGGCGCCGTTCGGCGGCGACGTTGAGCTGAACCTGCTGTTCGACAAGTGGCAGCTCGGGCCGCTGCGGCTGGTGAACCTGGTGGCGCTGGGCATCCTCGCGGTGCGTTTCGGGCCGTGGCTGATGCGGCGGATTCCGCGGCTGAGCTGGCTGGAGGCGATGGGCTCGGCATCGCTGCCGGTGTTCTGCGCGCACCTTGTCGCGGTGCTGCTGGTGCTGGCCTTCTACGGCGACAGCCAGACGGCGCGGCCCTGGTGGGGCGACGGCCTGCTGCTGGCGGTGGTGTTCTCGGGGATGTACTTCGTGGCGCGCTTCACGCGTGCGGCGGATGTGCCGCCGCCCGCGGACGACGTGCCCTCGGAGCCTGCGCCGGCCTGAGCGAGGCGGCTGTCCGATTCAGGGCAGGCTGGCCGCAGATGCCGCGGGAGGGCCCGGCAGGTGGGGCGCGATCACCGACAGCCAGAGCCGGTAGCCCTCGTCCGTCATGTGCAGCCGGTCGCTGCGGAACAGTTCCATGCGCGGGCGTCCGTCCGCGCCCAGCATCGGCGTGTAGATGTCGATGAACTCGCTGTTGGGCAGCAGGTTCAGGTAGGCCGAGACGACGTGGTTGGTCTCGCGGATCTGCGGCATCAGCTGCTCGCGCGAGGGGCTGGGCTTGACCGAGATGAAGCTGATGCGCGCATCCGGCAGCTCGGCGCGCACCGCGTTGGCAAAACGCGCGAAGCTGTCGAGCACCTGCAGCGGCGTGCGGCCTTCCGCCAGGTCGTTGTCGCCCGCGTAGACCATCACCTGGCGCGGCTTGTAGCGCACCACCAGGTCGCGCGCGAACAGGGCGCAGTCGGCCAGCGTGGAGCCGCCGAAGCCGCGGTTGATCACGCCGCCGGGCACGCGCGAGAAGTCCTGCTGCAGCCGGCTCCACATGCGCACCGTGGAGCTGCCCACGAACACCACGCCGCCGGGAGCGGGAAAGCGGTCCTGGTCGGCGCGGGCGAAGGCTGCGAGCTCGTTGTGCCAGCGCGCCTTGGCGGCCAGGTAGTCGCGCGCGGACGCAGCTTCGGCGGCGGCCGTCTCGGATTCCTGGGGGAAGAAGGAAGACTGGGCGTTCGCGGCAATCGCCGTGGCAAGCAGGGCGACCGCGGCGATCGCGGTTTTCATCGGATGCATCGGAGGGGCGGGGAAGGCAAAGGGCGGGAGTAACCGGATTTTCTACCACGACGCCCGAGGGCCCATGGCCGTTGACAGGCAGTCCCGCCTAGATGGTCTTCTCGATGAGCGCGCCCTTGAACAGGATCGGTCCCTTCGGCCCGCTGCCCGCCGGCACGCCGCCCTTGGCCTCGAGCGAGATGGCCAGCGCCGGCACGGCCTGCACGTCGGACTCCGACGCCTTCAGGCGCAGGCCCGGGGCGTTGTCGAGCACGCCCAGCGAACGCGGCGCGCCTCCCGGGGGCAGGGCCCAGAGCTGCAGCGACTTGTCGTTGCCCTCGTTGAAGCTGCCCACGCGCTGCAGCACAAGCTGTTTCTTCTTCGGATCGAAGGTCACGAGCATCGAGGCCGCGTCCTTGTCGTCGCTGAGCACGGCCACGTACTGCACCGCCGGGGCGTTCTGCAGCTGGTCGCGCAGGTTCAGGCCGACCGTCACGGCCAGCACGGTGGCCAGCGCGCCGGCTGCGGTGGCGGTGCGCCACAGCGCGAGGCTGCGCAGCCAGCCGCCCTGGGTCGGCTCGCCGCCGGCCTTGGCATTGGCGGCCTGGCGCTGGCGCTCGATGGCGAGCGCGGACTGCTCGGCGTCGATCATGTTGCGGATGCGGGTCCACACGGCAGGGTCGGGCGTGACCGGGGATTGCAGCTCGGTCATGCTCGCGAGCCGGCCTTGCCAGACCAGCGCGGCGGCGCGCACCGGGGCTTGTTCGCGGGCCAGGGCCTCGAAGCGGCGGCGGGCGCCGCCACGCAGGGTGCCCAGCGCATGGCTCGCGGCCAGCAGCTCGAGCAGTTCGGGGTGTGCGATGAGATTCATGGGGTGACCGCCTTTTTCTTCGTCGCCATCGCCTTCACGCAAAGCGCCCCATGCAGACGCGCAGCTTTTCCAGCCCGCGCCGTATCCAGGTCTTGACCGTGCCGAGCGGCAGCTTGAGCTGTTCGGCCAGCTCGCCGTGGCTCATGTCGCGCAGGTAGGCCAGGCTGACCACCTCGCGCTGGCGGCCCTCGAGCTGGCTCAGGCACTGGTGCAGTGCCCAGGCCTGCTCGCTGGCATCGGCCGTGTCGGCCGGGTTGGGGGCGTCCGACTCGAGCTGGTCGGCCATGAGCTCGTCGAATTCCTGCGTCAGCTGGGCGCGGTCGGCGGTGCGACGGCGCAACAGGTCGAGTGCCCGGCTGCGCACGATGAGCCCCAGCCACGCCAGCGGCGGGCTGAGCGAGGCGCGGTAGTCGCCGGCGACCCGCCAGACGGTCAGAAAACTCTCCTGGAGAACGTCCTCCGCCCATTCGCGCTGCCGGACGACGCGCATCGCCAGCCCCATCAGGCGGGGCGAGGTGCGGTCGTACAGCAGGCGCAGGGCGGCTTCGTCGCGATGGCCGATCCGGTCGATCAGCGCCATCAATTCGGCGTCGGGGCTGGGTGCTGGCATCCGCGGATTGTGGGGCATCGATGCGCATGCCCGGTATACGGGGCGGCCCGGCCGCCGGATTCAATGCGCCGCGCGAATGAAGTCTTTTGGAAACATTTGTGAACGTATACTGCCGCGCATAAACGAGGGACCGCGCACGGCGCGGACGGGAAGAATGAAGCAAATTGCGATCGTGATCGCGCTCTGCGTGGGTGCGTGGTACTTCTTTGTCGGCGGGCGCAAGCTCGACGAGCCGATGGTCCACGACTACTACCGCAAGGAGGCTCGCGCCATTTCCGACCGCGACGCCGAGAAGCTGTGCAAGCAGCTCGGCCGCAATGCCGTCATCGAGAGCAAGACGACCATGATGGGCCGCACGGAGGAGGCTTCGCACAACCGCGAGGAGGCCTGCGAGGCGCAGCGCAAGACCTTCGAGACCCTGCGCATGGTCGGCGACCGGATGGGCGCCGTTGTTTCCTTCGACTACGACTATCACATCGACTCCGTCGAAGTCGCTCCCGACCGCAAGAGCGCCATCGTCAAGGGCACCAGCGTGCTGCAGATGGGCGAATCCGCTTTCCAGGTCAAGACCAGCTTCACCCAGCGCCTTGAGCGCGAGCTCGGCCAGATGCGCCTCGTGCACGCCCAGGAGGCCTCCGTCGTCCGTCTGGGCGGCCGTGGCGCCATGAGCCAGAGCGAGTTCTTCCGCAAGTAAGTCAGAAAAAGAAGCCAGTACAGGGAGTTGCCATGATCGCCGTCAAGGATGCGCTGCCGCCGCCACCACCGTTCTGGCACCGCCTGAACAGCTTCTTTGCCTTCCCGTTCCAGATGCGGCCGTTTGCCTACGGCCTGCTGCTGTCGTTCTGCAGCCTGCTTTTCGACGCGGTCTTCTTCCTGCCCCAGGGGCTGGCCCTGTTCGTCATCGAGGTCGGCATCATGCTGGCGGCCAGCCGCTACGGCTTCAAGATCATCGCGCTGGGCGCGCGCGGCATCCACGACTCGGCCGATTTCGGCCGTGAATCGAGCGACGACTGGACCTACATGCCGTGGAAGCTGTTCGCCATCTCGCTGGTGCAGGCCTTCCTGATCGGCTGGCTCGCCTGGTACGCGCCCATCCTGGGCACGGTGGGCCTCTTCGTCATGTCCTTCACCTTCCCGGCGGCGGTGATCGTGCTGGTGCAGTCGGCCAGCTTCTTCCAGGCGATGAACCCGGCCCACGTGATGGACGCGATGCGCACCATCGGCTGGCCGTATGCGCTGCTGTGCTTCTTCCTGTTCCTGCTGAGCACCGGCGCGCAGGTGGCGCTGGCGATGGTGCTGCCGATGTTCGACGGGCGCATCGTGCTGCCGATCATCAACTTCGCCTTCATCTACTTCGGCTGGGTGATGGCGAGCCTGCTGGGCTACGTGATGTTCCAGCACCACGACGCCTTCGGCTTCGACGCCGTGCCGGGCAGCGAACTGCCCGACGGCGCGCCGGCCGACCGCCGCACGCCCGCGCAGATCGAGGCGCAGCGCATCGACGCGGAAGTGGCGCAGCTCATTACCGAGGGCGACCTCGCGGCCGCGCTGGGCATGGCCTACGAGGCGCAGCGAACGGCGGCCTACGACGATCTCTCGGCGCAGCGCCGCTACCACCGCGTGCTGGCGCTGATGCCCGACAAGAAGGACACCATGCTCGACCAGGCACGGCGCTTCATTCCCTTGCTGATGCGGCGCGACCTGACCTCCGAGGCGCTGAAGGTCTTCAAGTCCTGCAAGGAAAAGGACAAGGCCTTCGCGCTCGACGATCCGGCCATGGTGATCGCGATGGCGCGCGCCGAATGGCGCAACGGCGACGCGCACGCCACGCTGGCGCTGATTTCGGGCTTCGACAAGCGCTTTCGCGGACACGAGACGATTCCGCAGGCCTACGAACTGGCCGCCCGCGCACTGGTGCAGGGGCTGGGGCGCGCCGACATGGCGCAGCCCATCCTGACGACGATGGAAGCGCGCTACCCCGACAGCGAGCAGACGCAGGAAGTGCGCTGGCTGCTGCGGCCGACCCCGGCCGCCTAGCGCCCGGCGCTACAGGGTTCTACGAGGCGCCACGGCGGCGCCCTCGATGCCGTGCCGTTTCAGCGCCTCGGCCACGAAGCCTGACGCCTTCATCTCCTCGACGAAATCGCCAAGCCATGCCTGCGCGGCGACACGGCCCTTCGGCACTCCCATGGCCTGCTCGATCACCATGAAGCGGTCCGGCAACAGGCGTACGCCGCCCACTCGCGCGGCATCGGCTTCGAGCTGCTGCCTCACACCGGCAGCCACGTCGAGGTTCTGGGCCAGGAACTGGTTCGTGACCTCGGGCGAGGTCGATGCGCGCACCAGGGTGGCGGCCTTCAGCTCGCGCGTGAGGAACAGGTCGTATGCGCTGCCGCGGCCCACCACGACGCGGGTGCCTGCGCGGTCTACATCGGCGTTGCGCTGCAGCGGCGAAGCGTTGCGGACCAGGTAGGCGCCTTCGATGATCACGTAGGGCGCGGTGTATTCCATGTCCGCTGCGCGTACCGGGTCGATGGCGACGAAGGCCATGTCGACCTGCCGTGCCTTGACGGCCTCGACCACGTTGCCGGCGGAGTTGAACTGCACCAGTTCGACGGCCAGGCCAAGGCGGCGCGCGGCCTCGCGCGCGAGGTCCACCGAGACGCCGCTCGGCTCGCCGCCCGAGCCGCGGCTGGCGAGGATCGGGTTGCCGAAGTTGATGGCGGCACGCAGCTTGCCGGTGGCGCCGAGTTCCGCCGCGGCGGCTGCCTGCGAACTGGCCTTGGTGCCGGCGCAGCCCGCCAGCAGGAGCCCGCCCGCGGCGCAGAAGGCGCGGCGGTCGATGGCGTGGGAGGGCACGGGCTGTTTCATGCGTGTCTCCTTGCTTGTCAGGCGCGCTGCAGGGCGCGCGTCACCATGTCGTTCGGGGCCAGCCGCAGCAAGTGCGGCAACAGGCCCAGGGCCTTCTCGCGCTCGCCGGCATGCAGCAGCCCGTTGGCGCACACGGAAAGTGTGTCGGCCAATTGCGGATGGTCGGGCGCGGTCTTCAGCAGGATGCGGCACAGCATGTCGGCATCGCCGAACTCGCGGATGCGGGCGAAGCGGCGAGCGAGCCGGGCCATGTCGTCGGGCTTCAGGCGCAGCCCCGGCCTGGCTTGGTCGAGGTAGGTCTTGTAGCTGGCGTGCTGCAGCGCGATCGTCTCGGGGTCGGTGCCGGGCAGGCGGAAGATGCGTCGCGCGGCCTGATGGAAGTCGTCGCTCGCGGGCTGCAGCCGGGCGGTGTTGAACCAGGCGCGCAGCGTATCGGCGTCGTTGGGGCGCAGCGCGGCGGCGGCACGCCATTCGGCGCAGGCGCGGTCGAACTTCATCGCGGCGCCGAACTTGCGGGCCGCGGCCACGTGCTCCTCGAAGCCGCCGTCGTCACTTGCCATTTCCGACTTGACGGTTTCGGGCGTCTTCGCCCGGCCCAGCAGCATCGCACCGGCCATCAGCGCCGCACCCGTCAGCAGGCCGCCGAGGTGGGCCATGTAGGCGATGCCCTTGCCGCCCAGCCAGTGCTGCATCAGCTCGTTGGCGATCCAGGCCGGCAGCAGCAGCAGGGCCGGCGCAGTGACGTAGTTGAAATAGAAGAACAGCTGGTAGAAGAAGCGGATGCGCCGCAAGCGGTACATCACCGCGTACATGCCCATCAGCGCCGAGACCGCGCCCGAGGCGCCCAGCCCGTAAGTGCCCCCGGCATAGGCCCAGCCGGCCAGCACCGAGGCGCCAACGGCGCCCAGCAGGTAGAAGGCCAGGTAGGTGCCGCGGCCCAGCGCCAGTTCGACCGAGAAGCCGAACAGGAAGAGGAACACCATGTTGCCCAGCAGGTGGCCCGTACTGCCGTGCAGGAAGGCGTTGGTGATCCAGGTCCAGGGCCTGAACTCGGCGTCCGTCGCGTAGCTTTGCGCCCAGCGTTCGGTGAAGGGCGCGGGCAGCATCGCCTCGTACTGCTGGCGGGCGCGCTTCCAGTCGCCGTACTGCGGATTGGCGGGCGTGATGACCTCGTCTGCATGCAGCTTCTGCAGGAACTTCCGGTCGTTCTGCAGGCCTTCGAGAAGCTGCGGATAGGCCTCCTCGTGCCGCAGCATGCGGCGGGCCAGCTTGCCGCGCTTGGGGTCGGTCTTTTCAAGCCACTCGACGAAGGGCGGCAGCTCGAGTGCGGGCAGCGCACTCTTCACGTAGAAGGCGGCGGCGCGTTCCTGCCCTTTTTCTTCGCTGCGCTGCGGTCCCCAGAACACGATCATGTTCACGAGGATCAGCAGCACCGTCATCCACGGTGGGTTGCGCCAGCTCGGTTTGTTCTCGAGCGGGATGGCGTAGAACACGGTGCGGCTGCCGCTGTTGCCGCCGCGCTCAGCCGAGGCGTGCGCGGTGACGCGCCACTTGCGCCTTCACCTGCGCCGGGGCGGTGCCGCCCAGGATGTTGCGCGCGTTCAGCGAGCCGCGCAGGCTCAGAACGTCGTACACGTCCTTCTCGATGCCCGGGTTGAACTGCTGCAGCACGGCCAGCGGCAGCTCTGCCAGGTCGACCTTGTGCGAGGTGGCGGCCTTGACGGCGTGCGCCACCGTTTCGTGCGCATCGCGGAAGGGCAGGCCCTTCTTCACGAGGTAGTCGGCCAGGTCGGTGGCGGTGGCGTAGCCGCGCAGCGTGGCGGCTTCCATGGCTTCGGGCTTCACGGTGATGCCGCCGATCATCTCGGCGAAGATGCGCAGCGTGTCCTTGAGCGTGTCGACGGTGTCGAACAGCGGCTCCTTGTCTTCCTGGTTGTCCTTGTTGTAGGCCAGCGGCTGGCCCTTCATGAGCGTGACGAGTGCCATCAGGTGGCCGACCACGCGGCCGGTCTTGCCGCGCGCCAGCTCGGGCACGTCGGGGTTCTTCTTCTGCGGCATGATCGACGAGCCGGTGGTGAAGCGGTCGGCGATCTGGATGAAGCCGAAGTTCTGGCTCATCCACAGGATGAGTTCCTCGCTCATGCGGCTCACGTGCACCATGCACAGGGTGGCGGCGGCGGTGAATTCGATGGCGAAGTCACGGTCGCTCACGGCGTCCAGGCTGTTCTGGCAGACACCGTCCATGCTCAGCGTCTTCGCGACCAGCTCGCGGTCGAGCGGGTAGCTGGTGCCGGCCAGTGCCGCGGCGCCCAGCGGCAGCCGGTTGACGCGCCTGCGCACCTCGGCCATGCGTTCCGCATCGCGGCTGAACATCTCGACATACGCCAGCATGTGGTGGCCGAAACTCACCGGCTGCGCCACCTGCAGGTGGGTGAAGCCCGGCAGGATCACGTCGACGTTCTTCTCGGCGATGTTCACCAGCTCTTTTTGCAGCTCGACCAGCAGGTCGCCGATCAGGTCGATCTCGCCGCGCAGCCACAGGCGCACGTCGGTGGCGACCTGGTCGTTGCGGCTGCGGCCGGTGTGCAGGCGCTTGCCGGCGTCGCCGACCAGCTGGGTCAGGCGGGCCTCTATGTTCAGGTGCACGTCCTCGAGGTCGAGCTTCCACTCGAAGGCGCCGGATTCGATCTCGGAACGGATCTGCGCCATCCCGCGCTCGATGGCGGCGTGGTCTTCCACGCTGATGATGCCCTGCGCGGCCAGCATGCCGGCATGGGCCAGCGAGCCCTGGATGTCGGCCTGCCACAGGCGCTTGTCGAAGAAGACGCTGGAGGTGTAACGCTTCACCAGGTCGCTCATCGGTTCGGAGAACAGGGCCGACCAGGCTTCGGATTTCTTGTCGAGTTGGTTTTGGGTCATGGGAGCCGTCCTGGAGGCAATAATGGGTTGGTTACCCGATGGATCAGATGTCTGCGATGCGCAACCCGGCGATTTTATCGGCCAGCTCCTCCCCCACGCCCCCGCCGTCGTCGGAAAGGGCGCGCACGGCCGCGTCCTCCGCGTACGGCGGCCCGTCGATCTTCGATGCGTGCCAGATCGGCGTGGTGCTGCGCACGGTGGTGTTCGTCGAGGCGGTGGTGGCGATCGCCGCGCTTTTCGTGGTTTCCACGCCCGGCGAATGGCTGGTGCAGACCGCCACCATCACCGGCGGGGCGTTGCCCGCCACGCTGCTGTGGCTGGTGAGCGCCTGCGGGCTCAAGAAGCCGCTGCGGCGGCTGCCGAAGCACTGGCAGTACACGGCCGGCGCGCTGCTTGGCGCGTTGTCGGCGCTTTATGGCTGCGGCCTGCTGCGCCTGACGGGCGTGCTCTCCAGCGCGCCCTGGCTGGCCAGCGCCCTGGCCGGCTCCCTGTTCGCGGGGCTGGTGATGGCGGCGATGGTGCTGCGCGCGCGGGGCCAGACGCCGGCGGCGACCACCGCGCGGCTGGAAGAACTGCAGTCACGCATCCGTCCCCACTTTCTGTTCAACACGCTCAACAGCGCCATCGCGCTGGTGCGCGAGGAGCCGGCCAAGGCCGAGACCATGCTGGAAGACCTGGCCGAGCTGTTTCGCCAGGCGCTGGCCGACCCCGGTGAATCGGGCACGCTGGCCGACGAGATCGCGCTGGCCGAGCGCTACCTGGCCATCGAGCAGGTGCGCTTCGGCGACCGCCTGCGCATCCGCTGGGACCTGGACGCCGCCGCCAGCAACGCGCGCCTGCCGCCGCTGCTGCTGCAGCCGCTGGTCGAGAACGCCATCAAGCACGGCGTGGAGCCCAGCCCCGAGGGCGCCAAGCTGCGCATCCGCACCGAGCGGCGCGGCAGCATGGTGGTGATCGAGGTGGTCAACAGCCTGCCGCCGCTGCGCTGGGCCGACGAGCCGCTGCCGCGCGGCCACGGCATCGCGCTGGCCAATGTGCGCGACCGCCTGCGGCTGCTGCACGACATGCAGATGCAATTCAGCGCAGGCATGGACCAGAAAAGCTACCGGGTGCGCATAGCCATCCCCGCCGAATCATGACGACTCTCAAGACACTCATCGTCGACGACGAAGCCCTGGCGCGCTCGCGCATGCGCACGCTGCTGCGCGACTGCACATCGCCCGCCGCCGAGGTGGTGGCCGAGGCCTCGCAGGGCGCCGAGGCGCTGCAGCAGCTGGGCACGCTGGCGCTCGACCTGGTGCTGCTCGACGTGCACATGCCCGGCATCGACGGCATCGAGGTGGCGCGCGCGCTGCGCAGCCGTGCCGACGCGCCGGCCGTGGTGTTCGTGACCGCGCATGCGGCGCACGCGGTGACGGCCTTCGACCTCGACGCGGTCGACTACCTCACCAAGCCCGTGCGCGCCGAGCGCCTGCAGCATGCGCTGCAGAAGGCCGAGCGCTTCCTGAAGGAGCGCCGCGCGCTGCAGGCCGAGGCCGCGCCCGAGACGGTGCTGATCCAGGACCGCGGCCGCGCCGAGCGGGTGCCGCTGTCGGAGGTGCTCTACCTCAAGTCCGAATACAAGTACCTCACGGTGCGCACCGCCACGCGCAGCCACATCCTCGACGGCTCGCTCAACGAGTTCGAGGAGCGCTATCCGCATCGCTTCCTGCGCGTGCATCGCAATGCACTGGTAGCGCGTGCGGCGATCCGCGCGCTGGAGAAATACGACGACGGCGAGGATGCCGAAGGCTGGGCCCTGCGGCTCGACGCCATTCCCGAACCCGTGGCCGTGTCGCGCCGCCAGCTCGCCGCCGTGCGCGAGGTGCTGAAGGAAGCGCGATGAGCGACGACAAGCCAGCGCCCGCTGAGGCCCCGCCGCCGGAGCCGGCGGCCGAGCCGCCACAGCCGCCGGTTGCGGCCGAACCGGAGCCTGAGCCCGTATCTGCTCCCGAGGAGCCGCCTGCCGAGACCGAGCCGGAGCCTCCCGCCCCGGCGCGCGAGCGCCTGCTGCTGCACATGCCCGTCGACGTGCGCAGCGCCTCGCTGGTGGTGCTCGCGGTGCTGGCCAGCGTGTTCGCGCTGCAATGGGGGCAGGCCGTCTTCATCCCGCTGATGCTGAGCCTGCTGCTGACCTACGCGCTGTCGCCGCTGGTGGACATGCTCCATCGCTGGCGGCTGCCGCGCTGGATCGGCGCGGCGCTGATCCTCTCGGGGCTGTTCGGCGGCCTGGGCTGGACCGGCTATTCGCTCTCGGGCAGCGCCACGCAGCTGCTCGATTCGCTGCCCGTGGCGGCGCAGAAGCTGGGCCAGGCCATGCGCCGCGACAAGGGCGCCAGCGCCACGCCGCTGGACAACGTGCAGCAGGCGGCGGCGCAGCTCGAGAAGGCCGCCGAAGAGAATTCGGCCCGGGTCGCGTCCCGCAAGGGCGTGGCGCGCGTCATCATCGAGCGTCCCGGCTTCAATGTGCGCGACTACCTCCTGAGCGGCACCGTCGGGCTGCTGAGCGCGCTGGGGCAGCTCACGCTGGTGGCCTTCCTCACGTACTTCGCGCTGTGCTCGGGCGACACCTTCCGCCGCAAGCTCATCAAGATCACCGGCTCGAGCCTGCAGAGGAAGAAGGTGACGGTGCACGTGCTCGACGACATCACGCGCAACATCGAGCGCTACCTGCTTGTGCAGATCCTGGTGAGCGCCATCGTGGGCGTGGCGACGGGCCTAGCGTTCTGGGCCATCGGCGTCGAGAACGCGGCCGTCTGGGGAATCATCGCGGCCGTGACCAATCTCATTCCCTACATCGGCTCGGTGATCGTGCTGGCGGCCGCGGGGCTGGTGGCCTTCCTGCAGTTCAACAGCCTGCAGATGGGCATCGTGGTGGCCGGCGTGTCGCTGGGCATCCACACGGTGGTGGGCAACCTGCTGATGCCCTGGCTCACCAGCCGCACCAGCCGCATGAACCCGGTGGCGGTGTTCGTGGGCGTGATCTTCTGGGGTTGGCTCTGGGGCATCTGGGGGCTGCTGCTGGGCATTCCGATCACGATGGTGATCAAGTCGATCTGCGACCGGGTGGAAGACTTGCAGCCGATCGGGGAGTTGCTGGGCGAGTAGCTCGCACGGTGCACGTGATAGAAACGCACGGCACCTGATTTTTTGCTCCGGGGTAGTTCAGTGGCAGAACGCTCGGCTTGGACCGAGAAGGCGCTGGTTCAACCCCAGCCCCCGGACCCACTACTTTCGCTACCCCCATGGACGACGACTCGAACGTATCGCTGCGCGGCTACGCGGGCTTCCAGCTAGCCCGTGCGTTCGCCGCGCTGGAGCACGCGGATGTCGACGTACGCGAGGGCGCGGCAAAGCGCTTGCGCCAATGGACTGCGGTGCTCCGAGGCAGCGCAGGCGGCATCCTGGATGCCGGCTCGCGCAAGCCGGTAAAGGGCACGCCCGCCTGGGCCACACTCGAAGTGGTGACCGGCGGGTTCGCGACCGGGGCGCTCCTTGCGGGCGGGCTTCTCAGACCCCATGAACGCCGGTGGCGTGATGAGTGCGCGCCCGGTGTGCCGGACGCTGACGCCCGACGCGCGCTGAACAGCTTCTTCCTTACGGACGCGGGGCTCGAAAGGCTGCAGTCGCTCCTTGTCTCCGGGCGCTTCGGCATCGAGGTGCCGGAGGAGGGGGCGTTGCTCGTGGTGGCCTGGCTCGTGCATGCTGGCGCGGTGGACGATGCATGGGCATTGGTTGAAGCGCTGTCGCCGTGGTTTTCTACGTTGCGCTTCTATCCTGCCGAACTGCCCGAGACACCGACCGACGGTATGCAGCTGTGGGTCGACGACGTGGCAACGGCCACGAAGCGCCTGCAGGCAGTGAAGCCGAATCCGCAGATCCTGGCGCAGAAGGAGGCTGTGGGGGTCTGGGGGCCGCTCTACGATCGGATGGCCACACTGATGTTCGACACTGTGGCTGGCGACGCACCCCTCGCACTGCGTGGCGCCGACGGTGCCTGGTTGCGCAGAGAGACCGGTGGCTTCACGGTGACCGGCGGCTGGCCGTGCGCACGCTATCCCGAAGGATGGCGCGAGCGTGCGTTGGCTGTGCTTGCGGACTGCGCGCAGGCGCGTGCGGTCCATACGCGCTGCGCCCGGCCTGAGCGCGAAGGCGACAGCTTCTCCACGTTGCGTGAAGCCCTGCAACGCTGCGTCGATACACCTGCGTCGCTGACCGGCAAGGAGGTGGGGCGCATCCGCCTCGTTCTGGCGCGTTATCGCGCGAAGCGCGGCTTGCCGGATGCGGCCGGACGCGTGGCATGGCGGCAACAACATCTTGAGCAGGTCGGCGTGGCCACCTTCGCGGAGATCGCACAGCAGGTCACGAGGCGGCTGCAAGCCTGTCGGGCCGACGAGGGCCTCGACGACACCGCACCCCTGGTCGCACCCATCGACGTGAGTGAAGCCGCCGCGAGCGGCATCCGTGCGGGAACGCCTGTGCCGTCCTCGCTGCGGCGCAAGGTCGAACGGGCTTGCAAGGGCACGGCTGCCGAGCTGGTCGAGCGTGGCGTCATTCCTTCTGGTGACGTGCTGGCCAGGGTGTTGCCGCGATGGAGTGCTGCGTTGCGCGCGGCGGATGTGTCCGACCTGGTGCTGCGCAGGCTCCTGGTGTCTCTCGACCGGGCGTTCCGGCTCAGGCGCTCGCTGCTGTTGGTCGACCTGCAGGCCCAGGTGCGCTTCGAGGAGTTGCCGTGGGTGGCGGCCATCGGACGCTTCCGCGAGGGCGACGCCGACTCGCGCCGTGCCGCGCTGCAGGCGCTGACCGAAGCTTCGCAATTGGCGCTGGTTGCGTTTCCGCAGGCCATCCTTCCGAACAAGCTGCTGCAGGAGCTGTGGACACTGGGCGATGCGGCGGGTCTCAAGCTGCCCTTGGTCGAGGAGGTGGCAGCCGACATCTTCATGGGCCGGTTCTCGCCCAAGTTCCTGATGGCCGCGAAAGTGGCGGCAAAGCTCCTGCAGGGCGGCCTGTATGAGCGGTACTACGGCATCGACTGCGCTGCGCTCGGTGCCATGCCCGTGCCGTCGGAGAAATCCAAGGGCACGGGTCATGGCAAGTCCGACGCGCTGGCGCACCTGTGCGCATCGCGCGCCGGCGTGCAGCCGGGCGGATGGGGCGCAGCGCGCAACGGCATGGTGCTCGAGCAGGCACAGGTCCTGACTACTCACAACCTCGCCGTGCTGTTCACCGAACTCGGGCTTGGTACGCGCCTGGAAGGGCAGTTGCCGGGCATGGCGCACGCATGTTTTGCCTGGGTCTGCGAGCGGTTGCAGATAGCGGTCGACCACAGGCACGCGCGGCTGATCCAGATCAAGAACTCGGCCAGCGCCTGGCGCCAGATGGTCTTTTTTCTCTCGCTGTGCAGTGCGAGCGAGACTGACGCATTCCTTGTCGGGGCGAAAGCCCATCTGGATGCGCAGGGCCACGAGTTCCGGCGTGTCTTTGCGCCGGCCCTGTCGGGGTTGGCGGCGGCTGCACAGGGTACGGGCCGTGGCGTCGGGCCTTTCCTCGGTTGGAGCCAGGACAGGCACTGGCTGATGCCCGAGGCCCTGGCAGCACGCTAACCCAGCAGGGCCTTCAGCTCGTCGGCCGCTGCCTTCAGGATCTCGCGCGACAGCGCCTCGTCATTGACCGCTCGCGAAAGCGACACCGCGCCGACCAGCGAGGACAGCGCCGCGATGGCCTTCGCACGCTTTCCCTTCGATTTCTCGGCTGCCGCGAGGTTGGCGAGCAGGTCGAGGTACGTGTTGACCTGCTGCGTGTAGGCCGCACGCGCCCGCTCGTTGCTGCGGGCCACGTCGCCTGCCAGCGTGGTCACGGCGCAGCTCGTCGCCAGGCTGTCGCGGTGCGCGGTGCTGAGGTAGGCGTCGACCAGCGTGGCAGCCACAACCTGCCGGCTCGCCTTGGAAGCTGCCACCGCCTCGACGGCGCGGCTGCCGTCGCTCAGCGCGCTTTCGACCGCCTCGGCCACCAGTTCGTCGCGCGAGGCGAAGTGGCGGTAGAAGCCGCCATGGGTGAGGCCGGCCTCCTTCATCAGGTCGGACACGCCGACGCCGTCGACGCCTTCCTCGCGGAAGCGCGCGGCGGCGGTCTGCACGATGCGCGCGTGGCTTTGCTCCTTGTTGGCTTTGGAATGGCCCATGGCGGTGAAACGTGAATCCTCGATCCGTGTGCTTGACGATGAGGATTATGTTCATCATCATGCTGCTTCTGGATGATGACCATCATTCAGATCGAGACCGTATCCCACACAACACGCCAGAGGACGCACTCCCATGCCCATGATCGACGTCTACGCCCCCGCAGACATGTTCCCCGCCGATGCCGACCGCCAGCTCGGCGAAGCCCTCACGCTGGCCGTGCTGCGCGCCGAGGGAGTGGCCAAGCCCGGCCCCTTCCACCTCGACAACACCGCCGCCTACATCCACCGCCTGCCGGCTTCGGCCGTGCAGACGGCCACCACCGCGCAGGCCCGCACGGTGCGCGTGCAGATCATCACGCCGCCCGGTTCGCTGAACCGCGAAGGGCAGAAGCAGATCACCAGGGAGGCGACCGAGATCGTCACGAAGCTCTCGGGCGATCCGAGCCAGGCGGCGCGCACCTGGGTGATCCTGACCGAGGCGGCGGAAGGCGGCTGGGGCCTCTTCGGCACCGCCTTCGGCAAGGAGGAGTTCGCCGCGCTGGCCGCCAAGGCGAAGGCGGCTGCAGCCGCCGCCGGGTAAGCGACCCGCCGCCGACGACGCGAGCGGCGGCGAGGGTGTCATATCGGTGGGCTACGATATTGGGATTCAATTCCCAATAACGCTGTGCCCGAATCTTCATCCACTCTTTCACCGACCCGGGCCAGCAACCCGGCCCGGCTGCTCTCCATAGACGCGCTGCGCGGCCTCGTGATCCTGTTCATGCTGCTGGATCACGTGCGCGAGACCTTCTACCTGCATCGCCAGGTGCCCGATCCGATGGTCATCGCGGAAACGCCGCCCGAGCTGTTCTTCAGTCGCCTGCTGGCTCACCTGTGCGCGCCGGTGTTCGTCTTTCTCACGGGGCTGTCGGCCTTCCTCTACGGCTCGAAGCAGGCGGACGGCCGTGTGGCTGCGTCGTCGTTCCTGTGGAAGCGCGGGCTTTTCCTCGTGCTGCTCGAAGTCACGGTCATCAACTTCGCGTGGACCTTCCAGTTTCCGCCCGCCAAGGTGTTCCTGCAGGTGATCTGGGTGATCGGCCTGTCGATGCTGGCCCTGGCGGCGCTGGTGTGGCTGCCGCGCAAGGCGCTGATCGCACTGGGTGTGGTGCTGGTCGCGGGGCACAACCTGCTCGACGGCGTGCACTTCCCCGTGGGTCATGTGCTGCACGTGCCATGGGCGGTGCTGCACGACAGGGGCTGGATCGAAGTGTCCGACGCGCTGCGCCTGCGCACTTCCTACCCGTTGCTCCCGTGGATCGGCGTGATCGCGCTGGGCTACGCCGCCGGGCCGTGGTTCCTGCCCGGTGCCGACGCGCCGCGTCGCCAGCGGCTGCTGCTGGCATGGGGCCTGGCGCTGCTGGCCGGCTTCGTGTTGTTGAGGGCGCTGAACATCTATGGCGACAGGCCATGGGCGGCCGGCGACAGCGCCGTTACCACGCTGATGGCCTTTCTCAACATCACCAAGTACCCGCCGTCGCTGCTGTTCATCGGATTGACGCTGGGAGCTGGCCTGCTGCTGTTGCGCGCATTCGAGCGCCGGCAGGGTGCAGCGTGGCTCGCGCCGCTGGCCGTGTACGGCTCGGCGCCGATGTTCTTCTACGTGCTGCACCTGTACGTGCTCAAGTTCCTCTACCTCGGCGCGGAAGCCGTCTGGGGTGCCAACCAGGGCAAGTTCTTCGGCTTCGACGCAGTCTGGGCGGTGTGGCTCGCTGCCATCGCGCTGGCCTTCGCGCTGTATCCCGCGGTGCGCGCATTCGCGGCACTGAAGGCGCGGCGTCGCGACATCGCCTGGCTGAAGTACCTGTGAGCGCCGTTGGAATTCAGAGGCCGGCCGCAGGCCGGTTCTTCGGCGCGGCCCTTGCCATGCTGGGCGGCACATCGATGGCTGGCGAGGCCGGCGGCTTCGTCGAGGACACGCGCTGGAACGTGCTCCAGCGCAGCGTGTACGAAAACCGCAGCTACCTGCGTGGCGACCGCAGCAATGGCGGGCGCAATGCCACGCTGCCCAAAGCGCGGCGCAGCGACTACGCGCAGGAATGGGGCTACGGCCTCATGGGCACGGTGGAGTCGGGGTTCACGCAAGGCTGGATCGGCTTCGGTGCCGACGCGCATGTCTCGCTTGCGCGCAACCTCTCCGGCGACGACTTCCGCGTCGGCAAGATCCGCATGCTGCCGGTGGATGGCGCAGGCTACGCGCAAGACGGCATCGCACGCGGCGGCATCGCGCTGAAGGCGCGCATCTCCTCCACCGTGCTGAAAGTGGGCGAACAGCGCGTGAAGACGCCGATCTTCAGTTCGTCCGACACGCGCCTGCTGCCCGAGACCATGCACGGCTGGCTCATTACCAGCAACGAGTTCGACGGCCTCACGCTGCAGGCGGGCCGCTTCACCGGCTCGACCGACCGCAACGCGCGCGGCACCGACAACCCGCTGGTCGTGAACTACCTCGACCCGAAATCCCCGCGCGGCGACGCGTTCGACTTCGTCGGCGGAACCTGGAAGGGCATTCCGTCGCTCTCGCTCACGGCCTATCTCGGTCGCCTGAAGGACACCTGGCGCACTGGTTACCTGGGCGCCCACTACACGATGCCGCTCCGGGAGAAGCGCGCGCTGTCCCTCGACCTGCAGGTCTATCGCAGCAAGGACACCGGCCGTGCGCTGGCGGGGCCGATCGACAACACCACGGCCAGCCTGATGGGCACCTACAGCCACGGTCCGCACCGCGTGGGCCTCGGCTGGCAGAAGGTGGCGGGCGACACGCCGTTCGACTACGTGACGCGTGGCGCGATCTGGCTCGGGAACGCGGCGCAGCTCTCGGACTTCAATGCGCCGCGCGAGCAGTCATGGCAGCTGCGGTACGAAGTCGACGCCACGCATTGGGGCGCACCGGGGCTGGCGTTGGGAGCGGCCTACATCCGCGGCAGCGGCATCGACGGCAGCCGCGTGCCCGTGCGCGGAGGCTATGCCTGGCTTGGCTACGGCCAGGGCGGCAGGCACTGGGAGCGCGACCTGTGGCTGCGCTACACGGTCCAGCAGGGCAGCGCCAAGGGGCTGGCCTTCCTGCTGCGCTACGGCGAGCACCGCAACAACAAGGCGCAGGCCGAACTCAACACGCGGCAGATCCGCGTGGCCATGGAGTACCCGATAGGCAACTGAGAAGAAAGGAGCGAAAGAGCGGGCGCGCCGCCCGTCAGCGCGCCGCCTTGGCCGGCAGCTTCTTCACGAAGGTCGCGTCCGGGTCCAGCTGCTTTCCATCGCGCGCGCGCAGCTCGATCTTCGGCACCGGCTTGCCGCTGTCGCGCTCGAGCAGCACCGAATGCGGCTCGCCCCTGGCATACAGGTGCGCCTCGCCCCAGTGCCGCAGGCCGACCACCACGGGGAACAGGCCCTTGCCCTTGGCCGTCAGCACGTACTCCTGGTAGGCCGATCCGTCGGAGGCTGGCACGAGTTCGAGCACGCCTTCCTGCACCAGGTTCTTCAGCCGGTCCGACAGGATGTTCTTGGCGACGCCCAGGCTCTGCTGGAACTCGCCGAAACGCTTCATGCCGTCGAAGGCGTCACGGATGACGAGCAGCGACCACTGGTCGCCGACGATGTCGAGCGCGCGTGCCATCGGGCATGTGTCGGCCTTGAGGCTTTTTCGTTGGGCCATGAGGGACTGTGTTCTTTCCGGATCGGGATGGGCTCGGGCAACAGCGCCGGCCTCAGTTTTATTTTAAAACCCGAGGCCGTGCGCATGCTCAGCGGGCCGCCATGTGCACGCGATGCAACCGCGAGAAGCGCGCGATCATCAGCGGCCCGAGCAGCGCGCCCAGGCCGGCCGAGCTCCATGCCGCGACCCACGCGTGCGTGCTGCCGAGGCCGAAGCGCATCTGCCCCCAGTCCAATGCAAGGCCGAACATCCACGGGCTGAGCGCGCCGGCGCCGAAGCCCATCACCGAGCGCACCGAGAAGGCCACGCCCAGCCGGTGCGGCGCGACCACGTCGGCCAGTGCGGTCGAGTAGACCGACGAATCCGCGATGGCGAGCAGGTTGTAGACGGCGGCCGCTGCCGCCAGCAGCCACAGCGGCCAGCTCCACATCCAGCCGAAGGAGAAGGACATGCACAGGCTCGCGACGGTCGCGATCATCATCACCCGCGCGCGGCCCAGCCTGTCGGAAGCCGCACCGCCAGCGATGCTGCCGAACACGCTGACCAGATGCGCCAGCGCCGCCAGCGCGATGCCCGCGCCCTGCCACGATGCAGCGGTGCCCGAGGAGGCCACCAGGTAGGCCGGCAGCCACGCCCACAGTGCCATGAGCTCCCAGCAGTGGAAGGCGTAGGCCCAGTTGCCGGCCATGGCGGGCTTGTCGCGCACCGTGGCGGACAGCGCATGCCAGGTGCCTTCGCGGGCCGCGCCGGGCGCCGGAGCCGAAGGCGGCCGCATGCGGCGCAGCGCCTGCGCCGTCAGCAGCGCGCCCGCCACGGTGCAGCAAGCCGCCGCCAGCAGGCCCAGCCGCCAGTGCTGCAGATGGCTGAACGCCGCCACCACCGCGAGCGAGAGCGCATAGCCCATCGACGACGATCCGATGAAGAGCCCCATCGCCCGTCCTCGCACGGCGGGTTCGGTGTTTTGCGCCAGCAGCTGCAGGCCCGGCGTGTACGAGGCGCCCGCGCACAGTCCGGCCAGGCCGTAGAGCAGCATCGCCGAGAGATGGTCGCGAGCGAAGAGGGCAAAGGCGAGCGCCGCCATCGCACTGACTGCGCTGCCCACGAGAAAGATGCGCTGCGGTCCGAAGCGGTCGGCCAGCAGGCCCACCGCGAACAGCGAGCTCATGTAGCCCACGTGCCAGGCGCTCTGGATCGAGCCGGCCTGCGCGGCCGTCATGTGCCAGTCGACCATCGCGAAGGGCAGCACGCCGGAATAGGCGGTGACGATCATCGACTGCAGCAGCCGGCTCGCGCACAGCAGCGCCAGCCAGCCGCGCGCGGGGCCAGTTGTGTCGTGCGGCATGACGGGGTCTCAGCGCAGGGCGCGCTGCATCAGCACGGTGTCCACCCAACGCCCGAACTTGAAGCCGACGTCGCGCAGTACGCCGACCTGCTCGAAGCCCAGGCTCTGGTGCAGCCGCAGCGAGCCCGTGTTGGCGCTGTTTCCGACGCAGGCGACCATCTGGGTGAATCCGGCGTCGGTGCAGCGCAAGATCACCTCGCCCAGCAGCGCCTTGCCGATGCCGTGGCCGTGCATGCCTTGCGCCACGTAGACCGAGTCCTCCACCGTGTGCCGGTATGCGGAGCGGGCGCGGTAGGCGGTGGCGTAGGCGTAGCCGGCCACCTCGCCGTCGAGCATCGCCACGAGATAGGGCATGCCGCGCGCGATCACGTCGGCGCGGCGTGCCTGCATCTGCTCGACGCCCGGCACTTCCTCCTCGAAGGAGCAGAGGTCGTGCAGCACGTAGTGGCTGTAGATGGACTGCACGGCCGTCATGTGGCGCGGCTCGGCATCGAGGATTTCAACGGTGGTGGAAGCAAGATGTGGCGATGACATGGACCGATCTTGACGATCCTCAATCGATAAGTGAAGCTTCGCTGACCTATGCAAAGCATAAGAAATACTTTGGATAAATCGCTGAATCTCGACCAGCTCAGGTCCTTCTCGCTGGTGATCGAAACGGGCAGCTTCTCGGCCGCCGCCGACAGGCTGGGCATCTCGCAGCCGGCCGTGAGCCTGCAGATCCGCCAGCTCGAACGCCGGCTGGCGGTACGTCTCGTCGAGCGTGTCGGCAAGCGCGCGCAGGCCACGCCCGCGGGCATGGAGCTGCTGCGTCACGCGCAGAACATCGAGACTGCGGTGGAGAACGCCGTCGACGCATTGGCCGATCACGCCAGCGGCATCGCGGGCCGCGTGCGGCTGGGCACGGGCGCCACGGCCTGCCTGCATTTCCTGCCGGCCGTGCTGCGCGGACTGCGCGAGCGCTTTCCCGAACTCGGCGTGGTGGTCAGCACCGGCAACACCGAGGACCAGGCGCGCAAGGTGGAAGAGAACGGCCTCGACCTCGCACTGGTCACCCTGCCGGTGGCCGGGCGTTCGCTGGAGGTGATGCCGGTGCTCGACGACGAGTTCGTGGCCATCGGCCGGGCGGACGTCGAGCCGTTGAAGACGCGCGTGACGCCGGGCGACCTGGGCGCGCTGCCGCTGGTGCTGTTCGAGCCCGCCGCCAACACGCGCAAGCTGGTCGACCGCTGGTTTGCCGCGGAGGGACTGCAGCCGCAGCCGGTGATGGAGCTGGGCAGCGTCGAGGCGATGAAGGAGATGGTGGCCGCGGGGCTGGGCTATGCCATCGTGCCGGGCATGTCGATGGTGGGGCGGGGCGCCCATCCCGAGCTGAAGACAAGCCGGCTGAATCCCCGCATGCACCGCACGCTGGCCGTCGTGATCCGGCGCGACAAGCCCGTCAACAAGGCCTTGCGCGTAGTGCTCGATGCGATCGTAGCTGCCGGGAAGAAGCCCGGCAGCTGTTGACCGACCAATGCCGCGTTATTCCGGAACCGCAGCGAGCGCTGCACCACCGCGTGCGCGGCCCAGCGTGCCGACGATCAGCGCCGCGATCAGCACCAGCACGCCGCTGAGCACCATCGCGCTGGAGATGCCGAAGCTGTCGACCGTCACGCCGCCGATCAGCGCGCCGGAAGCGATCGCTACCTGGAAGCCGCTCACCAGCAGGGCCTGGCCGGCTTCGGGCGCGTCGGGCACGGCTTCCATCATCCAGCCGGTGAGCGCCACCGGAATCAGGCCGAAGGCCACGCCCCAGATCACGACAACCACCGCGCCGGGCACGAAGCCGGAACCGATCACGGTGGTCAGCAGCAGGGCCGTGGCGAGCATCAGCGCCGCCAGCAGGGTGGTGCCGCGCACGCTGCGCGCCACCAGGCTGCCACCGAGGAAGGTGCCGACGAAGCCCACAGCGCCGTAGACCAGCAGCAGCGTCGAGACCGAGTTGGGCGCCAAGCCGAACACCTGCTGCAGCAGCGGCTTCAGGTAGGTGTAGGCCGCGAAGTGGCCGGCGATGAAGAACAGCACTGCTAGCAGGCCGACCTGCGCCATGCGGCGCGTGAGCGGCGTCAGCAGGTCGCGTGCACCGATGGCGCGCACTGGCGGAATCGCGGGCAGCAGCCACAGCTGCACCAGCAGCACGAACGCAGCCAGCGCACCGGTCACGGCGAACGAGGCGCGCCAGCCGAACAGCGTGCCGAGGAACGAGCCGGCCGGCACCCCGAGCACCGTGGCGGCCGACACACCCGCCAGCACCAGCGACATGGCACGTGCCTGCGAGGCATGCGGCACCAGCTGCGTGGCGGCGGCGGGCGCAAAAGTCCAGAAGCCACCGACGCACAGGCCGAGCAGCAGGCGCGCCACCAGCATCGTGCCGAAGTTGGGCGCGAAGGCGGCGAGCAGGTTCGAGGCGATCAGCAGCGTGGTGAGCGCGATCAGCACGGTGCGGCGGTCGAGCCTGCCCGAGGCGACGATCAGCGCCGGGCCGGCGAACGCGGCCAGCACGCCGGGCATGGTGACCATCAGGCCGGCCGTGCCATCGGACACGTTGAGCCCGCGCGCGATGTCGGTGAGAAGGCCGATGGGCATGAACTCGGTCGAGACCATCGCGAAGGTGCCGACGGCGATCGAGCCGACGGCGAGCCATGCGGAGCGCGATGCCGGAGCCGGCGCGGAGGCCGGCGCCGATGCAGCGAGGTCGTCGATGCACGGGTTGCTGCTTGGGGAATTCATCATGATGGGAAGCGGTCCTTGGGAGCACCGGAGGCGAGGCGCACCGATGCCGTTGAAGAGGCATCGAAGTGTGCGAGCCGTCGCCTCCGCGACAAAGAGACCGGGGAGCAGTAGTCAGTTTCCCTGGGGCGAACAATCGGCTCTTTTGATGGCCATCGCCATCAATGCGCCCCTGATGCCCGCTACGCCAGTGCTGGCCGCAGCTGCAATATCCGCCCGTCGGCGATGAAAGAGTCGCCGATCAGCACACGAAAGGATTCACCGACCGGAAAGCGCGGCATCGCGATGGCCGGCGAGAGGAATTCGACTTCGAGCGCGGCGGGCTTGCCGCGCTCCAGCGCATCGCCCGGCGGCACGACCCAGCGCGCCGAGAAGCCTTCCTTGTCGAGCACCAGCGCGCAGCGGTATTCGCCCGGGGCGACGGGAATGTCCTGCGAGGGCAGGGCCGGCTTGCGGAAGGTGATCTCGGCGAGCACGTTGGGCGTGAAGGCGCCCAGGTCGTCGAAGCCGGGCGGCGCGGGAGGTGGCGCACGGCGCGGCCGCTTGCTGATGAGCCACGCGATGACATTGCCGATGATCGGCACCCACAGCACCATCAGCAGCGTGGCGATGTCGCGCGTGGTGGTGCCGGGCGCCGCGTAGTGCCGCACGATCGCGCCGCCCACTGCCACGCACAGCAGCACGGCGACGATGACCTTGCGCCTGAACCGGATCCTGGTAGTGCTCATGCCTTGGCCGGCGGTGCTTCGGGGAACGAAGGAATCGCGGTGGCGTGGTCCAGCCACGGCACTTCGTGCGAGGTCCAGATATGTGCCGTGGGGCGCTGGCCCGGATCGTCGTCGAGCGAGCCCAGGCGCAGGATCACCTGCGGCTGCGCCACCCACTCGGCGACGAGATGCGTGCCGCAGCGGGTGCAGAAGTGGCGCAGCTTGCCGGGCGTCGATTCGAAGGAGCCGATGGCGTCCTCGCCCGCGGTCCAGCGGAAGTCGGCCCTGTCGGCGCGCCCGGTCGTCGTGAAAGCCGCGCTGTGCGCCTTGCGGCAGGTCTTGCAATGGCAGTGGATGACGGGGCCGGCGAGGCGCGTGGCCTCGTATCGGACGGTGCCGCACAGGCAGGAGCCTTTCATGGCTTTTCCTTCTTTCGGTCGCGATGGGTGAGTGGGGCTGCGAGTCTATGCCTGCCGCAAGAAAAGACGGGCCCGTTCAGGGCCCGTCTTCACTTCGCCGCGTGGTGCGTCGTCAGCCGGTGTTGCGCAGCCCCGCCGCGACCCCGTTGATCGAGATGTGGATGCCGCGCTGCAGCCGCTCGCCGCCGTCGCCCGCGCGGTAGCGCCGCATCAGCTCGACCTGCAGGTGGTGCAGCGGATCGATGTACGGGAAGCGGTGGCGCACCGAGCGCTGCATCTCGGCATTGCCCTCGAGCCGCTGCTTCGCGCCGGTGATGAGCGAGAGCGCGTCCGAGGTGCGGTGCCATTCGGCGTCGATCATCGAGAACACCTTCTGGCGCAGCTTGCGGTCGGTGACCAGCTCGGCGTAGCGCGAGGCCAGCGCGAGGTCGCTCTTGGCGAGCACCATGTCCATGTTCGACAGCAGCGTGCGGAAGAAGGGCCACTGCACGTACATGCGCTGCAGCAGCGCCTGCCGTTCCTTCTTGCCCGCGGCATTGCCGGCGGCGGCCAGGAACTGCTCCACGCCCGAGCCGAAGCCGAACCAGCCCGGAATGGTGAGGCGGCACTGGCCCCAGCTGAAGCTCCACGGCACCGCGCGCAGGTCGTCGATCTTGTGGCTGGGGTTGCGCGAGGCGGGGCGCGAGCCGATGTTGAGTTCGGCGATCTCGCGGATCGGCGTGGAGCCGAAGAAGTAGTCGCCGAAGCCCGGTGTCTCGTAGACCAGCTTGCGGTACGCGGCCATGCTCGCGGCCGACAGTTCGCTCGCGGCCGAGAGGAAATTGGCGGGCGCCGACTTGCCCTGCGGCAGCAGCGTGGCCTCGAGCGTGGCGGCCACCAGCGTCTCGAGGTTGCGCCGGCCGATCTCGCGGTTGGCGTACTTCGAGCCGATCACTTCGCCCTGCTCGGTCAGACGGATCTGCCCGCGCACCGTGCCCGGCGGCTGGGCCAGGATCGCCTGGTAGCTCGGGCCGCCGCCGCGTCCCACCGTGCCGCCACGGCCGTGGAACATGCGCAGGCGGATCGGCTTGGCCTTCTTCTTGTTCAACTCGTCGAAGAGCGACACCAGCGCGATGCCCGCGCGGTACAGCTCCCAGTTGCTGGTGAAGATGCCGCCGTCCTTGTTGCTGTCGGAGTAGCCCAGCATCACGTCCTGCTCGGCGCCCGAGCGCTCGATGAGCGCCTGGATGTTCGGCAGCGCGTAGAAGGCGCGCACGATGGGCGCGGCGTTGCGCAAGTCTTCGATAGTCTCGAACAACGGCACCACGATCAGGTCGCAGGTCGCGTTGCCGTCCATCGCGCCGCGCAGCAGGCCCACTTCCTTCTGCAGCAGCAGGGCTTCGAGCAGGTCGCTCACCGTCTCGGTGTGGCTGATGATGTAGTGGCGGATGGCCGCCGCGCCGTAGCGCGCACGCGCCGTGCGGGCGGCGGCGAAGATGGCCAGCTCGCTCTTCGCAAGTGGCGAATAGTCGGCGTCGGGCACGCGCAGCGGGCGGGCGTCGTCGAGCAGCCTCAGCAGCAGGGTCTGCTTGGCCTCTTCGGCCAGCGACGCATACGAGGGCTCGATGCGCGCGGTGGCCAGCAGCTCGGCGATCACCGCCTCGTGCTTGTCGGAACTCTGGCGCAGGTCGACCGTGGCCAGGTGGAAGCCGAACACCTCCACCGCGCGGATCAGCGGCAGCAGGCGCGGCGCGGCCAGCACGCTGCCGTGCTTTTCCTCCAGCGACTCCGCGATGGTGCGCAGGTCGGCCAGGAATTCTTCCGCGTTGGCGTACGGGTTCTGCGGCGCGACGGCGTGGCGTGCGGCCTCGCCGCCGGTGAGTTCGCGCAGCGTCGCGGCGAGGCGCGCGTACACGCCGGTGAGGGCGCGGCGATAGGGCTCGTCCTTGCGGTGCTCGTTGGTGTCGGGCGAGCGCTCGGCCAGCGCCTGCATCTCGACCGACACATCGACCAGCGTGGCCGACAGCGACAACTCGCCGCCAAGATAGTGCACTTCGGTGAGGTAGTGGCGCAGCGCCAGTTCGCACTGGCGGCTCAGCGCGTATTCGAGCGTCTCGGCCGTGACGTTGGGGTTGCCGTCGCGGTCGCCGCCGATCCACTGGCCCATGCGCAGGAAGGGCGCGACCGACGGTGCCTGGCCGCCTTGCGCCAGGGCCTTCTCGAGGTCGGCGTACACGCGCGGGATCTCGCGCAGGAAGGTGGCCTCGTAGTAGCTCAGCGCGTTCTCGATCTCGTCGGCCACGGTGAGCTTGGAGAAGCGCAGGATGCGCGTCTGCCAGATCTGCGTGACACGGATGCGCATCTGCGTTTCGTTCTCGGCGAATTCGAGCGGCGTGAGCGTGTCCTTGCCGCCCGCGTAGGCGCTCTGGCGCAGCCGGATCTCGTCGCGCACGGTGAGCAGCTGCGCGATGGCGCGCTCGGCATCGAGGATGCTCTTGCGCTGCACTTCGGTCGGGTGCGCGGTGAGCACCGGCGAGACATAGCTGTGGGCCAGCGAGGCGACGATGTCGTCGGTCTTCACGCCGGCCTTGCGGATGCGCGCGAGCGCCGTTTGCAGATCGCCCTCGACGCTTTCGCCCGCGCGTTCGGTTTCGGTGCGGCGGCGGATCTGGTGGCGGTCTTCGGCAAGATTGGCCAGGTGGCTGAAGTAGGTGAAGGCGCGAATGACGCGCACTGTCTCTATCGCGCTCAGGCCCTTGAGCAGGTTCTTCAGCGCCCGGTCGGCCGCGTGGTCGGCATCGCGGCGGAAAGCCACGGACAGGGTGCGGATCTTCTCGACCAGTGCGTAAGTCTCGTCTCCTTCCTGCTCCCGGATCACGTCGCCGAGGATCCGGCCCAGCAGCCGGATGTCTTCGATCAGTGGCTGGTCTTCCGCCTGGCGGCGCTTCGGGGGAGCAGGGGTCTTGCTGGCTTTCATTCGATGTTTGTCCTGGACTTATGACTTCTTGAATGGATGCGCCGCCTGCGTTGTTGCGGCGCAACATGCTAGCATTCCAAAGGTTTGAAACACGTACTTTTGGGACCGGTCTTGAGCAATATCGTCATCGCCACGCGCGAAAGCCGCCTGGCACTGTGGCAAGCCGAACACGTGCAGGCCCTTTTGCAAGAAAGAGGCCACACGGTCAGCCTGCTGGGCATGACGACCACCGGCGACCAGATCCTCGACCGCACGCTCAGCAAGGTGGGCGGCAAGGGGCTCTTCGTGAAGGAACTCGAACTCGCGCTCGAAGAAGGACGCGCCGACATCGCGGTCCATTCGCTGAAAGACGTGCCAATGGACCTGCCCGAAGGCTTCGCGCTGGCCTGCGTGCTGGAGCGCGAAGACCCGCGCGACGCGCTCGTCTCTCCCCGCTATGAATCGATAGACGCCCTGCCGCAGGGCGCGGTGGTCGGCACTTCGAGCCTGCGCCGCGTGGTGCTGCTGCGCGCGCTGCGACCCGACCTGCGCATCGAACCGCTGCGCGGCAACCTCGACACCCGCCTGCGCAAGCTCGACGAAGGCCAGTACGACGCCATCGTGCTGGCCGCGGCCGGGCTCAAGCGGCTGGGGCTGGAAAGCCGCATCCGCGTGGCATTCGATCCCGACACCATGCTGCCCGCCGCGGGGCAGGGCGCGCTCGGCATCGAGGTGCGCGCCGACCGCAAGGACCTCATCGAACTGCTGGGCTCGCTGGCCCACAGGGGCGACTGGCTCTCCACCGCTGCCGAGCGCGCCGTGAGCCGTGCGATGGGCGGCAGCTGCTCGATGCCGCTGGCGGCCCACGCACGCTGGCAGGCCGACGGCGCATTGCGCATCGACGCCGCATGGGGCGATCCGGAAGGCAATGCGGCGCTGGTGAAGGTGCATGCGCTGGCATCGGCCGGCGACTTCGCCCAGGCGGATGCGCTCGGCGAGCATGCCGCGGCGCTGTTGCGTGCCGCCGGGGCCCACTGATACCGGTGGTCGTCGTATGACCGGCCGCTCCGTCATCGTCACGCGGCCGGCGCGCGAGGCGGCGCAATGGGTGAGCGACCTGCGCGACGCGGGGCTCGATGCGGTGGCGCTGCCGCTCATCGTGATCGAGCCTGCGGCCGACGTCGAGCCATTGCGTGCGGCATGGCAGCGAATCGGGGACTACGCTGCGCTGATGTTCGTGAGCGCCACGGCCGTCGAGCATTTCTTCCAGCACAGGGGCGCCGCAAATTCGCTGGCAGGTCACCGCTTCTGGGCCACGGGCCCCGGCACCACGCGCGCCTTGCTGCGCGCGGGCGTGCCGCGGGAATCCATCGACGCACCTCCTCCGGAAGCCACGCGCTTCGACTCCGAGGCGCTGTGGGAGCGCGTCCACGCGCAGGTGTCGCCGGACGTGCGCGTGCTGATCGTGCGCGGCGGCGACGAAGCCGGACGACCCGCGGGACGCGACTGGCTCGCCAACGAGATCGATGCCGCGCGCGGTCATCGCGACACCGTGGTGGCCTATCGCCGCTTGCCGCCATCGCTGGATGTCGTACAACGCAAGCTGGCCATGGACGGCGCCGAGGGCCGCGCGATCTGGCTCTTCAGCAGCTCCGAGGCCATCGGCAATCTCCAGCGCGCGATGCCCGGCGTGCAATGGCATGCCGCGAGCGCTGTCGCCACGCATGCGCGCATCGGCGAAGCCGCGCGGGGCGCGGGTTTCGGGACGTTGCGTGTATGCACACCGCTGCTGGAGGCGCTGGTCGCGTCTATAGAATCCTTGGCATGAGCGCCGCGTCCCCCACAGACGATTTTTCTTCTTCCCCATCCGCTGCCACGGCGCCGGTGCCCGCCACGCTGGCACCGCATCAGACACCTGCCGCGCAGGCCGCCGGAGCGCTGCTTCTCTCCCGTATCGGATTCGCCCTCGTGGCCCTCGTGGCACTGGCCGCGCTGCTGATGTCCATCGCGCTGTGGCAGAAGGTCGGCGGCATGAAGGAGCAGCTCGCCCGCCAGAGCGCCGACGCCATCGCGCAATCGATGGAAGCGCGCACGCTGGCCCGCCAGGCCAGCGACACGGTGCGCGATGCATCTGCCCGCGTGGCGCTGGTCGAAACCCGCGTGACCGAAATCGCGCTGCAGCGCTCGCAGCTCGAGGAACTCATCCAGAGCCTCTCGCGTTCGCGCGACGAGAACCTCGTGGTCGACATCGAGTCCGCCGTGCGCCTTGCCCTGCAGCAGGCGCAGGTCACCGGCAGCGTAGAGCCGCTGCTGGCCGCCCTGAAGGCCGGCGACACCCGCATCGCGCGCGCCGCGCAGCCTCGGCTGACGCCCCTGCAGCGCGCCATGCAGCGCGACGCCGACCGCCTGCGCAGCAGCGCCAGCAACGATGGCGGCGAGGCGTTGCAGAAGCTCGACGAGCTGATGCGCAACGTGGACGACCTGCCGACGCTCAACGCGGTCGCGGTGCGCGGCACCGGCACCAATGCATGGCAGCCCGAACCCATTCCCGCTGACGCGCCGTGGTGGCGCCGCGCGCTGCTCACGGTGCGCGGCGAGGCCCGCTCGCTGGTGCGCGTCGGCCGCATCCAGAGCCCGGAAGCGATCCTGCTGGCGCCCGAGCAGTCGTATTTCCTGCGCGAGAACCTGAAGCTCAAGCTGCTCAATGCGCGCCTGTCGCTGCTGTCGCGGCAGATGGAAGCCACGCGCAGCGAGCTGTCGCAGGTAACGGCTTCGCTCAATCGCTACTTCGACCCTGCGTCGCGCCGCACCCAGGCTGCGGCCACGCTGCTGCAGCAACTGCAGGCCCTGGTGAAGACGACCGAGCCGGTCCGTATCGACGACACGCTGTCGGCACTTGCCACCGCAGCGGCAGGCCGCTGATCGGACATCCATGCGCGCAGCAATCTGGCTCCTCGCCCTTTTCGCCGTTGCAGCGGCAGTCGCTCTCTTCGCTGGCAACAACCAGGGCACGATCACCGTGTTCTGGCCGCCATGGCGCGTCGATCTCTCGCTGAATCTCGTGCTCGTGATCCTGCTGGTGGCCTTCGTGCTGCTGCATGCGGCGCTGCGGGCACTGGCGGCGCTGTTCTCGTTGCCCACGCAGGCGCGCCAGTGGCGACTGCAGCAGAAGGAGCGCACGCTTCACTCCGCCTTGCTCGACGCGATGGTGCAGCTGATCTCCGGCCGCTTCTCGCGCGCGCGCAAGGCCGCGCAGGCCGCGCTCACGCAAGAAAAGACGCTGGCCGCGCTCGGCGCCAGCCTGCCACAGGCGCAGCAGGTTCGCGTGCTTTCGCATCTGCTCGCGGCCGAGAGTGCGCAGGCGCTGCAGGACAAGGCTGCGCGCGATGCGCATCTGCAGCAGGCCCTCAACGAAAGTGCGGACCGCACCGTGCTCGCCAGCCCCGAGACGCGCGAAGGCGTCCAGTTGCGCGCGGCGCGCTGGGCGCTCGAAGACCGCGACGCGGCCGCCGCGCTCGCACGGCTCGAAGAGCTGCCGCAGGGCGCGCAGCGTCGCACGCTCGCATTGCGCCTGCGGCTCAAGGCGGCACGCCAGGATCGCCGGACGCTCGAAGCGCTCGAAACCGCGCGCCTGCTGGCCAAGCACCGCGCCTTCTCGGAGGCGGCGGCGCAGAGCATCGTGCGCGGCCTCGCGACCGAACTGCTGTCGGGCGCACATGACCCTGCGCAGCTGCTTCGTGCATGGACCGAGCTCGATGCCAACGAACGCGAGATGCCCGAGGTGGCGATCCACGCGGCGCAGCGCATGGTCGCGCTGCGCGGCGATCTCGCCCTCGCGCGCGGCTGGCTGCTGCCGGCCTGGGAGCGCATGGTGGCCAATCCGCGCGGGCTGGGTGACGCATTGCGCGTCAAGCTGGCGCGCGCGCTCGAAGCGGGGCTCGATTCGGTGGATGCCGAGTGGCTGGCGCGCATCGAAAGCGCACAGCGCAACAACCCGCGAGACCCGAATCTGCAGTACCTCGCGGGCATGGCCTGCATGAAGCGCCAGCTCTGGGGCAAGGCGCAGCAGCTCCTGATGCAGGCCGGCCTCGGCCTGCAGGACACCGAGCTGTATCGTCGCGCCTGGCTTGCACTGGCCCAGCTGGCCGAAGATCGCGACGACGCCGAGCAGGCCGCCGAAGCCTGGAAACGCGCGGCGCAGGTCGAGAACAGCTGAACCGGGGGTTTTGTCAGGGGCACGCGGGCTTCTTCAGGCCCGGCGCCGGTTGTGCCGACTGCTTTCCGCCACCGAAGACGAGCCAGCTGATGCCGGCCAGCACCCACACGCCGACGCCGCCGTAGAGCATCACCAGCCCGAAGCCCTGTACCAGCGCCGCGTGCACCACCGCGCCGGATGGATCGGCCTGCGACAGCGCCGGGAAGCTGTCGGCAATCGATGCGAAGCTGCCGGCCGCGATCTTCTCCGCCAGCGTGCGCAGCTGAAGTGCGTCGAGCGACGCCGAGAGCGCGCCACGCAGATGCGAATGGATGCCTTCGAGCAACACGAAACCCATCAGCGCGATGTTGATGGCCAGCGTGATGAGCCGCGCGCTCATGTCCATGCCCGACGCCATGCCCGCGCGCGTGCTCGGCACCGAGCCGGTGGTGGTGTTGGTCACGGGCGTGTTGGTCAGGCCCAGCCCGATGCCGGCCAGCAGGCAGCCGGGCAGCATCGTCATCCAGCTCGCGTGGGTCATGCCGCTGCCGTAGCGCATCGCGATGAAGCCGAGCCCGATAACGAACAGGCCCGCCGGAATGACCACGCCCGGCCGGTAGCGCAGTGACAGCCGCTCGGCCAGCGGCGGCAGCACCAGCGTGGGCAGCGTGTAGGCCAGCAGCGCCGAGCCGGCCACGACTGCGTCGTAGCCCAGCGCGCCCTGGAAGTAGATCGGCAGGTAGATCATGAACGGCCAGAAGCTGAAGTTCATGCCGATGGAGCCGATGATCGAACCCGAGAAGTTGCGGATTTTGAAGACCGAGAAGTCGAACATCGGGTGCGGGTTGATCTTCTCCACCCACAGGAAGAGCACGAAGCTCGCGGCCGACGCAACCGCGATGCCGATGGACAGCGGGCTCGAGAAACCAAGGCTGGGCCCCTGCGTGATGAAGCTGGTCAGGCCCAGCACTGCGAGCGACAGCGTGACGATGCCGGGCAGGTCGAGCCGCTGCGCATCGGGGTCGCTCGACTCCTGCACGCTGCCCAGCACGAGCACGACCGCCACCACGGCCAGCGGCGCATGGACCAGGAACACCCACTGCCAGCTCGACAGCGCCACAATCGCGCCGCCGATGATCGGCCCGAAGCCCAGGCCCATGCCGAAGACCACGCCCCAGGTGGCGAAGGCCCGGCTGCGCTCCTTGCCCTGCTGGAACTGGTGCGAGAGCACCGCGAGCTGGCAGATCAGCATCGCGCCGCCGCTCAGGCCCTGGAGGAGGCGCGCGGCGATCAGCACCGGCGCGTTCTGCGCGAGCCCGCAGGCCAGCGAGGTCAGGCCGAACAACACGACGCTGACGACGAGGATGCGCTTGCGGCCGTAGCGGTCGGCCAGCGTGCCGGCGGCCATCAGTACCGTGGTGCAGGCGATGGTGTAGGCGTTCATGATCCACTGCATGTCGCTGAAGTCGCCATGCAGTGCTTTTTCGAGCGTGGGAAGAATGACCGGCACGCTGGAGATTTCCAGGCCGAACATCAGCGCGATGAGGCAGATGGCGGCCAGCGCGACACGGTTCCTGCCGGTGTGGGAGAGAGGCATCGGGGATCTTTCTGGGAGCTTTGGCAAAGAGGTCCGGGCGATTCTGGGGAAAGCCTCTTCATGATGGAAATGATTTAATTTCCTAGAATCCATGATCAATCATCATTGATCTGCTGCCATGGATTTCGACCCAGCGCTGTTGCGAGCCTTCGTGGCCGTCAAGGAAACCGGCGGCTTCACGCGTGCTGCCCAGCGGCTGCACCTGACGCAGTCGGCCATCAGCCACCAGATCCGGCGGCTGGAGGAGCAGGTGGGCCGGCCGCTGCTGCATCGCACGACGCGCCGCCTCACGGTGACGGAGGACGGCGAGGACTTTCTCCGCTACGCCCAGCAGATCCTCGAAACGCTCGACGCGATGACGCGGCGCTTCCAGCCGTCGCCGATCGCGGGCGTGGTGCGCTTCGGCGCGCCGGACACCTTCATGGGCGAGCGACTGCCGCCCTTGCTGTCGCAGTTCGCGCGCTCCTTTCCCGCCACGCGCATGGAGGTCAGCGTGAGCATGCATCTCGACTTCCGCGCCATGATCCGCGCGGGCGAACTCGATCTTGCGGTGGTGATGTCGCCGCCCGGCTGCGAGGAGGGCACGCGCCTGCGCCGCACGCAACTGGTCTGGGCGGCGGCGGAAACCTTCGAGGCGTCGCCGGGCGCATCGCTGCCGCTGGCTTTCTTCCCGAAGCCTTGCGTCAACCGCGAGGTGGCGGCCGGAGCCCTGGATGCCACTTCGCGCGACTGGCACGTGGTCTTCACTTCGGCGAGCCAGCACGGCATTCGCGCGGCGGTGCTGGCGGGGCTGGCCGTGACAGTGCTCACGCGCGAGGACGTTGAGCCGGGCATGAAGATCGTCGATGGCCGCTACGGCTTGCCGCCATTGCCGAGCGTGGATTTCTCGCTGATCTGGAGCGAGGGCGGCAGGACGGAATGTGCCTGCCGGTTCGGCCAACTGATCCTGGAGATGCCGGAACTGCCGGCGCACGACAGGGCATGAATAAAAAAACGGCGCCAGAGGCGCCGTTTTCTACTTGCGAGCTTGCGTCGCTCAGATGGAGCGTTGCTGCTGCTGTTCCTGCTCGAACGGCAGCGACATCGAGCCGAGGTCGCGGCGGGTTTCGACCAGCACCAGCGGGCCTTCGTCGAGCACGACCACCGGCGGGCGCTCGCGCGGCACATGCACTGGCTTCGGCTCGGCTTCGATGGCGGCGCGGGCTTGCGCGATGCGCTCGGCGTCCGAGTTGACCCACTGCAGGCCCGAGCTCTCGGCGATCTGCGCGAGCTCGGCCAGCGGCAGCTCGAAGGGCTGGACCTTGGGCAGTGCGCGACCGTTGGCCGCCGCGGGTGCCTTGGCGGCGACGCTTTCGGCGATCACGATCTGCTCGGCAACCGCGGCGGCGACGACCGGCGCGGGGCGCTCGGCGCGAACCTGCTGCTGCGGTGCCTCGCGGACTTCCGTTGCGACAGCAACGGCTTCCACAGCTTCGGCGCGCTCGGACACCAGCGGCAGTTGCTGCTGGGGCTCTTGCGACGAGAGGCCTTCGGCAGCCACTGCTGCGCCGGCTTCGGCTTCGTCGCGCGGACCACGTTCGCGGCGGTCGCGGCCATAACGGTCACGCGAACGGCCGCGGCGCTCTTCGCCGTCGCGGCGCGGTGCCTGCTCGTTGCTGCCGTTGATGGCGGCCTCGTTGCCTTGGTCGGCATCGGCTGCCGCGGCTTCGGCGCCGCGTGCGTCTGCCTCGGCCTGCGGCGCATCGTTGCGACGTTCGCGGCGACCGTCGTTGCGGTCATTGCGTTCGCCACGCGGTGCGCGCTGCTCGTCGCGGCCGTTGCGTGGCTGGCGTTGCTCGCCTTGCGCGGCGCCTTCGCCGGCTTCGGCATTGCGTTCGCGGGCGCCGTTGTCGCCATTGCGGTCACCACGTTCGCCACGCTCGTTGCGCTCGCCGCGTTCACGACGTTCGCCACGGGCGCGCGGCGCGCGCTCCGCTGCATTGCCTTCGTCGCCTGCGGCAGCGCCAGCCAGTTGCTGGGCTTCGAGGTTGACGCCGTCGAGCGCCTCGGCCGGCAGCACGCTGTTGCGACCTTCGCGGCCTTCACCTTCGCGGCGCTCGCCGCGTCCGTTGCGGCGCTGTTCGCCGTCGCGCGGTGCGCGCGCTTCACGCGGCTCGCGTTGTTCGCGCGGCTGGTTGGCGCCTTCGTTGCGTTGCTCGTTGCGCTGTTCATTGCCACGGCCCTCGCCGCGTCCTTCACGGCGCTCGCCGCCGCGGCCGCCGCGGCGTTGCTCGCCGTCGCGACCGTTCGGGCGTCCGCCGTTCTCGCCACGGCCCTCGCCGCGGCCTTCGCCACCGCGGCCGCCACGGCGCTGTTCGCCGTCGCGCGCGCCGCCGCGGGCTTCACCGTCGCGGCCAGGGCGGCCGTCGCGGCGGGGCTTCGGTGCCTCGACCGGGATCGCTGCAGGTGCGGGCGCCGCAGCGGGAGCCGGCGTGCCGCCGAACAGGTTCTTGATCCAGGCGAAGAAGCCCTTCTGTGCCGGAACCGGCGCGCTCACCACGGGCGGAGCGACCGGTGCCGGTGCGGCAGGAGCGCGCACCGCTTCGGGCTTGGGCTGCACCACGGGCGCGGGTGCATCGGGCAGCACGCCCTTGATGACCGGCGTCTGCTTGTTGGTGGGCTCCTGCGAACGGCGCGTGACCGAGGTCGGGTCCTCGATTTCGTCGGCCATCTTGTAGCTGGCCTCGATGTGGTCCAGGCGCGGGTCGTCGTGCTTCAGGCGCTCGAGCTTGTAGTTTGGCGTCTCGAGCGTCTTGTTGGGCACCATCAGCACGCTCACGCGTTGCTTGAGCTCGATCTTGGCGATCTCGGTGCGCTTCTCGTTCAGCAGGAACGAAGCCACTTCCACCGGCACCTGCACGTGCACGGCGGCGGTGTTGTCCTTCATCGACTCTTCCTGAATGATGCGCAGGATCTGCAGCGCGCTCGATTCGGTGTCGCGGATGTGGCCCGAGCCGCCGCAGCGGGGGCAGGGGATCGACGAGCCTTCGGAGAGCGCCGGCTTCAGGCGCTGGCGGCTCATTTCCATCAGGCCGAACTTGCTGATCGAGCCGAACTGCACGCGGGCACGGTCTTGCCGCAGCGCGTCGCGCAGGCGGCTTTCGACTTCGCGGCGGTTCTTCGACTCGTCCATGTCGATGAAGTCGATGACGATCAGGCCGCCCAGGTCGCGCAGGCGCATCTGGCGGGCCACTTCGTCGGCGGCTTCGAGGTTGGTGCGGGTGGCGGTCTCTTCGATGTCGCCGCCCTTGATGGCGCGGGCCGAGTTCACGTCGACCGAGACCAGCGCCTCGGTGTGGTCGATCACGATGGCGCCGCCCGAGGGCAATTGCACGGTGCGGGCGTAGGCCGATTCGATCTGGTGCTCGATCTGGAAGCGGCTGAACAGCGCCGCGTCGTCGCGGTAGCGCTTCACGCGGGCGGCATGCTCGGGCATGACGTGCGCCATGAATTGCTGCGCCTGGTCGTAGATGTCGTCGGTATCGATCAGGATGTCGCCGATGTCGTGATTGAAGTAGTCACGGATGGCGCGGATGACCAGCGACGATTCCTGGTAGATCAGGAAGGCGCCCTTGCCGCCCTTGGCCGCGCCGTCGATGGCGCTCCAGAGCTTGAGCAGGTAGTTCAGGTCCCACTGGAGTTCGGACGCGATGCGACCGATGCCGGCGGTGCGCGCGATGATGCTCATGCCCTTCGGGTACTCGAGCTGGTCCATCGCCTCCTTGAGTTCGGCGCGGTCGTCGCCCTCGATGCGGCGCGAGACGCCACCGCCACGGGGGTTGTTCGGCATCAGCACGACATAGCGGCCGGCCAGCGAGATGAAGGTGGTGAGGGCCGCGCCCTTGTTGCCGCGTTCTTCCTTTTCGACCTGGACGGTAAGTTCCTGGCCTTCGCGGATCGCGTCCTGGATGCGGGCCTGGCTGGCCGACACGCCTTCGGCGAAATACTGCTTGGAGATTTCCTTGAACGGCAGGAAGCCGTGGCGGTCTTCGCCGTAGTCGACGAAACAGGCTTCGAGCGAGGGCTCGACGCGCGTCACGACCGCCTTGTAGATGTTGCCCTTGCGCTGCTCGCGCCCTTCGATTTCGATTTCGTAGTCGAGCAGTTTCTGCCCGTCGACGATTGCCAGGCGGCGTTCTTCGGCCTGCGTGGCATTGATCAGCATCCGCTTCATGATGCGTTGTCCTTATATGTATCGTTCTACCGGCCCATGACGAGCCAACGATGCACGGACGACGCCCGCGAAACCAGGGAATTGCCGCTTGGGCCCCGGATGCTGTCGCTGCCGCGCAAGGCGCGGGCAGGCTTCTCGAGCGTTAGCTCAAGAAGACAGCCGGGGTGGGGGCGCGTGGATGGGCGCGAGCCAGATTCGGTGTTGGGCGGCTATCTTTTCGATAGCAGGTTGCGCAAGGATGACTCGCGCTGCGGACGATTCAATGCCCGAGGCCACTGGCAGAAGCCAGTGCAGGCACATTCGAATCAGCAGCATCAACACAACAAGGGACTCGCTTCGATCCGCCGGCAGCTTGGAAGCTGCAGGCTGGGGTATTCCGTATCGGTGTTTCGTGGGTGTCGGCTTGACTTGGACGCCTGGTCTGCCACTTTGCGCGATTGCGCGGGGTTTGCAGCTCGGCGCCAAAGCGGCATCGACCTCCCAGCGCCGCCCTGGGTATTTGATGGCAGTGGACTAAACTTCTGTCTAATCAAGCACTTACATGACCGCGCTGGTGAAAAACATTATAGGTGCGAAGCAAGGCCCCGCGGCTGCTCGAAATCCCGCAGGCCGCGAAGCTCCAGGCGAAGCCGGGGCGCCGCCTTCAGCCATCAGATTCCTCACGGTCGACGCCGAATCGGCCGGGCAGCGGCTCGACAACTTCCTTTTTCGCCATCTGAAAGGCGTTCCGAAGACGCACGTCTACCGGATCATCCGGTCGGGCGAGGTGCGCATCAACAAGGGGCGCGTGCAGGCCGAGACCCGGATCGAAGCCGGCGACGTGCTGCGGTTGCCGCCGATCCGGATTTCGGCGCGTGCGGAGGAGGGGGCGGCTCCGCCCGCGCCGGCGCGTGAATTTCCCGTGTTGCTCGAAGACGAGGCCGTGCTGGCTGTCGACAAGCCGGCCGGTGTGGCCGTCCATGGCGGCAGCGGCGTGAGCTTCGGCGTGATCGAACAGCTTCGCACGGCGCGGCCTGCTGCGAAATTCCTGGAGCTGGTGCACCGGCTCGACCGCGAAACCTCCGGCATCCTGCTGGTGGCCAAGAAGCGCAGCGCGCTGGTCGCGCTGCAGGATCAGTTCCGCGAACGCGAGACCGGCAAGACCTATCTGGCGCTGGTCGAAGGCGACTGGCCCGCCAACAAGAAGGTGCTGGATGCGCCCTTGGCGAGATACCTCCTGCCCGACGGCTCCGCAGGCGCGGGCGAGCGCCGTGTGCGCGTGGTCGCCAAGGACCATCCGGACGCCATGCGCGCCGTCACGCTGGTGCGGGTGCTGGCGCAGCTCTCGCTGCCGGGCGAAGCGAAGCCGATGTCGCTGCTCGCAGTGACCATCAAGACCGGCCGCACGCACCAGATCCGTGTTCACCTCGCCTCGGCCGGCCATCCGATCGCGGGCGACGACAAGTACGGCGAATCCGAACGCCAGCGCGCGCTGCAGAAACTGGGCCTCAAACGCATGTTCCTGCACGCCTGGCGACTGCAGTTCAATCACCCGGCCAGCGGCGACCGTGTGGCGCTGCAGGCCGACCTGCCGCCCGAGTTGAACGCGCTGATGCCACCCGCCGCCCTCGAGGCGATGGCCCAACACCCCACACCCCCGGCCCATGACTGAATCCACGAGACCCCTTCGCTTCGACCTGATCGCCTTCGACTGGGACGGCACGCTCTATGACTCCACCCGGCTGATCGTGCGCTGCATCCAGGCTGCGGTGATCGACGTCGGCGGTGCCAAGCCGAGCGAGAACGACGCCGCCTGGGTGATCGGCCTCGGCCTGGCCGAAGCGCTCGCCCGAGCGGCGCCCGACGTGCCGAAGGAAAAGTACCCCGAACTCGGCGCGCGCTACCGCTATCACTACCTGCAGCACCAGGACGACCTCGTGCTGTTCGAAGGCGTGCTGCAGATGCTCGACGCGCTGCGCGCGCGCGGCCACAAGCTGGCCGTGGCCACGGGCAAGTCGCGCCGAGGCCTCAACGAGGCGCTGAAGTCGGTCGCGTTGCGCGACCGTTTCGACGCCTCGCGCACCGCCGACGAGACCTTCGGCAAGCCGCACCCGCGCATGCTGCTGGAGCTGATGGAAGAACTCGACGTGCCGCCGGAGCGCACCCTGATGATCGGCGACACCACGCACGACCTGCAGCTCGCGCAGAACGCCGGCTGTGCCAGCGTGGGGGTGAGCTACGGCGCGCACGAACCCGCCAGCTTCGACGAGTTCAAGCCGCTGCACGTCGCGCACTCGGTGGCTGACCTCGAAGCCTGGCTCCTCGACAACGCCTGAGGACTTCGCCATGAGCGATCAGGAAGAACGCATTCCCCTGTGCAATGCCTCCGACCTGGCCGAAGGCGGCCTGGCCGTGCCTTTCGATGTGGTCTATGGCGGAGAAACCTGTCGCGCCTTCGCGATACGTTTCGAAGGCCAGCCGCATGCGTTCCTCAACAGGTGCAGCCACGTCGCGATGGAACTCGACTTTCAGCCCGACCGTTTCTTCGACGACACAGGCCAGTGGCTGCTGTGCGCGACGCATGGCGCGGTCTACAGGCCCGATACCGGCGAATGCGCGGGCGGCCCATGCCGCGGCGGCCTCGTGAAGATCGCGCTGAGCGAGCATGACGGCGTGGTGCACTGGCATACTGGCTGGAACCTTCACCCCCTGACTTTCTGACATGACCGACCCGAACCGAACCGAACCCGCGGGGTTCGAGCCATTTGAGCCGGCTCCTTCCACGAACATGGCCAAAGATCCCACGCAGCGCCCCGGTTGGGAGCGCGCCACCCTCGAGAAGCTCGCTTTCGCCTCGCTGAACGAACAGAAGGCCGCGCGCCGCTGGAAGACATTCACGCGCCTGGCATGGCTGGCCTTCTTCGTCTTCCTGGCCTGGGTCGCCTTCTCGCGCAGCACGCCGAGCACGGCCAAGACCTCGGCCCACACGGCCGTGGTCGAGATCAAGGGCGAGATCGCCAATGGAGGGGATGCAAGCGCCGAGTTCGTGGTCGCCGCGATGAAGACGGCCTTCGAGGACGAGGGCGCCAAGGGCGTGGTCCTGCTGATCAATTCGCCCGGCGGCAGCCCGGTGCAGGCCGGCATCATCAATGACGAGATCAAGCGCCTGAAGGCCAAGTACAAGAAGCCGGTCTATGCCGTGGTCGAGGAAACCTGTGCCTCGGCGGCCTATTACATTGCCGCCGCGGCGGACAAGATCTACGTCGACAAGGCCAGCATCGTCGGCAGCATCGGCGTGCTGATGGATGGTTTCGGTTTCACCGGCGTGATGGAAAAGGTCGGCGTCGAGCGCCGCCTGCTGACTGCCGGCGAGAACAAGGGCTTCCTCGACCCGTTCAGCCCGATGAGCGACGCGCAGCGTGCACATGCCCAGACGATGCTGAATCAGATCCACACGCAGTTCATCAATGTGGTGAAGGCCGGCCGTGGTGACCGCCTGAAGCTCGACACGCCGGGCCTGTTCAGCGGCCTCTTCTGGAGCGGCGAGCAGGCCGTCGAATACGGCCTGGCCGACCAGCTCGGCAATGTCGACTACGTGGCCCGCGAGGTCATCAAGGCCGAAGAGGTGATCGACTACACGCGTCGCGACAACGTGGCCGAGAAGCTGGCCAAGAAGTTCGGCGCCGCGATGGCCGAGACCACCGTGCGCCTGATGCACACCACTCCGGCCCTGCGTTGATTCTTCCCTATCTGGCTTCGCTGCGGCTGGCGGTGTAGCGCGCCGATGCCGCCAGCGCCGCAGCGAAGACCACGACCACATAGAGCGCGGCCGTCAGCGAGGTGGCCCGCGCCAGCAGCCCGATCACTGCCGGGCCTGCCATGAACCCCAGATAGGCCAGTGCCGAGACCGACGCGATGCCACGCGCGGGCTCGATGCCCGGTACCTTCGCCGAGGCGGAGAACAGGATTGGCACCACGTTCGCGAAACCGACGCCCACGCCGGCGAAGCCGGCCAGCGCGAGCCAGGGCAGGTCGGTGATGAGCACCAGCGCCATGGACACTGCCGCCAGCAAGCCGCTGCCGAGCAGCAGCGCAGCCGGCGAGAAGCGGGCACGCAGCGCATCGCCGCCGAAGCGCGCAGCCGCCATCGCGGCCGAGAAGCTCGCGTAGGCCAGCGCTGCCTGCTGTTGCGGACTGCCGATTTCCTGCTGCATGTAGAGCACGCTCCAGTCGTAGATCGCGCCTTCGGCGATCAGGCCCAGCGCGGCGAGCACGCCCAGCACCGCGAGCGTGCCGCGGGGCAGCAGGAAGCCATGGTCGACTTCGGTCGCACCGCTGGTGGCGGGCCTGGGCAGCATGCGCGTCGAGGCCACGGCGACGAGCAGCACCATCGCGGCCGCGACCATCAGCAAATGCGCCTGCGCGCCCAGCCCGGCCGCCAGTGCGGCGCTGCCGCTGGCGGCACCGGCCATGCCGCCCAGGCTGAACATGCCGTGCATGCCGCTCATCAGCGGCGTGCCGCCGTGCAGTTCCAGCTGCGCCGCCTCGGTGTTGATGGACACGTCGAACACGCTGGTCACGAGGCCGAAGGCGGCCAGCAGGACCAGCAGTGCGGCATAGCCGGGCATGGCGATCAGGCCGGCCAGCAGCAGCGCATAGACGGTGCCGCAGATGCCGGCCATGCGCCGCGGGCCGTTGCGTCCGATCCAGCGGCCCGCGCTGGTCAGGCCGAACATGGCGCCGGCACCGGCCGCGAGCATCGCCAGCCCGAGTTGTGCTTCGTCGATGCCGTAATGCGCCTTGACCGTGGGCACATGCACCCCCCAGGTCGCGAAGATGAAGCCGGCGGCGAAGAATTGCGCGCGCGATGCCCAGCGCGTGGCTGCGGTAATGGCCAGCATGGTCAGCGGCCGATCGCGAACACGGCGGGCAGGCGTTCGTCTGTCGTGGCCTGGGGCTTGGCCGCGCGCCAGGACTTGACCGTCTCGCTGCGCACGTGGGCCGTTGCGAGCGTCAGGCCGCGCGCGACGGCGAGGCGGGTGTTGTGCTGCAGCGTCTGCACGAGGGCCTGCAGTAGCGCGGCGTTGCGATAGGGCGTCTCGATGAAGAGCTGCGTCTGGCCCGACTTCAGCGCCAGCGCCTCCAGCTCGCGGATGCGGGCCTGGCGCTCGCCGGCGTCCTGCGGCAGATAGCCGACGAAGGCGAAGTTCTGGCCATTGAGTCCGCTCGCGGCCAGCGCGAGCAGCAGCGAGACGGGGCCGGTCAGTGGCACAACGACAAGGCCGAGGTCGTGCGCGGCACGCACCACCGACGAGCCCGGGTCGGCCACGGCCGGCATGCCGGCCTCGCTCAGCAGGCCGATGTCGTGGCCTTCGAGCGCAGCGGCCAGCAAGGGGCGAGCGTCGAACTGGCCCGCGTGGTCGCCTTTCTTGTGCACTTCGCGCGGCAGCTCCTGGATGCTCTGCGCCTGCAGGGGGGCGGCCAGCGGCGCGACGGCGTCGATGCGCTTCAGGTAGGCGCGGGCGGATTTCGCGTTTTCGCAGATCCAGTGGGTGATGCCCGCGGCAGTCTGCAGCGTGCCCAGCGGCAGGGCGTCCTGCAACGGAGCTTGCACGTCGCAGCCGAAGTCGAGCGGCGCGGGGACCAGGTAGAGCTTGCCTTTCGTTGGCTGTGTCATAGGAGGTCGACTCCCGCAGCGCGCAGCATCTGGCAGGTTCTTATCAGCGGCAGGCCGACCAGGGCGGTCGGGTCGTCGCTGTCGATGGAATTCAGCAGCGCGATGCCGAGGCCTTCGCTCTTGGCGCTGCCGGCGCAGTCGTAGGGCTGTTCGGCCTGCAGGTAGTACTCGATGGCGGCGTCGCTGAGATCGCGGAACATCACGCGCACGGGCGCGATGTCACGCTGGACGAAGCTCGTGGCCTTGCAGACGACGGCCACGGCTGTCTGGAAGATCAGCGTCTGGCCGCGCATCCGGCGCAGCTGGGCGGTGGCGTGGGCGTGGTCGCCGGGTTTGCCGAGCGCTTCGCCTGCGAGGTCGGCCACCTGGTCGGAGCCGATGACCACGGCTTCCGGGAAGCGGGCGGCCACGGCGTTGGCCTTTTCAAGTGCAAGGCGCACGGCAAGGTCGTGCGGTGTTTCTCCGGGCAGCGGGGTTTCGTCTACTTCCGGCGAGTGAACGTCGAAGGGCAGACGCAGGCGGGTGAGCAATTCGCGGCGGTAGCGCGAGGTAGAGGCGAGGATCACTGTGCGGTGCATGGGAACGATTGTGCGTGAGCCGCCCGAAGCCCTCAGGCTTGTCCCATGCCGGCGGGGCGGCCGGCGCGCTAGACTGGCGCGGATGAAGAGAGAATTCGCCCCCGAACGGCTCAATGTGCCCGGTTTCGCCGCCGCTGGCGCCACGCTGGAAGCTACCGATCCGGTTCCCAGATACGAACGCCTGGTCGCCGAACTGGCGATTCCCGCGCCCGAGGCGGTGGTCCGCTGGACGGCCCACGGCGAGGAGCGTCCCGGCGTGGACGGCAAGGCCACGCCATGGTTGCACCTGGAGGCCGAGGCCGTCGTGCCGCTGGTTTGTCAGCGCTGCCTGTCGCCGGTCGACACCTCGCTCGAAGTGAATCGCTGGTTCCGCTTCGTGGCCAGCGAAGCCGTCGCCGAGTCGGAAGACGAGGAATCCGAAGAAGATTTGCTCGTCGTGAGCCGGGATTTCGACCTGCACGCACTGATCGAGGATGAGCTTCTGATGGAAATTCCTGTCATGCCGACCCACGATGTCTGTCCGACGCCGGTGCAGCTTTCTTCAAGCGACGATGACTTCAATGCGGCGGAAGAAGCCAAGCCGAACCCCTTCGCAGTGCTCGGTGCGTTGCGTTCGCGCAAGCCGGAAGAGGGAAAGTAGCCCTTTCTCCCGGGCTGGGCTATAATCATGGGCTTCGCGCGCGCCGCCGTGAGCAGCGATACACGAAACGACAACAGGGGCATTCCATACATGCCACCGGGTTTCTTGTATTGCCACCGCTTGAGCCCGCATCCAATCACCAACCTTACAGTCCAGGAGCCATCATGGCCGTCCAGCAAAACAAGAAGTCGCCTTCCAAGCGCGGCATGCACCGTTCCCACAATGCGCTGGTCGTTCCCGGCATCGCCGTGGAGCCGACCACCGGCGAAACGCACCTGCGCCACCACATCAGCCCCAACGGTTTCTACCGTGGCCGTCAGGTGCTCAAGAACAAGTCCGAAGCCTGATTTTGCATCCCAAGGCCAAGGCCCGAAGCTACTTTTGCTGTAGCGTCGGGCCTTTGTTTTGATGGCTACGCCTTCTTCTCCCGAAATCACTGCTGCGTCTCCCGCAATCACGCTCGCCGTGGATTGCATGGGGGGCGACCATGGGCCGCGCGTCACGCTCGCGGCCTGCCGCGCATTCCTTGAGCGGCACAGCGAAGCCTCGTTGCTGCTCGTTGGTGCGCCGGCTGCGCTGGCGGGGTTCGCTGCGCATCCACGTGCCCGCATCGTCGCTGCCAGCGAAGTGGTGGGTATGGACGATCCGGTCGAAATCGCGTTGCGCAAGAAGAAGGATTCTTCGATGCGCGTCGCTATCCAGCAGGTCAAGGACGGTGCCGCCCAAGCGGCAGTCTCTGCCGGCAACACCGGCGCCCTCATGGCGATCGCGCGCTACCTGCTCAAGACGCTCGAAGGCATCGATCGCCCGGCGATCGCGCCTCAGCTTCCGAACGCCAAGGGTGGTGCAACGACCGTGCTCGACCTGGGGGCGAACGTCGATTGCGACGCCGAAGACCTGCTCCAGTTCGCCGTGCTCGGCTCGGCCTTGGTGTCTGCGCTGACCGGCAACGAGGCTCCTTCGGTCGGCCTGCTCAATATTGGCGAAGAAGCCATAAAAGGCAGCGAAACGATCAAGAAGGCAAGTCAATTGCTGCGTACGGCTGCCAACTCCAAGGATCTGAATTTCTACGGCAACGTGGAAGGCAACGATATCTTCAAGGGCACGACCGACATCGTCGTCTGTGATGGCTTCGTCGGAAACGTGGCGTTGAAGGCCAGCGAGGGCGTGGCTTCGATGATCGGCGAGTTCATTCGCGTCGAATTCTCGCGAAGCATTTTTACCAAGGTGGCGGCAATTGTTGCTTATCCGGTTCTAAAAGCGTTCAAAAGTCGCCTGGATCATCGTCGCTACAACGGCGCAGCCTTGCTGGGCCTGCGCGGGCTGGTTTTCAAGAGCCATGGCTCGGCTGACGAAGTGGCTTTCGGCCACGCTCTGGATCGCGCTTATGATGCCGCTCGCAACAACCTGCTCGATCGCGTGCGGGCCCGCATCGCCCACGCCGCGCCTTTGCTCGCGCGGCAGGAGCCGGCGGCGCCGGTCGACGCGACAGCCCTTCACGTTTGATGACTCCTTACTCACGCATTACCGGCACCGGCAGCTATCTGCCTCCACGCCGCGTGACCAACGACGATCTCGCCAAGGATCTGGCGACGCGAGGCATTGAAACCTCGGACCAGTGGATCGTCGAGCGCACCGGTATTCACGCCCGGCATTTCGCCGCACCGGATGTCACTAGCAGTGACCTCGGGTTCGAGGCGGCCAGGCACGCTCTGGAAGCTGCCGGCCGCAAGGCCGGCGACGTCGACCTGATCATCGTCGCGACTTCCACGCCCGACATGGTGTTTCCGTCGTCGGCCGCCATCCTCCAGAACAAGCTCGGCATCGCCGGCTGCCCGGCGTTCGACGTCCAGGCGGTCTGCAGCGGTTTTGTCTACGCACTCACCGTTGCCGACGCGATGATCCGCACCGGTACCGCGCGTTGCGCGCTGGTGGTGGGCGCCGAAGTGTTCTCCCGTATTCTCGATTTCAACGACCGCACCACCTGCGTGCTGTTCGGGGATGGCGCGGGCGCGGTGGTGCTCGAAGCCAGCGAAGAGCCCGGCATCCTGGCCAGCGATCTGCATGCGGACGGCAAGCACGTCGGCATTCTTTGTGTGCCGGGTCATGTGTCGGGTGGCAATGTGCTGGGCACGCCGCTGCTGCACATGGACGGCCAGGCCGTCTTCAAGCTCGCAGTCCGCGTGCTGGAAGAGGCGGCGCGCGCCACGCTGGCGAAGGCCGGCAAGGTCGACGCCGACATCGACTGGCTCATTCCGCACCAGGCCAACATCCGCATCATGGAAGGCACTGCGAAGAAGCTGAAGCTTCCGCGCGAGAAGCTGATCGTCACGGTGAACGAGCACGGCAACACTTCCGCCGCTTCGATTCCGCTGGCGCTCGACGAGGCCGTGCGTTCCGGCAAGGTGAAGAAGGGCGAAACGCTCATGCTCGAAGGCGTGGGTGGCGGCTTCACCTGGGGCGCGGTGCTATTGAATCTGTAGTGCGTTGCGGCGCCCGCAAGAGGGTGCCTGCAATGCGAGATGACGCATAGAACAATGAAATCCTTTGCATTTGTCTTTCCGGGACAAGGCTCGCAGGCGGTCGGCATGCTCGACGCCTGGGGCGATCATCCGGCCGTGGCTGAAACGCTGCGCGAAGCATCCGAAGCGCTCGGCGAAGACGTCGGCGCTCTGATCAAGAACGGCCCGAAGGAAGAGCTGGCACTCACCACGAACACCCAACCGGTGATGCTGGTAGCTGGAGTTGCCGCATGGCGTGCCTGGCTGGCCGAGGGCGGTGCGGCGCCTTCCGTCGTGGCGGGACATTCGCTGGGCGAGTATTCGGCGCTGGTGGCTTCGGGCGCGTTGACGCTCGCGCAGGCCGCGCCGCTTGTGCGTTTTCGTGCGCAGGCCATGCAGCAGGCGGTGCCCGTCGGCGTCGGCGCGATGGCTGCGGTGCTCGGCATGGAGTCGGGCAAGGTGGTCGCGGGCTGCGCGGAAGCTACTGCGAGCTTCGGTGCCGGCAGTGCCGAAATCGTCGAAGCGGTGAACTTCAACGACCCCGCGCAGACCGTGATCGCCGGCAGCAAGGCTGCGGTGGACAAGGCCTGCGAGTTGCTGAAGGCCAACGGCGCCAAGCGCGCACTGCTGCTGCCGGTTTCCGCGCCGTTCCATTCGAGCCTGATGAAGCCTGCCGCAGAGGCGCTGCGCGAGAAGCTGGCTTCGATCACGCTGGCGGCGCCGCAGATCCCGGTGCTGAACAACATCGACGTTGCCATCGAAACCGACGCAGACCGCATCCGCGACGCCCTGGTGCGCCAGGCCGCCGGCCCGGTGCGTTGGGTCGAGAGCGTGCAGGCCTTGAAACTGCGAGGGGTAGCCGCCATCATCGAGTGCGGCCCCGGCAAGGTGCTGGCCGGCATGGTGAAGCGCATCGCCCCCGATCTGGAAGCCGCGTCGGTGTACGACCCGGCAACGCTCGCGGACACCCGACAATCGCTCGCCGGCTGACCGGCGCAAGGCTCCCATACTTTTCTTATGAGCATTCCCAAATTCGAAGGGCAGGTTGCCCTGGTCACCGGCGCGACGCGCGGCATCGGCGCGGCGATCGCGCTGGAGCTGGCCCAGCGCGGCCTCAAGGTCGTGGGCACCGGCACCACCGATGACGGCGCGGCCAAGATCACTGCCGCCCTGAGTGCATACGACGGCCGCGGCCGTGCGCTCGACGTCAATGACGGTGCCGCCGTCGAGGCCCTGATCGACGAGATCGTGCAGGCCTACGGCGCTATCCACGTGCTCGTGAACAACGCCGGCATCACGCGCGACACGCTCGCCATGCGCATGAAGGACAGCGACTGGGATGCGGTGCTCGACACCAATCTCAAGGCCGTCTTCTCGCTCTCGCGCGCCGTGATCCGCCCGATGATGAAGCAGCGCTACGGCCGCATCATCAGCATCACCAGCGTGGTCGGCGCCTCCGGCAATGCCGGCCAGGCCAACTACGCGGCCGCCAAGGCTGGCGTCGCGGGCATGACCCGTGCGCTGGCCCGCGAACTGGGCAGTCGCAACATCACCGTCAACTGCGTTGCACCCGGTTTCATCGAGACCGACATGACGGCCAGCCTTCCCGAAGCCCAGCAACAGGCGCTGCTGCAGCAGATCCCCCTGGGCCACCTGGGCAAGCCGGCCGACATCGCGCACGCGGTGGCATACCTCGCATCGCCCCAGGCGTCCTACGTCACGGGGCAGGAGCTGCACGTCAACGGCGGCATGCACATGTAGCCGCAAGGCGCAAGTTTTCTCCGTCCCGGGGGCACGGCAAATGCCACAATGCGCCCGGCTAAAATCCACCGATTACCTACAACCCTCAGAGGGAACCAAATGAGCGATATCGAAGCACGTGTCAAGAAAATCATCGCCGAGCAACTCGGCGTGGAAGAGTCCCAAGTGACGAACGAAAAGGCTTTCGTGGCCGACCTCGGCGCGGACTCTCTCGACACGGTCGAACTCGTGATGGCACTCGAAGACGAATTCGGCATCGAAATTCCCGACGAAGATGCCGAGAAGATCACCACGGTGCAAAACGCCGTCGACTACGCCACCAAGAATCAAAAGGCCTGATAGGCCAGCTGACAACATTGCAACTGCGGCCGGCGGCTTTTCCTTGAACCGCACGCGCCGACAGGCAACTGTTCAGCGCTTCCAGAAAGGTTTGCCGGCATGACCAAACGCCGCGTCGTCGTTACCGGACTCGGTTGCATCGCTCCTGTCGGAAACTCCGTAACCGAGTCCTGGGCCAACCTGTTGGCCGGGAAGTCGGGCATTGCGAACATCACCGCGTTCGATGCAAGCGCCTTCGCCTGCAAGTTCGCAGGTGAGGTCAAGGGTTTCGACATCACCCAATACATCTCGGAGAAAGAAGCGCGTCACATGGACCGCTTCATTCATCTGGGGCTCGCCGCCGCCATCCAGGCGGTGCAGGACAGCGGACTGCCGACCGGCGAAGCGCTGTCCTATGAAGAGGCCGTGCGCATCGGATGCAACATCGGCTCCGGCATCGGCGGCCTGCCGATGATCGAGGAAACGCACGGTGAACTGATGAACCGCGGCCCGCGCCGCGTGTCGCCGTTCTTCGTGCCGGCGTCGATCATCAACATGATCTCGGGCCATGTCTCGATCAAGTACGGCTTCAAGGGCCCGAACATCGCGGTCGTGACCGCCTGCACCACCGGCCTGCATGCCATCGGCACCTCGGCGCGCATGATCGAATACGGCGACGCCGACGTGATGATCGCCGGCGGCGCCGAGTCGACCATTTCCCCCCTCGGCATCGGCGGCTTCACCGCGCCCCGCGCGTTGAGCACCCGCAACGACGATCCCGCAACGGCCTCGCGCCCGTGGGACAAGGACCGCGACGGCTTCGTGCTGGGCGAGGGCGCCGGCGTGCTGGTGCTCGAGGAGTACGAGCGCGCCAAGGCGCGCGGCGCCAAGATCTATGCGGAAGTCGCAGGCTTCGGCCTGACGGGCGATGCATATCACATGACCGCGCCTGACGTCGACGGCCCGCGCCGTTCGATGGCCATGGCGCTGTCGAACGCAGGCGTCAACGCCGACCAGGTGCAGTACCTGAACGCGCACGGCACTTCCACGCAGATCGGCGACGTCAACGAGACCAATGCGGTCAAGCTGGCGTTCGGCGATCACGCGAAGAAGCTCGTCGTCAATTCGACCAAGTCGATGACCGGCCACCTGCTGGGCGGCGCGGGCGGCATCGAGTCGGTGTTCACCGTGATGGCGCTGCACGAGCAGAAGAGCCCGCCGACCATCAACATCTTCAACCAGGATCCGGAGTGCGATCTCGACTACTGCGCCAACGAGGCGCGTGATCTGAAGATCGACGTCGCGGTCAAGAACAACTTCGGCTTCGGCGGCACCAACGGTACGCTGGTGTTCAAGCGCGCTTGAGCATTGCTCTGCCATGCATAGCGCGCCGTCGGTGACCTATCCGGTGGGGCGCTCGCGTGGCGCAACGCGGATTCTTGTTGTCCTGTGGGCCCTTGGGGCCATCTGTGCTGGCGCGTCCTGCTATCTCTTCGATAGCGTCGGATGGCGCCAGTTGCTACTTGTTTTCAGCGTTGCGTTCGCAGGCGTGGCTGCGGGCTTCGGCTTGCGGCAGGAGGGGGCGGGCGTCCTGCATTTCGACGGCCTCTACTGGTCGTTGACGGGTGGCCACGCCAACCGTGCGGTGCATGCAGCCCAGGCATTCGTGGCGCTCGATTTCCAGTCGCTGATGCTGGTGCGGCTCAGTGAGCCAGGGCGCGCCCGGCGCTGGATCTGGATCGAACAGCGGGCCATGCCGGAGCGCTGGCGCGACCTGCGCCGTGCGGTATATTCGCGCCCCCCGTCCGCGGCGCCCGCGGGCGACCCCTGGCGTGCGACGGCCCCGGCCGACGCGCCCTGAACCTCCGTAGATGACCACTTCCCCGCCCGTGCCGCCGGACTCCGGCCCGACCGACGCGTCCGCCGTGGCGCCGCGTCCGGGTGAGGTCGATTTTCAGCTGGTCCAGCGCACCGTTGCCGGGGACCAGAAGGCGTTCGAGCTGCTGGTCATCAAGTACCAGCGCCGCATCGAGCGCCTGATCGGGCGGATGGTGCGTGATGTCGACCTCATCGAAGACATCGCGCAGGAAACCTTCATTCGCGCATACCGAGCCCTCCACCAGTTCCGCGGCGAGGCGCAGTTCTACACCTGGCTCTACCGGATCGCCGTCAACACCGCCAAGAAGGCGCTGGTGGACATGAAGCGCGATCCGACTGTCTCCGAGGCGGCCCTGAGGCCTTCTTCCGAGGACGATGATGAAACTTACCGTCCCGGAAACGAACCAACCACCGACGAAACCCCCGAATCGGTCCTGGCGGCGAACGAAATTGCCGGTGCCGTCGAGGCAGCCATGGAAGCGCTCCCCGCCGAGCTGCGCCAGGCGGTCACGCTGCGTGAAATCGAGGGCATGAGTTACGAAGAGATTGCCGAGGTCATGGATTGCCCTATCGGCACGGTGCGTTCGCGTATTTTCCGGGCGCGTGAGGCCATTTCGGCCAGGGTCAAGCCCTTGCTGGACAACCAGTCCGGCAAGCGTTGGTAAGTAAGCAGGTGAATGAAATGAATCAGACGATGACGGTTCGGGAACAGGTGTCCGCACTTGCGGATGGTCATTTGCAGGGCGAGGCGTTCGCGCAGGCGATCGAAGCGGCCTGCGCCGAAGGCGAATCGCGCACGGCATGGCAGGCTTACCATGTGGTGGGCGACGTGCTGCGTTCCGGTTCTCATGCACCGTGCAGCGATACCTCCGCGTTTTTGGCGCGCTTCCAGCAGCGGTTGGCTGCGGAGCCCGTGATGGCTGTCCCGGCGCCGACGCCGGTCGACGTGCCGGTGGCGGTGCCCGTGCAGCGCAGGGCGGAAGCGGCCAACGAGCCGGTGTTCCGCTGGAAGCTGGTGGCAGGTGCGGCATCGCTGATGGCTGTTGCCGCCATCAGCTGGACTTTGGTTGGCAACGGCACGGCTGTGCCGCAACAAGGCGGTGCGCAACTGGCGTCGGTCCAGCAGCAACAGCAGCCGGCCGTCAACTCGGTGCTGGCAGCGGCCGCAGCCAACGGCCCGCAGGCCGTCAGCAATACGCTGACCCCGACCCGCGTGATCGTGGGTAGCGGCAATCCGCAGGTCATGCTGCGCGATCCCCGCCTCGACCAACTCCTCGAGGCGCACCAGCAGGCTGGTGGCGCCTCGCAAATGCCTTCCGGTTTCCTGCGCAACGCCACTTTCGAAGGGCCGACGCGCTGAGCGCGCGCACCTCCAGCTGCCCGCAATGACCGTTCCGATGCCGATCTCCGCACGCGCCGTCGTGCTTGTGTTCGCTGCCTTTTGCCTGGCACAGGCCGCCACCGCGCAGACCCGCTCGGGTGCTGCGAATGCGAAGAGCGCGACGACGGCGCAGACGGACGAGCCGCCGGCCATGAGCGTGACCGAGTGGCTGCAGCGCATGCACACCGGCGCCAGGCAGCGCAACTACGTGGGCACCTTCGTGGTCTCGGCACCGGGCGGGGACCTGTCGAGCGCGCGCATCTGGCACGTGCGCGACGGCGAGCATCAGATCGAGCGCATCGAGGCCCTGTCGGGGCCGCCGCGCTCGACCTTCCGGCGCAACCGCAACGTCATGACCTTCCTGCCGGAGGCGAAGGTGGTGAAGGTCGAGAAGCGCGAGAACCTCGATCTCTTCCCTAACCTGCCGGACAAGCCCGATCCGTCCATCGGCGATTTCTACGATGTGCGTGCGATCGGCAAGGATCGCGTCGCAGGCTTCGATGCCGACGTGGTGCAGCTGGTGCCCCACGACGGGCTGCGCTTCGGCTACCGGATCTGGAGCGAGCGCCGCTCCGGCCTCGTGGTGAAGCTGCAGACCGTCGACAGCGATTCCCGCGTGGTCGAGCAGTCGGCGTTTTCCGAATTGCAGCTCGATGCGCCGGTGAAGGCGCAGGCGCTCGCGCAGATGATGTCCAACACCTCGGGCTACCGCATCGAAAAGCTGGAGCTCGAGCGCAGCAACGCGCAGGACGAAGGCTGGACCTTGCGCACGCCCGTGGCCGGATTCAAGCCCCGAAGCTTCTTCCGTCGTCCGACGGCGGGCGACGATGGCGGCAAGTCGAAGCAGGATGCGGCCACGGTGCAGTGGACCTTCTCCGACGGCCTGGCCTCGGTGTCGCTCTTCATCGAGCGCTATGACGCGGCGCGTGCGCCCCGCGACGGCGTGCTGACCATCGGCGCGACCAACGCCATCCGCCGACGCCTGCCCGAGCCGGCGAGCGACTGGTGGCTGACTGCGGTGGGCGAGGTGCCGCAGCAGACGCTCAATGCATTTGCGCAGAGCCTCGCGCGCACGCGCTGACAGTTCGAGGTCGCACAAGCGCCAATTGCGCTGAACCAAGCACGCAGCGCAGACTCATAGCACCTGTTTTCAGCCGCTCCGTTCTTTTGAAAGAAAACTGATGAACTTCAAAGTCGAGGGACACAAGTTTCGTTCCGGCCTGCTGGCTTGCGCGCTCGCACTGACTGCCGGCGCCACCTTCCTGCCGGTCGAGCCGGTCCACGCGCAGACGCGCACGCTGCCAGACTTCACCGATCTGGTCGATCAGGTCGGCCCTTCCGTGGTCAACATCCGCACGGTAGAGAAAGTCGTGCAGCGCGGCGGCAACGGCGAGATGGACGAGGAAATGCAGGAGTTCTTCCGCCGCTTCTTCGGTCAGCCGCTGCCGGGCCAGCCGCGTCAGGGGCCGCGCCAGAACCGTCCGCAGCAGCCGCAGGAAGAAGAGCGTCCGCGCGGCGTCGGCTCCGGCTTCATCCTCACGCCCGACGGCTACGTGATGACCAATGCGCACGTGGTCGAAGATGCTTCCGAGGTACTGGTCACGCTGCCCGACAAGCGCGAGTTCAAGGCCAAGATCGTCGGCGCCGACAAGCGCACCGACGTCGCAGTCGTGAAGATCGAGGCCACCGGCCTGCCTGCTGTGAAGGTCGGCGACATTTCCAAGCTGCGTGTCGGCGAATGGGTGATGGCCATCGGCTCGCCCTTCGGCCTCGAGAACACAGTCACCGCGGGCATCGTGAGCGCCAAGCAGCGCGATACCGGCGAATACCTGCCGTTCATCCAGACCGACGTGGCCATCAATCCCGGCAATTCGGGCGGGCCGCTGATCAACATGCGCGGCGAGGTGGTCGGCATCAACAGCCAGATCTACTCGCGTTCGGGCGGCTTCATGGGCATCTCGTTCTCGATCCCGATCGACGAGGCGATTCGTGTGAGCGATCAACTGCGCACCTCGGGCCGCGTCTCGCGTGGCCGCATCGGCGTGCAGATCGACCAGGTCACCAAGGACGTGGCCGAGGCCATCGGCCTGGGCAAGGCGCAGGGCGCGCTGGTGCGCGGCGTCGAGGCCGGATCGCCGGGAGAAAAGGCCGGCGTCGAACCGGGCGACGTCATCACCAAGTTCGACGGCAAGCCCATCGAGAAGCCGAGCGACCTGCCTCGTCTGGTGGGCAACACCAAGCCGGGCACCAAGAGCACGCTCACGGTGTTCCGCCGCGGCGCTTCTCGCGATCTCAGCGTGACCATCGCCGAGATCGAGCCCGACAAGCCCAGCAAGCGCGCGAGCGACCGCGACGAACCGGCGCAAAAGCCGCCAGCATCCGCCGCCGCCAAGTCACTGGGGCTGGCCGTGAGCGATCTCACCGATGCGCAGAAGAAGGAGCTGAAGGTGAAGGGTGGCGTGAAGGTCGATGCCTCCGGCGACGCCGCTGCCCGCGCAGGCCTGCGCGAGGGCGACATCATCATGGCGGTGGGCAATACCGAAGTGTCGAATGCCCGCGAATTCGAGTCCGCCGTCGCCAAGTCCGACAAGAGCAAGCCGCTCAGCGTGCTGTTCCGCCGTGGCGACTGGGCGCAGTACGCGCTGATTCGTCCCGCACGCTGATCCGGCTCGGCGTCAAGTGGCCCCACCCGGCAGTCGGGTTTGGGGCCGTTTTTTTGAGGTGTTTACGACGTTCTGGCGTCGGCCTCCAAAAAAATCAGTGGGCCCGAAAATGCCGAATTTTGTTTGCGATCACTAACTTATAAAGAGGCTAAGGACGGATTTCGGTAGAATAGAGCACCCTCGGCGGCCGGTCGGCGCATAAGGAATGCCCCGACCTTCACCATGCGAGATGTCAGATGGCAGTCCACCGGTGCTCCACAGATCGCCCACAAGTTGTTCAGTAACTGCTCCACCGATCCTGTTGATAACCTGTTCATATCTTTGATGTTGTGGACCTGCAACGACCCCTTTGGACCCTGTTCCCGGATGTACGCGCTTCCCTTTTTGCCTACAATGAAGCTCCAACTACTGCAGTTGCCATTGCTTGTTGGTTCAGGGCGCGTCTCCAGAAGACGCGCCCTTTTTTCTTGCCTGTCGCACTCTGCGTACGAGCCAATTCAAGTACTTAAGCGTTCCCGTTGATGAATCACATCAGAAATTTTTCGATCATTGCGCACATCGACCATGGCAAGTCGACGCTCGCAGACCGTTTGATCCAGCGTTGCGGCGGCCTCGCGGAACGCGAGATGGAAGCGCAGGTTCTCGACTCGATGGACATCGAAAAAGAGCGTGGGATAACCATCAAGGCGCAGACCGCGGCGCTGCACTACAAGGCGCGCGACGGGCAGGTCTACAACCTCAATCTGATCGACACGCCGGGCCATGTCGACTTCTCGTATGAAGTGAGTCGTTCGTTGTCTGCATGCGAAGGCGCGCTGCTCGTCGTCGATGCATCGCAAGGCGTCGAAGCGCAGACGGTGGCCAACTGCTACACCGCGCTCGACCTCGGTGTGGAAGTGGTGCCGGTGCTCAACAAGATCGACCTGCCCAACGCGGATCTCGACAACGCGCGCACCGAAATCGAAGACGTGATCGGCATCGACGCGACCGATGCGATTCCGTGCTCGGCAAAGACCGGCGTGGGTATCGACGACATCCTCGAAGCCATCGTCGCGCGCATGCCCGCGCCGCGCGGCAACCCCGACGGCCCGCTGCGCGCGATGATCGTCGACAGCTGGTTCGACCCGTACGTCGGCGTCGTCATGCTGGTGCGCGTGGTCGACGGCCGTCTCGTGAAGGGCGAGCGCATCAAGATGATGGCTTCGGGCGCGATGTACAACGCCGACAGCGTCGGCGTCTTCACGCCCGCCAACGAACCCCGCAATTCGCTCGAAGCGGGCGAGGTGGGCTACATCATCGCGGGCATCAAGGAGCTGCAGGCGGCCAAGGTCGGCGACACGGTCACGCTGATCAGGCCCGGCACCGGCGGTGCAGCGGCCACGGCCACCGAGGCGCTGCCCGGCTTCAAGGAAATCCAGCCGCAGGTGTTCGCGGGCCTGTACCCCACCGAAGCCAGCGAGTACGACTCGCTGCGCGACGCGCTCGAAAAGCTCAAGCTCAACGATTCGTCGCTGCGCTACGAGCCCGAGGTGAGCCAGGCGCTCGGCTTCGGCTTCCGATGCGGCTTCCTCGGCCTGCTGCACATGGAAATCGTGCAGGAGCGCCTGGAGCGCGAGTTCGACCAGGACCTGATCACGACCGCGCCGAGCGTGGTCTACCAGGTGGTCAAGAACGACGGCGAAGTGATCATGGTCGAGAACCCGTCCAAGATGCCCGACGTCGGCAAGATGGCGGAAATTCGCGAACCGATCGTCACCGTGCATCTCTACATGCCGCAGGAATACGTCGGCGCCGTCATGACGCTGGCCAACCAGAAGCGCGGCGTGCAGATGAACATGGCCTACCACGGCCGCCAGGTCATGCTGACCTACGAGATGCCGCTCGGTGAGATCGTTCTCGACTTCTTCGACAAGCTCAAATCGGTGAGCCGCGGCTACGCCTCGATGGACTACGAGTTCAAGGAGTACCGCGCCTCCGACGTGGTGAAGGTCGACATCCTGCTGAACGGCGAAAAGGTCGACGCGCTGTCGATCATCGTGCACCGCACCCAGTCGCAGTACCGCGGCCGGGCGGTGGTCTCGAAGATGCGCGAGATCATTTCGCGCCAGATGTTCGACGTGGCAATCCAGGCCGCCATCGGGGTCAACATCATTGCGCGTGAGACAATCAAGGCCCTTCGCAAGAACGTTCTGGCGAAGTGCTACGGCGGCGACATCACCCGCAAGAAGAAGCTGCTCGAGAAGCAGAAGGCGGGCAAGAAAAGAATGAAGCAGATCGGTTCCGTCGAGGTCCCGCAAGAGGCCTTCCTCGCCATTCTGCAAGTCGAAGACTGATCACAAAATGGCATTCATCACCTCCCTGGTCCTCGCGGCCTTAGCCGCCTATGTCGGTGCCTGGTACTTCAACGCGATCGAAGGCAACTTCGCCTTGCTGCTGTTCCTGGCCACCGTGATCACGGGCCTGTACTGGCTGGCCGAGCGCTTCTACTTCCTGCCCCGGCGCGAGCAGGCCGCCGCAAAGCTGGAGGCCTCGCTGGCCGACCGCAATGCGCGCCTGGCCGGGCAGGGCATCAAGCAGGTCGACACCGCCGATGCCAAGGCGAGCGAGCGCCTGCTGATGCAGCCTTGGTGGCTCGACTGGACCGCAGGCCTGTTTCCGGTGATCCTGGTGGTGTTCCTGCTGCGCTCGTTCCTCTACGAGCCTTTCAAGATCCCTTCCGGCTCGATGATGCCGACGCTGCTGACCGGCGACCTGATCCTGGTCAACAAGTTCACCTACGGCCTGCGCCTGCCGGTCATCAACACCAAGATCACTGCCGGCACCCCGCTGGCGCGCGGCGACGTGGTGGTGTTCCGCTACCCGCCAAAGCCGAGCATGGACTACATCAAGCGCGTGGTCGGCATTCCCGGCGACGAGATCGCCTACCTGAACAAGAAGCTCACGATCAACGGCCAGCCGGTTTCCAAGACGCCGGCCGCCGACTACCTCGACGGCGAGTCGATGCGCCTGCTCAAGCAGTTCGACGAGAAACTGGGCGACAAGGAGCACAAGATCCTCAACGACGAAACCTCGCCGTCGTTCATTCCCGGTGCCGGCGGCTTCAACTTCCCGGGCATCGAGAACTGCCGCTACTCGGCTGAAGGCGTGGTCTGCAAGGTGCCCGCGGGGAGCTATTTCATGATGGGCGACAACCGCGATAATTCGGCGGACTCGCGTTTCTGGGGCTTCGTGCCGGACAAGAACATCGTGGGCAGGGCATTCTTCGTCTGGATGAACTTCGGCGACCTGGGACGCATCGGTCCGTTTCAATAAGCATTCATCTGCAAGCATAGTTCGAGGGGTATGAGGGCATGAGAACACATCGGTCCGTTCGCAGCAGGGCTGCGCAGCAACGTGGCATTTCGTTCATCGGCTTGGTGTTCGTCGCCGCCGTGCTCGGATGCCTGGGCGTGGTCATCGCGCAGGTCATTCCGACGCTGATCGAGTGGCAGGCCATCGACAAGGCCGTCAACAAGGCCAAGGAAGGCACGACCGTGCCCGAGGTGCGCGCCATCTTCGATCGCGCCCAGGCCATCGACGACTTCAAGTCGGTCAGCGGCAAGGACCTCGAGATCAAGAAGGTCGGCGACAAGGTGGTCGTGTCGTACTCGTACGAGCGCGAGATTCCCCTGTTCGGCCCGGCCTACCTGACGCTCAAGTACAAGGGCGAATCCCGCTGAACACGGCTCCCAAAAAGGTGGACGGCAGCCTCGCCGCGTTGCAGGCACGCCTGCAGCACACCTTCTCCGACCCGCGGCTGCTGCAGCTCGCGCTCACGCACCGCAGCTTCTCGGCCGACCACAACGAGCGCCTCGAATTCCTTGGCGACTCGGTGCTGAACCTGGCGGTCTCGCACCTGCTCTACATGCGCCTGTCGGCCCTGCCCGAAGGCGACCTGTCGCGCGTGCGGGCCAATCTCGTCAAGCAGGACACCCTGCATCGCCTGGCGGTGGGGCTGGCGCTGTCGCCGCTGCTGCGGCTCGGTGAGGGCGAGGCCCGCTCGGGCGGCCCGAACCGGCCGTCGATCCTGGCGGACGCGCTCGAGGCGCTGATCGGCGCGGTGTATCTCGATGCCGGCTTTGCCGCCGCCCAGGCGCTGGTGCACCGGCTCTACGAGTCGGTGGAGATCAACCCGCGCATGGAGGCTGCGGCCAAGGATCCCAAGACCGAATTGCAGGAATGGCTGCAGGGTCACAAAATGAAGCTGCCGGTGTACCGCGTGGCCGCCACATTGGGCGCGGCACACAAGCAGACTTTCGATGTCGAGTGCGAAGTGCCCGAGCTGGGCTTTCGCGAACGCGGCATCGGCGGCTCGCGCCGCGCCGGCGAGCAGGCGGCGGCCGCTGCCATGTTGATCCGGCTCAAGGCACGCGGCGCCGCGTGAAATCACAATGAACGATGCTATCAATCCCGTAGCGGAACCCGAAGACGCCGCCAGCGGCGAGGGTGCCGCTGGTCCCCAGCACTGCGGCCTCATCGCCATCGTCGGCAAGCCCAACGTGGGCAAGTCGACGCTGCTCAATGCGCTGGTCGGCCAGAAGATCAGCATCACCTCGCGCAAGGCGCAGACCACGCGCCACCGCATCACCGGCATGCGCACGCTGGGCGCCACGCAGTTCGTGTTCGTCGACACGCCGGGCTTCCAGACCCTGCACGCCAACGCGCTGAACAAGTCGCTCAACAAGACCGTGCAGGGCGCGGTCGGCGACGTGGACCTGATCCTGTTCGTGGTCGAGGCGGGCAGCTTCACCCAGGCCGACGAGCGCGTGCTCAAGCTGCTCGGCAAGGGCATCCCGACCGTGCTGCTGGCCAACAAGCTCGACAACGTGCACCGCCGCGGCGACATCGCGCCCTGGCTCAAGAGCATGCAGGAGAAGCACGAGTTCGCCGAGTTCGTGCCGATGTCCGCCAAGAACCCGAAGGACGTCGAGCGCCTGTTCGGCATCTGCGAGAAGTACCTGCCCGAACAGCCCTGGTTCTACGACGAGGACGAACTGACCGACCGCAGCGAGAAGTTCCTCGCTGGCGAGCTGGTGCGCGAGAAACTGTTCCGCCTTACCGGCGACGAGCTGCCCTACACCTCGACCGTCGTCATCGACAAGTTCGACGAGGAACCGCCCCAGAAGAAGGGCCAGAAGCGCCTGCTGCGCATCGCCGCCACCATCGTGGTCGAGCGCGACGGCCACAAGGCCATGGTGATCGGCGACAAGGGCGAGCGCATCAAGCGCATCGGCATGGAAACCCGCGTCGAGCTCGAGAAACTGGCCGACGCCAAGGTGTTCCTCGAGCTGTGGGTGAAGGTGCGTTCGGGCTGGGCCGACGACGAAGCCCGCGTGCGCTCGTTCGGCTATGAATAAGCAAACCCCCAGGCTCGCTCGCTTCGCGTAGCCGCCAACCCTCTTGCTTGGGGGCAACGCCTGCGGCTTGGCAAAGCCGGTTCCGCGGCGTTTGCCGGCCTCAAACCTCGATGCCTCATTGCGCTCTGACATGGCCACCCACCGCGTTTCGCACGAGCCGGCTTACGTCCTCCACCGCTACGACTGGAGCGAGTCGAGCCTGATCCTCGAAGTCTTCACCCGCCACCACGGGCGCATCGCGCTCGTGGCCAAGGGTGCGAAGCGGCCGAGCTCCAACTTCCGGCCGGTGTTGCTGCCGCTGCAGCCCCTGCAGCTCAACTACGGCGGCGACGCCGAGATCCGCACGCTCAAGGGCGCTGAATGGATGGGCGGGCACGTCATGCCGACCGGCGAGGCGCTGCTGTCGGGCTACTACGTCAACGAGCTGCTGCTGCGCCTGCTGGCGCGCGACGATGCCCATGAGGCGCTGTTCGACGCCTACGCCGGGGTCGTGCAGGTGCTTGCAAGCGAGCACGCCGGCGCCCAGGCCGCGACCCAGGCGGCCGCGCTGCGCGCCTTCGAACTGCTGCTGCTGCGCGGAGTCGGCCTGCTGCCCTCGCTCGATGCCCAGACCCTCACGCTGGAGCCGCTCGCTGGCGAAGAGCGCTACAGCCTCGTTCCCGAGGCGGGCCTGCGCCAGGCCGGCGATGACGAGGCTGCGCTGACCGGTGCCGACTGGCAGGCCCTGCAGGCCGTTCTGGACGACAGGGCCCCATTTACCGCCACGTTGCGTGAAATTGCCACCATGAACGCCGGCAGCAACAGTGCCCTGCGAAACCAGCTGCGCGCGCTGCTCAACTACCATTGCGGCGTGTCCACGCTGCGTACGCGGCAAATGATGAGAGACCTGCAAGCACTATGAGCACTCCGGGCCAAGCCGGCACCACCGCCGCCACCTCGCTGTCCGTCAACCTCAACAAGGTCGCCCTGGTGCGCAATACGCGCCATCTGGGCATTCCAAGCGTGGTGAAGGCCGCCCAGGCCTGCCTGGCTGCCGGCGCACACGGCATCACCGTGCATCCTCGCCCGGACGCCCGTCACATCCGCGCGCACGACGTGAGCGACCTTTCCGCGCTGCTCGCAAAAGATTGGCCGGGCATCGAGTTCAACATCGAGGGCAATCCCTTCCAGAACCTGATGGACTTCGTGCGTACGCTGAAGCCGCACCAGGCCACCTTCGTGCCCGACAGCGAGACCCAGTCGACCAGCGACCACGGCTGGACCTTTCCCGACGACGCCGAGCGCCTGCGTCCGCTGATCGCCGAAGCCAAGGCGCTGGGCGTGCGCGTCAGCCTGTTCATGGACCCGATCCCCGAGATGATGGCTGCGGTCAAGGCCGTGGGCGCCGACCGCGTCGAGCTCTACACCGAAGGCTATGCCGCATCGCGCGGCACCCCGAACGGGCAGGCCGTTCTCCAGCGCTATGTCGACACGGCGCGCGCGGCCCATGCCGCGGGCCTGGGCATCAATGCCGGCCACGACCTGAGCCGCGACAACCTGACGGCTTTCCTGCGCGCCGTGCCCGGCGTGCAGGAAGTCTCGATCGGCCATGCCTTCGTGGCGGATGCGCTGGAGCTCGGCTACACGGCCACCACGCGCGACTACCTGCGCTGCATCGCCGAGGCGCAGCAGCAACAGCAGCAGCAGCAACAATGAACGCTGGCGCCGCATGATCTACGGCATTGGCACCGACATCTGCGACCTGCGTCGTATCGCCGCGACCTTCGAGCGCCAGGGCGAGCGCTTTGCCCGCAAGGTGCTGAGCGACGCCGAATTCAAGGTCTGGCAGGCTCGCAGCGCACGCTGGCCCAAGCGCGGCCTGAGCTACCTGGCAACCCGCTTTTCCGCCAAGGAGGCCTTTAGCAAGGCCATCGGGCTGGGCATGCGCATGCCCATGAGCTGGCGCCTGTGCGAGATTGCCAACCTGCGCAGCGGCAAGCCCGTCATCGTGCTGCACGGCGGCCTGAAGGACTGGTTCGAGGCGCAGGGCCTCACTGCCCACGTCACCGTGACCGACGAAACCGAATACGCCGCGAGCTTCGTGGTGGTGGAGAAGATATGACCGCCGGGCTTGCCGATCGCCCTGAACACTCCCATGCGCCGCTGATCATCGATGTCGCGGGTACGGAACTCGGCGATGCCGACCGCCGGCGCCTTGCCAACCCGCTCGTCGGCGGCGTGATCCACTTCGCCCGCAATTGGCGGGATCGCGCGCAGATGACCGCGCTCAACGCCGAAATCAAGGCGATCCGGCCAGACCTGCTGATCTGCGTCGACCACGAGGGTGGGCGCGTGCAGCGCTTTCGCACCGATGGTTTCACCCACCTGCCGTCGATGCGCGAGCTTGGCGAGCTGTGGATGCGCGACGCCATGCGCGCCACCCAGGCTGCGACCGCAGTCGGGCAGGTGCTTGCTGGCGAGCTGCGCGCCTGCGGCGTCGATTTCAGCTTCGCACCGGTGCTCGACCTCGATTACGGCGGCAGCAGCGTGATTGGTAACCGCAGCTTCCATCGCGACCCACGCGTGGTGGCGCTGCTGGCCAAGAGCGTGATGCACGGCATGCTGCAGATGGGCATGCGCAACTGCGGCAAGCACTTTCCGGGGCACGGCTTCGTGCAAGCCGATTCGCACGTCGAGATTCCGGTGGACAAGCGCGGCCTCAAGGTCATCCTGGCCGACGATGCGCGGCCGTACGACTGGCTGTCGGGCTCGCTCGCGGCTGTGATGCCGGCGCACGTGATCTATCCGAAGGTCGACAAGCGGCCGGCGGGTTTTTCTTCGAAATGGCTCGGAGAAATCCTGCGGAAGCGTTTCGCCTTCGATGGCGCTGTGTTCAGCGATGACTTGAGCATGGAGGCGGGGCGCTATATCGACGGTGAGCTGCTCAGTTTTACCGACGCGGCGCTGGCGGCGCTCGAAGCGGGGTGCGACATGGCGTTGTTGTGCAACCAGAGCGTTGGGGGGGGCGCGCCTTTGGATGAAATGCTCGACGGCTTCGCGTTTGCGGCGCGCACGCAACGTTGGCAGCCCGATGCGCGCAGCGAAACGCGGCGGCAGGGGTTGTTGCCAGACGGCCCTGCGCCCTCGTGGGACAGGCTGATGGGTTCCGCAGGCTATCGCGGTGCCAGGCGCCTGCTGGCTCAGACCAGCCTGCTGGAGTAGAGCCATGCCGTTGTGCCTCAGTTTCCTCCAGCGCCGGGATGAAGAAGAGGTTCTGCGCAACCACGCGTACTACTGCAGGCTCTACGGCTACCCCCACCAGTGGGTCGAGAGTGACCGCGTTCTGCACCCGGCGCTTCGCGACAGCGTGAAGTACAGCGAAATCTTGCGCCACCTGCGCAAGTTGGCTGAGGGTGACTGGCTGCTGTTCCTGGATGGCAATTCGGTGGTTTTCCATCCCATTGCGGTCGACGTCCTCATGCGGGAGCGCGACCTGCTTGCGGCCGAAGGCCCGCCGGTGGGCAGCCGGACTGGCTTGGCCATGACCAACATGATGGTCGTGCGCAACACCGCGGCCAATCGAGCCATGCTGCATGCGCTGATCGTCGATTCGGGGTACGTGATCGCCCGGGCTGCCAAGCACATCGACGAGGCCGCGCGCCTGCGGCCTGCCGGGTTGCTTGGCTGCAATGCCATGGAGGCGGGGGTCTACGTCAATGTGTCCTGGCGTATCGCGCAGTGGTATCAGGCGCCGATCTTCGTGGTCAACCTGGGGCCATTGCCGGTCGAGGCGAACGGCGAGTTGAGCGATGACATGCTGCACGACCTGAACCTGCAGCGCATGCTGGTGGACCAGGTCAACGAGGCGCTGATGCAGGGGCGCCCGGTTCTGCAGCAGCCGGCCTACCCGGAGCCGTCGAAAGCGGCGATGGACAGCTACAACCCCGAAGCGCCGATCGCTTTCCTGACGCTCTATACGCCGCATATCCAGACCTATGCTCGCGTGTCCGAGCACAACGTGCGCCGCTATTGCGAACGGCACGGGTATGCCTATCACGTGTACCGCGATATTCCTGAATCCATCGGGCCGAACATCAACGGCTCGTGGATTCGCAGCTGGCTCATCAACCAGCATCTGGCCCACCACGCTTGGGTCATCTGGGTGGACGCGGACGCCATCTTCTACAACCAGGCCAGGCGCATCGAGCCGCTGTTGGAAGGCCGTGACCTTCTGCTCGCCAAGGACATCGGCGGCTGGCAGTTCAACTCCGGCGTCATGGGTTTTCGCAACACGCCCGCCAACGCACGCCTGCTCGATCGCATCTGGGAGCGCATCGGCGGTGTGGCCGACAAGTCAGGCGTCTACAGCAGCCAGGGCGACCAGTACTACACGAACGAGGTGCTGACTGAAGAAGGGCTTGTCGCCGAGCCGCACATTCTGGACAACCTCAGCATCAACACGCCTCCGCATCTGGCAGGCAATGAAACCCTGCTGGTGCACTTCATCAATCTCGGCGAGCCCTACCGCTCTGCCTACATGGCCGCCATGGATGTCCGCTCGCAGCGGATCCGGTAGCGTCTCCAACGGGAGGAATCGATATGGCGACGATGGGCGTGCTGGTCTACATCGACAACAAGCAGGAAATCATCGACGAGTTTTCATGGCTCTACAAAAGCATGATCTTCTCGAACCTGTTTTCACGCGCGAAGATCATTGCGGTCTGTCACCCGGATGCTGTCGCTGCACTGCCCGAGGACGACCGGATCGTCGTGATCCCGAGCGTGCCCTATGTGGAGCGCAACACCGACTGGATCGGCTACGGCTTCATCAATTCGGTGGCCAACCTGTGCGAGCCAGCCGTGATCGAGGAGTGCAGGAAGTACGACTCCGTGCTGAAGACCGACTGCGATACCTTCGTCACGCCGGCACTCACGAGCTTCACACCCACGGGCCTGTGCTTTGGTTTCGGCGCGTACGCCTATGAAGAGGAGGTGCGTCGCAAGCTCTCGGAGTGCAGTGCACGGTGGGGCTTTCCTCATTCCGGGCTGCACAACGTCGGAGCTTCCGTGCTCGGCCCATCCGAATTCGTCTGCAATTTCGTGGAAGCCCAGCTCGACTATTGCAACAGGCTGCTCGACGAGGAGTTTCGCCACTTTCAGGGGCAGTGGCCGGGCTGGTGCAAGAACGTGGTCACGATGTATGCGGGCGAGCTGGCCCTGCGTCGAACCTACCCGCAGCAATGTTCCCTTGGCCTGCTCGATCACTTGCCCTACGCGAGTCGCGTGATCGGCAGCGATGTACTGCACATCCATGCGTGGCATACCGACCAGTACTGGTCCAAGCACCAGTTCCGCGCCGGCAAGTACGCCGGCATGGCGCTGGGCGACATCGACCGGCGCACCTCAGGGGGCTATTGCCATTGGCTGGCTGTTGCAGGCATCGACGAGGTCGAGGCCGCGGTATCGACCTGACGGCCGCTCGGGCGTGAGGTCTTTCAGCGCCCGATGCGCGCCAGTGTCTCCCGCACGTCGTCCAGCAGCCAGAGGCCCAGGCAGCGATCTGTCTGCGGAAATCTCGGGGAACCCTCCAGCGACGGATAGATGATCGCTTCGGTCACATTGCCTTCGACGATCAGGCGGCGTGGCGGCGGCAGGTTGTACGGGGGCATCTCGAGATTGATGGGCGTCCAGCCGCCTGTCTCGATCTCTCCGTTGCGCGGCAGCGTGCGGTAGGTGAAGGTGGTCGTCAGCAACCATTGGGAGCGGCTGTCGACCAGCGCGTGCAGCGCCCGGAACACATCCGCGTGCGAGAAATGGAAAAGGCAGTCTCGGCACAGTACCAAGTCGACCTCGGGCAACCCGCCCGTGAGCAGATCGAGCTTGCCGAAGCGCCGGCCGGGGCGGCCGAAGCGCTCGTTATTGCGTTGCACGAGCTCGTCGACGATGTCCGCTCCCAAGTAGTCGATGTCTTCGAGATCGACGTGCTGCATCCAGTTGAAATCCCCGCAAGGCAGGTCGAGAAACGTCTGTACGCGCAGTTCGCGAAGGAGTGCCGGCAGTTCGCGAATGATCTGCGCGGTGTTGCTCAACTCCGAACCTGCGCCCGATACGCTCTCCATCGATCCCCAGGTGTTGGCGGCGAAGATATTCGAGAAGACGGCTTCAGCGGGCTGCGTGGACATGGGGCGGTCGATCAAGGGAGACAGACAGGATGGGCGTTCACGGTGCCTTCGGGACCGTCGACCAGAGGGGCTGACCGCCGGTTTCCATGTGGGTCAGGTAGAGCCGCAGATCGAATTCAAGCCGATGGTAGTCCGGCTCCATGTGCATGCACAGTGCGTAAAACGCCTTGTCGTGCTCACGTTCCTTCATATGTGCCAACTCGTGCACAACAATCATCCGCAGCCACGCGAGAGGCACGTCCTTGAACAGGCTGGCCACCCGTATCTCCCGCTTCGCCTTGAGCTTGCCGCCCTGCACGCGCGACACCGTGGTGTGCGTGCCCAGCGCGTTGCGGATCACATGCAGCTTGTTGTCGAACATCACCTTGGACAGCGGTTCGGCCTTGCGCATGAACTCGCTCTTGAGCTCGCTCACGTACTCGTACAGCGCACGGTCGGTCTGCACGTTGTGCACCCCGTCCGGATAGCGCTTGTCGAGCAGCGCGGCGAGCTTGTCCTCGGCGATCAACTGGCGGACCTGGTCCAGCAAGGACGCCGGATAGCCCGCCAGGTATTTCATGCGCGGCGCTCCGTGCGCGCCGCGCAGGCCAGCCCGGTGGCCACGCCGCCAAACAGGTCGCCCTCGACCAGGTTCACGCCCGCGAAGCTCTTGCGCAGAGCGTGCTGGAACGGCCGCAGCGCGGACGAGCCACCGGTAAGGTAGATCGCGTCGAGGTCGCCGCTGCGCAGGCCCGCGCGCTTGACGCAGGCGTGCGCGCAGGCGATCACGTTCTCCAGCGGGGTCGCCAGCTGCTGCGCCATGTCGTCCGGCGTGAGCGAGGCCGCGAGGCCTCGTTCGGCGCAGTCGAGGTCGATGGCAGTCGGCGCGTCGCTCAGCGACACGTCGATCTTGGCCGCTTCCACCGCGCTCGCGATGCGGTGGCCGTGCCGTTCCTCGAGCACGGCCATCAGCCGGTCGTGCAGCCGCGTGTCGCTGTAGCTTGTGCGCAGTTCCTTCGCCTGCCTCACTGCCTTGGCGGCGTAGAGCCAGTTGATCAGGTGCCACGAAGACAGCTCGAAGAACACCTTGCTGGGTACCTCGCGCCCCTGCGGGCCGTGGTGGCGGAAGCCGAATTGCGGCATCACGCGCTCGAGATTCAGCCGCTGGTCGAAGTCGGTACCGCCGATGTGCACGCCGCTGGTGGCCAGCACGTCGTCGCTGCGATCCTCTCGCGCGGCACGCTCGGGGCCGACGCGCACGACGGTGAAGTCGGAGGTGCCGCCGCCGATGTCGACGATGAGCACGATCGACTCCTTGGCAACGCGCTGTTCGTAGTCGAAGGCGGCCGCGATGGGTTCGAGCTGGAACGCAATCTCGCGAAAGCCCGCGGCGCGCGCCGCGACGCGCAGGCTTTCTTCCGCGCGTTCGTCGCGCTTCGGATCGTCGTCCACGAAATGCACCGGGCGCCCGATCACCACGCGCTCGGGCATCTGGCCCAACTCGCGGCTGGCGCGCATGGCCAGTTCGCGCAGGAAGCGCGCGATGATGTCCTCGAAGCTCACGAGGCCGTCGTAGATGGCGGTCTTCTCCTGCATCAGCGCGCTGCCGAGCAGGCTCTTCAGTGAGCGCATCAGCCGGCCCTCGGTGCCCGAGAGGTATTGGCCGATGGCGTCGCGCCCGAAGTGGGTCTTGCGGTCTTCTGCGTTGAAGAAGATCGCTGTGGGCAGGGTGGTGGCTGCGCCTTCGATAGGCAGAAGGCGGGCTTCGCCGTTGATGCGGCAGGCGACGGCGGAGTTGGAGGTGCCGAAGTCGATGCCGATCGTCGGCAACGACGACGGTGCCTTCACGTTCAAGATTCCCTGCGCAGCGCCGGGAACAGGATCACGTCGCGGATGCTCGGCGAATCGGTCAGCAGCATCATCAGCCGGTCGATGCCGATGCCGCAGCCGCCGGTGGGCGGCATGCCGTATTCGAGGGCGCGCACGAAGTCGTGGTCGTAGTACATGGCTTCGTCATCGCCGCTGTCCTTGGCGGCCACCTGCGCGTTGAAGCGCGCGGCCTGGTCCTCGGCGTCGTTCAGCTCGCTGAAGCCGTTGCCGAACTCGCGGCCGGTGATGTACAGCTCGAAGCGCTCGGTGACCTCGGGGCGCTCGTCGTTGGCGCGCGCCAGCGGCGAGATCTCGGTCGGGTGCTCCATGATGAAGGTCGGCTGCCAGAGCTTCTCTTCGACGGTTTCCTCGAAGTACATCACCTGCAGGCTGGCGAGGCTGCGCTGCGAGAGCTTGTCCTTCTCTTCGCTCAGGCCGATCTTGCGCAGGGCGGCGATGAGCCAGGCGCCGTCGTCCACGCCCTGAGCCACGCCTTCCGCGTCGGTGTACTTCAGGATCGCCTCGCGGATCGTCAGGCGTTCGAAGGGCTGCGTCAGGTCGACCGGCTTGCCCTGGTAGGTGAGCTGCTGCGTACCCACGGCCTTGTCGGCGATGGTGCGGATCAGCGTCTCGGTGAAGTCCATCAGGTCGCGGTAGTTCCAGTAGGCCGCGTAGAACTCCATCATCGTGAACTCGGGGTTGTGCCGCACCGAGATGCCCTCGTTGCGGTAGCTCCGGTTGATTTCGAACACGCGCTCGAAGCCGCCGACGATCAGGCGCTTGAGATACAGCTCGGGCGCGATGCGCAGGAACATCTCCTGGTCGAGTGCGTTGTGGTGCGTCTTGAAGGGCTTGGCGTTCGCGCCGCCTGGAATCGGGTGGAGCATGGGCGTCTCGACTTCGAGGAAGTCGTTGGCCACCATGAACTCGCGCAGCGCGCTCACGGCCTTGCTGCGGGCGGTGAAGCGCACGCGCGCCGATTCGTCGGTGATCAGGTCGACATAGCGCTGGCGGTACTTCTGTTCCTGGTCGGCCATGCCGTGGAACTTGTCGGGCAGCGGGCGCAGGCTCTTGGTGAGCAGGCGCAGCTTCGTGACCTTGACCGACAGCTCGCCGGTCTTGGTCTTCATCAGCGTGCCTTCGGCGCCGAGGATGTCGCCCAGGTCCCAGCGCTTGAATTCGGCATACGTTTCTTCGCCGACGGCGTCGCGCGTCACGTAGAGCTGAATGCGGCTGGTGGCGTCCTGCAGGGTGGCAAAGCTGGCCTTGCCCATCACGCGCTTGAGCATCATGCGGCCGGCCACGCTGACTTCGACGGCCTGTGCTTCGAGTGCTTCGGCCTCGGTGGCGTCATGTGCCTCGACGAGCGCCGCCGCGCGGTGGCCCGGCTTGAAGTCGTTGGGGAACGCGACACCCTTGCCCTCGGCCTGCGCCGTGCGCAGCAGCTTGAGCTTTTCGCGGCGTTCCGCGATGAGCTGGTTTTCGTCGACGGGGGGCGGAGGAGGCGGAGGGGTCTTTTGATCGGACATGGGAGGCGGGTAGCGCGCAACCGGGAGCGTGCGCGGGGCTCGCATTTTAGCCGATCGGGCGTTGCGTAAAACCGCCTCTATCGCGCGTCAGATGTGCATAAGTTGCTATTGAAAAGGTAGCAAACTATTCAGGCAAGCTGTAGTTCTATCCGCCGTGCATCCTCGTTCATGACCAATGTCCTGAAGCGATCCGCGTAGCCCATGTAGTGCAGCATGAAGCTGTTCTCGTCGTAGAGGGCCGGATGCGAATTGAAGGAAACGCAGTCCGAAAGCGGCATGGCGGTCGCGCCGCCAGCCTCGTGCCAGGCAGAGATGAAGAAGGTCTGGTCGCCACCCGACGCGTAGACGCCGTTCTTGTCGTGGACCTCGTCGATCATTGCCTGCACCCGCTCGAGGTAGGCAAGGCATTCGGGCGTTTGCGAAAACACCATGAAGCCGCTGTTGAACGCATGGCCGGAGATATCGCGCGCCAGCGCGACCGGACGGCCCCGCAAGATCGAGTCGAGAGGGCGCTCGGGATGGTGAATCAGGATGTCGGCGTCAACCCAGGCGACCTGTTCATGCTCCTTCAAGTGGCGCAGCAGCAATTGCGGCTTGATCCAATTGCCGGCCAGTTGGCCTTGAAGGGCGGCTGGTAGATCCCGATAGATGTGATGCGTGTATCCGTGCCGTGCGGCGTAGCTGGAAAGATTGCGCTCCGAGATCGAGGCATAGCATGCGATGTTCGGCGTATAGCTGGTCAGCAACGCCACCGGACGCCCCGGGTCTTGCACCTCGTAGGCAGGAAGTGCCTGCAAAGGCTGCAGCAGATGATTGTCGAAGAGGGGCGTGCCGCGCTGCAGGGACGCGTTCAGGTGCTCGACGAAAAGACTTGCAAGTCGCCCGTCGTGGACATTGGCGTGAGCCGTGGGGTTCAACGAAAGTACGAAGGTGGAAATGTCGGGCAGATGATGGCCGAAAGGCGCGAACAGCAGGTTCGGGAAATGCCGGCCATCGAGCAAGGCGCCATGAGCCTGAGCAGAGAGGCCCTCCAGTTCGATGTGCGCCCAGCGGTCTACTCCCGTATCGGGCATCGTGCGCAAACGCTCGAGAATACCCTCGATCATCGCGGTGGCAGCAGGGCCGGCGCGCAGCATGAAGAAGTTGCCCTCGGGGCGGTGCGTGTGCGCGTTCTCGGCGATCCAGTGCGTCGCGTCGCCGATCACGTCATGGGCGGCAATCGGCGAATAGATGGCTGCATCGTCATCGGCAAAGATCAGCAACGCGTCTGGCGGCGAATCCGTCACTGCGTGGAATATGACGCTGTACTTGTAGACGAGCAGGGTGCGCGGGCTGTTGTGCGGGCTCCCGATGGCATGCCGAAGGTGTTCGTAGCCCCAGCGCTCGCAATAGATGCGATGGTTGTCGAGCAGCGCCTCGGCATCCGCGCGCAGCATGATCGAGTGAAAGCGGGCGTGCTGCGCGTGCATGCTATTCGGTGATGCCGGTGCGGGCCAGCAGATCGCTGACCAGCTCCAGCCGCATCAGCGGGCTGTCGAGCTCCATCAGGCGCTGCCGCAGTTCGAGTTGCATGGGCACCAACTCGCACCAGCGGTTGGCCACCCAGCCGCAATCGTCGAAGCGGTAGGGCTCGCCGATGGGCAGCCGCATCGTGCCGCCCTGGGCTTGGCGCCGCTCCTCGAGCGTCCCGATCAGGCGCTGCAGCGCAGTAGATGTGTGACGCAGGTCGTCGGGAATCTCGAGCGCGATGTCGTCGTTCACCGCCTCGACTTCGGCGACCCACAGGCCGTGCTTCTGCAGCTCGTGGCTGCGAACCCGAAAGCGTTGCGTGCCTAAGCATTCGATCTGCAGCAGGCCGCTTTGCGGCGACTCGAACTCGCGGATCATGGCCAGCGTGCCGATGGCGGCGAAGCTCTCCGCATCGGCGCCGGCCTTGCGCACTTCGCTGCCGCTGGTGAGGCTCACCACTCCGAAGGGCACATCGGCCTTGCGGCATTTGCCGATCATGTCGAGATAGCGGACCTCGAAGATGCGCAGTGGGAGCAAGCCGCCGGGAAACAAGACTGTCCCGAGCGGGAAAAGAGGAATGTGCACGTTGAGGGCCTTCGGCCATGACGCCGAAGTCATTCGGATTGAAAGATCAGATCGAGGACTGCCGCGTGTCCTGCGCCCAGTATCCCCCGCGCCTCGAAACCCTGGCGTGCGTGATTCAACAGATTCACGATCGACTCCCGGCAGGCGGAGGCACTCTGGCCCCAGCGAGTGTCGATTTCAGACAGCGCGTTGCGGGCCGCGCGATGCAGGGCCACCATATGGGCCAGGGTCTGCGGCATGTCTTCGGCGCTACGGTACAGCGTCAGCAGATACTCGCAGTCTTGTCCCTGGAGGCGCGGGAACAGCAATGGCAGAAAACGCCGGTAGATGCGGTCCTTCGACGCGTACAGCCGGTCGAGGCGCAGGGTACGCGAGGTCATGTTCGGGTGAATGCGGTAGCGCGTCAGCGCCTCGGGCAGGTTGGCGAAGCGCGCGCCGTGCAGCATGCAGTCCATCCAGAAACCCAGGTCGTCGACCACGTACAGGTTCGGGTCGTACCGGAGGGCATGTGCGCGATAGAAGTCCAGTCGCCCAAGGGTGCTCTGGTTGGCCAGGTAATCGAAACCCTCCACCATGCGCGCCTTGATGGTCGCATCGTCCAGCGGCAGGCCTGTGATGCCCGCTTCGTCCTGGAAATGCTCAAGCTGGCTGCCAACGACGGTGATATCGGGGTTCTTCTCGAGGAAGTCGACTTGCCGTGCAAAGCGCTCTGGCATCGCGCAGTCGTCGTGGTCGACGCGTGCCAGGTACTTGCCCTTGGCCATCGCCATGGCGATGTTCATGTTGGTGGGGAGGCCGACGTTGCAGGCGTTGCGGTGCAGGCGGATGCGTGGATCATCGAAGCCACCCAGCCGCTCCCAGGTGCCGTCCGAGCTGGCATCGTCCATGACGAGCAATTCGAAATCGGTGAAGGTTTGTGCCAGCAGCGACTGCAGTGTTTCGATGACCAGTTCGCCGCTGTTGTAGGTGGGCAGAACGACGCTCAGCAAAGGCATGGTGTTCCGTAGGGCAGTGTGGATGATGCCGAGGCGCTTGTGGGCCAGAATCGGGGCAGTCGTGCAACTGCACCTTTTCTCCAACGACATGTTGTACCAGATACCTTCGTTCCTTCTCGACGTGATCGTCGGCCTGCTCGGCGGTGCCTGCCTGCTGAGGCTCTACATGCAGTACCACCGGGTGCCCTTCGGCAACCCGCTCGGGCGCTTCGTGTTCGCCATCACCGACTGGATCGTGCTGCCGCTGCGGCGCATCGTGCCCGCGGTGAAGCGCTGGGACCTGGCGAGCCTGATTGCTGCGTGGCTGCTGGTGATGCTGAAGTTCCTGCTGCTGTGGCTGCTGGTAGGCAACCTGGGGCGCATCGCCACCTTGCCGCTGGTGTCGCTGGTGGGGCTGATGCAACTGGCCATCTCGGGCCTGACCGCGTTGCTGGTGGTCTACGCGGTGCTGTCGTGGATTCCGGGCGCATCGCCGATGCTGCTCGACCTGATCTCCCGCCTGGCCGAACCGCTGGTGCGGCCGTTTCGCCGCTTCATTCCGCTGATTGGCGGGGTCGATCTTTCGCCGCTGGCTGCCATCGTGGTGCTGCAGGTGATCGCGATCGTGCTGGGCAACCTGCTGGTGTTCGCGTATCAGCTGACCTTCTGAGTTTTGAGCCCCAAGCAAAAGGGCCCGGATGCATCGCACCCGGGCCCTTTTGCCTTGATTGCCGTTCGTTCTTCAGCTCACCGCATCGGCCGGCTGGCGCAGCAGCATGGCAAGCGTGCTGGCGATGGTCTTGCGCAGTTCGCGGCGGTCGCTGATGAAGTCGATCGCGCCCTTGGTCTGCAGGAACTCGGCACGCTGGAAGCCTTCGGGCAGCGTCACGCGCACGGTCGATTCGATCACGCGCGGGCCGGCGAAGCCGATCAGCGCCTTGGGCTCGGCGATCACCACGTCGCCCACGAAGGCGAAGCCGGCGGACACGCCGCCCATGGTCGGGTCGGTCAGGACGCTGATGTAGGGCAGGCCCTTCTTTGCCAGGCGCGTGAGCGCTGCGTTCGTCTTGGCCATCTGCATCAGCGAGAGCAGGCCTTCCTGCATGCGCGCACCGCCAGTGGCGGTGAAGCAGATGAACGGCACCTTCTGCTCGATGGCGGTCTCGACACCGCGCACGAAGCGCTCGCCGACCACGCTGCCCATGGAGCCGCCCATGAATTCGAACTCGAAGCACGCCACGACGACGCTGATGCTGTGCACCGAGCCGCCCATGACGACCAGCGCGTCGGTTTCGCCAGTGTTTTCCAGGGCTTCCTTCAGGCGCTCGGGGTACTTGCGGCTGTCCTTGAACTTCAGGGCGTCGACCGGCAGCACTTCCTGGCCGACTTCGTAGCGGCCCTCGGCGTCGAGGAACGCGTCGAGCCGCGCGCGGGCGCCGATGCGGTGGTGGTGGCTGCAGCTGGGGCAGACGTTCTGGTTGTGCTCAAGGTCGGTCTTGTACAGAACGGTCTCGCAGGCGGGGCACTTGATCCACAGGCCCTCGGGCACCTGGCGGCGCTCGGACGGGTCGGTTTGGGCGATCTTGGCGGGTAGCAGTTTTTCAAGCCAGCTCATGGGGGCTCCTTGTGTTGGCGGTGATTATCGACCAGCCGCGTTCTTGGCCGTCGCGGCGGGCAGGGCGTCGAGCGCCTCGCGGATGCCCGCGAGGAATTCGCGCACCGCCGGCACGACCTTCTCGCGCGGTTGGTCTTCGATGAGTTGAATGATCTTCGTGCCGATCACGACCGCATCCGCGGCCGAGCCGACCGCCTGCGCGGTACGCGCGTCGCGGATGCCGAAGCCCACGCCGACCGGGATGCTCACATGCTGGCGGATGCGCGGAATCATCTGGCCGACGGCTTCGGTGTCGAGGTGGCCGGCACCGGTCACGCCCTTGAGCGACACGTAGTAGACGTAGCCGCTGGCAATGCGCGCGACCTGCGCCATGCGCTCGTCGGTGCTGGTGGGGGCCAGCAGGAAGATCAGGTCGATGCCGGCGGCCTTCAGCTCGCCGGCGAAGTCCTCGCATTCCTCGGGCGGATAGTCGACCACCAGCAGGCCGTCGACGCCGGCAGCGACTGCGTCACGGATGAAGGCCTTCTTGCCGTGCACGAGGTCGTAGCGTTCGACCGGGTTGGCATAGCCCATCAGCACCACGGGCGTGGTCGTGTCGGTCTTGCGGAAGGCGGCGACGATGGCGAGTACCTGCTTCATGCCGACGCCCAGCGCCAGCGCGGCTTCGCCGGCCTTCTGGATCACGGGGCCGTCGGCCATCGGGTCGGAGAAGGGCACGCCCAGTTCGATCACGTCGGCACCGGCCTCGACCATGCCGTGCATCAGTTCGGGCGTGATGTCGGCGAAGGGGAAGCCTGCGGTCACGTACGGGATGAGAGCGCGTCGGCCTTCCTTCTTCAGTGCCTCGAAAGTGGCTGCAATGCGGCTCATCACTTGCCTCCCTTCACGCTCAAACCGCGCATCGAGGGGCGGTCATAGAAGTCGAAGCCAGACAGGTCGGCGACGGTGCCGATGTCCTTGTCGCCGCGGCCCGAGAGGTTCACCAGGATCGACTGGTCGGGGCGCATGGTCTTCGCGAGCTTCAGCGCGTGGGCCACGGCGTGGCTGGATTCGAGCGCGGGAATGATGCCCTCCGTGCGGCACAGGTAGTGGAAGGCGTCGAGCGCCTCGGTGTCGGTGATGCCGACGTATTCGGCGCGGCCGATGTCGGCCAGGTACGCGTGCTCGGGGCCCACGCCCGGGTAGTCGAGGCCCGCGCTGATGCTGTGGGTCTCGGTGATCTGGCCGTCCTCGTTCTGCAGCAGGTAGGTGCGGTTGCCGTGCAGCACGCCGGGGCTGCCGCGCAGGATGGAAGCCGAGTGCTTGCCGCTGTCGAGCCCTTCGCCCGCTGCCTCGACACCGATCAGGCGCGTGCCCGCGAACGGGATGTAGGGGTGGAAGATGCCCATCGCGTTGCTGCCGCCGCCCACGCAGGCGATCACCACGTCGGGCTGCTTGCCCTCGGCTTCGCCGGTGATGCCGTCGGCCGCGAGCATGGCGGGCATCTGCTCGATGCACTCGGTGCCGATCACGCTCTGGAAGTCGCGCACCATGGTCGGGTAGGGGTGCGGACCGGCGACGGTGCCGATGATGTAGAAGGTGTTTTCCACGTTCGTGACCCAGTCGCGCATCGCCTCGTTGAGCGCGTCCTTCAGCGTCTTGCTGCCGGATTCGACGGGCACCACGGTCGCGCCGAGCAGGTTCATGCGGTAGACATTCGGGCTCTGGCGCTTCACGTCCTGGCTGCCCATGTAGACCACGCACTCGAGGCCGTAGCGCGCGCAGATGGTGGCGGTGGCCACGCCGTGCTGGCCGGCGCCGGTCTCGGCGATGACGCGGGGCTTGCCCATGCGGCGCGCGAGCATCGCCTGGCCGATCACGTTGTTGATCTTGTGCGCGCCGGTGTGGTTCAGGTCTTCGCGCTTCAGGTAGATCTGTGCGCCGCCCATCTCGCGGCTGGTGCGCGCCGCGTGGTAGATCGGCGAGGGGCGGCCGACGAAGTGCTTGAGCTCGTAGTGGAATTCCGCGAGGAACGCCGGATCGTCCTTGAACTTGGCGTACGCATCGCGCAGTTCGTTGATCGCGTGGGTGAGCGTTTCGCTCGCGAAGGTGCCGCCGTAGTTGCCGAAGTGGCCGGTGGCGTCGGGTTGCTGGTAGTCCTGGAATTGGCTTTGCATGGTTCTCGATCGGTGGGCCGCAGCCCGACAAACGATCGGCTGCGGCGGCTAACTGGAGAAGGACGCGTCGGCAGCCCTGACAGCTGCGACGAATTGCCGGATCTTTCCGGCGTCCTTGAGGCCCTTGTTCCCGGGACCGTCGATTTCGACGCCCGAGCTCACATCAACGGACAGCGTCTTGCAACGCGTCCGCAGGATGCGAATGCCATCGCTCACGTTTGCAAGTGTGAGCCCACCACTCAAGACGAGGTGAGCGTCGACGGCGGGTGGAAGAAGTGACCAATCGAATGCCTTGCCGCCACCGCCATAACCGTCGACATGCGCGTCGAGCAGGATGGCCTGGGCGTGGGAGTAATCGGACGCGTATTTTACGAGGTCGAAGCCGGCCCCGGCATCCCCCAGCGGAATGCGGGCGGCGCGCATGTAGCGGAACCGGCCCGGGCCGGTGGCTTCCTCGCACTGCTGCGGCGTCTCTTCACCGTGGAACTGCGCGATGGAGCCCTTCACCTGGGCGAGCGATGCTATGACTTTGGGAGCGTCCTCGTTCACGAACAGCAGGACCGGCGTGATGAACGGCGGCAGGCGCGATGCGAGTTCGGCCGCGCGTTCGACAGTCACGGCGCGGGGGCTCTTCGGATACAGGACGAAGCCGATCGCGTCGGCACCGGCTTCGATCGCCGCATCGACATCGGCTTCACGGGTCAGGCCGCAGATCTTGATGCGGGTGCGGGGCAGGAAGGGCGCGCTCATGGCGGGCCATCATACGGAGCCCCGCCGGCCTGCAGCGTGGCTTCGTCCGGCAGACCCCACTTGGCGTCGTACAACGGGCCCAGGAAGTACAGGCCGTCGGCGGAGAAGGTGGGTGCTGCCACCTTTCGGCTGCGCGCCTCGAGCACTTCGGAGATCCATTCGGGCCGCTCGTCGCCACGACCGATGCGCACGAGGCAACCCATCAGGTTGCGGATCATGTGGTGCAGGAAGGCGTCGGCCTCGAATTCGAAATGCCAGCGGCAGCGTTCGCCACTGCCAACGCGCGTGATCTCGATGCGCCGGAGGTCCTTGACCGGCGAGCGCGCCTGGCAGGCCGAGGCGCGGAACGAGCTGAAGTCGTGCTGGCCGATCAGCAGCGCTGCCGCTGCGCGCATCGCATCGCCGTCCAGCGGATGCATCGACCAGCCGACCCGGCCCGAATCCAGGCTGGGCCGCACCGGCGACTGCGAAAGAACGTAGACATAGCGGCGCGCCAGGGCACTGGCGCGGCAGTGGAATTCGTCGGGCACCGGGTGCGCCCACTGCACCGCGATGTCGTCGGGCAGGAAGCGGTTGGTGCCGCGCATCCAGGAGAAGGGCTCGCGCTCGACGGTGGTGTCGAAGTGCACTACCTGCATCAGGGCATGCACGCCGGCGTCGGTGCGACCTGCGCACAGCGTGCTGATGGGCTGTGCGGCGAATTTGGTGAGGGCGGCCTCGAGCTTGTCCTGCACCGTGCGGCCCGAGCGCTGGCTCTGCCAGCCCTCGTATGCCTGGCCGTTGTACCGGATGCCGAGCGCCAGCCTCACCACGAATTCAGGGAACGGAAGAGCGCGGCGGCAGTCGCGCGCTCAGCGCAGTTCCGCGAGCAGTTGACGGGCTTGCGACTTGAGGTCGCCGGCGCTTTCGGCTTCGACTTCCTCGACCAGCGAACGTGCGCCTTCGACGTCGCCGATGGCTTGCAGTTCGCGGGCGAGCGACAGCTTGACAGCGTGCGGGCTGTCGTCGCCTTCGTCGTTGTGCGCAGCAACGGCAACCGCCGCAGGCTTGGTGACTTCGGCCGGACGGGCAGCCGGCAGGCCAGCCAGTGCGCTCATGTCGAACTCGATGAAGCCCGAATCGGCCGGCAGCGCATTGCGCAGCATGGCGGGGCGGGTGTTGTGTTCCGCGTCGCTCAGGCTCAGCGAACCGGGCAGCGTGTCTGCAGACAGCGCGCCGGGGGCCGTGTCGAAGTCGTTCTCGAGGTCGACGGGCGTTGTCGGAGCATGGCCGTTCGACAGCGGGGCGGCCGGCCGCGCCGTCGTCGGAGCGGGTGCATAGACCGACTTCGGCAGGCTGGCGCCGACAGGCGCGTGTTGCGGCACCGGTGCCGGTGCGGGCGAGGGTGCCGGCGGAGTGGTCAGGTCGAGGTCGAAGTCCAGCGGTGCGACCGAGGGCACGAAGGCGGGCGGCGCGACAGCCACTGGCGGCGACACCGGGGCGGGGGCAACTGCCGGCTTGGCGGCCGCGGCAAGGGCGCCCGCGAAGGCGGCCGTCTCGGCGGCGCTGGCGCCGCCACCACTGCGGGGCGTGCCCGATTCATACAGCGGGTTGCCCGGATCGAGGTCCTTGCCCATGTCGACCACGCGGTTCCAGTCGGAACCGAGGCCGCCGGTCAGCTTGTGCACTTCGGTGGCAAGGCTTTCGTAGGCGCGCACGTCGCGGCGCTTGGCGTGGATCTCGAGCAGCTTGAGGTGGATGGCGGTGCGGTCGGGGTTCAGGCGCAGCGCTTCGCGCAGGATTTCCTCCGCCTGCAGGTCGCGGCCGTAAGCCAGGTACACGTCGGCTTCGGCGACCGGGTCGACATCGCCCGCGTCGAGCTGGCTCGGCGAGTACGACAGCGACGAGACGGTGGAGTCACCGCGGTGCTTGGTGTCCACCGATTCGCCACCGCTGGCGCCGAAGAACGAGTCCTTCGGAATGCGGCTTTCGAGGAACACGCTTTCGCTCATTTCCTCGCGCCGGCGGCCCAGCACGCGGTACAGCAGGAAGCCGACCAGCAGCGCGATCAGCGCAGCGCCGGCCAGCATCAGCGGGTTGTCCAGCAGTTCCTCGAGGAAGGTGGGTTCCGGCGGCGGGGGAGGCGGTGCCGGCTTCTTCACGGCCGGCTTCGGTGCGGCGGCCACTGCGGCGCTTGCAGCTGCAGCAGCGGGAGTCGCGGTGGCGTCGGCTGCCACCGGTGGCGTGGCGGTTGCGGCAGGTGCCTCGGCGGCTGGAGTGGCTGCAGCAGCGGGAGCTGCCGGCGCCGTGGCTTCGGGCGTCGGTGCGGGGCTTGGCGCTGCTGCGGCCGGAGCGGCGGCAGGTGCTGCCGCGGCGACCGGGGCCGGTGCCGGAGGTGCGACTGGTGCAGCGGCGGCGGGAGCCGGTGCCGGGCTCGCGGCCGGGGGCGTGATCGTTGCGCTGGTGTTGGGTGCCGGAACCGGGATGCCCGGCGTTGCCGGTGCCGGTGCAGCGGCGGGTGCGGCGGCGGACGAGCCGGTGCCTGCCGTCGCCTTGAGCTTGTTCAGCTCGTTGATGTTCTTCGACAACTCCGCGACGCGGTTGCTGCTGTCCTGAGCCTGACGGTTCTGCGCGACCTTCTCGTCGGCGGCGCGGGTGGCTGCGTTGCCTTGCGAGATCGTGAGCTTGTCGGGCGAGCTGGCCGCTGCATTGCGGTCCTCGACGTTGGCCTGCACCTTGCCCGAGGCCTTGCGGCTCGCAGCTGCGACGTTCGAGGTCGGCGCGTTGTCGGCCAGGCGCTGGCGGTAGGAGCCGAAGTCGCGGCTTTGTGCCGTGACCGTGCGACGGGCTTCGGCCGGCGGAACCGCGGATGCCTCGGCGGCGCTCGGCAGATCGAGCACCGCGCCGGCGCGCATGCGGTTGACGTTGCCGCCGACGAATGCGTCGGGATTGGCCATCAGCAGCGCAACCAGCATCTGGTCGAGCGACACGTCAGCCGGTTTGTGGGCTGCGGCGATCTTGCCGGCGGTGTCGCCGCGCTGCACGGTGACCTGTTCCCCGCCAGCGCTGCGAGCCGGTGCGGCGGCAGCAGCAGGGGCTGGCGCGGCGGGCGCTGGTGCGGTCGCGGCCGGAGCGGCAGGGGCCGCCGAAGGCGCGGCCACCACGGGAGGGCGTTCGCGGCGCGCGCGAGCCGCGGGGGCTGCGCGCTCGACGGGCGCGGTGATCTGGGGCGAAATGGGAGCGGCCGGCGCGCTGGTCGTCGCCTGGCGCGTGGCTGGCGGATCGAGCAGCACGGTGTAGTCGCGCACGATGCGGCCAGACGAGCCGTTGGCTTCGACCAGCAGGTCGATGAACGGATCGTTCATCGGGCGATTGCCGCTCAGGCGCACCACGTACTGGCCGCCAGCGCGGCGCTGCAGCGTCGCCTTGACGTCGCTGAGTGCCGAGTTGTACGGAACGCCTGCGTTCTTGAAGGCCTCGGCGGTCGCGATGTTGATCTTCAGGCCGTCCGCCTCGTTGGCCGCGATTTCGGTCACGTCGATCTCGGCGCGCAAGGGTTCGCCGAGGGCCGACTGCACCTTCAGCTGGCCCAGCGCGAAGGCGCTTGCATCGGTGCTTGCGATGCCCAAGGCCACGGCTGCCGCCGCGCCAAGAATGGAAAGGCGCCAACCGTTCGAAGGAAGAGGCGGGCGAGCAGCCGATGGGCTGGCCGCAGGCAACAGATGTCTTGTCATGCTGATAGGGGGCGGCTCAGGCCCGGAATTTGTAAGAGGACGTTAGCATCATCACTGGGCACTGACAAGGCAATGCGCTTGTTCTACCCAGTGCGCGCATACTTACGCACACATCTTCTGTTGCCGGATGGCAACAATTCGTGTTTCAAAAGGGCCTGAGCACCCCGCATCAGGCTTCGAGCAGGATGCGCAGCATGCGGCGCAGCGGTTCCGCGGCACCCCACAGCAGCTGGTCGCCGATGGTGAAGGCACCGACGTACTCCGGTCCCATCGCCAGCTTGCGGATGCGGCCGACCGGGATATCCATGGTGCCCGTCACGGCCACCGGGGTCAGGTCCTTCACCGTGGCTTCGCGCGTGTTCGGCACGACCTTCGCCCAGGGGTTGTCGGCGGCGATCATCGCTTCGATGTCGGCGACCGGCACGTCCTTCTTGAGCTTGAAGGTCAGGGCCTGGCTGTGGCAGCGCATCGCGCCGATGCGCACGCAGAAGCCGTCGACCGGCGTGGCGGCAGTGCCGAAGCCCGCGCCTTGGCCGAGGATCTTGTTGGTCTCGGCGCCGCCCTTCCACTCTTCCTTGGACATGCCGTCGCCCAGGTCCTTGTCGATCCAGGGGATCAGCGAGCCGCCCAGCGGCGCGCCGAAGTTGGCCGTTTCGGCGGCGCTGAGGGTCTGCTGCTTGTGCAGCACCTTGCGGTCGATCTCGAGGATGGCCGACTTCGGATCGTCCAGCAGCGCGCGCACTTCGGCGCTGAGGGTGCCGAACTGGGTCAGCAGCTCGCGCATGTGCTGCGCGCCACCGCCCGAGGCGGCCTGGTAGGTCATGCTGGTCATCCACTCGACCAGGCCGGCCTTGTAGAGAGCGCCCACGCCCATGAGCATGCAGCTCACGGTGCAGTTGCCGCCGATCCAGTTCTTGCCGCCCTTGGCGAGGGCGTTCTCGATCACCGGCAGGTTGACCGGGTCGAGCACGATGATCGCGTCGTCCTGCATGCGCAGGGTGGAGGCGGCATCGATCCAGTGGCCGTTCCAGCCGGCGGCGCGCAGCTTGGGGAAAACCTCGCTGGTGTAGTCGCCGCCCTGGCAGGTGATGACGATGTCGCACTTCTTCAGTGCCTCGATGTCGTTCGCATCCTTCAGCGCGGTCTCGTTCTTTGCCATTGCCGGGGCCTTGCCGCCGGCGTTGGAGGTCGAGAAGAAGATCGGCTCGATGAGACCGAAGTCGCCTTCGGCCTGCATGCGGTCCATCAGGACCGAGCCGACCATGCCGCGCCAGCCAACGAGGCCGACCAGAGGTTGAGATGCGTTCGCCATTTCAGTTTGCCCTTATGAAAAAAGAAAAAGTTGTCTTTTTTTGCCCCCGACTCGTCGAGCCGGGGAGGGGCGTGACGAAGCGGGCTGCGGTTAGCCGGTAATCGTCTTTTTGGTGATTGCTGCTACGACCGCGTCGCCCATCTCGCGGGTGCCGACGCGCTTGGTGCCTTCCGACCAGATGTCCCCGGTGCGCAGCCCGGAGGCAAGCACGTCCTTCACCGCCGACTCGATACGGTCGGCAGCTTCGGGCTGGTTGAGTGAGAAGCGGAGCATCATGGCAGCGGACAGGATTGTAGCCAAAGGATTGGCAACCCCTTTGCCGGCAATGTCGGGCGCGCTGCCGTGGCTGGGCTCGTACAGGCCCTGGTTGCTCGAATTGAGCGAGGCCGAGGGCAGCATGCCGATGGAGCCGGTGAGCATCGCGGCCTCGTCCGAGAGGATGTCGCCGAACATGTTGCCGGTGACCACCACGTCGAACTTCTTGGGCGCCTTCACGAGCTGCATGGCTGCGTTGTCGACCAGCATGTGGTCGAGTTCGACGTCCGGATATTCCTTCGCGATGTCGAGCATCACGTCTTTCCACAGCTGCGAGGTTTCCAGCACGTTGTTCTTGTCCACGCTGGTCACGCGCTTGCTGCGCTTGCGGGCGGCCTCGAAGGCGACGCGGGCGATGCGCTCGATCTCGGGGCGCGAGTAGCGCATCGTGTCGAAGGCTTCCTCGGCGCCCGGGAAGTGCCCGTCGACCGCAGTGCGGCGGCCGCGCGGCTGGCCGAAGTAGATGTCGCCAGTCAGCTCGCGGATGATGAGGATGTCCAGGCCCGCAATCAGCTCGGGCTTCAGGCTCGATGCGTCCACCAGCTGCTCGTAGCAGATGGCAGGGCGGAAGTTCGCGAACAGGCCCAGGTTCTTGCGCAGCCCCAGGATGGCCTGCTCAGGCCGCAGCGGGCGATCGAGCTTGTCGTACTTCCAGTCGCCGACGGCGCCGAACAGCACCGCGTCGGCTTCCTTGGCGAGCTTGAGCGTCGACTCGGGCAACGGGTGGCCGTGCGCCTCGTAGGCCGCGCCGCCGACCAGCGCCGACTCCATCTCGAACTTCAGGTCGAGCACGTCGAGCACCTTGACGGCTTCCGCCACGATTTCGGTGCCGATGCCGTCACCCGGGAGAACTGCGATTTTCATAAGTTGGTCTGAGGTTTCTTGAAAACGGAAATGCGCGCGATCAGGAGATCATCGTATGGGCGAGCCAGGGCTTCTGCGCCAGGCGCTCGGCCTCGAAAGCCTTGATCTTGTCCTTGTGGCGCAGTGTGAGGCCGATGTCGTCCAGCCCGTTGATCAGGCAGTACTTGCGGAAGGCCTGCACGTCGAACGCGAACTCCTGGCCATCGGGCTTCACGACCACCTGGCGCTCCAGGTCGATGGTCAGTTGGTAGCCCGGAAACGCGAAGGTCTCGTCGAACAGCTGGGCCACCTGCGCCTCGGGCAGCACGATCGGCAGCAGGCCGTTCTTGAAGCTGTTGTTGAAGAAGATGTCGGCGTAGCTCGGCGCAATGATCGCGCGGAAGCCGTACTGGTCGAGCGCCCAAGGCGCATGCTCGCGCGACGAGCCGCAGCCGAAGTTCTTGCGCGCCAGCAGCACCGAGGCGCCCGCGTAGCGCGGCTGGTTCAGAACGAAGTCGGGGTTCGGCTTGCGGCTCTTCGGATCCTGGCCGGGCAGGCCTGGGTCGAGGTAGCGCCACTCGTCGAACAGGTTCACGCCGAAGCCGGTCTTCTTGATCGACTTGAGGAACTGCTTCGGGATGATCGCGTCGGTGTCGACGTTCTCGCGATCCATCGGGGCCACGAGGCCCTTGTGCACGGTGAATTTCTGCATATGAATCTCTCTGTGTTCAGGCGAACGTACGGACGTCGACGAAGTGGCCGTGCACGGCCGCGGCCGCGGCCATGGCCGGGCTCACGAGGTGGGTGCGGCCACCGGCGCCCTGGCGGCCTTCGAAGTTGCGGTTGCTGGTGGATGCGCAGCGCTCGCCGGGCTCCAGGCGGTCGGCGTTCATGGCCAGGCACATCGAGCAGCCGGGCTCGCGCCATTCGAAGCCGGCGGCCTTGAAAATCTGGTCGAGGCCTTCGCGCTCGGCCTGTTCCTTCACCACGCCCGAGCCGGGCACGACCATCGCGAGTTTCACGTTCTTCGCGACCTTCTGGCCGAGCTTCTTCACCACGGCGGCGGCTTCGCGCATGTCCTCGATGCGGCTGTTGGTGCACGAGCCGATGAACACCTTGTCGATGAAGATGTCGTTCATGGCCTTGTTGGGCTCCAGGCCCATGTAGACCAGCGCGCGCTCGATGGCGCCGCGCTTGCTCGCGTCCTTTTCCTTGTCGGGATCGGGCACGCGGCCGTTGATCTCGACCACCATCTCGGGCGAGGTTCCCCAGGTCACCTGCGGCTGGATCTGCGTCGCGTCGAGCTCGACCACGGCGTCGAACTTCGCGCCTGGGTCGGATTGCAGCGTGCGCCAGTAGGTCACGGCCTGGTCCCATTCCACGCCGGTGGGCGCGAGCGGGCGGCCCTTCACGTAGCTGATGGTCTTCTCGTCGACCGCCACCAGCCCGGCGCGCGCGCCGGCCTCGATGGCCATGTTGCAGACCGTCATGCGGCCTTCCATGCTGAGGTCGCGAATGGCCGAGCCCGCGAACTCGATGGTGTAGCCCGTGCCGCCGGCCGTGCCGATCTTGCCGATGATGGCCAGCACGATGTCCTTGGCCGTGCAGCCCAGGGGCAGCTTGCCCTCGACCTTCACGAGCATGTTCTTGGCCTTCTTGCCCAGCAGCGTCTGCGTGGCCATGACGTGCTCGACCTCGCTGGTGCCGATGCCGTGCGCCAGCGCGCCGAACGCGCCGTGCGTGGAGGTGTGCGAGTCGCCGCAGACCACCGTCATGCCCGGCAGCGTCGCGCCGGACTCGGGGCCGATCACGTGCACGATGCCCTGGCGCTTGCTCAGGAAGGGGAAGAACGCGGCGGCGCCGAACTCGGCGATGTTGTGGTCGAGCGTGGTGACCTGTTCCTTGCTGGTCGGGTCGGCGATGCCTTCGTAGCCGCGCTCCCAGCCGGTGGTGGGCGTGTTGTGGTCGGCGGTGGCCACCACCGAGCTGATGCGCCACAGCTTGCGGCCGGCCTCGCGCAGGCCTTCGAATGCCTGCGGGCTGGTGACTTCGTGCACCAGGTGGCGGTCGATGTAGAGGATCGCGGTGCCGTCTTCCTCGGTGTGGACGACGTGTTCGTCCCAGATCTTGTCGTAGAGCGTGCGTGCCATGTCGGTCTCTGTCTTTCGTGGGGAAATGGAATTGTCTGTCGTTGCGGCCTAGGCCGCGAGCTGTTCGCCGGCATCCGCGGCCGCGTGCAGGTGATTCACCAGCGAGCGCGCCGCCACGGGCAGGGTGGAGAAGTCGCGTGCCACCAGCCTGATTTCGCGCGCGGCCCAGGCGTCGTTGAGCGCCATGCTCACGAGGCCGTGGCCGATGCCGTTGCGCATGAGCTCGAAGGCGCGCTGCGGCATCACGCCGATGCCCAGGCCGTTCTCGATCATGCGGCACATGGCGTCGAGGCCCGTCACATGGATGCGCAGCTTGATGCTGCGGCCCGCGTCCAGCGCGGCCTCGTGCATCGCGACGTAGATGGAGCTGTTGGTGTGCAGGCCGACGTGATCGAAGTCGAGCGAGTCGACGAAGTCGATGCTGCCCTGCGCCGCCAGCGCATGCCCCGTGGGCACGATGAGCGCGAGGCGGTCGTGGCGGTACGAGAGGCTCTGCAGCTCGCCCGCGCCGCCGGCCACGTGGCACACGCCGAGATCGGCCGCGCCTTCCTGCACGGCACGGATCACTTCGCTGCTCAGGTGTTCTTCAAGGTCGATCTTGATGGCCTCGTGGGCGCGCGTGAACACGCCCAGGTCTTCCGGCAGGAACTGCACGATCGCCGAGATGTTGGCGTGCACCCGCACGTGGCCGCGCACGCCGTCGGCGTATTCGCTGAGCTCGCCCTGCATCTTCTCGAGGCTGTAGAGCACCGAGCGCGCGTGGTGCAGCAGGCTTTCGCCAGCGGGCGTGAGGTCGACGCCGCGCGCGTGGCGGTAGAGCAGGGTGGTGCCGAGCGTGGCTTCGAGGTCCGACAGCCGCTTGCTGATGGCCGAGGCCGCGATGAATTCGCGCTCCGCCGCGCGGCCGATGCTGCCCAGTTCGCAGACGGCCACGAACAACTGCAGCGACGTGAGGTCGATGCGGCGGGCGAAGTTGCGTTCGGACGTGCTCATGGGACTGCGGGGAGTCATCGCGTTTTGCGATGTGATGGCTATTTTCCCCTTGTTTTTGGCACGATGCCATCGCAATCCGAGATGGCATCGCTGCCGTCCTGAGACGAGCGCGCAACTGGCTTGGGAGTTCGTCCTCGAAAGGCATCGCCGATCAGTCTGCCGGGATCCCTGTGCGCCAGGCCGACCAGTTGCTCACGATCGCATCGACCAGGGGCCGCCCTGCGATCAGGAGGTTGGCGGTGGAGATCGGGAATCCGCCCGACTCGGCCGACAGCGAGGCGTACGCCGTCTGCCCCGGATGGGGCCGGTCGAAGTTCGACGCGGTGCGCAGCACGGCCACTCGCCGCAGGTCGAGCAGCCCGGCGCTGGCGCCCCGCTTCAACGCCTCGTAGGTGGCGTTGTCCTCCTGCTGGGTGGTGCAGTACTTGCCCTGCCCATCGGTCACGAGCGAAACCCAGCGCGTGGCCGTCTCTCCGAGGTATTTGCCGTGCCAGTAGGTGTCTCCGGCCGCGGTGTCGCATTGCAGGACGGAAGGACGGGCTTTGGCCGTCGGCTGCGGATACCTGGCGCGATAGGCGCGCGCCTTGTCGTTGTCGGCCAGCGGTGCGTTGGCCGACAGCTTCAGGGCCTTCTGCAGCAGCTTCTCGTCGAGGCGGAAGACCTCGGTGCGATATTCGAACTTGGGCTTGGAGTCCGGATCCTTGGCGCCGATGCCGAAGTAGCCGGACCGCCAGGTCGAGGGCATCTCGCGTGCGTCGATCTCGTGCGCGATGCCGAAGTCGACCAGGTACCGGGCCCAGGTGGCCGAGCCGATGGTCGAGACATTCGGGTCGACGCCCGCGATGCCGGCCACCAGGAAGTAGGTCTTCGAGAGGTCGAACTTCCCGCTGAACACCAGCGCCGTGATGGAGGCCGCCGCATTGGTGTGGCCCATGCCGGTGGTCACCTGGCACACCGAATCGGCGTTGCACCGCACCGCCGGGTCGTCGGCGGACAGGCCCGGCACCTTGATCTCCCGGTTCAGCTTCAGCGGCTCGAGCCACACCTGCGCCTCGGGCTTGAACATGCTGATGATGAGGACCTTCACCGCCACCTGCTGCTGCGCACCGGGTGCCGTCGAAGGTGGTGCGGATCGGTTCGCATCGCTCGCGCAGCCGAACAGGGCTGTCGCGGCGAGGGCGATGCATGCTGCCCTTGAACACAAACGGGTTACGCGTCGAGAAACTGCCATCTGCTTTCTCCTTTTCCGTCGAACAACAAGAAGGAGACCGCAATTTACAGGCCAAAAAAAAGCTGCCCGAAGGCAGCTTTCGCGATCGAAACCGGACGAGGCGGATCAGCGAGCCGAGATCGGCTTCACGTCACGCTTCGGCGAGCCTTCGAACAGCTGGCGCGGGCGGCCGATCTTGTACTCGGGGTCGCCGATCATTTCGTTCAGCTGGGCGATCCAGCCGACCGTGCGGGCCAGCGCGAAGATCGCGGTGAACAGCGGCACCGGGATGCCGATGGCGCGTTGCACGATGCCCGAGTAGAAGTCGACGTTCGGGTACAGCTTGCGCGACACGAAGTACTCGTCTTCCAGGGCGATCTTCTCGAGTTCCTTGGCGAGCTTGAACAGCGGGTCTTGTTCCAGGCCCAGCTCGGTCAGCACTTCGTTGCAGGTTTCCTGCATCAGCTTGGCGCGCGGGTCGTAGTTCTTGTACACGCGGTGGCCGAAGCCCATCAGCTTGACGTTCGAGTTCTTGTCCTTGACCTTCTTGATGAACTCGCCGATCTTCTCGACGCCGCCTTCCTTCTGGATGTCGTACAGCATGTTGAGTGCTGCCTCGTTGGCGCCGCCGTGGGCCGGGCCCCAGAGGCAGGCCACACCGGCCGCGATGGCCGCGAAGGGGTTCGTGCCCGACGAGCCGCACAGGCGCACGGTCGAGGTCGAGGCGTTCTGCTCGTGGTCTGCGTGCAGGATGAAGATGCGGTCGAGCGCGCGCTCGAGCACCGGGTTCACCTTGTACTCCTCGCACGGCGTGGCGAACATCATGTGCAGGAAGTTGCCGGCGTAGCTCAGGTCGTTCTTCGGGTACATGTACGGCTGGCCGATCGTGTACTTGTAGGCCATGGCCACGAGCGTGGGCATCTTCGCGATCAGGCGGATCGCGGCGATCTCGCGGTGCTCGGGATTGTTGATGTCCGTGCTGTCGTGATAGAAGGCCGACAGGGCGCCCACCAGGCCGGTCATGATGGCCATCGGGTGTGCGTCGCGGCGGAAGCCACGCAGGAAGAACTGCATCTGCTCGTTCACCATCGTGTGGTTCGTCACGAGCTTGGTGAAGTTGGCCTTCTTGGCGGCGTCCGGCAGTTCACCGTACAGCAGCAGGTGGCAGGTCTCGAGGAAGTCGCAGTTGGTAGCGAGCTGCTCGATGGGGTAGCCGCGGTACAGCAGCTCGCCCTTGTCGCCATCGATGTACGTGATGGCCGACTGGCAGGCGGCGGTCGACATGAAGCCCGGGTCGTACGTGAACATGCCGGTCTGTGCGTACAGCTTGCGGATATCGATCACGTCGGGGCCAACGGTGCCCTTGTAGATCGGCAGTTCGACGCTGTCGCCGCCGTTGCTGAACGACAGCGTGGCCTTGGTATCGGATGCTTTCATTTCGGTTTACTTTCAGAGGTGGATTCAGGACGAAGGAGAAATTGCAGGACGCTGCGCGCCGTCGGTGCGCATCAGCTGCAGCAACGCGACCACCTCGGCCCCGGCCCATTCGGGCTCGGGCTCCTTTCTACGCAGAAGGAGGTCGAGGAGATCGTTGTCCGACAGGTCCATCAATGTCTCCATCGCTCCCGCCTGACCCACGGTCATGCGGGATTCGTGCCGCTCGAAGAAGCGGGCGATGAACAGGTCGTTCTCGAGCAGTCCGCGCCGGCAGCGCCATTTGAGCTTGCTCAGCGCACGTTCGCTGAGCAGTTCGGCGGAGTCGGTGGCGGGTTGCATGGTGGCGTCTCGAACAGATGGATCAGGGTCAGATGGCGCGGCGCACCATCAATTCCTTGATCTTGCCGATGGCCTTGGTCGGGTTCAGGCTCTTGGGGCACACGTCCACGCAGTTCATGATCGTGTGGCAGCGGAACAGGCGGTACGGGTCTTCCAGGTTGTCCAGGCGCTCGGCGGTGGCTTCGTCGCGGCTGTCGGCGATGAAGCGGTAGGCCTGCAGCAGGCCGGCGGGGCCCACGAACTTGTCGGGGTTCCACCAGAAGCTCGGGCAGCTCGTGGAGCAGCTCGCGCAAAGAATGCACTCGTACAGGCCGTTGAGCTCTTCGCGCTCTTCGGGCGACTGCAGGCGTTCCTTCTCGGGCGGCACGCTGTCGTTCTGCAGGTACGGCTTGATCGAGTTGTACTGCTTGAAGAACTGCGTCATGTCCACGATCAGGTCGCGGATGACGGGCAGGCCCGGCAGCGGCTTGAGCACCACGGTGCCCTTGAGCGTGTTCATGTTGGTCAGGCAGGCCAGACCGTTCTTGCCGTTGATGTTCATCGCGTCGGAGCCGCAGACGCCTTCGCGGCACGAGCGGCGGAACGACAGGGTCGGGTCCTGTGCCTTGAGCTTCATGAGGGCGTCGAGCAGCATGCGCTCGTGGCCGTCGAGTTCGATCTCGACCGTCTGCATGTAGGGCTTGGCGTCCTTGTCCGGGTCGTAGCGGTAGATCTGGAATGTGCGCTTCATCGTAGTGACCTTGTGAATGCTTTGTATGAGCTGACTGTGAGCCGTTCTTTTAGAACGTGCGGACCTTCGGCGGAACCGAGGCCACGGTGAGCGGCTGCAGCTTGACCGGCTTGTACGAGAGGCGGTTGTCGGCGCTGTACCAGAGGGTGTGCTTCATCCAGTTGGCGTCGTCGCGGCCGAGCGGGGCGACCGGGTCGTCCGCCGGGCGTTCGTAGTCTTCCACCGTGTGGGCGCCGCGGCATTCCTTGCGGGCGGCGGCCGAGACCATGGTGGCCTGCGCCACTTCGATCAGGTTGTCGACTTCCAGCGCTTCGATGCGGGCGGTGTTGAACACCTTCGACTTGTCCTTCAGGCCGATGGCCTTGACGCGCTCGCGCACGGCGGCGATCTTGGTCACGCCTTCGTCCATCGAGGCCTGCTTGCGGAACACGGCCGCATGCTGCTGCATGACGGCACGGATCTCTCCGGCCACGTCCTGCGCGTACTCGCCGCCGGTGGTGGCTTCGAGGCGGTTCAGGCGCTCCAGCGTGCGGTCGGCCGCATCGTTGGGCAGGGGCTTGTGTTCCTTGAGCTTGTCGTTGAACTCGACGATGTGGTTGCCGGCAGCGCGGCCGAACACCAGCAGGTCGAGCAGCGAGTTCGTGCCCAGGCGGTTGGCGCCGTGCACGCTCACGCAGGAGCATTCGCCCACGGCGTAGAGGCCGTTCACGACGGCGCTGTTGTCCTCGCCCTTCTGCACCACGACCTGGCCGTGGATGTTGGTCGGGATGCCGCCCATCTGGTAGTGGATGGTCGGCACGACGGGGATCGGTTCCTTCGTGATGTCGACGTTGGCGAAATTGACGCCGATCTCGTACACCGAGGGCAGGCGCTTGTGGATGGTGTCCGCGCCAAGGTGGTCGAGCTTGAGCAGCACGTAGTCCTTGTTGGGACCGCAGCCACGGCCTTCCTTGATTTCCTGGTCCATCGAGCGCGAGACGAAGTCGCGCGGCGCCAGGTCCTTCAGCGTGGGCGCATAGCGCTCCATGAAGCGCTCGCCGTTGCTGTTCAGCAGGATCGCGCCTTCGCCGCGGCAGCCTTCGGTCAGCAGCACGCCCGCGCCGGCCACGCCGGTCGGGTGGAACTGCCAGAACTCCATGTCCTGCAGCGGAATGCCCGAGCGGGCGGCCATGCCGAGGCCGTCGCCGGTGTTGATGAAGGCGTTGGTCGAAGCCTGGAAGATGCGGCCCGCGCCGCCGGTGGCCAGCAGCACGGTCTTGGCCTGCAGGATGTGCAGGTCGCCGGTTTCCATTTCGAGCGCGGTCACGCCGACCACGTCGCCTTCTTCGTCACGGATGAGGTCGAGCGCCATCCATTCGACGAAGAACTGGGTGCGGGCTTCGACGTTCTTCTGGTAGAGCGTGTGCAGCATCGCGTGGCCGGTGCGGTCGGCCGCGGCGCAGGCGCGCTGCACGGGCTTCTCGCCGTAGTTGGCCGTGTGGCCGCCGAACGGACGCTGGTAGATCGTGCCGTCGGGGTTGCGGTCGAAAGGCATGCCGAAGTGTTCGAGCTCGTACACGACCTTCGGTGCTTCGCGGCACATGAACTCGATCGCGTCCTGGTCACCGAGCCAGTCGGAGCCCTTGATCGTGTCGTAGAAGTGGTAGTGCCAGTTGTCCTCGCTCATGTTGCCGAGCGATGCGCCCACGCCGCCCTGGGCCGCGACGGTGTGCGAACGGGTCGGGAACACCTTGGAGAGCACGGCCACGTTGAGGCCGGCACGTGCGAGTTGCAGCGAGGCGCGCATGCCGGAGCCGCCGGCACCGACGATCACGACGTCGAACTTGCGCTTGGTGATTTTTTCTTTTGTGTAGGTCATGGTGGGTCAGATCTTCCAAAGCACTTGAATGGCCCAACCCGCACAACCGACAAGCCAGACGATGGTGAAAACTTGCAGCACGAGACGGATGGCGACGGGCTGGACGTAGTCCATCCACACGTCGCGCATGCCGACCCACACGTGATAGAGCAGGGCGACGATCACGGAGAAGGTCAGGACCTTCATCCACTGCGCGGCGAAGATGCCGGCCCACAGGTCGTAACCGATGGGGCCGCGGGTGAAGATCAGCTGCGCGAGCAGGATGATCGTGAAGAGCGCCATCAGGCAACCCGTGATGCGCTGGCTGAGCCAGTCGCGCAGACCGTAGTGGGCGCCGACGACGACGCGTTTGGAGCCGTAGTTCACAGACATGTTGGCTCCTTCTCAGTACAGGCCGAACAGCTTGGCGCCGAGCGCCAGCGTGAGGATGATGCTCGCACCCAGCGTGAAGATGGCCGAGGTGTTGCCGAACTCCTTGTTCACCGCGGAGTGGCTCACGTCCATCCAGAGGTGGCGCAGGCCGGCGATGAAGTGGTGCAGGTAGGCCCAGATGAGCGCGAGCGCGACGAGCTTGAAGAACCAGCCTGGAGCGAAGCCGATGCCGACGTTGAAGGCGGCCTTGAATTTCGCGAACGAATAGTCAGATGACAGCGAGGTGTCGAACATCCAGATGATGAACGGCAGCAGCAGGAACATCAGCACGCCGCTGACGCGGTGCAGGATCGACACGATGCCCGCCGGCGGCAGCCGGTAGGTCGTGAGATCGGTGAAGGCATTGATGTTGCGGAATTCGCGACGCGGTGGCCGGGGGGGAGTTGCAAGCTCTGTCATTGGGGGATGGCTTTCGTGGCTTTGTGACTTGTTGGCTTGTTCTGAGAGCGAACGCTTTTGTTTCTTCTGCGGAAGTGCAAACAACGCAAAATTCTATTGCAATGCACCATCGCGCTGCGGACACGCACGAGTCAGCGCACCGTTGCAGTCGGATGCTATTGACTTCGTAGCGCAACGCGCACGTTGCATGCGCGCGCTGGCGCCGAGGTGTTCGGCCTTCTTTGTGTGCATCGGATCAGCCCAGCTGGTTTCTGTAGTGGTGCGTGTCGGTGCGATAAAGCCCGCGGCGCAATTCCATGGGCGTGTCATGGTAGGTGTGCGCCACGCGTTCCACGCTCAGCAGGGGCATCTGCAGCGTCACGTCGAGCAGCGCGGCCTGTTCGGCATCGGGCAGCACGGCGCGGATCTTTTCTTCGGCGCGCACCATGCGCACGCCGAACTCGGTTTCGAAGAGTGCGTACATCGGGCCGGGCCACGCACGCAGCCGCTCGGCGGTGAGTCCCTTGAAGGGCGCGCCAGGCAGCCACAGGTCTTCGAGGATGGTGGGTACTCCGCCATAGGCCAGCACGCGGCGCACCTGCAGCACGGCGTCGGCGGTGCGCAGGCCGAGAGCGCGCGCCACGTCGGCCGATGCGCGCTGGCGCTTGCAGTCGACGATGGTGCGCACGGCGGGGCCTTCGGTGCTCGGGTCGCCCTCGTCGGGCACGAGCTTGAGAAAGCGGTACTGCACATGCTGCTCGGCATGGGTGGCGACGAAGGTGCCCTTGCCCTGGCGGCGCACCACCAGGTTTTCGGCCGAGAGCTCGTCGATGGCCTTGCGCACCGTGCCCTGGCTCACGCGATAGCGCACCGCCAGGTCCATCTCGCTCGGGATGGGTTCGCCTGGCTTCCACTCGCCGGCCTGCAGGCTCTGCAGGATCAGGGTCTTGATCTGCTGGTAGAGCGGACTGAAGGACGGCGTCGTGGGCTCGTCGAATGGGGTGGGCGTGTTCATGGCAGCGGTGGGGTGCGCCTTGGCGGACCCCGAGAGGATATCTTATATAAGACATAAGACGAGGCTCATTGAATCGGCTTAAAATGCGGCCGGTCTCGCGCTGCGGGAAGGTGTTTCATCCCGCAGAACCCCTGGCGCCCCACGAGAGCGCCGACACCGTTTCATTACCTTCTGGAGTCTTCCCATGAGCAAAAAACCCGTCCGCGTTGCCGTCACCGGTGCCGCTGGTCAAATCGGCTACGCCCTGCTGTTCCGTATCGCCTCCGGTGAAATGCTCGGCAAAGACCAGCCGGTCATCCTGCAACTGCTCGAGATCCCCGACGAGAAGGCCCAGAAGGCGCTCAAGGGCGTGATGATGGAACTCGACGACTGCGCGTTCCCGCTGCTGGTCGGCATGGAAGCCCACGGCGACCCGATGACCGCCTTCAAGGACGCCGACTACGCACTGCTCGTCGGTTCGCGTCCCCGCGGCCCCGGCATGGAACGTGCCGAACTGCTGGCCGTCAACGGCGCCATCTTCACCGCGCAAGGCAAGGCCCTCAACGCCGTCGCCAGCCGCAACGTCAAGGTGCTGGTGGTCGGCAACCCCGCCAACACCAACGCCTACATCGCGATGAAGAGCGCACCGGACCTGCCGCGCAAGAACTTCACCGCCATGCTGCGCCTGGACCACAACCGCGCCGCCAGCCAGATCGCCGCCAAGACGGGCAAGGCCGTGGCCGACATCGAGAAGCTCACCGTGTGGGGCAACCACTCGCCCACGATGTACGCCGACTACCGCTTCGCCACCATCAACGGCGAAAGCGTCGCCAAGATGATCAACGACCAGGAATGGAACGCCAACGTGTTCCTGCCCACCGTCGGCAAGCGCGGCGCCGCCATCATCGAAGCACGCGGCCTGTCGTCGGCTGCCTCGGCCGCCAACGCCGCCATCGACCACATGCGCGACTGGGCCCTGGGCACCAACGGCAAGTGGGTCACCATGGGCATCCCGTCGGACGGCCAGTACGGCATTCCGAAGGACGTGATGTTCGGCTTCCCCGTCACCTGCGAAAACGGCGAGTACAAGCTGGTCGAAGGCCTGGAGATCGACGCATTCAGCCAGGAACGCATCAACAAGACGCTGGAAGAACTCGAAGGCGAACGCGCCGGCGTCGCCCACCTGCTGTAAAGCAAACCCCGGCATGCTCGACTGGAACCCCGCGCTCTACCGTCGCTACGAGGACGAGCGCACAAGACCCGCACAGGAACTCCTGGCGCGGGTGCCACTGACCGAGGCGGCCCGCGTGGTCGACCTCGGGTGCGGGCCGGGCAACTCCACCGAGCTGCTGGTCAACCGGTTCCCGAAGGCGCAGGCCCTCGGAACCGACAACTCCGAAGCCATGCTGGTCAGCGCACGCGAGCGCCTGCCGCAGGCGCGCTTCGAGTTGAGCGACATTGCGACCTGGGCGCCGCAATCCAAGGAAGAAGCGCCCGACCTCATCTATGCCAACGCGTCCCTGCAGTGGGTGCCCGATCACGAGAAGCTGATCCCGCGCCTGTTCGACGCGCTGGCCCCGGGTGGCGTGCTCGCCATCCAGATGCCCGACAACCGGCAGGAGCCCACGCATCGCCTGATGCGCGCCCTGGCAGCCGAAGCTCCGTGGGCGGAGCGCATCGGCGACGCCGACAAGCTGCGCACGCTGCTGCTCGACCTGCGCGGCTACTACGACCTGCTGGCGCCGCAAGCGGCGAACGTCGACGTCTGGCACACCATCTACCAGCACCGCATGGCCGACGCGGCTTCCATCGTCGAATGGGTGCGCGGCACCGGCCTGAAGCCCTTCGTCGACCGGCTGCCTGCCGACCTGCAGGCGAGCTATCTCGCCGAATACCAGCGCCGCGTGGACGAGGCCTACCCCGTCCGCACCGACGGCAAGCGGCTGCTCGCTTTCCCGCGCATGTTCATCGTCGCGCAGAAAAAGGCATGACGACCACGGCCCACCCCGCTGAAGTGCTGCTCGGCGCGCAGGCCGGCGCAGTGACGCTGCCCGTGTGCGACCACTACAGCGGCGTCGAAGCGCGCATGAAGAAGAGCCTCGCGCTCCAGGCCGAGATGGCCGGGGAGTTCGGCGCCTGCGTGTTCGACGTCACCCTCGATTGCGAAGACGGCGCCCCGGTGGGCGGCGAGGCCGAGCATGCCGCGCTCGTCACCGAGCTCGCGCTGGCCGCGAAGCCCGGCATGCGCGTCGGTGTGCGCGTGCACCCGGTCGACCATCCAGCCTTCGCCGGCGACGTGGTCACCATTGCCGGCCGCGCCGGCTCGCGCCTGAGCCACCTGATGGTGCCCAAGGTCGAATCGGCTGCAGATGTGTTGCAGGCTGTTGCCGCGCTCGACGCCGCCGATGCCGGCGCATTGCCGCTGCACGTGCTCATCGAATCGCCACTCGCGGTGCACAACGCCTTCGAGATTGCCGCCCATCCGCGAGTGCAGTCGCTGAGCTTCGGGCTCATGGATTTCGTCTCGGCGCATGCCGGCGCCATTCCGGCCGACGGCATGGGCGCGGCAGGGCAGTTCAGCCACCCGTTGGTGGTGCGCGCCAAGCTGGCCATCGCATCGGCCGCGCATGCCTACGGCAAGGTGCCTTCGCATTGCGTGGTCACCGAGTTCAATGATGCGGATGCGATGCGCACTGCGGCCCGCAAGGCGGCCACCGAATTCGGCTACACGCGCATGTGGAGCATCCATCCGAACCAGATCCGGCCCATCCTCGAGGCCTTCGCGCCCGACGAGTCTCAGATTCAAATTGCCACAAAAATCCTTGTAAAGGCGGCAGCCGCGGATTGGGCTCCGACACAAATTGATGGCACATTGCACGACCGCGCGAGCTACCGCCATTTCTGGCAGGTTCTGACGCGTGCCCACGCAACAGGGCGCGCGTTGCCCTCCGAGGCGAAAGCCTGGTTCGCACTCGCGGCCTCCTGAAACGAAACCTCCGAACCCAGCCTCAAGGAAACCCACACATGAAGAAAATTGCCCTGATCGCCGCTGTGGCCCTGGCTTTGCCGCTCGGCGCCATGGCGCAGAACGCAGCGCCCGCCAAGCCGGCCGCCGCGAAGTCCACCGAAGCCAAGAAGGCTCCCCCGAAGCGCCAGGTCACCCGCAAGGCCGCCAAGGCCGTGGAAGAAGTGACGCCGATCAGCGATGACACCAACATCGTCCTCACCGACGCCGACCTCGAGGTCGCCAAGCGCGTGTCGGTCGGCAAGGCCCAGTGCGAACTCGGCGCCGACGTGACCGTCACGCCCGATGAGAAGAAGCCCGGCTTCTTCACCGTGAGCACCAAGGGCCAGAAGTACCGCATGCACCCGGTCGAAAGCCGCACCGGCGCCATCCGCCTCGAAGACCCGCGCGCCGGCGCCATGTGGCTCCAGCTCGGCAACAAGTCGATGCTGATGAACCAGAAGGCCGGCCTGCGCATCGCCGACGAGTGCCAGACCGACGCACAGATCGCTTTTGCCGCAGAAATGAAGAAGAACCCGCCCAAGGCTCTCTTCGACGGCGCCGACGGCGAGAAGAAGTAAGCGTACCCACCACGGGGTGCGGCGCGGCTCTTGCTTGACCGCCTGGGCCGCCTCGCACGCCCGCCAGATCAGTTTCCGGAGAAAAGAAGATGTTGCAAGCCTACGTTGACCATGTTGCCGAACGCGCCGCGCTCGGTATCCCGCCGCTGCCCCTGAGCGCGAAGCAGACCTCTGAAGCGATCGAGCTCCTCAAGAGCGCTACGCCCAAGGACGGCGCCTTCCTGCTGGACCTGCTCACCTACCGCGTGCCTGCCGGCGTCGACGACGCCGCCAAGGTCAAGGCGAGCTACCTCGCGGCCGTGGCCCACGGCACCGAAAAGAGCGAGTTCATTTCGCGCGCCCGCGCGACCGAACTGCTCGGCACCATGCTCGGCGGCTACAACATCAGCCCCCTGATCGACCTGCTCGACGACGCCGAAGTCGGTGCCGTCGCAGCCGAAGGCCTGAAGAAAACCCTGCTGATGTTCGACCAGTTCCACGACGTCAAGGAAAAGGCCGACAAGGGCAATGCCAACGCCAAGGGCGTGCTGCAGAGCTGGGCCGATGCCGAGTGGTTCACCAGCCGCCCCGAAGTGCCGCAGAGCCTGACCATCACGGTCTTCAAGGTGCCCGGCGAAACCAACACCGACGACCTCTCGCCCGCGCCCGACGCCACCACGCGTCCCGACATCCCGATGCACGCGCTGGCCATGCTCAAGAACAAGCGCGAAGGCACTGCGTTCCAGCCCGAGGAAGACGGCAAGCGCGGTCCGGTCAAGTTCATCGAATCGCTGAAGGACAAGGGCAACCAGGTCGCCTACGTGGGCGACGTGGTCGGCACGGGCTCCAGCCGCAAGTCGGCCACCAACTCGGTGCTGTGGTTCACCGGCGAAGACATTCCCTTCATCCCCAACAAGCGCTTCGGTGGCGTGTGCCTGGGCTCGAAGATCGCCCCGATCTTCTACAACACCATGGAAGACGCGGGTGCGCTGCCCATCGAGCTCGACGTGAGCCAGATGGACACCGGCGACGTCGTCGAGCTGCGCCCCTACGAAGGCAAGGCGCTGAAGGACGGCAAGGTCATCGCCGAATTCAAGGTCAAGAGCGACGTGCTGTTCGACGAAGTGCGCGCCGGCGGCCGCATTCCGCTGATCATCGGCCGCGGCCTGACGGCCAAGGCGCGCGAGGCGCTGGGCCTGCCGGCTTCGACGCTGTTCCGCCTGCCGCAAAGCCCGGTCGACACCAAGAAGGGCTTCTCGTTGGCACAGAAGATGGTCGGCCGCGCCTGCGGCCTGCCCGAAGGCCAGGGCGTGCGCCCGGGCACGTACTGCGAACCCAAGATGACCTCGGTCGGCTCGCAGGACACCACCGGCCCGATGACGCGCGACGAGCTGAAGGACCTGGCCTGCCTGGGCTTCTCGGCCGACCTCGTGATGCAGTCGTTCTGCCACACCGCGGCCTACCCCAAGAAGGTGGACGTGAAGATGCACCACGAGCTGCCCGACTTCATCAGCACCCGCGGCGGCGTCTCGCTGCGTCCTGGCGACGGCGTGATCCACTCGTGGCTCAACCGCCTGCTGACGCCCGACACCGTGGGCACCGGCGGCGACAGCCACACCCGCTTCCCCATCGGCATCAGCTTCCCGGCCGGCTCGGGCCTCGTGGCCTTCGCGGCCGCAACCGGCGTGATGCCGCTGGACATGCCCGAATCGGTGCTCGTGCGCTTCAAGGGCAAGATGCAACCCGGCGTGACGCTGCGTGACCTGGTCAACGCGATTCCGCTGTACGCCATCAAGTCCGGCCTGCTGACGGTCGAGAAGAAGGGCAAGAAGAACATCTTCTCGGGCCGCATCCTCGAGATCGAGGGCCTGCCCGACCTGAAGGTGGAACAGGCCTTCGAGCTGAGCGACGCATCGGCCGAACGCTCGGCTGCCGGCTGCACGGTGCACCTGAACAAGGAACCGATCCAGGAGTACATCAACAGCAACATCACGCTGATGAAGTGGATGATTGCCGAAGGCTACGCCGACGCCCGCACGCTGCAGCGCCGCATCGCCGCGCAGGAAGCCTGGCTGAAGGATCCGCAGCTGCTCAAGGGCGACGACGACGCCGAGTACGCAGCCGTGATCGAGATCGACCTGGCCGAGATCCACGAACCCATCGTGGCTTGCCCGAACGACCCCGATGACGTGAAGACGCTCAGCGACGTGTCGGGCGCCGTGATCGACGAAGTGTTCATCGGCTCGTGCATGACCAACATCGGGCACTTCCGCGCTGCGTCGAAGCTGCTCGAAGGCAAGCGCGACATCCCGGTCAAGCTGTGGATCGCGCCGCCCACGAAGATGGATGCCCAGCAGCTCACCGAGGAAGGCCACTACGGCGTGTTCGGCAATGCCGGCGCCCGTACCGAAATGCCGGGCTGCTCGCTGTGCATGGGCAACCAGGCACAGGTGCGTGAAGGCGCCACGGTGATGTCGACCAGCACTCGCAACTTCCCGAACCGCCTGGGCAAGAACACCAACGTGTACCTGGGCTCGGCCGAACTGGCCGCCATCTGCTCGCGCCTCGGCCGCATCCCGACCAAGGAAGAGTACATGGCCAGCGCCGGCGTGCTCGACGCGGCCAGCTCGCAGATCTACCAGTACCTGAACTTCGACAAGATCGAGGACTACAAGGGCGTGGCGGATTCGGTCGCGGCCTGACCCGGCCCAGGCGATCTGCGGGTCGCCTGAATGAAACAAGCCCCGCTTCGGCGGGGCTTTTTCTTTTTCAGAGCGGTGGCTGGTTGGGCTGCAGGTACTCCCGGCCCGCGAGCACCATCGTCGCGCCAGCCGGGCCGCCGACCGCGTGCGGCAGCGCAGTCAGCAGCGAGTTCGCGAAGTCGCCGCGGTACAGCTTGGCGCCCTGGTGCGACAGGTTGGAGTTGGCGTCGATGTAGATCGATTCGCCCAGCCCCGACCACAACCGGCAGAAGCCGTAGTCTTCCGACAGGTAGCGGCGGGTGACGGGGTCGACCATCACGTCGAAGAAGCGGTAGTGCAGCCCCTGGTCTGCCTCGCCGATGCTGTCGGGCACGTAGTTGAGATCGGGGTAGCTCGCCATGAGCCGCTCGAACACGGCGCGCCTGATCACCATGAAGCCGGTCGGCGCCTCGGTCATCTTCATGAAGCCGTCGGGCTGCACATCGAGCTCGACCCGCGACGTGGTCTCCGATGCCTTGGCGTTGACCGTGTAGCGCGTGAAGGTGGCCTCGAACAGCTGCTGCGTGGTGCCTTCGGCCACGCCGCCGTCGGGCCAGTTGTCGCGCTTGAGCGGATAGACGCCGGCCGCGACGTCGTAGCCCGACAGCAGCAGGCGAAAGGCCGCCTGCGCCGAGAAGCCGATGTCGGCATCGATCCAGAACAGGTGCGTCCACTGCGGGTTGGCGAGGAACTGGGCCACGCAGTTGTTCCGCGCGCGCGTGACCAGGCTCTCGCCCTGGTGCATCAGCACCTGCATCCGCATGCCGGCGCGCTCGGCCTGCACGGTGAAGTTCAGCATCGAGGTGACGTAGTTCTGGAAGAACTTGCCGTCGTGACTCGGCGTCACGATCACGGGGAAGAATTGCCGGAGTTCGGACGGGTCAAGCATGTCGGGTTCCGTGCGCCTAGCGGGCGGGGCGCTGCATCAGGTCGAGCAGCAGGTTGTTGTAGACCCCGGTGGCCGCGGCGTTGCCGGGGAGGTAGCGGTCGATCAGGGTGCGTTGGCGTGAGCGGTAGTTTGCCGCGTTGGCGTCGTGCGTGTCGATGGCCTCGAGCACGCGGGCGCTGCCGCCGGCCACATCGTTGCCCTGGTAGTAGTAGCCGAGGTCCGCGCACAGGTGCGCGTTGTGCACCAGCGGGTAGCCCTGCCAGCAGGTCTCCAGGTAGAAGTAGTTCAGCGGGTTCTCCCACTGGTGGGAGACCACGATGTCGGTGTTCTGCGCCAGGAACACCGGCGTTTCGTGCCGGCCCAGGAACACCGCCTTGTGCTCGCGGACCAGGTCCAGCTGGTTCATCAGCGTGATGAACTCCATGTTCTCCCTGGCCAGCCGCTCGGCATTGGTGACCTGCAGCAGTGCGATGGCCTCGGGGCGCGACCGGTAGGCCAGCTCGGCGATCAGCACCGGATAGAGGCAGAACTTCACCACGTTGATGTTCGGCTCCATCACGCTGAGCCGGCGCGCTCCTGCGTGCGGCTGGTAGACGCCGGCACCGGGCAGGGCGCGCGTGCGCTCGTCGAGGAACACCGGGCTCCAGACGAAGGGCACGGCGCGCGCCTCGGCGCGGCGCAGCACCTCGAAGTAGGGCTGGCTGATGTTCGCCACCTGCGGAACCATCCAGATGTCGTCGTAGCGCTGGTTCACGAACAGGTTCTGGCCCCAGAGCGGCTTGCTGAACAGCATCGACTCCATGGCGTGCACGTATTCGAAGCCGCAGCAGTACGACACCAGCCGGGCGCCGCGGCGCTTCAGGTAGTCGGTCTGCGCCGGATCGATCTGGCCGCCGAGTTCGATCAGCACGTCGACGCTGTCCTTGGCCGCCTCGAAGTTCACCGTAGGCCACCGGGTCAGGTCCCATGGCAGGGCGGGCGTGATCGGAACGGTCGTGGTGTTTACCAGTACGACCGAGGCAACGCCGGGACAGTGTTTCAACGCCTCCGCCAGGAACACGGCGTTCTGCTTGATGCCGTTGTTCCAAAGGGTTTCGGCCTCGTGGTGAAGGCCGATGGTGATTCCGATTCGGAGCCTGGGGGCGTTGGACATCGAATTGTTTCTTAAATGTTAATTACCGAGGGTGAGCTATTTGCGTGAGAAAAATCACGGGATTTGATTTTTGAGTTGTGATTAATTTCACAGTCTTAAATGTCGGCGTGATTTTTTTGGCAAAAGTGAATGACTGCGCGATGCCGGACAAATGCTTGCCAGAAGGCATTGTGATGGGTGGAGTTCGCTGCAGATGAGGCAACTTGAAGGCATGCCGGATCTTAGTTGGAACCCCGTTTCAAGGGCTTCTCGAGGTTTCAGATTTCGAAAAGAAGACACCTTTTTGAAAATTTTGTGAACTAAATCATCAGAGGCGGTTTTGCAGATTGCTGCAGTGCATCTGAAATGTAAACAACTCCGTACATTCCAGCATTCCTGTAATTGAGTGCCAATGAGACCGGCGCTCCAGCGATGGACCCTGACGTGGGACGCATCGCATTTTTGTCGATACGAACCAGTCCATCCACCCACCGCGAGCCGAATAGCAAATGAACAAGTCCTACAGAAGCATATGGAACGAATCCCTGGGAGCGTGGGTGGCCGCCTCGGAGATCACTTCTGCGCGCGGCAAGCGAAGCGGATCGAGCGTGACTGCCGTGGCGGCGGCGATCGGTCTGGTGATTGCCTCCGTGGGGTTCGCTCCGCAGGCGCGAGCAACCGTGATCGGGCCGACAACGGGTTGCACGACCGGCAGCGGCACCGGGCCTGACGGCACGACCAGCTATGGGGCAACCGCCAATCCCATCGACGGTTCGGGCGTCTGGTCGAACGTTGCCGGCTGTTCCGCGAATGGCGGCAATTTCCTGGGTGTAACGCTGTTCGGCTCCTTCACCACCGCCCAGGGCGCTGGCGCCACGGCGATCGGCATGGGGTCGGTGGCCAACAAGCTGGCCACCGCGCTGGGCCATCAGGCACAGGCCACCGGCATCACGAGCGTTGCGGTCGGTTTCAATGCCCGTGGTGTCGGCGACAGCAGCGTGGCCATGGGCAACGCTGCCAGCGCACAGGGCGTCAACGCGATCGCCATCGGCACGAGCGCCAACGCCGCCAGCCTTGGCTCCAGCAACCTGGCGATCGGCTGGGGCGCCAACGCGACCGGCACCGCTGCCAATCTGGGCGATTCGACTGCGATCGGCACGAGCGCCAAGGCCACCGGCCAGGACTCGACAGCCGTCGGCGGCCAGACCACCGCCAGCGGCAAGAACACGCTGGCCATCGGCAACAACGGCACGGCGGCCAGCGCGGACGGCGCGACGGCCTTCGGCGTGAGCGCGGTTGCGTCCGGCAAGAACTCCCTGGCGGCCGGCAATGGCACCCTGGCGTCGAACACGGGCTCGATCGCCGTCGGCAGCAACCTGAGCGGCGTCGCCAATTCGGCGGCCGTCGACGGCATCGCGATCGGCGGGCAATCGTCGGTGGTGGCTGCCGCCACCTCGGGCATCGCCGTCGGGCGCGGCGCCGTGGTCAACGGCGCCTTCGGCATCGCCCAGGGCGATGGCGTGACCAGCGGCGCCACGGGCCAGAACGTGGCGATCGGCTCGGGCGGCACCACCGCGAACAGCAGCACCGCCGCCGGCGGCGCGGTCGCGATCGGCCGCGGCCAGAAGGCCACCGGCAACGGCGCAGTGGCAATCGGCGATCCGAACACCTCCACCGGCACCGGCGCGGTCACCGTGGGCGCCGACAACACGGCCAACGGGACCGGCGCCGTCGCGCTCGGCAATTTCAACAATGCGATCGGCAATGCGGCCGTCGCGCTCGGCAATGCTTCCAATGCAACCGCCAGCGGCGCGGTGGCGATCGGTAGCGCGGCGAACGCCTATGCCTCCGATGCAGTGGCCATCGGCACGGGCGCACGGGCCAACACCTTCGGCACTGCCGTCGGCATCAGCTCCAACGCCTTCGGCCTCAGCTCCTCCGCCTATGGCCAGGCGGCGAGCGCGCAGGGCCTGAACTCGACGGCCGTGGGCTTCAAGAGCACGGCATCGGGTTCATCAAGCACCGCGTTCGGCGAGAGCTCCAACGCGTCCGGCGACTTCTCGCTGGCGATGGGCAACAGCGCCAACGCCGTCGGCACGAACAGCGTGGCGGCCGGTGCCGCCGCACAGGCCAACCAGAGCTCGGGAACCGCCGTTGGTACCTTCGCCCAGGCGACCGGCGCTTCGTCGACAGCTCTGGGTGCGGCCTCCAATGCGGTCGGCGACAGGAGCGTTGCAGTCGGCCGTTCCGCCGTTGCCAACAATACCGGCGGCATTGCCATCGGCAATACCGCCAATGCCGTGGCTGCGAATGCCGTGGCCGTCGGCGTCACCGCCATCGCCACCGGCGCCGATTCGCTCGCGCTGGGCACCAGCGCACGCGCGGCTGCCGACAGTTCCATCGCCATCGGCAAGAACGCCGTCATCGGCTCCTCCACCGATGTCAACACGATCGCCATCGGCACGAACGCGAACAGCTGGGGCGGAAGCATCGCCCTGGGTACTGGCGCATCGGCCGACCAGATCGGCGTCGCGGCCCAGAACGCCGGCATCGCGATCGGCGGAAACGCCGCGACCGATGACCGGACGACCCGCAGCATCGCCATCGGCAATGGCGCAACGGTCAAGCCGCCGGGCGCGACGGTGGTCGATGCCGCGATCGCACTGGGCGCCAACGCGCTCGGCGCAGCCTCGAACACGGTAGCCATAGGCACGTTGACCAATGCGGCGTATGCCAATAGCGTCGCGATCGGCGCGGGCAGCGTGACCGGCGCGGCGGCGCCGACCGGCACGGGCTTCCTCACCGGAACGGCCGCGCCCGCGTCCGAAGTGTCGGTGGGCTCGTCTTCGGCCCTGCGTCGAATCACGAACGTGGCCGATGGCTCCGCCCTCCAGGACGCCGTGACGGTGGCTCAGCTGAGCACCGGCATGAGCACCACGGCGAGCAGCATCGGCAGTCTGTCGACCGGTCTGAGCACGACCAACAGCAACGTTGCCAGCCTGTCGACCTCGACCTCCACCGGCCTGAGCACCGCGACCAGCCGCATCAACAGCCTGTCGACGGGCCTGAGCACCACCAACAGCAGTGTCGCCAGCCTGTCGACCTCCACGTCGACCGGCCTGAGCACGGCAACCAGCAGCATCGGCAGCCTGTCCACCGGCCTGAGCACGACCAACAGCGCTGTCACGAGCCTTTCGACCTCGACGTCCACCGGGCTGAGCACGGCGACCAGCAGCATCGGCAGCTTGTCCACCGGCCTGAGCACCACCAACAGCGCTGTCACGAGCCTGTCGACCTCCACCTCGACCGGCATCGGCAGCCTGTCGACCGGCCTGAGCACGGCGACGAGCAGCATCGGCAGCCTGTCCACCGGCCTGAGCACGACCAACAGTGCTGTCAGCAGCCTCTCGACCGGTCTCAGCACCTCGGCAAGCGGTATCGCCAGCCTGTCGTCGGGCCTGAGCACGACGAACAGCGCCGTCGCGAGCCTGTCGACCTCCACCTCGACCGGCATCGGCAGCCTGTCGACGGGCCTGAGCACGACCAACAGCGCCGTCACCAGCCTTTCGACTTCGACTTCCACGGGCCTGAGCACCGCGACCAGCCGGATCAACAGCCTGTCGACCGGTCTGAGCACCGCGACGAGCAGCATCGGCAGCCTGTCCACCGGCCTGAGCACGACCAACAGCGCCGTCGCGAGCCTGTCGACCTCCACCTCGACCGGCATCAGCAGCCTGTCGACCGGTCTGAGCACGGCGACGAGCAGCATCGGCAGCTTGTCGACCGGCCTGAGCACGACGAACAGCGCTGTCACGAGCCTGTCGACTTCCACCTCGACCGGCATCAGCAGCCTGTCGACCGGCCTGAGCACAGCGACGAGCAGCATCGGCAGCCTGTCTACCGGCCTGAGCACCACGAACAGCGCCGTTGCCAGCCTGTCGACCTCCACCTCGACCGGCATCACCAGCCTGTCGACCGGCTTGAGCACGACCAACAGCGCAGTTGCCAGCCTGTCGACTTCCACGTCGACCGGCATCACCAGCCTGTCCACCGGCCTGAGCACTACCAACAGCGCAGTTGCCAGCCTGTCGACCTCCACGTCGACTGGCATCACCAGCCTGTCGACCGGCTTGAGCACGACCAACAGCGCAGTGGCCAGCCTGTCGACTTCCACGTCGACCGGCATCACCAGCCTGTCCACCGGCCTGAGCACGACCAACAGCGCAGTGGCCAGCCTGTCGACTTCCACGTCGACCGGCATCACCAGCCTGTCCACCGGCTTGAGCACGACCAACAGCGCAGTGGCCAGCCTGTCGACTTCCACGTCGACCGGCATCACCAGCCTGTCCACCGGCCTGAGCACCACCAACAGCGCAGTTGCCAGCCTGTCGACTTCCACGTCGACTGGCATCACTAGCCTGTCCACCGGCTTGAGCACGACCAACAGCGCAGTGGCCAGCCTGTCGACCTCCACGTCGACTGGCATCACCAGCCTGTCCACCGGCCTGAGCACGACCAACAGCGCCGTCGCCAGCCTGTCGACCTCCACGTCGACTGGCATCACCAGCCTGTCCACCGGCCTGAGCACGACCAACAGCGCTGTCACCAGCCTGTCGACTTCCACCTCGACCGGTATCGGCAGCCTGTCCACCGGCTTGAGCACGACCAACAGCGCGGTGGCCAGCCTGTCGACTTCCACGTCGACCGGCCTGAGCACCGCGACGAGCAGCATCGGCAGCCTGTCCACTGGCCTGAGCACCACGAACAGCGCCGTTTCCAGCCTGTCGACTTCGACCTCGACTGGCCTGAGCACCGCGACCAGCAGCATCGGCAGCCTGTCGACGGGCTTGAGCACGACGAACAGCAACGTCGCCAGCCTCTCGACCTCGACCTCGACCGGCATCAACAGCCTGTCCACCGGCCTGAGCTCGACGAACAGCAGTGTCGCGAGCCTGTCGACCTCGACTTCCACGGGCCTGAGCACCGCGACCAGCGGCATCGGCAGCCTCTCCACCGGCCTGAGCACGACCAACAGCAACCTCAGCACCCTGAGCTCGTCGGTCAGCTCGATCTACAACACCGGCACGAAGTACTTCCACGCCAACAGCACCGGCGCGGACAGCCAGGCCATCGGCGCCAACAGCGTGGCCATCGGCCAGAACGCGATTGCCACCGGCGACAACAGCGTGGCGCTCGGCGCGAATTCATCGGCCAGCCGCACTGCGGCGGCGATGACGAACTACGACGCCTTCGGCCTGACGAGCAAGCAGACCGCCGCTGGCGAGCTGGCCGTCGGCAACCGCGTGATCACGGGCGTGGCGCCCGGCACCGCGGACCAGGACGCGGTCAACGTGCTGCAGGTGAAGACCGTCACCGACTCGCTGTCGACGGGCCTGAGCACGACGAACAGCAACGTCGCGAGCCTTTCGACCTCCACCTCGACCGGCATCGGCAGCCTGTCCACCGGCCTGAGCACGACCAACAGCACCGTTGCCAGCCTCTCGACGAACCTCAGCACCTCGACGAGCGCCATCAACAGCCTGTCGACGGGCATCAGCACGACGAACAGCAGCATCGCCAGCCTGTCGACTTCCACGTCTACCGGCCTGAGCACCGCGACGAGCAGCATCGGCAGCCTGTCCACCGGCCTGAGCACGACCAACAGCAACGTCGCAAGCCTGTCGACTTCCACGTCTACCGGCCTGAGCACGGCAACGAGCAGCATCGGCAGCCTGTCGACCGGCCTGAGCACCACCAACAGCAACGTCGCGAGCCTGTCGACCTCGACCTCCACCGGCCTGAGCACCGCGACGAGCAGCATCGGCAGCCTGTCTACCGGCCTGAGCACGACCAACAGCAGCGTCGCAAGCCTGTCGACTTCCACGTCTACCGGCCTGAGCACGGCAACGAGCAGCATCGGCAGCCTGTCTACCGGCCTGAGCACGACCAACAGCAACGTCGCGAGCCTGTCGACCTCGACCTCCACCGGCCTGAGCACCGCGACGAGCAGCATCGGCAGCCTGTCGACCGGCCTGAGCACGACGAACAGCAACGTCGCGAGCCTGTCGACGTCGACTTCCACCGGCCTGAGCACGGCAACCAGCAGCATCGACAGCCTGTCCACGTCGACCTCGACCGGGCTGAGCACGGCCACGAGCAGCATCGGCAGCCTGTCGACCGGCCTGAGCACGACCAACAGCAATGTTGCAAGCCTGTCGACTTCCACCTCGACCGGCATCGGCAGCCTGTCGACCGGCCTGAGCACGACGAACAGCAGTGTTGCAAGCTTGTCGACTTCGACCTCCACGGGCCTGAGCACGGCGACGAGCAGCATCGGCAGCCTGTCCACCGGCCTGAGCACCACCAACAGCAACGTCGCGAGCCTGTCGACCTCGACCTCGACGGGCCTGAGCACCGCGACGAGCAGCATCGACAGCCTGTCGACGTCGACCTCGACCGGGCTGAGCACCGCGACCAGCAGCATCGGCAGCCTGTCGACGGGCTTGAGCACGACGAACAGCAACGTTGCCAGCCTGTCGACTTCCACGTCGACCGGGCTGAGCACGGCGACGAGCAGCATCGGCAGCCTGTCGACCGGCCTGAGCACGACCAACAGCAACGTTGCGAGCCTGTCCACCGGCCTGAGCACGACCGCCAGCAGCATCGACAGCCTGTCCACGTCGACCTCGACGGGCCTGAGCACCGCGACCAGCAGCATCAACAGCCTGTCGACCGGCCTGAGCACCACCAACAGCAACGTCGCCAGCCTGTCCACCTCCACGTCGACCGGCATCAACAGCCTGTCCACCGGCCTGAGCACGACGAACAGCAGTGTGGCGAGCTTGTCGACTTCCACGTCTACCGGCCTGAGCACGGCAACCAGCAGCATCGACAGCCTGTCTACCTCGACCTCGACCGGCCTGAGCACGGCGACGAGCAGCATCAACAGCCTGTCGACCGGTCTCAGCACCACGAACAGCAGCGTCGCGAGCCTGTCGACCTCCACCTCGACCGGCATCAGCAGCCTGTCGACGGGGCTGAGCACGACGAACAGCAGTGTGGCGAGCCTGTCGACTTCCACGTCGACCGGTCTGAGCACGGCCACGAGCAGCATCGACAGCCTGTCCACGTCGACCTCGACGGGCCTGAGCACGGCGACCAGCAGCATCAGCAGCCTGTCGACTGGCCTCAGCACGACGAACAGCAGTGTGGCGAGCCTGTCGACCTCCACGTCGACCGGCCTGAGCACGGCCACGAGCAGCATCGACAGCCTGTCCACGTCGACCTCGACGGGCCTGAGCACCGCGACCAGCAGCATCAACAGCCTGTCGACCGGTCTCAGCACCACGAACAGCAACGTCGCGAGCCTGTCGACCTCCACCTCCACGGCGCTGAGCACGGCCACGAGCAGCATCGACAGCCTGTCCACGTCGACCTCGACGGGCCTGAGCACTGCGACGAGCAGCATCAACAGCCTGTCGACTTCCACCTCCACCGGCATCAGCAGCCTCTCCACCGGCCTGAGCACGGTGTCGAGCACGGTCGACAGCCTGTCCACCGGCCTGAGCACCACGACGAGCAACATCGGCAGCCTGTCGACGGGCTTGAGCACGACCAACAGCAGCCTGGCGAGCCTGTCGACCTCGACCTCGACCGGCCTGAGCACGGCCACGAGCAGCATCGACAGCCTGTCCACGTCGACCTCGTCGGGCCTGAGCACGGCGACCAGCGGCATCAACAGCCTGTCGACCGGCCTCAGCACGACGAACAGCAGTGTGGCGAGCCTGTCGACCTCCACGTCGAGCGGCCTGAGCACGGCGTTCAGCGGCATCGGCAGCCTCTCGACCGGCCTGAGCACGACCAACGTCAACCTCAACAGCCTGAGCACGACGGTCAACAACATCTACGACACCGGCACCAAGTACTTCCACGCCAAGTCGACGGCGGCCGACTCGGTGGCCAGCGGCCAGGAAGCCGTGGCGATCGGACCTCAGTCGGTGGCCAGCGGCGCCAATTCCTTCGCGGCCGGCAACGGTGCGAAGGCCACGGCCGACGGCGCGGTGGCGGTGGGCTTCGGCGCACAGGCCACGGGTGCGAATGCGATCGCCATCGGCACCGGGGCACTGGCCACGGGCTCGCAGGCCATCGGTGCCAATGCCCGCGCGGGCGGCGGCGGCGTGGCCCTGGGCGACAACGCGGATGCCGGCGGCACGCCGCTGAGCCAGGCGCAGAACGTCTCCAAGGGCACGGCCATCGGCTTCGGCGCGATCGTGCAGCAAAGCGGCGGCGTCGCGCTGGGCTCGGGCTCGGTGGCATCCACCGCGGCGGGCGTGGCCGGCTACGTGCCGGGCGGCGCGAACGCGCAGCAGGAGGCCGCGATCAAGGCGACCACCAGCACGCAGGCCGCCGTGTCGGTGGGCGATGCGGCCAACGGCCAGTTCCGCCAGATCACCGGCGTGGCCGCAGGCACGGCGGACAGCGACGCAACCAACGTGGCGCAGCTGAAGGCGGCCTCGGCGGCATCGAAGGCCAGCAGCGTGCAGTACGTGACCAACCCGGACGGCACGGTCAACTACAACCAGATCACGCTGGGCAATGGCCAGGCGCCGGGCGGCACGCGCATCAGCAACGTGGCGGCGGGCATCCTGCCGGGCGATGCGGTCAACGTGCAGCAGCTCAACCAGGTGCAGGGCCAGTTGGGCGACGTGGCGCGCATCGCCTACTCGGGCACGGCCATGGCCTTCGCGATGTCGGGCACCTACCTGCCGACGCTGTACCCCGGCGAGAAGACCGTGGGCGTGGGCTTCGGCAGCTACAAGGGCTACAGCGCCGTGGCGCTGACCTTCAAGGCGCTGTCCGACGACGGCAAGATGTCCTGGGGCGCGGGTCTGTCGACCACGGGCAAGGAGTGGGGCATCAACGCCGGCATCGGCTGGAAGTGGAAATAAGGAAATAAGCCACTGAAAGGCCGCTCGCACGGCCCTCGAACAGGCGGCTCCCGCGCTGATGGCGCGGGGGCCGTTTCTTTTGGTACACACTTCGCCCCATGCGCATCGGTATTTCAGTCCTCACCCACGCCGGCCAGAACATCTGGGAGAACGGCATGGGGCAGAACGTCCTGTTCCTCGCCCGGCTGCTGCAACGCATCGGGTTCGTCGAATCCGTCACGCTCGTCGATGCCGGTGACCAGCCGAACATGCCGCCCCAGGTCGACCTGGCCGCCATGGGCCTGGCCTTCGGCCGGGCGCGAGAGCTGACCGATTCGCTCGACGTGGTCATCGAGATGGCCGGTGCGCTCGACGTGCAATGGCTTTCCTACTTCCGCGCATGCGGCGGCCGCGTGGTGTTCCATTGCGTGGGCCAGCCATTCGCAGCGCTGGCCGAGCCGATCGTGTTCACCGACAAGGGCCACTTCAGCAGGCCCGACCGCTGCGACGAAGTGTGGCTGCTGCCCAAGGACGCCACCTTCGTGCCCATGATGCGCACCATGCACCGCTGCCCGGTGTTCGAGGTGCCGTACCTGTGGTCTTCGCAGTTCCTGGCCCAGCGCGTCGCCGAGGTCGAGGCCGCGGGCCACCGCTTCGGCTACGCGCCGCGCACCGCAGAGCAGCCGGGCTTTCGCGTGGCGATCTTCGAGCCCAACATCTCGGTGGTGAAGTCGAGCAGCGTGCCCATGCTGATCTGCGACGGGGCCTATCGTGCCGACCAGTCCGCCGTCACATCGATGCAGGTGCTCAACACCCTGCACCTCAAGGACCACCCGACCATGCTGTACCTGGCGAACTCGCTCGACATCGTGCGCCAGCACAAGGCGGTCTTCCACGGCCGGCACGACTTCGCGGGCTTCATGGTGCAGTTCGCCGACGCCGTGGTCTCGCACCAGTGGCAGAACGACCAGAACTACAGCTATCTCGACGCGCTCTACGGCAACTATCCGCTGGTGCACAACTCGCCCTGGCTGCGCGATGCGGGCTATTACTACCCCGACTTCGACATCGCCTCCGGCGCTGCGCAACTGCTGCAGGCCGTGCGCGGCCATGACCGGCAGCTCGACGACTATCGCGCGCGCTCCATGCGCGTCTTCGAGTCGCTCGATCCGTTGCACCCGGCGAACGTCGAGGGCTACGCGCAGCGCCTGCTGCACCTGGTGGGCGGCAACCCCGCGTTCCGCGCCGATGCAGCGAGGGCCGCCGCATGATGCCGGCGAAGCTCAAGGTCGGCGTCTCCATCTTCATCCGCAAGGGCGAGCAGAGCCTGTGGGAGAACGGCGTCTACCAGAACTGCCTCTTCCTCGTGATGCTGCTGCTGCGCTCGCCGCGCGTTGAAAGCGCGGTGCTCGTGGCGGGCGGCGGCGACGGCGGCCCGGCGGACGCCACCAGCTTCCTCGCCGATTCGCCCGTGCCGATCATCGACATGGCCACCGCGGGGCAGCAGCTCGACCTCATGATCGAGATGAGCGCCCAGCTCGCCATGCCGTGGTCGCTGGCGTTCCGCGAGCGCGGCGGCAAGATCGTCTCGATGCGCGTGGGCAACGACTACGTCATCGACATCGAGCGCATGATCTTCGACAAGCCGCACGGCCTGCTGATCTCGGGCGCCCCCTACGACGAGGTGTGGACGATTCCCGAGTACGAGGTGTCGTGCAAGCCCTACTTCGAGAGCACCTTCCGCGCGCCCGTGCGGCTCATGCCGCACCTGTGGAGCCCGATGGTGCTGGAGCGTGCCATGGCCCGTGCGCCCGACAGCCGGCCCTTCGCCTACGAGCCAGGCCGCAAGCAGTGGCGCGTGGCCATCTTCGAGCCCAACATCTGCATGGTGAAGACCAGCTTCATTCCCATGCTCGGCTGCGAGGCGGCGCACCGCGCGCAGCCGAGGCTCATCGAGAAGATGTGGGTCTTCAACAGCTTCCACCTGAAGGACAAGCCGCTGTTCGTCGGCTTCGCGCAGAGCCTGGACATCGTGCAGCACGGCCTGGCCACCTTCGAGGGACGCTTCCCGGTCTACCAGGTGATGCCCGGCAAGATCGAAGCCGTGTTCACCCACCACTGGGAGAACGCGCAGAACTACGTCTACTACGAGGCCCTGTACGGCGGCTACCCGCTGATCCACAACTCGCACCTCATCGGCGACTGCGGTTACCGCTATCACGGTTTCGACTGCGAGGAGGGCGGTCGCGCCCTGCAGCGCGCCTTCGCCGGGCACGATGCCGACCTGCCGGCCTACCGCGAGCGCGCGCGCCGCTTCATCGCCACGCTCGATCCCGAGGGCGAGGAGAACGTGCGCGTCTACACCGCCGCCATCGAAAACCTTTACGCATGAGGACCGGGATGAAGCCGAACCCACGATTTCCCCGCCCGCTGCTCGTCGCCCTCGCGTGGACTGCCGCCGGCGCCGCGTTCGCCCAGGGCGTGCTGGTGCCGCAGGCGCCGCCCGCAGCGCCGCAGGACACGCTTTCGCGCGCCGCCGCCAGCGTGGGCGTCAAGCGCTGCCTGCCGGCGATCACGCGGCTTTCCACGCTCACCGTGCAGGGCAGCCGCAGCCACGACGTACTGCTCGACTGGGACCGCAAGCGGCCCGACGCCGGGCCGATGTTCTCGCTGATCGGCATGGAGTTTCCGAACGCCGGCGTGGCTGCGTCGATCACCGCCGTTCCGGATGAAAGCGGTGCCTGCACCGTGTCGGCCGAGCGCATCTCGGTCGCGCCCTTCACCTGCGCGAGCGTCGGCCAGCAGGAACTCGCGACCTACAAGATGACGCGGCTGCTGCCCAACTACGCGGTCTACACCGACGAGAAGGAGCCGACCTCGTCGGTCTCGCTGATCGATTCGCCGCCGGGCTGCCTGATCATCCGGCGCTACGTCGAGTACGGCTGGCGGGATCCGGCCGCAGCTGCGGGCGCGGCTCCAGCCGGAGCCGCGGGCCAGCCGCCGAAGAAGCGATAGGCGCGTCCGTCTCCGACAAGCGGGGACGCCCTTGGCCGGCCTTCGAGGCCCGTCGCGGGCACCAAGAATGGAGCCGATCCGCGCGAATCCGCCGCGCGGGCGCATGGAAGGAGACGCACCATGCCTCTGGCTTCACTGATCGGCCGATGGGCCATGCAGCCTTTCTCGAAGGCGCTGCCGCCGCTGGGCGACACCGAACGCGCCGCGCTCGAGGCCGGCACCGTCGGCTTCGAAGGACGGCTCTTCGCGGGCCGCCCGGACTTCGATGCGCTTGCCGCCATGGGCCCGAACCGGCTCACCGAACGCGAGCAGCGCTTTCTCGACAACGAGGTGCGCGAGCTGTGCCGCATGCTCGACGACCACGCGATCGACCAGGCCCACGACCTGCCGCCCGAGGTGTGGCGCTACCTGCGCGAGAGGCGCTTCTTCGGAATGATCATTCCCGAGGAGTTCGGCGGTCTCGGCTTCGGCCATCATGCGCACGCCACGGTGGTGGCGCGCATCGCGACTGTCAATGTGGCGACCGCCGTCACGGTGATGGTGCCGAATTCGCTCGGCCCGGCCGAACTGCTGCTGCGCTACGGCACCGATGTGCAGAAGGCCCACTACCTGCCGCGTCTGGCCGACGGCCGCGAGCTGCCGTGCTTCGGCCTGACCTCGCCGTATGCGGGCTCGGATGCGGCATCGATCCCCGACCGCGGCGTGCTGGTCGAACGCGAGATCGGTGGGCGCATGACGCGCGGATTTCTCGTCGATTTCGACAAGCGGTACATCACGCTCGCACCCGTTGCCACCGTCGTCGGGCTCGCCTTCCACGCCATCGACGAAAGAAAGCCGGAGGGCGGGCAAGAGCTCGGCATCACCTGCGCGCTGATTCCCGTGCCGCAGGCGGGCATGGAGATCGGCCGCCGCCACCATCCCATGGACAGCGCCTTCATGAACGGCCCGATCCGCGGCCGACAGGTGTTCGTGCCCATGGACTGGATCATCGGCGGCGAACAGCAGGTCGGCCAGGGCTGGCGCATGTTGATGGAGTGCCTGGCCGCGGGCCGCGCGATCTCGCTGCCGGCGCTGGGCTCGGCGATGCAGCAGACCGCGCTCTACGTGAGCAACGGCTACGGCCAGATCCGCGAGCAGTTCGGCATGCCGGTCGGCAAGTTCCATGCGGTCGCGGGGCTGGTGGGGCAGATGTCGGCCGAGCTCTATGCGACGGATGCCGCGCGGCGCTTCACGGCTGCCGCGCTCGACAGGGGCGAGCGGCCCAGCGTGGCCAGCGCGATCCTCAAGGTGCAGCTGACCGAGGCGGGGCGGCGCGCGGTGAACCGCGGCATGGACATCCTCGGCGGCAAGGGGATCATTTCGGGGCCGTCGAATCTGCTCGGCGTGGCCTACCGGCAGGCACCGATCGCGATCACGGTGGAGGGCGCGAACATCCTTACGCGCGCGCTGATCGTGTTCGGGCAGGGCGCGGTGCGATGCCATCCGCATGTGCTCGACGAAATGGCTGCCGTGCAGGCCGGGGACGAAGAGGCGCTGGGCAAGGCGCTGATGGCGCACGGCAGGCATGTGGCGGTGAACCTGTGGCGCAGCCTGTTCGGCGCGCCGGTGCTCGGTTCGCCGCCCGACGACCTGATGCACGAAGCGCGGCTCATCGCGCGCATGAGCGCCAAATACGCGCTCACGGCCGACCTTGCGATGGGCCTGCTCGGCGGCAAGCTCAAGCGCATGGAGCTGCTGTCGGCGCGGCTCGGCGACGTGCTCGCGCATCTCTATCTGGCCAGTGCGTGCGTGTGGCGCTACCGTGTCGACGCGGCGCCCGAAATGCTGCCTTTCGCCCGGGCGGCGATCCGCCTGCAGATCGACGAGGCCGGCAGCATCCTGCGTGACCTCTATGCCAACCTGCCGACCGCCGGGCGGCGCGTGATCGGTGCGCTGGTGCTGCGCCGCACCGCGCACCTGGCGCCGCTGCGCGACGTGCAGCTGCTCGAACTGGCCGATCTGCTGCGCAAGGACCGGCGCATCGTCGAACGCCTCGTGCCCGACCTGAGCGAGCCCGCCGCGGGCGGCCTGCGCGACCTGATGCATGCGATGGAACTGGGCGCGCAGCTTGGTGACACCACCGCCGCGCTCAACAAGGTGCTGCGCCGCACGAACTCGCTCGAAGAGGCGGCCCGCTCGGCGCCCGACCCCGAGCTGGCGCTGGCCTACCTGAAGGCGGCCGACAAGGTCATCCAGGTGGACGACTTCGAAGGCCCGCCGCGCGATGCCGGCGGCCGGGCCGACCTCAGCCCGCCTGCTGCTGTTGCGCCACCAGGGCAGCCAGCGCAGCCGCCGTCTGCTCGTCCGCCGGAAAGAACGACTCCACCGCGAGTTCCTGCAGCGTGACGTCCACCGGCGTGCCGAAGATCGTGGTGGTGCTGATGAAGCTCAGCATGCCGCTGGGCATGACCACCTGGAAAGGCACGGCCACCGCCGACAGCGCCGTGTCGATGACAGGCGCGTCGTGGCTCACTGCGGGAGCGGGGTAGGCCTCGAGCTCGTCGTGCAGCGCCTGCAGCACTGTGTCGCCGGTGGCGGCGATCTGCTGCTGCAGCCTTTCGAGCAGATGGGTGCGCCACTGCGCGAGATTGGCGATGCGCGGCGCCACGCCTTCCGGATGCAGGCTCAGGCGCAGCACGTTGATCGGCGGCTTCAGCAGCTCGGGCGAGGCGCCTTCCATCAGCAGCGGAACCAGCGCGTTGTGCGCCACCAGGTTCCAGTGGCGGTCCACGGCCAGCGCCGGAAAGGGTTCGTGGCCTTTCAGCACCAGGTCGATGGCGCGGCGCGCGGAGGCCATCGCCGGGTCGTCGAGCGAGCGCTGCCGGTACATCGGCGCGAAGCCGGCGGCCACCAGCAGCGCATTGCGCTCGCGCAGCGGCACCTCGAGCCGCTCGGCCAGGCGCAGCACCATCTCGCGGCTGGGCGCGGCGCGGCCGGTCTCGACGTAGCTCAGGTGGCGGGTCGAGACCTCGGCCTCCTGTGCCAGGTCGAGCTGGCTCAGTCGGCGGTGGGTGCGCCAGTGCCGCAGATGCGCGCCGAAGGGATCGCGCGCGCCGGGCTGGCTGGCCTTGGTCGGATGGGAGCGGGTGGTGTTCATGGGCCTGCATTCTGGCGTGGCGGCGGCGCGCCGCCATGACCTCCCAGGTCATCGACCCGATGCACGCCAGCCGGAATCATCGACCCCAACGCAGCAGGACTGGCTTGCGGCGTAACCACCCAAGGAGAGATTCCATGTCCGTCTTCGCATCCCCCCGCTTCCTGCCCAACGTGATGTGGGCCGACGCCGCCTCCTGCGCAGCGACCGGCGCGCTGCAGGTGGCGTTCACCGACGCGTTGGCTCGCCTGACCGGGCTGCCGGCGCCGCTGCTCATGGGCACCGGTGTGTTCCTTTTGGCTTACGCAGCCCTCGCCGCCTTCATGGCCAGCCGCAGCACTCCGCCGCGCGCGCTGATCGGGCTCGTCGTCGTCGGCAACTTCGGCTGGGCGGTGGCCTGCGTCGCGCTGCTGGTCAGCGGCATGTTCCCGGTCACCGCAGTGGGCGTGGCCTGGGTGCTGGCGCAGGCCGTGTGCGTGATCGTGCTGGCCGAGCTGCAATGGACCGGGCTGCGCCGCACCCGCGGTGGTTCGAACATGGCCCTTGCCTGACGGGGTTTGCGAGGAATGCCGGCGACGCCTTTGTCCCCGGCATTTTTCGCCATGAGGAACGTGGCGCGACAAGACGACGACAGGGAAGACCGACTACGCCTGTTGACATTGATCCCCGCTATCCTTGAGAGGCTTCCACGAACAAACAGGAGTCTCTCCATGGCCAAAGCCCCGGCGCATGCCTTTGCGTCCACCCTCAAGACCTTCAAGACCCCGTCGGGCAAGTCCGGCAAATACTGGTCCCTGAAGGAGCTGGCCAAGCAATATCCCTCCATCGATCGCCTTCCCGTCTCCATCCGCATCGTTCTCGAATCGGTGCTGCGCAATTGCGACGGGCAGAAAGTCTCAGCCAAGCACGTCGAAGAGGTGGCCAACTGGGCACCGAACGCCGAGCGCGTCGACGAAATTCCCTTCGTCGTCACCCGCGTGGTGCTGCAGGACTTCACCGGCGTGCCGCTTCTGGCCGACCTGGCCGCCATGCGCAGCGTGGCCGCCAAGCTGGGCAAGTCGCCCAAGACCATCGAGCCGCTGGTGCCCGTCGACCTCGTGGTCGACCACTCGGTGATGGTCGACTACTACGGCACGCCCAAGGCGCTCGACCTGAACATGAAGCTGGAATTCCAGCGCAACAACGAGCGCTACCAGTTCATGAAGTGGGGAATGCAGGCCTTCGACACCTTCGGCGTGGTGCCGCCGGGCTTCGGCATCGTGCACCAGGTCAACCTCGAATACTTCGCGCGCGGCGTCTACAAGAGCCCGAACGACAAGGCCGACAAGCCCACCTACTACCCCGATTCGCTGGTCGGCACCGACAGCCACACCACCATGATCAATGGTGTCGGCGTGGTCGGCTGGGGCGTCGGCGGCATCGAGGCCGAGGCGGCCATGCTGGGCCAGCCGGTCTACATGCTCACGCCCGACGTGGTGGGCTTCGAGCTCACTGGCCAGCTGCGCCAAGGCGTCACGGCGACCGACCTGGTGCTGTATGTCACGTCGATCCTGCGCGCCGAGAAGGTGGTGGGCAAGTTCGTCGAATTCTTCGGCCCCGGTGCCGCGTCCATCGCCGTGCCCGACCGCGCGACCATCGGCAACATGGCGCCCGAATACGGCGCGACCATGGGCTTCTTCCCGGTCGACGCGATGACGATCGAGTACTTCAAGGGCACGGGCCGCACCAAGGAAGAGGTCGAGCGCTTCGAGGCCTACTACAAGGCGCAGGGCCTGTTCGGCATGCCCAACCCCGGCGACATCGACTACACGAAGATCGTCAGGCTCGACCTCGGCACCGTGTCGCCCAGCCTGGCCGGCCCGAAGCGCCCGCAGGACCGCATCAACCTCGGCGATCTTTCCACCAAGTTCTCGGAGCTCTACAGCAAGCCCAACGACGCCAACGGCTTCAACCAGCCGGCCGACAAGCTCAAGCTGCGCTATCCGCTCGTTGCCGCCGGCAAGAACGGCGACAAGGACGCCGCACCGCCGCCCGCGGGCGCGCCGCTCGACGTGGTCGAGATGGTGGCCAACCGCTCGACCAACGCGGCCGCTCACGTGAGCGCCACCGCGCCTTCGGCGCCCAAGGGCGAGGTCAGCATCGGCAACGGCGACGTGCTGATCGCGGCCATCACCTCGTGCACGAACACCTCGAACCCGAGCGTGATGCTGGCCGCCGGCCTGCTGGCAAAGAAGGCGGTGGAAGCCGGCCTCACGGTCAAGCCGCACGTCAAGACCTCGCTGGCCCCTGGCTCGCGCATCGTCACCGAATACCTCGAGAAGGCCGGCCTGCTGCCTTACCTCGAGAAGCTCGGCTTCTACCTTGCGGGCTACGGCTGCACCACCTGCATCGGCAACGCCGGCGACCTCACGCCCGAGATCAACGAGGCGATCACGAAGAACGACCTGATCGGCGCGGCCGTGCTCTCGGGCAACCGCAACTTCGAGGCGCGCATCCACCCGAACCTGAAGGCCAACTTCCTGGCCTCGCCGCCGCTGGTGGTGGCCTTCGCCATCGCCGGCAACGTGATGACCGACCTGATGACCGAGCCGGTGGGCAAGGGCAAGAAGGGCAAGGACGTGTACCTCGGCGACATCTGGCCGACGCCGAAGGAGATCGACCAGAACCTGCGCTACGCGATGAACGCCAAGTCGTTCCGCGCCAACTACGACAAGGTCAAGACAGACCCAGGCAAGTTCTGGAGCAGCATCAAGGGCACCAAGGGGCAGGTGTACGACTGGCCGAAGTCGACCTACATCGCCGAGCCGCCGTTCTTCGAGGGCTTCAAGATGAAGCCGCACGCGTCGGACGCGGGCATCAAGGGCGCGCGCATCATGGCGCTGTTCGGCGACTCGATCACCACCGACCACATCTCGCCTGCAGGCTCCATCAAGGAAAGCTCGCCTGCGGGCGTCTGGCTCAAGGCGCACGGCGTGGCCAAGGCCGACTTCAACAGCTACGGCTCGCGCCGCGGCAACCACGACGTGATGGTGCGCGGCACCTTCGCCAACGTGCGCATCAAGAACCTGATGATTCCGCCGGATGCCAACGGCACGCAGGAAGAGGGCGGCGTCACGCTGTTCCAGCCCGGCAACCAGAAGATGTTCATCTACGACGCTGCCGTGAAGTACATGGAGCAGGGCGTGCCGACCGTGGTGTTCGGTGGCGAAGAGTACGGCACCGGCTCGTCGCGCGACTGGGCCGCCAAGGGCACGCAGCTGCTGGGCATCAAGGCCGTGGTGGCGCGCAGCTTCGAGCGCATCCACCGCGCCAATCTGGTCGGCATGGGCGTGCTGCCGCTGCAGTTCCGCGGCGCCGATTCATGGCAGACGCTGGGCCTCACGGGCGAAGAGCAGATCGACGTGGTGATCGGCAGCGAGCTGAAGCCGCAGATGGACGTGAAGCTGGTGGTGCACCGCGCCGACGGATCGCACCAGGAGGTGACGGTGCGTCTGCGCATCGACACGCCGATCGAGGTCGACTACTACAAGCACGGCGGCATCCTGCCGTTCGTGCTGCGGCAGCTGCTGGCCGGTTGAGAAGAAAAGGGGCCTGGCCGCTGATCAGGGATGGGGCCCCGGCCCCGTTCCCATCGATGCCAGCGAGCCCTGCACGGCTTCGCGAAGCTGCTGCAGCATGAGGCCGCGGCGTTCGTAGAGAGCCCGTTTTCCCGTCGGCACGTCGTCCCGGCCCTTGGCGCGGGTCTCGGCGGGCAGGCGCACCCATGACGATGCTTCATCGTCGGATGCCGGGGTCGCGCCGCTGTCCTGCCACAGCGCGTCGTAGCTTTCGCGGATGTGCTGCGCTCCCTTGCGCTTGACGGGGCTCCACCGGTAGCGCCAGTGAGCCAGCGGATGGGCGGCCGGCGCTATGCCGCGAAGCTGCACCTGCCACGCCTGCGCGCAGGTCTGCGCAGCCCAGATCAGCAGCGACTTGGGGCGAAGGCCGTTCATGCTCTTCGTCAGGGCCTTGATGTCCGCGAGCGTCGTCGCGGGCGCCGCCTGCACGCATCCGATGCTCAGGCAGGGCTCGCCCGAAGCGTCGGGCAGGACCGCGAAACTCAGCGTCGCGACCGGTGCGCAGGAGGCTGCTGCGTCATGGCCTGGTGCTTCGGCGGTGCCGGTGCGCAGCGTCAGCGAGAACTCGCCTTCCCGCACCTGTTCGCGCGATGCCGAGAGCCACAAGCTGGCATTGCAGCCGGCAACGCGCAGCGGAACGTCTCCCAGGCATGCGCCGCCGCTCTCATACAGGGATGACAGTGCGACCGGCTTCAGCGTGTGCGCCGCCCATCGGTAATGCGCGATTAGCGCGTCCACCCGCTGCGAGGGTGACCAGCTGCCGTCGAGGTAGGGGCGGCAAGGCTTGTCGAGCAGCCGCGGATGAATGGTCGCCAGCGGCTTCAGCGCCGAATGAACGTACCCGAGCCATCGGGCGGTAGCGATCGGATGGCACAGCGCGAAGAAGCCCAGCTTCATGGCGATGCGGTTGCGCCGTCGGGGATCGGCCCGGCCGAGCTGCCCGATGGCGGAAGCCGCGAGCGCCGTCACATGGCGAATGCGCCGGATCGTTGTCGCGTCGCGGTAAGTGCGTGGCTGGAAAAGCGGTCCGAACGGACCGCCGGCATGGAAAGAGGAACTGGTCGCGCGCACGCCGGATGGATGAAAAGTAAATGGTTGGTAAATTTAAGTAAAGTATTTGTAAAGCAGCAGAGCTGACTCCTGGCTGACCATGGCGTGCACTCCGCGCGTCGGGCGGAAAGGGAGCGCGGAAGGGCGCCGCGCGACGGATGCCGTCCGGGCGCTACCTTCGGCTCGCGTCGCTGCCGGGCGTGGGGCAGTCCAGCGGACGGTTGCTCATTGCCGACCTGATCGCAGCCATCCGCAGGGGCGAATCAGTGAGCACGGCGTCGATGCCGAGGCAGGCGGCCGCGCGGTAGTCCCGCGCGTCGTCGACCGCGATGGCCAGGATCTTCACAGGCGCCTTCGAGCGGAAGCAGGCCACGGTTGCGGGCGTCCAGAGCGTCGCGTCGACGCTCGACGCGCCTTCGCCGAGCGTGAAGCTCTCGATCACGGTGAACTTGCGATGCAGCTCGAATGCGGCCCAAGCCGGGCTGGCCGGCGGGTTCACGCATCCCTCGTTGAGCAGGGCCGAGGCCAGCCTGCCGCGCGTGGCGTCGCGCGACTCGAAGAGGCGGGCCTGCGCGTGCGCCGAAAAGACTTGCGCGAAGGCTGCGTCGGTCGAGTAGATCAGCGTGCGCGACCACGCGTTCTCCTCGGCCAGCACCTTGGCGACCGCGTCGGCCAGCGGCCCGGCGGGCAGTGCCTTCATGTCCAGCATCACGGGCATGCCGGGCGGCAGCGCGCGCAAGGCTTCGCGCAGCGTCGGGATGGGCACGGGGCGATCGCGGTAGGGAAATCCACCGTCGGCGCTCCTGAAGTGCCAGCCTGCGTTGACCCGGGCCAGCTCGGCGGCGGTGCGGCCAGCGAGCGGTCCGGACGCGTCGGTCAGCGCCGAGAGGTCGGCCGGGCGGTAAAGCATCGGCACCGCGTCCTTGCTGAGCTGCACGGACAGCCACATCGCGTCGGCTCCGTGGGCGACGGCCTTGCGGATGGCGTCGAGCGTGTTCTCCGGTGCATCGGCAGTTCCGGCCCGGTGCGCCACGACGATGGGCAACACGGGTCGCGTTACCGGCAGGGCGCCGCAGGCGGGCAGGAGCAGAAACGCCAACGCGGTCGTGGCGACGCGACGCATGCGTTCTCCGGGAGTGCGCGCTTCGCTCCGCAAGGCCGTCGTTTCCTGCCCGTCGGTCGTCTCTACTGCTTGCCGGCGGCATCGAGCCGCTGCGCGAGGCGGTCGAGCACAGGGCGGATCTTTTCGCCGACGCTGATCTGCGGATTCGAGAAGCCGTCTTCCTTGCCGCCGTCGATCTCGCGCTGCTTGATGACCGGTACGGCCGCTGCGAAGGCGGTCTCGAATGAGCGGGTCTTGCGCAGTTCTTCGTCGAACATCGCGCGGCCGAAGAAGGTCAGCTCGGACAGCCGGCCGCATCCGTACGAGGTGTGCGTGGCGTCGGCAGCGGTCATCACCAGCGTGTCGTCGCCGGCCAGCGGCTCGATCCAGCCGCCCGAGTAGCAGGCCGAGACCGCCACCACCCGGTGACGGATGCCCGCCCCGTCGAGTTCCTCGCGCAGTTCCTCCGGCGTGAGCCAGGGCACCGTGAGCGGCCAGTGCGCGGCGGCCAGCCGGTGGTCGCGCGCGCCATGCGAGGTGAGGTAGACCACCAGCACGTCGTTTTCGCGGTCCATGCGCGAGGCCAGCGCGGCAATGGCGCGGCGGAGGTTGAGCGGGGTGGCCCAGGGCAGCGTCTCGGCGGTGGTCGCGTGGTTCATCAGGTGGATCACTCGGCCCTTTGCGTCGAAGCGCTCCTCCAGCACCTGGGTGACCATGTTGCTTTCGCGCAGGAACACGTCTTCCGATGCGTAGGGCGCGAACACCAGGCCGTAGACGTTGGTCTGCCCGGGCCTGCTGGCGGGAAGGGCCTCGACAGTGCGTTCCCACACTGCCTGCTGCTCCTCGAAGAGCTCCTGCGTCAATTGCATGCGCGGGCGCTCGGGCTCGGCCGACGCGCTGTTATCGGGCTGCCACATGCGCTCCTGCGTGTAGAGCGATTGCACGAAGGTCAGCGCCAGCAGCGCCATGAATGCGGGCGCGAAGAGCGCTAGCCGCCAGCGCGCGGCGGCATCGCGAGCGGTGAGGCGCACCAGCGCCACGATCAACCACGCGCATCCGAGGCCGAAGACGACCCAATAGCCGCGCGAGTTCGCGAGCACCGAAGGCAGCCAGCCGCGCGCATAGCCGAGGGCCAGCAGGCAGAGCAGCAGGTTGGCCGGGAACATCGCCCAGGTGGCCAGCGCGAACCAGCGCGCCAGTCCGCCGCCGCGTGCCCGCCCGGACAGCGTGAACCAGCCCAGCCACGCGAGCACGGCCAGCACCCAGAGCGTGTTGAGGCCGACGGTCGCGTAGAGCGTGGCGGGGCCGTCGATCTCGAGCCGCGCCAATCCGGTCCATGCGAGCTCGGGCAGCAGCACGAGCAGCAGCAGCTGCCAGGGCGCGGGCCGTGCATCGACGCGCGGGTCTTGCAGGAACGCGGCGCGCAGGCCGCCGGCCATCCAGCGCCAAAGGCTCGCGCGCGGCGCGGCCTCCGGTGTCGGTTGCGACGGCGGTGGAGCGGATGCTTCCCCGGCGTTCTCGGGAGGCTGCTGCGGTGCGATGATGTCCTCGGGCATGCCGTCGATCATGCCCTTGCCGGCCGGGCTTTTCGTGCCGGCCTTGTCGCCGCCCCGGGTTTGCCTGCATAACTTTCTTCTTCTTCCCATGCTCCGCATCGGCCTCATCTCCGACACCCACGGGCTGCTGCGGCCCGAGGCGGTCGCAGCCCTGAAGGGCAGCGACTTCATCGTCCACGGCGGCGACATCGGCAACGCGGGCATCCTCGAAGCGCTTGCGGCCATCGCGCCGCTGACGGTCGTGCGGGGCAACAACGACCGCGAGCCCTGGGCCGATGCGATCGCGGAAACCGAACTCGTGAAGTTCGGCGACGTGCACCTCTATGCGATTCACGATCTGGCGCAGCTCGACATCGATCCGAGCGCGGCCGGCGTGCGCGTGGTCGTCTCGGGCCATTCGCACAAGCCGAAGATCGAGGAGCGCGAGGGCGTGCTCTACGTCAATCCGGGCAGCGCGGGGCCGCGCCGCTTCAAGCTGCCCATTGCCGTGGCCGAACTTCGGATCGACGGCGGTGCGGCCAGCGCGCGCATCGTCGAGCTGCCCGTTTGAGCGGGCGCAATCATTACCATTTGGTTAGAAATACCATTAAATGAGAATGGCTCTTATTTGATGGGGTAAGCTTGCCCGCTCCTCCGTGGAGCGCAAAGCAAAGGCAACGCAAGCGTCGACCCATGCCGGCTCCGGGGGCTCAACAGCCTTTTCTTCCGAAGCCGATGCTCATCCCCTTTCTCATCATGCTGCGCGAAGGCATCGAAGCCGCGCTGATCGTCGGCATCGTCGCCAGCTACCTCAAGCAGAGCGGACGCGGCGCGCTGATGCCCGCCGTGTGGGTCGGCGTGCTGCTGGCCACGGCGCTGTCGCTGTTCGCGGGCGCCGGCCTGCAACTGCTGGCGGCCGAGTTCCCGCAGAAGGAGCAGGAGCTGTTCGAGGGCGTGGTCGGTTTGATCGCGGTGGTCATGCTGACCTCGATGGTGTTCTGGATGCGCAAGGCCGCGCGCTCCATCAAGGGCGAGCTGCAGGCGTCCATCGACAAGGCGCTGCACAAGGGCGCGGACGGCCAGGGCTGGGCGCTGATCGGCATGGTGTTCCTCGCCGTGGCGCGCGAGGGGCTGGAGTCGGTGTTCTTCCTGCTGGCCGTGTTCCAGCAGAGCAGCGGCTGGGAAGCGCCAGTGGGCGCGCTGGCCGGCATCGCGGTGTCGGTGGTGGTCGGCTGGGGCCTCTATTCGGGCGGCGTGCGGCTCGACCTGCGCCGCTTCTTCCGCTTCACCGGCCTCTTCATCCTCCTGGTGGCCGCGGGCCTGCTGGCCGGCGTGCTGCGCAAGCTGCACGAAGGCGGCGTGTGGAACCACCTGCAGACGGTGGTGTTCGACATGAGCACCACGCTGCCGATGGACAGCCCCCTGGGGGCCGTGCTCTCGGGCCTGCTGGGCTACCAGGCCGCGCCCGTGGTGGGCGAGGTCATCGTCTACCTGGCCTTCCTGGCCGTCGCCATGTTCTTCTTCCTGCGCTCGGCTCCTGCCGCGGCGCCACGCGCGGCTGTGGCCCGCTGAAACCTTTCCATGTCTTCTTCCTCTCCCGAACCCAAAGCCGCTTCCTCGAACCTGATGCGCGTGGCGGTTGCCGCGTCGGCGCTGCTGGTGGTCGCCGGCCTCGCTGCCTTCTGGTACGCCTCGACCGAGGCGAAGAAAGCGCCGGCCAAGGCGGCCGACAACGCCGTCACCGTCACCATCCAGGGCAATGCCTGCGAGCCCAACGAGATCACGGTGCCGGCGGGGCGCACGACCTTCACCATCGTCAACAAGTCGAACCGCGCGCTCGAGTGGGAAATTCTCGACGGCGTGATGGTGGTGGAGGAGCGCGAGAACATCGCGCCGGGCTTCTCGCAGACCATGACGGTCAAGCTGCAGCCGGGCGAATTCACCATCACCTGCGGGCTGCTGAGCAACCCGCGCGGCAAGCTGCGCGTGACGCCTTCGGCCGCATCGGACGCCGAGGCCGCGCGGCCTTCGCTGGTCAACTACGTGGGCGCGCTGGCCGAGTACCAGACCTTCCTGCGGCTCGAGGCCGGCTCGCTCGACGACGCGGTGCGCGCGCTGGCCGACGCCATCAAGGCCGGCGACCTGCAGCAGGCGAGGGCGCTCTACGTGCCGGCGCACAAGGCCTACAAGCGCATCGAGCCGATGGCCGAGCTGTTCGCCGACCTCGACACCCGCATCAACGCGCGTGCCGACTATTTCGAGAGGCGCGAGGCCGACCCGGGCTTCAGCGGCTTCCACCGCATCGAGTACGCGCTGTACAGCCAGAACGACCTGAAGAGCGTCGCGCCCGTGGCCGACAAGCTGATCGCCGACATCGGCGTGCTGAAGGAACGACTGCGCGGCCTGAACGTGCCGCCCGAGCGGCTCGCCGGTTCGGCCTCGAAGCTGCTGCGCCGCGTGGCCGACAACCTGCCGGCCGGCGGCGAGGACCACTACGGCCACGCCGAGGCTGCGAACCTGCAAGGCAGCTACGAAGGCACGAAGAAGATTGCCGACCTGCTGCAGCCGCTGCTCGTGAAGGCAGCGCCCGCGCTGCAGAAGAGCGTCGACGAACGCTTCGCGGCCCTCGATACCGCGCTGGCGCCGTACCGCGAAGGCGACGGCTTCAAGCCCGCGCCGCTCGACGAGGCGCAGAGAAAGGCATTGGCCGAAACAGTGCGAGCGCTGGCCGAGGAGCTCGGCAAGGTGAACGCGGCGCTCGGGCTGGAATGAGTTGAGAGACAGCAGCACCATGGACAAGTCGAACGAACCCGTTTCCCCGCACCGCCGCCGCATGCTTGGCGCGGCAGGCGTCGCCTTCGCAGGCCTCGCCGCCACCTCGGCCCACGCTGCCGCTGCACCCGCCACGCCGGACAGCGGCGCGCAGGTGACCGACGCGCCGCAGAGCACCCACACACAGGACCGCGTGCCCTTCCTCGGCAGGCACCAGGCCGGCATCGTCACGCCGCGCCCGACGGCCGGCATGATCGCGTCGTTCTACGTGCTGGCCGAGAACCGCGCCGACCTGGAGCGCCTGTTCCGCACGCTCACCGAGCGCATCGCCTTCCTCACGCAGGGTGGCCCGCAGACCGACCCCGACCCCAAGCTGCCGCCGGCGGGCTCCGGCATCCTCGGCCCGGTGGTGCAGCCCGACGGGCTGACCGTGACGGTGTCCGTCGGCACCTCGCTCTTCGACGAGCGCTTCGGCCTCGCGAAGAAGAAGCCGCTGCGGCTGAACCAGATGCAGCGCCACCCCAACGACGCGCTCGACGCGGCGCTGTGCCACGGCGACCTGTCGATCCAGTTCTGCGCCAACACGCCGGACACCAACATCCACGCGCTGCGCGACATCATCAAGAACACGCCCGACCTGCTGGTGCTGCACTGGAAGCAGGAAGGCTCCGTGCCGCCGATCCCGGCGGTGCCCGGCAAGCCGGCCGAGAGCGCGCGCAACTTCCTCGGTTTCAGGGACGGCTCGGCCAACCCCGACTCGGCCGACGACAAACTGATGGACAGCATCGTCTGGGTGCCGCCCGGCAGCGACGAGCCGGCCTGGACCGTGGGCGGCAGCTACCAGGCGGTGCGCATCATCCGCAACTTCGTCGAGCGCTGGGACCGCACGCCGCTGCAGGAGCAGGAGGCCATCATGGGCCGGCTGAAGCCCACCGGCGCGCCGATGGACGGCGGCAAGACGGAGCACGACGTGCCCGACTACGCGAAAGATCCGGAAGGCAAGGCCACGCCGATGGACGCGCACATCCGCCTCGCGAACCCGCGCACCAAGGCTTCGGACAAGAACCTGATGCTGCGCCGGCCCTTCAACTACTCGAACGGCGTCACCAGGTCGGGCCAGCTCGAGATGGGGCTGCTGTTCATCTGCTACCAGGCCAATCTCGAGAACGGCTTCATCGCCGTGCAGACGCGCCTCGACGGCGAACCGCTCGAGGAATACATCAAGCCCATCGGCGGCGGCTTCTTCTTCACGCTGCCGGGCGTGCGGGACGAGCGCGACTGGCTGGGGCGCGGGCTGATGTCCGCCTGAAGGCCGCAAGTTTTTTCATCACTGCCCAGAACAAGGAGATCCATGACCGTGCAGTTCCGCCGCCACTTCCTCGCCACTTTCGTCGCAGGCTTCGCCGGGCTCTACGCCGCGGGCGCGCAGGCCGCCGTGTCGCCGCTCGAACTGGTCGGACCGATCTCCGACTACAAGATCTACGTCGCCGAGAACGTGCGCAAGCTGGCAGCGGACACGCGCGCCTTCACCGCCGCGGTGAAGGCCGGCGACATCGAGAAGGCGAAGAAGCTCTATCCGTCCACGCGCACGAGCTATGAGCGCATCGAGCCGGTGGCCGAGTTGTTCAATGACCTCGACAAGGCGATCGACTCGCGCGCCGACGACCACGAGAAGGCCGAGAAGGATCCGGACTTCGGCGGCTTCCATCGCATCGAGTACGGCCTGTGGGTGCAGAAGAGCACCAAGGAACTCGCCCCCGTGGCCGACAAGCTGCTGGCGAACGTGCTCGAACTGCAGAAGCGACTGGGCGCGCTGACCTTCCCGCCAGAGAAGGTGGTGGGCGGCGCCGCGGTACTGATGGAGGAAGTGGCCGCCACCAAGATCTCGGGCGAGGAAAACCGCTACAGCCACACCGACCTGTGGGACTTCCAGTCCAACTTCGAGGGCGCCTACAAGATCGTCGAGCTGCTGCGCCCGTTGGTGGTGAAGGAAAACAAGGCCTTCTCGGACAAGGCCGAGGCCAATTTCAAGGTGGTGTTCGACACGCTGGCCAAGTACAGGACGGCCGACGGCGGCTTTGAAACCTACTCGAAGCTGAGCGAGCGCGACCGCAAGCTGCTGGCCGGGCGGGTCAACACGCTGGCCGAAGACCTGTCGAAGCTGCGCGGCATGCTCGGGCTGAACTAGGCTCTCCCCCAGGCTTCGCGCACTTCGTGTCGCTGTGCCAACCCCCTTCCGGGGGCAACACCTGAGGCCCGGCAAAGCCGGTTCCTCGGTGTTTCTGGCCTTGCAGCCTCCTTTTTTGAGGGGGTAGTCAGGTTTACGCGAGTGAGAATTGCTAGCATCTGGGTTTTGCTTACAGACGCGTCCGATATTCAGGGCGCCTCCGCCCCCACCGTGCGAACCAACGATTTCGGAACAGCGCCGGCCGCAACCGCCGTAGCGGCCCTGCGGCTTGACCAGCTTCCCAACAACCAGTGGGCCACCGTGCTCGACGTGGCGCGCCCCGAGAGCGCCGACGACCGCGAGCTCGTGCTGCGCCTCACCGAAATCGGCTTCGTGCCGGGCGAGGCCGTGCGCATCGTCGCCAGCGGCCTGCCGGGTCGCGAGCCCTTGGCCGTGCGCCTGGGCCACACCACCTTCGCGCTGCGCCGCCACGAGGCAGCGCTGATCCACGTCACGCCGGGAGCCGCGAACCATGGTTGAAGCCGTCGTCCAAGGCCCGGGTCGCCTCGCGCCCACCGCACAGCCGGGCCGTGTCGCCCTGCTGGGCAACCCCAACTGCGGCAAGACCGCGCTGTTCAACCTGCTCACCGGCAGCCGCCAGAAGGTGGCCAACTACGCCGGCGTGACCGTCGAGCGCAAGGAAGGCACGCTGCGCACCCCGTCGGGCCGGCGCGTCTTCGTTCTCGACCTGCCGGGCGCCTACAGCCTGAATGCGCTGAGCGCCGACGAAGCCGTCACGCGCGACATCGTCACCGGCCAGAGCAAGGAAGCCCTGCCCGACCTGCTGGTGTGCGTCACCGACGCCACCAACCTGCGCCTGAACCTGCGTCTGGTGCTCGAGGCCAAGCGCCTCGGCCTGCCGATGGTGGTGGCGCTCAACATGGCCGACATGGCGAAGAAGCAGGGCATCGCGGTCGACACGGCCGTGCTCTCGCGCGAGCTGGGCGTGCCGGTCATCGAGACCGTCGGCGTGCACACCGGCGGCGCGCAGGGCCTGCTCCAAGCGCTCGACACGCCCGTGGCCGCCGCCACGCCGCAGCCCTGGCAGGCGCCGGGCCTCGACGATGTGCTGGCCACGCAGCGCGAGGTGCGCCGCATCCTCGGCCTCGCGGTGAAGGAGCCGGTCGGCAGCCTCGCCACCAGCGACCGCATCGACCGCGTGGTGCTGCATCCCGTGTGGGGCATGCTGGTGCTGGCCGTCACCATGTTCCTGATGTTCCAGGCCGTGTTCAGCTGGGCCAACGTGCCGATGGACGCCATCAAGGCCGGTACCGAGGGGCTGGGCAACCTGCTGAAGACCTACATGCCCGAGGGCATGCTGCAGAGCCTGCTGGTCGACGGCGTGATCGCCGGCGTGGGCGGCGTGATCGTCTTCCTGCCGCAGATCCTGATTCTTTTCCTCTTCATCCTCGCGCTGGAAGACTCGGGCTACCTGCCGCGCGCGGCCTTCCTGCTCGACCGCGTGATGGGCACCGTGGGGCTGTCGGGCCGCTCGTTCATTCCGCTGCTCTCCAGCTTCGCCTGCGCCATTCCGGGCGTGATGGCCACCCGCACGATCAGCAACTGGCGCGACCGCATCACGACGATCATGATCGCGCCGCTCATGACCTGCTCGGCGCGGCTGCCGGTGTATGCGCTGCTCATCGCGGCCTTCATTCCGGCGCGCACCGTGGGCGGCATCTTCAACCTGCAGGGCGTGGTGCTGTTCGGGCTCTACGTGTTCGGCATCGTCTCGGCGATGGCCGTGGCCTGGGTCATGAAGCGCTTCCGCGACAACGCGCAGCACTCGCCGCTGCTGATGGAGCTGCCGGCCTACCGCTGGCCCAACCTGCGCAACCTGGCGCTGGGCCTGTACGAGCGCGCCTGGATCTTCATCCAGCGCGTGGGCACGATCATCCTGACGCTGACGATCCTGCTGTGGTTCCTGTCGACCTTCCCGTCGCCGCCCGAGGGCGCGACCGGCCCTGCCATCCAGTACAGCCTGGCCGGCATGATCGGCCGAGGGCTGGAGCACATCTTCGCGCCCATCGGCTTCAACTGGCAGATCTCGATCGCGCTGGTGCCGGGCATGGCCGCGCGCGAAGTAGCCGTGGGGGCGCTCGGCACGGTGTACGCGCTCTCCGCCACCGGAGACGACGTGGCGGGCGCGCTGGAGCCGCTCATTGCCGGCAGCTGGACGCTGGCCACCGCGCTGTCGCTGCTGGTCTGGTACGTGTTCGCGCCACAGTGCATCTCGACGCTGGCAGCGGTGAAGCGCGAAACCGGCTCGTGGAAGTACGTCTGGATCATGGCGGCCTACCTCTTCGCGCTGGCCTACATGGCCTGCTTCATCACCTACCACGTTGCAGTGGCACTCGGGGCAGGGTAAAACCGCCCGCTGACGCTGAAAGGTTTGAAGAAGAAATGGCACAGCAACTGATCGTCGGATTGATCGTCGCGGCCGCCGCGTTCTATGCGGTCTGGCGCTGGATGCCCGCAGGCTGGCGCCGCGGTGCCGCGCAGAAGCTCGCGGCCGGCACGCATCGCGCGGGCTGGGTCGACGAAGAGCGCGCCAAGGAACTCGCCACCTCGCTGGCCAAGACATCGGGCTGCGGCTCGTGCGACAGCTGCGGGAGCTGCGCTCCCAAGACATCCCTCAAACAATCGCAAGCCGACCAGGCTATCAGCCCCAGCCCGTCCACGCACGGCCGCTGAGTCCGATGCCCGCGCACATCCTCGTCGCCGGGGGCGGCATCGGGGGGCTGGCCACCGCGCTGGCGCTTTCCAGGCATCGCCATCGGGTCGACGTCTTCGAGCAGGCGGCCGTCTTCGGCGAGATCGGCGCCGGCGTGCAGCTCGGTCCCAATGCCACGCGGCGACTTCAGCAACTGGACCTCGGCCCCGGACTCGCGGCCATCGCGGCGCGGCCCGAGGCGCTGGTGGTGCACAGCGCCGAAAGCGGCTCCGAGCTGGCCCGCATGCCGCTGGCCGACGCCATGCAGCAGCGCTACGGCGCCCCCTATTTCTGTGTTCATCGTGCCGACCTGCACGGCCTGCTGCTCGATGCCGTGCGCGCGCGTGGCACCGGCGCGCTGGTGACCGGCGCACATATCAGGCAGGTGGAAACCAGCGACGACCTCGTCTGCCTGTCGAGCACCGACGCGCGCGCCTGGGAAGGCGAAGCCGTCGTCGGGGCCGACGGCCTCTGGAGCCTGGTGCGGCGGCAGCTGGATTGCGCTTCCGCCGCACAGTCCCCGCGCGTCACCGGCCACACGGCATGGCGCGCGCTGGTCGAGCAGTCGCGCGTGCCCGCCGCGTTGCGCCGCAGCCGTGTCGATGTCTGGCTCGGCCCGCGCCTGCACGCGGTGGCGTACCCGGTGCGAGGCGGCGGCTGGCTCAACGTGGTGGTGATCGCCGAATCGGCCCCGGCCGGCGACGCGCGCGACTGGGACCAGTCCAGCAGCATCGCCGCCCTGAAGCAGGCCATGGGCCGCAGCTGCGTCGGCCTGCAATCACTGCTCGATGCGATGCCCGGCTGGCGCGCCTGGTCGCTCGGCGACCGCGCACCCATGACCGGCCCGGCCGACATGGCGCACGAGCGCGTCGCGCTGGTGGGCGATGCGGCGCATCCGATGGTGCCGTACCTCGCGCAGGGCGCCGGCATGGCCATCGAGGACTCGGTGGCGCTGGCCGATGCGCTTGGCGATGGCAGCGCTGCGAATGTCCCCGCCGCCTTCGCGCGTTATGCCGAGGCGCGCTGGGCGCGCAACGCGCAGGTGCAGGCGCGCGCCCGCCGCAATGGCGAGATCTTCCACGCCACCGGCGCAGTGCGACTGGGCCGCGATATGGCGATGCGCCTGCTGGGCACGAAGCTGCTCGATCAGCCCTGGCTGTACGGCGGCTGAGATGCGCATCGGTGCCCGTGGAACGGGCACCAACGCCAGAAACACCGTGGAACCGGCTTCGCCGGGCCACCGGTGTTGCCCCCGGCGAGGGGGAAGGCGAAGCGACACGAAGTGCGCGAAGCCTGGGGGCGGTCTACAGTCTGAACGTCTGCAAGTGCTCGATGCGTTCCGCGAGCCCTTCCTGCCCCAGGTAGTGGCCGTACTTCCCGTCCTGCATCTTCGCCAGCGAGTTCTCCAGGTCGAGCAGCATCGCGTCGCGCTCGGCGACGAACGCCGGCGCCACGTCGATGCCCGCCTTCGCGCAGGCGTCCGCGATCAGGTGTGCGCTCGCGGGTGCGCCGCATGCCGCGCACTTGACGATGGCTGCCACGTTGGGCTCCGCGCCGTTGGCCAGAAGGGCGCTCGTGAGTTCGGGCGCGATCTGCCCGTCGATGTTGCGCAGGGCGTCGGCCGCCACCGGCGCGCCCGCGCGCACCAGTGCTGCTGCGGCGGCGAAGGCGCCGTGGCTCACCGCAACGTCGGTTGCCAGCGCGCTGCCCTGGTGCGGCCCGTCGAAGCCCACGCCCGCGGCGGCCAGCTCGGCCACCAGCCCGGCATCGTCGGTGCCGATCGCATGCCGCAGGGCCACGCGCGCGAGCTGCGGCTGGTGGCGCAGCGTGCCTTCGGCCAGCGGCGTGCGCCAGTCGACCACGGCGCGGCAATAGAAGGTCACCAGCTTGTCCATCAGGTCGAGGTCGAGCCCGTGGTCCTCGTGCCGGTCGTCGAGATAGCCCAGCAGCGTCTGGCCTGAGAAATAGTCGCTCGTGGGGGCCAGCGGGTCTTCGTCCAGGCGCAGCGCCGCGAAGGCGCCGCGCAGGTCTGGCGCGACGGTGTTCACGCTGTCCTCGTGCAGTGCGTGCGTCCAGGCCGGCGGCAGGCCCTTCTTCCACGCGACGATCTGCCCGTGCCCGGCGCCGGGCTCGACCACCGCGTAGATGCGGTCGGTGTACTCGAAGCCGCCGAAGGGAAGGTGCGAGAGCTTGCCGCCCCAGGGCGTGCCGCTTTCCTCGGCGGCTTCCTGCGCCAGTTCCTGCTCGTGCTCGATCCAGCCCTGCAGGTCGTGGTAGCCGTCGCTGCCGTCCCAGAACAGCTCGTTCCAGCTGATGCCCTCGAGGTTGCCGTTCATCTCGAGCGAGAGGTCGTAGTCGAGCCGTCCGCCCGCCGTCAGCTGCCACAGCTCGACCAGCGCTTCGGGAACGGGGCCTGCGCACACGGCCTGCACGGCATCGATCTGCTGGCGTGGCATCGGCGGCTGCGCGTCGAAGATCACGCGGTCGGCGAACAGCACGATGCCGTGTTCGCGCAGGGTGGAGAGCTCGTCGGGTGTGAACCGGATGTCGTTCATGGCTGGGCCTCCGTTGTTTTCAAAAATGTAGCGCTTTGCGCTCGCGGAGCAATCCGGGCCACCCCAGATTCATGAGGGCGTTTGTGTGGTACCCGTCCAGTCGATGCGTTCGAAGAGCCTCATCAGCCGGGCCTTGCGCGTGGGGTTGAACTGGCCGATCCACGCGATGTGGCCCAGCAGATGGCCGCGAAAGTCGTCCACCTTCGCGCGGTTCTGGCTGGCGGGGCCGTCCATCGCGCAGCGATGCAGCACGGCCTTGAGCCGGTCGAAATCTTCGCGCGGTGCGTTGGCCTTGTCGTTGACGACCACACCGGTCACGCGCTGCTGGCGATGCTGCGGCATGCAGCGCAGCTTGCGCGGGTGCAGCTCGAAACCTTCGTCGGCCGCAATGCCGTCGACCCATGCGCGCAGGGCGGTGAACTGCGCACGCAGCGAGGCCGGCCCGGAGAACACGAGATCGTCGGCATAGCGTGTGTAGGTGGCGCCGAAGACCCACGCGAGACCTTCGAGCCGCAGGTCGAGCCGGAAGGCGCAGAGATTGGCCAGCGCGGGCGAGCAGGGCGAGCCCTGGGGCAGATGCGGCGCGGCGAGGCGCTTGGCGCCCATCCAGTCGAGCCCGCCGTCGTCGCGCAGGCGTTCGATCACCGCGGCGTCGGTGCGGTGCGTGCACAGCGCGGTGAGGGCGCGCGCCACGCCTTCGGGATAACCGAGCGTGCGCCATGTGGCGTGCACGCGCGAGGCGCGAACGCCGGGGAAGAAGTCGCGCAGGTCGAAGCCGATCACGACCTCCTTGCCGGCATGCGCGGCCGCGTGGCTCGCGACTGACCGGCCCTGCACGAAGCCGTGCGCCGCTTCGTGCACGGGCACGGGCCGTAGCAGGTCGTCGAGGATGCGGCGCTGCGCGCGCTTCAGGTCGGCCTTCGGAATCTCGAGCAGGCGAAGGCCGCCGAGGCGCTTGGGCTGAAGCTGGTAGCGGTAGTGTGATGCGGGCTCGACGCGTGGGTCGGCGTGCGCGCGAAAGGCCTGTGCCGGCGATGTGAGCCACTCCAGCCGATCCGCGTCCAGCTCAAGCCATCGAGCGAGGTCGACCTGCGTGGGGATGCTGGGCAGCGCGAAATGGTCCAGCCCCATCGGGCGCGGAAGCATCTGCGCGGGCCGCAGGATGATGCGCCGCACGCGCGGCTGCTCGTTCTGCTCGAAGGCTGCGTCCAGCTCGGGCATGTCGTGGATCGCCTTCGCCAGCGCGGCCAGGTCGGTGCGCTGCCACGTGGCCTGCGAGCGGTTGCCGAGTGCTTCGGCCAGCGGCTTCAGCCAGGGCGAATCGGCACCCAGCGTGGCGGCGGCCCGTGCGCGCAAGGCGCCCGGTGCTGTGCCGCCGGGCTGCCTCGCATCGGCGAGCAAGGCCCTTGCGAGGCTGCGTGCGATCCACTCCCTGTAGCTCAGTTCACGCGTCATGAATGAATGCAGGCCGCGAAGCCGGTGAAGATGGGTGGCAACCGGCCCTTCAACCAGCCGGTGATGCGCTAGCTGGGCTGCGCGGCAGCGCAGTCGGGCTCACGCGCCGGAATGTGTAGCCATCCATCCACCACGGGGTTCCCCCGCAGCACAAGACCGGGCGACGAATCGCAAAGCCTTGTCGAGTCTTGAAGTGCCGGTGCCGGGCGGATTGTAGGAGCCGGCTTCGCCGGCTACAGGTCGGTGCGCAGCTTCCAGATCTCGGGGAACAGCACCACGTCGAGCATCTTGCGCAGGTAGCTCACGCCGCCCGTGCCGCCGGTGCCGCGCTTGAAGCCGATCACGCGCTCGACGGTCGTCACATGGCGAAAGCGCCAGAGGCGGAAGGCGTCTTCGAGGTCGGTGAGCTTTTCGCCGAGCTGGTACAGGTCCCAGTATTCGTGCGGGTTGCGGTAGACCGTGAGCCATGCCGCCTCGACGCCGTCGCTCGGCTCATAAGGCTGGGTCCAGTCACGCTCCAGCCGGTCTGCAGGTACGGGCAGGCCATGGCGCGCCAAGAGGCGCAGCGACTCGTCGTACAGCGATGGCGCGCGATAGGCCGCATCGACCTGCGCCAGCAGGTCGGCGCGGTGCGCGTGCGGCTTGAGCATGGCGGCGTTCTTGTTGCCCAGCGCGAACTCGATGCAGCGGTACTGCGCGCTCTGGAAGCCGCTGGAGTTGGCGAGGTAGGGGCGCATCGCCGTGTATTCGGGCGGGGTCATGGTCGAGAGCACGGTCCATGCGTTCACCAGCTGCTCCATGATGCGGCTCACGCGCGCGAGCATCTTGAAGGCGTCGGGCAGTTTCTCTTCGGCGATGCAGGAGATGGCGGCGTGCAGCTCGTGCAGCATCAGCTTCATCCAGAGCTCGCTGGTCTGGTGCTGCACGATGAAGAGCATCTCGTCGTGCGCGGGCGAAAGCGGATGCTGGGCGTTGAGGATCTCGTCGAGGTGCAGGTAGTCGCCGTAGCTCATGGACTTGCTGAAGTCCAGCTGCGCCTTCTCTTCGTGAACGATGTTCTCGGGGCTTGTAGCGGGGCTCTTGTCGGCGCTCATGTCACTGCGTTCTTGCGGTTGAATTCAGGGCGTCGCCAATCACCGGTTTCGAGCACCTGCACGAGGTGCTCGACCGAGTTCCACACGTCCTCGAAGCCGATGTACAGCGGCGTGAAGCCGAAGCGCAGGATGTCGGGCATCTGCGAGTCGCCGGCGCGGTAGTCGCCGATCACGCCGCGCGCGATCAGCGCCTGCACGATGGCGTAGGCACCTTCTTCGCGGCTGAGGCAGACCTGCGAGCCGCGCAGCGCATGGTCGCGCGGCGTGACGAGCGAAAGGCCCTGGCCCGCGCAACGCTCTTCGACCAGCTTGATGAAGAGGTCGGTGAGCGCGAGCGACTTGGTGCGCAGCGCGGACATCGCGCCATTGCCGCCGTTGAAGGCTTCGGCCGCGAGCACGGTGTCGAGACCGCATTCCAGACCAGCCAGCGCGATGATCGGCTGCGTGCCGCACAGATAGCGGCCCACGCCCGGGGCGGGGCGGTAATGCGGCGTGAACTCGAAGGGCGCCGCGTGGCCCCACCAGCCGGACAGCGGCTGTTCGAACTGGCTCGCGTGCTTGGTGTGCACCCATGCGAAGGCCGGCGCGCCGGGGCCGCCGTTCAGGTACTTGTAGCCGCAGCCGATCGCGTAGTCGGCGTTGCTTTCGTTGAGCGCCACGGGCACCGCGCCCGCGCTGTGCGCGAGGTCCCACACGGTGAGCGCGCCAACCGCATGTGCTGCGGCGGTGACGGCCTTCATGTCGTGCATGGCGCCGGTGCGGTAGTTGACGTGCGTGAGCATCAGCACGGCCACCTCATTGGTCAGCACGCCGGGCAATTCGCTCGCGTCGATCAGCTTCAGCGTGAAGCCGCGCTCGCGGCACAGCGACTCGGCGATGTAGAGGTCGGTCGGGAAGTTGCTGCGTTCGCTGATGACCAGCTTGCGGCCGCTGTCCTTCTGCTGCGAGAGCGCTGCGAACAGCACCTTGTAGAGGTTCACCGAAGTGCTGTCGGTGCACACCACTTCGCCGGGCGCGGCGCCGATCAGGCGGGCCACCTTGTCGCCCAGGCGCTGCGGCAGGTCGAACCAGCTCGCGGTGTTCCACGAGCGGATGAGGCCTTCGCCCCATTCCTTCGTCACGACTTCGGCGATGCGCGTCGGAGCGGCTTTGGGCATCACGCCGAGCGAGTTGCCGTCGAGATACAGAACGTCTTCGGGAATCGTGAATTGGTCGCGCAAGGCGCGCAGCGGGTCTTGCGCGTCTAGCGCGCGGCAATCTGCAAGAGTCGTCATGGTGGAGGTTTCAGCGGGGAAGATCGCGCAGCACGGCGCGAACGGGGGAGGCATCGGCGCTGACCAGCTTGAGCGGCAGCGCGATGAGTTCGTAGTCGCCCTCGGGCACGTCGTCGAGCACGAGGTTCTCGAGCACGCGCATGTCGAGGCGGCGGATTCGTTGGTGGCTTTCCAGCGTCTTGCTGTCGGCCGGGTCGATGCTGGCGGTGTCGATGCCGATGAGCTTCACGCCCATGGCGGCGAGGCGTTCGACGGTGGCGGGGGCGTAGGCGGCAAGCTCCGGATCCCAGCGGTCGACCGGCATGGTGGCGTAGGTGCGAACCAGCACGCGCGGGGGCAGGGTGCTGTCGACGGCGTGGGCGATGTGGTCCCACTCGACCAGCGGACCCTTGGCTATCGCGTGGATCACGCGGCAGGGGCCGAGGAAGGGTGTGAGGTCGACGTCGCCGATGGTCTGGCCTTCGGGGTCGTAGTGCAGCGGGGCATCGGCGTGCGCGCCGACGTGGGGCGAGAGCTTGATCTCGCTGACATTGACCGGGCAGCCCGGCGAAATGGTCGCGGCCCAGCGCTGCTGGTAGGGCGTGTCGCCGGGAAAGACCGGCGCGCCTTCATGCACTGGCGGCGAGATGTCCCAGATTCGTGGGCGAGGTTGCTGTGAACGCATGGCGCGAAGGTAGCGCCGGGCGAGAGGTCGTGGTGTCGGTTATTTCCAACACCCAATGTGACAAGTTGAACCGCGGGCGTTTCAGTGCAGCGAGGAGAGCGCCGGCAGTCCGTGCCGGGCCCGCGCCCGCTCGCAGGCGTCGCTGCCGGCCTGCAGCTCGTGGCATGGGTTGGGACGCCATTCGTAGATGCCGCAGCCCACGGACTGGCCGATCTTTCCGGTGAGCGCGGCGCAGCGCGGGGGCGTGTGGTCGGTACCGCGCATGCGGCAGATGGCGTCGTTCACGTCGACGGCGAGGCCCGAAGGCACCTTGCCGCCGTTGTCGTCGAGTTCATGCACGCTGAAATCGACGCGGTAGCTGGCGCAGCAGGCGCCGCATTGCTGGCAATCATTCATTGCGATGCTTTGTTGACGATCTGTTCCAGGAACACCGCGGAACCGGCTTTGCCGGGCCGCTGGTGTTGCCCCCGGCGAGGGGGGTGGCGAAGCGACACGAAGTGCGCGGAGCCTGGGGGAGTGCCTATAACTTGCCCAGGAGCAGGAACTCCATCAGCGCCTTCTGCGCGTGCAGGCGGTTCTCTGCTTCGTCCCATACCACCGACTGCGGCCCGTCGATGACCTCGGCCTGCACTTCCTCGCCGCGATGGGCGGGGAGGCAGTGCATGAACAGCGCGCCGGGCTGGGCGATGCGCATCATGTCCTCGTCGACGCACCAGTCGGCGAAGGCCTTGCGGCGGGCCTCGTTCTCGGCCTCGTAGCCCATGCTGGTCCAGACGTCGGTGGTGACCAAGTCGGCGCCGCGACAGGCTTCCATCGGGTCTTTGAAGACCTTGTAGCTGTCGCCCGAGCGGATGCCGGCGATCGACTGGTCCACCTCGTAGCCGCTGGGCGTGCTCACGTGCACCGTGAAGCCCAGGATCTCGGCCGCCTGCAGCCAGGTGTTGGCCATGTTGTTGCCGTCGCCCACCCACGCCACCGTCTTGCCCTGGATGGAGCCGCGGTGCTCGATGTAGGTGAAGATGTCCGCCAGGATCTGGCAGGGGTGGAACTCATTGGTCAGGCCGTTGATGACGGGCACGCGCGAGTGCGCGGCGAAGGCGTCGATCTTGGTCTGCTCGTAGGTGCGGATCATCACCAGGTCGACCATGCGGCTGATGACCTTGGCGCTGTCCTCGATGGGCTCGGCGCGGCCGAGCTGGCTGTCGCCGGTGGTCAGGTGCACCACGCTGCCGCCCAGCTGGTACATGCCGGCCTCGAAGCTCACGCGGGTGCGCGTGCTGGCCTTCTCGAAGATCATCGCCAGCGTGCGGTCGACCAGGGGCTGGTGCTTCTCGTAGGTCTTGAACTTCTTCTTGATGATCGCCATGCGATCGAAGAGGTAGGCGTACTCGTCGGCCGTGAAGTCGGCGAACTGCAGGTAGTGCCGGATGGTGTTCGCGGTGGCGGTCGTCATTGGGGTGCAGGCTCCGACAGGAAGGCTTTGACGATGGGCGCGAGGATGGCGACGATCTCGTCGGCCTCGGCAATGCTCAGGATGAGCGGCGGCACGAGGCGGATCACCTTGTCGGCCGTGACGCTCAGCAGCAGGCCGGCATCGCAGGCGCGGTTCAGGATCACGCCGCAGGGACGGTCGAGCTCGATGCCGAGCATCAGGCCCTGGCCGCGGATTTCCTTCACGCCGGGCAGGCCGCCGAGCTCGCGCTCCAGCGCGGCCTTCAGGTGGGCGCCCACCGTGGCGGCGTTGTCGAGCAGCTTGTGCTCTTCCATGATGCGGATGGTTTCGACGCCGGCGCGCATGGCGAGCGGGTTGCCGCCGAAGGTGGTGCCGTGGTTGCCCGGGCCGAAGATGTTGGCGGCCTTGGGGCCTGCCACCACGGCGCCGATCGGCACGCCCGAGCCCAGGCCCTTGGCCAGCGGCATCACGTCGGGCTTGATGCCCGCCCACTGGTGGGCGAACCACTTGCCGGTGCGGCCCATGCCGCACTGCACTTCGTCGATCATCATGAGCCAGTCGCGCTCGTCGCACAGCTGGCGCACCTGCTTGAGGTATTCCCAGCGCATCGGGTTGATGCCGCCTTCGCCCTGGATGGTTTCGAAGAACACGGCGACCACGTTCGGGTTGCCTTCGGTGGCCTTCTTCAGCGCCTCGATGTCGTTCAGCGGCACGCGGATGAAGCCCTCGACCAGCGGGCCGAAGCCGGCCTGCACCTTGGGGTTGCCGGTGGCCGAGAGGGTGGCGATGCTGCGGCCGTGGAAGGCGGCTTCGTAGACGACGATCTCGGGGCGCTCGATGCCTTTGTCGTGGCCGTACTTGCGCGCCAGCTTCAGGGCGGCTTCGTTGGCTTCGAGGCCGGTACAGCAGAAGAACGCGTTGGTGAGGCCGGAAATCTCGGTCAGCTTGGCGGCGAGCTGTTCCTGGCCGGTCACGTGGTAGTAGTTGGAGCTGTGGATCAGCTTGGTCAGCTGGTCCTGCAGGGCGGGCACCAGCTCGGGGTGGTTGTGGCCCAGCGTGTTCACGGCGATGCCGCCGAGGCCGTCGATGTAGGCCTTGCCCGCGGTGTCCCAGACTCGGCAGCCCTGACCGTGCGACAGTGCGATCGGCAGGCGACCGTAGGTGTTCATGACGTGGGGCGAGGTGGGCTGGGCGGTAGCGCTCATTCGGGTTCTCCAGATAGGGAACGCGGATTCTAGGCGTGCGTTTTGACGGCTTCGTTGAGGATTCCGCATTACAGCAATGCCCCATGTTCAGGATGCAAAAAGGGGCGCGGATAGAATCGCTTGCTGCACCGCAGCACCTGCTCCGGTCGCCTCATTCAACGATGATTTCCCCCACAGCCAAAGAAATCTTCATCCAGGGCATCACCAAGGATGGACGGACCTTTCGCCCCAGCGATTGGGCCGAGCGTCTGGCCGGCGTGATGTGCTCCTTCCGCCCCGGTGGCGCCTATCCGGGCAGCCACCTGAGCTATTCGCCCTGGTGCATTCCGACGACCATCAACGGCGTGAAGTGCGTGGTCGTGAACCGCGCGCTGCGCGATGCCGAGCCGATGGCCTGGGATTTCTGCGTGAACTTCGCCAGGGACAACGACCTGCAGGTAGCCGAAGCCTGCCTGGTGCCCGACGCACCCATCCCTCCCAAGAAGGCCTGACAGGCCTTTTTCTTTGCCTCTTCTCCTTGCCTGACGGGCCTGATGCCCGGGTTCACGAAACGAACGGGCATGAAAAAACCGCCCGAAGGCGGTTTTTTCACTTTGCTGCAGCGCACCCCGATCAAACGGCGAACCGGAGGATTCCGGTCCGGGCTTGCCTGACAGGTGTCAGGCGGCGGCCTTTGCAGGCGCCAGGGCGAGGGCCTTGACCTTGGCCGACAGGCGGCTCTTGTCGCGGGCTGCCTTGTTCTTGTGGAAGATGCCCTTGTCGGCGACGGTGTCGACGATGCTCTGGGCCTTCGCGAACAGTTCGCTTGCCTTGGTCTTGTCGCCAGCCAGAACAGCCTTTTCGACGTTCTTGACAGCGGTACGGTATTTGGAGCGCAGCGAGGTGTTCGCAGCGTTGAGCTTGGTGTCCTGGCGGACGCGCTTACGGCCGGAGGCGAGGCGCGGGTTCTTCTTCTTGGGCTTGGCGGATGCCATGTTTAATGTTCCTTAGGTGTCTGAGGATGATGCAGCAAAGCCCTCCATTATAGGCCGGGTTGGCCATTTCGCCCAATTCGCGCCTGAATCGGCCCGTTTCGGCACTCCGGCGGGCCCTACACTCGGCCCCCGTGTCCCTGCTCAAATCCGCCTCCACCGTCTCCCTGCTGACTCTCGCTTCGCGGATCACGGGCCTTGTGCGCGACGTGCTTTTCGCCTCGGTTTTCGGCGTCAGCGCGCTGACCGACGCCTTCAACGTCGCATTCCGCATTCCGAACCTGTTCCGGCGCGTCTTCGGCGAAGGCGCCTTCAGCCAGGCCTTCGTGCCGGTGCTGGCCGCGCGCAAGACCGAAGCGGGCGAGGAGGGCGCCCGGCAGCTGATCGACCATGTCGCCACGCTGCTCACCTGGACGCTGGTGATCGTCTGCGTGGCCGGCGTGGTCGGCGCGCCGCTGATGGTCTGGGCCATGGCGAGCGGGCTGCCCGGCTTCGAAGCCGCCGTGGTCATGACACGCTGGATGTTCCCGTACATCGGCTTCATGTCGCTGGTGGCGCTGGCAGGCGGCATTCTCAACACCTGGCGCAAGTTCGCGGTGCCGGCGGCGTCGCCGGTGCTGCTCAACGTGGCGCTGATCCTGTCGATCCTGGTCGGCGCACCGCTTTTCAGGCATTGGGGCATCGAGCCGATCTACGCGCAGTGCGTGGGCGTGCTGGTGGGGGGCGTGCTGCAACTGGCCCTGCAGATCCCGGCGCTGCGCAAGCTCGGGCTGTTGCCGCGTGTCGGCGCGAGCCTGCGGGCGCTGCGCACCGCGTGGACCGACCCGAACACGCGCAAGGTGCTCAAGCTGATGCTCCCCGCGCTGCTGGGGGTGAGCGTGGCGCAGATCTCGCTGCTCATCAACACGCAGATCGCCTCGCACCTTGCGGTGGGCAGCGTGACCTGGATCACCAATGCCGACCGGCTGATGGAGTTCCCCACCGCCATGCTCGGCGTCGCGCTCGGCGTGGTGCTGATGCCGCAGCTGGCCGGCGCCCGTGCCGCCAAGGACGATGCGCGCTATTCCTCGCTGCTCGACTGGGGCCTTCGCCTCGTGGTGCTGCTTTCGGCGCCTTGCGCCATCGCCTTGCTGCTCTTCGCGAAGCCGCTGGTGGCGGTGCTCTTCCACAACGGCGCCTACACCGGCGAGGACGTGGGCCGCACCACCCTGGCGCTGATGGGCTATGGCGTCGGCCTCGTCGGCATCGTGGCCGTGAAAGTGCTCGCGCCTGGCTACTACGCCAAGCACGACACGCGCACGCCGATGCTCATCGCCGTGGGCGTTCTGGTGCTGACGCAGATCCTCAACGTCTTTCTGGTGCCCGTGCTGCAGCACGCGGCGCTCACGCTGACCATCGCCATCGGGGCGCTGGTCAATTCGGGCTGGCTGCTGGCCGGCCTGATTCGCCGCGGCAGCTACAAGCCCGAGCCGGGCTGGGGCAAGTTCGCGCTGCAGGTGATCGTCGGCACGGCGGTGCTCGCGGGCCTGCTGGTCTGGGGCTCGGCGCATTTCGACTGGGTGGCACTGCGCGAGCAGCGGCTGCTGCGCATCGGCCTGCTCGCCGCGCTGATCGCCGGTTCGGCGCTGCTCTACTTCGGCGTACTGGCGGCGGTCGGCGTGCGGCTGCGCAGCTTCATCCGCCGCTGAAGGCCCGCACCGGGGCGGTGGTGGCGCGTGCGCAATACGCGTGTGCCCTGCCTTGACGCTCCCGAATTGCTCCTCTACAAAGCCACATGACGTTCAGCTTTCAGGTTCCCACCGCACTGGAGTATTTCGAATCGCTGGTCCGCAGCGACGATCAGTTTCCGCTGCTCGAAGCCGCCGCCAGCCTGGCGCAGGACGAATACCCCGATCTCGACGTGCAGCAGGTGCTGGGCGACGTCGACCAGCTCCTGGCCCGCCTCAGGCGCCGTCTGCCGGCCGATGCCGCCCCGCTGGCCCGCCTCCGTGCCCTGAACCAGTTCTTCTTCAACGACCTGAACTTCGGCGGCAACGTCAACGACTACTACGACCCCGACAACAGCTACCTGAACGCCGTGCTGCGCACCCGCCGCGGCATTCCGATCTCGCTGGCCGTGCTCTGGATGGAACTGGCCCAGGGCCTGGGCCTGCAGGCGCGCGGCATCGGGTTTCCGGGGCATTTCATGCTCAAGGTCACGCTGCCGAAGGGGCAGGTGGTGATCGACCCGTTCACCGGCAAGTCGCTCTCGCGCGAGGAGCTGGGCGAGCGGCTCGAACCTTACAAGCGCAGCAACGGCCTGGTCGGCGACTTCGACGTGCCGCTGGGCCTGTACCTGCAGCCCGCCAGTTCGCGCGAAATCATTGCCCGCATGCTGCGCAACCTGAAGGAAGTGCACCACGCTCAGGAAGACTGGCAGCGCGTCATCGCCGTGCAGGACCGCCTGATCGCCCTGCTGCCCAGCGCCTGGGGCGAGTATCGCGACCGCGGCATCGCGCACGCCGAGCAGGGCAACACGGCGCAGGCCGTGCGCGACCTCGAAACCTACCTGGCGAAGGCCGAGGACGCCCTCGACATCGACGCGATCGCCGAGCGCGTCGCCACGCTGCGCCGCATGGCCAGCTGAATGAAATGACCACCCAGGCCGGCGTGAGCCCGGCGCCCGACCTGGGCACCCTGCATGAATTCCACGGCGTGCAGCCCGTGCTGCCGGTATCGGACGTCACGCGCGCCGCGCGGTGGTTTCGCGACGTGCTGGGTTTCGAGCTCGATTTCATCGCCGGCGAGCCGCCCAGCTACGCCCGGGTGAAGAAGGGCGACCGCAGCTACGGCGACCCGGTCTACCTGAGGCTGTGGCAGTGCAACGCGCGCGAGGCGAAGCCCTGGCGCGGCGAAATCGTGATCCACGTGGGCAAGGACATCGACGGCCTGCACGCGGCCTACGTGAAGCGCGGCGTGACGGTCGTCGAGCCGCCGGTCTCCCAGCCCTGGGGCCTGCGCGAATTCGCGATCCGGGAGCCGGATGGCCATGTGCTGCGTTTCTGCGGCTACCTGCCCTGAAGCCTCAGTTTCTGAAACACAAAATTACAAATGGATCGATGCGACCGTGTCGATCCGGCTTTCGCTCGCCCGACGTGTGAACAGGAGCAGGCAGATTCCGAAGCCGCTTCACCACCATCAACCTTCAGGAGAAACGACATGCGATTCATGATTCTGGTCAAGGCCAACGCCGATTCCGAAGCCGGCGTGATGCCCAGTACCGAAATACTCACCGCCATGGGCAAGTTCAACGAGGAGCTGGTCAAGGCCGGCGTGCTGCTGGCGGGCGAGGGCCTGCACCCCAGTTCCAAAGGTGTGCGCGTGCGCTGCGAGGGCCCGACCAAGCGCACCGTCATCGACGGCCCCTTCGCCGAAACCAAGGAGCTGCTGGCTGGCTTCTGGCTGTTCCAGGTCAAGTCGAAGGAAGAAGCCATCGAATGGATCAAGCGCAGCCCCTTCCAGGAAGGCGAGATCGAGATCCGCCAGGTGTTCGAGGCCACCGACTTCGGCGACTCCATGACGCCCGAGCTGCTCGCCCAGGAAGACCGCCTGCGCGCCGAGACCGAGGCCCGCACCAAGGCCGGCGGCTGAAGCCCGATCGCTCACAACCAGACCGAAGGAGAGACACCATGCGATTCATGCTGCTGATGATTCCCCACGGCTACGAGACCGCCGCGCCCGGCACCATCCCCGACGACGTCGAGGCGGTGTCGGCCATGATGGCCTACAACGAGTCGCTGCAGAAAGCCGGCGTGCTGATCAGCTGCGATGGCCTGCACCCGCCCTCGATGGGCGCCCGCGTGAGCTTCAAGGGCCGCAAGCCCAAGGTCGTCGACGGCCCCTTCGCCGAGGCGAAGGAAGTGCTCGGCGGCTTCTGGATCATCGACGTGCCTTCGCGCGCCGCCGCCATCGAATGGGCCAGCCGCTGCCCCGGCGGCGACAACGAGGTCATCGAGGTGCGCCAGATCCAGGAGATGGACGACTTCCCGGCCGATGTGCAGGCGGTGGCCGGCGAATTCACCTCGATGCAGACGGTGAAGAAGACGGATTCATGAGCCACGGCGAGGGCCGCGTGGACACTGCAGCCATCCACCGCACCATCGAGGCGGTGTGGCGCATCGAGTCCGCGAAGATCATCGCCACCGTCGCACGCATGGTGCGCGACGTGGGCCTGGCCGAAGAGTTGGCCCAGGACGCGCTGGTCTCGGCCCTCGAGCAGTGGAGCGAATCCGGCGTGCCCGACAACCCCGCGGCCTGGCTCACGGCCGTGGCCAAGCGCCGCGCGCTCGACCGCCTGCGCCATCTGCAGCTGGCCGAGCACAAGGCCGGCGAGATCGGCCGTGAGATCGACGCGCAGCACGAGATGGCGCAGGACGATTTCGCCGAAGCGGTCGATGCCGCGCTGGACGACGACATCGGCGACGACCTGCTGCGGCTGGTGTTCACCGCCTGCCACCCGGTGCTGTCGACCGAGGCCCGCGTGGCGCTCACGCTGCGGGTGATGGGCGGCCTCACCACCGACGAGATCGCACGCGCCTTCCTCGTGCCCGAGGCCACGGTCGCGCAGCGCATCGTGCGCGCCAAGCGCACGCTGGCCGAGGCGCGCGTGCCCTTCGAGGTGCCGCGCCGGCATGAGCTCGAAGCACGGCTTGCCTCGGTGCTGGAAGTGATCTACCTGGTCTTCAACGAAGGCTACTCGGCCACCGCCGGCGACGACTGGATGCGCCCCGGGCTCTGCGAGGAAGCGCTGCGCCTGGGCCGCATCGTGGCCGAGCTGGTGCCGAAGGAAGCGGAGGTGCACGGGCTGGTGGCGCTGATGGAAATCCAGGCCTCGCGCACCGCCGCGCGCATGGGGCCTTCGGGCGAGCCGGTGCTGCTGCTCGAACAGAACCGCGCGCGCTGGGACCAGATGCTGATCCGCCGCGGCCTCGCGGCGCTCGCGCGCGCCGAATCGCTGGGCGGCGCGCTCGGCCCCTATGCACTGCAGGCCGCCATTGCAGCCTGCCACGGCCGCGCGCGCACCGCCGACGAAACCGACTGGGGCCGCATCGCCGCGCTCTACGACGCGCTGGCCGAGCTCACGCCGTCGCCCATCGTCGAGCTGAACCGCGCGGTGGCGCTGTCGATGGCCTTCGGGCCGGCGGCGGGGCTGGAGGTGGTCGATGCGCTGCTGGACGAGCCCTCGCTCAAGGGCTACCACCTGCTGCCGACCGTACGCGGCGACCTGCTCTTCAAGCTGGGCCGCCGCGACGAGGCGCGCAGGGAGTTCGACCGCGCTGCGACGCTCACGCGCAACACCCGCGAGCGCGCTTTGCTGCTCGCCCGCTCTCGAGCTTGCATCTGAACGACACCTGAATCTGCCGCGGGCCGCGCGGGAGGAAAATGCGCGCCATGCTGCGCACCCCCTCTTTCCGCCTCCTGTGCGTCTCCGGCCTGGCCCTGCTGCCGGCCGCCTCGGCCCTGGCCCAGTTCGATCCCGCCAAGGTGTGGGTCGAGCCGCCCGCCATTGCTGCGCGTTTTCCCGATCCGCCGGTGAGCTATGCCACGCCGGGCTTTCGCGACGGGCGCACCGACTTTCCCTCGCACGCCGAAGTGCAGGCCTTCCTGAGCGATCTCGCGCGCCAGTCGCCGAACGTGCGCGTCGAGCGCCTGGGCCTGTCGCAGCAGGGGCGCGAGATGCCGCTGGTGGTGCTGGCCGAGCAGGGCCGCATCGATCCCGCCCGCCCCACCGTGATGGTGATCGGCCAGCAGCACGGCAACGAGCCGGCCGGCGGCGAGGCGGTGCTGGCGCTCGCACAGAAGTTCGCCAGCGAGCCGGGCTCCGCGCTGCTGAAGAAGGTGAACCTCGTGCTGGTGCCGCGCGGCAACCCCGATGGCGCCGATCGCTTCACCCGCGTCACGGCCAACGGCATCGACGTGAACCGCGACCACCTGCTGCTGCGCACGCCCGAAGCGCGCATGCTCGCGGCCGCCACGCTGTTCTACAAGCCGCAGGTGGTGCTCGACCTGCACGAGTTCACCGTCGGTGGACGCTGGATCGAGAAGTTCGGTGCGGTCATGAAGTACGACGGCCTGCTGCAGCCCGCCACCGTCGGCAACCTCGACCCGGCCATCGCGGCGAGCGCGCAGCGCGACTACGTCGATGCCATCCAGGCCGCGTTCGTGCAGGCGGGGCTGCAGGGCTTCAAGTACCACACCACCTCCGGCGGCAAGTCGGAAGACCGCACCGTGTCGATGGGTGGTGTGCAGCCCGACACCGGCCGCAACGTGAGCGCACTGCACCAGGCCGTGAGCCTGCTGCTCGAAGTGCGCGGCGTGGGGCTCGGGCGCGCGCATTTCGCGCGCCGCGTGCATACGCAGGTGCTGGCCGCCAGTACCGTCATCGAGACGGCCGCGAAGCAGGGGCCGGCGCTGATGCAGCTCACCGCGCAGGCCGGCCAGCGCGCGAAGGCCGATGCGTGCCGCGGCGACCTGGTGGTCGAGGCCTGGCAGACGCCGACGAAGCAGCGGCTCGATTTCCTCGATGCGAAGACCGGCGAAGACAAGGCCATCGACGTCGACTGGCGCTCCGCCGAGCCGCTCAAGGTTGCCAATGCCCGTCCGCGTCCTTGCGGCTATCTGCTCGCGGCCAGCGAAACCGTGGCCGTGCAGCGCCTGCAGATGCTGGGCGTGCGCGTGGAGCGCATCGACAGCGCGGCGCCGTGGTCGGTGGAACGCTACGAAATCCTCTCGCAGGCCGACGGCCAGCGGCAGGACGCGCGCGGTGCCATCGAGGACGGCGAGGCGATCCGCTCCTTCCGCGTGCGCTTGCGCCACGGCCGTGCGGTCGTGCAGCCGGGCGCCTTCTACGTGTCGCTGGCGCAGCCGCTGTCGCCGCTGGTCAGCGCGGCGCTCGAGCCCGATTCGCAGAACAGCTATGCAGCCAACCGGCTGCTCGAGGTCGGCGACGACAGGCTGCTGCGCGTGCCTGGCCCGGCGCCTGCCGGCGTCTGGCACTGAACGGCAGCGTCAGGTTCGGGAGGGCGTCGAGCCCGCTTCCGAAGGCGATCCCGGTAGCCCGAACTGGTGCCACGCGCGGCGCAGCTGGGTGTCGGAGCCGAAGCCCGACTGCTCCGCCGCCCGGGTGACGCTCGCGCCTGAGGCCAGTGCCAGCTGCGCTACCGCCAGCCGCAGCCGTCGCAGGTAGGCCAGCGGCGCGACGCCCGCATGCTCGACAAACAGCCGCGTGAGATGCCGCGCCGAGGTGTGCGCCACCTCGGCCATGCGCGGCACGCTCCAGTCGGCCTGCGGCTGTTCGCTGACCGCGTCCTGCACGCGATGCAGCGCGGCATGCAGGTGGTTGCGGTAGGCGAGGAAGGGCGACAGTTCCGGGTCCTGCGGGCCGCGCCGCAGCGCCACCACCATGGTCTGCGCGACCTGCGCCGCGAGCGCTTCGCCGCACAGCTCGGCGATGCGGTGCAGGATCAGGTCGATGCCGGTGGTCACGCCCGCGCTGCTGTAGAGCGGCGGGTCGATCACGAACACGCGGTTGCTCACCACCTCGCAGCGCGGCTCGACGGTGCGCAGTTCGCCCAGGTGATGGTGGTGCGTGGTCGCGCGCCGCCCGGCCAGTGCGCCGGCATGCGCCGCCAGCACCGCGCCGGCACAGATCGTCACCAGCTCCAGCCGGCCGCGCTCGAAGCGCTGGCCCCGCAGCCAGTGCAGCAGGTCTTGCGTCTCGGGGTTGTCGATGGCGATGGAGTCGCCGGGCAGTCCGACCAGGACGACCCAGCCCGGGCCGTCCCATTGCACCGGCAAGGGCGAGAGCCCGGCCAGCGCGACGCCGACCGAACCCATCGCCGTCTGCCGCGGGCTCGCGAACTCGATGGCGAAGCGCTCGGGCTGGCCCATGGCGCGCAGCCGCTGGTTGGCGATGCGCAGCGCCTCGGCCGGACCGGCCCAGTCGAGCACGAGGCTGCCGGGCAGGAGGACGAAGACTACGCGGATGAGGGGTGGCTGGGGTTGCGGTTCCATTCGTAGTCCATCTGGCGCGCGGTGCGCTCGGCCAGTTCGCGCCCGGCCAGCCGCTCGACAAGGTGCAGGCTCATGTCGATGCCGGCGCTGATGCCTGCGGAGCTGACGATGTGGCCGTTGTCGACCCAGCGTACGCCGTCGCGCACGTCGAGCGAGGGAAAGCGCTCGCGCAGGTCGGCGGTGTCTTCCCAGTGGGTGGTGACCGGGTCGTTCGTCACCACGCCGCTTTCGGCCAGCAGGAAGGCGCCGGTGCAGACCGAGGCGACGATCTGTGCGCTGGCTGCCTGGTCGGCGATCCAGCGCAGCGTGTCGGGGCTGGCCATCGGCACATCGACCACGCCGCCGGGGACGATCAACACGTCGGCCTTCGGGCTGTCGGCCAGCGTATGGTTCGCCAGCAACTGCAGGCCGGCGCGAGCCCGAACCGGCTGGCCGCGTGCCGCTTGGGCCACCGATGCGACATCGAACGGCGCCGCCGTACCCGGCTGCATCCGCTGGCTGACGCGGCTCGCGGTGGTGAATACCTCGAAGGGGCCGGCGAAGTCGAGCGCTTCGACGCCGTCGAAGGCGAGGATGAGTACGCGCAGGCTCATGCCGTTCACGCCACGGCGTGCTCGAGCGCTTGCGCCACGGTGCAGACGGTGGCGAAGCGGCCATGCAGCACGGCGGCCGTGCGGGCCTTGATGTCGGCGGCCGCGAGCGGGCTGCCGTCGGGGTGCTTCATGTCGAAGGTGAGGGTGGCGTCGGTGACGTAGTCGACCTCCCAGCCCAGGTCGGAGGCGTGACGGGTGGTGGTTTCGCAGCACTGCTCGGTGCGGATGCCGCTCACGATCAGCCGGCCGATCCCGTTCTGCGTGAGCCACACGTCCAGCCCGCTGTTGACCAGCGCGCTGTGGCGGTGCTTGGTGAAGGTGGCCGCTGCGTCGAAGGCGGCGAGACCGTCGATGGGATGGACATGGCCCGATTCGACGGCAAAGGGGTTGCTGGCGTCGGAGGGCTCGTCGGTGTGGAAGACCCGCACGATCGGCACGCCGGCGGCGGCGCAGCCTTCGATCAGCGCGTTCTGGGCGGCGAAGTACGGCGCAGCCAGGCGCTCGTTCCAGTACGCGCGCTGGCGGAACGACTCCTGGGCGTCGATCACAATCAGACAGGTCTTCATGGCGGGGCTCGCAGAGGCAAAGTGGATGATGCCGCCTATTCTTCTGTCTTGCCAGCGCGCAGTCCGTTCGCGGCCGGACCAGAATCGATCAGATCAGGACATCGCCCGGTGTCCGGCCGAGCCCCTCAGACCAGCCGCGCCGCCTGCAGCTCTTTCTTCAGGTACGCGTAGTACAGCGGCGCCGCCACCAGCCCGGCCGGCCCGAACACCGCCTCGGCCACGAACATCACGGCCAGCAGCTCCCACACGCTCATTTGCGTGCGGGCGCCGACCACCTTGGCGTTGATGACGTACTCGGCCTTGTGGATCACGATCAGGAAGATCAGGCACGCCGCCGCGGTGACCGGCGACACCGACAGCCCCACCAGCGTGATGACCGAGTTGCAGACCAGGTTGCCCACGATGGGCACCAGCCCGGCCAGGAAGGTGAGGGTGATGAGTGCCGGCGTGTAGGGAAGGTGTGCGTCCCACAGCGGCATGATGAACAGCAGGAAGATGGCCGTGAGCAGCGTGTTGAAGGCCGCGATCCAGAACTGGGCCGCCACGATCTGGGCGAAAGCCTCGCCGAAGGTCTGCACGCGCTGGTGCAGTTGGTCGGCCAGCGGCAGGCGCCGTGACGGCGCGTGCGCCACGGCGGCCAGTCCGCCCACGATCAGGCCCACGTACGAAAAGAGAATGCCGTGCAGCCACGCCCGGCCGGCCACGGCCAGCGAGCCGGCCTGCGCGCGCAGGTAGTTGGCAATCACGCGCTGGACCTCGGCTGCGCCCTCGGGCAGGTAGACCGCGATCTCGACCGGCAGCTTGGAGCGCAGCTCCAGCACCGTGCGCGCCGTGTAGTCGAGCAGTTCTCGGTACTGGTCGGGCGCGTCGACGATGTATTCGCGGGCTTGCGAAAGCGCCAGCGTGACCAGCGCGATCGGCGCCAGCAGCACCACGGTGACGGCCAGCACGCCGGCCCAGCCGTCGGCGCTGCCGGGCCTCTTGGCCAGCGCCGGAATGCGCCGCAGCCCGGAGGCCAGCAGGCGCGCGAGCCAACGGGTAACGAGGAAGCCGATGCACACGCAGAGCAGGCCGGGCAACAGGTGCTCCCACATCACCAGCAGCAAGGTTGCCAGCATCAGCAGGTAGCTGGCGATCGTCACGCCGCGCGAGGCCGCGGGGCGGATGGTGGGGGCCGTCGGAGCGGCGGTGGTGGCGGGCTGCGGCTTGTTGGCCATCCGGTGCGTCGCGTGCTCGGTTCGTCGGTGCTTGTGGACGGAGCAGCCGGCGCTCAGCCGACGACCACTGCCGCGCCTTCGCCGCGCTCGGCGATCGTGCCGATCTCGTACACCGTTTCACCGGCGGCGCCCAGCGTGGAGGCGCAGGCGGCGGCTTCGGCCGCGTCGATCACGACCACCATGCCGATGCCGTTGTTGAAGGTGCGGTTCATCTCGATGTCGTCGATGCCGGCCACCTTCTGCAGCCAGGCGAACAGCTCGGTCTGGGGCCAACTGCCCTTCTTCAGGTGGGCGGCCGTGCCCTCGGGCAGCACGCGCGGGATGTTCTCGAGCAGGCCGCCGCCGGTGATGTGGGCCAGCGCCTTGATCGGGTGCTTGCCCAGCGCCTCGAGCACGGGCTTCACGTAGAGGTGGGTGGGCTCCATCACGGCTTCGCGGAAAGGCTTGCCGTCCAGCGTGGCGGGGAGGTCTGCGCCGGCGCGCTCGATCACCTTGCGAACCAGGCTGAAGCCGTTGGAGTGCACGCCGGCCGAGGCCAGGCCCAGGACCACGTCGCCGGGCTTGACGTTCTGGCCCGTGAGGATCTTCGATTTCTCGACCGCGCCGACCGCGAAGCCCGCCAGGTCGTATTCGCCGGCCGGGTACATGCCGGGCATTTCGGCGGTTTCGCCGCCGATCAGCGCGCAGCCCGAGAGCTCGCAGCCGCGGGCGATGCCGCCGACCACGGCCGCGGCCGTGTCCACGTCCAGCTTGCCGCAGGCGAAGTAGTCGAGGAAGAACAGGGGCTCGGCGCCCTGAACCAGCACGTCGTTGACGCTCATGGCCACCAGGTCGATGCCGACCGTGTCGTGCATGTTCCATTCGAAGGCCAGCTTGAGCTTGGTGCCCACGCCGTCGGTGCCGCTGACCAGCACGGGTTCCTTGTAGCGCTTGGGCACCTCGAACAGAGCGCCGAAGCCGCCGATGCCGGCCAGCACGCCTTCGCGCAGGGTCTTCTTGGCCAGCGGCTTGATGCGGTCGACCAGGGCGTCGCCTGCATCGATGTCGACACCGGCGTCCTTGTAGCTGAGCGGGGTGGGCGTGGAGGAAGTCATGGGTGGTCGAGGTCGGGAGGGACGCAAAGAGTGGGGGCGGAAGGGGCGCCGGTAACCATGTTGGCCGGGCCGATAGAATTCCTGATGATTTTAAGGGCCCTCGCGGCCCCCTCCATGAACCTTCCCGGGATGAAACAGCTCGCGCTCGATATCGGCATTGCGACGGGCCCCAGCTTCGACGCCTTTTTCGCCGGCCCCAACGAGGCGGCGCTGCGCCATCTGCAAGTGTGGGTGGGCGGCGCCGGCAGCCCCGCGCTGCACTCGCCGGTGCCAACCTACCTGTGGGGCGACGGCGGCAGCGGCAAGACCCATCTGCTCGAATCGGTGCGCGTCGCACTGCGCGAGCAGGGCGCCAGCGTGGGCTGGCTGCATGCCGGCCTGCTGGAGCCGCCCGAGTTCGACGAGCGCTGGGGCGCCGTCCTGCTCGACGACGTGCACCTCTACACCGCCGTGCAGCAGCACGCGGCCTTCAACTGGTTCGTCAACGCCCAGACCCTGCAGCGCGGCGTGGTCGCCGCCGGCGCCTTGCCGCCGGCCGACCTGCCGCTTCGCGAAGACCTGCGCACCCGCCTCGGCTGGGGCCATGTGTTCCACCTGCAGGTGCTGAGCGAAAGCGAACGCCGCGCGGTGCTGCGCCAGGCCGCCGATGCGCGCGGCGTGATGCTGTCCGACGACGTGCTCGACTACATGCTGCACCGCTTCAGCCGCGACCTCGGCAGCCTGATGGAGCTGCTCACGCAGCTCGACGGCTACGCCCTGCAGACGCAACGCGCGATCACCATTCCGCTGATCCGCTCCATGCTCGAGAACGAATAAAAGAGCGACCAAGAGCTTCCAACCAAACAATGATCAAGAAATTCATCGACAAGCTGCTGGGCAAGAGTGCCGGCGGTACGCAGGGCAAGAGCCGCTTCGGCAAGCGCCAGGAGGTGCCGGCCGAAGTCCACGGGATCGATCCGGCCCTGGTCGACGAACGCGCGAAGAACGTGGTCACCACGCTGCAGCAGGCCGGCTACGAGGCCTACGTGGTGGGCGGCGCGGTGCGCGACCTGCTGCTGGGGCTGCGCCCCAAGGACTTCGACGTGGCCACCAACGCCACGCCCGAGCAGGTCAAGTCGCTGTTCCGCCGCGCCTTCATCATCGGGCGGCGCTTTCGCATCGTGCACGTGGTGTACGGCCGAGGGCGCGAGCACGAGGTGATCGAGGTCTCGACCTTCCGCGCCTACATGGACAACGCTGCGGCCGAGCAGGTGGCGGGCAACGAGCGCACCAGCAAGGGCGAGCTCGCGAGCATGAAGCACGCGGTGGACGCCAGCGGCCGCGTGCTGCGCGACAACGTCTGGGGCCCGCAGGAGGAAGACGCGGCGCGCCGCGACTTCACCGTGAACGCCATGTACTACGACCCGGCCAACCAGGTGGTGGTCGACTATCACAACGGCATCAAGGATGCCCAGAAGCTCACGCTGCGCATGATCGGCGACCCGGCCACGCGCTACCGCGAAGACCCGGTGCGCATCATTCGCGCCATCCGCTTCTCGGCCAAGCTCGCGGCCCTGGGCTTCAAGATGGAAGCCAAGACGGCCGCCCCGCTGGTCGAGTCGAGCAAGCTGCTGGCCGACGTGCCGCAGAGCCGCCTGTTCGACGAGATGCTCAAGCTGCTGCAGACCGGCCACGCGATCGCGACCGTCGAGCAGCTCAACAAGCTCGGCCTGGCCCGCGGCATCTATCCGCTGCTCGACGTGGTGGTGGAGCGCGCCGACCAGCCCTTCGTGAAGGCTGCCCTGCAGGATACCGACCGCCGCGTGAGCGAAGGCAAGCCCGTGGCGCCCAGCTTCCTGCTGGCCTGCGTGCTGTGGGCCGACGTGCGCGACGGCTGGGCCCAGCGCCAGGAAGGCCGCAACGGCCAGCGTCCGCAGCCGCCGTTCCCGGCGCTGCAGGACGCGATCGACGACGTGTTCAACGCCCGCATCGGTGACGTGTCGGGCCGCGGCAAGCTGGCCGCCGACATGCGCGAGATCTGGATGATGCAGCCGCGTTTCGACAAGCGCACCGGCTCCACGCCTTACAGCCTGGTCGAGCAGGCACGTTTCCGCGCCGCCTTCGACTTCATGCGTCTGCGTGCCGACGTGGGCGAGGTGAACGAGGCGATCGCCGAGTGGTGGCAGGAATTCAGCACCGCCGACGACACGCGTCGCCAGGACCTGCTGGATCAGGTCCGCGAGGAACAGAAGGTGCGCCAGCGCGTGCGGGTGCGCGAGACGCCTGCGCCCTCCAAGCCGCGCGGCGAACCGGCTGCGCGCCGTGCCGCGGATGCCGACCGGAGCGACGAGGACGAAGTCGAAACCGTGGCCGTGCCGCCCGACGGCGAAGCCGTGGCGCCGCGCAAGCGTCGGCGCCGGCGCAAGCCGCGTCCTGGCGGCGGCGGTGAGGGTGGCGGTAACGCCGCAGGCGAATGAGCGCGGCTGACCGGCCGAAGGGCGATGGCAGGAAGAACGCGCAGCGTCCGCCTTCGGGTGCAGGCAAGCCCAGGAGCGGCGCGCCCGCGCGGCGTCCCCAATCCCGGCCTCCGGGCAAGGCGGCTTCGGGCGGCGGCAGCCCGGCCATGCGTCGTTCGAAAGAGGACTACCCGACCGTGCAGGCCTTCGTCGCCATCGGTGCCAACCTGGGTGACGCCCAGGCGGCGGTGAGCGCGGCCATGGACGCCATCGGCACCATTGAACGCACCGTGGTCACGGCGCGTTCCTCGCTCTACCGCAGCGCGCCGATCGAATCGTCGGGGCCCGACTACATCAATGCCGTCGTGGCGGTGCGAACCGGCCTGACCGCCGAGGCTTTTCTTTCCGAGCTGCAGCTGCTCGAGGAACAGGCCGGGCGCGAGCGGCCCTTTCCCAATGCGCCGCGCACGCTCGACCTCGACCTGCTGATGCACGGTAATTCGGTCAAGGACACGCCCGCGCTGAGCCTGCCGCATCCCCGCATGCGGGACCGTGCCTTCGTGCTCAAGCCGCTGGCCGAGATCGCGCCCGACAAGGTGCCGCGCGCGGCGCTGGCGCGCGTCTCCGGCCAGGTCATCGAGCGCATCCGCAACTGACCGGCGGCGGGGCGGGAGCCCCGTCCGGCCGGCTTGGCCTCTCCCTCCCATTACACTTGCACGGTTTTTCATCACTCTGTCACACACTTGTGGCAGGCAAGTTCCGAGATCCCAGGAGAGCGCCATCCATGTTCGGCAAGCTGCTGCCCCGCGAGGGGAATTTTTTTGAGATGTTCAACCAGCACGCCGAGCGCATCGTCGAGGCGGCGCGGGCGTTCGAACAACTCGTGGCCAACTACAGCGACGTCCACCTGCGCGAGCAGTACAACCGCGACGTCGACAACGCCGAGCGCGCCGCCGACCGCGTGACGCACGACGTCAACCGGCTGATCCACAAGACCTTCATCACGCCCATCGACCGAGAGCAGATCCACAAGCTCATCAACACGATGGACGACGTGGCAGACCTGATCCAGGATTCGGCCGAGACCATGGCGCTGTACGACGTGCGCCACATGACCGACGAGATCGTGCGCCTCACCTCGCTGAGCGTGAAGTGCTGCGACCGCCTGAAGGACGCCGTCAAGTTCCTCGGCCGCATCGCTGACCCGGCCGTCGCCGAGGCCACGCTGAAGACCTGCGAGGAAATCGACCGCCTCGAGTCCGACGCCGACCGCGTGATGCGCAGCGCCATGAGCAAGCTGTTCCGCGAGGAGCCCGACGTGCGCGAGGTGATCAAGCTGAAGGCGATCTACGAACTGCTAGAGACGATCACCGACAAGTGCGAGGACGTGGCCAACGTGATCGAGGGCATCGTCCTCGAGAATTCCTGAGCGGGCAGCGCCGATGGCAACGGTTCAGGTCGCCCTCTGGGTGGTGATAGTGCTGGTCGCCCTGGCGATCCTGTTCGACTTCATGAACGGATTCCACGACGCCGCCAATTCGATCGCGACGGTGGTGTCCACCGGGGTTCTCAGGCCGGGGCAGGCCGTGGTCTTCGCGGCTTTCTTCAACCTGATCGCGATCTTCATCTTTCATCTGAGCGTGGCCGCCACGGTGGGCAAGGGCATTGCCCAGCCCGGGGTGGTCGACGTGCACGTGGTGTTCGGCGCGCTCGTGGGCGCCATCAGCTGGAACCTCGTCACCTGGTACTACGGCATTCCGAGCAGTTCGTCGCACGCGCTGATCGGCGGCATCGTGGGCGCGGTGATCGCCAAGACCGGCGCCAGCGGCCTCGTGGCCGCCGGCATCCTGAAGACAGTGGCCTTCATCTTCGTGTCGCCGCTGCTGGGCTTCCTGCTGGGCTCGCTGATGATGATCGTGGTGGCCTGGGCCTTCCGGCGCGCCACGCCTTCGCGCGTGGACCGCTGGTTCCGCCGGCTGCAGCTGGTTTCGGCCGGTGCCTACAGCCTGGGCCACGGCGGCAACGACGCGCAGAAGACCATCGGCATCATCTGGATGCTGCTGATCGCCACCGGTTATGCCAATGCCGGCGACGCGGCGCCGCCGACCTGGACCATCGTGAGCTGCTACGCCGCAATCGCGCTGGGCACGATGTTCGGCGGCTGGCGCATCGTGAAGACGATGGGCCAGAAGATCACCAAGCTCAAGCCCGTGGGCGGCTTCTGCGCCGAGACGGGCGGCGCGCTGACACTGTTCCTGGCCACCGCGCTGGGCATTCCGGTGTCGACCACGCACACCATCACCGGCGCCATCGTCGGCGTTGGTTCCACGCAGCGCGCCAGCGCGGTGCGCTGGGGCGTGGCCGGGAACATCGTGTGGGCGTGGATCTTCACGATCCCGGCTTCGGCGTTCGTGGCTGCGATTGCCTACTGGGTGAGCATGCAGCTGTTCTGACGGCTACTGCGAAATCTTCCGCCCCTCTTCGATCTGGTGCTCGAAGTAGCGCTGGAAGCTGAACACGATGCTGGCCATCAGGATCGTGCTGCCGAAGAAGAGCGCCAGCACGACGGCGCCGATGGTGAACCAGTTCGTGCGGCCGGGTTCCGCGTCGGCTGGTGCATGGGCGTTGAAGCGGGCATTCCACTTCTCGGGCGTCATGAGGCCGTAGATGATGGCCGTCAGTGCGCAGCCCGCGATGGTGAAGCCCAGCAGCGGGATCAGCGCCCAGCTCAGTCCGTCGTCCACGCCGTACATGCGCACGCGCTCGATGCCGTAGACGCCCAGCGCCGTCGGAATGGGCAGCAGCCAGCCGAGCCAGTCGCCCATGCCGCGCAGGTAGAAGCGATGCAGCCCGAGCGGGCCACCAAGAAGAGAGAGCCAGGCGGCGAGGGTCTTGTTTTTCATTCGGGTCTGGTGGTGCTGCCTTCGCCGAGCACCTTTTCCATCAATACGACGTCGCGCCATTCGCCGAACTTCCAGCCGCAGTCCTTCAGCACGCCGACGTGCGTGAAGCCCAGGCTGCGATGAACGCCGATGGAGCCCGCGTTGGCCGAGTCGCCGATCACCGCGATCAGCTTGCGCACGCCTGCCGCCTCGGCTGCCTGCGACAGCGCCGCCAGCAGCTTGGTGCCCAGACCCTTGCCGCGTGCTGACTCCGACACGTAGATCGAGTCTTCGGCCGAGAAACGGTAGGCCGGGCGCGGCTTGAACCAGTTGCAGTAGGCAAAACCCAACACTTTTCCGTCTTCCTCTGCGACCAGGTACGGCAGGCTTTTAGCCAGCACGTCGGCGCGGCGTGAGGTCATGTCGGTGGGGGAGGGAGGCTCCGTCTCGAATGTGCCCGTGCCGTGCAGTACGTGGTGGGCATAGATGGCGGTGATGGCTGCGATGTCTTCTTCGCGGCTGGGGCGGATGGCGAGGGGCATGCGGATGGAAACGGCTGGCGCAGGGCCGGAATTGGGAGAAAACGCTTGTCGGGCTATAATCGCGGGCTTTTCAGCGTGTCGCTGGCCGGGTGGCCATGTCGCGTGTCTCGACGCTGGAAGAACATTGTGAGCAGGCCTTCTTTTCATCCACTAGGCTTGCTGACCACCCAAGGATAAATCATGGTCGTCATTCGACTCTCCCGCGGCGGCTCCAAAGGCCGTCCGTTCTTCAACATCGTCGTGTCGGACAAGCGCGTTCGCCGCGATGGCCGTTTCATCGAGCGCCTGGGCTTCTACAACCCGACCGCCAAGGAAAACGAAGAAAGCATCCGTATCGCCCAGGATCGTCTGGCGTACTGGAAGAGCGTCGGCGCACAAGCTTCGCCCACCGTTTTGCGCCTGATCAAGCAAGCTGCCGCGGCAGCTCCCAAGGCGGCGGCCTAAGCCGCCCCGCACGGCGATGCTGCCCGCACTCGAAGCCGCCGAATTGCCGGCGGATGCGATCGAAGTAGGGCGCATCGCCGATGCCTGGGGTATCAAGGGTTGGTTCAAGGTCCTGCCCCACAGCGCCCAGCCCGAGGCGCTTTTTTCTTCCAAGCGATGGTTCCTGCAGGCCCCCGGAGCCTCGGCGAGCAACGCTTTCCGGCTCGCGATCCGCGAAGCCAAGGAACACTCCGACTGCATCGTCGCCACGTCCGAAGACGTGCCCGACCGCAACGCCGCCGAGGCGCTGCGCGGTGCGCGCGTATTCGTGCCGCGCTCGAGCTTTCCCACGGCCGGCGACGATGAGTACTACTGGGTCGACCTGATCGGCCTGTCGGTGGTCAACCGCGAGGGTGTGACGCTCGGCACGGTACGCGAGCTGCTCGCGACCGGCCCGCAGACCACGCTGGTGCTGGCGGCCGAAGCAGACGGCAAGGCCGTGGAGCGCATGGTGCCCTTCGTCTCCGCCTTCGTCGACAAGGTCGACCTGCCCGGGCGGCTCATCACGGTCGATTGGCAGCCGGACTACTGACCGGCGCCCGCGCGGCATGCGCTTCGACGTTCTCACGCTCTTTCCCGAGATGTTCGCGCCCTTCGTGGCCAGCGGCGTGACGCGCCGTGCCTACGAATCCGGGCAGGTCGAGGTCGTGCTGTGGAATCCGCGCGACTTCGCACAGGGCAATTACAAGCGCGTGGACGATCGCCCCTTCGGCGGCGGTCCTGGCATGGTGATGATGGCCGAGCCACTGGCGGCCTGCCTGGACGCGGCGCTCGCGGCGCGGGGCGGCGGCGAGGCGCCGGTCGTTCTGTTCTCGCCCATCGGCGAGGCGCTGCGGCACGAGTCGGTCGAACGCTGGTCGGCCGGCGAAGGCGCGGTGCTGGTTTGCGGCCGATATGAAGGCATCGACCAGCGCTTCATCGACACGCGGGTCACGCACCAGATCAGCCTTGGCGACTTCGTGCTCTCAGGTGGCGAGATTGCGGCAATGGCTCTGCTCGATGCCGTGGCCCGGTTGCAGCCGGGCGTGCTCGGCGACGAAGCCAGCCACGTGCAGGACAGCTTCAATCCGGCGCTCGATGGTCTGCTCGACTGTCCGCACTACACGCGGCCCGAACAGTGGAATGGGCAGGGCGTGCCGGCACCTCTGCTCTCGGGTCACCATGCCCAGATCGAGCGCTGGCGGCGCGATCAGCGGCTCGCAATCACGGCCGCCCGGCGCCCGGAGCTGATTGATGCGGCCCGTGCCGATGGGCGCCTCAGCAAGGCCGATGAGGCCGTGCTGAAAAAAAAGCTATAATCCCTGGTTCCCCGATCCTCTGTCCGGCCGCGCCCGGTCTTCTTGCGGTTCTCCCGCGAAAGCCAAAGGCGCCTTTTGTGTAGCCCGGCACGATCGAATATCAGGAAATCATGAACCTCATCCAGACCCTCGAGCAGGAAGAAATCGCCCGTCTCGGCAAGACCATCCCCGAATTCATGCCCGGTGACACGGTCATCGTCAGCGTGAACGTCGTCGAAGGCAACCGCAAGCGCGTGCAGGCCTACGAAGGCGTCGTGATCGCCAAGCGCAATCGCGGCCTGAACAGCGGCTTCACCGTGCGCAAGATCTCCAGCGGCGAAGGCGTGGAGCGTACGTTCCAGACCTACAGCCCGCTGATCGCCGGCATCGAAGTCAAGCGCCGTGGCGATGTGCGCCGCGCCAAGCTGTACTACCTGCGCGACCGCAGCGGCCGTTCGGCACGCATCAAGGAAAAGCTGCCGAGCAAGTCGACGGCTGCGACGGCCGCTTAATCAGCAGCCTCCTGTCGTGCAAGAAAAGCCGCCGCTCTGGCGGCTTTTTGCATTGTGGCCCCCGCTCAGCGACAACTCTCCCTTTTTCCGCTCTACTTCATCCACCCGACTCCGGTACTTTTCATCTCTTGACCAACTCATCCACTTCTCCGCAGGTCGCCTCCGCCGAAATCGTCAATGCCGTGGCACCGTCCACGCTGTTGCAGTTCGACCCGCGCAAGGTGCCTTTCGTCGCTGGAGAGGTACAAGGATTGCCTGCGGTGCCGGCCGCGCAGCTGACGGCTCAGGCATTGCGGGCGCGCTTCGCGACACCGCCTGACTGGACGCCCGAGCTGCGCCGCGAGCCACGAATGACCGATCGCGTCCCCGCGCAGGCTGCGGTGCTGGTGCCGATCGTGCAGCGACCGCAGGGTGCGACCGTGCTGCTGACCGAGCGCACCTCGAACCTGTCGACGCATTCGGGGCAGGTCGCGTTTCCCGGTGGCCGTGTCGACCCCGAAGACGCCAATATCGCGGCCGCCGCGCTCCGTGAAGCCTGGGAAGAGGTCGGCCTTTCGGCCCAATACATCGAGGTGCTCGGCAACCTGCCGACCTACACGACGGTGACCTCGTTCATCGTGACGCCCGTGGTCTCGCTGGTGCAGCCCGATTTCGAGCTCACCATCAATCCCCATGAAGTCGCGGAAGCCTTCGAGGTACCGCTCGCATGGTTGATGGACCCGGCCAATCACCGCCATCACACCGTGCCAGCGCCCGACGGCACCCGGCGCCAGTGGTACTCGATGCCCTACCAGGACGGCGCTGACGAGCGCTTCGTGTGGGGTGCGACCGCGGGCATGCTGCGCAATCTCTACCGCTTCCTCGCAGCCTGAATCGAGGCTGCAGATGGCCTGAACCTTCAGGCGCTCTCGCTATCATCGAAGGATGAGCTTTTTTGCCATCCTGTGCGCGCTGCTGATCGAGCAGGTGCGGCCCCTGGGTCCGCACAATCCCGTGTACGGCGCGGTGCTGGCGTGGACGCGCTGGACCAGCCGCAATTTCGACGCGGGCAAGCCGCATCACGGATGGATCGCGTGGGGTCTCGCGGTGTTCGTGCCCACGCTCGGCGCGCTGGGCGTGCACTGGCTTCTGGTTCTCACGCTCGGCCTGCCGTTCGCGGTGCTCTGGAGCATCGCGGTGCTCTACGTCACGCTGGGCTTCCGGCAGTTCAGCCATCACTTCACCGACATCCGCGATGCGCTCGACGAAGGCGACGAGCCGCTGGCGCGTTCGCTGCTGGCGCACTGGCAGGGCGTCGACGCGGCCGATCTGCCGCGCAGCGAGATCGTTCGCCACGTCATCGAGCATTCGGTGATCGCCGCGCACCGCCATGTGTTCGGCGTTCTCGCTTGGTTCTCGATCATCGCGGCCATCGGCCTCGGGCCGGCGGGCGCGGTGTTCTACCGCATGAGCGAGTTCGTCTCGCGTTACTGGGCGCACAAGAACGGCGCTGCGGTTCAGCCTTCGAGCGTCTCCGTGCAGGAGGCTGCGGACCGTGCCTGGCATGCGATCGACTGGCTGCCCGCGCGCATCACCGCGCTGGGCTTTGCGGTGGTCGGCAGTTTCGAGGAGGCGATCGACTGCTGGCGCAACGACGCGCAACGCTTTCCCAGCGAGAACGATGGCGTGATCCTCGCGGCCACCTCGGGCGCGGTCAACGTTCGACTGGGTGGCGGCTCGCTGCGGCCGATCCCGGTTGCCGATCCGCTGCCGCGTGCCCAGGCCGGTGAATCGCTGGCTGACGGCCGGCGTACCGACAGCGGCAGCACGCCCGGGCGCGAGCCCGAACCGGGTCACCTGCGCAGCGTCGTGGGCCTGGTCTGGCGCTCGGTCGTGATGTGGATGGTGCTGCTGGCCTTGCTCACCCTGGCTCGCCTGCTCGGGTGAGCGAAGGCGCATGCAAGCGATGACACATCCAGTACCGACCTTCTGGAGCTCGCGCATCGGCGTGCTCGAACCCTACGTGCCCGGCGAGCAGCCGCGCATCGAGAACCTCGTCAAGCTCAACACCAACGAGAACCCGTATCCGCCGTCGCCGGTGGCCATCGAGGCCATCCGGCGCGCAGCCGAGAACGGCTTGCAGCTCTATCCGGACCCCACCTCGCTCGCGCTGCGTGAAGCGGTCGCACGGCGGCACGGCCTGAAGGCCGATGAGGTGTTTGCCGGCAATGGTTCGGATGAAGTGCTCGCGCACGCCTTCTTCGCGTTTTTCCAGCAGGCCGAGCCGCTGCTGATGCCCGACGTGAGCTACAGCTTCTACAAGGTCTACGCGCAGCTCTACGGCATTGCCTGCGAGCAGCAGCCGGTGGACGACGCCCTGCGCATCGACGTGGACGCCCTCGCGGCGCGTGCTCGCCAAGGTTGCGCGGGCATCGTCATCGCGAACCCGAACGCGCCGACCGGCATCGGCCTGCCGCTGTCGCGCATCGAGCAACTGCTCGATGCCTGCCCCGATCGCGTGGTGCTGGTCGATGAGGCGTATGTCGATTTCGGTGGTGAAAGCGCGCTGTCGCTGATCGGCAGATACCCGAACCTGCTCGTGGTGCAGACTCTCTCCAAGTCGCATTCGCTGGCCGGCCTGCGGGTCGGTTTCGCCTGCGGCCAGGCGCACCTGATCGACGCGCTGGTGCGCGTCAAGGACAGCTTCAACTCGTACCCGATCGACCGGCTGGCCTCCGCCGGTGCCGTCGCGGCGCTCGAAGACGAGGACTGGTTTCGCAGCACCCGTGACAAGGTCGTCGACACCCGCGAGGGGCTCGTCCTGCAGCTCGAAGACTTGGGCTTCGAGGTACTGCCGTCGCAGGCGAATTTCGTCTTTGCCCGACATCCGCAGCGCGATGCGGCCGAACTGGCTGCGTTGCTTCGCGAGCGCGCGGTGCTGGTGCGGCATTTCAGGCAGCCGCGCACCGCCCAGTACCTGCGCATCAGCGTCGGTACGCGCGAGCAATGCAGCACGCTGGTGCAGCGCCTGCAGGACATCCTCACTCCAATCCCTTGAAAGACCCTGGTGATGCCGACTCACGAAATCGATCCGCGAGCCGCAGCCTGCGCAGGCTTCTGGCAGGCAGTGAGCACCCAGCTCGAGAGTCTGCGCGCCTTGCCGGCCCGCGAACTGATGGAAGGCTTGAACAAGCTGCTGGAGCCTTTCTTTCCGCGGCTGGCAGCCGAAGTGGCTGGAGATCCACCGGTCTTCAAGCTCGTGCTGACGGCGCACGGCTCGGTGGACGACTTCGAAGACCTGATGGTGCTGGTTCAAAGCAGCCCCAGGTTGCCGCAAGTCGAGGTGGAAGCCTTCCGCCAGCGTTCGAGTGACGGTTTCGGCATGCGAATGAACGACTTCGAGCTGGCGAGCTCCGAAGTCCTCGTGAAGCATGAGCTCTACCGGGGCCGGGTGGCACTGGAGATCGGTTTTGCCAAGCCCATCCCGATGGACATGCAGGACCACGCGCGCCACATGAGCCTCATCATGCTCGACCACATCCTGGGCGAGTACGACTTCGCGGTGAAGGTCGGAGCGGTCGACTACGTCGCGGCTGATGCGCAGGCTGATTTCGACGGCGTGCCGCTGGACGGCTTCGTGCCCCTGTTCGACGCCTGCTGGCGCGAAGACCTCGGGCACACCGGTGTGTTCCCCCCCGGCGAGCATGCTTGGTCGGGCTTGAGCGCAACCCGCACGGCCGAAGATGGCCGCGAGATCGAGATGGTCGTCATGCGCAACGACGTGGCGACCGCGCTGGTGGGGCGTGCCGACCTGTGCCATCGCCTGTCGGTGGCGGTCCCGGTCGAGTCGGGCGAAGAACTGGATGAGGCTCGCGCCTACGAAGACCGGTTGACGGCGCGGCTGCAGGTGCATGAGTCAGGCTGCTGCACGCATGTGGTGCTGGAGGAGGGAGTCCGCACCGTTCATTTCCAGGTGGCGGACCCCGATGCCGCCATCTCGCAGGCACAGTCGGTGCAGGACGACATGGACCTTTCGGCGACGATGGAGCTCGTCTTCGATCCGACCTGGCAGGCCTATCGGGTCTGGCTCGGCTGAGGCGGCGCCCGGGTCAGTAGCGTTTCTGGCTCAGCTCGGCGAACAGTTCGCCGTAGATCCTGTAGCGGCTCGCGCTGATGGCGCCGGGTTCGCTCGCCGTTTCCACATTCGCGATCACGCCGCACCCCGGCTCGTGCAGATGCGTGCAGTTGTAGAACTTGCAGTCGTTCGCGTGCTCTGCGATGTCGGGCATCAGTCCGGCGAGCTGCATCGGCGCGATGTGGTTCAGGCCGAATTCCTGGAAACCCGGCGAATCGATCAAGCCGGTGGTGCGGGCTTCGTCGATCCAGTACCAGGTGGTGCTGGTGGTCGTGTGCTTGCCCGAATTCAGCGCCTGCGAAATCTCCTGGGTCAGCACGCTCGCGCCCGGCACCAGGAGGTTGGTCAGCGTGCTCTTGCCCGATCCGGAGGGGCCCAGCACCAGGGTGGACTTGCCGGCGAGAAGCTTCATCAGCGAGGCATGGTCCGCCTCGGCAGAAGCCTTCAGAGACAGCGGCAGCACGCCATGGTGCATGCGGCGGTAGGGCGCCAGCCTGGCCCAGGCGCGCTCGAAGGGCTCGACCAGGTCGCTCTTGTTGAGCGCGATGATCGGCGCGATGCGCTCGGCTTCCGCGGCGATCAGGGCGCGGGCCAACTGGTGCTCGGAGAACTCCGGCTCGGCCGCGATCAGGATCAGCACGTGGTCGAGGTTGGCCGCGAAAGACTTGGTGCGAATCTCGTCCTGTCGGTAGAAAAGGTTGCGGCGCGGCAGCACCTGCTCGATGGTGCCCTCGTCCTCGCTTGCCTGCCAGTGCACGCGGTCGCCGACGACTGCCTGGCTCTTCTTGCCGCGCGGATGGCAGATCAGCCGCTCGCCCGAGGGTGTTTCGACAATGCAATGGCGTCCATGGCTGGCAACGACGAGGCCGTCTTGGAGTGTCTTCGCGGCAGCCGATGCCGTCGCGCGGCCGTGCTTAGCCAAGGGCGCGTCCCGTCGTCATGCGGCGGGGGCAGCCGCGACCAGCGCATCGGCCTGGCGGGCGCAGTCGAAATCGGTGACCGACAGGCCGCCCACGTCGTGCGTGTTGAAGCGCACCACGCAGCGGTTGTAGTGCACCGACAGATCGGGGTGGTGGTCCTGCGTGTGCGCCACGAAGGCCAGCGCGTTCACGAAGGCGATGGTCTCGAAGTAATTGGCGAAGCTGAAGGTTTTTTCGATGGCGACATTGGTGCCATCGCCGGTGAGCTTCCAGCCGTCGAGGCGCGCCAGGCCGGACACGATCTCGGTGGCGCTCAGCGCCTTGCGGGGAGGGAGGTTCTTCCAGTCCTTGGGCTTGAACATGCTGCTCATGATGGGCTTCTTCGAAATGAGGGTGGTCGGATCAGGCTGCCGTCGCCATGCGCGCGAGGCGCTCTGAAGCCGGAGGGTGCGAGTAGTAGAACTTGACGAACACCGGGTCGGGCGTGAGCGTCGACGCGTTGTCCTGGTAGAGCTTGAGCAGGGCGGCCGACAGGTCGGCGCCGCTGGTCTGTGCCACGGCGTAGGCGTCGGCCTCGAACTCGTGCTTGCGCGACGTCAGGGCGGACAGCGGTGCGACGAAGAAGCCGAACACCGGCACGGCGAGCATGAAGAGCAGCAGCGCCAGCGCACTGTTGGGCGCCGCCATGTTGGGTTGCACGCCCAGGCCCGTATAGAACCAGACTTGCGTCGACACCCAGCCCAGCAACGCGAACCCAGCCAGGCTCAGGGCGAACATTGCGATCAGCCGCTTCACGATATGACGGTGCTTGAAGTGGCCCAGCTCGTGCGCGAGCACGGCCTCCACCTCGCCGGCATTGAGCTGGCGCAGCAGCGTGTCGTAGAACACCACGCGCTTGCTGGCGCCGAAGCCGGTGAAGTACGCATTGGCGTGCGCGCTGCGCGTGCTGCCGTCCATAACGAACAGGCCCTTGGCCGCGAAGCCGCAGCGCTTCATCAGGGCCGTGACGCGCTCCTTGAGCGTGGGGTCGTCGAGCGGCTTGAACTTGTTGAACAAAGGGGCGATGAAGGTCGGGTAGATCAGCATCAGCAGCAGGTTGAAGCCCATCCACGCGCCCCAGGCCCATAGCCACCACAGTTGTCCGGCCGTACCCATGAGCCAGAGGATCAGCGCCGCGATCGGCAGGCCGATCACCGCGCCCAGCAGCATCGACTTGAGTGCGTCGGCCAGCCAGAGCTTCCAGGTCATCTTGTTGAAGCCGAAGCGCTCCTCGAGCCTGAATGTTTGCCACAGCGTGAAGGGCAACTCGAGCAACCCGCCGATGGCCGCGAAGGCTGCCAGCAGTGCCAGTTGCTGCACCATGCCACCGCCGATCCAGGCCAGCAGGAGCCTGTTGAGCACGTCGAGGCCGCCGAGCAGCGTCCAGCCCAGCAGCAGCGCTGCGCTCCAGGCCATCTCGACCAGGCCGAAGCGTGCCTTGGCGATGGTGTAGTCGGCAGCCTTCTGGTGGGCGGCGAGGGTGATGGTCTGCGCGAAGGCGGCCGGCACGGCGCCGCGGTGTCGCGCTACATGGCGCACCTGCCGCGAGGCCAGCCAGAACTTCACGAGCAGGCCCGCAACCAATGCGGCCGCAAAGGCGATGGTGAAGATGAGCGAATAGGACATGGGTCGGTGAGTTTAGCCCCCGCTATCTGGGGCCGCAGCCCTTCGACGACAATCCTGCGATGCCCGAATCCCTCGACCCGACGCCCCCCGCAGCCGCGCCCACCCTGAAGAAAAGCGACCAGAACCTGGTCTGGCTGGACTGCGAAATGAGCGGTCTCGACCCCGAAAAAGAGCGCCTGCTCGAAATCGCCGTGGTCGTCACCGGCCCCGACCTCACCCCCCGCATCGACGGCCCCGTGCTCGTCATTCACCAAAGCGATGCCGTGCTCGACGGCATGGATGCCTGGAACAAGGGCACCCACGGCCGCAGCGGCCTGATCGACAAGGTCAAGGCCTCCACCATCGACGAAGCCGCCGCCGAACAGCAATTGCTGGAATTCATCGCCAAGTACATTCCGCGCAGCGGCTCGCCGATGTGCGGCAACACCATCGGCCAGGACCGGCGTTTCCTGGTCAAGTTCATGCCCAAACTGGAGGCGTATTTCCACTACCGCAACCTCGACGTCAGCACCCTCAAGGAGTTGGCCAAGCGCTGGAAGCCCGCGGCCTACAACAGTTTCAAGAAGCAGCAGGCGCACACTGCGCTGGCCGATGTGCACGAGTCCATCGAGGAACTGGCGCACTACAGAGAGACCTTTTTGCGCCTCACGGATTGAGTCAAGGCCACGGATTAGGTGAAAACCCGAATCCGTGCCATAATCGCAGGCTTCGCTGATCGGGAAGGTATTTCAAGCCCGGCCAGCGTCTCTTGCATCTCCCTATCTTGCACACCGCGCCCGATCGCATTCGCTGATCAAAAAGGGCCGCAGCCTCGGGTACCAGCCCGAAGTTGAATGTCGTTGGATGGTTGATGTTTTTAACCACCAACGGGGCGCCGCCTACGGCAGCGCTCGCGTTTGAGATTGACATTCATGACCGACGCTTTTGAAGCGCAGGGCGAGTTCGCGCCTGTGCAATCCGCTACCCATAACGAATTCACCGCTGCCACGGACGCCGTGTCCGAGGCGCCCATCCTCGAGGCGCTCGACGCAGACGCCTCCGAAGCGACCGCGGCCGAAGAACCCGCCAAGCCCAACGGCTTCGTCAAGCTGGGCCTCGCGCCCGAGCTGATCGCCGCCGTGGCTGACATGGGCTTCACCCAGCCCACCGCCGTGCAGGAAAAGGTCGTTCCGATCGCCATGGGCGACCAGGATGGCGCGGCCAAGTCGACGCGTTTCGTCGACCTGATGGTCTCCAGCCAGACCGGCTCGGGCAAGACCGCTGCCTTCCTGCTGCCGGTGCTGCACACGCTGATCAAGCGCCAGGCCGAGGCAGAAGCCGAAGCCAAGGCTGAGTTCCAGCGCCTGGCCGCTGAAGCCGCAGCCCGCGGCGAAGCCCCGCCCAAGAAGGCGAAGCGCAAGGACCCGACCAACGCCCGCCATTTCAAGGCCGCCACCCCCGGCGCCCTCGTGCTGTGCCCGACGCGCGAACTCGCGCAGCAAGTCGCGCACGACGCCATCGAACTGGTTCGCCACTGCCGCGGCCTGCGCATTGCCAACGTGGTGGGCGGCATGCCCTACCAGCTCCAGATCGCCCGCCTGCAGAACGCCGACCTCGTCGTTGCCACGCCGGGTCGTCTGCTCGACCTGCAGCGCTCGATGCAGATCAAGCTCGACCAGGTCAAATTCCTGGTGGTCGACGAAGCAGACCGCATGCTCGACCTCGGCTTTGCAGACGACCTGGCCGAAGTCAACCAGCTCACCATCGAGCGCCACCAGACCATGATGTTCAGCGCCACCTTCGCGCCGCGCATCCAGCAACTGGCCGCCCGCGTGATGCGCGAGCCGCAGCGCGTGACCATCGACAGCCCGCAGGAAAAGCACGCCAACATCAAGCAGGTGCTGTTCTGGGCCGACAACGCCCAGCACAAGCGCAAGCTGCTCGATCACTGGCTGCGTGACACCAGCATCAACCAGGCCATCGTGTTCGCGAGCACGCAGGTCGAGTGCGACGGTCTTGCCAACGACCTGCAACAAGACGGCTTCAGCGCCGTCGCGCTGCACGGCGCGCTGAGCCAGGGCCTGCGCAACCGTCGCCTGATGGCGCTGCGCCAGGGCCAGGTGCAGATCCTGGTGGCCACCGACGTCGCTGCCCGCGGCATCGACGTGCCGACCATCACCCATGTCTTCAACTTCGGCCTGCCGATGAAGGCCGAGGACTACACCCACCGCATCGGTCGCACCGGCCGTGCCGGCCGCGACGGTATCGCCGTCACCTTCGCCGAGTTCCGTGATCGCCGCAGGATCATGGACATCGAGCACTACAGCCGCCAGCAGTTCAAGGCCGAAGTGGTGCCGGGCATGGAACCGCAACAGCGCATGCCGCAATCGCGTCCGCCGCAAGGTGAATTCCGCGGCGGCCGTGGCGACAACCATTCGCGCGACCGCAAGTTCGGTGGCGGCGGTGGTGGCTATCGCGGCGGCAACGGCGGCGGCTATGCCGGCGCCAGCGGCTTCAACGACCGCAATTCGCGCGGTCCGGCCGCACCGGGTCCGCGTGGTGGCTTCCAGGGCCAGAACGCCGGTTTCGGCGGCGGCCGTGACGAAGGCGGCAACAACGGCGGTGGCTACGGCCGCAAGCCGGGCTGGGGCGACAGCGCTCCGCGCGGCGGTCACGGTCATGGCGGTGGCCGCGGCGACGGCGGCTTCGCACCGCGCGAGGGCTTCGCGCCCCGCGGCAACGGTGCCGGCCACGGCGGCCCGGGCAAGGTGTTCGTGCCCCGCGACGCGCAAAAGCGTGCGTTCAAGCCCAGCCGCTGATCCTTCCAGGGCGGCCTGATAGTCGCTCCTCTCCGAAAGCCCGCGCTTCTCACGAACGCGGGCTTTTTCATTTCGGGTTTCCGAGCAGTCGGGTGTCGTTGAATTTGATTGACACCTGAATCGATGAAAAGTAATGTAATGGCGCATTACTTCTTCCGGGTCCGACCTTCGGCCGCCGGTTTATCGACACCTGCTTTTCGACTTTCGACATGAAAATTGCGATTCTTGGAGGTGGCCACGGCGCCTATGCGGCTGCCGCGGACCTGTCTGAAACCGGCCATGAAGTGCGCCTGTGGCGCCGCGACGCCGCCGCGCTCGAGCCGCTGGTGCGCGCCGGTGCAATCACCCTGAAGGACGCCGACGGCGCGCGCGAGGTGCCCATCGCACTCGCCACTGCCGACATCGGCGCGGCCCTGAAGGGCGCCGAGCTGATCGTCATCCCCACGCCCGCCATCGCCCAGCACGACATCGCGATCGCGATGGCTCCGCACTTGGCCGACGGACAGGTCGTGTTCCTTCCGCCGGGCACCTTCGGCAGCTACGTGATGGCGAAGACGGTGAAGGACGCCGGCAGCCGTGCCGACGTCGCCTGGGCCGAGACCGGCACCTTGCCTTATCTGGCGCGCAAGCATGGCGAGCGCGAAGTCAACGTCACCATTCGCGCCATCCGACTGCCGACGGGCGTGTATCCGGCCCGCAAGGAGGCGCAGGCCATCGAGGTGATCCGCAAGGCCTATCCGGCCGTGCATGGCTGCGGCGACGCACTTTCGGGTGCGCTGATGAATGCCGGCCCCGTCATCCACCCTCCGCTGATGGTGATGAACGCCGCGCCGCTGCAGCACTTCGAGCGCTGGGACATCCACAACGAAGGCACGCAGCGCGCCGTGCGCGACGTGACTGACCGGCTCGACCAGGAGCGCATCGCCGTGCGCGAGGCCTTCGGGCAGGGGGCGCCGCACTATCCGCTGGCCGATCACTACAACAACGACAAGTGGATGTACGGCGACGCGCACAAGCAACTCGTCAAGTCGGGTGACTGGCGCGAGAACATCGACCTGCACACGCACCGCTACATCACCGAGGACACCGAACTCGGCCTCGCATTCCTCGCCTCGGCCGCGCGCCATGCAGGCGTGGACGCACCCATCGCCCATGGCCTGCTGGCCATCGTCGGCGGCTTCCTCGGACGCGATCTGCGGCGCGGGCCTCGCACCTTCGAAAGCCTGGGTCTCGCCGGCCTGAGCACGGCACAACTCCAGCAGAGGCTGCACGATGGCGAATGACGCCGTGCTCCCCAGGTTCGCCGCGGTCGGCGCGGGCCGCATGGGGCGCGGCATCGCCATCGCGTTCGCATACGCCGGCCACCGCATTTCGCTGATCGACCTGCGCCAGCGCAGTGACGACGCATGGCAGCGGCTGCGCGACGAAGCCAGGGCCGAGATCGAGTCCAGTCTCTCCGGCCTTGCGCAGCTCGGCGTGATCGATGCATCGCAGATCGAGCGGATCGCCGCGCGCGTGGATATCGTCGACGCCGCGGCCGCACCGCGCGCGCTGGCTGCCGCCGAACTCGTGTTCGAGGGCGTGCCGGAAACCATGGAAGCCAAGCGCGAGGCCTTCGAGCACATCAACCGCCATTGCCGCGACGACGCGATCCTCACCTCGACCACCAGCAGCATCCTCGTAACGCAGCTCGCGTCATTGGTGCGGCTGCCGGAACGCTTCCTCAACATGCACTGGCTCAATCCGGCCTATGTGATCCCGGTGGTCGAGCTGAGCTGCCACCCCGGCACCAATGCCGCCGTGCTCGCGCGCACCAAGGCGCTGATGGAAGAGATCGGCAAGCTGCCCGTGGTCTGCGGCGCGTCGCCGGGCTACATCGTGCCGCGCCTGCAGGCGCTGGTGATGAACGAAGCCGCGCGAATGATCGAGGAGGGCGCCGCCTCCGCCGAGGAAATCGACAAGGCCACGCGCTACGGCCTGGGCCTGCGCTTCGCGGCGCTGGGCGTGGTCGAGTTCATCGACTTCGGCGGCTGCGACATCCTGCATCACGCAAGCCGCGAGATGTCGGCCTCGCTCGATGCCGGCCGCTACACCGCACCGGCCATCGTCGGGCGCATGGTCGAACAGGGACGGCTCGGCCTGAAGAGCGGCGGCGGCTTCTACGACTACGAAGGTCGCGATGTTGCTGCCTACCGGCGCGACGTGCTCTCGCGCACGCTCGGCGAACTGCGGCACGCTGGCCTGTGGCGCGCACCTGCCGACGAGACCTTGTCATGAGCATCCGCCGCGCCTTTGCCGAGCTGTCGGTGGGGCAGGTGCACTACGCGGCGTGCGGAAACGATTTCAGGGCGCCGGCCGTGCTGCTGCTGCACCAGTCGCCGCGCAGTTGGGCCGAGTATCGCGCGGTGCTGCCGCTGATCGGCATGCATCGCCGCGCCATCGCGATGGACACGGCGGGCTTCGGCGACTCGGCCGATGGAGGCGTGCCCGCGAGCATCGGGCAATGGGCGCGCGTGGCCTGCGAGCTGCTCGATGCACTTGGCGTCGCTCAGGTCGATGTGGTAGGGCATCACACCGGCGGCGTCATCGCGGTCGAGCTCGCGGCGGCGTTCCCGGAGCGCGTTCGCAGCCTGGTGCTGTCCTCCACGCCGTACACCGACGAACCGTTTCGCAAGGCGCGGGCACAACGCCCGCCCATCGACGAAGTGGCGCCCAGCGATGATGGATCGCATCTTGCGGCTCTGTGGCAGAAGCGCCAGGGCTTCTATCCACCGGGACGCCCCGACCTGCTCGAGGCCTTCGTGCTCGATGCATTGAAGGTCGCGCGCGTCGAGGAAGGCCATCGCGCCGTTGCGTCGTACCGCATGGAAGAGTGCATCGGCCGCGTCGTGCAGCCCGTGCTGATCGTTCGCGCTACCGAAGACCCATTCGCCTCGCCGCATGCCGTCGAATTGCAGCATCACCTGCCGCAGGCGCGGATCGTCGACATCGAGGGCGGCATGGTGCCGCTGCCCGACCAGATGCCCGAAGCCTTTGCACAGGCGGTGCTCGACTTTCTGGCGACGCTGCCGTGAAGGCCGTGCGCATTCACGGATTCAACACGGTGCCAGTGCTGGAGGATGTTGCCGATCCCGTCGCTCGGCCGGGCCGCACCATCGTGCGCATGGAGGCCGCGACGGTCGGTCACATCGACCGCACCGTGTGGCGCGGGAGCTTCCTGCGTCATCCGCCGTTGCCCTATACGCCTGGCGTGGAAGCCGCGGGCGTGGTCATTGCGAGCGGGCGCTACGGCGTCGGCCAGCGCGTTTGGCTTCGCGGCAGCGGGCTGGGCACACTCTTCGACGGCACCTGGTGCGAGCAGATCGACGCGCCAGACGAAGCACTGGGCCCGCTGCCCGACGCCGTTCCGATGACGCTCGGTGCGGCGTTCTTCTCGCCGACTACCTCGGCATGGGTGGCGCTGCACGAAGTCGCGAAGCTGCAAGCCGGCGAACAGGTGCTGGTGGCCGGTGCGAGCGGCGCCGTCGGCTCGCTCGTGATGCAACTCGCACGGGAGGCCGGTTGCACGGCGACAGCGGTGATTCCAGATGCCGCACCGCCTCTCGCTGCCAGTGCCGATCTGCTGATCGATACCGTCGGCGGAGATGTGCTCGCCAGGACGCTGCCGTCGGTGCGGCCCGGCGGGCGTGCCGTGCTGATCGGCTACACCGCCGGCCCGACGCTTTCGCTCGACATCGCGCACTTCCTGCAACGTGACGTTGCGCTTCTGCCTCTCAACATGTTTCGACGTGAAGTCGCGGGCCGTGTCGCCGCGCCCGGGCTGCTGGAGAGGTTGGCCGATGGCCGCCTGCATCTGGAAGTGCAGCTTTTTGCGCTTGCCGACGCGGCCGCCGCGCTTGACTGGATCACGCAGCGTGGCCATCGCGGTCGCGCGGTGCTCGTGCCCCGCCTCTGAGCCGGCGGGCGATCGCGCTCAGTCTTCTTCCGGCTCCTCGACCGGCACATGCACGTGCAGGTCGATCATCTGCCGCAGCGTCTGCTTGAGCTCTTCGGCGCGTCGCAACCCGAAGGGCTCGAGCACGCGCCGTTCATGCTCGCGCGCCAGTTCCATCAGGTGCTCGACCGCCTTCAGGCCCTTGCGCGTGATGCGCACCAGCGTGATGCGGCGATCACTCTCGTGGGGCAGGCGCTCGACCTGTCCGCGCGCTTCCATGCGGTCCAGCAGCCGCGTCACCGTGGGCTGCTTGGTCACGGTCACCTGCGCGAGCTGGCCGATGCTGATCGGCTCGCTGCCTGCGAGCGATGCCATCACGCGCCACTCCGACACGGAGAAGCCCTGCTGGCGCGCCACCTCGTGGAACTCAGAAGAGATCAGCTGGCTGGCCTGCGCCAGCAGCGCGGGAAGGTAGTCATCGACGAAGCGATGCGATTCGATGGGTTGTTCTTCAGCCATGAAGGCACCTCACAGTCTTCACAGTCGCCACGGGCACGCTGCTTGCTTGTCTAGGGTAATTCATGATTGTGGATACATTTATTTGTCAACATTATATGAACCGCGATGCAGCTCCCGAAGCCCATCGTCCCACGATAGACAACAAGGACCCAGATGGCCGAGCGTTCATTCGTTGAAGAAGTCAAGAAACTGCGGCTTTCTGGTGGGGAAGTCTTTCGTGGCGAGGGCATTCTGGCGGTCACCAAGGCCCTTCTGGAGTCAGGCGTTTCCTACGTGGCGGGCTACCAGGGGGCGCCCATCTCGCATCTGATGGATGTGCTGGCCGATGCGCAGGACATCCTTGCCGAGCAAGGCATCCGCTTCGAGAACAGCGCGAGCGAAGCCACTGCCGCCGCCACGCTGGCCGCTTCCGTCAACTACCCGCTGCGCGGCGCCGTCACCTTCAAGGCCACCGTGGGTACCAATGTGGCTTCCGACGCGCTGGCCAACCTGGCTTCGGGCGGCGTGACCGGTGGCGCGCTCATCATCGTGGGCGAAGACTACGGCGAGGGCTCGTCGATCATGCAGGAGCGCAGCCATGCCTTCGCGATGAAGTCGCAGATCTGGCTGCTCGATCCGCGTCCCAACCTGCCCAGCATCGTCGATGCGGTGAAGCAGGGCTTCGATCTCTCCGAGGCCAGCAACACGCCGGTGATGCTGCAGTTGCGCATCCGTGCGTGCCATGTGCATGGGCACTTCGTCGCGGGCGACAACAAGCGCGCGAAGTTCACGTTGAAAGATGCGCTCGAAAACCCGCAACGCGACGTCGGCCGCATCGTTCTGCCGCCCGCGAGCTTCGTGCACGAGCAGGAAAAGGTGAAGGACCGCTGGCCCGCCGCCGTGCGCTTCATCGAGGAGCGCAAGCTCAACGAGTTCTTCTCGGAGGACGCCGACGACATCGGCATCATCGTGCAGGGCGGCAGCTACAACACGCTGCTGCGCGCGCTGGAGCGCCTGGGCCTGGCCGACGTGTACGGCAACACGCAGGTGCCGCTGTACGTGATGAACGTGGCCTACCCCGTCATCGACAGCGAGGTGATCCGCTTCTGCAAGGGCAAGCGCGCCGTGCTGGTCGTGGAAGAGGGGCAGCCCAACTTCGTCGAGCAGAACCTCGCGACCATCCTGCGCCAGGCCGGCTCCACCACCGTGCTGCACGGCAAGGACATGCTGCCGGTGGCCGGCGAGTACACGGCGGCCGAACTTCTCAAGGGCTCGCGCAGTTTCTGCGAGCGCTACGAACGCCTCGCGCCGCTGCCGGTGCCGGCGCCGGTTCGCAAGGTGATTCCGCTGATCGAGGTCGCCGAATCCGCGCCGCCTTCCACGTCGCTCGGCGAAGTCGTGCACGCCCGCCCGCCGGGCTTCTGCACCGGCTGCCCCGAGCGTCCCATCTTCAGCGCGATGAAGCTGGTCGAGCGCGAACTCGGCCCGCACCACGTCAGCGCCGACATCGGCTGCCACCTGTTCTCCATCCTGCCGCCCTTCAACATCGGCAACACCACCATGGGCTACGGCCTGGGCGGCGCGGGTGCCGCGGCGCTCAACGCGCCCGCCGGCAAGCGCGCGATCTCGATGATGGGCGACGGCGGCTTCTGGCACAACGGCCTCACCAGCGGCGTTGCGAACGCGGTCTTCAACAAGAGCGACAACCTCACCATCGTCGTCGACAACAACTACACCTCGGCCACCGGTGGGCAGGACATTCTCTCGTCGAACGCGGTCAACAAGACCCGCAGCACCGGCCACGAGATCGAGCGCGCCGTGCGGGGCGTGGGCGTCGAGTGGGTGAAGACGATGCGTCGCACCTACGACATCGCCGGCATGCGCGACGCGCTGAAAGAAGCGCTCACCACGACGAAGAAGGGCCCCAAGGTCCTGATCGCCCAGTCGGAGTGCATGCTCAACAAGCAGCGCCGCGAGAAGCCGCTGGTGCGCAAGGCCATCGCCGATGGCAAGCGCATGGTGCGCGAGAAGTTCGGCGTCGACTCCGACACCTGCACCGGCGATCACTCCTGCATCCGTCTCTCGGGCTGCCCGTCGCTCTCGATCAAGCCCAACCCCGATCCGTTGCGCACCGACCCGGTCGCGACCGTGCTCGACAGCTGCGTGGGCTGCGGCGTGTGCGGCGAGGTCTCGCACGCCGCGGTGCTGTGCCCTTCGTTCTACAAGGCGCAGATCGTGAGCAACCCCAGCCGCTGGGACCTGCTGCGCGAGCGCGTGCGTGCGGCCGTCATCGGCTGGCTGCAGCGCGGCGAGGCGCGTCGTCGTGATGCCTATGCCTTCTGAAGCGATGACGAAGAACGCACAACCGATCAAGATCGCGATCCTCGCCATGGGCGGGGAGGGCGGCGGCGTGCTCGCCGACTGGATCGTCGACATGGGCGAGGCCAACGGCTACGTCGCGCAGACGACCTCGGTGCCGGGCGTGGCCCAGCGCACCGGCGCCACCATCTACTACGTCGAGCTGTATCCTGCGGCGCAGGCCGAGGCCGACGGCGGGCTGCCGGTTCTCGCGCTGATGCCGCTGCCGGGCGACGTCGACGTGGTGCTCGCATCGGAACTCATGGAGGCGGGGCGTGCAGTCCAGCGCGGCCTCGTCACGCGCGACCGCACCACGCTGATCGCGTCCACGCACCGCGTGTTCTCCATCGCAGAGAAGAGCGCGATGGGCGATGGCCGCGTCGACAGCGATCAGCTCCTTGCGCACACCGGCAGGGCCGCCAGGCGTTTCATCCGCTTCGACATGGCGCAGGCGGCCGAGGCCTCCGGCAGCGTGATCAGTGCCGTGCTCTTCGGCGCGCTCGCGGGTTCTGGCGTGCTGCCGTTCAGCCGTGTGCAGTTCGAGGCGACCATCGAGCGCGGCGGCGTGGGCGTGAAGCCCAGTCTCAAGGCTTTCGGCGCGGCATTCGCGCGGGCACAGCACGGTGACGATGAGCCGACGGAAGAGACGCCGGCTGCCGTGTCGGTGCCGCAGCCGCGCCATCCGGCCGTGCGTGCACTCGTCGAACGCGTGCAGCGCGACTTCCCGCTGCCCGCACAAGACCTGCTGCTCGAAGGCGTCCGCCGCCTGATCGACTACCAGGACCTCGCTTACGCAAGCCTCTACCTCGACCGCATGGCCGCCGTTGCCGCGCTGCCGGGCAGTGACAACCACCGCCTGCTGCGCGAAACCGCGCGCCACCTCGCGCTCTGGATGTCCTATGAAGATACGGCCCGCGTCGCAGCCCTGAAGACCCGCGCCACCCGCTTCGAGCGCGTGCGCGGCGAGGCCCGCGTGCAGCCGGGCCAGGTGCTTGCCATCAACGAGTACATGCACCCGCGCCTGCAGGAAATCTGCGAGACCCTGCCCGGCGGCATCGACCGCTGGTTGATGAACTCGACGCTGCCGAAGAAGCTCGTCGAGCGCTTCACGCAGCATGGCCGAGTGATCCGCACCAGTTCGCTGCGCGGCTACCTCATGCTGCGCATGGTGGCGGCATGCAAGCGCTGGCGCCTGTCCACGATGCGCTACGCCGAGGAAAACCGCCGCATCGAGGAATGGCTGCAGCGCATCGCCGCCACCGCGCAGCGCAATCCCGAACTCGCCGTGGAGCTGGCCCAGTGCCAGCGCCTGGTGAAGGGCTACAGCGACACGCACGAGCGCGGCATCCGCAACTACGACACCGTGATGCGTGCCTTCGAACGCGCCGGCACTGCGCTCGCCCCGGCCACGCTGCGCGAACTGCGCGACGCGGCACTGGCGGACGAACATGGCCACAAGCTGCAGGCCGCGCTGGTGCAGCACGCACTGGCCTGAAGAGACGAGACGAAGATGACCGCACCCTCAGCCACCCTCTCGCTGCGCGTTGCCGAAGCGCGAACATTGAATCCGCTGATCCGCATGCTGTGCCTGCGCGCCGAAGACGGCCGCGCGCTGCCCGGCTTCGCGGCCGGCGCCCACATCCGCGTGCAGGTATCGCTGCCCGACGGCAAGACCGATTGGCGCCACTACTCGCTCATCAACTTCGATACCGCGCGCAATGCCACCAATGCGCCCACCGAGTACGTGATCGCCGTGCGCAAGGAAGACGAAGGCCGCGGCGGCTCGCGCTTTATGCACGAGCAGCTGAAAGAGGGCGACATCATTGCCATCGAAGCGCCGAAGAACGACTTTCCGTTGCACACAGGCCCCGGCGGTACTGTGCTGGTGGCAGGCGGCATCGGCGTAACGCCGCTCGCGACCATGGCCGCCTGCCGCCGCGCGGAGGGCGCTGCCGTGCACATGCACTACGCCGGCCGCAGCCGCGACCTGATGGCCTTCCTGCCCGAGCTGCAGTCCCTGCTGGGCGACGACCTGCGTGTGCACGCCGACGCCGAAGCTGGTACTCCGCTCGACATCGGCGCGCTGCTCGACAGCGTGCCGGCCGGCGATCGCCTCTACGTCTGCGGTCCCAAGGTCATGCTCGACGCCGTGCTGAAGCGTACCCAGGCGCGCGGCTGGGAACACGACCGCGTGCACTTCGAGCTCTTCACCGAACCCGTCGCGGAAGAGGGCGACCAGCTTTTCGAGGTGGAGCTTGCCCAGTCGGGCCAGCGCTTCACCGTGCCGGCGGACCAGAGCATCCTCGATTGCCTCATCGAACACGGCTGCGATCCGATGTTCGACTGCAAGCGCGGCGAGTGCGGCGTGTGCGCCGTGCCTGTGCTCGAAGGCGAGATCGACCACCGCGACTACGTGCTCACCGCCCGTGAGAAGGCGGAGGGCAACGTCATGCAGATCTGCATCTCGCGAGCCAAGGGTGCGCGGCTGGTGCTGGACATCTGAAGCAAGGATGAAGCAAGGAGACACGAGCACCATGACCTCGTACCGAGACAACCCCGAAGCCATCCGCGCGCTGGTGCAGAACGACCGCGTGCACCGCGACCTCTACACCAGCCAGGAGCTCTTCGAGCTGGAGCAGGAGCACTTCTTCGCGAACACCTGGAACTACGTCGGCCACGAGAGCCAACTGCCCAAGCCAGGCGACTGGATCAGCAACGAGATCGCGGGGCGCCCGCTGATCATCGTTCGCCACTCCGACGGCAGCGTGCGCGCGATGATGAACCGCTGCGCCCACAAGGGCTCCCGCCTCGTCAACGGACCCTGCGGAAACACCGGCAAGTTCTTTCGCTGCCCGTACCACGCCTGGACCTTCAAGACCGACGGCGCGCCGCTGGCGATTCCGCTGAAGACCGGCTACGAGAACACCCAGCTGCACGAGTGCGAATCGGGCAAGGGCCTGACCACCGTGAAGCACGTGCGCAGCCATCGTGGCTTCATCTTCGTGAAGATCAACGATGCCGGCCCGGACTTCGACGAGTACTTCGGCGACTCGCTGAGCTCCATCGACAACATGGCCGACCGTTCGCCTGAAGGCGAGCTCGAAATCGCCGGCGGCTGCCTGCGCTTCATGCACCAGTGCAACTGGAAGATGTTCGTCGAGAACCTCAACGACACCATGCATCCGATGGTGGCGCACGAGTCCTCGGCCGGCACAGCCAAGCGCATGTGGGCCGACAAGCCCGAGGACGAGCCGAAGCCCATGGCCGTGGAGCAGTTCGTGCCCTTCATGTCCGACTACAAGTTCTTCGAGGACATGGGCATCCGCACCTACGACAACGGCCACAGCTTCACGGGCGTGCACTTCAGCATCCACAGCAAGTACAAGGCGATCCCCGCGTACGACGACGCCATGAAGGCGCGCTACGGCGAGGAGAAGACGGCGCAGATCCTCGGCATGGCACGGCACAACACCGTGTACTACCCGAACCTCACCATCAAGGGCGCGATCCAGGCGATTCGCGTGGTCAAGCCGATCTCGGCCGACAGGACGCTGATCGAGAGCTGGACCTTCCGCCTCAAGGGCGCGCCGCCCGAGCTGCTGCAGCGCACCACCATGTACAACCGCCTCATCAACTCGCCGTTCTCGGTTGTAGGTCACGACGACCTGCAGGCCTACAGAGGCATGCAGGCAGGACTGCACGCGAGCGGCAACGAGTGGGTGAGCCTGCACCGCGACTACGACCCGGCCGAACTCAAGGGCGGCGAGATCACCACGGGCGGCACCAACGAGCTGCCGATGCGCAACCAGTACCGCAGCTGGGTGCAACGCATGACGGAGACGATGTGATGGCCAACGCCGCGGAAGTCACCCGACAGCAGCTGATCGACTTCGTCGTGAATGAGGCGCACCTGCTCGACATACGCCGCTACGAGGAGTGGAACGCGCTCTTCACCGACGACGCCTTCTACTGGATTCCGCTGGTGCCCGACCAGGAAGACGGCCTCAACCACACCTCGCACCTGTACGAAGACAAGCTGCTGCGCGACCTGCGCATCGAACGCCTGAAGAGCCCGCGCGCCTTCTCGCAGCAGCCACCGAGCCGCTGCCACCATCTGCTGCAGGTTCCGGTGGTCGAGCAGTTCGACCCGGAAGCCAACCGCTACGTGGTGCGCACCTCGTTCCACTACACCGAGTCGCAGGGCGACGAGTTGCAGTTCTACGTCGGCACCTTCTTCCATCACCTCACGATGCAGGACGGCGCGCTGCGGATGACGCTCAAGCGCGTCAACCTGCTCAATTGCGACGCGGCCCTGCCGGCCGTGCAGCTCTTCATATGACAGGGACGAAAGCGATGCCACGCGCCACCGTCCATCAAGTCTTCGCGGCCACAGCGGCGCGTACGCCGCAGGCCGAGTTCCTGTTCACCGAATCGGTGACCGCCGCCGCCTACGGCATCGAAGCGGGCGCCATCCGCTGGGGCGATGCCGCCGAGCGGATCGAGCGGCTGCGTGCCGCCTACGCGCAGGCCGGCTACGGCCACGGCCACCGCGTCGGGCTGCTGCTGGAGAACCGGCCCGCTTTCATCTTCCACTGGCTTGCGCTGAACGCACTGGGCGCGAGCGTGGTGCCGATCAATGCCGAGATGCGCTCGGCCGAGCTGGTCTACCTGATCGGTCACAGCGAAATCGGCCTGGCCGTGACGCTGCCGGAGCGCGCGGCCGACCTGTGGGCTGCGGCGGCACAGGCTGGCATCGACTTCGAGACGATGGGGCCCGACGACGCCGTGCCGCTTGCGAAGACCGCAGCGCCGCGCGCCCACGAGCCCGTCGGCGTCGATACCGAATGCGGCCTGCTCTACACCTCCGGCACCACCGGTCGCCCCAAGGGCTGCATCCTGAGCAATGCCTACTTCCTGCGCGCAGGCGAGTGGTATGCGGCGCTCGATGGCGTCTGCAGCATCCGCCCCGACATGGAGCGAGTCATTACGCCGCTGCCGCTCAACCATATGAACGCGATGGCCTTCTCCACCATGGTGGTGCTGGTTGCGGGCGGTTGCCTGGTGCAGCTCGACCGCTTCCATCCGAAGACCTGGCTGGCGAGCGCGAAGGAAAGCTGCGCGACCATCGTTCACTACCTGGGCGTGATGCCAGCGATGCTGCTGTCCGCGCCCGCGTCTGCGGCTGATCGTGACCACGCCATCCGCTGGGGCTTCGGCGCCGGTGTGGACCGCAAGAACCACGCGCCTTTCGAGGAGCGTTTCGGCTTCCCCTTGGTCGAGGCCTGGGCCATGACCGAGACCGGCGCGGCCGCTTGCATCATGGCCAATCGCGAGCCTCGTCTGGTGGGTACCAGCTGCTTCGGCCGGCAGGAAGACTTCGTCGAGATCCGCCTGGTGGGCGAGGATGGCAACGACGTCGGCGTCGATGCGCCGGGTGAGCTGCTGGTGCGTTCGTCAGGTCCTGACCCGAGGCGTTATTTCTTCTCCGGCTACCTGAAGGACGAAGAGGCCACGCGCGAAGCCTGGGCCGGCGGCTGGTTCCACACCGGCGACCTCGTGCGCCGCGATGCCGAAGGCAACTTCTTCTTCGTCGACCGCAAGAAGAACGTGATTCGCCGCAGCGGCGAGAACATCTCCGCCGTCGAGGTCGAGAGCGTGCTCAACCAGCATCCGGCCGTGAAGACTTCAGCGGTGGCTGCCACGCCCGACGAAGTACGCGGCGACGAGGTGCTGGCCTGCATCGTGGTTCGCGAAGGTGTCGATGCCTCGCAGCGCGATCAGGTCGCGGCCAGCATCGTCGAGCACGCCCTGGCGCAGCTGGCGTACTACAAGGCGCCGGGCTACGTCGCCTTCGTCGATGCGCTGCCGCTCACGCCCTCGCAGAAGATCCAGCGCGGGCAGCTGCGCGAGATGGCTCAGTCGCTGCCGGGCCAGGGTCATTGCATCGACACGCGAGCCATGAAGAAGAGGCAGGCATGACGACGAAACGACGGCTTTCCTACGAAGGCGTGGCGGTCGCGGTGCCCGTCACCGTGCCCTATGTGCGCTATTCCACGCGCACCGCACACTGGTTCATCGGCCAGGCTGTCGAGGCGCTTGTGCAGGCGAGCGGCGTTGCCAAGGAGCAGATCGACGGCCTGTGCCTCAGCAGCTTCTCGCTCGCGCCCGACACGGCCGTGGGCGTCACGCAGCACCTGGGCATGTCGCCGCGCTGGCTCGACCATGTGCCCACCGGTGGTGCCTCGGGCGTGATGTGCCTGCGCCGTGCGGCGCGGGCGGTGCAGGCGGGCGACGCGGACATCGTCGCTTGCGTGGGCGCTGACACCAACCACGTCGACTCCTTCCGCCAGACGCTCGGCAGCTTCAGCAACTTCGCGCGGGACGCGAGCTACCCCTACGGCTCGGGCGGCCCGAACTCGATCTTCGCGTTCATCACCGCCAACTACATGCGCACCTACGGCGCCAGGCGCGAGGACTTCGGTCGCATCTGCGTGAACCAGCGCACCAACGCGCTGGGCAACCCCAACGCGATGTTCAAGAAGGCGCTGACGCTCGACGAGTACATGGCCGCGCGGCCCATCTCCGACCCGATCCATCTGTTCGACTGCGTGATGCCCTGCGCCGGCGCCGACGCCTTCCTCGTGATGAGCGAGGAGCGCGCGCGCGACCTGGGCCTTGCACACGTCGTGATCCGCGGCGCCATCGAACGCCACAACGCCTACGCCGAAGACCCGGTGATGGTGCAGGGCGGCTGGCGCAAGGACCGCGACGATCTCTACGCGCAGGCCGGCATCCAGCCCGCAGAACTCGACTTCGTGCAGACCTACGACGACTACCCCGTCATCGTGATGATGCAGTTCGAGGACCTGGGCTTCTGCGAGAAGGGCGAAGGCCCGGCCTTCGTGCAGGCCAACACCATGACCTTCGACGGCAGCTTTCCGAACAACACCAGCGGCGGCCAGCTCTCGGCAGGGCAGGCAGGCGCTGCGGGCGGCTTCCTCGGCATGGTCGAGGCGATCAGGCAACTCACCGATCAGGCCGGACAACGCGCCGTACCGAATGCCCAGTCGGGCCTCGTCGCCGGCTTCGGCATGGTGACCTACGACCGCTGCCTGTGCACAGGCGCGGTGATCCTGGGGAGACCCGCATGACGATGCCCTTGATGCGCCCCCCGCGCAAGAACCCGGTGCTGCGCACCCGGCAGATGAACCTGCCGCCCGGCGCGCGTGGCCGCGTGGCGCTCGGCCTTACCGCTGCCGCAGCCGAAGGCCGCTTCGAACTGCAGACCTGCGAAGACTGCGGCACGGTGCAGTACCCGCCGCGCGAGGTCTGCCACAAGTGCCTCTCGGCCGCGCTGCGCTGGCGCGAGCAGAGCGGCGAGGGCGAACTGCTCGGCAGCACGACGCTGCATCACAGCAACGACCTGTTCTTCCGTGAGCGGCTGCCCTGGCGGCTGGGCCTGGTGCACCTGGATGCCGGCCCCACGCTCATGGTCCACCTGCACGGCGAGGTCGGCGATGCGCCGCAGCGCGTGCGTGTCGGCGCCCGGCTCGACCGCGCCGGCCAGGCCGTTCTCATTGGTTTTCCGAACGAAGGGAGTCCCCACATGGCCGACGACAAGATGCTCCGCGAAATGACCAGCGACCCCAAGTTCCGCAAGGTGCTGGTGACCGACGGCAAGACCGAGACCGGCCAGGCCATCGTGCGTGCGCTGGTGAAGGCCGGCGCCGACATCGTCTGGGTCGGCCATGCCGAGCCCTGGAAGAAGATGGGCGACGGGCTCGACGACATCTCGGCGCTGCCCCCGGTCACGCTGGTGCCGCTGGACCTGACCAACGGCCGCCAGGTGACGGAGCTTGCCGGCTCCATCGGCGGCAAGGTCGACATCGTCATCAACAACGCGGAGGTGCACCGCACCTTCGGCATCGGCGCACGGCGCGGCACGGACGTGGCCAAGGCCGAGATGGACATCAACTACTTCGGGCTGCTGCGCCTCGCGCAGGAGTTCGGGCCCGCCCTGAAAGGCCGCTCGGCCGACGGCGTGACAGGCGCGACCGCCTGGGTCAACCTGCTGTCGATCTATGCGCTGAGCAACTTCCCGCCGCACGGCACCTTCAGCGCCTCGAAGGCAGCGGCGCACTCGCTCGCGCAGTGCTTGCGCGCAGAGATGCGGCCGGCCGGCATCCGCGTGATCAACGTGTTCCCCGGGCCCATCGACGACGAGTGGAACCAGCACACGCCGCCGCCCAAGCTCGCGCCCACCGCGCTGGCCAATGCCATCGTGAAGGCGCTGCGCGACGGCGTGGAAGACGTGTACCCCGGTGACGTGGCGCAGGAGTGGCTGGAGCGCTGGCGCGACAACCCCAAGGTGCTCGAGCGCGAACTCGCTGCAGGCGGCTGAGACAGGAGCCACACGAATGACCACGACAACCGAACTGATGTCCACCGCCGAGATCCTCGGCGGCCTGGTGACCGCCATGGCCAGCGGCCGCATCCGCGTGATCGACCTCACGCAGACGCTGACGCCCGAGTTCCCGCAGATCGCGCTGCCGCCCGAGATGGGCCAGTGCTGGCCCTTCCGCATCGAGGAGGTGTCGAAGTACGACGAGCGCGGACCCGGCTGGTATTGGAACAACTTCTCCTGCGGCGAACACACCGGCACGCACTTCGACGCGCCGATCCACTGGATCTCGGGCCGCGACCTGCCGAACAACTCTGTCGACACCATTCCCGTGCAGCACTTCGTGGCGCCGGCCTGCGTGATCGACTGCTCGCCACAGGTGAAGGACGACCCCGACTACCTGCTCACTCTCGAGGACATCGAGGCCTACGAGGCCGCGCATGGCCGCATCCCGAAGGGCGCGTGGGTGCTGATGCGCACCGACTGGTCCAAGCGCACCGACCCCGAGGCCTACCAGAACTTCGACGAGACGGGCCAGCACACGCCGGGCCCGAGCACTGCCGCCGTGCGATTCCTGGTCGAGCAGCGCGATGTGCTGGGCTTCGGCTCGGAGGCCATCGGCACCGATGCGGGGCAGGGCTACCACCTGCGCCCGCCGTACCCCTGCCACTACTACATGCACGGCGCGGGCCGCTACGGCCTGCAGTGCCTGAGCAATCTCGATTTGCTGCCTGCGGCCGGTGCGGTGCTGATCTGCCCGCCGCTGAAGATCGAGAAGGGCAGCGGCAGCCCGTTGCGGGTGCTGGCGCTGGTGGGGGCCTCGGCATGACCGGCGCTGCACCCAAGGTCGCGGCCGTCACCGGCGGCAGCGCCGGCATCGGCAAGGCCATCTGCGAAGACCTGCTGGCGCAGGGCTACGAGGTGGTGTCGCTCGCGCGCCGTAAGGCGGAGATCGACCACCCGAAGCTGCACAGTATCGAGGTCGACCTGAGCGATCGCGCCGCCACGGGCGAGGCGGTGCGGGACTTGGTGACGCGGTTCTCGCCGACCACCATCGTGCACAACGCGGGCGTCATCCGTGCAGCGCTGCTGCCTGAGGTGAAGCTCGAAGACCTCGACGCGCTGGTCGACCTGCACCTGGGCTGTGCGATCCAGCTCGTGCAAGGTGCATTGCCCGCGATGCGTGCACAGCGCTTCGGCCGCGTGGTGCTGCTGTCCTCGCGCGCCGCGCTGGGCCTGGCCACGCGCACCAGCTATTCGGCCACCAAGGCCGGCATGCTGGGCATGGCGCGCACCTGGGCGCTGGAGCTCGCGGCCGACGGCATCACGGTGAACGTGGTGGCACCGGGGCCCATCCGTACAGACATGTTCTACGACGTGGTCGAGGCCGGCAGCGAGAAGGAACGCGCTCTCGCGGCCTCGGTGCCCGTCAGGCGCCTCGGCGAATCGGCCGACGTGGCACGCGCCGTGCGTTTCTTCGCCGATGCCGACAACAGCTTCATCACCGGCCAGGTGCTGTACGTGTGCGGCGGCACCAGTGTCGGAAGTCTGGCACTTTGAAATGACCCCCAGTCTTCGTGCACTTCGTGTCGCTACGCCAACCCCCTTCCAGGGGGCAACACCTGCGCCCCGGCAGAGCCGGCTCCGCGGTGTTTCGCGAAATGGCGTGGCGGTGTCGTTTTCCTTTTCGTCCTCCCTTTGACAACCTCTGGAGCATCGTCATGAAAGTCCTGAACCGAATTCGCACACTCGCTGCCATTGCGGCGGGCCTCGGCGCGCTGAGCGCCGCGGGCGCCTGGGCCGCCGATCTCAAGGTCGGCTTCATCACTTCGATGTCGGGGCCGGTGTCGTCGCTCGGCATTCCGTACGACAAGGGCATGAAGGCCGCGGCCGCCTACAAGTCGGAGGTCGGAGGCCGCAAGGTCCAGGTGATCCAGCTCGACGATGCATCCGACCCGTCCACGGCCGCGCGCAACGCGCGCAAGATGATCGAGGAGGACAAGGTCGACGTCATCATCGGCACGGCCGGCGCGCCGGGCTCGCTGGCCATCGCCGGCGTGGCGCGCGAGACGAAGACGCCGCTGATCTCCATCGCCAACGCCGACCTGGCCGGTGAGGAGGGCGCGTGGATGGTGACGTTGCCGCAGCCTGCGCCGCTGATGATGGGCGCGATGGTCGAGAAGATGAAGCAGGCCGGCGTGAAGACGGTGGCCTACATCGGCTACTCCGACGCCTGGGGCGACCTGGTGTACGACGCGCTCATGAAGTCGGCGCCCGCCGCCGGCATCAAGGTGGTGAGCAACGAGCGCTATGCGCGCAGCGATTCGTCGGTGGCCGGCCAGGTGCTGAAGATCGTGGCGCTGCGCCCCGACGCGGTGATCACCGGCGCCTCGGGCACGCCGGGCGCGCTGCCGTATCTCGCGCTCACCGAGCGCGGCTACAAGGGAAAGATCTACGGCATGCATTCGCTGATCAACCCCGACTTCATCCGCGTCGGTGGCCCGTCGGTCGAAGGCCTGCTGGCGCCCACGGGCCCGGTGGTGGTGGCCGAGCAGCTGCCCGACAACAACCCGATGAAGAAGATCGCGATGGACTTCCGCTCGGCCTACCAGAAGGCCAACGGCGCTCCACCCACCGACACCTTCTCGGCCTACAGCTTCGATGCATGGCTGATCTACCTCGACGCGGCGCAGCGTGCGCTGGCTAGCAAGGCCGAGCCCGGCACGCCGCAGTTCCGCCTGGCGCTGCGCGATGCCATCGTCAGCACCAAGGAGCTGGTGGGCACGCACTCGGTCTACAACTTCAAGCCGACCGATCGCTACGGCTCCGACGATCGCTCGCGTGTCGTCGTGAAGCTCGAAAAGGGCCAATGGAAGCTGGTTCCCTGAGATCACGGACAAGAAAGCCGACATGAAAAAGATCACCCGCTTGCTGGCCGCCACGGCCGTTGCCCTGGCCGCGGCGCAGGCCACCGCCGCCGACCTGAAGATCGGCTTCATCAGCTCGCTCTCGGGGCCGGTGGCCGCGCTGGGCGTGCCCTACGAGAAGGGCATCCGCGCCGCCATCGCCGAGCGTCCGGAGATCGCCGGGCGCAAGGTGCAGCTCATCGTGCTCGACGATGCCTCCGACCCCACCACCGCCGGGCGCAATGCGCGCAAACTGGTGACCGAGGACAAAGTCGACGTGCTCATCGGCACCTCGGGCGTGCCGGGCGCGATGGCCATCGCCTCGGTGGCGCGCGAGCTCAACACGCCGCTGATCTCGCCCACGCCGGTGACCATCGCCGGCCCCGAGGGCGCGTGGACGGTGACGGTGTCGCAGCCGTTCCCGCTCATGGTCGCGGGCGTGGTCGATCGCATGAAAAAGTCGGGCGTGAAGACGGTGGCTTTCATCGGCTTCTCCGATGCGCTGGGCGATCTGGCCTACGACTCGCTGGTCAAGAGCGCCGATGCCGCCGGCATCAAGGTGGTGGCGAACGAACGCTATGCGCGCAGCGATTCGTCGGTGGCCGGGCAGGTGCTGAAGATCGTCGCGGCGCGGCCCGACGCGGTGTTCGCGGGCAATTCGGGCACGCCCGGCGCGCTGCCGTACATCGCGCTGTCCGAGCGCGGCTACAAGGGAAAGATCTATGGCACGCACGGCCTTATCAATGCCGACTTCGTGCGCGTGGGCGGCGCTTCCATCGAAGGGCTGCAGGTGCCCAGCGGCCCGGTGCTGGTGGCTGACCAGCTGCCCGACGCCAACCCGATCAAGAAGGTTGCGATGGGCTTTCGCAACGCCTACCAGAAGGTCAACGGCGCGGTGCCGACCGATGCCTTCTCGTCGTACACCTACGACGCCTACCTGCTGCTGGCCGACGCGGCCTCGCGCACCAAGGGCGAGCCGGGCACACCGGCCTACCGCACGGCGCTGCGCGATGCCATCGTGGGTACGAAGGAGCTGGTGGGCACGCATGGCATCTATACCTTCAAGCCCGACGACCGCTATGGCTCCGACCAACGCGGCGTGGTCATCGTGCAGATGACCAAGGGACAGTGGAAGCTGGTCCCGTGAACAAGCTCGCCCCCAGGCTGCGCGCACTTCGTGTCGCTTCGCCAACCCCCTACCGGGGGCAACACCTGAGGCCCGGCAAAGCCGGTTCCTCGGTGTTCCGCGAATTCGCGTGACGCGACCCGAATCAGGAGCACATCCATGACCACCTACCGCAACCGCCCCGATCTTGTCGCGGCGCTGGTCCGGAACGACCGGGTGCACCGCGACCTGTACCTCAGCGAGGAGCTTTTCGCGCTGGAACAGGAGCATCTGTTCGCCAGCACCTGGGTCTTTCTCGGCCATGCGAGCCAGGTGCCGGATCCGGGTGATTTCGTCACGCAGGAGATCGCGGGGCGACCGTTGCTCATGGTGCGCCAGCCCGATGGCGAGGTGCATGTGCTCTACAACCGCTGCGCCCACAAGGGCACGCAGCTGGTGACGGACGAGTGCGGCAACACCGGCCGCTTCTTCCGTTGCCCGTATCACGCCTGGACCTACAAGCTCGACGGCGCGCCGCTCGGGCTGCCGCTGAAGAACGGCTACGAGGGCACGCAGCTCAAGGCCTGCGAGTCGGGGCAGGGGCTGTCGGTGGTGAAGAACGTGAAGGTGTACCGAGACTTCGTCTTCGTGCGGCTGTCGGACACCGGACCTTCGTTCGACGACTACTTCGGCGAGGTGCTGGGTGCGCTCGACAACATGGTCGATCGTTCGCCCGAGGGCAGGCTGACCGTGGGCGGCGGCGTGCTGCGCAACATCGTCCACTGCAACTGGAAGATGTACCTGGAGAACATCAACGACACGGTGCACCCGATGTCCACGCACGAGTCGGCCACCAAGGCGGCCGAGGCGCTGTGGGAGGGCCATGCGCCAACGGACCCCAAGCCGATGGCGATGGAGCAGATATTGCCCTTCGGCTCGGGCTACGAGTTCTTCGACAGGATGGGCGGACGGGTGTTCGCCAACGGCCACAGCGTGCTGGGGGTGAACTTCAGCATCCACTCCAACTACGCGCAGCTGCCGGAGTACGAGGCCGCGATGCGCGCCGCGCACGGTGAGGAGCGGGCCGCCGAGATACTGCAGCGATCGCCGCAGAACTCGGTCTTCTTTCCGAGCCTGTCGGTCAAGGGCTCGCCGCAGGCCATCCGCGTGATCCGCCCGCTGGCGGCCGACCGCACGCTGATCGAGGCCTGGAGCTTCCGCGCGGCCGGGGCGCCCTCGCTGCTCTTCGAGCGGGCCATGAGCTACAACCGGCTCGTGTTTTCGCCGATGTCGGTGGTCGCGCACGACGACGTGCACCTGTTCGAGAGCATCCAGCAGGGCCTGCGCGCCGGCGGTAATGAATGGGTGAGCCTGCATCGCAACTACGACCCGGCCGAGACGCAGCAAGCCACGGTCACCACCAACGGCACCAACGAGCTGCTGATGCGCAACCAGTTCCGCGCCTGGGCGAAGGCCATGGCGGCGGGCATGGAGGCCACGGCATGACGGACCCGCGCGATTTCGTCGCCCACGAGGCGGCGCTGCTCGACGAGCGGCGCTTCGACGACTGGCTGGCCCTGTTCGCGGAAGACGGTCACTACTGGGTGCCGCTGCTCGGCGCGGCGCAGGCCGATCCGTTCTCGCACAACTCTCTGGCGTACGAAGACCGGCTCTTGCTGCAGTTGCGCGTGGACCGTCTGAAGAACCCGCGCGCGCATTCGCAGCACCCCGCGAGCCACAGCCAGCACGTGCTGCAGCCTTCGCGCATCGAGCGCGAGGAGGGCGACGAGGCATGGCTGCGTACGCCGTTTCTCTACGTGGAGGCGCGCGGCGAAGGCCAACTCATGCTGAGTGGCACCGCGCGCCATCACCTCGTCCGCACATCCACCGGCTGGTCGATCCGCGAGAAGCGCGTCGACCTGCTCAATGCCGGGCGCGCGTTGCCGGCCATCCAGCTTTTCATCTGAGTTACCCAACCACCTCTGTTCATTCCAACAATCCTCACCGGAGCTACGACATGAAGAGCCTGATGCAGACCCTGACGCGCGGCACCCTCGCCGCCGCGCTGACCGCCTGTGGCATAGCGAGCGCGTTCGCGGCCGACCTCAAGGTCGGCCTCAGCGTGTCGCTGTCGGGGCCGAACTCCTCGCTGGGCGTGCCTTACGCCAAGGGCATGCAGGCCGCACTGGCCTACAAGCCGGAGGTGAACGGCCGCAAGATCCAGCTCGTGGTGCTGGACGACGGCTCCGACCCCACCACGGCCGGGCGCAACGCGCGCAAGCTGATCGAGGACGAGAAGGTCGACGTGCTCATGGGCACATCGGGCGTGCCGGCCGCCATCGCGATGGCGCAGGTCGGCAAGGAAGCGAAGACGCCGATGATCGGCCTCACGCCCATCCTGCTCGACCCCAACGAAAACCCGTGGGTGATGACTGTGGCACAGCCGACGCAGCTGATGATCGACGCGGTGGTCGAGCGCATGAAGCGCAACAACGTGAAGACCGTGGGCTACATCGGTTTCTCCGACGCCTGGGGCGACCTGGTGTACGACGCGCTGATGAAGGCCGCGCCCGGCGCAGGCATCAAGGTGGTGAGCAACGAGCGCTATGCGCGCTCCGACGCCTCGGTGACGGGGCAGGTGCTGAAGATCGTGGCACTGCGCCCTGACGCGGTGATGACCGGCGGCGCCGGCACGCCGGGGGCACTGCCGTTCCTTGCATTGCAGGAACGCGGCTTCAAGGGCGGCGTGTACGGCCAGCACGGCCTGATCAACCCCGACTTCGTGCGCGTGGTCGGCGCGGCCGGCCAGAACGCGCTGATGCCCACCGGCCCGGTGATCGTGGCTGAGCAGCTGCCGGACGAGTACCCGACCAAGAAGATCGCGACCGACTTCCGTGCCGTCTTCCAGAAGGTCAACAACGCACCGACCAGCGATGCTTTCTCGGCCTACTCGTTCGACGGCTGGCTGGTGTTCGCCGATGCCGCCTCGCGCGCGATGAAGAAGGCCGAGCCGGGCACGCCCGAGTTCCGCGTGGCGCTGCGCGACGCCATCTTCAGCACGAAGGAAGTGGTGGGCACGCACGGCGTCTACACCTTCAAGCCCGGCAGCCTCTACGGCGTGGACGAACGCGCCCGGGTGATCGTCAAGCTCGACAACGGCCAATGGAAGCTCGCACCTTGAACCTCATGCATTCGACTTTCCGGAGGGCCGCGCGATGACGTGGGACGTGGCCCTGATCCTGATCACCGACGGCCTGGCCAACGGTGCGATCTACCTGCTGGCCGGGCTCGGGCTGGTGCTGATCTTTTCCGTCACGCGGGTGGTGTTCGTGCCGTTCGGCGACATCGCGGCCTTTGCGGCACTGTCGCTCGCGGCCTTCGAGACCGGCCGGGTGCCGCCGACCATCGGCATGGTCGCCGTGCTGGCCGCGCTGGCCCTGGCCACCGAGATCGGCAGCCTGCTGCGGCGCGGCGAGGCCGCGCGCATCCCGAAGGCGGTGCTGACATGGGGTGTGCTGCCCGCTGTTCCGTGCGTGCTCGCATGGCTGGCGGCGCGGCCCGGCGTGCCGGTGGCGGTGCACATCGTGGTGGCGGTGCTGCTGGTGGTGCCCATTGCACCGCTGCTCGCGCGAGTGGTCTTCCAGCCGATCGCGGATGCATCGGTGCTGGTGCTGCTGATCGTGTCGTTGGCGCTGCACTTCCTGCTGTCGGGCCTGGGCCTGCTGTTCTTCGGCCCGGAGGGTTCGCGTACGACGCCGCTGACCAGCGCCATGTTCACGCTCGGCGACGGCTTCACGGTCAGCGGGCAGGTGGTCCTGATGGTGGGGGCGGCCATCGTGCTGAGCGGGCTGTTCTTCCTGGTGTTCGAGCGCACGGTGGCCGGCAAGGCGCTGCGTGCCACGGCGGTGAACCGGGTGGGCGCGCGGCTGGTGGGTATCCGGCCGGTGCGCACGGCGCTGCTGGCCTATGGCTGCGCGTCGCTGCTGGCGGGGCTGATCGGTGTGCTGATCGCGCCGGTGACGACGATGTACTACGACTCGGGCTTCATCATCGGCCTGAAGGCCTTCGTGGCCGCGATCATCGGCGGGCTCGTGAGCTACCCGATGACGGCCGTGGGCGCGCTCGCGGTCGGCGTGGTGGAGAGCTTCGCCTCGTTCTGGAGCGGCGCGCTGAAGGACGTGATCGTGTTCAGCCTGCTGATCCCGGTGCTCATGCTGCGCTCCTTCATGGCTGCGCATGCGGAAGAGGAAGAAGACGAGGTGGACCAATGAACGGCAATCGCAAACGCATGGCGTGGATCGCCGCGCTGGTCGTCGTGCTGGCGCTGGTGCCGGCGGTGGCGGGCAGCTTCACCGTCTCGCTGCTGAACGACATCGGCATCGGTGCGCTGGTGGCGCTGGGTCTCGTGCTGCTGACCGGTGTGGGCGGGGCGACCTCGTTCGGGCAGGCGGCTTTCGTGGGCATTGCGGCCTACGCGACCGCGTGGCTCACGACGACGCAGGGCATGTCGCCCTGGATCGGGCTGCTGTTCGCGCTGCTGCTCACGGGGCTGTCGGCGCTGGCCATCGGCATGCTCACGCTGCGGCTGGGCGGACACTTCCTGCCGCTGAGCACCATTGCGTGGGGCCTGTCGATCGCGATGCTGTTCGGCAACGTCGATGCACTCGGGCGGCACACGGGGCTGTCGAACATTCCGGCGCTGCAGATCGCGGGCTGGTCGCTGGCCGATCCGCGCGCGATGTATTACCTGATCTGGGTGGTGGTGGGGCTGGCCTGCCTGTTCAGCCACAACCTGCTGCAGTCGCGGCCGGGGCGCGCGATTCGCGGGCTGCGTGGCGGCGCGACGCTGCTGGCCAGCGTGGGGGCGGATGCGTATCGCGTGCGGCTTTCGCTGTTCGTCACGGCCGCGCTGTTCGCGGGGCTGGCGGGCTGGCTCTATGCGCACATGAACCGCTTCGTGAGCCCGTCGCCCTTCGACGTGCGTGCCAGCATCGAGTACCTGCTGATGGCGGTGGCCGGAGGGCTCGGGCAACTGGCGGGTGCGCTGGTGGGCGCCGCGCTGGTGCTGGTGCTGAAGAACAGCCTGCAGGACGTGCTGCCGATGCTCACGCAGCGCGCGGGCCAGCTCGAGGCCGTGGCCTTCGCGGCGCTGTTCATCCTGTTGCTGCACTTTGCGCGCGGCGGGGTGATGGGGCTGCTTCGCCGCTGGACGCGCCGCCGTGGCGGCACGCAGGGGCCGTCGCGCCATGAAGCTCCGCCGGTCGAACCGCTGCCGCACCGCACGCTGCCCCAGCGCGGCTCGCAGGTGCTGTCGGTGAACGGCGCGGTCAAGCGCTTCGGCGGGTTGGTGGCCGTCAACGACGTGAGCTTCGACGTGAAAGCCGGCGAGATCGTCGGGTTGATCGGGCCCAACGGCGCGGGCAAGTCGACCATGTTCAACCTGCTGACCTGCACGCTGCCGATGAGCGCGGGCCGGGTGCGCTTTCTTGAGCACGACATCGCCGGCATGCCGCAGCGCGAGGTCGCGCGGCTGGGGCTGGCGCGCACCTTTCAGCACGTGAAGCTGCGGCCGCACATGAGCCTGCTTGACAACGTGGCGCTGGGCGCGCACTCGCGCACGCGCTCGGGCATCCTGAAGGCGGGGCTGCGGCTGGACCGCATGGAAGAGCAGCAGATCCTGCAGGAAGCGCAGCGCCAGCTCGACCGCATCGGCCTGGGCGACCGTGCGCATGAACTGGCGGGCAGCCTGCCATTGGGCACGCAGCGCATCCTGGAAATCGCGCGTGCGCTGGCCGCCGACCCGGTGCTGCTGGTGCTCGACGAGCCCGCCGCCGGCCTGCGGCGCAAGGAAAAGATGGCGCTCGGCGACCTGCTGCGCAAGCTGCGCGAGGAGGGCGTGACCATCCTCATCGTCGAGCACGACATGGACTTCGTGATGAAACTGGTGGACAGGCTGGTGGTGATGAACTTCGGCTCCAAGCTCGTGGAGGGCGTGCCGTCGGCGGTGCGCGCGGACGAGCGCGTGCAGGCGGCTTACCTGGGGAGCGTCGTATGACCGCGATGCTGGAGATTGGCGATCTGCACGTGTCTTACGGGCAGGTCGAGGCCGTGCGCGGTGTGTCGCTGGACCTGCAGCCCGGGCAGATTATCTCAGTGATCGGCCCGAACGGTGCGGGCAAGACCACGCTGCTGGCCGCCGCCATGGGCCTGCTGCCCTGCAAGGGCACGCTGCGCTTCGAAGGCGAAGATCTGCAAGGGCTGGACGTGGAAGCGCGCGTGGAGCGCGGCCTGTGCCTCGTGCCCGAGAAGCGCGAGCTGTTCGGCGAACTCACCGTGCTCGACAACCTGCAGCTCGGCGCCTATGCCAAGCGGCTGCGCGGCGATGCGATGAAGAAGCGGCTGCAGTCGGTGTATGACCGCTTTCCCCGGCTGGCCGAGCGCCGTGCACAGCGCGCCGACACGCTCTCGGGCGGCGAGCGGCAGATGCTGGCGGTGGGGCGGGCGCTGATGTCGGCGCCGCGCCTGCTGATGCTGGACGAACCCAGCCTGGGGCTGGCGCCGCTGATCGTGCGCGACATTCTCACGATCGTGCGAAAGCTGCGGGAGGATGGCGTGTCGATCCTGCTGGTGGAGCAGAACGCGCGCGCGGCGCTCGAAAGCTCGGACGAGGGCTATGTGCTGGAGACGGGCGAGATCGCGCTGTCGGGTGCCTCGGCCGAGTTGGCGAGCGATCCGCGCGTGCAGGCCACCTACCTCGGCGGAGGCACGCACGATGACGAGTGACCCGCGCGCCGTGCCGCCCGCGCAGCGCACGCTGCCGGCGATGCTGCAGCGGCAGGCTGCGCTGTTCGGCTCGCGTGGCCTGCTGCGCATTGCGGGGTGCGAGTGGGCGCACGGCGATGCGGCGCAGGCTGCGGCCGTGCATGCGGGTGCGTTGGCCGCGGCCGGTGTGGCGCACGGCGACCGCATCGCGGTGATGTGCGGCAATCGAATCGAATTCCTGGAGAGCTTTCTGGGCGCCGGTTGGCTGGGGGCGTCGATGGTGCCGGTCAACACGGCATCGATGGGGCCGCAGATCGAGTACTTCCTTGCGAACAGCGAGGCGAAGCTGCTGGTGATCGAGGCGGGTTTTCTCGAGAGGCTCGCGACGGCGGACCTGGCGCGTACCGCGTTGCGCGAGATCTGGATCGTCGGAGAGGCCGCGACCGCATGGCGGGCGCCCGAGGGCGTGCGTGCGGTGGCGTATCCCGGGGGCGGGGAGCCTGTCGAAGCTGCGGCGGTGCAGCCCGGCGACCCGCTGGCGATTCTCTACACCTCCGGCACGACAGGGCCGGCCAAGGGCGTGATCTGCCCGCATGCGCAGTATTTCTGGTGGGGCGTGAACAGCGCGGAGGTGCTCGGCGTTGGTGCCGACGACGTGCTGTGCACCACGCTGCCGCTGTTTCACATCAACGCGCTCAACACCTTTGCGCAGGCCGCGTTGACCGGCGCGCAGGTAGTGTTCGAGTCGCGCTTCTCGGCCTCGGGCTTCTGGCCGACGATGCGATCGAGCGGGGCGACCGTGGTCTATCTGCTGGGGGCGATGGTGCCGATCCTGCTCGCGCAGCCGGAAGGCCCTGGCGAGCGGGACCACCGCGTGCGCACAGGTCTCGGGCCCGGCGTGCCGTCTGCCGCCGGTGCGGCGTTCAAGGCGCGCACTGGCGTTTCGCTGCTCGAAGGCTACGGCTCGACCGAAACCAACTTCGCCATCGCCACGGCGCCGGATTCGCCGCGCGGCGGTGTCATGGGCTGGCTGCGCCCGGGTTTCCAGGCGCGCGTGGCCGATGAAGACGACGTGGAACTGCCGCCCGACGAGGCCGGCGAACTGCTGCTGCGCGCGGACGAGCCGTTTGCCTTCGCGAGCGGCTACTTCAACATGCCGGAGAAGACGGTCGAGGCCTGGCGCAATCTCTGGTTCCACACCGGCGATCGGGTGGTGCGCGACGCCGATGGCGCTTTCCGCTTTGTCGACCGCATCAAGGATGCGATACGCCGGCGTGGCGAGAACATCTCGTCGTTCGAGGTCGAGCAGGTGCTGCTGAGTCATCCGGGCGTGGCCTCATGCGCGGTGTATCCGGTGCGCTCGGAGCTGGCTGAAGACGAGGTGATGGCTGCGCTGGTGGCGCGCGATGGCGTGGAGATCGACCCTGCCGAGCTTGCGCGTTTCTGCGAAGGTCGCCTGCCGTACTTCGCCGTGCCGCGCTACATCGACGTGCTGCCCGACTTGCCGCGAACCGAGAACGGCAAGGTGCAGAAGTTCAAGCTGCGCGAGCGCGGCGTGGGGCCGCAGACCTGGGACGGCCGGCCCGCAAGGGCCTGAGGCGCATCGCCATGACGAACGCAGCGCTGCTCCCGCTTTCAGGCCGCGTGGCGTTCGTGACGGGGGCCGGACAGGGGTTGGGCGCGGCCATCGCGTGCGGGCTGGCGGAGGCCGGGGCGCGCGTGGCACTGGCCGACATCGAGCTTGCGAATGCGCAGGCCGTCGCGGCGGAGATCGGCGGGCTCGCGCTGCAACTCGATGTGCGCGACGAGACGGCTTTCTCCGGCTGCTTCGACAAGGCCATCGCGCATTTCGGCGCAGTCGACATCATGGTCAACAACGCGGCGCGCACGCCGGTCACATCGCTCTGGGACATCACGCCCGAAGAATGGGACGACGTGCTGGCTGTCAATCTGCGGGGCAGCTTCTTCGGTTGTCGCATTGCCGGGCGGCACATGCGCGAACGCGGCACGGGTCGTATCGTCAACATTGCATCGATGGCCGGGCAGCAGGCCAGCACGGCGACCGGGGTGCACTACGCGGCGAGCAAGGCCGGATTGCTGGCGCTGACGCGGTCGTTCGCACAGGAACTGGCGCCGCACGGCGTGACAGTGAATGCGCTGGCTCCAGCGGCTATCGGCAGCCCTGCGCTCGAGGCCATGGAGCCCGCGCGGCAGCAGACGCTGCAGGCGAGCATTCCCCTCGGCCGCTTCGGCCTTCCCGAGGAAGTTGCCGCGGCGGTGGTCTATCTCGCTTCCCCGGCCGCGGCCTTCATGACCGGCGCCACGCTGGACCTCAACGGCGGCCGTTTCATGCGCTGACAACCTGGGGCGGCCAGCTCCGGTAAAATGATTCAGAACTAAAACATTCAGGTATGCAATCAAATTCACTCACTGGCCGGCATGCACTCGTTACCGGCGCAGCACGCGGCATCGGTGCCGAGATCGCCCGCACCCTGGCTGCCGAGGGCGCCATCCTCACGCTGCTGGGGCGCGATCGCGAGGCACTGCAGCGCGTGGCCGATTCGCTCGCGGGCAGCGGGCACGGCGTCGTGGCGGCCGACGTGGCCAGTCCCGAGGCAGTGCAGGCCGCATTCGCCGAGGTCCGTGCCGCGCGGGGGCCGGTCGCCGTGCTCGTCAACAACGCGGGGGCGGCCGAAAGCGCGCCTTTCCTCAAGACTTCGTTCGAGCTCTGGCAGCGGATGCTGTCGGTCAATCTCACCGGCAGCTTCCTGTGCGCGCAGGCGGCGCTTCCGGACATGCTCGACGCCGGCTGGGGCCGCATCGTCAACATCGCCAGCACGGCAGGGCAGAAGGGCTACGCCTACGTGGCGGCCTACACCGCGGCCAAGCATGGCGTGATCGGGCTCACGCGCGCGCTGGCGCTCGAGGTGGCGCGCAAGGGCATCACGGTGAATGCCGTGTGCCCGGGCTACACCGACACCGACATCCTGCGCAACAGCGTCGCCAACGTGGTCGGCAAGACCGGGCGCAGCGAGGCCGATGCGCTGGCTGAGTTTTCCAGCGTCAATCCGCAGAAGCGGATCGTGCAGCCGTCCGAGGTGGCCGACACGGTGCGTTGGTTGTGCGGGGCCGGTGCTGCATCGGTCACCGGACAGTCGATCTCGGTTTCAGGGGGAGAAGTGACATGACGACACGCAACGATGCTTCGCACGCCGTACTGAGCGATGCGGAAGAACTGGGCCACGAGGCCCGCGCGGGCCACGAGGACCACGCGATGCTCAAGCTGTGGCTGCGCATGCTGGCCAGCACCACGCAGATCGAGGCCGAGATCCGGCGACGGCTGCGCGATCGCTTCGGCATCTCGCTGGCGCGCTTCGACTACATGGCGCAGCTCTACCGCTACAAGGACGGCCTGAAGATGCGCGTGCTCTCGCGCTACCTGATGGTGACCGGCGGCAACGTCACCGGCCTGACGGACGAGCTCGAACGCGAAGGCATGGTGGCGCGCGCGCCCAGTCCCGATGACCGTCGCGCGTGGATCGTGAGCCTCACGCCAACGGGCCGCCGCACCTTCGAGACCATGGCGAGCGAGCACGAGCAGTGGATCCTCGAGATGTTCTCGGGGCTCGACATGAAGACGGTCAAGCAGATGCACACGCAGCTTGGCCTGCTGCGCGTGCACGTGCTGCGCGGCGAACCCGCGGGCGAGGAGGGGTGAGCATGGGCGAGCGCAACGAGTTCCGCAGGCCGAGGCTGATCCGCTTCTCGGACTGCGATCCGGCGGGGATCGTCTTCTATCCGCAGTACTTCGTGATGCTCAACGGCCTCGTCGAGGACTGGGTGAACGAAGGCCTGGGGCTCAGCTATCACGGGCTGGTGGCGCAGCGGCGAATCGGCCTGCCCACCGTGAAGCTCGAAGTCGATTTCCGCGCAGTGAGCCGAATGGGCGACCAGGTGATGCTCGGGCTGGCCGTGGAGCGGCTGGGCTCGCGTTCGATGACATTGCAGGTGCGCTGCTTCGATCCAGTGGATGGCGAAGTGCGCATGCAGATGCAGCAGGTGCTGGTGACCACCTCGCTCGAAACCCATCGCGCAGTCGCCATTCCGGACGACATGCGCGCCGCCATCGTCCGCAACGCGCCGGAACTGGGCTAGGGCTCGCCGCCGGCAGCGGCGTCCTGTGCGCGTTTCTTCAGCCAGCCGCTGAGCTCTTTTTTCCCCTTGGCGTTGGCGCTGCGCCATGCCTCCCGTGCCGCGGCGATGAAGCGCTCCTCAGCTGCGTCGGGTACTTCGCTGGGGCGGTCTTCCTTGTCGAGCCAGCCCGGCTCCACATCGCAATGCCGTTCGATCTGCCGTGCCAGGTTGTCGCCGATGGGGCGGGAACTCTTGATCTGGCTCCACATGCTGGGAGAAATCTCGATCTTCTTCGCGAACGCCTGGTCCAGCCCCTTGGCTGGCAGGCCCGCGGCAACGGCCTCCTCGAGAAAGCGGCGGTGCAGCGCAAGCGCATTGCGACGGCGCGCGACGGTGGTATTGGGCACTGTTCAAAAACAACAACAAGACAAAAAAAGATTGTCCCGGTTGTTGACGCCTTCGTAAACACTATTTACAGTTGCCCTCATTCGCGGCCCAAAGCCGTACCTTTTTTCCAACCCTTTACAGCCGACAGCGGCAATTTTTGACTCAGGACCCATCGTGAACACCGCACTGAACCTCACCAGCATTCGACCCGCCTCGGGCCGATCGCTCGTGCGCGTCTGGGCGTGTGGTGGTTTGGGCGGCATGCCGTCGGTCCGATCGAATCAGCACCAGAGCCACGTGTATTCCACGAAAGCCGCAGCGAGCCTGCGTTTTGGAAAACTCGAGGATCAGGTGCTACCGGGTGGAGGTTGCGCATAGGCGCACACCTTCCAAGCTCTCTCATGCAGAGGCCCGGACACCGCAAGGTTCCGGGCCTTTTTGTTTTGTTTTTTGGTTTCTTGTTTGCCATTTCGGGTGTGCCTTCACCACACCGCCAGTACGCACCGCGTAGACGGTCTGGCGGGATGTGCAGGAATTGATCACTCCTGTGCAGCGACGTCGTACGGGACAGCGCCCAGCGTGCTGTCCGTCGCGTGAGGACACAACCGAAATGGAAAGCGCAGAGCCGTTTTTCCTGAACGACACAGAACCCGAGCGGGACAGGGCCATGCAGATGGTCCTCCCGCGGAAACCGGCCGCAAAGATTGGGCGGCGCCGGAACTCGTAACCGGACACTTTTTGTTTTCGACCCGCGTTAGCTCAATGGATCAGAGCACTTGCCTACGAAGCAAGGGGTTGCACGTTCGAGTCGTGCACGTGGGGCCATCTTTTCTTGCCTAGCTGTCACAACACAACCAAGGAGTCACCATGCGCAAGCGCAACACCCCGATCCGGATGATCACAGTGCGCCCGGCACAGCCGCGCGAGCGTTCGGTGCTGTCCCTGGTCCGACGTTTCGGCCTCATGGCCGGTGTGCGCCGTGCGAACGAGTGTGTGCCGGCTGGTGAGTCATCGCTTGAAGGGCTCGCCGATCTCGATCAGCGCGTTCGCGCTGTCGGTGAGTGGTGATCCGGCTGCTCGTACTGTCTCGACGGTGTACGTAGCTCAATGGCAGAGCCGCGGGTTGTGGACCCGCTGACGACGGTTCGATTCCGTTCGTGCACCCCATGGCTTCATTTCATTCAACCTCACAAGAACCATCGCCGCAAAAGGAGGCGAGTCATGCACCCTCACGTCCTGCAACTCGATATTCAGGGCACGCCGCAAGCCTGGATCTCGCTGGAGCAGGCGGTGTTGCATTACGCCACCGGCTCGGTGGCCTGGGAAGACGGCGACCTGCCGCTGGCAACGCTGCGCGGTGGCTTCAACGTGGCGCGCGGCGTGCAATCGCGTGTCGAGGTGGCGCCGATCATCGCGCTGCGCGGCGCGTCGAAGATCAACCTCTTCGACGTGATCCCGAGCGTCACCAAGAGCAAGCTGCTGCGCCGAGACCGCCACACCTGCGCCTATTGCGCAGGCGTGTTCCACGAACGCGAGCTGCAATGCGAGCACGTGCTGCCCGAGTCGCGCGGAGGCCCGTGGACCTGGACCAACCTCGTGAGCGCGTGCGCGGTCTGCAACAACCGCAAGGCAGCGCGCACGCCGGAGGAGGCGGGCATGCCGCTGGTCTATCTGCCTTATGTGCCGAGCCGCTACGAGAACTTCCTGCTCGAAGGCCGCAACATTCGTGCGGACGTGCACGAGTGGCTGGCGAAGCGGCTGCCCAAGGGCTCGCGGCTTCAGTAGAGGCTGAGCGGTGATCCTGCCGTGCGCCCATGAAAAAAGCCCGCTGTCTTCGGGACAGCGGGCTTTTGCTCATGCAGGGGACTGGTGGTCAGCGCCCAATGCCGAAGAAGCGGTAGGCAATCACGCCTGCTGCCGTCAGCCCTCCCACGATGGCCAGGATCACCTTGGTGGCTCGGCCCGAGCCGCGCTTGGAGCGCGGCCAATGGTCCGGCCCGATCAGGTCGATGGGGACTGTGGGTTTACCTATGTCGGACGCCTTTTCCATGAGCGGAAATATAGCTCACGCCCGAAAGCACGGTTCGAGGCAGGGCGCATTCCGTGGTCCTCGCGTGTCGTCCGCGAGATCGGTTGCGGCCGGGCAAAAAAATACCCGCATGGGCGGGCCGAACGAGCCTTGGGGCTTCGAAGTGAATGTCCCTGTGTCTTTCTTGTGGTGCTGCGTGACAGCACGTACAAGATGCCATGCCGCATGGGCGTTGTTTGCAATTGGAGTGCAATGTGACTTGCAGGTGATGGGCAAAATCGTGAAATATTCCCCTATGAACAGAAAAATCATCCTCGAAAGTTTGACGCGTGCGCTAGAGAGTTGGGTTCGCAATGCTTCCGCGATGCAGCTCTGGCAGGTGCACCAGGCAGGCGGTCTCGGAGCGCTGATCGAAGCCGACGAGGAGACGGTGCAGGTGCGCATCATTCTCGGCGGCTCACGCGATGCGCTGTCGGATATCGGCAAGACCGATGGGCGACTGCCGGTCACCGAAGCCTTTCTCGGCAGCGCGGCCTGGGGTGCGCCGCCGGCGCGAGAGGGCCCCGCGCGTGAGCAGTGGTTCCTGTCGAATGAACTGGCGCAGGCGCATGCTCGTCAGTATCTGGCGGCAGAGGTGGGCGAGCGGCGCGATCTGCTCGAGCGTTGCGTCGACGAGTGGATCGCACGTCGATAGGCTTCTCTCGGGTCACGAATCGAGTTCATGAGTGGGGCTATGAGCCCACTTGAGATGGCGATGCTGTCCTCCTTGCGTGCAAGGCGTTGGGAAGAGTGGGCGGCCAAAGAAAAAGCCTTCTCATGTAGGCCATGAGAAGGCTTTGACAAAAAAATAGCGCGGAAACCGCGCTATTTTGGTGTTGGTGGTGGGCCCTGAGTGACTCGAACACTCGACCTACGGATTAAGAGTCCGCTGCTCTACCAACTGAGCTAAGAGCCCTTGCTTTGAAAACGTTTTGTGTTTTCTGGCAAGACCACGAGTATATCCCAGAATTTCTGACTTTCCAAAAAATTTGTGAGTCGAAGCATTAGGATTCATCATCACCGATGGGGCGCGGCCCCTCAATCAGGAGAATCTCGATGAGCGACGCAAACACCACCTCCCATGTCCTGATCACCGGCGCCGCAGGTGCGCTGGGCCGTGCGGTAGCCCAGCACTTCATCGATCAGGGTGCACGCCTTGCGTTGGTCGATCACCACGCAGGTCGTCTCGCGGAAGTCTTCCCGGGCCTCGACAACTCCCACCATCTCCTGCTGGCGGGTGACGTGACTTCCACTTCCGAGATGGCGGCTCTCGCGGAGCAGGCGCTCAAGTCCTTCGGCCGCGTCGACACGCTGGTGCACATCGCGGGCGGCTTCGAGATGGGGGAGGCGACACATGCGCTCTCGCGCGCGAGCTGGGACCGGATGATGAATCTCAACGCCTGGTCGTTCGTCGCGGTGACGCAGGCGGTGCTGCCCTCGATGATCGAGCGACGCGCCGGCAGCGTCATCGCCGTCACGGCGAAGGTCGCTGCGCGCGGCGTGCCGGCCATGGCCGCATACATTGCCTCGAAGAGCGCGCTGCAGCGCCTCGTGGAAGCCATGGCGGCGGAAGCGGCGCCGCATGGCGTTAACGTCAACAGCGTGGCTCCGAGCGTGCTCGACACGCCGGCCAACCGGCAAGCGATGCCCGATGCGAACCCCGCCGACTGGGTGTCGACCGCGGTCGCTGCGCAGACCATCGGGTTCCTCGCTTCGCCGGGAGGCGCGGCGCTGCACGGCCAGCACCTGACGCTCGACACCTGAGTCGAGCCCCAAAAGGAAAAGGCCCTGGCAGATGCCAAGGCCTTTTCCGTGTCGGTTGGTGGAGAGGAGGAGGATCGAACTCCCGACCTCCGCATTGCGAACGCGGCGCTCTCCCAGCTGAGCTACCCCCCCAACGCGGGGCGAATTTTAACCGGAACTGCCGTTTTGGCGCATCCTGCCGTGCCAAGATCGCGCCTCGCGAAACACGGAGCAAAGAGCGCATGACCTCGTTCGATCCTGCCTGGCTGGAAGGCATGTACAACAACCTCGCGCGGGTCAAGGATCACCCCGCGTACTTCGAGCGCTGGGGGCGCGAATCGGCCGCGGCGCGCGAGACGTTGCCGGCACGGATCGATCTTCCCTATGGCCAGGGCGTGAACGAAACGCTCGATGTCTTCCCCGCTCCGGTGCCCGACGCGCCGGTGCTGGTCTTCATCCACGGTGGCTACTGGCGCGCGATGGACAAGAAAGACCACTCTTTCATTGCTCCCGCCTTCAACGACCGCGGCATCTGCGTGGTCCAGCCCAACTACGCGCTGTGCCCGGGCACGCCGGAGCAGCCCGTCACGGTGCCCGGAATCCTGCTGCAGATGGTGCGCGCGCTCGAATGGACGTGGCGCCACATCGCGGCCCACGGTGGCGATCCTTCGCGGATCACGGTTGCGGGTCATTCGGCCGGCGGGCACATGGCGGCGGCGCTGCTGGCTTGCGACTGGAAGGCGGTCGCGTCCGACCTGCCCGCGCGGCTCGTGCGCAACGCGCTGTCGATCTCGGGCCTCTACGACCTTCGTCCGCTGCAGCGCACGCCGTTTCTCGAGAAGACACTGAACCTGACCGACGCGGACGCGCTGCGCGCCAGTCCGGCGCTGTGGCCTGCGCCCAAGCGCGGCCAGCTCTACGCCGTTGCCGGCGGCAAGGAAAGCGAGGAGTTCATGCGCCACAACGCGATGATCCGCGAGGCGTGGGGCCGCAACACAGTGCCGGTGTGCGAGGTGCTGCCGGGGCTGAATCACTTCGACGTGGTCGATGCGCTCGCCGATCCGGCGCACACGCTGCACCGGCACGCGGTGCAGCTGCTGGAAGCCTGAGGGCCGTTACATCAGCAGGTGTTCGCCTGCGTTGTCGCCACCCAGCGTGACGTAGTTGACCTTGCGGATGTCCATCAGCGTGCGGCCGCCCGCGTAGCTGATCGAGCTCTGTACGTCCTGTTCCATCTCGACCAGCGTGTCGGCCAGCTTGCCCTTGATGGGCTCGAGGATGCGCTTGCCCTCGACGTGCTTGTACTCGCCTTTGTTGAAGTCGCTGGCGGAGCCGTAGTATTCCTTGAACAGCACGCCGTCGACCTCGACGGTCTTGCCCGGCGACTCCTCGTGCCCCGCGAACAGCGAGCCGATCATGACCATCGAGGCGCCGAAGCGCACGCTCTTGGCGATGTCGCCGTGGTCGCGGATGCCGCCGTCGGCAATGATCGGCTTGGTCGCCACGCGCGCGCACCACTTCAGCGCCGACAGTTGCCAGCCGCCCGTGCCGAAGCCGGTCTTGAGCTTCGTGATGCAGACCTTGCCCGGGCCTATGCCGACCTTGGTCGCGTCCGCGCCCCAGTTCTCGAGGTCGATCACGGCTTCGGGCGTGCCGACGTTGCCGGCAATCACAAAGGTCTTCGGCAGCTTCTGCTTGAGGTAGCCGATCATGTTCTTCACGCTGTCGGCATGGCCGTGCGCGATGTCGATCGTGACGTACTCGGGAACGAGGCCCTGGGCTACCAGCTGGTCGACGGTGTCGTAGTCGGCCTTCTTCACGCCCAGAGAGATGGAGGCGAACACGCCCTTGCCCTGCATCTCCTTGACGAACTTGACGTTGTCGAGGTCGAAGCGGTGCATCACGTAGAAGTAGCCGTTCTGCGCCAGCCACAGGCAGATCGACTCGTCGACCACCGTCTTCATGTTGGCGGGCACCACCGGCAGGCGGAAGCTGCGTTCGCCCAGCGTGACGCTGGTGTCGCACTCGGAGCGGCTCTCCACGCGGCACTTGCGCGGGAGCAGAAGGATGTTGTCGTAATCGAAAATTTGCATGACCAGGCTCCTAGGAAGGAATCGTTGAAAGAAACGAATGAGCGCTTGGTCCGGCCGGTTTCTGCGGTGCGTTCTGCAAATGAAACGCCCACAAAAAACCGGGCGCAAGAAACTTGGGCCCGGTGATTGATTTTACGCGGACTCGCGAAGGCAGGTCTTCCGCTTCTTCATATAACCCGCATACGCCGTGGTTTCTACAATCGTGGGATGTTGTTTAACGATCCTGCGGCTGACGATGCCCACTCCCCAGCGCTGCCGCTGCTCCAGAACCTGAACGCGGAGCAACTCGCCGCGGTCACGTTGCCCGAAGGCAACGCACTCATCCTGGCGGGCGCCGGCTCCGGCAAGACGCGCGTGCTCACCACCCGCATCGCCTGGCTGCTGCAGACCGGCCAGGTCTCCGCCGGCGGCATCCTCGCCGTGACCTTCACCAACAAGGCCGCGAAGGAAATGATGACGCGGCTGACCGCGATGCTGCCCGTCAACGTGCGCGGCATGTGGATCGGCACCTTCCACGGCCTGTGCAACCGCCTGCTGCGCGCGCACTGGAAGCTGGCCAACCTGCCTTCCACCTTCCAGATCCTCGACACACAGGACCAGCTCTCGGCCATCAAGCGCCTGATGAAGCAGTTCAACGTCGACGACGAGCGCTTCCCGGCCAAGCAGACCCAGTGGTTCATCGCCGGCGCCAAGGAAGACGGCCTGCGGCCCGATGCCATCGAGGTGCGCAGCGACGACGACCGCAAGAAGGTCGAGCTCTACCGCCTCTATGAAGAGCAATGCCAGCGCGAAGGCGTGGTCGACTTCGGCGAACTCATGCTGCGCAGCTACGAGCTACTGCGCGACAACGACCCGGTGCGCGAGCACTACCAGCGGCGCTTCCGCCACATCCTGATCGACGAGTTCCAGGACACCAACCGCCTGCAGTACGCGTGGATCAAGATGCTCGCGGGCAACACCGTCGAAGGCCGCTTCGAGCCGGGCCGGCACAACAGCGTGATCGCCGTGGGCGACGACGACCAGAGCATCTACGCCTTCCGCGGCGCGCGCGTGGGCAACATGACCGACTTCGTGCGCGAGTTCGACGTGCGTCACCAGATCAAGCTGGAGCAGAACTACCGCAGCTACAGCAACATCCTCGACTCGGCCAACGAGCTCATCGGCCACAACAAGAAGCGCCTGGGCAAGAACCTGCGCACCGACCAGGGGCCGGGCGAGCCCGTGCGCGTCTACGAGTCGCCCACCGACCTGGCCGAAGCCCAGTGGATGGTCGAGGAAATGCGCCAGCTCGTGCGCGACGGCTACGAGCGCAAGGAAATGGCCGTGCTCTACCGCAGCAATGCGCAGAGCCGGGTGATCGAAACGGCGCTCTTCAATGCCTCCGTGCCGTACCGCGTGTACGGCGGGCTGCGCTTCTTCGAGCGCGCCGAAATCAAGCACGCGCTGGCCTACCTGCGCCTGCTCGAGAACAAGGACGACGACACCAGCTTCCTGCGCGTCGTCAACTTCCCGCCGCGCGGCATCGGCGCGCGCACGCTCGAAACCCTGCAGGACGCCGCACGCGCCGCCAACCGTTCGCTGCACGACGCGGTGAGCGTTGTCGGCGGCAAGGCCGGCGCCAATCTCACGGGCTTCGTCGCCAAGATCGACGTGCTGCGCGAGCAGACCCAGGGTGTGAGCCTGCGGGAGATCATCGAGCTGGTGCTCGACCACAGCGGCCTCGTCGAGCACTACAAGGCCGACCGCGAAGGTGCGGACCGCATCGAGAATCTGGAAGAACTGGTGAATGCGGCCGAGAGCTTCGTCACGCAGGAAGGCTTCGGCCGCGACGCCGTGGCGCTGCCGGTCGACGAACTGCGCCAATCACCCGCGAGCCAGGGCATCGACCCGAGCCGCCCGGTGCTCGACGAGCCGCTCGCACCCGACGCCGAAACCGGCGAAACGCTGAGCCCGCTGGCGGCCTTCCTCACGCACGCCGCGCTCGAATCGGGCGACAACCAGGCGCAGGCGGGGCAGGACGCGGTGCAGCTCATGACCGTCCATGCCGCCAAGGGCCTGGAATTCGACTGCGTTTTCATCACCGGCATGGAAGAGGGTCTGTTCCCGCACGAGAACTCGATGAGCGATTTCGAGAGCCTCGAGGAAGAGCGCCGCCTGATGTACGTGGCGATCACGCGCGCCCGCAAGCGGCTGTACCTGAGTCATTCGCAGACACGCATGCTGCACGGCCAGACCCGCTACAACGTCAAGAGCCGCTTCTTCGACGAGCTGCCCGAGAGCGCGCTCAAGTGGCTCACGCCCAAGAACCAGGGCTTCACGCCATCGGCCTTCGGCTACGGTGGTGGCTACGCGAGCACGCGCGGCGGTGGTGGTGGCTACAGCGGTGGTGGTTATGGCGGCGGCAGCAGCCGCGACAAGGAAACCTTCGCCAGCCCGCCCGTGCCGCCGCAGAAGACGGCACCTTCGCACGGCCTGCGTTCAGGCATGCAGGTGTTCCACAACAAGTTTGGCGAAGGCACGGTGACCGCACTGGAAGGCACCGGCGACGACGCGCGCGCCCAAGTCAAGTTTGCGCGGCATGGCGTGAAGTGGCTGGCGCTGTCGGTGGCCAAGCTCACGCCGATTTGAGTTCACCGGCGATCACCGGCGAGGGCGCCGGCTGCGGCGCTCAGTCCGGATTGAAGGTGTCGCGGAAGGTGAACCAGTTCGATGCCTGCGCCATGGCGGCGAGCGTCATCACCGTGCCGATCATCAGGATGTTGCCGGCGGTCATGGCGCCGGTATCCGAACCCAGCGAGCCCACGCCGATCACGATGGTGCCGACCAGCGCCGCTGCCAGCAGGCCGAGCAGAAGCACGCCGCACCATGCGAGCCAGTACAGCGCGTAGGCGCCGAAATTCCGGAACATCGCGACCAGGCTGAAGAAGATGCTCTTCACCGGCTCCACGCGGTGCCAGTGAACCAGCGCGGGCGCGTGCCACATGGCCGCGACCAGCGGCAGCGCGAGGCACATCTGGAGCAGGTTCGCCATCTGGAAACGGCTGCTTTCCAGCACTTCCTTCGCAGGAGCTTCGCCGAGGAAGTAGCTGCGCATGAACTGGCCGCCATCGACCAGCGCCGTCAGGAAGACGGTCAGGAAGCAGTAAACCGCCGAGATCACGCCGAGCACGGCCAGCGAGCGCCATTCCGTGCGCATGGCGCGTGCCACCGACAGGAACATGATCGCGCCGGTCGGCCGCTTCACGCCGCCCGTGTCTCCGGGAAGGTCGGTGTTGGCGGCGCTGTTGCCGTTGTTTCCCGAGGCATCGGCCACCGATGCCGCGACCATGAAGCCCAGCGTGGAGAAGGGCAGCAGCACGAAAGGCAGGAACTTGCCGATCAGCGGCAGCTGCGAAATGGTCGAGATCAGCGCCATGAACAACATGAACAGCGACACGAAGGCCAGCGGCTGCCGCCAGAAGTTCTTGAGCCCGAGGCGGACCCATTCGACGCCGGTTCTTGCCGGCACGAGGTTGAGTTTCATGTGTGAAGGTCAGGCAGCCAGCAGCGGCTCGAGAGCCTGCGCCATGGCATGCGGATGGGTGGCGCGGTCGCGCAGCACGCGCTCGAAGTGCGTGGGGTCATGGGGCTTGAGCATGCTCGCCTCGCGCGGCAGATGGAAGTCCCAGAGGCGGGAGATCCAGAAGCGCAGCGCCGCGGCGCGCAGCATTGCGGGCAGCAGTGCGCGCTCGGCGCCGTTCAGCGTGCGCACGCTCTCGTAGGCCGACAGCAGCGCGTCGGCGCGCTCGGCATCGTGCCGGCCGGTCGGCAGGTCGATGGCCCAGTCGTTCAGGCACACGGCCAGATCGAACAGCCAGGTGTCGGTGCCGGCGAAGTAGAAGTCGAACACGCCGGTCAGGCGCGGGGCCGCGCCGGCGTCGCCACCGGTGGCGAACATCACGTTGTCGCGGAACATGTCGGCATGCACCGGGCCGCGCGGCAGGGCTGCATAGGCCGAAGACTCTGCCACGTGGTTCTGGTAGGCCAGTTCGGCGCGCAGCAGGGCCGCTTGCGGCTCCTCGATGTACGGCAGCACCACCGGCACCGTCTCGTTCCACCAGGGCAGTCCGCGAAGGTTCGGCTGGATGCGGGGGTAGTCGCGTCCCGCGAGGTGCATGCGCGCCAGCATCGCGCCCAGTTCGGCGCAATGCGCCGCGCCGGGGGCCAGTTCGCTGCGGCCGGAGAGCTTCTGCACCACCGCCGCGGGCTTGCCGGCCACCGTGTGCAGCAGGTCGCATGCGGCGTCGGCGGGTACCGGGGGCTGGCCCTTCCTGGGCTTTTCTGCATTGGCGGGTTCCGGCACCGCCACGGGCGCGGGCACCGGCAGGCCAGCGCTCGCCAGGTGCTTCATCAGACAAAGGTAGTAAGGGAGCTGCTCGGCGCTCAGGCGTTCGAACAGCGTCAACACGAACTCGCCCGACTCGGTGGTCGCGAAGTAGTTGGTGTTCTCGATGCCTCCCTCGATGCCGCGCAGTTCGCGCAGCGGGCCCAGGCCCAGGCGTTGGACGAGCGCGTCTGCCTCGCCGAAACCGACTTCGGTGAAAACTGCCATGGGGGTACTCAGCGCCGCGTTGCCGCTGCAATAACTGGGACAGAAAGGCGCACGGTCAGAACTTCATCACGTTCCAGACGCGGGGGCCGTTGGCGCCCGTTTCCGACGAACCCTGGCGGCCCGTGTACGAGTCGGCCGGCAGCACTTCGTAGCCCGGCATGTTCGACTTGGGCTTGACGTTGATGCTCTGGGTACGGCCGCCATAGCGGACTTCGTCGACCGAGGCGCCGCTGTCTTCGGTATGGATGTTCTCGACCTTCTGGTTGCGTCGGCCTTCGGCCTTGGCCTGCTCCTGATTCTGTAGCGCATCGGCCGGAGCCGCCGCCGGAGCGGGCGTGGCCGCCTGCTGCGCCTGCACGGCGGCAAAGGGGGTTGCGAAGGCCAGCGCCAGCAGGATGCGGCGGGCGACCAGGAGTGTGGAGCTAGGCATGCATGCATTGTAGGCGCGCACCCGGTTCCGGGACGTCGGTTTGCACCTCATGGCATCGTGGTTCCGGGCGCCGTCCCGGGCACGGCAAAATGGCCCGATGACCGACAAGAAAACGCTGCTGCTCGTCGACGGATCGAGCTACCTCTACCGCGCCTTCCACGCGATGCCCGACCTGAGGGCCGTGCCCGGCGACCCCAAGAGCCCGGCGACCGGTGCCATCCGGGGAATGATCAACATGATGACCGCGCTGCGCCGCGAGGTGCGCGCGGACTACGCGGCCTGCATCTTCGATGCGCCCGGCAAGACCTTCCGCGACGACTGGTACCCCGAGTACAAGGCCAACCGCTCGCCGATGCCCGACGACCTGCGCAGCCAGATCGACCCCATCCACGAAGTGGTGAAGCTGCTCGGCTGGCCCGTGCTCAGCGTGCCCGACGTGGAAGCCGACGACGTCATCGGCACGCTCGCCAGGGTCGCCTCCGCCCAGGGCGTCGAGGTGATCGTCTCCAGCGGCGACAAGGACCTGAGCCAGCTGGTCGACGAGCACATCACCATCATCGACACCATGAACGGCAAGCGCCGCGACGTGGCCGGCGTCACCGCCGAGTTCGGCGTGCCGCCCAGCCTGATGATCGACTACCAGACGCTGGTGGGCGACACGGTCGACAACGTTCCCGGCGTGCCGAAGGTCGGCCCGAAGACTGCTGCCAAGTGGCTGCTCGAATACGGCTCGCTCGACGCGCTGATCGAACGCGCCGCCGAAGTGAAGGGCGCTGCGGGCGAGAACCTGCGCCAGGCCCTCGACCAGTTGCCGCTGAGCAAGCGCCTCGTCACCATCCGCACCGATTGCGACCTCGACGGCCACGTCACCGGCCTGCCGTCGCTCGAGGGCCTGCCCGTGGGCGCGCCGCAGACGGCCGAGCTGAAGCCCTTCTACGAGAAGTTCGGCTTCAAGAGCCTGGTCAAGACGCTCGAAGCACAGGAAGTTCCGCCCGAGCTGATCGAGGAGCACGCCAGGAAGAAGGCTTCCTCTCCCAAGGCCGGCACCGACCAGGGCGGCCTGTTCGACGAGCCTGCCGACATGCAGGCGCTGGAAGCCGCCGAGCCCGCGAGCAATCTCAAGTACGACACGATCATGAGCTGGGAGCAGTTCGACGCCTGGCTCGCGAAGCTCGAGGCGGCCGAGCTCACCGCCATCGACACCGAAACCACCTCGCTCGACGAGATGGTCGCGCAGATCGTCGGCATCAGCTTCAGCGTCACGCCCGGCGAGGCGGCCTACATTCCGCTCACGCACAACTACCCCGATGCGCCCGAGCAGCTGCCCATCGACGAGGTGCTGGCAAAGCTCAAGCCCTGGCTGGAGAACGGTGCGAAGAAGAAGCTCGGCCAGCACATCAAGTACGACCGCCATGTGTTCGCCAACCACGGCATCGAGGTGCAGGGCTACGCGCACGACACCATGCTGCAGAGCTACGTGCTCGAGGTGCACAAGCCGCACGGCCTGTCGAGCCTGGCCGAGCGCCACCTGGGGCGCAGCGGCATCTCGTACGAAGACCTGTGCGGCAAGGGCGCGCACCAGATCTCGTTCAGCCAGGTCGACATTGCGAAGGCTGCGGAGTATTCGTGCGAGGACAGCGACCAGACGCTGGACGTGCACAACACGCTGTGGCCACGTCTGCAGGCCGACGAGAAGCTGAGCTTCATCTACCAGCTCGAGATGGATTCGAGCGAGGCGCTCTACCGCGTCGAGCGCAACGGCGTGCTGATCGACGCTCCCACGCTGGCCACGCAGAGCCACGAGCTCGGCAAGCGCATCATGGAACTGGAGCAAGAGGCCTACGACATTGCCGGCCAGCCCTTCAACCTCGGCTCGCCCAAGCAGATCGGCGAGATCTTCTTCACCAAGCTGGGCCTGCCCGTGGTCAAGAAGACGCCGAGCGGAGCGCCCAGCACCGACGAAGAGGTGCTCGAGAAGCTGGCGGAAGACTATCCGCTGCCCGCCAAGATCCTCGAGCACCGCAGCCTCTCGAAGCTCAAGGGCACCTACACCGACAAGCTCGGCCAGCTGGCCAACCCGCGCACCGGACGCGTGCACACGCACTACGCGCAGGCCGTGGCCGTCACGGGCCGGCTGAGCAGCAACGACCCGAACCTGCAGAACATCCCGATCCGCACGCCCGAAGGCCGCCGCGTGCGCGAGGCCTTCGTGGCGCCGGCGGGCAGCGTGATCGCCAGCGCCGACTACTCGCAGATCGAGTTGCGCATCATGGCCCACATCAGCGGTGACGAGTCGCTGCTGCGCGCCTTCACCGAGGGCATCGACGTGCACCGCGCGACGGCGGCCGAGGTGTTCGGCTCCACGCCCGACCAGGTGTCGAGCGAACAGCGCCGCTACGCCAAGGTCATCAACTTCGGCCTGATCTACGGCATGAGCAGCTTCGGCCTCGCGAAGAACCTGGGCATCGAGAACAAGGCCGCGGCCTCGTACATCGAGCGCTACTTCGCGCGCTATCCGGGCGTGAAGGCCTACATGGACGAGACGAAGGCGCTCGCCAAGGAGCAGGGCTATGTCGAAACCGTGTTCGGCCGGCGCCTGTACCTGCCCGAGATCAATTCGCCCAACGGCCCGCGCCGCGGCGGCGCCGAGCGCGCGGCCATCAATGCGCCGATGCAGGGCACGGCGGCCGACCTGATCAAGCTCAGCATGGTCAAGGTACAGAACGTGCTTGACGAGGAGAAGCGAGGCACCCGGATGATCATGCAGGTGCACGACGAACTGGTGTTCGAAGTGCCCGAGGCCGAGATCGAATGGGTGCGCACCGAAATCCCTCGTCTCATGGCCGGCGTCGCCTCGCTGAAGGTGCCGCTGCTGGCCGAGATCGGCGTCGGCCCCAACTGGGACAAGGCGCACTGACCGTTTCACTGAAGAAGCAGAGAACAAGACGAGACAACCAACCGAGAAGAAGCAAACAGAAATGATCCGATTCCCGCACCGCAAACTCCTGATCGCCGCCGCCTGTGCGGCCTGCCTGGGCACCGCCTTCGCGGCGCCCGACGCCAGCATCGCCGCGCTCGCCGCCAAGGAAAAGCCCGCGCTGCTCGACACGCTGAAGGAGCTGGTCTCCATCGAGTCCGGCAGCCGCGACCTCGAAGGCCTGGAGAAGATCTCCGACCTGATCGCGGCGAAGTTCAAGGCGCTGGGCGGGCAGGTCGAGCTGATCGACCCGAGCGCCGAGGCCTACCGCATGGAAGACACGCCCGAGAAGATCGGTCGCGTGGTGCGCGCCACCTTCAAGGGCACGGGCAAGAAGAAGATCCTGCTGATCGCGCACATGGACACGGTCTACACCGTGGGCATGCTCAACAAGCAGCCGTTCCGCATCGAGGGCGACAAGGCCTACGGCCTGGGCATCGCCGACGACAAGCAGGGCGTGGCCGTCATCACGCACATCGTGTCGATGCTGCAGGCGATGAAGTTCAAGGAATACGGCACGCTCACCGTGCTCATCAACGGCGACGAGGAAATCAGCTCGCCCGGCGCACGCGCGCTCATCACGCGCATGGGCAGCGAGCACGACGCGGTGCTGTCCTTCGAAGGCGCCTCGGTGAAGGACGACAAGCTCTCGCTCGCCACGGCGGGCATCGCCTCGGTCACGCTGAACGTCACCGGCAAGGCCTCGCACGCGGGCTCGGCGCCCGAGCTGGGCGTGAACGCGCTGTACGAGCTGTCGCACCAGATCCTGCAGATGCGTGACCTGTCCGATCCGGCCACGGGCCTGAAGATGAACTGGACCATCTCGAAGTCGGGCACCAACCGCAACGTGATCCCGGCCAGCGCCACGGCCGCAGCCGACGTGCGCGTGCTGAAGGTCAGCGACTACGACCGCATCGAGCAGCAGGTGAACGAGCGCGTGAAGAAGCAGCTCATTCCCGAGGCAAAGGTCGAGCTGAAGTTCGAGCGCCGCCGTCCGCCGCTGGAGTCGAGCGACGCCTCGATCGCCATGGCTCGCCATGCGCAGCAGATCTACAAGGACGAACTCGGCCTGCCGCTGGGTGCCGACGACAAGGCTGCCGGTGGCGGCACCGACGCGGCCTTCGCCGCGCTCAAGACCAAGGCGCCGGTCGTCGAACGCTTCGGCCTGCAGGGCTTCGGCGCGCACTCGGCCGACGCCGAATACGTGCTGGTCAATTCGATCGAGCCGCGCCTGTACCTCGGCACGCGCATGGTCATGGACCTGGCCCGCGGCAAGGCTTCCTCCGGCAACTGACACACCCGCCGCCGCTCGCGATGCGCCTGCGCCACATCGAGGTTTTCAACGCGATCATGCTCACGGGCAGCGTGAGCGCGGCGGCGCGGCTCATCAACATCACGCAGCCGGCGGTGAGCCGCACGCTGCAGCATGCCGAGCTGCAGCTTGGCTTTCCACTGTTCCAGCGCGCCAAGGGGCGGCTCACGCCGACCACCGAGGCGCTCACGCTGTATCCGCACATCGAGCGGCTCTTCGCGCAGCTCGACGAGGTGCAGCGGCTGGCCTCCAACCTGCGCACGGCCGGCGACACGGGCGAGTTGCGCATCCTCAGCGTGCTGGCGCTGAGCTACGACATCCTGCCGCGCGCGCTCAAGGCCTTCCGCGAAAAGCATCCGGGCTACGCGATCACCGTGGAGTCGCTGCACTCGCCGCAGATCATGTCGGCGCTGCTGCTGCAGGAGGCCGACGTGGGCTTCGCCTTCAGCCCCGCGGTGCACCCTTCGCTCACGCAGGAGACGCTGGCCGACAGCCGAATGGTGTGCATCGCGCCCAAGGGCATGCTGCCGCGCGCGCTGGTGCGCAACGGCTCGGCGGCGCTGCATGACCTCATCGACCGCCCGGTGATCGGCCTGGACAGCCGCGACCCCGTGGGCACCAGCCTGAGCCAGGCCTGCCGGCAGGCGGGCGTGGGCTTCCAGCAGGCGGTGGTCACGGTGCAGACCTACCACGCGGCGCTGGCCATGGCGCACCATGGCATCGGCGTGGCACTGGTCGACGGCTGCACGGCGCGCTCGGCCGACCGCGAGAAGGTCGACGTGCTGAGGCTGGAGCCGCACATCCCGGTGCCGATCCGCGCGCTGCGTTTCGCGGCGCGGCCCGACTCGGTGGCGGTGCGCGGCATCACGCGCTGCATGCGCGAGGCGATCGAGCAGGCCGGGCCATAATCCGGCGCCATGCACGCCCTCCGACGCTCTCACTCGCTGTACCGTCTGGTGCTCGCGTGGTTCATGGCGTCGCTGCTGATTGCCGGCGCCTCGCCGATCGTGCATCCGCAGGCCATCGAGCTGGTGTGCTCCAGCGCCGGCGCCGTCAAGGCGATCGTGCAAGGCGAGGATGGTCCGGTCGAACTGGGCACCACTGCAATGGACTGCCCGCTGTGCATGGTCTCCGCGCCGACTCCCCTGGCTGCACAAGCGACGCTGCCGTCGCCTCAGCCGCTTGGCCGCGCACTGCAGTCCATTCCGGCCGCCCGCATCGCGGCGGCCACGGCTTCGCCGCTTCCAGCGCGCGGGCCGCCGGCTCTCTCCTGACACCGTAGCTTCTTCCTTCACCCGTCGCCGTCCGGCCAGGACCGGCGGCGCGGTGAGCTTCCGGTCGTTGTGCGGCTGGTGTCGCCGTTCGGGCGCGCCGCCGCAAAGAGAGATTCCATGTCACGTCGTTCCATGTCCCGGGGCGGCGCCGTCTTGCGCGGTGCCTTGCCCGGTCTCGTTCCATCCACTTCCACACTCGGGCTTCTGGCCTTGTTCGGCACTGCCGGCGCACAGGCGTGGGCCCAGCAATCCGCCACGCATGCCTTGCCGCAGGTCGAGGTGACCGGGGAGGCGGTCGCGCCCAACGGCCGTCTCGACCTCGACACGCCCTCCGACACCGCGAGCCGCCTCGGCCTCACGCCGCGCGAGACGCCCGCCTCGGTGACGGTGGTGAGCCGCGCCGTCATCGATGCGCGCGGCGCGCAGAACACGCAGGAAATCCTGCGCGCGATTCCGGGCGTGACCGCGCACGACGCGCCGGGCAACATCGGCGCGAGCTACCGCGGTTTCGGCAGCAACTCCATCGCCCAGCTGTTCAACGGCATCAACGTTCAGTATTCGATTGCGGCCCGTCCGGTGGACAGCTGGATCTACGACCGCGTCGAGGCCATCGGCGGCCCGTCGAGCTTTCTGTTCGGCTCCGGGGCGCTGGGCGGCTCGATCAACTACATCACCAAGATCGCCGAGCGCGGCGACTTCACCGAGGCGCAACTGCGTTTGGGTACGCAGAACCTCCGGGAGGCTTCTTTCGGGCTCAACCGGCGCATCGCCGGAGACGGCGGCGCCGGCAGCCACTACGCCCGCATCGACGTGAACCGCCGCGAGGCCGACGGCTGGACCGACGGCACGCGCAACAAGGCCACGCAGATGGCGGCCTCGCTGGTCTCCGACTTCGGCGGCGGCGTGAAGCACACGCTGGCCTACGAGTACCAGGACGAGCAGGTCGATCGGCCCTACTGGGGAACGCCAGCTCTGAACCCCGTGGCCGGCACGATGCGCATCGACCGCGGCATCCGCTTCAAGAACTACAACAGCGCCGACGGCATCTATGCCCAGCGCGTGCAGTGGCTGCGCTCGGTGACCGAATGGCAGGCCAGCGACGCGCTGCAGTTCAGGAACACCTTCTATGCCTACGACGCCCTGCGCGACTACCGCAACGTCGAGAGCTATCGCTACAACGCCGCCAACACGGCGGTGATCCGCTCCGGCGCGCTGCTGCAGCGGCACGACCAGGACCTGGTCGGCAACCGTGTCGAGGGTATCTACAAGGGCCGGCTCGGCGGCCTGCGCAGCGACTGGGCCTTCGGGCTGGACTTCAGCGTGAACCGGCAGACGCGCTTTCCCAACAGCCTGCCCGGGGTGGTGAGCACGGTGAACCCCTACGTCTTCGCCACCGAGCGCTTCTTCGACGTGCGGGGCATGGTGCCCGGCTTCCGCCCTGACCGGAGCAACAAGGTCACGACCACCGCGCTCTATCTGGAGAACCGCACCGCGCTACAGCCATCGCTTCATCTCGTGACGGCGCTGCGCCATGAGCGCATCGACCTCGACGTGGTCAACCGCCGCACGGTGGACGCGGCCAATCCGGCCAGTTTCCAGCGCGGCTACAAGCCCACTACCGGACGCATCGGCCTCGTGTGGGACGTCTCGCCCGGCGCCAGCCTTTACGCGCAGTACGCCACCGCCGCCGATCCGCCCTCGGGCGTGCTTTCCACGGCCTCGTTCGCCGACGTGCGCAACAACAGCGAGCTCACCACGGGCCGGCAGGCGGAGGTCGGCGGCAAGTTCGATTTCTGGCAGGGCAAGGGCACGGCCACGCTCGCGGCCTACAGCATCCGCCGCAGCAACATCGCGTCGCAGGACCCGAACAACAGCGCGCTCACGGTGCTCGTCGGCGAGCAGTCGTCCAAGGGCGTGGAACTGGCGCTCGGGCTGCAGCCGACGCCGCGGTGGTCGCTGCAGGGCAACGTCACCTACGTCGATGCGCGCTACGAGCGCTTCACGCAGGGCGGTGTTTCGCTCGCGGGCCGCACGCCGACCAACACGCCGGCCGTGGTGGCCAACCTCTGGGCGTCGTATGCGATCACGCCGCAGCTGCAGGCGAGCGCGGGGCTGCGGCACGTCGGCAAGGTCTATGCCGATGCGGCCAACACGACGAGCTGGCCGGCCTACACGCTGCTCGACCTGGGGCTGAGCTGGAAGCTGAGCCGCTCCGTCACCGTGGTGGGGCGCATCCGCAACGTGACGAACAAGGTCTATGCGGCGAACCTGGGAACCACCTTCGCGTACCTCGGTGCGCCGCGCACGGCGGATGTCGCGCTGCGCGTGAGCTTCTAGCGGAAGGGGAGAGCGCCATGCATCTCAAGCGCTGGCTGTTCCTTGTCCATCGCTGGCTGGGCGTTGTCGCCTGCGCCTTCTTCGCGATGTGGTTCGTTTCCGGGGTGGTGATGATGTACGTGGGCTACCCCAAGCTCACGGAGGCAGAGCGTTTGCGGCACCTGCCGCCGCTCGGTGCGTCGCAGCAGCTCCTGGGGCCGGCGCAGGCGCTGGAGGCGGCGGGCATTGCAGGGCCGCTGCAGTCGCTGCGGCTTGCAGCGGCGAGTGGCGGGCAGGCGGTGTATCTCGCGGTGCCGGTGCGCGAGGCCGCAATCGGCGGGCGCAAGCCTCCGCCCGGCAGCGGCACCATCGTGGTCGATGCGCGGACCGGCGGCGTGCTGCGCGAGGTCGATCGCCAGCGGGTGCTCGCGAGCGCACGGGCTTATGCGGGTGCCGGCGTGGCGGTGGACTATCGCGGCGCCATCGATGAAGACGCCTTCACGCATTCGCGCGGGCTCGATGCCCATCGCCCGCTGCATGTGGTCGAGCTTGCCGATGCGCAGGCCACGCGGCTCTACGTGTCGGGCAGGACCGGCGAGGTGGTGCGCGACGCGCCGCGCGCGGAGCGCCTCTGGAACTACGCCGGGGCGTGGATCCACTGGCTGTATCCGCTGCGTGGAGGCGCGCTGGATGCCTACTGGGCCGACATCGTCAACTGGCTCTCGATCATCTGCATCGCCGTCGCGCTGACGGGCACGGTGGTGGGTCTGATGCGCTGGCGCTTCAGGCGCGTCTACCGCAGCGGGTCACATTCGCCGTACCAGGGCTTCGCGATGCGCTGGCATCACATCAGCGGATTGCTGTTCGCGCTCGTCACGTTGACATGGATCTTCAGCGGGCTGATGTCGATGAACCCGTGGCGCGTGTTCGATGGCAAGGCAGCGGCCCTGCGGGTCGATGCGATGAACGGAGGGGCGTTGACCATTGGCGCGCAGGACGCCTCGCCAGTTGTCTTGCTGGCCTCGACGGGCGGCGGCGTGCGCGAACTGAGTTGGGCGCGGCGTGCCGGGCAGACGCTGGTGCTGGCCAGTACAGCCTCGGGCCGGCCCATCGTGCGCGATGCACTCACCGCGCAGCCGTACGCGCTGGACCCCGAGGCGCTGAAAGGCGCGGTCGCCCGCCTGCTGCCCGACGCGGTCGCGCGCATCGACGTGCTGCGCACCTACGACGTCCACTACTACGCGCGCGAGGCGCACACCATGACCGGCGGCACCGACAAGCCGCTGCCCGTCTGGCGCGTCGTGTTCACCGACGCGCCCGCGAGCTGGGTGCACGTCGATCCGCTGACGGGCACCGTGCTGGGCCGCATCGACAGCCATCGTCGCGCGAGCCGCTGGCTGTTCGCCATGCTGCACAGCTGGGACTGGCTGCCGCTGCTGGAGCGCCGCCCCCTGTGGGATGTGGTGCTGGTCGCATTGAGTCTGGGTGGTGCGATGCTGAGCCTGACCGGCGTGGTGATCGGCTGGCGGCGCCTCGGCCGCAAGCTCAGGCTGCCGAAGCCGCAGGATCCAGCGCCTGCGCGATCCGAAGCGCCGAGCCGAAGGCCAGCGTGAAACCCAGCGCGCCGTGGCCGGTGTTGAACAGCATGTTCGACGGAGCGCTGCCGAGCCGTCCGATGATCGGCAGCCCCTTGGGCGTGGCGGGGCGCATGCCGGTCCATGGATGCAGTTCCTCGAGCCGGCTCGCATGCGGGAAGAGGGCGCGCGTGGCGGCTGCCAGGGTTTCGATGCGCGTGGCCGGAATGCTCGCGTCGTGCCCCACGAGCTCGGCCATGCCCGCCACGCGCAGGCGCGATCCGATGCGTGCGAAAACAACCTTGCGTGCGCTGTCCGTCACGTTCACGTGCGGCGCGGCGCCGGGCGCGGGATCGACTTCCACCGTGATGCTGTAGCCCTTGAGCGGATACACCGGCAGGTAGGCTCCAAGCGCGCGCCCCAGCCTGTGCGAGGCCGAGCCCAGCGCCATCACGAAGGCGTCGGCCTCCACCTCGCCGTCGCTGGTGCGTGCTGCCGCGATGCGGTTTGCCTTGCGCGCGAAGCCGTGTACGTCGGTACCGGACAAGAAGCGTACGCCGCGCGCGCTCAATGCCTTCGTCAACTCGGTGCACACCTTGAGGCAGTCGGCTGCGCATTCGCTCGGCGTGTGCACGGCGCCCGCCATCTGGTCGCGGTAGCCGGCGAGCGCGGGCTCGATGGCGACGCATTCTTCGGGCGTCACCAGCCGCTGCTCGCTGCCCATGGTGCGCTGCAGTTCGAGCTGTGCCCGCGCACCTTCGAGCGAGGCTGCACTGGCATACAGCACCAGCTTGCCGGTGGCGGAGAAATCGCAATCGGGCGTGAGCTCGGCACGCATCGCCTCGAACTCGACGCGGCTCGAGGCGGCCAGCTCCAGCAGCCTGGCCGTGGTGTCGCGCGAGGTGTTTGCATTGCAGGCCGCGAGAAATTCCATGCCCCAGCGCCACTGCAGCGGATCGAGCTGCGGCCGCAGCTTGAGCGGCGAGGCGGGCGACAGCAGCAGCTTGGGCAGCTGCTTCCAGATCGACGGATCGGCCAGCGGCTGCACGTACGAATAGCTGAGCTGCGCGCCGTTGCCGCCGCTCGCGCCCGAGCCGGGCGCGGCGCGGTCGATCACGGTGACCTGATAGCCCCGGCGTTCGAGCTGCCAGGCGGTTGCCAGGCCCACGATGCCGGCACCGAGCACACACACATGCATGGAGGCAACTTTCCGGAGGTTGATCGAGAACTGAAGCCGTGACTGTAGGCGCGCGCGGTCCCGGCCGGAAATGCCAAAAGAACCCCGGCCCATAACCTTTGGGCATGGCCCAGGTTTCATTTGGAATTTGTGGTTTTGTCGCCCTCGTTCCTACACTGGCCGCCTGTTCAGTTCAACCGAATGAAGGCTCGAATGAAACTCTCCGTCCTGATGGCTTCCATGGCCGCCACGGTGCTCTTCACCGCCACCGGCGCACAGGCCGCCGACACGCTGGCCAAGATCGCCGAGTCCGGCAAGATCACGCTCTCCTATCGCGAGTCGTCGGTGCCCTTCAGCTACCTCGACGGCCCCAACAAGCCGATCGGGATGGCGGTCGACCTCTCCAACGCCGTGGTCGAGGCGGTGAAGAAGAAGCTGAACAAGCCCAACCTGCAAGTGGCGTTGATGCCCGTGACCTCGCAGAACCGCATCCCGCTCATCACCAACGGCACAGTCGACCTGGAGTGCGGCTCCACTACCAACAACACCGCGCGCGGCAAGGACGTGGCCTTCGCCATCAACCACTTCTACACCGGCACGCGCCTGCTGGTGAAGAAGTCTTCGAAGATCAAGAACTACGCCGACCTCGCGAAGAAGACCGTCGCCAGCACCACCGGCACCACCAACGCCCTGGTCATGCGAAAGTACAACACCGAGAAGAGCCTCGGCATGGACATCGTGCTCGGCAAGGACCACGCCGATTCGTTCCTGCTGGTCGAGAGCGACCGCGCCGCGGCCTTCGCGATGGACGACATCCTGCTGTACGGCCTGATCGCCAATGCCAAGACGCCGGGCGACTTCGAGGTGGTGGGCGATTCGCTGCAGGTCGAGCCCTACGCCTGCATGCTGCCCAAGGACGACCCCGCCTTCAAGAAGCTGGTGGACGACACCTTCGCGGGCCTCATGAAGAGCGGCGAGTTCGAGAAGCTCTACAACAAGTGGTTCATGCAACCGATTCCGCCGAAGAACGTGCCGCTGAACCTGCCGATGAGCCCGCAGCTCAAGGAAAACCTCAAGGCCCTCAGCGACAAGCCGGCGACCTGACAACGGCGCGGCGAGAGAGAAAGAAAAGGAAGTTGCAGTGACGCAGGTTGTCGGCATTCTTGGAGGCATGGGCCCCGCGGCGGGTGCCGACTTCGTGCGGCTCTTCGTGCAGGCCTGCACGCAGCAGATGCGTGCGCGCGGCGAGCCGGTGCGCGACCAGTCCTTTCCCGAGCACTGGCTTGCGCAGGTGCCGGTGCCCGATCGCACCGAGGCACTGGCTTCGGTCGATCAGGGCGCGCACCAGCCGCTGGAGCCGATGCTGCAGGCGCTGGGCCGGCTGGCCGCGCTCGGCAGCCGGACCGTGGCCATCGCCTGCAACACGGCCCACGCATGGCACGCCAGCCTGCAGGAGCGCTTTCCGCAGGTGGAGCTGCTGCACATGGCGCGCGAGACGGCGCGACACCTCGCGTCGCAGGGAGCGACCGGCGTGGCGCTCATGGCCACCGAAGGCACCTATCGCATCCGTCTTTACGAGAAGGCGCTGGCCGAGGAGGGCCTGGACTGCCACGTGCCGCTGCCCGAGGAGCGCCAGATCATCACGCGCGGCATTTTCGAGGGCGTGAAGGCCGGCAACATGCAGCTCGCCGAGCAGTGTTTCTCCGACGTGGCGCTGCGGCTGGCCGGGCGCCACGGCCCCGTCTCCATCGTCATGGGCTGCACCGAGGTGCCGCTGGGCCTGCAGGGCTCGGCCGCGGTGGCGGGGCTCGATCTCGTCGATCCCGCGCAGGTGCTGGCAGCGGCGCTGGCACGCCGTGCCTACGGGGTGCCGCAACCCCACTGAGACCAGGGGGCATAGAGGCACCGGCCGATTTCGCCTACATTGCGGCGTGCGTTTTTTCATGGCGCAACGCCCCTTGTCCGACGATCCAACCGGAGCCCATTCCATGCCTCTCGACGACAGCCGTTCCGACTTCGATTCGCTTCGCCCCGGCGAGAGCACAGAGCAGGGCGCCACGCGCCGCACCGCACTCAAGGCCGCCATCGGCGTGGGCTATGCAGCCGCCGTGCTGCCGGTGGCCGCGCAGACCGCCATCAGTACCTCGGCCGAAGGCCTGAAGGCCGGCCCGATCAAGTACACCGTCAACGGTTTCGACGTGCCCGCCTACGCGGCCGCGCCCGCCGGCAAGACCGGCCTGCCGGTGATCCTGGTGATCCAGGAAATCTTCGGCGTGCACGAGTACATCGCCGACACCTGCCGCCGCTTTGCCCAACTCGGCTACCTGGCCATCGCGCCTGAGCTCTACGCCCGCCAGGGCGACCCGCGCGGCTACACCGACATTCCCAAGCTGCAGGCCGAGGTCGTCACCAAGGTGCCCGACGCACAAGTCCTGGCCGACCTCGACGGCGCGCTGGCCTATGCCAAGGCCAACGGCGGCGATACCAGCAAGGCCGGCATCACCGGCTTCTGCTGGGGCGGACGCATCGTCTGGCTCTATGCGGCCACCGGCAAGGTCAAGGCGGGCGTTGCGTGGTACGGCCGGCTGGTCGGCCAGGCCAGCGAACTCCAGCCGAAGCACCCCGTCGACATCGCCGCCAACCTGCAGGCGCCGGTGCTCGGCCTGTACGGCGGAAAAGACCAGGGCATCCCCCTTGACACGGTTGATAAGATGAAAGCTGCTCTGGCCAATGGGACTCCGGCGGCCAAGGCATCGAGCTTCGTCGTGTACCCCGAGGCAGGCCATGCATTCCATGCCGACTACCGCCCCAGCTACGTCAAGAGCGCGGCGGAAGACGGCTGGCAGCGCGCCACGGCCTGGTTCAAAGCCAATGGCGTCGCCTGAAGACGGCGCCCTGTAGCCACCCCCGCCGAAGGCCGTCGAATGACGGCCTTTCTCTTTTTATGAACGGACAACGGCCTTGCTGGAACATCTCCAGGGGCCGTCTTTCTTGCGCAAGCAGCTATGAATTTGATAGTCATCATCGCGGCGACCCTGGTTGCCGGTATCGGAAGCGTCTGGCTCGCGGCCTTCTTGCTGAAGGTGGGCGTGCGCAGCGGCTCGGGCGGCGTGAACCCGCAGCACCTGCTGAGCCTGGCGGCCGGCGCGCTGCTCGCCACCGCCTTCATGCACCTGCTGCCCGAGGCCTTCGAAAGCCGCATCGAGCCCGCGCTGCTCTTCGGCGTGCTGCTGTTCGGGCTGGTGTTCTTCTTCCTGCTCGACAAGGCCGAGCTGTGGCACCACGGGCATGAGCATCACCATGGCGACGGGCACGATGGCCACGACCACCACCATGGACACGACCACTCCCATGCGCACGAACACGGCCCCCGCACCGGCGGCTGGGCAGTGCTCACCGGCGACAGCGTGCACTGCTTCGGCGACGGCATCCTGATCGCCTCTGCCTTCACCGCCGACCTGCGCCTGGGCCTGGTGGCAGCGCTCGCAGTGCTGGCGCACGAGATTCCGCATCACATCGGCGACCTGGTCGTGCTGCGCCAGAGCTCGGCCAACCAGCGCGCGGCGCTGGTGAAGGTGTCGCTCGCCGGCACCATGACCGCGCTGGGCGGCATCGCGGGCTGGTGGCTGGTCGACCAGTTGCACGGCCTGCTGCCGTACTTCCTGGTGCTGGCCGGCAGCAGCTTCGTCTACGTGGCGCTGGCCGACCTGATTCCGCAGCTGCAGAAGCGCCTGCCGGCGCGCCAGACGGCCGCGCAGATCCTGTGGCTGGCCGCGGGCATCGTGCTGGTCACGCTGGTGAGCCGTCTCGCGCACGGCGAGCATGGGCACGACCACGGCCACGACGACCCGGGCCACGGCGAGCACGGCCACGTGCACAAGGACTGACGGCCGTCGGCAGCCCGGCTGGAAACTTTCCGACACCGACGCTGCGCGCCGGATGAACCGGAACGGCCAAAACAGGCGCACCATAGGGGGTCTGTCAGGAACAAGCCGAGGAACCGATCATGAACACCATCGACGCCACCGCGCGATCCGCCTCGCCCGCCGAAGACGACGAGGACGACACGCCTGTCGATGACTTCGAGGAGCAGGACAGCGACGTGTCCGACGATCTGTCGGATGAAACGGGCATCGATCTCACCGACGCGAGCGAACTCGATGCCGACAACGTGCCGGCGGACGAAGAGTTCGACCGCGTGATGAACGCTCCAGACTGAGCCTGCTCAAGCCTTTCAGGCAGTCACGCGCCGCGTGATCACCTGCCCGTTGCGCACGCCGCAGTGCGCTCCGTTGCGCCAGGTCAGGGCGCCATTCACGATCACCGCATCGATGCCCTCGGCCGGCTGCATCGGCGATTCGTAGTTCGCGGTGTCGCGCACCGTCGCGGCGTTGAAGATCACCACGTCGGCGTGGTGGCCCGGCTTCAGCGTGCCGCGCTCGTGCAGGCCGAAGTTGCGCGCCGTGAGCCCGGTCATCTTCCATACCGCCGTTTCCAGCGGAAACAGGCCCACGTCGCGGCTGTAGTGCCCCAGCACGCGCGGGAAGGTGCCCCACAGGCGCGGATGCGGCTTGTCGCCCAGCGGAATGCCGTCCGAGCCGATCATGGTCTCGTCGAAGGCGAGGATGCGCTGCACGTCGTCCTCGTCCATCATGAAATAGATCGCGCTGCCGGGCTGCAGCCGTTTCGCAGCCTCTTCGCCAGAAACGCCCCATTCGGCCGCGATGTCCTTCAGGTCGCGGCCCGCGCATTCGGGGTGCGGCACGCTCGAGGCGATGAGCACGCGGCCTTCCATCATCCCGCGGTCGGTGCGGATCATGGTGGAGCCGGCGGTGTACGGATAGCAGTCGAGCCCGATGCACTGGTGCTTCATCGCCTCCTGGATGAAGGGCAGCGTGACCTTCGTCTTGCCGAAGTTGCGCGTGTTCTGCACCTTGTGGTGCGACACCACCACCGGAATGTCGAGCGCGCGGCCGATGTGGAAGGTTTCTTCCAGCGACTCCATCACGCGGTCGCTCTCGTCGCGCATGTGCGTCACGTACAGCGCCTTGCGCGAACTGAGCGGGCGGCCGACCTCGATGATCTCCTCGGTCGTCGCCTTCACGGCGGGCGGGTAGAAGGTGCCGGTCGACAGGCCGATGGCGCCGGCCTGCATCGCTTCCTCGACCATCGCCTGCATGGCCTTGATCTCGGCGTCGTTCGCGGGGCGGTCGAGATCTGCCATCGCCACGGCGCGCAGAGTCGAGTGGCCGACCATCGCCGCCACGTTCACCGACGAGGGCGTGGCGCGCAGCGCGTCGAGGTACGCGGCGAAGCTGGTGAAGCGGCCTTCGGCGGGCGAATCGAGCAGGCTCAGCGGCATCGGCAGGTCCATGTCGGCGCGCAGCGGAGCGGCGCTGATGCCGCAGTTGCCCGCCACCACCGTGGTCACGCCCTGCGACACCTTGAACGGCATCTGCGCCTGCGACAGCACCGCCTGGTCGTCGTGCGTGTGCGAGTCGATGAAGCCGGGCGCGACGATGCGGCCGGTGGCGTCGATCGTCTGTCCGGCCGTGTGGCCCGTCAGCTTGCCGATGGCGACGATGCGGTCGCCCACGATGCCGATGTCGGCGTCGAAGCGCGGCGCCTTGGTGCCGTCGATCACGGTGCCGCCGCGGATCAGCAGTTCGTAGTGGGGGAGCTTGTCGGACACGGGGGAATCCTTTCTTTGTTCTTTCTCTTCAGCGGAAATGGCAGGCGACCAGATGGCTACCGTTCGCGGACGACGACGGCCGCTCGCCCAGCTCCGGCGCCTTCTCCTTGCACACGGCCTGCGCCATCGGGCAGCGGGTGTGGAAGCGGCAGCCCGAAGGCGGATTGGCCGGGCTCGGCGGATCGCCCTGCAGCAGCATGCGCCGCGCGGGCGTGCGCGGATTGGGCACCGGCACCGCCGACAGAAGAATCTCGGTGTAGGGATGCAGCGGCGCCGAGAACAGCGTGTCGCGGTCGGCGATCTCAACGATGTGGCCGAGGTACATCACCGCCACGCGATGGCTGATGTGGCGCACCACCGCGAGGTCGTGCGCGACGAAGAGATACGCGATGCCGAACTCGGCCTGCAGGTCCATCAGCAGGTTGACCACCTGCGCCTGCACCGAAACGTCGAGTGCGGACACCGGCTCGTCGCACACGATCAGCTTCGGGTTCAGCGCCAGCGCCCGCGCGATGCCCAGGCGCTGCCGCTGGCCGCCCGAGAACTCGTGCGGAAACTTTTTCACCGCCTCCGGCCGCAGCCCCACGCGCGAGAACAGCCACTGCACGCGTTCACGTCGCTCGGCCGATGCGCCCATGCCGAAGTTGCGCAGCGGCTCGGCCACGATGTCGCCGGCCGTCAGCCGCGGGTTCAGCGAGGCATACGGGTCCTGAAAAATGATCTGCAGGTCGCGCCGGCGCATGCGCATGTCCTCGGCGGACAGCGACAGCAGCTCCTGGCCTTCGAGCTCCACCGAGCCCGAGGTCGGCTCCACCAGCCGCATTACCGACTTGGCCGTGGTCGTCTTGCCGCAGCCCGATTCGCCGACCAGCGACAGCGTCTCGCCGCGCGCGACGTCGAAGGAAACGCCGTCCACCGCCTGGATCGACGGTCTGGCCGGCCGCAGCCAGCGCTTGGGCGACGTGTAGTGCTTGCGCAGGTTGCGCACCTGCAGCAGTGGCGTTGCAGCGGTTGTCGTCATGCGGCGATCTCCTCGGCACCCGCCCAGTTTTCTTCGACGGCGAAGCAGGCCACCACGTGGTCGCCGCCTTGCTGCGCCAGCCGCGGCGTCTCTGCGCGGCAGCGTTCGCGCGCATGGCTGCAGCGCGCGGCGAAGGCGCAGCCGCGGCCCAGCTCGTGCGCGGCCGGCACCAGCCCCGGAATCTCGGTGAGCCGCGCGCTCGCGGTGTTCATTGCGGGCATCGAGGCCATCAGCGCGCGCGTGTATGGGTGCAGCGGGCGGTCGAACAGGTCGACCACGTCGGCTTCCTCCACCTTCTTGCCGGCGTACATGACCACCACGCGGTCGCAGCTCTCGGCCACCACGCCGAGGTCGTGCGTGATCATCACCACGCCCATGCCCAGTTCCTTCTGCAGCCGCTTGATGAGGTCGAGAATCTGCGCCTGGATCGTCACGTCCAGGGCCGTCGTCGGCTCGTCGGCGATCAGCACCTCGGGGTTGCAGGCGAGGGCCAGCGCGATCATCACGCGCTGGCGCATGCCGCCTGAGAGCTGGTGCGGGTACTCGTTCACGCGGCGTTCGGGCTCGGGGATCTGCACCACGCGCAGCATCTCGACCGCGCGCTTCATCGCATCGGCGCGGCTGGCCTTCTGGTGCAGCTGCACCGTCTCGGCGATCTGGCGGCCCACGGTGAGCACCGGGTTCAGCGAGGTCATCGGCTCCTGGAAGATCATCGAGATGCGGTTGCCGCGGATCTGCCGCATCTCGCGCTCGCTCAGCTGCATCAGGTCGGTGCCGCGCAGCCGCACCGCGCCCATGTGGCGGCCGGGCGGCGTGGGCACCAGCCGCAGGATCGACAGGGCGGTCACGCTCTTGCCGCAGCCCGACTCGCCGACCACGCCGAGCGTTCGGCCCGCGCGCACCGTGTAGGAAACGCCATCGACCGAGCGCACCACGCCCGCCAGCGTGTGGAAGTGCGTGCGCAGGTTGTCGACTTCAAGCAGCGGCTCGCCGGGAGCGAGCGCGGTGTGGGACATGGGGATCGTCATGGCATGTCCTTCTTCACAGTTGTCGCGCCAGGCGCGGGTCGAGCGCGTCGCGCAGCCCATCGCCCAGCAGGTTGATGGCCAGCACCGTCGCCGCCAGCAGCAGCCCCGGGTACAGGATGATGTGGAAGGCCACGGCCACGAAGTTGCGGCCCTCGGCCATCATGTTTCCCCAGCTCGGCGTCTGCGAAGGCACGCCCACGCCGAGGAAGGAGAGCGCGGCCTCGGTCAGCACGGCGGCGGCCGCCACGAAGGTGGCCTGCACCACCAGCGGCGCCACGATGTTCGGCAGCACATGGCGCACCAGGATCACCGGCAGCCGCGTGCCCACCGCATGCGCGGCCTCCACGAAGAGCTGCTCGCGCAGCGTGAGCGCCAGCGAGCGCACCAGCCGCACCACGCGCGGTATCTCGGGCACCGTGATGGCGACGATCACCGTCGTCAGGCTGGCGCGGGTCACGGCCATGAGCGCGATGGCCAGCAGGATGCCGGGGATGGCCATGAGGCCGTCCATCACCCGCATGATCGGCCCGTCCGCCCAGCGCACGAAGCCCGCCACCAGCCCGAGCGCGACGCCGAAGAAGGTGGCCAGCACAGCGACCGAGGCGCCGACGATCATCGAAACCCGCCCACCCCACACCGCGCGGCTGAACACGTCGCGGCCCAGCGCATCGGTGCCGAACCAGTGCTCGGCCGAGGGCAGCTGCATGCGCGCGAGCGGATCGATGTCCTGCGGGTCGTGCGTGGCGATCCACGGCGCGGCGATGGAGAGCGCCGCCACCGCGACCAGCAGCAGCGCGCCGACGATCAGCGTCGGGTGCTTGCGCAGCCAGCGGAAGCGCGGCGGGACGAAGGGCGCTTCGGCGTCGTCGCCGGCCGAGGCTTCGGGTGCGTGGACGGTGTTCAAGGGAAGGACCGTGGACATCGGGTGGGAGCTCTTCTTCAGTACTGGATGCGCGGATCGAAGAGCCGGTAGCTCAGGTCGATCAGCAGGTTGATCAGCACGTACACGCCCGCCGAGAGCAGCAGCACGCTCTGGATCACCGGGTAGTCGTGCCGCTGCACCGAATCGATCACCAGCCGGCCCACGCCCGGAATGGCGAACACCGTCTCGGTGACCACCACGCCGCCGATCAGCAGCGCGATGCCCGCGCCCACGGTGGTGGCGATGGGGATGGCCGCATTGCGCAGCGCATGCCCCAGCACCGGCAGCACGCCCAGGCCCTTGGCGCGCGCGGTGCGGATGTAGTCCTCGTGCAGCACTTCGAGCACGGTGGCGCGCGTCATGCGCGTGATCAGCGCGATGTACACCAACGCGAGGTTCACGCAGGGCAGCACCAGCGAGCGCAGCCAGTCGCCCGCACCGTCGGCGAAGCGCACATAGCCCTGCACCGGGAACCACGGCAGCTGGATCGCGAAGCTGTAGACCAGCAGGTAGCCCACCAGGAACACCGGCACCGAGAAGGCAAGCACCGCGAACAGCATCACCAGCCGGTCGATCCAGCTGCCCGCGCGGTAGGCCGCGAGCGTGCCCAGCGGCACCGACACCACCAGCGTGATGAGCATGGTCAGCGCGGCGATCGACACGGTGGGCTCCAGCCGCTGACCGAGCAACTGCGCCACCGGCATCTGCGTGAAGATCGAGGTGCCCAGGTCGCCGGTGAAGAGCTTGCCGATCCACAGCGCGAACTGCTGCCACAGCGGCAGGTTCAGGCCGAGCGCGGCGCGCAGCTTCTCGATGTCTTCCGTGGTGGCGAGGTCGCCCGCGATGAGCGCGGCCGGGTCGCCCGGCGAGAGGTGGATCAGAAGGAACACCACCACGGCCACCACCGCCATGACCGGAAGCGTCGAGAGAAAGCGTCGAACGATGTAGCCCATGGCGATGCCCTTGAACTGTTGGCTGGCTGGCGAGGTGCTGGCTGGCGGGGCGGGCCCTTACCTGTCGAGCGCCCAGACTGTCGGCATGCCCGACCAGAGCTTGTCCAGCCCCTTCAGGTTGGCGCGCGCGGCGAAGGCGGCCGAGTACTGGCCCGCGTTGATGTACGGCACGGCCTCGTAGGCGCGGCGCTGGAAGGCATCGAGCAGTTCCTTGCGCTTGGCCGGCGCGGTTTCCTTCAGCCATGCGGTGCGCAGCTCGTCGAGCGGCTTGTCGCAGGGCCAGCCCGGCAGCGTGTTGCCGCAGGCTGCGCCCAGGTAGGCATTGCTGATGGGCGAGTTGGCATCGAACTCGCCGGCCACGGTGACATACATGTTCCAGCCGCCGGCGTCGGCCGCATCGCGCTTGGCGCGGCGCGCGCCGATGGAGGCCCAGTCCATGCTCTGCGCATCGACGTTCAGGCCGATGCTCTTCATGGTCTGAGCGGCCATCAGCGCCTCGGCGTTGAGGTAGGGCACGTCGCTGGGCACCATCAGCACCACCTTCTCGCCTTTGTAGCCCGAGGCCGCGAGCAGCTGCTTGGCCTTGGCCACGTCGGCCTTGCGGTAAGGGTCGGCACCGGCCGGGGTGTCGTTGGGGCTGCCGCAGATGAAGTAGGTGGCGCAGTAGGCCATGCGCATGTCCAGCGGAAAGCCCATGGCCGCCATGAAGCGCTCCTGGCTCACGGCTTGCAGCAGCGCCTGGCGCACCTTCGGGTTGTCGAAGGGCGGGTGCAGCTGGTTCATCACCAGGAAGCCCTGGTAGGCGCCGCCGGAGCCGATCTTCACGCCCGTGTCGGTGCGCAGCGGTGCGATGTAGTCGGGCGGCAATTGCTCGATGATGTCGACCTCGCCGCGCTTGAGCGCCGCCACCGCGCTGTTGGCGTCAGGCAGGTAGAGCCATTCGACGCGCTCGAAGCTGCTCTTCTTGCTGCCGGCCAGGCCGCTGCTCGGTTCGCTGCGCGCCACGTAGTTGGGGTTGCGCACGAACACCGCCTTGTTGCCAGGCACCCATTCGTCGCGCTTGAAGACGAAGGGGCCCGAGCCCAGTACTTCAGGCAGCGGCGCGGTGGCCGGCATCTTCGCCAGCCGCTCGGGCAGCACCACCGGCGGAAAGCCCGAGGGCTTGGCCAGTGCGTCGAGCACCATGCCGAAGGGCTCGTTCAGCGTGAGCGTGAAGCTGCGCGCGTCGGTTGCCTTCCATTCGGCGCCGCTGGCCGTCATTGCGCGGCCCAGGCTGTCGCGCGTGGCCCAGCGCTGCAGCGAGGCGACGGCATCGGCAGAAGTCACCGCGCTGCCGTCGGAAAACTTGAGGCCGGGGCGCAGCGTGAAGTTCCACTGCTTGCCGTCCTTCGAGGCTGTGTACTTTTCGACCATCTGCGGCTGGGGCTTGCCGTTCGCGTCCTGCGCGAACAGCGTGTCGTAGACCATGTAGCCGAAGTTGCGCGAGATGTAGGCGGTGGTGAAGGTCGGGTCGAGGATCTTCAGGTCGGCGTGCGCCACCACCTTCAGCGTCTTGGGCTGCGGCGTCTGGGCATGCGCGGGAAGGCTCGCCGCGAAGGCGGTGGAAATGGCCAGGGCGGCAAGGGCGCCAAGCGTCCGTCGTTTCATCGTCGGTTCTCCGGTCAGGGAAGGCAGCAGGAAAAAGAAAGAGGAGAGGCTCAGGCCGCTACGCCGATCGGCCACTTGGGCAGGCGGGCCTTGCGGTACGGCAGCGTGTTCAGGTCGAGCGTGACGGCGCCAGGTGCGCCCGCGTAGATGACGTGCTTCGCCACCTTGGAGTACGACGCATAGAAGTGCTGCGACGACTTCACGACGATGATCTTCTTCGCGGCGAGGTCGCAGCCGAGCTGCGTGAACAGGTCGGTGCCCATCGCCTGGTTGCGCAGCGTGATCAGCACGATCTCGACGCCGTTGGCCTCGACCAGCGCGCAGTCGCCCATCGGCGTGGGCGTGCCGGCCAGGCCGGTCATCACCAGGTCGTGCTTGAGCGCCTTCACGGTGCAGTCGAGGTCGAGCGGGTCGCCCGACAGCGGGCTGATCTTGCCGCCGATGCGCATCTGCAGCCTGGCGCCCACGCCGGCGTCGAAGGCGATGCGAACCGCGATCGGGTCCCACATCGGGCCCAGCGCCGCATTGACGATGCCGCGCTCGACCATGCGACGCAGGATGAAGGTGGAGTCGCTCGCAGCGCCGCCGCCGGGGTTGTCCGCGCCATCGGCCAGCACCACCGGACCGCCGTCGAAGGCCAGCGCCTCGTCGAGCGATGCATCGATGCCAGGGTAGTTCACGGTGAGTCCGTCGCGCATGGCGATGACCTCGTCCGCGAGCTGGCGCGCCAGCAGGTCGGCCTGGGCCTTGTCGCCGTCGGTGTAGACCAGCACCTTGGTGCCCATCTCGGGCACGTCGCCCCACGAGAAGCCGTGCGTGAGCGAGATCGAGAGCACGCCGTTCTTGCCTTCGAGCGACTGCATGCGCTCGACGAAGCCGCGCGCGGGCTCGCGCGAGGTGTGCACGGTGACGATCATGTCGCAGTCGACCACCGCGGGCACCGGCCGGACCTTGCCCTCGACCGTGGCGGCGCAGATGTCGACCAGCTCCAGCCCGCGCTCGAGCACGTCGGTGTGCGGGTACTCCTTGAAGGAGATCATCACGTCGGCGTTGGAGATCATCTGCGGCGTGAGGTGGTTGTGCGGATCGAGCTCCGCGCCGATCACCACGTCGGGCCCGACGATCTGCCGTACGCGCGCCAGCAGGTCGCCCTCGCAGTCGTCGTAGCCGTCGGCCACCATCGCGCCGTGCAGGCCGAGCAGCACCATGTCGACCGGCAGCACCGCGCGCAGGTCGTTCAGCAGTTCGTCGCGCAGCGTCTCGTAGGCGTGGCGCGTGGTGGTGCCGCTGGGCTGCGCGCCGGCCACCATGCCTTCGAACAGCGTCCAGCCCTTGTCGGCGCCGCGCATGCGTGCGGCCCACAGCGGGCCCGAGAACAGCGTCATCGCGTCGGGGTGCTTGCCGGCGGCGAAGTAGCCGCGGTCCTTGAAGGAGGCCAGGCCCGTCGGCATCGGGCCGAAGGTGTTGGTTTCGGTGGCGAGGGAGGCACTGAAGACGCGCATGGTGATGTCTCGTGGAGTGGTGATGTTCTTGTCGTGTGTCCGCGCTCAGGCCGCGGCGGCGCGCAGCCGCTGCGGGCCCAGCATCCCGGCCGTGAGCCCGAAGGAGGCGATGCGCTCGGGCAGCGGCAGTCCGCGTGCGAGCGCGGCGCAGGCTTCGCCCATGGCGGCCGAGGTCTGGATGCCGTAGCCGCCTTGCGCCGCCACCCAGAAGAAGCCGGGCACGCCGGGCTCGAAGCCGCCGACCAGGTCGCCATCGGCCACGAAGGAGCGCAGGCCGGCCCAGGTGCGTGTCGGGCGACGGATGGAGAGCGTGGTCGCCTCCTCGATGCGGTGCATGGCGATGGCGATGTCCATTTCCTCGGGCTGGATGTCCTGCGGCTCGACCGGATCGGCGTTGGCCGGCGAGCCGAGCAGCATGCCGGCGTCGGGCTTGATGTACCAGCCCTCGTCGGCGCCGAACACCATGGGCCAGTGCGCGACGCTCTGGCCCTCGGGCGGCGCGAAGATGAAGGCTGAGCGCCGGCGCGGCTCGATGCCCAGCGGCGGCACGCCGGCCATGCGCGCGATCGTGTCGACCCATGCGCCCGCCGCGTTGAGCACCACCGGTGCCTCGTACGTCACGCCGCCGGCCTCGACGCGCCAGTGTTCGCCTACGCGCTCGATGGCCGTCACGCCGGCATCGCACACCAGCTTGCCGCCTGCGCGCCGCATGCCGCGCAGGTAGCCCTGGTGGATGGCGTGCACGTCCATGTCGGCCGCATCGGGCTCATAGACCGCGCCCAGCACCTGCTCGGGGCGCAGTGCCGGAACCATCTCGCGCGCCTGCTCGCCGCTGAGACGGGAGGCGCCGGTGTCCATGGCGCGCAGCACTTCCCAGTGGGCCTCGAGCTCGGCCATGTGGTCGGCGCCCGCGACCATCATCGCGCCGCGCGGCGTGAGCAGCGGGTGCTCCGAGAAGCCTTCGGGCGGATGCTCGAGGAAGGCGCGGCTGGCCATGGTGAGGGCACGCACCTGCGCCGTGCCGTAGCTTTCCATGAAGAGGGCGGCGGAGCGGCCGGTGGAGTGATAGCCGGGTTGCGACTCGCGTTCGAGAAGGATCACGCGGGCGTGCGGCGCAAGCCAGTGGGCCACCGAAGCCCCGGCAATGCCGCCGCCGATCACGAGGAAATCTGCCACGACGGGCGTTGGGGTGCTGGAAGTCATCGGCGAAAAGTGTAGGAAGAAATTTGCGGATACGCAAATTGAATAAGGGGTTCCAAGGGGAAACCATGATGCACCGCATCGGTGAAATTTGCGTTCACGCAATTTGCGTATACGCAACTTCTGCGCCCGAGTCATGCGGGTTGGCATGGATGGCACGGGCCCCGGCTGGCAGAATCCGCTTGCATCACAAGAGAAAGCCAAGCGTGAATCCACACACAGGGACCAAGACGGGCACGAAGCCGAAGGACGAGCCGCCCACGCTGGACCGCACCACTTTCGGTCATCGCCTGCGCACCGCGCGCAAGCGCTTCGGCTGGACGCTGGCGCAGCTGGCCGAGCGCTCGGGCGTGTCGATCACCACCATCTCACGCGCCGAGCGCGGCCAGCTCGCGCTGGGCTACGAGAACTTCACCGCGCTGGGCCGGGCACTCGAGATGGACATGAACGCGATGTTCGCGGGCGCCGGCGTCAAGCCCGCGCAGCTCGACGGGCCGGTGGTCACGCGCGCGGGCAAGGGCGTGGTCTACAAGGGGCTCTCCATCGCCTACGAATTCCTGGGCACCACGGCGGCGGGCAAGCAGATGAGCCCCATCGTCGGCACGGTGCACGCGCGGCGCATCCATGGGCCGGAAGACTTCGTGCGGCACGGGGGCGAGGAGTTCGCCTATGTGCTGTCGGGTGAAATCGAGGTGCACTTCGACAACGGCGAAGTGGTGCACATGGCGCGCGGCGACTCGTTGTACTTCGACAGCCGCCTGGGCCATGCGTACATCAGCGTGAGCCGGCAGCTCGCGCGCATCGTCGGCATGACGATCGGCGAGAGCGGGCACATGAAGTCGGCGCGGGAAGGCGAGGAGCGCAGCCTGCCGGTGCCGGCCGCACGCAAGGCCGCGAAGCCGGCCGGGCCTGTGAAGGCTCCGAAGCGTGCGGCTAAGGCTCCGAGGAAGGCGAAGGGCGGCTAGTCAATTCGATGGTCTGGCGCAGCAATCCTGATTGCTCGGCGCTCGGCCCGACAAGAATCTCGACTTCGCCCGCCTCGAACAAAGGTTGCAGGTCTGGACCGAGGTAGCGCAACTCGGCCGCCGGCAGCTCCAGCTTCACCGAGCCGGCTTCGCCGGGCATCAGTCGCAGCTTGGCGTAGCCCCTGAGCTCCAGCAACGGCAGGGTGACGCGGCCCACCTTGGTGCGAATGAACAGGAAGACAGTCTCCTCGGCCTCGCGCGCGCCGACGTTGCTCAGCCTGACGCTGATCTTCAGCGTGTCCTGCTCGCGCACGCGCCGCGGCTCGACCTGGAGTTCGTCGTAGACAAACCGGCCGTAGGTCAGGCCATGGCCGAAGGCATACAGCGGCGAGTTGTCGACGTCCTGGTACCTGCTCGTGAAGTAGTCGCCGGGATTCATCGGCCTGCCGGTGGGACGCTGGCCGAAGTAGACGGGCACCTGCCCGATGGCGCGCGGCCAGCTCATCGGCGTGCGACCGCCCGGCGTTGCCCGGCCCGTGACCACGTCGGCAATCGCATTGCCGGCCTCGACACCGAGGAACCACGCTGCCAGCAGCGCATCGGCGTGTTCGGACAGCCAGGGGACGACGAGTGGGCGGCCCGAGAACAGGATCGCGACGACAGGGATGCCGAGCGCGCGTGCGCGGGCTATCACCGCCTCGGCCAGGGCTTGCTGCCGGCCGGGAAGCGCGGGCGTGGCTCGGCTCGCCGCCTCGCCGCTCATGGTGGCACGCTCGCCAAGGCAGAGCACGACGGCATCAGCGCCGTCGCACAACGCGACAGCCGCATCGATGCCGCTGTCGTCGTCGCTCTCGATGGCGACGCCCGGTGCGTGGCGGATGTCGGCCTGCGGCAGCGCGGCGCGCAGGCCGGCAAGTACGCTGACGTGCGGCTCGTTTTCGCCGGCGCCCCACCACGGGCCTTTCATCTCGGTGATCGCATCGGCCAGCGGGCCGATGACACACAGTGCCTTCGCCGCCGCGGGCAGCGGCAGGGTGTCGCGCTCGTTCTTCAGCATGACGATGGCCTTGCGCGAGGCGTCGCGCGCCACCATGCGCCGCTCGGCGACGGCCTCCGCGGGCTCCGGTGTCGCGCCACGGCGGTAAGGGTCGTCGAACAGGCCGAGCTGCTCCTTGAGCCGCAGCACGCGGCGTACGCTCGCGTCGATCTCCTCGATCGTCACCCGTCCCTGCTCGAGCGCGACGGGCAGGCCCTTGCGGTACGCGTCGGCCATCATGTCGATGTCGACGCCGGCCTTCAGCGCCAGCACCGCGGCGTCGACGAGATCGGCGGCAACGCCGTGCTTGATCAGTTCCGCGATCGCGTTGTAGTCGCTGACGATGACGCCGTCGAAGCCCATCTCGCCGCGCAGCCAGTCGTGCAGCAGGGGGATGTGCGCCGTCATCGGCACGCCGTTGAGATCGGTGAAGGCGGGCATCAGCGTCGCGACGCCGGCGCGCACGGCCGCCGCGAAGCCCGGCAGATGCACCTCGCGCAAGGTGCGCTCGGAGATGTCGACCGAGGCGTATTCCCGCCCCGCGTTGACCGCACCGTATGCGACGAAATGCTTCGCGCAGGCGGCCAGCGACTCGGCCGACGACAGGTCGGCGCCCTGGAAGCCGCGCACCTTGGCCTGTGCGATGCGTGCGTTCAACCAGGGGTCTTCGCCGGGGCCCTCCGCGGTGCGGCCCCAGCGGGGATCGCGCGATACGTCGAGCATCGGCGCGAAGGTCATCGCAAGGCCGTCGGCGGCGCCTTCGCGTGCGGCCTCGCGCGCCGTGCGCTCCCAGAGCTTGTCGTCGAAGGTACCGGCCTCCGCGAGCGGGATCGGGAAGAGTGTGCGATGGCCATGGATGATGTCCAGGCCGATCAACAGCGGAATGCCGAGCCGCGACTTCTCGACGGCCAGCCGCTGCATCTCGTGCGTGGGGCCGGCACCGACCATGTTCAGCAGGTTGCCGACGGTGCCGTCGACGATCGACTGCGTGGAGTCTCCGGCGAGCACCGGTCCGGTGACCGTGTAGCTGGAGGCGGTCATCGTGAGCTGGCCGAGCTTTTCGGCAAGCGTCATCCGGGCCATGAGGGTATCGATACGGCTCATCAGGGATTTCTCGAATAGAACCCAGGGGACCTAATGATGGCATGCTGTGGGTGAGGACACATCGGCCATGTGGCGTCGATGCCTCGATGAAACCGGACGTGACATGCCGGGACAACCACGAAAGGAACCGTTCGTGCTGAAGGATGACAGGAACCCGAGGGCGCTGGCAGCCCTGCCCGATGAGGCCTTGATCGACGCGGTGCAGCGGCAGACCTTCCGCTATTTCTGGGACGGCGCGGATGCCGCCAGCGGCCTGGCGCTCGACCGCCGCACGCTCGTCGGCGCCACTGGCGAAGACCTGGCCGACGAGAGAGTCGCGATCGGCGGCACGGGCTTCGGCATCATGGCCCTGATCGTCGCGGTGGAACGCGGCTGGGTCACGCGAGACGCGGCACTGGAGCGCCTCGGGCGCATGCGCGACGCGCTCCTTCGCGCCAGGCGCTACCACGGCACCTTCCCGCATTTCATGGACGGGGCGAGCGGCGAGACGATCCCGATGAGCCCCAAGGACGACGCGGGCGACCTGGTCGAGACTTCGTTCCTCTGCATGGGCCTGCTCTGCGCGCGCCAGTATTTCAACGAGGACACGGCCATGGTGCGCCGGCTGCGCGCCGACTTCGACATGCTGTGGCACGAGGTCGAATGGAACTGGTTCACCCAGGGCGGACGCGACGTGCTGTACTGGCACTGGAGCCCGAAGCACGGCTGGGCGATGAACCACGAGGTGCACGGCTGGAACGAGTGCCTCATCACCTACTTCCTGGCCGCGGCCGCACCGCGCCATGCGATCGATCCGAAGGTCTACCACCGCGGCTTCGCTTCCGGCCCCGACTTCCTCAACGGCCGCTCGTACCACGGCATCGAACTGCCGCTGGGGCCGCCGAATGGTGGCCCGCTGTTCTTCGCGCACTACTCGTTCTGCGGCCTCGATCCGCGCGGCCTGAAGGACCGCTACGCGGACTACTGGGAACTCAACCGCCGCCACGTGCAGGTCAACCGCGCGCACTGCATCGCCAACCCCCGGGGCTTTGCGGGTTATGGCGAATCGTGCTGGGGCCTGACCGCGAGCGACGACCCCGACGGCTATCTTGCGCACGACCCGAACAACGACAACGGCACCATCTCGCCGACGGCGGCGCTGGCCAGCCTGCCGTATGCGCCCACCGAGGTGATGAAGGTGCTGCGGCATTTCCTCACCGCGCATGGCGAACGCGTGTGGCGGGACTACGGCTTCATCGATGCGTTCTGCGAGGCGCGCGGCTGGTTCGCGGACACCTACCTTGCCATCGACCAGGGCCCGATCGTCGTGATGATGGAGAACCATCGCACGGGTCTGCTGTGGAAGCTGTTCATGAGTGCGCCCGAGGTGCAGGCCGGGCTGCGCCGCCTGGACTTCAGCAGCCCGCATCTGGAGTCGCCTGCGTGAGTTTCAGCGCGGCGAATCGGCAAGACCCGGCGTTCGAGTCCTGGCTCGAACGGCAGCTCTCGCATTCGGCGAGTGCGATGCTGTCCAGCATCTCTCCGGTGTCGATCGTCAAGCATCGCGAAGGCTTCGGCCAGACCGTGCGGCCGGTCGCCGGCGCCATCGTCGCCTCGCCCGTGCTCGGTAACTACGACCCGGATCCGGACTACTTCTTTCATTGGTTCCGGGACTCCGCCGTCGTCATCGATGCGCTGCGGCTGCTCCATGCCGACCGGCGCATCGGCGACGAAGCCCTTCGGCATCTGCGCGATTTCACCCGCTTCAGCCTTGCCCTGAACGGACTCGATGGCCGCGCGATTGCCGCGGTGCAAGGCCGCAGGGAGCGCGTGGCCTCCGAGCTGCTGCAGTACCTGCGAGAGGACGGCGATCTGGCGAGCGTTCATGGCGACGCGGTGGCCGCCGAGACACGGGTGAACCCCGACGGCACGCTCGACATCCTCCGGTGGGCGCGTCCCCAGCACGACGGGCCGCCGTTGCGTGCGCTGGCGTTGCTGCGCTGGGTGGCCGGCGGGCGCCTCGATGCGGCATTGCTGGCGGAGATCGCGCCGCTGATCCGCTTCGACCTCGACTTCACGCTGCGCCATTGGCGCGAGCCGTCGTTCGACATCTGGGAGGAGGAGAGCGGCCATCACTACTACACGCTGCGCGTCTCGGCAGCCGCGCTGGCCGAGGGCGCTGCATGGCTGGCGGGGCAGGGCGAGACGGCGCAGGCGCAGCGCTGCCGGGAGGAGTCGCAGGCCGTGCTGCGCCTGCTCGACGGCTACTGGGTGGACGAACAAGATGACGATCGCGACCCGGCGCGCGGCTACTACCGCTCGCGCGAGCTGTCGGACGGCCAGCCCGGTCCGAAGGCGCTGGACATCGCGGTGATCCTCTCGGCGATCCACAGCCTCGGCACCGAGTCCGTCCACGGCCCGTTTGATCCGCGCATGCAAGCCACGCTGGCGCGGCTCGACGCGCTGTTCGATGCGGCCTATCCGATCAACCACAGTCGTGCCGCAGGCCGTGGCACGGCGATGGGGCGGTACGCCGGCGACGTGTACTGCTCGGGTGGCGCGTACTACTTCTCGACGCTCGGCGCCGCCGAGTTCTGTTTTCGCGCCGCCGCGGCTGAGGGCGGCGAAGCGCACCGTTCGAGCCAATGGATGGAGCGCGGCGACGCCTACCTCGCCACCGTACGCGCATACACGCCGGACAGTGGCGATCTGTCGGAACAGTTCGATCAGCGCAGCGGCGCGCAGACCTCGGCGAAGCAACTCGCCTGGAGCCACGCCGCCTTCATTTCGTGTGTCTCGGCGCGCCGCATCGCGGCCAGCGCATCTCAGGCGTCGCGGCGGCGATGAGCGCAAGGCCGGAAAACCGTGCCGAACCGGCTCCAAGGGCCGGCGTCTTCCGTCAGGTCAGCGAGCTGCTCGGCGCCTTGCGCGTGTCCCCGGTCGCGAAGACGCTTGTCGCGCTGATGGCCGCTATCGTCGTGGTCGTCGCGCTCACGGCGTATGGGCAGATCGAGCTCAACAGCTGGAACAAGCCGTTCTACGACGCGATCTCGCGCCGCGACCTGAACGAATTCATCGTGCAGGTCGGCGTCTTCGCGGTGATTGCGGGTGTGCTGCTGGTCTTGAACGTCGCGCAGAGGTGGCTGGGCGAAACCCTGCAGCTGAGGCTGCGCGAAGCCGTGGTCAATGACCTCGTGGGGCTGTGGCTGCAGCCGCGCCGGGCGTTCTGGCTCCAGGCCAGCGGCCCGATGGGAGCCCACCCGGACCAGCGCATGCACGAGGACACGCTGAAGCTGTGCGACCTGTCTGTCAACCTCGGCGTGGGCCTGCTGCAGGCGACGATGCTGTTCGGCAGCTTCGCGAGCGTGCTGTGGGTTCTCTCCAGGGACTTCAGCATCTTCTTCAACGGGCAGGACCATGTGCTGCCGGGCTTCATGCTGTGGGCGGCGATTGCCTATGCGGTCATCGGCTCGATGGTCACCTACTGGGTCGGCAACGGCCTGATCTCGCGCAACGCCGAGCGCTACGCGCGCGAAGGCGAACTGCGCTTCTCGCTGACGCGCATCAACGAGCATCTGGACGGCATTTCCCTGGCCGGCGGCGAAGCCGACGAGAAGCGTCGCGTCGCCGTGCATTTCGGCGACGTCCTGCGCGCCACGTCGCGCGTGGTGCTCGGGCTGACCAACCTGACCTGGGCCACCGCGGGCTTCGGCTGGGTCACCGTCATTGCGCCGACGCTGGTGGCCGCGCCGCTGTATTTCTCGGGGAAGGTTTCGTTCGGCGGCCTGATGATGGCCGCCGCGGCCTTCACGCAGGCGCAGTCGTCGCTGCGCTGGTTCGTCGACAACTTCAGCATCATTGCCGACTGGCGCGCCACGCTGCTGCGCGTCACCGACCTGCGCCGGATGCTGGCGTCCGACCTGGAGGCGCAGGCGGGCGGCAGCCGCATCGCCTACGAGGAGGGCGAAGCCGGGACGCTCGCGCTCGAGGCGATCGAGGTTCGCTCCTGGAGCGGTCACGACCAGCTGGATGCGCCGGAGCTCGTCGTGCAGCGCGGCCAGTGCGTGTTGATCCTCGGCACGCCGGGCACCGAGAAGACCCTGCTGTTCAGGGCGCTCGCGGGCCTCTGGCCCTGGGGCTCGGGCACCGTGCGCCGGCCCGCAGGCGAGACAATCCACTACATGCCACGCGGCACGCCCTACATTCCCCGGGGCACGCTGGCCGAAGTGCTGTCATACGCGATGGAACCGTCGACTTATCCGAGAGAAGCCATGGTGAGCGCGCTGGAGAGCGTAGGCCTCCAGCGCCTGGAGCCGTTGCTCGACACGACCGGGCGCTGGGAGAGCGATCTCAGCATGGACGAGCAGCTGCGGCTGGGCTTCGCCCGCGTGGTGCTGCAGGCCCCGCCCTGGCTGGTGATGGACGAAGCCTTCAGCGCGTTCGACGACGACACGCTTGAACTCGTCATCGGCGCGCTGGACAAGCTCACGCACACGGGCATCGTCCACATAGGCTCGGCCGGAGGGGCGCACGACCGGCTGTTCACGCAGGTGGTGCACCTGGTCAAGGCGCCGAATGGCGTGAACGGGGAGCAGCAGCCATGAGGCGTCCCGTGGCGGCCGTCAGTCGCGCGCGTCGCGCCGTCATGCGGCTGGCTCTTGCGCTGCCCGCATGGCCCACCTGGTCCTGGGCGGCGGATTTCGGCTTCCGGCCACCGCGCGATCCCGACGATGCCGCCGCGGCGGACTTGATGCGGGACCTGGCCGAGCGCATCCTGCCGGTGTACCAGGACGCGGACACCGATGCCTTCCTGGCCAACGTGACCGCGCTGCAGATCGTCAGCGGCGCCTATCGCGCGGCGTACGACAGCAGCGGGTCCCTGCGCAGCCGTCGCCAGGGCAAGCCGTTCGACGGGCTGATCGAGCGTGCGATCCTCGACGGCATCTATTCGCGTGCGCGCGTGCTCGAGGCGGAAGAGCGCCTTGCCTTCGCCGAAGCCTATGGGCGCTCATTCCGGGAACTGGTGTCGCCGCTCGACAACGCGCAGGCCCAGGCCATCATGGCGCGGCTCGAAACCCCGCTGGCGACCTACAGGGAGCCGCTGCGCCAGGCCTTCGATCTCTGGCGCGCGAAGGGGAGCCTCCCGGAGGCCGACGCCCTCGCACTCGTGCGGACATGGCTCTCGTACCAGTCGCGTCGCAGCTTCAGTGCGCTGCTGCCCGAACTGTTCGCGGCGGAGAACCGCATCCGCTACGTGGCCGAGGCCGACATCAGGATTCCGGTGCGCGGGGGCGTCATCCACGCCAGCATGGTCCGGCCCGGCCGTGCGAGCGGGGCACTGGCGACGCTGCTGCGCTTCACGCTCGACCCTGCCGAGGACGACGCCCGGCGCAGCGCCGCCCAGGGCTACGTCGGCGTCACCGCGTACGTGCGCGGACGCACGCCGGACGGCAAGGGCGCCGTGTGGCCGTTCGTCCGCGACGGCGAGGATGCCGCCGCGGTCATCGACTGGATTGCCAGGCAGGCGTGGAGCGACGGCCGCGTCGCCATGCTCGGCGACGGCTACTCCGGCTATGCCGCCTGGGCCGCCGCCCGCAGGAGGCCGGCGGCGCTCAAGGCCATCGCGACGATCGCGCCGATGGCGCCGGGCATCGACTTCCCGATGGCCGGACAGATCTTCCGCAACGCCATGGTCCGCTGGGCGCAGGAGCATGCGCTGGCCGAACCCCTGCAGGCCGGCATCGACGCCGACGCAAGCCCGGACGCCATGTGGGAGGCACTCGACGCGCGCTGGTACCGTGGCAATCGCCCCTACTGGGACATCGATCGCGTCCTGCTGGGCAAGCGCAGCAGGCTGATCCGGACCTGGCTGACGCACCCGAGCCACGACCGCTACTGGCAGAAATTCCTGCCGTCGGCGGAGCAGTTCGCGCGCATCGACATCCCCGTGCTCAGCTTTGCCGGCTACTACGGCGCCGATGCCGGCGCGCTCTACTTCCACAACGAGCATCGCCGCAACCGCCCGCAGGCCGACACCACGCTGCTGCTCGGCCCCTACGACGCGACCTCGATCCGGCGTGGCACGGCACCGACGCTGCGCGGCCACACGCTGGACCCCGTCGCGCGCGTCGACCTGCCCGAGCTGCGCTACCAATGGCTCGACCACGTCCTGAAGGGCGCGAACAAGCCTTCGTTGCTGATGGATCGCGTCAACTACCAGGTGATGGGCTCGGACCAGTGGCGCCATTTGGCGGCGCTGGAGGCACCGGAGCGCACCCGGCTGCGCCTCTACCTGGACACGGGCTCGCGCGAAGACCCGCACCGCCTGTTGCCGTCGCAGGCCGAAGGCGGCGGCAATGCGCGGCTCTCGGTCGATCTCGCGGACCGGCGCGATGTGCGCGGCCCGTGGCCGGACACGCTGCGCATGAAGGAGCTGCCGATGCGCAACAGCATCAGCTTCGTCGGCGATCCGCTTTCAGAGGACACCGAGATCGCCGGCATCCTGCGCGGCGTGTTCGACATCACGCCCTCGCGGCAGGACATGGACTTCAACGTCTCGCTGTACGAGCAGACGCAGGATGGCGAGTACCGGCTCCTTTTCGATCCTTACGACTTCCGGGCCAGCTACGCCGGCCATCGCGTGCGTCGGCGGCTCCTTCGGGCCGGCGAGCGCCAGCTGCTTGCCTTCGCCACCGAGCGAGTGACAGCCTGCAGGCTTGCGGCAGGCAGCCGCATCGTGCTGGTGATCGGCATCAACAGGCGCTCCGACCGGCAGGTCAACTACGGCAGCGGCAAGGACGTGAACTCGGAAACCATTGCCGACGCGAAGTGGCCAGTGCGCGTGCGCTGGCACGCGCGCAGCTACGTCGAGATCCAGACCGGCAAGGCCTGATTGCTCATCGTGCCTTCGGCGCCTTGTCGTCCGCCGAGCCGATGACAACGCCTTCGCACGGCGCCAGCACCAGGGGCCCTTCGATCGATTCGGTGCGCGCAGGATCGGTCGATGCCAGCACGACCGGCTGGCCCGGTACCAGTGCCGGCGGCACCTGCGCCGGGGTGGGGCCGAAGTTCAACAGCACCACCAGCCGCTGTCCTTCGTCGTTGCGGGCATAGGCGAGCACTTCGCCCCCGGCTTCGAGCGCCTCGTAGCTGCCCCTGTTCAACGCAGGCTGCGCGCGGCGCAAGGCGATGAGGCGCTTGTAGAGCGCCAGCATGGAGCCCGGATCGCGCGACTGTGCTTCCACGTTCTGCGTGCGCCAGTCGGCCGCCAGGCGCAGCCATGGCGTGCCGGTCGTGAAACCCGCATGTTCCGCGGTGCTCCACTGCATGGGCGTGCGCTCCGGGTCGCGGCCCAGGCCCATGCCGGGCTTGTTCTTCTCGAACGGGTCCTGCACTTCGTCGGCGGGAATGGCAACGTCCGTCATGCCGATCTCGTCGCCGTAGTAGAGCGTCGGCGTGCCGCGCAGCGTGAGCAGCAGCATGGCCGCGAGCCGTGCCATCCGTGGCCCGACGCGGCTCGCGATGCGGGATTTGTCGTGGTTGCCCAGCACCCAGTTCGGCTGGGCGCCGGGGGGCAGGGCGGCTTCGTAGTCGCGCGCGAAGCGGTCGATGGGTGCCGCCTGCCACTCGGTCGAGATCAGCTGGAAGTTGAAGGGCAGCTGCAAACCTTCCGCATCGAGGCCGTAGTAGGCGACCAACCGCTCGAGCGGCAGATAGAGCTCGCCGATCAGCACGCGCGACGAGCGTGCGTCGCTGAACTCGTCGACCACGCGGCGCATCTCGGCCACGATCGGCTGCACCTCCGGCAGGTCGGTGTTGTAGAGCATCGTCAAGCGCAGAAACGGATCTTGCCCCTCGACGAAATCCGGGTTCGGCGGGTTGTCGCGGAACTGCGCGTCCTTGACGATCTGGGAGAGCACGTCGACGCGGAACCCGTCGACGCCACGCCGCAGCCAGAAACGCAGCACCTCGTGCATCGCGGCGCGCACTTCGGGGTTGCGCCAGTTGAGGTCGGGCTGCTCCTTCAGGAACGAATGCGCGTAGTACTGGCCGGTGGCCGGATCGAAGGTCCAGGCCGGGCCGCCGAAATTGCCGAGCCAGTTGTTGGGCGGCCCGCCGCCCGGCGCCGGGTCGCGCCAGATGTACCAGTCGCGTCGCGGATCGCCGCGTGCGCTGCGACTGCCCACGAACCACGGATGGCGGTCCGACGTGTGGTTGGGCACGAAGTCCAGGATGAGCCTGAGCCCTCTCGCGTGGACTTCCCGCACCAGCGCATCGAAGCTGTCCAGCGTGCCGAAGCGTGGATCGATGTCGCAGTAATCGGCGATGTCGTAGCCGAAGTCGGCCATCGGCGAGGGATAGATCGGCGAGATCCAGACGGCGTCGACGCCGAGCGAGACCAGATGGTCCAGCCGGGCGCGGATTCCGTCGAGATCGCCGATGCCGTCGCCGTTGCTGTCCTGGAACGAACGGGGGTAGACCTGATAGACGATTCCGCATTTCCACCAGTCGTCGGCTGACATCCTGATCCCCTCATGGTTGGCTTCGGGCGGGTCCATTGTCTACAGAAAGCGAGCGTGTCCGGAGTCGAGGCCTGTCTCCGATTTGCTCGCGATGCGGGGCCACCTGGCTATGCTGTGCCCCGTCATCCACTCCAGAGAAAAACACCATGACCTTGCGTTTGCCCTCCCTGCCGCTTCGTTCCATGGCCCTGGCCTGCGGCCTCGCGCTCGGCTTCGCCGCCGGTGCACAGGCAGCGCCCGACGCGAAGCTGCTTGCAGCCGCCGAGAAGGCCCAGCCCGCGGTGATCGACAACCTCAAGGAAATGGTGCTGATCGAATCGGGCAGCCTCAACGTCGACGGCCTGCTCAAGATGGCCGACGTGGTGGAAGGGCGACTGAAGGCCGCCGGCTTCAAGACCGAGCGCCGCAAGGCCACGGCAGGCGCGGGCGCCGACATCGTGGTCGGCACCCTCAAGGGCACCGGCAAGCGCAAGATCCTGCTGCAGGGCCACATGGACACCGTGTACGCGGCGGGCATCCTGGGCAGCCAGCCCTACAAGGTCGACGGCAACCGTATCTACGGCCCCGGCATCGCCGACGACAAGGGCGGCCTGGCGGTCATGCTGGCCTCGCTGAAGATCCTGGCCGACGCCGGCTGGCGCGACTACGACACGCTCACCGTGCTGATGAACCCCGACGAGGAAGTGGGCTCGGTCGGCTCGGGCGAAATGATCGCCACCATGGCCGACCAGCACGACACGGTGCTGTCGTTCGAGCCGACGGTGGCGAAGTCGGTGGTCAAGGGCGAGTCGCTGCTGCTCGGCGCGGCCGGCATCGCCACCGCCACGCTCGACGTGAAGGGCCGGGCATCGCATGCCGGCGCCGCGCCGGAGCTGGGCCGCAACGCGCTGTACGAGCTGTCGTACCAGATGCTGCAGACCAAGGACATCGCCAAGGACATTCCGGGCGTGACGCTCAACTGGACCGTGGCGCGCGCCACCGGCCCGCTCAACCAGATCACCGAGAAGGCGCAGGCGCTGGGCGACATCCGCATCACGCAGGCCGGTGCCGAGAAGAAACTCAACGAGGCGCTGCAGGCGAAGATTGCCGCCGGCAAGCTGATTCCCGACACCGAGACCACGGTGAAGGTGGAAGTGGGCCGCCCGGCCTTCATCGCGGGCGAGAAGGGCCGCGCGCTGGCCGGGAAGGCACAGGCCATCTACAAGGAAATCGATCGTGACCTCGTGCTGACGCCGATGACCGGCGGCGGCACGGATGCCGGCTACGCGGGCCGTTCGGGCAAGGCCACCGTGGTGGAAAGCTTCGGCCTCGCTGGCTTCGGCTACCACGCGCGCGACGAGTACATCGAGGTCGATTCGATCGTGCCGCGCATCTACCTCGTCACGCGGCTGCTGACCGAGATCGGCAAGAACTGACGACCGACGCCACCCGGTTGCACGGGCGCGTGGCCGTCGCTACTGCGGCTGCCCGGGTTCGCCGGGCCGGCGCGGCGGGTGCCGCGCCGCAGCCGCTGCTGCAGCGGCCATGCGTTGCTGTTGTTGCTGCTGGGCCTGCTGCTGCTGTTGTTGCGCCTGCTGTTGCTGGCGCTGTGCCTGTTGTTGCTGGCGCTGTGCCTGTTGTTGCTGGCGCTGTGCCTGTTGTTGTGCGCGGGCCTGCTCCTGCTGCATCTGCTGCTGTTGCTGCATGCGCGCGGCCTGCTGCTGGGCTTGTTGCTGTGCCTGCTGTTGACGGTGCATCTGCTCCTGCTGTGCCAGTTGCTGTTGCTGCTGCCGGGCCTGCTGTTGCTGCATCGCCTGCTGGCGCTGGATCTGCTCCTGCTGCTGTCGCTGGGCTTGCTGTTGCGCACGCGCCTGTTGATCCGCCTGCTGCTGGCGGCGCATCTGGTCCTGCTGTTGTTGCTGGCGGCGTGATTGTTCGAGTTGGGCTTGCTGCTGGCGTTGCTGCTCCTGCGCCGCCTGCTGTTGCTGGCGCTGCTGCGCGAGTTGCGCCTGCTGGGGCTGCTGAGGTTGAACCAGGCCTCGCGCCTGGCGTGCCTGCTGATCGCGCGCCTGTTGCTGGGCTTGCTGCTGGGCCTGTTGATCGCGGCGCATCTGCTCCTGCCGAGCCGTCTGCTGTTGCTGCTGGCGAGCCTGGTTCTGGGCAGCCTGCTGCTGCATTGCCTGCTGGCGTTGGATCTGCTCCTGTTGCCGCTGCTGGGCTTGCTGCTGTGCACGCCCCTGTTGCTGCTGCTGTGCGAGAGCGGCCTGCTGCTGGAGGCGTTGCTGTTGTTGCTGCTGTGCCTGTTGTTGAGCCTGCTGCTGGGCCTGTTGTTGGGCGAAGAGGGCTCGCTGCTGCTGTTGCTGCAACTGCTGCGCGGCGCCCGGGCCCGCGGCGAAGTTGGGTGGCGCACCCGGCGGCAGCACGCCGCGCGGACCGGCATTGTTGTTGTAGACGTTGACGTTGCGCACGTTGTTGACCACCGTGGTCGAGCGCGAGATGTAGGTGCTGTTGTTGTAGACCACCGCAGGCCGCGCGAAGGCCGGCGCCACCGGCGCGGGCCCGCGGTCGCGCCAGCGCGGCGCGCCCCAGTTCATGTTCCATGAATGCCAGCCCCAGTCGTGGCGCTCCAGCGCGGCACCCACGATGACGCCCGCGCCGAATGCGAGAGCACCCGCAGCCAGCACCTGGCCGCCGCTGTAGCCCGGCGACACCACCGTGACCGGCGGCGCATAGGCATAGCCGGGATACACCGGCTGCGGCGCGCCGTAGATGACCTGCGGATCGTAGGCAGGCACGTACACCACGTCGGGCTGCACGGGCTCGATGGTGATGAACTCCTGCGGCGGCTCGATCACCGCGGGGCCCGCGTACACCGGCTGCAGGTCGGGCGCGGGTGCGTAGTTCGGCGGCGGCGCGGCGGTGGCCACGCGCATCTTGTCGTTGTTCCTGAGCCGGCCCGCCTTCGCCGCGCGCTGGCGCATGACCTGGATCGCGTTCATCACGTCGGCCGGGTCGTTGTAGTAGGCCTGCCCGAGTGCCTGGGTCCACGGAATGTTGCCGGCCATCTGGTCGATGACGGGGCGGAACGCGGTGAGCGACTTCACGCTCGGGTCCCAGGGCTGCTGGTTGGCCGCGTCGGCCAGCGGGCCGGCCTTGAGGTTGCGGTTCTGCGCGAGCCATTCGTGCGCAGCCGTGATCTGGTCGGGGTAGGTGGCGCCGGCCAGGACCTGGGCCACCAGCTTGTCGGGGTACAGCGCGATGGGCGCGACCATCTGGTAGAGCTGCTCGGCGGCGGGCGGCGTGTAGGCCGCCTGGACCGGAGCCGCGGCGGGAGGCTGCGACTGAGGGACGGAGGGCGCGGGTATGGTGGTCGCCGGGTCCTGCGCCAATGCGGCGGGCGTGGTCGGGGACTTGTCGCAGCCGGCGAGGACGATGGCGCCGATGCACAGCGAGATCGTCAGCAGCCGCGGGGCGGTGGGGAGATTTTTTGTCATCTGGAGTTCCATGAAGACGCCGGCATCGTGCCCGGACTCCTTCAACGGAACGTGGCAGCAGGCGATGACAAAGCCTGCGCCACGGATGCAACGGTCTGTGTCGGTTTCGTGCCGTCAAGGCTGTCGGCGCAGAACCACACGACCCGGAGGCCGGCGCCTCCCGTTGCGCTGCCTTGCCGCTGCTACTTGGAGCCGCCCGTGTACTTGGTGACGGTGGCGGCGCTCACGTGGTAGCCGCTCACGCCCATCATCGAGTCGTTGCGCAGGGTCTGCAGCTTGCCGGTGACCCAGACGGTGTCCATGGCGCGGAACTTGGCGCCCTTCTGCGGCACCACGTGCAGGATCTGGTTGGCGGGCGGCGGCGGCGTGTGGATGCACGCGCCGAAGTAGGGCACCAGCAGGAACTCGGTGACCTCGCCCTTGGCTTCTTCCAGCGGCACGATGAAGCCCGGAATCTTGATTTCGGTGCCGTTCATCGCGGGATTGGTCGGCGCGTTGTTCGACACCTCCTGCATCTTCATGAGCAGCTCGTTGGCGCGCGGGTCGCCGTCGTCGAGCGCGCTCAGGTCCATGCCCTTGAACTCCTTGGCCGGGTCCCAGTCCTTGGGCACCAGCTCTTCCCAGGTGATCTGGCGCGGCTGGCCCGGCGTGGCCTTGGCGGCGGCGGGCGCGGCGGCCTTGCCACCGAGCGGGTTGGTGGCGGTGGTGTCCTTGGGCGCGGGCTCGGCGGCCCAGGCGGCGGCGGCGAGGCCGGCGCCTGCGATCAGCATCGAAAGCCGAGTGAAAGCTTTGCTCGTGGACAACGTCTTTTGTGCGAAGGGCATGGTTCAAATCCTCGGTGAGAGGCCGTCGGCAAGGGAGAGGCGGTAGGCACGGATGCCGGGCAGGAGGCTTGCCAGCCATCCGGCGACCAGCAGGCTTGCCATCAGCAGCCATTCGTTCAGTGTAGGTTCCGAGAGGCTCAGTGTCAGCCCGAACTGCGCCTGCAGCCATGGAGAGAGCAGGGCGATGCCGAGCACCGCCATCACCAGGCCGAAGGCCACGCCCAGCACTGTGACCATCGCGCCTTCGAGCGCCAGCAGTGCCAATACGTGGCGCAGGCCAGCGCCCACCGCGCGCAGCACGGCAAGCTCGCGGCGGCGTTCGTTGAGGCCCGCCATCACCACCGACACCAGCCCCGCGAGGCTCACCAGCGCAACCAGCGCCGACATCAGCAGCAGCGCGTTCTCGCCGATGCCGATCACGCTCCACAGCTCGTCGAGCGCCACGCCGGGCAGGATGGCCATCAGCGGCTCGCCGGTGTAGGTCGAGATCCAGCGCTGCACGCCGAACACGGCGGCGCGGTTCTTCAGGCCCACCAGCACGGCCGTCACGTTCTTCGGCGTGAGGTCGAACTTGCGCACCTGCTCGGGCGAGATGTGCACGCCAGGCATCGGCGCGCCGCCCACCCATTCGAGGTGGATGGCTTCCATGGCCGCGAGGCCGATATGCACCGTGCGGTCGACCGGCGTGCCGGTGCGCGCGAGCACGCCGACCACGGTGAAGGGCTTGTCCGCATGCTCGGCCACGTTGAGCTCGCCGCTGCCGTGCGCGAGCGTGATCTTCTGGCCTACGTGATAGCCCAGCTTGTCGGCCACCTCGGCGCCGACCACCGCGTCGAACAGCTCGCTGAAGGGCTTGCCTTCGCGCAGCTTCAGCGTCTGCTTGTCGCCGTAGCGGAAGCGCGTGAAGTAGTCGGTGGAAGTTGCCAGCACCGCGAAGCCGCGATGCGAATCGCCGAGCGACAGCGGCACGACCCAGTCGACGCCCGGATGCGCGGCAAGCGCCTGCACGCTCTTCCACGAGATGTTGTTGGTGGCCGCGCCGATGCGGAACACAGAGTACAGCAGCAGCTGCGTGGAGCCCGTGCGCGCGCCGACGATCAGGTCGGTGCCCGAGACGGACGAGGCGAAGTTCTCGCGCAGCTCGGTGCGGATGCGTTCCACGCCCAGCAGAAGAAAGGTCGACAGCGCGATCGAGAACACCGTCAGCGCCAGCGTGAAGCGGCGGTTCCAGGCGCTGCGCCATGCAATGGAAAAGAGTGCTTTCATGCGTCCACCGCCATGGCGCTGGTGGCGGCGCGGTTGATCTCGGGCAGCAGCACGTGCCGCGCAAAGCGCTGCGCGATGCGCTGGTCGTGGCTCACGAACACGAGTGCGCTGTGGTGCTCGGCGCAGGCCGTCAGCAGCACGTCGAGGAAGGCTTCGCGCCGGTCCTCGTCGAGGGCGGAGGTGGGCTCGTCGGCGATCACGACTTCGGGCTGGCCGATGAGTGCGCGGGCGGCGGCCACGCGCTGCTGCTGGCCCACGGAGAGTTGCAACGCCTGGCGCTTCCACAGGTTGCGGTCGAGGCCCATCTGGTCGAGCAGGTGTTCGGCCTCGCCGCGCGCGCTGCCGTTGCGCGAGGCGTTGGCTTCGCGCCGCCGCGAGAAGCGGCAGGGCAGCAGCACGTTGTCGATCACGCTCAGGTACGGCAGCAGGTTGAACTGCTGGAAGATGTAGCCCACGTGCGCCACGCGGCTGCGATCGCGCGCGGCACCGGAGAGCTTGGACCAGTCGTGCCCCAGCAGCGTGACGCGGCCTTCGTCGGCCACCAGCACGCCGGCCAGCAGCGACAGCAGCGTGCTCTTGCCGCAGCCGCTCGGACCGTGGAGGAACACCGATTCGCCGGCGGTGATGCGAAAGGCCTCGATATCGATGCACGGCGTCTTCACGCCGGGCCATGCGAAGCGCAGCGCTTCGGCGGCGAGCACGACGCGCAGGGCCGAGGTCTCGGCCTGTGGATGGTCGCTCACAGTGCTACTTGCCCCAGCTCAGGCGGGCGGGCTGGCTTGCCTGCGCGCCGCCGGGGCGCTTAAGCTGGCGCTTGAACTGGCCCTGCGCGGTGGCGATCTGCGAGTCGATCTGGCGCAGGCCTTTGAAGGCGCCGAACAGGTTCACGTCGATGAACTTCGCGGCAGCCGCGTTGGTGCAGTTGAAGGAGAAGGTGGCGTCGAGGTCGGCGTGGCCGACGGGCTCGTTCGGGTCGGGGTTGCCCAGGCCCAGCGCGCCGGAGCGCAGGTCGACGGGGCCCAGCTTGCAGTTGGCGGCCGGGTCGACGATGAATAGCTTGTCCGCCGCGCGCAGCTGGGCAACGGCTTCTTCCACGATCTTCTTCTCGGCATCGGTCTTGGGTGCGCGTTCGAAGCCGACGATGTTGTCGAGCGGGGATTCCATGTCGATCACCACCGTGGGGCCGTCGACGGCCACGTCGAGCTTGAGCTGGCCGTGCACGTGCGCGTGCTGCTGCTGGGCCTGGGCGGTGAGGAAAGGGGCCGCCGCCAGCATTGCGGCGGCTGCGATTGCGAGACCGGTGGTACGTCGGAGTCGGATGTGCTTCATGGTTCAGCGCCTTGCCGGGTCGGCAGCCCCGGCGTGTTGCTCCATTCGCTCCAGCTGCCGGCATAGAGCGCGGTCGTCCCGAATCCCGCGATCTGCATGGCGAGCAGATTCGGCACGGCGCTCACGCCGCTGCCGCACTGGTGGACGACTGTCGCCGCGTCGCGTCCCGCGAGCAGCGCTTCGAACTCGGCACGCAATTGCGATGCCTGCTTGAACTTGCCGTCGGGGCCGATGTTCTCGGCGAAAGGCCGGTTGAGGGCCCCGGGGATGTGACCGGCGATCGGGTCCAGAGGTTCCACCTCGCCGCGGTAACGTGCACCGGCGCGTGCGTCGATCAGGTTCTGGTCAGGCTGGCCGAGCCGGCGCACCACCGTGTCGGTGGTGACGAGTTTCGCGATGGGCTCGCCCACGACGAAGTTCGACTGGAAGCGCGCAGGTTCCTCGCGGCTCGTGACTTCGCCGCCCGCCGCCTGCCAGGCCTGCAGGCCGCCGTCGAGCACGGCCACCGCGTCGTGGCCCATCCACTTGAGCATCCACCACAGGCGGCCGCAGTAGTTGGCGCCGTTGCGGTCGTACACCACGGCCTGCATGTCGTTGGCGAAGCCGATGCTGGAGAGCCACGTCGCGAACTTCTCGCGGCTGGGCAGAGGGTGGCGTCCGCCCGAGGCGGGCAGGCCGTCTTCCTGCGCCACGACCACTTCGCCGTGCGCGCCGGGGGCGCCGTGCTTCGCGCTGAGGTCGGTGTCGAGGTTGGCGTAGAGCGCGCCCGGAATGTGTGCCGCCGCGTACTGCTGCGCACCGGCTTCGGGCTTCATCAGGTCGAAGCTGCAGTCGAGCACCATGAACGGCCTGTTGCCGGCCTGCAGTTGCTGCAGTTGTTCGACGGAGATGAGGGTGGTGTACATGGCGCGTGCTCCTTCGAAATCTGGAAATCGGCAAATGCCGTCGGGCGCTTCAGTGTTCCTCGGCCGGCGCCTTGGGCACCGCCCGTTGTCGCAACACGGTTGCAGCAATGCCGCTGGCGATGATAAGGGCCATGCCGGCCCAGCCGGCGGCGTCGATGCGGTCGTCGAACAGCACCACGCTGTAGAACGCCGCGAACACGATGCCCGAATACTGCAGGTTGGCCACCACCAGTGTGCCGGCCTGGGTCTTGGCCGTTGCGTAGGCGCGGGTCATGCAGAGTTGTCCGAGGGCAGCCAGCAATCCGATCGGCAGCAGCCACAGCGCATGCTGCCACGTCCACGAGCTGCCGCCCGAAAACCCGGTGACGGCCGTGGCGATGGCACCGGCCACGGCCGAGCCGACCGCGAAGTAGAAGACCGTGCGCAGCTCGGGCTCTCCGATGCGCGACAGCGCCACCACCTGCATGTAGGCGAAGGCGGCCGTCAGGCCCGACAGCAGGCCCAGCAGCCCCGCGAAGCCTTCGTTGCCGTTGACGCTGGGCTTCAGCATGAGCACCACGCCCACGAAGCCGGCGAGCACCGTCATCGCCAGCGCGCCCTGCAGCGGCGGGCGCTCCACGCGGCCGTCGCGCCCCGGCACCGGCACCCACGCAAGCAGCGCGCCGCCGACCAGGAAGGCCGCGACCCACACGCTGCTCATGTAGTTGAGCGTGACGGCCGTGGCCAGCGGCATGTGGGCGATGGCATAGAACCACGCGCCGAGCGACACCACGCCGATGGTGCTGCGCCAGGCGTGCATGCCGGGATAGCGGGTGGCCAGCGACACGCCGCGGTTGCGCGCCAGCAGCCAGAGAAAGACGATGCCGATCAGCCCGCGGCCGAGCACCATCTCGCCGCTGTTGAACCACGCCGAAGCGACTTTCACGACCACGCTCATCGTGGCGAACAAGAAGGCCCCCAGCACCATCCACAGCGCTTGCATCGTTTTGAATCCGGATCAGAAAAAAGAAAGCCCCGGCGAATGCGGGGCGGGAAGAGGCTCAGGTTCAGGCTGGTTGCTGCATGGCAACTCTGTACCACTCGTGGAACTGCTGCATGCCGTCTTCCATCGGGCTCTGGTAGGGGCCGGTCTCGTTGTCGCCGCGCAGCATCAGCGCGCGGCGGCCGGCATCCATGCGCTCGGCGATCTCGTCGTCTTCCACGCAGGTTTCCATGTAGGCGGCCTGCTGGGCCTCGACGAACTCGCGCTCGAAGGCGACGATTTCCTCGGGGTAGAAGAACTCGACCATGTTGAGCGTCTTCGTCGGGCTCACGGGGTGCAGGGTCGATACCGTGAGCACGTGCGGATACCACTCGACCATCACGTGCGGATAGTAGGTCAGCCAGATGGCGCCGTACTTCGGCGGCTTGCCCTCGCGGTACTTGAGCAACTGCTCCTGCCACTTCTGGTAGACCGGGCTGCCCGCGCGACCCAGGCGGTTGGCCACGCCCACCGTCTGCACCGAATAGCGAGGCTTGAATTCCCAGCGCAGGTCGTCGCAGGTGACGAAGCTGCCCAGCCCGGGGTGGAATGGGCCTACGTGGTAGTCCTCGAGGTAGACCTCGATGAAGGTCTTCCAGTTGTAGTTGCACTCGTGCAGCTCGACGCGGTCGAGCGCGTAGCCGCTGAAATCGAGGTCGGCCTGTGGGCCGAGGCCCGCCATGTCGGCCGCCACGTCGGGGCCTGAGCCGTCGGCGTTCTTCTCGAACAGAAGGCCGTTCCATTCGGTCAGCGGGTAGTTGTGCAGGTTCAGGCAGGGGTCCTGCTCGAAATGCGGGGCGCCGATCAGCGTGCCGGTGGTGCGCGGGTCGCTCGCCGCGTAGGTCCAGCGGTGCAGCGGGCAGACGATGTTGCCGCCCGACTGGCTCTCGAGCTGGCCCCGGCCCTGCAGGATCAGGGCCTGGCGGTGGCGGCAGACGTTGGAAATCAGTTCCGCGCCCTTGGGCGTGTGGACGAGCGCACGGCCCTGGTGCTCCTGGGGCAGGGTGTGGAAGTCGCCCATTTCGGGCACGGCCAGGCGATGGCCGACATAGCGGGGCCCTCGCGCAAAAAGGTTCTGCATCTCGCGGGCGTAGAGCGCCTCGTCGAAATACGCGGAAACTGGAAGTTGGCTCGCGGCCTGCTGCAGTTGAAGACTTAAATCAGACATGGAGGACCTGACCAAGCTCCCCACAGGGAGAAAAGGAAGAAAAGAACGGAAGGCGCCGCCAGGAGGGGTAGGCGGCTCGAAGCAGTGTTGAACGTCGTCAACGAGAGAAGTTCGCATTGTACCCGGGGCCGTTTTTTCGTCCCCCGGGGCTTCCCGGGCCGTTTCGCAATGTGCGATCCGCCTCCGGGCAGGGAAGGGGGCGACCCGCCCGCCATTTGTTCCGGTCCCGGTCCTAAAATGCCCCGTTTCACCCACGTTTCGCTTGCATGCCCAAGGTGCCCCCTCCTTCCTCGTCCAGCCCGGCGGCAACGCCCGACACGGGTCCGCTGCCTGCCAGTTACGAAGCCGGACTCCAGGAGCTGGAGCAACTGGTCGCGGAACTCGAATCGGGCCAGCTGCCGCTGGACCAGTTGCTCGTGAGCTACCAGCGCGGAGCGGCGCTGCTCGCCTTCTGCCGCGACAAGCTGCAGGCGGTCGAAGACCAGATCAAGGTGCTCGATTCGGGCAGCCTCAAGGTCTGGACGCCTGAATGAGCGCCGCCACGCTGAATTCCAGCCACTGGGACGCCCGCACGCTCGCCGGCTGGAGCGAGCCCCATCTGGCGAACGTCGAATCGGCACTGTCGCGCTGGGTCGGCATCGACGCCCCGGTGCTGCTGGGCGACGCCATGCGCTATGCCGTGCTCGACGGCGGCAAGCGCCTGCGGCCCCTGCTGGTGCTGGCCGCCAGCGAGGCCGTCGGCGGCAACAAGGCCGCCGCACTGCGCGCGGCCTGCGCCACCGAGCTGATCCACGCCTATTCGCTGGTGCACGACGACCTGCCGTGCATGGACAACGACGTGCTGCGCCGCGGCAAGCCCACGGTGCACGTGAAGTTCGGCGAGGCCGACGCCCTGCTGGCCGGCGACGCCCTGCAGGCCCTGGCCTTCGAGCTGCTCACGCCCGAGGGTGACGAGATTTCCGCCGCCACCCAGGCCCAGCTGTGCCGCCTGCTCGCACGCGCAGCAGGCAGCCAGGGCATGGCCGGCGGCCAGGCCATCGACCTGGCCAGCGTCGGCATCGCACTGAATGAAGCGCAGCTGCGCGAGATGCACCGCCTGAAGACCGGCGCGCTGCTGCAGGGCAGCGTCGAGATGGGCGCCACCTGCGGCACGGTGAGTGCCGTGGCGCTGGCCGCGCTGCGCGACTACGGCGCGGCCATCGGCCTCGCTTTCCAGGTGGTCGACGACATCCTCGACGTCACGGCCGACTCGCAGACCCTGGGCAAGACCGCCGGCAAGGACGCCGCGGCCGACAAGCCCACCTACGTGTCGCTGCTCGGCCTCGACGGCGCCCGCGCCCAGGCCCGCCAGCTGCTGGCCGATGCGCTCGCCGCGCTGGAGCGCAGCGGCCTGGCCGACACCGAGGCTCTTCGCGCGCTGGCCCACATGGTGGTCGACCGCGATCGCTGAGAGAAAAGAACAAACCTCCCCCATGGCTGCTCCGCTGCTTCCCACACTTCACGACCCCTCTCCGATCCGCAAATACGACCGGGCCCAGCTGCGCCAGCTGTCCGACGAGGTGCGCGCCTGCGTGCTCGACAACGTCTCGCGCACCGGCGGCCACCTGAGTTCCAACCTCGGCACCGTCGAGCTCACGGTCGCGCTGCACCACGTGTTCAACACGCCGCACGACCGGCTGGTGTGGGACGTGGGCCACCAGACCTATCCGCACAAGATCCTCACGGGCCGGCGCGAGCGCATGCCCACGCTGCGGCAGATCGGCGGCATCTCGGGCTTTCCGCAGCGCACCGAGAGCGAATACGACACCTTCGGCACCGCCCATTCGTCGACCAGCATCTCGGCCGCCCTCGGCATGGCCATGGCCGCCAAGCAGAAGGGCGAGGACCGCCACACCGTGGCCATCATCGGCGACGGCGCGCTGACGGCCGGCATGGCCTTCGAGGCGCTGAACAACGCGGGCGTGTGCGACTGCAAGCTGCTCGTGATCCTGAACGACAACGACATGTCGATCAGCCCGCCGGTGGGCGCGCTCAACCGCTACCTCGCGCAGCTGATGAGCGGCAACTTCTACGCCGCCGCCAAGAACGTCGGCAAGAGCGTGCTGCGCAATGCGCCGCCGCTGTTCGAGCTGGCCAAGCGGCTGGAGCAGCATGCCAAGGGCATGGTCGTGCCGGCCACGCTCTTCGAGCAGTTCGGCTTCAACTACGTGGGCCCGATCGACGGCCACGACCTCGATTCGCTGGTGCCCACGCTCGAGAACCTCAAGCACCTCGAGGGCCCGCAGTTCCTGCACGTGGTCACGAAGAAGGGGCAGGGCTACAAGCTGGCCGAGGCCGACCCGGTGGCCTATCACGGCCCCGGCAAGTTCGATCCGCAGGTGGGGCTGGTCAAGTCCGCTTCCGCCGCCAAGCAGACCTTCACGCAGGTGTTCGGCCAGTGGCTGTGCGACACGGCCGCTGCCGATGGCCGCCTCGTGGGCATCACGCCCGCGATGCGCGAGGGATCGGGGCTCGTCGAATTCGAGAAGCGCTTCCCCGGTCGCTACTACGACGTCGGCATCGCCGAGCAGCACGCCGTGACTTTCGCGGCCGGCCTGGCCTGCGAAGGGCTGAAGCCGGTGGTCGCGATCTACTCGACCTTCCTGCAGCGCGCCTACGACCAGCTGATCCACGACGTCGCGATCCAGAACCTGCCGGTGGTGTTCGCGCTCGACCGCGCGGGTCTCGTGGGTGCTGACGGCGCGACGCACGCGGGCGCGTACGACATCCCGTTCCTGCGCTGCATCCCGAACATGAGCATCGCCTGTCCGGCCGACGAGCGCGAATGCCGTCAGCTGCTGACCAGCGCCTACGAGCAGAGCCACCCGGTGGCCGTGCGCTATCCGCGCGGTTCGGGTGCCGGCGTCGCGCCGCACCTCACGCTCGATGCGCTGCCGTTCGGCAAGGGCGAGATCCGCCGTGAAGGCCAGCGCATCGCGATCCTCGCCTTCGGCACGCTGCTGTACCCCGCGCTCACGGCTGCCGAATCGCTCGACGCCACGGTGGTCAACATGCGCTGGGCCAAGCCGCTCGACGTCGAGTTGCTGCTGAAGGTTGCGGGCACGCACGATGCCATCGTCACGCTGGAAGAGGGCGCGGTCATGGGCGGCGCGGGCAGCGCGGTGATCGAGGCGTTGCAGACCGCCGGCGTGCAGAAGCCGGTGCTGCAACTGGGCCTGCCAGACCGCTTCATCGAGCACGGCGATCCGGGCAAACTGCTCGCGTCGATCGGGCTGGATGCGATCGGCATCGAGGCGTCGATCCGCGAGCGCTTCGTTCGCGGCAGCAACAACAGCGCAGGGTAAACCCGCCCCGGAGGCTGTAAGCGCGTTTTTACAATCTCCCGGACTCACACAAAAGTCCCCAACGCGGTCACAAGCCGCGTTTCGTTTTTTCAAAGAACTCGGAGAGCTATCTAATGGATCGTCGTTCCCTCATCAAAAACGCCGGCATCGCGGGCGTTTTGGCAGCAGGCATTGCGCCTGCCGTGCATGCGCAGACCGCCGTGCGCTGGCGCCTGGCGTCGAGCTTCCCCCGTTCGCTGGATACGATTTTCGGCAGCGCCGAAATGCTGTCCAAGACCGTCAAGGCCCTGTCGAGCGGCAAGTTCGAAATTTCGGTTCACCCTGCCGGTGAACTGATGCCCGCCTTCGGCGTGGTCGATGCGCTGCAGGGCGACACGCTGGAAATGGCGCAGACCGCTGCCTACTACTTCACCGGCAAGGATCCGATCTTCGCGTTCAGCTGCGCAGTACCCTTCGGCCTGACCGCACGCCAGACCGACTCGTGGAAGGAGTACGGCAACGGCCGCAAGCTGCTCGACGCCTTTTTCGCGCAGTACAACTTCCGCACCGCCAGCGCGGGCAGCACCGGCACGCAGATGGGCGGCTGGTACCGCAAGGAAATCAAGACCGTCGAAGACCTCAAGGGCCTGAAGATGCGCATGGGCGGCGGCGTGTTCGGCGAGGCAATGGCCAAGCTGGGTGTGGTGTCGCAGAACATGCCCGCGGGCGATGTGTACCAGGCGCTCGAAAAGGGCACGCTGGACGCCGCCGAATTCGTCGGCCCCTACGACGATGAGAAGCTCGGCTTCAACAAGGTCGCTCCCTACTACTACTACCCCGGCTGGTGGGAAGGCTCCGCGGACCTCGAGTTCTTCATCAACAACAAGGCCTTCGCCAAGCTGTCGGACGAGAACAAGGCCATCCTCGACGCGGCCACCAAGGTTGCAGCGCGCGACATGATCGCCAAGTACGACGCCTTCAACCCGCTGGCGCTCAAGCGCCTCGTGGCCGCCAAGACCCAGCTCAAGCCGTTCCCGAAGGCTGTGATGGACGCTGGCTTCAAGGCATCGATGGAAGTGTTTGCCGAGCACGAAGCCAAGTCGCCCGAGTTCAAGAAGATCCACCAGGACATGCGCGCCTTCCAGCGTGACCAGATCCTGTGGAACCGCTTCTCGGAGTACCCGTTCAACCAGTACATGAACTCGGTCAAGATCTGATCCTGCCGCGGTTCACATGAAAAAGGCCGGCCCGTGCGAACGGGCCGGCCTTTTTCGTCGGGGCAGCGCTTGCCCCGGGATTCAGGGCTTTTGCTGCTGCTTGAGCGCGTCCTGCATCGCCTTCATGGGGTCGTCGCCCGCGCCGCTTTCCGCCGGAGCTGGCTCGGGGGCGGGCGCCGGCGCGGCGCCTTCCGCACCCGGTGCCGCAGGTGCTGCGGGCCCGGCGCCCGGCGCGGCCGGAGCTGGCTCCTCGGTGCCGCCGTAAGGGTCGGCGGGCGTGGCGTCGTTTTCCGGCTTCAGGCTGTCGCGCATCTGCGCACCGATGTCGTCGAGGTTGACCTTCACTTCCTTGTCGAGGCTGCCCGTCACGATCTGCGGGAACGCGATCAGCACGCCCACCATCGTGAGCTGGATCAGCACGAACGGAATCGCGCCCCTGTAGATCTGCATCGTCGTCACGGGCTCCATGACCTTCTGGGTCACGCGGTCCACGTACTGCTTCTCGGGCGCGACGGAGCGCAGGAAGAACAGCGCGAAGCCGAACGGCGGGTGCATGAACGAGGTCTGCATGTTCACGGCCAGCAGCACGCCGAACCAGATCAGGTCGATGCCCAGCTTGTGGGCCACCGGCGCCAGCAGCGGCACCACGATGAACGACAGCTCGAAGTAGTCAAGGAAGAACGCCAGGAAGAACACCAGCACGTTCACGGCAATGAGGAAGCCCACCGGGCCGCCGGGCAGGGCCGACAGCAGGTGCTCGACCCAGATCGGGCCGTCGGCCGCCTGGAACACCAGGCTGAACACCGTGGCACCGATCAGGATGAACATCACGAAGCTCGACAGCTTGGTGGTCGAGGCCAGAGCCTGCCTGAGCAGCGAGAAGCTCATGCGCCGGCGCACCCAGGCCATGACCAGCGCGCCCATCGCGCCCATCGCGCCGCCTTCGGTGGGCGTGGCCACGCCCAGGAAGATGGTGCCCAGTACCAGGAAGATGAGCAGCAGCGGCGGAATGAGCACGAAGGTCACGCGCTCGGCCAGCCGCGACAGCAGGTTGAGCTTCAGGCCCTTGTTGATCAGCGCGATCACCAGTGCCACGAACACACCGCCGCACATCGCGACCACGACCTTCTCGTCGGTGGCCACGAAGGTGACGGGCTCGCCCTGGAACCATGTGTGCACGGCTGCCATGTTGCGGGCCAGCACCACCGCCACGACCGCCGACAGCGCGGTGAGCGCCACCAGCGACACGTAGCCACCGCTGCCATTGGGCTCGCGGAAGGTGCGGGCCTCCGGCGGCAGCGCGGGCACCTGCGCGGGCTTGAAGATCGCAAGGAAGACCACGTAGAGCACGTACAGGCCCATCAGCATGAAGCCGGGCAGGAAGGCGCCCTTGTACATGTCGCCGACGCTCTTGCCGAGCTGGTCGGCCATGATGATCAGCACCAGCGACGGCGGGATGATCTGGGCCAGCGTGCCCGAGGCGGCAATGACGCCGCTGGACAGCCGCCGGTCATAGCCGTAGCGCAGCATGATCGGCAGCGAGATCAGGCCCATCGAGATGACCGAGGCCGCCACCACGCCGGTGGTGGCCGCCAGCAGTGCGCCGACGAAGATCACCGCCAGGGCAAGGCCGCCGCGCATCGGACCGAAGACCTGGCCGACCGTGTCGAGCAGGTCTTCGGCCATGCCGCTGCGTTCCAGGATGAGCCCCATGAGCGTGAAGAAGGGCACCGCCAGCAATGTGTCGTTGGCCATGATGCCGATCAGGCGCTGGGGCAGCCAGGCCATCACCGACGGCTGGAACACGCCGAGTTCGATGCCGACGAAACCGAAGAACAGGCCGCAGGCCCCGAGGCTGAAGGCAACCGGGAAACCCAGCAGCAAAAAGCAGATCAGCCCCGCGAACATGATCGGGGCGAAGTTGGCAACAATGAATTCCATGGTGTTTTTCTGCGCGCCCGGTCAGTGTTGCGGCCTTGGCGCCGCGCCCGTGGCTGCCTTGGCGGCGTCCACTTCGGCCTGCAGGCGCAGGGCTTCGATCAGTTCGGCCTCGGCGGTCTTGTCGGTCAGGCGGCCCATGGGGTCGGGCCCCTGGCCGCGCAGGAAGGCGATGCGCTTGATGAGCTCCGACCAGCCCTGCAGCAGCAGCAGCGTGAAGCCCGCCGGCAGCGCCGCCCACACAGGCCAGCGGACCAGCCCGCCGGAGTTGCCGGACATCTCGCCGGACTGATACATCTGCACGACCACGGGCACCGACAGATAGAGCACCGTCACGCACAACGGCGTCAGGAAGAACGCGAATCCGATGATGTCGATCCAGACCTGCTTGCGCTTCGACAGCCGGCTGTTGAGCACGTCGATGCGCACGTGCTCCCGGTGCAGCAGCGTGAAGCCCGCGGCAATGAGGAACGACCAGGCGAACAGGTACCACTGCACTTCGAGGAAGGCATTCGAACTGGTGTTGAGCACCTTGCGCACGATGGCGTTGAGGGCACTGATCACCGTGGCGGCCAGGATCAGCCAGATCGCATATTTGCCCACCTGGGCATTGAGCCAGTCGATGGCCCGGGACAGCTTCAGCAAGCCTTGCATTGAATCTCCATTTTTGTATTGGATTGCCTCCAGAACGACCGCACCCGACGCACCGGCGTTGTGCGCCGGCGGGTCGGGTGCGTGAGGCGGAGCGGATTTTATCGGTGTAGTCGAAAGTGTCGTCTGGGGCGTACCCGAGGGGGCCGGGCATGGCCATAATGGTTTCATGGCCCAGACACCGCGCCTTCCTCCGGCTCCGGCCGCGGCAACGCCCCAGTCGATCGATTCGCCCGACATGCGCCAGGCGGGCCGCGACATGCTCTCGGTGGCGCTGATCGATGCGCGCAATCACACCCTGCATCTGCTGTCGCTCTTCGAGCAGGCACTCGGCCAGGACATGCAGGTAGCGCCGACGCCCGATGTCGTGCCACCGGTGTGGCTGGCTGGCCACATCGGCTGGTTCGCCGAATGGTGGATCGGGCGCAACACGCAGCGCGCGTTCGGCAACGACTGTCCGTCACGCCCGACCCGGCTGGCGTCCATCGAGCCCGGCGCGGACGACTGGTGGAGCCCCCTGCAGATGGCGCAGGCGCAGCGCGGTATCTCCGACCTGCCCGACCTCGCCCAGACCAAGGCCTACCTGCTGGACACGCTGGAGAGCACGCTCGAACTGCTCGACAACGCCGCCGAGACCGATGCCGGCCTGTACTTCTACCGACTTGCGCTGTTCCACGAAGACCTGCGCGGCGAGCAGTTCGTGGTGATGGCGCAGACGCTGGGGCTGCCCCTGGGCGTCGAGCAGGCGCCCATCGCCGTCACGCGCGAGCCGCTGCTGCTGCCGGCCACGCGCTGGGAGCTGGGCATGCCCGACAGCGGCTTCGCCTTCGCGCAGGAGCGCGCGGCGCACCGGGTGGACGTGCCGGAGTTCGAGATCGACGCGCAGCCCGTCACCTGGAACCAGTACATCGAGTTCGTCGAGGACGGCGGCTACGACCGCGAGGAGCTCTGGCACGGCGAAGGCTGGCGCTGGCTCTCGGCGCAGATCGAGGGGCGGCGCGGGCCGCGGCACGTCGAGCAGATCGGCGCGGCGCGCAATGGCACGGGCGGCTCGGTGCTGCAGCAGCGCTTCGGCGCCACCGTGCGCGCGGCTGGCCACCACAGTGCCGTGCACCTGAGCTGGTGGGAGGCCGACGCATGGGCGCGCTGGGCCGGGCGGCGCGTGGCGACCGAGGTCGAATGGGAGATTGCGGCGCACACGGCGGCGAGGCGCGGTTTCCGCTGGGCCGACGTGCACGAATGGACGGCGGGCACCCTGCAGCCCTGGCCCGGATACCGGCCCGACCCGTGGAGCGCGGGCACCGAATTCGATCCGGCTGCCGCCTTCGGTCGGGCGCGCGTGCTGCGCGGGGCTTCGTTCGCGACACGCGCCCGCCTGCGGTCGCCGCGCCGCCGGGGCTTTGCATTGCCCGAGCGCGACGACGGCTTCTTCGGCTTCAGGACCTGCGCGCTCTAGCCATCAGGCGGCGACAGGCGCTGCGACCTGCCGGACGCCCATGGCCTTTAGCGTGTCGGCAATGGCGGCTACCGCGCCGGGAATGCCGGCTTCGCCGAAGTGCCCGATGCAGCCGACGCGGAAGGTTTCCACCTGCGTGAGCTTGCCGGGGTAGAGGATGTAGCCGCGCTTCCTGACCTCCTGGTAGAAGGTCTTGAAGTCGTAGTTCGCGTCGTCGGGCGCGTGGAAGGTGACGATGATCGGCGCCTGGATGGCCGGGTCGAGGAAGCTGCGGAAACCCAGCGCCGCCATTCCGTCGACCAGCGCCTTGCAGTTGCGCGCATAGCGGCCGCCGCGCGCCTGCAGGCCGCCTTCCTCGATGTACTGCGCGATGGCGGCGTCGAGCGCGGCCACCACGTGCGTGGGCGGAGTGAAGCGCCACTGCGTGGTCTTCTCCATGTACACCCACTGGTCGTACAGGTCCATGCTCAGGGAGTGGCAGTTGCCCTCGCACTTCTCGAGCGTGCTGCGCCTGACGACGACGAACCCCATGCCCGGCACGCCTTCGAGGCATTTGCCCGAGGCGGCGACGACGGCGTCGAAGGGGGTCTTGCGAGCGTCGATCTCCAGCGCGCCGAAGGAGCTCATGGCGTCGATGATGAGGCCGCGACCGTGCTTGGCGACAACCATCGCGATCTCGTGCAGCGGGTTGAGCACGCCGGCGCCGGTCTCGCAGTGCACCACCGCGACATGGGTGATGCCGGGGTCGGCCGCGAGCGCCCGGTCCACGTCGGCCGGCGAAACCTGCTTTTCCTCCGTGTAGTCGATGGTGGTCAGCTTGCGGCCGAGCACCTTGCAGATCTTGGCGAGCCGCTGACAGTAGGCGCCGTTGCTCGGCACCAGCACGTGGCCGTTGCGCGGAACGATGGTGCCGATGGCCGCTTCCACCGAGAAGGTTCCGCTGCCCTGCAAAGGAACGCACTCGTGCGTGCCGGTGCCGTGCACGATCTCCAGCACGCGCTTGCGGATGCGGCCGGTGATCTGGTTGAAGTCGGCATCCCACGATCCCCAGTCGCGCAGCATCGCCTGGCGCGTGCGGTCCGAGGTGGTCAGGGGGCCGGGCGTGAGAAGGATGGGGTAGGGGGCTTGACTCATGATGTCTCCAGGCTGGGATGGGAATGAGGAAGAAGGGACTGGCCGCTCAGCCGCGGCCCAGGTTGCGCCAGGCCTGCGTGCGCGCGAGCAGCACGCGCGTCAGCAGCGAGTAGGCGATGCACACGATGGTCGAGGTGACGACGATCAGGCTGGCCAGCGCCGCGGCCGGGCCGATGTCCCCGGCGTCGTCCAGGTGCATGATCGCGACCGATGCGAGGATGTTCTCGGGCGTGTAGAGAAAGATGGCGCACGACAGGCTGGCCATCGACACCACGAAGAAGTAGCGCCCGATGTCCAGGATGGCCGGCAGGCACACCGGCACCGTCACGCGCAGGAAGGTCTTGAAGAACGGCACCTTGAGCGAGGCCGACACGGCCTCGAACTCGTTGTCGATCTGCTTGAGCGCCGTCACCGCCGTGAGGTGGCTCGAGGTGTAGTAGTGGACGACCATCGAGATGATCAGGATCGCCATCGTCTGGTAGAGAAAGTTCAGCGGGTTGGCGGGATGGTTGAAGAACATCACGTAGCCCAGCCCGAGCACCAGGCCGGGCACCGCCATCGACAGCACCGCCATCAGGTGCATGCCCTTGCGCATGAGGCCCAGGTTGCGCGTCTTCTCGATCAGGTAGGCGCCGACGAAGACGATGAGCGAACCGGCCACGGCGGTGACCATGGCCACCATCAGGCTGTTGCCGTAGGCTGCGGCCATGTCGCTTTCCACCAGCACGAAGTGGTAGTGCTTGAGCGTGAGCGAAAGGTCGTAGGGCCAGAGCGAAATCAGCGAGGTGTAGACCGCCATGCCGATGGTGGCCAGCAGCAGGCCGCACACGAGCGTGCAGAACAGCGCCAGCAGCGGATCGGCCAGCCTGCGGCGCTTGGGGCTGTAGGGCACCGAGCGGGCCGTGAGCTGCGCCTTCAGCTTGCGCCGCACCACGTAGTCGATCACGAAGGAAACGATCGAGGGAATCAGCAGCAGCATGCCCACCACCGCGCCGATGGAGAAGTTGTGCTGCCCCACCACCTGCTTGAACACGTCGACCGACAGCACGTTGAAGTTGCCGCCGATCACCTTCGGCGCGCCGAAGTCGCTCACCACGTAGGTGAAGACCACGGTCGCGGCGCTGATCAGGCCGTACTTGCACGAGGGCAGCGTGATGGTCATGAACTGCCGCAGCGGCCGCGTGCGCAGCGCGGTGGCCGCCTCGTACAGCCGGCCGTCGGCCAGCGACAGCGCGGTGAGCAGGATCATCAGCGCATGCGGGAAGGTGTTGTAGACCTCGGCCAGGATGATCCCCGGCGCGCCGTAGATCGATGCGCCTCCCAGCAGGAACTTGAGCGCACCCTGGTTGCCGAACCACTGCACGAAGGAAATGGCGGACAGCAGCGAGGGCGCCAGCAGCGGAATCAGCGCGATGAGGCGGAACACCGCCTTCAGCGGCGCCGGCATGCAGCTGCGCGTGAGCGCGTAGGCGAAGACGAACGCGGCGGGCACCGAGATCATCACCACCGCCGCCGCGACCCAGACCGAGTTCCACGCCGCGCGCAGCAGGCTGGGCGTCTGGAAGTAGGTGACGAAGTGAGCGAGGCCGACAAAGCGGCCTTCCCTGTCCTGCACCGCGTGGGCGAGGATGGTGAGCAGCGGCGCGATGAGGAAGACGAACAGCATCGCCATCACCACGAACAGGATGGCCCGTGCGATGGTCTCGTCGCGGCTCCAGCGCATGGCCGGTCGCGCTGCGAACGCGGGGCGGGGACGTGCCAGCGTGTTCATGGCTTCGGGGCGCGTGCGGAGAAGGCGCGGATGCGGTTGGCGCGCAGCGCGATGTCGATGGTGTTGCCTTCCCGTATGTCGAGGTCGTGCAACTGGTTGAGCGAGAAGTGCAGGCCGAGCGTCTGTCCGTGCAGTGCATCGGCCGTCACTTCCGCGATGCACAGGCCGCCGAGGAACTCGACCTTGGTGACCAGCGCCCGCAGGCGGTTGGCCGTGTCCTCGCGCAGGTGCTCGACCGCGCGGTCCTCGGGGCGCAGGTAGAGGTTGACGGCTTCGCCGGGCTCGAAGGCGCCGTCGCAGGCGTCGCATTGCAGCTCCATGTCGCCGACCCTGAAGCGGTGGTTGCCCAGCGCCACCGAGCGCAACACGTTGACCTTGCCGACGAAGTCGGCCACGAAGGGCGTGGCCGGCTGTTCATAGATTTCCATCGGCGTGCCGACCTGCTCGATCACGCCGTGGTTCATGACGACGATGCGGTCGGCCATCGACAGCGCCTCTTCCTGGTCGTGCGTGACCATGATGGTCGTGATGCCGACCTGCTTCTGCAGCCTTCGGATTTCGCCGCGCAGGCGGATGCGCTCCAGCGCGTCGAGTGCCGACAGCGGCTCGTCGAGCAGCAGCAGCCCGGGGCGCGTGGCGAGCGCGCGGGCCAGCGCCACCCGCTGCTGCTGGCCGCCCGAGAGCTGGCTCGGGTACTTGTTGCCCGAGGTCGGCAGGCCGACGAGCTTCAGCAGCTCGTCGACGCGCGCCTTGATCTCCGCCCGCCGGGCGCGGCTGTTGACCAGCCCGTAGCCGACGTTCTCGGCGATCGACAGGTTGGGAAAGAGCGCATACGACTGGAACACGATGCCGTAGTCGCGCCGGTCCGGCGGCAGCCACGAGACGTCCTTGCCGTTCTGCAGGATCTGCCCGGCGGTCTGCGTCTCGAGCCCGGCGATGATGCGCAGCAGCGTCGTCTTGCCGCAGCCCGAGGGGCCGAGGAAGCACAGCATCTCGCCCGGGTTCACGCGCAGGTGCACGTCGCGCAGCGCGCTGAAGGATTCGAAGTCCTTGCGAACGCCGATGATCTCCAGCGCTGCGGGAGCGCTCGCGGGCACCGGGCTGGCGATGAACTTGGTGTCGGTCATATCCATTTGTCGTACTCGTCGTTGGCGCACGCCTCAGGATGGGGCGTCGCGGGTTGTGAGAGGGACTACAGGCCTGTCGAACCGATTCGTGGGACACCGCGGAACCGGCTTTGCCGGGCCGCAGGTGTCGCCCCCGGCAGGGGGTTGGCGAAGCGACACGAAGTGCGCGCAGCCTGGGGCGAGCCCTATTTCGGCTCGGCCTTGCCTTCGTAGCGCTTGCTCCATTCCGCCAGGATGCGCTCGCGGTTCTTCGCGGCCCAGTTGATGTCGTTCTTCGCCAGCAGCTTCTCGTAGTTGTCCGGAATGCCTTCCAGCTTCGATGCCACGCCGGGGTAGGCCACCACCGCCCACCATGTGGAGGTGATCTGGTTGGCTTCCTTGCTGGCCATCCAGTCGGCGAAGCGCTTGGCCTGCGGGAGCTTTGCGCTGGTCTTCATGACGCCGGTGGCCTCGATGTCCCAGCCCAGGCCTTCCTTCGGAAAGATCAGGTCGACCGGCGCGCCCGACTTCTTGACCTGGTGCGCGCGGAACTCGAACGAGATGCCGATCGGGAACTCGCCCGCGCCGGCCTGCTTGCAGGGCTTGGAGCCGGAGTGCACGTACTGGGCGATGTTCTGGTGCAGCGCGTCCATGTACTTCCAGCCTTCGGCATCGCCCATGTTCTGCAGCCAGGAAGACACGTCGAGATAGCCGGTGCCGCTGGAGGCCGGGTGCGGCATCGAGATGGTGCCCTTGTAGACGGGCTTGGTCAGGTCCTTCCAGCTCTCGGGCTTGGGCAGGCCGAGCTTCTGGGCTTCGACGCGGTTGAAGCAGATGGTTGCCGCCCAGACATCCATGCCGACCCAGGCCGGCGGGCGGGCGCTGTCGGAGTAGGCGGGGTTCAGGTCTTTGAAGCCCTTGGGCTCGTAGGGCAGGAGCATGCCTTCCTGCTGCAGCAGCGCGAGGCTGCTGGCGGCCAGGCCGGCCACCACGTCGGCCTGCGGGTTGGCTTTTTCGGCCAGCAGCTTGGCGGTGACGATGCCGGTCGAGTCGCGCACCCACTTCACTTCGATGTCGGGGTTGGCTTTCTCGAAGGCGTCCTTGTAGAGCTTCATGGCGTCGGTCTCGAGCGCCGTGTAGACCAGGAGGGGAGTCTTCTGCGCCCAGGCGGCGCCGGCCATGAGGCCTAGCGCCGTGACGCACAGGGCCGCCGCGAGACGGCGCGTGCTTTGTTTCATCGTCATCTTGTTTCTCCTGAAGTGGCTTGCTGTCACAGGGGTGAGTGAGTGGCGGGCTCCGGCGCGTGGCGTCCCAAGGTCCGGTGAAGGCAATGTAGATTGATGACTTAAGACTGTCAATAAAAAATTGTTGACAGTTTTCAATTCCTCGGGAAAATACGCCCCATGGTCACCAGCAATCACTCCGCCGCCCTCGCGTTTCTCCAGTCCAGCTCGCTGCCGATGCTGATGCAGGAAGAAATCGAGCGTTTGATCATGACCGGCGAGCTCCCCGTGGGCAGCCGCATCAACGAGAGCGAGCTCTCCCAGCGCTTCAACACCAGCCGCGGCCCGATCCGCGAGGCGCTGCGCGCGCTGGAAGAGGCCGGCCTCGTGCGCAACGAAAAGAACCGTGGCGTCTTCGTGCGCGAGATCGCGTTCGAGGAAGCCGACGAAATCTACGAACTGCGCGAGGCGCTGGAAGAAATCATCGGCCGGCGCGTGGCGCTCGCCATCAAGCCCGACGCTGTCGAGCGGCTGCGCGCCATGCTGGACGCCATGCGCTCGGCGGCCCAGGCGCAGGACGTGGAGCAGTACGCGCAGCTCAACCTGCAGTTCCACGAAATCCTGCTCGACACGGCCGGCAGCAAGAAGCTCACGGAAACCTACAAGCGCCTGGTCAAGGAGCTGCATCTTTTCCGGATGCGCGCGCTCGACAGCGGCGGCGGCCTGCGCGTGTCGGCCGACGAGCACCGCGACATCGTGGACGCCATTGCCAGCGGCAACCCCGACACGGCCGGGCGCGCGCTGCGCCAGCACGTGGCGGGCAGCCGCGCGCGCATGCACAAGGCCTTCGGCCGCGCCGGCACGGACGCGGCGACCGCATCGAACAACCCACCTCAAAAGGAAGTCTGAAATGACACCGGAGACACTCGAAGTCAATGCCCGCAGCTACCGCTGGATGAGCCGACCCGTGGTGGTCGTGTGCGTCGACGGCTGCGAGCCGGCCTACCTCGACGCGGCCATCGCGGCTGGCGTGGCGCCGTACATCGATCGCATGAGGAAGACCGGCGCCGACCTGCTGGCCGACTGCGTGGTGCCCTCGTTCACCAACCCGAACAACCTGTCGATCGTCACCGGCGCGCCGCCGGCCGTGCATGGCATCTGCGGCAACTACTTCTTCGACCGCGAGCTCGGCCAGGAAGTGATGATGAACGACCCGAAGTACCTGCGCGCCGGCACCGTGCTCGCCGCCTTCGCCGACGCGGGCGCCAGCCTCGCGGTGGTGACCGCGAAGGACAAGCTGCGCAAGCTGCTGGGCCACCGCATGAAGGGCATCTGCTTTTCCTCCGAGAAGGCCGATGAGGCCACCATCGCGGAAAACGGCATCGACGGTGTCGTCGAGATGGTCGGCATGCCAGTGCCCTCGGTCTACAGCGCCGAGCTGTCGGAGTTCGTGTTCGCAGCCGGCGTGAAGCTGATGGAGTCGCGCCGCCCCGACCTGATGTACCTGTCGACCACCGACTACGTGCAGCACAAGGCCGCGCCCGGCAGCCCCGCCGCGAACGCCTTCTACGCCATGATGGACGGCTACCTCGCGCGGCTCGACGCGCTCGGCGCCACCATCGTGCTCACGGCCGACCACGGCATGAACGACAAGCACGACGCGCAGGGCGCGCCCAAGGTCATCTACCTGCAGGACGTGCTCGACGACTGGTACGGCCAGGACGAGGCGCGCGTCATCCTGCCCATCACCGACCCCTACGTGGTGCACCACGGCGCGCTGGGCTCCTTCGCCACCGTGTACGCACCCGACGAGGCCCGCGTGCCGGGCTGGATCGACCGGATGCAGGGCCTGCCGGGCATGGAGCTGGTGCTCTCGCGCAAGGACGCGGCGCGGCGTTTCGAGCTGCCGCCCGACCGCATCGGCGACATCGTGGTCGTCAGCGAGCGCAACACCGTCATCGGCACCTCGGCCAGCCGGCACGACCTGTCGGCGCTCGAAGTGCCGCTGCGCTCGCACGGCGGCGTCTCGGAGCAGCGCGTGCCGCTGATCTGCAACCGGCCCGTCACCGGCATCGCCGCCGACCGCCGCCTGCGCAACTTCGACGCGCTCGACCTGGCCCTGAACCACGCGCAATAACCGAACGCCCCGGAGCACCCCATGAGCCAAGCTACGTTGTTGAAGCCAGGCATCGTTCACAAGGAAGCGCTGCGCATCGCCGGAGAAAAGGTCTGGCGCGACCGCACGATCGAGGTCACCTACCCCTACACCGGCGAAGTGATCGCCACCGTGCCCAAGGCCACGCTGGAAGACCTGCGCGTTGCCTACAAGATCGCGCGCGACTACAAGCCGACGCTCACGCGCTACGAGCGCTACCGGATCCTCATGCGCGCGGGCGAAATCATCGCCTCGCGGCTGGACGAGATCTCGCGCGTCATCACGCTCGAGTCGGGCCTGTGCCGCAAGGACTCGCTGTACGAAGTGGGCCGCGCCTCCGACGTGCTGCTGTTCGCCGCCAATCAGGCGCTGGTGGACGACGGGCAGGTGTTCTCCTGCGACCTCACGCACCACGGCAAGAGTCGCAAGGTCTACACGCTGCGCGAGCCGCTGCAGGGCGCGATCACCGCGATCACGCCGTTCAACCACCCGTTGAACCAGGTGATCCACAAGGTGGCGCCGTCGATTGCCACCAACAACCGCATGGTGCTCAAGCCCAGCGAGAAGACGCCGCTGTCGGCCTTCATCCTGGCCGACATCCTGTACGAGGCGGGCCTGCCGCCGCAGATGCTGTCGGTGGTCACGGGCGATCCGCGCGAGATCGCCGACGAGATGCTCACGCATGCGGATGTCGATCTCGTCACCTTCACGGGCGGCGTGGCCATCGGCAAGTACATCGCGGGCAAGGCGGCCTACAAGCGGCAGATCCTGGAGCTGGGCGGCAACGACCCGATCATCGTCATGGAAGACGCCGACGTCGAGGAAGCCGCGACGCTGGCCGCCAGCGGCTCCTACAAGAACTCGGGCCAGCGCTGCACGGCCATCAAGCGCATGCTGGTGCACGAGGCGGTGGCCGACCGCTTCGTCGAACTGCTGGTGGAGAAGACGCGCTCGCTCAGGCACGGCGACCCGATGGACCCGGCCACCGACGTCGGCACGGTGATCGACGAGGCGGCGGCGAAGCATTTCGAATCGGTGGTCAACGAGGCCATTGCAGGCGGCGCGAGGCTGCTCGTCGGCAACGTGCGCAACGGCGCGTCGTACTCGCCCACGGTGCTCGACCGGGTCGACCCCGAGATGACGGTGGCGAAGCAGGAAACTTTCGGGCCGGTCTCGCCGGTGATCCGCTTCAGGAACATCGAGGAAGCGATCCGCATCTCCAACGGCACGGCCTACGGCCTGTCGTCCTCGATCTGCACCAACCGGCTCGACTACATCACGCGTTTCGTGCGCGAGCTCAACGTGGGCAGCGTCAACGTGCGCGAGGTGCCGGGCTACCGGCTCGAGCTCACTCCCTTCGGCGGCATCAAGGACTCGGGCCTGGGCTACAAGGAAGGCGTGCTCGAGGCCATGAAGAGCTTCACCAACACCAAGACCTACTCGCTGCCCTGGTAACCATGAGCCTGAGCATTCCCGACATCATCGGCCTCTTCGAATCGAAGGGCCACGCGCAGTACGACGGCGAGCCCGTCACGCAGCTCGAGCATGCGCTGCAGTCGGCGCACCTGGCGGAGCAGGAGGGCGCCGGCAGCGCGCTGATCGCAGCGGCGCTGCTGCACGACCTGGGCCACCTGCTGCACGACTTCGGCGGCACGCCCACGCAGCAGGGGCTGGACGACCTGCACCAGTACCGGTGCCTGCCTTTTCTTCGCGCGCTGTTTGGCCCCGCCACGCTGGAGCCGATCCGCCTGCACGTGGATGCCAAGCGCTACCTGTGCGCGCGCGTGCCGGGGTACCTCGAAGCGCTGTCGCCCGACTCGAAGCGCAGCCTGCAGCTGCAGGGCGGCGTCTTCGACGAGGCGCAGGCCATGGCCTTCGAGGCCTTGCCCCACGCGATGGATGCTGTTCGCCTGCGGCGCTGGGACGACACCGCCAAGCTGGCTGATGCCGGCACGCCCGGCCTCGACCACTTCGTGCGCCATCTCGAAACCTGCGCGGCCGGGCACCGGCAGGCCCTTGCCGCCTGAGGTGCCTGATGCGTCCCTTCTGGATCGAACAGGCGCTCTTCAACGACGGCGACCTCGCCCCCGCGCTGCAGGGTGAACAGAGCGCCGATGTCTGCATCGTCGGCGGCGGCTTCACCGGGCTGTGGACCGCCATCCAGGCCAAGCTGCAGGCGCCCGCGCTCGACATCGTCATCATCGAGAGCGATCTTTGCGGTGCCGGCGCGAGCGGCCGCAACGGCGGTTGCCTGCTCACCTGGTCGGCCAAGTTCCTCACGCTGCGCCGGCTGTTCGGCGAGGACGAGGCGGTGCGCCTCGTCAAGGCGTCCGAAGCGGCCGTCGGCCACATCGCGGACTTCTGTGCCGCGCACGGCATCGATGCCGAACTGCGGCTGGACGGCACGCTCTACACCGCCACCTCGCAGGCGCAGATCGGCACGCTCGATCCGATGATGCAGGCGCTGGAGGCGCGCGGCATCCACTCTTACAGGACGCTGCCGCCCGACGAGGTGGCGCGGCGCTCGGGTTCCGCCCGCAACCTGGCGGGCGTGTATTCGCCCATCGCCGCCACCGTGCATCCGGGCAAGCTGGTGCGCGGGCTGCGGCGCGTGGCGCTGGCCATGGGCGTCCGTATTCACGAACGCACGCCGATGCTGGATTTCGATGCAGGCCATCCGGTGGTCGTGCGCACCCCGGCCGGTAGCGTGCGGGCGAAGAAGCTGGTGCTCGCGATGAACGCGTGGATGGCCAGCAGCTTTCCCCGGTTCGAGCGGACCATCGCCATCGTTTCGAGCGACATGGTCATCACCGAGCGCTGCCCCGATCTGCTGCGGCAGATCGGCCTGACAGACGGCGTTTCGGTGCTCGACTCGCGCACCTTCGTCTATTACTACCGCAGCACGGTCGACGGGCGCGTCATGCTGGGCAAGGGCGGCAACACCTTCGCCCGGGGCGGCCGCATGGAAAAAGTGTTCGACGAGCGCTCGCCGTACGAAGCCGAGCTGACGAAGGCGCTGCATTCCTTCTTCCCCGCGCTGCGGGGCACGCCGATCACGGCCAGTTGGAACGGGCCGTCCGACCGCTCGGTCACCGGCTTTCCCTTCTTCGGAAAGCTCGACGGCGCACCGCACATCTACTACGGCTTCGGCTACTCGGGCAACGGCGTGGGGCCGACCTACATGGGTGGGCAGATCCTGTCGTCGCTGGTGCTCGACCAGGACAACGCATGGACGCGGAGCCCGCTCACGCACGGCCCGCTCGGCTACTTTCCGCCCGAGCCGATGCGCTACGTGGGATCGATCGTGGTGCGCAACGCGATCCGCCGCAAGGAGCTCGCGGAAGACGAGCAGCGGCAGCCGTGGCTGGTGGACCGCATGCTCAGCAAGCTGGCGAACGCCGCGGGCAAGGCCGACAAGGCCTGACCCGCGCTTGTCGCCGGTTGTGAATCAGGCCGTCTCGGCCAGCGCGTCCGCCAGCGCATTCACCATGCGATCGATCTCGGCCTTCTCCGAGATGAAGGGCGGCGCGAGCTGGATGGTGTCGCCGCCGTAGCGCACGTAGAAGCCCTTCTTCCAGCAGTTCATCGCGATCTCGTAGGGGCGGCGCGCGGGTTCGCCCGGCAGCGCTGCGATGGTGAGGCCGGCGGCGAGGCCGTAGTTGCGGATGTCGGTCACGTGCTTGCTGCCCTTGAGGCTGTGCACGGCGTTCTCGAAGTGCGGTGCGAGCGCCTGCACGCGGCCGATCATGTTTTCCTTCTGCAGCACGTCGAGCGCGGCGATGCCGGCGGCGCAGGCCACCGGGTGTGCGCTGTAGGTGTAGCCGTGCGGGAACTCGAGCATGTAGTCGGCGCCGCCCGCCGCCATGAAGGTGTCGTAGATGTCCTTGCTGGCAACCACGGCGCCCATCGGCTGCGCGCCGTTGGTGATCTGCTTGGCGATGTTCATGATGTCGGGCGTCACGCCGAAGGCTTCGGCGCCGGTGAGCGCGCCGCAGCGGCCGAAACCGGTGATGACCTCGTCGAAGATCAGCAGGATGTTGTTGGCGGTGCAGATCTCGCGCAGGCGCTTCAGGTAGCCCTTGGGCGGGATCACCACGCCGGCCGAGCCGGCGAAGGGCTCGACGATCACGGCCGCGATGTTCGACGCGTCGTGCAGCGCGATGATGTCGAGCAGGCGGTCGGCCAGCTCGACGCCGTTGTCGGCCATGCCGCGCGTGAAGGCATTCGAGGCGAGCTGCGTGTGCGGCAGGTGGTCGGCCTCGACGCCCTGGCCGAAGAGCTTGCGGTTGGCCGCGATGCCGCCGACCGAGATGCCGCCGTAGTTGACGCCGTGGTAGCCCTTCTCGCGGCCGATCAGGCGGGTCTTGCTCGCCTGGCCCTTGGTGCGCCAGTAGGCGCGCGCCAGCTTCAGCGAGGTGTCGGCGGCTTCGGAGCCGGAGCCGGTGAAGAACACGTAGTCGAGGCCGGCGGGCGTCATGTCCTTGATCTTGTTGGCCAGCTCGAAGGAGAGCGGGTGGCCGAACTGGAAGGCGGGCGAGTAGTCGAGCTTGGCGATCTGGCGGCTCACCGCCTCGGTGATCTCGGGGCGGCCGTGGCCGAGGCCCGAGCACCACAGGCCCGAGAGGCCGTCGAAGATCTTGCGGCCGTCGGCGTCGGTGAAGTAGGCGCCCTTGGCTTCCACGACGATGCGCGGATCGGCCTTGAAGTTGCGGTTGCCGGTGTAGGGCATCCAGTGCGCGTCGAGCCAGGCGGCGTCGGTGCGCACGGTGGGCGTCGGTTCGATGGCGGGCGTTGCGATGGTCATGGCGTTTCCCGCGCAGGGCGGGCTCCGGGGTGATGGGATGCGCCGATTGTTGGTAGAGCCTTCAGTGTGGAGAATGGCGCAATATCAATGTTCACTTGACGTTTTATGCAAGTAAAGGCCAAAGCCCAAGCCGGTACCCAAAGCGGTGCCCGCAACCGCGCCGTTCTGGGGCAGCTCAGCGACATGGACCTGCGCCTGCTCAAGGTGTTCAAGAGCGTGGTCGACTGCGGCGGCATGGCGGCCGCCGAGCTGGAACTGAACATCGGCACTTCCACCGTGAGCCGCCATGTGAAGGACCTGGAAACGCGGCTCGGGCTGGTGCTGTGCCGGCGGGGCAGGGCGGGCTTCGCGCTCACGGCCGAGGGGCAGCGCGTGTACGACGAGACGCTGCGCCTGCTGGCCTCGGTCGACGCCTTCCGCGGCAGCATCGACGACATCCACAACCGCATGGGCGGGCAGCTCGACGTGGCGCTGTTCGACAAGACCGCGACCAACCCGCAGGCGCACATCGGCGAAGCCATTGCCCGCTTCACCGAGATTGCACCCGAGGTGAAGCTGGCCGTGCACGTGGGCTCGATCAACGCCATCGAGCAGGGGGTGCTGGAGGGCAACTTCCAGATCGGCATCATCCCGGCGCACCGCGCATCGAAGAGCCTCGTGTACGCCGACCTGTTCGACGAGACCATGCTGCTGTACTGCGGCGCGGGGCATCCGCTCTTTGGCGTGAGCCACGACAAGCTCACCTGGACCAGGCTGCGCGAGCACCATTTCGCGGGGCTGGGCTACCACTCGCCCAACATGGAGCTGAGCCACCGCGCGAAGCTGTCGCGCATGGCCACCGGCTTCGACCAGGAGGCGATCGCGACGCTGATTCTTTCGGGGCGCTTCCTGGGCTTTCTGCCCGATCACTACGCGCAGGTGTTCGAGGAGCGCGGGCTCATGAAGGCGGTGCTGCCGGCGCGCTTCAACTATGCGTGCCGCTTCGTCAGCCTGCTGCGGCGCTCGCCGAAGCCGTCGCGGGCGGTGCTGGCGTTCCAGGAGTGCCTGGAGCAGGCGCACCGGAAGTAGAAGAAGTAGTGGAAGTCAGCGCGGGCTGCTCGGCAGCAGCAGGTGCTTGGCACCGATGTGCGCTTCCATCTCGTGCATGTGCTGCTCGGCATCGACCATGTGCTCTGTCATCAGCCGTCGCACCTCGTCGGCGTCTTCCTTGCGGTAGGCCGCCAGCAGCTGCGTGTGGTAGTCGACGTTCGCCTCGCCGAAGTGGTGATGGTCGAGCGCCTTCTTGTAGACCACGAGGTCGCGCAGCAGGTCGTTGAGAAAGCGGCACATGAAGGAGAGCACCGGATTGGGGCAGCTTTCCGCCAGCATGGTGTGAAAGGCCAGTTCGGCTTCGCGCTGGATGCGCAATTCGTCCTCGCTGGTCGGCTCGACCGTGCAGAGCCGCACGTTTTCTTCCAGCTTCTCGAATTGCTCCGGCGTGAGCCGGCCCACCACGCTCACCGCCAGTTCGGGTTCCAGCGCCTTGCGCAGCTGGTAGATGTGATGGCCGTCGAGGTGATGGAAGTGCAGGAAGTTGCGCAGCGGCTCCGACGCATGGTCGACCGACACCTGCTGCAGGTAGGCCCCGCCGCCGGGGCCGGTGCGGATGGAGATCAGGCCGCGCACCTCCAGCGCCTTCAGCGCCTCGCGCACCGTGCTCTTCGAATAGCCGAAGAGCTCGATCAGTTCCTTCTCGTTCGGTAGCCGGTCGCCGGGCTGCTTGCGCTCCGCCACGATCCATCGCTTGACGTCTTCGACGATGACGTCCGAGAGCTTTTGCCGCTTCGGGCGGTTCTGCCCCACTTTCATTCGCTCACCCCCAGGCTGCGCGCACTTCGTGTCGCTTCGCCCACCCCCTCGCCGGGGGCAATGCCAGCGGCCCGGCAAAGCCGGTTCCGCGGCATTTCACGATCAGATGGAGACGAATTCATGCGTTCGGAGCGATGGAAAAACAGAAGGTGACCTGTAAGCAGGTATTGGGCCCCAAGGGGAGCGCCGCAGATTTTGGCACGGCTGTTGCTAGAGGGTTTTTACCAGCATATTAATCCAATTTATCCGCTTAAATTCGCCGCGATCGCAGGCATCCCTTTTCCTTACTCCCCACCACGACCGGAGAACTCATGCAACGCAGACAACTTCTTCAGCTGGCCGCCCTGTCGGCCGCTCCCGCCTCGCTCCTGGGCGGCCGCGCGGCCTTTGCCCAATCGGCGGACGCGATCCGCTTCGGCTGCCCGGTCCCGATGTCGGGCGCCTTCGCGGCCAACGGCAAGTTCGCCGACCTGGGCATGAAGCTGGCCATCGAGCAGTACGGCAGCGTGCTGAAGCGTCCGCTGGCCTACACGGTGCTCGACACCGAAGGCAAGCCGGCCACCGCCGTGCGCAAGGTGCAGGAAGCCTCGCAGCAGCAGGGCGCGAAATTCTTCGCCGGCGGCATCCTGTCGTCCGAAGCGCTGGCCATGGGCAAGGAAGCCGAGAAGGCCGGCGGCCTCTTCATCACCACCGCAGGTGCCGACGAGATCACCGGCAAGGACTGCAACCCCGCCACCTTCCGCTGGTCGGTGCCCACCTTCGGCGCCATCGAGCAGACGGTGCGCCCGCTGATCGCCTCGATGCCGAAGGCCAAGCGCTGGTACACGATCACGCCGCAGTACGTGTTCGGCGACGGCCTGCTGAGCGCGGCCAAGAACATCTTCCAGGAGAAGGGCATCGAGCACGTGGGCAACAGCTACCACTCGCTCACCGAGAAGGAGTTCAGCGGCTACCTCACCAACGCCATGGCCGCCAAGCCCGACGTGCTGCTGCTGCTGAACTTCGGTGCGCAGTCGTCGGCCGCGCTGCGCCAGGCCGTGAGCTTCGGCATGCACAAGAACATGACGATCCTGATGGCCTGGGCCTCGGGGCTCGAGCAGTTCGACGAGCTGGGCGCCGACCTGTGCGACGGCGTCTACTTCGGCGCGCAGTACTGGCACACGGCCGACACGCCGCTCAACAAGGACCTGGTGAAGCGCACCGCCGACAAGCTCAAGATCGTGCCCAACTACAGCCTCGCCGGCTCGTACATCTGCACCAAGATCCTGATCGACGGCATCGTGAAGGCGGGCTCCGTCGACCAGAAGGCGGTGATCGCCGCGCTCGAGGGCATGAAGTTCGACGGTCTCACCGGCAGCGAGGAAATCCGCAAGGCCGACCACCAGGTCATCAAGGACTACTACCTGCTCAAGGGCAAGGCCAAGTCGAAGATGAAGGATGCGGCTGACTACGTAGACGTGGTGAGTTCCGGCAAGTCCTTCCTCGCCGTAGACAAGACAGGCTGCAAGCTGGCCTGACGCCGCCCGGCCCGGTGCCTCCGCTCGCACCCGCTCTGGGTGCGGCGGGGCTCCGGTCCGCCCGCACGTACCTGCGCGTACCCCTCGACTCCCATGTCCGTCTACCTGCTACAGACCATCAACGGAATCGGCATCGGCATGCTGTATTTCCTGCTGGCGGTCGGCCTGTCCATCGTGTTCGGCCTGCTGCGCTTCGTGAACTTCGCGCACGGGGCCTTCTACCTGCTGGGCGCCTATCTCTGCTTCCAGGCCCTTCAATGGGGCATGAACTTCTGGCTCGCGCTGGTGCTGGTGCCGCTCTTCGTGGGCGCGCTGGGCTGGCTGGCCGAGAAGCTGCTGCTGCGCCGCGTGTATGCCAAGGCGCATGAGTTCCACATCCTCGTGACGGTGGGCCTCGCGCTCGCGGTGCAGGAGATCGTGATCGTGTTCTGGGGCCCGCTGGGCAACAGCGTGGCCACGCCCGACCTGCTGCAGGGCGTGGTGATGTGGGGCGCCTTCGTCTACCCCAAGTACCGGCTCTTCGTGATCGGGTTCACCGCCGTGCTCGCGGTGCTGCTGTGGTGGGTGCTCGAGGGCACGCGCCTGGGCAGCGCGGTGCGCGCGGGCAGCGAATCGACCGAGATGGTGTCGCTGCTCGGCATCAACGTGTTCCGCGTGTTCAGCCTGGTGTTCGCGCTCGGCGCGGCCACGGCGGCGCTGGCCGGCGTGCTGGCCGCGCCCATCCGCGGCGCGGAACCCTTCATGGGCGTCGAGGCGCTGGCCGTGGCCTTCGTGGTCGTGGTGATCGGCGGGCTCGGCAGCTTCGGCGGCGCGCTCGTGGGCGGCCTCCTGATCGGCATCGTGCAGAGCCTCATGAGCACCATCTGGCCGCCGGGCGCGAGCCTGATGGTCTACATCGCAATGGCGGCAGTACTGCTGTTGCGCCCGCATGGCCTGCTCGGCCGCAAAGCATGAACGGACGCGCCATGCCGAGAAAAATCACTTTCCTCCTGGCACTCATCGCGGTGCTGGGCCTGCCGCTGGTGCTGAGCTCGGGTTCGCTCGCGAGCGAGGTGCTCATCTACGCGCTGGCCGCGCTGGGCTGCAACCTGCTGCTGGGCTACACCGGGCTGCTCTCTTTCGGGCAGGGCATCTTCTTCGGGCTGGGCAGCTACACCATCGCCATCCTGCTCACGCGCCTGCACCTGCCCATGCCGCTCGCGCTGGCCGCGGCAGTGGCCATGGGCGCGCTCGGCGCGGCGGTGGTCGGCTGGGTCGCGATCCGCCAGCGCGGCACCTACTTCGTGATGCTCACGCTGGCCTTCGCGCAGATGTTCTATTTCATCGCCTACACCGCCACCGACCTCACGGGTGGCGACAACGGCCTGCTCGACGTGCCGCGCCCCGGCTTCATGGACACGCCGTGGAAGTACTACGCCTTCGTGGCCGTGATGTTCCTCATCGCCTTCGGCCTGCTGCTGCGCGTGACCGACTCGATCTTCGGCCGCACGCTGCTCGCCATCCGCGACAACGAGGACCGCGCCGCCGCCGTGGGCTACGACTTGAAGCGCTTCAAGCTGCTGGCCTTCGTGATCTCGGGCGCCGTCACCGGCCTCGCGGGCGGGCTGCACGCCATGATGACCGGCATCGCGCCGCTGTCGAACGCCGAGTACCACACGAGCGAGATGATCCTGGTCATCACCGTGATCGGCGGCACCGGCAACCTGTTCGCCTCGGTGCTGGGTTCGGCCTTCTACGTGCTGCTGGCTGACTGGCTCTCCACGCTGTGGCCGCGCTGGCTGCTGTTGCTGGGCCTGCTGCTGATCGGCGTGAGCATCGGCATGCAGCGCGGGCTCTGGGGGGTGGGCGAGGGCGTCTGGAAACGCATCTTCCGCAGGACGCCGGCGGCTCCGGCCGCGCCCGCCGCGCAAGGAGAGAAAGCATGAGCGACGTACTCATCGAAGCCACCGGCGTCACCAAGCACTACGGAAAGTTCGCCGCGCTCGGCGGGGTCGACCTGAAGATCCGGCGCAACACCGTGCACTCGGTGATCGGCCCCAACGGCGCGGGCAAGACCACGCTGTTCCACATGCTCACCGGCACCGGCATGACCACGGGCGGGCGCATCCTGTTCGACGGCCACGACGTCACGCGCGAGCCTGATCACCGACGAGTGCAGCGCGGCATGGCGCGTTCGTTTCAGGTCACGGCGTTGTTCCTGAGCCTGTCGGTGCGCGAGAACCTGCGCGTGGCGGCGCAGGGCATCTCGCCGCGCCAGGCCATGAACTGCTGGCGCGCACCGGTCGGCGAACTGGCCCGCACGCAGGTCGTGGACGAGGTGCTGCAGCGCATCGGACTGGAACGGCTGGCGAACACGGCGGCCGGCGAGCTCTCGCACGGCCAGCAGCGCCGCCTCGAAGTGGGCATGGCGCTGGCCGCCAGGCCGAAAGCGATCTTCCTCGACGAGCCGACGTCGGGCATGGGCATCGACGACCTCGACGACATGAAGCAGCTCATCCGCGGCCTGCGCGACGGGCACACCGTGGTTCTCATCGAGCACAACATGAACATCGTGATGGACATCTCCGACACCGTGACCGTGATGCAGCTCGGCCGTGTGCTGGCCGAGGGGCTGCCGGGCGACATCCGCGCCGACGCGCGCGTGCGCACCGCCTACCTGGGCAACATGATCACGGGGGGCAAGGCATGAAGAACAACATCCTTGAAGTCGAGGGCCTGCACGCCCACTACGGCAAGAGCCACGTGCTGCAGGGCGTGTCGATGACCGTGGGCGAGGCCGAGTTGGTCACGCTGCTGGGCCGCAACGGCGCGGGCAAGTCGACCACGCTCAAGAGCATTGCCGGCGCGGTCACGCCCACCGGCGGTCGCGTTCGCTTCCAGGGCGCGGACATCGCGGGCCTGGCGCCGCACCGAATTGCCACGCGCGGCGTGTGCCTGGTGCCCGAGCACCGCGGCATCTTCAAGCTGCTGACCGTGGAAGAGAACCTGATGCTCGGCCTGCGGCGCGAATCGCCGTGGCAGCTGGCCGACATCTACCGCATCTTTCCGCGCCTGAAGGAACGGCGGCGCAACGGCGGCGGGCAGCTCTCGGGCGGCGAGCAGCAGATGCTGGCCATCGGCCGCGCGCTGATGAACCACCCGCGCCTGCTGATCCTCGACGAGCCTGTCGAGGGACTGGCGCCGGTGATCGTCGAGGAGATCGTCGCCCAGCTCAAGACCATCAAGGCAGCCGGCGTGGCGATCCTGCTGGTCGAGCAGAACCTCGAAGTTTGCGTGCAGCTGGCCGACCGCCACTACATCGTGGAGCAGGGCGTCATCGTGCACGAGGCCGGCAACGACGCCTTCATGGCCGACCACGAGGTGAAAGACCGCTATCTGGGCGTGGGCCTTGCTTGAGGCTTCCCGCAGTCCTTTCCTCCATCTTCCTGAAACAGCCATGAAAAACTCACACACCGAACTCCGCATCGACGGCCAGCGGCTCTGGAACTCGCTGATGGAACTGGCGCAGCTCGGCGCCACCGAGAAAGGCGGTGTCTGCCGCATTGCGCTGACCGACCTCGATCGCCAGGGCCGCGACCTGTTCGTGCGCTGGGTGCGCGAGGCGGGCTGCGAAGTGCGCGTGGACGCCATCGGCAACATCTTCGCGCGCCGCGCCGGCCGCAACAACGCGCTGCCGCCCGTTACCACCGGCAGCCACATCGACACCCAGCCCACGGGCGGCAAGTTCGACGGCAACTACGGCGTGCTCGCGGGGCTCGAGGTGATCCGCAGCCTGAACGACGCGAAGGTCGAGACCGAGGCGCCGATCGAGGTGGCGGTGTGGACCAACGAGGAAGGCTCGCGCTTCGTGCCCGTGATGATGGGCTCGGGCGTGTTCGCGGGCGCCTTCACGCTCGAACATGCGCTGGTGCAGCGCGACAACGACGGCGTGAGCGTGTCCGAGGCGCTGGCTTCCATCGGCTACGCGGGCAGCACGCCGGCTTCGGCTGCCGCGTCGCCCGTGGGCGCGTACTTCGAGGCGCACATCGAGCAAGGCCCGGTGCTCGAGGCCAACGAACGCGTGATCGGTGTCGTCGAGGGCGCGCTGGGCCAGCGTTGGTACGACGTGGTGGTGCAGGGCATGGAAGCCCACGCCGGCCCCACGCCGATGGAGCTGCGCAAGGACGCGCTGCTGGCCGCCTCCGAACTCGTGATCGAGGTCAACCGCATCGCGCTCGCCCACGCGCCGCATGGGCGCGGCACGGTCGGCTGGATCGACAACTATCCAAACTCGCGCAACGTGATCCCGGGCCGCGCGAAGCTCAGCGTCGACCTGCGCGCGGCCGACGACGTGGTGCTTTCCGCCATGGATGCCGAGCTGAAAGAAGCCGTGCAGCGCATCGCCACGAAGGGCAAGGTCGAGATGTCGGTGGAGCAGGTCGTGTATTTCCAGCCGCAGCCCTTCACTCCCAAGCTCGTGTCCGCCGTACGCGAAGCCGCGCAGGCGCAGGGCATGACCTGGATGAACGTGATCAGCGGCGCGGGCCACGACGCGGTGTACCTCGCGCGCGTGTGCCCCACGGCGATGATTTTCGTGCCCTGCCTCGACGGCATCAGCCACAACGAGATCGAGGACGCGCAGCCCGACCATCTCGAAGCCGGCTGCAACGTGCTGCTGCAGGCCATGCTGCAGAGCGCGGGAGTCGCATCGTGAAGACGTGGCGCCTCGCCCTGGCGGCGCTGGCCCTCGCCTGGACTGCCGCGGCGCCGGCCGCCGAGCCCATCCTCGTCGGCCAGTCCGCCGTGCTGACGGGCCCGCTGGCGCCCAACAGCCTCGCGTTCATGGAAGGGCAGAAGCTGCTGTTCGACCAGCTGAACAAGGCAGGCGGCATCGGCGGGCGGCCCGTGAAGATGATCACCTACGACGACGTCTATGCGCCCGACAAGGCCGCGGCCAACGCCGAGAAGCTGCTCGGCACCGACCGCGTGGTCTGCCTTTTCGGCACCATGGGCACGGGCATCGGCGCGGCCATGGTGCCGGTCGCGGCGAAGTACGACAGCTTCATCTTCGGCGGACTGACCGGCGCGGCCGTGCTGCGCGGACCGAAGGTGCCGATCTACCACGTGCGCGAGTCGTACGCCGACGAGGTGCACCGCGTGATGAACCACCTGAAGACGGTGGGCGTGGTGCGCATCGCCGTCGTGTCGAGCGACGACGCGTATGGCAAGGGCATCGAGAAGGATGCGCTGGAGGCGCTGCAGAAGAACGGGCTGTCCCCGGTGCTGACGCTGCGCTTCGATCCGCAGGACAAGGAGCCGTCGCGCACCGCGCAGCAGGTCATCGCCAGCGGGGCGCAGGCGGTGTACGTCATCGCGGCGGGCATGCCGGCGATCAACGTCATCCGCGCGCTGGTGGCGGCGCCGGTGCATCCGCAGATCTACACGAACTCGGTGGCCAGCTCCTTCCTGCTCTACAAGGAACTGGGCGAGAAGAGCCGCGGCATCGTGCTGTCGCAGGTGATGCCGCCGTTCTGGAAGACCCGCTTCCCCATCGTCGACGAATACCAGCGAGCGCGCAGGAGCGCGGGCAGCGAGGGCGAGGGCTCCTACCTGGGCCTGGAGGGCTACATCACGGCCAAGGCGTTCGCGGAGGCGCTTCAGCGCGTGAAGGGGCCGATCACCACGGACTCGCTCAGGCGGACCATCGAGACATCTGTGCCCATGGACCTCGGCGGCTACGCGCTTGCGTTCAAACCCGACAACCGCAACGGCTCCAGCTTCGGCGACATCACCATGCTGGCGAGCGGCGGAAAGTTTGCCCAATGACCATGAAAGTACTGATCGCACGCCTCAACCACGAGACCAACACCTTCTCGCCGGTGCCCACGCCGCTCGCGGCCTTCGGGCCCGATGGCCCGACCTTCGGCGAGCAGGCCTACCGCGACAACAAGGGCATGCGCACCGCGATGTCGGCCTTCATCGACCTGGCCGAAGCGGCGGGTGCGGAAGTCGTCACGCCGGTGTCGGCCTCGGCCAATCCGAGCGGGCCGGTCGATGCGCAGGCCTACACCCTGCTGACGCAGCGCATCGTCGATGCGGCGCCGGGCTGCGACGCCATCCTGCTCGACCTGCACGGCGCGATGGTGGCGCAGAACAGCGTGGACGGCGAAGGCGACCTGCTGGTGCGCCTGCGCGCGGCGGCGCCGGGCGTGCCCGTCGGTGTGGCGCTCGACCTGCATGCCAACGTCACGCCCGCGATGGTGGAGAACGCCGACGTCATCGTCGGCTTCAAGACCTACCCGCACGTCGACATGTACGAAACCGGCGAGCATGCCGGCCGCCTGCTGCTCGACCTGCTGGCCGGGCGCAGCAGGCCGGCGATGCGCTGGCACCGGCTGCCGCTGATGGCGCACACGCTGCGCAGCGCCTCGTTCACCGGTGCGATGAAGCGCGCCATCGAGGCGGCGTGCGAGGCCGAGAAGTCGGAGTCGCTGGCGGTGTCGATCCTGGCGGGCTTCTCGCTGTCGGACATCGAGGCGCCGTGCATGAGCGTGATCGTCGTCGACGCGCATTCGCCCGAGCGCGCGCAGGCCACGGCCGACCGCATCGCCGCGCAGATGTGGGCGGAGCGCGAGGCCTTCGTCTACCGCAGCGAGCCGCTGGCGGAGTCGGTCGCGCGCGCGAAGCTGATCGCCGAGGGCGCGACGCGACCGGTGCTGCTGCTCGACCACGGCGACAACTGCATGTCGGGCGGCAGCTGCGACACCATGGACGTGCTGCAGGAAGCGCTCGCGCAGGGCCTGCACGGCATCGGCGTGGGGCCGTTGTGCGATCCGGAGGCCGTGGCGCAGCTCGTCGCGGCGGGCGAGGGCGCCGAGGTGACGGTGGCGCTGGGCAACAAGGTCTCGCTCGAGGGCATCGGGCTGAAGAAGACGTCGGTGCGGCTCACGGGCACGGTGCGCACCGTGAGCGACGGCGAGTACGTGATCACCGGCCCCACCTACACCGGCCAGCGCAGCAGCATGGGGCGCACGGTGCTGTTCGACATCGGCACCGCGCGCATCGTGGTGACCGAGCGCACGCAGGAGCCGTGGGACATCGGCGTCTTCGAGTGCGCGGGGCTCGATCCGCGGAATGAACGCTTTCTGCTGCTCAAGTCGCGCATGTACTGCCGGCCCGTGTTCGAACCGCTCTCGGCCGCGCTGGTGGAGTGCGACAGCCCGGGTGTCACCAGTTCGGATTACAGCCTGTTCCCGTTCAGCAAGGTGCGCAGGCCGGTGTTCCCGCTCGACGCGGTTTGAAGGGGGTCAGCTTCAGGTTCGGCGCCGGAATGTCACTACCATCGCTTGCACAAGACACAGGAAACACCGTGAAGCGATCCCTGCTCATTCCCGCCGCCTTGCTGGCCGCACTGTCGTTCGTCGCGCCGGCCCAGGCGCAGACACTCAACTGCAATCGCGACTTCGCGCAGAGGGGCGATTCCAAGTTCACCATCCTGCAGAAGTGCGGCGAGCCGGTGTTCAAGGACAGCTTCTGCGCCAAGCCCGATCCGAACCCGCAGGTGATCGTGCCTCCCTCGTCCTCGACGGGGGACAAGACGGTCATCGTCAACAACAACAGCACCTGCGACCAGAGCGAGGAGTGGACCTACCGGCCGGGCTCGGGCCAGTTCGAGACGATGCTGCTGTTCCAGAACGGCGCGCTCAAGAGCATCCGCTACGGCAGCCGGATTCCATGACCTGAGACGTCATCGACGCAAGTCGCGTGCGACGCGACCATTCCTTCACCCCGCGATGTTGCGGGTCCGAACCCCGAAAGGAATGGTCATCATGAACACCGCCGCACACGACGCCACCGCCATTGCCCAACGCTACATCGCCGTCTGGAACGAGACTGACGCCGCCCGCCGCGCAGCGCTGATCGAAGCCGGATGGACCGCCGACGCGCACTACGTCGATCCGATCGCGCAGGCCAGCGGGCACGAGCAGATCAGCGCGCTGGTCGGCGCGGTGCACCAGCGCTACCCGGGCTTCCGCTTCAGCCTGCTGGGCAAGGCCGATGCGCACGGCGACCACCTGCGCTTCTCGTGGACGCTGGGGCCGAGCGGTGCCGAAGACCTGATCCAGGGTACCGACTTCGCGCGGATCGATGCAGGCAAGCTGCGCTCGGTGACGGGCTTCCTGGACAAGGTGCCGGTCGGCGCCTGAAGAAGAAAAAGCTGAATGAAGGCTGAACGCCGGATGCTCAATCCGGTGCGCCGGCAGGCCGTCCGCGCCACAGCTTGCGGTAGACGGTCGCCCGGCTGATGCCGAGGGCGCGTGCCGCTTCCGCGACATTGCCGCGCGCGTCGGCCACCGCCTTGCGGATCAGCGCGGTTTCCACGTCGCGCAGCCGCGGGCGGCTGTCGGAAACGTTTGCGGCAGTCGTGCTGCCGCTGCCTCCGCGCTGGGGCCGCACCTGCACCCGAAGGCCCGACCAGAGCGGTACCTCGAGCACCGCATCGCCGCGCCGGGCCGCGTCGAACATCATGTGAAGAGGCAGAGCGAAGAGGTCGTTGAAGTTCAGGGCGTGCTCGCTGCGCGGCAGCGGCTGGTGCAGCATCTGCCGGGCTGCGGCATTGGCGCCCGTGACATTGCCCACGGCGTCGATGCACAGCAGGCCCTCGGTGGCCTCGCTTCCGGAACTGCCGGGCCAGGACAGGTGCAGCAGCAGCTCGCAGGGCTCGCGCATCACCAGCATGTTCTCGATGCTGCGCGCGGACAGGGTGGCCAGGTGGCGCAGTTCGGGCCGTTCGGCCACCTGCACGCCGGTCAGGTCGAGCATGCCGATGCAGTCGCCCCGGGGACCGAAGAGCGGGGCGCCCGCGCAGCTGTAGACGCTGGTGTCGTCGAAGAAGTGCTCGCCACGGTGCAGCCAGACCGATTCCTGCTCGGCCAGCGCGGTGCCGATGGCGCTGGTGCCGATGGCGCGCTCCGACAGGTCGACGCCGATGCGGCCGATGTCGCGCGCATAGCGGCTGGCGGCGTCGGTGCCGTCGGGCAGGTTGCCCACGTCGACCACGATGCCCTCGGCATCGGTCAGCACGGCGAAATAGCGGGTGTCGGCGATGGCGCGCGAAAGCTGCTCGATCACCGGGCGGGCCGCCGCGACCAGCGCCCGGTTGCGCTCGGCGATGTCGCAGCTGGCTGCGCGGCTCACCGGGTCGAAGCTGACGCGCTGCTGCGGCCGGCGGCCGGCCTCGATGCAGCGCTGCCAGGAACGGGTGATCCATGAATCGACGCAGGCGGCGCCGCGCGCACGAGAGGACTGCTCGCCTTCGATCAGTTCGCGGCGGGCCTGGGCAATGACCAGGGAACGCTCAGGAGGTGGCGAAACGATTGATACAGGCATCGTGGTTTTTCGCGCATGTATGCATGCTTTTCCCGGCTCGCCGGACGGCAAGCTGTTTCATTTTGAGAATTTCGCGCGGTCTGTGCAAGTGTCAAGGGTTTTGCCTAGGATAGTGCGAAAGGTCGGCATCCAAGATGCTTTTGCTGAAACAGCCATCACCTTTTACGGAGACAGCCAAATGCAGGTCGCTTTCAAGGTCAACGGCCGTCAGGTCACCGTCGACGCTCCTCCCAACACCTTCCTGGTTCACGCTCTGCGCGAGCATCTCCACCTCACCGGAACCCACGTCGGCTGCGACACCGCCCAGTGCGGCGCCTGTACCGTCCACGTGAACGGCCGGGCAGTCAAATCGTGCAACGTGCTGGTGGCCCAGGCGGCCGGCGCCGAAATCACCACCATCGAGGGCATCGCCGAGGCCGACGGCACCATGCATCCCATGCAGGCGGCGTTCAAGGAATGCCACGGCCTGCAGTGCGGTTTCTGCACCCCCGGCATGGTCATGAGCGCCATCGACCTGTGCACCCACCACCCCAAGTCGAGCGAATCGGAAATCCGCGAGCTGCTCGACGGCAACCTGTGCCGCTGCACGGGCTACCAGAACATCGTGAAGGCAGTGAAGATGGGCGGCGAGGCGATGGCCTCGGGCACCCCCGTCAAGGCAACCGCAACGGCATGAAGGGAGTGACATCATGGGCGCTTCCGACTTCTCGAACCTGCCGCACATCGGCGAGGCTCTGCGGCGCAAGGAGGACTACCGCTTCCTGACCGGCGCCGGCAACTACACCGACGACATCACGCTGGCCAACCAGAGCCATGCGGTCTTCGTGCGCTCGCCGCACGCCCACGCCGCCATCAAGTCGGTCGACACCGCCGAGGCGCTGAAGATGCCCGGCGTGATCGGCATCTTCAGCGGCAAGGACATCGAGGGAAAGATGGGCGGGCTGCCCTGCGGCTGGCTCATCAACAACCCCGACGGCACCCCCATGAAGGAGCCGATGCACCCGATCCTCGCCATCAAGAAGGTGCGCTATGTGGGCGACCACGTGGCCATGGTGGTGGCAGAGACGGTCGAGCAGGCGAAGAACGCAGCCGAGGCGGTGGTGGTCGACTACGAGGTGCTCCCTGCGCTCGTGAGCGTGGCCGACGCGGCGAAGAAGGCCGGCGGCGTCACCCTGCACGACGAGGCGCCCGACAACCAGTGCTACAAGTGGGCACTGGGCGACAAGGCGGCGGTCGATGCGGTCTTCGCCAGTGCGGCGCACGTGACGAAGCTCGACCTGGTCAACAACCGGCTGGTGCCCAATCCCATCGAGCCGCGCGTGGCCATCGGCAGCTACAGCCGTGCCACCGAGGACTACACGCTCTACGTGTCCAACCAGAACCCGCACGTCGAGCGCCTGCTGATGACGGCCTTCGTGCTGGGCCTGCCCGAGCACAAGGTGCGCGTGATCGCGCCGGACGTGGGCGGCGGTTTCGGCTCCAAGATCTTCCTGTATGCAGAAGACGTGTGCCTGACCTGGGCCGCACGGCAGCTCAACCGCAACATCAAGTGGACGGCCGAGCGCTCGGAATGCTTCCTGTCGGATGCGCACGGCCGCGACCACGTGAGCCACGCCGAGATGGCGATGGACAGCCAGGGCAAGTTCCTCGCGCTGCGCGTGCATACCGATGCCAACCTCGGCGCCTACCTGTCGACCTTCTCGACGGCAGTACCCACCATCCTCTACGCAACGCTGCTGGCGGGCCAGTACACCACGCCGCAGATCTACGTCGAGGTGGATGCCTGGTTCACCAACACCGCGCCGGTCGATGCCTACCGCGGAGCGGGGCGGCCCGAAGCCACCTACCTGCTGGAGCGGCTGGTGTCGCGCTGCGCCTGGGAAATGAAGCTGGGGCAGGACGAGATCCGCAAGCGCAACTTCATCAGCAGCTTCCCGTACCAGACGCCGGTGGCGCTGCAGTACGACACGGGCGACTTCCATGCATGCATGGACAAGGCCCGGGTGCTGGCCGAAGTCGACGGCTACGCCGCGCGCAAGACGGCGAGCGAGGGCAAGGGCAAGCTGCGCGGCATCGGCTATTCGAGCTACATCGAGGCCTGCGGCATCGCGCCGTCGAACATCGCGGGTGCGCTCGGCGCGCGGGCGGGCCTGTTCGAGTGCGGCGAGATCCGCGTGCACCCGACCGGCAGCGTGACCGTGTTCACCGGCTCGCACAGCCATGGGCAAGGGCATGAAACCACCTTCGCTCAGGTGGTGGCGGCGCGGCTGGGCATTCCGGTCGAGAACGTCGACGTGGTGCACGGCGACACCGGCCGCGTGCCCTTCGGCATGGGCACCTACGGCTCGCGCTCCATCTCGGTGGGCGGCGCGGCCATCATGAAGGCGCTCGACAAGATCGAGACCAAGGCCAAGAAGATCGCCGCGCACCTGATGGAGGCGAGCGACGCCGACATCGAGTTCGCCAACGGCGAGTTCACGGTCAAGGGCACCGACAAGAAGATCCCCTTCGGCCAGGTGGCGCTCACGGCCTACGTGCCGCACAACTACCCGCTCGACAAGCTGGAGCCGGGCCTGAACGAAACCGCCTTCTACGACCCGACCAACTTCACCTTCCCGGGCGGCACCTATATCTGCGAGGTCGAGGTCGACAAGCAGACCGGCGAGGTCAGGGTCGACCGCTTCACCGCGGTGGACGACTTCGGCACCATCATCAATCCGATGATCGTCGAGGGCCAGGTGCACGGCGGGCTGGTGCAGGGCATCGGCCAGGCGCTGCTCGAGAACTGCGTGTACGACAACGAGACCGGCCAGCTTCTCACCGGCAGCTTCATGGACTACGCCATGCCGCGCGCGGGCGACTTCCCGCAGTTCAAGCTCGACACCGTGTGCACCCCGTGCACCCACAACCCGCTGGGCACCAAGGGCTGCGGCGAGGCGGGGGCCATCGGCTCGCCGCCGGCCGTGATCAATGCCGTGCTCGACGCGCTGGCGCCGCTCGGCGTCAAGGATTTCGACATGCCTGCCTCGCCCAGCCGCGTCTGGGAAGCGATGCAGGCCGCAGCCGCCAACCCTTGAATAAAACAAAGAAGGAATCACGCCATGTATGCCTTCACACTCGAACGGCCTGCTTCCGTGGCCGACGCGGCCAAACTTGTTGCCGCCGGCGCCAAGCCGCTGGCAGGTGGACAGACCCTGCTGGCTTCGATGAAGCTGCGCCTCTCGGCCCCCGAACAGCTCGTGGACCTGAGCGGCATCAAGGAGCTCACCGGCATCGCGAAGAACGGCAACGCCATCACCATCGGCGCCATGTCGCGTCACCTTGACGTGGCGAACAACGCCGATGTGAAAGCCTCCTATCCGGCGCTGGCCGACCTGGCCTCGCGCATCGGCGACCGGCAGGTGCGCGCGATGGGCACCATCGGCGGCTCGGTGGCCAACAACGACCCGGCCGCGTGCTACCCCAGCGCGGTGCTGGCCTCGGGCGCGACCATCGTCACTTCGAAGCGCGAGATTGCCGCCGACGACTTCTTCCTCGGCCTCTTCACCACGGCGCTGGAAGACGACGAGCTGATCACCGCGATCCGCTTCCCCGTTCCGAAACGCGCCGTCTACGAGAAGCTGCGCCAGAAGGCGTCGAACTTCCCGCTGGTCGGCGTGTTCCTCGCGCAGTACGACAGCGGCGTGCGCGTGGCGGTCACCGGCGCGGGCAACGGCGTGTTCCGTCACGCCGGGCTGGAAGATGCGTTGAACAAGAGCTTCACCGCCGCTGCCGCAGCCGCCGTGAAGATCGATGCGAGCGACCTGAACAGCGACCTGCATGCGTCGGCCGCGTACCGGGCCAACCTGATCAGCGTGCTGACCCAACGCGCAGTCACCAAGGCCCTGGCCTGAGGAAGCCCGGGGCGCTCGCTCTGCCTGCTCATCGGAAGACGCGACGGCCTCGCGTCTTCCGCTACGCTTCGCCATGATCTTCCCGAGCATCGATTCCCTCTCCGCCGGACTCGTGCAGGCCGGCTACTTCGCCGACCGGCGACTGGCCACGGCCGTTTTCCTCGCGCTGAAGCTGCAGCGCCCGCTGCTGCTCGAGGGCGAGCCCGGCGTCGGCAAGACCGAGCTGGCGAAGGCGCTGTCGACGGCGCTGGGCCGAGAGCTGCTGCGCCTGCAGTGCTACGACGGCCTGGAGCAGCGCGAAGCGCTCTACGAATGGAACTACGCCGCGCAGCTGCTGCACATGCGCGCGGCCGAGGCCACCGGCGCGGCGCGCGATGTCGAGGCCGAGGTCTACCAGCCGCACTACCTGATCCGCCGGCCGCTGCTGCAGGCGCTGCAGACCCCGCTGCCGGGCGCCGTGCTGCTGATCGACGAGGTGGACCGGGCCGACGAGCCCTTCGAGGCCTTCCTGCTCGAGTACCTGGGCGAGTACCAGGTGAGCATTCCCGAGCTGGGCACGGTGCGCGCGGTGGCGCCGCCCGTCACCATCCTCACGAGCAACCGCACGCGCGAGCTCAACGACGCGGTCAAGCGCCGCTGCCTCTATCACTGGCTCGACTATCCCGAACGCGAGCGCGAGTTGGCCATCGTGCGGGCGCAGGTGCCGCAGGCCGGCGAGAAGCTGTCGGCCCAGGTGGCGGCCTTCGTCGCGCGGCTGCGCGATGCACCATTCGCCAATGCCTTCCAGCGTGCGCCCGGCATTGCCGAGAGCGTCGAATGGGCGAGGGCGCTGATCGCGCTCGACACGGTCGAGCTCGACCCCGAGGTGGTGGTCGATACCGCCGGCATTTTGTTCAAGCAGCGCGACGACGTCGCCGCGCTGACGCACGAGCTGGCGTCGGACCTGCTCAAGCCCGAGGCGTGAGTTGTCGATGGCCACCACCGGCGTCCAGCAACTTGGCGACGTCCGCAGCGGCAAGCTCGCGGGCAACATCGCCTCCTTCGGCCGGGCGCTGCGCCGCGCGGGCGTTCGCACCGACGCGATGCGCATCGCGCTGGCCGCCGAGGCGGCCTCGCTGGTGGGCGTGGAAGACAGGCTCGACCTGAGCGCCGCCATGGAAGCGGTGATGGTCAGCCGCGAGCAGGACCGCATGGTGTTCCGCGAACTGTTCGATGCGTGGTTCCGCGATCCGGAGCTGGCCAACAAGCTGCTCGCGCAGATGCTGCCGAGCGCCGAAGGCAAGGCCGAGCCCTCGAAGCGCCGTCCGCGCGTGCGCGAGGCGCTCACCGCGCCGCGCAACCCTGCCAGGCCGGCCGAACTGGCGAAGCCCGACCGCGAGATCGAATTCGATGCCGCCATGACGTCGAGCGACCGGCAGCGCCTGCAGCATGCGGACTTCAACGCGCTGGGCGCCGCCGAGTACAGGCTGGTCGAACGGCTCTCGCGCGACATCCGGCTGCCAATTCCGGAGTTGCCGTCGCGCCGCCTGCGGGTGGCCGGCGACGCGGGCCGGCAGCATGCGCGCATGCACTGGCCGGGCGTGCTGCACGAGGCCGCGCGCACGGGCGGCGAGATCATGCGGCTGCCCCGGCTCGCCCGGCGCGATCAGCCGCTGCCGCTGCTGGTGCTGGTCGACGTCTCCGGTTCGATGGAGCGGTATGCACGGCTGCTGCTGGCCTTTCTCCATGCCGCGACGCGGCGGGCGGGGCGGCGCGACGTGTTCGCCTTCGGCACTCGCCTGACCGACCTGACACCGGCCTTCCGGCTGGCCGACACCGACGCCATGCTGGGCGCCGCCAGCCTCGCCATCGACGACTTCGCGGGCGGCACCCGGCTCGGCGCTTCCCTGGCCGAACTGCGCCGCGCCCATGCCCGCCGCCTGACCGGCCGCCGCACGCTGGTGCTGGTGATCAGCGACGGCCTCGACACCGGCGAACCCTCGCAGCTGGAGCAGGAGCTGCTGTGGCTCAAGCGCCATTCGCGCCGCCTGCTGTGGCTCAACCCCCTGCTGCGCTTCGAGGGCTACGCCCCTCTGGCGCGTGGGGCCGCCGTGTTGCACCGGCAAGCGGACGCGATGCTGGCGGTTCACAATCTCAGCGCACTCGAACAGCTCGCCGCGAGCCTGGCCGCCCTGATGCGGTCCGGCCGCTAGCGGCGCCCGGGAAGGACGACAAAGGAAACCCACCATGGAAATGCTCGGAAACCGCCGCCTCGGCGTCACCCAACAACAGGCCTGGGAAGCGCTCAACGACCCGGAAACACTGAAGAAGTGCATTCCCGGCTGCGACAAGTTCGAGCTCACGGGCGACAACCAGTACAGCGTCGCGCTCGCGGTCAAGATCGGCCCGGTCTCGGCCAAGTTCAACGGCAAGGTGTTGCTGTCGGACATCGTGGCGCCCGACGGCTACAAGCTGAGCTTCGAAGGGCAGGGTGGCGTGGCCGGATTCGCCAAGGGATCTTCGAGCGTCACGCTCAAGCCGGTGGTAGCCGAAGCGGCAGCCGCGGCTTCGGATGCTGCCGTCGCGCACGAGGCGGAGGCCGCATCGCCGCCCCCGGCAGCGGGATGCGAGCTCGACTACACCGTGCAGGCCCAGGTAGGCGGCAAGATCGCCCAGCTCGGCCAGCGCCTGATCGACGGCGCGGCGAAGTCCACGGCCGACGATTTCTTCAAGCGCTTCGAGGCCGAGATGCAGAGCCGCTACGGCCCGCCGCCCGAACCTGTCGCGGAAGCCACCGAGGCACCGGCCGAGAAGGCCGGGATGATGTTCGGCCTCATGAAGAAGATCGGCCTCGGCAAGAAGGACGACAAGGACGCACCCGCCGCACCGGGCGACGCCGCCTGAGGCTTCGGAGTTCGCTGCAATGGAAAACCTCGACGTCATGGTGCTGCGCACGCTGCGCGACTGGCGGCGTGCAGGCAAGCGCGCGCTGCTGGCGACGGTGGTGCGTACATGGGGCTCGTCGCCTCGCCCTGTGGGCTCGATCATGGCCCTGGCCGAGGACGGCGCGATGGTCGGTTCGGTCTCCGGCGGCTGCATCGAGGACGACCTGATCGCGCGCTACAGCCATGCCCACGGCAAGGGCGAGGACGTGCCGCTGGGCGCGCCGCCCGCGCTCGTGAAGTACGGCATCACCGCCGACGAGGCGCACCGTTTCGGACTGCCCTGCGGCGGCACGTTGGAATTGCTGCTCGAATATGCGCCCGACGCCGGTTCGCTCGAACTGCTGGTGGCGCAGCTGGAGCAGGGCCGGCTCATGCAGCGAACGGTGACGCTCGCCACCGGCGCCGTGCGGATCGCCGAAGCGTCCGCCCCCGACGAACTCACGGTGAACGACACCGAGCTGACGAACACCTTCGGCCCCGAGTACCGCATGCTGCTGATCGGTGCCGGCCAGCTCGCCGAGTACCTGGCCACCATGGCCAAGTTCAGCGGCTTCGCGGTCACGCTGTGCGATCCGCGCGCCGAGTACCGCACCGCGTGGTCGCTGCCCGGCGTGCAGATCACGACAGAGATGCCCGACGACGCGGTGACCGCCTTCAGGCCCGACCGCCGCAGCTGCGTGGTCGCTCTCACGCACGACCCCAAGCTCGACGACCTCGCGCTGCTCGAGGCGTTGCAGAGCGAGGCCTTCTACGTCGGCGCCATCGGTTCGCGCCGCAATGCCGACGCGCGGCGCGAGCGGATGATCGAGCACTTCGACCAGACCGACGAGTCGCTCGCGCGGCTGCGCGGGCCGATCGGCATCTACATCGGCAGCAAGACGCCGCCGGAGATCGCGGTGAGCGTGATGGCCGAGATCCTGGCGGTGAAGAACGCGGTGATGCTGCCGCGCGAGATGGAAGTGGCGCAGGCCAAGGCGCGGCTGCTGGCCGCGTGACTTCGCCGCAGTCTTCTTTCGATCAGCCCTCGTAGGGCGGGATCGGCCCCTGGTCCGAAGGTGACGGCGGCGGCACGTCGCCGTTCTTCTGCCGTTCGCGGAACAGCGCGGCGCGCATCAGGAAGATGGTGGTGACCGGCGTGGTGAGCGCCACGAACAGCACGATCAGCACCGCATGCAACGCGAGGCTGTGGCCCTGCGCGGAGAAATACACGATGGTCGCGACCGTCATCGACCACACGCCTCCGGTGGCGCCCAGCGTGGGCGCGTGGATGCGGCGGAAGAAGGTCGGCAGCCGCACCAAGCCGAAGGAGCCGATGGCGGCGAAGGCCGCGCCCAGCACCGCGAAGACGGCGGTGACGATCTGGGCCCACAGCGGCAGCGGGCCCGCGATGAAATCGTTCATTCGATCACCTCCCCGCGCAGCAGGAACTTGGCCATCGCCGTCGAGCTCACGAAGCCGAACAGCGCGATCAGCATGGCGGCGGCGAAGTACACGTCGCTCGCGTAGACGATGCCCAGCACCAGCATCATCAGCATGCCGTTGATGTAGAGGCAGTCCAGCGCCATCACGCGGTCTTGCGCCGAGGGGCCGATGAGCAGGCGGGCGACGGCGCAGAGCATGGCCACCGCCAGCAGGAACAGCGCGAACTTGAGCGACCAGAGAAGGATGGGCGTCATGATTCGAAGATCTCCATCAGCGGACGTTCGTAGCGGCTCTTGATCTGCTCGATGAAGGCCGCCTCGTCCTCGAGGTCGAACACGTGGATCAGCAGGGTCGTGCGGTCGAAGGCCAGCTCGCCCCAGGCGGTGCCGGGTGTGAGGCACATGATCATCGCGAGCACGGCGAGGCCGTTGGGGTCGCGCATGTCGAGCGGTATGCGCAGGAAGCTCGCCTGGATGCGTTCGCTGCGGCGCGTGAGCAGCGCGCGCGCCACCGCGAACACCGACACCGACATGTCGTAGAGCACGACAGCCGACAGCCGCAGCGCCACGCCGGGGCGGCGCATGCGCACCGTGGCGGGCCGCAGGCCCTGGGTCAGCAGCGGTACCGCGATGGCGAGCAGCGCGCCCGTCAGCAGCGTGCTCGCCTCGAGCGACTGGTTGAGCAGAAGCCAGATGACCAACAGCGCGAGGGACAGGGGCGGGGAGGGGATCAGGCGTTTCATGGCGCGGCGCCCTTTCCTTCGGCTTTGGCGGCCGGCACAGGGTTGGGCACCTGCCGTGCCTCCATCACCGCCGCGCGGTAGGCGGTGGGCGTGCGCAGGCCCTCGGCGGTGGCCATCGCGTGGCGCAGCACCGGTTCGGCCCAGACGGTGAGCGCGATGCAGGCCACGATCAGCCCGGCCACCGGCAGCACCTCGAGCGCCGGCAGCGAAGGGAGGTTGCCGTGCGGCTGGGTCCAGAAATGCCGGATGCCGGTGCGGGTCAGCGCGATCAATGCGAGGAAGCCGGAGGCGATCAGCAGCACCAGGAAGGTCCAGCCGGCCGTACTGATGGCGCCGCTGCCGCCCATCAGCCCCGAGAGCATCGCGAACTTGCCGACGAAGCCCGACAGCGGCGGCAGGCCGGTCAGCAGCAGCGTGCAGATCATGAAGCTCAGGCCGAGGAAGGCGACGCCGGCCGGGATCGCCCGGCCGTAGAGCGCCTGCGCGTCGTCGTCGAGGTTCACGTCGTTCAGCGCGCTCAGATCCTCGGCGAGGAAGGGCGCGTTGCCCGCGGCCTCGTGCGGCGCCACGCTCATGCCGGCATTGCGCCAGCGCTCGATCATGTCGATCAGCAGGAAGAAGGCGCTCACCGCGAGGGTGGAACTCAGCATGTAGAAGAGCGCGCCCGCCCACACGGCCGGCTGACCCAGCCCCACCGCGGCGAGCAGCGTGCCGGCCGAGATCAGCACGCTGAAGCCCGCGAGGTTCGACAGCCGCTGCGTGCCGAGGATGCCGAGGGCCGCCACGAACAGCGTGGCGATGCCCGCGCCCACCAGCACCGGCTGGCCGAAGGCGGCCGATGCGCCGGTGTCGGGTGCGAACAGCACGGTCCACATCCGCAGGATCGTGTAGACGCCCAGCTTGGTGAGCAGCGCGAACACCGCGCCCACCGGCGAGACCGCCGATCCGTAGGCCGGCACCAACCAGAAGTTGAGCGGCCACGCACCGGCCTTGGCGAAGAAGGCGGTGAAGAGGATGGCCGTGGCCGCGTGCACCAGTCCGCGGTCGCCCGGCGCGAGCTCGGCGATGCGCATGCCCAGGTCGGCCATGTTGAGCGTGCCGGTCACGCCATAGAGGACGGCCGCGCCGATCAGGAACAGCGAGGACGCCGCGAGGTTGATCGCGATGTAGTGCAGCCCCGCCTGCACGCGCAGCCGGCCCGAGCCGTGCAGCAGCAGGCCGTAGGAAGCCGCGAGCATCACCTCGAAGAACACGAACAGGTTGAACAGGTCGCCCGTGAGGAAGGCGCCGTTCAGGCCCATGAGCTGCAGCTGCAGCAACGGGTGGAAATGCACGCCCGCGCGGTCCCAGCGCGAGGTGGAGTAGATCGACGCGGCGAAGGCGACCACGCCGGTGAGCGCCACCATCATGGTCGAGAGCCGGTCCGCCACCAGCACGATGCCGAAGGGCGCGCGCCAGTTGCCCGGCAGGTAGACGCCGATGGAGCCGGGTCCGCCGCCGGTGTCGGGTGCGTTCACCCAGCGCAGCAGCGCCAGCGCGGCCAGCAGGCCGACAAGGCCTGAGACCACGCTCAGTGCCGACTTGGCGCGCCGGCGGTTCTCGCCCAGCAGCAGCATGAGCGCGGCCGTGAGCATCGGCACGAGGATCGGCACCGCCACCAGGTGCGGCATGCTGAATTCGAGCAGCCGGTCGAGCAGATGGAAGAGTTCTGTCACTCCGCCTCCTGCCGTTCTTCACCGTCCACGTGGTCGGTGCCGGTGAGGCCGCGCGAGGCGAGCATCACGACGAGGAAGAGTGCCGTCATTGCGAAGCCGATCACGATGGCGGTGAGCACCAGTGCCTGCGGCATCGGGTCGGCCGTGTTGGCCAGCGTGGCGGTCAGGCCCTTGATGAGCACCGGCTCGCTGTCGACCTTGAGGCGCCCCATGCTGAAGATGAAGAGATTGACCGCGTACGAGATCAGCGTCAGGCCCATGATGACCTGGAAGGTGCGTGGGCGCAGCAGCATGTAGACGCCCGAGCCGGTGAGCACGCCGATGGCGAGTGCGAGCACGATTTCCATCAGCTGGCTCCTCCATTGGCGGTGGCTGCGGCGGCCTCGGCTTCCTTTTCAGCCTGCTCGTCGGCCCAGCGGTGGCTACGGATCGACTGGTGGGCCAGCGCGGTCAGGATCAGCATGGTGGCGCCGAGCACCAGCGCGAACACGCCGATGTCGAAGAAGAGGGCGCTGGGCACGTGCACTTCGCCCAGCAATGGCAGGTGCAGATGCGCGGTGTGCGTGGTGAGGAACGGGTAGCCGAAGAACACGGCGCCGCCGCCGGTGGCCAGCGCCAGCAGCAGGCCGATGGCGATCCAGCGGCGCGGGTAGATGCGCAGGTGCTCTTCCACCCATTCGGTGCCCGACACGATGAACTGCAGCACCAGCGCGACCGACATCACCAGCCCCGCGACGAAGCCGCCGCCCGGCGAGTTGTGGCCGCGCATGAAGAAGTAGACCGACACCAGCACCGAGACCGGCAGCAGCAGCCGCACCAGCACGGCCGGCACCATCAGGTAGCCGACGGCGGTGTCCTTGGCGCGGCGTGGGTTCAGCAGGTCGCTGCTGCCGTCGTCGGCTTGCAGGCGCTGCTGGATCGGCAAGGCCATCGACTCGATGGCGGGGCGGAAGCGCCGCAGCAGTGCATACACGGTGAGCGCCACGATGCCCAGCACGGTGATCTCGCCGAAGGTGTCGAAGCCGCGGAAGTCGACCAGCATCACGTTGACCACGTTCGTGCCGCCGCCCTCGGTAAGCGCGCGCTCGAGGAAGAAGGGCGAGATGCTCTGCGGGAAGGTGCGCGTCATCATGGCCCAGGCCAGCGCGGCCATGCCGCCGCCCGCGATGGCGGCAATCAGCAGGTCGCGGCCGCGGCGGCCCCAGGGCCTGAGACGCGCGCGGGCGGGCTGCACCACGTCCTTGCTGCGCATCGGCAGCCAGCGCAGGCCCAGCAGGATCAGCACGGTGGTGACGGCCTCGACCACCAGTTGCGTCAGCGCGAGGTCGGGCGCGGAGAACCAGATGTAGGTGACGCAAGAGACCAGGCCCGCGCCCGCGGCCAGCATCAGCGCTGCCAGCCGGTGGAACTTGGCCTGCCACGCGGCGGCCACCGCGCAGGTGCCACCGATGAGCCATGTCATGGCGAACATCGGCGAGAAGGGCAGCAGCTCCCGCGTGCCGGGCGCGGCGGGCGTGAGCCACAGCGAAGCAGCCGCGCCCGCGACGGCCACCACCACCAGCAGCAGCAACTGCCACTGCATGCGCTTCGTGCCGAACAGGCGGCGGCTGCGCCGGCCGGCTTCGCTCAGCAGGGCAATGAGGTGCTCGAAGATGACCTGGCCGTCGAAGCGGTGCAGCAGCGGCGTGTTCTCGAGGCCGCCTGCCGCGCGGCGACGGCGTTGCAGCAGGTAGAGCGCGGCACCGCCCGCCAGCGCCACGAAACTCATCAGCAGCGGCAGGTTGAGGCCGTGCCACACGGCCAGGCTGTACTCGGGCAGCGTGCCGCCAACCACCGGCGTGGCGGCCGCCGCCAGCATCGGGCCGACGGACCACGCCGGCGCCACGCCCACCACCAGGCACACCAGCACCAGCAGCTCGACCGGCACGCGCATCCAGTGCGGCGGCTCGTGCGGGTGCTTGGGCACTTCGTCGCCGCAGGGCGGGCCGAAGAACACGTCGAACACGAAGCGCGCCGAGTAGGCCACGCTGAAGATGCCCGCCAGCGTGGCGACCAGCGGCAGGCTGAAGTCGACCCACGGCGTCGCCTGGATGAACACCGTCTCGGCGAAGAACATCTCCTTCGAGAGAAAGCCGTTGAGCAGCGGCACGCCGGCCATCGAGGCGCTGGCGATGATGGCCAGCGTGCCGGTGATGGGCATGAGCCGCATCAGGCCGCTGAGCTTGCGAATGTCACGCGTGCCGGTCTCGTGGTCGATGATGCCGGCCGCCATGAAGAGCGACGCCTTGAAGGTGGCGTGGTTCATCACGTGGAAGACCGCCGCCACCGCCGCGAGCGGGCTGTTCAGGCCCAGCAGCAGCGTGATGAGCCCGAGGTGCGAGATGGTCGAGTAGGCCAGCAGCGCCTTCAGGTCGCGCTGGAACATGGCGATGAAGCCGCCGAGCAGCAGCGTGATGGCGCCGGCACCGCCCACCATCCAGAACCATAGCTCGGTACCCGAGAGCGCCGGCCACAGCCGCGCCATCAGGAATACGCCGAGCTTCACCATGGTGGCCGAGTGCAGGTAGGCCGACACTGGCGTGGGCGCGGCCATGGCGCGCGGCAGCCAGAAATGGAACGGGAACTGCGCGCTCTTGGTGAAGGCGCCGAGCAATATCAGCGTCAGCGCCGCAGGGTAGAGCGAGTGAGAGCGGATGAGGTCGCCCGACGCCAGCACCTTGTCGAGCTCGTAGCTGCCGGTGATGCGGCCCAGCACCAGCACGCCCGCCAGCAGGCACAGCCCGCCCGCGCCGGTGACGGTGAGCGCCATGCGCGCGCCGCGCCGGGCGTCGCGGCGGTGGTGCCAGTAGCCGATCAGCAGGAAGGAGAACAGGCTGGTGAGCTCCCAGAACAGCACCATCTGGATGAGGTTGCCCGAGAGCACCACGCCCATCATCGCGCCCATGAACGCGAGGAAGAAGGAGAAGAAGCGCGGCACCGGGTCGGAGGCCGACATGTAGTAGCGCGCGTACAGCACCACCAGCGCGCCGATGCCCAGTACCAGCATGCAGAACAGCCATGCGAAGCCGTCCATGCGGAACACGAGGTTGAGGCCCAGGGCCGGCAGCCATTCGATCTGCTGGCGCAGCACGCCGCCGTTGGCGATCTGCGGGAAGAACCATGCGGCCTGGATGGCGCAGCCCAGCGCGACCAGCCCTGCGAGGGTCGACTCCCTGTTGCGCGCGTTGGACGGCATCAACGCGGCCAGCACGCTGGCGATGAAGGGGAGTGCGACGAGAAAGACCAGGGGCATTGGGGTCGATTCTATCGGCCGACCCTATTGAATGCCTTATCTATAACCGCAAGACATAAGGCAGTTTTTCACCTGGTTTTCATGCGATTCAGGAGGAGAACGCCTGAACCGTGCGGATCCCGAGCCAGGTGAGAAAAAGCGATCCGCCGAGATGGGCCGCTGCCGTGACCATCGCCACGCCCAGCCTGCCTTCCAGCAGCATGGTCGTGACTTCGGCCGAGAAGCTGGAGAAGGTGGTGAGGCCCCCGAGGAAGCCGGTCACGAGCGCGAGGCGCCAGACAGGGTCCAGATCGGGCAGCAGCTGGAAGGTGGCGACCGCCAGGCCGATGAGGTAGCCGCCGATCAGGTTGGCTGCCAGCGTGCCCCAGGGCATGAGGCCGCCGACGCCGAACCAGAGGGCCAGGCCCCAGCGGGCCAGTGCGCCGATCGAGGCGCCGATGCAGATGGCGAGAATCGGAAGAAGCATGCCCCGATTGTCAGGGTGCCATCTGCTGCGGCAGCCACGTCACCAGTTGCGGCACGAAGTAGATGATCAGCACTGCGGCCACCATGAGGAAGAACATCGGCAGCGTGACGCGCGCGATGTAGAGCAGGTCCTTTCCGGTCATGCCTTGCAGCACGAACAGGTTGAAGCCTACCGGCGGCGTGATCTGTGCCATCTCGACCACCAGCACGATGAAGATGCCGAACCACACCGGGTCGATGCCGGCCGCGTTGACGGTCGGCATGATCACGCCCATGGTCAGCACGACCATCGAGATGCCGTCGAGAAAGCAGCCGAGCACGATGTAGAACACCGCCAGCATCAGGATGAGCTGGAACTTCGACAGGCCGAGCGAGCCGATCCATTCGGCCAGGTGGCGCGGCAGGCCGATGTACCCCATGGCCAGCGTGAGGAAGGCCGCGCCCGCGAGGATCAGCGCCATCATGCAGTACAGGCGCGTGGCGCCGAGCAGCGCCTCCTTGAAGCTGTGCCAGGTCAGCGAGCCCTGTGCGCCCGAGATGACCATCGCCCCCACCACGCCCACGGCCGCCGCCTCGGTGGCCGTGGCGATGCCCGCGTAGATGGAGCCGAGCACCGACAGGATCAGCAGCGCCACCGGGATCAGCGACATCGAGGCCTTGAGCTTCTCGGCGAAGGGCAGCTTCGCGTCGGCCGGCGGCACCCGCTCGGGGTTGCGCAGTGCCCAGAACATGATGTAGCCCGAGAACATCAGCGCCAGCAGGATGCCCGGGACGACACCCGCGATGAAGAGCCGCGCGATCGACACGTCGGCGCTGACGCCGTAGACGATCATGATGATCGAGGGCGGGATCAGCAGGCCGAGCGTGCCGGCGCCGGCCAGCGTGCCGATGACCATGTCGTCGGGGTAGCCGCGGCGCTTGAGCTCGGGCAGGCTCATCTTGCCGATGGTGGCGCAGGTAGCCGCGCTCGATCCGGAGACCGCGGCGAACACCGCGCAGCCCACCACATTGGTGTGCAGCAGCCGGCCGGGCAGGCTTTGCATCCAGGGGGCGAGGCCCTTGAACATGTCCTGCGAAAGCCGCGTACGGAAAAGGATCTCGCCCATCCAAACGAAAAGCGGCAAGGCGGTGAGCGTCCAGCTGGAGGCCGAGCCCCAGATGGTCACGGCCATGGCGTCCCCGGCGGGGCGGGACGAGAAGATCTGCATGGCGATCCATGCCACGCCCGAGAGCGTGAGTCCGATCCAGACGCCGCTGCCCAGGATGAGGAACAGCGCGGCGATCAGGATGCCCGCGACGGCGATGTCACTCATGGCGAAGGGCCTCCGTCTCGGCGGCCTTGGCGGGGCGGCCGCGCCACTCGATCACGAACTCGTCCAGCGATGCGATGGCGAAGACGATGGTGCCGAGCGCCATCGACAGCTGGGGCAGCCACAGCGGAGTGGCGTCGTTGCCGGTGGAGATGTCGTGGTAGCCGTACGACTGCCAGGCCAGGCGGATGCTGTACCACGCAAAAAGCAGCGCGAGCAGCGCCGCCGCTCCCATGGCCCAGCGTTCGAGCCAGCGCTGCGCCGAGGGAGGCAGGTTCTGCAGGATCAGCGTCACGCGAATGTGTTCGCCGCGCTTGAGCGTGTGCGCGAGCGCCATGAAGCCCGCGCCGGCCATCAGGTAGCCGGCGTAGGCGTCGATGCCGGGAATGTTGAAGTGGAACTGGCGGCCGAGGATGGACAGCAGCACCATCACCAGCAGACCGACCATGAAAAGCGCCGCCAGTGCGGCGGCGCTCATGTAGAGAAGATCAAGCGTCTTGCGCATCGGGTGCAGTTCGAGTCCGCTTCACATCTTCTTGTAGGCGTCGATCACGGCCTGGCCTTCGGCACCGGCCTTCTCGGTCCACTCCTTGATCATGGTGTCGCCGACCTTCTTCATGTCGGCCTTCAGCTGCGCGGAGGGAACGTGCACCGTCATGCCGTTCTTCTTGAGCAGGTCGAGGTATTCGAGGTTCTTCTTCTTCGACAGGTCCCAGCCGCGCTTCTCTGCATCGGCCGCGGCCTTGAGCACCGCGTCCTGGGTGGGCTTGTCGAGCGCGTCGAAGGCCTTCTTGTTCATGAGCACCGCATTCTTCGGCAGCCAGGCCTGGGTGTCGTAGAAGTTCTTGATGTACTCGTAGGTCTTGGTGTCGTAGCCGGTGGAGCCCGAGGACATGTACGACTCGATCACGCCCGTGGCCATGGCCTGCGACAGCTCGGCCTGCTGCACCGTGACGGGCTGGGCGCCGACGAGTTCGCCGATGCGCGCCGTGGCGGGGCTGTAGGCGCGCCATTTCACGCCCTTCAGGTCGGCGGCCGATGCGATCTCCTTCTTGACGAAGATGCCCTGCGGCGGCCAGGCCACCGTGTAGAGCAGCACGATTCCCTGTTCGGCCAGCTTCTTCTCGAGCGCCGGCTTTTGCGCCTGGTAGAGCTTCCAGGCGGCGTCGTAGCTGTCGGCCAGGAAAGGAATGCCGTCGGCTCCGAACATCTGCCATTCGTTCTGGTAGTTCACCAGCAGGATCTCGCCAAGCTGCGCCTGGCCGCCCTGCACCGCGCGCTTGATCTCGGGCGCCTTGAACAGAGAGGCGTTGGAATGCACCGTGATCTTGAGCTTGCCTCCACTGCCTTTTTCCACGTCGCTCGCGAACTGGGTGATGTTCTCCGTGTGGAAGTTGCTCGCCGGGTAGGCGGTAGGCAGGTCCCACTTGGTCTGCGCGAAGGCTGCGGCGCCGAGGGTCAGGCCAGCGAGGGCGATGCCGAACTTGTGATTCATGAGCTCTCCGGAACGTATGAAAGTGAAAACGTAAATGAGCTTACGTGCAAATTCCGGGCCACTTCCTGAGGCTTTTCCCTGCCATCGCGTGCATGCTCGCGCGCACGAAAAAGCCGCCCGAAGGCGGCCTTGCATATTTCTACCGGAGCGGAATCAGGGCTTGGCGGCCTTCGCTTCCTTCGTTCCCTTCTCTCCCTTCGATGGGGCGGGCGCCGCGTCGCCGAAGCTCTTGCCATTGACCGTCAGGCCTTCGGCGGACAGCTTGGCCGCCTTCTTCTCCTTCACGCCCTTGATGCGCTGCATGAAGTCGGGCCAGTCCTTGAACTCGCCTTGCTTGCGTGCATCGAGGATGCGCTTGGACATCGACGGGCCGACGCCCTTGATGCCGTCGAGATCGGCTTCCGTGCCCTTGTTGACGTCGACGGCGGCGAACGATGCAACCGCGAACAGCATGGCCGTGGTAGCCAGGATCTTCTTGAACATGATGATGAAAACTCCCTGAATCTTGTTGATGAGTGACAGCCGACGGAAATGTCGGCCCGCGCTCAACGAGACACGAAAGCAGGGCGTTGACGCATGAAAGCCTTCCCGGCCTCCATGTGACCATTGTTCAGAAACGTGATCAGAGTTCTTCGACGCGGCGCGGCGGATAGCTGTCCCAGGCCTGGCAGCCGGGGCAGTGCCAGAAGTACTGGTGCGCCTCGAAGCCGCATGCCGCGCAGCGGTAGCGCATGAGTGGCCGCGTGGCCTGGTCGAGCGCGCGCTGCACCTGCGGGTGGAACTGCTCGTGCTCGAACTTTTCGCCCGCGAGCCAGCGCGAGGCAGCGACCAGCGAGGGGTGTTGCGCGAGATGCGCGATGTAGCCGTCGCGCGGCGTGGGGTTCGGCTCTTCGGTGGTGGCGCTCGGCTTGCCGCCGAGTGCCATCAGCGCTTCGAGCACGTCGATCGAGGGCGACTCGACATAGCGACGCTGCAGCAGTTCGAGCGCCTCGGCTTCGCGGTGCGCGGCGACGGCAGCCTGCTGCAGCGTGGCGGCATAGAGCGGCAGCGCCAGCGGCGCGGTGTCGCTCAGGGCCGTGAGCGTGTCGAAGGCCGCGTTCGCCTCGCCCTTGCGCAGCTGCAGGTTGGCGGTGTCGATGGCCGGGCGCGGCGCCTGCGGTGCCAGTTCGACGGCTTGTGCGAGCAGTTTGGCCGCACCGGGCAGGTCGCCCGCCGCCACGCGCTCTGTCGCCTGCTCGCAGAGATGGTGCGCGCGGCGCGTGCTGTAGCTGGCCTGGTCGGACTCGTCGAGCTTCTGCGCCACGTCGGCTGCCTGCGCCCATTCGCGCGAACGCTCGTAGATGGCGAGCAGCGCGAGCCGCGCCTCGTTCTCGTAGCGCGTGCCCTCGAGCTTCTGCAGCGCGGCTTCGGCGCGGTCGAGCAGGCCGGCGCGCAGGAAGTCTTGTGCCAGCGCGTGCTGCGCGCGTTCGCGGTCGCTGCGGCTCAGGTCGCCGCGGCCCAGCAGGTGCTCGTGCACGCGCACCGCGCGCTGGTACTCGCCGCGGCGGCGGAACAGGTTGCCGAGCGCGAAGTGCAGCTCCTGTGTATCGGGGTCGTTCTGCACGGCCTCGATGAAGGCGTCGATGGCCTGGTCCTGCTGCTCGTTGAGCAGGAAGTTCAGGCCGCGGAAGTAGGCCTTGGGGGCTTGCCGGTTCTCGAGCTTGAGCTGGCGGATGTCGAAGCGCGATGCGAGCCAGCCCAGCACGAAGGCGACGGGCAGGCTGATCAGCAGCCAGCTGGGATCAAAGTCCATGTTGACGTACGGCGGGGAGGTCGGTGGCGGTGATGGTCGGCGCTGCTGTGGCGGCTGCGGTCGTGGCGGTTGGTGACGCGGACGGCTGGGCCTCGTTGGCGGCCGGGGCCTGCGCCGCGGCGGCACGGTGCTTCCACCAGCCCGGCAGCATGCCCAGCGCTCCCACCACGAGTCCGCCCGCGAAGGCCGCGAGCACCACGAGCACCAGGGGCGCGCGCCAGTAGGTGCCGAAGAAGAAGTAGACGGTCGCGTCGTGCTGGTTGTTCAGCGCGAAGGCGAAGAGCGTAAAAAAAATGGCTGCCTTGAGCAGCCACAGGAGGTATTTCATGCACGTTCCCGTTGGCGGTGAATTATTGCTCGCCCCCAGGCTGCGCGCACTTCGTGTCGCTTCGCCAACCCCCTGCCGGGGGGCGTGCCGGCCGCTTCGGGCGGCCGCGCGCAGCGGCCCCCTGAAAGGAGCAGTGCGATTGTCACTTGAGTTTGCTCTTGGCTTCCTTGGCGTCGAGCTCGACAGTCTTTGCGTCGACGGCCTCGCGCAGTGCCTTGCCGGGCTTGAAGTGCGGCACCCGTTTCTCGGGAATCTGCACGCTCTCGCCCGAACGCGGGTTGCGGCCGATGCGCGGCGGGCGCCGGTTGACCGAGAAGCTGCCGAAGCCACGGATCTCGATGCGGTGCCCGCGCACCAGCGCGTCGCTCATCGCGTCGAGGATGGTCTTGACGGCGTATTCGGCATCGCGGTGCGTGAGCTGTGCAAAGCGGGCTGCGAGTTCTTCGACGAGGTCCGAGCGTGTCATAGGCCAAACATAAACGAAAAACGTGGACGAAAAAAAAGACAGAGCGGCCCCAGGGCCTGCTCTGTCTTCTGGCTCAGCTTACTTGCTGTCGTTGTTGTCCAGCTTGGCGCGCAGCAGGGCGCCCAGGCTGGTCGTGCCCGCGTTCTCGCGTGCCGACTGCTGGCTCAGGCTGGCCATGGCGCCTTGCTCGTCGACCATGTCCTTCTGCTTGATCGACAGCTGGATGTTGCGGGTCTTGCGATCCACATTCACGACGATGGCCGTGACTTCGTCGCCTTCCTTCAGCACGTTGCGGGCATCTTCGACGCGGTCGCGCGAGATTTCCGAAGCACGCAGGTAGCCGACGATGTCTTCGCCCAGGTCGATTTCAGCGCCGCGGGCGTCCACGGTCTTGACCTTGCCGGTCACGATCTGGCCCTTGTCGTTCACGGTGGTGAACGTGGTGAACGGGTCACTGTCGAGCTGCTTGATGCCCAGCGAGATGCGCTCGCGGTCGACGTCGACTGCCAGCACGATCGCTTCGACTTCCTGGCCCTTCTTGTAGTTGCGAACGGCGGTTTCGCCGGCTTCGTTCCACGAGAGGTCCGAGAGGTGAACCAGGCCGTCGATGCCGGCAGCCAGACCCACGAACACGCCGAAGTCGGTGATCGACTTGATCGGGCCCTTGACGCGGTCGCCGCGCTTGGTGTTCTGCGCGAACTCTTGCCACGGGTTGGCCTTGCACTGCTTCATGCCCAGGCTGATGCGGCGCTTGTCTTCGTCGATTTCGAGGACCATGACTTCGACTTCGTCGCCCAGCGAGACGATCTTGTTCGGAGCGATGTTCTTGTTGGTCCAGTCCATTTCGGAGACGTGCACCAGGCCTTCGATGCCGGGCTCGAGCTCGACGAACGCGCCGTAGTCGGCAATGTTCGTGACCTTGCCGAACAGGCGGGTGCCTTGCGGGTAGCGGCGCGAAACGCCCATCCACGGGTCGTCGCCCATCTGCTTCAGACCCAGCGACACGCGGTTCTTCTCGGTGTCGAACTTGAGGATCTTGGCGGTGATTTCCTGGCCGGCCTGAACGACTTCGCTCGGGTGGCGCACGCGACGCCATGCCATGTCGGTGATGTGCAGCAGGCCGTCGATGCCGCCGAGGTCCACGAACGCACCGTATTCGGTGATGTTCTTGACCACGCCGCGCACCACTGCGCCTTCCTTCAGCGTTTCCATCAGCTTGGCGCGTTCTTCGCCCATGCTGGCCTCGACCACGGCACGGCGCGACAGCACGACGTTGTTGCGCTTGCGGTCCAGCTTGATGACCTTGAATTCGAGGGTCTTGTTCTCGTACGGGGTCAGGTCCTTGATCGGACGCGTGTCGATCAGCGAGCCCGGCAGGAATGCGCGGATGCCGTTGACCAGGACCGTGAGGCCGCCCTTGACCTTGCCGCTGGTGGTACCGGTGACGAAGTCGCCCGATTCCAGTGCCTTCTCGAGGGCGAGCCACGAAGCCAGACGCTTGGCGGTGTCGCGCGAGAGGATGGTGTCGCCGTAGCCGTTTTCAACGCTGCCGATGGCAACGGAAACGAAGTCGCCGGCCTGCACTTCGAGTTCGCCCTTGTCGTTCTTGAACTCTTCGATCGGCACGTACGCTTCGGACTTCAGGCCGGCGTTCACGACGACGTGGTTGTGTTCGACACGCACGACTTCGGCGGTGATGACCTCGCCGGTGCGCATTTCGGAACGCTTCAGGGACTCTTCGAACAGATCGGCAAAAGATTCAGACATTTATGCTTCCTTCCGTCAGGCAGGGTTGGCAGGCGCTCTTGCGAAATTGCGTGCGGCTGCTGTGGGTCTGTAGACGGCGGTTTTGTGGGCGTGAGCCCGGGTTGGTTGAACAACCAGCAGGCCGGTGCGCTGTCGCGCGGAAGGAGCCTGCTGGAGCGGTATGCGCCTTATGAATATTTCGGGATATTCCGTCGGGCGCCAGCTTTTCAAGCGGACTTGAAAGGCTGTCACTTCAAACCGCTCAAGCGGACTTGAACGGTTGAATTTCTTGCCACCAGTCCAACACCGTGTCGATCGATTGCTCGATGGACAGCTGGGAGTTGTCGAGGTGGCGAGCGTCCTGCGCCGGCTTCAAAGGGGCGACGCTGCGGGATGAATCCCTGGCGTCACGCGCCTCCAAGTCGGAGCGAAGACTGTCGAGTGTAGTCGAAATTCCCTTTGAAATCAACTGCTTATGCCGCCGCTCGGCCCTTCGGGCGGCGCTGGCCGTGAGGAAGACCTTGAGCGCTGCGTCGGGGAAGATCACCGTGCCCATGTCGCGGCCGTCGGCCACCAGGCCGGGCAGCTGGCGAAAGCGCTGCTGCAGGGCCAGCAGCGCCTCGCGCACGGCCGGCAGCGCGGAGACGCGGGAGGCGTCCATGCCGGCGGCTTCGGTGCGGATCTCGTCGCTCACATCCTCCCCGCCGAGCAGCACCTTGCCTTCGGTGAACTGCAGGGGCAGGGCGGCGGCGAGGGCGGCGATCTGCGCCTCGTGCTGCGGGTCGGCGCTCAGGCCGGCGCGTCGCACCGCGAGGCCGGTCACGCGGTAGAGCGAACCCGAGTCGAGGTAGTGGTAGCCCAGCAGGCGCGCGACCTCGGCCGCCAGGGTGCCCTTGCCGGAGGCCGTCGGGCCGTCGATGCAGATCACGGGCACTTCCGCCGTCTCGGCCACGGAGAACAGGGTCTCGAAGTAGTCGGGGAAGGTCTTGGCGACGCAGTGCGGATCGAGGATGCGCACCGGCACGCGGGCCGGATTGAACGCCGCCAGCGAGAAGCACATGGCCACGCGGTGGTCGTCGTACGTGCGGATGCTCGCGGGGAGCCAGCCGGCGGGCGTCAGTGGATGCACCCGGATGAAGTCGGGGCCGGCCTCCACCGTGGCGCCGAGCTTGCGCAGCTCGTTGGCCATGGCGTCGATGCGGTCGGTTTCCTTCACGCGCCAGCTGGCGATGTTGCGCAGCGTGCTCGGGCCGTCGGCGTAGAGCGCCATCACTGCCAGCGTCATCGCGGCGTCCGGAATGTGGTTGGCGTCGAGGTCGATCGCCTTGAGCGGCCAGGCGCCGCGGCGAACTTCGAGCCAGTTCGGCCCGCTGTCGACCAACGCCCCCATCTGGCGGGCGGCATCGATGAAGCGGATGTCGCCCTGGATCGAGTCTGCTCCCACGCCCTCGATACGGATCCCGTCCTTGCCGGAGACGCCCGTGGCAATGGCGCCGAGCGCGATGAAATAGCTGGCTGAGGAAGCGTCGGCCTCGACGTGGATGTCGCCGGGCGAGCTGTAGCGGCTGCCGGCGGGGATCGTGAAGCGCTCCCAGCCGTCGCGATGCACCTGGATGCCGAATCGCGCCAGCAGGTTCAGCGTGATCTCGATGTACGGCTTGGAGATCAGCTCGCCGACCACCTCGATCACGATGTCGTTGGCGGCCGCCAGCGGCAGGGCCAGCAGCAGCGCGGTCAGGAACTGGCTCGACACGTCGCCGCGCACGCGGATCGGGGCGTCGAGCGCCAGATCGCCATGCGACACCGGATGGATGCGCAAAGGTGGATAGCCGGGGTTGCCGAGGTAGTCGATGCGGCAGCCGAGCTGCGTCAGCGCATCGACGAGGTCGCCGATGGGGCGCTCGTGCATGCGCGGCACGCCGCTGAGTTCGAACTCGCCGCCGAGCAGCGACAGCGCCGCGGTCAGCGGACGCATCGCCGTGCCGGCATTGCCCAGGAACAGCGGCAGCAGCGCTTCGCTGGGCTTCAGTTGCCCGCCGAGGCCCGTGATGCGCAGCGTGCTGCCGGCTGGATCGATGCCGCAGCCCAGGGCGCGCAGCGCGTCGAGCATCACACGCGTGTCGTCGGAGTCCAGCAGGTCGTGGATGACGGTGGTGCCGCTCGCAAGCGCAGCCAGCAGCAGCACGCGGTTGGAAATGCTCTTGGAGCCCGGCAGCCGGACCGTGCCCGCTGCGCCCGCGAGAGGCGGGAGATCGAGGAAAGTCGTCGAGAACATCTCAGTTGTCCTGCAGCTGCGACGACGTGTCGGTGGCCGGCTTCCAGGCCGCCCGCGTCTTGCTGGCTGCGGCGATCGACTGCTCCAGCCCCTGCAGGTCGTTCGCGGTCATCATCGCCTCGAAGTCGTCCAGGGCCTTGCGGAAGGCGCGCGACTGCTCCAGCACGTGCTCGCGGTTGGCCAGCAGCACGTCGCGCCACATGACCGGATCGCTCGCGGCAATGCGCGAGAAATCGCGGAAGCCCGGACCCGCCAGGCTCAGGAAGCGCTCGCCCTGCGGTTGCGCGGCGAGGCCGTTGATGTACGCGAATGCCAGCAGGTGCGGCAGGTGACTCACGGCGGCGAAAGCGCCGTCGTGCTCTTCGTGCGTCATGGTGACGACGTTGGCGCCGATGCCGCTCCACACCTGCGAGGCGCGCTGCACGTTCGAGCGCAGCGTGGTCTTCACCGGAGTCAGCACGACCTGGCGGCCGGTGAAGAGCGAAGCCTCGGCGTGCTCGATGCCGGAAAGCTCCTTGCCCGCGATGGGGTGCGCCGGCACGAAGCTCGAGAACTGGCGCTGCAGGCCGTTGCGCGCTGCCTCGATCACGTCGCCCTTGGTCGAGCCCACGTCCATGACCAGCGTTTCGTTGGAAATACCGTGGCGGATGGCCTTAAAGGTGGCTTCCGATGCGGCCACCGGCACCGCCAGGAGCACGATGTCGGCGCCCGACACCGCCAGCAGCGCCGAAGGCGCCGCCACGTCGATCACGCCGAGCTGGCGCGCCCGTTCGGTGGTGGAGGGCGACTTGCTGTAGCCCACCACGCGTTTCACCAGCTTCGCGCGCTTGAGTGCGAGCGCGAAGGAGCCGCCCATCAGGCCGCAGCCGATCAGTCCCAGTTGTTCGAACATGCTGTCTCTGTGTGTCTGCCTGCCGTTCAGGCCTTGACGGGGTAGGCGCCGAGCACCTTGTAGAAGGCGCAGAGTCCGCGTAGCTCGGCCAGCGCCGCCGCCACATTGGGCTGCGAGGGGTGGCCGTCGAGGTCGATGTAGAAGTAGTACTCCCACTGGCCTGTGCGCGCGGGGCGCGACTCGAAGCGTGTCATCGAGACGTTGTTGACCTTCAGCGGCACCAGCAGGTCGTGCACCGCGCCGGGGCGGTTCGGCACCGAGACGATCAGGCTCGTGCAGTCGCGGCCCGATGCCGGCGGCATGGCCAGCGTCTGCGGCAGGCAGATCACCGAGAAGCGGGTGCGGTTGTAGGAGTCGTCCTGGATCGCGTGCGCCACGATATGCAGGCCGAAGCGCGTGGCGGCACGTTCGCCGGCCAGCGCGGCCCAGGCCGGGTTGGTGGCCGCGAGGCGGGCGCCCTCGGCGTTGCTCGACACGGCGCGCCGCTCGGCGTTGGGCAGGTGCTTGGACAGCCAGGTCTGGCATTGCGCCAGCGCCTGCGGGTGAGCCAGCACGGCCTCGATGCCTTCCAGCGAATTGCTGCTGCGCAGCAGGTGGTGGCGTACCAGCAGGCTGACTTCGCCGACGACATGGGTGGGCGAATGCAGGAACAGGTCGAGCGATCGCGTGACCACGCCTTCGGTCGAGTTCTCGACGCCGACAACGCCGTACTGGGCGCTGCCCGCGGCGGTGGCGTGGAACACCTCGTCGAAGCTGGCGCAGTAGATCAGGTCGGCGGCGCCGCCGAAGTACTCGATGGCGGCCTGTTCGCAGAAGGTGCCTTCGGGGCCGAGCACAGCCACGCGTTGCGGCGATTCGAGTGCCAGGCAGGCCGACATGATCTCGCGCCAGATGGCAGCGACATGGATGTCCTTGAGCGGACCGCCATTGCTCTTCTGCATCTTGTCGATGACCTGCGCCACGCGATCAGGGCGAAAGTACGGCGTGCCCTCGCGCTTCTTGACCTCGCCGACCAGCTCGGCCACATGGGCCCGCTCGTTGAGCAGGCTGAGCAGTCGCTGGTCGAGCGAGTCGATCTGCACGCGCAGATCGGCCAGGCTTTCGGAGTTGTCGGGAGAAGAGGAGGGTGGTGTGGGTGCGGAGGCGGTCATCGGTGCGAGCGGCTGGGCATGCGCCTAGGCATGCGATCGCTCGAATTCTCGCATGTAGGCCACGAGTGCCTGCACCCCTGCCAGCGGCATGGCGTTGTAAATGCTCGCCCGCATGCCGCCGACCGACTTGTGCCCCTTGAGCTGAAGCAGCCCGGCTTCGCGCGCGCCGGCCAGGAAGGCTTCGTTGCGGCTTTCGTCGGCCAGGAAGAACGGCACGTTCATGCGCGAACGGCAGGCCGGATCGATCCGGTTGGCGTAGAAGTCGGAGCCGTCGATGAAGTCGTACAGCAGCTTCGCCTTGGCGATGTTGCGCTGTTCCATGGCGGCCACACCGGTATGCGAGCCCTCGGTCTGCTCCAGCAGCCACTGGAACGTGAGCCCCGCCATGTAGATGCCCCAGGTCGGCGGGGTGTTGTACATGGATTGGTTGTCGGCCACGGTCTTGTAGTTGAAGGCGCTCGGGCAGATCTCGAGCGCGTGGCCCAGCAGGTCGTCGCGCACGACCACGATGGTCAGGCCGGCGGGGCCGAGGTTCTTCTGGGCGCCGCCGAAGGCCAGGCCCACGCGGCTCCAGTCGACACTGCGCGAGGCGACGTGCGACGAGAAGTCGATGACCAGAGGTGCGGTGCTGCCGAGCGCGGCCAGGTCGGGCAATTGCTGGAATTCGATGCCGTTGATGGTCTCGTTCGAGCACACGTGCACGTACGAGGCATCCTTGGAGAGTTGCCAGGTCGACGGATCGGGCAGCTTCGTGTGCTGGTCGTCGGCATTGCTGGCGGCCACGCGCGCCGTGCAATAGCGCTGCGCTTCCTTGTGCGACTTGCTGCTCCAGCTGCCGGTGATGACGAAGTCGGCGGTCTTGCCGCGCGACAGGTTCAGCGGAACGATGGCGTTCTCGCCGAGTCCGCCGCCCTGCATGAACAGGATGTGGAAGTACGAGGGAATGGCCAGCAGGGTCCGGATGTCGGCTTCGGCCTGCGTGCAGATCGAACCGAACTCCTTGCCGCGATGGCTCATTTCCATCACGCTCATACCGCTGCCCTGCCAGTCGAGCATTTCGGCGGCGGCGCGTTGCAGCACCGCCTCCGGCATGGCAGCCGGACCGGCCGAGAAGTTGTAGGGGCGCTTGCCGGCCGGCGTCTGCTGCTGGGTCACGTTTCTCTTACTTCTTGGCTGGAGCCTTGGCAGGTGCCTTGGCGGGAGCGGCGCCGTCAGTCGGAGCGCCGAGGGCCTTGGCCACGGCGGTGTCGAGCGCCTGCATCTTGGGCTCGACCGTGGCACGCGTTTCGGTCACGAGCTTTTCGGTCAGGGCCGTCTGCATCTTGGGGTTGAGCTCCTGGTACTTCTTGCTCAGCGGCGAGTTGATCCAGGCCAGCAGTTGCTTGAGCTCGTCTTCGTTGAAGTTCTGCTCCATCAGCGGGGTGAGGGCGGCGGGCGCCAGCTGCACGGCCTTGTCGCGGACGATGGGGTAGGTTTCGTCGAAGTACTTCTTCAGCTCTGCGTCGGCGGCCTTGGCGGCGGCTTCGCGCTTGGCTTCCGGCACTTGCGTCTGCAGATACTGTGAACCCGCCTGTGCGATCGGGGCGCTCGACTGCTCGACCAGGCCGCGCGCCAGCGATTCGATGCCGGGGCGCTGGATGTCGATGAACTGCTTGATGAGCGTGGCCTTGTCCTGGGCCAGTGCAGCCATGGAGGTGCTTGCCAGGGCGACCGTCAGAAGTGCGAGTTTGATTTTTTTCACTGAGGATTCTCCGTTGAAGATGAGGAAGTATCGTCTGCGTCCGGCTCGGTTTCGCCGTTCGCGTCGTTTTCGACGATACGTTGTAGCCCGCTGAGTTTGGCGCCTTCGTCGAGCCCGATGAGCGTAACGCCTTGCGTCGCACGTCCCAGTTCACGAATTTCGGCAACCCGGGTGCGCACCAGCACGCCCTTGTCGGTGATGAGCATGATCTCATCATCCGCATGCACGAGTGTGGCGGCAACGACCTTGCCGTTGCGCTCACTCTGTTGAATCGCGATCATGCCCTTGGTTCCCCGTCCGTGACGGGTGTACTCGGTAATGCTTGTGCGTTTTCCGTAACCATTTTCCGTGGCGGTGAGCACGCTCTGCTGCTCGTCCTCGGCCACCAGCATGGCGATCACGCCCTGTCCGGGGTCGAGCGACATGCCGCGTACGCCGCGGGCATTGCGGCCCAGCGGACGGACGTCTTCCTCGTCGAAGCGCACGGCCTTGCCGCCGTCGCTGAAGAGCATCACGTCGTGCTTACCGTCGGTCAGCGCCGCACCGATCAGGTAGTCGCCTTCGTCGAGGTTCACGGCAATGATGCCGCCCTTGCGCGGATTGCTGAATTCGTCGAGCGCGGTCTTCTTGACCGTGCCCATCGAGGTCGCCATGAACACGTACTGGTCGGCCGGGAAGTTGCGCTTGTCGCCGGTGAGGGCGAGGACGACATTGATCTTCTCGCCTTCCTGCAGCGGGAACATGTTGACGATCGGGCGCCCGCGCGAGCCGCGCGAACCCGCAGGCACTTCCCATACCTTGAGCCAGTACAGCCGGCCGCGGTTGGAGAAGCACAGGATGTAGTCGTGCGTGTTGGCGATGAAGAGCTGGTCGATCCAGTCGTCGTCCTTGGTGGCGGTGGCCTGCTTGCCGCGGCCGCCGCGCTTCTGCGCGCGATATTCGCCCAGCGGCTGGCTCTTGATGTAGCCGCTGTGCGAGAGCGTGACCACCATGTCGGTCGGCGTGATCAGGTCTTCGGTCGAGAGGTCGTAGGCGCTGTGCTCCACCTGGCTGCGGCGTGCACCGATCTTCGACTGGCCGAACTCCTGCTTGATGGTGCCCAGCTCTTCGCCAATGATGGTCGACACGCGCTCGGGCTTGGCCAGGATGTCGAGCAGGTCGTCGATCTCCGCCATGACTTCCTTGTACTCGGCAACGATCTTGTCCTGTTCGAGGCCGGTCAGGCGTTGCAGGCGCATCTGCAGGATTTCCTGCGCCTGCGTTTCCGACAGGCGATAGAGACCGTCGTTGCCCATGCCGAACTCGCGCTCGAGGCCTTCGGGACGGTAGTCGTCGGCGTTGACCACGCCGCCGTCGGCGCGCGAACGCGTGAGCATTTCGCGCACCAGCTTGCTGTCCCAGCTGCGGGTCATGAGTTCTGCCTTGGCCACCGGCGGCGTCGGCGATTCGCGGATGATGCGGATGAACTCGTCGATATTGGCCAGCGCCACCGCGAGGCCTTCGAGCACGTGGCCCCGTTCGCGGGCCTTGCGCAGCGTGAAGACAGTGCGGCGCGTGACCACTTCGCGGCGGTGCTGCAGGAAGACCTCGATCAGGTCCTTCAGGTTGCACAGCTTCGGCTGGCCGTCGACCAGCGCAACCATGTTGATGCCGAAGGTGTCCTGCAGCTGCGTCTGTTTATAGAGGTTGTTGAGCACCACCTCGGGCACTTCGCCGCGCTTGAGTTCGATGACGAGGCGCATGCCCGACTTGTCGGACTCGTCCTGGATGTGGCTGATGCCTTCGATCTTCTTCTCGTGCACCAGCTCGGCCATGCGCTCCTGCAGCGTCTTCTTGTTGACCTGGTAGGGGAGCTCATCGACGATGATCGCCTGGCGCTGGCCGCGATCGATGTCCTCGAAGTGGCACTTGGCGCGCATCACGACCTTGCCACGGCCCGTGCGGTAGCCGTCCTTCACGCCGTTGATGCCGTAGATGATGCCGGCGGTGGGGAAGTCGGGCGCGGGCACGATCTCCATCAGCTCGTCGATGCTGGCCTCGGGGTTGCGCAGCAGGTGCAGGCAGGCGTCGACAACCTCGTTCAGGTTATGCGGCGGGATATTCGTGGCCATGCCGACTGCAATACCGCCGGAGCCATTGACCAGCAAATTCGGCAGCTGGCTCGGCAGCACTTTCGGCTCTTTTTCGGAGCCGTCGTAATTGTCCTGAAAGTCGACAGTTTCCTTGTCGATATCGGCCAGCATTTCGTGCGCAATTTTGGCCAGCCGGATTTCCGTATACCGCATTGCGGCCGCGTTGTCTCCATCGACCGACCCGAAGTTGCCCTGGCCGTCGACCAGCATGTGGCGCATCGAGAAGTCCTGGGCCAGGCGAACGATGGTGTCGTAGACCGACTGGTCGCCGTGCGGGTGGTACTTACCGATCACGTCGCCGACGATACGGGCCGACTTCTTGTACGGCCGGTTCCAGTCGTTGTTCAGCTCGTGCATCGCGTACAGCACGCGACGGTGCACCGGCTTGAGGCCGTCGCGGGCGTCGGGGAGCGCCCGGCCCACGATCACGCTCATGGCGTAATCGAGATAGCTGCTGCGCATTTCCTCTTCGAGACTGATGGGCAGGGTTTCTTTTGCGAAGGAGGTCATGAGCAAGGGGCTGGCGGCAGGAAGGCGAAATTTTACGCTGTGAGGGGTGTCGCACCGCCGCAACACAAGGCGCCTATTCCGCCTCCGTCCTACGCTTCCGGGCCGTCCGGCGGCCTGTTTGCCAAAGACCCTATGGCACAATCGCCTCAACGTTTTGGGTGGTGGTCACTTAAAGCGTCCTTGATTCGCAGCGCGGCTGCGGCTTTTTCCCCAAGAGGAGAACCATGAAGAAACTGAATAAAGTGGCGATGATGTTTGCAGTCGCTGCGCTCGCCACTGCCGCCGGCGCGCAGACCCGTGTCACCGCTGCGGACGGCGGTCCTACGATCGACAACTGGCAAAACGGCACCGGCGAACTGGTTTGGAAGAACGGCACGAATGAACTGTGCTGGCGCGATGCCAACTGGACGCCCGCAACGGCTGCTGCTGGTTGCGACGGCGCTCTGGTTCCTCCCGCTCCGGCTGCCGTGGCTCCGACCCCCGGTACCCCGACTCCCCCGCCTGCTGCACAAGTCGCTGCTTCGAAGGTCACCTTCGCTGCTGACGCCTTCTTCGACTTCGACAAGTCGGTGCTGAAGCCCGAAGGTCGCGCCAAGCTGACCGACCTGGTCGAGAAGATCCGTGGCGTCAACCTGGAAGTCATCATTGCCGTGGGCCACACCGACTCGATCGGTACGGACGCCTACAACCAGCGTCTGTCGGTGCGTCGCGCCGAAGCCGTCAAGGCCTTCCTGGTCTCGAAGGGCATCGAACGCAACCGCGTCTACACCGAAGGCAAGGGCAAGAAGCAGCCTGTGGCTGACAACCGCACCAAGGAAGGCCGCGCCAAGAACCGTCGCGTGGAAATCGAAGTGGTCGGCACCCGCGCCAACTAATCGATCGATTCCATCGACAATGAAACCCCGCTTAGGCGGGGTTTTTTTATGGCCGCTGAATTCGCCATTGATCTTCGGTCAAGGTCGAGCGACGTTTATCGGACATTGCTCGTTTCATAATCGCTGCATGACAGAAAACCTGAATGCGGATCCGGCCGAACTGGCCAAGTTTTCAGAGCTCGCGCATCGCTGGTGGGATTTGGAAAGCGAATTCCGCCCGTTGCATGAAATCAATCCATTGCGCCTGGAATGGATTGACGGTATTGCGCCAATTTCGCAGCGTCGCGTGCTGGACATCGGCTGCGGTGGCGGCATCCTGGCCGATTCCATGGCTCGCAAGGGCGCCGAGGTCCTGGGCATCGACCTGGCAGGCAAGGCGCTCAAGGTCGCGCAGCTGCACGCACTCGAAGCGGGGACTCGCGGGGTGAAATATCGCGAGATCGCCGCAGAAGCGCTGGCCGCCGAGCAGCCGGGCAGTTTCGATGTCGTTACTTGCATGGAGATGCTCGAGCATGTGCCGCAGCCGGCCTCGGTGATCCAGGCCTGTGCTGCGCTGGTGAAGCCGGGCGGCTGGGTGTTCTTCTCGACGATCAACCGCAACCTGAAGGCCTTCATGCTGGCGATCGTGGGTGCCGAGTACGTCCTTGGCATGCTGCCGCGCGGAACGCATGAATATGCAAAGCTGATCCGGCCCAGCGAGTTGGCCGGCTACTGCCGTGCGGCAGGCCTGGATCTGCGGCACACCCGTGGGATGGAGCACAACCCTTTGACCCGGCGCTATTGGCTCAGCGGCGACACCAGCGTCAACTACATGTTCGCCACGCAGAAGCCGGGATCGCAAGGATGATGGGCGTTGAAACCAAGGCCGTGTTGTTCGACCTCGACGGCACGCTGATCGACAGCGCGCCCGATCTCGGCGCCGCGGCCGACAAGATGCGTACCGATCGCGGCCTCGATTCGCTTCCGATGGAGCGCTACCGCCCCATGGCCGGCGCTGGTGCACGCGGCATGCTGGGCGTGGCGTTCGGCATCACGCCGGAGTCGCCGGAATTTCCCGAGCTGCGCGAGGAGTTCTTCGTCGCCTACGAACGCCGCATGCTGCTCAACACGCATGTGTTCGACGGGATCCAGGCGCTGATCGAGGCGCTGTGCGAACAAGGGCTCCTGTGGGGCGTCGTCACCAACAAGTCGATGCGCTTCACCGATCCGCTGACGCGCGCCATTCCGCTTTTTGCGAGTGCGGGTGCGGTGGTGAGCGGCGACACCACGCCGTTCGCCAAGCCGCATCCTGAGCCTCTGCATGAGGCTGCGCGTCGGCTTGGGGTGCCGTCCGAGTCGTGCATCTACGTTGGTGACGACGAGCGCGACGTCATCGCGGGCCGTGCCGCAGGGATGCGCACGGTTGCGGCGACGTACGGCTACATGGGGTCGCAGGCCGACTCGACGCTCTGGAATGCCGATGCGTCAATCTCTTCGCCCCTCGGGCTCTTGAAGTTGCTCAATAGCGCCTAAAATACGCTTCCTTGGGGCTGCACTGGTTTCGACGTGGGTTCGGAGTCGCAGCGGGGCATGTCGAGCTGAATGCGCTCGTAAAACAGATTCAAACAAACTAACTGCAAACGACGAACGTTTCGCACTCGCTGCTTAATTGCCAGTGAGCCTTGCAACAGTTGGCCGATGGGCTGGGCAAGGGGGTCTGGAGCAATCCTGACCTCCCGGCTGCAAGGATAACTACATGGGCTGGCTCCGATCCGGGTACCTTGGGTCGGGGCGAGAAAATAGGGTGCTGGCGTCCGGTTTAGCGTGTGACTGCGCGACTCCGGAGGTGAGACTTAAATCAGATCACTAAACATGTAGAACTGCGCGATGAAGGCTTGCGGACGGGGGTTCAAATCCCCCCAGCTCCACCAAATTCTTCTCTTCTCCAGAGCAAGCCTCTCAGGCATGAGGCTTGTCAGATAACGTACCGTCAGCTGTACGTTTAAAGTCCTCTTTCACCTTGGGAATGCGCCGCCGGCCGGCGCGCGGATGCCCCAGGCTCAGTAGCACTGGAACAGCACACCCTGCTCCGCAGGCGCCTTGCCAAGCCAGCGTGGCGTCTTGTCGCGAGCATCGCAGTAGTCTGAAGCCTGGACGTAGGTCACGGCCCGCAGCACGCCTTCACGGACTTGCGTCACCTCGTTGGGTGGGGTTGAACAGCCGGCGAGGACCAGGAGAGCAAGCGGAAGCAGTGTGCGCCAATTCATCGGGGCATTCTAAGACCGTGGATCATTGGAACTGCGCCCGCGTTCGGGGTAGAGATACTTGAAGTATTCGCCGGACTTGCCGAACAATTGCCGGGCAAGTTGAACCGGGTCTTCGCTCTTGTGCTTCTCGTAGAGCACGGGGCCCCAGATGATGAAGCCATCGATGCTGAGACTCCTCGGGGAGGGCTCGATGGCCTTCCAGGCATGAGCGAACTTCGAGATCCAGGCGAGGGCTTCCTTGAGCGCATGATTGGGCGGAGCGGGTGTTTCTTCGGTCGGAGACATGGCAGGCATCCTTGCTGAAAAGACTGTATGAATA
>NZ_RXFS01000019.1 GCF_003952185.1 Variovorax sp. 679 | reverse complement strand
ATGCGCCTTCACGACTCTGGTCATGCGGGTTGTCTCCTTGTAGTTTTACGCTTCGGAAAACTCGTAGCGGAAGTCGTCCCCGGCAGCACTCAGCTGCACGCCGCCCAGCTTGCGCGCACTGACCGTGGCGCCGATGACTTCCTCGCTCAGCCGCGGAAGGATCGTGTGCGTGAGGATCGCGTCGATCATCCGGCCGCCCGATTCGATGGCGGTGCAACGACGCGCGACGAGTTCGACGGCGCTGTCGTCGTAGGCCAGTGCGATGCCGTGGTTCGCCTGCAGGCGCGTCGCGATGCGATCGAGCTGGAGGCGGATGATGCGATGCAATGCCTCGGCGTGCAACGGGTAATAAGGCACTACAACGAGGCGGCCGAGCAGCGCGGGCGCGAACACCTTGAGCAGCGGCTCGCGCAGCGCGGCAGCCAGCGGCTCGGGGTCGGGGCGCAGGGTCGGGTCTTCGCACAGCTGCATGACCAGGTCGGTGCCGACGTTGGAGGTCATGATGATCACGGTGTTGCGGAAGTCGATGTGGCGGCCCTCGCCGTCTTCCATCCAGCCCTTGTCGAACACCTGGAAGAAGATCTCGTGCACGTCGGTGTGCGCCTTCTCGATCTCGTCGAGCAGCACCACGCTGTAGGGCCTGCGGCGCACGGCCTCGGTGAGCACGCCGCCTTCGCCGTAACCCACGTAGCCGGGCGGCGCGCCCTTCAGCGTGGAGACGGTGTGCGACTCCTGGAACTCGCTCATGTTGATGGTGACGAGGTTCTGCTCGCCGCCGTACAGCGCTTCGGACAAGGCCAGCGCCGTCTCGGTCTTGCCCACGCCCGAAGGACCGCACAGCAGGAACACGCCGACGGGCTTGTTGGGGTTGTCGAGCCGCGCACGCGCCGTGCGGATGCGGCGCGAGATGGTCTCCAGCGCATCGGGCTGCGCGACCACGCGGGCCGAAAGGATCTCGCCGAGCTTCAGCACCGATTGCGCATCGTCGCGCACCATGCGGCCGATGGGGATGCCGGTCCAGTCGGCCACGACAGTGGCGACAGCCTGCGCGTCGACAGCCGCGAGGATGAGCGGCGATTCGCCCTGCAGTTGCGTGAGCTTGTCCTGAGCCTCGTTGAGTTCCGCGCGAATCTCCTCGGGCGTGCGTTGCGGCTCGGCGGGAGGCGCGTCGGGGTCCACATCGACATTCGTCGCTTCCGCTGCCGATGCGTCGTCCTGCGCCTGAGGCACCGCCGCCGGCGACAGCTGCTTGCGCAACGCCACGATGCGCTCGACCAACGTGCTTTCTTCCACGCGCCGCTTCTCCAGCAGGTCGAGCTCGGCCTGCGCCGCAGCCACTTGGGCCGCGATGTCTTCCACGCGCTTGTGCTCGCCCACGCCGATGGCCGCTTCGCGCCCCGCGATGCCCGACTCGATGCCCAGTACCTCGATGCGGCGCTGCAGGTCTTCGATGGCTGCAGGCAACGCGTGCTGGCTCAATGCGACCCGCGCGCATGCCGTGTCGAGCAGGCTCACGGCCTTGTCGGGCAGTTGGCGCGCGGGGATGTAGCGGTGCGACAGGCTCACGGCCGCTTCGAGCGCGGCATCGAGGATCAGCACGCCATGATGCTTCTCCAGCTCGGCCGAGATGCCGCGCAGCATCACCACAGCCTTGGGCTCGGTGGGCTCGTGCACCTGGATGGTCTGGAAGCGCCGCGTGAGTGCCGGGTCTTTTTCGATGTACTTCTTGTACTCCGACCAGGTGGTCGCGCCGATGGTGCGCAGCCGTCCGCGCGCGAGCGCCGGCTTGAGCAGATTGGCCGCGTCGCCGGTGCCGGCCGTGCCGCCCGCGCCCACCAGCGTGTGCACTTCGTCGACGAAGAGCACGATGGGCTTGGGGCTCTTCTCGACCTCATCGATCACTTGCCGCAAACGCTGCTCGAACTCGCCTTTCACGCCCGCGCCGGCCTGCAGCAGCGTGGGGTCGAGCACCCACAGCGACACGTCCTTCAGCGAAGGCGGCACGTCGCCCGCTGCAAGGCGCGAGGCCAGGCCTTCGACCACCGCCGTCTTGCCGACGCCGGCCTCGCCGGTCAGCAGCGGGTTGTTCTGGCGACGGCGCATGAGGATGTCGATGATCTGGCGGATCTCGTCGTCGCGGCCATAGACCGGATCGAGCTCGCCGGCACGGGCCTTGGCCGTGAGGTCGCTCGCGTACTTTGCAAGCGCGGAGCCGCCCGCCGCAGAGCCGTCGCCCTGGTGATGGGTCACGGCGGGTGCGCCGCCAGCCGCACCGGTGCCCGGGGCGGCATCGAAGTCGTCCTCGGGCGAGCCTTCGGTCCACGACGCAAGCTGCGCCACCAGCACGTCGGGCACGATCTTGTCGAACTCGCGCGAGATGCCCGAGAGCACCTGGCGCAGCCCCGGCGTCTTGATGATGCCCGCGAGCAGGTAGGCGCCGCGGATCGAGGTGGCCTCGAAGCGCAGGCTCGCATAGACCCACGCGCGTTCGACGGCGTTGTCGACGTGCTCGGAGATGTCGCTGATCGAGGTGGCGCCGTGCGGCAGCCGGTCGAGCGCGCGCACGAGGTCGTTCTCGACCGCATCGAGGTTGAGCCCCGCGCGCTTGATGATGCGCAGCATGTCGCTGTCCTGCAGCTGCAGGATCTGGTGCAGCCAGTGCACCAGCTCGACGTAGGCGTTGCCGCGCAGCTTGGCGAAGGCGGTGGCTGTCTCCAATGCCTTGTAGAGCATCGGATTGAGCTTGGAGAACAGAGAGACGCGGCGGATGTCGGTCATAAACCCATGGAGGAAGTTGCGGGCGCGGCAACAGGTGCCGCCGATGCGGAACGGGAAAACAATGCTTCGGGCTGGAACACCATGTCGCCGGCGTCGGTGTCGGACATGCGCGTGCCCAGCCAGCTGCCCCAGCCCAGGCGCTGGTTGCTGTTGAGCCGCGCGCCGTGCGCGTCCTGCTTCCTGAGCACGAGCCGCAGCTCCCACGCGAACTCGATGCCGACGTACTGGCGCACCCAGTCGACCACCTGCTGCAGCCGCTTGCTGCCCGGCAGGAACTCGCGGAACTCTTCCTGAGAGAGCGGACCGAGTTCGAGGCGGAACTTGCTCTGCGCGTCGCGCACTGCCAGGCCGATGGTGGCGCCGCCGCCGAGCCGGTGGTTTCGGCCTGTGAGGCCGATGCGGCTGACCTGGCGCTCGTCGATCATCACCCAGTCGCTCACGAACTCCTCGACGCGCACGGGCACGTCGAAGTAGAGCTTGAGGATCTGGATCAGGCCCTCGGGATTGCGCGTCTGGCGCACGAGGTGCCCCGCCATGAAGGTGCGCGCATGGTCGGCGATGCGGTCGCGCTCCTTGAGTCCGGGCTGCCCCATGTTCATGAGGCTGGCCACGTAGTCGACGAAGCGATGGCCGTCGGGGCGGTCGAGGCTGTTGACCGATTGCGCGTCGGCCCAGGCCCTGTAGAACAGCAGGATCAGCCTGTGATGGAACAGGTCGGCGAACGCGCTGATGGTGTTGTCGGCGTGATGCCGCTTGCGCTCGCGCGCGTACTCCGTCAGGTGCAGCGGCAGTGGGCCGTTGGGACCGAACAGGCCGAAGCCGTAGATCGAGATGCGCGGCGGGCCGTCGCTGTCGACATCGACGCCCGACACGTTCGAGGGCGCGAAGGCCATCGAGGGCTCCTGCCCGAGCCGCAGCGGTTCGTCGAGCGGGCGCGGCGCGCGGCCGAGCAGCGGATGGTCGCCATGCGCGTCGAGCCGGCGCAGCAGCATGAACAGGTCGTGCTCGAAGGGCTGTTCGACCAGCCTGGCCCAGAGTACGGGGTCGACCTGCGGCACGCCGCGCGCGGGGGCCTGGCTTTGCGCTGCCGGCTGTGCAGCTTCATGGCCGGTAGCCCCGGCCGCGTCCAGCACGACCTCTTCCGCGGCGCCGGCCATTGCGGGCTGCTGCTGCACTGCGTCGGTGAAGCCGGTTTCGCTCATACGGCGGGGCGGCGTCCCACGCGCGGCGTCCACCGCGCGATCTCGCCGCGCTGCAGGCTGGACAGCGCGAACTCGGTGAAGGCATTGAGCGACACGTGGCGGCTGAAGAACTGCTCCAGCACGGCGCCGAAGAGATACGGGCTCGCGCCCGAGAACGCGACCTCGTCGATCTTGAGCGCTATCTCCACGCCGCGCCCGAACACGATCGGGCCGGGCTCCGGCAGGCGGCGGAACACCGGTGCCAGCGCCATCGAGCGCACGCCCTGGATCTGGCGGCGCACCGACGGATCGGCGAGGTTGCCGTACAGATCGAGCATCTCGCGCAGTGCGGCAGCACCCTGCGCCGCGTCGACATCGGTGAGGCTCAGGTAGTTGAGGCCGAGGTGGCTGATGAGGCGCCACGTCAGCGCGCCTTCGGCCAGCGCCGGATACGGCCGCGAAGGCCCGCGCAGGATGCGGATCGAGCGCACGGGGGCGGATACGCGCAGCGTGAAATCGGATTCGAGCCCCGTCGGCAGCAGCAGCGGCAGGTCGCGGTTGGTGCACAGCGCATCGAGCGTGATGTGCCGCAGGCTGTGCGGGAACGGCGCGTCGTGCTGGTCGACCAGCGACACGTAGACCTCGCTGCCGGTGTAGCTGGTGCGCGTGCCCTGGGCGCGCGCGCGGTCCGACACGAGGCGCGGCTCGCGACGCAGCGAGAAGTACGCGCCGAAATCGCCGTCGTCAGCAGCGAACGAACCGAGGAAGGGCCGGAACTCGCGCTCCTCCGAGCCGTTGGCCATGTGGCCGGTGACGCGCTCGACGGTGAATATCTCGAAGTCGCGCGGACGCGTGCGGTCGATTACCGCGTGGTGCTCGTGCTGGCCCGGCCCCACCGGAATGCGGTCGCTGCGGCGCGGCACGAGGTTGATGATGGGCGTGCAGAACAGCGAGAAATGCTTGGCATCGACCAGCCGCTCGAGGTCGGCGTCGGCGCGATCGAGCAGGATCACGATTTCCATCGTGGTGCCGCCCATCGCAGCGACCGCCGCACGCAGCTTGTTCACGCTGAAGAAAAGGTAGCGGTCGGGAAACGCGAAGTACTCGTGCAGCAGTCGATAGCCCTGGAACGAACGCGCGTCGTAGGGCAGCAGTGCCTGGTCGGGCTCGAAGCCTTCGTGCCTGATGGCCTCGTCGCCCAGCGGAACGATGCGCGCCGTGGTGCCCGGCCCGCTGCGGCACACGACGCCGATGCTGTGGTGCGCCGCGAGTTCGAGCACGCGCAGCGCGTGCAACTCCGCACCCGAGAGGAAGAATTCGAGCCGGTCGAGCGGCATGTCGGCAAAGCGCGCGCCGCCTACCGCTTCGAGCTTGATGGTGATGGCGCTCCTGGCCTGCCGCGCGACCATAGGCATCGCATGTGCGATCTCGGCCGGCACCGGGCCGATGCCGGCCTCTGCGATGCGGATGGGCCACAGCGTGACGGCATGGCCGGTGCGGAATTCGCAGGCCGTCTGCTCGCCCTTGATCATCCGGCCGCGCAGGATGGTGTGGCGCGGCAGCTCGTAGCCGGCCTTCAGCGAGCCTTCGTTGAGGTTGCCGTCGATCTGCACCACGGCCATGGCGGGCAGCGGCGCGAGGAAGTTGGGGTACACCACTTCGAGCAGCCGCTGCGAGAAGCGCGGGAACTCGGCATCCATCTTGAGCTGGATGCGCGCGGTGAGAAAGCTGAAGCCTTCGAGCAGGCGCTCCACGTACGGATCGCTGACCTCGATGCCGCGCATGCCGAGGCGGCCCGCAATCTTCGGGTAGCGCTGCGCGAACTCGGCCCCGAGCTCGTGCATGTACGTGAGCTCGCGGTTGTAGTAGTCGAGCAGCCGCGCGTCCATCAGTGGCTCACCCCCAGGTTGCGCGCACTTCGCGTCGCTTCGCCTTCCCCTTTGCAGGGGGCAACGCCAGAGGCCCGGCAAAGCCGGTTCCTCGGTGTTTCACGAAAAGAGAGCCCCCGCATCAAAGTCCTCCTGTCGGCCGAAGGACCATGTGCCCGCTCTCGAGGTCGAGCTCGGAGCGCAGGATGAATTCGATCGGGTACGGCACCGACCACAGCGTGCCGCGGATCTCCAGCGCGAGCAGGTTGTGGTGTTCGAGGTCGGTGGCGTCGGTCACGCAGCGCACGTCGATGCTGTCTTTCATGATGCGCGGCTCGAAATCGATGATGGCCGCGCGGATGGCCGCTTCGACGTCCGCGAAGTCGACCTCCGACATGCGCCCGCCGGCCCAGCCGCGCACGCCGAAGTTCAACACCGAGCGGCGCGCGCGCGGCATGGTGTTGATGTTGTGGTCCGCGCCGAAGTTGGTGGTGTTGAGCAGCCACTGCAGGTCGCGCAGTACCGAGTCGCGCAGCAGCCTGCCGCTCATGAGGAAGGCGCCCGCGCGTTCCTGCCGGGTCTGCGGCGTCTTGTCGGTGAGACGGTCGAGCAGCACCGGCTGCAGGCGGTCGCGCGCGACGCTTTCCTGCTGGTCGCCGTCGGTTTCCATCATGCCGCTCATCAAGCCGTGCCCTCGCGCGAGAACTCGATGAGCCGCAGGTCGAGCAGCGAATGGTCGCCAGCCTCGCTGATCAGCGTGCGCTGGCCGAGACCCGCGTACTGTTCTTCGCCGGCCAGTGGCAACCAGTCGGTGCGGCGGCCCAGCGTGGTTTCGTCGTCGAGGCCTTCGAGCGAGCCCGGGTAGCGCGCCGGCACCAGGCCGTTGAGGGCGCGGCCGTCATGCAGCTCGAATTCGGCGGGCGCCCACAGCAGGTCGACCAGATGCTGCGGACGCGAGAACTTGATGCGGCGCACCTCGGGCAAAGGCAGCCATGCATAGCCCGAAGGCGTGAGCAGTTCCAAGACCGCACCGATGCGAACGTCGCCATCGCACAGCCATTCGAAATCGCTGCGCTCCACCGGCTCGCCGTCGAGCGCCTGCACGGCGCGCGAATCGGAACGGTCGACGCCGGTGAGGGCTCCGCGCAAGGCGGGTGCGGCCTGTCGCGCGGTCTCGCGCAGGGCCGCAGCTTCGTCGGCACGGTCTGGCGGCAAGGCCGCCGCGGCGATCAGCTGCTCGACCCATTCCGCATTGCCGCAGACGATGGCCGGAGCACGCCCGCCCGACCAGAAGTCGCTGCGGTGCCGCTCGCCCGAAAGCGCCATCGAGCACGTGACGCTGGCTGGCGTGAAAGTGGGGTCGAGCTTGGTGGCGAGCTTGAGCTGGTCTTCGGCCCGCTGCCACTCACCGCGCAACGCGAGGAAGTGGCACAGGGCAAGACGCAGGCTGGCATCCTGGGGATTGGCGCGAATCTGCCTCTGTACCCATTCGGTGTGCTCGGCCACTGAGCGCTCGCCCAGTACTGCAAACCCATCGCCCATGAAGCTTCCTCGCTGACTTGCTGGCACACGGCTCGAAAGGCCTGTGCACGAAAGACGGCCGCGGAGGCCGTCGGGAAAAACGTCGCGGCCGGCCCGACAGGCCGGCCGCGCATCGGAAAAAGGGGATCAGGACTCCCTGTTTTCCTTGATGTTCCAGGCCAGAACCGTCTCGGCGCCCTTGCCGCCCTTGTCGGTCTGTTCCCAGTACTGCTGCTTCACCTTCGCGGCCTGGAATGCGTACTGCACGAACACCGCGTCCGAACCCTGTTCGGCCGTGTACTGCACCGACGTCACCAGCACCTCTTCGAGCGTCACGCGCGTGTATTCGATCTGCGAGCCCCCCGCCTTGCACACCGATACCTCCACCTTGCTCAGGTGCTTGCCGCTGGCGCAGTTCTTCATGACGGACGGCGCCGCCTTGTCGATGCGCGCGAGCACCTGCAGGTCGTTGAAGCTGGCCTTGCCAACACCACCGCCACCGCCGCTGACCATGTTTCCAGGCTGCGTTGCTCCCCACGCAAACGACTTGATGTCCGTCCACTCCTTGTGGTTCGAGTCCTTCGATTCGCCGTTTGCGCCTTCAACGCGCATGAACATGTCTACTGCCATGATTGAAACCCCCAGAGTTATTTGCGCCCGATTCCGGGACGCCGTTGAATTAGCTGCTGTCCTTCTTGTTGGATGGCAGCTTCGAAACCAGCCGCAACGACACCGTCAGCCCTTCGAGCTGATAGTGCGGCCGGAGAAAAAACTTGGCGGCGTAGTAGCCGGGGTTGTCCTCGATGGCTTCCACCTGGACTTCTGCCGCCGCCAGCGGCTTCATTGCCTTCGTGTCCTGCGACGAGGTGCCGGGGCTGCCGTCGACGTAGTTCATGATCCAGTCGTTGAGCCAGCGCTCCATGTCCTCGCGCTCGCGGAACGAACCGATCTTGTCTCGCACGATGCACTTCAGGTAATGCGCGAAGCGGCAGCATGCGAACAGGTACGGCAGGCGCGCGGCAAGGTTTGCGTTGGCAGTGGCGTCGGCGTCGTAGTACTCGGCCGGCAGCTGCAGCGACTGTGCGCCGATGAAGGCCGCGAAGTCGGAGTTCTTGCGATGCACCAGCGGCATGAAGCCGTTCTTGGCCAGCTCGGCCTCGCGACGGTCGCTGATGGCGATCTCGGTCGGGCACTTCATGTCCACGCCGCCGTCGTCGGTCGGGAAGGTGTGCGTCGGCAGGTTCTCGACCGCGCCGCCCGATTCCACGCCGCGGATGGAGGTGCACCAGCCGTACTGCTTGAACGAGCGGTTGATGTTCACGCCCATCGCATAGGCCGAGTTGGCCCAGGTGTAGCGGTTGTGCGCGGCCGAATCGGTCTCTTCCTCGAACTCGAACTCGTCGACCGGGTTGGTGCGCGCGCCGTAGGGCAGGCGCGCCAGGAAGCGCGGCATGGCCAGGCCGATGTAGCGCGCGTCTTCCGAGTCGCGCAGCGAGCGCCATGCGGTGTGTTCGGTGTTCTGGAAGATCTTGGTCAGGTCGCGCGGATTCGACAGCTCCTGCCACGAATCCATCTGCATCACCGTGGGCGATGCGCCCGCGATGAAGGGGCAGTGCGCGGCCGCGGCGATCTTGGCCATCTCGCTCAGCATCTCGACGTCGGGCGGGCTGTGGTCGAAGTGGAAGTCGCCGATCAGCGCGCCGAAGGGCTCGCCGCCGAACTGGCCGTACTCTGCTTCGTAGACTTTCTTGAACAGCGGGCTCTGGTCCCAGCCGATGCCCTTGTGGCGCTTGAGCGAGCGCGCCACTTCGCGCTTGGAGGCGCACATCACGCGGATCTTGAGCTGCTCGTCGGTCTCGGTGTTGTTCACGAGGTAGTGCAGGCCGCGCCATGCGCCTTCGAGCTGCTGGAAGTCCTCGTGGTGCAGGATCTGGTTGATCTGCTCGGAGAGCTTGCGGTCGATCTCGGTGATGATGGCCTGCACCGTGCGGTAGGCATCGTTGGAGACGGTAACGGTGCTTTCAAGCGCCTGCACGGCCAGCGTCTTGACGGCGTTCTCCACCGCCTCGCGGGCCTGGTCGGTCTTGGGCTTGAACTCGCGCTGCAGCAGGTTCGAGAACTCGTTCGGCTCGAGCGTTTCGACGGAGGCGGGTGCGCGCGCGGCGGTCTGTTTGGGGGCGGTGCTCATGATGATGGCGGTCCTTGCTGCTGCTCGCACTTACTCGGAAGACGTACCGGACGCACCGGCCTTTTCGTTCGCGGCCTCCACGGCCTTGGCAACGGCCGGGTTGGGCGCCGACGCCAGCGACTTCAGGAGCCCGGGGTTCTGCAGCGCCTGTGCGATCAGCTGCTCCGCGCCGTTCTTGCCGTCCATGTACGACAGCAGGTTCGACAGCTCGGTGCGCGCCTCGAGCAGCTGCTGCAGCGCGCCGACCTGGCGGGCGATGCGCGCGGGCGAGAAGTCGTCCATGCTGTCGAAGGTGATGTCGACGTTCATCTGGCCGTCGCCGGTGAGCGTGTTGGGCACCTGGAAGGCGACGCGCGGCTTGATGGCCTTCATGCGCTCGTCGAAGTTGTCGATGTCCACCGCCATGAACTCGCGCTCGGCGAGGTCGGGCATCGGATCGATCTGCTTGCCCGCAAGATCGGCGATGACGCCCATCACGAAGGGCAGCTGGATCTTGCGTTCGCTGCCATAGATCTCGACGTCGTACTCGATCTGCACACGCGGTGCGCGATTGCGCGCGATGAACTTCTGACCACTGTTTCTGACACGGTTGTCTGCCATAAGCTTCCTCTTGAATCTGTAATGCGTGTGGGTACGACCCCGACCGGCCTGCCGGCTCGCGGGGCCCGCAACGGCCTCCGCCCTGTTACTCCGCGCTGCCCCCGTTCAACGGACGTCCTGCAAGGCTCTCTATCTTCTGCAATCCCTCCGGCACGAGCTCTTCGATGATCTGGAAGAAGTTGAGATCCAGCAGCCGCTGCGCTCTGCGTATGAGCATGGGCGCCGGATGGCTCGGCTCCGTGCGTTCCATGAACTGGCAAGCCTTTTCGAGCAACACCTGCACATCTTCACGGCTCGATATTTCAATATCCTTAATAAGCACCTGACGTAGGCCGGTACCGCCATTTGCGGCAGTACCGCCGGCAACACCATTCGCCACGGCCCCGCCGCTGCCGCCCGCTTGCGGATCGGTTCCGGAGTGCCCTTCGCCGGACACCGCCTCTTCGGCCTGCACCTGCTCCGGCAACAGCTGGGCAACAGTGCGCAGCGACCGTTCCAGCCGCGAGAAATCGGGCGCCCAGCTCTGGCCGAGCGCGCGTTCGCAGCTCTCGCGAATCCGCTGCAGCAGCTCGAGTGCCGCACGCAACGCCACCACCGGAGGCGCCGCCTTTTCCTGTGCGCGCCGCACCGTGTCCTTCAGCCGGCCGATGCCGCCCGGGTAATCGATCTGATGGTCGGTCTTGCTCGAATCGAGCAAGGCTTCGACCTGTCGCAGGCTCATCGATGCGCCGCCGTCGTCGAGCAGCCGCGCATCGCGCACGCTGCGTCCGAGCCCCTCGGCTTCGGCCAGTGCGGCCAGCGCGTTCATGCGCGGCAGCGGATCTTCGAAGTCGCCATCGACAACGCGCGGATGCACGTCGTTCCAGAATTTTTCCAGCACGACATCGACAAGCTGCAGGCCGTCGACATAGCCGGGCAAGCCACGGTTCTCGGTCCAGGCCAGCGTGAGGGGCACCAGCACGCGAAGGTCGCGCGTACGCGTGCAAAGCTGCTTCGCGATGCGCTCGACGCGAGCCCAATCGGGTGGCTCCGCAGGAATGATCGTGGAGCCGAACTGCTGCTCGCGCTTGCCCGCTGTCGCCTGGTGCAACGCCATGAAATCGGGGTCGTATTCCAGGTCTTCACCGCAAGGCAGCGGGCCCTCCACAGGCACCTGCAATAGATCGATCTCGCTTTGCGCCAACCTCTACTCCCCTCGTTCAAACGTTTCTTAACAGCAGCAATCTTGAGGGGAACAAGTGGCGCGGTCAACAGCAACAAATTGCTACGGAACGCGAATGAATCACTAAGGAGTACAGCTCCTTTTGAAACTCAAACGGAACGACTACATGCTGATCACAACAATCCGCGCGCAGCCAAATTGCGCATCAACGCACTGATACCAAAAGTCCACATCGGCGCCTTGTCCGCGTGCACCACGCGATTGACCAATGCACCGAGTTCCGGTGCGGCAATGCGCACGCGGTCGCCCACGACATGCGTGAATCCTTGCCCAGGCCCGTGACGATCTTGTGTCGGCGCGAACATGGTTCCGAGAAACAACATGAAGCCATCGGGATAAGCGTGATTTATTCCTACTGTCTGCGCCACCAGGTCGAGCGGATCGCGGCTGATCTTCGATAGCGAACTCGATCCCTTGAGCGTGAAGCCCTCGGGGCCATTCACTTCCAGCGCAACGGTGATGCGCCGCACATCCGCGATGCCGAAGTGCGCGTCGAACAGACGGATGAAGGGACCGATCGCGCACGAAGCGTTGTTGTCCTTGGCCTTGCCCAGCAGCAGCGCACTGCGGCCTTCGAAGTCGCGCAGGTTGACGTCGTTGCCCAGCGCGGCACCGAGCGTCTCGCCGCGGCTGTTCACTGCAAGCACGACCTCCGGCTCGGGGTTGTTCCACACCGAGCCCGAATGAATGCCTACGTCCGCGCCGGTGCCAACGGCGGAAAGCACCGGCGCCTTGGTGAAGATTTCGGCATCGGGGCCGATGCCGACCTCGAGATACTGCGACCACGCCCCCTGCGCAATCAACACTTCCTTGACCTTCATTGCCTCCGGTGAACCGGGCACGATGTCCGCGAGGTTGTCGCCGAGCACGTTGCCGATGGCCGCGCGCGTGGCCTCGGCCTTCGATGCGTCGCCGCGCGCCTGCTCTTCGATCACGCGTTCGAGCAGGCTCGCAACAAATGTGACTCCACTGGCCTTGATGGCCTGCAGGTCGCAGGGAGCGAGCAGCCAGGGCTTGCCCGTGTCGCGCGTGGTCTCGTCGCTGTTGGCAAGGGCCTCATCGAGCGTCGCGATGCGCGGTGCGCTCTGCAATGCGCGCCGAACGGATTGCGCAGGCGCTTCCTTGCCTTCGAGCAGATCGCTCATGGTGGGCGCGAGCCTCGACAGGTCGTGCAGGCCACCTTCGTGAACGGCCACCAGAACGGGGCCTACGCCGGGTTGCCAGAGACGGCCGACGAGGGTGGCGCGTTCAGCGTCGCCAGGCAGGCCGGAAGAGATGGAAAGATCGAGCGGCATGGCGTGGTGTCTCCGTGATGAATGTGTGCGCTACGTTGCATCGTAGCGGCGCACACGGGAAACGACGCGGCCTTCTCTTTCCTTGCCGGCGTCAGTGCCCCGGCGCTGCGCGCACGCGCGCCACCTCGGCGGGCAGGTTGGTCCACGCCGGTTCCTGCGGTGCGAAGCGCGCGCGCATGTAGCCTGCGAGTTCGGCGATCTGCCGGTCGTCGAGCACTTCGCGGAAGCCGGGCATGAAGCCGATGTCGCGGCTCGCGGGCTCGCGCACGCCGTCGAGGATGGTGCGCAGCAGGTTGTCGGGCCTCGCGCTCGTGAGGTTGCTGTTGAGCGCGAGCGGCGTGTTCACGCCGAGCAGCGTGGGCCCGTTGCCGTCGTGGTGGCAGGAGGCACAGGCGCTGTCGAACATGCGCTGCGCGGGGCCGAGCAACTGGCCCTGCGTGCGTGCGGCATTGCTGATCGCCTGCTGTGCCAGAGCCGAGGGCTCCGAGGCAGGCGCCGGATTGAACGAGCCGAGGTATGTGGCCATCGCGCGGATGTCTTCGTCCGGCACCTGCGCGAGTTCGCGCACCACCTCGGCCATCGGCCCGCCGGCGATGCCGTGGCGCTGCGTGTGGCCGTTGCGCAGGTAGCGGTACAGCTCCTCGGCATCCCACGGCACCGCCGACTTCGACGAGAGCTGTGTGAGTGCCGGAGCTTCCCAGCCGTCGACCATCGCGCCCGAAAGGAAGGCACTGCCGCCCTGCTCCGCGCCCAGCGCGTTGCGCGGCGTGTGGCAGGCACCGCAGTGGCCAAGGCCGTTGACGAGGTACGCACCGCGATTCCACTCCGCGCTCTGCGTGGCCACGGGCTGCATCGGCGCCGGGTCGTGGAAGAGCGCATTCCATCCGGCCATCAGCGGCCGCATGCTGAACGGGAACTTGAGTTCGGACTTCGGCGTTTCCGCGCGCACCGCGGGCATCGACATGAAGTACGCGTACAGCGCCTGCAGATCGTCGTCGCTGGTCTTCGCGAAGGCGGTGTAGGGGAACGCGGGATACAGATAGTGGCCGTCGCGCGAGACGCCTTCGCGCATCGCGCGCTGGAAGGCGCTGAAGGACCAGCGGCCCAGACCCGTCTCGGGGTCCGGCGTGAGGTTGGTGGTGTAGAGCTTGCCGAAGGGCGTCTCCATCGCGCGGCCTCCGGCGTTGGGCACGCCGCCCGCGGCGGTGTGACACACGGCGCAATCGCCGGCGGCGGCAAGCACCCGGCCGCGTTCGATGGTGGCCTGGCTGTAGACCGGTGCGGTGAGCGATACGGGCGCGATGGCGGAGCGCCAGCCCAGCAAGCCGGCGATGACACCGATGCCCCCCACGACAAGCGCAGCGCCGGTGGCCCACAAGCCTTTGCGACGCGGCCAGGTCGCATCGCTCCGCCCCCCGGTGGAGGCAGCCTGGGATGGAGGCGCGGCAACATTGCCACCCGCGCTCCCCTCGCCCGCACTCGGAGGAGGCGGGGGAAGCGAACCCCGGTTCAATTCGGCCAGCACCGTCTCAGGCGTGAACGGCGGCGAGCGGAACCGCACGCCCGTCGCATCGAAGATCGCATTCGCGATCGCCGCGGTGCCCGGCACCGAAGACGACTCACCCGCGCCCAGCGAAGGCTCGCCAGGCCGCGGCATGTGCATCACCTCGATCACCGGCACTTCGCGGAAATTGATGATCGGGTAGCTGCCCCACTCGCGGCTCGCGACCACGCCGGAAGGCAGCACGCCCGGCAGCTGCGCACCCGCCGCAGTGCCTTCCTGTTGTTGCTGCTGCTGTTGCGGCGCGAACTGCACCCGCTCCTTCAGCGCCCGGCTCGTGGTCTGGATCACGTTGCCGTGGATCTGGTGCTCGACGCCCGCCGGGTTGATCATCAGGCCGGCGTCATGCCCCACCACCACGCGGCGCACGTGCACCTCGCCGGTCTTGCGATTGACCTCGACGTCGGCCACCCACGCGGCCCATGCGGCGCCGAAGCCAGGCCACTTGCTGTGGATGTAGCGCGCGTAGGCAAAGCCCTGGCCGAAGAGGATGTCGCCTCCTTCGCCGAGCCCGCCGTCGGCGTTCTCCTGCGGCCCGGTGCGCATGCGCCAGCCGGCCTTCTGCGCGGTGGCCTGCACCAGCTCGACCGCGCGCGGATCCTGCAGGTGCCGCAGCCGGAACTGCACCGGGTCCACACCCGCAGCGGTCGCCAGCTCGTCGATGTACGACTCGTGCGCGAACGAGCTCGGCAGCGCCGACACGCCGCGCAGCCACGAGGCGCGCACGATCGGCGCCATGTCGTTGACCTTCACGCGCAGGTTGTCGTAGCTGTAGGGCGGGCGCGCGGTACGGTCGCCCATCTCGAAAGCCTGAGCCACCGGCTCGATGGTCCGCGTGAGCAGCAGCGCGAGCGTGGGCGCACCGTTCGACGGGTACGAGGTTTCGAAGTCGTAGGCGGCAATGCTGCCGTCGGCCATGAGGCCGCCGTCGATCTCCATGAGCTGCGCGGCACCCTTGGGCTCCCACGCGTGCTCCTGTTCGCGTGTGAGCTGCACGCGCACCGGCGCGCCCACTGCGCGTGCGAGCAGCGCCGCATCGGCGGCCACGTCGTCGGCGCCGTTGCGGCCGTAGCAGCCCGCGGCCTCCATGCGGACCACGTCGACCTGCACGTCCTCCACACCCATGAGCTTCGCGAGATCGGCGCGCAGCACGTGCGGGTTCTGCGAACCTGCCCAGCAGCGCAGCTGCATGCCGCTGCCATCGGCCGGCTGCCATTCGGCCAATGCGCACGAAGGGCCGATGGACGCATGCATCTGGTACGGCCACACGTAGGTGCGATGCATCGGCTGCGCGGCGGCGGCAATGGCGCCATCGACATCGCCTTCATCGACCAGCAGGCGCTGAGTCGAAGGGTTGTCGCGCAACGCTTGCGCCAGATCGCCGAGGTCGGGCATGCCGGGCCACGGCTTCCACATGACGCGCAGCTCGCGCAGCGCCTGCTCCGCGTGCTCCTCACGCTCGGCCACGACGCCGACGAAATCGCGGATGACCACCACGGCACGGATGCCGGGGATATGCGCGATCGAAGACTCGTCGACCGACTCCAGCGTGTTGCCGATGAACTCGCCATGATCCGCGCCCGCATACGGAGGCCGCACCACGCGGCCGTGAAGCATGCCGGGCACGCGCATGTCGTGCACGAACACGAGTTCGCCAGCGAGCTTGGCCGGGATGTCGACGCGCGCCTGCCGCGTGCCGACCACGCGGTAGTCGGCCGGATCCTTGGGCCTGGCCTGCGGATCGAGCCGCAGCACCGTGCGCTGGCCGGCCACGAGATCGGCGTAGCTGACATGGCGGTCCGGCGCCTCTGCAACGCGCACCACGCCGTTGCGCACCTGCAGCTCGCCGATTGCCGCGCCGAGCCGTTCCGCCGCACGCGCGAGCAGCCAGGCACGCGCCTGCGCGGCGGCAAGCCGCATCGGCTGCGCATGGATCTGGATGGACGCGCTGGCGATCGTCGCGCCCTGGTTGGGCACTCGCGCCGTGTCGCCGAGCATCACGCGCACGCAGGGCATGCCGAGATCGAGCTCCTCGGCCACGATCTGCCCCAGCGCGGTCTGGATGCCGGTGCCCAGGTCGACATGGCCATTGAGCGCCGAGGCGCTGCCGTCGTCCCACACGGCGAGCAGGACTTCATCGCCCTCGATGGGGTTGCCGGCAACGAAGGTGGGCTGGCCCTTGGCGGGCGCCGGCGCGGCCGGCGTCTCGCGCACCACCAGCAGCACGCCGTCGGCCGACAGGAAGTCGGCGCGTGTCTGCGGAAGATCGGCGCGGCGGGTCATGGGGCCGGATGCGCGCGCATGCGCACCGCAGCGCGCTGCACCGCATCGAGTATTTCAACGTGCGTGCCGCAGCGGCACAGGTTGCCCGAGAGCTCGCTGCGGATGCGCGCCTCGCTCGCCTCCGGATCGCGCGCGAGCAGCGCCGCTGCCTGCATCACCATGCCGTTGAGGCAGTAGCCGCACTGCGCGGCCTGTGCCTCTTCGAAGGCGGCCTGCACCGGATGCCAGTCGCCGCGCGCACCGAGCCCTTCGAGCGTGGTGACTGAACGCCCCGCCACGCCGTGCGCGGGAATCACGCACGAGCGTGCCGCCACGCCGTCCACATGCACCGTGCACGCGCCGCACTGCCCCAGCCCGCAGCCGTACTTGGGACCGTTCAGCCCCAGGTCGTTGCGCAGCAGGTGCAGCAGCGTCGCCTCGCGCGGCACGCCCTCTATCGATTGCGCCTGGCCGTTGACCAGCAGGTGCAGCGGCTCAGCGCCGCAACTGGCCGTCACGGGCGTATATCTCCAGGTCCACGAAGGTCGAGCCGTTGTGGTTCTTCGCGCTGTACTCGACGGGGAAGTCGCCGATGCGCGTGCTGCCGATGCTTTCGAGCCCGGCGATGAAACTGTCGCGCGTGAGCGTCTTGCCGGCGCGGCGCAGGCCCTCGACCATCACGCGCGCGACGATGTAGCCCTCGAGCGCGGTGTAGCTGTCGATCTTCTCGCCGAACTCCGCGCGGTCGCGCTGGTAGTCGGCCACGATGGGCACGCGCAGCGCCTGCGGCGGCGGCACGATGCTGGCCGTGACCAGCCCCGCGAGCTTGCCGTCGAGCCGCTTGGCCGAACCGGCCGCATCGGTGATGCCCACCGACAGCGTGTACAGCGGCGAGCCCACGCCGTTGGCGCGGTAGTCGCGCATGAACACCTCGACCATGCGCCCCGCCATGATCATCACGACCGCGCCCGGCTTGGCCTCCGCGAGGCCGGTGACGACCTGCTTCGCGTCCTCGGCCGCGATGGCCAGCGGGAAGGTCTTGAGCACCTTCACCTTGTAGTCGGACGCCAGCTCCTCGCAGGTGGCGAGGTTCGACTTGCCGAAGGCACTGTCCTGGTACACCACCGCGATCGACTGGATGCCGATGGTCGAGAGGTGGCTGATGATCTTGCGCAGCTCCAGGTCGTAGCCCGCGCGCACGTGGAACAGGTACCGGTTGACCTTGGTGCGGAACGAGGTGGTGCCCACCAGCGGCGCGAACATCGGCACGCCGGCCTTCTCCGCGAGCGGCATTGCCGCCGCGAGGTTGCCGGTGGCCACGTAGCCGGTGAGCGCGAAGACCTTGTCCTCGTCGATCAGCTTCGCGGTGTTGGTGGCCGTCTTGGCGGGGTCGTAGGCGTCGTCATAGGTGACGAGCTCGATCTTGCGGCCATTCACGCCGCCCGACTTGTTGACCCGGTCGAAGTACAGCTTGATGCCCGCGCGGTAGTCGATGCCGAAGTCCTTCGCCGGCCCGCTGAACACGGCCGACTGGCCGATGCGGATGGTGGTGTCGGTCACACCGTTCGTGCCGTTGTCCGCGCTTGCCTGCCGCAGCAGGCCGGGGCCGAGGGCCAGGGCTGCGCCGCCTGCCACCACGGCGCGCCTTGAGATCGAGAGCTTCATGCGTCGTGGGCCTTGTGTTCTTGTTGCTCTTTCCGACTCCTGGAGCGTTGCACGCTCAGGCGGCCTGGATGTCGGCGGACTGGATGCGCTTGACGCCCTTGGCCGTCATCTGCTTCCAGGCGGCGGCCAGCGAACCGTTGAGGTCGATGCCGCGGGTGGCGTCCTCGATCACGTAGGCCTCGAAGCCGGCCTTGCGCGCGTCCATCGCGGTCCAGGCCACGCAGAAGTCGGTGGCCAGGCCTGTGACGAACACAGTCTTGATGCCGCGCGCCTTGAGGTAGCCGGCCAGGCCCGTGGCCGTCTTGTGGTCGGCTTCCTCGAAGGCGGAATAGCTGTCCATCTCCTTGTGGAAGCCCTTGCGGATGATGAGCTGCGCGGTCGGCACCTTCAGGTCCTTGCCGAGCGCGGCGTCTTCCGTGCCCTGCACGCAATGGTCGGGCCACAGCACCTGCGTGCCGTAGCTGAGCTTGGTGGTCTCGAAGGGCTTCTTGCCGCTGTAGGTGCTGGCGAACGATGCATGACCCGCCGTATGCCAGTCCTGCGTGACGACGATGTTCTCGAACGCGGGCGCGAGCGCGTTGATCACCGGAATGACTTCGTTGCCGCCCTTTACCGCGAGCGTGCCGCCGTCGAGAAAACAGTTCTGCACGTCGACCACGATCAGCGCCGCCTTGGCGCCGGGCTTGATCTTGCCGGCCGCGAAGGCGTTGAAAGCGACACTGCCGAGGCCACCGGCCAGCCCGAGGGCTGCGGCGGATTTCACGAGGGTTCTGCGATGCATGGCGTGGACTCCAGGGGTTGAAGAAAAATCAGACGCTGAGGTAGGCGCGGCGCACCTCGTCGTTGGCCGCGAGCTCGGCCATCGTGGCGTGATAGCGGATCTGCCCTTTCTCGAGCACATAGGCGCGGTCGGACACCAGTTCGGCGAAGTGCATGTTCTGCTCCGACAGCAGGATGCTCACGCCCTGCGCCTTGAGCTCGAGGATCATGTTGGCCATCTGCTCGACGATCACCGGTGCCACGCCTTCGGAAGGCTCGTCGAGCAGCACGAGGTACGGATTGCCCATGAGCGTGCGCGCGACCGTGAGCATCTGCTGCTCGCCGCCGCTCATGCGCCCGCCGGGACGGTTCGGCATCTCGCCAAGATTGGGGAAGAGCTTGAACAGGCGCTCGGGCGTCCACAGCGGCGCGTCGGTGCCGTCGGCCCAGCGGCGCGCGGGCTGCTTGCCGACTTCGAGGTTCTCCATCACCGTGAGGTCGGTGAACACGCGGCGGTCTTCGGGCACGAAGCCCAGGCCCAGGCGCGCCGCGTGGTGCGGCTCGCTCTTCGAGATGTCGTGGCCCAGGAAGCGCACCGCACCACGCCGCTTGCCCAGCATGCCGATGAGCGCCTTCAGCGTGGTCGACTTGCCCGCGCCGTTACGGCCCATGAGCGCGACGACTTCGCCGCGGCGCACTTCGAGGTCCACGTCGTAGAGGATCTGCGCGGCGCCATACCAGGCGCACAGGGCCTTGGCCTGCAGGAGGGGTTCATGCGTGCTCATGCGGGTTCTCCAACGGCTGCGCCCTTCTTCTCGAATGTCTTGCCCGTGCCGAAGTACACCTCCTGCACCTTCGGATGGTCGCGGATCTCCAGCGGCTTGCCCTGCGCGATGAGGCGCCCGCGCGCCAGCACGATCATGCGGTCGGCATACGCGAACACCACATCCATGCTGTGTTCGGTGAAGAGCACGGCCATGCCGCGCTGGATGACGAGGTCCTTGGTCAGCGCCATGAGCGAATTGCGCTCCTTGGGCGCCATGCCGGCGGTGGGCTCGTCCATCAGCAGCAGCTTGGGGCTATTGGCCATCGCGATGGCGAGCTCGACGCGCTTCACGTCGCCGTAGGCCAGCACGCTGCAGGGCCGGTCGGCCTGCGACTTCATGCCGACCTGGTCGAGCAGCGCCAGCGCCTCGTCGCGCTTGTGGTCGGCGGCGCGGCGCCATGTCGAGAACAGCTTGCGGTCGTGCGACAGCAGCGCCATCTGCACGTTCTCGACCACGGTGAGCGAGGCGAAGGTCTCGGCGATCTGGAAGGTGCGGCCCACGCCCATGCGCCAGATCTCGCGCGGCTTGCGGCCCACGAGTTCCTGGCCGTCGAGCGTGATGGAGCCCTGGTCGGCCTTGAGCTGGCCGTTCACCATATTGAAGGTGGTGGACTTGCCGGCGCCGTTGGGCCCGATGAGCGCGAGCAGCTCGCCGGGCGGCAGCTCGAAGCTGATGCCGTCCACGGCCTTCACGCCGCCGAAGGACTTGCCGAGGTTCTCGACCTTGAGGAGCGTTCTGGTCATGCCTTCACCTCCTCGAGCTTGGTCTTGGCCTTGGCTTCGGTCTTTGCAACTTCGTCTTCCTTCGGCGCGCGCCACCGGTCAGCAAGCTGCTTGATGGAGCCCGCGATGCCCTGCGGGAACAGCAGCACCAGGATCAGGATGATGGCGCCCAACATCGCGCGCCAGTAATCGGTGTTGCGCGCCACGGTGTCGTGCAGCCAGGTGAAGGTGACGGCGCCGACCACCGGGCCAGCGAGTGTCTGGATGCCACCGAGCAGCACCATGACGAGGCCGTCGACCGACTTGCCGACCGACAGCGTCTCGGGCGAGATGCTGCCCTTGGAGAAGGCGAACAGCGCGCCCGCCAGCCCGGCCACGGTGCCGGCGATGACGAAGGCGGCCCACTGCATGCGCTTGACGTCGATGCCGATGGCGTCGGCGCGCAGCACCGAGTCGCGGCCCGCGCGCAGCGCATAGCCGAAGGGCGAGAACAGCACGCGGCGCAGCCACCACACGCCCGCGCCCACGAGCACCAGCGTGAGCCAGTAGTAGGCCCGCTTGTCGGAGAGCCACTCGGAGGGCCACACGCCGGTCAGGCCGTTGCTGCCGCCGGTGAAGCTGTCCCACTGGTAGGTGATGGCCCAGGTGATCTGCGCGAAGGCCAGCGTGAGCATCGCGAGGTACACGCCCGACAGCCGCACCGCGAACCAGCCGTAGACGAAGGCGCCGATCGCGGCAACCAGCGGCGCGACGATCAGCGCGAGCTCCATCGGCAGGTGCAGCGCACGCACCAGCAGCGCCGCGCCGTACGCGCCGAGGCCGAAGTACGCGGCATGGCCGAAGGAATGCATGCCGGCCGGGCCCATGATGAAGTGCAGGCTGGTGGCGAAGAGGGCCGCGATCATCAGGTCGATCATCAGCACCGTGGTGTAGGGCGAGTTCACCGTCAGGAACGGCAGCACGGCCAGCACCAGCGCGAACACCGCGGCGGCCACGATGTAGGCGTTGCTCGGGCGGCGCAGCGGTTCTTCCTGCATGCCCACGTAGCGGCTCGGCGCCTGCGCCCGGCCGAACAGGCCCCAGGGGCGCCACACCAGCACGATGGCCATCACCAGGAAGTCGACCATCAGCGTGAGCTTGGAGAACGACACGTCGATGCCGAAGATCTGCACCACGCCGAGCCAGATGCACACGGCCTTGATCTCGGCGATGAGCAGCGCGGCCATGTAGGCGCCGGGCAGCGAGCCCATGCCGCCCACCACCACGACCACGAAGGCGGCGCCGATGGTGTTCAGGTCCATCTCGAGCGTGGCGGGCTCGCGCGGCAACTGCAGCGCGCCACCGAGGCCCGCGAGCAGCGCGCCGAGCGCGAACACCGCCGTGAAAAGCCAGGCCTGGTTGACGCCCAACGCGCTGACCATCTCGCGGTCTTGCGTGGCGGCGCGCACCAGCGTGCCGAAGCGCGTGCGGGTGAGCAGCAGCCACACGAGGCCGAGCACCACCGGCCCGATCACGATCAAGAACAGGTCATAGGAAGGAAACTGCCGCCCGAGGATCTCGACCGAGCCCTTGAGGCCGGGTGCGCGCGGGCCGAGCAGTTCGTCGGGGCCCCAGAGCCACAGCACCGCGTCCTTGATGACGAGCACCAGCGCGAAGGTGGCGAGCAGCTGGAACAGCTCCGGCGCCTTGTAGATGCGGCGCAGCAGCAGCACCTCGATCAGCGCGCCGAGCACGCCGACCGCCAGCGCGGCGATCAGCAGCGCGGGCCAGAAGCCCAGGCTCGAACCCAGCTTGTCGACGAGCGTGTACGCGAGGTAGATGCCCACCATGAAGAACGATCCATGGGCGAAATTGACGATGCGCGTCACGCCGAAGATCAACGAGAGACCGGCCGCCACGAAGAAGAGCGAGGACGCGCCGGCCAACCCGTTGAGCAACTGAACAACGAAGCCTGAGAAACTCATAAAAATCCTTTGCTCGCCCCCAGGCTTGCCCACTTCGTGTGGCCGCCCACCCCCTACCGGGGGCAATACCAGCGGCCCGGCAAAGCCGGTTCCGCGGTATTCCTGGAATGGTTCGCTGTCGGTAAAGGTGTCTAGGTCTGTTTGCGGTCAGTCCGCGGGGCGCATCTTTTTCACTTCGTCGTCGCTCGGCTGGAACTTCGCGCCGTCGAGATAGACATAGTCGACCATCACGCCCTTGCCACCGTCGTTCTTGGTCTTGCCCACGTAGGCGCCCATGGTCGACTGGTTGTCCTGCGCGCGGTAGTTGATCTTGCCGAAGGGCGTGTCGACCTGCAGGCCCTTGAAGGCGGCCACGAGCTTCTCGGTGTCGGTGCCGCCGGCCTTCTTGATGCCGGCCGCGATCGAGTGGATGGCGCTGTAGCCGACCACCGAGCCCAGGCGCGGGTAGTCCTTGAACTTGGCCTGGTAGGCGTCGAGGAAGGCCTTGTGCTCGGGCGTCTTCACGCCGTTCCACGGATAGCCGGTGACGATCCAGCCGTTGGGCGCCTCATCTTTCAGCGGGTCGAGGTACTCGGGCTCGCCGGTCAGCACGCTCACTACTTCGCGGTCCTTGAACAGGCCGCGCGTGTTGCCCTCACGCACGAACTTGGAAAGGTCGGCGCCGAACAGCACGTTGAAGATGGCGTCGGGCTTGGCATCGGCCAGGGCCTGCACCACGCTGCCCGAATCGACCTTGCCCAGCGGCGGTGCCTGCTCGGCGACGAACTCGACGTCGGGCTGCGCGGCCTTCAGCAGCGTCTTGAAGGTGGCGACCGACGACTGGCCGTATTCGTAGTTGGGGTACACCAGCGCCCAGCGCTTCTTCTTGAGCTTGGCGGCCTCGGGCACCAGCATCGCGACCTGCATGTAGGTCGAGGGACGCAGGCGGTAGGTGTACTTGTTGCCGTTGCTCCAGACGATCTTGTCGGTGAGCGGCTCGGCCGCGAGATAGAAGAACTTCTTCTGCTTGGCGAAGTCGGTCAGCGCCAGGCCGGTGTTCGACAGGAAGGCGCCGGCCAGCACGTCGATCTTCTCGCGCGAGATGAGTTCTTCGGCCACGCGCACGGCGTCGCCGGGATTGGCGTTGTCGTCGCGGCTGATGAGTTCGATCTTCTTGCCGTTGATGCCGCCCTTGGCGTTGATCTCGTCGACCGCGAGTTCCATGCCCTTCTTGTAGGGCTCGAGGAAGGCGGGTTGCGCCTTGTAGCTGTTGATTTCACCGATCTTGATCACGCCCTGCGCGTGCGCGGGAACGAGGGCCGAAGCCAGCGTGACGACGGAAGCGGCGCAGAAAACATGGCGCAATGGATTCATCGAGAAGCTCCTAGGGGTTAAGGCAGAAAGAATTCGAGTTGTACGGGCGCGGGGCTTTGGATAGACGATGCGGCGCGTCTCAGCGCAGGCCGTCTTCGCCCTTGATCTCGGAGACCTGCAGGCCGCCGATGCGCGGCAGCGGACGGCCGCTGTCGGTGACGGCCACGGCCACCACGATCTCGTTGGCGCGGGGCGCGTCGCTCACGCGGGCTTCCACCGCGTCGAAGTGGCTGCGCACGAAGGCGGCGTCCTTGTGGCCCAGCGGCACGTCGATGGCGGTGCCCAGCGTGCCCTGCTTCTTGGCCGAGGGCACGAGCGCCGCGCCCTTCTCGACCGCGACGCGCAGCGGCGCGCCCAGCTTGGGATGCAGGATGGCGGCGGCATGCTCAAGCTCGCCGCGCTCGCCGACGATGGCAGCCTTGCCGTAGCTCTGCGCCTGGCCGGGCTCGATGCCCAGCGCCTTCACGGCCTTCTGGCCCAGCAGCGCGCCGAGCTCCTCGCCGATGGCGATGAGTTCGTCGAGGTTCTCGCTGTAGCGGCCGGCGTAGGGGTTCTCGATCACGGCGATGGCGACGGCGCGGCGCGTGGGCGGCGTGACGTCCTTGCCCATTTCCTTGCGGGTTTCATCAACCTGGATGACGAGCTTGCGGATGTTGGCGGTAGTCATTGGCACACCCCCAGGCTGCGCGCACTGCGTGTCGCTTCGCCTCCCCCCTTGCAGGGGGCAACACCTGCGGCCCGGCAAAGCCGGTTCCGCGGCGTTCCCGAATGAGTGGCGATCGAGTTTGATAGCGATGTCTTGGTCATGGTCATAGTCCTTGTCAGCGCAAGCCGTCCCACTTGCTGATGTCCTTGGCGAGCAGCCCGCCCACGCGGGCATGCACGCGGTAGCCGGTGCTCATCGCGAGGATGAAGACGATCTCGTCTGCAGCCGGCGCACCGGGCACGCGCACTTCGATGGCGTCGAACTGGCCGCGCACGTAGCTGGCATTGATGTTGGTGAGCGGCACGTCGAGCGCAGCGCCGGGCGGGCCGACCTTCTTGGTCGAAGGCACGATCGACAGCGCGTTGCCGGGCTGGCCTGTCTTCTCTTCCGCCTTGCCCGCGGTGTAGGCGGCGCGGCTGCCCTTCCAGCCGAGCAGTTCGCGCATGGCATAGCCGCCGGGCACGTGCCACAACGCGCCGTGCTCCAGCTCGCCGTCGGCGCCGACGATGGCGCCCTTGCCATAGGTGGCGATCTGCTCCAGCGGCACGTCCATGGCGGCATGCAGCCTGTGCGCCATGTCGACGCCCACGGGGTCGAGCAGCGCCATCATCGGCAGGATGTCGGGCTCGTAGCGGCCCGCGAACGGATTGGTCAGCACCGCGCCGATGGCACCGCGCACCAGCGGCGTTTCGGCGCGCGGTCCGAACTCGTGGTGGATGTGCTCGACATGGGTGAAGACGCGACGGATTTCGATCATGAAAAAGAACCTTGCTTTTCGTTAAGCAAATACTGAACCAACCGTTTTCGGCAGCTCGGTCTTGAGCGCCTTCGAGCATAAGGGTTCGACAAGTCGCCACTGCCCCTGACAAACGAGTAGAACGGCCCAGACGAGACCTCCTTTTTGCAGGACCTTCGCGCACACCACGCCCGTATCGAGTGCGCTGCGCACCCGCTCGGGGGCCAGTGTCGGCACATCGACGGTGACGAGGGTGTCGCCAAGGTCGCTGTCGTCCTTGCATTCGTTCGCGGGCCGGCGCGAGATGGAGTCGTCATCCACGTCGACGGCGTTGGCGATCACTGTCGCGGCGGCATCGGCCTGTGCTGCCGTGGCGGCCAGCACCGTCACGCTGTCGGCGATGCCCAGCGAGAAACTACGCCCGCGCCAGCCGCTGGTGGCGACGCCGCGCACGGGCTGGTCTTCGCGCAGCTCGAACTGGCCATCCGTCGTGAGGATGCCGCTGCCACCGTCGACATGGCTGCGCCAGTCGAAGCGCGCGATGTCGGCGAACACGCCCACGCGCGCGGACTGCCCGGGCGCGAGGTGCAGCGCGATGTCGCCGCCGTTGTTGATCCATGCGCGCTCGATGCCGGGGCGCTCGTAGAAGGCGATGAGTTCCTGCGCGACCGAGCCGGCCACCGCCGCCATCGGCGTGATGAACATCGGCGAGAACGCGGCGCAGGCGTCCCACATGCGCCGCGCCACCACATTGCGCGGACGCATCTTTTCGGTGACGGGCAGGCGCAGCAGCGGCAGCTCGCGCACCAGTTCGTCGAGCACGTGGACGAAGCGCGCCCAGGCCGCGTCGTGCGCGGCCGCGACGGCGTACGGGTCGCCGTGCGCCTCGGCCACGATGTCGATCGGGCCGTGGTTGAAGTGCCAGCGGTTCTTGTCGAGCGCTGCGCGTTGGGCGGACATGATCAGCCCAGCATGGGGGCATGGCCGAGCGGCCACGGATTGGCGTCGTCCACCGCGAGCCATTGGCGCGCGAGCGGTGCGCCGTCTTCCTGCCACGCACCGCGCGCGAGCGCCTGTTCGAGCGGGAAGATGTGTTCCATGTGGCCGCCGAGCGCCTCGTAGTCGTCGCGCCGCATGCTGAACTCGATGGGCGCGACGATGGCCGGCGTGGGCACGGTGCCGAAGCTGTTGTCGGGCATGCGCATGACGTCGGCCATCACCGTGATGCCACCGCCCGGCCACACGTAGGCCGGCGCACCGCCGCAGGTGACGTTGACCAGCGCACGCTTGATGGCGCGCGTGAGCAGCACCGGGTTCTCGGTGACCCCCGCGCGCAGGCTGCCGCCGGCACCGCCGAGGAACAGCACCGTGCACAGCGAGGGTTCGCAGTTCTCGCCGATGCGGTCGACGATGCGCTTCACCTCGGGCGGCATCGGTTGCTCGACGGGCTTGAGCGCATCGTCGAGCACGTACCACTGCGCGTGCTCGCCGGTGGTCGAGGTCATGAGCAGGCGCAGGCCGGGGCGCGCGACGCCCTCTTCCCAGCCCTCGATGATCGCGAGCGGGTCGGCGATGTCGGTGCCGCCCCAGCCGTTGCCCGGGTTCGCCACCTGGAAGTAGCGCCCCGGCGTCGACTTGCGCCCCAGCATCTGGATGCCCGAGGGAGCCATGTCGAGGCAGCGGCCGGCCTGGTGCTCGGTGAGCACGCCGGTGATGTGGTCGTCGACCACCACCACCTCGTCGGCCACGCCGGCGAACTGGCGCGCGAAGATGCCGACCGCCGCGGAGCCGCAGCCCACGCGCATGCGCTGCTCTTCCACGCCGTTGACGATAGGCGCCTTGCCAGCCTGCACGACGAGGGTGGAACCGCCGTCGATGGTGCACTCGACGGCCTTCTTGTTGCCCAGCAGCTGCATCAGCTCGGCCGTCATGCGACCTTCCTTCTTGCTGCCGCCGGTGAGATGGTGCACGCCGCCGAGCGAGAGCATCTGCGAGCCGTATTCGGCCGTGGTGACGTGGCCCACGACCTCGCCGCGGTAGCGCACGTTGGCCTGCTCGGGGCCGAGGAAGCGGTCGGTGTCGATCTTCACCTTGAAGCTGCAGTAGCTGAAGATGCCTTCGGTGACGACGGTGACCATGTCGACGCCCTGGGCCTTGGAGGCCACGATGAAGGGCGCGGGCTTGTAGTCGGGGTAGGTGGTGGATGAGCCCACGCCGGTGACGAAGACTTCGTCGGCGTGCAGCAGGTCGCCGTTCCAGTCAGGGGCAACCGCGGCCTCCTCGGCACCTGAGCGATTGAAAGGCACCAGCGCCGGCGCCTCGGCTTCCACCGTGCGACGCAGCAGCACCACGGGATCGACGCGCACCAGCACGCCTTCCTTGTTGGCGTAGCGGTCGCAGGCGCCGGTGCGGCCGTCGGAGATCTGGCACAGCACCGGGCAGGCGTTGCACTCGACCTTGGCCGAACTCATGCGCTCGTTGCGCAGCGGCGCCTTGCCGAATGCGCCGCTGCCGGCTTCAGCCACCACGGGCATGTCCATGCCGGGGAGGCCATCTGTCTTGGTGTGTTCTGTCATCGGGGCGATCTCTTGGCTCTTGGGCGTTCGATGGTGTGCGAAGGGCAATTGCGTGCTGCCGGGGTTTGCAACAAACGTGCCGTACGCCCGCTTGTGCATCGACTTCCGTTTGTGTAGCATTCCCTACACTTTCATGTTGCATTCACTACATCAAAGGTCAATGTAGCAAACGGGCCCGATGCTTGCAATGGTGTTTTCTCGCGGTGTTCATCGGGGTTTCTCCGACCAACGACAATGGAGGGTTCGGAGCCGGCCGGCGGTTTTCGCCCCAAAGGCGTGCACGCGGGCTCAGCCAACCTCCTCTGTTACCAACCAACTCTTGAGTTCCGTATGAGTGCATTCAGCGAAGAACGCGTCCTGAGCGTCCACCACTGGACCGACCGCCTGTTCACCTTCACCACCACGCGCGACCCGGCGCTGCGCTTCTCGAACGGTCATTTCACGATGATCGGCCTGAAGGTCAACAACAAGCCCCTGCTGCGCGCCTACAGCATCGTGAGCCCGAACTACGAGGAGCATCTCGAGTTCCTGAGCATCAAGGTGGAAGAAGGCCCGCTGACCTCGAAGCTGCAGCACATCCAGGTGGGCGACACCATCATCGTGGGCCGCAAGCCCACCGGCACGCTGCTGATCGACTACACGCTGCCCGCCAAGCGCCTGTACCTCTTCGGCACCGGCACCGGCCTCGCACCGTTCATGAGCATCATCCGCGACCCGGACACCTACGAGAAGTTCGAGCAGGTCATCCTGGTGCACGGCGTGCGCCAGGTCGACGAGCTGGCCTATCACGACCTCGTGACCGACCACCTGCCCAAGCACGAGTTTCTCGGCGAAATGATCGAGAAGCAGCTGCTGTACTACCCGACGGTCACGCGCGAGGAGTTCCGCAACCAGGGCCGCATCACCGACCTGATCGAGAGCAACAAGCTCACCGACGACCTCGGCCTGCCCCCGCTCAACGTCGAGGAAGACCGCGTCATGCTGTGCGGCAGCCCCGGCCTGCTGGTCGACCTGAAGCACATCCTCGAGAAGCGCGGCTTCAAGGAAGGCAACACTTCGACGCCCGGCGACTTCGTCGTCGAGCGCGCCTTCGCAGAGAAGTAATGAAGGCCCCCCGGCTTTTCACTCGCTGTGCTCGTGTAACTCCACCCCCCATGGGGGAGGCGCGGTCCGCCTTGGGGCGGCCCGGCGGCGACCGCCTTCCTCTTCACTCGCCCCTCTGATGGAACGCAAGGCAGTCACCAAGCCGCAGCGCCGCACGGGCGTGCGCGAGGCGGCTGCCCAGGCCACGCGCGACAGCATCCTGAAGGCGGCGACCAAAGTCTTCGCCAAGTACGGCTACGACGGCGGCAGCGTGGAGAAGATCTCCAAGGCCGCGAAGTCGTACGACCGGATGATCTACTACTACTTCGGCAGCAAGGAAGGCCTCTTCATTGCAGTGCTCGAAGGCATCTACCAGCGTATGGACGACGCCGAGGCCGCCATCGCGCTCGACGCCTCGCGGCCGGTGGACGCGCTCACCGAAGTCATCCGCTTCGTGCTGGGCTACTACCGCAAGAACCCCGAGTTCGTCACGCTGCTGAACACCGAGAACCTGCACAAGGGCCGGCACATTTCGAAGTCGCTGCGCGCACGCGAGTACTCGTCGCGCGCGGTGGCGATCATTGCGGAAATTCTCTCGAGCGGCGCCTCGCAGGGCCTGTTCCGCAAGGATCTGGTGGCACGCGACATCTACCTGCTGATCGCGTCCACGGGCTATTTCTACACCTCCAACCGGCACACGCTCACCGCCTTCCTCGGCGAGCCGCTGGAGTCGCCGGAGGCGATCACGCACTGGGAAGACTTCGTGATCGAGACGCTGCTGCGCACGGTGCGCGCGGACGACGCACAAGAAAACACCCCACCTCACGAGGAAAACACGAAATGGCAGAAATCGCAGCCGGCGGCAAGTCGGGCAAGGTCGTCATCCGGAACATAGGCCTGCTGCTGTCGGGCGACATCGACAAGCCCATCCTCGATGCCGACACCATCGTGGTGAACGACGGCCTGATCGTCGCGGTCGGCAAGGAAAAGGACTGCGACCTCGAAGGCGCGGTCACCGTCATCGACGCGAAGAAGACCTGCGTGGCGCCCGGCCTGATCGACAGCCACGTGCACCCTGTGTTCGGCGACTGGACGCCGCGCCAAGGCCAGCTCGGCTGGATCGACTCCACCATGCACGGCGGCGTGACCACCATGATTTCCGCCGGCGAGGTGCACCTGCCCGGCCGACCGAAGGACATCGTGGGCCTGAAGGCGCTGGCCATCACCGCGCAGCGCGCCTTCGACAACTTCCGCCCCGGCGGCGTGAAGGTGCTGGCGGGCGCGCCGGTCATCGAGAAGGGCATGGTCGAGAGCGACTTCAAGGAGCTTGCCGAGGCCGGCGTGGGCCTGCTCGGCGAAGTGGGCCTGGGTTCGGTGAAGGCCGGCTACGAGGCCAAGGAGATGGTGGCCTGGGCGCGCAAGTACGGCATCCAGAGCACGATCCACACGGGCGGTCCGTCGATCCCGGGCTCGGGCCTGATCGACAAGGACGTGGTGCTCGAGGCCGACGCCGACGTCATCGGCCACATCAACGGCGGCCACACCTCGCTGCCCGAGGCGCATGTGTGCGAGCTGTGCGAGAGGAGCTCGCGCGCCATCGAGATCGTGCACAACGGCAACGAGAAGGTCGCCATCGCGGCGGCGAAGGCGGCGCTGGAGCTCAAGTGCCCGCACCGCGTGATCCTCGGCACCGACGGCCCCGCGGGCTCGGGCGTGCAGCCGCTGGGCATCCTGCGCATGGTGGCGATGCTGTCGTCCATCGCGAACATCCCGGCCGAGCTGGTGTTCTGCTTCGCAACGGGCAACACCGCGAAGATCCGCAAGCTCAACTGCGGCCTGGTCGAGGTGGGGCGCGCCGCCGACTTCGTCTTCATGGACCGTGCCCAGCATTCGCCCGCACCGGGGCTGCTCGAGAGCGTGCAGCTCGGCGACATCCCGGGCGTGGGCATGGTGATGATCGACGGCATCGTGCGCTGCGGCCGCAGCCGCAACACGCCGCCTGCGACCGAGATCCCGGTCGTAGTCTCGGGCGCGCACTGACCGGCACGCCGCGCCGCCGGCCTCAGCCGTTGCGGTGCGAGCGGAAGACCAGGTAGCGCGCCGAGAGGAAGTTGGCGCTCATGCCGGCGAGGCTGCCGAGCGCCACGCCCAGGGCCGCGGCCCAGCGGCCTTCGACCCAGTGCAGCGTCAGCACGTAGGCGCCGTAATTCAGCACCGAGCCGGCCGCCATGGTCGCCAGGTAGCTCAGGTATTCGCGCCAGACGGAGCGACCGGCTGCGGCGCTGGCCGCAAAGGTGTAGCGGCGGTTGAAGGCCCAGGTGGTGGTCGCCGCCGCCAGGAACGACACCACCCGCGCAACGTACCAGCCCAGCAACGGTGCCAGCAGGTACAGCACGACAACGTCGACCACGAGCCCGATCACGCCGCCGACGGCGAAGGAAAGAAGCTCGCGCCCGATCTTCATCGCGAAGCCTGCTCGCGCACGCTCGGGATCGCGAGGTAGCTCAGCCGCTTGGCTTCCCGTCGCCCCAGGGTGATGGCCTGCATGATGACGCCGCACACGAAAGACAGCATGGCCGCCAGCATCGCACCAGTGGCCAGCACCGCCGTGGGGAGCCGGGGCACCAGGCCGGTCTGCATGTAGGTCATGAAGAGCGGTACGACCAGCGCGACCGACATCAGCGCCAGCAGCCCGCCGATGATCGAGAAGAACTGCAGCGGCCGTTCGCTCACGAACAGCTTGCAGATGGTCTTGAGGATGCGCCAGCCGTCGCGGTAGGTCGAGAGCTTGCTCACCGAGCCCTCCGGACGCGTGCTGTACGCAGTGGCTTCCTCGGCATAGGGCATGCGCAGCTCCAGCGCGTGCACGGTGAGCTCGGTCTCCGTCTCGAAGCCCCGCGACAACGCCGGGAACGACTTGGCATAGCGCCGCGAGAACACGCGGTAGCCCGAGAGCATGTCGGTGAGCCCGCCGCCGAACAGCTGCGCCACGGCGCCCGTGAGCATGCGGTTGCCGAAACGGTGGCCGGCGCGGTAGGTGTGCGCGTCCTGGCCGTCGTCCACGCGGCTGCCGACCACCATGTCGAGGTTGTCGCTCACCAGCCGGTCGACGAGGCGGCGCGCGGCGCCGGCGTCGTAGGTGGCATCGCCGTCGGTCATCAGGTACACGTCGGCATCGACGTCGGCGAACATGCGCCGCACCACGTTGCCCTTGCCGCGCAGGGCCACATGCGTGACGGTGGCGCCGGCCGCGCGCGCGACGGCGGCAGTGCCGTCGCTGGAGTTGTTGTCGAAGACGTGGATCTCGGCCTCGGGCAGCGCGGCGCGAAAACCCTGCACCACCTGCGCGATGGCGAGCGCCTCGTTGTAGCAGGGGATGACCACGGCGATGCGCAGGCCGCCGCTGCTGCGGCTCCGGTTGCTGGAGAGGTCTGCGTCGTCGGTCATGGTGCGACGGGAAGGATACGGTAGACCCGGCTGCCGTCCTTCTCGTACTCGACGGCGAAGTACTTGTCGAAATCGATGCGCGCGCTGAACACCGGCACCACGGCATCGGGCAGCACGACCGCGACGAAGCCCATGCCCGAGAGCTTGCGCGCAAGATCGCCGCCCGAGAGGCGTCCGAAGTCGGTGTACCGCCAAGGCCCGAGGGTGTCGCCCCAGATCGGGTTGGGGCCGTAGTAGATCGCCTCGTTCAGCGCGACCTGGTAGACGCGGCCTTTTGCATTGCGGCGCAGGTAGTCCATGACGGCGTAGCCCGGCACGTGCTTGCGCAGTACGGCTTCGCGGGCCTCGGGCGTGACCGAGACCATCGCGACCTTGCCAGCGGTCTGGCGCACGGAGACGGCGGCCAGCACGGCCAGCAGCAGCACGATCACCCAGTCGCCCACGCGGGCGCCGGAGCGCGCAGCCGTGACGCCGGCATCCTGCGGCTGCGGCGTCCTGGCTCCGAACAGCCGCTTCACGCCCGATGCCGCCCAGCCGAACAGCACCTGCCAGCCGATGGCCGCGATGGCCGCCAGCAGCGGGAACGAGGCCGTCAGGTAGCGCGGATAGCGCGAGGTCACGACCCAGACCACCACCGAGTACAGGCAGAACCAGCCGGCGGCGCGCACGGCCGCGGAGCGCTTCCAGAAGACGCTGAACGGCGCGAAGAACACCGACCAGATCAGCGCGTTGGGCAGCTCGGCGTGCACACGCACGTCCGCCACCTGCTGCACGTAGTCGGCCGGCGTCCACTCGGTGAAGCCGAACACCCGCGCGCCGATCGGGTTGAACGGGTCGCCCGTCATGATGGCGTTGCGCGCGTACCAGTACACGCAGGGAATCAGGAAGCAGACGAACACCAGCGCCCAGGCCTTGAAGCCGCGCTCGTGGCGAAAGACGAACAGCGACACCAGCGGCAGGAAGATCAGCGCCTGGTACTTCGACCCCGCGGCCACGCCGAGGCAGAACGCAGCCACGCCGAGCCAGCGGATGCCACCGCGCACGGGCTTGCCGGGCTCCGATTCGCGCCACCACCACAGCGCCACGCAGGCCGACAGCACGAACAGCGCCACGCCCATGTCGATCAGCGCGTTGGAATAGTCGCCGAGCCCCAGCCAGATGGCCGCGCCGATGCAGGCGGTGAGCCTGTTGGCGTGCAGCATGCCCAGCCGATAGATCATCACCACCGACAGCGCGCCGGCGAGCCCGTTGAGGAAGTGCGGCAGCACGTCGTCGCCCAGCTGCAGCGCGGCGGCGTACAGCAGGTTGTAGTTGTACGGGAACCAGGGGTAGCGCAGCCAGTCGTGAATGCCCAGCGAGCCCTGCTGCGCCACCTGGCGCGCATAGGGCAGGTGGTACATCAGCTCGTCGAAGGCGATGGGCGGTGCGAGCGGCGCCACCAGCGCCGGTAGCGCGACCAGTGCCAATGCGATCGCCGCGACGCGCTCCAGGTAGCTCCACGGCGCGGCGGGCGCGTTCACGAGCAGGGTGCGCCGCTCGCGCAGCCACGACGGGAGCTGCAGCGCCGCGGCCACCACACCCACCGCGACGACGGCTACGGTCGCTCCGGCCTTGAAGGCCCCGAAGATGGCCATCGCCTGGAATGCGCAGATGAAAAAGCCCACGCCCAGCGCCACGGCCATGGCGGCTTCGAGCCCCGCGTCGCGGCGCGGCGGCGGAGCCAGGCGGCCCAGCAGCGCGCGCCCATAGCCCCAGCAGCCCAACACGAAGACCGCCAGTGCCGCGTAGTGCGCGGCGGCAAACATCAGCTTCTGAATAACAACTCCCGGCGCCGGGCGGCCGCACCGGCCGGCAGGTTCAAAGATTGGGCGCCAGCAGGCGTTCGAGGTCGGCTTCGCTTTCCTTGCGCCGCGCGGCCTGGTCCTGCAGCTGGTCGTGCCCGATCTTGCCGACGTTGAAGTACGTCGAATCGGGGTGACTCAGGTAGAACCCGCTCACGCTGGCGGCGGGCATCATAGCGAGGCTTTCCGTCAGGCTCATGCCAATGTCCGCGCAGTTCAGAAGGTCGAACATCGGCTTCTTCACGCTGTGGTCGGGGCAGGCCGGGTAGCCGGGCGCGGGGCGGATGCCGCGGTACTTCTCCGCGATCATGTCGTCGTTGCTCAGGCTCTCGTCGCTCGCGTAGCCCCAGAGGTCGGTGCGCACGCGGTGGTGCAGCGCCTCGGCGAAGGCCTCGGCCAGCCGGTCGGCCAGGGCCTTGAGCATGATGGCGGAGTAGTCGTCGAGGTCGTCGACGAAGTACTTCTCCTTCTTCTCCACGCCCAGGCCGGCGGTCACGGCGAACATGCCCACGTAGTCCTTCACGCCGCCGTCCCTGGGCGCGACGAAGTCGGCGAGGCAGCGGCTCGGGCGCATCACGCCATCGATTTCCTGCTTCTCGGCCTGCTGGCGCATGCCGTACCAAGTGAGCGCCACTTCGCTGCGCGACTCGTCGGTGTAAAGCTCGATGTCGTCGTCGTTCACGGTGCTGGCGGGCCAGAAGCCGACGATGCCGCTCGCGCTGAGCCAGCGGCCCTCGATCAGGCGCTTGAGCATGCGCTGGCCGTCCGCATACACGCGCACAGCCTCGGTGCCGACGATCTCGTCCTTCAGGATGGCGGGGAACGGGCCGGCAAGGTCCCAGGTCTGGAAGAACGGGCCCCAGTCGATGTACTTCGCGAGCTCGGTGAGGTCGAAGTTCCTGAACACGCGCCGGCCGATGAACTTGGGCACAGGCGGCAGGTAGCTCGCGAAGTCGACGGGCGTCTTGTTGGCGCGCGCCTTGGCCAGCGGCCACAGCGGCACCTGCTTCTTGTTGGCATGCTGGTGGCGCACCTTGTCGTAGTCGGCGTTGATCTCGTCGATGTACGCGGTGGCCTGGTCGGAGAGCAACGATTGCGCCACGCTCACACTGCGCGAGGCATCGGGCACGTAGACCACGGGGCCTTCGTAGTGCGGCGCGATCTTCACGGCCGTGTGCACGCGGCTGGTGGTGGCGCCGCCGATGAGCAGCGGGATCTTCTTGATGCGGAAGTGGTCGTCCTTCTGCATCTCGCCGGCCACGTACTGCATTTCCTCCAGGCTCGGCGTGATGAGGCCCGACAGGCCCACGATGTCCGCGCCCTCGACCTTCGCCTTGGCGAGAATTTCGTGGCACGGGACCATCACGCCCATGTTCACCACTTCGAAGTTGTTGCACTGGAGCACGACGGTGACGATGTTCTTGCCGATGTCGTGCACGTCGCCCTTCACGGTGGCGATGATGATCTTGCCCTTGGTGCGCACGTCGCGGCCCGCGGCCTCGTCCTGGCGCTTTTCTTCCTCGATGTAGGGAATGAGGTGGGCCACGGCCGACTTCATCACGCGCGCCGACTTCACCACCTGCGGCAGGAACATCTTGCCCTGGCCGAACAGGTCGCCCACGATGTTCATGCCGTCCATCAGCGGGCCTTCGATCACGTGCAGCGGGCGGCCGCCCTTGGCGAGGATCTGCTGGTAGGCCTCTTCAGTGTCTTCGACGATGAAGTCGGTGATGCCGTGCACCATCGCGTGCGACAGGCGCTGGTTGACCGACACCGGGTTCTCAGGCGTGCCGCGCCATTCGAGTTTCTTGCTGTCGTCCTTGGCGCCGCTCTTGGCGGTCTCGGCCACTTCGACGAGACGCTCTCCGGCATCGGGGCGGCGGTTGAGCACCACGTCTTCGACGCGCTCGCGCAGGCCGGGTTCCAAGTCGTCGTACACGCCGACCATGCCGGCGTTGACGATGCCCATGTCCATGCCTGCCTTGATCGCGTGGTACAGGAACACGGTGTGGATGGCCTCGCGCACCGGGTCGTTGCCGCGGAAGCTGAAGCTCACGTTCGACACGCCGCCCGACACCTTGGCGCCCGGCAGGTTCTCCTTGATCCAGCGCACGGCGTTGATGAAGTCGACCGCGTAGTTGTCGTGCTCCTCGATGCCGGTGGCGATCGCGAAGATGTTCGGGTCGAAGATGATGTCCTCGGGCGGGAAGCCCACCTCGTCGACCAGGATGCGGTAGGCGCGCTCGCAGATCTCGATCTTGCGCGCATAGGTGTCTGCCTGGCCCTTCTCGTCGAAGGCCATCACCACGGCGGCGGCGCCGTAGCGCTTCACCAGCATGGCCTCGTGCTTGAACTTGTCGACGCCCTCCTTCATGGAGATCGAGTTGACGATGCCCTTGCCCTGGATGCAGCGCAGGCCCGCCTCGATGACCTCCCACTTCGAGCTGTCGACCATCACCGGCACGCGCGCGATGTCGGGCTCGCTGGCGATGAGGTTGAGGAAGCGGACCATCGCGGCCTTGCTGTCGAGCATGGCCTCGTCCATGTTCACGTCGATCACCTGCGCGCCGTTCTCGACCTGCTGGCGCGCCACGGCCAGCGCTTCTTCGAACTGGCCGTTGAGGATCATGCGGGCGAAGGCCTTCGAGCCCGTGACGTTGGTGCGCTCGCCGATGTTGACGAACAACGTGCCCTCACCGATGGAGACCGGCTCCAGGCCTGAGAGCTTCATGGGAGGCGGCATTGGGGAAGACATGGTTGGACTCGGGGGCAAAAGCGGTTATCCGTGCGCGGGTTGGGGGAGTCTATCGCCGTCCCCCAAGCACATTGCGTGCAAGGAGTAAGTCTGAATCATGAAAGGGTAAGTCCGAATCGATAGCGAATCCCTGATTTCGCAGAATGAAAAGTGCACGCTCGTTCTTTTTTTGCGTGCATCCCCCCAACCGATCACAGGGAGTTCCGATGATTCGACTGAAGACGATTCCGGCTTCGACGGGCAGGAAAAGAACAGGCGGTGCAGCACGGCGGTCCGCCGGCGCGCTCCTGGTGTGCGGCGCGCTGGCGCTCGCACCCATGACGCAGACGGTGCAGGCGGCCAGCAGCAAGACGGCCCAGACCGCCTATCCGATCGTGCTGGTGCACGGCATGCTGGGCTTCGACACCATCGCGGGCATCGACTACTGGTACGGCATTCCGGGCGAGCTGCGCGCCCAGGGCGCCCAGGTCTTCGTCGCCGAGGTGGCCGCCACCAACAGCAGCGAGGTGCGCGGCGAACAGCTGCTCAAGCAGGTCAAGGACGTGCTGGCGCTCACTGGCGCGAGCAAGGTCAACCTGATCGGCCATTCGCACGGCGGCCCGACGGCGCGCTACGTCTCGGGCGTGGCGCCGCAGCTGGTGGCTTCGGTCACCACGGTGGGCAGCCCGCACAAGGGCAGCAAGGTGGCCGACGTGCTCGGCAACACGCTGCCGGACGGCAGCATCAGCCGGGCCGTGGTGGTGAGCGTGGTCAACGCGTTCTCCAGCCTCATCGGCATTCTCTCGGGCAACAACACGCCGCAGAACGGGCTGGGCGCGCTGGATTCGCTCAACACCGCCGGCTCGGCGAAGTTCAACGCCAAGTTCCCCGACGGCGTGCCCACCACGGCCTGCGGCAACGGCACCGAGCTGGTCAACGGCGTGCGGTATTTCTCCTGGTCGGGCACCCAGCCGCTGACCAACGTGTTCGACGCCTCCGACTACGCGCTGTCGCTGACGAGCGTGGTGCACGGCGAACCCAACGACGGCCTCGCTTCGGCCTGCAGCTCGCACCTGGGCACCTACCTCGGCAGCTACCGGCAGAACCACCTGGACGAGGTGAACCAGTTGCTCGGGCTGCGCGACCTGTTCTCGGTGAGCCCGGTGACGCTGTACGTCAACCAGGCGGCGAAGCTAAAGCAGCTCGGCCTGTGAAATGAAACACCCCCAGTCTTCGCGCACTTCGTGTCGCTTCGCCAACCCCCTCGAGGGGGCGCACCCGGCATGGCCTGCTCCGCGATCATTCGATCGGCGCGGATGCGCCGGTTTCATGCGATCCGGGTGAAGCGCGTTGCTGCGAAAAACTGAGGAAACCATGCCCCGCAAGCTTCTGTGGCCGCTCGCAGCGGCCGCGGTGGTGTTGGCTGCGGGAGCGGCGTGGTGGCTGGCCAGCGGCGAGGAGGTGCCGGCTCCCACGACCGCTTCCGTGGCCCGGCCGCCCACCTCGTCCCCCCTGCCGGCCGTCTCCACCGCCACGGCGGGCGACAACGCCCACGCCCCCGATCCGCTGCTGACGCCGAACCTCCTGCGCATCTTCGAGCAGATGCTCAACGACAGCCAGGCCAAGGACAAGGGCGACAAGGAAAGCCTGATGGCCGAGATGCGCGCGAAGATCGACAAGTACCTGCCGCCCGAATGGCGGGTGCGCGCGCTGGGCCTGCTGGAGCGCTACATCGACTACCGCTACGCGCTCGATGCGCTGCCTGCGGCCAGCATCGGCGACCCCGCCGGGCTGCGCAGGATCCTCGATGCGCGTGCAAGCATCCGGTCGCGCTACTTCGCTCCCGAGGAGGTCGCGGGCCTGTTCGGCGCCGACGAGAAGTTCGACCGCTTCAGCGTCGAGAAGCTGGAGATCGAGCGCAACAGGAACCTCACGCCCGAGCAGAAGCGCGAGGCGCTGGCGAAGACCGAGGAAACCTGGCTCACGCCCGAGCAGCGCGCCGACCGCGTGGCCACCACGGCGCAACTGGCCGTCGGCGAACAGACCGCCGCGCTGGAGGCGCGCGGTGCGAGCCCCCAGGAGCGGTTTGCGGAGCGTTCCCAGCAATACGGCCACGAGGCGGCACAGCGGCTCGCCACCCTCGACCAGCAGGAGCAGGACTGGCAGAGCCGCCTCTCGCGCTATGCCGCGGCCGACGAGGCCACGCGGGCGCAGCTTCAGGCCGAGCTGTTCACGCCACAGGAGGCGCTGCGCCTGCAGGCCGCGCTCGAAATGCGGGCTGCAGGCGAGAAAAAGAAAACGCCCTCCCCACCGTGACCGGCAGGGAGGGCGCGGAGGTTCGACCCGGCTTCAGGCCGCGACAGGCACCTTGGCGGCCGCCGAGGCCGGCAGGCCGAACACCCGGTCGAAGCCCCAGTTGAAGACGAAGGTGTAGACCAGGAAGAACAGCACCAGCCCCAGGTCCATCACGAGCGCTTCCCAGAGCGACACGCCCAGGCCCCAGGCGAACATCGGCACCAAGAAGGCGATCAGGCCGCCCTCGAAGCCGATGGCGTGCGCGATGCGGCGGCGCAGGCTGCGTCCGCGCACGGCCTGGCGTGACTCCCAGCGCTCGAAGAGCGAGTTGAAGATCAGGTTCCAGATCACCGCGATGACCGACGCGGCCACCGCCATCACGCCCGAATGGCCCAGGCCGGCATCCGTCATCAGGGCCAGCCCGGCGCTGGCCGCCACGATGGCGATGCCCTCGTAGAGGGTGATGTAGACGATGCGACGCTGAATCCCTTGCATGGCTTTCTCTCTGTGTTGATTGATTGCGATGACTGGACTTTATGTGTTGTTCGCTGATATAAAAAGTTAACTTGTTTCAGTTTTATTGATAGGTCGGGCGCCATGGCTTTTTCCAGCGACAACGTCGAAGTCTTCCTGGCCGTGATCGACCACGGTTCCTTCTCTGCCGCCGCGCGGGCGCTGCGCCGGGTGCCGTCGGCCGTGAGCATGGCCATCGCCAACCTCGAGGCCGAGCTCGACCTGCCGCTGTTCGACCGCAGCGGCCGCGAGCCCCAGCCCACCCCCGCCGCGCGCTCGCTGGAGCCGCAGGCGCGGCTGCTGGCCGCCCAGTTGAAGCAGCTGCAGGTACAGGCGCTGGCGCTGACCCAGGGGCTGGAAGACCGGCTCACCCTGGCCATCGCGCCCGAGCTGCTGGCATCGCCCTGGAGCAGCGCGCTGGCCCAGCTGGCGCAGGAGCACCCGCTGCTGCAGGTCGAGGTGCTGGCGGCCCCGCAGGCCGACGCACTCGCACTGCTGCACAGCGGGCGCGCGCAACTGGCGCTGGTGTTCGAACGCCCTAGCCTCGACGGGCGCGAAGGCTTCCAGGAGGTGGGCAGCGACCTGATGGTGGCGGTGATCGCACCCGACCACCCCGTGCTCGCCGCCAACGGCGGCCGGCTGCGCGAAGACCATCTGACGAACACCCGCCAGATCGTCGTGGCCGGGCGCGACCTGGCCACCAGCGACCCTCGTTTCGTGTTCGCGCGCCACGTCTGGCGCACCGACAACGCGCTCGCCGCGCTGAGCCTGATCACCGCCGGGCTGGGCTGGGGCTGGCTGCAGCGCAACTTCGCGAAGCCGCACGTGGCGGCTGGCGCATTGATCGAAATTCCGTTCGAAAACCTCAGCAACGGGCTCGACCTGTGGGTGGACGTGGTCTGGTCACGTGAGCGCCCACTCGGCCTGGGAGCCCAGCGTTTCGTGAAGTTGATAGCCAAGGACCGTGTGGCAGCCGGGGAATGCAGCGACAAGGACGAGGGCAATCAGGGCAACTAGACGACTGGTCTAATAGCCGCTAGAGTGCGAGCCATGAACGCGATCGCCCCCACTCCCGACGTCCGACAGCACATCCTCGACGTGGCCCATCCGCTGTTGCTGCAAAGGGGCTTCACAGGCGTCGGCCTGGCCGAGGTGCTGGCGGCGGCGAAGGTGCCGAAGGGGTCGTTCTATCACTACTTCGGCTCCAAGGAAGCCTTCGGCGAGGCCGTGCTGGAAGGCTATTTCACCGAGTACCTGGGGCGCACAGACACCCTGCTGAGCGAGGCGCCGGGCACGGCCGCCGAACGGCTGATCGGCTACTTCGACGACTGGCTCGACTCGCAGACCGGCGAGGAGGCGCAGAGCCGCTGCCTCGTGGTCAAGCTCGGCGCGGAGGTCTGCGACCTGTCCGAGAGCATGCGCGCGGCGCTGGCACGCGGTACCCGCGGCATCACCGACCGGCTGGCGCGCTGCATCGAGGCCGGCCGGGCCGATGGCTCGATCAAGGCGATGCCGCAGGAACAGGATGCCCAGGGCGTCGCCATCGCCCTGTACCAGCGCTGGCTCGGCGCCAGCCTGCTCGCCAAGATCACCCGTGACCGGGCATCGCTGGACGCGGCCATGCGCGACACCCGGCAGCTGCTGGGCCTGTCTTCGGATACCTGAAAACCCACGAAGCGGGAGGCGAGCGCGCTCCCGCTTTTTTTCGCCCACTCACTAGACGACTGGTCTATTCACCAAGGAGCCTCTGCCCATGCCTCAAAGCGATACCGTCAACCGCCGCATCGTCCTTGCCGCCCGACCGCGCGGCCTGCCGGCACCGAGCGATTTCCGCCTCGACCAAACCGCCGTCCCCACGCCCGGCGAAGGACAGGTGCTGCTGCGCACGCTGCACCTGTCGCTCGATCCGTACATGCGCCAGTTGATGGACGAGATCCCGCCGCTCTACGCGCCCTCCTCGGTGCAAGTGGGCGAGCCGATGCCGGGCGGCACGGTCAGCCGCGTCGTCGCTTCCCGGAACCCGCAATTCCGCCCCGGCGACCTCGTGCTCGGCAACGCCGGCTGGCAGGACTACGCGCTGTCCGACGGCCAGGACCTGCTGCCGCTCGGCGACATGGCGCAGCCCTCGCTGGCCCTCGGTGGGCTGGGCATGCCGGCCTTCACCGCCCATGTCGGCCTGCTCGACATCGGCCAGCCGAAGCCGGGCGAGACCGTGGTGGTGGCCGCGGCCACCGGCGCGGTCGGCTCGGTGGTCGGGCAGATCGCCAGGCTCAAGGGCGCGCGCGTGGTCGGCATTGCGGGCGGCGCCGACAAGTGCCGCTACGCGGTCGAGACGCTGGGATTCGACGCCTGCATCGACCGCCACGACCCGGAGTTCGCGTCACGCCTCGCGGCCGCCTGCCCCGCCGGCATCGACGTCTACTTCGAGAACGTCGGCGGCGCGGTGTTCGACGCGGTGCTGCCGCTGCTCAACGTCGGCGCACGCGTGCCGGTGTGCGGGCACATCGCCGACTACAACAGCGAGGCGCTGCCCTCCGGCCCGAACCGGCTGCCGCTGCTGATGGCGGCGCTGCTGCAGAAGCGCATCCGCATGCAGGGCTTCGTCATCCTCGATCACTACGGCGAGCGCTTCGACGCCTTCCGGCGCGAGATGGACGAATGGGTCGCCGCAGGCCGCATCACATTGCGCGAGGACCGTGTCGACGGGCTGGAGAACGCGCCGGCCGCGTTCATCGGCCTGCTTCAGGGGCGCAACTTCGGCAAGCGCGTGGTGCACGTCGCCGAAGCCTGACGATGCCGCGCGCCCTCAGTGCCGATGTCCGCCGCCGTGGCCTCCGCCACGATCTTCGCCACGGCCGCCCTCGCGATGCCCGCGCCCACCACCGGGATGCGGATGCGGCACGCCCGGCGGCGGCCCCGGACGGAACTCCGGCCGCGGTCGTGGCGGCCTGATTCCCGGGTCCACCGGCGGACGGATGCCCGGCGGAGGTGGCGGCCTGAACCCCGGACCGGTTGGCCTGAAGCCCGGCCCCGGACGCCATGGATGCGGCTGCCATCCCGGCCGCACCGGCGGCGTCGGACGCCAGCCCGCCATGGGCGGCGGAGGCGGCCGGTTGCCCCACCAGCGCCGGTCGCCGTACCAAGGCCGGTCGCGGTAGTAGTCGGCCCAGTAGCTGCCGATCGCAAAGCCGATGATCGGCACGCCGATCAGCGCGCCGTAGGTGACCAGCGGCACCCGCTGCTCCTGGTAGGCGTAGTCGAGGTTGCGCGCCCAGATCCAGCCGCGCCCGCCATCGGGCAGCACCACGTCGCACCAGCCGTAGCCGCTGGTGCAGCCGACCACCTCGAGGGGCTGGCCCGGCCCGAGCCGCGCCACCAGCGGATAGTCGCCCGAGGGCCCGGCACGCAGGTTGACCGCGCCGCGCGTGAAAGCCTGCTGCGCCTGCGCCGCGATCGGCAGCGCCAGGGCAAGCGCGGCGATGCCGAGCCAGTGCAAAACGAATGAGTTCATGGCGAAGCTCCTTGCGCCCCAGCGTAGGCCGGGGCCCCAAGCCCGTCAATCAGCGCAAGCCTCTTGAATCCCTATTCCAGAAACACCGCGGAACCGGCTTTGCCGGGCCGCTGGTGTTGCCCCCGGCAGGGGGTAGGCGAAGCGACACGAAGTGCGCGCAGCCTGGGGGCGAGCCAGGTCATGCAGCTTCTTTGTAGAAGCCGGCGTTGTTGCTGCCGAGCACACGGCCCGCGACAGGCGCCACGGCCTTGCCGATCGCCGCGATGTGATCCGGCGTCGTGCCGCAGCAGCCGCCCACGATGTTCACCAGCCCCTCGGCCGCGAACTCGTGCAGCAGGCGCGAGGTGACGTCCGGCGTCTCGTCGAAGCCGGTGTCGCTCATCGGATTGGGCAGGCCCGCGTTCGGGTAGCAGCTGATGAAGGTGTCGCCGGCCACGCGCGCCAGCTCCTGGATGTACGGGCGCATCAGCGCCGCGCCCAGCGCGCAGTTCAGGCCGATGGCCAGCGGCTGCGCGTGGCGCACGCTGTGCCAGAAGGCGGAGACGGTCTGGCCGCTGAGGATGCGGCCCGAGGCATCGGTCACCGTGCCGCTGATGATGAGCGGCAGGCGCTGCCCGCTGTTGTGGAAGTACTCGTCGACCGCGAACAGCGCGGCCTTGGCGTTGAGCGTGTCGAAGATCGTCTCGACCAGGATCACGTCGGCGCCGCCCTCGACCAGCGCCTCGGTCTGCTCGTAGTAGGCCGCGCGCAGCTCCTCGAAATTGACGTTGCGCGCGCCCGGGTCGTTCACGTCGGGGCTGATGCTCGCCGTCTTGGGCGTCGGGCCGAGAGCGCCGGCCACGAAGCGCGGCTTGTCGGGCGTGCTGAACTTGTCGCAGGCCGCGCGCGCCAGCTTGGCCGATTCGAGGTTCATCTCGCGCGCGAGATGCGCCATCTTGTAGTCCTCCTGCGCGATGGTGGTCGCGCCGAAGGTGTTGGTCTCGATCAGGTCGGCGCCGGCGGCGAGGTAGCCCTCGTGGATGTCGCGGATCACGTCGGGCCGCGTGAGCGACAGCAACTCGTTGTTGCCCTTGATGTCGCGCTCGAAGTCCTTGAAACGCTCGCCGCGGTACTGCTCCTCCGTGAGCTTGAAGCGCTGGATCATCGTGCCCATGGCGCCATCGAGGATGGCGATGCGCTTGGCGAGGATGCCGGGCAGTGCCTGGCCGCGGGTATAGACGAGGGGCTTCATAGGCCCCGATTGTAGGAAGAGGCCCTGCCCCTGCCCGCCGTCAGTTCTTTGCGCGGCCTTCCACGAAGGCCAGCACCGCCTCGATCATCCGCCGCACATGCGGCTGCACGCCCGCCGCCACCTCGGGCAGGTAGTCGAAGGGCAGCTTCTCCTGCATGTAGCTCGACTGCGTCATCTCCAGCTGCACCGCGTGCACGTTCTGCGCGGGGTTGCCGTAGTTGCGCGTGATGTAGCCGCCGGTGAAGCGGCCGTTGAGCACGCCGGTGTAGCCGGTGGCGCTCTCGGCGATGCCCAGCAGCGTCTGCGCCAGCGCCGGGTCGCAGCTGATGCCCTTGCCGGTGCCCAGGTTCAGGTCGGGCAGCTTGCCTTCAAAGAAGCGCGGCAGCACAGAGCGGATGGAGTGCGCGTCCCACAGCGCGGCCACGCCGTGCTGCGCGCGGATGCGCGCGAGCTCTTCGGCCAGCTTGGCGTGGTAGGGCTGCCAGATGGCGTCACGGCGCTCGGCGATCTCGGCGTCGCCCGGCAGGTCGGCGGGGTCGGCATACAGCGGCGTGTCGTCGAAGGTGTCGACCGGGCACAGGCCCGTCACGCTCTGGCCCGGATACAGGCTCGCGCCATCCGGCGGACGGTTCAGGTCGATCACGTAGCGCGAATGCGTGGCGACCAGCACCGAGGCGCCCAGTTCGTCGGCGAAGTCATAGAGCCGTTCGAGGTGCCAGTCGGTGTCGGGCACGTGGCGCGCTTCTTCGGTGAGGCGGGCGGCGAGCGCGGGCGGCACGTGCGTGCCGACGTGCGGCATCGAGATCAGCAGCGGGCGCGTGCCCTGGCGAAAGCGGAACGGCGGTTCGGCGGTGGTGAAGGCCATGGTGGGGGTCAATCCTGTAGCAGTTGGGTGCGCGCGGCCACGAAGGCCGCGGCGGCTTCGTCGTGCAGCGCGTGGCGGCCGGCCGAGACGCGCGGGCGGCCTGCCACCCATACGCTGTCGATGGCCGAGGTGCGATGGCTCGCGAAGACGTGGGCGGAAAGCATATCGGGCGCGGACAGCCCCTGCAGCGCGAGGTGCGAAGCATCGAGCACGGCGAAATCGGCCTGCTGCCCCGCTGCAAGTCCGCCGACGGCGCGGCCCGCGGCCTGCGCACCGCCCTGCACTGCTTCGAGCGTCAGCGCGGTCGCGACATGCGGCTGCGCCGCGCTGGCGCCGACGTTGCGCTGGCGCTTGCCCAGGCGCTGGCTGTATTCGAGCATCAGCAACTCCTCGGCCGCGTTGACGCTCGCGTGGCTGTCCGAGCCCACGCCCCATGCGCCGCCATGGCTGCGCCATTTGCCGAAGTCGAAGATACCGTCGCCGAGATTGGCCTCGGTCGTCGGGCACAGGCCCGCGACCGCGCCGCTCCGGGCCGCGTATTCGTACTCGGCGTCGTTCATGTGCGTGGCGTGCACGAGGCACCAGCGCTCGTCCACGGGCGCATGGTCGAGCAGCCACTCGACGGGGCGCAGGCCGCTCCAGGCCACGCAGTCGTCCACTTCCTTCGTCTGCTCGGCGATGTGGATGTGGATGGGCGCGGTGCGGTCGATGGCCTCGAGCCCCGCGATCGCATCGCGCAAGCCTTCGGGCGGCACGGCGCGCAGCGAATGCGGCGCGAGGCCGAGGCGCGCACCCTGCGCGTCGCACACCGGCTTGAGCGCTTCGAGCAGGCGCAGCATCGATTCGGTCGAGCGGATGAAGCGGCGCTGCCCTTCGGTGGGCGGCAGGTCGCCGAAGCCGCCGGTCTGGTAGAGCACGGGCAGCAGCGTGAAGCCGATGCCGGTCTTCTTCGCGGCGCGCAGCAGGGCGAGGCTCAGCGTGGCGTCGTCGGCATACGGGTGGCCGTCCACGTCGTGGTGCACGTACTGGAACTCGCACACGCTGGTGTAGCCCGCCTCGAGCATCTCGGCATAGAGCCAGGTCGCGATGGCTTCCATGTGCTGCGGGCCGAGGCGCGCGGCAAAGCGGTACATCAGCGTGCGCCAGCTCCAGAAGCTGTCCTGCTGCTCGGCACGGTGCTCGGTGAGGCCCGCGAAGGCGCGCTGGAAGGCGTGCGAATGCAGGTTCGGCATGCCGGGGATCACCGGGCCACGCGCGGCCTCGGCGTCGGCGGACCGTTGCGCGCCGGCCTGCACCTGCGTGAGCCGGCCAGCGTCGTCCCAAGTCAGCAGGACGTCTTTGGCCCAGCCGTCGGACAGCAGCGCGTCGGCCGCGAAAAGAGTGTGTGTCGTCATGCGTTGGCTCCAATGGCGATGCGGCCCTGCCGAACCACGGTGCGCACAGGCTGCTGGCCGAACCAGTAGGCCAGCTCGGCCGCATCACGTACGTTCCAGAGGACGAAGTTGGCGCGCATGCCGGGCGCGATGGCGCCATGCGAGTCCTGCAGGCCCAGCGCGCGCGCCGCATGCACGGTGACGCCGTCGAGCGCCTCGGGCACGGTGAGGCGGAACAGCGTGCAGGCCATGTTCACCATCAGCAGCAGGCTCAGCGCGGGCGAGGTGCCGGGGTTGTGGTCGGTGGACACCGCCATCGGCACGCCCGCGGCGCGCAGCGCGTCGACGGGCGGCAGGTGCGTGTCGCGCAGCGTGTAGTAGGCGCCCGGCAGCAGCACGGCCACGGTGCCCGAACGGCGCATCGCCTCGATGCCCTCGGCCGACAGGTGCTCGATGTGGTCGCACGACAGCGCGCCGTAGCGCGCGGCCAGCGCTGCGCCGCCCATGTCCGAGAGCTGCTCGGCATGCAGCTTCACCGGCAGGCCCAGCGCCTTCGCGGCCTTGAAGACCTGCTCGGTCTCGGCGAGCGAGAAGGCGATGCGTTCGCAGAACACGTCGACCGCGTCGACCAGCCCTTCGGCGGCGAGCGCGGGCAGCATCTCGTTGCAGACCAGGTCGATGTAATCGCCGCTGCGGCCCGCGTATTCGGGCGGCAGCGCGTGCGCGCCGAGGAATGTCGTGCGCACCGTCACGCCATAGGCTTCGCCAAGGCGCCGCGCCACGTGCAGCTGCTTGCGCTCGTGCTCCAGCGAAAGGCCGTAGCCCGACTTGATCTCGATGGCGCACACGCCGTCGGCCAGCAGTTGCTCGAGCCGTGGCGCCGCCTGCGCGAAGAGCGCGTCCTCGTCGGCCTCGCGCGTGGCGCGCACCGACGAGACGATGCCACCGCCGGCCTTCGCGACTTCTTCATACGTGGCACCGGCGAGCCGCATCGCGAATTCGTTGGCGCGCTGGCCGCCGTAGACCAGGTGCGTGTGGCAGTCGACGAGCCCCGGCGTGACGAGCGCGCCGCCGCCGTCGTGCGGTGCAAGCCCCGCGAACTCGGCTGGCAACGCGCTGCGCGCACCGGCCCAGCGGATCGCACCCTGCTCCACCACGATGGCGCCTTCCGCATTCGCATCGGAGGCGAGGCGGATGCCGGTCCAGAGGCCGTCGGCCGAGGGGAATTCGTTGACGGGTTTCATCGTTGTTCCTGTTGTTGCGTTGGCAGGTGACGCCGGCAGGATGCGCACCGCGAGCAGCCGTGCGTCGGCGCTGTCGGGCATCACCTGCCAGGCCTGTGCCGCATCGGCCCATTGCAGCCCCTCGCCTTCGCCGCATGCCTCGTCGTTCAGTCGCCACGCGCCTCGCAGCGCCAGCAGCACGCCGTGCGGCGCGGCGTCGATGGCCGAAGCGCCGTCCAGCACCCGCACCTCGGCTCGCCACTGGCCGCGCCGCGTCATCACGTTGAAGTCGTTCGACGCACCGCCGAGCAGCGTGCAGTCGATGGCCTCGTCGCCGCTGAAGGCGAAGGGGCGCTGCGCGGTGTCGAGGCGGTGGTCGATGCGCCCGTCGTGCGTGAAGAGCCGCACGCCGTCGCCCTCCAGCAGCGTGATGCTGCGGTCCACGCCCGCGAACACCGAGAACGGCCCCGCCGCCGCGATGGTGGCGATGCTCACGCGCCAGCCGAAGCTGTCGAGCCCCGCGCCCTGCGGCCAGCTGGCGACTTCCTGCGTGGTGCCGCCGCCGTTCTTCCATGGCGTCACGGGCAGCGAGGCGCGCGAGAAACGGAGCACGCCGCTCATCGCATCAACCCGCCCTGGCGCAGCTTCTGCTCGAAGTGCCGCAGGATCAGCGTCATCGTGCCGGTCAGCACGAAGTACACGACCGCGATGGCGAGATACACCTCCAGCGAGCGGTACGACACGCTGATGATCTTCTGCCCCTCGTGCATCACGTCGTGGATGGTCAGGAGCGACACCAGCGCCGAGTTCTTGATCAGCGCGATGAACTCGTTGCCCAGCGGCGGGATCATGCGCACCACCGCCTGCGGCAGCACGATCTCGCGCATCGCCACGCCGGGCGTCATGCCCAGCGACTGCGCCGCCATGGTCTGGCCCTTGTCGATCGACTGGATCGCGCCGCGCACGATCTCCGATACGTAGGCGCCCGAGTACACGCCGAGCCCCAGCACGCCGCACACGAAGGCCGGCAGCAGGATGCCGAAGTGCGGCAGGCCGAAGAACAGGATGAACAGCTGCACCAGCAGCGGCGTGCCGCGAATGGCCGCCACGTAGGCGGTGCATGCGCCGTAGATCCAGCGCCGCTTCGGGTTCAGCCGGCCGATGCCGATCAGCAGGCCCAGCACGCAGCCCAGCGCCAGTGCGCAGGCGGTGATTTCCACCGTGATCAGCGCGCCGCGCAGCAGGTCGGGCCAGCCCTCCCAGACGGGCGAGAAATCGAGATCCATGGCGGGCTTACTTGGCGGCCGTGCTGAACCACTTCTTCACGATCTGGTCGTAGGTTCCGTCCGCCTTCAGCTTCTCGATGGCGCCGTTCACGGCCTTGGTCAACTCGGGCGTGTCCTTGCGGATGGCCATGCCGTATTCCTCGGTGGTGATCTGCTCGGGCAGCACCTTGAGGCCGCCGCGGGTGCGCACGTACTGGTAGGCGGCAGGCTTGCCGGTCACGGCGGCGTCGGCGCGGCCGATGTCGACGAGGTTGAACATCTCCTGGTTCTTCTCGACCTCCATCAGCTGCACCTGCGGGAATTTCTCCTTCGTGTAGCTCACCGACTTGGTGCCCACCTGCACGCTGACCTTCTTGCCGTTGATGTCGGCCGGCGTCTTGATGGCCGTGTTGCCGTCCTTCACCATCACGACGAGGCCGCCTGCGTAGTAGGGCACGGTGAAGTCGACGACCTTCTTGCGCTCGTCGGTGATGTAGATGCCCGAAACGGCCATGTCGAAGCGCTTCGAGATCAGGCCCGGCACGAGCCCCTTGAAGTCGATGTCGATCCACTCGATCTTGCGGCCCAGCGTCTTGCCGATGGCCTCGACCAGCTCCACGTCGAAGCCGGTGCGCTTGCCGTTCTCCACGAATTCCATCGGCGGGAAGGTGGCGTCGGTGGCCACGCGCAGCGGCTCGCCCTGCGCATGGGCTGCACCCGCGAAACCGAAGATGGCAAGGCCGGAAAGAGCGGCGGCGACGATGGAGCGGCGGGTGTTCATGGCAGGGGACTTTCGTGGTGTGAATGAAGAAAGAAGAAAAGAAGCGGCAGCGGCTGCTACTGCAGCGCCCGCGAGATGCGGGCCGCCGTGACGACGGTCATGTGGAGCAATGCAGCTTCCATGCCCTCGACGCGCGTGAGCGGCGCCATCAGCGTGATCGCGCCGCGCAGGCGCCGGCCCGTGGCCAGCACAGGCGCGCTCGCGCCCCACACGCCGGCATCGACCTCGCCGTGGGTCACGGCATGGCCGGCTTCGCGGATGGCGTCGAGCTCGGCGGCGCGCTCGGCACGGCGCTCGGGGCTTTCGCCGAGCCCGTCGAGCAAGGCGTCGCGCTGATCCAGCGGCATGTGGGCCAGCAGGCACTTGGCGCTGGCGCCGTCGCGCGCGGGCACGCTGCGGCCGCGGTCGAAGGAGCAGCGCAGCGACTGCTCGCTGTCGATCATCTCCAGGCACACGACGCGCTCGTTCACGGCCGTGACCAGCGCCACGCTCTCGTGGGTCTGCTGGGCCAGCGTGCGCATGTCGGCGCGCGCCGCCATCACGAGGTCGGAGTTGCCGTCGAAGCCGGTGGCCAGCTGCACGCTCACCGGGCCCGGCGAGTAGCGCCCGTCGGACTCCATCACGAAGCCCCAACGCCGCAGCGTGGCGATCTGCCGGTACAGCGTGCTCTGCGACAGGCCGGTGGCCCGCACCAGCTCGGCCGCCGTCATCGCCGCCTTGCTTTGCGCCAGCACCGACAGCACGAACAGCGCGCGGTCGTTGTGGGCGGGAGCATCGATCGGGGACGTCATCGGAGGCAGTCGCTGGAGGTCGAAAGTGGATGAGGCGGCGTGCAGTATCTTGCTCGCCGTTCCCACTTCCAAGCCTTGATTCCCAACTGGTGGGAATGGGTGCGTTTTTTCTTTCTACCTTCGGCTTAACCCCGAGCCCACTTCCTGCCTGTTTCCTCAGCCAACCAGCAGCGGAAAGCGCGCGTCGTCCATGGGCGCGCCAGCCGGCAGCGTGTCGGCCAGCCCGGGAAAGTCGGGCGATGTCTTCCAGCTGCGCGGCGCGTGGCGGATGTCGTCGCCCAGGAAGCGCACCGAGAACACCCGACGCCGGTTCGGCCCCTCCACGCCGGCCGCCGCGTGCAGCGTGAGCATGTGGAAGCAGACGAAATCGCCGGGCTCGATGTTCCAGCCCACGATGGGAAAGCGCTCGCGCGCGCCCTCGATGTCGGGCAGGTCTTCCAGGCTGCCTTCGGGGAACCACTTGGCGTGGTTGTCCATGAAGGTGCGCGGCATCAGCCACGGCCCCTTGTGGGAGCCGGCCACGAACTCGAGCGTGGCGGCGCGCGACACCGGATCGACCGGAATCCACATGCTGACGTTCTGCTCGCCCTCGATGTTGTAGTAGGGCTGGTCCTGGTGCCACGGCGTGCGCTGGCGCGTGCCGGGCTCCTTCACGAGAAGGTGGTCGTGGTACAGCCGCACGGTGTTCGAGCCCATGAGCCGCTGCGCCAGCTGCGCGAGCGGCGCCTCGAAGATGAAGCGGCGGAAGGCGTCGATCTCCTGCCAGTTGCAGAAGTCCTCGAAGAAGCGGCCCGGGTCGTCGGGCCGGCTCGCGATCTTGGCGCGCGGGCTGGGCGCGGCGAGGTTGGCCTCGATGCCGTCGCGCAGCAGCGCGAGCTCGTCGGCCGTGAGCAGCTGGCGGATGCAGACCGCGCCGTCGCGCTGGAACTGCGCGACCAGCGCATCGTCCACGCGCGCCTGCACTCGGCGCTGCAGTTCCAGGGCATCGGGCAGGCCTGCCATCACTTCACCATCGGCAGCTTCAGGCCCTGCTTCTTCGCGGTGGCAACGGCGATGTCGTAGCCCGCGTCGGCATGGCGCATCACGCCGGTGGCCGGATCGTTGAAGAGCACGCGCTCGATGCGCTTGGCGGCGGCGTCGGTGCCGTCGCACACGATCACCACGCCCGAATGCTGCGAATAGCCCATGCCGACGCCGCCGCCGTGGTGCAGGCTGACCCAGGTGGCGCCGCCGGCGGTGTTGAGCAGCGCGTTGAGCAGCGGCCAGTCGGAGACGGCGTCGGTGCCGTCCTTCATGGCCTCGGTCTCGCGGTTGGGGCTGGCCACCGAGCCGGTGTCGAGGTGGTCGCGGCCGATGACGATAGGCGCCTTCAGCTCGCCGTTCTTCACCATCTCGTTGAAGGCCAGGCCCGCGATATGGCGCTCGCCCAGGCCCAGCCAGCAGATGCGCGCGGGCAGGCCCTGGAAGGCGATGCGCTCGCGCGCCATGTCGAGCCAGCGGTGCGTGTGCTTGTTCTCGGGGAACAGCTCCTTGATCTTGGCGTCGGTCTTGTAGATGTCTTCCGGATCGCCCGAGAGCGCCACCCAGCGGAACGGGCCCTTGCCCTCGCAGAACAGCGGACGGATGTAGGCCGGCACGAAGCCCGGGAAGTCGAAGGCGTTCTTCACGCCCTCGTCGAAGGCCACCTGGCGGATGTTGTTGCCGTAGTCGACCGTGGGAATGCCCATGGCCTGGAAGTCGAGCATGGCCTGCACGTGCACGGCGCACGACTTGGCGGCGGCCTTCTTCAGCGCGTCGTGCTGCGAGGCGTCCTTCATGGCGGCCTGCCATTGCGGCACGCTCCAGCCGGCGGGCAGGTAGCCGTTGATGAGGTCGTGCGCGGAGGTCTGGTCGGTCACGAGGTCGGGCTTGAGGCCGCCTGCCTTCGCGCGCTTCACCAGCTCCGGCAGGATCTCGGCCGCGTTGCCCAGCAGCGCGATCGACACGGCTTCCTTCGCGTCGCAGTGCTGCTTGATGAGCTCGAAGGCGTGGTCGATGTCGCGCGCCTGCTTGTCGACGTAGCGGGTGCGCAGGCGGAAGTCGATGCTCGACTGCTGGCACTCGATGTTCAGCGACACCGCGCCCGCCAGCGTGGCCGCCAGCGGCTGCGCGCCGCCCATGCCGCCCAGGCCGGCCGTGAGGATCCACTTGCCCGCGAGGCTGTTGTTGTAGTGCTGGCGGCCGGCTTCCACGAAGGTCTCGAAGGTGCCCTGCACGATGCCCTGGCTGCCGATGTAGATCCAGCTGCCAGCAGTCATTTGGCCGTACATGAAGAGGCCCTTGCGGTCGAGCTCGTTGAAGTGCTCCCAGTTGGCCCACTTAGGCACGAGGTTCGAGTTGGCGAGCAACACACGCGGTGCGTTCTCGTGCGTCTTGAACACGCCCACCGGCTTGCCCGATTGAATCAGCAGCGTCTCGTCGTCGTTCAGTTCCTTCAGCGAGGCGAGGATCTGGTCGTAGCAGGCCCAGTCGCGCGCGGCGCGGCCGATGCCGCCGTACACCACCAGGTCCTGCGGGCGCTCGGCCACCTCGGCGTCGAGGTTGTTCTGCAGCATGCGGAAGGGGGCCTCGGTGAGCCAGCTCTTGCAGTTGAGCTCGCTGCCGCGCGGGGCGCGGATCACGCGCGTCGGGTCATGGCGCGGGTCGGTGGCGGTGTTCAGGGCGAATTTGTCCGGAGCGTTCATGGCGTGGTTCTCCTAATCGGGATGTGTTTTACGAGTGACTGGGCAGGATGTCGAGCAGCGCGGCCGGCAGTTCGGCCTTCAGCGCCCACAGGCGCATGGCTTCGATGTCGGGAGCGAGGTAGCGGTCGGTTTCGAGGAAGGCGACCTTCTCGCGGATGCCGGCGAATTCGGCTTCGACCAGCGGCGAGCTTTTCAGCTTGCGCTTGAGCTCGATGCCTTGCGCGGCGGCCATCGCTTCGATGCCGACCACCACTGCCGTGTTGTTGACCATGTCGGCCAGGCGGCGACCCGCGAAGGTGGCCATCGACACATGGTCTTCCTGGTTGGCCGAGGTCGGCAGGCTGTCGACGCTGGCCGGGTGCGCGAGCGACTTGTTCTCCGAGGCGAGTGCCGCGGCCGTGACCTGCGCGATCATGAAGCCGGAGTTGAGGCCGCCGTCGCGCACGAGGAAGGGCGGCAGGCCCGACAGGCCGCTGTCGAGCAGCAGCGCGAGGCGGCGCTCGGAGATCGCACCCACTTCGCTCACGGCCAGCGCCACGATGTCGGCCGCGAAGGCGACGGGCTCGGCGTGGAAGTTGCCGCCCGAGATGACCTCGCCCGTGTCCGTGAAGACCAGCGGGTTGTCCGATGCGGCGTTGGCTTCGATCACCAGCACGCGTGCGGCGTGCGCGAGGTTGTCGAGGCAGGCGCCCATCACCTGCGGGATGCAGCGCACCGAGTACGGGTCCTGCACGCGGCCGCAGTCGGCGTGCGAGGGAACGATCTCGCTGCCCTCGAGCAGCGTGCGCACGGCGCCCGCCACAGCGATCTGGCCCGGCTGGCCGCGCGCGGCGTGGATGCGTGCGTCGAAGGGCTTGATCGAGCCCTGGATGGCTTCGAGCGAGAGCGCGCCCGACATCAGGGCCGAGGCGAACACGTTTTCAGCGCCGAAGAGGCCTGCCAGCGCCAGCGCGGTCGACACCTGCGTGCCGTTGAGCAGCGCCAGGCCTTCCTTGGGGCCGAGCACGAAGGGCTCGAGGCCGATGCTGCGCATCGCCTCGGCACCGCCGACGACCTTGCCGTCGGCCAGCGTCGCCTGGCCTTCGCCGATCAGCACGCAGGCCATGTGCGCGAGCGGCGCGAGGTCGCCCGATGCGCCGACCGAGCCCTTGCACGGGATGCTCGGCGTGACACCTGCGTTGAACAGCGCCAGCAGCGCGTCGGCCAGCGCGGGCCGCACGCCCGAGTGCCCGCGCGCCAGGCTCACCGCCTTGGTCGCGAGGATCATGCGCACGACGGGCGCGGCCAGCGGCTCGCCCGTGCCCACGCTGTGCGAGAGCACCAGGTTGCGCTGCAGCTCGGCGAGGTGGTCGTTGCCGATGCGCGTGCTGGCGAGCTTGCCGAAGCCGGTGTTGATGCCGTAGACGACCTGGTCGTTCTCCACGATGTGGCGCACGGCGGCTTCGGCACGCTGCATGCCCTCGCGCACCGAAGCGTCGAGCGCGAGCCGCACGCCGCCGGCCTGGATGCGACGCAGCATCGCGAGGTCGACCTTGCCGGGGACGAGGGTCAGGGTGGCATCTGGATTGGCGGTGTTTTTGCTTGGCATGTGAACCTGTCTATACAAGTAGTTGCGAGTGAAATCGGAGGTCTCTGAGGGCGAAAAAATCAGCCGAAGCTCGGGTTGCCGTCGGCCTTGAAGCGGCTTCCCAGGCTGTATCTGGAAGCGGGATGCAGGCAGCGCACCCAGGTCACGGGGACGTTGCGCGACCAGGTGCGGCGCGTGAGCAGCAGGCAGGGGTCGGTGGCCGTCATCGCGAGTCGCTCGGCCTGTTCGGCGTTGGGCAGCACGGCGTCGACCACGTGCTCGATCTGGTCGAAAGGCACGTTGCGCACCAGGTACTCGCTGGGCGGCGTCGCGCCGAAGTCTTGCTCGAGGTAGTCGGGCACCACCTGCGGATTGACGTAGCGCTCTTCCAGCTGCACCGGCGTGCCGTTCTCCAGGTGCAGGCACACGCTGTGGAACACCGAGTCGCCGGCCTGCTTGTCGAGCCATGCGGCCACGTCGGGTGAGGCGGCGATGCGCTCGACTTCGATCATCTCGCAGCGGTAGTCGTGCCCGCGCTGGCGGATCTCGCTGGCGATGTTGGCGATCTGCAGCAGCGTGGATTGCGGCTTGTTCTCCGCCACGAAGCTGCCGACGCCCGCCACGCGCACGATGCGCCCCTGCTCCACCAGCTCGCGCAGCGCGCGGTTCACCGTCATGCGCGCCATGCCGAACTGCGCGACCAGCTCGTGCTCCGACGGCAGGCGGTGGCCGGGCGGCCACGTCCCGTCCTGGATCTTGCGGGAGATGTGATCCATGACTTGCGCGTAGAGCGCGAGGGTCGGCAGGTCGCGTTTCATCGTGTCTTCGTCAGTGCTCCGCCGCGGCCATCGATTCGGCGCGGATTTCTTCCGTCAGGCGTGCCTTGATTTCCATGAACTCCGGCGAGGTCTTGATGGTGTAGCTACGCGGGTGCGGAAAGTCGACCGCGATCTCGGTCTTGATGCGACCGGGGCGCGCGCTGAACACCGCCACGCGGTTGGCCATGAAGATGGCCTCGTCGATGTCGTGCGTGACGAACAGCACCGTCTTCTGCGCCGATTCCCAGATGCCGAGCAGCAGCTCCTGCATCAGCACGCGGGTCTGATTGTCGAGCGCGCCGAAGGGCTCGTCGAGCAGCAGCATCTTGGGGTCGTTGGCCAGCGCGCGCGCAATCGCCGTGCGCTGCTGCATGCCGCCCGAGAGCTGCTTAGGGAAGTGGTTCTCGAAGCCGCGCAGGCCGACCTTGGCGATGAAGAACTCGCTGCGCTCCTTCTGGTCGGCCTCGCTCATGCCGCGCTCGCGCAGGCCGAAGCGGATGTTCTGCGCCACCGTGAGCCACGGAAAGAGCGTGTAGCTCTGGAACACCACGCCGCGGTCGGCTCCCGGGCCCTCGATGCGCTCGCCGTCGAGCAGCACCTGGCCGGTGGTCGGGAAGTCGAGCCCCGCCACGATGCGCAGCAGCGTCGACTTGCCGCAGCCAGAGGGGCCGAGGATGGTGACGAAGTCGTTCTCCTTCACCTCGAAGTCGATCGGCTGCAGCGCCTGCGTGCGCTGGCCCTTGGTGCCGGTGAAGACGCGCGAGACGCCCTGGATGGAAAGTTGGTTCTGCGACATCACAGTGCGGCCCATGCAAACAGACGGCGGTTGATTGCCTTGAAGGCGAAGTCGGAAAGCAGGCCGATGACGCCGATCACGATGATCCCGAAGATGATCTGGCCGGTGTTCAGCAGCGCCTGGCTGTCGGTGATCATGTGGCCGATGCCCGACGAAGAGCCGATCAGCTCCGCCACGATCACGTAGGTCCATGCCCAGCCGAGCACGAGGCGCAGCGTCTCGGCGATGCCCGGCGCGGCACCCGGAATGAGCACGCGCGCCACGATGCCACGGCTGTTGGCGCCCAGCGTATAGGCGGCTTCGACGAGGTCGCGCCGCGCGCCGCCCACGGTGACGGCCACCATCAGCACGATCTGGAAGAAGGAGCCGATGAAGATCACCAGCAGCTTCTGCATCTCGCCCAGGCCCGCCCACAGGATCAGCAGCGGGATGAAGGCCGAGGCCGGCAGGTAGCGGCAGAAGGAGACGAAGGGCTCGAAGAAGGCCTCCACGGCCTTCCAGGTGCCCATGGCGATGCCCAGCGGCACCGCGAACACGGCCGCCAGCAGGAAGCCGCCGAACACGCGCCACACGGTCATGCCGATGTCGCCGATGAAGCCGTACTCGGTGAAGAGCAGCCAGCCTTCCTTGACCATGGTCGGCGGGCTCGCGAGGAAGGTCGGCGGCACGAAGCCGCCGAGCGTGGCGATGGCCCACACGAGCACGAAGACGACGAAGAACGCGAGCCCCAGCAGCACGCGGGCGCGCGTGCCGATGGGTTCGAGCGGAGCGAGCGCGCGGCGGCGCGCAGGCGCGACGACCGGCGCCGCGGGCCTGGGGGAAGCGGCCTGCGGCGCAGCAGGCACCGCGGCGGACGACATCTGCGTCATCTGGGTCACAGCCTTACTTGACGAAGCTTGCATCGAAGGTCGCCGCGAAGTCTTCAGGCGCCTTGCGGATCACGCCGGCTTCCAGAAGGATGGGCGCGGCTTCCTTCATGAAGCTGGTGAGTTCGCCTGCGAAGAACTTCTGGTTGGCGGCCTTGTCCTGCCAGCGCAGGAAGGCCGACGACTTGGCGAACTGCTCGCCGCTCTGCTTCACGGCCGAGCCCATGAGTTCGTTCGACTTCTCAGGCTCGGCCTTGATCATGTCGAGCGCCTCGAAGTACGACTTGGTGAGCGCGGCGGCGGCCTTGGCGTTGGCCTTGAGCCAGGTGGGCGCGCAGCCGACGGTGTCCATCACCATCGGGTAGTCGAGCGTGGTGGCCAGGATCTTGCCGGCGGCGGGGTTGGCGCGCACGGTCGAGAGGTACGGCTCATAGGTCATGGCGGCGTCGTTCTGGCCGGCCACGAAGGCCTGGGCCGAAGCCTGCGGCGACAGCGTGGTGGTCTTCACGTCCTTCAGCGTCATGCCGTTCTTGTTGAGCATCCAGGCCAGGCCGAAGTAAGGCGCGGTGCCGGGCGCGTCGACGCCGATGGTCTTGCCCTTGAGGTCGGAGAACTTGCTGACGTCGCCGCGCACCGCGAGGCCGTCGGCGCCGTAGGACTTGTCCATCTGGAAGATCTGCACGATGGGCACGCCGTTGGCGTTCCAGGCCACATGCGTCTCGACCGTGGTGGCCGCGCACTGAATGGCGCCGGAGGCCAGCGCCAGGTGGCGGTCCTTCTGCGGGATCATCTTGAGTTCGACGTCGAGCCCGTTCTTCTTGAAGATGCCGGCCTTGTCGGCCAGCGAGAGCGGCGCGAAGCCGGTCCAGCCGGACATGCCGAGCGCGATCTTCGTCAGATCCTGGGCTGCGGCCGTTCCGGCCATGCCTGCTGCACACGCACCTGCTGCAAGCAGCGAAGCGACTTTCACAACTACCGTCTTGACCATGGGTACTCCTGGGGTCTGTTCTTTGGGAAAAGGCTCGGCGGCGGGCCCGATGGCCGGGTAACGCACGCCTCGCATTGTTGCCAAGCGCCCCAACTTGTATATACAGGATAACCCGAAAGGTCATTTTTGGTGCACTTCCTTGGGAAATGCACCCGTTTGCTGTCTAGACAAGAAAGGACACGGGACGGCGGCAACCATTGCAAACCTCGTGCCACAGTGATATCGGCGGCGCTGGGGGACAATCGGCGGCCGCCCTCTTCCACCCTCCCTTCCGACCTTCCCCCGCCCGCTGCCTGTGTCCTCTCTCGCCCCCCAACCCATCGACGTCTCCGGCAGCAGCGCCCCTTCCGACATCCTCCACGAGGTCTTCGGCTACGCGCAGTTCCGGGGGGCCCAGCAGGACATCGTCGATCACGTGGTGGGCGGCGGCGACGCGCTGGTGCTGATGCCCACGGGCGGCGGCAAGTCGCTGTGCTATCAGATCCCCGCCATCGCGCGGCAGCGCGCGGGGCGCGGCGTGGCGATCGTGGTGTCGCCGCTGATCGCGCTCATGCATGACCAGGTAGGCGCGCTGCACGAGGCCGGCGTGAACGCGGCCTTTCTCAATTCCACGCTCGACTGGGAAGAAACGCAGGACGTCGAGCGCCGCATGCTGCGCGGCGAGATCACGCTGCTGTACGCAGCGCCCGAGCGCGTGAACACGCCGCGCTTTCTCTCGCAGCTCGATTCGCTGAAGGAGCGCGGCAAGCTCTCGCTGTTCGCCATCGACGAGGCGCATTGCGTGAGCCAGTGGGGCCACGACTTCCGTCCCGAGTACCGCGCGCTGACGGTGCTGCACGAGCGCTACGCGGGCGTGCCGCGCATAGCGCTCACGGCCACGGCCGACGACCTGACGCGGGCCGACATCGTCGAGCGGCTGCAGCTGGAGGATGCGCGCCAGTTCGTCTCCAGCTTCGACCGGCCGAACATCCGCTACACCATCGTCGAGAAAAAAGACGCCACCACGCAGCTGCTGCGCTTCATCGAGCGCGAGCACGAGGGCGATGCCGGCGTGGTCTATTGCCAGTCGCGCAAGCGGGTGGAAGACGTGGCGGTGTCGCTGCGCGACGCGGGCATCAACGCCCTGCCCTACCACGCGGGGCTGGATGCCGCAGTACGCCAGCAGCACCAGGACCGCTTCCTGCGCGAGGAAGGCATCGTGATGGTGGCGACCATCGCCTTCGGCATGGGCATCGACAAGCCCGACGTGCGCTTCGTCGGCCACCTCGACATGCCGAAGAACATCGAGGGCTACTACCAGGAAACCGGCCGCGCCGGCCGCGACGGCGGCCCCGCCGACGCCTGGATGGCCTACGGCCTGCAGGACGTGGTCAACCAGCGCCGCATGATCGACGAGAGCCCCGCAGGCGAAGAGTTCAAGCAGGTGATGCGCGGCAAGCTCGACGCGCTGCTGTCGCTGGCCGAGGCGAGTGACTGCCGGCGCGTGCGCCTGCTGGGCTACTTCGGCGAGAAGAGCACGCCCTGCGGCAACTGCGACAACTGCCTGAACCCGCCGCAGGTGTGGGACGGCACCGATGCCGCGCGCAAGCTGCTGAGCACCATCTACCGTGTGCAGCAACTGAGCGGCATCAGCTTCGGCGCGGGGCACATCATGGACATCCTGCGCGGCAAGCCGACCGAGAAGGTCAAGCAGTTCGGCCATGAGCGCATCAGCACCTACGGCATCGGCGCCGAGTTCAGCGAAGTGGCGCTGCGCGGCGTGCTGCGCCAGCTGATCGCCACCGGCGCGCTGGCGGTGGACGCGGAAGCCTTCAACACGCTGAAGCTCACCGAAGGCTCGCGCGCGGTGCTCAAGGGCGAGACGAGCGTGACGCTGCGCGAGTCGGTGTCGTCGCCGGCGGAGCGCAAGCCCCGGCGCGAGAAGACGGCCAAGGGCGCACCGCCGCCGGCCGCGGCCAAGCTCGACGAGATGGGCCGCAAGCGCTTCGACGCGCTGAAAGCCTGGCGCGCCGAGGTCGCGAAGGAACACAACCTGCCGGCCTACGTGATCTTCCACGACGCCACGCTGGCCGCCATTGCCGAGCGCGCGCCCGCGACGCTCGAGGACCTGCAGGGCATCAGCGGCATCGGCACCAAGAAGCTCGAGGCCTACGGCGCCGAAGTGCTGAGGGTCTGCGAAGCCTTCTGAGTTCGTAGGAAAGGGGCCCCGCCATGGACACCCGCCAGATGCGCTGCGTGATCGCGATCGCCGAGGCGGGTAGCCTCACGAAGGCGGCCGAGCGGATGGGCCTGGCGCAGCCGGCGCTCACGCAGACGCTGAACCGGCTCGAACAGGAGCTCGGCACGCGGCTCTTCACGCGCTCGCGCCGCGGTGCCACGCTCACCGACGCGGGGCTGGCCGTCATCGACGACCTGCGCGCCAGCCTGGCCTACGGCGACACCGCCACCGAACGTGCCCGCGCGATGGGCGCCGGGCGCGCGGGCCGGCTCACGATCGGCTTCGTCACGCACGCGGTCTACGAGGTGCTGCCTAACGCGCTGCGCCGGCTGCGCGCGGAGCATCCGCAGCTCGACGTGGTGCTGCGCGAGATGAGCAATGCCGAGCAGGTGTCGGCGCTGGAAGGCGGGCGCATCGACATCGCGCTGCTGCATCCGCCGGTGACGGTCACGGCCCGGGTGCACGAGCTGCGGCTGGGCGAGGAGCCGCTGATCGCCGCGCTGCCCTCCTCATGGCCGCTTCATGAGGACGGCTGCGTGTCGCTCGCCGACGTCGCGCGGCACGGACTCGTGTGGTTCCCGGAGCAGCAGATACCCGCCCTGCGCGCACAGCTGCTGGGCGCGCTGCGCCGCGCCGGCCACGAGACGCGCGTGGTGCAGGACGCCAACCGCACGCTGACGGTGCTGGCCTGCGTTGCCGCGGGGCTGGGCTGGTCGCTGCTGCCGCGCTCGGTGCGCGCGCTGCAGCACGAGGGCGTGCGCTATGCCGAGGTGCGCGACGGCGCGGGGCTGCCGGCCTTCGAGCTGTCGGCGCTGTGGCTGGCCCGCTCGCGGCCGACCTTCGCGGACACCTTCGCCGCCATGCTGCGCGGCTGAGGCGCCAGCCTCAATCCATCTGGATCTTGTTGTCCTTCGCGAGCTTGGTCCACTTCGCGATCTCGGCGCGGCGGAAGCTGTCGAGCTCCGCAGGGCTGGAGCCGATCACCTCGGCGCCCAGCGCTTCGAGCCGGCTGCGCACCTCCGGATCCTTGAGCGCGGCGGCGAACTCCTTCGAGAGACGCTCCGCCACCGGCGCGGGCGTGCCGGCCGGAACGAACACCGCATTCCATTCGTAGACCTCGTAGCCGGGCAGGCCGGCCTCGGCCACCGTGGGCAGCTGCGGCAGGGCGGGTGCATGCGCCTTGCCGGTCACGGCCAGCGGGCGCAGCTTGCCGTCCTTGATGAAGGGCATGCTCGAAGCCAGGCTGGCGAAGAACACCGGCACGTGGCCCGACATCACGTCGGTGAGCGCGGGGCCGCCGCCCTTGTAGGCCACGTGCGTCATCTGCACGCCGGCCATCGAGGCGAACAGCTCGCCCGCCAGATGCTGCGCCGAGCCGTTGCCCGACGAGGCGTAGTTGATGCCGCCCGGCCTCGCCTTGGCCTGCGCGATCAGGTCGGCAACGCTCTTCATCGGCGCCGAGGGGTTCACCACCAGCACGTTGGGCACCTTCACCAGCAGCGACACCGGCGCCAGCTCGCGCAGCGTGTCGAAGGGCATCTTGCGCAGCGCCGGGTTCTGCGCGTGGTTGGAGGCGTCGAGCAGCACGGTGTAGCCGTCGGGCGCGCTCTTGGCGACGAGGTCGCCGCCGATGGCACCGCCCGCGCCGCCGCGGTTGTCGATCACCACGGGCTGGCCCAGCTTCGCCGAGAGCTTGGGCGCGACGATGCGCGCCACCGCGTCGACCGTGCCACCGGGCGGATAGCTAACGACCAGCCGCACGGGCTTGGACGGCCATGCCTGGGCATGCGCACTGAGGCCGCCCAGCAACAGGGCCGCGCCGGCAAGCGCGAAGGGAACGGCGCGCAGCAGCCGCGCGCGAGAGATTTCTTTGGTCATTGGTCGATGTCTCCTGTCTTGAACTTGAAGAGCCGCGCGGGCGTGTCGATCAGGATGCGGCGGCGCGCGGCAGCGTCGGGCACCCAGTCGGCCAGCGCCGCATGGGCGGTGGTGTAGTTGGCGATCTCTCGGTGTTGCGTGTGCGGCCAATCGCTGCCCCACACGAGGCGTTCTGGGCCGAAGGCCTTCAGCAGTGCCTTCGCGGCATCACGCGCGGCCGTGGCCGCGGTGGCCACTGGCCAGTTGCGGTAGGCGGCAGAGAGCTTGACCCAGACGCGCCCGCAGGCGGCGGCGCCGAGCAGCCATGCGAATCCTTCGTCGTCAGCGGGCGCCGACGCGGGCCGGCCGAAGTGGTCGACGACCAGCGAACACCCGGCATCAAGCACGGGCTGCGCGGCCAGCGCCAGGTCGCGCGATTCGCGATGCAGCTCCACGTGCCAGCCCAGCGCATGCACGCGGGCGAAGAGCCTTTGCCACTCGGGCCACGAGAAATCGGGCAGCGGCATGCCCACGATGTTGAGGCGGATGCCGACGACGCCGGCTTCAGCCATCATCTGCAGCGTGGCGTCGTCCACCTGCGGATCGACCACCGCGACACCGCGCAGGCGGACGGGGCTGGCGCGCAGCGCGTCGATCAGGAAACTGTTGTCGGTGCCAAGGAAGCTGGGCTGCACCAGCACACCGTGCGAGACACCATGCGCGTCGAGCAGCGCGAGGTATTCGGCCAGCGTGGCTTCGTAGTCGGGCGCATGCCGGCGCGCCGCCGCTAGGGGCAGGCCACGCACGAACACGTGGGCGTGGCTGTCGATGGCTGTGATGGTGGCGGAAGGCACGGCGTTGTCTCTGTCGGATTCGTTGTGCGTCCGCAGGGATGCGGACGTGGGCGAGTATCCGAAGGGCAGCGCCTGTTGGGAACGCGTCTCCCGGTTGCGTTTGGATAAGCGCGGCTTATGGCCGATCGCTCAGTTCGTCGCCGGCAGAGTGATCGGCACCGGTCGCGTCAGCAGGTCGACGTACAGCTCGAAGAAGCGCGCGTTGTCGAACTTCTTCACCACCGTCATCTTCTGCAGCGCCGCGCCCGCGGGCTGCGACGAGTAGCCGATGGAGCGGCCGTTGTCGGCCGCGCCCGGCTTGGCGATCACGTCGACATAGCGCTCGACGGTCTGCGTGGCGTAGCTCGGGTCGATCAGGTAGGCCAGCGTGAGGGTGTCCCAGATGTTCTGGGTGTAGTTCGGGTTGTTCTCGAAACCGTTCTTGCCGTCGAAGCCGTAGCCGTTGAGCTTCTGGAACACGTCGGTCACGGCCGTGGGCTTTGCCGGGTGCGCGATGCGGTCGTAGATGGACTTGGTGAGGAACACGGTGTCGGTCACGTCCAGCGGCACCACCACCTGCGGGATCGGCAGGCGCACCACGAACTGCGCGGCATCGGGGTCGAACCACCAGTTGAACTCCGCGGCCTTGGTGGTGTTGCCGGGCACGTCGATGGCGCCGCCCATGTAGATGATCTTCTTGATGAGCGGCACGATCTCTGGGTTCTTCTTCGCCGCGAGCGCGATGTTGGTGAGCGGGCCGATGGCCAGGATGGTGATCTCGCCCGGGTTGGCTTTCACGGTGTCGACGATGAAGTCGACCGCGCTCTTGCTCTGCACCACCGTGTGCTTGGCGAAGCCGTCGGGCGAGGGCTTGAGGTCGGCGTCGGTCTTGGGCTCGGGGCCGCCCCAGGCGCCGAGGTAGCCGTCGCCGCCGGCGCCCGCGGCCATTTCGGCCTGCACGTCGGCGAAGGTGTGGTTGAGCGCGTAGTTCGCCCCCACGTAGATGCCGATGTTGCCGCCCACGCCGAGCCGCTCCACCGACATCAGCGCGTCGGCCACGCCCTGCTTCAGCCACTGGTTGCCCGAGACCACGCTGATGCCCATGACCTGCACCTTGCCCGATGCCTGCAGCTGCGCGGCCATGACGCCGAGCTGGCCGTCGTCGCTCATGGTGTTGTAGTCGCTGTCGATGATGATCTTCTGCGCGCCGGAGCCGCTGCCCGATCCGCCACCAGCGCCGCCCCAACCCGCGCCGAGGCCGATGCCACCGCCTCCGTCGCCACCACCGCCGCAGCCAGCCAACACCGTGATGACGGCGATGAACATCGCCCCGATCCATTTGCGCATCTTCTCTCTCCTGGTACTAGGAATTTGGTTTTCAGTCTTCGGGCACTGCCGCCTACTGAAATACAAACGTTTGCGCAAAGCTTTGCGCAAACGTTTTCCTACTCTACGGCGCGAACAACGAGGGTGGCAAGCGCCAATGCCTAGGGGTTTTCCGCAAGCCCCCGGAAGGGGCTCGGGAGAGGCTCAGGCCGGATCGGGCAGGTCGATCAGGCGGTTCTCGCGCAGCGGCGAGCGGCCGGGCAGGTAGGGTTGTTCGGCAGCCGGCTCGGTGGCCTTGTCAAGGCCCTGCACGGCGGCCTTCGTTGAACCGACCGAACAGGAGCTCGTGCTGCGCAGCGCAAGCGCCGCAGCGAGCCGCGCCTCGGCCTTGTCGCCCAGCTGATGGTTGAAGTCGTCGGCCACGGTGCAGCCGGCGGTGGGTGCGAAACCGTCGCTGTAGTCGCCATAGCCCTGCTGGTTCACGCCCTTGAACTGGATCGCGAAGTAGGTCGTGCCGCAGTTGTCCTGCGGATAGAAGCCGTAGGGCTTGCCGCAGGTGGTGCCGCCCACGAGGTTGACGGTGACGCCCACGCCGCGCAGGCTGTTGATGACCGATTCGCTCGCCGAGCAGGTGTCGGGGCCGGTGAGCACCGTGACGCGAGACAGGCCGAGCGTGGGCAGCGCCTGGCCGGTTCGGCTGGTGCCGACGAAAGGCGTCAGGGTCTGCGCGACCGTGAGGTGGAACGGGTTCTTGTCGTTGAAGGCCAGTTGCTCGAAGGTCTTGCCCGAGGTCACGCCCGGCGAGGAGATCATGTAGGCGAGCCGGCTCGCGATGAGCAACTGGCCGCCGCCGTTGTAGCGCATGTCGAGCACGAGATCCTGGATGCCGGCCCCTTGCTTGAATGTGTTCACCGCGTCGATGAGCTGCGCCTCGGAGGTCGTGATGTGGTCGTTGAACAGCAGGTAGCCCACGCGGCCGCTGCCGGTGTCGATGACCTGCACGTTCTGCACCGGCGTGCTGGTGACGTTCGCGGCCGTCAGCTGCACGGGAGACTGCGCGACGCCGCCCACCTCGAACGTGAAGGTGTGCGATTCGCCGACGGCCTTGGGCGACAGGGCCCCGTTGATCGCGTTGACGTTGGCGGTGCCTGTGCTGTTGACGACGTCGACGCCGTCGATGGTGAGGATCTTCGCGCCGCGCTTCAGGCCGGCGGTGTTTGCGGGCGAGCTCGGCTCGACGAGGGCGATGCGGATGTCGCGCGGCGGCGAGCTGCGCACCGCAGCCGTCTCCATGCCGTAGCCTGCCGACACGCCGCCTTGCGAGAGCTGGCGGTACACCTCGGTGTTGTAGGTGAAGTGGAAGCGGTCCTTGGCGCGTCCGGAAGACGTGGTCAACGGCGTCTTGAGCACGTTGAACCAGGCGACCGGGGTGGCGTAGTCGGCGGCCTTGAGGGTGGTGGGCACCTCGCCGTACCAGAGATAGGTTTCGTCGATCCAGCCGCGCACCCAGCTCTTCTCGTTGTCGAGCGTGCCACTGGTGTCAGGGTAGGCCCTGCCGGTTTCGGGATTGATGCCGCTGCGCGGCGACGCGCACATACCGGCGACGGTGGCCGAGGCGACGATACCGTCGCCTCCTCCGCTGCTGGCGGGCGGCGTGGTGGTGCCGGGAATCAGCCCGATCGGCAGGCCACCGCCGCCGCCCCCTCCTCCACCGCCCCCGCAGCCCGCCAGCAATAAAGCCGTGGCGAGCGCCGCGCCGGCGGCAGCAACCCATGCACCAGGACGCGGCAACCGCCGCACGTTGTCGACCTCGCGAGAACCCATGTGCTCCTCCTCGTGTCCGTGACGACGGACGGATGTTTCGCGCCGCCCGACGGTGTTCGTCGCTCGCGGTGCGGTTCCCGGGTTTCCGTACCCGGTTGTTCTTCGCGGCCCCAGCCAGCCGCGCGAGCCTGCCGCTACTGCACGAAGCCCATGCCGCGCGATTCGCGCACTTCGGGCTTGATGCGGTGCTCGGCTTCGAGCTGGTCGAGAAACTCGGTCGCGGAGAACTCCGCCGCGAGGATATCGGTCTGCCGTTTCACCGCCGCGAAATCCCCTGGGCACAGTTGTGTCAGCTGCGCGAGCCGCGCGCGCATGGCGCCCGTCATGAGCCCGGCGTCGCCCGAAAGCGCCTCGACGATGAACATGCGCTCGCGCTGCGCGGCGGTCAGCGGCATGAACTTGATCTTGAAGGTGAAGCGCCGAAGCGCAGCCTGGTCGAGCCGGTCGAGCAGGTTGGTGGTGCAGACGAAGACGCCGTTGAAGCGCTCCATGCCCTGCAGCATCTCGTTGACCTCGGTGACTTCGTAGGTGCGCTGCGCACCGCGGCGGTCCTGCAGGAAGCTGTCGGCCTCGTCGAGCAGCAGCACGGCCTTCTCGTTCTCGGCCTCTCGGAACATGGCGGCCATGTTCTGCTCGGTCTCGCCGACGTACTTGCTCATGAGGTCACTGGCCTGCTTCACGATGAGCGGACGGCCCACGGCCCTGGCGATGTGCTCTGCCAGCGCGGTCTTGCCGGTGCCGGGCGCGCCGTAGAAGCACAGCGTGCCGTGCCCGCGCGCCTTCAGCGCCTCGACGATGCGCGGGATTTCGAAGCGGGTCTCGACGTTGAGCATGTCGAGGTCGTAGGTGGTCACGCTGCGACGTTCGCCGCGGCCGGTATCGAGCGTGCCGAGAGCGATGTCGGCATTGCGCAGCTGGCGCTCGATGAGCGCTTCCATCGAGGCGTCGTCGGTTTGCGCGAGCCCTGCGAAGCGCACCGCCGTGCGGATCTGCGCGGGCGTGAGGCCCTTGCGCTCGGCCAGCTTGGCGGTGAATGCCTCGGACACGACCACGCCTTCGAGCGTCTTCTTCACGAGCTGCTCGCGCGCGCCGGGCGGCGGCGACTTCAGCTCGAGGTGATAGGCGAAGCGGCGGCGGAAAGCCGGGTCGATCTGCTCGATGCGGTTGGTGACCCACAGGGTGGGCACGGGATTGGCCTCGAGGATCTGGTTGACCCAGGCCTTGCCGCTGACGCTGCCGCTGGTGGGCGCCGGAATCTGCTCGGCGCGCGCCATGAACTGCGCGGCCTCGGTGCTGATGGGCGGGAAGACGTCCTCGACCTCGTCGAACAGCAGCGCGGCCTGCGCGCTGCCCTTGAGGAACACCTGCGCGATCTGCAGCGAGCGGTAGCGGTCGCGGCCGCTCAGCGAATTGCCGTCGCGGTCGGCGTACTCGACCTCGAAGAGCTCGAGCCCGGCCGCCTGCGCGACGACCTTGGCGAGCTCGGTCTTGCCGGTGCCGGGCGGGCCGTAGAGCAGCACGTTGACGCCCGGTTCCTTGCGCGCGACCGCCGCGCGCAGCAGCGTGACGAGCATCTGGGCGTCTTCCTGCACGAAGGAAAAATCGTGCGGCGTGAGCGCGCTCTTGGCCGAAGGGCGCGTGAACACGGCCATCAGCTCGTTGTGGTCGCGGTACTCGCGCATGAGCACCGGCGGCAGCTTCTCGCTGACCTTCATCAGATCGGCGAGGTCGGTGATGTTGTGCTCGGAGATGAGGTTCTCGACGAGCCCGATGCGTTCGAGCCGCGAGCCCGCGCGCAGCGCCTCGCCCACGTCGCTCGCGTTCACGCCCGCGATGTCGGCGATGGCGGCGTAGGCCTCGGGCGCGTTGTTGACCTTGAACTCGACCAGCAGCGAGCGCAGGTCGCGCTGGTAGCGCGCGAGCGTGCCGTAGAGCAGCAGCGCGCGCTCGGCCTTGTTGAGCTGCAACAGGCCCGCGAGCGCGTCGATGTTCTTCTCGACGAGCGTGGACTGCTTGCGCAGCGCGTGGGTGAGCCAGTCGCGCGTGACGGCCAGCACCGAGAGCAGATCCTTGGGCTGGTCCTTCGCGTATTCGTCGAGATAGAAGAAGAGCGTGCCTTCCTCGTACGGGCCACGCCACACGCCGTGGCGCTCCAGCAGCGTGCGGCCGTCGAAGTCTTCCACGCCCTTCCACGCTTCGTTGCCGGCGCAGCGGCGTCCGAGGAATTCGCGCAGCCGCTGCAGCACGGCCGCTGGCCACACCAGGTGCCGCCCCGTGAGCGAGAGCAGCCCGTTGATATCGCGCCGCACATTGAAGCGCGGCCCCTGCTTGGCGGCGAGCGTGAGCACGAAGTGCGAGCACATGAGCTCGAGCACCGGTGCCTCCTTGAGGCCGGGCGACGGCAATGCCTGCCCGCGTACCGCAGCAGCCACGACATCGACACCCGCACGCTTGGCCATCAGGCAACCTCCAACGAGGACAATTTCGGACAGACCATAACGCAGACTTTTGGCTTCGGGAAGACCAGTAAACGGGAAAAACCCTGATGGGTGCGATTCCAGCCACAATGCCCGCCATGGTCGGAATCCAGGAAATCGAGCGCGCCGCGGCGCGCCTGCAAGGTCAGGTGCTCAACACACCATGCGTGGAGTCACGCACCCTGTCGGAAATCGTCGGTGCGCAGGTGTTCCTGAAATTCGAGAACCTGCAGTTCACATCCTCGTTCAAGGAACGGGGGGCATGCAACAAGCTGGTCGATCTTTCCGAGAACGGTACACGCGGAGTGATCGCCATGTCTGCCGGCAACCATGCGCAGGGTGTGGCCTATCACGCACAGCGGCTCGGTTTGCGCGCACTGATCGTGATGCCGCGCTTCACGCCCGGCGTGAAGATCGAACGCACGCGCGGCTTCGGCGCCGAGGTGGTGCTGCACGGCGACACGCTCGAAGCTGCACGAACCCATGCCTTCGAGCTTGCGCAGCGCGAGGGGCTGACCTTCGTGCATCCCTACGACGACGAGGCGATCATCGCGGGCCAGGGCACGGTGGCGCTGGAAATGCTCGACGCGGTGCCCGATCTCGACGCGCTGGTGGTGTCGGTGGGCGGCGGCGGGCTGATCGCCGGCATGGCGGTCGCCGCGCGCGAACGCAGGCCGGACATCGAGATCGTCGGGGTGCAGACGACGCGCTTTCCAGCCATGGTCAACGCCGTCAAGGGCACGCATCACGCGCAGGGCAACAGCACCATCGCAGAGGGCATCGCGGTTGGTACGCCGGGCGTGCTGACGCAGGAAATCATCGAGAGCAAGGTCGATGACCTGCTGCTGGTGGACGAAGGCGACATCGAGCAGGGCGTGCTGATGCTGCTCGAAATCGAAAAGACCCTGGTCGAGGGCGCGGGCGCGGCCGGGCTGGCGGCGCTGATCCGGCATCCCGAGCGCTTCAGGGGCAAGCGCGTGGGGCTGGTTCTGTCGGGCGGCAACATCGATCCGCTGCTGCTCGCGGCAATCATCGAACGGGGCATGGTGCGGGCTGGTCGGCTGGCCCGGGTGCGTGTCAGCGCGCGCGATGTGCCGGGCTCATTGGCCCGGATCACGGCCACTGTGGCCGAAGCAGGCGCTAACGTCGATGAGGTTCATCACCAGCGCGCCTTCACCATGCTGGCAGCGCAGAACGTCGACGTCGAGCTGGTCCTGCAGACGCGCGGGCGGGCCCACCTGGCCAGCGTGCTGGCCGCGCTGAAGGATGCCGGCTTCGAGGCAGAAGAGCAGCATTGAGCCGCAAGATCAAGCCCGGCGAGCCTGATTCGGGGGCTCGCATCCCCCTAGACCGAGTGGAGATGCCCCGCCGGTAAAATGCCATCAGTTTGTCAATTGCGTATTCGAGGTACTTCCCGATGTCCAATCCCACTCCCGTCGAGCCGAGCCACGGCGCCGCAGTCGAACACGACGCGGTCGAGTCGGTCGTTCACCTGATGCCGCTGGTGCTGCCCCTGGCCGGCGGCGTTCTGATGCTGCTGCTGGCATCGATCGCGGTCTTCATGGCCTGACGCTGACAGACGTTAGCGCCTTTGTCCGCGGGCGGTGCGGCCCGCGCTGACGCAGTCTCCCAAAGCGAAACGTTTTCTCAAACGGACCTCCGTGCCTGAGCTGGCACGGCGTCCCGTTCGGAAAGACGATTTTTCAACTTAGGAGATTTTCCGATGAACGCACCCACGATGAAGGGCCTCACCATTCAGGCGCCCTCATACGTCAAGAACGCGAAACTGATTGCCTGGGTGGCCGACATGGCCGCACTGTGCAAACCCGAAGCCATCCACTGGTGCGATGGAAGCAAGGAAGAGTACGACCGCTTCTGCCAGCAACTGGTCGACGCCGGCACCTTCAGGAAGCTCAATCCAGCCAAGCGCCCCAATTCTTTCCTCGCGGTGTCCGATCCGAGCGACGTTGCGCGCGTCGAAGACCGCACTTTCATCTGCTCCACGGAGAAGGAGAACGCCGGCCCCACCAACAACTGGATGGCCCCGGCAGAGATGCGTGCGACGCTGCAGCCGCTGTTCGACGGCTGCATGAAGGGCCGCACGATGTATGTCGTGCCGTTCAGCATGGGCCCGCTGGGTTCGCCGATCGCTCACATCGGCATCGAGCTCTCCGACTCGCCTTATGTGGCGGTCAACATGCGCATCATGACCCGCATGGGCAAGGCCGTTTACGAAGTTCTGGGCACCGACGGCGAGTTCGTGCCCTGCGTGCATACCGTGGGTGCGCCGCTCGAGGCTGGCCAGAAGGACGTGGCCTGGCCCTGCAACAAGACCAAGTACATCGTTCACTACCCCGAGACGCGCGAGATCTGGAGCTACGGCTCGGGCTACGGCGGCAACGCGCTGCTGGGCAAGAAGTGCTTCGCGCTGCGCATCGCGTCCAACATGGGCCGAGACGAGGGCTGGCTGGCCGAGCACATGCTGATCCTGGGCGTGACGAGTCCCGAGGGCAAGAAGTACCACGTGGCGGCGGCATTCCCCAGCGCCTGCGGCAAGACCAACTTCTCGATGCTCGTGCCGCCCGCAGGCTTCGAAGGCTGGAAGGTCACGACCATCGGCGACGACATCGCCTGGATCAAGCCCGGCAAGGACGGCCGCCTGTACGCCATCAACCCCGAAGCGGGTTACTTCGGCGTGGCGCCCGGCACTAACATGCTGACGAATCCGAACTGTATGGACAGCCTGCATCACGACGTGATCTTCACGAACGTGGCGCTGACCGATGACGGCGATGTCTGGTGGGAAGGCATGGAGCAGGACACCAAGACCCTGCCCGAGCACCTGACCGACTGGCAAGGCAAGGACTGGACGCCGCAGATCGCCAAGGAAACCGGCGCCAAGGCTGCGCACCCGAACTCGCGCTTTACCGTAGCCGCCACGAACAACCCAGCGCTCGACGACGCGTGGGACGATCCGAAGGGTGTGGCGATCGACGCGTTCATTTTCGGCGGCCGCCGCTCGACTACCGTGCCGCTGGTGACTGAAGCCCGCAACTGGGTCGAAGGCGTGTACATGGCGGCGACCATGGGTTCGGAAACGACTGCCGCTGCTGCTGGCCAGCAAGGTGTGGTGCGGCGCGATCCGTTCGCGATGCTGCCTTTCATGGGCTACAACATGAGCGACTACTTCCAGCACTGGCTTAATCTGGGCAAGAAGCTGGAAGCCGCGGGCGCCAAGCTGCCGAAGATCTATACGACCAACTGGTTCCGCAAGGGTGTCGATGGCAAGTTCGTCTGGCCAGGTTATGGCGAGAACATGCGCGTTCTGAAGTGGATGATCGACCGTGTCGAGGGCAACAAGACGGAAGGTATCGACCACATCACCGGCGTGAGTCCGCGTTATGAGGACCTGAACTGGACAGGCCTGAATTTCAGCGCCGAGCAATTCGCTACGGTGACCAGCATCGACAAGGCGGCTTGGGAAGCTGAGTTGAAGCTGCATGCCGAGCTGTTCAAGCAGCTCGAGCACCATCTGCCGAAGGAATTGCCAGAGACGAAGGCCGCGATTGAGCAGCGCTTGGCGGCTTGATTCTGGATTTCCTCAAATAAAAAAGCCCGATGGATTCATCGGGCTTTTTTGTTTCTGTGGAATGCGGTATTCAGAGATTGAAGCGGCCACCGTCTCTTATCTAGTTGCTCCGAACGATATTTTTTCGGAGCTGATTGAGTCATGCGCTGCGGAGAAGAATGGTTCATTCCTGCATAACCTGTAGTGGTTGCTGATTGCTCTGCCCTGGTTCCGAAGTTGTGTGTTTTCGGTGGCGCAAAGCAAAAACCCCCAGCCGATATTC
>NZ_RXFS01000018.1 GCF_003952185.1 Variovorax sp. 679 | reverse complement strand
GACGCAAAGGAATCATCATGGCTACCAAGCAAAAAATCCGCATCCGTCTGAAGGCATTCGACTACAAGCTGATCGACCAGTCGGCCGCTGAAATCGTGGACACCGCCAAGCGCACCGGCGCGATCGTCAAGGGCCCCGTGCCCCTGCCGACCCGCATGAAGCGCTTCGACATCCTGCGTTCGCCGCACGTCAACAAGACGTCGCGCGACCAGCTGGAAATCCGCACGCACCAGCGTCTGATGGACATCGTCGACCCGACCGACAAGACCGTGGACGCGCTGATGAAGCTCGACCTGCCGGCCGGCGTGGACGTCGAGATCAAGCTGCAGTAATCCATTCGGCTTCGCGCCGCGGTTACTAGAAAACCCGCCTGCAGAAATGCAGGCGGGTTTTGTGCTTTATGTCACGCAGATGTGGCATCCTCCCGTGCCGGCAGCCGTCAATCATCGAGGCGTCGGGTAGCTGAAACGAGGGCAGCACAACATGGGACAAGGCATCTCTTTTTCGTCGGGCCTGATGGCTTGCATCGCAGCAGCGCTGTTGACCGCTTGCGGTGGAGGAGGTGGTGGAGGCGGCGGTGGTGGCATCCCCTTCCTGCCCGTGGTCCCGACGACGCCAGTTACGCTGAGTGGCACGGCCACCTACGAGTCGGTGCCCAATCCCAGTGGCCACCTCGTGTATGCCGACACCGCGGTCAAGCCGGTGCGCGGAGCCTTCGTCGAAGTGCTCGATGCCACCAGCGGCAGCCAACTGGTTACCACTTCCACCAACGACAGCGGCGCTTATTCGGTGAGCGTTCCGGCGAACACGAATGTCATCGTCCGCGTGCGCGCCCAGCTGACCCGCACAGGTGCGCTCCCGAGCTGGGATGTCACGGTGCGCGACAACACGCAGTCGAGCGCGATCTATTCCATGCAGTCGTCGGCGTTCTCCACGGGCAGCGCGGCGCTCTCTCGCGACCTGCGCGCCAGCAGCGGCTGGGGCGGATCGAGCTACACCAGCCAGCGCGTGTCCGGGCCGTTCGCGATCATGGACACGGTCTACACCGCGATGCAGAAGGTGATGTCGGCGGCGCCGGCGACCGCTTTTCCGTCGCTGAAGGTGTTCTGGAGCGTCAACAACACGAATGCCAGCGGCAGCATCGCGCAGGGCCAGATCGGCACGACGTTCTTCATCGGCAGGAGCTCTGGGGCAGAAATCTACGTGCTCGGCAAGGAAGACGTGGATACCGACGAGTTCGATGCGCCGGTCATCGCGCACGAGTGGGGGCACTACTACCAGGCCTCCTTCAGCCGCGACGACTCGACGGGCGGTGCGCACTCCACGAATGAGCGTGTGGACCGCCGCCTTGCCTTCTCCGAGGGATGGGGCAATGGCTGGTCGGGCATCGCGCTGGGGCGCAGCAACTATGTCGACTCGGGCGGACCTGGCCAAGCCCAGGGCGGGAGCCTTGATCTCACGAAAGGGCCGACGGCGACCAACCCGGGCTGGTTCAGCGAATCGTCGATCCAGTCGATCTTCTGGAATCTGAACCAGCAGGCTGGATTCAAGCCGATCCACGACACCATGACGAGCGCACTGTTCAGGAGCGGTGCGCCGGTGACCTCGATTCATCCGTTCACGGCTGCATTCAATTCGGTCGCGTCGGGCAACGCATCGACGTTGGCGACGTTGCTCGCGGGCCAGAGCATCAGCGCGGCCTCGAACGACCCCTACGGCGCGCAGGAGAACAACAATGGCGGCACGCCGAGCGTCAGCTATGTGCTGCCGATGTACACGACCGCGACGGTTGGCGGCTCGGCCACGCAAGCCTGCGTGACAAATACCGCTGACCCTCAGCGTCAAGGAAACAAGCTTGGAAGCTACGCCTATCTACGCTTCACAGCGCCGGCCAATCGCAACTATCAGTTCACGGTCAGCCCGCCGGCGGGTTCAAGCCCGAACTTTGTGATCTACCGGGGCGGGGCGGTGAGCCGGAACACGAATACGGTCAGCCTGTCGATCGGCGAATATGTTCTGGTCGTCAACGATGTCAATAACGCTGGTGCAAACACCTGCTTCAGCGTTTCGATCCAATAAATAGACAGCAGCGAGGAAGGCCGCCATGAACCTCCGTTCCAGTTCGATGATCGCCGCCACTGGATGCTTGGCGCTTGTTGCCGCATCCGCATGCGCGGACAGTGCGTCGACACCGCGCACTGTCAAGAGCATTGCTTCTTCCAGTCGTGTCGCACCCATGACGGTCGCGGCGCGCAAGCCCAACGATTCCGGCGTGGCGATTCAATACAAGGTCGAGGGCGTAGCGAAGGTCGGCCGGCCGGTTTCCGTCGTATTGCAGTTCGACGGCGTGAGCGATCCGGCCGGCGCCACGGCGCGCCTGACGGCCGATGCCGGCCTGACCTTGACGACGAGCAGCAACCTGGCGCTTCCCGCCGGCCAGAGCACGACCGCCACAGCCACGGTAACCAGCGATCGCGAGGGCCTGGCCTACCTGAACGTCTTCGTCACACAGAACGGCGCCATGAGCATCGTCGCCATCCCCATCCAGACTGGCTCGGTCGCCCCGGCCATGAAGGCTGCGGGCGAGATGAAATCGTCCGCGGAAGGCGAAAAAATCATCTCGATGCCGGCCAAAGAGCCGAAATAGGCTCCAAAAACGGGCTTCCACGGCCTCAGCGCGCCGCAAAAGCGGTGCTTGCACTATGCCCGCAGCGCGGGCTATAATCGCTGGCTCTGCCCTTGTTGCGTCCGCATGGGTGCTATGCGGGCAGAGATTTATCAACCTTCTTCCGCTGCCGGGGAAACCCGGCAAACGCTGTCGCCAATTGAAGTGGCAGCGGCGAAGGAAGCTTCCATTTTTGGAGAAAACAAATGAGTCTGAGCAACTCCCTCGGGTTGCTGGGCCGCAAGGTGGGGATGATGCGTCTCTTCACCGATGACGGGGACGCAGTTCCTGTCACGGTGGTGGATGTGTCCAACAACCGTGTGACCCAGATCAAGTCCCAAGAGACCGATGGCTACGTCGCCCTGCAGGTGACGTTCGGTTCGCGCAAGGCATCGCGCGTGACCAAGCCCGAAGCCGGCCACCTCGCCAAGGCGGGTGTCGAAGCTGGTGAAATCATCCAGGAATTCCGCGTTACCGCCGATACCGCAGGTCAGCACAAGGCTGGCGGCGTGATCCCGGTGGCGAGCGTCTTCTCCGTGGGCCAGAAGGTGGACGTGCAAGGCACTTCCATCGGCAAGGGCTACGCTGGCACGATCAAGCGCCACAACATGAGCTCGCAGCGCGCGTCGCACGGTAACAGCCGTTCGCACAACGTGCCTGGCTCGATCGGTATGGCGCAAGACCCCGGCCGCGTGTTCCCCGGCAAGCGCATGACGGGCCACCTCGGCGACGTCACCCGCACCACGCAAAACCTCGACGTGTTCCGCATCGACGAAGCACGTCAACTGCTGCTCATCAAGGGCGCGATTCCGGGTTCGAAGGGTGGCTTCGTCACCGTGCGTCCCGCCATCAAGGCCAAGCCGCAGGCTGCCCAAGGAGCGAAGTAATGGAACTCGAACTCCTGAACGAACAAGGCCAGGCCGCGTCGAAGTACGACGCCCCCGAGACCGTGTTCGGCCGTGACTACAACGAAGACCTGGTTCACCAGATCGTCGTTGCATTCCAGGCCAATGCACGCCAAGGCACGCGCGCCCAGAAGGACCGCGAACAGGTCAAGCACTCGACCAAGAAGCCTTTCAAGCAAAAGGGAACGGGCCGCGCCCGCGCCGGTATGACTTCCTCGCCGCTGTGGCGCGGGGGTGGCCGGATCTTCCCGAACATGCCTGACGAAAACTTCTCGCAGAAGATCAACAAGAAGATGTACCGCGCCGGCATGGCGTCCATCTTCTCGCAGCTCGCTCGCGAAGGCCGTCTGGCCGTGGTCGACTCGATCAAGGTCGACTCGCCCAAGACCAAGCCGCTGGCTGCCCGTTTCAAGGCGATGAATCTCGAGTCCGTGCTCGTGATCGCCGAAGAAGTCGACGAAAACCTGTACCTTGCCTCGCGCAATCTGGTCAACGTTCTCGTGGTCGAACCCCGTTACGCCGATCCGGTGTCGCTGGTTCACTACAAGAAGGTGCTGGTCACCAAGGGTGCCGTCGACAAGCTCAAGGAGATGTTCGCATGAGCCGCGTGAACCCTACCGCCGCTGAACGTACGTTCGAAGAAGGCCGCCTGATGGCGGTGCTGGTCGCCCCGATCGTGTCCGAAAAGGCCACGATGGTCGGCGAGAAGTCGAACGCTGTCACTTTCAAGGTGCTGCAAGACGCCACCAAGCCCGAGATCAAGGCCGCTGTCGAACTGATGTTCAAGGTCGAAGTCCAGGGCGTGTCGGTGCTCAACACCAAGGGCAAGACCAAGCGCTTTGGCAAGTCCATCGGCCGCCGCGACAACGTTCGCAAGGCCTATGTGACGCTGAAGGCCGGTCAAGAGCTCAACCTCGTCGGGGAAGGCGCTTAATCATGGCCGTCATCAAGATGAAACCCACTTCGCCGGGCCAACGCGGCGCGGTGAAGATCTCGCGTGACCACCTGTTCAAGGGTGCCCCTCACGCTCCCCTGCTGGAACCCCAGTTCCAGAAGGCCGGCCGCAACAACAACGGCCACATCACGATCCGTCATCGTGGCGGCGGTGCCAAGCACCACTACCGCGTTGTCGACTTCGTGCGCAACAAGGACGGCATCCCGGCCAAGGTCGAACGCATCGAATACGACCCGAACCGCACCGCCCACATCGCTCTGGTCTGCTACGCCGACGGCGAGCGCCGCTACATCATCGCCCCGCGCGGTCTGGAAGCCGGTGCAACGCTGCTATCGGGCGCCGAGGCCCCGATCCGTGCCGGCAACACCCTGCCGATCCGCAACATCCCGGTCGGCTCGACGATCCACTGCATCGAACTGCAACCCGGCAAGGGCGCGCAGATCGCCCGCTCGGCCGGTACCTCGGCCACGCTGCTGGCCCGTGAAGGCGTCTACGCCCAGGTTCGCATGCGTTCGGGCGAAGTTCGCCGCATTCACATCGAATGCCGCGCGACCATCGGTGAAGTTGCCAACGAAGAGCACAGCCTGCGCCAGCTCGGCAAGGCCGGTGTGAAGCGTCACATGGGTATTCGCCCGACCGTTCGCGGCGTGGTGATGAACCCGGTCGACCACCCGCACGGTGGTGGCGAAGGCAAGACTGGCGAAGGCCGCCATCCTGTCGACCCATGGGGCAATCTGACCAAGGGCTATCGCACCCGTAACAACAAGCGCACGCAGGTCTTCATCGTGTCGCGTCGCAAGAAGTAAGGGATAGCCAATGACTCGCTCTCTCAAGAAGGGTCCGTTCGTCGACCACCACCTCGTGGCCAAGGCCGACAAGGCCGTGACGACCAAGGACAAGAAGCCGATCAAGACCTGGTCGCGCCGCTCGATGGTTCTGCCCGAGTTCATCGGTCTGACCATCGCTGTGCACAACGGCAAGCAACACGTGCCTGTGTACATCACCGACCAGATGGTCGGCCACAAGCTCGGCGAATTTGCGCTCACGCGTACGTTCAAGGGGCACCCCGCGGACAAGAAAGTCCAGAAGAAGTAAGGAACGACCATGTCTGAAACACGTGCAGTCCTCCGCGGTGTCCGCCTGTCGGTCGACAAGGGCCGTCTGGTCGCTGACCTGATCCGCGGCAAGAAGGTTGATCAAGCGCTCAACGTTCTGCAATTCACGCAGAAGAAGGCCGCTGTGATCATCAAGAAGGTGCTCGAGTCGGCAATCGCCAACGCCGAGCACAACGACGGTGCCGACATCGACGAGCTGAAGGTCAAGACCATCTACGTCGAGCAAGGTGCAACGCTCAAGCGCTTCACGGCGCGGGCCAAGGGTCGCGGCAATCGCATCAGCAAGCCCACGTGCCATGTGTACGTGACGGTTGGCAACTAAGAAGGCCTGGAAGAAATATGGGACAGAAAATCCACCCAACCGGGTTCCGCCTTGCGGTCACCCGTAACTGGTCCAGCCGTTGGTACGCAAGCGACCGCGATTTCGCGGGCATGCTGGCCGAAGACATCAAGGTTCGCGAATACCTGAAGAAGAAGCTGAAGAACGCTTCGGTTTCGCGCGTCATGATCGAGCGTCCCGCCAAGAACGCACGCATCACGATCTACTCGGCACGTCCGGGCGTCGTGATCGGCAAGAAGGGCGAAGACATCGAGAACCTCAAGCGCGAACTGGGCAAGCAGCTCGGCGTGCCGGTTGCGGTCAACATCGAAGAAGTGCGCAAGCCCGAAATCGATGCGCAACTGATCGCCGACAGCATCACGCAGCAGCTCGAAAAGCGGATCATGTTCCGCCGCGCCATGAAGCGCGCCATGCAGAACGCCATGCGTCTGGGTGCCCTGGGCATCAAGATCATGTCGGCTGGCCGCCTGAACGGCATCGAAATCGCACGTACCGAGTGGTACCGCGAAGGCCGCGTGCCGCTGCACACCCTGCGCGCCGACATCGACTACGGCACCTCGGAAGCCAAGACCACCTACGGCGTCATCGGCGTCAAGGTCTGGGTCTACAAGGGCGACACGCTGGGTCGTAACGACCTGCCCGCCGTCGAAACGCCGCGTCCCGAAGAAGAACGTCGTCCGCGTGGTCCCCGCCGCGATGGCCGCCCTGGTGGCGACCGTCCGGGCAGCGACCGTCGTGGTCCCGGCCCGCGCGCCGGTGCCCGCGGCCCGATCGGTGGCAACACCGCTCCGGCCGATGGCAGCGACAAGCCCGCAGAAGCAACCGGCGGTGCCGGTGCAGACTCGAAACCCGCCGTTAAGCGCGTCCGCAAAGCCGCGCCCGCTGCAGCAGCGGACGGTGCCAAGACCGAGTAATCGGTCGCTCCCGGGCGCGCAAGCGCCTGGGGCCCTCACGGAGTAACAAAACATGCTGCAACCTGCACGCAGAAAGTTCCGCAAGGAACAAAAGGGCCGCAACACCGGCATCGCAACCACGGGTAACTCGGTTGCGTTCGGTGACTTCGGTCTCAAATGCACCGACCGCGGCCGCCTCACGGCGCGCCAGATCGAAGCCGCTCGTCGCGCGATTTCGCGTCACGTGAAGCGCGGTGGCCGTATCTGGATCCGCGTGTTCCCGGACAAGCCGATCTCTACCAAGCCCGCTGAAGTGCGGATGGGTAACGGTAAGGGCAACCCCGAGTACTACGTTGCCGAAATCCAGCCCGGCAAGATCGTGTTCGAGATCGTCGGCGTGCCCGAAGAACTCGCTCGCGAAGCGTTCCGCCTGGCCGCCGCCAAGCTTCCGCTGCGCACGACGTTCGTCGCTCGCCAGCTCGGCGCTTGAGAGGAGAACACTGATGGCAACCCGTAAGAAGAAAGAAACCGCGGCTCCGGCCAAGGTGACGAAGGCCGCAACCCTGCGCACGAAGGACGTCGCAGGCCTGCAAGCCGAAATCAAGGATCTGCAGAAGGCCCATTTCGGCCTGCGCATGCAGAAAGCCACGCAACAGCTGTCGAACACTTCGACGCTGCGCGTGACGCGTCGCGACATCGCGCGCGCCAAGACCATTCTTGCTCAGAAGCAGCAAGAAACCCCCGCCGCCAAGTAAGGAGTGAACATGACGGAAGCTAAAAAATCCCTCAAGCGCACCTTGATCGGCAAGGTGGTCAGCGACAAGCGTGCCAAGACCGTGACCGTGCTGGTCGAGCGCCGTGTGAAGCACGAGCTCTACGGCAAGATCGTGGCCAAGACGAGCAAGTACCACGCCCATGACGAAAAGGGCGAGTACAAGCTGGGCGACACCATCGAGATCACGGAAAGCCGTCCGATCTCGAAGACCAAGAACTGGGTCGTGACCCGTCTGGTCGAGAAGGCCGTTCTGGTCTGATCATCCCCGGCTCGATACAGCCCATCCGGAAACGGCCCACAATGTGGGCCGTTTTTCTTTTTCAGGAGCACATTCAATGATCAAAGTCGGCGACACCCTTCCTTCGGCCACCCTGCAGGAATATTCCGAGGTCGAGGGCGAAGGCTGCAGCATCGGCCCGAACGCCGTGGACGTGACCAAGGCCTCGTCGGGCAAGACCATCGCGCTGTTCGCGCTGCCGGGCGCCTTCACTCCCACCTGCTCGGCCAAGCACGTGCCGGGCTACGTGCAGCACTTCGACGACTTCAAGGCCGCCGGCGTGGACGAGATCTGGTGCGTGAGCGTGAACGACGCCTTCGTGATGGGCGCCTGGGCGCGTGACCAGAAGACGGGCGCCAAGGTGCGCATGCTGGCCGACGGCAGCGCCGACTTCGCCAAGGCCACGGGCCTGACGCTCGACCTGACCGGCCGCGGCATGGGCTTGCGCAGCAACCGCTACTCGATGCTCGTGAAAGACGGCAAGGTCGCCACGCTGAACGTCGAAGCGCCGGGCAAGTTCGAAGTCAGCGACGCCGACACGCTGCTGGCGCAAGCCCGCGGCTGACCTGACCGATCGGCCGCTTCGGCCCAGATCAGGAAAGATCCACTTTCAGATAGTGAGCCCCGGCGACGGGGTTGTGATAGTAGGGCGGCACCTCCGCGAAACCCAGGTCTTCGTAGAGTGCCCGCGCCGACTCCATGTCGTCGAGGGTATCGAGCAGCACGCAGCCGTATCCGGCATTGCGTGCCGCATCGAGGATCGCCTCGGCCAGCTGGCGACCCAGCCCAAGGCCGCGGAAGCCGGGGCGCACGTACAGGCGCTTCATTTCCGCCGCGTTCACGTAGTCCGCGCTGTCGAGCGGCCGCAGCGCGCAGCATCCGGCCACATGGGCCAGCGTGCCATCGGCACGTTTGAGCGTCGGCGCCTGGCGCCCGGCGTCTTCCTTGACATTGACCGGATCGACCAGCGCGAGCAGCAGCGCGCCGCGTGGTTCGGCGTACTCGCCTGGCAACTGCGCCAGTTCGCCGTCGAAATCCTGGAAAGCCAGGTCGATGCCCAGTGAGCCTGCGTAGTCGCGGAAGATCGCCCGCGTGGCTTCGATCTCGTGCGCTTCATCGGGAGCAAGCAGCACCACGGCGGGCATTGCCGACAGCGGCAGGGGGCGTGACACGGAGAAGCTCATACGCGCAACGAGGAAACCCAGTAAGCCACGCCCGCGCACAACGCGAACAGCACCAGTGCCAGCCAGCGCGAGGCCGCATCGTCGCGGCTCGGCGCCACCTGGCCGTTCTCGGAGGAAACCAGCTTGTCGCCCGTCACCATCGGCCGCACCAGCCGGTGCCGCTTGATGAGCACGTAGAACAGCACCGCCAGCACGTGCAGACTCACGAGCGCGATCACGGCCCACTTGCCCTGAGCCTTGTGCCAGCCTGTGGCCAGGCTCACGACCCCGCCCGACACGAAGCGCGTGAGCGGCCCCGATGCCGAGATCTCGTCATCCGCCATCAGGCCGGTCGCGACCTGCAGCAGCAGGATCGCCAGCACCGCGAACACCGACAGCGCGCCAAGCGGCGTGTGTCCGATCAGGTGATCGGGATGCGCCCGCCCGCGCAGGTAGGCCGCGAGCGAGCCCGGCCCGTAGACGAAGGCCGCGAAGCGCGACCAGCGCCCGCCGACGAAGCCCCAGAGCAACCGGAACAGCAGCAGCGCCAGCACCGTGTACCCCATGCGGAAGTGCCATTCCATGGCCCCGTTCAGGCCGGTGACGATCATGCCGATGACGGCGATGGCCAGCGCCCAATGGAAAAGGCGCGTCGGCAAGTCCCAGACCCGTGTACGGGCGCCGGGGCCGGAGGCCGCGCGAAGGGCGGCCACGGAGGAGTCGGTCATCAGGAAAGGCGCTGGGGGCGCAATGCTGCGGAAGGCGCAGATTAGCAAAGTCCGGGCCCTTGCCCGCTTCGGGTTGTTGCTATGCGCCGGACGCGGCCCGCCCCTACACTCGCCCGCAGCGCTGCGTTCGACGGCGTTTTTCCCCACAACGAGGACCCACGATGACCCGAATTGCTTCGTTCGCCCTTGCAGCCGCCTGTGCTGCCATGTCCCTTCCCGCGGCGGCCCAGTTCGCCAAGCCCGAGGATTCCATCAAGTACCGCCAGAGTGCGCTGTTCGTGATGAGTCAGCATTTCGGCCGCCTCGGCGCAATGGCCAACGGCCGCGTGCCCTATGACGCCAGCGCCGCCGCGGCCAACGCCGAAGTGGTCGCCGACATGGCGAAGCTGCCCTGGGCTGGCTTCGGCGCCGGCACCGAGGGTGGCAAGGCCAAGCCTGAAGTCTGGAAGGAAGACGCCAAGTTCAAGGAGCGCCAGCAGAAGCTGATGGAAGAAACAGGCAAGCTGGTGACTGCCGCCAAGGCCGGCAACCTCGATGCACTCAAGGCCCAGTTCGGCCCGACCGCCGCGAGCTGCAAGGCCTGCCACGACAGCTTCCGCGCCCAGTAACCGCTGCTGCCTTTCGGCACAAAGCAAAAGGGCGCTCCAAGGAGCGCCCTTTTGTTCATCCAGGGATACCGCGGAACCGGCTCTGCCGGGCCGCAGGTATCGCCTCCGGAAGGGGGTTGGCGAAGCGACACGAAGTGCGCGCAGCCTGGGGGAGAGCCCTTTCTAAGCCTCGGCCAGCAGCTTTTCGATCAGCTTGTGCAGTTCGGCGAAGTCGGGTTCGCCCACATAGCGCTTCACGATCTCGCCGCGCTTGTTGACCAGGTAGGTGGTCGGCGTGAGCTTCACGTCGCCCCATGCCTGCGCCACGCTGCCGGTGTTGTCGATCGCCACCTTGAACGGCAGCTTGCGCGTCTGGGCGAAATTGACGACGTAGCTTGGCGGGTCGTAGCTCATGGCCACTGCCAGGGTGTCGTAGCCCTGGGCCTTGTACTTGTCGTAGGTGGCGATGACCTTGGGCATCTCGCCCACGCAGGTCACGCAGCTCGTGGCCCAGAAATTGACCAGTGTGACCTTGCCCTTCAGGTCCGCCGTGCTCTTCTGCGTGCCGTCGAGCAGCACGAAGGTGGAGGCGGGGGCGGCGGTGGCGCCGGAGCCGAGGTAAACGCCCACGCCGGTGGCCAGTGCGACGACGACGGCGGCTGCGGCGAGGTATTTCTTCATGGCTTCGTGCAAGACAAGGGCGGCGCGATTTTAGTTCCGCATGCCGGATCGTGCTGGCGACATCCCGCTGGCTCGGCGCCGCTCGATAATCGCTGCCCCATGCCGCCGCCCGTTGTCGCCTTCTTCCCCCGGCTCGTGCTGGCCGCGGCCGCCCTGCTCGCAGCCTGCAGCCCCGCCTTCAACTGGCGCGAGGTGCCGATCACCGGCGCCGGCCTCGTCGCGATGCTGCCCTGCAAGGCCGACCGCGCCACCCGCGCGCTGCCTCTGGGCGCCGAATCGGTACAGGTCGACATGACGGGCTGCGAGGCTGGCGGCGCGACCTTCGCCATCGCGCATGCCTCAGCGACCGGCCCCGAGCAGGCCGAAGCCTGGCTTCACGCATGGCATGCCGCCACGCGCGGGCAACTGGGCGAGGCGCAGGTGACGGAGTCCCGCGCGAGCGTGCAGCGTGCGACTGCCGTGCCGGCGCCTCTTCAGCTCGATGCCCAGCCGCAACAACAGCAGGGTGCCGCGACGCAGCTGCAGGTGCTCTGGTTCGCGCAGTCGCAGAAGGACGGCACGGTGGCGCTCTACCAGGCCACGGTGCTCGGCCGGCCCTCCTCGGCCGAGGCGTCGAAAACCTTCTTCGAGGGCCTGAGGCTTCCATGAATTTCGGCAATCCTGCCGGTGTGGCGCTGCCTGCTATGGTTCTGATAGCTGCCCCGCCCGCGTGCTTTCGTGCGGCACTGACCGTTTTTCACGGCTGCCGCGTTATGAGGCATATCTACTTCCCCTGGACGCCCCCGCATAATCGACGCGTCGTCCTCCGTCCCGCATGAACAGCATCTTCATCATCGCCCACTCCCCGTTCGCGCACGCGATGCGGCAGTGCGCGCTGCATGTGTTTCCCGATTGCGAGCAGGCCATTGTCGCGCTCGACGTGCTGCCCAACGTGTCGCCCGAAGAAACGCTGGCTGCTGCGCGCATCACGCTCGCGCAGCAGCTGCACACGCCGCGCACGCAGGTACTGGTGCTCGCGGATGTGTTCGGCGCCACGCCCTGCAACGTGGCGCAGAAGCTGGTGGACGGCGTCCGGTCGCGGCTGGTGGCGGGAGTCAATCTTCCGATGCTGCTGCGTGCCGTCACCTACCGGCACGAACCCCTGGAGACGCTGGTGCAGCGCGCCCTCGCGGGCGGCACCGCGGGCGTCATGCAGGTGGCGGTGGCGGCTCCCCAGAACCAGGCGAAAAGAAAGCACAGTGATCAAGAAATCCGTGACCATCAGCAATAAGCTGGGCCTGCACGCACGCGCATCGGCCAAGCTGACCAAGCTCGCGGGCAGCTTTCCCTGCGAAGTGTGGCTCTCCCGCGGCGACCGCCGCATCAATGCCAAGAGCATCATGGGCGTGATGATGCTGGCCGCCGGCATCGGCACCACCGTCGAGCTGGAAACCAACGGCCCCCAGGAAGAAGAAGCGATGAACGCCATCGTCCACCTCATGGACGACAAGTTCGGCGAAGGCGAATGAAATGGTCCACCCCCAGGCTTTTTCACTTCGTGTAAACGCCACCCCCCTCGCCGGGGGCGATGCCGGTCGCCCGGCAAAGCCGGTTCGACGGCATCCTGTGAATTCGCGCGTGCAGCGCGCCCAAAGCGAACCGGGGGCCTGAAGGTATGACCTTCGCAGTCCACGGCCTCCCCGTCGCCCGTGGCATTGCCATCGGGCGCGCGGTGCTGGTGGTGTCGAGCCGCATCGACGTGGCCCACTACTTCATCAAGCCCGAAGAGATCGAGACCGAGATCGACCGCGTGCGCACCGCGCGCAATGCGGTGGCCGACGAGTTGGCGAAGCTGCAGGCCAACGTCGCGCAGATGGGACCGAACGATGCGCCGCACGAACTCGCTGCGCTGCTCGAGGTGCACCAGATGCTGCTGCAGGACGAAGCCCTGAGCGGCGGCGTCAAGCACTGGATCAGCGAGCGGCTCTACAACGCCGAATGGGCGCTGACCACGCAGCTCGAGATCATCGCGCGCCAGTTCGACGAGATGGAGGACCCGTACCTGCGCGAGCGCAAGGCCGACCTCGAGCAGGTGGTCGAGCGCCTGCTGCATCGCATGAAGGGCACGGCCGCCGTGCTGGCGCCGAGCCCGCCGCGCCGCAAGCGCGCAGCCGCGCCGGTCGAGGACGGTGACGACAGTGACGACCCCACCGCGGGCGACGGCATCGACGTGCCGCTGGTGCTCATTGCGCACGATCTCTCGCCGGCCGACATGCTGCAGTTCAAGAAGAGCGTGTTCGCCGGCTTCGTCACCGACGTGGGTGGGCGCACCTCGCACACGGCCATCGTCGCGCGCAGCATGGACATCCCGGCCGTGGTCGGCGCGCGCACCGCGAGCCAGCTGGTGCGGCAGGACGACTGGGTCATCATCGACGGCGACGCCGGCGTGGTGATCGTCGATCCTTCGCCCATCATCCTGGCCGAGTACGGTTTCAAGCAACGCCAGGGCGACCTCGAGCGCGGCCGGCTCGCGCGACTGCGCCACAAGCCGGCCGTCACGCTCGATGGCCAGCGCGTGGAGCTGCTCGCCAACATCGAGATGCCCGAAGACACCGTGGGCGCGGTCAAGGCCGGCGCGGTGGGCGTGGGCCTGTTCCGCAGTGAATTCCTCTTCATGGGCCGCGACACGAGCACGCGCCAGACCCGCCTGCCCGACGAGGAAGAGCAGTACCAGGCCTACAGGCGCGCGGTCGAGGGCATGCAGGGCATGCCGGTCACCATCCGCACCATCGACGTGGGCGCCGACAAGCCGCTGGACAGCATCTCGGCCAACAAGCAGGAGCACCTGAACCCCGCGCTCGGCCTGCGCGCCATCCGCTGGAGCCTGGCCGATCCGGCGATGTTCCTCACGCAGCTGCGCGCCATCCTGCGCGCGGCGGCGCACGGCGAGATCCACCTGCTGATCCCCATGCTCGCGCACGCGAGCGAGATCCGCCAGACGCTGTCGCTGATCGACTTCGCGCGCACCGAGCTCGACAACCGCGGCGCGGTGTACGGCCACGTGAAGCTCGGAGCCATGATCGAGATTCCGGCGGCTGCACTCACGCTGCGCATCTTCCTGAAGCACTTCGACTTCCTGTCGATCGGCACCAACGACCTGATCCAGTACACGCTGGCCATCGATCGTGCCGACGAATCGGTGGCGCATCTCTACGACCCCGCGCACCCCGCGGTGCTGCGCCTCGTGGCCGACACCATCGCGGAGTGCCGCCGCCAGGGCAAGGGCGTGGCCGTGTGCGGCGAGATGGCGGGCGACGTGGCCTTCACGCGCCTGCTGCTGGGCTTGGGCCTGCGCAGCTTCTCGATGCATCCCTCGCGCATCCTCGCGGTGAAGCAGGAAGTGCTGCGTGCCGACACCGGCAAGCTCGAAGCCTGGGCCAAGGGCATCCTCGACTCCGATGACCCCGCCGCTGCGATGGCGGGCTGACGCCATGAACTGAGCGTACTTTTCACTCACCCTGGCGGGTGAGTGAAAAGAAACGAAACACGCCGAAACTGCGGCGAAAGGACTTGCCCGGACCCCGCAAGCACCATCAGGCCTTCTCTTCAACCACTGAAAGAAAGGCCTGAAATGAAGTCCGTCTCCTTCACCCAGATCGTCGCCGTCGCATCCTTCGCCATGCTCGCCGCAGCCGGCGCGAAGGCCGAAAGCTACGAGGGCGTGCAGCCCGCCGTGTCGGCCAAGAGCCGCGCGGATGTCAACGCCGAAGCCGTCCGCACCGCATCGGCTCCCGACCAGAACGTGGTGCGCGGCTCGCGCGGCCCCGAGACCATGGCCGTGTCGACCGAGCGTGGGCGCATCGTCGCCGAAGCAGTGCGCGCTGCCGCGGCACCCGACCAGAACGTGTCGGCCAGCTCGCGCGTGAACAGCCAGGTCATCTCGACCATGCAGAACCCCGTCGACGCGCGCGCCGCGGCTGCCAACGCCAAGAGCAGCCGGCTGTAAGCCGGGCTGTTAAAGCCTCTTTCATCAACCAAGCCCTCGTTCTTTTTCAGGGACGCCGCGGAACCGGCTTTGCCGGGCCACAGGTGTCGCCCCCGGAAGGGGGTTGGCGTAGCGACACGAAGTGCGCGAAGCCTGGGGGTGAGCCAAGGACATCGTCATGAAACACTGGATCAAGCGCACTCTCTTCGGCTTCGCGGGCGCCGCGATGGTCGCCGGCAGCATCGCCGGCTGCAGCAGCTACCGCCACGGCTGGGGCGGCGACAGCGCGGAGTTCCGCGCGAAGATGGTCGAACGTGTGGGCAGCAAGCTCGAACTCGACGCCAACCAGAAGCAGAAGCTCACGGTGCTGGCCGAGAAGCTGCAGGCGCAGCGCGAAGCCATGCGCGGTGCCGGCGGCTCGGGCGATCCGCGCTCGCAGTTCAAGGCGCTGTTCGCGGGCAACAAGCTCGACCAGGCCGGCGCCGCACGCCTGATCGACGAGAAGACCACCGCAGTGCGCAACGGCAGCCCCGAGATCATCGCCGCCGCCGCCGACTTCTACGACAACCTGAATGCCGCGCAGCAGCAGAAGGTGCGCGACTTCATGGAGCGTGGTGGCCGCCGCTGGAGCCGTCATGGTTGAGCTCCCGTCGTTTCGCCTGCCGCTTTCGCGGGGGCGTGACCCGTGGGCCGGCAAGGCGGGCTCCACGGTGTCCTCCGCAGAGGCCACGACTGCGGTCACCGGCGGGGTGCGCGCGCTGCTTCAACTCGAAGGCGCCGTGGTGCTCGGCGTGGCGCTCGCGGCCTATGCGCAGTTCGGCATGGGCTGGGGCGTGTTCGCGCTGTGGCTGCTCGCGCCCGACCTCTCGCTGCTGGGCTATCTCGCAGGCCCTCGCGTGGGCGCGGCGCTCTACAACGCGGCGCATTCGTACGTCGGCCCGGTGCTGCTGCTGGCGCTCGGCGTGCTCGCGGCCATGCCGTGGGCGGTGGCCGGCAGCCTGATCTGGCTGGCCCACATCGGCGTCGACCATGCGCTCGGCTACGGGCTCAAGTACGCGACGGGTTTCGCCGCCACGCACCTGGGCCGCATCGGAAAGGCCGACCCATGGTGAGCCACGACAGCACTGCTTCCCACGCCGTGCATGCGCCCGCCGCGCGGGCATGGATGCTGACCGAGGCGCTCGCGCTCGGCCTTGCATCGATGGGGCACGCGGGCTTTCTCGTGCCCGGCCACGCGCACACGGCGGCCCGCACCGCCGAGGCCGTGATCGCCACCGTGCTCGTGCTGGCCTCGGTCGAGACCTGGCTGCGTCCTCACAATGCGCGGCGCGCCGCCATCTTCGGCCAGGGCTTCGCTCTGCTGGGCACGCTGGTCGGGCTCGGCACCATCATCGCGGGCATCGGCCCGCGCACCGTGCCCGACGTGGTCTACCACGCGCTGCTGCTTTCCGTTCTCGTGACGGGCCTGACCTGGGCGGTGCGATGCCGGCAGGTCTGATGGTCAGCGAAGTCATCCGCCAATTCCTTGTCCGGAGGCACAATCCCGCCATGCCGCGCATCCTGCTGATCGACGACGACGAACACCTCGCCGCGCCGCTGACCACTTACTTCGCACGCTTCGGCTGCACGCTCGAGAGCGCCGTGCGCCCGAGCGACGGCCTGGCCAAGCTGCGCGCAGGCACTTACGACGCGGCCATCCTCGACGTCATGCTGCCCGAGATGGACGGCTTCGAACTCTGCCGCGAGATCCGCAAGGAAAGCGACATTCCCATCGTGATGCTCACCGCCCGCGGCGAGGTGATGGACCGCGTGGTCGGCCTCGAACTCGGCGCCGACGACTACGTGCCCAAGCCCTTCGAGCCGCGCGAGCTGGTGGCGCGCGTGCAGACCATCCTGCGCCGCCAGCGCAGCGCGCCGCAGGCCGCCGCCAACGGCGCGCAGCACCGCGTGTTCGACGGCCTCTCGATCGACCTCGACCGGCGCCAGGTGCTGCGCCACGGCGAGCGCGTGGAGCTCACGGGCACCGAGTTCGAGCTGCTGGCGCTGCTGGCGGCCGAGCCCGGCAAGGTCTTCAGCCGCGACGACATCCTCAACCGCCTGCGCGGCCACGAGGCCGAGCTCTACACGCGCGCGGTCGACATCGTGGTGAGCCGGCTGCGCAAGAAGCTGGAGCCGCTGGACTGCATCAAGACGCTGCGCAACGCCGGCTATGCGTTGGCTGTGGCACGCAGCGAGACTGCATGAATTTCGGCCGCAGAGAGTCCCGCAGGATGAGGTGGCGCGGCGAGGAGTGCCGCGACGAAATGACGCGCGGCGACTGGCACGCCAAGTGGCACGCGCGCTGGAACGAGAAGGTGCAGGGCAAGCGCCGCTGGCGCCGCTCGCTGCGCGTGCGGCTGGTGCTGATGTTCGTGATGCTCGCGCTGGTGATGGCGGCGGTGTTCATGGGCGGCATGAAGAAGTCGTTCTCCACCGGCTGGGCCGAAGCCGCCAAGCCGATGCTGACCGACTACGCCGACCGCCTCGTGGCCGAGATCGGCACGCCGCCCGATGTCTCGCGCGCGCAGGCGCTGGTGGCGCGGCTGCCCATCACCATCCGCATCGTCGGACCCAAGGTCAACTGGGACTCCAATCCAGGCGGCGCGAACAGCCCCGGTGGCTGGATGCACGACCGCGAAGACGTGTTCGGCGGCGACAAGTGGTTCATTCGCCCCACGGCCGACGGCCACCGCGTGATCTTCGGCTGGTCGCCCAAGCTCTGGCAGCTGGCGCCGCGCGTGATCGGCTGGGCCACGCTCGGCCTGCTGCTGTCGTGCGTGCTGCTGGCGTACGCCTACGTGAGCCGCCTGCTGCGGCCCTTGATCGACATCCGCGAGGGCGCGCAGCGCTTCGGCCGCGGCGAGTTCACGCAGCCCATTCCTGTGCGCCGTAACGACGACCTCGGCGACCTCGCGGAGCGCATCAACACCATGGCCGAGGACATCCAGGCCATGCTCGACGCCAAGCGCGGGCTGCTGCTGGCGCTGAGCCACGAGCTGCGCTCGCCGCTCACGCGCGCCCGCCTCAACGCCGAGCTGCTGCCGGCCACGCCCGAGGGCCAGGCCGAGCGCGAGGCGCTGCTGCGCGACCTCAACGAGATGCGCGACCTCATCAGCGACCTGCTCGAAAGCGAACGCCTCGCGAGCCCGCATGTGGCGTTGCAGCGCGAGCCGGTCGACCTGGCGGCGCTGGTCCGCGAGATCGTTGCCGAGATGCCCGGCGCGCAGCATGTGCACCTCGACCTGGCCGAGGGCCTGCCGGCGCATGCCGTCGACCGCATGCGCATCCGCCTGCTGGTGCGCAACCTGCTGGACAACGCGCTGCGCTACAGCGCCGACGCGCCCCGGCCGCCGTGCGTGTCGCTGCGCGCGGTGCTCGACGTTAGCAGCCAGGGTGTGGAGATCGAGGTGCGCGACCACGGTCCGGGCGTGGACGAGGAACAGCTCGAGCGGCTGACCGAGCCCTTCTACCGCACCGACGGCGCCCGGGCGCGTGCCACCGGCGGCGTCGGCCTCGGCATGTACCTGTGCCGGCTGATCGCCGAGGCGCACGGCGGCAAGCTGACCTTGCGCAATGCGCAGCCGGGGCTGCAGATCGTCGTCAGGCTGACCTGACCCACCGGCGCGAGCCGGCCCTGGCCGCGCCTGTCACCTGCGCTACCAGCCCGGCCGGAGGCCGCGACTACGATGCATGCGCCCGGGCGCCGGCACTCCCGCCGAGCCCGCCATGCCCGTCATTCAAGGTCAAGGAGACTCCATGAGCAGCCCACTCACCAACCACCAGGTTCGCCTCGCCAAGCGCCCCGAGGGCACCGCCACGCGCGAGAACTGGAAGTTCACCACCGAACCCGTCGGCGAGCCGGCCGAGGGCGGCGTGCTCGTCAAGACGCTGTCGCTGTCGCTCGACCCCGCCATGCGCGGCTGGCTCAACGACGCCAAGAGCTACATCCCGCCCGTGGGCATCGACGAAGTGATGCGCGCCGGCGGCGTCGGCAGCGTCATCGCCTCGAAGAATCCGCAGTTCGCGGTGGGCGACACCGTCTACGGCACGCTGGGCGTGCAGGAATACATCCTGATCCCCGAGGACCAGATCAAGCGCAACGGCCTGGTGAAGATCGACCTGCGCGTGGGCACCATCACCCAGTGGCTCAACGTGCTGGGCATGCCCGGCATGACCGGCTACTTCGGCCTGATGGACGTGGGCATGCCCAAGCCCGGCGAGACGGTGGTGGTTTCCGGCGCGGCCGGCGCCGTCGGCCAGACGGTGGGCCAGCTCGCCAAGATCAAGGGCTGCCGCGTGGTCGGCATCGCCGGCGGCCAAGCCAAGTGCGACTGGGTGGTGAAGGAGCTGGGCTTCGACGCCTGCATCGACTACAAGGCCGGCGCCGCCGCGGTGCGCGAGGGCCTGAAGACCCATTGTCCGAAGGGCGTGGACATCTACTTCGACAACGTCGGCGGCGAGATCCTCGACATGGTTCTGGCGCGGCTCGCGCGCAAGGCACGCATCATCATCTGCGGTGCCATCAGCCAGTACAACAACGCCAACAGCATGCCGGCCGCCGGTCCGAAGAACTACCTGAGCCTGCTGGTGAACCGCGCGCGCATGGAAGGCATCGTGGTGTTCGACTACGCCGACCGCTATCACATCGCCATCGCCGAGATGGCCGGTTACCTGAAAGAAGGGCGCATGAAGAGCAAGGAAGACATCGTGAAGGGGCTGGACACCTTTCCCGAGTCGCTCAACAAGCTCTTCGCGGGCGAGAACTTCGGCAAGCTGGTGTTGCAAGTTGCCGAAATGTAGTGTCGATTTGTTAACTTCCGTGTAAATTTCACGTACGTTCTGATAACAATGTCAACCACGGTTAACTAGCAACAACACACCTTCTTCTTGCTTCATCGACTGCATAGACTGCGCGCCTGCCTTGCATCAGCAGGTCGCAGTTCTGCCACATCAATCCTCAGGGAACGCAAGAAATGAAGAAGTTTGTAATCGCCAAGTTCGCAGCGCTGGCCGCTGTCGGCCTGCTGTCGCAAGGTGCCTTCGCCGCCGACGGCACCATCAATTTCACCGGTGAGATCGTCGACGCACCCTGCTCGATTTCTCCCAACAGCCAGAACATGACCGTGCCGCTGGGCAAGGTCTCGCGCACGGCATTCGACGGCGCCACTGCCGGCACCGCGGTGGTCGGCAAGAAGGCCACCCCCGCCAAGTTCACCATCGACCTGCTGGGCTGCGGCGCCACCGCCAAGGGCGCGACCGTGACGTTCACCGGCACGGCCGACACCGACGCCACCCTGCTGCGCCTGGCCAATGCCGGCCAGGTGGGCGTGGGCGCCGCCTCGGGCGTGGCGATCGAACTCGGCGACTCCGCCGGCACCAAGATCCCCCTGGGTCAGGAATCGGGCCAGTACGTCCTGGGCCTGGGCGACAACTCGCTGAAGTTCCAGGCTGCCTACATCGCGACCAAGACCGCCGTGACGGTGGGCCCGGCCAACGCGACGGCCCAGTTCACCGTCGCCTACAAGTAAGCAGCCGCCGTCCCGCGGCATCCACGGCCCGCCGAAGCGCCCGCCGCTTCGGGCCGGCCGGTGATGCCGCCAATGCCCGGCGCCGCCTCCGGACTCCACGTCCCCGCAGGCGCCGGCATTCCCTTTCTTCCCGCATTTTTCCGATGGCGCCGCAATGCGCGCCGTCGCGCCGGGTTCGCGTGTTCCACGTCCTTCATGCGTTCGACCCGGACCGAGGATTTCTTCTCTTATGTGCAGCAACAACCGCTTCCGATGGGCTTTCGCCATCCTGCTGATGCTGGGCCTGCAGTGGCCGGCCGGCGCGGGCGTGATGCTCGGCGGCACCCGCGTGATCCTCGGCGAGAAGGACCGCGAAGCCTCCATTCCGGTGAAGAACACCGGCGTCTCGCCCTACGTGGTGCAGAGCTGGATCGATGCGGGTGAAGGCAGGAACAAGACCCCGCTGCTCGTCACGCCGCCGCTGTCGCGGCTCGATCCGGGCATGGAGAACATCCTGCGCATCATGCGCACGGCCGGCGAGCTGCCGGCGGACCGCGAGTCGGTGTTCTGGCTCAACGTCAAGGAGATCCCCGAGAAGTCGAAGGAGGAGAACGTCCTCCAGATCGCGGTGCGCAGCCGCATCAAGGTGTTCTACCGGCCCTCGGGACTGCAGGGCAAGTCCGACCAGTCGCGCGGCCAGCTCAAGTGGGCGGTGAGTGCCGGCGCGCAGGGGCAGGGCGCGGTGCTGAAGATCGCCAACCCCACGGCCTACCACGTGACCTTCACCGCGCTGAACGTCAACAATGGCCAGCAGCTCATCAACGCCGACATGGTGCCGCCGTTCGGCGAAGTGACGTACCCGCTGGGCGCGGTGAAGGCGCCGCAGGCGGTGCAGGTCGGCTACACCACGCTCAACGACTACGGCGGCGAGACGCCCGAGGAGCGCGTGCAGGTGCCGGCGGGCGCCGAGCCCGTGGCGGTGACGGTCGAGACGGTCACCCCGCCGCCCGCCGACGGCGCCAAGCGCTGAAGACGCCAGGGCCGATTGCCATGCGCTGCCGCCTGCCTGCCCCGTTCCGGCTCACCCTGTGCGCGGCCATGCTGGGCGCGCTGGGTGCGGCCGGCCACGCGCAGCAGCAGTCGCAGCAGCTGGCCGGCTCCAGCTTCAACGAGGAATTCCTGAACATCGGCGGCGACCAGCCCCACGCCGACCTGTCGCTCTTCTCGTTCGGCAACCGCGTGCTCGCGGGCAAGTACATGGTCGACGTGTCGCTCAACGAACGCGGCACCGGCCAGACCGAGATCCGCTTCGTCGACAGGGAAGGCAGGAACGACGCCGAGCCCTGCATCACGCGCGGCATGCTCGACGACTGGGGCGTCAACGTGGCGGTGTTCGCCGCGCTGGTGAATGCACCCGACGACGCCTGCATCGACCTTTCCGCCATCAGTCCTGAAGCCAGGTACAGCTACGACGCCGGCAGGCAGCGCCTGTTCGTGAGCATCCCGCAGGCGGCGCTGAAGCGCTCGGCGCGCGGCGCGGTCGGCCCCGAGAAATGGAGCAGGGGCATCACCGCCGGCATGCTGGACTACCAGCTCAACTTCGCGCGCTACAGCGGCGACAAGTACCGCAACGACGTGAATCCGTTCGCGACGCCGCAGAGCGCCTTCGACGGCAATCCCTTCGCCGACACGAACAAGACCCTGCAGCGCAACACGCTGTTCGCGGGCCTGCGCGCCGGCTTCAACTACGAGGACTGGCGCTTTCGCCACTACTCCACCTACAACAGGGGCATCGATGGCCAGAGCCGCTGGCAGGGCATCAGCACCTATGCGCAGCGCGACATCGCCCCGATCAAGGGCAGCCTGCTGATCGGCGACGGCAACACGCCCGGCAACTTCTTCGACAGCGTGCCCTTCCGCGGCGTGCAGCTGGCCTCCGACGACGCGATGCTGCCCGACAGCCAGCAGGGCTATGCGCCCACCGTGCGCGGCGTGGCGCAGACCAACGCGCGCGTCACGGTCCGGCAGAACGGCTACGTGATCTACAGCACCTTCGTGGCGCCGGGTCCGTTCGTGATCGACGACCTCTACCCGACCGTCTCGAGCGGCGACATCGAGGTCACCATCACCGAGGCCGACGGCCGCGAGATCAAGTACACCCAGGCCTTCTCCGCAGTGCCGACGCTGCTGCGCGAAGGCACCTGGCGCTACTCGGCCACCGTGGGCAAGTACCGCAACAACTACTTCGGCACCACGACCGCCGGAAGTCGTCCCACGCTGACGCAGCCCACCTTCGTGCAGGCGACGCTGGCACGCGGCCTGGGCAACGAGTTCACGCTCTACGGCGGCCTGCTGGCGGCCAACATCTACCAGTCGGTGCTGGTGGGCTTGGGCAAGAACATGAAGGACTTCGGCGCGGTGTCGGTCGACCTCTCGGCCGCGCGCACCACCGACCGGACCCCGGTCAATGGCGAGAGGATCTTCAACGGGCAGTCGCTGCGCTTCCTCTACTCGAAGGCCATCCTCTCGTCGGGCACCAACTTCCGCGTGGCGGGCTACCGCTACTCGACCAGCGGCTTCCGCACCTTCCAGGAAGCGGTGCAGATGCAGGACCTGCTGCCCTTCGAGTCCTTCAACAGCCGCCGCAACGAGATCCGCTTCGAGGTCTCGCAGCAGATCAAGGACTGGGGCAGCGTGTTCGCGTCGGCCCGCCAGCAGAGCTACTGGGGCACCAGCGCGAAAGAGAGGCTGGTGCAGGTCGGCTACTCGGGCAACTACAGGCAGTTCGGCTACAGCGTCTACTACAACTACACCACCAGCCTGAACCGGGCACCGGTGCGCCAGCTGATGTTCACGCTGAGCATCCCGCTGGGCGACACCCGCGCCAGCGCGCAGTACGCCGTCAACCGCGACAGCACCGGCCGCCTCAACCAGCAGGCCAGCGTCTACGGCTCGGCCTTCGACGACAGCCGCCTGACCTACAACGTCACCGCCAGCAATGCGAACCAGGGCGCAGGCAGCGGCGCCAGCGCGAGCGCGAGCTACCTGTCGTCCGTCGGCCGGCTGGACCTCGGCTACTCGCAGGGCCGCGGCTACGGCCAGAGCACCGTCGGCGTCGCCGGCGGGCTGCTGTTCCATGGCGGCGGCGTCACGGCGTCGCAGCCGCTGGGCGAAACCGTTGTGCTGGTGCAGGCGCCGAAGGCGCAGGGCGTGGGCTTCGAGTCCCGGCCCGGCGTGGCGACCGACTGGGCCGGCAACGCGGTCATTCCCAACATGACGCCGTACCGGCTCAACCGCGTGGCGATCCGCACCGGGGACCTCGGCGACACGGTGGAAGTGAAGAACGCCGCGACCGAGGTGGTGCCCACGCGCGGCGCCGTGGTGGTCGCCAGGTTCGAGACCTCGGTGGGCTTCCGCCTGCTGATGGTGCTCACCGACCGCAAGGGCCGCGTGCTGCCGCTGGGCTCGAAGATCGAGAACGAGGCGGGCCAGGAGGTCGGCATCGTCGGCCCCGAGGGCCAGGCCTTCGTGACCGGTGCGGGCAACAGCGGGCGGCTGACCGTGCGATGGGGCCAGGGCCCGGCCGACCAGTGCGTCGTGCCCTACAGCCTGCCCGACGAAAAGAACCCGCCGCCGATCCGCGAGCTGAACGGCCAGTGCGCCGCCATCGGGCCGGACGCCGTGCAACCGAAGGGAGCGGAATGAGCCGCAGCCATGCATCCGGAGCGCTGAAGTTCGCGCGCCTCGCCTTTCCGGCTCTCGGGGCCCTCGCGCTGCTGCTCGGCGCGCAGGCCGCGCGCGCCGCCTGCTACGTGACGCCGGGCTACATCGAGAAGACCGTCAACATGGCGATGGGCCGGGTCATCATCCCGAACGATGCCGCCGTCGGCACCATGTTCAAGAGCCAGCTCTTCCCGCTGCCGCTGACGGGCACCACCAACAAGCCGTGGACCTGCTCGGGCGGCGGCAACGTCAAGGGCGTCATGCTGCAGGGCTCCCCCGTGGCGGGCTACGACCACGTGTACACCACCAACGTGCCCGGCGTCGGCATCCGGCTGTCGCGCTACTTCGACCAGACCGCGGTCAACTACTACCCGCACGATCGCTCGACCACTACGGATTTCGGCGACTTCAACGAGGCTTCCCGCTTCCAGGTGGAGCTTTTCAAGATCGCGGCCGTGACGGGCAACGGCCCGCTGGCCCAGGGCACCTACACGCAGTACTACAGCGTGGCGGACAGCAAGTCGGTGCTCACGACGAACCTGCTGGGCGAGGGCATCACCATCATCACGCCCTCGTGCTCGGTGGACCTGGGCTCGCGCAACATCACGGTGGATTTCGGCAAGGTGCCCCAGAGCAGCTTCAAGGGCAAGGACACGACCGCGGGCGATCGCAAGTTCAACATCAAGCTCAACTGCAAGGCCGGGCAGAACGCGCAGAACACCGTCTACCTGCGCATGGACGCCACGCCGGACCCGTCGAACGTGCAAGGGGTGCTGAAGATCACCCAGGGCGGCACGGGCACCGCGACCGGCGTGGGCATCCAGGTGGTGGACAACCAGAGCCTGCCGGTCAAGTTCGGCGACGAGGCGCTGGTCGGGCCGTCGAAGGACGGCGACTATGTGCTGCCCTACACCGCGCGCTACTACCAGACCGCCGACAAGGTGACGCCGGGGCGCGCGGACGGCACCGCCACCTTCACCCTCGACTACAAGTAACAAGTAGCCGGCGTTCAGCCCAGGTCGGGCCGCAGCGGGATGTCGCCCAGCGCGTCGTCCTCGCGCAGGCTGCGCGCGGCCTTCAGCAGCTCGATCGACAGGCCGTCGCCATGGCCCGCGAAGCCCCGGGCGATGCCTTCGAGCACCGTCGACAGGCCGTTTTCGCCGTCGCCGCGGGCATCCATGCTGATGTTGAGCACCCGGGCCGCCATCTGGCGGTAGGTGACGGCGCCCGCGCCCTCCAGCGCGGCCACCAGGTCGAGGTACAGCGCCAGGTTCAGGTCGAACACCAGCTTGGGCGTGATCTCGAAATCCCTGTTCTTGTCGTCCATGTGGGTTGGCTCCTTTTTTCCTGAGCCTCCACTCTAGCCACAAAAAATGAAGCCGCCGCTTCGGATACAGCCTGATTCAGCGCGCGCGGGTGCCCATGACCGCCGCCGAGATGATGAGCCAGGCCGCGAGCACGATGGTCCAGGTCAGCGGCCGCCCGGTCACGAGCAGCAGCAGCGCCGTCGAGCCCAGCGGCGTGAGGTAGCTCAGGATGCCGATCTGCCGCGCGTCGCCGCGCTTGAGCGCCATGTCCCACACGAAGAAGGCCGCGCCCAGCGGGCCGAGGCCGCAGAGCACCAGCAGCAGCCAGTCGCGGCCCGACAGCGCCACCGAGGGCTCCAGCACCGCGTGGCAGACGAGCGAGAGCGCGCCCGAGACCAGCCCGAACAGGCCGATCGCCGAGGTCGGGAAGGCCGGCACGCGCTTCGTCCACAGCGAATAGCTCGCCCACACGAAAGCCGAGGCCAGCGCCGGCAGGAAGCCTCGATAACCGTCGAAGGACATCGTGCCGCCGCCCGCCCCGAGGATCGCCGCCGCCGCGCCCGCGAAGCCCAGCAGCCCCGCCACCAGGTGCAGCGGCCGCAGCGACACGCCCGGCAGCAGCACCGGCGCCAGCACCACCATCAGCAGTGGCCAGAGGTAGTTGACCAGGTTGGCCTCGACCGGTGGTGCGTAGCGCAGCGCGATGAACAGCAGGAAGTGATAGCCGAAGAGCCCGTAGATGCCCAGCGCCAGCGTGCGCGGCGGCACCTTCCAGGCGGCACGGTCTCGCAGCACCAGCGGCCAGCTCGGCACGCTGCCGATGATGAGCGCCAGTCCGGTCAGCAGGAAGGGCGGCAGGTGGGACAGGGCAGTGCCCAGCGAGGCGAGCGTGGTCCACAGCGCGATGGCGATCAGGGCGTAGGCGGTCGATGGCATGGACGGCGAGGCTACGCGATGCGGCCGTCGCGCAATGACGGTCCGTCGTCGCGGAACGACGGTCCTCGAACCGAAAGAAGCCTCAGCGCCGCAGGGCCGCCGTGAGCGCCGATGGCGAGCGGTAGCCCGTGCGCCGGGCCGTCTCCGCCACGCTCATGCCGCCCAGCCGCAGTTCGCGTGCATGCGCCAGCCGCAGCGAGCGCAGCCAGTGCATCGCGCTCACGCCCTGTTCGTCGCGGCAGCGCTGCGCGAACTGGCTCGGGCTCAGGCAGGCGACATCGGCCAGGTCGGCCACGCTCAAAGGCTCGTGCCAGCGGGCCCGTGCCCAGTCGGCGAGCAGGGGCCAGTCGATACGGCGGCGGCGCGAATCGGATGGCGACGCCGGCGCGGGGCTCCAGGCCTCCAGCAGCAGCGCGGGACCGTGCTGCAGGGCAAGGGCCGAAGCCTGCGGCTGCTTCATGCATTGCGCCAGGTAGCGCGCGAGCGTGTGCAGCTGCGGCGAATCGGGTGGCGCGCGCTCGGCGCAGCGGGCCCATGCAGGCTGCGTGGTGTCGAGCACCAGGCACACGGCGCCATGCCTGCGCGCGCTGAAATCGTGCCGGTCGCCCGGCGCGACCACCTGCGCCTCGCCGGCGGCAATGCCGGCGCCCCGGCCTTCCACCTCGATCTCGAGCACGCCGTCGAGGCCGATCAGCACCTGGAAATGGTCGTGCGCGTGGCTGCCGTGCGAGTGGCCGTAGTCGCGCAGGGCCAGGGTGTGCGTGACGGGCGTGTGCATGGGAAGAGGCTGGGAAGGGAGAGGTCGATTGTCTGCCCGCAGCCCCGCTGCTGTCACCCCAGCCGCAGCAGCAGCGCCGAGGCCGCGCACACGAGCAGGAACGGAATGCTGATGCGATGGAACTCCCGCAGCCCGTTCGGCAGCTTTGCGAGCCGCAGCGCGATCAGGTTGGCCAGCGAGCCCAGCACGCAGCCGAAGCCGCCCACGCTCACCCCGGCCGCCAGCGCCGGCAGGTCGCGCACGTGGCCGTCCAGCAGGATGGCGGCCGGCACGTTGCTGATGAACTGCGAGGTGACGATGGCCGCGAGGTAGGCGCGCCAGCCTTCGGTGATCGGCCAGTGGCCGAGCAGGGCGACGACCACGGGCAGCTCCGCCAGCTGCCGCAGGTCCACGAACATCAGCGCGATGATCGCGAGCAGCGCCCAGTCGATGCCCCGCAGCACGCGCGGGTACGTCACCAGGAACACGCCGAACACCACGCCCAGCCCCGCCAGCAGCCAGTGCCGGTCCAGCGCGACCACGAAGCCGACGAACAGCACGCCCGACAGTGCCAGCATGCGCGGCTGCACCGGCGCCGCCTCGGCCTCGGGCTTCAGCTCGATGGGCGTGCGCGGCACCAGCAGCCACACCGCGACGAAGAGCCAGAACAGCATCACCGCCACCGTCGGCCCCATCATCCCCATGAAGGCGACGAAGCCCTCGCCCGAGCGGTGCCACAGGTACAGGTTCTGCGGATTGCCGATGGGCGTGAGCGCCGAGCCCGCGTTCACCGCCAGCGCCTGCAGCACCACCAGCCGCGCCAGCGGCAGGTGCGCCTGCGTGGCGAGCACGCGCGTGAGTGGCACCAGCAGGAAGAGGCTCACGTCGTTGGTGACCAGCGCCGAGAGAAATGCCGCGCTGGCCGTCAGCAGCATCGCCAGGCTGCGCTGGTTGTGGGTGCGCGCTAGCAGGCGCTGCGCGGCGGACTGCAGCATGCCGCTGCGCTCCACGCCCTGCGTGATGGCCAGCAGCCCCGTGAGCGCGCCCACCGTCTGCCAGTCGACCAGCCGCAGCCAGTCCATCGGCGCGCGCGGGCGCAGGAACGCGAACAGCACCGCCACCGCAACCAACACCCACAGCAGGCCGTTGCCGCCGCCGCCGTGGTCGGGCGCCGTCGCCGCCCCGGCGGTATCAGCGGCCGACGAGTTCACGCAACTCGCGCTTGAGTACCTTGCCGATCGCGCTGCGCGGCAGCTCGTCGATGAAGGCGAGCCGCGCCAGGCGCTGCGTCTTGCCGAGCTGGGCGTTGGCCCACTGCAGCAGCTCGTCTTCGCCGGTGGCATCGCCCTCGCGGCGCACCACGAAGGCCACCGGCGTCTCGCCCCATTGCTCCGACGGCACGCCGACCACCGCCACGTCGGCCACGGCGGCGTGGCCACGCAGCACGGCCTCGAGGTCGCTCGGGTAGATGTTGAAGCCGCCGCTGATGATCATGTCCTTCTTGCGGTCGAACAGCGTGAGGAAGCCGTCTGCGTCGAAGCGGCCCACGTCGCCGGTGCGGATGAAGCGCTTGCCGGTGGCGTCGAACCATTCGGCCTCGCGCGTCTTCGCGGGCTGGCGGTGGTAGCCGGTCATCATGCCGGCCGAGTGGCCAACCACCTCGCCGGCCGCTTCGGTGTTGTCGCGCGGCAGCTCGTTGCCTTCCTCGTCGATCAGGCGGATGTCGCTGCCCTCGGCGGGCCGGCCCACCGTGTGCAGCTTGGTCGGGTTCAGGTGCGCTTCGAGGATGCAGGTGCCGCCGCCCTCGGTCATGCCGTAGAACTCGACCAGCCCGCCGGGCCAGCGCTTGAGCACGTCGGCCTTCAGCGCGGCGTTGAAGGGCGCGCTGGTGCTGAACTTGTGCCTGTACGAAGACAGGTCGTGCTCGTCGAAGCGCGGATGCGCCATGAGCCGCTGGTACTGCACCGGCACGAGCATGGTGTGGGTCACGCGGCGCTGCTGCGCCAGCTGCAGGTAGCCCAGCGCGTCGAACTTGGGCATCAGCACCACGCAGCCGCCGAAGGCCAGCGTGGGGAAGAACACCACCAGCGTGGTGTTGGAGTACAGCGGCGTCGACAGCAGCGTGACGGTCTCGGGGCCGTATTCGTACCTGGCGCCGCGCTGCACATGGGCCCAGCGCATGCCGTGGCCCTGCACGATGCCCTTGGGCTCGCCGGTGGTGCCCGACGAATAGATGATGTTGAATGCCCAGCCCGGCTGTACCTCGACGGCCTCGGGCTGCGCGCCGGCCGGCGCCAGCCAGCCTTCGATGTCGCGGCCGACCTGCGAGCCGTCGAGCGCCACGCGCGGGATGCCGCCTTCCTTCGCGGGCCCGATCACCTCGGCGGCCGATGCATCGCTGAACAGGATGCGCGCATCGGCATCCTCGATCATGCGGGCCAGGCTGGCGGGCGTGGAGCCGGGTGCCAGCGGGGCCACCGCGACGCCCGCGCGCAGCGCGCCCAGGAACACCGCCGCGTAGTTCACCGACGACGAGGCGCAGATGGCGATGGCGTCGCCCGCCTTGAGCCCGTCGCGCTGCAGGCTGGCCGCGATGCGGTCCATCAGCGCATCGAGCGCGCGGTAGTCCAGCGTGCGGGAGGCATCCGCGAGCGCGGCGTGATCGGGTGTGTGCAGTGCGTGGAGGCGGACCAGATCGGCAATGGCGCCGAAGCTGCGTTCCATGGAGGCTTGAACAGCGGAGTGCATGAGAGGACGGTCCTTGGGGTACTGGCTTCGTCTTGGCCAGCCGGCAGGATAGCGGACCCGCCGCGCAAGGCCAGCGCCTAGGTGACGCCGTGCCGGTGCAGGACGGTGCGCCGCCGCGTCAGTTGCCGCTCAGGAAGCCGGGTCCACGATCCCTGCGCGCCGTCGCGATGCGGCGGCGGCGTTTGTTCAACAACAGGGGGTTTCCGTGCACATCATCTGGACGATTCTGATCGGCTTCATCGCCGGGCTTCTGGCGCGCGCCGTGCTGCCAGGCAACAACTCGATGGGGTTCATCCTCACCGCGGTGCTCGGCATTGCCGGCTCGCTGGTCGCGACCTATGCCGGGCAGGCCCTGGGTTGGTACGCCGCGGGCGCGGGCGCCGGCTTCATCGCCTCGGTGGTCGGCGCGGCGGTGCTGCTCGGGGTCTGGCATCTCGTGACCCGCTGAAGCAATCCGACCAGATCATCAAGGAGCTCGCCATCATGGGTTTACTCGACATCCTCCAGCAGGCCATCGGCAACAACAATGCCGAAGCCCATCTCGACCAGGTCGCGCAGCACGCCTCTCCCGGCGAGCTGGGCGCGGGGCTTGCCGCGGCCATGCGCTCGGACCAGACGCCGGCTTTCGGCGACACGGTCGGCAAGCTGTTCGGCCAGTCTTCGCCGGCGCAGCAGGCCGGCGTGCTCAACCAGATCCTGGCCACGCTGGGCCCGGCCGCCGCTTCCGCGCTGGCCGGCGGCGTGCTCGGACGCATGCTCCAGCCGGGGCAGACGCAGATCACGCCCGACCAGGCTTCGCAGCTCTCGCCCGCGCAGGTGACCGAGATCGCCGCGCATGCAGAAGAGCAGCACGCGGGCGTGATCGACGAGGTCAGCCAGTTCTACGCGCAGCACTCGGGGTTGATCAAGACGCTGGGCGGCGCGGCCATCGCGATCGCGCTGGCGAAGATGAAAGAGAACGCCACGCGCGGTTGAGCCGCTTCAGCCGGCCGAGGCCGGCTGCGTCGTGCCACCCCCGCCCATCACCTTGTAGAGCGTGATGCGGTTGCCCTGCTCCGAGAGGCGCAGCGTGATCAGCGTCTGCTGCGCCGTGTACAGCGAGCGCTGCGCGTCCAGCACTTCGAGATAGCTGTAGCTGCCGTTGCGATAGAGCGCCTCCGACAGCGTGAAGCTCTTCTGCGTGGCATCGACCAGCGACTGCTGCGCAGCGAGCTGCTCGCCCAGCGAGCCGCGCACGGCCAGCGCGTCGGCCACTTCCTTGAACGCCGTCTGCACCGTCTTCTCGTAGGTGGCGAGGTCGATCTCGCGCTGCGCCTTGGCCGAATCGAGGCTGGCGCGGTTGCTGCCGGCATTGAAGATCGGCAGGCTGATCGAGGGCGCGAAGCTCCATGTGCCGTTGCCGCCCTTGAACAGGCCCGACAGTGCCGTGCTCGACGAGCCCGAGCTCGCGGTCAGCGAGATGGTCGGGAAGAAGGCCGCGCGCGCCGCGCCGATATCGGCGTTCGAGCCCTGCAGCGTGTGTTCCGCTGCCAGCACGTCGGGGCGCTGCTGCAGCAGCGTCGATGGCAGGCCGGCGGGCACCTCGACCAGCGCACTGGCGGTGGCCATGCCGGTGGCCGGCAGCAGCTCGTCCGGCACGGTGGCGCCGGCCAGCAGGTCGAGCGCGTTGCGGTCCTGCGCCACCTGCGCGGTGTAGCTGGCAACGTCCACGCGCGCCGAATCCACCGTGGTCTGCGCCTGGGCGAGCGTCAGCGCCGAGCTGGCACCCAGCGCCTTCATGCGGCCGGTCAGCTCGTAGGAGCGCTGCTGGCTCGCGAGCGTGTCCTGCGCCAGCTTCAGCCGCTCGTTGTCGGCGGCCAGCGTGAGCCAGGCCGATGCGACCTCCGCCACCAGGCTGATCTGCGTGCTGCGGGTCGTGGCCTCGGTCGACAGGTAGCTTTGCAACGCGGCCTCGTTGAGGTTGCGCACACGGCCGAACAGGTCGAGCTCGTAGCTGCTGAAACCCAGCGAGGCGGTGTAGGTGTTGCCGATGGACGATTCGCCGCTGCTGCTCGTCGCCGCCGAGGTGCGCTGGCGCGTGCCGCCGGCGGTGGCCGAGACGCTGGGGAACAGCTCGGCGCGCTGCACGCCGTACTGCGCGCGCGCCTTCTCGATGTTCTGCACCGCCACGCGCAAGTCGCGGTTGTTGGCCAGCGCGAGTGCGATGGTGCGGCGCAGCCGGTCGTCGGTGATGAAGCTCTGCCAGCCGGTGGTGGCGGGAACCGTGCCGTCCGCAGCGGCAGTCCACTTCGAGGGGATCGGCGCCTCGGGCCGCGAGTACACGGGCGCGAGGTTGACGCAGCCGGCCAGCATCGCGGCGACGGCAAGGGAACAGAGTCGGAAATGAACGGATGTCATGGCTTTCATGCCTCAGGCAACGCGGTTTGCGTGGAAGCGGGCGCTTCGGGTTTCTTCCTTTGCGCGAAGAAGCGCCGGATCACGACGAAGAACAGCGGCACGAAGAAGATGCCCAGCGCGGTTGCCGTGGCGATGCCGCCCAGCACGCCCACGCCGATGGCGCGGCGGCTGCCCGAGCCCGCGCCGGTGCTCAGCGCCAGTGGCAGCACGCCGAACATGAAGGCCAGCGAAGTCATCAGGATGGGCCGCAGCCGCAGGCGCACCGCCTGCAGCGTGGCCTCGACCAGCGCCATGCCTTCGTCCTGCAGCTGCTTGGCGAACTCCACGATCAGGATCGCGTTCTTCGCCGACAGCCCCACCGTGGCCAGCAGCCCGACCTGGAAGTACACGTCGTTCGACAGCCCCGCCAGCTTCGTCGCCAGCACCGCGCCCAGCACGCCCAGCGGCACCACCAGCATCACCGAGAACGGCACCGACCAGCTCTCGTACAGGGCAGCCAGGCACAGGAACACGAACAGGATCGACACTGCGTACAGCAGCGGCGCCTGCGAGCCCGAAAGCCGCTCCTGGTAGGAGCTGCCCGCCCACTCGTAGCCGATGCCCTGCGGCAGCTGCTTCATGATGCGTTCCACCGCATCCATCGCCGTGCCCGAGCTCACGCCCGCGGCCGGATCGCCGATCAGCTCGAAGGACGACATGCCGTTGTAGCGCGACAGCTGCGGCGAGCCGTAGGTCCAGCGGCTGCTGGCGAAGGCCGAGAACGGCACCATCTCGCTGCTGCCGTTGCGCACATGCCAGCTGTCGACGCTGTCTGGCTGCATGCGGAAGGGCGCGTCGGCCTGCACGTAGACCTTCTTCACGCGGCCATTGTTGATGAAGTCGTTCACGTAGCTGCCGCCCATCGCGCTCGAGAGCGTGTCGTTGATGTCCGAGGTCGAGAGGTTCAGCGCCGCGGCCTTGCGGTCGTCGATGTCGATGGCGAACTGCGGCGTGTCGTCCAGGTTGTTGCTGCGCACCTGGCTCAGAGCCGGGTCCTTCCGGGCCAGCGCCAGGAATTGCTCGCGCGCCTGCACCAGCGCCTCGTGGCCGATGCCGCCCAGGTCCTGCAGCTGCACGTCGAAGCCGGCGTTGGAGCCCAGGCCGCGCACGGCCGGCGGCAGCATCACGAACACGTTGGCGTTGCTGGTGCGCGCGGCCATGTCCATGGTGAAGCGGCGCGAGAGCGACGCGGCATCCTGCGCCTTGCCGCCGCGCTCGCTCCAGTCCTTCAACGTGATGAAGGCGTTGCCCGTGGCCTGGTCGCCGCTCAGGCCGGTCAGCGTGATGAAGTGGCTGACCTCCTTCTGCGAGGAGAGGTACTGCTCGAAGCTCTTCATGGTCTGCTGCAGCTGCTCGTCGGTGGCGCTGGCGGGCAGCTTCACTTGCGCCATCAGCGTGCCCTGGTCTTCGTCGGGCAGGAACGACGTGGGCAGGCGCATGAAGGTCACGCCCAGCACGCCCACCAGCAGCGCGTACACCAGCAGGCTGCGCTTGCCGCGCCGCAGCAGGCCGCCGACGCCAGAGCGGTAACGATCGGCGTTGCGCTCGAAGTTGCGATTGAACCAGCCGAAGAAGCCGCGTTTCTCTTCGTGGTGGCCGGCCTGCACGGGCTTGAGCAGCGTGGCGCACAGCGCCGGCGAGAGCGTGAGCGCAACTAGCACCGACAGCAGCATGGCCGCGACGATGGTCACCGAGAACTGGCGGTAGATCACGCCCGTCGAGCCGCCGAAGAAGGCCATCGGAATGAACACCGCCGACAGCACCAGCGCAATGCCCACCAGCGCACCGGTGATCTCGCCCATCGACTTGCGCGTGGCCTCCTTGGGCGAGAGCCCTTCCTCGGTCATGAGTCGCTCGACGTTCTCCACCACCACGATGGCGTCGTCCACCAGCAGACCGATGGCCAGCACCATGCCGAACATCGTGAGCGTGTTGATCGAATAGCCCAGCAGCGCCAGCACGCCGAAGGTGCCCAGCAGCACCACCGGCACCGCGATGGCGGGCACCAGCGTGGCGCGCAGGTTCTGCAGGAAGAGATACATGATCAGCACGACCAGCACCATCGCCTCGGCCAGCGTCTTGGCCACTTCCTCGATGGAAATGCGCACGAAGGGCGTGGTGTCGTAGCCGACCACCGCCTTCATCTGGTTGGGGAAGAAGGGCGACAGCTCCGCGAGCTTGGCCTTCACCGCGTTCGACACCGTGAGCGCGTTGGCGCCGGTGGCCAGCTTCACGCCCATGGCGGCCGCAGGCTTGCCGTCGAAGCGCGAGCTGATGGTGTAGCTCTCGCTGCCGAGCTCGATGCGCGCGACGTCGCCCAGCCGCACGATCGCGCCGCTGCTGCTGTCGGACTTCACGATCACCTCGCGGAACTGGTCGGCGGTGCGCAGCTTGCTGCGCGCGGTGATGGTCGCGGTGAGCCGCTGGCCGGTTGCCGCCGGCAATGCGCCGAGCTGGCCGGCCGAGACCTCGGTGTTCTGGCTGGTGAGCGCGGTGGTCACGTCCGAGGGCATCAGCGAATACTTCTGCAGCTTCGCCGGGTCGAGCCAGATGCGCATGGCGTAGCCCGAGCCCAGCGTCTGCACGTCGCCCACGCCGTCGATGCGGCTGACCACGTCGAGCAGGCTGCTGGAGATGTAGTCGCCGATGTCGGTGGCCGAGGCGCTGCCGTCCTGCGAGATCAGCGAGACGATCATCAGGAAGTCGGTGCCCGACTTGGTGACCGTCACGCCCTGGTTCTGCACCGACTGCGGCAGCTGCGACTCGGCCTGCTGCAGCTTGTTCTGCACCTGCATCTGCGCCACGTCGGCGTTGGTGCCGGCCTCGAAGGTCAGCTCGATGCGCGCGGTGCCCGACGAGGTGCTGCTCGACGACATCGAGACCAGCCGGTCGAGGCCCTTCATCTTCTGCTCGATCACCTGCGTGACCGAGTCCTCGATGGTCTTGGCCGACGCGCCTGTGTAGGTCGCGTTGATGCTCACCTTGGTGGGCGCGATGTCGGGGTACTGCTCCAGCGGCAGCGTGCTGATCGACAACGCGCCGGCCAGCATGATGACGATGGCGATGACCCACGCGAAGATGGGCCGGTCTATGAAGAAGCGTGCCATGTGCGGTGGCTCCTCAGCGCGCGGTGGCGGCGGTTTCGGCGCCGGCCACCGTGGTGGCATCGGAAGCCGCCACGGCCTTCACCGTGTCGCCCGCCTTCACCTTGAGAGAGCCTTCGACGATCACGCGCTCGCCGGCCTTCAGGCCCTCGGTGACCTGCCAGCGGTTGCCGACCGCGCGCGACACCTTCAGCGAGCGCTTCTCGACCTTGTTGTCGGCCGTGACCACCAGCGCCGACGCATCGCCGCTGGCCGTGCGCGTCACGCCCTGCTGCGGCACCAGCAGCGCCCCTTCGGCCACGCCTTCTTCCAGCACGGCGCGCACGTACATGCCGGGCAGCAGCGTGCGCTCGGGGTTCGGCACCAGGATGCGCAGCGTGACCGCGCCGGTGCCTTCGCTCACGGTGACGCTGGAGAACTGCAGGCGTCCGGCGTGGGCGTAGGCGGTACCGTCCTCCAGCAGCAGCTTCACCGAGGCTTCGCTCCTGTCGCTGCTGCCCTTGAGCGTGCCGGCCGCGAGCTCGCGCTGCAGCCGCAGCAGCTCGGTGGTCGATTGCGTCACGTCGACATAGACCGGATCGAGCTGCTGCACCGTGGTGAGCGCCGTGGTCTGGCTGGCCGTGACCAGCGCGCCCGGCGTGACCGTGGAGGCTTCGATGCGCCCCGCGATGGGCGCCGTGATGCGCGTGAAGCCGAGGTTGATGCGCGCCGTGTCGAGCGCGGCGCGGGCCACGCCCAGCTCGGCCTCGGCCTGCTGCAGCGTGGCCTGGCTGTCTTCGCTGGTCTGCTGGCTGACGGCCTCGATCTTCGCGAGCTCCGCATTGCGGCGCGCCGTGACCTTCGCGGCGTTGACCGTCGCTTCCGATTTCGCGACGCTGGCCTGCGCGCTCGCGTAGGCCGCCTTGTAGCTGGCGGGGTCGAGCTGGTAGAGCACCTGCCCGGCCTTCACCAGCGCGCCCTCCTCGAACAGGCGCTGCTGCACGATGCCGCCCACCTGCGGGCGGATCTCGGCGCTCAGGCGGGAGCGGGTGCGCCCCGAGAGTTCGGTGGTGACGGGCTGGTTCTCGGGCTGTACCGTGACCACGCCGACCTGCGCTGCGGGAAGGCCCTGGGGCGGTGCGGAAGAAGAGGAAGAAGAGGAAGAAGAGCCGGAGCATCCCGCGACAGCGCCCAGCAGGCCGATGGCCAGGGCGCACGCGAGGCCGGTGCGGTTGAAGCGGGAAGACATCATGTTCGGAGTTCCAATCAGGTTGGAACTCATGGTCTTCAGGGAATGTGGAGCGAATGTGGAGGTCCCCGCGGCGTGCACGGCCATGGGGCGGCGATGCACCGCGCGGGCCTCATCTGGCTTATCTTGTGGCCCTTCATGATGAAGATCAGCATCACCACCAAGCTCTTTCTCGCCGTGCTGGCCACCGCCGTGCTGGCCGTGGTCGCCATGGGCGCTGCCTCGCGCTGGAACTTCGAGCGCGGCTTCGTCGGCTATCTCAACGAACAGGGCGTGGAGCGGCTCGACGCCGTGGTGCCGAACGCCGCCGCGGCCTACCGGCTGAACGGCAGCTGGGACTTCCTGCGCGACAACCCCCGCCCCTGGTTCGAGATCATGCGGCCCGCGCCTTCCGCGTCGGGCGAACACTTCGAGCCGGGACGTTCGCCTGCACTGGTGTCCGACCTGACCGGTGCCGTGCTGCGCATCTCGCTGCTCGATGTCGACAGGCGGGTGATCATCGGCTTCAGGGACGTGCGCAAGGGCGCCGTCGAGCGCGCCGTGGTGGTCGACGGCAAGACCGTGGGTTGGGTCGTCATGATGCCGTTCCAGAGCGTGAGCGAGGCCGGCGACCAGCGCTTCCAGAAGAACCAGCTGCGCGCGAGCTGGGTCATCGGCAGCCTATGCGTGCTGCTGGCCGCGGGCATCGCGTGGTGGATCGCGCGGGTGCTGCTGGCGCCCGTCAAGCGCGTGGCGGCGGCCACCCACCGGCTGGCGGCGGGCGACTACGCGAGCCGCGTGGCCGTGGCCTCGCACGACGAGGTGGGGCAGCTGGCGCGCGACTTCAATTCGCTCGCCAACACGCTGCAGCGCAACGAGCAGATGCGCCGCGAATTCATGGCCGATGTGTCGCACGAACTTCGCACGCCGCTGGGCGTGCTGCACGGCGAACTCGAGGCCATGGAGGACGGCGTGCGCCGCCTCGACGCGCAGGCCGTGCGCTCGCTGCAGCACGAAGTCGGAATGCTCAACCAGCTGGTGACCGACCTCTACGACCTGTCGATGGCGGATGTGGGCGCGCTCGCCTACCGAAAGGCCGACGTCGACGTGCGCGACCTGCTGGAGCCGAGCCTCGATGCATTCCGTGAGCGGCTGGCCTCGGCCGGCCTGCGGCTGGAGCTGGTGCTGCCGGTGCAGCCGCTCGTGGTGTTCGCCGACGAGCGCCGCATGCAGCAGCTCTTCAGCAACCTCGTGCTCAACACCTGCCGCTACACCGACGCGGGCGGCGCGCTGCGTATCGAGGCTCGCGAGGACGGCGACATGATCGCGATCGATCTCATGGACTCCGCCCCGGGCATCGACGATGCACTGCTGCCCCGCCTGTTCGAGCGCTTCTTCCGCGGCGAGGCTTCGCGCAACCGCGCCAGCGGCGGCGCGGGGCTCGGGCTGGCCATCTGCCGCAGCATCGTGGAGGCGCACGACGGAACCATCGAGGCCAAGGCTTCGCCGCTGGGCGGGATGTGGATCGCGATCCGCCTGCCGAGGGCATGAAGATGACGACTGCAACGACGAACGACACACCGGCGGCGGCCCACATCCTGATCGTCGAGGACGAACCGCGCATGGCCGCGCTGCTCGCCGACTACCTGCAAGCATCGGGCTACACATCGCAATGGATCGCGAACGGGCTGGAGGCGGTGCCCTCCGTGAAGGCCCGGCAGCCCGACCTGGTGCTGCTCGACGTCATGCTGCCCGGGCAGGACGGCATGAGCGTGTGCCGCGAACTGCGGCAGTTCAGCGAGGTGCCGGTGATCATGCTCACGGCGCGCGTCGAGGAGGCCGACCGGCTCATGGGGCTCGAGATCGGCGCGGACGACTACATCTGCAAGACCCCGTTCAGCCCGCGCGAGGTGGTCGCGCGCGTGAAGGCGCTGCTGCGGCGCAGCGGCTATGCGGCTCGCGAGGTGTCGCCGCTGCAGATCGATGCGCAGGCCTACAAGGCCGCGTGGCAGGGCGCGCCGCTGGATCTCACGCCGGTCGAGTTCCGCCTGCTGAAGGCGCTGGCCGATGCGCGCGGCCGCGTGCTGTCGCGCGACAAGCTGCTCGACTTCGTGCACGCCGACCAGCGCGCGGTGACCGATCGCGTGGTCGACAGCCACGTCAAGAACCTGCGTCGCAAGCTCGACGCGGCGAGCGGTGGGCAGGAGCTGATCCGGTCGATCTACGGGGTCGGATACAGGCTCGATTTACCGTGAAACTCCCCCAGGCTTCGCGCACTTCGTGTCGCTGCGCCAACCCCCTCGCCGGGGGCGACACCTGCGGCCCGGCGAAGCCGGTTCCGCGGTGTCTTGTGAATAGGCCGCGTCGGACTCCCTAGCCGTCGGCGTCGCGCGCGAGGCTGCGCTGGTTCCATGCGTGCATCGATGCGGCACGCTGCGGCGTGTATTGCGTGGGGAAATGCACGAAGTGGCTCTCGCTGGTCGCGTAGATCACGGGAGCATCGAGCGACAGCGCATCGACCACCTGCGCCTGCGTGATGAGGCCGCGCGCCCTGAACGCGTTCGCGAAGTAGGTCTGGTCGCCGCCGTTGGCGTGGATCGACGAGCGGTCGGGCGCATTCTCGATCTGCTGGCAGACGTCCTCGACCAGTGCACGCATCGCGGGCGTGTTGCGCACGCCGACTACGCTGGAATTCATGTTCCACGCGGTGTGGTCGTTGCCCACCAGGGCATCGCGTCCCTCGACCAGAGGTTCCATGCGCAGCGAGTGGTTCATCGCGACGATGTCCGCGTCGACCCACAGCAGGAACTCGTGCTCCGCGAGGTGGCGCCGCATCACGTGCGGCTTGGCCCACGATCCAGTCAGCCCGTTCGCGAACTCCGGCACCTTGCGGTAGAGGTGGTAGCCATAGCCGTGGCGCAGGCAATAGCGCGCGAAGCTCTCTTCGTGGATGCGGCCGTAGCTCGCGATGTGGTGCGTGTAGATGCTCACGAAGGCGATGCGCGCGCCAGGGTTCAGGTGCAGCTCGTCGCCATCCGGCTGCGCGGCTTCGGCGAGCGCGAGGCAGGGCGGGCGTTCGCCGGCGGCCAGCGCGGCGGCCTCGTCGACCAGGTTCTGCACGCCGCGGAAGTCGTAGTCCAGCGTCGGCGTCCACCGGTTGCCGGGGCCCGCGCGGCGCCAGGTGGGCGCGTCGCTGGCCACCAGCGGCCGCACGTTGCGGATGGAGTCGTGATAGCCGCCGCCGAGCCAGCTGGCCTGCACGTTGGGGTAGACGCCGCTGGGCAGCGCCAGGCTGCAGGGGCGGGGCGGAAAGACATGCGCCACCAGCGCGTTCTCAGGCTGCTCGTCGTCTTCCAGGATGCGTACTGCCCAGTGGGAGACATGGTCGACCAACTGGCGCACCTTCTCGCGCACCTCGGCCGTGTTGCGCAGCACGAGCATGCTGGTGTTGCAGAGCGTGTCGTCGTCGGGCTGCGCGCTGACGAGCGCGTCGATGCCATCGAAAGTCTCTTCCAGCGCACGGGGTTCGTAGACGACCGCGAACTGGTCGAGCACCAGCAGCAGGCTGCCTTCCCCGATCCGTGCCAGGTGGTGGTAGATCGCGTGGTACCGGAAGAAGACCGGCTGGCGCGGGCCCCATACGTGGGTGCTGTCGACGACGTGGTGCGCATAGCCATGCCGGCGTGCATAGGCCGCGTGGTTCTCGACCAGGCCCGGGACGGGGCGGGTCGACAGCGTGGTCAGGACGGTGGCTGGCATGTCGTCGGATGCTGATTGCCCGGGGCGCGGGCGGCTTGCCGTACGGCGTCGATGATGTACCCGATTTCCTCGTCGCTGAGCATCGGGTAGAGCGGCAATGAAAGCGAACAGCCGGCCAGCCTTTCGCTGTTCGGCAAGGCGCCACGGTCGCCGTGCCAGGGCCGCAGTGCCTCGTGCAGGTGCAGCGGCTGCTCGTAGTAGATGCGGGTGGCGATGCCCGATGCGGCCAGCTTGGCTGCGAAGTCTTCGCGCTCGCGCGTGTCGGGCAACTGGACGACGAAGTAGTTCCATGCGTGGCCGGCCGAGTCCCGCGGCAGACGCATCGGCAAGTCCGACCATGCTGCCAGGTAGCTCGCGGCAATGGCGCGCCGCCGCGCGAGGTGCACCGGGAAGTCGTCCAGCGCGGCGTGAAGCAGGCAGGCCTGCAGTTCGTCCATGCGGCTGTTGTGCCCGAGGCAGTGATGTCGGCCGTCGCGGTAGCCGTGGTTGCGCAGCAGCCGGGCCTTGCCGGCGTGGAGCGGATTCCTGAAGGCCAGGGCGCCCGCGTCACCGGCGGCACCGAGGGTCTTGGTCGGATAGAAGCTCATCGCGGCAGCGTCGCCCCAGGTGCCGGCATGGCCCGCTGCAGCGTCATCGCCGGCCTGGGCACCGAGGCACTGCGCCACGTCCTCGACCAGCAGCAGTTTTTCGTCGCGGCACCAGGCGACCAGCTCAGGCAGGCCGCTCGCATCGCCGAACAAGCCGACCGCGAGGATCGCGCGGGTGCGGGGCGTGCGGGCGTTGCGGAAATCCGCGAGCGCCGGCAGGAAGTCGTCCGGCGCGCTGTCGACGAAGACCGGACGTGCGCCGGCGGCGAGCACCGCTTCGGCGCACGCGACGAAGGTGTAGGCCGGCACCAGGACTTCGTCCAGCGCGTCGCCGCCGCCCGCGCTTCCGATGCCGAGGCTCTTGAAGGCCAGCAGCAGCGCTTCGGAGCCCGATCCCACGGCCACTGTCTCGCGGCCCTGCAGCAATGCCGACAGCCGCACCTCCAGTGCCTGGACCTGCGGACCGAGGATGTACGTGCCGCTGCGCAGTACGTCGGCGAAAGACTGGGCCAGGCGAGCCGCCATCGGTTCGGCGGAAGCCGCCGGCCGGAACAGCGGGATCTTCATGCGTGCAGTATCTGGCAGGCGCGGGTGACGGCGGCCAGGCCGTCTGCGCCCGACGCAATGCGGCTGGGCTGGCCGAGGATGGCGCGCCTGAAGCCCTGGTACTGCCGTGCCAGCGCATCGTCGGTGCCGGCTGCCATCGTCGATTGCGTTCCGCCGCGCAGATCCAGCCATTGCTCCCGGTGGCCGTCGCACAGCTGCAATCGGGCCGCCGGCAGGCTGCCGTAGCCGCTCTCGAATTCGGCGACCAGCGCATCCAGCCGCACGCGGGCGCGCACGCCGTGCGCATCGATGTGCAGTGCGAGCAGATCCAGCGGTGCTTCGGCGGGAATCGCGCACAGCCAGGCGAAGAGGTCGAGGTCGTGCACCATCAGGTCGAGCACGCTGTCCCTGGCCGTGGCGATTCGGGTCGAATGGCGGCGGAACCGCATGAACGGACGCGAACCCTCGCGATGGTTCGCGGCCGCATTCCTCACCCGCTCCAGGAACGCTTCGTCGTCGAACGCGGGGTTGAAGCGTTCGATGTGCCCGGTGCTCAGGGTGACACCGCATTGGCGCGCGGTGCGGATCATCAGGGCACCGTCATTCCGGTCGGTGCAAAGCGGCTTCTCGACCAGCACGTGGCAGCCACGCCGCATCAATGCCATTGCGACCTCCGCGTGCGCATCGTCGCTGGTGGCGATGGTGGCCGACGCGATGCCCGACGGAATGTCGTCCAGGCTGCCAAGCAGCGGCAGCGCCCCAAGCTCGCCGGCAGCGCGGGCCGACGGCGAGCAGTCGACCAGGGCACGCAGATGGAAGCCGTTCAGGGCGAGGAGCTTGCGGGCATGGACGCAGCCGAAGCGGCCGAGGCCCACGACCGCATGGGCCAGCGGAGCGTCGGGCAGGGGCGAAGCTGCGGGCGCAGCGATGGTGGCCGTACTGTCGTCGTCGATGGCGAGTGCCGTGAATGACATCGAGGCGTCGATGGCTGTGCCGGCTCAGCGCATGGCCTCGCGCAGCCGGTCTGCCACGGCCTGCAGGTGCGAGCCGCGGATCACGTGCTTGTAGACGCCGGCGGCGACGCGTTCTTCGCCGAAGATCTCGAATGCCGGTTTGCTCGCGGGCGGCTGCGCCAGCTCGTAGCGCGTGGGCTGCGCGGCGAAGAGGCATTCGCGGCCGTAGGCCTGGGTACCGAATTCGGCGATGAAGCCCGCCAGCTCTTGTTCGAGCTGGCCGCCGAAATGGCGCGCATAGCCGTGCATGTCGTCCAGCTTGGCCTGCAGCTCGTTCGCGTCGAGCTCGACCATGACATGGCGCTCGGACGCCAGCCGCGCCGGCGGGCTGGGATGGCCCACGGTGGGGTATCCGAGCGAGACGACCTCGTGGCCGCGTGCCGCCGCGTGCGCGGCGACCTGATTGGCCATCAGGCGGCACATGTCGTGCGACGGGTTGTAGTCTTCCGCTTCGTCGGCGACGATGCAGTCGATTCCCTGCTCGACGACGTGCGCGGTCAATGTGCTCACCCACTGCGTGAAAAGGCGCGAATCGCCTTCGAGCAGCGCGCGGTAGATGTCGGCATCGGCAACCGGCTGCACCACTTCCGGAATCCAGCGCGCGCCAGCGCGCGCGAGGTTGTCGACCGTCGGCTCGAGCCGCGGTACGCCGGTAGACCCGGCGCCGTTGGTCAGCACCACGAAGTCCGGCCGCTCGTTGCGCAGCCACTTCCACAGCAGCAGTTCGTGGCCCGAATGGGCTGCGATCACCAGCGGCTTCATGCTTGCGGCCCGCCCGGACGGACGAGGGTCGAGATGCGGCGCAGCGGTTTGGTCACGCGCCACGAACGGCTGGCGTAGACCTCGCGCAGTTGCGCCTGGAGCAGGGCGAGTTCGGCCTGAGCCCGCCGGGCCTGTTGCTCGGCTTCGGTCAGCCGTGCGCTGCAGTGGGCATTCGACTGTGCCGCATGCTCCGCCTGCCGCTGTGCCTCGGCCTGCAGCGCTTCGATGCGGGCCTGGTACATGTGCTGGTGGTCGTTGAAGGATTGCTGGAGCCCCGCGACGTGCTGGTGCAGCGATGCAATGGTCAGCTGTGCCGCCGAAGGATTGCCGCGCCGGATCCAGTCCTGCATGTAGCGGGACATCTCGTCCGCCCGCTGGTTCGCTGGAACCTCGAGCACCGGATGCTGCCGGACCGTGCGCTGCACGCAGCTTTCGAGCGCACCCAGCGTGGCGTCGAGGCTGCCATGCGTGCGCATCCATTCGCCGGCCCGGGCTGCATCTTCGGCATCGTAGCGGTCGAGCTCGGCGCCCACGCTCTCCCGCGTGATCTGCCGGATCAGCAACGCCCGGCCGAAATTCCAGCGCCGCGTATGGGCCACGGTCGCGGCCGTCACCATCTCGCCCATGCCCCAGACCGGATCGAGCACAACCACCGCGTTGCCGGTGCACAGCGCCTCGGTGGCGCAGCGGCCCTTGCCGAAGACGATGTCGTAGCGGCCGAGCGCCTCGGCCGGATCGGGCAGGTGGTTGCCGGTGCCGCTGCCGATCACGTCCAGCGACAGTCCGCGCTGCACGCAGGCGGCACGGATTTCCTCGAGCTGCGCGTTGTGCGAGGCGTAGTTGCTGAAGAGGAGTGCGGTGCGAGGCCGCTGCGGCAGTTCGCCGCGCTGGGTAAAGCGCGACAGGTCGACGCCGTTCTGGATCAGCTCGATGCGCTCGCGTTCGATGCCGAATTCGTGCACCAGCCGTTGCGCGCAGTTCTCGTCGACCGCCACATGGCGCACGACCTGCGCGAACTGCGCGGGGCGCCCGTGATCGTCGCTGCGGTCGTGGCAGATCGTGATGACCGGCACATCGTGGAAATGCAGCAGGGCGCGAACCGTCTCGTGGTGTGTGTTGCCGACGATGATGTCCGGCCGCGCCGCCATGTCCGCCAGGTCGGTGACGCAGGCGATGGAGGCGAAGCGCAGTTCGTTCGCCATGTCGCCGAAGGCCGTCGCGAAGATGGTGACGGCGTGCCCGCGGCGGCGCAGCCACATCGCCAGGTCACGGGTGAACATCTCGGCACCCGTGCGATGCAGCAGGTAGCACATCGCCAGGAGGATGTGCAGGGGCTTGCCCTGCTGCGGTGCGTCGTCCGCAGCGGGTGTCGTCGTCGCTGTGTCGCTGTTCAATCGAGCGCCGGCGCGCCTGACCGCATCCAGAAGTTGGTGAGAAAAATCGGCATCCGTCATCTGAAATTTTCAGAAGTCAATGAGAAAAATTCAGAAGTGAATGAGAAAAATTGGGTGTCTTCGAGATTTTTGCGATTGTGGTCGAGATTCCAGATAAATGTGACGTTTGCGGTGGTTTGCGGCCTCTTGCATCACTGGAACTCCGAAAATTGCTGGGTGACAGGACTACTTGTGGTGGCGGCGACACTCATACGTTGCTCGGTTGGGCATCGCTCTCCCTTGGGGAATCAGCTTGCTCGACGGTCGCCTCGGTTAGAACTGCAATCAGGTCGGGTGTGTCCATCACGTGCGCTCGTAGTGCACCGCGTTTTGAGGCGGGACGTTCATGACTGCATATGTCCACGATCAACAGGTAGAGGGTCTTGCCTCCGAAGCTGACGAACGGGACCAGTACGTCGCTACCGGCAAAGGGAAACTGCAAGTCTTCGGGACAGGTCCGGTAGATCACGAGATAACCCACCAGTTGGTTGAAATCTCGCGTGTAGGTCATCAGTTGATTCACGCCATGTTTGATGTACCGAGTACCACGCGAAGAGGCATCACCATCGAAGATCTTCGCGTCCAGAACCAAGTCGGGAGACACGAGGTCTGCTTCGCCGGAGGCTGACTGCGGCTCGATGTGAAAGTCCAGACCTTGATCAAAAAGATAGGCGTAGAGGTGTCTGGCCAGTGCTCGTTCGCCGTCCGCTGCGAGTGAATGGGCGATGTCTCGCTCGAACCACTCCACTTTGCGTTTGTATTTGATCAGCAACGACAGGACAGCGGCTTGCTGATCGAGCGATTCATCCAGGTTTTCATAAAACGGTTCTAGAAAATGCTCGCGAAACCCATCCAGCATCTCGTCGGTCTTCCCGGTGCGCACAAACCCGCGCCCAATCATGATCTCCGGCCCAAGTCCCCCTCCTAGAGGTTGCTCAATGCAGTGTTCGATCACGCGGAACACAAAGGCCGATGCTTCGCTTTCGTGAGCGAATATCGGGATTTGCCCGTTTTGCAGGGCTGCGAGGTCATCAGCATGGTCGGGAGCCTCTGCCTTTCGCCGCGCAAGAATCCCAGCGAGTAGGGGCTGCGCTTGAAGGTAGTTCCAGAACTGGATGAGCGAGCTGTGAAAGATCTTGGGGTTGCAAGAGTTCAGGCGACGGACCCGCTTCTGAAGTTGGAACCGTTGTTGCTGGAGGTAGTGGGAATCCATAGTCAGAAGTTGAGTCGGAAGGTCTTGCCTAAGCTCTCAACGGTACGTTCCAGGTCTGCGATAGCAGATGACACCTGACTTCGCACCTTTCGGCACTCATTCATATGGTCGTTCAGTTGAATGTTCGCCTTGCAGCCACGGCAAATCAGGACGTCCCTAAGTCGTGCATCCCGATAAAAGATTTTCGTGGCAAAGCGGCATTCGGGACACTCGACATCAAATGAGAAGCGGTCGATATCAATCATTGTGATTCCGGCGAATGAGCAGGGACCCTAAGTCTTCCGAGGCGAGGATGGCTCTCAGCGCCGGAGTTCCAAGAATGGGCACATGCTCTGCTGGTCAAGTGCGTTGTTCTTGTTTCTAACACGAAAGATTTGGTTCCGACCAGATGCTTGAGTCGTGAACTCACGCCGTCAAAAGAATATGAGAATATTGAGCATCTCTCGGGGGAGAAGATATGCCGGTACGAAGGATCCCCAGGAACTACCTGGTGGTGACGGGGCGCATGCACACGCGCCATTCGGAGGAGCTTCAGGAGTTCGAGTCGCTGCAGGAGAAGGACTATGTTCTCCTGCTGGGCCCTGACGATGACATCCTGAGTGTCGAGGTCCAGCCGGTGCGAATTCCGGTGAAAGGTGTGCGCAACGGGTACGTGCCCGATGTGCTCGTCCACTATCGCAAGGAGCTGGGACGTCCTTCAGAGCTGACCGAGGTCAAGACCCGAGAGGACCTGGAGGTCAACAAGGAGAAGTACGCGCCCAAGTTCAAGGCTGCCGAAGCGTACTGCGCAGAGCGTGGTTGGATCTTCATCACGAAAAGCCAGGAAGACTTCCCGCAGCAGCGGCTCAAGAACATTAAATGGCTGCGCGGCTACCTGAGGTATCCACCGGATGCCGCGGCGTCGCGTCGGCTCCTTGCCTGGCTGGCCGAGCAAGGAGAAAGCTCCACCGTCGGGGAATTGCTGGACGCGCATCCAGACGAGGACGGAGAAATGCTCCATCACTTCTGGAGCTGTGTCGCGCACCGCAGGATCCTGCTGGATTTGGACGCTCCCATGGAACTCGATGCGTGGATCGTTCCGGGCGCCGAGCCATGACCGATCCTCGCCATAGAGCCGCTCCCCTGCTAAAGCCGCGTGAGGGCATGGTCGTCAAGACCGAGGACGACAAGGAGTTCGTCATCCTGCGGTTCGTCGGCCTGATGAAGGTGATGGCGAAAGAAGTGGGGACGGAAGAGCTGGCGACGCTGGATCTGGACGAGCTCGGTTTTCGTGAGGTTTTCAGGCGAGGAAAGAAGATCAAGGTGGCCGAGCAGGTCAGCCTTGACGACGTGGGCTCGCATGACTGGGAGATTGCCGAGCATCGCCGCAAGATCCTGACGCCGCTGCTGGTCATGAAGACGGTCTCGAAGGAGGCTCGGGAGCAAGCCTGTGCCGAGCTTGAGATTTCGCAGGCGACCCTCTATCGGTTGATGCGCGATCTGTACGAGACGCAGTTGCTCTCGAGCCTGCTTCCTTACCGGCCGAGCGGCGGGCGAGGAAAGAATCGCCTTTCTGAAGAACTGGAGCACGTGATCCAGGACGGCATCAAGAACCACTATCTCACCGGGCAGAGGATCGGCAAGAAGGCCTTGGTCGAAAAAATCGAGGCAGACTGCGCGATCGCAGGCATCAAGCCGCCGGCGCCCAACACGATTCGCTCGCGCATCGACGAAATCGAAGAGAAGAAGCGAGCCAAGAAGCGCAAGGGCGAGGCCGAGGCGAGGAAGTTCGAAGCGAACAAGACGCCAGGCAGAGGCAACAAGTTGCCGGATGCTGACTATCCACTTGCCATCGCGCAGATGGACCACACGCTGCTGGACATCATCGCTGTCGATGACAAGTATCGAAAAGCGATCCGGCGCGCGTGGATCACGGTTCTCATCGATTGCTACAGCCGTGTCATCCTGGGGTTCTATGTGTCCCTCGATCCGCCGTCGAGCTTGTCCGCGGGGCTGTGCATCACGAACGCCATCCTGACCAAGCGCCAGCGCCTTGAGGAACTAGGTCTGACGAACCAGGTCGACTGGCCGTACTACGGCGTCATGGATGTCGTGCACATGGACAACGCCAAGGAGTTCCGAGGCAAGCTGATCGAGTTCGGGTGCAAGGAGCACCATATCGACGCGCATTTCCGTCCGGTCAAGAATCCCAAGTACGGCGCCATCATCGAGCGTTTCATGGGTACGCTAGCCACCAAGATCAAGGCGCTCCCGGGGGCCACGTTCTCGAACCCCAAGGAAAGAGGTGAATACGACTCGGAGAAGACGGCGACCATGACCCTCACGGAACTGGAGTCATGGCTGTATCTGACCATCGAGAAATACCACCTGGAGAAGCACTCGACATTGGGCATGCCACCGGCGCAAAAGTGGAAGGAAGGCATCCTGGGCACGAGGACCAAACCAGGGCGAGGACGACCGGCCCTAATTCAGGATGCGGAAAAGCTGCGGATCGATCTGCTTCCATTCCAAGAGCGGGTCATTCATCCTGAAGGCGTGGTGATCGATCGCATTGTCTATTTCCACGACTGCCTGAGGCCGTACGTGAATATCAAGGATCCGAAGACCAAGACGAGCGTCTATCACCGCTTCGGCCGGGATCCTCGCGACGTCAGCGTGCTCTATTTCCGGGACCCGATCCAGAAGCAGTACGTGCGGATTCCCTATGCGGATCCGAGCCTGCCGCCTGGGATCAGCCAATGGGAGTATGACGCTGCACAGCGTATCCAGGAGGATGGTGGCGGGAGGCTTGAAGACACACGCGCCGTGATGGCCATCGTGTTGGAGCAGCGTAGGCGCGAGCAGGAGAGCGCGGAGACGACCAAGAAGGCCCGTCAAAACATGCAACGGCGTGCCGAGCATGAGAAGGCGCGTGAACGCAGGTCTGTCGAACTGCCGCGCTCCTCGCAGATGGCGCCTACTTCGCCGCCGGACGCGATTGCGGGATACAACCCTGACGAGATCTTCCCGATCGAAGAGGAATAGGTACTGCATGCCCAAGAAGCCGAACTCGTCAACGCCGAGCCCGTCGCCACCGAACCCGTTGTACCCTCACCTCGGCAAGGAGGCGCTCACGCTCATCGATGCGTCTGCGGTCGAGCGAAGGAATGCGATCTTGATGGGATCGTGGATGGCTCTGGCACCCTCGGTGAAGGCGCTGGAATTCATGGAGTTCCTGCTCACTCACCCGCCTTCCACGCGCCCGCCAAACCTTCTGCTTGTGGGGGATTCGCACAGTGGGAAGTCGACGGTGCTCGAGCGCTTCGTGTCCCTCCACAGTCCGGTCGTCTCTCCGGAAGCTCCGACCTCCATCGTCGACGTGGTCGTGATCACGTGCCCCCCGGAACCCGACATCAACGCGCTCTATACGAACATCCTGGATGCATTGCTGGTCCCATACAAGCCGAATGCGCCGGAGCCAGCAAAATACTCCCAAATCAAGCTCATGTTTCGCAAGGTCGACGTCAAGGTTTTGCTGATCGACGAGATCAACAATTCCCTGCAAGGGCACCAGTTGCAACAGCGGCAGTTCCGCAACGCGCTGAAGAATCTGGCGCACGACACAAAGGTGCGCATGGTGACCGCGGGCACCTACGACGCGTTGAACGCACTGACGATCGACGAACAACTGGGCAGTCGGTTCGAGACGATGTACATGCCTCGATGGAAAAGTGCCAAGGAGGTGGGCACGTTGCTGGCGACCATGGAGAAGCGGATCCCGCTGAAAAAGCCTTCCGATCTGAAGTCGGTAGCCATGCTTCGACTGATTCAAGAGCGCGCCGAGGACTCCCTGGGGGACATCTGCTCGCTCGTGCGCAACGCGGCCGTCAAGGCGATCGATACCGGGGACGAGCAGATCACTGAAGCGCTGATCAACGACCTGGTCTGGACTCCGCCGTCCAAGCGCAGGCGCAGCGTTCAACCAGGCGTGCAGCCGTCGATCTGAAGCCATGCGCGGACTGACGCCATCGCTCTGGCCGGTCCGCTACAAGCCCTTTCCCGATGAGCTGACTTCCAGCTGGCTGGTGCGGCTGACCGCTGTCACTGGTGCGGTGAGGCCGTGGCCTACTTCCGGATGGACTTCGGGCTGGATGAAGCGTCCGGCGAAGTACCGATGCGAAGTTGCCATGCCTGCGGTGCGCGTTATGACGAGGCACCTCCAGTGTTGGGCGATGGCTATAGTCGCGAGGGCATGGAGTGGCTGGTGTCCCGGCAGGAGTTGTTCGACCTACAGCAAGGTCTTGAACTTCCAGGCCTGGACTGGTCGGAGTTTGCGGTTCTGCGACAGACGCTGAAGCTGTTGAGCAGCACCTACCCGAACGTGAATCTGCACGATCACCTGTTGGCCGAGCTGGGTGTGGATGACCCTGGCCTGACGCCGGGGCGTCTGCTCTTCGAAGTCAGGCCAACGCTGGAGCGTTTTCATCTCCTTCAGCTCGGAGCGTGGGTGATGTCGGATGTGGAAGGGACCTTTCGACGTGCCTGGAATGCGCGTGCCTTGCGTTACAACCACCTTCTGAAGGATTTTGACAATGCACCGGAGTGGTTTGTCGGTATCGCCGAGAGCATGCGTGACTGGCGTTCCAGAACCCGATAGCTGCCGCGATCATGGCTCGCAATCTGGTCTGCCTGGCGCGCCAATTTTTTGGGTATCAAGGCTATCGCAGCGCGCAAACGAGGGTTCGTCCTAACGCATTCGACAGGTCCGGTTGTGCTCGCTTGTAAAACTCAGGGGCTGGAGCAGCCGGAACCAATACCGTGTACACGCGGTTCGTGGGGGGCGAAGAGCAGGGACATGTGGCACAGAGTGCGCAGATCCATTGCGTCAACAAAGAGTCGTGCCAACGCTCCACGAGCGGATTCGCCCGGACCTGCCTCTCACTCCTAAAACAAGAGGGTTATTACCAAGAGAGGTTGACCGATGGTTAGTAAGTTTGCTCACTTTCCGCTTTTCCTCCCGGCCTTTAGAGTTCTTCCAATTACAAGAAAGTAGGGAGGAAACGATAAATATTCGATCTCAGAATCGAGGTTTGTTGGTCAGACCTACTCACTCCGATGTTGCGGCCATCGCCGCATTCTTTCTTTTTTCGGACACACAGTGAGTCAATCATCATGGCAGTAGATATGTTCATGCGCGTCGAAGGCGCGAACGGTGAGTCGAAGGACTCGAACCACAAAGAGTGGACGGACATCAAGTCGTTTGCGTGGGGCGCAACGCAGCCCGGCAACATGGTCAGCGGGGGAGGCGGTGGCGTCGGCAAGGCCAGCTTCAACGACCTGCAGGTCCTGGCGCGCATCGACAAGGCTGCGCCGTCCGTGCTGAAGAACTGCGCAAGCGGCAAGCACCTGAGCAAGGTGGAAGTGTCGGTATGCAAGGCTGGCGGTTCGCAGATCGAATACACGCGAGTCACGCTCGAAGAAGTGCTGGTCACCTCGGTGCAGTACACGGCCGAGCAGGGTTCGGATGCGGTGTTCGTGCAGTACGCCTTCCAGGCTGCGAAGGTGAAGCAGCAGTACTGGGAACAGACCGACAAGGGTGGCAAGGGCGCCGAGACGGTTCTGGCCTGGAACATCAAGGAAAACAAGGAAAGCTAATCTTTCCTTGTGCATGAAACGGGAGCGAGTCGCTTCCGTTTCGTCGAGCCGCAAAAGCCGGTTCGTTGTCTCGACTTTCTTGTGTTGATCCGAATTCCAGGGAGAGTGCCATGCCGACAGGCGCAGCGCGGACCATCCGTGTGCTGACCGCCTCCTGTGCCGCCATGCCCACGCTGGGCGGGCAACCTGCACTGGAGCCCATCGCCATTGAAGGCGATGAAGGCCTTAGCAAGCTGTTTCGCTACACGCTCACATTCGCCACGCCCGAGCAGGCTGGCTACAACGAGCGGCAGGCCGCCAACGTGAACATCAAGCAGCTCGTGGGCGAGACGCTCACGGTGCACATCGTGCTCGACGGGCGCCCCGGATCCGGTGACGGCAAGCGTCACATCTCCGGCCTCGTGACGCGCGTGCGCTTCCTGCGCCTGGAAAACCGCCGTGCGCTCTACGAAGCGGTGATCGAGCCCTGGCTCACCTTGGCAACGCGCACGAGCGACTACCGCATCTTCCAGCACAAGACCGTGCTCGACATCCTCAGCGAGGTCCTGTCCGGCTACGACTTCGCCCATGAAGTGAAGGCCACCCGCAGCTATCCGGTGCGCGAGTTCCAGGTGCAATACGGCGAGAGCGACTTCGACTTCGTCGCGCGCCTGATGTACGAATGGGGCCTGTACTATTACTTCGAGCACGCCGAAGACAGCCACAAGCTGGTGATCGTCGACGACATGTCTTCGCATCAGCCGTACGCGGATGCGGGCTACCAGAAGATTCCCTTCTATGGTGCTGACGACACCGTGCGCGCGGAGCACTGCGACCGCTTCAACGCCTGCGAGGAGCTGCAAAGCGGCCGTTGGGTGACGGACGACTTCGATTTCAAACGCCCCAGGGCCAAGCTGCAGCAGATCAGCGCCATGCCGCGCAAAACCGCTCAGAACAGTTGGGAACGCTATGGCTGGCCGGGCGACTACGTGGTCGAGTCCGAAGGCGAGCAATTGGTGCGCACGCGCATGGAGGAAACCGGCGGCCAAGGCGAGCGCGCCAGCGGCTCGGGCAACCTGCGCGCGGTGGTGCCGGGCTGCCTGATCACGCTGGATCGGCATCCGCAAGACGAATCCAATCGCGAGTACCTTGTCACCGATGCGCATCTGCGGTTGCAGGATATCGGCGATGCGAGTGCGCAGCAGGAGTTCGAGTGCCGCGTCGACTTCGACGTGATTCCGTCGAGCAAGGTCTTTCGCGCACCGATGCCACCGGCGCCCAGGCCACGCACCACGGGCCCGCAGACCGCCACCGTCACGGGTCCGGCCGGGCGAGAGATCTGGACCGACGAGTACGGCCGGGTGAAGCTGAGCTTCCACTGGAACCGCTACTGCACGAAGGACGAGAACAGTTCGTGCTGGGTGCGTGTGTCCTCGCCTTGGGCCGGCACCAACTTCGGTGGCATCCAGATTCCGCGCATCGGCCAGGAGGTGATCGTCGACTTCGAGAACGGCGACCCCGACCGGCCCATCGTGACGGGCCGCGTCTACAACGCGGACAACATGCCGCCCTGGAGCCTTCCTGCCAACGCGACGCAAAGCGGTCTGCTCACGCGCAGTTCGGAAGGTGGCAACGACACCAATGCCAATGCCCTGCGCTTCGAGGACAAGAAGGGGCAGGAGCAGGTGTGGCTGCATGCCGAGCGAGACCAGGACATCGAGGTTGAGAACGACGAAACCCATTGGGTCGGAAACGATCGCAGCAAGACCATCGATCACGATGAGGTCGTGCAGGTAGGCAACAACCGCAGCGAGACAGTCGGTCATGACGAAAGCATCCGTATCCGCAGAAATCGCACAGTCAGTATCGGAGGAGTCAAGGCGGAAAACGTGGCACTGGGCAAGACCGAAACCATCGGCCTTGCGAAAGCGCTGACGGTCGGCCTCGGCTACCAGGTCACCGTCGGTGCTGCGATGAACACCTCCGTCGCGCTCTCGCAGACCGAACAGGTGGGAAAGTCCAAGCAGGTCGATGTCGGCGAGACATTCGGGATCACAGCCGGAAAAGTCGTCGAGATTAACGCGCAAGACGCGTTTCGGGTTCAGGTCGGCGAAGCACGCCTTGAGATGAACAAGAGCGGCATCGTCGTCATCACGGCGCCGCAGACAACCATCGTCAAGGGCGGCGGAGCCCAGCTCACGATCGGTCCCGGGCCGGTGCTCTATACCCCCGTCCTGGTTCCAGGATCCAAACCTCCTCCAGCCCAGTGCCTGCGAAAGATGGCCGCCAACAATGTTCCCTTTGTGAAGCAGGAACCCCATGCCTAGGAATGTGGAAAGCGAGATCGACGATCCTCCAGCGCTGTCCGCGGCAGCGTGGGGTCTCGTCGATGCCGCGATGCAGCTGCGCACCCCCCTGTTTGCCGTGATCGATGGCGCTCGGTACCGAGATCTCCCCGGCCTGCTCAAGACCCTCGAAATCGATCACCAGTCCCTGTTCCTCGAGCACGCGGACAAGGAAGTCGAGGCCGCCTCCGGCTGGCTGGCATCGATTGCCGGGAAGACCGAGTTGATCCGGCTCCTAGAAGCCTCGGATCCGGCGTGCGGCTCTCTCGTCATCTGGACATGCGCACTCGGCGAGAGCGCCTTGCACCGACACCTGCGAACCCTGAACCTGGTGCAGATTCCGGCCGAGGAAGCCGTCCCAGGCCATGAGCCGCCCGAGGAACAGGAGAGTCCCGGGCGGGAGAGCCTGATGTACGAGAGCGTTCTCTTTCGCCACTGCGATCCGCAAGTCCTCGCTTCGCTGCTTCCGCTCCTGGACACGCCGCAGCTCAGCCGGATTCTCGGGCCTTGCGAGCACATCCTGTTCCATGCATCCGGCCGTGGCGGCCTTCGGTCGGTTTCCCGACCTGCAGACCGCAACATCGTCCCCCGAGGCCAGCTGCGCATCGCGCCGGAACAGATTCAGGAACTGAAAGAGAACATGGCCGATGTGCAGCGCGTGCAGATCAGGTCATACCTGCGGCAGGTGGCGGGCGATGCCTGCGCCGCCATGAATGACCATCAACTCGGGAAGTTCGTTCTCGACTGCGAAAGGAATGGACGTGCGCTCGGCCTGACGACCATGCGCGCCCAGCAGTTCTGGGCCTACATGCTGCTCAACAGCCGGGGAAGCATTGCCGAGGATCCGGAAGTGCTGGACTACATCGTTTCCGACCCCGACCAAGGCACACCGGACGACAAGATCTACAACCTCATGAGCGAACTCGCAGACACGCAGACTTGAAAGCCATGCAGGTTCGCGACGAGATCCGCAACAACCAACATCCAACAGCGCCAGGATACTCATGTCGAAAAAGAAGAAGGCCGCCGCCGCCGCGAAGAAGAAAGGCGGAGGCGGCCGCAATGCGAAGGCCGCCAAGGCCGCGGCCGCTCCCGCGGCGCCTCCCAAGGTGTGTGCCGCGTGCGACTCCACCAAGGCATACAGCGTCGCATTCAGAGTGAAGGATGTGGACGACCGCCTGTGCATCGGGATGTACTACACGGTGCATCTGAAGAATTCGGGTGAAACGATCTTCGGAACCATCGCGGAAACCGAGAAGTCGGAAGAGACCGCAGGCTTTACCTCGCGGTACTTCACTGACGATGCGGATGAAACCGTCTACCTGTACATGGGGCATCGCGAGACGGCCGATGGCTATCCGGAAACCCGTGCGGCCGCACCCGATACCACGGACGAGGCGCCGTTGTGCCAGGGCGTCGGCAAGGTCAAGCCGGTCGCGGAAAAAGTCACCTACGACGTGAAGACCCAAAGAAAATGGAAGCCTTGGAAAGCATCCTCGACGTACAAGGGAATTCTGGAGACCGCGGAGGGGCGGGTCGCAACCCAGTATCCGTCGCCCGAAGGCGGCAATGACACCATCGGGATCGGCCACAAGATCACGGATGCCGAGATCAAGAGCAACCGATTCACGCAAGGCGCCTGGAAGCAACCTCTCGACGATGCTCAGATGAATGCCTTGCAGGACGAAGACATCGAGAAGAACGGCGGCAAGAAGATCGGAAACAATGTCTTTGTTCCGCTTTACCCGTATGAAGTCGATGCGATCCTTGATCTTGGTTTCAATGGCGGACCAGGCGCCTTGACGTCATCGGCATCCTCGCTGTTCGATGAGAACGGGAACCAGAATCCCGCCAATACGAACAAGCAAAACCTGTCAGAGCTCCTCAATCGCGGACGCTATTCCCTTGTGCCGGACTATCTCAAGACCCATTTCAATACGGCAAACAAGAACTGGATGGGAGGGGTCCAGAACCGCCGGGACATGGATGCCCGTATGTTTTCCGGCGATACCACCAACGGCTACACGATGATCACCACACACCACGGCACAAAGGTGAGAAAGTGACCCCATGATTGGAAGATCAAATTTCTTTTCCCCGGGTTCGGGCCGTCTCGCAGCGCTTGCTCTTCTTTGTTTCTGCATCCTCCCTGTTGCTTCGGCCTCCTCTACTTCGGGCTTTTACCTTGAGACCCTGAACAGGCCGATAGACCTCAAGGCGATTGCCCGCTCCGACAATGGCAAGGCTGTGGGCATGAAGGCGAGTCTCGGCCGGTCGTACTTGAAATACCCTTCATTCAAGGGGAAGCTCGAGCTGAGTCCCTACGACAAATTCGATTCGCACAAACTGCCGCCGGCGCTTTCAAAACATTTCGCAACGCAGATGGATGGTGCTGAGATCTATCGAGTCGGCAATGCTGGAGAGTTCATCGAGAAGAATCCCCTGAGGACGCTGATACCGAAGGACAAATCTCTCACCTTCGTGACCATTCTGGATGGCATGTATGTCGACGGGAAAAGTGCCATTTGGATCTGCATCCTCTCAAACCCGAGCATGGAGAACTTTTATGCGACGGGACTGGGACATGAGCGTTGCGATGCGTTTAGAAGATGATGTGAAGGCAATTCCTGTTGTCGCCGCGGGACTAAGGTGGCGCAAATCTGACCTTTAGATCGTCTTGCGAAGGCCCTTGGAATGCCGACCCGCTTCCTCGCTTCCCGAGCAATGCTGTTCGTGAATCGCAAGGGGTTACCGTACACGCCGGGAGTGGACAGTTGCATTCCTCGACGTTGCTTGCAGCTCATCGACAGTGAGCAGGTTTCACATGCAGCCTCACGAGATCGCAAGACCGACACGGTGTGCAGCTCTTTTACTGACAGCAAATCCCAGCTAGCTTGCATTTGTCGAAGTCGCGTGTAGAGAACGTCATGACCTCGGTTAAATTGCGCCTCGGTACTTCAATCATGGGAGTCTTTTCTTGGCTTACGTATCCAGCAACTACCAAAACAACGCCGGTGCGCCGGTCGGCAAATGGACCTGTGCCCCGACCTCAAGCCTTGCACCATCCGGCACAGTCCCCAGCGCCAGCGAGACCACCGGGATCAATCTCTGCGGCCAATGTGTTTCCTATGTGAAGAAGGTCTGCCCGGCGCTTCCAGCAACCACGAACTGGCGCAAGGGTGCTGCCGTCAAGGACAACAAGGACATTCAGCCCGGCACCGTCATCGCGACCTTCAACAGCGGAGGTCACTATCAGGGCCATGCCGCCATCTATGTCGGTCAAAGTCCAGCCGGCATCAACGTCTACGACCAATATGTGACGCCACCGAGCCCGAAGGCTGTGGGTCCTCGACTGCTACGCTGGGGAGCGCCCGGCAATTCGAATAATGGAGACAATTTCTATGTTGTCGACTAGGGGCCTCGGCGCACTGTTGCTGACTTCGCTGGTGGCATGTTCGGCCGTGCCCGCAGTGTCGGCCGAGGTTTGCCCGGTACGCGCCGGCCAACCGTTGCGTTTCGTTGACGTGTTCGACGGAAAACCTGAGGAGATGGCGACCCTGGTCCCGGATGAGACCGGCAAGTCCTCCGGGCATTGGAGCCTCGGCTACATCTACGAAGCCGGCCGCACCGTCACGGTGCGCTGCAAATATGCCGACGGCCAGACCTCGGACGTCGCGCTACCCGCGAAGACAGCACGCTGTGACTACAAGATCAACGCCAATAAAACGCTGGCACTGAACTGCAACTAGGCCCCTCGCCGGTCATTCGGTCGAGCCACATGGCATCGGAGAGCGCGCGATGAGGTTCCAAGCTTAGAACAGGAAGTAACGATTGGCTGCGTGCCAGAGTCAGGTTCGCGGTTCAAGGCGTTGTGATCCAGTTGATTGACGCCGTCTGGAGACGGCCGTCAGTCAGCGATGCGGATGCCCGATGTGGGTGTAAGCAACGTCGATAAATGCGAATGGACCCAGATCTACTGTCATTAGATGCGAATCCGCTGAGGAACCTTGGATGGCGCAGGTCCAGACCCTGCCACCTCACCTTTTGTTGCGCTCTATCGCGCGGCTAAGCACGCCACAATTTCGCTCGGATCGAGGTTTCGCTGGAGCTGTTTCGTGCGTCGCATCTGCTGCGAGCAAGTTGCCCATGCGCTGCTGATCGATATCGCGTTGCACCAGCGCCTGTAGATTGACCCTTCATGTCGCAGCGCGTGCTGCGCTTTCCGTGGGATTCAAGATGCCCGAATAGTGAAGATAGTCGAGGTACCTTGGGCCTTCATCAATGCGGGCGATCAAACGTTGAAGCGTGCTTGTGAACGCATTCGGTGCGAATCAATGTGCACCTGTTTGTTGCACTCAGCCAACCTCTCCCTCTTTTTGGAGTCCTTTGGTTTTCATTTCATTTGCTGTGTTGAATGCGTCGCAAAGTCGAGCTTGTCAGCCAATTCCTACTCGGGTATCTTGATGTTTCATAACGACATTCGAGGGTTCCCAAATGGGAGTGGAGGAGAGGGGCGTGCAGCAGCACGGAGAGGTCGGCGCGCCGGCGCAAAAGGCCCCTGAAGCCGGGGCCGTTGCGCATCCGTCTCTTGTGGCGCTGTCCACCATCGCCCGCTTCCACCAGATCGCAGCCGACGCATCCCTGCTGTCGCACCAACTGGGCCTGACGCCTTCCGAGCCTGTCGACACTGCCACGTTGCTGCGCGCAGCCAAGCACCTGGGCCTGAAGGCCAAGTCTTCCCGCGCAACCCTTGAGCGCCTGTCCCTGACGCCACTGCCCGCATTGGCGGTGCTCCGAGGCGAAGATGGTGCCGAACGCTTCGTCATCCTGGCCCAGTGCGACACTCAGCGCGTCCTGCTGCAAGACCCCTCTTCCTCCAACGGCCGTCCCGTCATTGAACCCCTGGAAGTCTTCGCCACGCATTGGACAGGCGAACTCATCCTCATCACCAGCCGCGCGAGCCTCGCAGGCGAACTCGCCAAATTCGACTTCTCCTGGTTCATCCCCAGCCTCGTCAAGCACAGGAAGCTGCTGGGCGAAGTGCTCTTCATCTCCTTCATCCTGCAGCTGTTCGCGCTGGTCAGTCCTCTCTTCTTCCAGGTCGTCATGGACAAGGTGCTCGTGCATCGCGGCATGACCACGCTCGATGTGCTCGTCATCGGCTTGCTGGTCGTTGTCATCTTCGAATCGCTGCTCAATGGCCTGCGCAGCTACGTCTTCAGCCACACCACGAACCGCATCGACGTCGAGCTTGGCGCACGCCTGTTTCGCCACCTCGTGCAATTGCCCCTGGCCTACTTCCAGGCCCGGCGCGTCGGTGACTCGGTCGCCCGCGTGCGCGAACTCGAGAACATCCGCAGCTTCCTGACCGGCAACGCGCTCACGGTGCTGCTGGACGTCGTCTTCTCCATTGTCTTCATCGCCGTCATGCTGTTCTACAGCGTGCCGCTCACCCTGATCGTGCTCGCGAGCATGCCGCTGTACTTCGGGCTGAGCCTCGCGGTGGTGCCCATCCTGCGCCGTCGCCTGGACGAGAAGTTCGCACGCGGCGCGGAGAACCAGGCCATGCTGGTGGAGACCGTCAGCGCCATCCAGACCGTCAAAGCCACCGCCCTCGAACCCGCCTTCGGCCGGCGTTGGGACAACCAGCTCGCGGCTTATATCTCGGCCAGCTTCAGAACGCAGAACCTCGCCAGCTGGGCACATGAAGGCGTCAACCTCATCGGCAAGCTCGTCAACGCCGCCACCCTCTGGTACGGCGCGCACCTGGTCATGAACAATGAGCTGACCGTCGGCCAGTTCGTCGCGTTCAACATGTTTGCGCAGCGCGTGTCGCAACCCATCATGCGCATGGCTCAACTGTGGACCGACTTCCAGCAGACCGGCATCTCCATGGCCCGGCTTGGCGACATCCTCAACACCCGCACCGAGGTGCCGCCGAGCACCGCGGCCCAGCTGCCCGTCCTCAAGGGCCGTGTGACCCTGGACAACCTGACCTTCCGCTACCGTCCCGAAGCGGCGCCCGTGCTCAACGGCGTCAGCCTGGACGTGCGCCCCGGCGAAGTCATCGGCATCGTCGGGCGCTCGGGCTCGGGCAAGAGCACACTGACCAAGCTCATCCAGCGCCTGTACGCCCCAGAACAAGGACGCCTGCTGGTCGATGGCATCGACATCAGCCTGATCGACGCGGCGCAGCTCAGAAGACAGGTGGGCGTGGTGCTGCAGGAGAACACCCTCTTCAACCGCAGCGTGCGCGAGAACATCGCCATCGTCGATCCGGCGGCGCCGCTGGATGCGGTGATCCAGGCCGCCCAGCTGGCCGGGGCCCACGAGTTCATCAGCGAGCTGCCCGAGGGCTATGACACCATGGTCGGCGAGCAGGGGGCAAGCCTCTCGGGCGGGCAGCGCCAGCGCATCGCCATTGCCCGGGCTCTCTTCACCCACCCGCGCATCCTGATCTTCGACGAGGCCACCAGCGCGCTGGACTATGAGAGCGAGGCCATCGTGCAGCGCAACATGGCGCACATCTGCAGGGGGCGCACGGTCTTCATCATCGCCCACCGCCTCTCTGCAGTGCGCCATGCCAACCGCATCATCGTGATGGACAAGGGCAAGATCGTCGAAGGCGGCACGCACGAGAGCTTGCTGAGTCGGCCTAAGGGCATTTATGCGCACCTGTGGAACATGCAGGATGGCGGGCATCCGACCGAAGGGACTGGATCGGGAGTGGCGGTATGACGCCGGAAGTCTCCACCACTGCTCCTGCGGCCAACGCACCACACGCGCGAGACACGCGCCATCCGGTGTTCGAGCTGCTGGGCCGCTATGGCGCGATCTTCAAGGCTGCTTGGAAGCACCGCCACGAACTTGCAGGTCCGAAGCGCCTGGCCGATGAGGCGGCCTTCCTGCCTGCCGCACTCAGCCTGCAGGACACCCCGGTACACCCGGCGCCCAGACGACTGGCCTATGCGTTGATCGCACTGTTCCTCATCGCGCTGGCGTGGTCCATCTTCGGACAGGTCGACATCGTGGCGGTGGCGCCGGGCAAGATCATCGTGAGCGAGCGCACCAAGATCATCCAGCCGCTGGAGGTGAGCGTGGTCAAGCGGGTGTTGGTGAGGGACGGAGACCACGTCGAAGCAGGTCAACCGCTGGTTGAGCTCGATCCGACCATGGCCACGGCCGACAGGACCAACGTCAATGAACTGTTGAAGTCCGTGCAATCCGAGGTCATGCGCACCCGCGCACTGTTGAAGGCGTTGAACGCCGCTGAGCCACATGCTCCGGATCTGGGCAAGACGATTCCCCAAGGCTGGACCGATGAAGACCTGAGTTCAGCCCGCGCGGAACTGAACGACGAATGGAGCGATGTCACGGCCAAGCTGGCCAAGGCGACAGCGGAGATCAACCGGCGTCAGGCCGAGATCGCGACCGCGCGCGAGGTGGTTGCGAAGCTGGAAACGACGCTTCCCATCGCCAGGCAGCGGGAGGCCGACTTCCGTCAATTGGCCGACCAGGGCTTCATGTCCAGCCATGCGAACCAGGATCGCACGCGCGAGCGCATCGAGATGGAGCGGGATCTGGCGACGCAGCGAGCGAGATTGGCAGAAGCCAACGCCGCGCTGAGGGAGAGCGAGAACACGAGGGTGGCTTACATCGCCGAGACCAAGCACAGCCTGAGGACACGGGAAGCCGCGGCTGAGCTCAAGCGGCAGCAAGGCACGCAGGACCTGACCAAGGCGGGTCAGCGAGAGCGATTGACGACGCTCAAGGCCCCAGTGGCGGGCACGGTGCAGCAGCTCGCCACGCACACCGAAGGCGGTGTGGTCACGGAAGCGCAGCCACTGATGGTGATCGTGCCTGACGGGGCACAGGTGGCGGCCGAGGTGACGCTGGAGAACAAGGACATCGGCTTCGTGAGTCCGACGCAGGAAGCGGCGATCAAGCTGGAGACGTTTCCGTACACGCGCTACGGGACGGTGAACGCGACCGTGAAGACGGTGACGGCGGATGCGGTCAATGACGAGAAGCGTGGGGCGATCTTCCCGGTGACGCTCAACCTCAACAGCACAACCATCGATGTGGATGGCAGGCCGATCAAGCTCAGCCCGGGGATGAATCTCACGGCGGAGATCAAGACGGGCAAGCGGCGAATCATCGAGTTCCTGCTCAGCCCGGTTCAGCGGGCGACCAGCGAGAGTTTGAGGGAGCGGTGATGACTTCAAACAGCATCGCCAGCCCACACATTCTGGTGGCGTGGGAGCACGGCAGGAATCTGGGTCATCTGGTGCGCTCGTCGGAGATCGCCAACCTGATCAGGACGCGCGGGGGAACGGTCGCCTGGGCAGTTCCTCCGCAGCACGTCGGACACCCGATGATTGCCGGCCGTGGCGAATCGGTTCATGTTGCTCCCACCTTCGCCCAGCCGGCAATCCCTGGTGTCGCTGTAGCCGGCCAGGAAGCAACGAAGCGTCTGTCCTCCTTTGCCGACGTGTTGCTGGCGCTGGGGTTTCACGACGCACTGGCCGTTGAAATCGCCGTCACCCGATGGCTGAAGCTGTTTGCAGCAGTTCAGCCTACGGCCATCCTGTGCGACTACGCGCCTCTTGCGCTGCTGGCCGCCTGCGTGGCCGGCATTCCCGCAACGCAGATCACCAACGGCTTCGATGCACCGCCGGTCGACTTCCCGTTGTTCGATTCGACCGTGCGCGGTCCCTATCTGGAGCGGGTGAATGCGCAAAAGATCGCGCAACTGGATCAGACGGTGACCCGCGTGGGGCGGATCTTGGGTGCGACGGGCCTGCGTCTGGCCGACTTCATGGCTTGGCCGAGCGTCGTGGTCGACGGCATCCCGGAGACGGATCCTTACGGTGCGCGTGCCAATGCCCTCTACATCGGTCCGTTTGCGTCATCGGCCCCTGCCTGTGCGCCGAGCTGGCCAGGCGAAGAGAAAGATGAAAAGGGCAAGCGGGTCTTCGTCTACCTGCGAGGCAGGGAGACGGTCGCTGTGTTGGAGGTGCTGCAGTCATGGGGACTGGCAACTCTTTGTCTGTGGCCGGACGCTTCCGAGGGCGAGTTCAGCCGATTCGATGGGACGTCGGTGCGGGTGACGCGCGAGCCGCAGAACCTGTCGATGGTGCTGGGCCGGGCCGATGCGGTCATCAACTACGGCTCCTCCGGCTTTCTGAACGCGACCTTGCTTGTAGGGAAGCCTCAACTCATGCTGCCGACGGACATGGAGAAATTGATGTTCGCGCGGCGCGTCGAGCGGCAAGGGGCCGGCCTCGCATGGCACGCCGCCAAGGGAAATCTGCGGTGGGCCATTGACTGGGTGTTGAACCACCCGGCGCTGACTGACACGGCCCGGTGCATCGCACGCCGCTACGACGAGCAGCAACTTGATCGCCAGCGGGACGTGTTTCTGGACCAGTTGACGGGCAATGCACAGGGCACGCAGTGTGTGTCCCATGCCGAAGGCGTGGGAGTGCCCTAGTGCGGATCCTCGTCATCCATCAGAACTTTCCGGGGCAGTTCGGCCACCTCGTGCGTGCCTGGGCCGCACGGCCGGGTTGGCAGGTGCGTGCCTTGGGGCGGCAAGGGGCGCCGGGCTTGCAGGGTTTCGGGGAATTGGTGCGCTACCCGCTTCCGCGGGCCGGCTGTGCGAATCAGCATCCCTACCTGCACCAGTTCGAGAACGCCGTGCTCCATGGACAAAGCGCCGTGCGGGCCATGCTTGAGATGCGCCAGGGTGGCTTCAAGCCCGACGTGATCCTGGCCCATCCGGGCTGGGGCGAGAGTCTTTATGCCAGGGATGTGTTTCCCGATGCTCGCCTGATCCACCTGTGCGAGTGGTACTACAGCGCCGAGGGCGCGGACGTGGGTTTCGATCCTGAATTCCCGATCAGCCTGGATGACCGTGCGCGGGTGCGCACGTGGAACGCGCAGCATGCGCTGAATCTTCTCGAATGCGATGCGGCCATTAGCCCCACGCATTGGCAGAAAAGCCGCTACCCGGCGGCACTGCACGACAAGATCGTGGTGCAGCACGAAGGCATCGACACCCAAGCCCTGGGGCCCGACTTCAGAGCTACCTTCACGACGCCCAGCGGCGTGACGCTCCGGGCGGGGGATCCGGTGATCACCTACGTGGCACGCAACCTGGAGCCGTACAGAGGGTTCCACGTGTTCATGCGTGCCCTCGAAAAGATCCAGCGCGCGCACCCAGGCTGTCATGCACTGATCGTCGGCGGCGACGAGGTGAGCTACGGGCGGCGTCCCAAGGGGGCCGCCCACTGGCGGGAGCGGATGCTGAAGGAAGTGACGCTGGATCCCTGCCGAACCCATTTTCTTGGCCGCCTGCCCCGCCAGCACTACCTGCACGTGCTGCAGGTGTCAGCCTGCCATGTCTACCTGACTTATCCCTTCGTGTTGAGCTGGTCGGTGCTGGAGGCGATGGCCTGCGGAGTGCCGATCGTGGCCTCGGACACAGCGCCGGTGCGCGAGGTGATAGAGGATGGCAAGACTGGCCAACTGGTGGACTTCTTCGATACCGGGCGCATCGTGCAGACCGTACTCGACGGTCTGGCAAGTACGGAGCGCTCGCGACAGACAGGGCGCAATGCCAGAGAGCATGCGCAGCGCTACAGCCTTGAGGTGGGGCTGGCAGGGTACGACCGGTTGTTGAAAAACCGCGATGAATCTCAGCGCGTTCCAGAACCACGCCGGTGTATCACGCTGAGGAGAGTGACCTCTTGACCATGCAGGCCAACAAACGAAGGGACGGGGGTGTGCTCAATGTGTAGGGCTCTTGAAAAGAAAAATGGATTTTTACTAGCGTTTCCCGGATTGAATTGAGTAACTTGGAGAAATTTATGTCGTACAAGCTTGAAAAAATCACCAGCAATGACGTGGAGAAAATTTTTTCAGATGCAGATGAGACCAAGCAAAGTCGTTTGCGCGCGCGCGGTGGATTTTTTTTCGATTGCAGTGATATTAGTTGGGCAATTGACAGGGGGCGAGGGAGTTATTTGCTGAGGGCGCCTACAGTTGGGGCGCGATCAGATTATGTACATTTTTACTTTCATTTTCAATCAACTGTCTATGAGCTTAGGGTTAAGAGGTTCGGGCAAAAAGAGACAGCAAAACTAGATCAGTTGCCGCCAGAAGCTATTCGGGATGAGTTTTTTGATGAATTGAAGGCGGCATTCTTGGTTCTTCAGTCGGAATACGACGTGCCGCTTTATGCTCTCAATCTCGACGAGACTGATGGGAGCCAGCAATGAGCATCAGTTTTCTTTCGGCCAAGCTCGAGCTGACTGACTCGTCGATCAAACATACCGTTAGCTCGTTGTTCGAGTTGGTTGCTCGTACGTCTGGCGCTGTCAGTAACGCCAATCCGGGCGATACGTACATTCTGTTCACTGGGAACATGCCGGATGGGACTTCAACTGGAGTTATTGCCGACGCTGTCGTCACTAGCGCACCCAGCGGCGTGCACGACCTTCTATCCAGCGATGTGGGAAAGTTGCTGGATCTACCAGAATTTGATGCCAAATTAAATTCTGCTGTGGCAGACGAACTGGGAATAGTCCTTCAGGACGCAACTCCAGAGCAATTGAGTCAAATCAAAGAGAAAGCGGATCTATATAAGAGTGGGAGAGATCCAGCAGGCAATAGAGTCGGCTCGTCTTCGCTCTGGGATTTTGCGTCGAACCAGTTCGTTGCGGAAGCTAAAGGCGAGTTTCGCATCATCGCTCCTAGCAAAATAGATGACATGAGTATTTTTGCGAAAAGCGAATTGCCGGCGTTGCTTGCGAATTCCAATGTCACGACCATTGATGGCGTGTCCCGCATAGATCTGGTGCGGTTGAGAGATTCTTCTGGTGGCCTGGATGCTGTCAAGAGTGCTATTTCTGCGCACTCCCTAGAGCAGATTCATTTCAGCGGATTGTCCGCGACGAACTCGGCTGATTACCTCAAGTTCAACCCCGATAGCCTAGAAGCAGCCCTTAAAGATCCAGTCAAGCTTGCAGCGTTCAACACGATGATCGATGGGCTTACCTCCGATCAAAAGCTCAACCTACAGGCTGGTATCAAAAGCATGGAGGAAGGCGCGAAGGCAGCAAGCCTGAGCGGAGTCCCCAAGGCTTTGAACAAGCTGGGTGTGCTTGGTGGTCTTCTGGGTTTTGTCATGGCTGCCAAAGCCTCTTCGGAGGCGGAAGCTCAAGGCAACACAGAGCGGGCTACCGAGATCATGAAGGAGTGGGCGGTTGACGCCACAGGCTCCGGCATTGGCGCGATCGTTGGTGCCGCCGTTGGCGGGGTTGCTGTAGCTGCACTGGCTGCGGTCGGCGCGGCCTTGACTGCCCCGGTCTCAGGCGCCTTGATACTCGGCGCAACATTGCTTGGTGGACTTTTTGGCGGCACTGGTGCCACCGAGTTGTATCACCTGATGGATGACCGGGACAAGAATGGCCGTCGCGACATCGTCGATCGCCTCTCCAACTTGTTCTTTGGGGCGAACTCAACCATCACGACGCCGTTGCCTGCGGATCTGGACGGTGCGCAGTTCACTATTGACGCCAGCCTTAGTCGTGACGAGATGGTTGCCAAGGCAAAGACCGACATCGCTTGGCGCTATGCACTTAGAGAGCTGAATGGCTTCGTTGTCACAGACGTCGACTACTCGCGTCACAACACCGATGGGTCACTGGACTTGCTGGACTCACAGACTGGTGTGGGAACGATGACCGACCGCTATCTGGCGGACCGGGCTGCCATGTTGGCATGGAAGCTCCAATACGAAGTCAATGGCGCGCGCGACGATGACGACGGGGCACGCGTTGGCGCCAAGCCCTACAACGAGGATTGGGACACCAACTCCATTCAAGGAAACTGGGACTTCGTAGACCTGACCACCCACATCCCTGGTGGGCAGCCTTTGACGTTGGCAATTGATGGCACGGGAATTTCGCTGAGTGATCACCAGATCGTCTTTGGCACCAAGACCGCCGATGTCATCGAAGGCGCCGGGCTATCGGATGCACTTTATGGCATGGCGGGCAATGACAAGCTCTATGGCAAAGGCGGCAACGACTACCTTGAAGGCGGCGCTGGCAGCGATTGGCTTGAAGGGGGCAGCGGCAATGACACCCTCGTCGGAGGAGTGGATTTCGATGTCTACAAGTTCTCCCCCGGTTGGGGCACAGACATCATCGAGGACAGCGACGGCAACGGCGTGATCGATGTCACAGGCATTGGCACTGTGACTGGATTCGGCACCAAGAAAGTCGCCGAGAACATCTGGCAGACGGACGACAAGAAGATCAGCTACGTCCTGGTTCCTGCAGAGGGCGATCACAACGACCTGTACATCACCTTCTCCGACCGCACCGATCTCATCATTGTGCGCAACTGGAGCGCAAGCAAGAGTCTCGGCATCACGCTGCCTTCCACATCGCCTGAATCTGCCGAGACTACCGAACTGCGCGGGGATTTCATCAAGCGTCTGGATGGAGGGGTCTATCAAACCACGCCGAGCGGCTATGCCAGCGATGGTGCCCAGGACGATACGGCAGATATCCTCGTTGGCACCGTCAATTCAGAACGGATCCAAGGCCTTGGAGGTAACGACGGAATCTCTGCAGGAGATGGGGACGACCGTGTCGAAGGAGGCGATGGCGATGATCTGATCTTTGCCGGGTTCGGACGCGATACGGTCCTCGGAGGGGATGGCAACGACGTCATCTATGGCAGTGCTGCTGGGTATTTCGAACTTCCTCGTAGCGTGGACTTCACACCTCCTGCATTGCCTAGCGGCAAGGAGGAGGTTTCGCGAGGTTTTTCCTGGGCTGTCTTCCGAGACGTGCTACCGCGATGGACTGATGACGTCGCATATCTGCGCCCGGTCGGAGGCGTCGGTGCGTTCGGCGTATATACAGGAGAAACGACAGGCAACATCATCGATGGAGGCGCAGGCAACGATTACATCGCCGCCGGCGATGCGGACGATGTCGTGCATGGCGGTGACGATGATGACGATATCAGGGGGCTGGGAGGTTCCGATCTGCTGTTTGGAGACGCGGGCAGCGACTTCATCTGGGGCGACGGAGATCCTCGTGAGCGCGCTTCCTCTGTCACCTTCACCCCCGCCGATGCCTATGGCGACGACATGCTGTCCGGCGGAGCGGGCAACGATGTCCTGGTCGGCCAAGGGGGCTCGGACCAACTGCTTGGGGGCAGCGGCGATGACTGGCTCTGGGGCGATGACACCGACGAGGACGAGAGCGGAACGCTCTGGAGTACCCATGGCAATGACTACCTGGACGGCGGCAATGGCGATGACCGACTCGAAGGCGGCGGGCGGGACGACATTCTTGTCGGCGGCGCTGGGAATGATCGACTGTGGGGCGACAACAGCATCTTCACCGCGCTACCGAGCACATACCAAGGTAAGGACTACCTGGATGGCGGCGACGGCGATGATCAACTCCATGGTGGCGGAAGCGACGACATAGTTCTGGGTGGAGCCGGCAACGACTTGCTATGGGGTGACGACAGCGAGGCCGTCACGCCGCTGGATGTCCAGGGTAACGACTACCTGGACGGGGGCGACGGTAACGACCAACTCGTAGGCGGTGGTGGTCGCGACACCCTGGATGGTGGCGCGGGCAACGACGTCCTGTTCGGCGATGACGAAGTGGGCAACGTTTCGCTGGAGGCACATGGCGACGACATCCTGAGCGGCCAGGCAGGCAACGACACCTTGATGGGCGGCGGTGGCAATGATTACCTGCTCGGTGGCGAGGGCGATGACGAACTCTGGGGGGATGAAGGCGACGACACACTGGTTGGGGGCGCCGGCACCGATTTTCTCAAAGGTGGTGCAGGTGATGACACCTACATCATCGCCAGCGGCGACGGTGTAGTGAACGCCGCCGGCGAAAGCGAGGCTATCGACGATAACCAAGGGAACAACAGGATCATCCTGCAGGGCGCACAGCCTGGCACGCTCATGGTGCGGTATGACAGTTCAGGAAACCTGCGCATCGACACTTCGGATACCGATCGAGTAGGAATCGTGAACGGGGTCGCGGGCGCCGGCAATACCTATCAATTCGCGGACGGCAGCATCTACTCCACCAGCCAGTTGATGGGCAAGTTCTCCGAAGGCATCGCGACCGCCACGGATGCACAGGGCAACCAGCACCTGCTCGGCGGCAAGGGCGATGACCGGATCGTCGCGACCACTGGCTACGCCACCCTCAGCGGCGGCTTGGGCAATGACACGCTCGAGGGCAGCGGCGGCAACAACACCTACCTCTATGGGCTGGGAGATGGCTTCGACAGCATCCATGACACGAGCGCCAGGAAGGACGCGCAAGGCGCGGACGTGTTCAGCCGCATCGTATTCGGCGCAGGAATCACGCCGGAGAGCCTGCGGCTCAGAACCGGCAGCGCCTCCGTGGTGATCCAGGTCGGCAGCGATGCGGGCGATGTCATCGAATCGGAGACATTCGACAACATCCGGTTCGAGTTCGCGGACGGCCGTTCCTTCACCTATGCGGAAATCCTGGCCCAGGGTGAATGGATCCAGGGTACGTCGGGCGACGACGTCATCACTGGCACGACATGGAACGAAAGGATTGCCGGACTGGCCGGGAACGACACGCTCAGCGGAGGCGCCGGCAGCGACTTCCTGGACGGTGGCGCCGGCCAGGACCAGCTCACGGGCGGCACGGGCGACGACACCCTGCAGCTCAGCGGCGGCGGCGATGCGGATGCCGACCTGCTCTTCTTCAATGCCGGGGATGGCTACGACCGCATCCTGGCCGACAGCACCCAGGCGAGCGGCAGCAATGGCATTCGCTTTGCAGCGGGCATCCAGCCACAAGGCCTGCAGATCACGCGCCTGAGCGGCGACAGCCTGGGCAACGTGGCGTTGCTGCTGACCTATGGCACCAACGACCGGATCGAGATCGATGCGGGGGCCGCAGCGCAGATCAAGGACCTGACGTTTGCCGACGGCACCGTGCTGAACATGCAAAGCCTGGTTCAGGCCATTCTGCCGATCGGAACCATCGGCAACGACCGGCTGATCGGGGCCATGGGCGCCGACACACTCGACGGCGGCGCGGGCAATGACGAGCTCAGAGGCCTGGACGGTGACGATCAGCTTCGAGGCGGCAGTGGCAGCGACCTGCTGATTGGCGGCACTGGCCGCAACACCTATGTGTTCGAGGCCGGCAGTGGTTTGGACGTGATACTGCCAACTACCGGTGAGCAAGGTGTGCTTCGCTTCGACGGTCTCGAATTGGCCGCATTGAGCGCTTCATGGCGTGATGGCGACCTTGTGATCCAGACCACCGCAGGCGATCAGGTGCATGTCACTGGCTTCACGGCGGCCATGACCAAGCAGTGGAGCGTTCAGACTGGGGATCGCACATTGGTGGTGTCTGACTTCCTTCAGCAGGTGTCGGCTCCGGCGCCGGAAGCCCCAGTAGCACGCAAGCAAGCCTTCATCGACCAGCAGCAGATGCAACTGCGCTCCATGTCGCAATACTGGTCTGGATGGGGTATCAACGGCGACAGTGGCCTGGCTGTTCCCGCAACCGTCTCGCAGTCCTCTGTGCAGATGACGGATGGCGTCACGCTGAACTACGAGCACTACCTCGCATTGTCCAATCGCACGACAACGACGCTCGTACAGACGACGCGCCCCGTCTATTCCGAAGTGAGGTCGACTGCGACCCAGCAACCAGTGACTGGCAGATTCATCGGGATATCTGGCCTCGTCTCGAGCGGAAACGGGTATGTCGACCTTCCAGCTAATGCGCAGCCGGTGTATGGGCCGTCTCAAAGCACCAGCGGCGGTGGCTCCGCTGGTAACAGCCTGGGGCTGGTTGGCTGGCTCATTCCCAATGTCCAAGCCACGTCAACTACGTCCCCAAGAATTGTGGGCTGGCAGACCATCACCGAGCAGCAGACGCAAGTCACCACCACCGATACAGCCACGCAACAGCTCATCACCGGCACCGAGGGGGCCGATGTGGTGCAGAGTGCGACTCGAGGCGAATTTCAGGGTGCCAAGGCATTCCGAGGCGTCATCGAAACAGGCGGTGGCGACGATTTCATCCAACTCCAGTCGGTGGATATTGCTCTCGACTGGGATGGGCAAGCGCAAGGCAACGCGCGCAGCCGCAATTGGGACTGGGCAGTCCTAAAGCCAGATGCTTCGATCGGTTTTCAGACTGCCAGCATGAGAGACCATGGCTTGGGTGCCTGGATCGATGCTGGCGACGGCAACGACACTGTGACCGGGTCGGACGGCAACGACATCCTGATCGGAGGAGCCGGCAACGATTGGCTCGACGGCCAGGCTGGCGCCGACACCTACATCGTCGATGCCAGCCAGGATGGGGTCGATCACATCAGTGATCTTGCGGAGTTTGGCACCGACACGAGCGCATTCATGTTTGCCATTTACGGCGGCGATCTGAGCCGGTCGAACCAGGACGCCGTGGAGTTCGATGGCAGCGTGCAACTGGGCAATCTCAGCTACCAATGGAACTTGGAGCAGGCCGACAACGGCTACAGGACGCTCGAGCTGCTCGAGAACGGACGCCATTTCCTGTCGATCGACTATCACACCCAGGAAGCCCAGCCCAAGTGGGAGCTGAGTGAGTGGGATCTCCAGCAAGCCGGAGTCACGAAAGCGAACTTTTCCACAGCCGGTGTCGAGCTCTTTCGGTTTGCCGACGGCAAGGTGTTGAGCCTCGATGTGCTGCTGAGCACCATCCCGCAGCAAGGCGGCAGCGGTGACGACACCTATGTGGTCGACTCAACCGACAACGTGCTCACCGAGGCCAACAATGGTGGGGTCGACACGGTTCGCAGCAGTGTGAGCTACACCCTCGGTGCCAATCTCGAAAATCTGACGCTCACAGGAACGGATGCCATCAACGCGATTGGCAATAGCCTAGCGAATACGCTCGTGGGTAATTCTGCTGACAACGTGCTCGATGGCCGGGCAGGCTCAGATATTCTGTTTGGGGGCTCCGGCTATGACACCTTGATGGGCGGGGCGGGTGACGACACCCTACGGGGCGGCGAGGACGGCGACGTGCTCGACGGCGGCACAGGCAATGACCAGCTCGAAGGCGGACTGGGAGATGACACATACCTCTTCGCTCGGGGCGGCGGCGCGGATGTGGTGATCGAGGACGACGCCACTGTCGACAAGACCGACGTCGTGGCGTTCGGGGCCGATATCTCGACCAGCCAGCTTTGGTTCCAGCGTGTTGGCGACAGTCTGGAAGTCAGCATCATCGGCGCGGACGACAAGATGACGATCAAGGACTGGTACCTGGGCGATCAGCACCATATCGAGCAATTCAAGACCAGTGATGGCCTGGTGCTGCTGGACAGCCAGGTGCACAACCTCGTGCAGGCCATGGCGAGCTTCGCACCTCCGGCGGCCGGGCAGATCAGCTTACCGTCCGACTACCAGGGCAGCCTGAACACCGTGATTGCGGCCAACTGGCACTGACGACGGGAAAGCCGGTGATCTGGTTTGAAGGGCCACGCGCCCGCCCTCGAGCCAGATCACCGGTCTGTCGAATCGACTGACCATACGTATGCGTTCCTGCATCCTCGTCACTGGTGGCGCAGGCTTCATCGGTAGCCATACCTGCGTCGCGCTGAGCGCCAGCGGCTATGCGCCGCTGATCCTCGACAACCTGGCCAATGCCGATCCGGGCGTGGTCGAGCGGCTAGGCAGGATCACCGGCAGAGCCCATCGATGCATCCGAGGTGATGTGCGCGACCGCGCGCTGCTGGATCGGTTGTTTCGTGAGGAGCGCATCGAGGGGGTGATCCATCTGGGTGGTCTCAAGGTCCTCGGCGACTCGTTGAGCGATCCGATCGCCTGTCACGAGAACAACGTCGTGGGCTCTTTCACGCTCATCGCGGCGATGCGTGCGGCGGGCGTGAAGAATTTGATCTTTGCATCGTCCGCAACGGTGTACGGTTCTCCCGATGCCAGTCCCATTCTCGAGTCTGCCGTGTGCAGGCCGGCGAGTCCCTACGGTCGTGCCAAGCGCGTGATGGAACAGGCGCTGACGGCACTTTGCCTGACAGACCCGGAGTGGAGCGTGACGGTGCTGCGGTACTTCAATCCTGCCGGTGCGCATGAAAGCGGCTGGATCGGGGAATTCCCACACGGGAAACCTCTGCATCTGGTGCCTGCCGCCTGTCAGGTCGCAGCGGGTCTGCGCCAGGCGTTCATGGTGCAAGGTAGCGACTACCCAACGCGGGACGGCACAACGATCCGGGACTACGTTCACGTGATGGACATTGCACAGGCCCATGTCCTAGCGCTGGACCACATGCAACGGCGGGGGGGGCTAGGGACGTTCAACTTGGGAACCGGCAAGGGGCATTCGGTGCTGGATGTTGTTCAAGCCGTCGAGCGTGCCAGTGGGCGGCAAGTCGCGTGCGAGTTCGGCCCACGCCGGACTGGAGATGTGCCTGCATGCTGGGCGGATTCATCCCTTGCGTTCGCTGTCCTGGGATGGGTCGCTCAAAGGGATCTGGATACGATCTGCGAAGACAACTGGCGCTGGCAGGGCTCGGGTCATTGTTGGCCGACGACCGATCTGGCTAGGAATACTTCTGCCGACCAAGAACTGATTGCCTATGCGGAGAGGTGTTGGCTGGAGTAATGGGATGGTCACCCCCTCCTATGCCAAAGAAGGGGGTGACCATCCCATTACTCCAATCTAGGGTCAGAGATCGGCGGAATCCAACAGCGAGCGGCGACGATGCCATCACGAACTCAGCTGTCGCAGGGGACTACGCG
>NZ_RXFS01000017.1 GCF_003952185.1 Variovorax sp. 679 | reverse complement strand
GATCACGCCCGCATCCAGTGCGGCGAGCAGCGCGTCTTCATCCACCAGGTTGCCGCGCGAGGCATTGGTGAAGAAGGCGTGCGGCTGCATCGCGGCAAAGGCCTGGGCGTTCATCATGTTCTCGGTCGCATCGGTGGCGGGTGCGAGGCAGACAACGAAGTCGGACTGCGCCAGCAGCACGTCGAGCGCAACCTGCGCGAACTCGGCCCGCCCCGTCGCCGTGTACGGGTCGTGCACGACGATGCGCATGCCCAGCGCCAGCGCGACATCGCACAGGTAGCGGCTGATCTGTCCGTAGCCGATCACGCCCAGCGTGCTGCCTCGCAACTCGCGCCCCATTGCCGGCGCCGGCGGGCGCCCCGCGTGATAGCTCTCGGTCGAGGCGCTGATGCCGCGCCCCAGGTCGATCATCGCGCCCACGATCCACTCCGACACCGAGGCGATGAACCCCGCGCTCGCCTGAGTCACCAGCACGCCGTGCCGGCTCGCCGACGCCACGTCGATGTTGCGGATGTCGATGGCGCAGCGCACGAAGGCCTTGAGCCGAGGCAGCGCCGCGAACAGCGCCTCGTCGCCCGCCGTCTGGCGATAGGAAATGATGGCGTCGCAGTCCTGCGCGAGCTCGGCTAGTTCGGCCGACGAAAGATCGGCGTCGGTGGGGTTGAAGCGCACCTGCGCAATGGCCTGCAGGGCGGCGGTGGCGCGGTCGCCGAAGTAGTTGGCGAGCTTGGCTGGCGGATGGCTGACGAAGACCGTGGTCATGGAAAATCTTAATTCAGAGATGAAAAGCTGGGAAACCTATTCCGACACACGCGAATTAATCAAACAAACGAAGCCCCGAGGCCTCTCTGCCAATGCATAAGAGCATCAACCTCAAATCTCTGCCAGAGTTTCACTTGCCATCAGTTGCATCAATGATGCCTCAAGGCGAATCATTTACGCATCTCAAAGGTATTGTTCAATTTCTGATTTTTTTCTAATATTCAAAGAAACACTTGCGCTTTGCGGCGCAAGAATAACAAGCTCCTTATCAATTAAGGTTTTCATCGAAGACTCAAATGTCAACACACCTTTGCAAAAATGATTTTTAAGAGTGTCTTCGCTTATATTTTTCTTCCCCCAAAAATGACGACGATGAAGGCACGCCAGAATTTGCCTCGCACCGACATCGATGTCTATCTTTCTGGAAAACCCAACAATCGACGCATCCAAGCTTTCCAATATATTGTCATAGCTCTCTATTCCAAAATAGTGACTATGAGTTTGGCGCACGGTCGCGATCTCCGAGGAACCAATTAAAACGACCTCGTAGCCCGCGTCCGCCGAATACTGCCGCTCATATTCAATGTATGCCTCAACTGCTTCATTTGAATTTCTCCCCACGACATCCCAGCTCACAAAGGCGCCTGCATTCCAATCAAAAACTAATATCCAATTATTCAAGCCACCGCCATTATTTCTTGTTTCTTTTTCCGTTAAAGTTTTGATAATATCTTCATTGACAAAGCTATCAAAAACCTTATGCCGATCGGAAGTAGAAATTATTTTTTCGCAAACCTCTCGTAGGCGATCAACCTCAATTCGATGAGCAATGCTTGGCTTGCGTGAAGCCTCAATTTCAAAAAAGACATCTGAAAGGCTTTTGAAGTATTTTATAACCTGCGGATCTCCTTCCTTTTCCTTTAAGTGATGCCCATAAATTACTGATGTTCGCTCAATACTTTCGGACCAATAGTGCTGAACTCTGCTTCTAATTTGAAGCTCAAGATGGAATCCAGAGCGTTTAAGTATGACGTGAAGCGCACGATACCCTGTGTCATCTCGACCACGCTCTCTATAGTCCGTTATTTTTTCGATCGTAAATATTTGCTGCTTGACAACCTGTCGCTTTAGATACTCAAGCAGCTTATCAACATCAATGTTTTTTTGAACAATGATTCGGCATCCACCGATGTCTTGCAATTGCGTTAAGCGAACACTAAGTCGATTTAATTTTCTAACAATTTGCGGCTTTCTTTTAAGCCTTTGTGCGATGTAGTACGGAGCTCCATAGTTTGCCATTAACAGCTGCAACTCAATGGTTGTCTCCGAAAGAGGTTGTAGATGGGCTTTTCGATACTCATCAAATACATCCTCTAAATCAAGAAGCTCTACTTCATCTTGATATTTTCCTTTGGCCAATGCGTAACCGGATTTGTCAATTTTTGACTTTGATTGAGTTGCCATTTCAAATGAAGGTTAATTTTAAATATGGACAAAAATAGTTTGAGAGATTTAACAAGCTCCAAACCCAAAAAAAATTGAACGAGCACTTATACAGCATGATTTTTTGCTCAATCACTTCTCGCAAACTCCATCACGCCGTCATCCACCGGGCCAAAGCGCAGGCTCATGAGGTCGCGCGCGTAGTTCTGGTGCACCCGCCACGGCGCGTGCGAGCCCTGTTTCGGAAACTTGCCCACGGCGCGCTGAACATAGCCCGACGAGAAATCGAGCCACGGCTCGGGCGTCAGTGCCGGATCGGCGTTGCGCGGCGTGCATTGGCTCCAGCCGTGCTTCTCCATGTGATTCAGCACCCGGCAGACGTATGCGCAGGTCAGGTCGCTCTTGAGCGTCCACGAGGCATTCGTGTAGCCGAACGACGAGGCCAGGTTGGGCACGTCGCTGTACATCATTCCCTTGTAGTTGAAGGTCGCGGCCGGGTCCACGCGGCGGCCGTCCACGTCGAGCTGCACGCCGCCGAGCACCTGCAGTTCGAGCCCTGTGGCGGTGACGATCACGTCGGCCTCCAGCTCCGCCCCCGACTTCAGCCTGATGCCGCGCGGCGTGAAGGTGTCGACGTGGTCCGTGACCATCGAGGCTCGCCCTGCCTTGATGGCCGCGAACAGGTCGCCGTCGGGCACGAGGCACAGGCGCTGGTCCCACGGGTTGTAGCGTGGCGTGAAATGCGTGGCGACGTCGTAGTCGGGGCCGAGGGCCTGCCGCACGCCGCCAAGAATCAGCTGCTTCACGCGATCGGGCTTGCGCCGCGCGAGGCGGAAGAAGTACATGGACAGCAGCACGTTCTTCCAGCGCGTGAGGCCATAGGCCAAGCCGGTCGGAAGAAAACTCCGCAGTTTGTGGGCGATGGGGTCCTGCGCCGGCCGCGCGACCACGTAGGTCGGTGAGCGCTGGAGCAGCGTCACCTGCGCAGCCGTCTTCGCCAGCGCGGGAACCAGCGTCATCGCCGTCGCACCGCTGCCGATCACGACCACCCGCTTGCCGCTGCAATCCAGGTCCTCCGGCCAGTGCTGCGGATGGACGACGCGGCCCGTGTAGTCGCCGATGCCCGCGAACTCGGGCGTGTAGCCGGCTTCGTACCTGTAGTAGCCGCTGCACAGGAAGAGAAAGTCGCATCGCATGCGCAGCGGAATCCGCTCGGGGCCGTGCTCGACATCGACGCTCCAGCAGGCATCGGGCGTCGACCACGAGGCGCGCACCACGCGATGATTGAAGCGGATCTTCTTGTCGATGCCATGCTGCGCAGCCGTCTCGCGCAGGTAGCCCAGGATCGACGGCCCGTCGGCGATGGATTTCGCCTGCGTCCACGGCCTGAACGAATAGCCCAGCGTGTACATGTCCGAATCCGAACGCACGCCCGGATAGCGGAACAGGTCCCAGGTGCCGCCGCTGCGCTCGCGCCCTTCGAGAATCGCGTAGCTGCGGCCCGGGCAGTTCGCCTGCAGGTGGTAGCCGGCCCCGATGCCGGAGAGGCCTGCGCCGACGATCAGCACATCCACGTGTTGCGGCTCCTGTTGAGCTTCTTCCTGCATCGACATGTCTCCTTGTCTCCTCAGTCCTGTCCTGCAGCACCTCCTGCGGCGGAAGTGCTCCGGATCATCAGCCACGCGCTCGCTGCGCTCAGCACGGCCAGCGCGGCGCTCGACAGCATCACCCAGCGAAAGCCCGCGACGAACGATTCGGCCACGGCCCGCTTGACCGCTGCCGCCGTGGCCGCATCGGCACCCGGCGGCAGCGCCGCGCCAGCCAGCTTGCTGCGCTCGCCCTCGAGAAATGCTGCCACCTGCGTCGAAGCGCCCATGTCGCGCAGGTGATCCGCCAGCGCCGCGTCGAAGGCCCAGGCCATGAGCGCGCCGAACACCGCGATCGCCAGCACCGCCGCCGCGCGCGACACGGCGTTGTTCACGCCCGATGCCACGCCGGCCAGTTCGGGCCCCACCGCGTTCATGACCGTGGTCGTCAGCGGCGCCACCGTCACCGTCATGCCGAAGCCCAGCACCACCACGGCCGGCAGGAAGCCGCTCCAGTAGCTCGCCCCCACGCCCGGCAACGCGAACAGCGCGAAGCCCACGGCGGCAATGGCCGGCCCGACCACCAGCGGCACGCGCGGCCCGAAGCGGTCGACCAGTTGCCCGGCCCAGCCCGAGAGCGCGAACATGATGAAGATGAAAGGCAGCAGCGCCGCGCCTGCCACCGTCGCGGAGTAGCCCTGAACCTGGATCAGGTTGAGCGGAAAGAAGTACAGCCCGCCGCCCAGCGCCGCGTACAGCAGCAGCGTCAGCAGGTTCGCGCCGCTGAAGTTGCCGATGCGCAGCAGCCCCAGCGGCAGCATCGGCGTGCGCACCTTGCGCTCGGCGAGGAAGAAGCCCGCACCGCCAATCACACCAATGGCCAGCGCCGAAAGCACCGCCGGCGAACGCCATCCCTGCGTCGGCGCCTCGATGAATGCGTAGACGATGCCGCCGAGCCCGGCCGTCGCCAGCAACGCGCCCCACAGGTCGAGCCCGCCGCCGGCCGACGCGCCGCGGCTCTCGGGCACGTGGCGCCAGACGATCCACAGCACCAGCAGCGCCATCGGCACATTGATGAAGAAGGCCCAGGTCCACGAGACGTGATCGACCAGGAAACCGCCCAGCACCGGCCCCACCGCCGCCGTGATGCCGCTGAAGCCCGACCAGGTTCCGATGGCCTTGCCGCGCTCCTTTTCGGGAAAGGCCGCGCTGATGAGCGCAAGGCTGCCCGGCACCAGTAGTGCGCCACCGATGCCCTGCACCGCCCGCGCGGCGATGAGCTGCTGCACGTTGCCCGCAAGGCCGCAGGCCACCGACGACAAGGCGAAGATGCCGACGCCGATCGCGAAGATGCGCCGCCGGCCGTAGTGATCGCCAAGCGCGCCGCCCACGAGCAGCAGCGCCGCCAGCAGCAAGGCATACGACTCCACCACCCATTGCGCCTGGAAGGCCGTGGCCCGCAGGTCGGCCTGGATGGCCGGCAGCGCCACGTTGACCACCGTGCCGTCGATGAAGGCCATGCTCGAACCCACGACGGCCGCGGCCAGCACCCAGGGCTTGGAAGCTTCGGGACAGCCGCCCTCTTCCGGCCGGACGCCATGCAGGATCAGCGTGTCGTCGCAGGGCGCCTTGCCGATCTGTGCCATGGGGTCTCCTTCTTATGGGATTCCGGTTTGCCTCTTCCTATCTCTTCCTTCTCTCCCGAGGCCGGGAGGAAGAATCAGGTCGTGCAGGCGGTCGCCGACGGATTCGCACGCGCCGCGCTCACGCTGCGCGCCATCGCCGCAGCCGCAGCCGCCGTGACGCGCTGCGCGCCTTGCGCCACCGCGTCCATGCCGCTGCCCACGGCCTCGCCGAGGTTCAGCTGGCATACCACCGTGCGCGCCTCGTCCGAGCGCCGCAGCGTCCAGTTGAAGCGCGCGTCGACGCGTCCGCCATCGACCGCGTCGAACTGCTGCAGCTGCACCGCGATGCGCCACACCGGCTGCGAGCCCTGCTTGCCGCCCTTGGTCACGTCGAGCGCGCCGAGCCGCCCGGCGATGCCGCTGGCCAGCGCGTCGCGCAGCTCGTTCTCGAACGACGAGGCCCAGCGGTGCTGCTCCAGCACCTCGACCTGCACGCTGCCGTTGGGCTGGCGCACCACCATCTGCGGCCGCGCAAAGCGCTCGGGCACGGCCACCGGTGCGAGCTCGATGTAGAGCGGCGCGGTGCCGCCGGGCGTCGAAGGCGCGGCGTCGGCCGCGGTCACCGGGCTCGCCAGCGTGTAGTAGTTGTCGGGCTTGCTGGCGCAGCCCGCGAGCGCGGCCAGCATTGCCGCTGTCGCGGCCACGGATGCGATGTGGTTCTTCTTCATTTCTTGCCGTCGTCCGGTTTGCCGCGCAGCAGCGACTCTGGGTGGCGCTCGAGGTAGTCGGTCAGCACGCGCACCGAGCCGGCGGCGCGCGTGAGTTCCTGCAGCGTCTGGCGCATGTCCTGCTGCAGCGGCGAGTCGTCGGCCAGCGTGCGCTCGGCGCTGTTCACGGTCTTGCGCACGTCCTTCATGGCGGCGGCCAGCTCGGGCGTGACGTCGTTGTTGATGCGGCTCACCGTCTGCTCGGTGGCCGTGAGCGTCTTGTTGAGCGTGGCGAGCGTGGTGCGCAGGTCGCCCGCGATCTGCTCGTAGGGCACCTTGTTGAGCTTGGTCGCGATTTCCTGCACCTGCGACTGGATCTCGTCGAGGCTGTTGGCCACCGTGGGCAGCTCGATCGGGTTCTTCGACAGGTCGATCTTCGCCGGCGGCGCCTTCGGGAAGAAGTCGAGCGCCACGTAGACCTGGCCGGTCAGCAGGTTGCCGTTGCGCAGCTGCGCGCGCAGGCCCTTCTCCGCCAGGAAGCGCAGCCGCTCCTGCTGGCTGGCGCGCGATTCGGTGCCGCTCTCGCCCGCGCGGCGGCGCAAGCGGTCGGGGTAGACCTGCACCAGCACCGGCATGCGGAACTCGCGCTCGGCGCGGTCGAACTCGACGCCGATCGACTTGACCTCGCCGATCACCACGCCGCGGAAGTCCACCGGCGCACCTGGCGTGAGGCCGCGCAGCGACTGGTTGAAATACATCAACAGGGTCTGCGAAGGCCCGTCGGGCTCCTTCATGGCGGAAGCCTCGTCCTGCCCCAGCGCGAAGGCGGCGTTCTCCTTGGCGACCGGGCCCATGGCGTCGTCGGGCGCCTGGAAGGCGATGCCGCCGAGCAGGATGGTCGCCAGCGACTGCGTGCGCAGCGTGAAGCCGCTGGCGCTGAGCTGCGCGTCGATGCCGCTGGCCTGCCAGAAGCGCGTATTCATGCCCACGAACTTGTCGTACGGCGCATTGATGAACACCCGGATGGTCACGCCGCGCCCGTCGCCGTCGAGCTCGTAGGCGGCCACCTGTCCGACCTTGATGCGCCGGAAGTACACCGGCGAGCCCACGTCGAGCGAACCCACGTCGTTGGCGCGCAGCAGAAACTGCTTGCCCGAATCGTCGCGCGTGACGATGGGCGGAGTCTCGAGCCCGGTGAACTCGCCCGAGGTTTCCTTCGACACGCCCGCGTCGGCGCCGATGTAGGCGCCCGACAGCAGCGTGTTGAGCCCCGAGATGCCCGAGGTGTCGAGCCGGGGCCGCACCACCCAGAAGCGCGAGTCCTCGGCCGTGAAGCCTTGGGCGTCCTTGTTGAACTGCACCAGCACGCGCACGTGCGAGCGGTCGCGCGCAAGCCGCAGATGGGTGACGAGGCCGATCTGCACGTCCTTGTACTTGACGGTGGTCTTGCCGGCCTCCAGCCCTTCGGCGGTCTTGAAGGTCAGCACCACCTCGGGCCCGCGCTCCATCAGGATGCGCGCCACCAGCGTGATGCCCACCAGCGCGGCCACGATGGGAATCAGCCAGATCAGCGACGGCAGCCATTCGCGCCGGCGCACCACGCGCGGCCTGGGCAACTCGGGCGGAGCCGGTGTGCTCCGCGATGGGTCTTCTTCACTCATGCTGGTTTCTCGTCCCTGTTTTCATGTCCCTGAGCAACTTCCTCGTTGTCCCGCAGGATGGCCTGCTCTTCCCTGCTGTCCCAGGTGAGCTTCGGGTCGAAGCTCAGCGAGGCCAGCATGGTCAGCACCACCACCGACCCGAAGGCCGCGATGCCCACGCCCGCGGTGATGACCGCGAAGCCCTGGATCTGCACCAGCCCCGTGAGCAGCGACACCACGAACACGTCGAGCATCGACCAGCGGCCGATGATCTCGATGATGTGATACAGCTTCGCCCGCTCGCGCCGCCGCCAGGTGCTGCCGCGCTGCGCCAGCACCACGAGCAGCAGAAGCACCGCCAGCTTGAACAGCGGCACCAGGAAGCTGGCGATGAAGACGATGGCCGCCAACCCGTAGGCGCCTGACACCCAGAAATAGATCACCCCGCTCAGGATGGTGTCGTTCTGCGTGCCGAACAGCGTGCGCGTGATCATCACCGGCAGCAGGTTCGCCGGTATGTACATCATGCAGGCCGCGATCAGGAAGGCCCAGGTGAGCTTCAGGCTCTGCGGCTTGCGCGTGTGCAGGTGCGTGCCGCAGCGGCCGCAGGCATCGCCCTCCTCGGCGCCCTCCCAGACGGCGCCGCAATGCCGGCAGGGCATGTAGCCGAGCGAGGCAGCGGTGGGAACCCGCGAGTCCTCGTCGTGGTGGTGATGATCGCTGGAAGCCGCAAGGCTCCCGAGGCGCTGCCGGAGGCGGCCCAGCGGCTTCATGCCGACGCCCCGCCCTTCTCGTTGCTCGCCCTTTCGCTCGCCTCCTCGCCTGTGCCTTCGTCCGGTCGGGCCTCGCCCTTCGGCCGGAACGCCATTGCCCAGAACGCTCCCGGGTCGAACGACAGCACCGCCGTCAGCATGACCGTGAGCGCCATGAAGGCCCACAGCGCCGGCCCCGGCACCACGCTCGCCATGCTGGAGAGCTTGACGATGGCCACCAGCACTCCGAGCAGGAACACTTCGATCATTCCCCATGGCCGCAGCGACTGCATCGCCCGCACCAGCAGCGCGAAGCCCACGGGCCGGTGCTCGCGGCTCAGCGGAACCAGCAGGTACGCCAGGATGCACAGCTGCAGGAAGGGAAACAGGATGGTCGTCGCCAGCACCAGCAGCGCCACCACCGACATGCCTTCGGCGCTCAGCGCCACCACCGCCCCGGCCAGCGTGGTCTGGCTGCGCAGGCCCTGGAGTTCGATCTCGACGATGGGAAACAGGTTCGCGATGGCGAACATGATGAGGCAGGCCACCGTCAGCGGAAGGATGCGGCGCTCCTGCTGGCCCGGGTGCCGGTCGAGCTCGGTGCCGCAGCGCGGACAGTGCGCGACGTCGCGCGGACGCAGCGGCGTACGGCTGTAGACCGCATCGCAACCCGGGCAGACCACCGTGTCAGGCACTTCCTTCATGGGTGAGTACCCTAACTCATTCAGCCGCCGTGGCTTGTCGTCCTGAGGCGCAGAGTGCTGAAAACCGCTGCCACCGCGGCAAAACTTGCCGCCAGCACCAGCGCAACCACCGGGCCATGGCCGCCGTGGGGGCTCCAGACGCTGAAGACGCCCGCCAGCACCACGGCGCCCAGCGTTTGCCCGGTCAGCCGGGCCGTTCCCAGCATGCCGCTGGCTGCACCACTGCGGTGCGCCGGCGGCGAAGTCACGATGGTGTGGTTGTTCGGCGACTGGAACAGCCCGAAGCCCAGCCCGCACAGCGCCATGCGCCACGCGATGTCGGCATTGCCCGGATGTGCCGGCAGCGCCGCCAGCAGCGCCAGGCCGGCGGCCAGCAGGCCCAGCCCGATGCCGCCGAGCAGCCCATCGGGATAGCGGCCGATCAGCCGCCCCGCGATCGGCGCCATCACCACGATGGCCAGCGGCCAGGCCGTGATGAGCAGCCCCGCCTCGATATGGCTGCGGCCGTACACGTCCAGCAGCAGGAACGGCAGCGCGATGTAGGCCAGCATCTGCGCGCAGAACGCAGCGACCGAAGTACCCATCGACAGCGCGAAGACCGGAATGCGCAGCAGGTCGATGGGAAAAAGCGGCACAGCCAGCTTGCGCTGGCGCCGCAGGTAGACGAAGCCCACGACCAGGCCCGCCAGCAGGATGGCCCAAGCCGAAGCCTGCGAGCCGCTCGCACCCTGCGCCGACCCTTCGCGCACACCCAGCCGGTCCACACCCAGGAACACCAGCGAGAACATCAGCACGTTCAGCGCCACGTCGATGGGCGAGAAACGCAGCCCCGCCGCCGGCGCCACGCGATTGAACGGCAGCGCCTTCATGCCCAGCGCGAAGGTGACGATGCCCAGCGGCACGTTGATCGCGAAGAGCCACGGCCACGAGGCCACCGACAGGATCGCCGCGGCCACCGAAGGCCCGGCCACCGAGGACGTTGCGACCACCAGCGAATTGATGGCCATGCCCTTGCCCAGTTGCGAGGACGGATAGGTCAGCCGCACCAGCGCCGCGTTCACGCTCATGATGCCGGCCGCGCCCAGTCCCTGGAAGGCGCGCGCCGCGATCAGCGTGCCGAGCGAATTGGCGAATGTCGCGGCCAGCGACGACAGCGTGAACACCGCCATGCCCACCAGGTACACGCGCCGGTAGCCCACAAGGTCGCCCAGCGAGGCCAGCGGCAGCAGCATCACCAGCGTGGCGATCTGGTACGCATTGACCACCCAGATCGCCTGCGACGGGCTGGCCTGCAGCTCGCGCGCGATGCCAGGCAGCGCCAGGTTGACGATGGTGCCGTCGAGCACCGCCACGATCAGCCCGAGGATGATGACCAGCATCGCCCAGCCGCGCTCCGGCTGGGCCAGCCCGTCGATCGGCTTGCGGATCGTGCTGTTGCCGCCGCTGCCATCGTTGTTGTCTTCGGCCGCCGGGAGCCCGGCGCCTGCGCGTACCGTGTTCATCAGGCTTGCTGTGTCCTTCCTGTCTTTCCAGTCTTGGCCGTGGGCTCGGAGCGCACGCCGCCCAGCGTGAGCCAGGTCAGCACCAGCGCGATGAGCGCGCCACCGGCCATGCCGGCCACCATCGGCAGCGGCCTGCCATCGGTGAAGAAGCCCACCACCGCCATCGCCAGCGCACCGGTGAGCATCTGCAACGTGCCCAGCAGCGCCGAGGCCGTACCCGCGATGGCGCCGTGCATCTCGAGCGCCAGCACGCCGGTCGTCGGAATCACCAGCCCCATGAAGCCCGAGGCAATGAAGTACAGGACGATGAGCACCCAGATGTTGTCGCCGCCCATCGCGAAGTAGACGAACATCGCGACCATCGCCACGCCGCAGCACACCACGCCGAACTTGACGAGCTTGACCAGCCCGTAGCGCTCGCCGAGCGAACCGGTGAACTGCGAAGCCGCAATGAAGGCCGCAGCGTTCACGCCGAAGGCCACGCTGTAGAGCGCGGGCGACAGGCCGTAATGGTCGATCATCACGAACGACGAGTTCGCCAGATAGGTGAAGAAGCCCGCCATCGCGAAGCTGCCGATGAACACCAGTCCGAGGTAGTGCGTGTCGCGCAGCAGCAGCCAGTAGGCCGAGAGCGCGCTGCCGAGGCTGCTTTCGACGCGCTCCGAGGCCGGGCGCGTCTCGTCGAGCAGCTTGACCATCATCGCGAGGCCCGCGACGGCCGCGATGGTCACGGCCCAGAACACGCCACGCCAGCCGGCGAATGCGATCACGGCGCTACCCGCGAGCGGCGCGAGGATCGGCGACACGCTGAACACCAGCATCAGCAGCGACATCAGCCGCGCGGCATCGGTGCCCGTGTGCAGGTCGCGCACCACGGCGCGCGGAATCGCCATGCCGGCCGCGGCGCCCAGGCCCTGGATGAAGCGCAGCACGATCAGCGTCTGGATGTCGGTCGCCAGCGCACAGCCCACGCTGGCCAATGCGAACAGCACCAGACCCGCGTACAGCGGCGGCTTGCGGCCCACCATGTCGGAGACCGGCCCGTACAGCAACTGGCCCGCGCCGAGCGAGAGGAAGAAGGCCGTGAGGCTCATCTGCACCGCGCCGATGTCGGCATGCAGGCTCTGTCCGATGGCGGGCAGCGCCGGCAGGTACATGTCGATGGCGAATGGCCCGATGGCCGAGAGCAGGCCCAGCAGCAGGGCCATCTTGAAGAAGGGAGAAGAACGCATTGCAGCGATTGTCGCGAAGCGCGGCAATCGCTGCAGGCGTGGGGTCTGCACCCTGCCCTTGCTAATTCCTGGCAAAGAATCGAGCCGGCGCGGGGCGTTGAAACTTCGAGAGGATGAGCTGTTTCTTCTTACTGCTTGCCGGCGGGCCAGAACACCAGCGCGCGCAACTCGATGCTGCGGCGCGGCGGCGCCTCCTGCGAACCGGTCGGGTCCTCGAAGGCCGTGTGCGCGGTGAAGCGCGCCACGCCGTCTTCGCGCGAGTCATGGATCTTCAGCAGCACGGCCTCGTCGGGCCGCAGCCTCGGGAACCAGTACCAGCGGTGCTCCGGGTTCCAGGTGAAGGAATAGATCTCGCCCACCTTGTCGGGATAGACCAGGTCGCTGGGTACGAGATCCTTGGGCGAAATGGAGCGTGCATCGCACAACGCGAGCGGCAGCCGCTCCACCGTGGCCAGCGGCCGCCACAGGTTGATGATCGCGAAGCGGTGCTTCAGGCGCTCCTCGGCCTCGTCGGGCGGCAGGTGGTCGCGCACGCGGCGCGGCGCGGAGACGGCGGTCTGGTCGTTGTGCACGCGCCGCACCGGCTCGCGCAGCTCGGCCGTGCGGCGCGATCCCTGTGCGCTGTCGCGCAGCGTATGGTCGAACACCACGATCTTCTCGGCGCCCGTCACGTCGCGCAGCAGTGCCTCGGATTCGCGGTAGTAGATGTCGCGGATCGTGGCGTCATGCGAGAAATCGGCGAGCACGCTGCGATGCGATATCTGCGTGAAGCCGCTGCGGTCGAGCGTCAGCTCGTTCAACGCCACCAGCGGACGCCCGTCGCGGATGGTCACGCGGCGCGGCTCCAGTTCACCGGTGACCCACGGCGTGCCCGGCGGCGGCTCGAAGGTGTAGCTCACGGGCCTGCCCTGGCCCGCCTTCAGGTAATTGAGTTCGGCCTCCACCGACGGCAGGGTTGCGGCCAGCATCTGTCCATTGGACCCAACGCTCATGCGATGTGACTCCTCAAAACGGTTCCTCGGGTGACAGCGACGAATGAGCACGAAGGCTATACCTGCCCCCCGGCGCGCGGAACGATGCAAAAGGGATAACCATATTCGGCGGCAGGTCGGTGCTCCGTGCAACTTGACGCCATGCCCGGCTTCACTGCATGCGCCGCGACCGCTACGCTATCGCCTTCCCGGACCGTTCATAACAACTCACAGCAACCGTCATCCAGGAGAAGATCGCCCATGGCCCTCGCCCGCACGATCCGTGCCGACCTCTTGCGCGTGTTCGTTCTCACGCTTGTCTCGCTCTTCGCCATTCCGGCGGCGACGCTCGCCTTCACCGAATACGCGCTGCGTTCGCAGGACACGGAGTTCCTGCAGGCGATGGAAAAGCGCATCGCCAACGATGCCCGGCTCTCGTCCGCCGACAAGGCCGAAGCCACCGCGTTCTACCGCAGCCACCAGCTCTCCAAGGCCTGCGACGCCACCGCGCCGGAAGACAGGAACTTTCACGACAAGGTGTGCAGCCCCTACTCGATGCAGTGGCAGTTCCACTGGGCAGACCGCGCCGCCATCTGGACCATCGTGCTCGGTGCCGCGCTGCTCGCGGCGGCGTTGGTGCTTGGCGCGCTGGCCTTCGCCAACCGGGGCCTGCGCTATGCCAGCTTCGTCGCGGGCTGGCGGCTCATGACGGTGTCGAGCGCAGTCGAGGTCGTGCTGCAGAGTGCGATGCTGGTGTGGCTGTCGTTCTGGCTCACGGCGTATTTCTGGCACAGCTACTACATCAAGCTGATCGCGATCGCCGGCATCGCGGCCGGGGCGGCGGTGTTCTACGCGATCTACACGCTGTTCAAGAAGCTGCCCTCGGGCAACGAGATCGAAGGCGAGCTGGTCACCCAGGCCGATGCCCCGCGGCTGTGGGAGCGCATCCGCCAGCTCGCGGCCCGCGTGAAGACCGCGCCGCCCGATCAGATCGTGGCCGGCATCGACACCAACTTCTTCGTGACCGAGGCACCGTGCGAGGTCAGGGGCCGCACCCTGCAGGGACGCACGCTGTTCGTGAGCCTGCCGCTGCTGCGCGTGCTCGACCAGACCGAAGCCGACGCGGTGCTCGCCCACGAACTGGCCCACCTGGGCGGCGGCGACACCCGCAGCAGCGCGGCGCTCGGCCCCAAGCTGCTGCAGTTCGACCAATACACGTGGAAGATGCGCGGCGGCGGCCTCACCATCGTGGCGCACTACCTGCTGCGCCTGTACCGCATGATCTTCGCCTTCGCCCTGGCACGCGACAGCCGCGAGCGCGAATACAAGGCCGACCGCGTGGCAGCCGGGCTCACGGCGCCGCATGCCATCGTGCAGTCGCTCATCAAGATCTCGGCCTACGCGAGCTACCGCAACGACGTGGAGCAGAAGCTGTTCGAGCAGAACCGCGAGCATGACGGCGCACTGGGCATCGCCCGCTTCGTCGCCGACGGCCTGCCGCCCTACGCCAGCTCCGAGGCCTTCATCGAGGCGATGAAGACCGCCGGCGTGCCGCACCCCTTCGACAGCCACCCGCCGCTGCTGGAGCGCATGCGCAACGTCGGCCACCACGTGCCCGAGAGCGCCTATGGCGCCATCGTCGCAACCGCGCCGCAGGCATCGTGGGCCGACGACATCGAGACCGCCGAGGCCATCGAGCAACGCCTGTGGAGCGACTACGAACAGCGCTTCGTGCAGAACCACGAGCTGAGCCTGGCCTACCGCTACGAACCCGCCACCGAGGAAGAACGCGCGGTGGTGCTGCGCCACTTTCCTCCGGTCGGCTTCGCGCTGAAGAACGGCGAGCGCATCGACATCAGCTACGAAGGCATGCACCCGAGCGCCGACGGAAGTTCGACGATCTCGTGGGACGAGGTGAAGAGCCTGGCCTACAAGGACAGCAGCTTCGGCGACACCCTCATCGTCACCCACTTCGACAAGGGCATGCTGGGCGCGCGCACCACCAAGTTGAAGCTCGCGGGCCTCGGCAAGCAGAAGGAGAACTTCAAGGGCGCCGTCGGCCACTACTGGCGGCGCCACCAGATCATGAGGGCACAGCAGCAACAACAGTCATGACAAGTGGTTCCTGCCGATCCCGCTGGCCTGCATCTTCATCGGCCTCGTGCTGGCCGCCCAGACTTCCGCGCCCGTGCCGAAGATGGCCACCGTGACGCTGCCCACCGCCATCCTGAGCGGCACCACGGCCGCCGCGGGCATCGCATGGATCAATTCCATCGGCAGCCTGGGCGGCTACATCGGCCCGACCATCTTCGGCGCGCTGAAGGACGGGATGGGCAACGACATCTACGCCGCGATCTTCCTGGCGATGCTGTCGGCAGTGGCATGCGGGCTGGTGCTGATCATCTGGCACGACGCACGCACCGAGCAGGCAGCACCCGGGCGAGCCTGATCCGGAGTTGACCGGATGGCATTCCAGGTACTGCGATCAGTGCGGTTTTTCACGCCAAACCCGTTATCAACTGTCATCTGAATGTTTACACGGACGTTTTACAAGAGCGCTCGTTGAACGACGCAATTCCTCGATTGATGTCACTGCCAAGGAAGAACGCCATGAAGACCAAGCATTTCATCCTCTCCAGCATCCTCGCGTTCGCCGGCCTCGCCATGCTGGCACCGAGCATCGCTTCCGCCGCGCCGGCCCACCACCCCAAGAAGCACAAGGTGTGCAAGTGGGACGCGCGTCATCACCACCGCGTTTGCCACTGGGTGCGTTGATCCTGCCGGTGCAAACCGAATGAAAAAGCCCGCTGATGCGGGCTTTTTCATGGGCGGCCGGAATGGGCCATGCGATCAGTACAGCGTCGCCTGCTGGCGCGCCGGCAACTCGCGGTCGTAGGTTTCCCCATCGAAGGCTGCTTCGGTCAGCGCCGAAAGAATGGCGCCGGGCGTCGGCACCTCACGCTTCGCATCCGCCTGCAACGGCGCCCACAGCTTCGAGCGCTGGATGGCCCTCGCGCACTGGAAGAACACCGTCTCCACCGTGATGCGGATCACGCATTGCGGCGGCTTGCCGTCCATCGCGAAGCGCTCCAGCAACGCCGGCTCGACCGTGATCTGCGCCCTGCCGTTCACCCGCAGCGTCTCGCCCACGCCGGGAATCAAAAACAGCAGCGCCACGCGCGGATCGGCCACGATGTTGCGCAGGCTGTCGATGCGGTTGTTGCCTCGGCGCTCGGGCATGAGCAGCGTCTTCTCGTCCTGCACTGCGACGAAGCCCGGCGGGTCGCCGCGCGGCGAAGCGTCCAGCCCGCCGGGGCCGAGGGTCGCGAGCACCGCAAATGGCGATGCGGCGATCAGCGCCTGGTAGGCCGGGTGCAGGTACGGCACCTCCTTTTTCAGCGAAGCCTCGCCGGGCTGGCCGAACAGGGCCTCGAGCTGGGCGACGGTTTCAATGGCGTGGGAGGTCGTCATGTGCTTCCTTGCTGGATGTTGATGGATTGTGGCGATGCGCCCCAGCCGCAGGCCAGCGCCGTGAGCGCAAGCAGCAAGGCGGCTGCGCCGTAGATCCACGATGGCGACGCAACCGGCAGCAGCAGGCCCGCGATCAACGGCCCGGTGCCCGCGCCGATGTCTCGCCACACCGAACGCGCGGCCAGTGCCTGCACGCGCTCAGGGCCCGGCGTGCGGCGCGCCACGATGGGCGGCAGCAAGGGCAGCTGCAAGGCACGCAGCACCACGATCAGCGCCGCGCAGCTCCAGAGCCAGCCGAGGCCGAAACCCACGAGCGCGATGGCGGTGACGAGCGACAGGCTCACCAGCAGGCGCTCGGCGCCGAAACGTTCGGCCATGTGCCCGCCGACCGGGCTCAGCAGGATTTCCGCGAGGTAGCGCAGCGCCATCAGCACGCCGGCCACGATCACTGCGCCACCCGGCAGCAGGTCCTTGCCGAGATACGAGAGGCCGACGATGAAGAGCCCGTCGAGCGCCAACCCTTCCATGAACGACCAGCCGTCGAGGCTGTTGGGCCGCTTGAAGCGCTTGCCCGGTTTGGCCACGGGATGCGGCGCCGCCGGCAACCGCCGCGTGACGAACCATGCAAGCAGCGAGAACACCGCGAGGATGCCGAAGATCGTGCGCGGCCCTGTCCAGTGCGCCAGCAGCGCACCGAGCGGCAGCGCCAGTACCGGGCCCATCGCGATGAAGGCACGCGAACGCCCGTTGCGCCGAGCCGCGCCCACCGGGTCGGCCGTGGCCAGTGCCTGGGTCGACAGGTTCAGCGCCGCGAAGCACAGGCCCCACATCAGCCGCAGCGGCAGCAGCGCCCAGAAGCCGGAGAGCGCGGCGTAGCCCAGTCCGCACACTGCCGCCGCCACGACGGCGATGGTGCAGGTCAGCCGGTCGCCGTTGCGGGCGTAGAAACGGGCGACGAAGCCATAGCCCGCGATGCGCACCAGCCGGTTGGCCGCGAGCAGCATGCCGGCCTCGGCGAGCGTCACGCCGAACTGGCTGGCGTACATCGGCAGCAGCAGGTAGAGCACCACGTCGGCCGGCAGCGAAAGGCCGAGCGCCATCGCCGCGTGGCGGGAATTCTGGTCGGTGAAGGTGGGGTTGGGAGCAGGTGAGGTGCGTGACATCGAGCCCTGATGGTGCGCCGCCGCATACCGCGCCGACAAACGACATTAACGCCAGCCATGCGTGAGAAAATTGCACGCATGCCGCTTCGAGAGCCTCCCCTCAACGCCGTGCGCGCCTTCGCTGCCGCCGCGCGCCATCTCAGCTTCACGCGCGCGGCGCTCGAACTGCACGTCACGCACAGCGCGGTGAGCCGGCAGATCAAGAGCCTTGAAGAATTCCTCGGTGTCGCGCTGTTCGAGCGGCGCATCCGCCAGGTTGCGCTGACCGCGGAGGGGCAGCAGTTCTTCGCCGAGGTGCAGCCCGCGCTCGCGCAGATCGGCGCGGCGGCGCGCTCGCTGCAGTCGCAGGGGCCGGCGCGCGCGGTGCGGATCAACGTGCGGCCCTCCTTTGCCGTGCGCTGGCTCATTCCGCGCCTGCCGTCCTTCGTCGAGCGCTTCCCCGACATCGAGCCGCAGGTCGTCACCAGCACCGTCATGCCCGAAGAGGCCATCGGCAGCTTCGACATCGCGGTGCGCCGGAGCCTCGAGGGCTGGCCTGCCTCGATGGAGGTGCAGCCCTTTCTCGAAGACGAGGTGCTGGTGGTCGGCGCACCCGCGCTGTTCAGCGGCCATCCGCTGCCCGACCTGCGCGCCCTCTCCTCGCACGTGCTGCTGTCGGCCCGGACACGCAAGGACGACTGGGACGCATGGAAGAAACAGGTCGGCGCGCCCCGCACCCGGCCCGCTGGCAGGCTGCAGTTCGACCATCTTCACTTCGTGCTGCAGGCGGCGGTCGACGGGCTGGGCATTGCGCTGGCGCCGACCTCGCTGGTGTCGCACGACCTGGCCTCGGGCCGCCTGCAGTCGCCGCTGCCAGCGCTGCGCATGACGCTGGATCGCTACTACTACGGCCTGGCGCCCGATGCCGCGCCGGAGACCGCATACGTGGCCGAGTGGTTCGAGGAGATGCAGGCACAGGGGGCCTAGCCGGGGCAATGCGCAGAGCCTTGCTCGCGTGTCCGGAAACGGCCGGCCGCGCGAGCCCGCCGCCGGCACGATCAAGGCATGCCTCACACACCCCTTCCCCGCTCCTTCCAGAACCTCGCGTGGTCCAACCTCGCAGCGCAGTCCGCCGAACAGCTGAGCCTTGCGGCCGTACCGCTGGTTGCCGTGCTGGCGCTCGGCGCCGGGCCGGGCGAGATCGGCTTTCTCGCCGCCGTCCAGACATTGCCCTTCCTGTTGATCTCGATGCCCATGGGCCTGCTCGCGGATCGCATGTCGCGACGGCGGCTGATGGTCTGGTCCGAGGGACTGCGGGCGATCTCGCTGCTCGTGCTGCTGGCGATGGTGTTCGTGTCGAAGCTCAGCATCGGCTGGCTGGCCGTGCTCGGTTTCCTGGGCGCGGTCGGCACCGTGGGTTTCAGCGTCGCGGCGCCCGCATTGGTGCCGGCGCTTGTACCTCGGGAAGCGCTGGCCGCGGCCAACGGGCGGCTCGAGCTGGCGCGCAGCGCGGCGTTCACCGCCGGTCCCGCGCTGGCGGGCGCGCTGGTGGCATGGGCCGGCGCGTCGGCGGCGTTCGTGCTGGCAGCCGTGCTGTCGGTCTCGGCCGTGGGCCTGCTGTTGCGATTGACCGAGGCGCCGCGCACACCCGTGCCCGGGCGACATCCGTTGCTCGAAGTGCGCGACGGCGCGCGCTTCGTCTGGCAGCACGAGATGCTGCGGCCGATGCTGATGACCGGTGCGGTCTTCAACATCTCGTGGTTCGTGCTGCAGGCCGGGTACGTGCCCTACGCGGTGCGAGTGCTCGGCCTCGGCGCGCAGGCGGTCGGTTTCACGCTGGCGATGTACGGCGCGGGCATGGTCGTCGGCGCGCTGCTCACACCGCGCGTGGTTGCGCGCCTGCCGTTCGGCCGCGCGATACAGGTGGGGCCCTCGGTCGCCGTCCTGGCCGCGGCAGCGATGGCGGGCACGCTCGTCGTGCCGACGGCCACGCTGGCGGCGCTCTCGTTCTTCCTGTTCGGCGCGGGGCCGATGGTCTGGGTCATCACCTCGACCACGCTGCGCCAAAGCGTGACGGCGGCAACGATGCTGGGCCGGGTGTCGGCTGTGTTCCTAACGATCAACGCGGGCGCACGGCCCATCGGCGCAGCGCTGGGCGGCGTCGTCGGTGCGGCATGGGGTGAACCGGCCTGCCTGCTGCTGGCGCTCGCGGGATTCGCGCTGCAGGCGGCGATCATCTTCGCCTCGCGCATCGCGACGCTGCACCGGCTGCCGGTGCCCGCAGTCTAGAAAAGCGAAGCCATCCCGTTCGGCCGCGCATCCTCGATGTCGAGCATGCGCAGCTTGGTCAGCGCACCGCCGCCTGCCGAGAAGCCACCCGGCTTGTTGCCCGCGGCAAGCACACGGTGGCATGGCACCACGGGCGCGAACGGGTTGTGGCCCATCGCCTGGCCCACGGCGCGCGACAGGCCCTTGTCGCCCAGCTCCTCGGCGATCTCGCCGTAGGTGCGGGTCTGCCCCGGCGGAATGCGCCGCGCGATCGCGTAGATGCGCTGGTGGAACTCCGACACGCCGCTCATATCGAGCTCGATATGGCTCAGGTCGTCGTGCACGCCACGCAGCAGGCCCTGGATGGCATCGATGGCGCGCTGCGCCATTTCGTCCGGCGGGCCTTCGTGCAGGTCCGGAAAGCGTTGCCGCATGCGCGCCCGCGTGGCCGGCTCGCCGTTGTCTGCGGGCAGCTGCACGCCGACCAGTCCGTGCGGTCCCCATGCCAGGGCGCACATGCCGATGGATGTTTCGAACAAGGCAAAGCCGCTCATCACGATGTCTCCCGTTGCAGCGAATGCTGGCGCGACGCCAGCACCGCGCCGAGCCAGAGGGCCGTTGCCGAAGCCACGAGCCCGCGCGCCAGTCCGCCGGGGCCGTCCGAGATCCAGCCCGTGACCGTCGGCCCGACGATCTGCCCCAGCGCGAAGATGATGGTGAACGCGCTGATGCCCTGGGCCCAGCGCGATGGCGGCAGGTTGTGGCGCACCAGCGCGGTGGTCGAGGCCACCACCGACAGGAACACGCCGCCGAACAGCACGCCTGAAATCAGCGCCACCGGCGCGGACGAACTCAGCACCGGCAGCAGCGTGGCCACGCCGAGCAGTCCGTTGAGCAGCGCCTGCGGCTGTCCGCCGTGGTAGCGGTCGAGCAGCCCCGCCCACAGCCGCGAGGACGCCACGCAGGCAATACCCAGCAAGGCATAGAACAGCGTGACGAAGCCGGCGCTGGCGCCTTGCTCGCGCAGCAGCGCGATCACGAAAGTCATGTAGCCGATGTAGCCCATGCCGAACAGGGCATAGCCGGCAAGCGCCCAGCCGAAGCGATGCAGCGCGACAGGTGGCTCTGCTCCCACGGAAGCGGTTGGTGCCGCCTGTGTCGCGTGAGCCGGCATCGCACGGCCGGCCCATGCCAGCAGGCAGGTGGCCGCCGCGCTCGCGAGAGCCAGGGCCCACCATGCCCAGGTCCAGCCGTGGGGTGCGCCCGCCGCCGCGCGAAGCGCCTGCGGCACGAGCAGCGCCGACAGCAGGATGCCGAAGCCGGTGCCGCCGTAGTAGATGCCGAGCAGCAGGCCGCCGCGCGTGGAGCCCGCTTCGCCCAGCCGCGCCGCGAGCAACCCGCCCGCGACGAACACCCAGGCGCTCGCCACGCCGGCCAGCAGGCGCTGCAGCAGCAAGGCCGATGCGTCCGTCACGAAGCCGCTGCCTGCCATGAACACGCTGGCCAGCACCGCGCCGAACACCAGCAGCCGGGTCGCGCCGAAGCGCCGCATCAGTGCCGGCGTGACCAGCGCGCCAACCAGATAGCCGACCGCGTTCGCCGTGTTCATGCCGCCTGCCAGCGCATAGCTCCAGCCCAGGTCGGCGCGCATCGGCGGCAGCAGCAGCGCGTATGCGAAGCGTGTGATGCCCAGCGACACCGCCGCCCCCATCGAAAGCGCGAAGGCAAGCCGCAGCGTGGGCTGGGCAGAGATGGGGGATGGAGAAGCGAGCGTCGTCGGCATTGCTGTGGCGGGCGGCAGGCGGGCCTATTCTGCGGCAGGTGCCGCCGGCCTGCAGGCGCCCGCCGCTCAACCCGCCTCGGGGACCGGGTCTGTATGCAGCAGGTGCCGCTCCAGCAGCACCGCCACGTGCATCGCCTCGCGCTGCGCGCCGTCGCCGATCTGGTGGCGGCAGCTGGTGCCGTCGGCCACCACGATGGCGCCGGGCTTCGCGCGGATGGCTGGCAGCAGGCTGGCCTCGGCCATCTTCATCGACACCTCGAAATGGCTGGCCTCGTAGCCGAAGCTGCCCGCCATGCCGCAGCACGAGCTTTCGATGAGCTCGGGCTGCGCGCCGGGAATGAGCTTGAGCACCTCCATCACCGGGCTGACCGCGCCGAAGGCCTTCTGGTGGCAATGGCCGTGCAGCAGGATCGGGGCTTCGGCCGGCTTCAGCGCCAGCTCGAAGCGCCCCTGCCTGATTTCGCGTGCGATGAACTCCTCGAACAGCAGCGCGTGCCTGGCCACCAGCTCGGCCTTCTCGCCGAAGCCCATCACCAGCGTCTCGTCGCGCAGCGTGAGCAGGCACGAAGGCTCCAGCCCGACGATGGGCACGCCGGCCCGCGCCAGCGGCACGAGCGCGTCGATCAGCGCCTCGGCCTTCTTCTTCGCCTCGTCGACCATGCCGCTGGCCAGGAATGTGCGGCCGCAGCAGTGGTGCCCGCCAGTCTTCTCGACCGTGTGCAGCACATAGCCCGCGGCCTGCAGCACGCGCGCGGCGGCGAATGCGTTCTCGCTCTCGAAGGTGCCGTTGAATGTGTCGACGAACAGCACCGCCGCCTTGCCGCCGCGCCGTGCGATCGACAACGCCACGTCGCGTTCGACGAACAGGCCGGGCTCGTTGGCCTTGCCGCGCCAGAAGGTGTCGCTGCGCCATTCGGGCAGCGAGCGCTTTGCCGAAAAGCCCAGCAGCTTCTCGCCCAGCCATGCGGCGCCGGGCACGTTGTTGCGCAGGTTCAGCAGCCAGGGGAAGCGGCTGGCCTTGTGGGCGTAGTCGGGCAGGTTCGCCACGAGCCTGTCCTTCAGCGTGTGGCCGTGGCGCTTCTTGTAGTGGTCGAGGAACTCGACCTTGATCTTCGCCATGTCCACGCCCGTCGGGCAGTCGCGCTTGCAGCCTTTGCAGCCCACGCACAGGTCCATGGTCTCGTGCATGGCCTCGCTGGTGAAGGCGTCGGGGCCGAGCTGCCCCGAGAGCGCCAGGCGCAATGTGTTGGCACGGCCGCGCGTGAGGTGCTGCTCGTCGCGCGTCACGCGGTAGCTGGGGCACATGGTGCCGGCGTCGAACTTGCGGCAGTGGCCGTTGTTGTTGCACATCTCCACGGCCTTGGCGAGGCCGCCGGTGCTGTCGCCGCCGGTGCCGGGCGCGGTCGTCACCTCGGTCACGGGGTCGGCGTTGACGTTCCAGCCCGACCAGTCGAGCACGGGCTTGAGCTCGATGCGGCGATACGGCTTCGGCGCGGTGGGTGGCGCAAAGCGGAACAGCGCGCCGTCGTCCATGCGCGGCGGGTCGATGATCTTGCCGGGGTTGAACAGGCCGATGGGATCGAGCTTGCGCTTGATCGCGCGGAAGGCCTCGTTGATGGCCGGTCCGAACTGCCATTCGATCCACTCGCCGCGGCACAGGCCGTCGCCGTGCTCGCCGCTGAATGCGCCCTTGTACTTGCGCACCAGCTCGCTCGCCTCTTCCGCGATGGCGCGCATCTTCGCGGCACCGTCCACTCGCATGTCGAGAATCGGACGTACGTGCAGCGTGCCGACCGAGGCATGCGCGTACCAGGTGCCGCGGCTGCCGTGCTTCGCGAACACCTCGGTCAGCGCGTCGGTGTACTCGGCCAGGTGCTCGAGCGGAACGGCGCAGTCCTCGATGAAGCTCACCGGCTTGCCGTCGCCCTTGAGGCTCATCATGATGTTGAGGCCGGCCTTGCGCACTTCCCACAGGTTCTTCTGCCGCGCGTCGTCGGGCATCTCGACCACGCTGCCGGGCAGGCCGAGATCGCCCATCAGTTCGACCAGCTGCTTGAGCTGCGGCAGCAGCGAAGCCTTGTCGGCACCCGAGAACTCCACCAGCAGGATTGCGGCCGGCTTGCCGATCAGCGCGGTCTCGACGGTCGGCTTGAAGGCCGGATTGGCCAGGCTCAGCTCAATCATCGTGCGGTCGACCAGCTCCACCGCCGTGGGCCCGAGCTTCACGATGTGCTGCGCCGAATCCATGGCCGCATGGAAGGTCGGGAAGTTGACGATGCCCAGCACCTTCGCGCGCGGCAGCGGCGCGAGCTTGAGCTTCAGGCTCTTCGTGTAGGCCAGCGTGCCTTCGGAGCCGATCAGCAGGTGCGCGAGGTTCACGCTGCCGTCGGCCGTGTAAGGACGCTCGCTCTGGTTGTCGAAGATGTCGAGGTTGTAGCCCGCCACCCGGCGCATGACCTTCGGCCAGTTCTCGGCCATCGCCTCGCGGTGCTGCCGCGCGAGGCTGCGCACGAACTGCGCGATGCCGGCCGCTCGCACTCCAAGCGTGCCGACAGTGCCGAACTCGACGAGTTCGCCGTTCGAGAGCCAGGCGCTCGCGCCCAGCACGTTGTGCACCATGTTCCCGTAGGCGATGGAGCGCGAGCCGCAGGAGTTGTTGCCCGCCATGCCGCCCAGCGTGGCCTGCGCACTGGTCGAGACGTCCACCGGATACCAGAGGCCATGCGGCTTGAGCTGCGCATTGAGGTGGTCGAGCACGAGGCCGGGCTCGACCGTGGCCGTGCCCTCTTCCACGTTCACGTCGAGCACGCGGCGAAAGTGCTTGCTGTTGTCGATGACCAGCGCCGCGCCGGTCGTCTGCCCGCACTGGCTGGTGCCGCCGCCGCGCGCGAGCACCGGCACCTTCAGGTCGCGGGCGACGTCGATGGCGGTCGCAATGTCGCGCTCGTTCGTCGGCACGAAGGCGCCGACTGGCGTGATCTGGTAGATCGACGCGTCGGTGGCGTAGCGCCCGCGCGAACCGTCGTCGAACAGCACCTCGCCCTGCGTGTCGGCGCGCAGGCGGCGCGCGAGCAGCTCGCAGGTGTCGTTGGGCGGAAGAACGGTTCCGGCTGGCTGCATGTGGCTGGCGGGATCGATGCGCATGGTGTTTTCTTGGGTGATGCCCGGCTCGGGTCAGCTCGACTTGGCCGATGGATAGATTTCGCCGGCGCGCAGCAGCTCCAGCACGGTGTCCCGCTTGCGCAGCACGTGCGACACGAGCACCTTGCGCATGGCTTCTGCGTCGCGCCGGGCCAGCGCGTCGATCATCTGCTCGTGCTCCTCGACGGCGTGCTTCCACTTCGCCTCGTTCTGGTTAGTGCGGAATCGCAGCGACTGCACGCGCGCGTTGATGGAACGGTAGGTGTTCGACAGCACCGGGTTCGCCGCTGCGTCGTTGATGGCCGTGTGGATGCGCGCGTTGAGCCTGTAGTAGCCCGACAGATCGCGCCGCGAGAAGCAGGCCAGCATCTCGTAGTGCAGCGCGCGCACCTCGGCGAGTTCCTCGTCGGTGATGCGCCTGGCGGCGAGCTCGCCCGACATGCCTTCGAGCATCGCCAGCACCTCGAAGGTGTTGAGCACGTCGGCCTCGGTGAGCTTGACCGCCACCGCGCCCCGGTTGGGCAGCAGGTCGACCAGCCCCTCGGCCGCAAGCAGCTTGATGGCTTCGCGCAACGGCGTGCGCGACACGTTCAGCTGCAGGCACAGCTCGCGTTCGTTGAGCTTGGCACCAGGCGCGATGAGCCCTTCGACCAGCATGGTGCGCAGGCGCGCCGCCACCTGGTCGTGCAAGGCGAGCCTGGAGATTTCGATGATTTCAGCTGTCATGATTTTTCCCTTGAATGCATTTTGAATGCAAAAAAGATGACCCACAAGCCAGAGATATAAGGGTAAACCATCAAACAAAAATGCATTTTGAATGCAAAACTGAATGCGAAAGGAGAGTTCATGCTGCAACTCGACATCCACCCCACCGGCCGCCACTTCCTCCAGATTCCCGGTCCCAGCCCGGTGCCCGACCGCATCCTGCGGGCGATGAGCCTGCCCACCATCGACCATCGCGGGCCCGAGTTCGGCACGCTGGGCCTGAAGGTGCTGGGCGGCATCCGGCAGATCTTCAAGACGAAGCACCCGGTCGCGATCTATCCCGCTTCGGGCACCGGCGCCTGGGAAGCCGCGCTTGCCAACACGTTGAGCCCCGGCGACCACGTGCTCATGTACGAGACCGGCCACTTCGCCTCGCTGTGGCAGAAGATGGCCACGCGCCTGGGCCTCTCGACCGAGTTCCTTGCGTGGCAAGGCGCGGATGCGCAGTTGCCGAATGCGCCGAGCTGGCGCCGCGGCGTGCAGGCCGACCTCATCGAGGCCCGCCTGCGCAAGGACACCGAGAAGAAGATCAAGGCCGTGTGCGTGGTGCACAACGAGACCTCCACGGGCGTCACCTCCGACATCGCCTCGGTGCGCAAGGCCATCGACGCGGCGGGCCACCCCGCCCTGCTGATGGTCGACAGCATCTCGGGCCTGGCCAGCGCCGACTACCGCCATGACGAATGGGGCGTGGACGTGTGCGTCAGCGGCTCGCAGAAGGGCCTGATGCTGCCGCCGGGCATCAGCTTCAACGCGCTCTCGCCGCGCGCGCTCGAAGTCTCGAAGACCGCGAAGCTGCCCAAGGCCTTCTGGGCCTGGGACGAGATCGTCGAGATGAACAAGGACGGCTACTGGCCCTACACGCCCAACACCAACCTGCTCTACGGCCTCTCGGAGTCGCTGGACATGATCCTCGGCGAGGGGCTGGACAACGTGTTCGCGCGCCACCAGCGCTGGGCCGCCGGCGTGCGCGCTGCGGTCAACGCCTGGGGCCTGCCGGTCCAGTGCGCCGACCCGGCCGTCTACTCGCCCGTGCTCACCGGCGTGATCACGCCCGAGGGCGTCGATGCCGACGCGCTGCGCAGGCTCATTCACCAGCGCTTCGACCTTTCGCTGGGCACCGGCCTGGGCAAGCTCAAGGGCCGCATGTTCCGCATGGGCCACCTGGGCGACAGCAACGACCTGACGCTGGTGGCCATGGTCGCCGGCGTCGAGATGGGCATGAAGCTCGCGGGCATCAGGCTCGCCGGCAGCGGCGTGCAGGCCGCGATGGACCATTTCTCGAGCCACACGGCACCGGCCGCGCTGCAGAAAGCCGCGTAGGCACGCAGCGCCACCGGCGCTGCACAGGTATATGGCGCGGATGGCGCGCATCGGATTCCCACCCACGACGGAGACAAGGAAGATGCAGAGACGTTCGTTGATCCAGGCCGCGGGCGCCGCGGCCGCCACGCTGGGCGTGCCCCGGCTCTTCGCGCAGGAATGGCCCACGGGGCCGGTGCGCATCGTGGTCGGCTTTCCGCCCGGCGGCGGTACCGACGCGCTGGCCCGCGTGGTCGCGCAGAAGCTCACCACCATGTGGGGCCAGCAGGTGATCGTCGACAACAAGGGCGGCGTGGCCGGCGTGCTCGCGGCCGACTACGTGGCCCAGCAGCCCAGCGACGGCAGCACGCTGCTGATGGCACACATCAACAGCCATGCGCTCGCTCCCAGCCTGCAGCCCAAGCTGCGCTACAACGTGGAGCGCGACTTCGTGCCGATCGTGCTGGTGGGCGTCACGCCCAACCTGCTGATCGCCAATCCGGGCCAGAAGGCGCTGAGCGTGAAGGACATCGTGAGCGCCTGCAAGGCCGCGCCCGGCACCATCAGCTTCGGCTCGGCTGGCGCGGGCTCGGCGCAGCACCTCGCGCTGGAGATGTTCAAGCTGCAAGGCGGCGTCGATGCGCTGCACGTGCCCTACAAGGGCAGCGGCCCGCTGCTGGCCGACCTGATGGGCGGGCAGATCCAGTACAGCTTCGAGACCATGACGGCAGCCACGCCGCACGTGAAGAACGGCCGCGTGATCGCCGTGGCGCAGACGCGCACCAAGCGCGCGAAAGGCCATCCGAACGTGCCGACCATGCAGGAACAAGGCTTCCAGGGCTTCGAGGCGACCACGTGGTACGGGCTCGCCGGGCCGGGCAAGCTGCCGGCATCCATCGCGCAGAAGGTGAATCGCGACGTGAACACTGTGCTCGCCATGCCCGATGTGCAGGAGCGGCTGGACACCTACGGCGCGGAAGACGGCGGCGGCTCGCAGGACAAGTTCAAGCAGTTCATCAGCACCGAGATCGCGAAGTGGGCGAAGGTGGTGAAGGACGGCAACGTGCACGTCGAGACCTGAAGAGCCTGTCTCACCCCCAGGCTTCGCGCACTTCGTGTCGCTACGCCTTCCCCCTTCCGGGGGCAACACCCGAGGCCCGGCAAAGCCGGTTCATCGGTGTTCCCGGAAGGATCGCCATCACCAGCCAGGTTTTTGCTGAGAAGATCGGGAAGATGACTCCATCCCAGACCGCCCTCACCGATGCACTCGTGGCCGCGCGCCGCGGCAACCGCACCCTCGACGCCACGCCGTGGCTCGACACGCTCGAATCCGCAGCCCAGGCCTATGAAGTGCAGGACGCCGTCGCGGCCGCGCTCGGCTGGTTCGAAGGGCGTGCCGTGCCCGGCGCGTGGAAGTCGGGCGGCGGCTCGCGCAGCGCCACGCTCACGCATGCACCGCTGCCGCCTTCGGGCGTGCGGCAGAGCCCGGCGGACTTCGGCGACCTCGTCTTCCACACGCCCGGCATCGAAGCCGAGATCGCCCTGCGGCTCGGCCAGGACGTCACGCCTGCGCAGGCCGCGAAGCTGGACCACGACAACGCCGCCTCGCTCGTCGACGCGATGGCCGTATCGGTCGAGATCGTCGACTCACGCTGGCAAGACCTCGCATCCACGCCCGCCCTGCTCCGCCTCGCCGATTCGCAGGTTCACGGCGCGCTCGTGACCGGTGAGTGGAAGCCTTATGCCGCCATCGACTGGGCCTCGCAGCGCTGCGAAACGAAGATCGGCAATGCCGACACCGTGGTGCGTGAAGGCACCCATCCACTGGCTGACCCGGCGTGGCTGCTGCCGATCTGGCTGCGCCACATCACGCGCAGCGGCCATACGGCGCCGGCCGGCACGGTCGTCACCACCGGCTCCTGGGTAGGCGTGCTGCCCTGCAGGCGCGGCGATCAGGTGAGCGCCGAATTCCCGGGCATCGGCGCCGTTCGCTTGAGCGTGTAGCGCCCTCCGTCCACGCCCGAGCAGGCCACGAGAAAGTCGAGCACCGCCCGCACCCGCGCGGGCAGCGTGCCGGCCTTGCCGATGTACACCGCGTGGATCGGCTCCACCTCGGCCGGGTTGAACTCCTCCAGCAGCGGCACCAGCCGGCCCGCGTCGATGTCGTGCTGTATGTGATACAGCGACAGCCGCGCCACCCCCGCCCCCGCGATGGCCAGTTGGCGCAGCGTTTCGCCGTCGCCCGCTCGCACCGGCCCGGCCACCGGCAGCCATTGCATGCGGCCGTCCACGCGCAGCGGCCAGTCGGGCGTGTTGCGGCGGTAGCTCCAGCCGAGGCGGTTGTGCGCCTCCAGCTCCTGCGGCGTGCGCGGCGTGCCGTATTTCTCCAGATAAGCGGGCGCAGCAACGATGGACTGGCTGGTTTCGCCCAGCCGTCGCGCCACGAGATCGGACGCCGGCAGCTGGCCCCAGCGGATCGCGATGTCGGCGCGCTCGTCCATCAGGTCGACGATGCGGTCCGTGAGCGCGATGTCGAGTGTGATCTGGGGATGCATCTCCAGCAGCCGCGGCACCAGCGGCACCAGCTTGTGGTGACCGAAGGAAACGCTGGCGTTGATGCTCACGCGTCCGCGCGGCGCCGCGCCGGCTGCAGCGCAGCGCTCGGCCTCGTCCATGTCGGCCAGCACGCGCAGGCTGCGTTCGTAGAACTCCGTGCCCTCGGGCGTGAGCTGCAGCTTGCGCGTGGAACGGTGCACGAGCTGGATGCCCAGGCGCGATTCGAGCCGCGCCACCAGCTTGCTCACGGCCGAGGGCGTCATGCCCAGCAGGCGCGCGGCCGACGAAAAGCCGCCCGACTCGACCACCTGCACGAAGGCTTCCATCTCGCCGGAGCGGTTGACGTCGATGCGCGGCATGATTGCTCCTTCAATCTGTGAGTTCAACTCACAAGTCTCTGTACCGGCGGCATTCTAGTCATCGAAGGCTTTCGTCCGCACAGTACAGGGCATCATGCCAATCGCTTTACTCGCCCTCACCGCCGGTGCCTTCGGTATAGGCACCACCGAGTTCGTCATCATGGGCCTGCTGATGCAGGTCTCGACGGATCTTCACGTCTCCATCACGGCCGCCGGCCTGCTGATCTCGGGCTACGCGCTCGGGGTTGCGGTCGGCGCGCCCGTGCTCACCATCGCCACCCGGAAGCTGCCGCGCAAGACCGTGCTGCTCGCGCTGATGGCGATCTTCACGCTCGGCAACCTCGCCTGCGCCCTGGCGCCCAACTACGAGATGCTGATGGCCGCGCGCGTCATCACCTCGCTGGCGCACGGCACCTTCTTCGGCGTCGGCTCGGTGGTCGCCACGGGGCTGGTGGCGCCGGAGCGCCGTGCCTCCGCCATCGCGATCATGTTCACCGGCCTCACCGCCGCCACGCTGCTGGGCGTGCCGGCCGGAGCGTGGCTGGGCCTGCAGCTCGGCTGGCGCTCGACCTTCTGGGCCGTGACGCTGATCGGCGTGCTGGCCTTCGTGGTGCTCGCTGTGTTCGTTCCCCGCGTGAAGGACGAGGCCAAGGCCGCGCCGCTGCGCGAGGAACTGGCGGTGCTGGCGCGGCCGCAGGTGCTGCTCGGCCTGGCGATGACGGTGCTCGGCTTCGCCGGCGTGTTCGTCGTGTACACCTACATCCAGCCGCTGCTCACGCAGGTCACCGGCCTGTCGGAATCGGCCGTGTCGCCGATCCTGCTGGTGTTCGGTGGCGGCCTCGCGGTCGGCAACATCCTCGGTGGCAAGCTGGCCGACCGGGCACCGATGGCCGCCGTGTTCGGCACGCTGGTGGCGCTGGCCGTGGTGCTCGGCGCGATGCAGTTCACCATCGGCACGCCGTTCACCGCGGTGGTGTTCGTCGGCCTGCTCGGCGTGGCCTCGTTCGCCACCGTCGCGCCGATGCAGCTGCGGGTGCTGGAAAAGGCCTCGGGCGCGGGCCAGAACCTCGCGTCGAGCCTCAACATCGCAGCCTTCAACCTGGGCAACGCACTCGGCGCCTGGGTCGGCGGCGTGGTGATCGACCATGGCCCGGGGCTGCGCGCACTGGGCTGGGTGGCTGCGCTGCTCACGCTGGCGGGCCTCGCCATCGCGCTGTGGAGCCGCTCGCTCGACCGGCGCGAACCGCGCGGTTCGGTGGAAGATTGCGCCTCGGCTCAAGCCTGATCGATGCGCGGAGGCAGAATCGGCCGACCGACATGCCTCGCGCCATTCCCTTCCAGATCCGCCCCGCCATCGCCGCCGACGCTCCAGCGCTGGCGGCGCTGTCCATTCAGGTCTGGCTGGCGACCTACGCAACCGAAGGCGTGAGCGATCTGCTCGCGCGCTACGTGCTCGAGCAGTTCACGCCGGCCGCGTTCACCGCGTGGATGGAAGACGCCGACACCGCGCTGGTCGTCGCCGAGGCCGGCAGCCATCTGGTTGGCTACGCACGCCTGGGCTTCAATGCGCCTCAGCCTCTTTCGCCCGACATTGGCACCGAACTCTGCACGCTCTACGTGCAGGAGCCGTTCACCCGCTCGGGCGTGGGCTCCGCCCTGCTCGACAAGGCCTGCGCCACGATTGGCGAGCGAACAGGCAGCGATGCCATGTGGCTGACGGTCAACACCCAAAACCGGCGGGCCTGCGCCTTCTACGAGAAGCACGGCTTCGCCCGCAAGGGCACGACCTGGTTCGTCCTGGGCGAAGGCTGCCACGAGAACCTGGTGCTGGCTCGCCCCTGAGCGGCTCCCGCCCGGTGCGCCGGGTCAGTGCTCCAGCCGCCTGGGCGACGAATCGCTGCTCGACTCCACGGTCGGCATGAAGAACGCGAACCGGTCGCGCCCCGCCGCCTTCGCGTTGTAGAGCGCGACGTCCGCCCGGGCCAGCAGCTCGGCTGCGGTGGCAGACGAACCCGCCGCGCGGTGGAACGCGATGCCGATGCTGGTCGTGACATCCACGCGCTGGCCATCCACCACGAAAGGCGGCGTGTGGACGCGCTCCAGGATCTTTTCGGCGACGACGGCAGCGGCCTCCGGCGTGCCCAGCCCTTCCAGCACCAGCACGAACTCGTCGCCGGCCAGCCGGGCCACCATGTCGGTGCCGCGCACGCAGGCCTGCAGCCGCCGCGCGTATTCGGCCAGCACCGCGTCGCCCACGGCGTGGCCCATGGTGTCGTTGATGGCCTTGAAGTGGTCGATGTCGAGGAACATCAGCGCGATCGCGTGGCCGGTGAGCTGCCCGCGCAGCACCGCGTCGGGCAGGTATTCGTTGAACGCAAGCCGGTTGGGCAGGCCGGTGAGCGTGTCGAGCCGGGCCAGCTCGATGAGCTTGTGCTCCACCACCTTCAGCGCGGTGATGTCCAGCGCCAGAGAGAAGATGCCGTGCGTCAGGCCGTCGCCGCGAATGTCGGGCACGTAGATGACCTGCGTGATGCGGTCGAAACCCGCGCGCTGCGTGCGCGACTCGAATTCCACCCGCTCGCCGGCCAGCGCCCGGGCAAGCATCGGCTGGCGCGACACATACACCTCGCGGCCGGCCACCTCCTGGATGTGGCGCCCCAGCACCTGGGCCGGATCGAGCCCGAGCCAGTCGCGGCTGGTGGCGTTGGCGAAGGTGATCTTCTCGTCGCGGTCGATGTAGGTGATCAGCGCCGGCATGTTGTCGGTGATGGCCCGCAGGCGCAGCTCACTCTCGGCCTGGCGCAGCTCGGCTTCCTTCAGCGCCGTGATGTTGAAGGACATCAGGTAGAAGCCGACGACCTCGCCGCGCAGGTTCTTGTCCGGGATCAGGTTGACCTGGAAATAGCCCTGCTTGCCATGCAGCGGCGCGCGAACCGGAAAGCGCACCTTCTTGCCCGAGAACATGACCGGGAGATAGGGCTTGAGCTGCGTGTACACCGTCCTGCCCAGCGCCGAACGCAAGGTCGTGCCCTGAAGTGGTGCGCCCTCGCCCAGGCCCGCCATCTGCCGTGCCCTGACGTTGGCGAACAGGCAGTTCTGCTGGCGGTCGAAGTACCCGACCAGCGCCGGGATGCTGTCCGTCACGTCGCGCAGGCGGGTTTCCTGCTCCTTCAGGGCGCGCCGGATGTTGACTTCCCCTGTGATGTCGAAAGTCATCGAGAACACGCCGCAGACCTTGCCTTCGGCGTCGAGGTCGGGGATGTAGTGAGCCTTGAAAGTGCGATCTCCGATGCCCAGCGCCGGATCGCCCGATTTCTCGAGGATCACCGTCTCACCGGCCAGCGCGCGCGTGAAATGCGGCTCCACCACGGCGAAGTCGGCCGGGCCGCGCACGTCGGGCATCAGGCGGCCCACCAGCGGCTCGTTGTTGTGCAGTGCCCGCACGTGGGCATTGACGAAGGTGTAGCGCAGCGAGGCGTCGACGTGCGACACCATCGCCGGGATGTTGTCGGCGATGGTGCGCACCTGCGCCTCGCTGTGCGCCAGGCTGAGTTCGATGGCGCGCCGCTGCGCCATCAGCTCGTCGAAGGTGCGGGCGAGGTCGCCGATCTCGTCGGGCGCGTAGCTGCGCCGCGCCGGTGCTTCGTCGGTCGCGCGTTCGCTGTCTTCCCGGGCGTCCTTGGTGAAGCGCATGTGCCGGTGCAGTTCGGCCAGCGGCTTGAGCTGGCGCCGCACCACGATCAACGCCAGCGCGCCCGCCGACAGCGCCAGCGCGAACGCGCCGAACCAGGCACCGCGCTCGATGGCGTCGACGGTCGCGAAGGCCTCCTTGCGCGGGTACATCGCCCCGACGATCCAGTTGGCGCTCTCCGCGCGGTCGAAGGCGTAGAGGGCTGGCACGCCGGCATCGTTGACGCCTTCGCTGGAGCCCTGGAAGCCGGCCAGCGCGCGAAGGATCTGGGGCGTGCCGCCGCCGTCCGCCTGGATCTGGTTGAGGATGCGCGAGGTGCGCGGATGGTCGACCACGATGCCATCCGTCGTGGTCACGAACAGGTATCCGGTCTTGCCCAGCTTGATGTCGGTCAGCGTGCCCAGGACGTTGCGGTCCTTCAGGTTGATGGCGCCGGAGATCACGAACCTCACCTGCCCCGCATGGTCGAGCACCGGTTCGGTGATGGCTACCTGCGCCAGCCCGTTGAGGCGGTTCTGGTAGGGCTCGGACACCAGGCCGGCCTTCGAAGCGATGGTCTGCTGGAAGTAGGCCCGGTCCCTGACGTTCACCTTGCCGATGGCCTGCGCGCCATTCAGGTTGGCCACGAGGTTGCCGTCCATGTCGAGGAAGGCGACGTTGTCGAAAGCCTGCCGCAGCGAGGCGTGCTTCTCCAGGAAGGCCTGCAGCGCCGCGTCGGCCTGGAAGTCCTGCGCTTTCACGCTGCCGCCGAAGGTCTGCAGCAGGATGCGGCGGCTGTCGAATTTCTGGTCGATCGCATCCGCGATGGCGCTCACCCGGGCCAGCTCCTCGGCCGCGATCGAGGCGCGCATGTTGCTCTTGACCAGGTGCAGGGCGAAGGTGGCGATTGCGAAGGTGGCCAGCAGCACCACGGCCGCGACGCCAAGGCTCAGGCGCGTGTGCAAGCCGAAGCGGTTTTTCGAGGAGCCTGTTTGAGTCATTGAGCTGGTTCGGACCGGTACGTTGCCGGCAGGACTGGAGTTTCCGGCCACAGTATCGACGCGTTCGGTGTGCCGCGGAAGATGTCGAAGGCCCTCCATTCTTGCCGTGAGGGGGTACGCGGCTGTACCCGGATCGGATTCAGCCCATCTGCATCAGCACGTCCCGTACCCGGTCCAGCGACGGATCGATGTCCGCCTCGTCGATGGCGCCGAAGCCCAGCATCAGGCCCGGGCGCGGCGGCGAGAAATGGAAGAACGGCGCCAGCGGGTACAGCCCCACGTCGACCCGCCGGGCCAGCGCGATGAGCTGGCCGATGTCGGTCTCGCGCCGGCACAGCGCCGCCATATGGATGCCGGCCGTCACCGGCAGCAGCTCGAACCAGGGCGACAGGTCGTCCGCGAAGCGCCGCGCGATGCGCTCCCGCCGCGCCGCGTAGGCCGCGTGGCAGCGGCGGATGTGCCTGTTGAGGTCGCCATCGGCGATGAACTTGGCCAGCGCCCATTGCGCCTGCGTCGAGGTGTGCCAGTCGCTCAGGTGCCTGGCCGTGCCCACCGCTTCCAGCACCGCCGGCGGCGCGACCAGGTAGCCCAGCCGCAGGTCGGGCGAGAGCGTCTTCGAGAAGGTGCCGACGAAGGCCACGCGGCCGTGCTCGTCCATGCTCTGCAGCGAATCGGCCGGACGGCCCTCATAGCGGAATTCGCTGTCGTAGTCGTCCTCGATCACGATGGCGCCGAGCTCGTCGGCACGCGCCAGCAGCGCCCTGCGGCGACGCTCGCTCATCGGCACGCCCAGCGGGAACTGGTGCGCGGGCGTCACGTAGATCAGCCGCGTGCCCTCGGGAATCCGCTCTACCACCAGCCCCTCGTGGTCGACCGGCACGCCCACCACCTTCGCACCCTGCGCGCCCAGCAGCAGCCGGGCCGGCGGATAGCCGGGCTCCTCCATCGCGACCGTGCTGCCGGGCTCCACCAGCACCCGCGCGATCAGGTCCAGCGCCTGCTGCGCGCCGTTGGTGACGAGGACGTCGGCCGCGCCGCAGCGCACGCCCCTGGAAAAGCTGGCATGCCGCGCGATGCCGTCGCGCAGTTCGTGCAGCCCCTCGGCATCGGCGTAGAGCCCGCGCGATCGCGTGCCCTGCCGCAGCGCGTACAGAACGCAGCGGCGCCAGTCGGCATGCGGGAAAAGATCGCGCGCCGGAGCGCCGCCGATGTATTCGTAGCGCGCGCTGCCCGCCGGCGCGGGATGCCGCAGCGGCGTGCTCATGCCGCGCCAGTGCTCGACCATCGCCGAGCCCGCGAGCGGCCGCGCCGCCACGGGCACCGGCTTGCGCGCCGCGCCCTCGGCCACGAAGGTGCCGCTGCCGACGCGCGCGGTGAGCAGCCGGTCGAATGTCAGGCGGGCATAGGCCTCCGACACCGTCTTGCGCGACAGGCCCAGGCGCTCGGCGAGAAGCCGCGAGGGCGGCAGCCTCTCGCCGGCGGCCAGCCGGCCGGTGCGGATCGCTTCCTTCAGCTGCCGGTAGAGCTGCCCGGTCAGGTCCTTGTCGCCTTCGATGACGACGTGCAATTCCATCGGATTGGTCTCCTGCGAATGCTCCGGATTGGCCGCCACCGGCGGCGCCCTCCGCTCCTAGCATCGAGTCAGGATTGAACCACTACCGAAGAAGGAACCCGACATGCAAACCCATCCAGAATCCCGCCTCGATTTCTACAAGGCCTCGCCCGAAGCGCTCAAGGCGCTGATCGCCTTCGAGGTGGCCATCGGCAAGCTCGGCCTGGAGCCGAAGCTGCTCGACCTGGTCAAGCTGCGCGCCTCGCAGATCAACGGCTGCGCCTACTGCATCGACCTGCACACGGCCGACCTGCGCAAGGCCGGCGAAACCGACCGCCGCCTGGCCACGGTGGGCGTCTGGCACGAAACGCCCTTCTTCACCGAACGCGAGCGTGCTGCCCTGGCGTGGACCGAAGCGGTGACGCAGGTGTCGCTCACGCACGCGCCCGACGAGGCCTACGAAGCGCTTGCGGCGCAGTTCAGCGAGGCCGAGCGGGTGAACCTGACGATGGCGATCAATGCGATCAACAGCTGGAACCGGCTGTCGATCGGGTTCCGCAAGCAGCTGTCGGCCTGAACATCCTAGGCTGCGGCCAACAGCACGGCGTCGTCGTCGGCGGAGACGACGCGTTCGCGGGGAGCGAGCAGCGCGTCGACGAGATCGTCCACCCGCTGCTCGGCACGCCGCAACGACTGCGCCAACTGCTCGCCGCCGAACTCGTCGGACTCCACCGCCGCCTCGAACACTTCGGTGATGCCGATGTAGCCGAGGGCCGAGCGCACGCTGCTCTCCGTGTGGTTGAGGTGCGCGATGCGCCCGCCCGCGTCGTAGCCGTGGTCGCCACGCGCGCCGAGCAGCACCACGCGCTTGTCCATCTCCGCCAGCATCGGCCAGTACGGCACCGCGCCGCGCGAGCGGTCGAAGCCGAAGGTGCGGCCCACGCGCACGATGTTGTCGATCCAGGCCTTGAACTGCGCGGGCACGCTGAAGTTGTACATCGGCAGGCCGACGACGATAAGGTCGGCCGCGACGAGCTGGTCGACCAGGCTGTCGCTTTCGGCGAGCGCCTCGGCCATCCATGGCTCGCGCGCTGCGGGCGGCGTGAAGGCCGCGTGAATCCAGCGTCCGTTGACGTGCGCGGGCGGCTGCTGGCCCACGTCGAGGTAGTCGATGCGGTCGTCGGGCCGCGCCTTCTGCCAGCGCTCGACGAAACGCGCGGAGAGGCGGCGCGTGTGCGAGCCATGGAGGTCGGTGTCGGAACGGCCCGGGCGGGCGCTGGCGTCGATATGGAGGATGTTCATGGTCATGGCTTTCATGGATGAATTGGTGTCTTTCATTCCGCGCTGACAGAATGCTGCGCAGGCCTTGAATCTATGGATTGAAGCCATTCATCACAAACGACGATTTCTCCTCTCATGAACGAGATTGGCTCATCTGTCAGGCCCTCGCGCCGGCTGCCTCCCCTGCTCTCGCTGCGCGCCTTCGAGGCGGCGGCCGCGCACCTGAGCTTCCAGCGCGCGGCGCTTGAACTCTCGGTCACGCCATCGGCCATCAGCCATCAGGTGCGCGGGCTCGAAGACACGCTGGGCCAGCCGCTGTTCCGACGGCTCACGCGGCAACTTGCGCTGACACCCGCGGGCCAGCGGCTGTTCGACGACCTGCGCATGGGCTTCGACCTGCTCGAGGCCGGCGTCGACAAGCTGCGCCGGCCTGCCGCGTCGCAGGCCGTGACCCTCTCCACCAACACCGCCTTCGCCGCGCGCTGGGTGCTGCCGCGCATGGATGCGTTCCGCAAGGCCAGCCCCGGCGTGGAGCTGCGGCTGCATGCGAGCGACACACTTGTCGACCTGGCGCGCGGCGATGCCGACATCGCCGTGCGCTCGGGCAGCGGCAACTGGCCCGGCCTGGTGTCGCGCGAGCTGATGCGCGAGCACTATGCGCCGCTGTGCAGCCCGATGCTGGACCTGAAGCGCGCGGAAGACCTGCCGAAGCACCGCCTGATCCACTGCGACTGGCAACCGCAAGCGCTCGCACCCGCCGTGTGGCCGCGCTGGTTCCGCGAGGCCGGCATCGCACCGCCGAGGGGCCGGGCGATGAAGACGTCGGGCCTGTCGTTCTCCGACGAGACCCACGCGATGCTGGCTGCGCTCGCAGGGCACGGCGTGGCGCTGCTGAGCCTCACGCTGTCGGCCGAAGAACTTCGCAGCGGCGCACTGGTGCAGCCTTTCGGGCCCGCGCTCGACACCGGCAGCTACTTCCTGGCCGTAGCGAACGGCAGGGAGAACGAGCCGGCGATCCGCGCGGTGTGGGAGTGGATCGCCTCGCAGGCTGAGCGGTAGCTGAAGGCCGGGCTTGCACGTTGTTGCAGTTCTCACGGAGACTCCTGCAACAACAAAGCGAGGAGCCCCCCAATGACGAGGTTTGTCCGCGCACCCGTTGCCATCGCAACGAGCGCCCTTCTTGTAATGGCTTTGACCTCATGTGGAGGCGGCGGCGGGGGAAGTGGAGGCGGAGGAATCGGCATAGGACTGGGCACCGGTGGCACAACCACACCGCCCACCACCACGACCCCGGAACTGCCGGCGCGCGAGGCCCTTATCGCCCGCGCGAGGAGCTACGAGCTCAACACGCCGTACGTGCCGCCGCCCGGAGACCCGCTGGAGCACCACACTTCCGGCTACGCCAAGGCGATGTGCTCCGCCGCGTTCATCACCGGCCTCGATCCCGACGTGGCGGCCGAGAGCGTCGGCTACTTCACGGGCCCCTACGACCAGCGCAAGAAGGTCGGCAAGCCGGTGGTGGACCGCGTCAAGAAGGAAGTCCGCATCGCCATTCCCAATGGCCCGACGCTGACGGCGCGCTACTACGGTTCGCAGGGCTGCATCACGCTGCCGCCCGGCAAGGACGATGTGTTCTTCACGCCGGTCACCGTCAAGAGCTCGCTTCCCGATCCCTCGACGCAGCAGTGGCCGATGGGCGACGTGACGCCATCCGGCTCCGCACCGGGCATCGACACGGCAAAGGTGGCCCAGGCGGTCGACGCCGCCTTCGAGCTGCCCGAGGCCTACACCGCGGGCTTCGTCGTCACGCACAAGGGTCGCATCGTCGGCGAGCGCTACATGAACGGCATCACGTCGAGCACGCCGCTCGAGTCGTGGTCGATGGGCAAGAGCGTGACTGCGACGATGCTTGGCGTGCTGATGAAACAGGGCGCGTACCGGCTCGACCAGCCGGCGCCCATTCCGGAGTGGCAGGGAGCGGACGACAAGCGCAAGGAAATCAAGATCCAGGACATCCTGCACATGTCGAGCGGGCTGCGCATCAAGGCACCGGACGACCCCGACTTCGACCCCAACGGCACCTACCCCGACCACGTCTACTTCTACACGGGCCGCATCAACATCTTCAACTATGCGGCCACGCGGCCGCAGCAATGGCCGCCCAACACCATCGGCCGCTATCGCAACACCGACCCGGTGCTGGCGAACTACCTGATCCGCCTGGCCGTCGAGAAGCGCGGCGAAGAGTACCTGTCGTTCCCGCAGAGAAACCTGTTCGACAAGATCGGCATCCGCACGATGACGCTGGAGACCGATCCGTACGGCAACTTCATGGGACAGGGCTACGACTTCATGTCGGCGCGCGACTGGGCACGCCTGGCCAACCTGTACCTGCAGGACGGGGTATGGAACGGCGAGCGCATCCTGCCCGAGGGGTACGTGAAGTTCGTGAGCACGCTCGCACCGGCCTGGGCGGCCGACAAGCGCCCGATCTACGGCGGCTTCTTCTGGCTCAACGGCTCGAGCGCATGGCCGGTGCCGACCTCGGCCTACTACATGCTGGGCGCGGGCGGACAGGTCGTTCTGATCGTTCCTTCGCACGACCTCGTGGTGGTGCGGCTGGGCTACGACAAGGGGGCAAACGCGTCGGTCACGAGCCTGCGCAAGGCGCTCACGCTGCTGATGCAGGCGGTGCCCAGCTCGTCCTGAGACCAGGAACGAAAAGGCCTCCCGAAGGAGGCCCTCAAAGGCCGCGCCTCACGCGAAGCGCGGCCTTTTCCTTGTCTTGCCTATTCGCCGCGCTTGCTCAGCAGGGTCGGCACGACATAGCCGTCGCGGTAGACGGCCTCGATGGTCCCCTCCACGCGGTCGCTGGCATGCGCGGTCACGAACTTCTGCTCCGTCACCCGGTAGACCACCATGGTGCTGGACGAATGCTTGCTGAGAGTGCGGGCCACGCCTGTGGCTTGTCTTAGGGTTGGATATGTTTCCACGGGGTTCCTCCTCGTCTGCTCGAGGCCTCAGATGCTAGCGCTTTGGTACTCAAATATTCTTCAGGGTATTTTCCAAGCGCCAACACTCACCATTCTCGTCAGGCCGGCTTTTTCAGGAATCGGATGATCCGGTCATTGACAAGCCCGGGCTGCGACATGGCGGCGATGTGGTCCGCGCCCGGCACGACGGCGCCTTCCAGACCGGGCATCCGGCGCTTCGCCCGCTCCAGCATCGCCTCAGGCTCGTAGAGTTTTTCCGCGTCGCCGATCAGCAACAGTGCCGGCGCCCGGATGGCGCGCAGTTCGCGGCCGCCGAATGCAGGGGCCCTGGTGATGGCGACCTTGGAGAACGAAATCATCGTCATGCCCATGAGCGTGGCCCATTTCAGGTCGGCGGGAGGCTTGAGCCCCATGTCGGCGAGGCTGCGCGTCTTCTTGCTGCGCACGAGGCGGCGCGCGAACTTGACTAGCGGCGCCTTGATTCGCGTGGCGTAGGTCAGCTTCCAGTATTGCGAAGCGAATGCGCCGACCGGGCTGATGAGCACCACGCGGTCGACCCGCTCGGGCATCAGCGACGCCTGGCTCAATGCAAGCATGGCTCCGAAGGAACAGCCGACGATCGAAGCGCGCCGCACGGCCAGGGCGTCGAGCACGTCGCCGAGCCACGGTGCATAGTCGCGCCGGTTGCGGATCGGATGCATCGCCCTGCTCTTGCCCGCCTGGCCGATCACGTCGATCGCGTAGGTCCTGAAATGCTGGCTCAGCGCTTCGACGTTCACGCGCCAGACGGTGGCGCTGGCCGCGAAGCTGCCCAGCAGCAAGAGCGGCGGCGCATCCGGCGGACCGCTGGCGATGAGGTGCGTCGGCCCGAGCCGCGTTTCCACGTCGATTTCCTCGAAGGGCACGGGCCAGTCCCGGACGACGGCGTCGTAGGCCGCGATGTATCGCACCCTCGCCTCTTCGCTCCTGAATTCGGGCAGTGCGGTCATGCGCCGGGGCCGGTATCGCCCGCGAGCTTGCTCATCTGCGGTTCGGAAAGCCTGTAGCTGAGCCTGTCGAGCACCCTCGCTGCACCCAGGCTCTCGTAGAAGGCAATGCCCCTGGCATTCGACGCCTTGACCGGCCAGTCGATGCGGTGACATCCGTGCTCCGTGGCGTGCCGGGCCACCCACGTCATGAGCGCACTGCCGGCGCCGATGCTTCTGTGCGAGGCCCGCATATACAGCTCCTTCAGCTGGCAGTGCTTGCGCTGCGCGGGAGCGAAGTCGACGAGCGAATACACCAGCGTGATGGCGGCCAGGCCGATGACGGTGCCGTCGTCATCCGAAGCCACGACCAGGCGGTGGGGCGAGCCTTCCGCGAGCAGGTTGTCGAGCAGATGTTCTTTCACGATCTCCCGGGACACGATGGCGCCGTCGTTGTAGAAGGCATGCAGCTCGCACAGCAGATCCATCAGCGACTCGTGCTGGGCTTCGGAGACAAGTTCAACGTGCATACGGTGGGTGTCCCTGGAGGCTCTCGGCCGAAGGCGGCGATGCTATCAAGACGGGCCGGGTGCGTGCGGTGCACTCACTACACTGCCATCCCGATGAGCCACGGCATCCTGATCTCCCACTTCGCTAGCGGCGACCTGCTCCGCAGCCGCAGCGTGAGCGACGTGGTGCTGACGGGCACGCTGGATGTGCCCGCGCCGCCGCAACGCCTGCTCTCGGACTGGGACAGGGAAATCTCCTCGCAGCTCATGCTGGAGGCGGGAGACGTCGAGCCGATGCCGCTGGCGCGGGCTCGCACGCGCTGGCCCGACTACAGGCGATGCGTGCAGGCCGTGTCCGACTGGACGGATGCGCTCGGCCTGCCCGGGGTGCTCGCCTCGAGCGACGTGGCGCTCATGGCCTGTCGCGGCGCGAAGTACCACTACGACGCAGCGCAGTACGGCGGCGCGGCCTTCTGCAATCTCTTCATGAGCGAGGACAAGGGGCTGGACCTGCACTTTCCCCATGCAGGCCTGCGGATTCCGCTCCAGCGGGGCACGGTCGTGATCTTCGACACCGGCCAGCCTCACGGCGTGATCCGGCGCGGCGGCACCGGCTTCGATGCGGCGGACTTCGCGGACGGCAAGGACTGCAGCCAGGTCTTCCTGACCTGGGAGCTTCCCATCGAGGATGCCCATGTGACGCGGGCCCTGCGGATCGACTTCGATGCAGCCCGGCCTTCATCGGCCCGGCCCGATGAAGAGCAGCTCATGCTGAACGGCTCGCGGGCCGTCGTGTGCCCGGAATCGGGCCGGTGGCTCGACGCGGACGACTGACCGCTTTCAGCGCCCCACCGAAGGGGAAGCAGCCGCCAGCGCCCTGAGGCATTCATGGACCGCCTGCAACGGCGTCTTTTCATGGCAGCGCGCCACCGCCTCGCGGGCGACTGCTTCGCTCAGGCGCCGCTCCTGCGCGGCCTCGACCTGCAGTTCGACGATCCACTTCATGAGCACGGCAAGCACGATCAGCAATCCGATCATGGCGGCGATCAGGGTCACGCGCCAGTTCTCGACACGGAGCAAAGGGGCAGCGGTCTTGCCGGCCACGGTTTCTTCCTGAACGGCCATCTAGCGCGGGAGGTCCGGAAAGACCCACATGCTCAGCCCGAGGAGCAGGCCGATCCCCAGGAAGACGATGGCCGCCGTCGTGAACATCGACGCAGCGACGATGTTCTGGACGAAGACAGCTACCAGCACGAAACCCACGGCTGCCACGATGCACAGCAATACCGGCAGCCAGGCCATGCAGGCTGACCTGCGCTGGAGCGCGGGAGGTTCGTCCGGGCTGCTTTCGCGCAGGAACGGGGTGCGCATGAATTGCCTCCTCTTCGCAAGATGTCGCGGGTCTGTGGGTAGCCGAGGAAGGCGGGAGGCTCTGAAACAGCGACGCAGGCTTGCGACACGAGGCTCCATGCTGTCTTGCACGGCCCGTTCGCAACCTTCCCTGACCTTCATCAACAAAAGTAGCGGGAGGTTATGAAAAACATTCGGCCGGGTTAAGGGATTACTGCGCGAACATCGCGCAAGAAAAGAGGGGCGCCGCAGAAAGCTCATGAACCTGCGCAATATTTGACAAGTGTCAACAATGCACCGGAGCGCGACTACGCCTTTCGTATTCCTGGCGCAGCGCGATCCGGCGCAACGGGCGAAGCGCTTCCCTGGCTCAACCGCAAAGGTCGAAGATCGCTTCCATGATCAGCTGATAGCCGCTCCAGAACAGCCAGTGATCGCCGCACTGGGTGAACGGCCCTGCCATCGCCGGGGCTGCCACGGCGAGCGACGACAGGATCGCGGTCACAACGCCCACCTTCACGACGGTTGCACGTTTCATGATTTCCCCCTTCATGGATGCTTTTGAACTCAGGACATTTCGCTCCTGCAATCCGGGATGGCAGATGCATCCCGGCCCGATGAGCTGCCCCCGCAACTCATTGCCCGCACTCTAGGAATGTGAGCCGGCAGGCACCAGTGCCGAAAGTCACTGCGCACGAGATCAGGCGTTCGCGCCCGGCGGCCGCAGCCCTCGCACCCATTCGAACACCGCCGCCACCGCCGGCTCCGAGCGCCGCGACTCAGGGCACACGAGATGGAACGGCAGCCCCGGCAACTCCGGACCGAAGGGCTGCACGAGATTGCCCGCGCGCAGTTCATCCGCGATCAGCGAAAGGCCCATCAGCGCGACACCTTGCCCCTGCAGCGCGGCCGACACCGTATGCGTCTCGTCCGAGAACACGGGCCCTGCCGACACGTCGAGACCGGGCACCTGCGCTTCCTGCTGCCACGCGGCCCACGTGCCCGGCTGGTTCCTGCTCCCGGGCACCGCGAAGTGCAGCAGCGTGTGCCGCGTCAGGTCGCTGCGGCGGCGCAGCTTGAGCGCGGGGCTGCAGGCCGGCGCGAAGACGTTGTCGAAGAGTTTCTCGGACACCATGCCCGGCCAATTCCCCTTGCCATAGCGGATCGCGATGTCGGCAGTGACACCGTCGAGCGCGACCGCATCGTGCGATGCATGAATGCGCAGGTCGAGCCTCGGATGCAGCGCACGCAAGGTGCTCACGCGCGGCAGCAGCCACCGCGCCGCGACCGCCGGCGTGGTCGACAGCGTGATGGCGACCCGCTCGGGCGGCGCACGCAGCCTGGCCACCGCATTCGCCATGGCATTGAACGACTCGCCCAGCACCGCCTGCAGTTCCCTGCCCTGCGGCGTGAGCACCAGTTGCCTCGGCTGGCGGATGAAGAGCGCCACGCCCAGCGACTCTTCGAGCTGGCGCACCTGGTGGCTGATGGCAGTGGGCGTGACCGAAAGCTCGTTGGCCGCGAGCTTGGCGCTGCAGTGGCGCGCGGCGGCCTCGAAGGCGCGCAGCGCCGCCAGCGGAGGGAGTTGTCGAAGGTTGGCCATGGATGAATTAATTTTTCAGATATGCAAAGAAATCGTCGTTTGTCGCGACGAATTCCTCTGAATAGAGTTGGAACCATGTCAGGCACACAGCTGAATTCTCTTCATCCAACCGTTCATGTCAAAGAGGACCGCACCATGACCACACTGCTCCACATCGACGCCAGCGCCCGCCCCGGTCGTTCGGGCACGCACGTTCACGGCTCGCATTCGCGCCGGCTGAGCCACCACTTCGTTTCGAGCTGGCGCGCGACGCGGCCCCAGGACGAAGTGATCTACCGCGACGTCGGCGCCACGCCACCGAGCAACGTCACCGGCGAATGGATCGCCTCGGGCTACACGCCCGCTGCCGAACGCGAGCCATGGATGCACGCGGTGCTCGCGGAAAGCGATGCGTTGATCGCCGAGATCCGCCGGGCCGACGTGCTGGTGATCGGTGTGCCGATGTACAACTTTGGAATGCCTGCGCCGCTGAAGTCATGGATCGACAACATCGTGCGCATCGGCTCGACCTTCAACTACGACCCGAGCCGCGAGAACCCCTACGTGCCGCTGCTGGCCGAGCGCAATCGCCGCACGGTGCTGCTGACTTCGTGCGGCAGCAGCGGCTACCGGCCCGGCGGATTCCAGGCGCACCTGGACCTGCTCACGCCCGGCATCGCTACTCCGCTCTCACTGCTGGGGCTCAATGAAGTGCACAGCGTGGCTATCGAGCACGCCGAGGACCACGGCGACCTGCTGGAACGCTCGATCGCCGACGCACTCGCCCGCGTCGAAGCGCTTGTGGCCGAGCTGCAGGCTGCGTGATCCGACGCGACCGGAATAGTCGCGTCATCACCACGACTTTTCAACAAGATGTTGCACGCGCTTGGCACGCGTGATCTGATCTTTCGCACGCGCCAGGGAGTTCCACAAGAAAAAGAAATGGAATGAAAGAGGGGTCGCGATGACACGACTTGAGCGCCAGGTGCGCATGCGCACGGCATTGGTTTTCGTCCTGGCAGCGGTGCTTGCGCCGGCCATCGCACCGACCACAGTCCACGCGGCGGACGGCACGATCCACTTCACCGGCGAGATCGTTGCCGCGCCCTACTCGATCAGCTCCCCGCAGTCATCGATGCCGGCCACGATGGCCACCCGCATCGGCAAAGCCGGCGCCACCACCAGCGATGTGATCTTCCAGCGCCAGTACATCGACCGGCCGAGCGCCAGCGTGCGTGTCGATGCGCTCGGAGGGCAGCCGCTGCAACTCGCCTTCATCGACGCGCAAGGCCGGCGGCACGCCTTCGATTCGAAAGACGCGCGAGCCGTCGGGCAGGACGGCGGCACGCTGTCGATCCGCCGGCAAGGCGGCACGACCGGTGACAGCGCGAGCCGCGTGACGGCCGCGCTGGTGACCGTCATCTACAACTGAAGAAGACCGGGAAGAACGACGCGCTCAGGCCGAGCGCAGTTGCTCGCGCAGCTTCTGGCCGATCTCGGGCCGCTCCAGGAAGGGGTCGGCCGGGTTCGTGATGGAGACGATGTTCTCCATGCGGCTGCGCACATTGCCCAGCGCCTTCGGATGGCTGAACACGTAGAACTGGTTGTCCGTGATGGCCTCGAACACCTTTGCCGCGACTTCGGCGGCCGTGATCTTGCCGCTGCTCACCGCCTTGTTGCTCATGGCCTGGCCGATGAGCTGGCTCTTGGTGAGTTCGCTTTCCTTCGGCGCATTCGGGCGGTTGCGCTCGCTGCTCGTGATGCCGGTGGGCACGAAATACGGGCACAGCAGGCTCGCGCCGATCTGGTCGGTGACGAGGTTCAGGTCCTGGTACATCGTCTCGGTCAGGCTCACGACGGCAGCCTTCGCGGCGTTGTAGATGCCCATGTTCGGCGGTGTGAGCAGCCCGGCCATGCTGGCGGTGTTGGTGATGTGGCCGCGATAGGCCGGATCCTTTGCGGCGGCCTCGAGCATCATCGGCGTGAACAGGCGCACGCCGTGGATCACGCCCCACAGGTCCACGCCCAGCACCCATTCCCAGTCGGCGACCGTGTTCTCCCACACCAGGCCGCCGGCGCCCACGCCCGCGTTGTTGAACACGAAGTGCGGCGCGCCGAAGCGTTCCTTCACGGCAGCGGCCAGCGCTTCCATCTGCGCCGCGTCCGACACGTCGACCTTGCGCGCCAGCACCTGCGCGCCGGCAGCTTCCATCTCGGCCTTGGCCTTGTCGAGCGCGTCCTGCTGCACGTCGACCAGCACGAGGTTCATGCCGCGGGCGGCGCCGATGCGCGCGCACTCCAGGCCGAAGCCCGAGCCTGCGCCGGTGAGAACGGCGGTCTTGCCCTTGAAGTCCTGAATCATTTGCCGGTGTCCTTCTGCTCTGTTGAATGTCTCTGGGGTTGGAGACGCTATTGAAATACGGAAAGCGCACCGGCGCAGTCACGAAGGTGCCCGTTTCGCCCTCCCGTCTCCGGCAGGTTTCAGGCCTCGGCTTTCTTCAGCACATACCCGATCCGCGGAAAGTGCACATGCACCGTCCCCGCGCGCTCGTGGCTGCGCTCCAGCGTGTAGTGCGTGCGCGTGGCCGCGATCAGCGTGCCGGGCGTCTCCTCGAGCCCGAAGCTCTCGGCGCGGATGGTCACAGCGCTGCCGAGGGGAATGCCGTGGTCGTCCTGGAAGGTGCTGTCGGTCAGCAGCGTGTGCGGCGTCGAGGCCTTGGCCACCGCGATTGCCTCTTCGCTCGTGAACTTTTCGGGAACGCCGTGGCCGATGGCGGCCATGCGGTCCAGCCAGTCGACCACGGCGGGCGTGAGGTCGAGGATGGTGCGGACCGACTCAATGCGCCGCGTGTACCAGAGCGGGTGATAGGCCGAGAAGTCCGCGATGCTGGGCACTTCGCCCAGCAGGAAGGGCTTCTCGTCGAGCATGTCCGACAGGCGGCGCAGGTACGACTTGTAGGCGCTGGTGGCGTCAGCCGGGCGCAGGCGGGTCATGTTGCCCGCGCTCATCCGGCCGCGGTCTTCGCCGAAGGCCTTGGCTGCTTCGGGCGGGGCCTTGGCGAACACCTCGGCCGCGCCCCTGGGCTGCAGGTTCCAGGCCATGGCGGCCCAGAACAGCGTGGTGTCGGCCCACTGCGCGAGGATGCGCGACATGCCTTTCTCGGGCTCCGGGTACAGCGTTGGCTCGGGCTGCAGGTGTTCGAGCACGTCGGCGATGAGCGCGCTGTCGCAGTAGATGTCGGCACCGATCTGCAGGAACGGCGTCTTGCGGTAGCCGCCCGTGAGCACCTCCACCTCGGGCTTCGGCATGATCGGCGGGATGAAGACCGACTTCCACGGCAGCTTCTTGGCGCCGAGGATCAGGCGCACCTTCTCCGAAAAGGGCGAGGTCAGGTAGTGATGGAGGATCAGGTCGGCCATGGTGTTTCCCGTGGGGTTGTCGTTGTGTTTCAGCGCGGCTGCGCGCGCTGGATGATGGAGTCGAAATCGGTGCCCGCGCCCAGCGTGCCGAAGGCGTTGCCCCAGTCGCCGCCCAGGCGCGAGGCGCAGAACGCACCGGCAACTGCAGGCGGCGCGGTCTGCACTAGCAGCGCTGCCTGCACGGCCAATGCAACATCCTGCGCGAGACGGCGGGCCTCGGCCTCGGATGCCATCGCCTCGATGCGTGCCGGCAATGCGTCGGCGAGCCGGTCGAGTGCGGCGTGCTGGCCGCGCGCGGGCGCCAGTTCCTTTTCGAGCGCGGCCACCGCATCGCCCTTGCGCAGGCCGCGCAGCAGGTCGAGCGCCATGATGTTGCCCGCGCCTTCCCAGATGGAGTTGAGCGGCATCTCGCGGTAGATGCGGGCCATGACGCCTTCGCCGCCCTCTTCCACATAGCCGTTGCCGCCAAGGCATTCCATGGCCTCCTGCGCGAAGGCGCTGCCGCGCTTGCAGATCCAGAACTTGGCGACCGGCGTGAGCAGCCGTGCCATCAGGCGCTCGTGCTCGTCGGCCTGGTGATCGAAGGCCCGTGCAAGGCGGATGGCGAGCGCGGTGGCAGCCTCGCTCTCGAGCGCGAGGTCGGCCAGCACGTTCTTCATCAGGGGCTGATCGATCAGCGGCTTGCCGAAGGCCATGCGCTGCGTGGCGTGGTTGAGCGCGATGGACAGCGACTGGCGCATGAGCCCACTCGTACCCAGCGCGCAGTCGAGCCGCGTCATCGTGCCCATCTCGAGGATCTGCGGAATGCCACGCCCCTCCTCGCCCACCAGCCACGCGGTTGCGCCGTGGAACTCGACCTCGGAGCTCGCATTGGCCTTGTTGCCCAGCTTGTCCTTCAGCCGCTGGATGCGGATGGCGTTGCGCGAGCCGTCGGGCAGCACGCGCGGCAGGAAGAAGCACGAGAGCCCGGCTGGCGCCTGCGCCAGCACCAGGAAGGCATCGCACATCGGCGCCGAGAAGAACCACTTGTGGCCGGTGATGGCATAGCGATCGCCCCAGGCATCGCTGCCGCCGTCGCGCACGGCCTGCGTGGTGTTGGCCCGCACGTCGGAGCCGCCCTGCTTCTCGGTCATGCCCATGCCCATGGTCACGCCGGGCTTGTCGCTGAACAGCTTCAGCGTCGGGTCGTACCAGAGGCTGCCGAGCTTCGGGCTCCAGTCGGCATGCACGGCCGCATTGCCGCGCAGCGCGGGCGTGACCGCATAGGTCATCGAGATGGGGCAAAGAATCGACGGCTCCAGCTCTGTGAAGAGCATGAAGCCCGCCGCGCGCAGCACATGCGGCGAGGCGGAGGTGCCGGTCCACGGCGTGCCGTGAAGTCCTGCGCCCACGGCGGCGGTCATCAGCGCGTGATAGCTCGGATGGAACTCCACCTCGTCGATGCGCCTGCCGAAGCGGTCGTGCGTATGCAGCTCGGGCGTGTGGATGTTGGCGAGCCGCGCATGCGCCTGCATGCCGGCCGAGCCGAGGGTGGCGCCCAGCTCGTGCAGCTGCGTGGTCTGCAGCGCGGGCGCGTTGAACTTCAGCGCATCGCGCAGGGGCCGGTTGGTGTCGAAGAGGTTGTAGTCCACCAGCGGCGTGGGCTGGTTGAAGACCTCGTGTGTCGTGTCCATGGCCGGCCTCCTTGCCGTGCGTTCAGCTCATCGGGGCATGCATCAGATGAGCTTGACGAGTTGCTTGCCGAAGTTGCGGCCCTTGAGCAGGCCCAGGAAGGCTTCCGGAGCCGACTCGATACCCTGCGCGATCGACTCGCGTGGCTTCAGCTTGCCCGTGCCCACCAGCGTACCCAGCTCGGTCAGCGCCTCGGGCCACACTTCCATGTGCTCGCTGACGATGAAGCCTTCGATCTTCATGCGGTTGATGAGGATCAGCGCCGGGTTCGCGAGCGGCAGCGGCTGGCCGTCGTAGCCCGCGATCATTCCGCACAGCGCCACGCGGGCGAAGGCGTTGGCGCGCAGCAGCACCGCATCGAAGATGTAGCCGCCGACGTTCTCGAAGTAGCCGTCGATGCCGTTCGGGCAGGCTTCCTTGAGCGCCGCGCTCATCGACTTGACGTCGGGGTGCTGGCGGTAGTCGATGCAGGCGTCGAAGCCCAGCTCGTCGGTCACGTACTTGCACTTGTCCGCGCCGCCCGCGATGCCGACCACGCGGCAACCGCGCGCCTTGGCCAGCGCGCCGAAGGCGCTGCCCACCGCGCCGCTGGCGGCGGTGATGACCATGGTTTCACCGGCCTTGGGCGCGATGATCTTCACGAGGCCGTACCAGGCCGTGACGCCCGGCATGCCGACCGCGCCCAGGTAGTGCGACAGCGGCACGTGCGTGGTGTCGACCTTCTTCAGCGCGCCGGGCTGCGAGGCATCGACCACGCTGTATTCCTGCCAGCCGCCGAAGCCGACCACCTTGTCGCCCACGGCGTACTTCGGGTGCTTGCTCTCGACCACTTCGCCGACCGTGCCGCCCTGCATGGTCTGGCCCAGCGGCTGGGGCTGCGCGTAGCTCTTGGAGTCGTTCATGCGCCCGCGCATGTACGGGTCCAGGCTCATGTAGTGGTGGCGCACGAGCACCTGGTTGTCCTTGAGCGCCGGGGTCTCGGCGGTCACGAGCTTGAAGTTGCCGGCCACGGCTTCGCCGTCTGGGCGGTTGTCGAGGTGGATCTGCTTGTTGATGGGCATGGAATTCTCCGGAAATGGGGTCAGTCGGTCGACGGCGGGCGCATCTCGTTGGCGCTGGCCGGGCCGGTAGGCAGCCGGCGCTTCACGTACTTGAAGGTTCCGGTGGCATGGGCGCACACGCGCTCCTGCTCATCGAAGATTCTGGCCTCGGTGAAAGCCAGCGTCGCCGTCCTGTGAATGAGCGTGCCGCGTGCATGCAGCGGGCCGACCGAGGGCTGCATGAAGCTGGTCTTCATCTCGATGGTGACCACGCCCATCTCGGGCGCGATGCTGCGCGCGGCCGCCGCCATGGTGATGTCGAGCAGCGTCATGCAGGCACCGCCGTGCGTCACGTCGAAGGTGTTCAGGTGCTCGGGCTTGGCGGTGTACTCGATTTCCGATTCGCCGCCCTCGAACTTCGTCAGCTCGAAGCCGAGATGGCGCGCGAACGGGATGCGGCTCGTGTACGAGCGGAAATTGATGTCGTCGGATTCAGGGGTTGTCATTTCGGTTCTTATGCTGCGCCGAGGACGACGCTCACGCCGCCATCGACCGCCATCCACTGGCCGGTGACGTGCTTGCCGGCATCGCTTGCGAACAGCAGCGTCAGGCCCTTCAGGTCTTCGTCGTCGCCGAGGCGGCCGAGCGGCGCCTGGGCGGCCATCTTCTCCTCGCCCAGCGACTTGATGAGGCCGGCGGCCATCTTCGTCATGAAGAAGCCCGGGCAGATCGCGTTCACGTTGATGTTGTACTTGCCCCATTCGGCGGCCAGCGTGCGGGTGAAGCCGATGACCGCGGTCTTGGAGGTGTTGTAGGCCAGGGTCTGCATCTCGGGCGGGTTGCCGTTCAGCCCGGCGATCGAGGCGATGTTGATGATGCGCCCCGACTTCTTCGGGATCATGTAGCCGTTGGCGATCTGCTGCGACAGGATGAAGTAGCCTCGCACGTTGAGATTCATCACCTTGTCCCAGGCCTCGACCGGGTGGCTCTCGGCCGGCGAACCCCAGCTGGCGCCCGCGTTGTTGACGAGGATGTCGACCGCGCCCATGCGCTGCAGCGTCTCGTCGGCCAGGCGGCGGGTGTCTTCTTCCTTCGCGCAGTCGGCGGCGATCCAGCGCGCGTCGATGCCCGCGGCCTGCAGCTCGGCGGCGGCCTGCTCCAGGTCGTCGGCCTTGCGCGAACTCAGCATGATCTTCGCGCCGGCCTCGCCCAGCGCATGAGCCATCTGCAGGCCCAGGCCGCGCGAGCCGCCGGTGATGAGAGCAGTCTTGCCTGTGAGGTCGAAGAGTTTCTGGACGGTGCGGGCGGTCATGGGTTGTCTCCGGGGTTCGGGTTGAATCAGATCGTGTAGTCCATGCACTGGCGGGCTTCACGCACGGCGCCGATGAATGGCTTCAGGGCCACGTGCTGCGGATGGTCTGCATAGGCCGCGAGCGCGGCGGCGTCGGTGAATTCCGAGTACAGGACCAGGTCGTAGGTGGCTTCGAGCCCGGGCTGGGCGATGGCCACCTCGAAGCGCAGGGTGCCGGGCGAGAGCTTCGCGCAGGCATCGAGCAGCGCCTTGGCCTTGAGCAGGTTGGTCGCCTTGTCGGCGCCCTCGGCGTGCTCCTTGAACTTCCACATCACGATGTGCTTGAGCATGGCGGGCCTCGTTACTTGCTTGCGGGGGTGTTCGACAGGCGCGAGCGCACGTAGATCAGCACGAAGCCGACCAGTGCCACGATGCCGCCGGGCACGGCGATGCTCCAGCCCAGCGCGGCGTCGGTACGGCCGGTGGCGATGCCCAGGATCACGACGAACAGGCCGCCGTAGATCAGGATCCAGATCCACTTCTCGAGGCGTGCGTGCGGCTTCGGTGGCTTGGCGGCGGGGGTGTTGCTGGGGGTGGTGTTCGGCGAATCGGTAGTGGCCATCAGAAGGCGTCCTCGGGCAAAGCTGTACAGGTCGGGTCGCGGGTTTCGACCACGTTGAGCCATGCGCCGATTTTCGGCAGCTCGTAGTGGAAGAAGTAGTCCGTGGCGCCGATCTTGCCAGCTGTTACCGCCCTCGCCTTTTCACCATCGCTCTGCAGGGCCCTTTGGGCTACGTCGAGCCAGATCCAGGCCAGCACCGTATGGCCGAAGGCCTGCATGTACGGCACCGCGTTGGCCAGCGCGTCAGCCGGGTCGCCGGTGGACCAGGCAGCCTCGGTGGCGCTGCCGATGCGCTGCAGCGCGGCGCCCAGCGCCTTGGCATGGGCCGCCAGCGCAGGCACCTTGGCCGCGCGGCCGATGGTGCCCGTCATTCGCTCGGCCAGCAGGTGCAGGCCGCGGCCCTTCTCCATCAGCACCTTGCGGCCCAGCAGGTCTGCCGCCTGGATGCCGTGGGTTCCCTCGTGGATCATGTTCAGGCGGTTGTCGCGCCAGTACTGCTCCACCGGAAAGTCGCGCGTGTAGCCATAGCCGCCGTGCACCTGGATGGCCAGCGAATTGGCCTCCAGGCACCACTCGCTGGGCCAGCTCTTGGCGATGGGCGTGAGTACTTCGAGCAGCAGGCGTGCGTCGTCGGCGGCCTGAGCGTCGCCGGTCTTCTGCTCGTCGACCAGCCGTGCGCAGTACAGCTCCAGCGCCAGCGCGCCCTCGCAGTACGCCTTCTGGGCCAGCAGCATGCGCCGCACGTCGGCGTGCTCGATGATGCGCACTTGCGGCGCGGCCGAGTCCTTGGCGACTGCCGTGCCAGCGGCTTCCGGCTTCTTCACCAGCCGGCCCTGCGGACGGCTCTTCGCGTATTCGAGCGAGGCGTGGTAGCCGGCCATGCCGAGCATGGTGGCAGCCGTGCCGACGCCGATGCGTGCCTCGTTCATCATGTGGAACATGCAGTGCAGGCCCTTGCCGGGCGCGCCGACCAGGTAGCCCACCGCGCCGGCCTTGCCGTCGACCGGGTACTTGCCCTCTCCGAAGTTCAACAGCGTGTTGGTGGTGCCGCGCCAGCCCAGCTTGTGGTTGAGGCCCGCGAGCGCCACGTCGTTGCGCTGGCCCGTGAGCTGGCCCTTGGTGTCGACCATGCGCTTGGGCACGATGAAGAGCGAAATGCCGCGCGTGCCGGGCACCAGCTTGCCGTTCTCGTCCGGGATCTTGGCGAGCACGATGTGCACGATGTTCTCGGTCAGCTCGTGGTCACCCGACGAGATCCACATCTTGTTGCCCGTGAGGCGGTAGCGCGGCCCCAGCGGGTCGTCTTGAAAGTCGGCGCCATCGGGCACTGCGCGCGTGGCCACGTCGCTCAGCGACGAGCCGGCCTGCGGCTCCGACAGGCACATGGTGCCGGCCCAGCGCCCCGAGAACTCGTTCTTGGCGAACACCTCTTTCTGCATCTCGGTGCCGTGCACCATCAGCAGGTTGGCGTTGCCGCTGGTGAGCATGTTCGAACCGATGCTCACCGAGGCCATCGCGAAGAAACTGTTGGCGGCGGCCGAGAGCGTGTACGGCAGCTGCATGCCTCCGATGTCGTAGTCCTGCGCCGCGCTCATCATTCCCGACTCGACGAAGGCCTTGTGCGCGTCGTGCGTGGCCTGCGGCAGGATGACCTTCTCGCCGTCGAAATGCGGCTCCTGTGTGTCGACCGTGCGGTTGAACGGCGCGTACTTCTCGCGCGCGATGCGCTCGCAGGTGTCGAGCACCGCGTCGAAGGTTTCGCGCGAATGGTCGGCAAAGCGTTCGCGCTGGTTGAGCGACTCGGCGTCGAGCCAGTCGTAGAGCAGGAAGTCGAGGGTGGAACGCAGGCTCATGGAAATGTCTCTTCTTGCTACTTTTTCGGGGGATCGGGCAGTCTGGCGATGGTGCCCTGCGCCAGCGCGCAAAGCTTCTCGGTGCCGTCGCTCACCACGAACACCTCGCAGGTGCAGACGGCCTGCGAGCTGCCACTGTGGGCCGTCCTGGCGCGTGCGACCAGCCGGTCGCCGAGTGCGGGCCGCACGTAGTTGATCTTGAATTCGGAGGTCACCACCGGCACGCGCAACGCGCTGCCACCGGCGAAGGTGAGCGCGTTGTCGGCCATGTAGCTCACGATGCCGCCATGGGCGAAGCCGTTCTGCTGCTTCAACTGCGCGGTGAGCGGCAGCTGAAGTTCTGCAAGACCGGGCGCCAGCGCGTGCAACTCCGCGCCGATCAGCGCACTGAACGGCTGCGATGCGAGCACGCGGCGCCCGTAGGCCAAAGCGGCTTCGGGCGAGACCTCCTGGTCATGGCCCAAGCCGGACATGATTACAAGACCTCGAACACGCCCGCGGCGCCCATGCCGCCGCCTATGCACATCGTGACCACGACCTTCTTGGCGCCGCGGCGCTTGCCTTCGATGAGCGCGTGGCCCGTGAGGCGCTGGCCGCTCACGCCGTAGGGGTGGCCCACCGCGATGGCGCCGCCGTTCACGTTCAGGCGGTCACCCGGGATGCCCAGCTTGTCGCGGCAGTAGATCACCTGCACGGCAAAGGCTTCGTTCAGCTCCCACAGGTCGATGTCGTTGACCGTCAGGCCCAGGCGCTTGAGCACCTTCGGAATGGCGAAGACGGGGCCGATGCCCATCTCGTCGGGCTCGCAGCCCGCCACGGCGAAACCGAGAAAACGGCCCAGGGGCTTCAGGCCCTTCTGCTCGGCGTACTTCTCGTCGACCACCACACAGGCGCCGCCGCCGTCGGAGAACTGGCTGGCATTGCCGGCCGAGATCACGCCGCCGGGGATGGCCGGGCGGATACCGCTGATGCCTTCCTTGGTGGTGCCGGGACGGATGCCTTCGTCGTTCTCGACGGTGACTTCCTTGGTGCGCAGGCCCATCACGGGGTCGGCCACGCCGGCCAGTACGGTGATGGGGGCGATCTCGGCCTTGAAGAGGCCGGCTTCCAGCGCGGCAGTGGCACGCTGCTGGCTTTGCGCGCCGTATTCGTCCATGGCGTCGCGGCCGATGTTGTAGCGCTTGGCGACCTGCTCGGCCGTCTGCAGCATGTTCCAGTAGATCTCGGGCTTGTGCTTCACGAGCCACGGGTCGGCCAGCATGTGCTTGTTGGCTTCGTTCTGCACGCACGAGATGCTCTCGACGCCGCCGGCCACGTACACCTCGCCCTCGCCCGCGATGATGCGCTGGGCGGCGGTGGCGATGGTCTGCAGGCCCGACGAGCAGAAGCGGTTGATGGTCATGCCCGAGGTCGTGATCGGCAGGCCGGCGCGCAGCGCGATCTGGCGCGCGATGTTCGAGCCGGTCGCACCTTCGGGCGTGGCGCAGCCCATGATGACGTCGTCGACCGATGCGGGGTCGATGCCGGCGCGCTGCACGGCGTGCTGAACGGCGTGGCCACCCAGCGTGGCGCCGTGCGTCATGTTGAAGGCACCCTTCCAGCTCTTCGCGAGCGGCGTGCGGGCAGTGGAAACGATGACGGCGCTGGTCATGGTGAGGTCCTTTGAAGCAGAGGGAAGGGAAAGAAGGTTGCGGTTGTCGTCATTGCGCCGGAGCAGCGTTGGTGTTGCTCAGGAGCTGGCGGTAGAAGCCGATCATCTCGCCGTAGTTCGAGATGGCCAGGCGTTCGTTGTTGCCGTGAAAGCGCGCCAGGTCCTCGCCCTTCACGCGGAACGGCGAGAAGCGGAAGACGGCGTCGCTCACGATGCTGAAGTGGCGCGAGTCGGTCGCGGCGGTCATGAGGCCGGGGGCCACCACCGCATCGGGGAAGCTCTGGCGCACGGCCTGCTGGATCGCGCGGTAGCCGGTGCTGTCGGTGGGCGACACGGGCGACGGCTCCGAATTGCCCGGATAGGCCTTGATCTTGATGTCGTCGTTGCCCAGCGCCTTGCGCAGGTGCGCCTCGGTGCTGGCGATGGTGTCGCCCGGCAGGATGCGGAAATTGACGGCCGCCTCGGCACGGCCGGGCAGCACGTTGTCCTTGTTGCCCGCGCGAATGATGGTCAGCGCCGTGGTGGTGCGCAGCATGGCGTTGCTGCTCGGGCTCTTCTCGAGCTGGCCGCGAACCAGCGGCTCGGTGAGCCACAGGTTCGAAAGCATCACGCGGTTGACGCCGCTCATCTCGGGCGCCAGTGCGCCGAACATCTGGCCCGCCACGCCCTGGATGCCGCCGGGCATCGGGCTGGCCTCGAGCCTTGCCAGCGCCGCGCTCATCATGCCAATGGCGCTGTGCTGCGGAGGCATCGACGAATGGCCGGGAGCGGTATCCAGCGACAGGAAGAAGGTGGCATAGCCCTTCTCCGCCAGCCCGATGAGAGCCGCCGGCTTGCTCAGGCCCGGAAGCACGCCGTCGAGCACCAGCAGGCCTTCGTCGAGCACCCAGTCGAGGCGCACGTTGCGCGACTTGAGCAGTTCCGCGATGGGCAGCGCACCACGCAGGCCGCTCACCTCTTCGTCGTCGCCCATCACGAGGTAGACGGTCTGCCTCGGCTTGAAGCCGGCGCCGATGAGCAGCTCGACGGCCTCCATCTGCGCGAACAGGTTGCTCTTGTTGTCGAGCGTGCCGCGACCCCAGATGAAGCCGTCCTTGATCTCGCCAGAGAAGGGATCGACCGACCAGGCCTTCTCGGTGCCCGGCGCGATGGGCACCATGTCCTGGTGCGCCATCAGCGCGACGGGCTTGGCCTGCGGGTCGGTGCCGGTCCAGGTGTAGAACAGCGCCTTGTTGCCCACCACTTCCTTCTTCAGGGTGGCGTGCACCTTCGGAAACTGCTGCTCCAGGAATGCATGCAGCTTGTCGAACTCGGCCGCGTTGGCGGCCGGATCGTCCAGGCCCGACACCGTGCGGAACGTGATCGCCGTGGAGAGCCGCTTGGCGGCTGCCTGCAGGTCGATGTCCAGCTTCGGCGCGGGCGCCACCGCCAACTGCTGCGACGGCGTGGTCCAGGTCTTGACCGCCACGGCGGCCACCAGCAGCACAATTGCCAGCAGCAGCCCGAGGAAGATGCGTTTCAACATTGGCGGTCTTGGCCCTGGTTCTGTCGTTGGTCTCAGCCGAAGGACTTGCCTTCTGCCACCAGCTTCTGGATCAGCGGCGCGGGCTGCCAGAACTCGGCGTCGTCGCGCGGGTTCTTCGCGAAACGCTTCATCGTCTCGGCCACGTTGTACAGGCCGACTTGCGATGCGTAATGCATCGGGCCGCCGCGATAGATCGGGAAGCCGTAGCCGGTGAGGTACACCATGTCGATGTCGCCCGACTTCGAGGCGATGCCGTCTTCAAGGATGTGCGCGCCTTCATTGACCAGCGCGTACACCAGGCGCTGAACGATTTCCTCGTCGGAAATCTTGCGCGGCGTGATGCCCAGTTCCTTGCGGTGGTCCTCGATCATCTTGTTGACGAGGTCCGACGGAATGGCGTCGCGCTTGCCGGCCTGGTAGTCGTACCACCCTGCCCCGGTCTTCTGGCCGAAGCGGCCCAGTTCGCAGAGCTTGTCGGCCGTGCGGCTGTACTTCATGTCGGCACGCTCGACGGCGCGGCGCTTGCGGATGGCCCAGCCGATGTCGTTGCCGGCCAGGTCGCCCATGCGGAACGGGCCCATGGCGAAGCCGAACTTCTCGATGGCCTTGTCGACCTGCTGTGGCGTCGCGCCTTCATCGAGAAGGAAGCCGGCCTGACGCGAGTACTGCTCGATCATGCGGTTGCCGATGAAGCCGTCGCACACGCCCGAGACCACTGCGGTCTTCTTGATCTTCTTGCCGATGGCCATGACCGTGGCGAGCACGTCCTTGCCGGTGGCCTTGCCGCGCACCACTTCCAGCAGCTTCATCACGTTGGCCGGGCTGAAGAAGTGCATGCCGACCACGTCCTGAGGACGGTCGGTGAACGAGGCAATCTTGTCGACGTCGAGCGTGGAGGTGTTCGAGGCCAGGATCGCGCCCTTCTTTGCGACGCGGTCGAGTTCCTTGAACACTTTTTCCTTCACGCCGATTTCCTCGAACACGGCCTCGATGATGAGGTCGGCGTCCTTCAGGTCGTCGTAGCTCAGCGTGGTGCTCAGCAGCGCCATGCGCTGCTCGTACTTGTCCTGCTTGAGCTTGCCCTTCTTGACCTGGGCTTCGTAGTTTTTCTTGATGGTGGCGACGCCGCGGTCCAGCGCCTCCTGCTTCATCTCGAGGATCTTGACGGGAATGCCCGCGTTCAGGAAGTTCATCGAGATGCCGCCGCCCATGGTGCCGGCGCCGATCACGCCGACCGACTTGATCTCGCGCTTGGGCGTGTCTTCCGGCACGTCGGGAATCTTGCTCGCGGCACGCTCGGCCATGAACAGGTGGCGCAGCGCCAGCGATTCGGGCGTGAACATCAGCGCGGTGAACAGGCGTCGTTCCTCGGCCATGCCTTCGTCGAACTTCAGCTTCGTCGCGGCCTGCACGGCGTCGATGCACTTCAGCGGCGCGGGGTAGTTCTTCGACATGCCGCCGACCATGTTCTTCGAGAACTGGAAGTAGGCGTCGCCCTGGGGATGCTTGCACGGCAGGTTGCGCACCAGCGGCAGGGCCTCGCCCGTCTTGCCGGCCACGCCCTTGGCGAATTCCACGGCTTCCTCGAACACCGACTCGGCCGATGCAGCCAGCTTGTCGAACAGCTTCTGGCCGGGCAGGCTCGCGAGCAGTTCGCTCTTCACGGGCTCGCCGCTGACGATCATGTTCAGGGCGGTCTCGACGCCGAGCACGCGCGGCAGGCGCTGCGTGCCGCCCGCGCCGGGCAGCAGGCCCAGCTTGACTTCGGGCAGCGCCACGCTGGTGCCGGGAGCGGCCACGCGGTAGTGGCAGCCCAGGGCCAGCTCGAGGCCGCCGCCCATGCACACCGAGTGGATGGCCGCGACGATGGGCTTCGGGGAGGCTTCGAGCGCGAGGATCACGCTCAGCAGGTTGGGCTCCTGCAGCGCCTTGGGCGTGCCGAACTCCTTGATGTCCGCGCCGCCCGAGAACGCCTTGCCGGCGCCGGTGATGACGATGGCCTTGACGGCGTCGTCGGCATTGGCCTTCGACAGGCCATCGGTGATGCCGATGCGCGTCGAGAAACCGAGACCGTTGACCGGAGGGTTGGTCATTGTGATCACGGCGATATCGCCGAGCACTTTGTATTCAGCCGTCATGCTGCGTTCCTTGGTGTGTGAAGAAAAAGAAGAAAAAGCACGAGTGTTCTTTTTCGGGGGATTCTAGGCGTTTCGCGAGGCCAAACAATGGCACGCAGTCGCTGTAGAGACAAGGCCCTCCCCGTGGAGGGCGGGGCTTTCAGGGAACACCGCGGAACCGGCTTTGCCGGGCCGCAGGTGTTGCCCCCTGCAAGGGGGAAGGCGTGCGCGACACGAAGTGCGCGAAGCCTGGGGGTTTGCCTAGACTTCCAACCACTCCTTGCGAGTGGTGGCGTCGGCCCTGAGGCTGTCCGGCGTGCCGTCGAACACGATGCTGCCATGGCCCATGACGAGCGCGCGATCCGAGATCTGCATCGCGATGGTGAGCTTCTGCTCGATCAGCAGCACCGAGATGCCCTTGTCCTTCAGCGTGCGAAGGTACTGCCCCACCAGCTCGACGATCTTGGGCGCGAGGCCCTCGGTGGGCTCGTCGATGATGATGAGGTCGGGGTCGCCCATCAGCGTGCGGCACAGCGTGAGCATCTGCTGCTCGCCGCCCGAGAGCACGCCGGCTTCGGTGTGCTGGCGCTCCTTCAGGCGCGGGAACATGCCGTACATGTCGTCGAAGGACCAGCGGCTGCCCTTGCCCGAGCCCTTCTGCCCCAGCAGCAGGTTCTGGTGCACCGTGAGCTTGGGGAAGATGTCGCGGTTCTCGGGCACATAGCCGATGCCGAAATGCGCGATCTCATAAGCCTTGCGGCGCAGGATGTCCTGCCCCTTCCAATGCAGGCCGCCTTCGGCATGCACCAGGCCCATGATGGCCTTGGCGGTGGTCGAGCGGCCCGAGCCGTTGCGGCCCAGCAGCGCGACGATCTCGCCCGGGTTCACGTCGAACGAAACGCCATGCAGCACATGGCTCTTGCCGTAGTAGGCGTGGATGTCTTTGAGCTTCAGCATTTCAGTGTCCCGCCCCTTGCGCATCGGCAACCGCCGAGCCGAGGTATGCCTCCTGCACCCGCGCATTGGCGCGAACGGCAGCCGGCGTGTCGAAGGCGATCACTTCGCCGTACACCACCACCGCGATCTTGTCGGCCAGCCCGAAGACCACGCCCATGTCGTGCTCCACCGTCAGCAGCGTCTTGCCGACGGTGACGTGCTTGATGAGCGCGATGAAGTGCGAGGTCTCGGTCTTGCTCATGCCCGCCGTGGGCTCGTCCAGCAGGATGACGCTGGCGCCGCCGGCGATGGTCACGCCGATCTCCAGCGCGCGCTGCTCCGCATAGGTGAGGTTCACCGCGTGCACGTCGCGCTTCTTCTCCAGGCCGATCTGGCGAATCAGCTCTTCGGTGCGCTCGTTGGCGTCGTCCAGGTTCGAGAGAAAGCGCAGGAAGGTGTACTTGTAGCCCAGGCTCCACAGCACGCCGCAGCGCAGGTTCTCGAAGACCGTGAGCTTCGGGAAGATGTTGGTGATCTGGAAGCTGCGCGACAGCCCCATGCGATTGATTTCGTACGGCTTCATGCCGTCGATGCGCTGGCCGTTGAGCAGCACCTCGCCGCTGCTGGGCGTGAGCCGCCCGCTGATCAGGTTGAACAGCGTGGACTTGCCCGCGCCGTTCGGCCCGATGATGGCGATGCGCTCGCCGGCCGTCACGGCCAGGTCGACGCCACGGATGATGTCCGTCTTGCCGAAGCTCTTGCGCAGGTTCCTGAGTTCGAGTGAATAGGTCATGCCGTCTCCCTGCGCTTGATCTCGGCTTCGATTTCTTCCTGGGCATGACCCCAGACCTTCGCGAAGCGGCGGCGCACCACCTCGAACACGCCCAGGCCCACGGCCAGCAGAGCCACAGCGACGATCCAGGCCGTAGCCGACGAGGTGTCGAGCTGCAGGCCGGCGAATGGCACCATCGGTCCGAGCGCCGCATTCAGCTGCATGTGATAGATCATCTCGACGATGGCCGCCGCGCCCGCAAGCATGATGGCCGAGCCGATGAACAGGCCCACGTACAGCAGGTAGAAGCGCTTGATCTTGCCGAACAGCGCCACGCGCACGTTCATCATGATCAGGCTGGCCACGCCGCCGGGCGCGAACATCACCATCAGCAGGAACACCAGGCCCACGTACAGCAGCCAGGCCTTGCTGAGCTCCGACAGCAGCACCAGCGCGAACACCAGCAGCGCCGCGCCGATGATCGGCCCGAAGAAGAAGGTCGCGCCGCCGAGGAAGGTGAACAGCAGGTAGCTGCCCGAGCGCAGCCCGTTGAGGCTGTCGGCCGCGTTCACGATCTCGAAGTTGATGGCCGCCAGCCCGCCGCCGATGCCCGCGAAGAAGCCCGCGATGATGAAGGCGTAGTAGCGCACGCGCTGCGTGTTGTAGCCGATGAACTCCACGCGCTCCGGGTTGTCGCGCACCGCGTTCAGCATGCGCCCGAGCGGCGTGCCGGTAAAGGCGAACATGAGCCCGGTGCAGATGAAGCAGTAGACCGCGATCAGGTAATACACCTGGTTCTGCGGGCCGAAGTTGAGCCCGAAGAACGAGGCGCCGTACACGCGGTTGGTGGTGATGCCGCCCTCGCCGCCGAAGAAGCTCGGGAACATCAGCGCCATCGCGGCCACGAGTTCGCCAAGGCCCAGCGTGATCATCGCGAAGGTGGTGCCCGATTTCTTGGTCGACACGTAGCCGAACACCACGGCGAAGAACATGCCACCGAGGCCGCCCACGAGCGGAATCAGCACCAGCGGGATCGGCAGCTTGCCGGCGGAGGCCAGATTCATCGCGTGGATCGCGATGAACGAGCCCAGGCCCACGTACACCGCGTGCCCGAAGCTGAGCATGCCGCCCTGCCCCAGCAGCATGTTGTAGCTCAGGCAGATGATGATCAGGTAGCCGATCTGCGACAGCATGGTCAGTGCCAGGCTGCTGGTGAAGATCATCGGCGCCACGATCAGCAGCAGCGCGAAGAAGGACCAGATCAGGATGCGGCCGATGTTCAGCGGCTTGAAGCGGTAGTACTGCGTCGGCGCCTTGCCGGCCGCGGCGTTCGGTGTGGTTGTGGTGGTTACGGTATTCATGGCGTCAGTCCTCCCGCGTTCCGAGAAGACCCTTGGGCCGGAAGATGAGAATCAGCACCAGGAACAGGTACGGAAGAATCGGAGCGACCTGCGAGATGGTCAGCTTGAGCAGCTCGTAGCCGAAGGTCTGATCGGTCACTGCCACGCCGAAGGCCTGCAAGCCAGTTGCCAGCGACTGGTCCATGGCCACGGCGAAGGTCTGCACCACGCCGATGATCAGAGAGGCCAGGAAGGCGCCCGCCAGCGAGCCCATACCGCCGACCACCACCACCACGAAGATGATGGAGCCGACCGAGGCTGCCATGGCCGGTTCGGTGACGTAGGTGTTGCCGCCGACCACGCCCGCGAGGCCGGCGAGCGCGGCACCGCCGCCGAACACCAGCATGAACACGCGCGGCACGTTGTGGCCCAGCGCCTCGACCATCTCGGGGTGCTTCAGTGCCGCCTGGATGACCAGGCCGATGCGAGTGCGCGTCAACAGCAGCCACACCGACACCAGCATCAGCACCGCCACCAGCATGATGAAGGAGCGCGACTTGGGGAACTGCGTGCCGTAGAGCGTGAAGAGCGGCCCCTGCAGTGCCGACGGAAGACCGTACGGCACCGTGGAACGGCCCCACACCAGTTGCACGACTTCGAGGATCAGGTACGAGAGACCGAAGGTCACCAGCAGCTCGGGCACGTGGCCGAACTTGTGGACGCGGCGCAGGCAGTAGCGCTCGAATGCGGCGCCCATTGCGAACACCAGCACTGGTGCGATGAAGAGCGCCGGCCAGAAGCCCACGACGCCCGACAGCGTGTAGGCGAAATAGGCGCCCAGCATGTAGAAGCTGGCGTGCGCGAAGTTGAGCACGCCCATCATGCTGAAGATCAGCGTGAGGCCAGAGCTCAGCATGAACAACAGCAAGCCGTAGCTCACGCCGTTGAGCAGCGAGATGACGAAGAATTCGACGTTCATCGGTCTTTCGTGTCAGGTGGAAAAGAAAAAGGCCCGAGTGTTGAAGTCGGGCCTCGACCTGTCAGGCAGCGGCGGCGATCAGGAGGCGCCGCCGGGCCGCTTCATCTGGCACGAGGTGGGCGTACTGGCCACGTAGGCGTCGTAGTACTTCACCGGAGCCAAGGTGTAGCCGGTGTTCTCCGGGCTGTACGGGTACTTGGCGCTGGCCTTCTCCCACTTGGCGATGTACAGGCCCTGCTGCGCCTGGTGGTCGGTCTTGCGCAGCTCGATGTCGCCGTTGAAGCTCTTGAACTTCATGCCTTCCATGGCGGCGGCCACCTTGACGGGGTCGGTCGACTTGGTCTTCACGAAGGCTTCGGTCAGCGCCTGGAACACCGTATAGACGTCGGTGGTGTAGAGGTCGTCGTTGAACTTCTTCTTGAACTCCTCGGCGTACTTCTGCATGTCGCCGCCCATGTTGTAGTGGGCATAGCCGACCTGGTACACCTTGCCGTCGGACGCCGCGCCCATGGCGGTCGGCGTGCCGGTGGTCACGGCGTAGTAGGTGTAGAACTTGACGTTCAGGCCCGAATCGTTGGCCGCCTTGATGAGCAGCGCGAGGTCGGAACCCCAGTTGCCGGTGATGACGGTGTCCGCACCCGAGGCCTTGATCTTGGCGACGTACGGCGCGAAGTCGCGCACCTGGGCCAGCGGATGCAGGTCGTCGCCGACGATCTGCACGTCGGGGCGCTTGGTCTTGAGGTTTTCCTTGGCGAACTTCGAGACCTGCTGGCCGTGCGCGTAGTTCTGGTTGAGCAGGTAGACCTTCTTGATCTCCGGCTGGTCCTTCATGTAGGTGGTCAACGCTTCCATCTTCATCGACGTGTCGGCGTCGAAGCGGTACTGCCAGTAGCTGCACTTGCTGTTGGTCAGGTCGGGGTCGACGGCCGCGTAGTTCAGGTACAGCGCTTCCTTGCCCGGATTGCGCGCGTTGTTCTTCTCGAGCGCATCGATGATGGCCAGCGCCGGGCCGGAACCGTTGCCCTGCACGATGTAGCGCGCGCCCTGGTCGAGGGCCGAGCGCAGTGCGCTGGTGGTCTCCTGCGGGCTGAGCTTGTTGTCGATGCCGATGATCTCGAACTTCACGCCTGCCGCATTCTTCTTGTTGAACTCTTCGGCAAAGAACTGGAAGGTCTTGAGCTGGTTCGTCCCGACCGCGGCCATGAGGCCCGACAGCGGGTCGAGCCATGCGATCTTGACGGTTTCACCCTTCTGGGCAAAGGCACCGGTGGCGGTTGCAGCGATGACGGCTGCTGCGGCGATTTTCAGAGCGAACTTCAATCTATATCTCCTGGTCAAACCGATTCAAAACGCCGCACGAGAGTACAAGCGTTTGCAGCCCCTCCCCTCAGGGAATGCCCGTAAGAGGGGGGCTGCAAAGGCCCGTTTCTATCGCGCATGCGACACCGCGTTTCTCCAATTTGCTACCCGCTGGTAGACAGCTGCTACCAATGGGTAGGAAACGCGTTCACAAAGACGCCTAGGGGCGCTTCATCTGGCACGACGTGGGCGTACTCGCCACGTACGATTCGAAGTACTTCACGGGAACGTTCGTGTAGCCGGTGTTCTCCGCGTCATACGGATACTTGGCGCTGGCCTTCTCCCACCTCGCGATGTAGAGGCCCTGCTGCAACTGGTGGTCGGACTTGCGCATCTCGACCTCGCCGTTGAAGCTCTTGATCTTCATGCCCTCCAGCGCCGCGGCCACCTTGACCGGATCGGTCGACTTGGTCTTGACGAAGGCGGCGTCGAGCAGCGCGAACGCGTGATAGATCGACGACTGCGTGAGGTCGTCGTTCATGCGCTTCTTGTAGCCGGCGAGCAGCTGCTGGATCTCGCCGCCCATGTTGTAGTGCGCGTAGGCGACGGTGTAGACCTTGCCGTCGGAGGTGGCGCCCATCGCCGTGGGCGTGCCCGCGCCGGGCGCGTAGTAGGTCAGGAACTTGACGTTCAGGCCCGAGTCGTTGGCCGCCTTGATGAGCAGCGACAGGTCGGAGCCCCAGTTGCCGGTGATGACGGTGTCCGCGCCGGAGGCCTTGATCTTGGCGATGTAGGGAGAGAAGTCGCGCACCTGCGCCAGCGGGTGCAGGTCGTCGCCCACGATCTGGATGTCGGGGCGCTTCACCTTCAGGTCTTCCTTGGCGAACTTCGACACCTGCACGCCGTGGGCGTAGTTCTGGCCCAGGATGTAGACCTTCTTGATGTCGGGCTGGTCCTTCATCCAGGTGGTGAGTGCCTCCATCTTCATGGAGGTGTCGGCGTCGAGCCGGAAGTGCCAGTAGCTGCACTTGCTGTTGGTCAGGTCGGGGTCGACGGCCGCGTAGTTCATGTACAGCAGCTCCTTGCCCGGATTGCGCGCGTTGTTCTTCTCGATGGCGTCGATGATCGCGAGCGCGGGGCCGGAACCGTTGCCCTGCATGATGTAGCGCGCGCCCTGGTCCTGCGCGGAACGCAGGGCCGCGGTGGTCTCCTGCGGGCTGAGCTTGTTGTCGAGCGCGATGATCTCGAACTTCACGCCCGACTGGTTCTTCTTGTTGAACTCTTCAGCAAGGAATTGCGTGGTCTTCAGCTGGTTGGTGCCAACCGCCGCCATCAGGCCCGACAGCGGGTCGAGCCATGCGATCTTGACGGTCTCGCCCTTTTGGGCGAATGCGGCGGCAGCGCCCACCAGCATTGCACAGGCAGCTACTGACTTGATAGCAAATTGCATGAAGAGTCTCCAGTGTGTAAGGCGGAATGCCAGCGTACAAGCGCCCTTTTTTTCGCCGCACAGGGATTGCCCGCAAGGAAGGCCGCCGAGGCGGCTTTCCTATCGCGTGCGCGACAGTGCGGGTGGGCTTTTGAATCGTCGTTTCAGAGTCCGGGCAGCTTGTAGTCCTTGAGCAGTTCGCGCAGCCTGGTCTTGAGGATCTTTCCGGTGGCGCCGATCGGGATCGCCTCGACGAACACCACGTCGTCCGGGATCTGCCACTTGGCGGTCTTGCCCTCGTAGAACTTCAGCAGCTCCTCGCGCGTGACCTCGGCGCCGGGCTTCTTCACGACCGCGATGATCGGCCGCTCGTCCCACTTCGGATGGAACACGCCGATGCACGCCGCCATGGCCACGGCCGGATGCGCGACGGCGATGTTCTCGATGTCGATGGAGCTGATCCACTCGCCGCCGGACTTGATCACGTCCTTGCTGCGGTCGGTGATCTGCAGGTAGCCCTCGGCGTCGATGGTGGCCACGTCGCCCGTGGGGAACCAGCCGCGGTTGCGCTCGTCGGGAATGAGCGGGTCGCCGCCCTCGCCCTTGAAGTACTCCTTGACGATCCACGGGCCCTTGACCAGCAGGTCGCCGTAGGCCTTGCCGTCCCAGGGCAGCTCCTTGCCGTCGCCGTCGACGATCTTCATGTCCACGCCGAAGATGGCGCGGCCCTGCTTCATGCGGATCTGCAGCTGCGCGTCGGGCGGCAGCGACAGGTGCTTGTTCTTGAGCGTGCACAGCGTGCCCAGCGGGCTCATCTCGGTCATGCCCCAGGCGTGCAGCACCTCGACGTTGTAGTTCTCCTGGAACGCGCGGATCATGGCCGGCGGGCAGGCCGAGCCGCCGATCACCGTGCGGTTGAGCTTGCTGAACTTCAGCCCGTTCGCCTGCATGTGGCCGAGCATCATCTGCCACACGGTCGGCACGCCGGCGGCGAAGGTCACGCCCTCGCCTTCGATCAGCTCGTACACCGACTTGCCGTCCAGCGCCGGGCCGGGGAACACGATCTTGCAGCCCACCAGAGCCGCCGAATACGGAATGCCCCACGCGTTGACGTGGAACATCGGCACCACCGGCAGCACCGAGTCGCGAGCCGACAGGCGCATCACGTCCGGCAAGGCCGCGGCGTACGCGTGCAGCAGCGTCGAGCGGTGGCTGTAGAGCGCGGCCTTCGGGTTGCCCGTGGTGCCGCTCGTGTAGCACATGCTCGAGGCGGAGTTCTCGTCGAAGCTGGGCCACTCGTACTCGGTGGACTGAGTGCCCATCCAGCTCTCGTAGCTCACGAGGTTGGGCACGCCGCTGTCGGCGGGCAGCTTGTCCGCATCACACAGCGCAATCCATTTCCGGATCGTGGGACAGCGTGCATGCACGGCCTGCACCAGCGGCAGGAACGTGAGGTCGAAGCACAGGATCTGGTCTTCGGCATGGTTGGCGATCCACGCGATCTGGTCGGGGTGCAGGCGCGGGTTGATGGTGTGCAGCACGCGGCCGCTGCCGCTCACGCCGTAGTACAGCTCCAGGTGCCGATAGCCGTTCCAGGCCAGGGTGGCGATGCGGTCGCTGAACAGCAGTTGCTCGCCGTCCAGCGCATTGGCCACCTGCTTGGCGCGCGATGCGATGTCGCTCCATGTGCAGCGGTGGATATCGCCTTCGACCCGGCGCGAGACGATCTCGCCTTCGCCGTTGTGGCGTTCGGCGAACTCGATCAGCGACGAGATCAGAAGCGGTTGGTCTTGCATCAAACCCAGCATCTACGGACTCCTATGTGAAATGACTTCTTGTCTAAAGCTAGCGGACAACGGATTCACGCAAGCTTCGGCCACTTCCACAATGACACAAACCCGCACTGCACGATTGAACGAAGCGGCTCAAGTGGGAGCCCTCGGACCGGTGCCCGCCGGCACCGTCACCACGTTGGTGCGGCACGGCTGGCGCAGCGTCTTGCCGCAGTCCGGCAGCGCGGCGGCATGCGGATACGGCACGTACCCCAGCACGATGCTCGACGCATTGGCGGCCTGATGCCACAGCGTGTTGGTCGAAGGCGTCTTGTCGTTGCCGAACAGCCAGAAGCCGGTCTGCGAGGGCGAGTCCACCGTCACGCGGATGCTGGAGCCGGCACGGAAGACATGGGCGAACTTCTGGATCTCGACGCGCACCAGGTTGGGCTGCCCCGGCAGCAGCGCCGATTCCTTCGGTTGCGTGAAGTCGCCGAAGGGACGCAGTTCGGTGGAGCGGCTGTCGTCGAGCGCGCGCCTGGAGGCGCGCAGCCATCCGCGCTGCACGAACATTTCCTTGCCGTCGGGCCGCACCTCGGACACGGTGACCTGCAGGTCGGTGTTGTCGGCGGTGGCGCTCAGGTACAGATCGGCCGAGCCTTCCCCGTAGAAGCTCAGGTCCTCGGGCAAGGCGGCGGTGGTGAAGGTGAGCTGGCCGTCCTTTTCCGCGTCGGCCACTGCCTGCCAGCCTTCGGCGGCCGGGTTGTTCACCACCGGGCTCTTCGCCGGATACCTGTAGTCGGACGAAGCGGCGCCGCTGTTCGGCTTCGCGTCGCCGAGCACGCCGCCCGGCTGCATCCACAGGCGCATCGGCTTGACCTTGACCGGCAGGCGGTCGAACTCGGCCACGGCCGTCTGCTTCAGCTTCGCGGCGCCGTTCACCGCTTTCTGGTCGGTCTGCTGCATCTCCTGCAGCAGGCGCACGTGCGGCTCCTTCTCGAAGCCGTTGTCCTCGCCCTTCACGAAATGGGCAAGAAAGCGCTTCAGCGTGCCGTCGATGTAGTCGGAGGTGACGTTGGTGTGGTGGTCGCCGTTGGAGCTGATGAGCCACATCTTCCCGGGTGCCATGGTGTCTTCGTAGTAGCCCGAGCGCGGGCCGATCTGCTCGTCCTGCCACGACTGGGTGCCCAGCGCGGGAATGTCGATCTTGCCGGTCTCGTAGAACGCGCTGCGCTTCACGTAGAGGCCGTCGGCATACGGGTTCTCGAGCCACTTGGTCAGGTCGAGATCGGGGCGCTTGATCTTCTCGATGTTGTCGGCCACGGTCTTCGCGCATTCCGTGTCGCCGTCGAGCTTGGCGGCGAGGGCCGCGGCGCGGTTCCAGGTGGCCGGGAAGCCACCCCACCACTGCGAGGGGAAACCGATGTTCTTGATGCCGCCCGGGTAGCCCACGTCGCGGTACGGGTCCGTCACGTTCTTGCTGGGCGTGATCGCCAGCAGGCCCTTGGGCCGGTGCGCCGCCACCCACAGCTGGTTGTAGCCCGAATACGAGTAGCCGACCATGCCGATCCTGCCGTTCGACCAGGGCTGCTTGCCGGCCCATTCGAGGGCGAAGGCGCCTGCCGCGCCGGTGGAGGCGTCGAAGACCTGGTCTTCGCCCGTCGAGCAGCCGGTGCCCGGCACGTTGAGGCCCATCACCGCGTAGCCCTCGGTCACCCAGAGCTGGCCGATGTTCGGGGCCGAACCCGAGCTGTAGCCGTCGTACTCGACCAGCAGCGGAAAGCTGCCCTTGCCTCCGTTGGGCAGCAGCAGCGAATAGCGCATCCTGTTGCCGTCCGGCAGCGTGATGTAGCCCCACTTGCGGACCACACCGGTCTCGGGCGTGGCCGGCGGTTGCGCCGGCGGTGTTTCGGCGGCGGGCGGGAAGAAGGCGAACCCACTGCCCGACGAACCGCTGCCGCCGCAGGCCGCAAGGGCCGCCACGGTGGCAAGCAGCGACGCGGCAAGGCGCCATCGGCGGGGGGTTGTGGAAATCCTCATGTTGTTGTCTCCGTTATCGTTCTGGTGGATGGCATGCGTTGCCCAGGCGCGTCTCGGGGCGGGACGGCGATCCCCTGTATCAGGGCGCCGCGGTGATCTTCGTGGCGGTGGGCGTGGCATCGAGCAACAGCCCCGAGGGCCATGGCGCCCAGGTCGCGCCGAGCTCGGGCGTGTTCGGATCGCCCTTGCGCATGAAGGCTCCCACGCTGGCCATGACGGCGTTCGACAGCGCCAGCCGCCCCTTCTCGTTGGCCTTGCCGCGAATGACGCTCGACACCACCGAGGGGCCGAAGTTGCCGAACACGAAAGGCAGGTCGAAGGCGTGCGCCGCGCCGTACACGTCGTTCCACGGTGAGGCCTCTTGCGCCCAGTCGAGGCGGTAGTGCCAGACGTTGGACTGGCGCGTCTTCAACGTGTTGAGCAGGTTGTCGCGGTTGGCCTCGAAGAGGCCCTTGGTGATGAGCGCGGTGGCCGCGTTGTAGCCGGTGCCGGGCGTGTCTACCGGAAGGTAGAACGGGTCGATGATGTCTTCCACCTTGAGCGTGGACGGCGCATCGGGGTCGAAGTTGAACATCATCGAGAAGCGCTGCGCATCGGTGACGATCCAGCCCGGCTTCGGGAAGCCGATGGTCCCCAGCAGCGACGCGAAGAGCTTGCCCTCGTCGCGCGTGTTGCCCGCGAGCATCGGCACCTTCACGTACTTGTCGGCCGCGATGGCGCCGATGGGGTCGGTCGGAATCACCGTGCCGTCGGGAATGGGCCCGACCGCGCCGAGACCGGCGGCAACCACCGTGGTCAGCATCTTCCCGCCGTCCTGCGCGCGCAGGTACTCGGCGATCTGCGCCGGCGTGCGGCCGGCGATGTAGGCCTGGGCCGCAGTCGCGTCGGCTGCGGTGCCGTCGGCGACGAGCAGCTTCGCGAGGATGGCCTGCCCCTGCGCAAGCGAGGCCGAGGCCGGCGACAGCGAAGGCAGCGTGCCCGGCGGCAGGTTGGTGGCGAGCGAGATGCCGCCGCTCATCTCGAAGGCCTTGTGGAACAGGCCCTTGGCCATCGGCGAGGTCATCACCGACAGCAGGTTGGTGGCACCGGCCGACTCGCCCGACAGCGTGACGTTGCCCGGGTCTCCGCCGAAGTTGGCCACGTTGTCGCGGATGAAGCGCAGCGCCGCCACGTTGTCGAGCAGCGCGAAGTTGCCCGAGTCGTCGCCCTCCGTGCCGCCCGGGCGCAACTGCGGCATGTTCAGGAAGCCCAGGATGCCCAGCCGGTAGCTGGCGGTGATGACCACCGCGTTGGCGGTCTTGGCCAGCGTGGCGCCGTCGTACAGCGGATCGGCCGTGTAGCCCGAGATGTTGCTGCCGCCATGGATGAAGAGCAGCACCGGCAGGTTCTTCTCCGTCGTGGCGGGGCGCCAGACGTTGACGAACAGGCAGTCCTCGCTGCCGCTCGGCTTGCCCAGCATGGTGCCGATGGTCTCGTCGTAGGTGTTGTTGGCGCCGGGGCTGAAGATGCGGCCGATCTGCAGGCAGGCGTTGCCGAATTTCGTGGCCTGGCGGATGCCGCTCCAGGGCTCGGGCGCCGCTGGCGCGCGCCAGCGCAATGCGCCGACCGGCGGTTTGGCGAACGGAATGCCTTTCCAGAACCAGGAGCCCGACCTGGCGCTGTCGTCCACGCCCTCGACCTTGCCGGCCGTGGTCTGGCGGACCATCGGACCGTCGGCTGGCGGCGCGGCTGGAGGGGCGGGAGCCGGTGGTGGCGCGCTCGGCAGGAAGCCGAAGCCGGGCGAACCGGAAGACCCGCCGCCGCAAGCCGATAAGGCCGCGAGGGCTGCCGTCGCGACCACGGTTGCAACGGCCTTCGCCATTGCCGTCCTTGCTGCCGCACCCTGGTCTTGTGCGGTTGTCTCTGTATTCATGTTTTGTCTCCACACCGGGTTAATCGGAATTCCTTGTCCGGTGCCCGCCACCCATACTTCGGGGCCGCCGGGCACGAAAAAAATTCTAGGAACCGGTGCCGTTTTCATCGCTATCGCAAGGAAGCCAATCGAATGACTTCAGGAGCCGCCATGCCGCTGCGCCAGCGCGGACCTCAGCGCCGCGCCATCGGCATGCACCAGCCCGAGTTGCGCACCAGCTCGGCCGCGTGGCTCGAAGGCGTGCTCTCGATGTTCGAGGCCGAGGGGCTGGACGTGCCTTCGCTGCTGCGCGACGCCGGCTTCGACCCCGATTCGCTGCACCGGCAGAACGCGCGCATCCCGGTCGACGAGATCACGGTGCTGTGGCAACTCGCGGTGGCCCGCGCCGGCAGGCCCACGCTGGGCCTGCATCGCGACCTGGCCGCCACGCACAGCAAGCTGGGCACCGTGGGCCATGCCATGTCGTGCAGCCCCAATCTAGAAGCGGCGCTCGAGCGCGTGGCGCGCTACATGGCCGTGATCTCGGACGCCACCGCCTTCTCGCTGCACCCCGAACGCCGCGGGTGCTGGATGGTCATGAAGCACACCGGCGGCAGCCTGCCGATTCCGCGCCAACGCGTCGAATACGCCCTGCTCACCGTGCTGATGCAATGCCGCTGGCTCGCGCGGCGCGAACTGCAACCGCTGGCCATGGAGTTCGTCTATCCCGCGCCTGCCGACGACCGGCCGCATCGCGAGGCCTTCGGCTGCGAGGTGCGCTTCAACGCGCCGGCCAACCGCCTGCTGCTCTCGGCCGCCGACATGGCCCTGCCGCTGCCCACCTTCCACGAGACGCTGGGCGAGATGCAGGAACACCTGCTCGACGATCAGCTGACCCGGCTGGGCCAGACCACCACCAGCAGCCTGGTGTGCGCCGAGATCGCGCGCAGGCTCCAGCATGGCGAGCCGCGCCGGCAGGACGTGGCCTCGGGCCTCGGGCTGGCCGAGCGCACGCTGCAGCGGCGGCTGCAGGAGGAGTCGGTGTCGTTCCAGTCGCTGCTCGACCGCACCCGCCGCGAGCTGGCGCAGGAGTACCTGGCCGAAGACCGCCACACGCTCGCCGACGTGGCCGACATGCTGGGCTTCGTGGACACGAGCAACTTCTTCCGCGCCTGCAAGCGCTGGTTCGGGGTGCCGCCGGCACAGTACCGGGCGCGCATCTGGGACGCCCCCGCGCCGCTGGCTGCCTGAGCCGTGCGGCCCGCGTGCAGCGGGCTCGATGGCCCGTCCGGCAAGGGGTTACGCGCGGTGCCGGACAATCCGGGCATGAGCTTGCTTGCTGAAGACACCGGGGTCGCGGACCTGGGGCTGCGCTGGAAACCCGGCTTCCATGCCCTGGGCCCGGCCTTTCTCACCGATTTGCGGCCGACGACGCTGCCCGATCCTTACTGGGTGGGCCGCAGCGAATCCGTCGCCCGCGACCTGGGCCTGCCGCCCGGCTGGGATTCGTCGCAGGCCACGCTGTCCGCCCTGACAGGCAGCCTGCCCATTGCCGGCACCAGCCCCTTCGCCACGGTCTACAGCGGCCACCAGTTCGGCGTGTGGGCCGGCCAGCTCGGCGACGGGCGCGCCATCATGCTCGGCGAGACGGAGAGCGGGTTCGAGGTGCAACTGAAGGGCGCGGGGCGCACGCCCTACTCGCGCGGCGGCGACGGCCGCGCGGTGTTGCGCTCCAGCATCCGCGAATTCCTTTGCAGCGAGGCCATGCATGGCCTGGGCATCCCGACCACCCGCGCGCTGTGCGTGACCGGCTCCGACGCCCATGTGTACCGCGAAGAGGTGGAAAGCGCGGCCGTCGTCACCCGCGTGGCGCCGAGCTTCGTGCGCTTCGGCCACTTCGAGCACTTCGCAGCCAACCAGCGCGAAGACGAGCTGCGCGCACTGGCCGACTACGTCATCGACCGCTATTACCCGGAGTGCCGCACTACCGACCGCTTCAACGGCAACGCCTACGCTGCCTTCCTTGAAGCCGTGAGCGAGCGCACCGCCGCCCTGCTCGCCCAATGGCAGGCCGTGGGTTTCTGCCACGGGGTGATGAACACCGACAACATGAGCATCCTCGGGCTCACCATCGACTACGGGCCCTTCCAGTTCCTCGACGGCTTCGATCCGCGCCACATCTGCAACCACAGCGACACCAACGGGCGCTACGCCTTCAACCAGCAGCCCAACGTCGCCTACTGGAACCTGTTCTGCCTGGCGCAGGCGCTGCTGCCGCTGATCGGCGACCAGGAGATCGCGGTGGCCGCGCTGGAGTCGTACAAGACGGTGTTCCCGAACGAGTTCGAAGGCCGCATGCGCGCCAAGCTGGGCCTGGCCGAAGCGGCCGAAGGCGATCGGCCACTGATCGAAGGCGCGCTCAAGCTGCTGGCCGCAGGCAAGGTCGACTACACGATCTTCTGGCGGCGGCTCTCGAACTACATGGCCGACGGCAATGTCGAGCCGGTGCGCGACCTGTTCCTCGACCGCGAGGGCTTCGATGCGTGGGCGCTATCTTTTTCGGAGCACCATGCGGCCGTCGACCGGGCCCGGGCCGCCAACCTGATGCACCGCTCCAACCCCAAATTCGTGCTGCGGAACCACCTCGGGCAGCAGGCCATCGAAGCAAGTCAGCAAAAGGACCACTCGGGTGTGGCAACCTTGCTTGCGCTGCTCCAAACCCCATTTGAAGAACACCCCGGTGCCGACGCATATGCCGGCTTCCCGCCCGACTGGGCTTCCACGATCGAAATCAGCTGCTCATCATGACCACTCCCGTACAGAAAACCGACGCCGAATGGAAAGCCCTGCTCGCTGAAAAAGGCGCCGAGCCCGCGGCCTTCGAGGTGACGCGCCACGCGGCCACCGAGCGCCCCTTCACCGGCAAGTACGAAGCGCACTGGGACGACGGCACGTATCACTGCGTATGCTGCGGCGCCAAGCTGTTCGAGTCGTCGACCAAGTTCGACGCCGGCTGCGGCTGGCCCAGCTTCTCGGAAGAAGCCGTGCCCGGCGCCATCCGAAACATCGTCGACCGTTCGCACGGCATGGTGCGCACCGAGAACGTGTGCGCCAATTGCGGCGCGCACCTGGGCCACGTGTTCCCCGACGGCCCCACCGAAACCGGCCTGCGCTACTGCATGAACTCGGCATCGCTCGACTTCCAGAAGAAATAAGCAAGCAAACAGACAGCTCAATGAAACTGCTCCTCGACTTCTTCCCGATCCTGCTTTTCTTCGTCGCCTACAAGATGGGCGACATCTACACCGCCACCGGCGTGCTGATGGCCGCCACCGTGGTGCAGATGGCCATCATCTATGCCATGGAACGCAAGCTGCAGGCGATGCAGAAGGCCACGCTGGTGCTGATCCTGCTGTTCGGCACGCTCACGCTGGCGCTGCACGACGACCGCTTCATCAAGTGGAAGCCGACGGTGCTGTACGGCGCGATGGCCGTCGCGCTGGCCGTGGCGCTCTGGGCGCTGAAGAAGAACTTCCTGAAGATGCTGCTGGGTTCGCAGCTCGAGCTGCCCGACCGCATCTGGGGCCGGCTCAACGTGGCGTGGATCGGCTATTGCCTGTTCATGGCCATCGTCAACGGCTACGTGGCGGCGTACTTCACGACCGAGGCCTGGGTCAACTTCAAGCTCTGGGGCTATGTGTTCCCCATCGTCTTCCTGGTGGCTCAGGGCCTGTACATCGCGCCGCACCTGAAGAACGAAGACAAGCCGACAGCATGAGCACGGACACCGCACAACTCCCCACCGTGGCCGGCCTCGAGGCCGCGCTGCGCGAGGCGCTTTCGCCGACCGCGCTCGAAGTGATCGACGAGAGCGCCGCCCACGCGGGCCATTCGGGAGCCAACGCGGAAGGCCGCGGCACCCATTTCCGCGTGCGCATCGCATCCCCTCTGTTCGACGGGAAGCCCCGCGTGGCGCGGCATCGGCTTGTGTATGATGCCCTCCACGTTTTCATCGCACAGGGTCTGCACGCCATCGCCATCGAGGTGCTCTGAGTCAGTCGTCCAACGGACCGAACGCCGCGTTTGCACCGGCCACTGCTCCCCTTCCCTCTCTTTTTTCCTCCCAATTCCTGCTTTCTTCCCCGCGCCTTTTCCTACACGCGCATTTCCTTCCCAGCTCGATATTCATTCCATGAAAAAACACATCATGCAGGCCGTCGCGGCCGCAGTGCTGCTCGGTGCCACGTCCATGTCGGCTCTGGCGCAGAACGCAGCCATCGTGAACGGCAAGCCGGTGCCCAAGGCCCGCATGGACGTCCTGGCCCAGCAACTGGCAGCCGCGGGCCGTCCGGTGACGCCTGAAATGCAAGGCCAGCTGCGCGAGGAAATCGTGGCTCGCGAAGTGTTCATGCAGGAAGCCCAGAAGCAGGGCCTGGACGCCAGCGAGGACTACAAGAACCAGCTCGAACTTGCCCGCCAGGCCATCCTGATCCGCGCGCTGTTCGAGAACTACCGCAAGACCAATCCGGTCTCGGACGCCGACGTGAAGGCCGAGTACGACAAGTTCGTCGCTGCCAACGGCGGCAAGGAATACAAGGCCCGCCACATCCTGGTCGAGACCGAGGACCAGGCCAAGAAGATCATGGCCGACCTGAAGAAGGGCGCCAAGTTCGAAGACATCGCCAAGAAGCAGAGCAAGGACCCGGGTTCGGGCGCCAACGGCGGCGACCTCGACTGGGCCAATCCCGCGAGCTTCGTGCCCGAGTTCTCGGAAGCGATGATCAAGCTCAAGAAGGGCGAGACCACCCCCGCCCCGATCAAGACCCAGTTCGGCTGGCACATCATCCGCGTCGACGACATCCGCCAGGCTCAACTGCCGAAGCTGGAAGAAGTGAAGCCGCAGATCACGCAGCAACTGCAGCAGCAGCGCCTGCAGAAGTACCAGGAAGACCTGCGCGCGAAGGCGAAGGTCGAGTAATCGATCCGAGCAAAAGAAAAGCGGCCCTCGAGGCCGCTTTTTTTATTGCTGTCCGTTCGCGTTCGCCAAGCGTTGCCGGCTTCGCGAACGATCGGGGCCGGGCGTCAGCCCACCCAGTGGCGCGCGTTGCGCCAGATCTGCATCCAGGGGCTCAGCTCGCTCCTGTCGCCGCTGGTCCAGCTCATCTGGATGTTGCGGAACACGCGCTCCGGGTGCGGCATCACCGCCGTGAAGCGGCCGTCCGGCGTGGTGACCGAGGTCAGGCCGCCCGCGCTGCCGTTCGGGTTGAACGGGTACTGCTCGGTGGGCTTGCCGTGGTTGTCCACGAAGCGCATCGCGCCGATGGCCTTGGTCGCGTCGCCGCGGTGCTTGAAGTTGGCGTAGCCCTCGCCGTGCGCCACCGCGATCGGCAATCGGCTGCCAGCCATGCCGGCGAAGAAGATGCTGGGCGATTCGAGCACTTCGACCATCGACAGGCGCGCCTCGAAGCGCTCGCTCTGGTTGGTGGTGAAGCGCGGCCAGGCTTCGGCGCCCGGAATGATGTCGGCCAGCTCGGCGAACATCTGGCAGCCGTTGCATACGCCCAGGCCGAAGGTGTCGGCGCGGCCGAAGAAGGTCTTGAATTGCTCGGACAGCTTCGGGTTGAAGGTGATGCTGCGCGCCCAGCCGATGCCGGCGCCCAGCGTGTCGCCGTAGCTGAAGCCGCCGCAGGCGACCACGCCCTTGAAGTTGGCGAGGTCCGCCCTGCCCGTCTGCAGGTCGGTCATGTGCACGTCGAAGGCCTCGAAGCCGGCTTCGGTGAAGGCGTACGCCATCTCGACGTGCGAGTTCACGCCTTGCTCTCGCAGGATCGCGACCTTGGGACGCGACTGCAGGGTGGACGGAGCGGCGGGCTGTGCGTTCGGCAGGAACACGTGCATGCCCGGATCGGCCGGATCGCCGGCAGCGGCGTGCTCGGCATCGGCGCAGGCCGGGTTGTCACGCTCGCGGGCGATCTTCCAGCTGACCGAGTCCCACACCTGCTGCAGGTCGTGCAGGCTGGCGCTGAACACGGCCTTGGCGTCGCGCCAGACTTCGATCTTGCCCTTGCCCGCATCCATCGGCGAGCTGGCGGGACGCGTCTTGCCGACGAAGTGGCTGTGCGTGCTGAGGCCATGGGCGCGCAGCACCTGCATGACGTCGTTGCGCTCGGCGGTGCGCACCTGCAGCACCATGCCCAGCTCTTCGTTGAACAGGGCCTTGAGCGTGAGCTCCTCGCGCCGCGCGCTGACCTGCTGCGCCCAGTTCTTGGCGTCGCCGGTCTCCATGCGGCTGTCGGAAATGCCGTCGCCTTCGGTGACGAGCATGTCGACGTTCAGCGCCACGCCAACGTGCCCGGCGAAGGCCATTTCGCAGGCGGTTGCGAACAGGCCGCCGTCGCTGCGGTCATGCATCGCGAGGATCTTGCCGTCGGCGCGCAGTGCGTTCACGGCACTGACCAGCGCGACGAGTTGCGCCGGGTCGTCGAGGTCGGGCACGGTGTCGCCGCTCTGGTTGAGCGTCTGCGCCAGGATGCTGCCGGCCATGCGGTGCTTGCCCTGGCCCAGGTCGATCAGCACCAGCGTGGTGTCGGGCTCTTCGGCGTCGAGCTGCGGCGTGAGCGTGCCGCGCACGTCGGCCAGCGTGGCGAAGGCGCTGACGATCAGGCTCACGGGTGAGGTGACCTTCTTTGCTTCGGTGCCGTCCTTCCATTGCGTGCGCATCGACAAGGAATCCTTGCCGACCGGAATCGACACGCCCAGCGCCGGGCAAAGCTCCAGGCCCACGGCCTTGACGGTTTCGTACAGCGCGGCGTCTTCGCCGGGCTCGCCGCAGGCGGCCATCCAGTTGGCCGACAGCTTGACGCGCGAGAGTTCGATGGGCGCCGCCAGCAGGTTGGTGATGGCCTCGGCCACCGCCATGCGACCCGAAGCCGGCGCATCGAGTGCGGCCAGCGGCGTGCGCTCGCCCATGCTCATGGCCTCGCCGGCGAAGCCCTTGTAGTCGGCCAGCGTCACTGCGCAGTCGGCCACCGGCACTTGCCACGGGCCGACCATCTGGTCGCGGTGGCTCAGGCCGCCCACGGTGCGGTCGCCGATGGTGATGAGGAAACGCTTCGAGGCCACGGTCGGATTGGCGAGCACATCGATGGCGGCCTTCTGCAGGTCGACACCGGTCAGGTCGAGCGGCTTGAACATGCGGGCCACGGTCTTCACATCGCGGTGCATCTTCGGCGGCTTGCCGAGCAGCACGTCCATCGGCATGTCGACGGGCTGCACTTCGGCGCCCTCGTCGGCCACCAGCAGCTGACGCTCCTCGGTGGCAACGCCGACCACCGAGAACGGGCAGCGCTCGCGCTCGCAGAAGGCCTTGAACTGCTCCAGCGATTCGGGCGCGATGGCCAGCACGTAGCGCTCCTGGCTTTCGTTGCACCAGATTTCCTTCGGCGCCATGCCCGACTCCTCGAGCGGCACGGCGCGCAGGTCGAAGCGCGCGCCGCGGCCGGCGTCGTTGGTCAGTTCGGGGAAGGCATTGCTCAGGCCGCCCGCGCCCACGTCGTGGATCGCGAGAATCGGGTTGGCCGCGCCCTGCTGCCAGCAATGGTTGATGACCTCCTGCGCGCGGCGCTCGATTTCGGGGTTGCCGCGCTGCACCGAGTCGAAGTCGAGTTCGGCCGCGTTGGCGCCGGTGGCCATCGAGCTGGCGGCGCTGCCGCCCATGCCGATGCGCATGCCGGGGCCGCCGAGCTGGATCAGCAGCGAGCCCGCCGGAAAGCGGATCTTCTTGGTCTGCGTGGCGTCGATGCTGCCGAGGCCGCCGGCGATCATGATGGGCTTGTGGTAGCCGCGCTGGACGGTGTCGAGGTCGCTCGCCACCGTCTGCTCGTATTCGCGGAAGTAGCCCAGCAGGTTGGGACGGCCGAATTCGTTGTTGAACGCGGCGCCGCCCAGCGGACCCTCGGTCATGATCTGCAACGGGCTGGCAATGTGCTCGGGCTTGCCGTAGTTGCCCTCTTCGGGCCACAGCTTCGACACGGTGAAGCCGGTCAGACCCGCCTTGGGCTTGGAACCACGGCCGGTGGCGCCTTCGTCGCGGATCTCGCCGCCCGCGCCGGTGGAAGCGCCCGGAAACGGCGAAATGGCGGTCGGATGGTTGTGCGTCTCGACCTTCATCAGCACGTGGCTCAGGGCGCTATCTTTTTGATAGCCCTGCGAGCCGCTGGCGGGAACGAAGCGCTCGATGGTCGTGCCTTCCATCACCGAGGCGTTGTCGGCATAGGCAATGACCGTGTGCTGCGGGTTCTGCTTCTCGGTGTGGCGGATCATCGAGAACAGGCTCTGCGGCTGGGCCTTGCCGTCGATGGTGAAGTCGGCGTTGAAGATCTTGTGGCGGCAGTGCTCGCTGTTGGCCTGCGCGAACATCATGAGCTCGACGTCGCTGGGGTTGCGGCCCAGGCGGGTGAAGGCATCCACGAGATAGTCGATCTCGTCCTCGGCCAGCGCCAGGCCGAAGCCGGTGTTGGCTGCTACCAGGGCCGCGCGGCCGCCGGCCTGCACGTCGACCTGCGCCATCGGCTGAGCCGGCAGTTCGCTGAACAGGCTGGCCGCCTGCTCGACGGTGGCCAGCACCGATTCGGTCATGCGGTCGTGCAACGGGCCCGCAACGGCGGCGAGTGCGTCGCCTTCCAGCACAGGAGCCTTGCCGATCAGGGGGGCCTTGAGCTTCAGGTGGTACTGGGTGACGCGCTCGACCCGGCGCAGGGCCAGGCCGCAGTTGTGGGCAATGTCGGTGGCCTTGGAGGCCCAGGGCGACACGGTACCAAGGCGCGGGGTGACCACCACCGAGGTGCCCGCCTTGGCCAGCGCCTCGAAGGGCTCGCCGTAGGTCAGCAGTGCGGCGAAGCGCTCGCGGCCTGCGGCATCCAGCGCCGCATCGGTCACCACGAGGTGCACGAAACGGGCCGAAATGCCCTCGATGCGCGGCTCGATGGCCTGCAGCTTCGGCAGCAGCTGCCTTGCGCGGAAGTCGCTGAGCGCGCTGCCGCCCTCGAACATGGTTACGACAGGAAGGGCTTGAGGTGCGGGCTGCGTCACGGTCGATGGGGCCTCGGGGGCCGCGTTGGGAATCAAGGAATCGAGGCGGATGACCGCTGACTGGGGTCATCCGCGTTAACCCGGAATTTTAGCTTGCCGAATGGGATAATTCGGGGCATGAGCATTAACTACAAAGACGCTGCAGGCATCGAGGCCATGCGGGTCGCCTGCCGACTGGCCTCCGAGGTGCTGGACTACCTCACGCCCCTCATCAAGCCCGGCATCACGACCAACGATGTCGACCGGCTCGCCGCCGAGTACATGGTCAAGCAGGGCACCACCTCGGCCACGGTGGGCTACATGGGCGCAAGCAGCGTCCCCTTCCCGAAGTCGCTCTGCACCTCGGTGAACCACGTGGTGTGCCACGGCATTCCCAATGACAAGCCCCTGAAGAAGGGAGACATCATGAACGTCGACGTGACCGTCATCAAGGACGGCTGGTTCGGCGACAACAGCCGCATGTACGTGATCGGCGACGCCTCCATCGCGGCCAAGCGCCTGTGCAGCATCACCTTCGAGGCCATGTGGCACGGCATCCTGCAGGTGCGCCCCGGCGCTCACCTGGGCGACGTGGGCCACGCGATCCAGAAGTTCGCCGAGGGCCAGGGCTTCTCGGTGGTGCGCGAGTTCTGCGGCCACGGTGTCGGCCAGCGCTTCCATGAAGAACCCCAGGTGCTGCACTATGGCCGCCCGGGCACCATGGAAGAACTCAAGCCCGGCATGATCTTCACCATCGAGCCGATGATCAACGCCGGCAAGCGCGACGTGAAGGAAGACTTCAAGGGCGGCCAGTACGACGGCTGGACCATCGTCACGCGCGACCACTCCCTGTCGGCCCAGTGGGAGCACACGGTGCTCGTCACCGAGACCGGCTACGAGGTGCTGACGCTGTCCGAAGGCAGCCCGCCGCTGCCCTCCTTCGTCACCGCCACCAAGACCTGACGCGGCAACGCGCCCCTCTTGCCGTGATCGAAGCTGCCAACATCGACGTGGCGACGCTGCGCGAAGCCTATCGCGCGAAGAAGCTCGCGCTGTTCGACACCCTGCGCTTCGCGCGCGCTCCCACGCGCAGCGTGCACTCGGTGCTGCGCCAGCTCTCGGCGCTGGCCGACGAGACGCTGTGCACCCTGTGGCGCGAAGCCGGCTTCGGTGATTCGCTCACGCTGGCGGCCGTGGGGGGCTTCGGGCGCGGCGAGCTGTTCCCGTATTCCGACGTCGACGTGCTGCTGCTGCTTCCGCCCGAGGGCGAAGCCGGCGGCGTCGAGCCGGCCCGCATCGAGGCCTTCATCGGCCATTGCTGGGACGCGGGCCTCGAGATCGGCTCCAGCGTGCGCACGGTCGAAGAATGCCTGGCCGAGGCCGAGAAGGACGTCACCGTCCAGACCTCGCTGCTCGAGGCGCGCCTGATCGCCGGCGACAAGAAGCTCTTCACCGCCTTCCGCCGCCGCTTCACCCGCGCCATCGATCCGCAGGCCTTCTTCGTGGCCAAGTCGCAGGAGATGCGGCACCGCCACCAGAAGTTCGACAACACGCCCTACGCGCTGGAGCCCAACTGCAAGGAATCGCCGGGCGGCCTGCGCGACCTGCAGACCATCCTCTGGATGACCAAGGCCGCCGGCTACGGCAGCCGCTGGGACGATCTGGCCAAGAACGGCCTGGCGACCTCCTTCGAGGCGCAGCAGATCAAGCGCAACGAGGCTCTGCTCTCGCTCATCCGAGCGCGGCTGCACGTGATTGCAAACCGGCGCGAAGACCGCCTGGTGTTCGACCTGCAGACCGCCGTGGCGGCCAGCTTCGGCTACGAGAGCGAGTCCCAGCGCAAGTCGAGCGAGGCGCTGATGCGCCGCTACTACTGGGCCGCCAAGGCGGTGTCGCAGCTCAACCAGATCCTGCTGCTGAACATTTCCGAGCGCCTGCAGCCCAGCGACGAGCAGCACACGCCCATCAACGAGCGCTTCTTCGAGCGCGCCGGCCTGATCGAGATCGCCAGCGACGACCTCTACGAGCACGAGCCGCACGCGGTGCTCGAGACCTTTCTTCTCTACCAGAAGACCATCGGCGTGAAGGGCCTGTCGGCGCGCACGCTGCGCGCGCTGTACAACGCTCGCCACGTGATGGACAGCAAGTTCCGCAACGACCCGGTCAACCACGAGACCTTCATGCGGATCCTGCTGCAGCCCTACGGCATCACGCATGCCTTCAGGCTGATGAACCAGACCTCCGTGCTGGGGCGCTACCTGCGGGTGTTCCGCAGCATCGTGGGGCAGATGCAGCACGACCTGTTCCACGTCTACACGGTCGACCAGCACATCCTGATGGTGCTGCGCAACGTGCGGCGCTTTTTCATTGCCGAGCATGCGCACGAATACCCGTTCTGCTCGCAGCTCGCGGCCGGCTGGGACAAGCCCTGGATCCTGTACGTGGCGGCGCTCTTCCACGACATCGCCAAGGGCCGCGGCGGCGACCATTCCACGCTGGGCGCGCGCGACGTGCAGCGCTTCTGCAAGCAGCATGGCGTCGCCCGCGAAGACGCCAAGCTCATCGAATTCCTCGTGGCCGAGCACCTGGTGATGAGCCAGGTGGCCCAGAAGCAGGACCTGAGCGACCCCGAGGTGATCGGCGCCTTCGCCAAGCGCGTGGGCAACGAGCGCTACCTGACCGCGCTCTACCTGCTGACCGTGGCCGACATCCGCGGCACCTCGCCGCGCGTGTGGAATGCCTGGAAGGGCAAGCTGCTCGAGGACCTGTACCGCTTCACCCTGCGCGCGCTGGGCGGCCGCATGCCCGACCCGGACGCCGAGGTCGAGTCGCGCAAGCGCGAGGCGCTGGTGCAGCTCGCCCTGCACGCCCAGCGCTTCGAGGCGCACAAGGCCCTGTGGGACACGCTCGACGTGGGCTACTTCATGCGCCACGACGCCACCGAGATCGCCTGGCACGCCAAGCAGCTCTCGCGCTTCGTGCCGCCCAAGAACGTGCCGGTCGACCCGAAGGCGCAGCCCATCGTGCGCGCGCACCTGTCGCCAGTGGGCGAAGGCCTGCAGGTGGTGGTCTACACGCCCGACCAGCCCGACCTGTTCGCACGCATCTGCGGCTATTTCGACCAGGCGTCGTTCAGCATCCTGGACGCCAAGGTGCACACCACGAGCAATGGCTACGCGCTCGACACCTTCCAGGTCGTCACTACCTTCCTGCCGGACCACTACCGCGACCTGATCAGCATGGTCGAGTCGGGCCTGGCGCATACGCTCACCGAGGCCGGCGCCCTGCCCCCGCCCAGCATGGGCCGGGTGTCGCGCCGGGTGCGCAGCTTCCCGATCAAGCCGCGCATCAGCCTGCTGCCGGACGACAAGGCGCAGCGCTGGCTGCTCAGCATCTCGGCCAGCGACCGGGCCGGCCTGCTGTATTCGGTGGCCCGGGTGCTGGCGCGCCATCACCTGAACCTGCAGCTCGCCAAGGTCACGACGCTGGGCGAGCGGGTGGAAGACACCTTCCTCATCAGCGGCCCCGAGCTCCAGGGACAGAAGACGCAACTGGCCATCGAGACCGAATTGATGGAAGCACTGGCCTCCTGAACCCTCCGGAGCCCTCAGAATGTCGGCCATGGAATTCCTGATCGAACAGCTATCCGACTCGGTCTCCTCGGCCAAGACGCTGGAAGACCTTGCACGCCCGATGCTCGAAATGCTCGAGGCGGCAACCGGCCTCGAATCGGCCTACCTCGCGGTCGTCGAGCCGGACAAGGGGCGCCAGCACATCCTCTTCGCGCACAACGCCGGTGACGGGCTGGCCATTCCCGAGGGGGCCTACGTGCCCTGGACCGACACGCTGTGCCGTCACGCCCTCGAGGAAGACCGCATCTACACCGACGATGCCGGCGGCTGCTGGGGCGACGCCCAGGCCGCCCATCAGCTGGGCATCCAGACCTGCGCGAGCGCGCCGGTGAAGACCGACGACGGCGAGATCTACGGCGCCCTGTGCGCCGCCAGCGCGCGGCAGACGCCGCTGCCGCCCATCGCGGAGCCGGTGCTGCGCCTGTTCGCGCGGCTGATCGGCCAGCAGGTGGAGCGCGAGCTGACCGCCGCGAAGCTCCGGAAAGCCAGCGCCGATCTCGCCACGAATGCCGCGACCGACGCCCTCACCGGCCTGCCCAACCGCCGCGCACTCGTCGACGCGCTGCAGCGCATGCTGGCGCAGGGTGCGCGCAGCGGCCAGAGCGTGCTGGTCGGTTTCGTCGACATGGACGACTTCAAGAAGATCAACGACGCGCACGGCCACGAGGTCGGCGACGAATTCCTCTCGGCCATGGCGAAGCAGCTTGCGAACTCGGTGCGCGCGAGCGACATGCTGGCGCGCTTCGGTTCCGACGAGTTCGTGGTGATCGGCCTCGGGCCCGCGCTGGGCGAATCTCCGCGCACCGGGGCCCGGGCGCTGGCGGATCGCCTGGCGGAAAACACCATCGGTGAACTGCAGCTCAAGCACATGACGATCGACTACACCGGCGCCAGCGTCGGGGTGGTGGCCGTCGATCCGCGCACCACTTCCGCCGAGGAAGCCTTGCGGCAGGCAGATGTCGCCATGTACGCCGTCAAGCACAGCCGCCGCAACATGATTCACGACGCCGGGGCGACCCTGTCGGACTGAACCTGGCTGGCACGCGAGATCGAGCGGAAACGGCCGTGCGGTCGGCCTGCCCGCACCTCGCCATCCGCGTCGTTATGCCATAGCCCCCGGCCGGCTGCCGACGCCGCCCGGCCCTGCGGACAACCAGATCGCCGATCTGGTTCGGCGAGTTGAATCCAATCGTCTTTTCGCACCGTACACGGCTGCGGAAACGACGCGCTTTCGCCAGCAAGGCACGGACGCTCCGCAACACCTCGTCCCCTGATTCATACAGTTCGCGACCCACCGCGCGCTAATTAGTTCACATTTGTTGTCAATAGTTAATCAATCCCAGAAAATGCTTTGGCATGAACACGGACCCGACGTATTTCGAGAGGAAATCATGCAGTTCGCAGTGGCTGGAATTCAATCGCGGCATGGCCGCCGAATTGAGCGCCGGGTTACCCCCTGAAGACCTGCGGCAGCTCTTCAGCCGCGTCGGCCGTCATTTCGCGCAAGCCCTGCCCATCCCGCCTTGCCGCACGCTCGGGGAACTGCAAGACCGGTTCAACGAGCGCTGGGACCGTATCGACTGGGGCTTCACCGTCCTGAACGAGCAGTCTGACGGCGTCGCCATCACCCACGCCTGCAGCCCGATCGCCATGGCTTTCGGCCCCGAGGCCACCGGCTGGAGCGTGGGCTTCTTCGAAGGCGTGTACCAGGCATGGTTCGATTCGCAGCAAATGCCTGCGTCGTTGCGCGTGCAGGCGCTGAAGGTCGATGCCGTACAGGGCGAGCCCCGCGTCGACCTGCGGTTGTCGAGGGTGGCCGCATGAGCGCGGAAGACAGCGCGCCCGAAGACATCGCCGGCCTCTTCCAGAAGTTCGGCGGCAATTCGCTCGGCTACAAGGAATTCGCGCCGCCCGGGGGCGAGACCGAAACGCCTCGCGTGTGGCCGTTGTTGTCGGGCCAGCGGATCGCGCATCCGCCGGCCGCCGCAACGCCTTCTCCCTCTCCCGCGCCGGTTCCGCCGTCCGTGCACGCGCAGCCCCGCCCCGCGCCGGCCGTGCCCTTCGCGATGCCTGCCGCCGCGCCGCAGGCGCGCGTCGAGCCCGTGCTGCGCCCCCCTTCTCCATCGGTGGCCGCCGCAACGCCGGCCGCCGACCTCCCGCCCACGCCGCTCGAGCAACTGTTCGAGCGGCTCGCCGGCCCGCAGCCGTCGTCCGCAGCGCCGGGGCCCTTGTCACGCTGGCGAAGGCCGACGTGACGATGGTTGTCATCCCGGTCATTTCCTCCAAGGGTGGCGTAGGCAAGACCACGATTGCCGCCAACCTCTGCACCGCTCTCGCGCAGCGCGGCCGGCAGGTGCTGGCCATCGACCTCGATCCGCAGAACGCCCTGCGCTTCCACATCGCCGACGAACCGCAGGCCTGCGACAGCGGCCTGGTCGAGGCCGCCACCGGGCTGATCCCGTGGGCCCACACGATCCGCCAGGCCAGCGCCGGCGTGATGCTGCTGCCCTTCGGCGACGTCGATGACGAACGCCAGATCGCTTTCGAGCAGCAACTGGCCCGAAACCCCGGCTGGCTGGCCGAGACGCTGAAGCGCTTCGGGCTGCCCGAAGGCACGCTGGTGCTGCTCGACACCCCGCCCGGCGCCTCGGTCTACCTGCAGCAGGCGCTGCGCGCAGCCCACTTCGGCATCGTCACCGTGCTGGCGGACGCCGGCTCGTTCGCCACCTTGCCGCTCGTCGAACGCATGATCGACAAGTACGCCCGCCCGCGTGCCGACTACCTCGGCACCGGATACGTGGTGAACCAGGTCGACCCCGGCAAGCGGCTCAACAACGACGTCTTCGAGATGCTGCGCCAGCGGCTGCGGCCCGAGCTGCTGGGCATGCTCCACCTGGACCAGGCGGTTCCCGAGGCGCTGGCCTCGGCCTCCCCCGTGCACCGCTACGCGCCGATGAGCCAGGCCGCCGAGGACCTCGCCTCCTGCGCCGAGCACGTGCTCGAACGCTTCGAAACCGCCCGGCAGGCCGCCGCCTTTCCCTCCCTGCGGACCATGGAACCGAACCGATGAAAAGCGCCCCGTCCGCCCCCTTGCAGCAACCCGCGCCGCGGCCCGCCCCGGCCATCCTGCGCCTGCTGCCGGTGCGCATCCT
>NZ_RXFS01000016.1 GCF_003952185.1 Variovorax sp. 679 | reverse complement strand
ACCTCGAAGCAACTTGTCGTTTACTTCGTTTGCTTTGCTGCGATCAGCGAAGCCTTGTAGTCTAGCATGATTTTTAAAGAATCATCAAACTTTTTTCGCTTTCTATTTCTTCGTTATTCGCAGCTCACAACTTTCATTGTCAGCCACCGAAGTCATTTCAGCGGAGCCTTGTAGTCTAGCACGATTTTTTCAAATCTCACCAAACTTTCTTGGCTTTTCACTTCAACCAACCTTTTTCGCAACCCGCAACTCTCATCGCAAGCCACTGAAGCAGTTCGTTTCAGCGAAGCCTTCGATTATGCACCGTTTTTTCAAACCGCGTCAACTTTCGAAGACTTTTTCTTCAACCCATCCAACCAACCCCGAAGAGACCGGCTGGACCTGAACACCATGGGCATTCAGCAGCGAAGCCCACGAGTATATGACAGATTTTGAGCCTCCGTCTACTCCAGAGCACTTTTTCTTGCGAAGCCTCGGACTCCTCCCCTCATAAATGAAGAAAGCCGCCCGAAGGCGGCTTTCTTCACTCAGCGAATCGCTGCTTCTTCTTAATAGTAGCGCGAGCTGTTCATGCGACGCATCGCTTCGTACAGCGTGGGCATGCGCACTTCCTGCGAACGGGCGCTCATGCGGGCCAGCGCGTCGATCTTGGCGGCCTCGGCGGCCGGAACGGCGCCTTCCGATTGCTGACGCCACATTGCAGCCTGCAGATCCTGCATCACGCGCGGATCGTTCTTGGCGGTTTCCAGGAAGCGCGCGTCAGCACGGGCGGCGGCGCGGCGTTGTGCGGCAGCGCGCCATGCGGCGCCGATGGAGCCCTGGCTGATCGAACCAGCGAAGAGCGCGAACAGGCCGATGGCCGCGACGCAGAACACAGTCCAGACAGCCAGCAGGCCGCCGTCGTTCCAGTTGGAAACAAGCGCTTCGGTCACCACCAGGACAGCCGCAGCGATGGCGACGATCAGCAAGGCGATGAGCGGGCGGGCGCCCTTGGCACCCGCGCGAGCGGCCTGGATCTGGCCGAACAGGACTTCGGCGCGACGTACGCCGGGGTGGACGGTAGGTTGGTCAACGTGAACGAAGCTGGTCATGATGCATCCCTCCTGGGACAGTGGTAATCAGTGGTGGCGAACAAGGCCGATGCAGTGATACTAGGGCTTACCCTAGTGTTTATCTACTTTATCTTTCTGATGTTTATCATTCACAAGACTGATGGACGTCAACTTTCGCACGCTCGACCTCAACCTGCTCCGCGTCTTCGACGAGGTGATGGCAGAGCGCAACCTCACGCGTGCCGCTCGCAACCTGTCGATCACGCAACCTGCGGTGAGCAATGCGCTGCGGCGCCTGCGAGAGGTGCTCGGGGATGAACTGGTGCGCCGCTCCGGCGCCGGCGTGGAGCCCACGCCTCGGGCGCTGGCCCTCTGGCCGACTGTGCGCGATGCCTTGCGCCAGCTGCAGCACACGTTGGCCCCCGGCGAGTTCGATGCAGGCACCGCCGACACCACATTTCTATTGGCCATGGCCGACGCCACCGCGGCCGAACTGATCCCCGGCCTGGTGCAGATCGCGGAAAAGGAAGCGCCCGCCATCTCTTTGCGCGTCCTGCCGCTGACCACGCGCGATCCGCGCCGCATGCTGGAACAGGAAGAAGTCGACATGGCCGTCGGCTACTTCCCGGCGGTGATCGCGAGCCTCGCGGCGCGCGGGCAATCAGGGGTGGGGGTACCGTTCGAGACCCAGCGGCTCTATCTGGGTCAATATGTATGCGTGATGCGACGCGGCCATCCGCTGGCCGATGCGCCCCTCACGCTGGACGACTACTGCGCCGCCCGCCACCTGCTGGTGAGCTTCTCGGGGCGCCCCTACGGCTTCATCGACCAGACGCTGGGCGCCATGGGGCGCGAGCGACGCATCGTGGTGACAGTGAACCAGTTCTTCACGGCGGGCCGGGTGGTCGCCAATTCAGACCTGCTGACCGTGCTGCCCCGTCACTTCGTAACCGTGACCGGCATCGACGACCAGCTGGTGCTGCGCGACCTGCCCTTCGACCAGCCGCCGGTGCATGTGGATGCCATCTGGCACCGGCGCGCCCAGCACGGGCATTCTCATGAATGGCTGCGCGATGCGCTGTTGCGCTCGGCGGCCGCGGCTTTCGCCGGGTCGGTCCTCGGGCAGAAGGTGCCCGGTTGACCGGATCGAACCGACTCAGCGGACGACGCTGAGCCAGGCGCTGGCTGCCGCGCGCAGTTCCTGCGCGTCGTGGGCTCCGCGGCCGGCGCGCATGTCGGCGCTTTCCATCAGCGCGGCGGCGTGGCTGGCCGGGGCATTGGCGCTGGAAGAACGGAAGAAACGGGCCACTTGGGCGATGAGGCTAAACATGATGGTGCGCGGCTCGTGACTGCGCTGGAGTGGTTGATGCTCCAAGAATAAGGGTTAACCCTATCAAATCAAGCTCGACATTATGCGCGTCATGCATGGGGAAATTCACCTAGACTGGCCCGACGATGAAGCTGCAACTGCTCTCCGACCTGCATCTGGAGTCCCATCCCCGCTTCCATGCCGACCCCGTCCCGGGCGCCGACATGCTGATCTTGGCGGGCGACATCGGCTCCTACCAGCAGGGTTCCCGCCTCACCGACACCGACTTCGGCCTGGGCCGCTTCTCGCCCCGCAACGGCTGGCCGGTGCCGGTGATCTACGTACCGGGCAACCACGAATACGACAACGTCGACTTCGACGAAACCCACGAGCGGCTGCGCACGCTCTGCGACGAGCTCGACATCCTCTGGCTCGAGCGCGAAACCCGGGTGATCGAAGGCGTGCGCTTCGTCGGCACCACGCTATGGGCCGACTTCGACGCGCTGGCAGAACCGGCCGACAGCCTGGCCGAGGCGCTCAAGAAGCGCGGCAAGGCCATGCGCGCGGCCGATTTCTATCTTGAAAAAGCGGCCACCATGCGTAACGGCGAACTCTTCCTCGCCGCCCAGCTGCGCGACCAGGCGCTGGCCTGCCAGACCTGGCTCGCGCAAGCGCTGGCCGAGCCTTTCGACGGCACCACGGTGGCCATCACTCACTTCGCGCCCAGCCTCGAAAGCGGCGATCCGCGGTACGGCCTCACGCCCGGCACGGCCGGTTTCTGCAATGCGCTCGACGAGCTGCTGCCTCACGCGCAGCTGTGGCTGCACGGGCACCTGCACTGCCCTTCCGACTATGTGAAGAACGGCTGCCGCGTGGTTGCCAACCCGCTGGGTTACGCCCGCAACGGCGAACAGGAAGGCTACAAGCCCCAGCTGCTGATCGAGGTGCCCGGCACACGGTAACGGCCGGCAACGAGTTCGCCACCACGGCTGTGTAGACTGGCCCAACTCCATCTGATAGATGGAGGAGAGCGCCATGACGCAGCAGCAGACACAACAACGACGCAACTTCCTGCAGCAGACCGCCGGCGCAGCCGCGGCGACAGGCCTGCTCTCCTTCTGGCCGAGGGCCTTCGCCCAGGGGCCGACCGATTCGACCGCCGGAAAGGCGATGGGCCAGCTGTCGATGGCCGAGATGTCGCGGCGCCTCGCAGCCGGCAGCCTCAGCAGCAGCCAGCTGGTGGAAGAAGCCCTGGCCGCCATCCAGAACCCCGCCGGCGAAGGCGCGCGCACCTTCATCCGCGTGCATGCCGATTCGGCCCGCGCCACCGCGGCCCGGCTCGACGCCGAACGCAAGAGCGGCCGCCCGGCCGCCTCGCCCATCGCCGGCATCCCGATCTCGCTGAAGGACCTGTTCGACGAAGCCGGCGTCACCACGCTCGGCGGCTCGATGGTGCTGGCCGGCCAGCCGCCCGCGGCGCGCGACGCGCTCGTGGTGGAGCGGCTGCGGCGCGCGGGCGCGATCGTCATCGGACGCAGCAACACAGTCGAATTCGCCTACACCGGCCTGGGCATCAACCCGCACTACGGCACGCCAAAGAACGTCTACGACCGCGCGACGGGCCGCATTCCCGGAGGCTCGACCTCGGGCGGCGCGATCTCGGTGGCCGACGGCATGGCGGCAGGCGCCATCGGCACCGACACCGGCGGCTCGCTGCGCATTCCGGCGGCCCTCAACGGGCTGGTGGGCTTCAAGCCGACGCAGCGGCGCATTCCACTCGACGGCGTGATGCCGCTGTCGACCTCCTTCGACTCGGCCGGCCCGATGGCATGGACGGTGGAAGACTGCGCCCTGCTGGACGCCGTGCTGGCCGCCGAACTGCAGCGGCCGCTGCGCGTGCTGCCGATGCGCGGCCTGCGCTTCGCGGTGCCCAAGACCTTCTTCCAGGACGATCTGTCGCCGCCCGTGGCCGCGGCTTTCGCGTCGGCGCTGGCCAAGCTCTCGGCCGCGGGCGCCACGGTCACCGAGCTGCCGATGACCGAGTTCTCGAAGGCGCCGGCCATCAATCCGCGCGGCATGATCACCGCCGCCGAGGCCTTCGCCTGGCACCGCGACTTCATCAAGACCGGCGCCGCAAAGTACGACCCGCGCGTGCTCGCCCGCATCAAGACCGGCGAAACCATCACCGCGCCCGACTACCTGCAGCTGCAGGCGCTGCGCCGCCAGTTCATCCGCTCGATCAACACGGCCGCCGTGGGCTATGACGCGATGCTGATGCCCACCACGCCCGACATCGCGCCGCCGATCGCCGAGGTGCTGAAGGACGACGACACTTATTACCGAATCAACGGCCGCATGCTGCGCAACACCTCGGTGGTGAACCTGTTCGACGGCTGCGCGCTCTCTGTGCCCTGCCACGACGCGGGCACGGCGCCGGTCGGATTGATGATTGCCAGCATCGGCAACACCGACCACCGGCTGCTCGCGGTCGGCGCGGCGGTGGAGGCCGTGGTGACGCCGCGGCGGGCGCTCAGCAGCAGCTGAGACGCGAGGCGCTCGGGCCCAGCAGTCCGTTCAGCGCGCGGCCAGGCCGTCGAAGCAGGTCGCGAGCACCAGGTCGACGATCTGCTCGTCGCTCTGCTGCCCGCCGACCTTCAGGAAGCCCAGCACCGGATCGCAGGCGCGCGCGAACAGCGTGTAGAGCACGGCGATCGCCGGCAGCTTCGGGTTGAGCGAACCGTCGGCCTGCGCCGCCTGGATCCAGCCGCCGAGCCGGTCGCTGATGGTCACGAGGCGGTCGATATAGCCCTTGTTGCTCATCAGCGCGGCGCGCAGGCTGGAGTTCTGGTGCGGCAGCAAGGGCATCTCGCCGGCCAGCTGTACTTCCATGGCCCAGCGCACCACGGCTCGCAGCTTGGCGACCGGTGCATCGTCGGCCGGCACGGAGGCCAGGAAATCCAGCGTGCGCTGCATGATGCGCACCATGGCGGCGGCGGCCAGGTCTTCCTTGCTCGGAAAGTGCTTGTAGAGACTGGCCTTGGCGATGCCGACGGATGCGGCGACTTCGTCGACCGTCATCGATTCGAAGCCTTTTTCGGCGAGCAGGCGATTGGCGGTCTGCACGATGGCCTCCTCGCGGGCCTGCAGCATCTGTTCCTTGAACGAGGTCTTGGCGGGGGCGGTGGCGCTCATGCCGGAAATTCTAGTCGCGCCCGTCGCCAGGCAGACGATGCGGATGCCGAAAGACCGATCAGTCTATTAAAAACTGATCGGTTGCGGACACTCAGGCGCTGCGCCCCTTCGACACCAGTTTGATGCCTGGCATCAGCTCGGCCGCCAGCTCGGGCCGCTCCAGCGCGTAGTCGAGGTTCATGCGCGCGATCTCGACGTGCTCCTCGCCCAGCGCCTGCGCCCGCGAGCCCTGCCCGCGCTCGATGGCCTGCACCATCGCGTGGTGCGTGCGGTGCGCCTGCCGCATCCATTGCTGGCCCTCTTCCATCGACGACTGCATCGGCAGCATCGCGCTCGGCGCGGCGAAGGGCTGGCCGCCCAGCATGTCCATCACCCGCTTGAGGGCAAGGTTGCCGCAGCCTTCGATGATCAGCTTGTGGAAGCGGTCGTTCATCTCGACGTAGGCGGCGTAGTCGTCGATCTCCATGCTGGGCTTGTTCACGGCGCGGTCGCCGTCTTCGAGGCACTCCTTCAGGTCGCGCAACAACTGGCGCGACGCACCGTCCTCGGCCAGCAGGCGCGCGGCGAAGCCTTCGATCACGCCGCGTACGCGGATGGCGTCGGCCACCTCCTGCGATGTGAAGCGGCGCATCTGGTAGCCGCCGCTGGGCGACTGCTCGATCAGCCCTTCGTGCTCCAGGCTGGCCAGCGCGAGCCGCACCGGGGTGCGCGAAGCCTCGAGCTTCTCGGCCAGCGGGATCTCGGCCAGCCGCTCTCCAGGCACGAATTCGCCCTTGAGGATCATGTCGCGCAGTTGCACGAGCACGCGGGATTGTTGGGAGTCCATCGACGAATTCTAGGAGACGGGCCAGGCATTGCACGCAGCGTATTTACGCTGGCTCGGTTGTTGCATGCATTACGCCACAACAAGTGTCAAAAACTGACGCTACGCTCAGCGTTTACCCTGATTTTTGCCTCTTCAAGCCCCATATCGGGGCGAAATCGCAGATGAAAGTTTGACCAGGATCGAGGATCACCAAGACAATGCATACAGTTGCATGCAATGACTGCAAGCCTCTTTCCACAGTCCCCACGATGGAGCCCGCACGATGATCAGCGCCGAGCAGAACGATTTCATCACCCGCGTCGGACCCGGCGCCCCCGCCGGCAAGCTGCTGCGCCGCTACTGGCAGCCGGTGGCCCTGGCCGACGAACTCGCGGGCCCGCGCCCGGTCAAGCCCGTGAAGCTCATGGGACAGGATTTCGTCCTGTTCCGTGACGAGAGCGGCCAGCTCGGCATGCTCGATCGCGACTGCCCGCATCGCGGCGCCGACCTCGCCTTCGGTCGGCTCGAGAACGGCGGCCTGCGCTGCGCCTTCCACGGCTGGCTGTTCGACGCCAGGGGCAATTGCCTCGAGACCCCGGCCGAGCCCGCCACCAGCAAGCTGTGCAGCCGCATCAAGCAGTCGGCCTATCCGGTGGTCGAGAAGGCCGGAACGATCTTCGCGTACATCGGCGAGGGCGAGCCGCCCGCCTTCCCCGACTTCGACTGCTTCGTCGCGCCCGACAGCCACACCTTCGCGTTCAAGGGCCTGTTCGAGTGCAACTGGCTGCAGGCGCTCGAAGTGGGCATCGACCCGGCGCACGCCTCGTACCTGCACCGCTTCTTCGAGGACGAGGACACCTCCGAGAGCTACGGCAAGCAGTTCCGCGGCGCCTCGGCCGACTCCGACATGCCCATCACCAAGGTGCTGCGCGAATACGACCGCCCCGACATCAGCGTGGAGCCCACCGACTACGGCTTCCGCCTGAAGGCGCTGCGCAAGCTGTCGGAAGACACCACCCACGTGCGCGTGACCAACGTGGTGTTCCCGCAGGCCTTCGTGATCCCGATGAGCGCCGAGATGACCATCTCGCAATGGCACGTGCCAGTGGACGACACGCACTGCTACTGGTACGCCATCTTCACCAGCTTCACCGGCCCGGTCGACAAGCAGCAGATGCGCGACCAGCGCCTGAAGCTCTACGAACTGCCCGACTACACATCGCGCAAGAACAAGCGCAACAACTACGGCTACAGCATCGAGGAGCAGCTGACCGAAACCTACACCGGCATGGGCGACGACATCAACGTGCACGACCAGTGGGCGGTGGAGTCGCAGGGCCCCATTCAAGACCGCACGCGCGAGCACCTGGGCAGCACCGACAAGGGCATCATCGCCTACCGCCGCGTGCTGGTGAAAGCGATCGAGGCCACGCTCGCCGGCGAAACCGCGCCGATGCTGATCGACGCCGCGCAGGCCAGCGCGATGACCGGCCCGCCCTCCATCGACGGCATCGGCCGCAACGTCAGCGACGAAGCGGCCACCGAGGCCTACTGGCAGGACGCCGACCGCGCGCGCCGCCTCAAGTCCGACTGGGCCTCCGCACGGCTCGCCGCCTGAGCACGCACGCGCCATGAGCAGCCACACATTCGTCGACCGCTTCGGTCTCTGGTCTGACGACCAGCACGCGCAGGCCAGGGAACTGGTGCGCCGCATCGACAGCGGGGAGGTCGACCTCGTCCGCTTCGCCTGGCCCGACCAGCACGGCATCCTGCGCGGCAAGACGCTCGTCGCCGCCGAGGCGCGCTCGGCCCTGTGGGAGGGCGTGAACCTCACTTCCACGCTGCTTGCCAAGGACACCTCGCACAAGACCGTGTTCCCGGTCTTCACGCAAGGCGGCGGCTTCGCCATCGAAGGCCTGCAGGGCGGTGCCGACTTCACCATCGTGGCCGACCCCGCCACCTTCAAAGTGCTGCCGTGGTCGCCGCGCACCGGCTGGGTGATGTGCGACGCCTACATGGCAGACGGCAAGCCCTGCCCCTTTGCCACGCGGCAGATCCTGCAGCGCGCGGTGCACCAGCTCGACGAACTGGGGCTGGACTTCATCGCCGGACTGGAGGTCGAGTTCCACGTCTTCAAGCTCGACGACGCCCGCATGGGCCTGGCCGACTCCGGCCAGCCCGGCGAGCCGCCGCGCGTGTCGCTGCTCTCGCACGGCCACCAGTACCTCACCGAGCTGCGCTACGACCGCGTCGACGGACTCATGGAGCTGCTGCGCTCGAACCTCATGGCGCTCGGCCTGCCGCTTCGCTCGCTGGAGATCGAATTCGGCCCGAGCCAGTTCGAGCTGACCTTCGGCCCCACCGCCGGCGTGATGCCCGCCGACACCATGGTGCTGCTGCGCAGCGCCATCAAGCAGATCTGCCAGCGCAACGGGCTGCACGCCACCTTCATGTGCCGGCCGAAGATTCCGAACGTGATGTCCAGCGGCTGGCACCTGCACCAGTCGCTGCGGCGCAAGAGCGACGGCGTGAACGCGTTCATGCCAGAGACCGAAGGCCAGACCCTCAGCGAACTCGGCATGCACTACCTCGGCGGCCTCAAGGCGCACGCCTGCGGCGCGGCGGCGCTGGCGAGCCCCACCATCAACGGCTATCGCCGCTACCGCCCCTTCTCGCTCGCGCCAGACCGCGCGATCTGGGCCAAGGACAACCGCGGCGCGATGCTCCGCGTGCTCGGCGGCGTGGGGCAAAGCGCCTCGCGCATCGAGAACCGCGTGGGCGAGCCGACGGCGAATCCGTACCTGTATCTCGCGTCGCAACTGTTCTCCGGGCTCGACGGCATCCGCAACAGGATCGACCCCGGCCCCTCGGCCGATGCGCCGTACGAAACGCCGGCAGAGCAGCTGCCCCGCTCCTTGAGCGACGCCCTCGCCTGCCTGCGCAAGGACGAGATGCTCAACACGCAGATGAGCAAAGTCTTCGTCGACTACCTCTGCCACATCAAGGAAGCGGAAATCGCCCGCTTCAACCTCGAAGTCAGCGAGTGGGAACACCGCGAGTACTTCGACATGTTCTAAGACCATGAGCCCCCCGGCTTTTCACTCCGCTTCGCTGCGTGTAACTCCACCCCCCAAGGGGGAGGCGCGGCCCGCCTTGGGGCGGCCCGGCGGCGGCCGCCATTTCTGTTGAAACCCATGCCCACGATCCACTACATCCTCAAGGACGGCACCACGCGCGAGGTCGACGCCAAGGTCGGCGCCAGCGTGATGGAGACCGCCATCCGCGGCAACGTGCGCGGCATCGATGCCGAGTGCGGCGGCTGCTGCTCCTGCGCCACCTGCCACGTCTACGTGGACGACGCCTTCATCGACCTGCTGCCGCCGCCCGACGACATGGAGATCGCGCTGCTCGATGCCGTCGCGTCCGAGCGCAGGCCCGGCTCGCGCCTGAGCTGCCAGCTCAGCATCACCGCGGCCTTCGATGGCCTCACGGTCCGCGTGCCCGATACCCAGGTTTGAAGCACGGCTCGGGCATCATCGCCCGCTTTGTTTACATATTCGGTTACATGACAGCGGCGCCGACGTGGCGCATCCACTCCACCTGAAAGGCGTTTTCCCGTGAACCCAATGATGACCAAGAGAACCCTCCTCTCGACCCTGCTGCTGGCCGGCCTCGGCTTGGCGGGCGCCACGGCGCATGCGGCCGGCGAGCCGCTGCGCATCGGCCTCATCGCCACCTACTCGGGTCCGTACGCCGACTACGGCCGCCAGTTCGACGCCGGCATCGCGCTCTACCTGAAGGAGCACGGCGGCAAGGTAGGCGGCCGCACGGTCGAGATCATCAAGAAGGACACCGCGGGCCCCGCGCCCGACGCCGCCAAGCGCATCGCGCAGGAGCTCATCGTGCGCGACAAGGTGAGCGTGCTCACCGGCCTGGACTTCAGCCCCAACGCGTACGCCGTGGGCGCCATCGCGACGCAGGCGAAGATCCCGACCATCGTGATGAACGCGGCGTCGTCGGCCATCACCACCAGCTCGCCCTACGTGGCGCGGCTGTCGTTCACCGTGCAGCAGGTCACCGACCCGATGGCGCGCTACATGCTCAAGGAAGGCATCAAGGACGCCTACACCGTGGTCGCCGACTACGCCTCGGGCGTCGACGCCGAGACCGCCTTCAAGAAGACCTTCACCGCCGGCGGCGGCAAGGTGTCGGGCGAAGTGCGCACGCCGATGAACAACCCCGACTTCTCGGCCTACGTGCAGCGCATCAAGGACGCCAAGCCCCAGGCCGTGTTCTTCTTCTTCCCCTCGGGCGTGATGCCGCCGGCCTTCCTCAAGGTGTGGAAGGAGCGCGGCATGGAGCAGGCCGGCATCAAGCTCTACGCCACCGGCGAAGCCACCGACGACAGCTACCTCGACGCCACCGGCGACGTGGCCCTGGGCCTGGTCACCAGCCACCACTACTCGTTCGCGCACCCCTCGCCCAAGAACCAGAAGTTCGTGAAGGACTTCGCCGCCGACAACGGCACCAAGCTGCGCCCGAGCTACTTCGCCGTGACCGCCTACGACGCCATGGCCGCCATCGACCTCGCACTGGCCAAGACCAAGGGCGACACCGCCGGCGACAAGTTCATGGACGCGCTCAAGGGCCTGAGCTTCGAGAGCCCGCGCGGCCCCGTCGAGATCGACCCCGCCACGCGCGACATCGTGCAGACCGTCTACATCCGCAAGACCGAGCGCGTGAACGGCCAGCTGGTGAACGTGGAGTTCGACAAGTTCGACCGCGTGAAGGACCCGGCCAAGGAAGCCGCAGCCAAGTAAGCCAGCCAGTTCGTCAGCCAGCAGGAAATTCATGGGCATCGTGATCTTCGATGGAGTGGCCTACGGCATGCTCCTCTTCCTCATCGGCGTGGGCCTGTCCATCACGATGGGGCTCATGAATTTCGTCAACCTCGCGCACGGCAGCTTCGCGATGGTGGGCGGCTACGCCGCGAGCGTGCTCATGAACCAGTTCGGTCTGGGCTTCGGGCTCTCGCTGGCGGCCGCATTCGTGGCGGCAGCCGTCACGGGCGCGGTGCTGGAGTTCGCGTTCTACCGGCGCCTCTACCGCGCGCATCCGCTCGACCAGGTGCTGCTGTCGATCGGCGTCGTGTTCGTGTCGATCGCCGCCTTCACCTACTTCTTCGGCCCGACGATGCAGCCCTTCACGCTGCCGCCGGCGCTCGACGGGCAGGTGTCGCTCGCGGGCCTCGAAGTGGGCCGCTACCGCCTGTTCCTGATTGTCTGCGGCGTGGCCGTGCTGGCCGCGCTGCTGCTCGGCCTGGGCAAGACGCGCTACGGCGCGATGGTGCGCGCGGCGGTGGACAACCAGCGCGTGGCCGGCGGCACCGGCATCCACGTGCAGCGCCTCTTCTTCCTGACCTTCTCGCTTGGCTGCGGCCTCGCGGGACTCGGAGGCGCGCTGAGCCTGGGCATGCTGGGGCTGGAGCCCTCGTTCCCGCTCAAGTACCTCGTCTACTTCCTGATGGTGGTCTGCGTGGGCGGCGCGGGCACCGTCACCGGGCCCTTCATCGCGGCGCTGTTGGTCGGCATCGTCGACGTGGCGGGCAAGTACTACCTGCCCGAGGCGGGCGCCTTTCTCATCTACGTCTTCATGATCGTCATGCTGCTCGTGCGGCCGAACGGCATCGTCGCGAAGAAGGGGCTCGCATGATGACGAAGGCCCTGAATCTTTCTCCCGCGCAGCTGCGCATCGCGGAAGCCGCCTTCTGGCTCGCGCTCGCGTCGAGCTTCTTCCTGCTGCCCGACAAGCTCACGCTGATGAGCCAGGTCATGATCTTCGGCCTGTTCGCCGTGTCGCTCGACATGGCGCTGGGCTACGCGGGCATCCTCACCGTGGGCCACGCGGCCTTCTTCGGCGCGGGCGCGTACGCGGCGGGCCTGCTCGCCAAGTACGGCTGGAGCGAGCCCTTCACCGGCCTGCTGTTCGCGCTGGCGGTGTGCGGCGTGCTGGGCTACGTGCTGAGCTACCTCGTGGTGCGCGGCGCCGACCTCACGCGGCTGATGATCACCATCGGCGTGTGCGTGCTGCTGTACGAGCTGGCCAACCGGCTCTCGGGCATCACCGGCGGCACGGACGGTCTGCAAGGCGTGGTCATCGCGCCGGTGCTGGGCCTCTTCGACTTCGACCTCTACGGCAAGACCGCCTTCGGCTATGCCTTCGGCGTGGTGCTCGCGATGTTCCTGCTCGTGCGGCTGGTGCTGCGCTCGCCCTTCGGCCTGGCGCTGCGCGGCATCCACGACAGCCGCAAGCGCATGACGGCCATCGGCTCGCCGGTGGAGGCACGGCTGCGCATGGCCTACGCCTTCTCGGCTGCTGTGGCCGGCGTGGCCGGCGCGCTGCTGGCGCAGACCACGCAGTTCGTCGGCATCGAGTCGATCGGCTTCAACCGCTCGGCCGAGGTGCTCATCATCCTGGTGCTCGGCGGCACGGGGCGGCTTTACGGCGGAATGATCGGCGCCATCGTCTACATGCTGGTGCACGACTGGTTCGCCGACATGAACCCGCAGTACTGGATGTTCTGGCTCGGCATCTTCCTGATCGCGGCCGTCATGCTGGGGCGCGGCGGCATCATGGGTGCGCTCTCGCGCTTCGTGCGCACGGGGAGAGCGCGATGAGTTCCGCCACCACCCACGCGCTGCGCACGCACGGCCTGGGCATCCGCTTCGGCGCCTTCCAGGCCGTGGGCGACGTCGACCTGTCGATCGAACCCGGCGCGCGCCAGGCGCTGATCGGCCCCAACGGCGCGGGCAAGACCACGCTCATCAACCTGCTGACCGGCGTGTTCAAGCCCACCAGCGGATCGATCCACATGGGCGAGCGCGACATCACTCGCCTGCCCGGCGACAAGCGCGCACGCATGGGACTGGCACGCACCTTCCAGATCAACACGCTGTTCCCCAGCCTCACGCCGCTGCTGTCGGTGGTGCTGGCGATCAGCGAGCGCGAGGGGCTGGGCGCCACCTGGTGGCGGCCGCTGAAGGGCTGCACTGCCGTGTTCGAAGAGGCGCATGCACTGCTGGGCACGCTGAAGCTCGACAGCCTCGCCGACGTGCCCGTGGCCGAGCTGGCCTACGGCAAGCAGCGGCTGCTGGAGATCGCTCTGGCGCTCGCGGCAAAGCCCCGCATCCTGCTGCTCGACGAACCCGCCGCCGGCGTGCCGGAGGACGAGAGCGGCGAACTGTTCGAGGCCATCGCGGCGCTGCCGCAGGACATCAGCGTGCTGTTCATCGAGCACGACATGAAGCTGGTCTTCCGCTTCGCGCGCCGCATCTCGGTGCTGGTGGGTGGCCGCATCCTCACCGAGGGCACGCCCTCGGAAATCGGCGCCGACCCGCGCGTGCGCGAGGTCTACCTGGGCAGCTCGCACCTCCATCACCAACCACACCACCATGCCTGAAGCACTCGCCTTCGACAATGTCACCGCCGGCTATGGCAACGCCGTGGTGCTCGACCGGCTCGACTTTTCGCTGCAGCAGGGCGAAAGCCTCGCCATCCTCGGGCGCAACGGCGTGGGCAAGACCACGCTGCTCGAGACGCTGATGGGCAACACCCGCGTGATGCAGGGCGCGATCCGCTGGCAGGGCACGGACATCGTGCGATGGCCCTCGCACCAGCGCGTGCGTGCCGGGCTGGGCTGGGTGCCGCAGGAGCGGGAGGTTTTCCCCTCGCTCACGGTGGAAGAGAACCTCACGGTGATCTCGCGGCTCGGCGGCTGGAACCTGAAGCGCGTCTACGACTTCTTCCCGCGCCTGCGCGAGCGGCGCGGCAACTACGGCAACCAGCTCTCGGGCGGCGAACAGCAGATGCTCGCCATCGGCCGCGCGCTGATGACCAACCCGAAGCTGCTGCTGCTCGACGAGCCGATGGAAGGCCTCGCGCCGATCATCGTGGAAGAACTGGCCGTGGCGATCCGCCGGCTGTGCGAGTCGGAAGGGCTCGCCTCGATCGTGGTCGAGCAGCATCCGGTGCTCGCGCTGGAGATGACGCACAAGGCCATCGTGCTGGAGCGCGGCACCGTGGTGCACGCGGGGCCGAGCGCGGAGCTCGCGGCCGACAGGAACCTGCTCGAAGGCCTGCTCGGCGTAGGAATCGCCGAGGAAGCCTGACGGGCGTTCAGCTGAGCATCTGGCCGCGGCTGCCGATCACGGCCACGTCCACGAACTGCCCGCCTTCGCGGTTCGTGCGGCCGTAGTTGATCTTCACGCCGCCCAGGTCGAAGTTCTCGATGCTGGCGAGCCCCGACATCACCGAGGCGCGCGTGAGCGAGCCGCCCGCACGGCGCATGCCCTCGGCCAGCACGGCCGCATTCATGTAGCCCTCGAGGCTCGTGAGCGAGAACTCCTTGACGCCGTTGGCCACCATGTCGGCCTGGTAGCGGCGCACGATCTCGAACTTGGTCGAGTACGGCGACGGCACCACGATCACGAAGCCCAGGCCCTTGGCCAGGTCGCCCATGGCCGACAGCGCGCTGGCCGTGATCGACAGGCCGTAGGCCGAGCTGCTGTTGCCCGCCTCGCGCAGCGCCTTCAAAAACACCGGCGCAGTGCCGGCCAGCCCGACCACCACCACCTGCGGCTTGGCCTTGGCGATGGCCTCTGCGGCAGGGCCCACTTCCATGCTGGTGGTGTTGGGCGTGGTCGCGATCACCGCCGGCTCCAGCTTGGCCTTGGCCAGCGCGTTCTTGAAGGCGGCCAGCACCGACTGCCCCAGCGGATCGTTCGAATGCACGAGGCCGATGCGGCTCTGGCCCAGCACGGCGGCGGTGCTCACCAGCTTCTCGACTTCCTGGTCGTAATTGGCGCGCACCCAGAAGGTGTTGGGCGAATTCTTCTTGCGCAGCGAGATGGTGCCGGTGATGGGGCCCACCACGGCCATGCCGGGCACCGCGTCCATCACCTCGGCCGTCTGGCGCGTGCCCAACGGGTGCACCAGCGCGAGCACGGAGCTGTCCTTCTCGAAGGCCAGCGCGTTGGCCTTGGCCACTTCGGGCTTGAAGGTGTCGTCGGCCATCACGAGCTCGACCTTGGTGCCGTTGATGCCGCCGGCCTTGTTCAGCGCATTGAAGAACGCGCTCGAACCCTGGTAGAGCCCCTGGCCGTTGGCCTTCTCGACGCTGCTGTTGTCGAAGGTGGTCCCGATGCGCACCGGCCGGTTCTGCGCGAGGGCCGGAAACCCGAGGCCTGCGGCGGCGGTTGCGGCGGCCAGCCCGGTCAGCGCACGGCGACGGCTGGTGGAAAGCGGCGCAATCGACTCGCGCGGCACGGGAACGGTCATGTCGAAGTCTCCAGAAGAAAGGCGTCTGTGACAAAAGTTCACAATCTCGGAGGAAATGTAACGCACCTTCCCTCGCTGGCGATGACCCGGGCAGCTACTTCGTCGCCGGCTTCGGCATGGCCGCCACATAGCGCGCGTCGGTCAGGGTGCCGAGGAAGGCGCTGATCTCGTCGATCTCCTCGTCGGTCAGCGCCGGCGTGGTGCCGGGGCGGCGGTTCATCGGCGTGGAGTTGACGTTGATGTTGCCTCGGTAGGCCGCCGGCACGTCGTCGAAGGTCGGCTTGCCGTGGTACCACTTCGCCGGATCGGTCGAGCGCGTGGCGTAGAACGCGACGGCATCGCGCAGGGTGGTGAACACGCCGTTGTGCATGAAGCTCTGGCGCACCGCCACGTTGCGCAGCCCCGGCGTACGAAAGTAGCCGCACCACTGGTTGGGCTCCGGCCAGCGCAGCTGCGCGGCCGTGCGGCACAGGCCGTTGTCGAAGCGGCGCGGATCGTGGTTGGCGGGCAGCGAGAGGTTGCGCGGCACGGCGATGGCGTCGTAGCCGAAGTCGGTGAAGAGCGAGCGCTCCGGCCGGCTCGATGTGTCGGACAGTGTGTGGCACGACATGCAGTTGCCCTTGTCCGGGTTCTTGAACAGCGCGAGGCCGCGCGTTTCCTGCGGGCTCAGCGGCGTGCGCTTGCGCAGGTAGTCGTCGAAGCGCGAAGTGAAAGGCGCCATCTCGTCGCTCTGCAGGTAGGCCTGCAGCGCATGTCCGATGCCCTTCACCGCCTGCTCGGGGTCGCGCAGCACCCGGGGTCCGAAGGCCAGCGACATCGCAGGCGCGAGATCGGTGCCGCGCAGCTTGCGCAGCAGGCTTTGCGGCGAGGCGTTGTTCATCTCGTCGCGGTCGAACAGCGGGCCGCGCGCCTGCTCGGCCAGCGTGTCGGCGCGGCCGTCGGCGAAGAGGCCGCCGAAGGGCGAGGCGAGCGGCGCGTCGTCGTCCTGGTAGAAATGCCGCCGCGGCACATAGCGCACGTACAGCAGCGACGGCGCGGTGCGCGCGCTGAAATGGCCGGGACGGCTGCCCTGCGGCGTGCGCGGGCCGGCCAGCGAAGGCGCGTTCAGCGTCGAGGTGAAGGCGCGCAGCGGGTCGTGGCAACTGGCGCACGAGGTGCCCTGCGGCTGCGACAGCCGCGTGTCGAAGAAGATGCGCTTGCCCAGCGCGGCCAGCGCCGGGTCGGGCTTGAAGGTGGCGGCAGTGGGATCGACGCGCGCGGAGATCTTCGGCGTGGCGCCGATGCGATCGATCACCACGCTCGGCGGGCCGCCTGGGTTGATCTCCACCGTGGTCGCGGCAAGGACGACGGCAGTCGCACCCGGCCAGGCCAGGCATGCGGCCACCACCGCCAGCGCAGCGCGCATCGTCACGGCGTGAGGAAGCCGGTCTTGTCGCAAGCCAGTGTCCGGCCGGTCTGCGCGCAGGTGGCAAGCAGCTTGCAGGCCACCGTGTAGGCCTTGAAGGTCCAGCCCACGTCGGGCGCGGCCTTGCGCTCCATCAGCATGAAACCGAAGGTGTTGTGGTGCGTGATGCGGTCGACCGTCACGTCCGGCGCGGGCGAGGTGCCGGCGGCCAGCGGGTCGGGCAGCGCCACGTCGAGGTTGTCGCCGCCGTTGCCCGACACCACGGTGGCGGGATGGTCGGTGGCGAAGTTGAGCGCCTGGAAGTCGTGCACGTGGCCGTGCAGGGCGATGTGCACGCCGCTCGGGTAGTAGGCCTTCGGGTTGAGGTTGCCCATCACCGACTGCAGCGCGAGGTTGCCCGATGCCGGGGTCGAGCCCGCGATCGGCGCGAAGGCCAGGATCGGATGGTGGTTGGTGAACATCGTGGTCGTGATGCCTGCCTTGGCGGCCAGCGTGGCGACGGTCTGGAACTGCTTCTGGTAGGCGATGAACTGCGGGTCGTCCGTCTTCAGCGCCGCCTTGCCGGCCTTGGCCGAGTCGAACACGATGACCTGCGAACCCGTGCCCAACTGCACCGCGTACGGCTCCGAATAGTTGCCGGTGCTGTCGTTGGCCGGGTCGTTGCACGAGCGCTTGTCGGAGTACGGGCGCGGATCGAGGAAGCGCATCCAGCCCTGGCCGCCGCGCGCGCATTCCTCGTGGTTGCCGCGCACCAGGATCCAAGGCGCCTTGGCCAGCAGCGGCGCAGCGGGCTTGAAGAAGTCGGCTTGCCAGGTGTCCCAGCCGTAGCCCCAGGGGCTGCCCTTGCAGCCGGCAATGTCCTTCGGGCATTCGTTCTCGCGATAGTGGTAGTCGCCGATGTGCAGCACCAGATCGGGATTGAAGCTCGCGGCGGTGACGGCCAGCGGCGCAAACGGCCATACGGTGCTGTCGTTGCACGGCTGGTAGGCGTTGTCGGCCTTCTTCAGGCGGCAGCCGGTGTCGGCCAGTACCAGCACGCGCTGCGGCTCGGTCTTGGGCAGCGGGAGCGTGCGGCTGCCGATGGTGGCCTGCGTCGCGTCGGCGGGCAGCTTGGTTTCGCAGGACGAGACGGGGAAGGCAGAGGGCTTCGAATCGGCCGGGTCGCTGGCAGTGGTGCGCAGCGCCACGGTACCGGCACCGGCACGCAAGGTCATGCGCGTCGTCTTGCCGTCCACTGAGATCTGTGGGCACGCGGCATTGGCGTCAGCCGTGGTGGCAGAGGCAGGTGCGGTGTAGCTGGTGATGGCGCGCGCGATGGCCGCATTGTTGTCGCCGATCTCCACCCAGGTGGCCTGCAAGTTGGCGTCGGCTGACGCTGCGTCGAGTTGAAGGGAAGTGAGTCCGGGAGCGATCGACTGGCCGCCACCGCCGCCATCGCAGCCCTGCAACAGGGCGGCGGCTGCAACGATGGTGAGTCCCGCGAGCCACCGCAGGTCGGACATGGCTGGCGGTGCCGGCGGCACCGGGGGCATTGCGCGCATCTGGAATCCCTCTGGTTGTTGTGTCGTGGGACGCCGCAATCTAGAGGGGCAGTGTGCAATCCGTATTACACGGCCACACGGCAGCCTGCGCGCCGCGGGCGCGCAGTGAAAGCACCGGCTACAGCAGCTCTTCGCCCACGATGGGCAGCAGCAGCCAGTTCTTGAAGCGCAGCCAGAGGAATTCGCCGGGCTCGTCTTCATGGACGATGTCGCCGCCGGCATCGTCGTACTCCAGCCACTGCACGCGCCGGCCGTCGGGGCCCAGGCGCAGCCGGTAGCCGAGGTTGACGCGCTCGCCGCTCATGAGCCTGTCGTAGTCCTTCACCAGTTCCGGACTGTCGATGACCAGCCCCATCTCGGTGTTGACCGCAGCCGAGCGGTGATCGAGGTTCATCGAGCCGACGAAGAAGCGATCGTCGTCGACGATCGCCAGCTTGGCGTGCAGCCGGCTGATCGACTTGCCGAAATCGCCGAAGCGCCCCGAGCGCCCGGTGAGCGTGGGCGCGATCTCGTAGATGGTCACGCCGATCTTCAGCATGTCGGCGCGGTAGCGCTCGTAGCCCGCATAGGCCAGCGGCTCGTCGGTGGCGCCCAGCGAATTCGTCACCACCGTGATGCGCCCGCCGCGCTCGATCGCCGCCTTCATCATCGCCATGCCGCGCGTGCCCGGAATGAAGTACGGCGAGCCGATCTTCACCTCGCGCCTCGCCGAATTGATGACGTGCAGCGCGCCCTCCGTCACGCTGCCGGCGTAGGCGGCGTCGGCCTTGCGCGTGATCTTCTCGGGGTCGTCCACGAACAGCGTCGACGTCGCCCAGTAGCGCTCGACGTTGCCGGCGATGAGCTGCTGCCCCACCGGCGACTTGTCGAGCACGTCGCGCTGGTGCATGGCCACGTCGGGCACCGCGGTGCGCGCTATCTCGTCGAAGCGCTTCTGCGCCTGCTCCACCGGCATGCGCAGCGGTGCGATCTGCTCGATGGGACGCACGTGCTCGCTGTTCCAGTAGCGGTCGAAACCCTCGGACATCTGGCGCACCACCGGGCCGCTGGACAGCACGTCCATGTCGATGAAGTTCGCCGCCGTGCTGCGCATGAAGTATTCGTTGGCGATGTTGCGGCCGCCCGAGACCGCGAAGCTGTTGTCGGCCACCAGCAGCTTGTTGTGCATGCGGTGGTTGATGCGGCCGAAGTCGGTCAGCGAGAACAGCAGCCGCGTCGCCAGCGAATCGGCGCGCGAGGGCAGCGGGTTGAACAACCGCACCTCGATGTTCGGGAACGCCGACAGCGTGCTGAACACCTCGTCCTCGCCGCCCGTGTAGAGGTCGTCCACCAGCAGCCGCACGCGCACGCCGCGCGCCGCGGCCTCGCGCAGCTCCTTGAGGAAAAGCAGGCCGACGTCGTCCTTCTGGATCAGGTAGTACTGCACGTCGAGCGATTTCTCGGCGTGCCGCGCGAGCGAGATGCGCGCATCGAACGCGAACGCCGCCTCGGGCAGCAGCCGGAAGCCCGAAAGCGCCGTCGACCCGCCCGGCGTGCCCTTGGCCGCGAGCTGCCCCAGTTCGGTCTGCGACACATCGGTGACCGCCGTGACCACCGGGCGCGGCTGCGGCGGCGGCAGGCTCGCGCAGCCCGCCAGCCAAAGGGCGGCGGCGCCCGTTGCGAGAGCGACGAATCGGCGGACGATGGAGGCGCGCATGGGCCGAACTGTAGCTCGCGGCGGCCCCGGATGGCGGGCCTATCATCGAAGCGAAACAAAAGGAAAAGAAGCGTGCTCAACGGCTTGTGGCTTGGTTTCTTCGGGGTGGCGGCGCTGGCGGCGCTGGGGCGGTGGCTGGTTGGAGGCGACCCCACGGTGTTCGCGGCGCTGGTCGAGAGCCTGTTCGCCATGGCGCGGCTGGCGGTCGAGGTGATGGTGCTGCTCTTCGGCACGCTCACGCTCTGGCTGGGCTTCCTGCGCATCGCCGAGGCGGCGGGGCTGGTCGGCTGGCTCGCGCGGCTGCTGGGGCCGCTCTTCCGGCGTCTCATGCCGGGCGTGCCGGCGGGGCATCCGGCGCTGGGGCTCATCACAATGAATTTCGCGGCCAACGCGCTGGGGCTGGACAACGCCGCCACTCCCATCGGCCTGAAGGCGATGCGCGAGCTGCAGCGGCTGAACCCCGACCCTGCGACGGCCACCAACGCGCAGATCCTCTTTCTTGTACTCAATGCCTCGTCGCTGACGCTGCTGCCGGTCACCATCTTCATGTACCGCGCGCAGCAGGGCGCGGGCGACCCGACGCTGGTGTTCCTGCCGATCCTGCTGGCCACCAGCGCCTCCACGCTGGTCGGGCTGCTGTCGGTGGCGGTGGCGCAGCGCCTGCGGCTGTGGGACCCGGTCGTGCTGGCCTACCTGGTGCCGGGAGCGCTACTGCTCGGCGGTTTCATGGCGCTGCTGGGCACGCTCTCGGCGACGGCCATCGCCTCGTTGTCGTCGCTGCTGGGCAACCTCGCGCTGTTCGGCGTGATCGTGGTGTTCCTGCTGGCCGGTGCCATCCGACGCATCAAGGTGTACGAGTGCTTCATCGAGGGCGCGAAGGAAGGCTTCGACATCGCGAAGAACCTGCTGCCGTACCTCGTCGCCATGCTGTGCGCCATCGGCGTGCTGCGCGCTTCTGGTGCTCTCGACTTCGCGCTGGACGGTCTGCGCTGGCTGGTGAGCGCGAGCGGCTTCGACACGCGCTTCGTCGACGCCATGCCCACCGCGCTCGTCAAGCCCTTCTCGGGCAGCGCCGCGCGCGCGATGCTGATCGAGACCATGAAGAGCCAGGGCGTCGACAGCTTCCCAGCGCTGGTGGCCGCCACCATCCAGGGCAGCACCGAGACCACCTTCTACGTGCTGGCCGTGTACTTCGGCGCGGTCGGCATCCAGCGCACGCGGCACGCGGTGTCATGCGCGCTGCTGGCCGAGCTGGCCGGCGTGGTGGCGGCCGTCGCGGTCTGCTACTGGTTCTTCGGCTGAGCCTTGGGCTCGACGATCGGGAACATCGGTTCGAAGGTATCGAGCATCGACATCAGCTCCGCCAGCTTCGCGCGGTCGCCGTCGATCTTCACCTTGCCAGTGAGCACCGCCGCCGGAAAGCTCGTCTCCTTCAGCGTGACCGCATCGAGCGTGGCGCGGCTCAGCGCCACTGTGGCATCGGCCCCCTGCTGCTGCCCGGCGATGTGCGTAAGCGCCGAGTTCTCCAGCGTCAGCACGAACTGCTGGTTGGAATCGGTGAAGTTCCAGTTGATGACCATCTTCTTTCCCTCGGCCTTGGCAGCGTCGAGCCGCACGCCGAGGAAGTCGAAGAACAGGTCGTTGCTCACGGCCTTCAGCGTATCGGCATTGGAGCTGTTGCCGCCCGGGATCTTCGGCACGCCGTTGCGCAGCTCCATCGCGCCCACGAGGTAGGCGCTGCGCCAGGTGCCGGCCTCCGACTGGTAGCCCATCTGCTCGAGCGCATCGGCGCCCAGCTCACGGGCCGCGCGATTGGTCGGGTCGGCATACACGAGCTGGCTCATCGCGCTGGCCACCCAGCGGAACTCGCCCTTCTTGAAGTCCTCGCGCGCACGCGCCAGCACTGCGTCGGCACCACCCATGTACTCGACCGTCTTCCTCGCGTAGGCGACCGGCGGCAGCGGGTTCAGGTTGGCGGGGTTGGCGTCGTACCAGCCCAGGTACTTCTGGTAGACGGCCTTGGCGTTGTGCCGCAGCGTGCCGTAGTAGCCGCGCGCGGACCATTCCTGCTCCAGGCTCGCGGGCATGCGCAGCGTCTCGGCGATGTCGGCCGATGTGTAGCCCTGGTTGAGAAGGCGCAGCGACTGGTCGTTGATGAACTTGTACATGTCGCGCTGCTTCTTCAGCAGGTCGACGATCCGGTCCTGCCCGAAGGTGGGCCAGTGGTGCTGCGCGATCAGCACCTCGGCCTTGTCGCCGAAGGCCACGCGCGCCTCGTCGATGTACTTCGACCACAGGTTGCCGTCGCGCACCTCGGCACCGCGGATGGTGTAGAGGTTGTGCATGTTGTGCGTCACGTCCTCCGCCATGTTGAGCACGCGGAACTGCGGCAGGTACATGAGCATTTCCGATGGCGCCTCGGAGCCCGGCACCAGCCTGAAGACGAACTGCACGCCGTCGATGGTGCGCTCTTCCGTCGGCTTGTCGATGGTGGACGTGGGCGCGATCAGCGACATGGTGCCGCGCGCCAGCGCCTTGCCCAGCCCCGTGTCGACCTGCCCGCGCGCGCCCGGCGGCAGCAGCGTGCCGAACTGGTACTGCGAGCGCCGGCTCATCGCGTTGCCCGCGAGGATGTTCTCGGCCACCGCCGTTTCCATGAAGCCCGAGGGCGCGAGCACCTGCACCTTGCCGGCCTTCACGTCGGCCTCGTCGATCACGCCCTTCACGCCGCCGAAGTGGTCGGCATGGCCATGCGTGTAGATCGCCGTGCCCACCGGCTTGCGCGGGCGGTGCTGGTAGTAGAGCTCGAGCGCGGCGCGCGCAGTCTCGGCGGCCAGCAGCGGATCGATCACGATCAGCGAGCTGTCGCCTTCCACGATGGTCATGTTGGCGATGTCGAAGCCACGCACCTGGTAGACGCGATCGGTCACCTTGAACAGGCCGTGGATCGCGTTGAGCTGCGCCTGGCGCCACAGGCTCGGGTTGACGGTGTCGGCCGGCGCGTCGGCCTTGAGGAAGTCATAGGGCTTCATGTTCCAGACCGGGCGCACGCCGGAGCCCGGCACCAGCGCGTCGGGCACGGTGCCGACGAAGCCATGCATCGCGTCCTCGAAGTCCTGCCGGTTGGCGAAGGGCAGCGTCTTCGCCATGTCGGCGTTGGCCTGCAGCGTGGAAGGCTCCGGCGCCTTGGGCGCGACCTGGGCGAACACCGGCGAGGCTCCCAGCGCACAGGCCAACGCAACGAGCACGACGGGAAAGGAGCGGTATGAAGGGGATGGGGCTTGCATCCGGCGATTCTGCGAAGCGCCAGAAGCATTGGCAAATGCAAAATATGAGCTTCCTTTTGAAGCAAAACGCAAAATGCAGCTTCGCCAGCTCCAGCATCTCGTCGCCCTCGCGGACCAGGGCAGCTTCGGCCGCGCGGCGCAGGCGGTGCACCTTTCGCAACCCGCTTTCTCGCGCAGCATCGAGAACCTCGAAGAAGGCCTGCAGGCGCGCCTGGTCGACCGCGCCTACGGCAGCGTTCGCTTCACGCAGGCCGGCGAACTGGTGCTGGCGCGCGCCCGCGAACTGCTGGCCGACGCGCAGCAGATCGCGCACGACGTGCTGCAACTCGAAGGCCTGGCCATCGGTAGCCTCGCCGTGGGCTTCGGCCCCTTCGCCGCCGGCACGCTGGGCCGCGCGGCGCTGTCGCTCATGACCCAGCGCCACCCGCAGCTGCAGATGCGCATGGAGGTGGCCGACACCGCCACCCTGTGCGAGCGACTGCACCGCCGCGAGCTCGACCTGTTCGTCGCCGACACGCGCGACATGACGAAGCAGCAGCCCGGCCTGAAGCTCGCGCGGCTGCCCAACCTGCCGGTGTCGTTCTTCGTGCGGCCGAAGCACCCGCTGCTCAAGCTCAGGCAGCCGCCCACGCTCGAGAAGCTCATGGCCTACCCCGTCGCCGGCCCGCGCATGCCGGCGGAGGTCTCGGTGCAGTTCGACCGGGCGGCCCCGCGCGGCGACCGCGACCTGTTCAACGTGACCTGCGACGACGCCGGCACGCTGCGGCACCTTGCGCTCACGGCCGACGCGGTGATCCTCGCGCCCGTCGCCCCGGTACCCGGCCACGATACGGACACGCTCGTGCCCCTGCCGGTGGCGGGCCTGGCGCGCATGCAGACGCACTACAGCCTCGTGACCCTGGCGGGGCGCGCGCCCTCCCCCGCCGCTGCCGCCTTCACCCGGCTGGTGGCGCAGTTGATGGACCGCGCCGGGCAGCCCGGCGACCGCTGAGCCAAAATGGCCCTCCGCCTTCAAGCCATTGCGTCTTTTCAGTGACCACTCCCCGCCGGGCCCAGCCGCCCTCCTTTTCGTCCGACGAGTTCCGCGAAGCCCTCGGCATGTTCGCCACCGGCGTCACCGTCGTGACCGCGCGCGCGGCCGACGGCACACTGGTCGGTCTCACGGCCAACTCCTTCAATTCGGTGTCGCTCACGCCGCCGCTGGTGCTGTGGAGCCTGTCGCGCGCGGCCGGCTCGATGCCAGCGCTCAGCGCCGGCTCGCACTACACGGTGAACATCCTGGCGGCCAACCAGAAGGCGCTGGCCGAGCGCTTCGCCACCAAGAACATCGACCGCTGGGCCGACGTGGCCTTCACCGAGGGCCTGGGCGGCGCGCCGGTGCTGGCGGGCGCGGCGGCCAGCTTCGAGTGCTTCAACCGCAGCCGCTACGACGAAGGCGACCACGTGATCTTCGTGGGCGAGGTCGAGCGTTGCACCCACGACGAGGGCGCCTCGCCGCTGCTGTTCCACGGCGGGCGCTTCTACACAGAGCATCCCTTGTGACCCGACACCCTGCGCTCCTGCTCGTCCTGCTGCTCGCCGCGCAGACCGGCACGGCGCAGGAAGCAGCGAACGGGCCGGCCAACGCGCCGATCAAGCAGAACTGGTTCGACGACCCGTTCTTCCAGCTGTCGTCGGGCCTGCCGGCCTGCGCCGTGCCGGAAGGCCCGTTCTACACGACGGAAGAACGCCGCCTGCAGACCCATTCGCGTCTCGAGCGCGGCACCACCTGCTGGCTGGCCGGCAAGTGCGCCGACAGCAACGCCTACCGCTACGACAAGCCGCTCGCGCCCAGGGTGCGCGCCGCGCTGCTGGCCGTGCCGGGCGTGAAGAAAGGCAGCGTGTGGGTCATCATCCAGCGCCGCTGGGTCTACCTGCAGGGCTGTGTGCCGAACGCGGCACTGGCGAAGAAGCTCGAAAGCGCGGCGCGCGCGGTGGCCGACGTGGAGACCGTCGTGCCCGACCTGATGACCGGCACACGGGGCAAGCCGCCCTATCCGCTGGCCGATCGCTGACCGTTTGTGCACTAGCGCGCATCGAGGTTGAGCACGACGACGCCGGCCACGATCATGGCGACGCCGGCCGCCCGAAGGAGCGTCACCGACTCACCGAACCAGATGATGCCGAACGCTGCGATCAACGCGGTGCCGCTGCCCGCCCACACCGCATAGGCGAGTCCTGTTTCCAGGTGCCTGACCGAGATCGACATCAGCCAGATCGCAGTCGCATAGGAAACCCCGACCACCAGGGACGGGACGAGGCGCGTGAATCCGTCTGCATGCCGGAGCGCGATCGTCCCCGCGACTTCTGCGGCAACGCTGGCCGCAAGCAGCAGCCATGAGAAGGTTTGCGGGCCCACTGAATATCCCTCGGGCCCTGCATCTATACCGGATGCAGAGCCGAGCGAAGGGAAGCGGTACCCGGAATGAATGGCCGATGCTAATGGAAACCTGCGACAGCCCTCTATCAGTCCATTCACCACGAACATCACGGAAGGGGGCGCGGTCCCGGCGCTACAGCGCCGACTCGTGCCAGTGCCGCAACAGCAGCCGCCCGATCGCGCTCACCACAAGGAAGAACAGGAAGCCCAGCAGCGTGGCCGCGATCACCTCGGCGAAGAGCAGTGCCGTGTACATGCGCCCCTGCGCGAACACGATCTGCACGCCCAACCCGCCTTCGGCATTGCCCGAGCCGATGATGAACTCACCCACGATGGCGCCGATCACCGACAGCCCCGCCGAGATGCGCAGCCCCGCGAAGATGTGCGGCAGCGCGCCCGGCAGCCGCAGCTTCCAGAACGACACCAGTCCGCCCGCGCGGTGCAGCGCGAACAGCTCCGCGAGATTGCGCGAGGTCGAGCGCAGGCCCAGCATCGTGTTGTTGATGATCGGGAAGAGCGACATGATGAAGCTCACGATCACCACCGAGAACTCGTTGTAGCCGAACCAGAGCACGATGAGCGGCGCGATCGCCACCACCGGCACGGTCTGCAGCAGCACCGCGTACGGGTACAGGCTGCGCTCCAGCAGCCGCGACTGCGCCAGCACCGCGGCGCCCGCGATGCCGACGATGATGGCCAGCGCGTAGCCCAGCAGCGCCTCCTTCAGCGTGGAGAGCGTGGCACCCGCGAGCGTTGCGGCGTTCTCGGCGGTGGCCGCCGCCACTTCCTGCGGCGAGGGCAGCAGGTAGCCCTTGCCCTGGTAGACGGTGGCGCTCAGCAGCCACCAGAGGCCGATGGCGAGCAGCGCGACCACCAGCACGGGGGCGGCGTTGCGCGCGAAGGCCATTGCCGGGGAGGAATCGGATCGGGTCATCGCCATCCCCTCAAGCCACTGCCTGCGCGTGATGCTGCGCGCGCAGCACCGACGTCACCTGCCCCGTGAGCGCGGCAAAGTCCGCGCTGGCGCGCAGTTCGGGCGCGCGCGGGAATTCGAAAGGCACGTCGATCACGTCCAGGATGCGCCCCGGCCGCGGCGACATCACCACCACCCGGTTCGACAGGTACACCGCCTCGTGCACGTTGTGCGTCACCAGCACGCCGGTGAAGCCGGCCTGCCGCCACAACGACGAGAGCTCTTCCTGCAGCACGTCGCGCGTGAGTTCGTCGACCGCCGCCAGCGGCTCGTCGAGCAGCAGCAGGCCGGGGCGCAGGGCCAGCGCGCGCGCCAGCGACAGCCGCATGCGCATGCCGCCCGAGAGCTGGTGCGGATACGACTTCTCGAAGCCCGCGAGCCCCACCAGCTTCAGCGCCTCTGCCGCGCGCGGGCGGTAGCTGTCGGGTGAATGCCCTTCGAGCTCCATCAGCAGCTGCGCGTTGCGCTCCACGGTGCGCCATGGCAGCAGCGCGGCCTCTTGGAACACGAAGGCGGTCTCGATGCCCTCGGGCCGCGTGCAGCGCCCGGTGCTCGGCGCGATGAGCCCCGCCATGATGCGCAGCAATGTCGACTTGCCGCAGCCCGAGGGTCCGACGATGGAGACGAACTCGCCCGGGCGCAGCGCGAAGTCGACCGCGCCCAATGCCTGCAACCCCTCGTCCTTGCGGGTGCCGAAGCGCTTCGACACGCCTTCCAGCCCGACGGCCGCGCCGCTCATGGATTGCAGCCCGGCACCAGCGTGCGGTCGTAGCCCTGCTTCGCGTCGAAGCCCGCCGGCAGGAAGCCGACGGTGCGCAGCTGGCCCGCCAGCTCGTTCCAGCGCGCATCCGTCATGCAGCCGATGCGGCCGAGGTCGTGCGAGATCAGCGTCTCGATCATTTCCTTGTTGGCCGCGTCGTAGATCTCGGGCGTCATCTGCTTGTTCATGCCGGTGATCAGCGGCTTGAGCCCCGAGGGGTCGCGCACGTAGCTGGCCCAGCCCTTCTGCACCGCCGCGATGGTGGCCTTCACCAGCGCGGGGTTCCTGCGGATCATGTCGTCGGTGGTGAAGAGCACGTTGTAGGGCTTGTAGCCCAGCGAGGCCAGCGTGATCTGCTGCACCTGCACGCCGGCCGCGGCCATGCGCGCTGGCAGGAAGAGCGAGTAGCCCTGCTGCACCAGCTTCGGGTCGTTGCGGAAAAGGCTGAGGTCGCCGCTCACCGGGATCTCGCGCGTGCCGGCGAGCTTGTACTGTTTCTTCGTCCACTCCCAGTAGGCGTTGCCGAGGTTCACCGCGAAGGTGCGGCCCTGCAGGTCGGCGATGGACTTCACGGCCGGATCGGCGTGATAGACCAGCGTGTAAGGCACGTAGTCGAGGTGCGCGAACACCGCGCGCACCGGCGCGCCGCGCAGGCGGGCGAGCAGCACGTCGTCGGCATTGCCGATGCCGAACTCGGCCTGGCCCGAGGCCACCTGCGGAATGGTCTGGATCTTCGGGCCGCCCTGCAGCACGCTGATCTCGATGCCGGCTTCCTTGCCGAGCTTGTCCTGCTGGGCCTGCCAGTAGCCGGCCTGGTCGGGCTGGGCGAACCAGTTGGCGAGGATGCGCACGGGCCTGGGCGCATCGGCGGCCTGCGCCATGAACGGCAGCGCCATGGCCAGCGGAAGTGCCAGACGGCGAAGAGCGGAAGAAATCATGATGCGGAAACCTTGAGCCAGGGAAGTTGCGCCGCGCTGTAGCGGAAGGTCTGGAACACGCTGTTCTGGCGGCCGGGCACGTACTTGCGCGCGGCCTCGTCGGGGTACTCGGCGAACCACGGAATCACGTACTCCCACACCACCTCGCCGGCCGGCGTGACCTCGAACAGGCGCCCCGTGGCCGACTCGGTGACGTGCGTGTTGCCGTTGGGCAGGCGCTGCGCGCTGCCCATGTAGGCGGTGTAGAACGCGTTGACCAGCTCGTCCGCGTACTGCCACACGACCTCGTTGGAGGCCGGGTCGATTTCGAGAACGCGCGAGAACGCCACATGCTTGCCGGTGCGGAAGTTGCCGTTGTCGAAAGCAAGAACGTTGCCGTTCTCCAGCGCAACCGGCGCGTGCTGGTGCGACAGCACCGACGGCGGAATGTGCAGATTCACGCCGCCCGTGGCCTTGTCGATGCCGACGATGCCCGAGGTGGTGCGCAGGCTCATGAGCACCAGCCCGTCGGCCGTCACGTCGAGCCCGTTCACCAGCGGCCAGTGGGTGCGGCCGAAACCGGGGTGGATCGGGAAGTCTTCCGGCGCCAGGTGCTCCCAGGCCTTCCACTCCCACACGAGCCTGCCGTCGCGGTCGACCTCGCGGATCACGTCGCCGTACATCGCCTCGTCGGGGCCGTGGGCGGTGCCGCCGGGCACGCGTTCGGCGAAGCCGGCCGGCACCGGCGCACAGCCGGCGTACAGCAGGTGGCCGTTGGCCAGCCAGCGGGCGTCGTGGTGGTGCGTCGGGTCCTGGTAGCGCCAGACGATCTCGCCCTCGGGCGTGGCCTCGTAGAAATCGCCGCCGTGCCACAGCGACCAGGCCGGGTAGATCTCGGGCGAATCGGCGTGGTTGCCGTTGTAGCCCAGGTTGCCGTTCGGCAGGATCACGGCCGCGCGGCCCGGGCGCACCGGCATCTTCCACTGGTGCGCGACGCGACCCTCGATGTCGATGAGGTAGACGTTGCCGTCGTCGGTCTGCGGCGCGATCAGGGTGTAGCCGCCGGCGCTCAGCGCCGGGTCGTGGGCGATCAGGCCGGTGCCGCGGCGGCGCTGGGTGATCTGGTCGACGGTGGTGGTGGTCACGGAAACGAACCTCGGGAGATGGAAGGAAGGTGCGAATCTAGGCCGCATCGCCCGTCAGGAAAATCTGTTTGTTTCGTACGGCGCGTATAGAAAATCCATACACTCCCGCCACCATGCGCGCCATCTCCCAGACCTTCCGCTGTTTCGACGAAGTGGCCCGCCGCGGCTCGGTGCGCAAGGCGGCCGAGGCGCTGCACCTCACGGCCGCCGCCGTGCACCAGCAGGTGCTCAACCTCGAGGAGCAGGTGGGCACGCCGCTGTTCGACCGGCTGCCGCGCGGCATGCAGCTGACCACCGCGGGCGAGATCATGGTGGCGGCCGTGCGGCGCGGGCAGCGCGACTTCGACAACGCGCTGGCCCAGGTGGAAGACCTGCGCTCGCTGCGGCGGGGGCACATCAACGTGGCGGTGCCGCATTCGTCGGCCGAGCAGCTGGTGCCCGAGGTCATCGAGACGGCCATGAGGAACTACCCCGGCGTGACCTACGGCGTGCGCTCGGGCAGTGGCGAGAACATCCTGAAGTGGGTGGCCAACGGCGAATCGGACATCGGCTTCTGCCTGCGCCGCAAGCCGCCGCCCGGCGTGGAGGAGATCCGCGCGTTCCCGCAGCACCTGGGGCTGGTCACGCCGCCGGGCCATCCACTGGCGGCGCTCGGCAAGCTGCCGCGGCTGCGCGACTGCCTGGACCACCCGCTGATCCTCATGACGCCCGACACCGAGCTGCGCGCCATGGTCGACCAGATCGACCACCGCGAGCACCGCAAGGTGCGCCCGCTGGTTGAGACCAGCTCTGTCGCGATGGTACGGCGGCTGGTGGCCGGCGGCACCGGCATCGGCTTCCTCATTCCCGAGAACGTGGCCGAGGACGTGGAGCGCGGCACGCTGGTGTGGACCGGACTGGCCGACGCCGGTGCCCGCTCTTTCAGCTGCCTCTACCAGCGCTCGGGCCAGACGACCACGGTGGCCATGGGCATGTTCCTGCAGTTCCTGGAGGCCGCGCTGCAGGCCATCGGCCAGCGCTTCGAGCGGCAGGCGCCGCTGCCCGCGCTGGACGCCTTTGCCCAGTGAGCCCGCGCGGAATTTGCCAGCGCGATACGATCATCGGATGAATTGAGCGGCCATCCGCCGCCATCGACTGCCCCGAATGATCCAGCGCAAGACCCACCTCGACAGCCTCGCCATCGGCCTGCTCATCGCCTGCTGCGCCTTCTGGGGCCTGCAGCAGATCCTCATCAAGACCACCGTGGCCGAGGTGCCGCCGATGTGGCAGGCCTCGATCCGCATGATCGGCGCTACCGCGCTGCTGTGGCTGTGGTGCGTGTGGCGGCGCGTGCCGCTGTTCGAGCGCGACGGCACTCTGTGGCCCGGGCTGCTGGCCGGCCTGCTGTTCTCGGGCGAATTCGCCGGCATCTACCTGGGGCTGCAGCACACCAGCGCCTCGCGGCTCACGGTGTTCCTCTACACCGCGCCCTTCTGGGTGTCGCTGCTGCTGCCGCGCTGGGTGCCGGCCGAGCGGCTGCGCGGCTTCCAGTGGCTGGGGCTCTTCATCGCGTTCTCAGGCGTGGTGCTGGCCTTCAGCGAGGGCTTCGCCCACATGAGCTCGTCGCAGCTCATCGGCGACGGCATGGCGCTGGCGGCCGGCATGCTCTGGGGCCTGACCACGCTCACGCTGCGCACCACGCGCCTGGCCACGGCCAGCGCGGAGAAGACGCTCTTCTATCAGGTGGCGGTGACTGCGGCGATGTGCCCGGTGCTGTCGCTGGCGCTCGGTGAGCACTGGGGCTTCTCGTATTCCGCGTGGGCCTGGACTTCCATCGGCCTGCAGACGGTGGTCGGCGCCTTCGCCAGCTACCTCGCGTGGATGTGGCTGCTGCGGCACTACCCGGCCACGCAGATGTCGTCCTTCACCTTCCTCACGCCGCTGTTCGCGCTGGTGTTCGGCGTGGCGCTGCTGAAGGAGCCGCTCACGGCGCAGCTGATCGTGGCGCTCATCGGCGTGGCGCTGGGCATCGTGCTCGTGAACCGGCGGCCTGCGGTACAACGCACCGCATGAGCAGCAAGACCAGCAAATTCCAGCCCGTCCTCGACGAGATCGTCGCCACCCTGCGGCCGCAGCTCGGCCAGGGCGGCACCGTGGCCAGCTACATCCCGGCGCTCGCGCGCGTCGACGCGCGGCAGTTCGGCATCGCGCTGCGCACCTGCGACGGCGAGGAAGCCGGCGCGGGCGACTTCGAGACGCCCTTCTCCATCCAGAGCGTGTCGAAGCTCTTCACGCTCACGCTCGCCATGCAGCGCATGGGCGACGCGCTGTGGGAGCGCATCGGCCGCGAGCCTTCGGGCAACCCGTTCAACTCGCTGGTGCAGCTGGAGAACGAACAGGGCAAGCCGCGCAACCCGTTCATCAATGCCGGCGCCATCGCGGTGGCCGACCGGCTGGTGAGCCAGGCGAAGGCCGGCGGCGGTAGCGCCAAGGCAGACATCCTCGCGCTCATGTCGAACCTGTGCGGCGAGCCCATCGCCTTCGACGACGAAGTGGCGCAATCGGAGGCCGACACGGGCTTTCGCAACGTCGCGCTGGCCAATTTCATGAAGAGCTTCGGCAAGATCGACAACGACGTCTCGACCGTGCTCGACACCTACTTCCACCAGTGCGCACTGCGCATGAGCTGCCGCCAGCTCGCGCGCGCCGCCGCCTTTCTGTGCCGCGACGGAGCGCATCCGATCGACGGCGAGCCCGAGATCACCGGCGAGCGGCAGACGCGCCGCATCAACGCGCTGATGCTGACCTGCGGCACCTACGACGCGGCGGGCGACGTGGCCTTCTCGATCGGCCTGCCCTGCAAGAGCGGCGTGGGCGGCGGCATCGTGGCGGTGGTGCCCGACAAGCTCACGCTGTGCGTCTGGTCGCCCGCGCTCGACGCCACCGGCAATTCGCTGCTGGGCATGAAGGCGCTGGAGCTGTTCGTGACGCGCACGGGGCTGTCGGTCTTCTGAGCGGCACCGCTCAGGCTGCGGCCGCCACCGGCGCCGTCGCCAGGCAGCCCACGCCGTCGAGCGCCGCTTCCACCGCCTCGTCGAGCGGCGTGTGCGGCTCGCGGCCGAGAAAGGCGACCAGCTTCGCGTTGTCCATGCCCACGGGCGTGCGCCACAGGTAGCGCATCTCGCGCATTTCGCGGAAGGTGACGACGAAGGGCGAGGCCAGCGTCAGCAGCCACCACGGAAAGGCCGACACGCCGACCCTGTTGCCGGTACGGCGCGCCACCGCCTTGCGGATGGCGTCGCTCATGCGCGTGCCGTCGGCGTCCCAGTGGCCGGCCATGTGGAAGCGCGCGAAGGGCTCGAGCCGGTCGCGCCGCGCCAGCAGCTCGACCATGGTGCGCGCCACGTCGGGCAGGTACGACCACTGGTGGCCCACGCCCGCACTGCCGGGATAGCTCACGGCCTTGACCGGCTGCCCCGCCTTCACCAGCCCTTGCGAGAACCAGTTGTTGCCCGCCTTCGGGCCGAAGAAATCGCCGGCACGCACGATCAGCACCCGCGCGCCCTGGCGGCTGGCTTCCTCGAGGCGCTTTTCCATCTCGACGCGGATCGCGCCCTTGCGGGTAAGTGGGCGCTGCGGCGATTCCTCGGCCAGCAGCGGGAAGGCGTCGGGACCGAAGTTGTAGACCGTGCCGGGCAGCACGACGGTCGCGCCCTCGGCCTTTGCGGCAGCGATGGTGTTGTCGAGCATCGGCAGCACCAGTTCCGACCAGTTGCGGTAGCCCGGCGGATTGACCGCATGCACGATGACCGAGCAGCCCTTGGCCGCCCGCCGCACGGCCTGCGCGTCCATCGCATCGCCGGCCATCCAGGTGATGCCTTCGCGTTTTCCTTCCTGCGCATCGCGCTTCAGTGCGCGCACCTCCCAGCCCGCATCGTGCAACTGGCGAGCCACTTCGCCGCCGATGCCGCCCGTCGCGCCAAGAACCAGAACCGTGTCGTTGCGTGCCATGAAATGCTCCAGAACAGTTGTCGATGGACGAATTCTGGGTTCGGGCGGGTTCGAATGGAATTGCCGAACATGATCTATCGGCCATACATTTATGTATGACTTCGAACATCGGCTGGGAGCTATACCGCACCTTCCTCGGCGTGCTGCGCGAGGGCTCGCTCTCGGGCGCCGCGCGCGCCCTCGGCATCACCCAGCCCACGGCCGGGCGCCACGTGGCGGCGCTCGAGGACGCACTGGGCACGGTGCTCTTCACGCGTTCGCAGACGGGGCTGCTGCCCACCGAGGTGGCGCTGGCGCTGCGCACGCATGCCGAGGCCATGGAGAGCACCGCGGCCTCGCTGGAGCGCGCCGCCAGCAGCCAGGGCGAAGGCGTGCGCGGCGTGGTGCGCGTGTCGGCCAGCGAGGTGGTCTGCGCGGAGGTGCTGCCGCCCATCGTCGCGAGGCTGCGCGAGACGCACCCGGCGCTGAAGGTCGAACTGGTGTCGACCAACCGCGTGCAGGACCTGCTGCGGCGCGAGGCCGACATCGCCGTGCGCATGGTGCGCCCCAGGCAGGAGCAGCTGGTGGCGCGCCGCATCGGCAACATCGAGCTGGGCTTCCATGCGCATCGCGACTACCTCGCCCGCCACGGCACGCCGCGCAGGCTCGAAGAACTCGCCGCGCATTCGCTGATCGGCTACGACCAGCCCACGGCCTTCGTGCGCGACGCGGGCAAGTCGCTCAAGGGCTTCACGCGCGACACTTTTTCGCTGCGCACCGACAGCGACCTCACGCAGCTCGCGCTGATCCGCGCCGGCGCCGGCATCGGCATCTGCCAGGTGGCGCTGGCCGCCTCCAACCCCGCGCTGGTGCGGCTGGTGCCGCGCGGCTTCTCGCTGAAGCTCGACACCTGGGTCACGATGCACGAAGACCTGCGCGGCAGCCCGCGCTGCCGTGCCACCTTCGACGCGCTGGCCGAGGGCCTCGCGCGCTACATCGGCGGGGCCGGGACCGGGGCGAAAATGCTCCGTGCCAGAACGATAGCGACCGAATGACCGAACACACGACAGACTCCGACACCCTACCCCTGCAGGAAGACCGCCTCTGGCGCGACGACCGCTGGACCGCCCGCATCATCAAGAACCAGGAAGACGACGGCTGGGCCGTCGAGATGACCCGCCACGGCGATCCCGAGCCCGCCCTGATCGGCCCCTGGACCATGGGCCGCGACAAGAAGAACCCCAAGCCGCTGGACGGCCCCGCCTTCTCCACGCTGGTGAAGACCGCCGCCGAAGTCATCCGCCGCCACGAGCAGCAGCTGCACGCCACGCTCAACAAGAGCGTGACCGTCACCGCGCGCGACGACCGGCGCGTGCGCGTGGCGCTGGCCATCGTGCCCGACGAGGACAACCCCTCGGCCACGCTCACGGCGTACGACGACGCGGACGACTCCGAACTCGCCAGCGTGAACGTGTCGCCTGCCTTCAGGCTCACGGCCGCAAGCGCCAGCGCATGGATCGAGTCGGGCTACGCGCGCCCGCGCTGAGCGCGAATAACACATGAATCGCTTTTTCGCCAATTAGCGAAAAAGCGTATGTTCATGCCGGGGTGAGTTGAGAAGAATCCGCCCCAACGAGCAATCGTTACCAGTCATACGACACCCGCTGCCAGTGCTGCCAGCGAGGCGTCGGGCAACAAAGCCCGAATCGGTTTCACCACCGGTTCGGGCTTTTTTGTTTTCTCGGCCGCAAGAGTGCTTTTTCGAAACGGATGCGCCGCATCCGGTGGCGGAGCCTTGCCCGGAGAAAACCGCACTGGCAGCCGAACGCTCGTTTGCAGGGCCGCGCCGCGGGAGGAGACACCCAACGCGCGGTTCCGAAGGTCGGATCTTCCTGATGACTCGCACAAACACAAAGGAATTTGACATGACGAACGTTTTCAACCGCCGCCAGATCGTGAAGACCGGCGGCTCGATGATCGTGCTGGGCGCCGCGGGCGGCGTGGCCGGCATCGCCTCGGCGCAGGACAGCGGCCCCGTAAAGCTGGGCCTGCTGCATTCGCTCTCGGGCACCATCGCCATCGCCGAGGCCTCGCTGGTCGACGCCGAGAAGCTCGCCATCGAGGAGATCAACGCGGCCGGCGGCGTGATGGGCAGGAAGATCGAAGCCGTGGTGGAAGACGGCGCGAGCGAGAACCCGGTGTTCGCCGAGAAGGCCCGCAAGCTGCTTGAGCGCGACAAGGTCGCGGCCATCATCGGCTGCTACACCTCGGCCTCGCGCAAGGCGCTGCTGCCAGTGCTCAACCAGGCCAAGGGCCTGCTGTTCTATCCGACCTACTACGAAGGCCAGGAGCAGGACAAGCGCGTGTTCTACCCCTCGCAGGAAGCCACTCAGTCGGTGATCGCGGCGGTCGAGTGGATGGCGCGCGAGAAGGGCAAGAGCTTCTTCCTCGTGGGCTCGGACTACATCTACCCGCGCACCTGCAACAAGATCGCCAAGCCGGCCATCGCCAAGGCCGGCGGCAAGGTGCTCGGCGAAGAGTACGCGCCGCTGGGGCACACCGAGTTCTCCTCGATCATCAACAAGATCAAGGCCGCAAAGCCCGACTGCATCTACAGCACCGTGGTGGGCGGCTCCAACGTGGCCTTCTACAAGCAGCTGCGCGCGGCGGGCCTCGACGGCGCCAAGCAGGTGCTGCTGTCCACCGTGGTGTCGGAAAACGAGATCGACGGCATCGGCAAGGACAACGCCGCGGGCTACTACGCCTGCATGGGCTACTTCCAGAGCATCAAGTCGCCGGCCAACGAGAAGTTCGTGAAGGCCTTCAAGGCGAAGTATGGGCAGGACCGCGTGATCGGCGACCCGATGGAAGTGGCCTACAACAGCGTGTACCTCTGGAAGCTGGCGGTGGAGAAGGCCAAGTCCTTCGACGTCGACAAGGTCACGGCGGCCGCCGCGGGCGTCGAGATCGAGGCGCCCGAAGGCACGGTGCGCATACACGCCACCAACCACCATGTGTGGAAAAAGGTGCGCGTGGGCCGCGCGCGGCCCGACGGCCAGTTCGACATCGTGTGGGAATCGCCCCAGCTCGTCGAGCCCAACCCCTTCCCGAAGGTCTGAACGCGATGAACTTCGACATCGCGGTGATGCAGGTGTTCAACGGCGTGAGCCTGTTCACCATCCTGCTGCTGATGGCGATCGGGCTGGCCATCGTGTTCGGCCTGATGGGCGTCATCAACATGGCGCACGGCGAGCTGATGGCCCTGGGCGCCTACATGACCTACCTGGCCGCGCGCTTCTTCGAGCACTTCGCGCCGGGCTTCATGGACCTGTACCTGTTCGCCGCGATTCCGTTCGCGTTCGCGGTGACCTTCGCGTTCGGCTACGTGCTGGAGCGCGGCTTCATCCGCTTCTTCTACGACCGCCCGCTCGACACCCTGCTCGCCACCTGGGGCCTGAGCCTGATGCTGCAGCAGGCCTACCGCTCGATCTTCGGCGCGCAGGAGGTGAGCGTCCCGCTGGCCTCCTGGCTCGCGGGCGCGTGGGAGCCGACGGCGGGCATCCAGCTGCCGCTGAACCGCATCTTCATCGTGGGGCTCACCGCGCTGGTCGCTACCGGCGTGTACCTGCTGCTGTACCGCACATCGTGGGGGCTCAAGGTGCGCGCGGTGACGCAGAACCGCGCGATTGCCGGCGCGGTGGGCATCGACACGCACCGCGTCGACGCCATGACCTTCGCGCTGGGCTCCGGCCTCGCGGGCATCGCGGGCGCGGTGTTCACGATGATCGGCTCGACCAACCCGGGCACGGGGCAGCTCTACATCGTCGACTCCTTCATCGTGGTGGTGTTCGGCGGCGTGCAGAGCCTGGTGGGCACGGCCCTCTCGGGCTTCTCCATCGCGCAGTCGCAGACCTGGCTGGAGTACCTGATGAGCGGCTCGATGGCCAAGGCGACGATCCTGCTGCTGGTGATCGTGGTGCTGTACTTCCGGCCCAACGGGCTGTTCGCCACGCGCTCGAGGAGCTGACGGCATGGGCATGAAGTTTTCTTCCCAACGCAGGAGCGATCTCGCCGGCATGGCGGCCGTGCTGTTGCTGCTGGCCGTGGTGCTGCCTGCCACGCTCGATCCCTTTCGCCTGAACCTCGTGAGCAAGTACCTGGCCTTCGCCTTCGTCGCGGTCGGCGTGGTGCTGACCTGGGGCTACGGCGGCGTGCTGAGCCTGGGCCAGGGCATGTTCTTCGGCCTGGGCGGCTACATGATGGCCATGTTTCTCAAGCTCGAAGCCTCGGCGCCCGAGCTGCCGGACTTCATGGTGTGGAGCAGCGTGGAGCAGCTGCCTTCGTGGTGGATTCCGTTTCACTCGCTGGGCTGGACCATCGTGGGCATCCTCGCCGTTCCCGCTGTGCTGGCGTATGTGTTCTCGTACGCCATCTTCAAGCGACGGGTGAGCGGCGTTTACTTCGCGATCGTCACGCTGTCTCTCGCGCTCACGCTCACCGTGGTGGTGATCGGCCAGCAGGGCGATACCGGCGGCGCCAACGGCATCACCGACTTCCGCACGCTGCTGGGCCTGGACATCGCGGGCGATGACGCCAAGCGCACGATGTACTTCGTCGAGGTGCTGGCCATCGCGCTGGTGATGGCGGTGTCGCTCGTCATCGTGCGCAGCCGCTTCGGCAAGATCCTCATCGCCATCCGCGACCGCGAAGACCGCGTGCGCTTCAGCGGCTACAACACGGCGCACATGAAGGCCTTCGTGTTCGCGGTGGCAGCGGTGCTTTCGTCCATCGGCGGAGCCTTCTACAGCCTGCAGGTGGGGCTGATCGCGCCGGGCGTGATCGGCGTCGTTGCATCGGTGGAGATGGTGATCTACGCGGCGGTCGGCGGGCGGCTGTCGATTCCGGGCGCGGTAATCGGGGCGCTGCTGATCGGCTTTCTCAAGTCCTACCTGTCGGAGACCTTTCCCGAAGGCTGGCTGTACTTCCTGGGCGCCGTGTTCATCCTCGTGGTCTGGGCCATGCCCGACGGCCTTGCGGGCCTGGGCGCGAGGCTCTTGCGCCGTCGCGGCGCGGAGGCTACGCCATGAACGCGACCATGACCATGCCCAACGGCGGCCTGCCGCAGGCGGCTTCGGCGGTGCCGCCGTCGAGCGAGCAGATCCTGCGCGTGGAAGACCTCACCGTGTCCTTCGACGGCTTCAAGGCGGTGGACGGCCTGAGCCTCGCGGTCGAGCGCAACGAGCTGCGCGTGATCATCGGCCCGAACGGAGCGGGCAAGACCACGCTGCTCGACATGGTGTGCGGCAAGACCAAGCCGAGTTCGGGCCGGGTGCTGTTCAACGGACAGGACCTCGCCCGCCTGAACGAGCACGAGATCGTGCGCGCCGGCGTGGGCCGCAAGTTCCAGACGCCTTCGGTCTACGAAGACCTCACGGTGCTGGAGAACTTCGAGATCTCGCTGCCGCGCATGCACGGCCTGCTGCAGTCGCTGGCCTTCCGCCGCACGGCGGCGCTGCGCGAGCGCATCGACGCGATGGCGGCCGACGTGTTCCTGCTCGACCAGCTCGACCGACGCGCGGGCCAGCTCAGCCACGGCCAGAAGCAGTGGCTGGAGATCGGCATGCTGCTGATGCAGGAGCCCGAGCTGCTGCTGCTTGACGAGCCCGTGGCCGGCATGAGCCCGCGCGAGCGCGAGCAGACCGGCGATCTGCTGCGGCGCATCTCGCCCGGCAAGTCGGTGGTGGTGATCGAGCACGACATGGACTTCGTCAAGCGCATCGCGCACCGCGTGACCGTGCTGCACCAGGGCCGGCTGCTCAGCGAAGGCACGGCCGCCGAGGTGCAGGCCGATCCCCGCGTGATCGACGTGTACCTCGGCCATTGAGCAAAGGAGAAAAACAATGCTCGAAGTCTCCGAACTCGATGTCGCCTACGGCGAGTCGCATGTCATCCGCGACGTGTCGCTGCGCGTCGCGCCCGGCGAGGCGGTCGCCGTCATGGGCCGCAACGGCATGGGCAAGACCACGCTGCTGAAGTCGCTCATCGGCCTCCTGCCCGCGCGCGGCGGCAGCATCCGCCTGGGCGGCGCCGACATCACCAGGCTGCCCAGCTACCAGCGCGTGGCACAGGGGCTGGCCTTCGTGCCGCAGGGGCGCATGGTGTTCCCGTTCCTCACGGTGGAGCAGAACATCCTCTCGGGCGCCGCGAAGTCGGGCCACCGCACGGTGCCCGAGTATCTCTACCGCTTCTTCCCGGTGCTGAAAGACATGAAGCAGCGCAAGGCCGGCAACCTCTCGGGCGGCCAGCAGCAGATGCTGGCCATCGCGCGCGCGCTCATCTCCGAGCCGAAGCTGCTGATCCTCGACGAGCCGACCGAGGGCATCCAGCCTTCGATCATCAAGGAGATCGCGCAGACGCTGAACGTGCTGCGCGCCGAGCGCGGCTTCGCCATCGTGGTGTCGGAGCAGGTGCTGAGCTTCGCGCTCGACCTGGCCGACCGATTTCTCGTCATCGACCGCGGGCGCCTCGTGCACGACGAAGCGCGCGCGACGCTCGACCAGGACAAGGTCAGGTCGTTCCTGACCGTGTAGCCCTCTTCTTTTTCCTCAACCCCTCTTTCAGGAGCAGTCCCATGAGACACGGTGATATTTCGAGCAGCAACGATTGCGTGGGCGTCGCGGTCGTCAACTACAAGATGCCCCGCCTGCACACCAAGGCCGAGGTGCTGGACAACGCCCGCAAGATCGGCGAGATGCTGGTCGGCATGAAGAAGGGCCTGCCGGGCATGGACCTGGTGGTGTTCCCCGAGTACTCCACGCACGGGATCATGTACGACGCCAAGGAGATGTACGACACGGCCGCCACCGTGCCCGGCGAGGAGACGGCCATCTTCGCCGACGCTTGCCGCCGCGCGAACGTGTGGGGCGTGTTCTCGCTGACCGGCGAGCGCCACGAGGAACACCCGAACAAGGCGCCCTACAACACGCTGATCCTCATGAACAACAAGGGCGAGATCGTCCAGAAGTACCGCAAGATCATGCCGTGGGTGCCCATCGAGGGCTGGTATCCGGGCGACTGCACCTACGTGAGCGAAGGCCCCAAGGGCATGAAGATCAGCCTGATCATCTGCGACGACGGCAACTACCCCGAGATCTGGCGCGACTGCGCGATGCGCGGCGCCGAGCTCATCATCCGCTGCCAGGGCTACATGTACCCGGCCAAGGAGCAGCAGATCATGGTGTCGAAGGCCATGGCCTTCATGAACAACACCTACGTGGCGGTGGCCAACGCGGCGGGCTTCGACGGCGTGTACTCGTACTTCGGACACTCCGCGCTCATCGGCTTCGACGGCCGCACGCTCGGCGAATGCGGCGAGGAGGAGATGGGCATCAACTACGCCGAACTCTCGATGGGCCTGATCCGCGACGCGCGCAAGAACGGCCAGTCGCAGAACCACCTGTTCAAGCTGGTGCACCGCGGCTACACCGGCACCATCAACTCCGGCGACGGCGACAAGGGCGTGGCGGCCTGCCCTTACAACTTCTACACGAAGTGGATCAACGACCCCGAGGGCACGCGCGAGATGGTGGAGTCGTTCACGCGCAGCACGGTGGGTACGCCCGAATGCCCGATCGAGGGCATTCCGAACGAGACGGCCAAGCACCGATGAACGCGGCGGTTCCCGATCCGCTCGCGGCCTACCGCATCGAGTCCGAGCCCTTCTACCGGCCCGCGGGCAACGAGGTGGCGCTCTACCGGCAGGCGTACCGCCATCGCATGCCGCTGATCCTCAAGGGCCCGACCGGCTGCGGCAAGACGCGCTTCGTGGAGCACATGGCGTGGTCGCTGGGCCGGCCGCTGGTGACGCTGGCCTGCAACGAGGACATGACGGCGTCCGACCTCGTCGGGCGTTACCTGCTCGACGCCAACGGCACCGCCTGGCACGACGGACCGCTGACGCTGGCGGTGCGGCACGGCGGCATCTGCTACCTCGACGAGGTGGTGGAGGCGCGGCAGGACACGACCGTGGTGATCCACCCGCTGACCGATGCGCGTCGCATATTGCCGCTCGACAAGAAGGGCGAGCTGGTGCACGCGCACCCCGACTTCCAGCTGGTGGTGTCGTACAACCCCGGCTACCAGAGCAGCGCGAAGGACATGAAGCCATCGACGCGCCAGCGCTTCGCGGCGCTGGAGTTCGACTACCCCGCGAGCACGCTCGAGGCGGAGATCGTCTCGCACGAGGCCGGGGTCGAGCTCGATCTCGCGGCGAAGCTGGTGGCCATCGCGCGCTGCTCGCGCGAGCTGAAGCACCGCGGGCTCGACGAGGGCGTATCGACGCGCATGCTGATCTACGCGGGCGTGCTGATCCGCGACGGCGTGACGCCACGCGAGAGCTGCGAGATGACGATGACGCGTGCGCTGACCGACGACCCCGATATGGCGAGCGCGCTGCAGGGTTTCGTCGAGGCGCAGTTCGGATGAACGACGGGCGCGGCGGCTTCGGTGCGCTGGCGCTGCTGGCATGCGGCCTGGCGGGCGTCGACGTGGAAGTGCAGGCGCTGACTGGCGCAGGCACCCGCGCCGTGCTCACGGGCCGCAAGCTGCTGTTGCCTGAAAGCGCCAACGAGCCGCGCCTTCGCCGCGCCATGGTCGTGCATGCGGTCGCGCACCTGCGCCACTCGCAACCCGCACGCCCGGCACACACGCTCAGGCCCATGGGCATCGCCATCGTCTCGGCCATCGAGGATGCGCGCGTCGAGCGGCTGCTGTGCCGCGACTTCCCCGGCCTGCACGGCTGGTTCGCCGCATCGCTGCCGCCGGTGCCCGACGCGCTCGACCTGCGCTTCGCCGCACTGGTCGCCCGCATGGACCGCCTGCTGCTGATGCCCGAAGCGCAGGACGACAACCACTGGGTGAACAAGGCGCGCCGCCTGTTCGACGAGACCGCTGCCAGCGCGGGCCTGGAGGACTACGACGCCTTCCGCGCCATCGCCTCGATCCTCGCCAACGACCTGGGCCAGATGCGTGTGCGCTTCGAGCCCCAGGACTACGTCGTGCCCGCGCCCTGGCGCGACGACAACAGCTACCTGTGGGACTTCGCCGAGACGGAGACCGCACCCGACGAGGCCATCGCGTTGCAGCACACGGGTGCGCGGCCATCGCCGCCTTCCGATGCACAGAACGAGGGCAGCGCCCCGCCGCCGGATGCCGCGGGCGACATCGAACTCGGCCGCTACACGTATCCCGAATGGGACCGCAAGCTCGAACGCCTGCGTCCCGACTGGTGCACGGTGATCGAGAAGCTGCCAGCATGGCAGGGGCTCCTGGCCGAGCGCGAAAAGGCCGTGCCCGGCAGCGAGCGCATTGCGCCTCTCGCCCTGCCCCGCGCGCGCCACCTCGACCGCACGCACCGCCTGCGCCGCCAATGGGAAGGCGACGACATCGACCTGAATGCCGCCATCGAGGTGCTGGTCGACCGCCGCCTGCGACTGCGGCCCGATGCGCGCCTGTTCATGCGACCGGGCAAGGGCCCGCGCCCTTCGAGCGTGCTGGTGCTGCTCGACCTGTCCGCCTCGGCCAACGACCCCGGGCCGCATGCGGCTTCGCTGCTCGACATCGAGAAGCAGGCCGCGCTGATGCTGGCTGCGTCGAACGCACGAGGCATCGACCGGCTCGCCATCCACGGCTTCTCGTCGAACACGCGCGCCGAGGTGTACTACTACCGCCTGCTCGAATCCGGACGACCGCTTGACGAACCGACGAGCGCCATGATCGGCGCGCTGCGCGGGCGCTATTCGACTCGCATGGGCGCCGCGCTGCGCCACGCCGCCGCGCTGATGCGCGCCGAACCACCGGGCCAGCGCGCGGTGCTGCTGGTGACCGATGGCGCGCCCGCCGACATCGACGTGCACGACCCGCGCTACCTGATAGAGGACGCCCGCCAGGCCGTCGCCGAGGCGCGCGATGCCGGCGTGCGCACCGCCTGCATCGCGGTGGACGGCGGGGCCGACGCCTATGTGCGGCGCATCTTCGGCTGGCGCAACTATTGCATCGCTGACGACGCACGCAGCCTGCCCGCCCGGCTCTCTCGCATGAGCGCACGGCTTGCCTCGGCCCACTGACTGAAGACTATGATGATTCGACACCCCAGGAGACTTCAGCGTGGCTGACAAGGACCCCATACGCGTCGGCATCCTCTATTCGGAAACCGGCGTCACATCGACCATCGGACTCTCGCAGCTGCAGGGCGCGCTGCTCGGCATCGAGGAGATCAACGCGGCCGGCGGCGTGGACGGCCGCGAGATCATGGCCGTACGCTACGACCCGCAGTCCAACCCCGCGCGCTACGCCGTGCTGGCCGAGCGGCTGATCGTGCAGGACCGCGTGAACGTGATCTTCGGCTGCTACATGTCGAGCAGCCGCAAGGCCGTGATCCCGGTCATCGAGAAGTGGAACAAGCTGCTGTTCTACCCGACGCTCTACGAGGGCTTCGAGTATTCGGGCAACGTGATCTACACCGGCGCCGCGCCCAACCAGAACAGCGTGCAGCTGGCCGAGTTCATGACCACGAACTTCGGCGCGCGCGTGTACCTGATCGGCTCGGACTACATCTACCCCTACGAGTCGAACCGCATCATGGGCGAGCTGGTGATGCAGCGCCCCGGCAGCGAGAAGCTCGGCGAGCGCTACGTGGCGCTGGACGCCGGCGAGCGCGACTACCGGGCCATCATGGACGACATCCGCGACAAGCGGCCCGACTTCATCTTCTCGACCGTGGTGGGCGACTCCACCGCGAGCCTGTACCGCGCGTACGCCGAGGCCGGCTTCGACCCGAAGACCATGCCGATCGCCAGCCTCACGACCTCGGAGGCCGAGATCTCGCAGATGGGCCACGGCGTGGCGACGGGGCACTTCACGGCGGCGCCGTATTTCCAGTCGATCGACTCGGCCGCCAACCGGCGCTGCCTGGCGATGCTGCGCGCGCGCTTCGGCGACGGCTGCGTGCCCAACCTGTGCTGGGAGGCTTCGTACTTCCAGATGCACATCTTCGCCAACGCCTACCGGCAGGCGGGCAGCGACGGCATCGCGGAGATCCTTCCGCACATCCTGGGCAGCGAATTCGACGCGCCGCAAGGGCTGGTGAAGATCGACCCGACCAACCACCACACCTGCCTGTACCCGCGCATCGGTCGGGTCGACGCGCACGGCCAGTTCACCATCGTGCGGCAGGCCACGCGGGCGGTGTACCCGGACCCCTATCTCGTCACCCACTCGCTGGGTGACTGGACCGCCAAGCTCGACACACTGGAGGCCTGAGCGTGGACGGCGCCGCCCCCAAACGCCACACCCTGCGCGTGACCCCGCCGCAGCTGAAAGAGCTGCGGCTGCTGAAGATCGCCGTGATCCACCCCGACGACAGCGATGGCCGCCAGCTCACCCAGCAGCTGCAGCGCATCGGTTGCCAGGTGCAGGCCTTCTGGCCACCGGTGCAGGTGCTGCCCGAAGGCATCGACGTGGCCTTCATGGCGGTGCAGCCCGACTTCATCAACATGCGCTTCGAATGGACGAAGAGCGAGGACGCGCCGGCCATCATCGCGGTGGTGACCTACGAGAACCCGACCATCATCGAGGCGGTGCTGGAGATCGGCGCCAAGGCGGTGCTGCCTTCGCCGGTGCGCTCGTTCGGGTTGTTCTCCACGCTGGTGGTGGCGCGCGAGGCGCACAAGGAAGCGCGCTCGCTGGCCAAGCGGCTGCGCAAGGTCGAAGCCAAGCTGCTGGGGCAGCGCCGCATCGCCGAGGCCAAGGCGATATTGATGAAGACGCACGACGTGTCGGAGGGACAGGCCTACGACCTGATCCGCGACCAGGCGATGAGCAAGCGCACGACCACGGAAGAAATCGCGACGGCCATCGTCAACGCCAACGAGATCCTCTCGCTGGGCATGCGCAGCTACAAGCCCGACGCGGGCTGAGCTGCAGGCCGCCCCTCAGACCTGGCTGAACGTCTTCAGCACCTTGAGCACGCTCAGCGTCGCGCCGTCGAGCAGCGCGTGCTGGCGGTGCGCGATGCCGACGCGGCGCGTGAGTTTCGGGCTCACCGGCAGGATCTGCATGCGGTCGTTGGCGGGCACGATGTCGGTGGACTGCTGCAGCGGCAGCAGCGCGGCGCCGTAGCCGGCCGCCACCAGGCTGCGCATGGCGGCGTCGTAGTTGAGCTCGATGCGCGCGCGCGGCGCGAAGCCGGCGGCGGCGAACCACTCCATCGTGAGGCGGTACATGTGCGTGGTCGCCTCGTTGAAGATCAGCGGCTGCGCCGCCAGCCACGCGGGCGTGACGCGCTTCGGCGCCTTCCAGCGGCGCGGCACGAAGGCCATCATGGGCTGCTCGCACCAGGGCGTGACGACGATGCCGCGCAGCGGCGGCTGCGGAATGGCGACCAGGCCGATGTCGAGCGTGCCCGCCGCCAGCCGCTCCATGGCCTCGTAGGAGCCGCGGATGCTCACCTCGACGTCGATGCCCGCGTGCTCCGTGCCCAGCGCCTCGAGCACTTGCGGCAGCAGGTCGACCAGCACGCCGGTGGAGGTGCCCAGCCGCACGCGGCCCGTACGCCCCTCGGCCTGGCGCTTGACCGCCTCGACCGCGTCGTCGGTGTCGCGCAGCAGCTTGCGCCCGCGTTCGACCAGCGCCGCGCCGGCTGCCGTGGGCGTGATGCGGCGGTTGCCGCGCACCACCAGCGGCGCATCGAGGCGCGATTCGAGTTCGCTGATGTGCAGGCTCACGGTGGGCTGGGCCAGGTGCAGCGCCCTGGCCGCGGCCGAGAAGGTGCCGAGGTCGACGATGGCGATGAGGGTGCGCAGCTGGTCGAGATTGAGTTGCCGCATGGCGTCGTGCCTGTTGGTATCAGGAAGGCTGATTGATGGAGTCAGAATTCTCAACTTCCACAATATCACGCGCCGCAAGAAGATGAGTGCACCCAACCAAGGAGCACATCGTGAACGCGCTGCAGCCATCGTCCTTTCATCAACGCCTGATCCATGCCCTGCGCGGCTGGCGCCGCCGCGTGGTGAATCGCCGCCGCACGCGCGCCGACTCGCAGCACCTTTCCTCCATGAGCGAGCACGAGCTGCGCGACCTGGGCATCGGGCGCAGCGAGCTGCCCGCGCTGATGGAGCAGCCCCCGCTGGACCGGCACCGGTACTGAACGCCCTTCAGGTACGGCGCCCGTTTTGAGGTTCAAATCGGGGGCGTGCCAAAGCCCGCCTCCTCTCTCGCTTCGCTTTCCATCGAGCTCACCTCGCCGCAGTCGGTGAACGGCCGGCGCGCGGCCTTCCAGTCGCTCTGGCTGCTGGCGCGCATGCAGCACGCCCACGCGACGGGCGCCGGCGTCGTGCGACTGGCCGACCTGCGCGGCGAGGTGTCCGACGCCAGCACCCTGCGCATGGTCGTAAGCCGTGCGTTCCGCGACTTCAAGGCCTGGGGCATCGAAGTCGGCTGGGGCGAAGACATGCAACGCGAGCCCCGCTTCCTCAACGCCGAGCGGCGCAGCCAGGGCCCGTTCTGGCTGCCCGCCGCCGAGGCGAAGCGGGTGCGCGTGCTGGTGGAAGGCCGGGCGGCCACGGCCGCCGAAGTCGCGTCCTTCCTCGGGCTGCGCGCGCGCAGGTCGCAGCAGTCCGCCGGCTCGCCGCCGCCCGACGCGGTGCACCTGCAGGACGCGGCTTTCTGGAAGCAGCTGGTCGCCTCGCAGCAGGCGGCGCGCCAGGGCCGGCTGATGGCGCCGGTGGCGGGCAGCGACGGCAGCGGCAGCGCGCTCGAATCGATACGCCTGGCCGGCACGCTGGCCGCCACCGACTTCCAGCGCGCGCTGGTCACGCTCAACGAGGCGATGCTGTGGCGCCGGCTCGGCGACAACGAGCAGGCGCGGCGCCGGCTGCAGGCACTCAAGAAGCAGCGGCTCGCGCATCACGTGGCGGGCAACGACTACCTCGGCGCGATGGAATGCATCGTCTCCGCGTGGTGCGCCTACACCGCGCGCGACCTGCCGCTGGCGCAGTCGCTCCTGAGCGGCATGGCCGAGGACGGCGCGCGCGGGCTGGTGCTGCGGCACCACCCCGACGTGCGCTTCGAGTGGTGCAACCTGTGGGCGCTGGCCTGCCGTTCGCGCGCGCTGGCGCTGTCGGCCGACGACAAGCCCGCCGCGGCCGCGCTGGCCGAGGAGTCGCTGCAACGCTTCGGCGAGGCGCTGGCGGCGGCCTTCGAGTCGCATTCGTTCGACGCGGCACAGCACGTGGCGGCCAACATGGGCATGGCCGCGTGGCTGTTCGACCGCGTAGGCCTCTCCGACCTGCCCACGCTGGCCCACGACGGCAACGCCGACACCACCCGCCGCGCGGTGCAATGGATCGCCTTCAGCGAATGGCTCTGCGGCCACACCGACGGCCAGGGCCGCTCGGCGTGGAACGCGATCTACCTGATGCGCATCGCGCGCGGCCACTGCCGGCCCGAGCAGCAGCCAACGCTCGCGCAGTTCCGCGCTCAGAAGCCGCTGGACCCGGCCGCCATCTCGAAGCTGGCCGGACCGCTCGCCGACGCCTTCGACGCGACGAACTGGCCCGCGCGCTGGGTGCAGGTGGCGCAGGCGCGGCTGGCGGACCACCAGGCCGGCCGCCGCCGATACCCGGGCCTGCAGCACTGCAGCCTGTTGTTCGAGCACGCCTGGTACGCGGCGCATGCCGGCGAACTGAAGGCGGCCGAGCAATCGCTGGCCCTGCTGCGCGAGGCGCTGCCCCAGCTGGTGCCCAGCGACCGCGCCTACTTCACCGAATCGTGGAACGACACGCTCCCTGCCGAGCTGGTGCTGGAGGCGAAGCCGCCCCGGCGGCCGGCCGCGCGAAAGAAGACCGCGCCGCGAGCAGCAGTACGCTAGCCAGACCCGCCTCGATCCGAGCATGTCCGACAAGCCCAACGACCCCATCGACCTGGCCGCGCACCGCGAGCGCCGCGCCCGGCTGCAGCAGCAACACGAGAGGCAGCCGTCGGGCGGCTCGCCGCCGGAACCCGGCCCCGACGAAATGCCCTGCCCGCGTTGCAAGGAGCTGATCTACGGCAAGGTGCGGCAGTGCCCCCATTGCGGCGTGCACTTCGTCGGCAGTGCCGCGGACTTCGCGCCCAAACAGAAGATGTCGCTGCGCACCAAGTGCATCGTCGCGCTGGTCGCGCTGCTGCTGCTCTACATGGGGTTGAGCGACGACATCGCCCGCTGGTGGTGGTAGGCCGCAGGCCTGCCGCGGCTCAGCGCGCGCCGGCCGGCGCGGCGGTCGACTTGCGCACCACCAGCTCGGGACGCAGCACCACGGTCGAGGCCGACATCGAATGGCCGTCGATCTCCTCGAACAGCATCTCGGCCGCGCGCCAGCCCAGCTCGCGGTGCGGCAGGCGGATGGTGGTGAGCGGCGGGTCGACCATGTCGACCAGCGGCATGTCGTTGTGGCCGGTGACTGAAATGTCCTGCGGCACGCGCAAGCCCGCCTCGCGCAACGCGTCGTAGGCGCCCAGCGCGACGAGGTCGTTGCAGCACACCACGGCCTGCGGCGCGGCGCCGGCCGCGAGCATCTGCTTCATCGCCTCGGCACCGGCCTCGCGGCTGTAGCTCGCGCACTCGGTCACGCGGAAGGGCTTCATGCGATGGTCGCGCAGGGCCTGCTCCACGCCCAGGCGCCGGCCCACGCCGGTGGGAATGGTCTGCGGCCCCGCGAGGTGCGCGATGCGCTTGTGGCCGAGCGCCACCAGGTGATCGACCGCGAGCTTCATCGCGAGCCGGTCGTCGCTCACCACGGCCGGCAAGCGGCCGGTTTCGTCGGCGCGGTTGACCAGCACGGCCGTCATGCCGGCCTTCGTGACGAAGTCGACCAGCGGATCGTCGCGCGTGGCGGTGGCCATGACCACGCCGTCGACGCGCTGCGCCAGCATGCGCTCCAGCACCGGCCGCGCGAGCGCGTGGTCGACCACGTTGGTGACGAACACGAAGTACCCGCGCGCGGCTGCGCTGGCCTCGATGCCCTGAAGGATCGGCGGGAACACCGCGTTGGTGATGTCGGGCACCAGCACGCCGATGGTGTGGGTGCGCCCCGTGCGCAGCGCCGAGGCCGCGCGGTTGGGCCGGTAGCCCAGGCGCTGCGCCGCCTCCTCGACCACGCGCAGCACCTCGTCGCTGATCAATGACCGCTTCTCGGGGCTGAGCGCGCGCGAGACGGTGGACACGTGCACCCCGGCGGCGCGGGCGACGTCGCGGATGGTGACGGGAGCAGACGGGGAAGGCAGGTTGGTGCTCATTGGTGCAAACGATTGTCGCCGGGCACGACGGCTCTGAGTGGCTTACCCCTATTGGCATGCTCCGGATTGCCACCATTTTACTTTTCCGGGATTTGGACTAATATCGTGCAAACGATTGCACAAACCTGCCATGAACATCGCCACCTCCCCCCATTCGGTGCTGGGCCATGTGCTCGACGCCATGAAACACACCCCCGACCCGCGGCTGCGCACCGTGATGGAAGCGGTCACCCGCCACCTGCACGCGCTGGTCCAGGAAGTGAAGCTGACGGAAGAAGAGTTCGAGCAGGCGCTCGAATTCATCGTCGCCATCGGCCACGCCACCGGCGAGACCAAGAACGAGGTGGTGCTGGCGGCGGACATCCTGGGCGTGTCGACCGTGGTGGCGCTGCAGAACAACCAGGACCCGCACGGCGAATCACCGGCCGCGCTGCTCGGGCCGTTCTGGCGCGCGAATGCGCCGGCCTGCACGCTGGGCGAGAGCATCGCGCGCTCGGGCACGCCGGGCGTTCCGCTCGAGGTGACGGGCACGGTGCGCGACCACGAGGGCCGGCCGGTGGCCGATGCCACCGTCGACGTGTGGCAGGCCTCGCCCGTGGGCCTCTACGAAAACCAGGACCCGGCGCAGGAAGACATGAACCTGCGCGGGCGCTTCGCCACCGACGCCGAGGGCCGCTTCCACTTCCGCAGCGTGCGCCCCGCCGGCTACCCGGTGCCGACCGACGGCCCCTGCGGCGTGCTGCTGCGCGCGCAGAAGCGCCACCCGAACCGGCCCGCGCACCTGCACTTCATGGTGAGCAAGCCGGGCCACAAGGTGCTGATCACGCAGGTCTTCGCCGATGACGACGAGAACCTGGAGAGCGACCCGACCTTCGGCGTGACGCGCCGGCTGATCGGCCGCTTCGCGCTCGCGCCTGACGGAAAGAGCGCTTCGCTACACCACGACTTCGAGCTCGAGCCCGGCGAGATGAAGTTCCCGCGTCCCCCCATTCCTTGAACTACTTCCCATACTGACATGAGCTTCGATCCTGTCTCCAGACTAGACGGCAAGGTCGCCGTCATCACCGGCGGCCTCGGCGCCATCGGCTACGCCACGGCCACGCGCCTCGCAGCGCTCGGCGCCACCTGCGTGCTGTTGCACCGCAAGGGCGACGATGCCGCGGCCCGCGCGGCCGCCCTGCCCTCGGCCAACGGCCAGCGCCATGCGGCGATCCGCGCCGACATCGTCGACACGCCGAGCCTCGTCGCCGCCGCGGCCGAGGTGAAGGCCACGCTCGGGCGCTGCGACATCCTCGTCAACAGCGCTGGCCACACGAAGCCGGTGCCGGCCGCCGACCTCGACGCGCTGACAGACGAGCTCATCGACGACATCGTGCGCTCCAACTTCCGCGGCGTGTTCGCCACCATCCGCGCCTTCGCGCCGATGCTGAAGGCGAGCGGCGACGGCCTCGTGGCCAACATCTCGTCCATCGCGGGCTTCACGGGCGTGGGCAGCAACCTCGCCTACGTGGCGGCGAAGGCCGGGCTCGACGTTGTGGGCGATGCGCTGGCCAAGGCGCTGGCACCCGCCGTGCGCGTGGTGTCGATCTCGCCGGGTGCGGTGGAATCGGGCTTCGTGCCCGGGCGCGGCGCGGAGTTCGCCAGCAAGATGGCCAGCACCACGCCGCTGGGCCGCATCGGCCAGCCCGAGGACGTGGCCGCCACGGTCGAGGCGCTGGCCACCACCATGCGCTTCGTGACCGGCACGCGCATCGTGGTCGACGGAGGGCGCCACCTGTGAACAACGCCAAGACCCTCATCACCTGCGCCGTCACGGGCAACCTCGTGAAGCCGGAGCAGACGCCGCACCTGCCGATCACGCCGGTGCAGATCGCCGACGAATGCCTCGCGGCGGCCGAAGCCGGTGCCGCACAGGTTCACATCCACGTGCGCAATCCCGAGACCGGCAAGCCCTCGATGGAAGTCGAGCTCTACCGCGAGGTGGTGGACCGCATCCGCCGCGGCAACCGCGAGCTGATCGTCAACCTCACGACCGGCCCGGGCGGGCGCTTCATCCCGAGCGAGGACGACCCGAAGGTCGCCGCGCCCGGCACCACGCTGCTGCCGCCCGAGAAGCGCGTGGAGCACATCGCGCTCATCCGGCCCGACGTGTGTTCGCTCGACCTGAACACCATGAACTCCGGCCCCGACGTGGTCATCAACACGCCGAAGAACGTGCGGCGCATGGCGAAGGTGATGCGCGAGGCGGGCGTGAAGCCCGAGCTGGAGATCTTCGACTCGGGCGACATCAACCTCGCGCTCGACCTCATCGCCGACGGCACGCTCGACGGCCCCGCCATGTGGACCTTCGTTCTCGGCGTGAAGTACGGCTTCGCGCCCACGCCCGAGACACTGCTCTATGCGCGCAACATGCTGCCGCGCGGCGCCTTCTGGAGCGCCTTCGGCATCGGCCGCATGGAGTTCCCGATCGTCGCGCAGGCCTGGCTGCTGGGCGGCCACGTGCGCGTGGGCATGGAGGACAACATCTACCTTGAGAAAGGCGTGCTCGCCGAGAGCAATGCGCAGCTGGTGGCGAAGGCGCGCGACATCCTCCTGAGCCTGGGCGGCGAAGTCGCCAACCCGCGCGAGGCCCGCGTCATGCTGGGCCTGCCCGATGCGAGGAGCTGAACGATGAGCGCAGCAGCCATGCATGCAACCCACAGCTCGCGCGCATTGCGCGTGAACGAAAAAGCCACCGACCTCGACGCGTTGCGGCTCGAAGCGGCGCCGCAGACCGAGCCGGTGCCGCCGCCCGGCCATGCCGTGGTGCGCATCGCGGCCGCCGCGGTGAACCCCAGCGACGTGAAGGCCACGCTGGGCATCATGCCGCAGGCGGTCTGGCCCCGGACGCCGGGCCGCGACTTCGCGGGCACCGTGGTGAGTGGCCCTTCGGAGTGGATCGGCCGCGAGGTCTACGGCTCCGGGGGCGACGTCGGCATCACGCGCGACGGTTCGCACGGACGTTATCTCGTGCTGCCGGAGCAGGCACTGCGCGCCAAGCCCCGGGGCATCTCGATGGACGAGGCCGGCGCGGTGGGCGTGCCCTTCGTCACCGCCTACGAAGGCTTCCGCCGCAGCGGCATGCCGCAGGCCGGGCAGACGGTGCTGGTGCTGGGCGCCAACGGCAAGGTCGGGCAGGCGGCGGTGCAGCTCGCCTCGCAGGCCGGCGCGCGCGTGATCGCTGTGCAGCGGCACGCCGGGCCTTTCCAAGGCTTCGCGGCCGGACCGGTGGACACGATCGACGCGCGCCACCATGCCGACGTGGGCGCGCGGGTGCGCGAACTCACCGACGGGCGCGGCGCGAACATCGTCTACAACACCGTGGGCAGCGCCTACTTCGAGGCCGCCAACAAGGCGATGGCCAAGGGCGCGACGCAGATCTTCATCGCCACGCACGACCGCGCCGTGCCCTTCGACATCTTCGCGTTCTACCGGGGCATGCACACCTACGTGGGCATCGACTCGCTGGCGATGGACTGCGTCGCCAGCACCGCGCAGCTCGACGCCATGCGCGAGGGCTTCGAGCGCGGCACGCTGAAGCCCTTCCCCGTCGCGCGCGGCTTCTCGCTAGACGAAGCGATCGACGCCTACCGGCTGGTGCTCTCGGGCAGCACCGACCGCGTCGTGCTTCGCCCCTGAACTCTTTCCGGAGCACATCCATGCACGTCACCCGCTTCAGCGAGGCGCCGCACTACGAGGCGCCCAACCACTTCGACATGCGCTGCCTGCGCCTGCAGGGCAAGGAAGCCGGCCCCTCCACGCAGATGTGGATGGGCATGAGCCAGATCCTGCCCGGCGGCCACACCGGCCTCGACGGCTCGCCGATGGAAAAGCTCTACCTCGTGCTCGAGGGCCAGCTGCACGTGGTCGGCGAGATCGACGGCGCCCGCCAGGAAGAGGTGCTCGGCCCCTACGACAGCTGCCGCTTCGCGCCCGGCGAGAAGCGCCAGCTCGAGAACCGCACCAACCGGCCTGTGCTGGTGGCGCTGGTGATGCCGAACGCGCCACCCGTGTAACCGCCCCCTCCTTTTCCCGGTCATTCATCGCTCAACCAAATAGATCAACGGAGACAAGACGCATGAAGAAGACTTTCAACCGGAGCCGCCGCCAGACGCTGGCCATGGCGGCGGCATTCGCGGCCTGCGCGCTCACCGGCGCGCAGGCGCAGGGCCCATGGCCCGGCACCCAGCCAGTGAAGCTGGTGGTGCCCTTCACCGCAGGCAGCGGCACCGACATCGTCGCGCGCCTCGTGGCCGAGAAACTCGGGCCCGCGCTGGGCACCAGCGTGATCGTGGACAACAAGCCCGGCGCGGGCGGCACGCTGGGCGCAGCCATCGTGGCCAAGGCGCCGGCCGACGGCTACACGCTGCTCGTGCACTCGGCCGGCCACCTCGTGAACCCGTGGATCTACAAGGGCCTGTCGTACGACACCATCAAGGACTTCACCGGCATCACGCCGATGGCCAGCCTGCCCAACGTGCTGGTGACGGCGCCCTCGCACTTCTCGGACGTGAAGGACCTCGTGGCCAAGGCGAAGGCCAAGCCCGGCGGCTTGAACTACGGCTCCGCGGGCAACGGCTCGGCCACGCACATGAACGCAGAGGTGTTCCGCCTCGCGGCCGGCGTCGACGCGCAGCACGTGCCCTTCCGCGGAACGCCCGAGGCGATGACCGAGGTGATGGCCGGGCGCGTCGACTGGTTCTTCGCGCCGATGGTGTCGGCCCTGCCGCTGATCCAGACCGGCAGGCTGCAGGCACTCGCCGTGGGCACGGGCAAGCGCTCGTCGGCATTGCCCAATGCGCCCACCACGGTGGAGGCCGGCGTGCCAGGCTCCGAGTACCTGTTCTGGGTGGGCCTGTTCGCGCCCGCGAAGACGCCGCAGCCGGTGGTCGACCGCCTGCAGGCCGAGGTCGCAAAGATCATGGCGTCGCCCGAGCTGAAGGAGCGACTGGAGAAGCTGGGCGCCGAGCCGTTCACGATGCCTTCGGCGCAATTCAACAAGTTCATCGTCGACGAGACGGCCAAGGCCCAGCAAGTGGTCAAGGCCGCCAGCATCAAGGTCGACTGAGATGGCACGCACGCTCCTCACGGCGGCGGCCATCGCCGCCAGCCTGCTGCTGCCCGTTGCGGCGCAGGCGCAACCGGCCGACCTTGTCGTCACCAACGCGAAGATCGCCACGCTCGACGCCGCCGGCACCATGGCGCAGGCGATCGCGGTGCGCGACGGCCGCGTCGTGGCCGTGGGCAGCGCGGCGCAGATGGGCGCTTTCACGAGCCCCACGACACGCACCGTCGACGCGGGCGGCCGCACCGTCATTCCGGGCCTGATCGACTCGCACATGCACGCGGTGCGCGCGGCGCTGAGCTACTCGACCGAGGTCAACTGGATCGGCGCCGGCACCATCGCCGAGGCGATGGCGCGCATCCGCACCGCCGCGGCGAACGCGCGTCCCGGCGGCTGGCTGATCGTGGCCGGCGGCTGGACCGAGCAGCAGTTCGCCGAACGCCGCCGCCCCACGATGGCCGAGCTGCAGGAGGCCGCGCCGAACAACCCCGTGTACGTGCAGCTCTTCTACGAGGCAGTGGTGATGACGCCCAAGGCGCTGGAAGCGCTGGGCGTCGCTCCGGGCACGCTGCCCGCCGGCATGAAGCCCACGCCCGACGGCGCGCCGGGCTGGATGAGCGGCGACATCGTCGGCATCTCGGCGCTCTTCGACAAGCTGCCCAAGCCCACCTACGACGACAACCTGGCCGGCACGCGCGCCTTCTTCACCGAGCTGAACCGCCTCGGCATCACCGGGCTGGTGGACCCGGGCGGCTTCAGCATCGCGCCTTCGCAGTACGCGGCGCTGTTCGAGTTGTGGCGCGAGAAGGCGCTGACGCTGCGCGTGGCCTACAGCGTGTTCGCGCAGAAGCCCGGCGCCGAGCTGCAGGAGTTCCGCGATCTCACGCAGATGCTGCCGATGGGCTTCGGCGACGACATGTTGAAGTTCAACGGCCTGGGCGAACGCGTGACGCTCGCGATGTACAACAACAACTTCCCCGACGAGGCGGCGAAGGCGAAGTTCTACGAGCTGATCAAGTGGGCCGCGCAACGCAAGCTGGCCGTCACCATCCACTGGCAGGAGAACGGCTCGGTCGACCATCTGCTGGGGCTGTACGAGAAGCTGAACGCCGAAGTGCCGATCAAGGACCTGCGCTGGTCCATAGCCCACCTCGACGACGCCTCGCCCCAGACGCTCGCGCGCATGAAGGCGCTGGGCATCGGCTGGACCATGCAGGACGCGATGTACTTCCAGGGCGACCGCGCGCTCGCCATGCGCGGCGAGGCCGCACGGCGCATGCCGCCCATAGGCACCGCGCTGCGCTCCGGCGTGAACGTGGGCGCCGGCACCGACGCGCACCGCGTGGCCTCGTACAACCCCTTCGTCGCGCTGCAGTGGATGCTCGACGGCAAGACCGTGAGCGGCAAGGCCATGCGCGGCCCCGACGAGACGCCCACGCGCGAGCAGGCGCTGCGCCTGTACACCGCCGGCAGCGCGTGGTTCAGCTTCGACGAAGCAAGGCGCGGCACGCTGGAAGTGGGCAAGCTCGCCGACTTCGCCGTGCTCGACCAGGACTTCTTCAGCGTGCCGCTGGAGCGTATCGGCAAGACGACATCGCTGATGACGGTGGTGGGCGGACGCGTGGTGTACGCGGCGAAGCCCTTCGGCGCTGCAAGCGGTCCTGCGCCCTGAGGCGCTCCTTACAGGGCCAATGCGCCCCGCACCCGCTCGCGCAGCACCGGCAGCACATCGCTCTCGAACCACGGATGGTGCTTGAGCCAGCCCGTGTTGCGCGGCGACGGATGCGGCAGCGGAATGAAGCGCGGCGCGTAGTCGGCGAAGGCCTGCACGGTCTCGGTGACACCGGCGTTCGCCTTCCTGCCCAGAAAGTGGCGCTGCGCGTACTGGCCGATGAGCAGCGTCAGCTCGATCTGCTTCATCTGCGCGAACAACCTGTCGTGCCAGAGCTCGGCGCACTCCCTGCGCGGCGGCAGGTCGCCGCTCTTGCCGCGACCCGGGTAGCAGTAGCCCATCGGCACGATGGCCACGCGCGCGGCTTCGTAGAACACCGTGCGGTCGATGCCGAGCCAGCGGCGAAGCTGGTCGCCGCTGCGGTCGTTCCATGGCACGCCCGTCTGGTGCACCGTGAGGCTGGGCGCCTGCCCAACGATCAGCAGCCTGGCGCTCGTGCTGGCCTGCACCACGGGGCGCGGCCCCAGCGGCAGGTGCGCCTCGCACACGCGGCAGGCGCGCACCTCGGCCAGCAGCGCTTCCACGGACTCAGCCGGCGAAGGGCTTGAAGAAAGCGTTGAGCTCGGCGCCCGGTGCTGCGTCGGCGAAACCATCGAAGCGCCCCTCCGCCAGCGTGCGCGCGGCGCGGATGAAGCCGCCCCAGGCCGCGCGCGCCAGGCCGCCGCCCACGCTCACGCGCCGCACGCCGAGTTCGGCGATGTCCTTCATCGTGAGTTCGCTGGGCGCGCCCACGAGCAGGTTGACCGGCTTGCCTCCCGCGGCGGCGACCACGGCGGCGATCTGCTCGCGGGTCTTGATGCCGGGGGCGTAGAGGCAATCGGCACCCGCGTTGGCATAGGCCTTGAGCCGCGCGATGGCGTCGTCGAGGTCGGGCCGGCCGACGAAGAAGTTCTCGGCGCGGCCGACCAGCAGCACGTCTGCACCCGATGCATCGATGGCCTTGCGCGCGGCGCGCAGGCGCTCGACCGCCACGTCGATGGGAAAGAGCGGATCGGCGGCGTTGCCCGTCGAGTCCTCGATGGACAGGCCGGCCACGCCCATCTCGATGGCGAGGCTCACGCTCTCGGCCACGCCGCGCGCGTCGGCGGCGAAGCCGTTCTCGAAGTCGGCGTTCACCGGAAGGTCGGTCGCTTCCACGAGTTCGCGCAGGTGCGCCAGAATGTGCTCGCGCGACATCGCGCCGTCCGCATGCCCCTGCGACCAGGCGAAGCCCGAGCTGGTGGTGGCCAGCGCCTTGAATCCCAGCCCTTCGAGAAAGCGCGCGCTACCCGTGTCCCAGGGGTTCGGGATGACGAAGCAGCCTTGTTGATGGAGCGCGCGGAAGTCGGCGCGTTTTTCGGCGATGGTGCGGGTCATGGCGGAGTTCGGCTTTCTTTCTTGTTGCGTGGGTGAGAAAACAGGACGGCAGGAAGGGCGGTCAGGATACGCCGGCCCCCGGTTCCGCAGCGCCCGGCGGGTTTTGCAGCAGGTGGTCGATGAAGGCGCGCACCGCCGGCAGCATGCCGCGGCGCGAGGCGAAGGCGGCCTGGATCTCGCTCGCCGCGCAGGCCCACTCGCCGCACAGGCGCAGCAGCCGGCCATCGGCAAGGGCATCGCGGCACATGATCTCGGGCAGCAGCGCGAGCCCCATGCCCTGCTCCGCCAGGTGCCTCAGCGCGAACATGTCGTCGGTCACGAAGTGCGGCGTGAAGGCGAAATCATGCGACTGGGCACCGCGCTCCAGTGCCCAGCGGTAGCGCTCGTTCTCCGCGGGCAGCGACAGCACGGGCCACGCGGCCAGGTCGGCGAGCGACTGCGGCATGCCCAGCCGCTCCACCAGCGCGGGGCTGGCAAGCAGCACGTCGACGGTGCTGCCCAGCGGGCGCGCGACCAGGCTCGAATCCTCGAAGGGCGGGCGCCGCACGCGCAGCACCACGTCGATGTTCTCCTGCAGCGGGTCGACGCGGCGGTTGCTCACCTCCAGCTGCAGCCGCACGCCGGGAAAGGCGCGCATGAAGGACGGGATCAGCGGCGTGAGCCAGAACTGCGCGAGCGTGAACGGGCAGCTCACGCGCAGCAGGCCCTGCGGCTGCGCGGTGGCCTGCCGAGCCACGTCGAAGGCTTCCTCGCCGGCCGCCACGGTCGCCTGGCAGCGCTCGTAGAACTGCCGTCCGACGCTCGTGAGCAGCAGCCGTCGCGAACTGCGCTGCAGCAGGCGCACGCCGATGCGCTCCTCGAGGAGCGACACGCGCCGGCTCAGGCGCGACTTTGGAATGCCCAGGTGCCGGCTCGCGGCACTGAAGCCCTGCTGCTCGACCACATGGGCGAAAAGGGCGAGGTCGTTGAAGTCTTCCATGTCTCTTCCGGTCTTTTTAGGTCTTCTTCGTTCTGCTGGAGGAACGATCCGTTCTCTTATGGCGAATTGCTCCGCGTTCGTTCCACCAGCATCATCGATCGGACACCTCCCGGTCAACCACCTGCCCGCGCACACGCCATGAAACTCGCCAGCTTCCACCATCGAGACACGCTTCGCTTCGGCGTGGTCCGAAACGACGATGAAATCGCCGACCTGAGCGCGCAGCCCGGCGCGCCGGCGGGGCTGCTCGAACTGCTCGCGCGCGGCGACGAAGGCATGGCCTGGCTGCACGCAGCGCTGGCCGATGCGCCGCGCCTGGCCTTGTCCGAGGTGCGGCTGGCCGCGCCGATTCCCGCGCCGCGCAAGTTCCTCGGGCTCGGCGGCAACTACGCCTCGCACCTCGAGGAAGCCGCGAAGCTCGGCCTGACGCGGCCGCCGGGGCAGGTATGGTTCAACAAGCAGGTCTCGTGCGTGACCGGCCCCTTCGACGCGGTGCACAAGCCCCGCGTGTCCGACCAGTTCGACTACGAGGGCGAGCTGGGCGTGGTGATCGGCCGGCGCTGCCGCCATGTTCGCGCCGAGGACGCAATGGCCATGGTGGCCGGCTACGTGGTCGTGAACGACATGAGCGTGCGCGACTGGCAGATGCGCGCGCCGACGCACACGCTGGGCAAGTCCTTCGACACGCACGGGCCCTTCGGCCCCTGGCTGGTGACGCGCGACGAGATCGCCGATCCGCACGCGCTGCGACTGCGCACCTGGGTCAACGGCGAGCTGCGGCAGGACGGCAACACGGCGCAGATGATCCACCGCATCGAGGCCATGCTGGTCGAGCTGAGCACCGCCTTCACGCTGGAGCCGGGCGACGTGCTGAGCACCGGCAGCCCCGCCGGCGTCGGCGGCCTGATGGACCCGCCGCGCTACCTGGTTCCGGGCGACGTGGTGCGCGTGGAGATCGAGGGCATCGGCCGCATCGAGAACCGCGTGATGGCCGAGCCCGACGCCACCTGAACGCACCGCCATTCGAAGAAGAAAAGGAGACACCCATGAACGACGAAATCGCGTTGCCCGCGCGCCGGCCCCTGCCCGACTTCGCCCGCACCGCGCTGCGCCCCGTCAAGCTCGCGCACGTGGTGCTGCGCGTGGGCGAGCTCGAGCGCTCGCGCGACTGGTACCTGGAAGTGCTGCAGGCCCGCGTGGCCTTCGAGAACGCAATGCTGTGCTTCCTGAGCTACGACGACGAACACCACCGCGTCGGCCTGATCGCGCCGCCGGGGCTGAAGCACGAGGCCGACGCGAGCACGGGGCTGGAGCACATCGCCTTCACCTACGGCTCGCTCGGCGAGCTGCTGGCCAACCACCGGCGGCTGGCGGCCCACGGCATCCTGCCCTACTGGTGCATCAACCACGGGCCGACGATCTCGATGTACTACCGCGACCCCGACGGCCACCGGCTGGAGCTGCAGCACGACGTGTTCGAGACGGCCGAGGAAGTCGACGGCTTCTTCGCGGGCGGCGCCTACGCCGAGAACTTCATGGGCGTGGTGTTCGACCCCGTCGAGCTGGCCGCGCGCTACGAGGCCGGCGAGCCGCTGGCTTCGCTCTCCGCGCGACCCCGGCTACCCGCAGGCAAGGGGCCGTGGGACATGTTCGTGCCCTGAGCCCGGCGCGACCTGAGGGCGCTCAGCACTCCACCACGTTGACCGCGAGGCCGCCGAGCGAGGTTTCCTTGTAGGTCGCCTTCATGTCCTCGCCGGTCTGCTTCATGGTGCGGATCACCGCGTCGAGCGACACGTAGTGGCTGCCGTCACCGCGCAGCGCCATGCGCGCCGCGTTGATGGCCTTCACCGCGCCCATCGCATTGCGCTCCACGCACGGTATCTGCACCATGCCGCCGACCGGGTCGCAGGTGAGGCCCAGGTTGTGCTCCATGCCGATCTCGGCCGCGTTCTCGACCTGCGCCGGCGTGGCGCCGAGCACCGCGGCCAGCGCGCCGGCCGCCATCGAGCAGGCCACGCCGACCTCGCCCTGGCAGCCGACCTCGGCGCCCGAGATGGAGGCGTTGGTCTTGTAGAGCATGCCGATGGCCGCGGCGGTGAGCAGGAAGTCGACGATGCCTTCGTTGCTCGCCTGCGGCACGAAGCGCTGGTAGTAGTGCATCACCGCGGGCACCACGCCGGCCGCGCCGTTGGTGGGCGCAGTGACCACGCGGCCGCCGGCGGCGTTCTCCTCGTTCACCGCCATCGCGAAGGCGTTGACCCAGTCCATCGCCGCGAGCGGATCGGCCGCACCGGCCTGCGCCAGCAGTTCGCGGTGCAGCTCGGGCGCGCGGCGGCGCATGCGCAGCGGGCCGGGCAGCGCCTGCGCGGCCAGCGGGTTGTCGATGCCGAAGCCGCGCTGCACGCACTGCTGCATCACGCTCCAGATGCGCAGCAGGCCGGCACGCACCTCGGGCTCGGGCCGCCACACGCATTCGTTGCGCATCACCAGCTCTGCCACCGACAGGCCGTTGCCGCGGCATTGCGCCATGAGTTCGTCGCCGGTCGAGAAAGGATGCGGCACGGCGGCCGCCGCCGCCACCGTGGCGGCCACGGCCTGGCCGCCCTCGACGACGAAGCCGCCGCCGACCGAGAAATACGTGCCCTCGGCCAGCGCGCCGCCATCGGCCGCGAAGGCGGTGAAGCGCATGGCGTTGGGGTGTTCGGGCAGCGACTCCTCGCCGCGGAAGGCGATGTCGCGCACGCGGTCGAAGTCGATGGGCGTGGTGCCCAGAAGGCTCAGTTGGCCGGTGCGGCGCAGCGCCTCCAGCCGGGGCTGCACGGTCTCGGGCCGCACGGTGTCGGGCGCGTCGCCGAAGAGCCCGAGGATCACGCCCTGGTCGGTCGCATGGCCGTGCCCGGTGGCCCCTAGCGAACCGAACAGGTCCACATGCAGCCGCGCCACCTGCGCGAGCACGCCGCGCCGCTCGAGCGACTGCGCGAACATCAGCGCCGCGCGCATCGGCCCCACGGTGTGCGAACTGGAGGGGCCGATGCCGATCTTGAAGATGTCGAAGACTGAGAGCATCAGCGCATCATGCGGCCGGAAGCTGCTGTTTGACCAGTGCCACCCAATAGGCCGCGCCCAGCGGCAGGATGTTGTCGTTGAAGTCGTAGTACGGGTTGTGCACGTTCGGGTCGTTCGGGCCCTCGCCCGCGCCGATGCCGATGTAGGCGCCCGGGCGCTTCTGCAGCATGAACGCGAAGTCTTCCGAGCCCATGGCGGGCGGGATGTCGGTGTGCACCTGCGCGAGCTCCACCAGGCTGGCGGCCGCGGCGATGGCGGCATCGGTCTCGGCGGGCGTGTTGACCACGCCGGGGTAGCCGCGGCGGTAGTCGAGCGCCACCTTCGCGCCGTGCGTGGCGGCCACGCCGTCGCAGATCTGCTGCATGGCGGCCTGGGTCTTGTCCTGGATCGCGGGGTCGAGCGTGCGCACGGTGCCGCGCAGCACCACGGTTTCGGGAATCACGTTCCAGGTGTCGCCGCCGTGGATCTGCGTGACGCTCACCACGGCCGAGTCGGTGGCGCCGGTGCGGCGGCTCACGATGGTCTGCAGCGCATTGACCAGCTGGGCCGAGACCACCACCGAGTCGATGCCGGTCTCGGGCATCGCGCCGTGGCTGCCCTTGCCGGTGACGACGATCTCGAAGGTGTCGAGGAAGGCCGTCATCGTGCCCTTGCGGATCGCGAACCGGCCGCGCGGCAGGCTCGGGAAGTTGTGCATGCCGTAAACGGCGTCGGCCGGGAACTGCTCGAACAGGCCCTCGTCGACCATCACGCGGCCGCCGCCCTCGTTTTCCTCGGCGGGCTGGAACACGAAATGCACCGTGCCCTTGAAAGGCTTGTGACGCGACAGGTGCTCGGCCGCGCCCAGCAGCATGGCCGTGTGGCCGTCGTGGCCGCAGGCGTGCATCTTGCCGGCGCACCTCGAGGCGTGCGGCTGCGTGCCCAGCTCCTGCATGTTCAGCGCGTCGAGGTCGGCGCGCAGCGCGATGCCCGGGCCCTCGCCGTTCTTCAGCGTGCCGACCACGCCGGTGCCGGCCAGGCCGCGATGCACGGGCAGGCCCATCAGCATCAGCGCGTTGGCGACGACGTTGGCGGTGCGGTGCTCCTCGAAGGCGGTCTCGGGGTTGGCGTGGATGTCGCGGCGCCAGCTCAGCATGCGGGCGCGGGTGTCTTCGGCGATTTCGGGGTCGCGGTACATGGCTTTGGGGTTCTCTCGTGGGACGGGGTCAGTGGAAGAATTCGGCGATCACGGTCGCGCCGAGGAAGGTGCCGGCGGTGGCCGTCAGCGACACCACCACGATGCGCCAGCCCAGCTGGCGGAACACCGGCAGGTCCTTCGCGACCGAGAAGCCGGCCAGCGCGAGCACCGGCGTGGTGAAGGCCAGGAAGTTGAGCTTGGCTGTGATGGCGATGAGCGCGTCGGAGAACGGAAACAGCCCCGGAATGCCGGCCAGCGTGGCGACCACCGACAGCACCAGCACCATCGGCAGGCGCGGCACGAGGCGCTTGATGCCTTCGACGATCAGCGCAATCGCCACCACCGCGGCCATGCCTTCGAGCGACACCAGCATCGGCACCTTGTAGGTCAGCGAATTGCCGATGAGCACGCCGCCGCCCACCACCGCCCAGGCGATGAGCGTGTCGCGCAACGGCAGGGCGCCGCCATGCGCGACGCTGACCTGCGAGACGGCACCGGTGCCGGCATCCTGCGCACCGCGCTTCGAGAAGCGGCCCAGCACCGGCTCCAGCTTGCCGTAGAGCCACGAGCACAGCGGCAGCGACAGGAACAGCGTGAAGTAGAAGCCCGCCACGGTGGTCAGCAGGTTCGACGCGGCGGCAATCGCGGTGAGCTGCGGCAGCATCTCGGCCGGCTGCTGCGCGGCGATGGCGCCCAGCGCCGCCGCCATCAGGCTGCCCGAGCCCACGCCGGCGCCCATGGCCAGCGAGCGCGGATCGAAGATATGCAGGCTGGCGACGAAGCCCGCCAGCACCGCAATGAAGAGCGCGCCCAGCACCGTGCCGGTGATGTACTCGGCCAGCACGCCACGGCCCTCGGGTGAAGCCATGCCGTACTTCTCTCCGATGATCACGAGGTTGCCCTCGCGGCCCACCGAGAAGGTGGCGCCCACCGCCTCGCGCTTGATGCCCAGCAGCAGCGCCAGCGGCAGGCCCAGCGCCAGGGTGCCGAGCGCATGGCCGAACTCCTGGAACAGCAGCGCCCAGCCGGCCTGCTTGACCTGCGGCAGCGCGGCGCCGACCGTAAGACCCAGCTTCACCACGAAGAGCAGCAGGCCCGCGTTCAGCAGGCCGCCGGCGAACGACTGCTCGGCGGTCGCCACGCGCACCACGCCCGGCACGCGACGATGCGCGATGCCCCATGCGGCCGCGATCAGCAGCGCCCACAGCATCGGCAGCAGCGCCACCTTGCCGGGCCCGACGCTGAACTGCACCGGCCCGATCAGTTCGGCTGCGGCCACGATGGCCAATGTGACGAGCGCGAGCCGGAGTTTTCCGGAAGCCGAGGAAGGAGCGACGGCAGCGAGCGTGGTGGAGGCGGCGGATGTCATCGGTGGGGCATCTTGTGGCGCAGTACCTGCGGGGTACCGGCGAGTGTCAGGGTGCGGGCCTATTGCATCAATGGCCGTGAATCGACATATTCGTTGCATTCAATGCAACACTCAGGAGACCGGGCCATGGACGACAGGCTCGACACGCGCCGCGTGCGCTACTTCATGCAGGTGCTCGACAGCGGCTCCGTGCGCGGCGCCGCCGAGGTGCTCGACATGGACCCCTCGGCCGTGAGCCGCGCCATCGGCATCCTCGAGCAGGAGTGCGGCCTGCCGCTGCTGGAGCGCCACGGACGCGGCGTGGTGCCCACCGACGCGGGCCAGATGCTGGCGGGCTACGTGCGGCGCCAGAACAGCCAGAAGCAGCACCTGATGGCGCAGATGGACGGCATCCGCAAGATCGAGCGCGGCCACATCGACATCGTGGCCGGCGAGGGATACGTCGACTGGCTCATGCGCCACAGCCTGCGCGACTTCATGACCACGCACCCGAAGATCACCATCGACCTCGACGTGGCGAGCACCGACGAGATCGTGCAGCGCGTGGTCGAGGAACGCGCCCACATCGGCATGCTGTTCCAGCCGCCCAAGGACGAGCGGCTCACGTCGCACCAGTCGCACTCGCAGCCGATCCAGGCGCTGGTGCTGGCCTCGCACCCGCTCGCGCAACTGGGCCGGCCGCTGAAGCTGAACGACCTGCTGCCCTACGCGGGCGCCACGCTGCACCGCAACTTCGGCGTGCGCCAGCACATCGAGGCCGCCGAGATCAGCGAGGGCGTGCGCCTGCCCTCGCTGCTGACCACCACCTCGTTCAGCGCGCTTGGCCATTTCGTGTCGGCCGGGCTGGGTTATGCGCTGGGCACGCGCATCTCGCTCACGCCGAGCGCCACCAACCCCGAGCTGGTCGAGCTGCCGATGAAGAACCCGCTGCTGTCGCAGGGGCGCTCGCACATCGTGTCGCGGCACGGCCGCATGCTGTCGCCGGCCGCGGCCGAACTGCTGCGCTGCGTGGTGGCCGACATGCGGCGGCATGCCGCCGCATGAGGCGCGACATTGCGCGGCGCGCCCTTTCGGTGTTCTGATCGGGCCCCATGTCGTACGTCATCCCGCTCTTCATCCACCTGCTCTGCGCCGCCTTCTGGGTCGGCGGCATGGCGACCATGCACTTCGCGGTGCGCCCCTCGGCCGTCGCCACGCTGGAGCCGCCGCTGCGCCTGCGCATGATGGCCGCGACGCTTCGGCGCTTCTTCGTGGGGGTGGACGCGTCGGTCACGCTGCTGTTCGTGACCGGCGTGACGATGATCCTCGCGGCCGGCGGCTTCCGCGGCCTGCACTGGCGCATCGAGGCGATGATGAGCATCGCGATCGTGATGCTCGCCATCTACGTCTACATCCGCGCCTCGGTGTTCAGGGCCATGCGCCGCGCGGTGGACGAAAGCGCTTGGCCGGTGGCGGCCGCGCGGCTGAACACGGTGCGCAAGCTGGTGACGGTGAACCTGGCGCTGGGCGTGATCGTGTTCGGCGTGGCGACCGTCGGGCGAGCCGGTTAGCTATTGCCGCACTCCAACTCGACCCGCAGCGCGCCGGTACAAAGCACGGAGACGCAATCGGTGCATCCGGCAACGAGATATTCACGGACATCGCCATAGAACAATCCGATGCAGCTGTCGGGACGCACCAACTCCTGTGCCAACCACCCACCCGATTGAATCAAGAACACCCAGACGTCCGGCAAGGAGCAGGCCGGCCAGTATTCGCCCAGATCGCGCTCATCCATGACCCGGTAGGCCACGACGCCGTCGAACCTTGCACAGATCGACGTCTCCCTTTTTGCGTCCTGGGCGACGACTGTGAGTTGATGCGGCGCGTAGTCGATGCGCACGATCTCCCAAGCGCCGCGGCCATCGAATGCGGTAGGTACTGGGACCGCCTCGACCTTTGCTACGCGAGTCATCGTCCAAGAATCCTCAGCGCTCGCCCAGCACCGCGCCGTCCACCGGCTTCAGCAGCCACTGCGCGATGTCCTCGCCCAGCTTGTAGGTCACGACACCGACCATGCTGCAGGTGCTGCGCGGCATGCCGAAATAGATGAACATCTGGCGCTGCGCGGTGAACTTCGCGGGCGCCTCGCCCTGGCGCTCCAGCGTGCCGCGCAGCTGGACGATCTTGGGGCCGCCGTAGAGGCCGCCCGCATTCGCCAGCAGGTCGGTGATCTCCACTTTCAGCACGGGTGCGGCCTGCGCCGCATCGGGCGCCGGCGGCGTGAGCACGAACTCGTAGGGATCGAGCAGCTGGTCCTGCACCGCCTGCCGCAGCGATGCCGGCACGTCGCACGCATCGTCGGCCTTCGACAGCTGCAGGCCCTTGGCGGTGGTGCCGTAGGCGATGGCGGGCATGATGACGCTGTTGCGCGGCGTGGCGGTCGCGGGCGGCGGCTCGGGCGGCGCCGGCTGGCGCGAGCCGCAGGCGGCGAGCAGCGTGGCGGCGGCCACGGCCGTGGAAAGCCGCGCGGCAACGCGCGCGGCGAATGAATGTCCGGACATCGGAAGCTCCCTCGAATAATCGTTCTGCGCGAGATGGCGCAGGCTGATTCTGCGTGAAGCTCGAGAGCCGAAACGGTAGTCCGAATGGGTTACCGGCACCGGACTTCCAGCGCCTGCCGATGCCGTCTTCGGTTGCAAACCGCTGCGGCAGGCCGCGTCGCTCAGACCAGGTTGAGCTCGACGTCGATGTTGCCGCGCGTGAGCTTCGAGTAGGGGCAGGTCTGGTGCGCCGCGTCGACCACGGCGCGCGCGGTTTCGCGGTCCAGGCCGGGCAGGCTCACGTTCAGGCGCGCCCGCAGGAAGTACTGGCCCTCGTCGAGCACGAGATCGACCTCGGCGTTCACCGACAGGTCGGCCGGCAGCTTGATCTTCATCGCGCCGGCCGCCTTGCCCATCGCGCCGATGAAGCAGGCCGACCAGCCGGCGGCGAACAGCTGCTCGGGGTTGGTGCCCGCGCCCGAGGTGCCGGGCGACGAGAGCTTGATGTCGAGGCGCCCGTCGTCGCTGCGCGAGACGCCGTCGCGTCCGCCCGTGGTGTGGGTCTTGCCGGTGTAGAGGATCTTCGCGGTGGAGCTCATGGATGTTCCTTGCAGTGGTTGCCCGCCGGACGAGGAATTCGCCGTACGGGTCGCCTCGGTGGCGATGCATGGATTGAATCGGCCGGCTGTATCCGCGATGTGTCGGGCAAGCCATGCTTTTGCATGCCCGTGTGTGCGGCCGGCGGCCGGACACATTGGCGTACAAAAAGCGCCCGCCGTCAGGCGGCCGGGCCCTTGAGCTCGATGGTGTTGCCGTCGGGGTCGGCGATGTAGATCGAGGGCCCGTTGCCCTCCGCGCCGAAGTTGTTCTGCACCTCGCCATGCACCGCGACGCCATGCTCGGCCATCAGCGTGCGGATGGCGGCTTCATCGAAGGGTTCGATGCGCAGGCAGAGGTGATCGACGTTGCGGCCTTCCGCGCCGGCGAGCGCCCCGCCCTGCCTGCCCAGCGGGCCATCGTGCGTGACGAGGTCGATCAGGCTGGTGCCCGCGCGCAGGTGCACGAGCCCCAGGTCGTCGCGGCGCTTCTCGACGGCGCAGCCCAGCACGCCTCGATAGAAGGCGATGGAGCGTTCCGCATCCTTCACGCGCAGCACGACGTGGTCGATGCGCAGCACCGAGAAAGCGGGCATGGGCATCGGGCTGACCATGGCCTCTTCCTTCTTTTCTCTTTCTTCGTCAGACCACGCCGGCCGAACGCAGGGCCTCGAAGCGGGCGGCGTCGATGCCCATCTCCGCCAGCACCTCCTGCGTGTGCTGGCCCAGCGCCGGCGGTGCATGGCGCAGCACCGGCGGCGTGGCCGTGAGGCGCAGCGGGCTCGCCACGCCGGTGATGCTGGCAATGCCGTCGCCCGCGTCGCGCGGCAGCGTCACCGCGAGGCCGCGCGCCTTGACCTGCGCGTCGTCGAAGGCCTGCGCGATGTCGTTGATCGGGCCGCAGGGCACGGCCTTGTCCTCGAGCAGCGTGACCCACGCGGCGGTGGTGCGCGTGCGGGTGAGCTCTTCCATCATCGGAATGAGCACGCCGCGGTGCTTCACGCGCAGCGTGTTGGTGGCGAAACGCGCGTCGGTCGCCCACTCGGGGTGGCCACCGGCCTCGCAGAAGCGCGCGAACTGGCCGTTGTTGCCGATGGCCAGCAGCATCGCGCCATCCTGCGTCGGGAAGTCCTGGTAGGGCGCGAGGCTGGGGTGCGTGTTGCCCTGGCGCCCAGGCGCCTTGCCGGTGTTGAGGAAGGCGCTTGCCTGGTTGGCAAGGATGGCCATGCCCACGTCGAGCAGCGCCATGTCGATGTGCTGGCCCTCGCCGGTGCGGTCCCGCACCTGCAGCGCGGCCAGGATGGCGGTGCTGGCGTAGACGCCGGTGAAGAGGTCGGTCAGCGCCACGCCCACGCGCAGCGGGCCGCCACCGGGCACCTCGTCGGGGCGGCCGGTGATGCTCATCATGCCGGTCATGGCCTGGATCATCAGGTCGTAGCCCGCGCGCTCGGCGTACGGACCGTCGTGGCCGAAGCCGGTCACGCTGCAGTAGATGAGGCGCGGGTTGGCCGCGCGCAGGCTCTCGTGGTCGAGGCCGTACTGCTTCAGGCCACCGGTCTTGAAGTTCTCCACCACGATGTCGGCCTGCGCCGCCATCTGCTTCAGAAGCGCCTGCCCGTCGGGCGTGGCCATGTCGACCGTGACCGAGCGCTTGTTGCGGTTGCAGGCGGTGAAGTAGCTGGCCTGGTCGGAGTCGTTGCCGTTCGCGTCCTTGATGAAGGGCGGGCCCCAGGTGCGCGTGTCGTCGCCGACGCCGGGGCGCTCGATCTTGACGACGTCGGCGCCCAGGTCCGCGAGGATCTGCGTGCACCACGGGCCCGCGAGCACGCGGGAGAGGTCCAGAACCTTGATGCCGTCGAGTGCTGCGGGCTTGGCGGTCATGCGCGGATCAGTTCGAGAACGCTGCGATGCCGGTGATGGCGCGCCCGAGGATCAGCGCGTGGATGTCGTGCGTGCCCTCGTAGGTGTTGACCACTTCGAGGTTCACCAGGTGGCGGGCCACGCCGAACTCGTCGCTGATGCCGTTGCCGCCCATCATGTCGCGCGCCATGCGGGCGATGTCGAGCGACTTGCCGCAGTTGTTGCGCTTCATGATCGAGGTGATTTCCACCGCGGCGATGCCCTCGTCCTTCATGCGGCCCAGGCGCAGGCTGCCCTGCAGGCCCAGCGTGATCTCGGTCTGCATGTCGGCCAGCTTCTTCTGGATGAGCTGGTTGGCGGCCAGCGGGCGGCCGAACTGCTTGCGGTCGAGCGTGTACTGGCGGGCGCGGTGCCAGCAGTCTTCGGCGGCGCCCAGGGCACCCCACGAGATGCCGTAGCGGGCGCTGTTGAGGCAGGTGAAGGGACCCTTCAGGCCCTGCACTTCGGGGAAGGCGTTCTCTTCAGGGCAGAACACGCCGTCCATCACGATCTCGCCGGTGATGCTGGCGCGCAGGCCGACCTTGCCGTGGATGGCGGGGGCGCTCAGGCCCTTCATGCCCTTCTCGAGCACGAAGCCGCGGATCGGGCCGACGGCGCCGCTCTCGCTGACTTCCTTGGCCCACACCACGAACACGTCGGCGATGGGCGAATTGCTGATCCACATCTTCGAGCCGGTGAGCGAGTAGCCGCCGGGAACCTTCTTGGCGCGCGTGGCCATGCTGCCGGGGTCGGAGCCGTGGTCGGGCTCGGTCAGGCCGAAGCAGCCGATCCATTCGCCGGTGGCGAGCTTGGGCAGGAACTTCTGCTTCTGGCCCTCGGAGCCGAATTCGAAGATCGGCACCATCACCAGCGAGCTCTGCACGCTGGCCATCGAGCGGTAGCCCGAGTCGACGCGCTCGACTTCACGGGCGATCAGGCCGTAGGCCACGTAGTTGAGGCCGGGGCCGCCGTACTGCTCGGGAATGGTCGGGCCCAACAGGCCGAGGGCACCCATCTCGCGAAAGATGGCCGGGTCGGTCTCGCCGGTGCGGAAGCCTTCGAGCACACGGGGAGCGAGGCGCTCCTGGCAGTAGGCATTGGCCGCGTCGCGGATCATGCGTTCTTCGTCGGTCAGCTGCTGGTCGAGAAGAAGGGGGTCGTCCCAGTGGAATTGCGCTTTGGCGGCCATGTGGCTGTCTCCGGAAAAGGGGGAGGAAAGAAAAAAGAGGGGGATCGGCCGATGCTAGCCACGCGGGGACCATGACGCAAACGATGATTCCTCACCCAGATATGCGTTCGTAGAATGTCTTGCAAGATGTTCGAGCGGCTTCTCCATTGATGAGCCCTCGATTCCATACATACAGCCGAGGCATACATGCGCCGCAAGATCCCGCCCCTGCAGACCCTCGTGTGCTTCGACGCCGCCGCGCGCCACGAGAGCTACACCCGAGCCGCGCAGGAGCTCGCCCTCACGCAGAGCGCGGTGTCGCGCCAGATCGGCACGCTCGAGGCCTTCCTGGGCGTAGCGCTGTTCCGCCGCACGCGGCACGGCGTGGCGCTCACGGCAAGCGGAGCGGCCTACGCTCGGCAGATCAGCAAACGGCTGGAGGCGATGGAGCGCGACACGCTCGACGCCATGGCGCACCAGGGCGAAGGCGGCTCGCTCTCGCTGGCGGCCGTGCCCACCTTCGCCACCCGCTGGCTGATGCCGCGCCTGAAGGGCTTCGCGGCGCTGCAGCCCGACGTGGTGGTGCACATCGAGACGCGCACCCGCCCCTTTCTCTTCGCCGACGCGGAATTCGACGCCGCGCTGTACGCAGGCACGCCCGCGCAGGTCGAGAACTGGGCCGGCACGCGCGCGCTGCTGCTGATGCACGAGGACGTGGTGCCCGTGTGCAGCCCGTCGCTGCTGCCGCGCGGCAAGGCCGTGACGCCCGCCGCCATCGCGAAGATGCCGCTGCTGCAGCAGAGCACGCGGCCCGACGGCTGGCGCCAGTGGTTCGACGCGCAGCAGATCGACGCGCCCAACGCGCGCGGCGGTCCGCGCTACGAGCTGTTCTCCATCCTCGCCGCGGCAGCCTCGCACGGGCTCGGCGTGGCGCTGATGCCGACGATGCTGGTCGCCGACGAACTGGCGCGCGGCGAGCTGGTGGTGGCATGCGCGCGACCGCTCTCGGGCGAACGCAACTACTATCTCGTGACGCCCGAGCGAGCCGACCAGCGACCGCTGCTGAAGTTCTTCAGCGACTGGCTGCTGGAGCAGGCCCGACAAGTCTGAGTACTCCATGACGCGCGACAGCCGATCCGAATACGAATGGCGCATGCACAAGGTGCTGACGCACATCGACGCGCACCTGGACGAACCGCTCGAACTCGCCGAACTGGCCGATGTTGCGCATTTCTCGGCCTTTCACTTCCACCGCCTGTTCGCGGCCTGGGCCGGCGAAACGCTGGGCGACTACGTGCGGCGGCGGCGCGTGGAAGTCGCCGCGCTGCGGCTGGCGACGCAGCCGCGCGTGTCGGTGCTCGACGCGGCGCTGTCGGTGGGCTTCGGCTCGGGCGAGGCCTTTTCGCGGGCATTCCGCGCGCGCTTCGGCAGTTCGCCGACGGCGTGGCGCGCGGCTCACCGATGGTCGCCGTCCGACACGGAAAGCAATCCTGATCAGATCGCATTGCACGGCTTCACGAAGAATGAGCCCTCGTCGCGCGACACCGCGCCAACGGAGGCCAAGCCCATGAACGTCGAACTCATCACCCGCCCGCCCGTCACCATCGCCTACCTGCGCTACGTCGGCCCGTTCGGCGCGCCCATCGGCGCCTTCTGGGAGACGAAGGTGGCGCCGTGGATCGGTGCGCACCAGCTGTGGCCGAACCCGCGCTACGGCATCAGCCACGACGACCCGAGCATCACGGCGCCGGAGCAGTCGCGCTACGACGCCGCCGTGGAAGTGCCCGAAGACTTCGTGCCCGACGGCGGCTTCCAGAAGACGGTGCTACCCGGCGGGCGCTACGCGGCGATGAAGTTCAAGGGTCTGCCGCAGGAGATCAACGAGGCCTGGGCCAGCGTGCTGCGCGACTGGCTGCCGGCCAGCGGCTTCCAGATCGACAACCGGCCGGCATTCGAGCACTACCCGCCGTGCGGGGCATTCGACGAAAAGACCGGCGCCTTCGAATGCGACATCTGCATTCCGATCGCGCCGCTCTGAGCGCGGCGGCGGACCGACATCGCTTCAAGCCTTCGCAGGCCGGGCGCCTTCCCGGGCATAGGCCTCGATCAGCGCCGGAAAGGCGTCCATCGCAGGCAAGGCGCCGAAGCTGTGCTTCGCGGGCGTCGTGGCCCAGGGCAGCTTCTCGTCGGTCCAGGTCTCGACGAAGGGCTCGACCCATCCGTGGCGGTCGAGCATCGACGGCCGGAGGTTGACGAAGTAGTCGAGGCCTTCGGTGCGCGTGAACATCCAGCTCTTGCAGTGCGGGCAGAAGAAGTGGTGCGAATCGTCGCCGTGCAGCCCGCCGATGACAGGCTCGCCCGACACCACCTCGAAGCCCTGCGCGGGAATGGCGAGCGAGAGCGAGAAGGCACTCGCGCTCATGGTCTGGCAGCCGGTGCAATGGCAGGCCATCGACAGCAGCGGCGGCGCGGTGATGCGCAGGCGCACCTGGCCGCAGCGGCAGCCGCCGGTCCAGGGGAGTTGCCAGCCGTCGGCCTGGTCGGGGGATGGATTCGAGGTGCTCATGAGGTGCTCCGGCCTTCTTGTCGTTGCTGCCGCTGGGTTGTCTTCTTCGGCTGCGAAGTGCGCGGCGGCCTGAACGGCCCCGTCACCTTCTCCAGCCATGGGTCGCAGACGGCCCGCAGTCCGGGGTCCACGTCGAACTGGGGATCGCGCGCGTCGAAAAGAATCGATTTCTTCGCCTGCGCCCGCACCAGCGCGAAGGCGTCCTTCTCGGAGCGGCTGTTGTCGAACATGAGCGTCATGTTCGCGATCTGCGCCGCGTGGCCGACCGCCGCCTGCGTGCGGGGAAAGCGTTCGATGAGCTTCTTGCGGTCCACGTCGTGGCCGCCCTGCTGCTTGCGCGTGCTCACGCGGAAGACGGACATGTCCACCGAGATCAGGCCGACGAAGAGCAGCACGACGAAGTAGCCTGCCTCCTGCATCGCGCGGATGTCGTCCGCCTTCGACTCGTGGCCGCCGCCGGGCAGCGGCTTCCAGTGGGAGAAGACGGTCTCGAATGCGAAAGGCATGCGCTGGTCCATCACCAGGCTCTTGAAGGCGCGCACGCCTTCCTGCGACAGGACCTGCCATTTCTCGTCGTCGTCGCGCAGGCGCTGGGCCCAGACGGGGATGTGCCCCGTGGCGGGATCGGCATCCGGCAGGATGGACATCATCATCCGGTCGGCGTTGACCAGTGGCAGGCGCAGCGACGGCGCAAGGCGCGAATACCAGAGCGTCGACTTGCCGGAGCCGTTGTGACCCGCCAGCACGAAGGCCACCGGACGCGGGCCCTGCGTCTGCTCGAGGAGCTTGTCGAGCTTCGGGGGACGGCGGCTCACGCCTTGCTCGCGCGGAACCTGCCGTCGACCATGCGGCCGATGACCTTGGTGCCGTCGGCCGCCTCGCGAACGACCAGGGTCGGGTCCTGGGAATAGGCGGAGTAGGAAAAGATCTTCGCGGCGTTGGGGCCGCGGAAGACGACCGACCTGTCGATGCCGGGCTTGTTCAGCGCGCGGGCCGCTTTCTTCAGCAGCACCGTGGTGTTGTCTTCGGGGCGCACGACCGGACGCGGAGCCTTGCCGACCTTGACCAGTGCCATGCCGCGCCCCAGCGTGGCAACCGACCGGCCCTGGACCAGTTGCCCTGTCGAGCTTTCGCGTGCAATGGTTTTTTCTCGTGCCATGGCCGGATGATCGCTCAAAACGCGGGGCGTCCGCAGCAGCGCGGGCCAAAGCCCGTGCCGGAAACCCGCGTCCGGAAATGGCGAGCCGTGCCGGTCCGGCGGCGGGACACTGGCGGCATGACAAGAAAGCTCTCCCGGATCGACGCCTTCGACTGGCCCCGCATCGAAGCGGACCTTGCCGCCCGCGGCTGCGCCGTCACCGGCCAGTTGTTCACCCCCGAGGAATGCGCCGCGCTCGTGGCCATGTACGACGAAGGCCAGCGCTTCCGCAGCCGCGTGGTGATGCAGCGCCACGGCTTCGGGCAGGGCGAGTACCAGTACTTCGCCAACCCGCTGCCGCCGAAGCTCGCGGCGTGCCGCAGCGTGCTGTACGCGCGCCTCGCGCCACTGGCCAATGCCTGGGCCACGGCCATGGGCCTGCCGGCCGACTACCCGCCGGACCACGCCGCGTATCTCGCGCGCTGCCACGCGGCGGGCCAGCAGCGCCCCACCCCGCTGCTGCTGCGCTATGGCGAGGGCGACTACAACTGCCTGCACCAGGACCTGTACGGCGACCTTCAGTTTCCGCTGCAGCTCACGGTGCTGCTGAGCAAGCCCGGCGAGGACTTCACCGGCGGTGAGTTCGTGCTGACCGAGCAGCGCCCGCGCATGCAGTCGCGTGCCGAGGTGGTGTCGCTCGCGCAGGGCGAGACCGTGATCTTCGCGGTCAACCAGCGGCCGGTGGCCGGCACGCGCGGCAGCTACCGCGTGACGATGCGCCACGGCGTGAGCCGCGTGCGTTCGGGGCGGCGGCACACGCTGGGGATCGTCTTCCACGACGCGCGCTGACGGGCCCGCGCCCTGCAGCTCCCACGATCTGGTCTAGACAGGCTTGAGCCTCCACGGCGCCGTGCAATACCGCACGGAAAGCCGAAGTAGAGCGAGAATCACGCCCGCTTCCGAGCACCCACGGACCCCGACGCCAATGATCGGGGCCATGGATCTGCCGGAGGCCGGCCCGCGGCTTCGGCCTTGCGGGCGCGTCCGAGTGATCGTCAGGGAGTTGTATGAACAAGAACTGGTCCGGGAATCCGGAAGCGGCTGGAAAGCCGTTGCTCAAATCCGCCGGGGGCACGGTGCCGCCCACGGCATCGCTGGTCGCACCGCCCGGGCGCTCGCGCCGTTTCCGGGTCGATGTCGGCACCATCGTCAGCGCGGTGGCGCTGGCGCAATCGCTGTTGCTGGTGTCTCTCGGCTATTGGGGGTCGCAGCGGCTGGTGTCACGCGTCGGCGTGTCCGCGCACAAGGCCAACCACGACCGCACCGAGGACAAGGTGCTGGCCTTCCTGCACAAGGCGGAGTCGGTCATCAACGCGGTGGGCAGCGCCCCCAGCCTGCGCCCCGCGGGCGAGCACTCCGAAAAGACCTCGGAACTGCTCTGGACCCTGCTGCAGCAGTCGCCCGAACTCGACAGCATCTACGTGAGCAACGAGAAGGGCCAGATGCTGATGGCGCTGCGCTACCCGGTGCCGGCCATGCGCCACATAGAGCGGGGCGAAGAGTTCACCACCGAGACCTGGCAATACAAGCTGCCGCTGGACGCCGAGGCCAGCGTGCAGCAGCGCTACGCCACCCAGCGCCTGGACGCGTTCCGCAGCGACTACAACCCGACGAAGCGAAGCTGGTACACGCAGGCGCACGACGCGGGCGGGCCCGTCTGGACGCAGCCCTACGTATTCGCCGCCGCGCAGGAACTCGGCGTGACCTATGCGCTGCCGAGCAAGCGCAGCTACGCCGACAGCAGCGCCCAGGCGCTGGTGGTGGCGGGCGACGTGTCACTCGGGCGGCTTTCGGATTTCGTGCGCCAGTTCAACAACGACGGCTACGGCGACAGCGCACTGCTGAGCGCCGACTTCCGCGTGCTCGCGCGCAGCGACATGCCCGGCGTGCTGCACAAGCTCGAGCCGCCGAGCGGCGTGCTCGGCGCCTTGCACGCTCACATGGTGGCCACCGGCACGGCGGGCAGCGGCAGCGACACGGCGTTCGCCTTCGCCTACGAAGGCCACCGCTACCTGGTGCAGACCTCGCTCATCCCGAGCACCGGCTGGCAGCTGGTGAGCTGGGTGCCCGAGGAAGTGCTGCTGGGCGACCTGCGCCGCACGGTGCTGTGGGGGCTGGTGCTGGCGGTGGCCTTCCTGGCGATCGCACTGTTCCTGTCGCTGAAGCTGTCGAAGCTGGTGACCGCGCCGGTGGAGAACCTCTCGCACATCGCGCGCCGCATCGGCCTGCTGGAGCTCGACAACCTGCCGCGCGAGCCCAGCCGCGTGCTCGAGATACAACACCTCGACCAGGCCCTGGACGACTCCGCGCGCAGCCTCAAGGCTTTCAGCAAGTTCGTGCCGGTGGGCCTGATCAACCAGCTGATCGACGAGGGTCACACGCTCGGCCCTTCGGGTTCGCCGCGCCGCGTGACGGTGATGTTCACCGACGTGGAGGGCTTCACATCGATCTCGGAGTCGCTCGACACCGACGTGCTGGTGGGCATGCTGACCGAATACTTCAACCTCGCGACGGGCGTGTTCGCGCGGCATGGCGGCATGGTCGACAAGTTCATCGGCGACGGCATCATGGTGCTGTGGGGCGCGCCCTCCGACCTGAAGGATGCCGAGTACCGGGCCTGCGTTGCCGCGCTGGAGCTCCACGAGGAAATGAGCGCGCTCAACCGGAAGTGGCGCGAGCAGGGGCTGCCGGTGTTCCGCACGCGCGTCGGCATCCATACCGGCAAGGTGATCGCGGGGGTACTGGGTTCGAACGACCGGCTGTCCTACACCGCGTTCGGCGACGTGATCAACGTGGCGAGCCGCATCGAGGGCATCAACAAGCAGCTGGGGACGCAGACGCTGATGTCCGAGGCCACCTTCGCGGGGCTCGATGGCCGGCTGCGCACGCGGCGCATCGAGGAGCTGGTGGAACTGCGCGGCCGCCAGACGGGCCTGGTGCTCTACGAGCTCCTGCCCGGAGCCGAAGCCGGTCCGTGGACCGGCGGGCCGCTCAGCGCGGAGCCTGCGTGACGCGCACCAGCACGAGGTCGGCGCTGTTGGCGCCGCCTTGCGTGAGCACGGAATACTGCGTGTCGTTGATGAACAGCAGCTGATCGCCGCGCGTGATGCGCGCCGACACCGCATAGCGCATGCGCGGGTCGATGCGCGCGGCATCCACCTTCAGCTCGTAGGCGAAGGGCACCTGCTTGCCGTTGGCCTTGATGCGCTGCTCGGCAAGCACCTTCGAGGGCGCATCCATGAGCGACACGTCGAGCAGCTGCACCACGATTTCGGCCGCGGGGTCGAGCGCGATGCGTTCGCGGTACGTGACGGTGCCGCTCACGCGCAGTTGCGCCGCACTGCCACCGCCCGCCGATGGCGAGGAAGGCACGGCGCAAGCGCTCAGCAACGAGGCACCTGCGATGGCGGAGAACATGAGGAGGCTGGTTCGTCTTTTCATGCGCCGCATTATGCGGAGGCGGCCTCCGCACGCCGTGCGGCAAAAGCCACGAACCAGTCAAGGCTTCCCGGATTGGCCATGGCTTCGCGGTTGACCACCTTCTCGATGGGCTGGCCCAGCAGCAGCTTCTTGATCGGCAGCTCCTGCTTCTTGCCAGACAGCGTGCGCGGGACCTCGGCCACCTGGAAGATGTCGTTGGGCACGAAGCGCGGCGAGAGCGATGTCTTGATGGCGTTGTTGATCTTCGCGCGCATGGCGTCGTCGAGCGTCGTGCCGGGGCGCAGCACCACGAACAGCGGCATGTAGCTTTCGCGGCCCAGGTATTCGAGGTCGACCACCATGGAGTCGAGCACTTCGGGCAGGCCCTCGACGGCGCTGTAGATCTCGCTGGTGCCCATGCGCAGGCCCTGGCGGTTGATGGTGGCGTCGCTGCGGCCGTAGATGATGCAGCCGCCGTCCTCGCCGATCCTGATCCAGTCGCCGTGGCGCCAGACGCCGGGGTAGGTGTCGAAGTAGCTCGACACGTAGCGCGCATTGCCCTCGTCGCCCCAGAAGTAGAGCGGCATCGAAGGAATGGCCCTGGTGCACACCAGTTCGCCCACTTCGCCGATGACCGGCTGGCCCTGCTCGTTCCACGCCTCGACCGCGTGGCCGAGCTCGCGGCACTGCATCTGCCCCGGCACTTCGGGCAGGTCGCGGTTGCCGCCGACGAAGGCGCCGCAGAAATCGGTGCCGCCGGAGATGTTGCACCACCACACATCTTTGGAGCCCGCGTCGAGGATCTGCTTCGAGCCCCAGCGCTGCACTTCCTCGGGCAGCGGCGAGCCGGTGCTGCCGAGCGCGCGCACGCGCGAGAGGTCGCCGCACTCCTTCGCGACAAGACCCGCCTTCATGCAGTTGGTGAAGTAGGCCGCGCCTGCACCAAAGAAAGTGACCCTGTGCCGCGCCACGAAGCGCCACAGCACGCTCCAGTCGGGCTTCTCCTTGCTGCCCGCCGGATTGCCGTCGTAGATGCAGATGGTGGCGCCGAAGGCCATGCCCGAGAGCTGCGAGTTCCACATCACCCAGCCCGTGGAGCTGTACCAGTGGTAGCGCTCGCCGTAGTTGTTGGCGCCGTAGCTCGCGCCCACGTCGTTGTGCAGCCCGCAGGCATGCATGGTGAGGATGATGCCGCCCTGCCCGTGCACGATGGGCTTGGGCAGGCCGGTGGTGCCGCTCGAATAGACGATCCAGATCGGGTGGTCGAAGGGCAGCCACTCGGGCTCGAAGGCCGCGACCTCTGCATCGTTGCGCGCCACGGCCTGCGTCCAGTCGACATCGTGCGGAACGGCGCCGGCGGCATAGCGCGACTTCACGAGCAGCAGCTTCTGCACGCTCGGCAGCTGGCCGCGCAGCTCCTGCAGCACGGCGCTGCGGTCGAGCGGCTTGCCGCCGTAGTGAACGCCGTCGACGGCGATCAGCACCTTGGGCGCGATCTGGCTGAAGCGGTCGGCCACGGCGGCCGTGCCCATGTCGGGCGCGCACACGCTCCAGATCGCGCCGATGCTGGAGCATGCGAGAAAGGCCACCATGGTCTCGGGCACGTTCGGCATGTAGGCCGCGACGCGGTCGCCGCGTTGCACGCCGAGCGACTTGAGCGTGAGCGCCACCGACGCGACCTGGCGGCGCATCTCGGGCCACGACATCTCGCGCACCTGGCCCAGCTCGTTGTCGCTCACGATGGCGGGCATGCCGGCCGCGTGCGCCGCATCGACGTGGCGCAGCACCTCGCGGGCGTAGTTGACCTGTGCGCCGGGAAACCAGCGAGCGCCGGGCATGCGCGACTCGGCGAGCACCGCCGTGTGCGGCGTGGGCGACTCGATGCGGGCGTAGTCCCAGATGCTCTGCCAAAAGGCATCGAGCTCGGTGACGGACCAGCGCCACAGGGCGTCGTAGCTGTCGAAGACAAGGCCGCGCGTCTCGCGCAGCCAGTCGCGGTAAAGGCGGATCTGGGGAATATTGGGAGCGGGCATGGCACGAGCGTAGCGCTGCGAACGACCGTGCTCAATGAGGGTTGACCTCAGGGTTTGTACGTGTGTTCAATGTTTTTGTACAAGCGTTCAATACGCCCCGATGAGCACCCGCACACCCACCGCAAGGCGCGGCACCTCGCGTGCCGCGACGCCAGCCCTCGCCGCAGTCGCCACCGAGACTGCGCGGCCCGACCGCAAGCAGGCGATCCTGCTGGCGGCCGAGAAGCTTTTTTCGCAGCATGGCTACCACGTGGTGACGATCCGCCAGATCGCCGAGGAGGCCGGCGTGCCGCTGGCGCTGGTGGGCTACTACTACGGCCAGAAGCACGAGCTCTTCCATGCGATCTTCGAGCACTGGTCGCACTCCATCGATGCGCGGCTCGCGGGCCTGGCCGCGGTGAACAACGACCCCGACGACCCGCGCACGCTGCAGCGGATCATCGAAGCCTTCACCGCGCCCGTGCTCGCGCTGCGCGCGAGTTCCGAGGGCGAGTACTACGCGCTGCTGGTGGCGCGCGAGCTGTACCACGCCACCGAGGAAGCCGACCGCGTGCTGCGCGCCTACTTCGACCCGCTGGCCGAGGCCTACATCGATGCGCTGCACATCGCGCTGCCGCACGCCACGCGCAGCCAGGCGGCCTGGGGCTACCAGTTCGCGCTGGGCGCGCTGCTGCACCACCTGAACGACAGCCGCATCGAACGCCTCACGCGCGGCGAGAACAGGCGCGCCGACCCGGCCGTGGCGCCGATGCTCGTGAACTTCATCGTCGGCGGCCTGCGCGCGGCGCTGCCGCGCCCGAAGACAGCCAGGCCCACGCAAAAGAAAACCACCCCCAGGAGACAGAAGACATGATGAAACGACGCACCCTGCTGTCGGCGCTCGCCGCTGCATCGGCCGCCGCCGCGCTGCCTTCGCGCGCCCAATCCACCACGAAGATCGTGTTCGGCTACACGGCCGTGACCGACTTCGCATCGGTGTTCGTGGCCGCCGAGGAGGGCTACTTCAAGAAGCGCAGCCTCGACGTCGAGCTCAAGTTCATCCCGCTGAACTCGACCATTCCGGCGGCGCTGCAGTCCGATTCGCTGCAGATCGGCGGCCCCACGCCCTCGGTGTTCCTGCAGGCGGTGGACGGCGGTCTCGACCTGGTGCTGGTGGCCGGCGGCGGCCTCACCTCTAAGACCATCACCGGCTTCGGCCTGGTGGCGCGCGCGGGCTCGGGCATCAAGAGCCCGCAGGACTGCGTGGGCAAGAAGATCGGCGTGCCGGGCCTGGGCGCCTTCCTGCACGTGACCTTCCGCGCCTGGCTGAAGGACAGCGGCGTGGACTACCGCAAGGTCAACTTCGTCGAGGCCGCGTTCCCGCAGCATGCCGACCTGCTGCGCGGCGGCTCGGTCGACGCGGTGGTGTCGGCCGACCCGTTCATGAGCCGCATCACCGAGAGCGGCGCGGGCTACGTGGCCTCTTACTACTCGACCTTCCTGCCCGAGAACAACCAGACCATCGTGCACGCGGCCAAGCGCGAGTGGGTGGCGAAGAACCCGGTGGCGGCGCGCGCCTTCCGCGAGGCGCTGGTGGAGGCCGCGTCGTTCATGCAGCAGCCGAAGAACGACGCGAAGGTGCGTGCATCGATCGGCAAGTACATCAAGCTGCCGCCGGACGTGCTGGCCAAGGTGCAGGTCTCGCCGCCCGGCCCCGTGGTGACGGAAAAGCAGCTCGCCTACTGGACCGGGCTGATGAAGGATCAGGAAATGCTCAAGACGAGCATCGACGTGGCGAAGCTGGTGGCGAAGTGATCGCTGCTCCCGCCCCCGTTACTGCGCGTGCCGCACTGTCGGCGAGCGCCTTTCATTCGCCAGCCAGCCCCACGATGCAAGCCACCCCTTTCCTGCGCTTCGACGGCGTGACCATCCGCCTCGGCGGGCGCGAGATCCTGTCGCCCACATCGTTCGACGTGGCGCGCGGCGAGTTCGTCTGCATCGTCGGCCCGAGCGGCTGCGGCAAGACCACGCTGCTTCGCGCGGCCAGCGGGCTCGTCACCGCGAGCGCGGGCGAGGTGCGGCGCAACGGCGCGAAGATGACCGAGCCATCGCGCGAAGTGGCCTTCGTGTTCCAGGACTACGGTCGCGCCCTGCTGCCCTGGCGCACGGTGGAGGGCAACGTGAGCCTCGCGCTGGAAGCGGCCGGCGTACCCGCCGCCGAGCGCGCGCCGCGCATCGCCGACGTGCTCGGCAAGGTCGGCCTCGCGAAGCACGCACACAAGTTTCCGGTGCAGCTGTCGGGCGGCATGCAGCAGCGCGCGCAGATCGCCCGCTGCCTTGCGCAGAAGCCCGAGCTGATGATGATGGACGAGCCCTTCGGCGCGCTGGACGCGCTCACGCGGCAGAGCCTGCAGGACGAGCTGGCACGGCTGGTGCGCGAGGACGGGCTCACCGTGCTGTTCGTGACGCACGACCTGGAAGAGGCCATCTACCTCGGCGACCGCGTGATCGCGCTGCAGGCCAACCCGGGCCCCGGGCGGCCGAGCCTCGCACGGATGATCGACGTGAAGATCCCCCGCCCACGCGATCAGCTCTCGACCAAGGAGCACCCGGAATACCTGCAGCTGCGCCGCGAGCTGTTCGCCTTCATCGAGCAGGGCCATGACTGAGAACCGCCTCTTCCGCTGGCTGCGGCCGTGGGTGTTTCCCGTCGTGCTGATCGGCGCCTTCGAGTGGTACGCGCGGCGCGCGGCCGCGCTGGGCAGCGATGCGCTCGCGCCGCCGAGCGCGGCGGCCAAGGCGTTTGTCGGCGCAGCCATGGACGGCTCGCTCTGGCAGGCCACCGGCTTCACGCTCGGCACGGCAGCGCTGGGCCTGCTGCTGGGTGCGGTGCTCGGCATCGCATTGGGCGTCGTGCTCGGGCTCTCGCGCCGAGCCGCGCAACTCGGGTCTGTCTCCATCGAGGTGCTGCGCCCCGTGCCTTCCGTCGCACTGATTCCGCTCGCCATGCTGGGCTTCGGCTTCGGCGTGCGCATGGAGCTGGCCATCGTCGCCTTCGCCACCTTCTGGCCGCTGCTGGTGCTGGTGCAGTCGGCGGTGCAGCAGGTCGAGCCCCGGCTGCTCGAAGTCAGCCGGGTGCTGGGGCTGTCGGCGCGCGAGCGTGCCTTCAAGATCGTGCTGCCCGCCATCGTGCCGCGCCTGTTCGTCGCGTTGCGCCTCGGCGTTGCCGTGGCGCTGGTGGTGGCCGTGACGGTGGAGATCGCGGCCAACCCCAACGGCATGGGCTACGCGATGATGATCGCGCAGCAGAGCTTCGACCCCGCGCTGATGCTCGCCTGGCTGGGCTGGATCGGCGTGGTGGGCTTCGCGGTCAACGCGGGCATGCTGATGCTGCAGCGCGCGGTGTCGCGGCGCATGGGAGTGCAGTCATGACCGGCAACAACGACCGCATCGGCCTGTACCGGCTCGGCTCGGCGGGCGTGCTGCTGGCGCTTGTCGCGCTGTGGTGGGTGGCGAGCAACGCGGGCTGGGTCAGCCGCGTGTTCCTGCCTACGCCGCAAGCCACTTTCGCGAGCCTGCTCGAAGGACTGAATCTTGCGGGAGGCAATGGCAATGGCGAGCTGATCGCCTTCACGCAAGCGACGGTGGGCCGCATGATCGAAGGCTGGCTGCTCGCATCGCTCTTCGGCGTGCTGCTGGGCGCGGCCATCGGCGTGTCGCCCCAGGTCCGGGCGTGGATCCAGCCGACGCTGGAATTCATCCGCCCCCTGCCCGCCTCGGCGCTGCTGCCGCTGGCCATCTCCATCTTCGGGCTGAACCCCGGCATGGTGCTTTTCGTGGTCGCGTTCGGCGCGATGTGGCCGGTGCTGCTGGCCACGGTGCACGGCTTCGCGGCCGTGGAGCCGCGCCTGTCGGAAGTGGCGCGCTGCCTGCAGATGTCGCGCGCGGCGTACATCTGGAAGATGGGCCTGCCCAACGCGATGCCCGACATCCTGGCCGGCATGCGGCTCGCGCTGACCATCGCGCTGATCGTCGCGGTGGTGGGCGAAATGATCGCCTCGCAAAGCGGCCTGGGCCAGGCCATCCTGCTGGCTGCGCGCGCCTTCCGCGCCAGCGACCTGTTCGCCGGCATCGTGCTGCTCGGGCTCATCGGCTTCGTGAGCAACGCGCTGCTGGCCCTTGCCGAGAAGCGCCTGCTGCGCTGGCAGCAGCCCTGATTCCTTCTTTTTCTCTTTCCTTCTCTTCCAACACGAACACCCCACAAGGAGCCCCGACATGCCACGCAAATTCGTCGACCTCTCGATCTTTCTGGAGAACGACGTGCTCTCCGACCCGCCGGCCTTCGCACCGAAGATCCAGTACTTCACGCACGAGCAGACCTACGAGCAGATCGAGCCCTTCTTCCCCGGTTTGAAGAAGGAAGACCTGCCCGACGGCGAGGGCTGGGCGGTGGAGCTGGTGCAGTTGTCGACGCACAACGGCACGCACCTCGATGCGCCCTATCACTTTCACTCGACCATGGACAAGGCGCTGGGCGAGAAGAAGCCCGCCATCGCCATCCATGACGTGCCGCTCGAATGGTGCTTCCAGCCGGGCGTGAAGCTCGACTTCCGCCACTTCGCCGACGGCTACGTGGTGACGGCCGACGATGTCGAGGCCGAGCTCAAACGCATAGGTCACACGCTGAGCCCGCTGGAGATCGTCGTGGTCAACACGCGCGCCGGCTCGCGCTACGGCCACCCCGACTATGTTTCCGCCGGCGCGGGCATGGGCTACGAGGCGACGATGTACCTGCTGGAGCGCGGCGTGCGCCTCACGGGCACCGACGCATGGAGCTGGGACGCGCCCTTCGTGCACACCGCGAAGAAGTACGGCGAGACGCACGATGCATCGCTGATCTGGGAAGGCCACAAGGCCGGCCGCGACATCGGCTACTGCCACATCGAGAAGCTGCACAACCTCGAAGCGCTGCCGCCCACGGGCTTCTACATCAGCTGCTTCCCGCACAAGATCCGCGGCGCGTCGGCCGGCTGGACGCGTGCGGTCGCGATCTTCGACGAAGCGTTGATGGCATCGGTGTGAGGTTCCGTTCATCATGAGCATCACACTCAACCACACGCACGACGTCCATGCGCGCAGCTGGGTCGAATCGGCCAACGCAACGGGCGCCGACTTCCCGATCCAGAACCTGCCGCATGCAGTGTTCCGTCGCGCCGGCAGCAGCGAGGCATTTCGCGGCGGAGTCGCCATCGGCGACCAGGTGCTTGACCTCGCGGCACTCGTCAGGCTGCAGCAGCTCGACGGCCTCGCGCTCGATGCGGCGAAGGCCGCCGCGCAGCCTGCGCTGAACGACTTCTTCGCGCTCGGCAACGCGGCGTGGAAAGCGTTGCGCCACGCACTCTTCGCCTTGCTGAAGAACGACGCACCCGTCGCCACCGTTCAAGCCGTGCGCGACTGCCTCGTGCCGCAGTCCGAAGCCGAATACACCGTGCCCGCGCGCATCGGGGACTACACCGACTTCTACACATCGATCGACCACGCGCTGAACATTACCCGCCTGATGAATCCCGATGGCGACGTGACGCCCAACTTCCGCTGGATCCCGATCGCGTACCACGGGCGCGTGTCGACCATCGGCGTGAGCGGCCAGCGCTTTCACCGGCCGATGGGACAGGCGATGGCACCGGGCGCGAAGGCACCGACCTATCAGGCCTGCGCGCGGCTCGACTACGAACTGGAGCTCGGCGTGTGGATCGGCACCGGCAACACGCAGGGCGAGCCCATTCCGCTCGAGCGCGCGGAGGAGCACATCTTCGGCATCTGCCTGCTGAACGACTGGTCGGCGCGCGATATCCAGTTCTGGGAGATGGCGCCGCTCGGCCCCTTCCTCGCGAAGAACTTCGCGACCACGATCTCTCCGTGGATCGTGACGATGGAGGCACTCGCGCCCTACCGGCAGGCATGGACGCGCCCGACCAGCGAGCCACAGCCGCTCGCATACCTGGAGCACGCGGCGAACCGCGAGAGCGGCGCGCTCGACATCCGGCTGGAGGTCTGGCTCGAAAGCGAGAAGGCACGCAAGGACAAGACCGGGCCGTCGCGCCTGTCGTCCACCAGCTTCAAGCACCAGTACTGGAGCGTCGCACAGATGGTCACGCACCACACGATGGGCGGCTGCAGCCTGAACCCCGGCGACCTGTTCGGCAGCGGCACGATTTCAGGCCCCGGCGAAGGCGAGGCCGGCGCGATCATCGAACTGACGCGCGCGGCGCAAAGCCCCGTGACACTGGCCAACGGCGAGCAGCGCGGTTTTCTGGAAGACGGCGACGCGGTGCTGCTGCGCGGCTGGTGCGAGAAGCCGGGACATGCGCGCATCGGGTTTGGAGAGAGCCGGGGGACCGTGTTGCCGGCGAGGGGTTGACGCCGGCGCAAACACTCTTTACAGTCCGGCTCCCTTCGCGGCATCGCTGCGAAGATCCCGGACAACACCATCCGCATTCATCCGAAAGCCACTCCGTGAGCACCGCACTGGTCATCGCCAAGAACGTCAGCAACGCGAACCCGACAACGGGTCACGCGTTCGCGTACGTCGCGGGCCATGCAATCGGCCAGCAACAAACGGGCAACCAGGCCTCACCGGGTGGAGTCGGCGCATAGCGCGCACCGCTTCAGAACTCTTTCTTTTCAAAGAGGCCCGGACACCGATTGGTTCCGGGCCTTTTTTCTTTTTGCGTCACCATCAACCACAGGGAGAAAACAACCATGCGCAAACTTGTCACCGTCCGCACCGTCGACGTCGTCCGCCCCATTGCCGGGGCCGATGCCATCGAATGCGCCGTCGTCGAAGGCTGGACCGTCGTCATCAAGAAGGGAGAGTTCGCCGTTGGCGACCGCTGCGTCTTCTTCGAGATCGACGCCTTCCTGCCGCTCGACGACCCGCGCTTCGCCTTCCTGGAGAAGGCTGCGATCACCTGGAACGAACAACGCGGCGTGCGGCTTCGCACGATGAAGCTGCGCGGCCAGATCTCGCAGGGGCTGATCCTGCCGCTGTCGCAGTTCTCGGAAATCGACGCGCTCGCGCTGGCCGATCCGATGCTGCGCCAGCGCGATTGGGCAGAGCTGCTGGGCATCGGCAAGTGGGAGCCCGTGATCCCGGCCTGCCTGTCGGGCGAGGTGGAGGGCCCGTTCCCGCTCTTCATCGCCAAGACCGACCAGGAGCGCATCCAGAACCTGCCGGAGGTGCTTGCTGCGAACGACGGACATGCGTTCGAGGTCACGGTCAAGCTCGACGGATCGAGCATGACCGCGTTTCACAACGCAGGTGCCGTGGGGGTGTGCGGGCGCAACTGGCAGCTGCGCGAAACCCCGGGCAACAGCCTGTGGCGCGTGGCGCGGGAAGACCGACTTCTGGAAGCGCTCTCGACGCTGGGCCGCAGCGTGGCGCTGCAGGGCGAGATCGTCGGCGAGGGCATCCAGGGCAATCCGGAGAAGCTGCGCGGGCAGCAGTTCCACGTCTTCGATGTATTCGACATCGACCGTGGCGACTACTGCGGCATGGACGAGCGCAACGCGATCATCGATGCGCTGCGCGTGCTGGGAGCAACGGTGCGTACCGTGCCGCTGCTCGAAGTGAGCGCGCTCGATCGCTTTGGTGGGTCGATGGCCGAGGTGCTGGCGTACGCCGAAGGGCCGTCGCTGAACCCGGGCACTTCGCGCGAGGGGGTCGTGTTCAAGCGGCTGGACGGCGGACTGTCGTTCAAGGCGATCTCGAACAGCTACCTGCTGAAGCACGCGGACCGCTGAGCAGGCGCCCAAATGAAAAAGGCCACCGATGAGGTGGCCTTTTTTTGCAATATGGAGCGGGAAAAGAGTCTCGAACTCTCGACCTCAACCTTGGCAAGGTTGCGCTCTACCAACTGAGCTATTCCCGCGTGAGCCTCAGATTATAGGGTGATCTGAGGCCGTTTTTCCGAATCCCGGAAAAAAGTTCTTCTTTGTCCATTTCTTCAGGCATCGAACACCATCGACCGGTGCATGGACACGCCGGCGAACAATCCGTCCGCCGACGCCAGCGTGGCATTGGAGAACATCATCGAGAGATCGCCCGCAGCGTAGACGCCGGGCACGGTCGTCATCTTCATCGCGTCGACGCGCAGCACCCGGCCGAACGGACCATCGTCGAAGGCGCAGCCGAGGCCTTCGGCCAGCGGGCTTGCCGGACGCGTATGCGGCGCCACGTAGAGCGCCTCGATGGGCACCAGCCTTCCGTCGTCGATGCGCACACCGGCCAGGTCCCGCCCCTCGCCTTCCAGGCCGGCGATTCGCCCCGGCTCGATGGTCACGCCGCGTGCCTGCAGCCTTGCGCGCGCTTCGGCATCGGGCCCCTCGCCGCCATTCAGGAAGACCGTGGTCGGTCCCCATTCGGCAATCAGCAGCGCATGGTCCGGCGGGTGCGCGCCATGGTGATAGAGCACGCCCAGCGGACGCCCGCTGAACTCGTAGCCATGGCAGTAGGGACAGTGCAGCACGCTCTCGCCCCAGCGTTCGCCGATGCCGGGAATGTCCGGCAGGCCGTCCTGCACGCCGAAGGCCAGGAGCAGCTTGCCGGCCGAGCGCTGCCCGCCGCTGTCAAGGGACACCGTGAATCCCCCTTCGCCGTCAGCACTCACGTCCACCGCACTGGCCTTGATGAACTCGACGCTGGGGTACGCGAGCAGCTTGTCGCGCGCGTCGGCGATCATCTTCAAGGGCGGCACGCCGTCCTGCCCGAAGAAGCCGTGCGACGCGGCGGCGAAGCGGTTGCGCGGCGCGCCCGCGTCGACGACGCAGACCTTTCTTCGTGCGCGGGCGAGCTGCATGGCAGCGGAGAGGCCGGCAAAGCTGCCGCCCACGATCAGAGCGTCATGACGCATGTTCGATGTCCTTCAATGTGAAGCCGCCGCCAGTCATGCGGCGATGGAAGTCCCTGGAAAGATCCGCCAGCGTGATGCTGTTGAAGCGCCGCAGCAGCAGCGCCTCGGCCTCGTCGCACACGCCGTCGAGCGCCGCGTTCACGGCCTGCTCGACGATGCAGCCGGGGCTCTCGGTGCGGTTGCCCATCGCCAGCAGCGCGGGCGCGCCGACGGCGTTGTGGATGTCGCCCAGCGTCACCGCCGACAAGGTGCAAGACAGCACCCAGCCGCCGCCGTGGCCCTTGGCCGAGCTCACGAAGCCCGACTGCCGCAGGCCCGCCATGAGACGGCGCACCACGACCGGATTGGTCTGCATCGCGATCGCGAGCGACTCGGAAGTGACGGGCGTCTTCATCTCGGCCATGTGCAGCAGCACGTGCAGGACGGCTGAAAGCTTGCTGTCTCGTTTCATGCAACATTATGAGTTGCATAATTATGAAGGCGTAGTCAGACGGGCACTGAACCCTTGAGAAAAGGTGGGTCTTTGGAGAACGGCAGGAGTCGCAAGCAACAGAGGAAAGCCCTCTTGTATGAGCTAACAGACAGATGTAGATTTCCTCTCGCTTGGGCTAAAGGGTGCACTCGTCAAGAGCGGGGCCACGGTGACGGGGCCCGTGGAAATCGAAAGATTTCTGGCATCTGCCGGGGCACGGAGTCTTTGCGAAGACCTTTATTTCTAGTGACGAAGTCGTCGCGATGACTGCTTGTCTTGGCAGCTTCGGCTTCAGGCGAGTTTGAAGCCGAAACTAGTGGTCCAGAGGTAAAACTGCTGGCGCTCTCCCACTTTCTCCAACTCGGACGAGAGGCCTCGCACGTCGCGAGGCCGGGTTGAAGAAGGAGTCATGACATGACTAAGAAGAAGCGTAGGCGCCCAAGTCGCCAGCGGGCATCGACAAAGCCGATGTTTAGCCAGATTGCACGGAGCGTAGTGTGGATCGCGAGGTTCATCGTCCTCCTTCTGGAAATCTGGGACAAGCTGAGGGATGTCCTCTGGTCCGCATATTCAGCGAATGGAGACCTCGGTGACGCCTGCTGCGTCGAAGTCAACTATGCATGAGTTCTGATCCGCGCCTGCCTTTTGACGTGAGGACCACTTGCCCGCTTCAAGACGCTATCCGATCAACGAGAGCCCGCTCTACAAGATTCGAAGCCGACGAACGCTGGCCGCAGTTCTTTTTTCCAGTCTGCCAAAGCTAGAGGCGTTGGCAAATCAAACGGACAACTATCGGCGTTTCGATGTGGTGTACGCCGGAAAAAAGAGATCAGTGGAACTTCCAAAGCCCGCATTGGCGCGGCTGCACAGGCGCATCTTCCAGATACTCGACTACATCGAGAAGCCCGACTATTTGCACTCGGGGTGCAAGCAGCGCTCTTACATTACGAACGCTCAAGTTCATGTTGGTTCGGTTCCCCTCGTCAAACTCGACATCAAGAAGTTCTACGCCTCGGTGTCATCCGCTCACGTATATCGGTTCTTTCATGGTGGTCTTCAATGCGGTCCCGACGTATCGGGCCTGTTGGCAAGACTCTGCACTGCGAACGGTCACCTCCCCATAGGAAGCAGCGCTAGTCAATTGTTGGCCTTCTTCTCGGCGAAGCCCATGTTTGATGAGTTACACCGGCACTCGATCAGACACGAAGTCAGGGACAGCTATTACGTCGACGATCTGACTTGGTCAGGCGTGAACGCAACTCCTCGCTTCCTCTGGGCGGCAAAGCAAATAGTTCACCGCCATGGGTTCAAATACCACGGTGATCGTGTCTACACGGCGAGTCAGCCCAAGGTTGTGACGGGAGTGCTGATCGCCGGGGACCGCATTGCTGTTCAGCCGAGGCGCGAGCTTGAACTATGGAACACGATCAATACTCTGAGCATGCTGGATCCAGCGGAAAGGCTGGAAACAATCAATAGCCTCATCGGCAAAGCGGCAGCGAATGCACAGATCGATGAGCGCTTCCTTGCACGAGTCCGGCAACTTCGGGCCTACAAGATAAAGATGCGGCTTTAGAAGCGGGCAAGAGGCCGAGCCACCTGTTATCGTCGGCCGCCGCCAAACGCACGCCACCCGATGACAGCGCTGCCACTTTCGTCAAGCCTGCTCGACGCCGCCCTGCGCGGCGTGCTGCTGGCCCTGCTGCTCGTGCTCGCCCTGATCCTCGGCCGCGACCGCCCGCGCCTGGCGGTCGCGCGCGCCGGCGTGCTGCTCGCGATGGGGCTTTGCGTCCAGGTCATCGGTTCCACGCCGATGTTCGAGGCGTCGGTGCGGCGCGCGTGGCAGTCGCCCTTCGTCGCTGTCTCGGTCGGCAATGCGGTGCTGTTCTGGGTGTTCGTGCAGGCGCTTTTCGACGACGACTTCAGGCTGCGGCCCGTGCACGTCGCTGCGTGGCTCGTGGTGGCCGCGGTGGCGGCGCTCAACTGCGCGGTGGTCGCGGGGAGTGCTTCAGTGCTTGCACCGGTCACGCTGGGCGTTCAGCGCGCCGTGCCGCTGGTCTTCGCGGTGTTGGCCGCGACGGCGGCGGCTTCGCAGTGGCGAGCAGACCTGGTGGAGGGGCGCCGCCGGCTGCGTGTGTTCATCGTCGTGACGGGCATCGGCTACAGCGTCGGGATGCTGGCCATGCGGCTCGCCTCGCCGCGCGGGCAGCTGTCGAGCCTCTCGGCCACCGCCGACGTGGCGATGCTGCTGCTGATCGTGGCGGTGGTGACTTGGCGGATGGTCCGGCTGGCAGGGTCGGAGCTCTTTCCTGTCATGCAGGCGCCCGTTGCGATTCCGGTCATGGCGCCGGAAGAAGAAGAAAGGGAAGCAGCCGAAGAACAGCCCGCCGCGGCGCCCGCACTTGCCAGGCCCGGGTCAGATCCCGCCCCGGAGCCCACGCTCAACCCCGACCCCGCCGAAGACCGCCTCGCCGAATCGCTGCAGCACGCCATGGCGGTCGAGCACGCCTACCGCAGCGAAGACCTGAGCATCGCCAGCCTCGCCGCCCGGCTGTCGGCGCCCGAGTACCGCCTGCGCCGGCTCATCAACCGGCGGCTGGGCCATCGCAATTTCAACGCCTTCGTCAACGGCTTCCGGCTGGCCGAAGCGACGGCTGCTCTGGCCGATTCCTCGAAACGCGAGCTTCCCGTGCTGACCATCGCACTGACCGCGGGCTTCCAGTCCATCGGCCCGTTCAACCGCGCATTCAAGGCCGCCACCGGCCTCACGCCCACCGAATTCCGCAAGAAAAAGCTGGCCGATTCCTGAAATCTCTGGCCGAAAGCCGCGCTTGCGGGTTTCGGCAAGACGCGGGCCGCATCGCCCGGCATCGTGCGGTCACCGTGGGCGTGGGCCCTCGATGACGACAAGGAGTTGGTTCGATGAGAAGACGTCTGTATTTCCTGTGCCTGCTGCTGGCGCTGTGGTCCGGTTGGGTTCACGCCTCGATGGGACTCGCGGAAATTCCCGCCGCGCCCGGCGACGGCCCGGTAACGGTGTTCTACCCGTCCGCCGACGCGGCCCAGCCCACCCGCCGCGGGCGCTTCACCTTCGACCTCGCCGTGCAGGGCACGCCGGTGCGTGGCAACGGCCGGCTGGTCATCGTCTCGCATGGCTCCGGTGGCGCACCGTGGGTGCACGCGGACATCGCGCGCAGCCTGGTCGGGGCCGGCTTCATCGTCGCCATGCCCGAGCACAAGGCCGACAACTACAAGGACGACAGCAATCCCGGCCCCGACAGCTGGTCGATGCGTCCGGCCGAGGTGTCGCGCGCCATCGACGCGGTAGGGCGCGACCCGCGATTCGCGCCGCTGCTGCAGCTCGACAAGGTCGGCATGTACGGCATGTCGGCGGGCGGCCACACGGCATTGAGCCTCGCGGGCGGGCGCTGGTCGCCGGCCGGGTTCATGCAGCATTGCGAGGCGAACCTGGTGGACGACTTCCAGTCCTGCGTCGGACTCATCACGCGACTGACCGGCGGCCCGCTCGACGGCATCAGGAAATGGGCCGCGCTGTTCGTCATCCGCCATCGCTTCGACGACGCCGCGCCGCGCGAACACACGGACCCGCGCATCGCCGCCATCGTGGCGGGCGCGCCCTCGTCGGCCGATTTCGACATGGCCTCGCTGGCCAATCCGCGCGTGCCGCTGGGCCTGATCACCGCGCGGCATGACCGATGGCTCATCCCGCGCTTCCACAGCGACCGCGTGCTGGCGGCCTGCCTGCCGCGCTGCGAGTTGATCGCGGACATGCCCACCGGTGGCCACGGCGCACTGCTCTCGCCCCCGCCTCCGGGCCTCACGGGGCTGGTCGGCGACATGCTCGACGACCCACCCGGCTTCGACCGCGCGGGCGTGCTGCCGGAAGTGAACCGCAAGACAACGGCGTTCTTCAGCGCGCATCTGCTGCCTTGAGCAGGTCGGGGCTAACGTCCGAGCCCCCGATTCCGCCGACAGCCGATTCCCACACGCACGGACGACTGTGGCGCACATGGCGACAGATCGCGGCCCGGCCATGGTTGCCCCCGAACCGATCGAACCCCGGTCGGTTCGTTGAAACCGTGACCATGCTACGAAAGGAACAGTCACCCATGAAGCAGCAAAAGCAACACAACCGCATCGTTCTCGGCGCCCTGCTCGCAGGCCTCCTGGCCATCGGCGGCGCAGCCCAGGCGCAAGGCGTCGGGGTCGGTGTCGGGGTCAATGCCGACGTGAATGCGTCGGGCTCGAGCACGGGCACACGCAGCGGCGCGAGCGCAGCGACCGGCGCCAATGCCGGGGCCGGCGCGAACACGAACGCCGGCGGTGCAACGGGCGCCGCGGGCAATGCAGTCGGCGGCGTGCTGGGTGGCGCGACTGGTGCCGTCAGCGGCGCCACGAACGCGGTCGGCGGAGCGACGAATGCCGTCGGCGGCGTGACCAACACCGTGGGCGGCACGCTCGACGGCGCGACCGGAGCGGTCGGCTCGGCCGGCGGCGCGGTGAAGGCGCCTGCCGTCGGTGCGAAGGCTCATGGCAAGGCCCAGGGCTCGGGCGCGGTCGACATCAAGAAGTAACGACGACTTCAGCCCGATGAGAAAGGCCCGCGGTGCCGGTGCGCCGCGGGCCTTTTCCTTGCTCGGTCGATCAGTCCGCCGGCTTGAGCTTGAACAGGCTCGTGACCTCGGTGTCGAGCACCATCAGTTCGCGCTGATTGAATAGCCGCCAGCGCCAGCGCAGGATGCCGAGCGTCGGGCGCTTCCCGGAACGGCGCACCTCGATCACGTCGGCCACCAGCCGCAACGCGTCACCTGGGCGCACGGGGTTGGGCCAGCGCACGTGCTCCAGGCCCGGCGATGCGAATGATTCGGAGCCGGCGAGCGCCGCCCTCACCACCAGTTTCATCGCGATGGAGCAGGTGTGCCAGCCGCTCGCGATGAGTCCGCCGAAAGGGCTTTCGGCTGCCGCTTCCGCATCGGTGTGGAACCACTGCGGGTCGTAGGCCCGCGCGAACTGCAGGAGCTCGGCTTCGGTGAGCACATAGGGCCCGGCCTCGATGACCTGGCCGGCGTGGAAGTCGGCGAACTTCATCCGCCGCAGCTTAGTACGTTTCGAGGTGCAGGCGGCCTTCGCGCTTCAGCGCGGCGCCCACCGTGTCCCAGTCGAGCCCCGCTTCCTTCGCCACGTCGCGCAGTGCGAGCACCACGCCCTCTTCCATGCTCTTCAGGCCGCACACGTAGAAGTGGCTGCTGCCGTCCTTCAGCAGCGCGGCCAGGTCGGCGGCGCGCTCGCGCATCAGGTCCTGCACATAGCGCTTGGGCTGCCCCGGCGTGCGCGAGAACGCGAGGTTGATGTCGATGAAGTCCTTGGGCAGCGACTGCAGCGGGCCGAAGTACGGCAGCTCCTGCTGCGTGCGCGCGCCGAAGAACAGCATCAGCTTGCCGCCCTCGAACTTGCCGCTCTTGCGCAGGCGGCGGCGCCATTCGGTCATGGCGCGCATCGGCGCGCTGCCGGTACCGGTGCAGATCATCACGATGTGCGAGCGGGGATGGTTCGGCATCAGGAACGAGGAACCGAAGGGCCCCACCACCTGCACCGTGTCGCCCACCTTCAGGTCGCACACGTAGTTGGAGCACACGCCACGCACCGGCTCGCCTTCGTGGTCCTCGGTCACGCGCTTCACGGTGAGCGAGACGTTGTTGTAGCCGGGCCGCTCGCCGTTGCGCGGGCTGGCCACCGAATACTGGCGCGCATGGTGGCGTTTGCCGATGGCGTCGACGCCCGGCGGCACGATGCCGATCGACTGGCCTTCGAGCACCGGGAACGGCACCACGCCGAAGTCGAGCACGATGTGGTGCGTCTCGCTGTCGAAGCCGGCCTCGGTGCAGTTGAAGTTGCCCACCACGGTGGCCGTGGTCGGCGTCTTTGGCGGAAAGAGGTTGGTGTAGGCGTGCGCGGCCGACCAGGGCGGCACGGTGGCACCGTACTGCGCGGAGTTGAAGGCCGGCTCGAGCGATTCGACCGCCGCCTGGGCCTGTGCCTGCGTCTGCGCGGGCACGGCGGCTTCGGGGTCGCCCGCCACATCCGCCGAAACGCCGGCCGCCTCGAGCTCCTCGGGCGACAGCTCCGCAGGCAGCGACTCCCACGTGAACTGCTCCTCGATCGAATACGCGCGCACCAGAGGCATGGTGCGCCAGTTGTCGATCGAGCCCGTCGGGCACGGCGAGATGCAGGCCATGCAACCGTTGCAGATGTCGGCCCGCACGACGTAGTTGTTGTCGTCGTGCGTGATCGCATTGACGGGGCAGGTGGCCTCGCAGGTGTTGCAGCGGATGCAGATCTCGGGGTCGATCAGGTGCTGCTTGATGACCCCGGCTTCAACGGCCATGTCCATGTTGTTCTCCATCCCCTCGCCGTGGGGACGAGGGATTCAATTCACGCGTTCAGCCGAAGCGCACGTACTCGAAATCGACCGGCTGGCGATTGATGCCCATCACCGGCGGCGAGATCCAGCCCGCGAACTTGCCCGGCTCCACCACGCGGCCCATCAACGATGCCACGAAAGCGAAGTCTTCGGCACTGGGCAACCACTCGTCGCGCTTGGCGGCCCATTCCATGTCGTTCACCACGCGGCCTTCCGGCGACATCTTGATGCCGGCGAGCGCACCGATCTGGCGGTTGAAAGCCTTGTGCGGCACGACCAGGCGGGTCGGGATGCCGGCTTTCTCCAGCACCTTGTTCCAGCGGCCCACGCCGGCCACCGAGTCCTTGATGAAGTCGTCGCGCAGCACTTCGTTGAGCGCGTTGAGCATCGGCACGTCCTTCTCGACGAGCTGGCCGTCCTTCACCTCGAGCACCTTGTAGGTCTGGCCCTTGAGCACGTGGTCGTCGGTGCGCTTGCCTTCTTCGTAGCGACCCTTCAGGCCCGAGCTGTAGAAGATGGCCGCGTTGCTCGACTGGTCAGCGCCGAACAGGTCGATGGTCACGCTGTAGTGGAAGTTCAGGTAGCGCTGGATGGTGCCCAGGTCGATGCAGCCGGCCGCACGCACCTTCTGCGGGTCGTCGGTCTTCAGCTCGTTCATGACCTGCGCGGTGCGCGCGATGACGCGCGACACGCCGCTCTCGCCCACGAACATGTGGTGGGCCTCTTCGGTCAGCATGAACTTCGTGGTGCGCGCCAGCGGATCGAAGGCGCTCTCGGCCAGCGCCGACAGCTGGAACTTGCCGTCGCGGTCGGTGAAGTACGTGAACATGAAGAACGCGAGCCAGTCGGGCGTGCGCTCGTTGAAGGCGCCCAGGATCCGCGGGTTGTTCTCGTCGCCGGAGGTGCGCTGCAAGAGCGCCTCGGCTTCCTCGCGGCCGTCGCGGCCGAAGTGCTTGTGCAGCAGGTAGACCATGGCCCACAGGTGACGGCCCTCCTCCACGTTGATCTGGAACAGGTTGCGCAGGTCGTACATGCTGGGCGCGGTCAGGCCCAGGTGGCGCTGCTGCTCGACCGAAGCGGGCTCGGTGTCGCCCTGCGTCACGATGATGCGGCGCAGGTTGGCGCGGTGCTCGCCGGGCACGTCCTGCCAAGCCTTCTCGCCCTTATGGTCGCCGAAGTGGATCTCGCGGTTGGCGTCGCCCGGGTTCAGAAAGATGCCCCAGCGGTAGTCGCGCATCTTCACGTGGCCGAACTGGGCCCAGCCCTGCGGGTCGACGCTCACGGCCGTGCGCAGGTACACCTCGTGGTTGGTCGAGCCCTCGGGGCCCACGTCATCCCACCAGTTGATGAAGTTGGGCTGCCAGCCTTCGAGCGCGCGCTGCAGCGTGCGGTCTTCGCCGAGGTTGACGTTGTTGGGGATCTTCTCGCTGTAGTTGATCGTGCTCATGGCGAAACCTTTGTCGAATGGTTGCTGGAGAGATGTCTGTTCAAGGAACGCTGCGGAACCGGCTTTGCCGGGCCGCTAGCGTTGCCCCCTGGAAGGGGGTTGGCGAAGCGACACGAAGTGCGCGAAGCCCTGGGGGTCATACCCGATTCATGTCGAAGCCGGCTTTCTGGCCGGTGCCGTAGACCTTCAATGCCCCCTTCTCGCCGACGGCGTTCGGGCGGTTGAAGATCCAGTTCTGCCAGGCGGTGAGCCGGCCGAAGATGCGCGTGGCCATGTTCTCCTTGCTCGCGAAGCGCAGGTTGGCTTCGAGGCCGGTGAGCGCATCGGGCGACATGGCGGCGCGCTCCTCGATGACGATGCGGATCTCGTCGTCCCAGTCGATGTCGTCGGGCGCGGCGGTGACGAGGCCGAGCTTCAGCGCCTCGTCGGCATCGAGCGCCTTGCCGGCGGCGGCGCGCGCAGCTTCGAGCGGCGCGGCCTCTTCATAGAAGCGGCGCTGCAGGCGGCTCTGGTCGTTCACCATCGGGAAGAAGCCGAAGTTGAATTCGTTCAGCACGAGCTTCGGCGCGCGGTCGGCGTCGTCGGGCAGCGCGAGCATGTACGTGCGGTCGGCGGCGAAGGCCAGCTCGGCGAGCGTGCCGGCGAAGCACGAGCCGGCTTCCACCAGCGCGAACAGGCTGCGCGAGGAAACATCGAGGCGCGCCAGCGTGCGGCGCAGCGCGCCGATGGTCTCGCGCACCAGCCAGTGGTCATTGTTGGCGAGCATCACCGCGTCCGACGCGAGCACGGCGGCGGCGTCGCCTTCGGTCTTGAGCAGCCAGGTGCCGATGTCGAGCTCGTTGGTGCGCAGGTTGAGGATCGCGTCGTCGAGCTCGCGGCACACCGCGAGCGGCCACCAGGCGGTGCCGGCGGCTTCGATGGCGGCCACGTCGGCCGGTTGCGCGCCGGTGGGCGACTTGACGGTGATCGTGGCGGTTCGCTTGCTGCGGTCGATCTGCACATTGACGTGCGAGTAGGCAATGCCGTCGGCGCTGTCGGTGCGCTCGAGGCGGGTCAGCGCCACGCCTTTGCCGCTGGCCGGGCGATCGCTGCCGGAGGCGAGCTGCGAAGCACGCTCCTGCACGGCCGCTGCGAACTGCGCGGGCTTGGCCACTGCGTCGACCAGGCGCCAGTCGACCGCGCGCTGGCCGCGAACGCCTTCGACGCTGGTGCAGAAGATGTCTGCAAGGTCATGGCGCACGTGGCGCTTGTCGGTCACGCGGGTCAGGCCGCCGGTGCCGGGCAGCACGCCCAGCAGCGGCACTTCGGGCAGCGACACGGCCGAGGAGCGGTCGTCCACCAGCAGGATCTCGTCGCAGGCCAGCGCCAGTTCGTAGCCACCGCCCGCGCAGGCGCCGTTCACGGCCGCGAGGAACTTCAGGCCCGAGTGCTTCGACGAGTCTTCGATGCCGTTGCGCGTCTCATTGGTGAACTTGCAGAAGTTGACCTTCCAGGCGTGGCTGGACACACCCAGCATGAAGATGTTGGCGCCCGAACAGAAGATGCGGTCCTTGCCGCTGGTGACGATCACGCTGCGCACCTCGGGATGCTCGAAGCGCACGCGGTTGAGCGCGTCGTTCAGCTCGATGTCCACGCCCAGGTCGTAGCTGTTGAGCTTGAGCTTGTAGCCGGGGCGGATGCCGCCGTCTTCCGCGATGTCGAGCACGAGGCGCGCGATGGCGCCGTCGAAGCTCAGCGACCAGTGGCGGTACTGGCCGGGTTCGGTGCGGTAGTCGACGCGCGGGGGCGCCTGGAGCGTGGTGGTGTCGGTCATGCGGAAGTCTCCTGTGGGGCAGTGTTCGGAAACCGTGAACAGGAAAGATAGTGCACTTTCTTGCTCCGATGACATGCATCATGCTGCATGCAAACAGGCAAGTCAATGCCTGCTGCACTTTTTTTCAGATTTCAGCCCGATTCAGGCTTCCAGGGACTTTTCCAGGAACACCGCGGATCCGGCTTTGCCGGGCCGCTGGTGTTGCCCCCCGTAAGGGGGTTGGCGCAGCGACACGAAGTGCGCGAAGCCTGGGGGTGAGCTAAGCGAGCCCCATGGACTGCCGGGCGACCGCCCGGAGTGCCTGGAAGCTCTGCGACAGCGTCTTGCCGCTGGTGTCCACCGACAGGTCGGCCTTCGAATAGAAGGCGGCCCGGCCGTTCAGGATGCGGCGCAGGTCTTCCATCGCTTCCTTGCTGGCGGCCATCGGGCGGGTGTCGCCCTGGGCGGCCACGCGGCCCATGTGCTCCTCGGGCGCGGCCTGCAGCCACACGGTGGTGCAGTGCGCGAGCAACTCGTTGAAAGTGGCCGGGTCGGAGACGATGCCGCCGGGCGTGGCGATGACGACCTCGCTGTAGATCTGCACCGCCTCTTCCAGCGCGCGGCGCTCGTAGCGGCGGTAGGCGTTGGTGCCGTACAGGTCGTGGATCTCGCGCACACTGCAGCCCGCGAGCTTCTCGATCTCGCGGCTGAGTTCGATGAATGGAATCTCCAGGTCCTCGGCCAGCATCTGGCCCAGCGTGGACTTGCCCGCGCCGCGCAGGCCCACGAGCGCGATGCGCCGGTGCCGGGCCGGGTCGACGGAGGCGGTGCCCAGCAGCTCGCCGATCGCCACGCGCACGCGGCGCAGGTCGGCTTCGCTGCGGTTTTCCAGCAGTTCGCGGATCAGCAGCCACTCGGGCGAGCTCGTCGTGACGTCGCCCACCAGCTCGGCCAGCGAGCAGTGCAGCGCGCCGGCCACCTGCTGCAGCACCAGGATCGACGCGTTTCCGATGCCGTATTCGAGATTGGCCAGGTGGCGCTCCGACACGTCGGCGGCGATGGCCACCGCCTTGCGCGTGAGGCCGCGCTGCGCGCGCAGGTTGCGCACGCGGTCGCCCAGCGCCGCGAGCAGCGGATTCTTCGCCTCCCCGGCGGGCGCAGCACCGTTGCCGCCATTGCCGCCTTCCAGCGCGGCGGCCAGCGCCGCGTCTACATGCTCATTCATGCAATTCCTCGTTCTTCGCCGGGATTGTGCTCGCTCAGGGTAAACACCATAGATGCACTATATTGCTTGACACTCATTGTCTCGATGCTTATTGTTCGGCCACACGCAAGATACTGCACGCGCAGTGATCCTGCAAGGTAGTTCCAAAGTTCGAGGCCCCACGATGTCCGACAGCAGCAGCACTCCCGCCACCGGCAAGGAAGCATTTCACCAGCTGATCGCCGGCCTGACCGCCGAGATCGCCGGCAAGCCGCTCGACGGCTCGCTCGACCAGTGGCTCAACGCCAAGCACGGCGCCGGCAGCGCCAGCTTCGAACAGCTGCGCCAGGCCTGCATCGGCGGCGTCGCCGAAGGCTGGCTCTGCGAGCGCGAAGGCGGCGGCATCAAGTACGGCCGCGTCTTCAAGGCCGAGGACGCGCTGCACCGCTTCTCGGTCGACGTGGTCGACATGCAGGACATCGCCGGCCCGCACCACACGCATCCCAACGGCGAGATCGACCTGATCATGCCGCTCGACGGCGCAGTCGCCACCTTCGACGGACGGCCCGCGGGCTGGTGCGTCTACGGGCCCGGTACCGCGCATCGCCCGACCGTGGCCAGTGGCCGCGCGCTCGTCCTGTATCTCTTGCCCGAAGGGCAGATCAAGTTCACCGTATGAAGCACTCCCCCAGGCTTGCCCACTTCGTGTGGCCGCCAACCCCCTCGCCGGGGGCAACACCAGCGGCCCGGCAAAGCCGGTTCCGCGGTGTTCCCCGAATCTGCCCACGTTGAGATCCATCGAATGACCGAGCTTCTTTCCAACTACGTCGCCGGCCGCTGGCAAAGCGGATCGGGCGTCGGCACGCCGCTGTTCGACCCGGTGCTGGGCACCGAGCTCGCGCGCGTCGATGCCACCGGCCTCGACCTGCCCGCCGCCTTCGCCTTCGCCCGCGAACAGGGCGGCAACGCGCTGCGCGCCCTCACCTACCGCCAGCGGGCCGCACTGCTCGCGGCCGTCGTGAAGGTGCTGCAGGCCAACCGCGACGCCTACTACGAGATCGCCACCGCCAACTCGGGCACCGTGAAGAACGACTCGGCCGTGGACATCGACGGCGCGATCTTCACGCTCGGCCAGTACGCGAAGTGGGGCGATGCGCTCGGCGACGTGCGCGCGCTGCGCGACGGCGATGCGGTGAAGCTCGGCAAGGAGCCGGTGTTCCAGTCGCAGCACCTGCAGGTGCCGACGCACGGCGTGGCGCTCTTCATCAACGCCTTCAACTTCCCCTCGTGGGGCTTGTGGGAAAAGGCCGCGCCCGCGCTGCTGTCGGGCGTGCCGGTGATCGTGAAGCCTGCCACCGCCACCGCCTGGCTCACGCAGCGCATGGTGAAGGACGTGGTCGACGCGGGCGTGCTGCCCGCCGGCGCGCTCTCCATCGTCTGCGGCAGCTCGGCCGGTTTGATGGATGCGCTGCAGCCCTTCGACGTGGCCTCGTTCACCGGTTCGGCCGAGACGGCGGCGGTGATCCGCTCGCACCCGGCCGTGGCCCAGCGCTCGGTGCGCGTGAACATCGAGGCCGACAGCCTCAACAGCGCCCTGCTGCTGCCCGGCGCCTCGCCCGGCAGCGATGCCTTCAACCTGCTCGTGCGCGAAGTGGTGCGCGAGATGACGGTGAAGTCGGGCCAGAAGTGCACTGCCATCCGCCGCATCCTGGTGCCGGCAGAGCTGTACGACGCGGCGGCCGAGGCCATCGGCGCCAAGCTCGCGGGCATCACCGTCGGCAATCCGCGCAACGAGAGCGTGCGCATGGGTTCGCTCGTGAGCCGCGCGCAACTCAACGCGGTGCGCGAAGGGCTCGACGCACTCGCCGCACAGACCACCGTGCTGCACGACGGCCGCGACAAGCCCCTGGTCGACGCCGACCCGGCCATCGCCGCCTGCATCGGCCCCGTGCTGCTGGGCGCGCGCGATGCCGACGCAGCGCAGCGCGTGCACGACGTCGAAGTGTTCGGCCCCGTCGCCACGCTGCTGCCCTACCGCGACCTCGCGCACGGCATCACGCTCGCGCACCGCGGCCAGGGCTCGCTCGTCACCTCTCTATATGGAAGCGACGACGACGCACTGGCGCAGGCCGCGCTCGCCGTCGCGCCGAGCCACGGCCGCGTGCACGTCATCACGCCCGAAGTGGCGCAGGCCCACACCGGCCACGGCAACGTGATGCCGATGTCGCTGCACGGCGGCCCCGGCCGCGCCGGCGGCGGCGCCGAGCTGGGCGGACTGCGCGCGCTCGATTTCTATCACCGCCGCGCCGCGGTGCAGGCAAGCCCCGGCGTCCTCGCCGCACTAGGCCTCTAGAAGAAGAACACGCAAGGCCGAAGGAGACAAGACCATGACCCCGCCCCCACGATTCAACTTCGCCGGACATCTGTTCGACCTCAACCGCGAACGCGCCTCGCGCACCGCCTACATCGACGACCGCGGCACGCTGAGCTACGGCCAGCTCGAAGACCGTTCGCGCCGGCTGGCCGCTGCCCTGCATGCGGCCGGCATCCGGCGCGAGGAGCGCGTGCTGCTGCTGATGCTCGACGGCAACGACTGGCCCGTGAGCTTCCTGGGCAGCCTCTATGCCGGCGTGGTGCCGGTGGCCGTCAACACGCTGCTCACGCCCGACGACTACGCCTACATGCTCGACCACAGCCGCGCGCAGGCGGTGCTGGTGTCGGGCGCGCTGCTGCCCACGCTGCAGGAGGCCATGGTGCGTGGCGGGCACGAGGTGCGCACGCTCTTCGTCTCGCAGCCCACGGGCGCTCTTCCCGATGGCGCGAAGGAATTCAACGCCGCGCTCGCCGCCGTCGAGCCCCTGGCATCGCCGGTGACGACCGCTTCGGACGACCCGGGCTTCTGGCTGTACTCCTCCGGTTCCACCGGCAAGCCCAAGGGCACGGTCCATACGCACGCCAACCTGTGGTGGACGGCAGAGCTCTACGGCAAGCCGGTGCTCGGCCTCACGGAAGACGACGTGTGCTTCTCGGCCGCCAAGATGTACTTCGCGTACGGCCTGGGCAACGCACTGACCTTCCCGCTCTCCGTGGGCGCGACCGTGGTGCTGATGGCCGAGCGCCCCACGCCAGACGCCACCTTCCGACGCTGGGTGGAGCACAAGCCGACCGTCTTCTTCGGCGCCCCCACCGGCTTCGCCGGCATGCTCGCCTCGCCGAAGCTGCCCACGCGCGAAGCGGTGGCGCTGCGCATGTGCTCCTCGGCTGGCGAGGCGCTGCCCGGCGAGATCGCGCAGCGCTTCAAGGCGCACTTCGGCTGCGAGATCATCGACGGCATCGGCTCCACGGAGATGCTGCACATCTTCATCTCCAACCGCCCCGGCGACGTGCGCTACGGCACCACCGGCCGGCCGGTGGAAGGCTACGAGGTCGAGCTGCGCGGCGAGGACGGCCGCCCCGTGCCCGACGGCGAAGTGGGCGACCTCTACATCCGCGGCCCCAGCTCGGCGCTGATGTACTGGGCCAACCGCGAGAAGTCGCGCGAGACCTTCCAGGGCGGCTGGACCAAGAGCGGCGACAAGTACACCCGCGACACCGACGGCTACTTCACCTACGCCGGGCGCAGCGACGACATGCTCAAGGTCAGCGGCATCTACGTCTCGCCCTTCGAGGTCGAGGCCACGCTGATGCAGCACCCCGCCGTGCTCGAGGCGGCAGTCATCGGCAAGGAAGACGCCGACGGACTGACCAAGACCAAGGCCTTCGTCGTGCTGAAGGATGGCGGAACGGTCACCGAGGAAGAACTGAAGGCTTTCGTCAAGGAACGACTGGCGCCCTACAAGTACCCGCGCTTCCTGGAATTCGTGAGCGAGCTGCCGAAGACGGCCACGGGCAAGATCCAGCGCTTCCGGCTGCGCGAGAAGGAAAAGCAAGCATGAGCGCGCCCGCGTTCGCCACCATCGATTGGCGCGGCCGCGAGGTGCGCATCGAGTGCCAGTGGATCGCGCCGGAGCGCAGCGATGCGCCGCTCGTCGTCTTCCTGCACGAGGGCCTCGGCTCCGTCGCGATGTGGAAGGACTTTCCCGCACGCGTCTGCGAAGCCGCCGGCGTGCGCGGCCTCGTGTTCTCGCGCCCCGGCTACGGCCGCTCCACGCCGCGCGCCGACGATGAAATCTGGGACGCCGACTTCATGCACCGCCAGGCGCACGAAGTGCTGCCCGCCCTGTTCGCCGCGCTCGGGCTCGGCCACGAGAAGCCCTGGCTCTTCGGCCACAGCGACGGCGGCTCGATCTCGCTGCTGTACGCCTCGCGCTTTCCTGACAAGGTGGCGGGCCTCGTGGTGCTGGCGCCGCACATCTTCGTGGAGGACGTGACCGTCGCGAACATCGAGAACGCGCGCACCGCCTACCTCGGCACCGATCTGCCGCAGAAGCTCGGCCGCTACCACGACAGCGCCGACTCGGCCTTCTGGGGCTGGAACCGCATCTGGCTGCACCCGCCCTTTCGCGACTGGAACATCGAGGCCGAGCTCGACGGCATCCGCTGCCCCGTGCTCGCGGTGCAAGGCATCGACGACGAGTACGGCACGCTCGCGCAGATCCGCGGCATCGCCGCGCGCGTCGGCGGTTGCGAGCTGCTCGAAATCCCTGAATGCGGGCATTCCCCGCATCGCGATCAGCCGGATCGTGTCATCGTCGCGGCCACTTCCTTCATCACCAAAAACCGGAGAGAGACATCATGACCACTCGCACCGCCTCGACCATCCGCCTGGCCCTCACGGCCATCGCATTCGCCTCGCTGGCGACGGCCGCTGCAGCCCAGGGCACAGGCAAGCTCAAGGTCGGCCTGATGCTGCCCTACAGCGGCACCTACACCGCCCTGGGCGTGGCCATCGAGAACGGCTTCAAGCTCTACGTCGACGAGCAGGGCGGCAAGCTCGCCGGCCGCGAGATCGAATACTTCAAGGTCGACGACGAATCCGACCCCGCCAAGGCCACCGACAACGTCAACAAGCTCATCAAGCGCGACAACGTCGATGTGATCGTCGGCACCGTGCACTCGGGCGTGGCAATGGCGATGGCCAAGGCCGCGAAGGAAAGCGGCACCGTGCTGATCGTGCCCAATGCCGGCGCCGACGCGGTCACGGGCCCGATGTGCGCGCCCAACATCTTCCGCAGCTCGTTCAGCAACTGGCAGCCGGCCTACGCCATGGGCGAGGTGGCGGCCAAGCAGCAGGGCAAGAAGAAGATCATGACGATCACCTGGAAGTACGCGGCCGGCGAAGAGTCGGTCAACGGCTTCAAGGAAGGCTTCGAGAAGGCCGGCGGCAAGGTCGACAAGCAGCTCACGCTGCCCTTCCCCAACGTGGAGTTCCAGGCGCTGCTGACCGAGATCGCGGCGGCCAAGCCCGATGCGGTGTACGCCTTCTTCGCGGGCGGCGGCGCGGTGAAGTTCGTGAAGGACTACCAGGCCGCCGGCCTGAACAAGACCATTCCGCTCTACGGCCCCGGCTTCCTGACCGACGGCACGCTCGACGCGCAAGGCGAATCGGCACAAGGCATGCTGACCACGCTGCACTACGCCGACGGCCTGAACACCGCGCGCGACAACGCCTTCCGCGTGGCGTACGCCAAGTCGTTCAAGCTGCAGCCTGACGTGTACGCCGTGCAGGGCTACGACGCCGCGCAGATGCTGGGCGTGGGCCTGAACGCCACCAAGGGCGACATCTCGAAGAAGGCCGAGTTCTCGGCCGCCGTCGAGAAGGCCAAGATCGACAGCCCGCGCGGCACCTTCACCGTGAGCAAGGCCCACAACCCGGTGCAGGACATCTACCTGCGCAAGGTGGAAGGCAAGGAGAACAAGCTGGTGAGCACCGCCATCAAGGGCCTGGCCGACCCCGCTCGCGGTTGCAGGATGTAAGGCTCACCCCCAGGCTTCGCTCACTTCGTGTGCTGCGCCAACCCCCTTGCAGGGGGCGACACCTGCGGCCCGGCAAAGCCGGTTCCGCGGTGTCACGCGCAATGCACTCCCATTGAACAACGATCCCGCCCAGAGAGAACCTCCACGTGGATTTCGGCACTTTCCTGGTCCAGTGTCTGAACTCGGTTCAGTACGGACTGCTTCTTTTCCTCGTGGCCTCGGGGCTGACGCTGATCTTCGGGATCATGGGCGTCATCAACCTCGCCCACGGGAGCTTCTACATGATCGGCGCGTACATGGCGTTCTCGCTCGCGCCTGTCTTCGGCGATCAGTTCCTGCTGATGCTTGTGGCCGGCGTGGTGCTGGCGGCGGTCTTCGGCTACCTGCTCGAATGGGCTTTCTTCAGCTACCTCTACCAGCGCGACCACTTGCAGCAGGTGCTGATGACCTACGGCCTGATCCTGGTGTTCGAGGAGTTGCGCTCCATCCTCGTGGGCAACGACGTGCACGGCGTGAAGGTGCCCGCGTGGCTCGACGGCAGCTTCGCACTGGGCAGCGTCATGAGCTACCCGTGGTACCGGCTCTTCGCCTCGGCCGCCTGCATCGTGCTGGCGGTGGGCCTGTACTGGGTGGTCAACCGCACGCGGCTGGGCATGATGATCCGCGCCGGCGCGAGCAACCGCGACATGGTGCGCGGCCTCGGCATCGACGTGAAGCGGCTCTACCGCATCGTGTTCGCCGCCGGCGTGGCGCTCGCGGCGCTGGCCGGCATGATCGCCGCGCCGATGTCCTCGGTGTATCCCAACATGGGCGCGAGCGTGCTCATCATCTGCTTCGTGCTGGTGGTGATCGGCGGCATCGGCTCCATCACCGGGGCGCTGGTGGCCTCGCTGCTGGTGGGCTTCGTCGACACCTTCGGCAAGGTGTTCTTCGCCGACCTGAGCGGCATCGGCATCTACCTGCTGATGGCCATCGTGCTGATCTGGAAGCCCGAGGGGCTGATGGGGAGGCGGCCATGACAGTCATGAAGAAGGGAGCGTTCCTCCTGCCCGTGGCCTGCGCGGTCGCCATCGGTATCGCCGGCCCGTTCATGGGCAACTACGCATCGGACTTCATCGTGAAGGTGATGATCCTGTCGATCTTCGCGCTGAGCCTGGAACTGCTGGTGGGCATGACCGGCCTCGTGAGCCTGGGCCACGCGGCGTTCTACGGCATCGGCGCCTACGTCACCGTGCTCGCCTCGGGCAGCGAAGGCGGCAACTTCGCGCTGCTGCTGCCGATGGCCATGGGCGCGGCGGCGCTCTACGCCCTCTTCGTCGGCGCGCTGAGCCTGCGCACGCGCGGCGTGTACTTCATCATGGTGACGCTGGCCTTCGCGCAGATGGCCTTCTTCGTGTTCCACGACACCAAGGTGGGCGGCGGCAGCGACGGCATCTACATGTACGTGCGGCCCGCCATCGGCGCGCTCGACATGGAGAACCGCACGGTGCTGTTCTACGTGGTGCTGGCCTCGCTGGTGTTCACCTACGGGCTGCTGGCGCTCATCCGGCGCTCGCGCTTCGGCGCGGCGCTGGCGGGCATCCGCGTGAACGAGCAGCGCATGCGCGCGGCGGGCTTCGCGGTGTACGGCTACAAGCTCGCGGCCTTCGTGCTGGCGGGTGCGCTGGCCGGGCTCGCGGGCTTCCTGCTGGCCTCGCGCGACGGCGTGGTCAATCCGGAGCTGATGGCCTGGCACAACTCGGGCGAGGTGCTGCTGATGGTGATCCTCGGTGGCCTCGGCCACCTGCGCGGCGCGGTGATCGGCGCCATCGCGTTCACGCTGCTGAAGGAGATCTTCTCCACGCACGCGGTGATGGGCCCGCTGGCCGACCACTGGCAGCTGACGCTGGGCCTCACGATCATCGTGTTCGTGGCGCTGCTGCCCAAGGGCCTGATCGGCCTTGTGCAGCGCCTCTCGCCGAAGGGGGCTGCATGACGAGCACCACAGCACTGCTCTCCGTCGAAAAGCTCACGCGCCGCTTCGGCGGCCTCACCGCCGTCAACGGCGTCACGCTCGACCTGCACGTGGGCGAGGTCCACGCAGTGATCGGCACCAACGGCGCCGGCAAGTCCACGCTCATCAATATGCTCTCGGGCGAGATCGAGGCGAGCGAAGGCCGCATCGCGCTCGACGGCGTCGACATCACCGCCCGCGCGCAGTGGAAGCGCGCGCGCGACGGCGTGGGCCGCAGCTACCAGCGCACGACCATCTTCCCGGAGTTCAGCGTGCACGAAAACTGCCGGCTCGCCGCGCAGGCCGCCACGCCGAAGCCCTGGGCGTTCTGGCAATCGTCGCAAGGCTGCGCCACCAGCAGCGCCTCGGCCGATGCGGCACTGGAAGCCGCCGGTCTCGCGCACGAGGCACAGCGCATCGCCGGCACCATGAGCCACGGCGCGCAGCGACAGCTCGAGGTGGCGATGTGCCTGGCCACCAACCCGCGCGTGCTGCTGCTCGACGAGCCGCTCGCCGGCATGGGCGCCGAGGAAACCGACCGCATGCTCACGCTGCTTGCGCAGCTGAAGGCCACGCATGCAATCCTGCTGGTGGAGCACGACATGGACGCGGTGTTCCGTATTGCGGACCGCATCACGGTGATGGTGAACGGCACCGTCATCGCGACCGGCAACCCGGCCGCGATCCGCGAGAACCCCGAAGTGCGTACCGCCTACCTCGGAGAGGATCACTGACATGCTCATCGTCCGCGACCTCAACACTTACTACGGCAACAGCCACATCCTGCGCGGCGTGCATGCCGGCATTCCGGCGGCCACATCGGTCGGCCTGCTTGGGCGCAACGGCATGGGTAAGACCACGCTGATCCGCACCATGATGGGCTACGTGCGCCCGGCCTCCGGCGAAGTGCAGGTCGACGGCCGCACCGTCACCGGCCTGCCGCCCGAGAAGATGGCGCGCCTGGGCATCGGCTACGTGCCCGAGGGGCGCGGCATCTTCCCGAACCTGTCGGTGCGCGAGAACCTCGTGATGAGCGAACGCGCCGGCATCGACGGGCGGCGCGAATGGACCTTCGACCGCGTGATGGCCACCTTCCCGCGCCTGTCGGAGCGGCTGTCGCACGGCGGCCAGCAGCTGTCGGGCGGCGAGCAGCAGATGCTGTCGATCGGCCGCGCGCTCATGACCAACCCGCGCCTGCTGATTCTCGACGAGGCCACCGAGGGCCTGGCGCCGCTGATCGTGGCCGAGATCTGGCGCGTGATCGGCGAGATCCGCGCGACCGGCATCGCCACGCTGATCGTCGACCGCGACTACAAGAAGGTGCTCGCGCACACCGATCTCGCGGTGGTGATGGAGAAGGGGCAGATCGTTCGGCACGGCGCCTCGGCCGACCTGCTGGCCGAGCCGCACGCGCTGGAGGAACTGCTCGGCGTGTAGGCCTCGCCATGACGCGCGAGATCAGCCTCCTCGACGCATCGGGCAAGCCCCTGCCCTTCGACGGCAGGATGCTGATGAACGCGCAGGCCACCGCGTGGCAGGGCTTCGCGCTCGAGGTGCGCTCGATGTCGGGCGACGGCGAGAACCCGGCCTGCTACAACCCGCATCCGCTGATCGGCCTGTGCGTGCGCGGCCATGTGAAGGGCGCGATGACGCGGGCGCGGCGCACCCACTCCTTCGAGGCGCATGCGGGCGGCATGTTCATCTTCGAGCAGGGCTACGAGGTCGACCGCGCGACGTGGACCGGCGAGCTCACCGAAACGATCGTGCTCGAGATCCGACCCGAGGCGCTGCGCAGCCTCATGCCCGAGGGCGACGGCGAGCTGCACCTGCAGACGCACCTGTCGACCACCGACGCGACGCTGTCGGCGCTCGTCGTCGCCATGCGCGACGAAGTGGAGCGCGGCTGCAGCTCGGGCCGCCTGCATGCACAGGGCCTGTCGATGGCGCTCGCGAGCTACCTGCAGAACCGCTATGGCGCCACGGGCAACACACGACGCCCGCGCGGACGGCTCTCGCAGAGCGATCTGCGCAGGGTGTACGACTGGGTCATGCAGCACCTGTCGGAAGACTTCGGCATCGACGAGCTGGCGGCCGAGCTGCAGATGAGCGCGGTGCACTTCACCCGGCTCTTCCGCGCCAGCACGGGCGCGACGCCGTACCGCTACGTGATGGAGCAGCGCGTGCGCCATGCGCTGTCGCTGCTGGGCGGCAGCCAGTCGCTCGCCGAGATCGCGCAGGCCGTGGGCTTCTCGAGCCAGGCGCATTTCACGCAGGTGTTCCGCCAGCTGGTGGGCACCACGCCGGCGCGCGCGCGGCGCGGGTAAGTCCCGGTGGCGGGTGAAGGAATCCTGCAAACGGTGATCGCATGTCGATATACCGCGGCGGAGGGCGCGGGCAAATTCATGTCTCTACATAACAGGAGACGAGAAGATGCCAACACCCACGCCAGCCGCCCGCGCGGCGACCGCCCTCTGCCTGAGCCTTGTCGCCGCGGCCACGCTCACCGCATGCGGCGGCAGCAATTCGTCCGGCCCCGCCGTGCTGCCTTTCGTTCCCGCGCCGGCTCCGCCTGCCGCCGCACCGGTGGCGCTGGCTTGCGACGAGAGCCTGAAGACCGCGTTCAAGCCTGATGCCGACACCACCGTGACCGTGGTGAAGCAGTTCCGCAAGGGCGACGACCTGAACCTCGACGGCAAGGCCTCGGGCACGGTCGCAGCCAGCGATGTCTGCATGGTCAAGCTCAACGTGGGGCCGGGCCATGTGGGACCGGCCGATGCGCCCTCAACCTCGCCGGGCATCGGCATCGAGGTGTGGCTGCCTTCGCAGGCCTCGTGGAACAACCGCATCCGCGTGCTGGGCGGCGGCGGCTTCGTGGGCGATGCGGGCATCAGCGCGAAGACGCAGATCGGCGGCGCGAACGCCGCCGCGATCGCAGCCGGCGAAGGCTCGGTGAGCGCGGTGACGGACGCGGGCCATGCGTCGAAGGCCCCGCTGCCTTCGGTCGACGGCTCGTTCGCGATGAATCCCGACGGCACCGTCAACACCACGCTGTGGACCGACTTCGCGAGCCGCGGCATCCACCAGATGGCCGTCAAGGCCAAGGCGCTGGCAGCGGGCTTCTACCAGCGCGACGCGAAGTACGCCTACTGGGACGGCTGCTCCACCGGCGGCCGCCAGGGCCACATGCAGGCGCAGGTGAACCCGGACGACTTCGATGGCATCCTGGCCGGCAACAGCGCGATCAACTGGACCAACTTCATCACCGCCGAGCTCTATCCACAGGTCGTGATGCAGCGCGACCTCGGCGGCACGCCGCTCACGCCGGACCAGCTGGCGCTGGTGTCCTCGTCGGCGGTGAGCGCCTGCGACAGCACGCTCACAGGCCAGCACGACGGTTTCATCAGCGACCCCGCCGCCTGCAAGTACGACCCTGCGCAGGACACAGCCGTGCTGTGCACCGGCAGCGGCGGCACCAACGCCACTGCCGCATGCCTGAGCACGGCGCAGGCTCAGGCGGTCAACAAGATCTGGTACGGACAGACGCGCGACGGCAGCGCACCGGCGCCCGCGAGCGACAACGGCTACGGCGCCACGCTGGCGTCGAACCAGCTCTGGTACGGACTCACGCGCGGCACCGCGCTCAACAGCCCCGGCGCCCCAGGCTTCTCGCTGGCCGACTCGGTGGGCGGCGTGCCCGCCCCCTTCCACATCGCCGCGCACCAGGTGGCGCTGAACCTGCAGGACCCGACGCTCGCCACGCCGGACTTCATCAACGCCACGGGCAACGGAGCCGACAAGTGGAAGGGGCTCTCGTACGCGCAGCTCGCCAACGCGAGCGACCGCGGCAAGGCGCTGCAGACGGCCTTCGCGAACATCAATGCCGACAACCCCGACCTCGCGCGCTTCCGCGACCGAGGTGCCAAGCTGCTGACGTACCACGGGCTGGCCGACCAGCTGATTCCGAATTCGGGCACCGCCAACTATTACGAGCGCGCGGCCAAGGCGATGGGCGGCATCGATGCGCTGCAGAAGTTCTATCGCTACGTGGAGATTCCGGCGATGGGCCACTGCGCGGGCGTGGGCTCGGTCAACGGCCTCGCGGGCACGAGCCCCACGGCCAACCCGCCGCTGCCGGCGCCGAACCAGCTGTTCACGGCACTCACCGACTGGGTCGAGAAGGGCGTGACGCCAGACGCGCTGGTGCTGCAGAACTCGGACAAGTCGCTTGCACGGCCGCTGTGCACCTATCCGAAGAAGATCGCCTACCTGGGCGGCGACGTGACCAAGGCCGCGAGCTTCGCCTGCCGTTGAAAGGGCTTGCCGCGGACGGCCTCAGGCGGTCGGCACGATGCGTTCGATCGCGCCGACGGCCTGCCCGAGGCCGTCTTCCGCGCGCATCCGCTCGCCCAGCGCTCGGGCCCGTGCGCGAACTTGCGCACCGCCGGCAAAAGCGATGCCGCGCGCGAGATCGTCGGCCCGCAGGCGCCCGCCCGCCACAGCAGGAGGCGCCACGCCGGCTTCAGCCAGCCGCTGTGCCCAGAAGGGCTGGTCGCCCGCGAAGGGCGCGACCACCGACGGCACGCCCGCGCGCGCGGCCGAGTGACTGGTGCCCGATCCCCCGTGATGCACCACCAGCGCGGTGCGCGGGAACAGCCAGTCGTGCGGCGTGTCGCCCACCACATGGAAGTTGGAAGGCAGGCCCTGCGTGTCGATGCCGCCCCAGCCGGGATTCAGCAGCGCGCGGCGACCGGCGATGCCGTCGATCACCGCGGTTCGCAATCGCTGCCTGTCGAAGCCCGTCATGCTGCCGAAGCCCACGTAGACGGGTGGCTCGCCCTCAGCGAGAAAGGCTTCCAGATCAGGCGGCGCACGCCAGTCCTGTGCAGGCGGAATCCATTGGCCGCAGACCATGGCGTTGTCGGGCCAGTCGGCCGGCCGGGGCACGAGGCTCGGGGAAACGCCGTAGAGCATCGGGTGCGTGTTCCACATCACGCGCCGCGGCGGCAATTTGCCGACCGTCGCGCGCGCAGCGTTGATCGCCGGCCGGAAGGCGCGCCAGAGCATCGCATTGATGAAGTGATGGCTCGCGCGGCGCAGCAGTCGAGGCACCCGCGCGGGCGGCAGGAAAGGCGAGGCGAAGGCGGCCGTCGGCGTGAGCGGAAACATGCCCGCCCCGATGGCCGGCACGCGCAGCACCTCGGCCGCCGAGAGGCCGGTGAAGGCGGCGAGGCCCGAGCACACGATGGCATCGCAGCCGCTCGCCGCCTCGACGGTCTGGCGCAGCCACGCCGTGGCGTTGTCGTTGGCGATGGCGGCCAGCGCCTTCATGGCCGCCGCCGGACGGTCTCCGAGCGCGATCACGTTTGCCAGCGTGCCCTGGATGTCGCCGGCCAGCGGCTGGGAGCGCACGCCCAGCCGGTGCGCCGCGCCGAGCGTGGAGGCGTCCGCCAGCAGCACCGAGCCGTGGCCCGCGTCGTCGAGCGCACGGCATAGTGCGGCGAGCGGGCGCGCGTCGCCCTCGGTGCCGTAGGTGACGACGGCGATCTTCATGGCTGCTGCCTCCTGCGCGAGGGCTTCGCGTCCTTGCCTGCCTGCGCGCCGGCGATGAAGAGATCGGCGATCACCGCGAACTCCTCGCGCAGCACCAGGCCGGGCAGCGTGAGCCAGCGCATCAGCGCGCCGAAGTACAGGTGGTGCAGCAGCGACGCGAGGTGCGCGGACGAGACGTCGGTGCGCAAGGTGCCGTTCTTCTGGGCCGCCGCGATCAGTGCGTCGAAGAGACCGATGAGATCGCGCGGGAGCTCGTCGCCGCTGCCGCTCTCCGCGCCGCCACCCTGGAGCTCGCTCTCGACGTTGAGAAAGCGGAAGCGGAAATAGTCGAGCAGGTAGTCGCGGTGCTGCCCGGTCCATTCCGCCGACTCCTCGAGCAGGCGGGAAAGCTGCTCGCCGAAGCCCGCCTGCCAGTCGATGGCCGCATGCAGGCGCCGGGTGTCGTCCGCGAGCTTCAGATGCACCCAGTGCGCGAGGATCGCGTCCTTGGTCGGGAAGTGGTTGTAGAGCGTGCCCTTGGCAAGGTCCGACTGCTGGGCGATCTGCTCCATGGTGGTGGCGTCGTAGCCCTGCGACTCGAAGAGGCGCATGGCGATGGCGGCCACGTGGTCGAGCGTCTGGGCACGGCGGCGTTCGCGGCGGCCTGGGAGTTCGGGTGCTGGCAAGGTTCCGCCCTTGAATTTTGAACGTCGTTCAAGTTTATACGACGTTTAACAATCGCCACGCAGGCACGACAGGTCCGTCGGCAAGTGCCCGGGCCTGGGCTCCGACACCCCGGCGTGCGAGCACGCGCCGGGTCAGTCCCGGCCCCGCACGATCCCAGCGATGGCGGCACGCGCCGCCATCGCCTGCTTCACCGGCAGCAGCGGCCAGACGTGGACCATGCCGGGAGCCTCATGCATCTCGACATGCACGCCCTGCGCCGCGGCCCGATCACGCAGCGCCAGGCAATCCGCCAGCAGCAGGTCGCGCGTTCCGATGAACACGGTGAGCCTGCCCAGCCCCTGCAGCGGACCGTGCACGGGGCTCAGGTGCGGCAGGCCCGGATCTTCGCTGCCGGCCCACCACCGTCCCGCTTCAGCCAGTCCGGGGCGGGCCAGCCACGGATCGTCGGCTTCGCGTGCCGGAATCGCGGGGTTCGACACCGTGAGGTCGAGCCAGGGCGAAATCAGCACGATGTCGCGCGGCTGCGGCTGGCCCAGCGCGGCAAAGCCCTGGGCCAGCGCGAGCGCGAGGCCGCCGCCCGCCGAATCGCCCATCAGCACCAGCTGCCGGAGGTCGTGCACGGCGGCCAGCCCACGGTAGATCTCGTTCACCATCGCGTAGGCAGGCCGGTAGGTGTGCTCGGGCGCGAGCGGAAAGATCGGTACGTGCGCGACGCAGCCCGTGGTCTCGGCGAATTCCGCCAGCAGGCGCCAGTGGAACGGCGAGATCTCGGCCACGTGCGCACCGCCGTGCAGGTAAAGGAGCTGCACCGGTCCCGCGCCGGAAAGCGGCGCGAGGGTGTAGCAATCATGGCCGCCCACCTGGCGCCTGCCGATCGCGCAGCGCTTGCGCACCGACGCGGGCGGTTCGGCGCTCGCGGTCTTGCGGTCGCGCTCCACGGCCGCGCGCAGCCCTTCGATGCTCTCGAATCGGCGACGGCGGCCCAGGAGCTTCAGCAGCAGGAGAAACAAGGGCCAGGGCATGGTCATGAAAGCTCCT
>NZ_RXFS01000015.1 GCF_003952185.1 Variovorax sp. 679 | reverse complement strand
TTTCTGCAGGTTGTTGAGGTTCACCACGTAGGCGTTGTGGTGCTTGCCGTAGTGGTACTCGAGGGTTTCCTGCGAGTACTCGGGTGCCAGTGCGTCGAGCGCATAGGGCAGGGGTGGGAGCTTGTGTTCCATCGTGATTTCCTCGTGGTGGTTGTTGAAAAAGAAAAAGGATTCAGGCGTTCGCCTTGGGTTCGATCCGGTAGGCGCAGCGTCGCGCGCCCGCCAGCACATGCTCGACGCGGCTCACGCTCACGTCGGGCCCCAGCACTTCGTCGAAGAGCTGCAGTTCGCTGCGGCAGAAGCCCGTGCAGGCCTGCGCCGCGGTGCAGATGGGGCAATGGTTCTCGATGAAGAGAAAGCCGTTGCCGCTGCCCTGTTCGTCGGGCCGGAACTCGGCCATGTAGCCCTCGCGGCTGCGGATCTCCGCGAGCCGCTCCAGCCGCGCCTTGAGGCTGCGCGCACCGCGCATGGCCTCGGTGTAGTTGGCGCGCATGGTCGCTTCGCGCGCGCCGATGAGCTGGTCCATGCCCTTCTGCCCGAACACGCTGATGACGGCGCTGATCATCTGCACCGTCATTTCCGCATGCGTATCGGGAAAGCGCTTGTGACCTTCCCCGGTGAGCCGCCAGATCTGCGTGGGCCGGCCGCGGCCGCTGGAGCGGCTCTCGGAGTCGACCAGCCCCTCGGCCTCCAGCTTGGCCATCTGCTGGCGCACCGCCTCCACCGTGACGTTCAGCACCTTGGCGATGTCGGGAATGCCGAGCGCGCCGCGGGTCTTGAGCGTCGAGAGGATGCGGTCTGCCGGCTGGTGCGGCATCCAGGTGGGCTTGGCATCGGGGGCGGACATGGCGGATTCGGGCGTGGGGGAAAACAGCGACATTGTCAGGTGGTTGGCGCTCCCCCTGCCGCGGCGGGTGCTTGCCAGCCCCCGCCCAGCGCCTTGTAGAGCGCGACGAGGCTGGTGTACGAGGCGGTTTCGGCCTCGGCCACGGCGTCCTGTGCGCGCAGCAGGGTGCGCTGCGCGTCGAGCACGCTCAGGTAGGGCGCGGCGCCTTCGCGGTAGCGCACCTCGGCCAGCTCCGCGGCGCGGCTGCTTCGGGCCGAGGCCTCCACCAGCCGCTGCAGGCGCAGCTGGTTCTGGCCGTAGCCGGTGAGGGCGCCTTCCACGTCCTCGATGGCGCGCAGCACGGTCTGCTCGTAGAGCGCGCGGTCGCCCTGGGCACGGGCTTCGGCGCCGCGCACGCGGGCCTTCACCGAACCCAGCCGCAGGGCAGGCCAGCTCACGCCCGGCGTCACGCTGAAGGCGCGGCTCGACGAGCTGCCGAGGTCGGAACCCCGCAGCGCGACAAAGCCCAGGAAGCCGCCGATGTCGAAGCGCGGATACAGCTCCGCCGTGACCGCGCCCACGTCCGCCGTGCTGGCCGCGAGGCCGCGCTCTGCGCGCAGCACGTCGGGGCGGCGGCGCAGCAGCTCGGTGAGGTCGCCGATGGGCAGGCGCTTGTCGAGCACGCGCAGCTGGCGGGGCTGCAGCATGGGCTCCAGCTCGCCAGGGCGCAGGCCGGCCAGCACCGCGACGCGGTAGGCCGCCTGCCGGCGCGTGGTTTCGAGCACCGGCAGCTCGCTCTCGGTGGTCGCGAGGTTGGCCTGCGCACTCGCCAGGTCGCCTTCGAGGCCGCGGCCGGTCTGCACCTGCGCCTCGGTCACGCGCAGGCTCTGGCGCAGGCTGTCGAGCGTGCGGCGCGTCACGGCAATGCGCTGCTCGGCGCCACGCATCTCGTAGTAGTTGCGCGCCAGCTCGGCCACGGCGACGATGCGCACCTGCTCCAGGTCGGCCGCGCTGGCCTCGGCGCGCGCGGTCGCGGCCTCGTCGAGCCGCCTGAGGCGACCGAACAGGTCGATCTCCCACGAGGCGTCGAAGCCCGCGCGGCTGCTCTGCGAGAGCGTGCGCGCGTCGGCCGGCGTGCCGTTGCCCTGCGCGATGCTGCGCGTCTTGCTCGCGCTCGCGGTGACGACCGGCAGGCGGTCGAGCTCCGCCTCGGTCTGCGTGGCGCGGGCCTCGAGCAGCCGGGCCTGTGCGATGCGGATGTCGTGGTTCCCGGCCAGCGCGCGGTCGACCAGCGCATCGAGCTGCGGATCGTCGAGCTGGCGCCACCAGTCGCGCTGCACCGCGTCACCGGCGAACAGCGAGCGCTCCGGCGCGGTGATGGCCACGGGTGCGTCCGAAGGCGCCGTGTAGGTCGGGCCGACCGCGCAGCCGGCCAGCACGAGCGCGCTCAATGCGAAGGGAGCAGCGTAGGAAAAGAGTCGGTTCATGTTCATGCTCCTTCAGACAGCGCTTCGAGTTCGGCCGCGCGCTGCGAGCGGCCAGCCGCGCGGTGGTCGCGCGCCAGCAGCGTGTACATGGTGGGCAGCACGAACAGGGTGAACAGCGTGCCCACCAGCATGCCGACCACGATCACCAGGCCGATGCTGAAGCGGCTGTTGGCGCCGGCCCCGCTCGCGAACAGCAGCGGCACCAGGCCCACCACCATCGCGGCCGTCGTCATCAGGATGGGGCGCAGCCGGATGCGCGCGGCCTCCTCGATCGATGCGCGCCGGTCGAGGCCCTTGTGCATCTGGATCTCGTTGGCGAACTCCACCATCAGGATGCCGTGCTTGCTGATCAGCCCGATCAGCGTCACCAGCCCGATCTGCGTGTAGATGTTGATGGTGCCGAAGCCCAGCGCCAGCGGCACCAGCGCGCCGCAGATCGACATCGGCACGCTGATCAGGATGATCAGCGGGTCGCGCAGGCTCTCGTACTGCGCCGCCAGCACCAGGTAGATGACGACGATGGCGAACACGAAGGCCATCACCAGCGCCGAGCCTTCCTGCGTGAACTGCCGCGCGTCCGACTGCCAGTCGAAGCTGAAGCCGGCGGGCAGCTTCTTCGCTTCCTCGCTCAGGAAGGCCACCGCGTCGCCCATGGTCACGCCAGGTGCCGGAATGGCCTGGAAGGTGGCCGCGTTGAGCTGGTTGAACTGCGTGAGCTTGTTGGGCCCCACGCTGGTCGACAGCTGCACCAGGTTGGCCAGCGGCACGGGCTGGCCGCTCGCGCTCTTCACGAAGTAGCGCGAGAGCGCCTCGGCCGTCAGCCGCTGCTCGCGCGGCGACTGCGGGATCACGTCGTACGAGCGGCCGTCCATGCCGAAGCGGTTGACGTAGTTCTCGCCCACCAGCACCGCCAGCGTGTCGCCGATGGACTTCATCGTCACGCCCAGGCTGTTGGCCTTGGCGCGGTCCACGCGGATCTCGACCGTGGGGTTGTTGAACTCCAGGTCGCTGTCGACCACGATGAACTTGCCGCTGTCGCGCGCCGACTTCTTCAGCGCCTCCATGGCCTCGAACACGGTACGGTGGTCGCTCGCGCTGCGGATCACCATCTGCACCGGCAGCCCGCCGGTCGAGCCCGGCAGCGAGGGCAGCTGGAACGCGAAGACGCTGCTGCCTTCCACCTCGTTCATGCGGCCCTGCGTGTCGCCCTGGATCTGGTCGGCGTTGCGCTTGCGGTCCTTCCAGTCCGACAGCTGCACGCCGCCGATGCTGTTCGACACGCCATCCGAGCCGTTGATGAGCCAGCGCCCGGTGTTCTCGGGCAGCGCGGCGAACACGTCGTCCCACTTCTTGCCGAACTTCTCGACGTAGTCGATGTTGGCGTGCTGCGGCGACTTGATGGCGGTCAGCACCATGGCCTGGTCTTCACCCGGGGCCAGCTCGCGCTGTGCCGCGTTGTAGAGGAAGGGCAGGCTCGCCAGCACCACCAGCGCGAACACACCCGTCACCCAGCGGTGATGCAGCGACACGTCGAGCAGCCGACCGTAGCGCGTGGAGAGTCCGTGGAAGAACGACTCCGCGGCACGCGCCATGCGGCTGCCCGTGGTGTCCTGCGGCAACAGGAACGAGCTCATCACCGGCGACAACGTCAGCGCGATCACGCCCGACACCACGACCGCGCCCGCCAGCGTGAAGGCGAACTCCTTGAAGAGCGAACCGGTGAGCCCGCCCATGAGCCCGATGGGCGCGTACACGGCGGCCAGCGTGAGCGTCATCGCGATCACCGGGCCGGCCACCTCGCGCGCGCCGATCAATGCGGCCCGCACGCGCGACTTGCCTTCCTCGATGTGGCGGTGCACGTTCTCGACCACCACGATGGCGTCGTCCACCACCAGCCCGATGGCCAACACCATTGCCAGCAAGGTCAGCAGGTTGATGCTGAAGCCGAACAGCAGCATCAGCGCGGCGGCGCCCAGCATCGACAGCGGAATGGTCACCACCGGAATCAGCACCGCGCGCACCGAGCCCAGGCACAGGAAGATCACGATCACCACGATGGCGATGGCTTCGAGCAGCGTGTGCCGCACCTCGTCGATGGAAGCCTCGATGAAGCGGGCGAGCTCGAAAGGCAACTGCACTTCGACGCCCGGCGGCAGGTTCTGCTTGATGCCGGGCAGCAGCTCGCGGATGCGCTTCACGATCACCAGCGGATTGCCGTTGGGCGCGGCCTGCAGGCCGAGGTAGATGGCGGGCACGCCGTCCATCGTCGCGCTGCTGTCGGCGCTTGCAGCGCCCAGTTCGACCGTGGCCACGTCGCCGAGGCGCACGATGGCGTCGCCCTCGCGCTTGACGACCATGTCGCGGAACTCGGCCACGTTCACCAGGTCGGTGTTCACGCGGATGTTCGACACCACGTACAGGCCCTTCACCTGCCCGGGCGCGGCCTGCACGTTGTTCTGGCGCAGCGCGTCGGCCAGCTCGCCGGCCGAGATGCCGCGCGCGGCCATGCGGTTCGGGTCGAGCCACACGCGCATTGCCAGCGTCTGCCCGCCCGACACTTCCACGCCGGACACGCCGGTGATCGACGCGAACTGCGGCTGCACCACGCGCGAGAGGTAGTCGGTGAGTGCCGGCATCGGCATCGTCTTGCTGGAAAAGCCGACGTAGGCCACGGCAGTGGCCTCGCCCGACGACTTCAGGATCACCGGGTCGAAGGCCTCGGCCGGCAGCCGGTACTTCACCTGGCTGACCTGCGCCATCGCCTGCGTGAGCGCCTGGTTGGCATCGGCGTTGAGCTTCATGCGCACGCTGATCACGCTGCGGCCCAGCGTGGACGACGACGAGAGGTAGTCGACGTTCTCGATGGTCGCCACCGCCTGCGCGATCGGCTGCGTTACGAAGCCCTGCATCAGCTCCGGCGAGGCGCCGGGGTACTGCGTGGTGATGGTGAGCGTGGTGCTCTCGGTCAGCGGGTACTGCCTCACCGGCAGGTCGCCCAGCGCGCGTGCGCCGAGCAGCAGGATGAGCGTGCTCACCACCAGCGCCAGCACGGGCCGGCGCACGAAGAGGTCGGTGAACTTCATGACCTGGCTTCCTGCGCGAGGGCCAGCGTGTCCTTCGCCGTCGGCATCACGGGGGCGCCGGTGTAGAGGCGAAGCTGGCCGGAGGTGACGACCCTGTCGCCGGGCGAGAGGCCCTTCTCGATCACGACCAGCCCGTCCTGACGTTCGCCGGCCTTCACGAACACCTGCTGCGCGGTGAAGCCGTCGCCCTTCTCGGCGGGACGCACCACGAAGACCGAGTCGCCGTGCGTGCTGTAGGTGATGGCCGTCTCGGGCACGGTGATGGCGTCGGCGCGAGCGGGCAGCGCCACCTTGCCGTTGACGAACATGCCCGGAGTGAGCGCGCCGTCGGCGTTGTCGATGGTGGCCTGCAGGCGCACCGTGCGCGTGTCGCTGCCGATCTGTGGTTCGATGGTGCTCAGCCTGCCCTGGAACACGCGGCCCGGATACGCGTCGACCGAGAGCGCCACCTGCTGGTTGCGCTTGAGCACGGGCAGGGCGGTTTCGGGCAGCGTGAGGTTGGCGAACAGCGTGCGGCTGTCGGTGAGCGACACCAGCGCATCGCCGGCCCGCACGAACTGCCCGAGGTTGACGCGGCGGATGCCCAGCACGCCATCGAACGGCGCCTTGATGCGCTTCTGGTCGAGCAGAGCCTGCACGCGCCGCAGGTCGCCGCTGGCCTGGTCGAACGCGGCCTGCGCCTGTTCGAGCTGCTCCTGCGTTGCGGCCTGCTGAGGCACCAGCCGGCGCGTGCGCTCGAGCAGTGCCTTGGCGTTGGCGCGCTGTGCCGTCAGCCGCTCGAGGTCGCCCTGCTCGGGCGCGTCGTTGAGCTGCACCAGCGGCTGGCCCGCGCGCACTTCGGTGCCTGGCGTGAAGAGAATCTTCGCGATGCGGCCTTCCACCTCGGCCGGCACCTCCACCTGCCGGTTGGCCTCCAGCGTGCCGATGCCGCTGAGGAAGCGCGCCACCTCCGTCTTCTGCGCGGCGGCCACCGCCACCTTGGCGGGCGGCATGCCGCCCCCGCCCTCCGCATGCGCCGGCCTGAGCTTCGTTGCGAGCCCGAAGCCGGCGCCTCCCAATACCAATGTCGCGAGGCCGGCACCCAGCCAGGCCCTTGATTGCTTGTTCATACGACGTCCATTATTAATCAAAGAAAGTGCTTTGATTATTTGTTGATGTGGATTGCCTGTCGATGAAGGCGTGGCAATGGCCGTCATAGGCCGGGGCTATTTGCGCAAGGCTGTGCATGTCGAGTTCTCCAGGAGTTGAGCGGGGAAATCCCGCAGACCTGAAGACGTGCGAGGCAGCCGGGTTGTGACAGCGTGGAGCGCCGGCATCGCGTGACATAAGTCGCTTCATGGGCGGCTGTTCGCGCGGATTGGTATCTGCATGACTTGCGCCACGTACAAGTTGCCATCCTCGATCTGGAGATTCTCGGAATGAAGCGAACGGCAATCGTGGCGGGTGGCTCTCTTCAAATCCTCGCCGCGACGATGAAGCGGAGCCTTGGCGAGCGACGGATGATCTGCTCGCCTGGCTCAGGAAGATGTGGAAAGCAGCATGAGGATGGGCGCCCCATGGCAACCATGCGCATCCCCCTCGCCCTCGCTTTCCTGATCGGCCTGGGCTCCTGCACCGTCGCGCAAGCGTGCAAGCCGGTGTCCACCGTCGTCCTGGTCTTTGAAGAAGGCTCCGCGACCCTGGGGCGCGATCAGGTCGTGCTGCTGGTCAACCGGTTGGATCATTTCCGTCGCCTGTATCCGAACCTGAACGCGTTCGCCATCGAGGGGGTCGCACGCCAGACGGCACCCGACGCGAAGCGGTTGGCGCAACGCCGCGCAATCGAGGCGGCGCGTGCGGTGCGAACTCTTTTCGACGGAGTGGAGCTGCACATCTCGTCGAATGTCTATCCACCACCAGTGGTCATCGCATGAAGGCAACTACGCAGCGGTACAGGCAGTGCCGCCGATGAAGGACACACCCGACTGCAACCCGGTTCCGATTCCCGGTTTCAAGTATTGAGGGCCGATGTATTTGGCCGCCAGACGTCGAAGAGCGGCTTGCACGCGCACGCCCGCGCACCCAGCCAATGCGCTAACCTGTCCTGCCGATGAACGAAGTATCGCGCCCCGACCCCGATGCCCTGCTTGCGCAACTGCGCAGCGACGAGGCGCGCGCCCAGCGCGGCAAGCTGCGCATCTACTTCGGCGCCAGTGCGGGCGTCGGCAAGACCTGGGCGATGCTCAGCGCCGCGCAGCGCGAACGCGCGGCAGGGCGCGACGTGCTGATCGGCGTGGTCGAGACCCACGGCCGCAGCGAAACCGCTGCGCTGCTCGCGGGGCTGGAGGCACTGCCGCTGCGCGAGCTGGACTACCGCGGCCGCACCCTCGCCGAGTTCGACCTCGACGCCGCGCTGGCCCGCAAGCCCGCCGTGCTGCTGGTCGACGAACTCGCCCACACCAACGCCCCCGGCTCGCGCCACGCCAAGCGCTGGCAGGACGTGCAGGAGCTGCTGGCCGCGGGCATCGAGGTGTGGTCGGCGCTCAACGTGCAGCATCTGGAAAGCCTCAACGGCACGGTCGGCGCCATCACCGGCGTGCGCGTGCACGAGACCGTGCCCGACACCGTGCTCGACGAGGCCGACGAGGTGGTGCTGGTCGACGTCACGCCCGACGAGCTGACGGCCCGGCTCGCGGCCGGCAAGGTCTACATGCCGCAGCAGGCGGAGCGCGCGGCGCAGAACTTCTTCCGCAAGGGCAACCTGATCGCGTTGCGCGAGATCGCGCTGCGGCGCACCGCCGAGCACGTGGAAGACGACGTGCGCGGCTGGCGCGTGGAACAGTCGGGCGCCGGCGGGCATGGCCGGGACCTGCAGGCCTGGAACACCTCGGGTGCGATTCTCGCGTGCGTCGGCCCGCATGAAGGTGCGGCGCAGACGGTGCGCACGGCTGCGCGGCTTGCGGGCCAGCTCAACGTGCGCTGGCATGCGGCGTATGTCGAGACGCCGCGGCTGCAGCGGCTGGGCGCCGCGGAGCGCGATCGCATCCTCGCCGTGCTCAAGCTCGCGGAAGAACTGGGCGCGGACACGGCCGTGCTCACCGGCTCCGACGTGGCCGAGCAACTCGCCGAGCAGGCAAGGCGGCTCAATTGCGCAACGCTCGTGCTGGGGCGCTCGCAGCCCGAGACCGGCTGGCGGCGCTGGTGGCCTGCAAGGCCGATGCCGCTGTCGCACGCGCTGGCACAACGCGCGCCGGCACTCGACATCATGGAGGTCGCTCCAGCCGACAGCTCGCGCCGCCTGTCGCGCGCGTCGCTGCAGGGCGGGCGCATCGACAGCGGCGACCACGAGAAGGCGCCCGTCCACTGGCCTGCCTATGCATGGGCCGCGGCCACCAGCGTCGCGCTCACGCTGGTCTGCACGCCGCTGGCCAGCGTGCTGGAGCTGTCGAACATCGTCATGCTGTTCCTGCTCGGCGTGGTCGGCGTGGCGATGCGCTTCGGGCGCGGACCCTCGGCGCTGGCGGCCTTGCTCAACGTCGCCGCCTTCGACTATTTCTTCGTGCCCCCGCGCCTGTCTTTCGCGGTGAGCGACGTGCAGTACCTGCTGACCTTCGCGGTCATGCTCGGCGTCGGCCTGCTGGTGGGGCAGCTCACGGCCGGCCTGCGCTTCGCGGCGGGCGTGTCGACCAGCCGCGAGCGGCGCGCTCGCTCGCTGTTCGAGCTCACGCGCGAGCTGTCTGCCGCGCTGGAAAGCTCGCAGGTGGTCACGCTCGGCACCGCCGCCGTGCGGGGCCACTTCGGCGGCGACGCGCTGGTGCTGGTGACCGACGCGGCCGACCAGCTGGTGATGCCCGCCGACGCGCCCGAAGGCTTCGATCCGCAGGTGGCCGACTGGGCCTTCCGCCACGGCCAGAGCGCCGGTCTCGCGACCGCCACGCTGGCCGCGCAGCCCTGGCACTACGTGCCGTTGCAGGCCCCGATGCGCGTGCGCGGCGTGCTCGCGCTGTCGCCCGCGCAGCCGCGCTGGTTGCTCATTCCCGAACAGGCGCAGCAGCTCGACACGCTGGCGCGGCAGATCGCCATCGCGCTGGAGCGCGTGCACTACGTCGAAGTGGCGCAGCAGGCCGTGGTCGAAATGGAATCGGAGCGGCTGCGCAACGCGCTGCTCGGTGCCATCTCGCACGACGTGCGCACGCCGCTCACCGCGCTGATCGCGCTGGCCGAATCGCTGCAGACCCTGCCGCCCGAGGAGCACGGCAACGCCGCGCGCGCCATCGTCGCGCAGGCGCACGAGCTGCATGCGCTGGTCAGCAACCTGCTCGACATGGCGCGGCTCGAAAGCGGCATCGCCGGCGGCGCCGTGAACCTGCGGCGCGACTGGCAGTCGGTGGAGGAGGTGGTGGGATCGGCCATTCGCGCTGCGCGCACGGCGCTGGGCAACACCGTCGTGCAGACCGCGCTCGACCCAGACCTGCCGCTGGTCGAGTTCGATGCGGTGCTGATCGAGCGCGTGCTCGTCAACCTTCTGGAAAACGCCACCAAGTATGGTGCGCCGCCCATCGTGGTCGGCGCGCGGGCCGAGCCCGGTGCGCTGGTGTTGACCGTGCGCGACCATGGCCCCGGCCTGCCGGCTGCGCTGCTCGGGCACGAGCAGAAGCTGTTCGACAAGTTCACGCGCGGCGAAGTCGAGTCCGCCACACCGGGCGTGGGCCTGGGCCTGGCGATCTGCAAGGCGGTGGTGGGCGCGCACGGTGGCGAGATCAGTGCGGAGAATGCGCGCGACGGCGGTGCAGAATTCACCGTCACCTTGCCGCGCCGCGAGCCGCCGGAACCCGCCGAAGCACAACTCTGAACCCATGCCATCCCCCACCGCCATCGTGATCGAAGACGAGCCGCAGATCCGCCGGTTCGTGCGCGGCGCGCTCGAGGCCGAAGGCTGGGCGGTGCACGAGGCCGGCACCTTGCGCGAGGGCCTGACGGCCGCCGGCACGCGGCAACCCGACCTGCTCGTGCTCGACCTCGGGCTGCCCGACGGTGATGGCGTCTCGCTGATCCGCGACGTGCGCGGCTGGTCGGCCGTGCCGATCATCGTGCTCTCGGCGCGTACGGATGAGGCCGACAAGATCGCCGCGCTCGATGCGGGAGCCGACGACTACCTGACCAAGCCCTTCGGCACCGGCGAGCTGCTGGCGCGCGTGCGCGCCAACCTGCGGCGCCCGCGCGCCACGGGCGGCACCGTCGACGAGGCGCCCGAAGCGCTGTTCCGCTTCGGCGAGATCGAACTCGACCGCACCGCGCGCCTCGTGCACCGCGCGGGCGTCGAGGTGCACCTGACGCCCACCGAATACCGCCTGCTGTCGGTGCTGGTCGCCAACGCGGGCCGCGTGCTGACGCAGCGCCAGCTGCTGCGCGAGGTGTGGGGGCCGTCGTACAGCGAACACAGTCACTACCTGCGGATCTACATGGGGCATCTGCGGCAGAAGCTGGAGGACGACCCGGCGCAGCCGAGGCATCTGCTCACGGAGACGGCCGTGGGGTATCGGCTGGTGGTCTAGTTGACGATGGGCTGCATGCGCGGCACCGTGTCGTCCGGCCAACACAGCGCATCGCTGTGCTTGCCTTTGCCTGCAGGCATCTTCACAATCCCGCCCACCATGAAATTCATCCAAGCCATCGAGGCGAGCATCGCCACCTGACATCGCCCTCGATAGCGTTCGGAAGGCGTTGCGCCTTCCGGATTGAAGAAAACCCCGGCAGGCTCGTCCCTCCGGGGTTTTGTTTTTTCCGCACCTTCATCCTCACAACGTCATGCGTACCTACGACAAGCTGATCGCCACGATTCGCCTCCGCCGGAGCGTGGACACCGTGCGCCCGGGCTCCGGCCGCCGTATCGCTACCCAGCACGACACCGTTCGTCGCTAGCCCCTTCAGGCGAATTTTTCCTGCCTGGGGCTGGCGCATGCCAACCAGGCCTTCGAAGCACAGCGTCGCAATGCGTGCTTCGACAAGAAGACAAGAAAGATTCGTCATGAACCCGAAATCCAGAAACCTCCGCAACATCGGCATCATTGCCCACGTCGACGCGGGCAAGACCACGACCACCGAACGCATCCTGTTCTATGCCGGCGAGAGCCATCGCATCGGCGACGTCAGCCAGGGCACCGCCCGCATGGACTTCGAGCCGCAGGAGCAGAAGCGCGGCATCACCATCAGCAGCGCGGCCATCACGGTTCACTGGAACGCGGCGCAGATCAACCTCATCGACACGCCCGGCCACATCGACTTCAACATCGAAGTGAACCGCTCTCTGCGCGTGCTCGACGGTGCCGTCGTGGTGTTCGACGGCGTGGCCGGCGTGGAGCCGCAGACCGAGACGAACTGGCGCCTCGCGGACAGGTATCGCGTGCCGCGCATCGCCTTCGTCAACAAGCTCGACCGCCTCGGCGCGGACTTCCTGCGCGTTGTCGCGATGATGGAAGAACGCCTTGGCGTGAGGGCTGTACCCGTGCAGTTGCCCATCGGCGCGGAAGGTGACTTCCGTGGCGTGATCGACCTGATCGGCATGCGTGCGCTTGTCTGGGACAAGGACGATGCGAGCCAGCCGTATCGCGTGGCCGACGTGCCGGCCGGGATGCTGGCTTCGGCGCAGAGCCACCGTGCGCGGCTCGTGGAGCTTGTTGTCGAACAGGATGAAGCGGCGATGGTCGCCTACCTGTACGGCGAGGAGCCTTCGGCCGACGTGCTGCGCGATTGCCTGCGCAAGGGCGTGCTGGCCGGTGCCTTCGTGCCCGTGCTGGCCGGCTCTGCGTACCGCAACCGTGATGTGGAGCCGCTGCTCGACGCGATCGTCGACTGGCTGCCCAGGCCGGGCGAAGTGGCGATGGCCAGCGATCCGCGGGCCTCGTTCGCGGCGCTCGCGTTCAAGGTCTCCAGTGATGACCACGGCGCGATGGTGTTCGTGCGCGTCTACAGTGGCAGGCTCAAGCGTGGCGACACGATGCTGAATGCCGCGACGGGGCGCATCGAGCGAGCGGCGCGGCTGTACGAAGTGCATGCGGACGACCGCATCGAGCGCGACGAACTCGTGGCTGGCGACATCGCGGCCATCGTCGGGTTGAAGGACACGCTGACCGGTCACACGCTGTGCGACCGGAATCATCCGGTGCATCTGGAGACGATCAGCGTGCCCGAGCCGGTGATCCACGTCGCGATCGAGCCGAAGGCGCAGGCCGACCAGCAGGCGTTGTCGAAGGCATTGCAGGCCATGCTTCGGGAAGACCCGAGCCTGCAGTTGCGGCAGGACGCCGAATCGGGCCAGACGATCCTGTCGGGCATGGGCGAACTGCAGCTCGATGTATCCATCGAGAAGCTGCGCGCGAAGTACGGCGTCGAAGTGTCGGTGGGGCGGCCCCAGGTCGCCTGCCGTGAAACGATTTCAAGAGAAGCGGAGGTGCACCATGTGCACAGGAAACAGACAGGTGGCCCCGGTCAGTTCGCGGAGCTGAAGCTGCGCCTCGCGCCCCGTGCGCGCGGCGAGGGTATTGCCTTCGAGAGCCAGGTGGTGGGCGGCGTCATTCCGCGCGAATTCATTCCCGCGGTCGAGGCCGGCATCCGCCGGGCGGCGCAATCGGGCGTGATCGCCGGTTTCCCGTGCGTGGACTTCGTGGCCACGCTCGTGGACGGCAGTCATCACGAACGCGATTCGTCGGCAATGGCTTTCGAACTGGCAGCCGCTGCGGCCTTCCGTGAGGCGGCGGCGAAAGCCGGGCCGCAGGTGCTGGAGCCGGTGATGGCGGTGGAAGTCATCACGCCGGCCGACTACCTCGGCGATTGCATCGGTGACCTGAACCGGCGGCGCGGCATGGTTCGCGGCCAGACGGTGAGGGGCAACGCCGCCGTCATCGAGGCGCATGTGCCGCTGAAGGAAATGTTCGGCTACATCGGCAACCTGCGCGCCCTGTCCTCGGGCCGCGCGCAGTACACGATGCAGTTCGACCACTACGCAGTGGCACCTGCGAGTGAAATGGCCACGCTCGTGAAGAGCTGATGGCCTTGGAAGGGCGGTCCGCAAGGGCCGCCCTTTTTTTCAGCCCGCGACGCCCTTGTTCGGATTCAGCAAGAACTTCTCGCCCGTAGCCTGCTTGCCATACACCCCGATCGCATCGAGCCCCAGCATCTCCACCAGCGACACCTTGCGCGTGTAGTGGCTCGCGAAGGTCGTCTTCAGTTCTGCGACGACGCGCGCCTTCAGGCGCTGCGTGCCCGCGTCGCCCAGCTTCTGCAGGAACGGGAACAGCAGCCATCCGCCCATGCCCCACGCCATGCCGAAGTTGCGCACGAACTCGGTGGGAGCGCGGTCGAGGCCGCCATAGATGTAGACCTGCTTGTGCGTGGTCGAGCCGTAGCGGCTGTATTCCTTGGCGGTGCGGTTGATGGCGGCTTCCATGCAGCCGAGGATCTGCCCTGCGAGCTTGCCGCCGCCGGTGGCATCGAAGGCCAGCGTGGCGCCGGTCTCGACCAGGGCCTGCGTGAGGTCTTCGATGAAGGTGGGCGAGGTCGCGTTGCACACGTACTTCGCGCCGAGGCCGCGCAGCAGGTCTTCCTGCTCCTGCTTGCGCACGATGTTGACGAGGGCGATGCCGTCCTTCTGGCAGATCTTGTTGAGCATCTGGCCGAGGTTGGATGCAGCGGCCGTGTGCACCAGCGCCTTGTGGCCTTCCATGCGCATGGTCTCGACCATGCTGAGCGAAGTGAGCGGGTTGACGAAGCACGATGCGCCCTCGGCCGCCGTGGTGCCCGCCGGCAGTTCCAGGCACTGGGCTGCGGCGAGGCAGCGGTACTGCGAGTACATCGCGCCGCCGATGGCCGCCACGGTCTTGCCGAGCAGCGCCTGCGCAGCCGGCGACGAACCGGCCTTGACCACCACGCCCGCGCCTTCGTTGCCGACGGGCATCGATTCGTCGAGCCGCGCCTTCATCGCAGGAAGCACGCGCTCGGGCACGGTGGCGGTGACGACGGGGCGATCGGGCGTGCCCGAAGCCTTGGCGGTGCTCATGTCGGCCGCGCCGAACAGCAGGCCCAGGTCCGACGGATTGAGGGGCGACGCCTCGACGCGGATCACCACTTCGTGGGCCTGCGGTTCGGGAATGGGGTCGTCATGCAGCGAGAGTTCGAGTTCGCCGTTTGCGCGAATGAGGGAGCGGATTTGCAGTGCCATGGAAGAGCCCTTCTGGTCAGGTTCGCGGATGGCCTGTGGCCACGGGGCGGCCAGTATAGGAGCGGGGTCCGGAAGCTGCTGGCGCCTTCAGGACACCACGGGCGCCACCGGGGAATGCGCCGCCGCCAGCGCGTGGCGCATCTTCGCCGGATCGAGCTTTTCGATGTAGCGCGGGATGTTGCGCCACAGCGTGTGATAGCCGTAGCCGCCGCGCAGCATTTCGTGGCGGGCACTGTCCTTGTCCCACTCCTGCATCGCCATGCGGTACACCGCCGCGACCACGCCGGTGCGGTCGGCGCCGTGCATGCAGTGGATGAGCACCGGCCCCAGCTTCTCGGCCGCGCGGATGGCGAGCAGCGCGCGCAGCACCTTGGCGTCGTCGATGGACCATGTGTTGATCGGCACCCGCACCAGCCTGATGCCGCTTTCGGCGAAGACCTTCCTGTCGTCATTGAACGAACGCAGGCTCACCACCGTGCGGATGCCCAGCGACTGCAGCGCGGCGAGGTTGGCGCGCCGGGGCTGTGCGCTGCGGTACAGCGTGGGCGTGATGCGGTGCAGGTTCTCGACCCCTAGCGCATCCAGTGGATCGGCCCAGTGGCCGGGGCGCGGGCCGGCCGCGTCTTCCTCGGCTGCCCTGTCGTGCTTCTTCTGCCGGGTCATTGCGTTTTCTTGCGCGGCCAGTGCCGCGTGCCGAGGATCAGCGCGGCCACCGCGAGCCCGCCCCAGTAATCGACCGGCGCGCCCCACATCCAGTGCTTGTGCCAGAACGCATCCACCGGGTTGAAGCGCTCCCAGCCGAAGGCCGGATTGACGAGGAACCAGCTGAAGTCCTCGCAGACCCAGAACACGATGAGCCCCGCCACCGCCAGCCCCACGTCGCGCCACGTCCAGCGCCCGTTGAAGGCCAGCGGCGAGAAGAACACCAGCGCCATGAAGGTGAACACCCATGCGTGGTAGCCTGTCATCGCGCGGCCGCCCCAGAAGATGTCGAGCCAGATGCTGTTCTCGATGCGCCATGTCGGCAGCGACGTGGCCCAGCCGGCGCCGCCTTCGATCTGGATCTCGGCGTTGGCGAAGAAGAAGGCCATGACGATGACCCAGGCGAGGTACCCGAGCGTGCGGGCCACGCTCGTCTTTTCGATCGCGCCGCTCATGCCGCAGTACCCAGTACGTGTTGAAGCACGGAGCGCGCGGCCTTCGGCTTGCCCAGCGCCCGGCTGCGCGCGGCCATGTTCGAGAGCTTGGCGGGGTCGGCCATCAGGCGCGCCACCTTGTAGTCGAGGCCGATGGCGTCATAGGCGAGCCAGGCCGCGCCCTCTTCCATCAGGAAGCCGGCGTTGTGCTCTTCCTGCCCGGGAATGGGCGAGATCAGCAGCATCGGCTTGCCCAGCGCGAGGCATTCCGACACCGTGAGGCCGCCGGGCTTGGTCACGACCAGGTCGGACGCGGCCATCATCCTGTGCATCTCGTTGGTGAAGCCGATGGCCGCCACGCGGCCCGGGTGGCGCCTTGCCAGCGCTTCCAGCTTGCCGTGCGCTTCCGCGTTGCGGCCCGCCACGGCGATCACCTGGAAGTCGTTCGGCCTGCCGTCAGGACCACCGAGACCCAGCACGCGCTCGACCATGCTCGGCAGGTCCCCGACGCCGGCGCCGCCCGACACCATGAGCAGCACCGGGCGCGAGGGATCGAGGCCGAGCCCGGCTGCGCAGGCATCGCGCGCGAGCTCAGGGGCGGTAGGCTCGGAGAACGAGGGCATCACCGGAATGCCGGTGACGTGGATGCGATCGGCCGGAATGCCGCGCGCCCGCAGGCGGAAAGCGACTTCCTCCGTTGCCGCAAGGTAGCCCGCCATGCCCGGCACCAGCCACATGTTGTGCAGGTCGTAGTCGGTGATCTGCAGCCACACGGGGTAGTCGATGCGGCCCCGGTTGCGCTCGCGCATCAGAAGCTCGGCCGGCAGGAAATGGGTGCAGATCACGGCGTCGGGCTTCTCGCGGCGGATCTCGCGCACCAGCGCGCCGGTGCTCAGCCGCTCGATGCCGCGGCGCAGGCGCTGCGAGGGTGCATGGTGCGGCGTGATGTCGGTGCGCTGGTGCAGGTACGACCACAGCTCAGGTGCGCGGTTGACGAGCTGGATGTACCAGTCGGTGTAGACCTTGCGGAAGCCGGCGGCCACGTGGGCCATCGCGTCGATGTGGACCGCCGTGCAGGGCGGGGCGAGGGACTGGGCGGTGGCGGCAAGCGCCTGTGCTGCACGCACGTGGCCGTTGCCGGCGCTCACGCTGAGGATCAGGAGTTTGGTCATGGATTCGGCGGTCTGGGCGGATTATGGCCATGCCATGTGGCACTCCCGCCCCGAGGAAATCGGAGGCGCGGCCGCACCCCCTTCCGCTGCCGACCCGGCCTCAGAGAGGCGCGCGCGAGGTGACGAGCTGCTTCACCCCGATGGCCGCCCGCTCGCGAACGGCATCGAAGCTGGTGCTCTGCACGATGCGCCCGTTCTCGAACACCGTCTGCAGCAGGTCGACCTGCCCATCGGCCAAGGCTTCCTCACGCATGCTGCTCACTTCCCCGCGCGCATCGCGCACCAGCGCGAGCCGCCCCTTCTTCGAGGCCTTGCCCATATCCCCCACCGGCGACTTGTAGACATCGCGCCACTCGCCGTTCACCTGCATGGCCGAGCACTTCATCGCCCACTGCATGGTGTCGCGATTGACCTGCTGCAGCAGCCCGCCGCCCATGCCGAAGGAGATGTTCTCCGTAGAGAAACCGTTGTGGAAGAAGTTCGACAGGCACAGCCGCAGCGAATCGAGGTTCACGCCGTCGCCCTGGATGATGCGCACGTTGTTCAGCACGCGAAAGCCCTTGGCATTGGTCGTGGTGCCGAAGCGCTCGGCCAGTATCTGCGCCACCTTCAGCGTGGTCTCGGCCGGGTCGCCCGAGTCGGGCCGCACCACCAGCGTTGCGCCCGAGGCCACCACCTTCGCCTTCAGCTCCTCGCCCCAGATGCGCGCGCAGGCATTGAAGATGTCGTAGCTGTCGCTCACCACCGCGAAGGTTGCGCCGGGCTTGCCGAACTGGTCGACCATGTTGCCGTAGGCGTCGGCCTCGTGCTCGCGGCCCCAGCCCGTGATGGTGCTGTGCTCGGCCGCGGGAATCGAGAAGCCCGCCACGTCGCAGTCGTAGTACCGGCGCGCGGCCACCAGCGCGGCCAGCGTGTCGGTGCCCATGAAGTTCACCAGGTGCGCCATGCCGCCGAGCGCAGCCGATTCGAGGCTGGACACACCCCGTGCGCCGAAGTCGTGCAGCCTGAAGGCGATCTGGCCCTCGGGGTCGTCGCAGGTGGCCTCGAGGTAGCGCAGCAGCGTGGTGCGCGCGGCTGCCGAGAGCGTGGCGACCGTGGTGGGGTACCAGATGGCGCGCAGCAGCTCGGTTTCGAGGAAGCTCGTGACCCAGAAGAACTCGGGGTCGGTGTTCTCGATGGTCGCGAGCACGTTGTGCACCGGCAGAACGCTGCCTTCGGGCACGGCGCGGATGCGCACCGGCATCAGCCCGCCGTGCTTCTCGATCAGCCGCAGCCAGCCTTCGCGGTTGAAGGGCTCGCCGTGCACGGCCATGAGCGCCGCGGCTTCCTCGACGTCGTCGCGCGTCACCGGCGTCTGCAGGTATTCGCGCAGGTAGGCCTGCAGACCGAAGAACAGCGAGTGGCTGAAGATGCCGCCGCGCGACTCGATGTAGCTGTACACCGTCTGCGTACCGGGCGGGTACTGCATCCAGTGCGACACCTTGTAGGAGTCGGTGCGCAGCAGCAGGTTGTTGCCCAGGGGCGTGGAGGTGAGATTGCGGTTCATGTGAAAGCTCCTTTCACTATGGCATCCGTCAACCGGATGCCGTTCTTGCTGACAAGGCCCGGCTGTTCAGTTCTTGCCCAGGCCACCCAAAAAATGATTCGCGATGAAGAAGTGGTCTTCGTAGATGCGCTCCTGCATGTCCAGGAACTCGGCAATCGGCACCCAGCGCACCTCGGCCGCGTCGTCGTCGGCGCGCACCTCCGACAGGCCCGTCCACTGGTTGTGCGCCAGCTCGAAGAAGAAGCCGTGCGTGATGGTGCGGCCGCGCTGCGAGCGGTCGGGCGCGTCGAACACGTGGCTGGCCTTCATGCTGCCGTTGAGCACGGGCACGGGCACCTTCAGGCGCGTTTCTTCCTTCAGCTCGCGGATGGCCGCGTCCTGCAGCCGCTCGTGCTGGCCGACGAAGCCGCCGGGCAGCGCCCAGGTGCCCTTGCCGGGATGGAACTTGCGCTGCACCAGCAGGATGTGGCCGGCCTCGACCACGATGGCGTCGACCGTGGTGTAGATCGGCGGAAACTCGCTGCCGGCGTAGCGGTACTTGTCGCGGTAGTCGGCGAGGAAGGCGCGCTCCTCGCAAAGCTCGATGTAGTCGGCGGTGTTCGTGAACTGTTCGAGGAAGGCGGCGGTGCCGTCGGGCAGGTCGGCGCGCGCGAGCTGGCCCCGATTCTCGGGGTCGAAGTAGAGGCTGCGCACGTCGGTGGCGTTGAGGCTTTCCACGCTGTTCTGGCCGACGAACTCCCAGTGCGGGAAGAGCTTGAGGTAGTAGCTCGACGAATCCTTCAGGTGCCCCACCAGCGCCACCCTGGCCTTGGCGGGCACATGGCCGTCCTGCTGGATGAGCCGCTCGACTGCCGACTGGATCGACGCGATCCATATCTGGTCGTTGTAGGGCGAGTCGCCCACGCCGACCACGCTCACGCGCATCTGCTCGGTGCCGCGCAGGCAGGCGCGCACCATGCGTTCGCGTTCGTCGAAAGTGAAGGGGTTCTTGACGCTGCGCGGCTGCCGGTCGGAGCCGACCACCACGATGACCCGATCGGCGGCGCGAAGGCCTTCCTCGATGAGTCGTTGATGTCCGAAATGAACGGGCTGGAAACGCCCGATGACGATGGCGTACTGGTACTTGCGTGTGCTCACTTGGGAATCCCCCAAAAAGGACGCGATCAACTCGCGTCTGGGTTCAGGATAGCATCGGTGCCGCCCATTGATCAAGCCTGCGATGACCGAGCCCTCCACTCCCCCCACCGATGCCGTGCGCCTCAACAAGCGCATGGCCGAGCTGAAAATGTGCTCGCGCCGCGAAGCCGACGAATGGATCGCCAACGGCTGGGTGAAGGTCAACGGCAAGCCGGCCGAGATGGGCGTGAAGGTCACGCCATCCGATCGCATCGAGGTCGACAAGGCCGCGAAGGGCCAGCAGGCGAACCAGGTCACCATCCTCATCAACAAGCCCATCGGCTACGTGAGCGGGCAGGCCGAGGACGGCCACGATCCGGCGGTCAAGCTGTTCACGCCGCAGAACCGATGGGCCGAGGACAACGCCCGCTTCTTCTTCAGCCCCCAGCAGTTGCGCGGCCTCGCGCCGTGCGGACGGCTCGACATCGACTCCATCGGCCTGCTGGTCATGACGCAGGACGGCCGCATCGCGCGCCAGCTCATCGGCGAAGACTCGGTGATGGAGAAGGAATACCTGGTGCGCGTGGCCTACCACGGCCTGGGCCAGCCCGCACCCACCGGCCAGCTGGTGCGCATGGACGATGACGACCCCGTCACCACCAACGTGCAGGCGGTATTTCCGCCGGCCATGCTCGCGAAGCTGCGCCACGGCCTGAGCCTCGACGGCCAGGCGCTGAAGCCGGCGCGGGTCGAATGGCAGAACCCCGAGCAGCTGCGCTTCGTGCTCACCGAAGGCAAGAAGCGGCAGATCCGCCGCATGTGCGAGCTGGTGGGCCTGAAGGTGGTCGGCCTGAAGCGCGTGCGCATCGGCCGCGTGATGCTCGGCAACCTGCCGGTGGGGCAATGGCGATACCTGGCGCCGCACGAGAAGTTCTGAGCCTGCGCGCGCTGAACCGCGCCACGCTGGCGCGGCAGATGCTGCTGGAGCGGCGCAGGCTGACGGCGACGCAGGCCGTCGAGCGGCTGGCCGGGCTGCAGGCACAGGCGCCCAATCCGCCCTACATCGGCCTCTGGAGCCGGCTCGAAGGTTTCAGGCGCGAACAGCTCACCGAGGCGCTGCGCAAGCGCCGCGTCGTGCGCATGTCGACCATGCGCGCGACCCTTCACCTGATGGCCGCGAGCGATGCGCTGGCGTGGCGCCCGCTGCTGGAGCCTGTGCACCAGCGTGGCCTTCTGGGCAACCACAAGAAGGCGCTCGACGGCATCGACCGTGCGGCGGTGATCGAGGCGGGGCGTGCGTTGCTGGCCGAACGGCCGCACACAAGCGCCGAACTCGGGCAGGCCCTGGGCCAGCGCTGGAAGGGCCGCGAGACCGCATCGCTCGCAGGGCTGATCCGCAACAACGTGCCGCTGGTGCATCTGCCGCCGGCCGGCACCTGGAACTCGCACCAGAGCGCGCTGCTGCAGCCCCTCGGCGACTGGCTCGGGGATGCCGTCGAAGCCATCCCCGCCACGCAGGACGAGCTGCTGCTGCGCTACCTCGCCGCCTTCGGTCCCGCCACGCTGGCCGATGCCGGCGCATGGTCGGGGCTCACCGGCTGGAAGGCCGTGGCCGAGCGCCTGCGCCCCCGGTTGCGCGTGTTCGTCGGCGAAGACGGCCAGGAGCTCTACGACCTGCCACGCGCGCCGCGGCCCGACCCCGATACGCCCGCGCCGCCGCGCCTCGTCGCCGAGTGGGACAACCTGCTGCTCTCGCATGCCGACCGCAGCCGTGTGCTGAGCGAGGCGCACCGCGCCCGGGTGTTCACCGTCAACGGCATCGTGCGCGGCACGGTGCTGCTCGACGGCTTCGTGGCGGGCGTGTGGAAGATCGAGCGCGCCAGGAACGTTGCCACCGTGGTGCTGGAGCCGTTCACGCGCTGGTCGAAGGCAGACCGCACCGGCGTGGAGAAGGAAGCCCTCGACCTGCTGGCCTTCACCTCGGACGGCGAAGGCGAGCGCCATGCCGTGCGCCTGGCATGACCCCGCAAAGCGCCCGCCGCCTAAGCGTGCGCTAAGTGTTCGCACCTACTCTGCGCCACGGCGCAGGCTCTTCCGATCATTCCGGTCGCGTGCTACCTTGCGGCCGAAGGAGTCGCCGCGATGCGCGTTCTGCTGGTGGAAGACGATGAAATGATCGGGCGCAGCCTGAAGCAGGCGCTCGAGGGCGCGGGTTGGTCCGCGGACTGGGTGCGCGACGGCGAACTGGCACAGAGCGCCCTGGGCGACGGCGGCTACACCTGCGTGCTGCTCGATCTCGGCCTGCCGAGGCAGGACGGCACCGAGGTGCTGCGCCGAGCGCGCGAACGCGGCGACGCCACTCCGGTGCTGGTGCTCACCGCGCGTGACGGCCTCGACGACCGCATCCACAGCCTCGACCTCGGTGCCGACGACTACCTGCTCAAGCCCTTCGAATTCCGCGAGCTCCTCGCACGCATGCGTGCCGTGGTGCGCCGCCGCGACGGCGCCGCGCACTCGCTGGTGGGCAGCGGCTCGCTGCAGTTGGACCTCACCACGCGCGAAGTGGTGGTCAACGGCGCGCGCGAGGCGCTCACCGCGCGCGAGTTCGCGCTGCTGCATGCGCTGCTTGAACGGCCCGGTGCCATCCTCTCGCGTGAGCAGCTCGAGAACCGCATCTACGGCTGGGGCGAGGAAGTCACCAGCAACGCGATCGACGTGCTGATCCACGGCATGCGCCGCAAGCTCGGCGCCGACGCCATCCGCAATGTGCGGGGGCTAGGCTGGCGCGTAGCCGCATGATGATGCTCGCCCCCAGGCTTTGCGCACTTCGTGTCGCTACGCCAACCCCCGGCCGGGGGCAACACCGGTGGCCCGGCAAAGCCGGTTCCACGGTGTTCCGCGAACAGACCGGCGGTCTGCCCTGCCAATGAACGGGACTTCGCGCGGCACGGGCCGCTGGTGGCGGCCGCGCTCGCTGCGCACGCAGCTGCTGTTCTGGCTCATCACGCTGCACCTCGGCGCGGCCGTGCTCACGGCGTGGTTTTCGTTCGTGGCGTACGGCAACCTCGTGCACAACGCGCTCGACGACCAGATGCGCCTGGTGGCCGAGTCGTACGCAGGCAGCGATCCGCAGAAGCTGCCGCACCCGATCGATGGAGAAGCCGCCTTCTCGCGCGGCACTTTCATCGTGCAGATATGGAGCGCCGACGGCGGCACGCTGCGAGCCACCTCGTGGCCCGTGCTCACGGTGCCGCTGCAGGCGCGGCCCGGCTTCAGCGACGTGAACACCGGCACGCATGCGGGCTCCGCCTGGCGCGTGTTCACCGCCGAGCCCGGCACGCGCGTCGACCAGCCGCGCGTGCAGGTGCTGCAGAACGAGGACTACCGCCGCCGTCGCGCCCTGCGCCGCGCGCTGCTCGAGGGCCTGCCGATCACGCTGCTGCTGCCGCTGGCGTTGCTGATCCTGTGGATCATCGTGTCGGCCGCCTCGCGTTCGTTGCGCGCGGTGGCGCGCGACGTGGCCTCGCAGGACGAGCGCAGCCCCACCGAGCTGTCGCTCGCGCGCGTGCCCGACGAGATCGCGCCGCTGGTGGGCGCCTTCAACAACCTGCTGTCGCGTGTGCGCAGTGCATTCGCCACGCAGCGGCGCTTCGTGCAGGACGCGGCCCACGAGCTGCGAACGCCGATGGCGGCCATCGGCCTGCAGATCGAGAACCTGCGCGCGCACGTGCCTGCGGGCGAGGCCACCGAGCGCTTCAACCAGCTCGAAGCGGGCGTGACGCGCGCGCAGCACCTGATCGAGCAACTGCTTCATCTCTCGCGCCAGGACGCCCCTCGGGTCGGCGGCGCGGGCGAACGTGTCGACATCGAGGTGCTGTTGCGCGACAGCGTGAGCCAGCTGATGGTGCTGGCCGATGCGAGGCGCGTGGACATCGGCTTCGAAGGCAGCATCGCAGCGGTGGTGTTCGCGCCCGCGGCAGAACTGCGCAGCGTGTTCGACAACCTGATCGACAACGCGCTGCGCTATGCGCCCGAAGGCGGCGTGGTCGACGTGAAGCTGCACGAGGTCGAGGGACATGCGGTGGTCGACGTGCTCGACAACGGCCCCGGCATTCCGCAGGCCGCCATCGGCCGCGTGTTCGACCGCTTCTTCCGTGTGCCGGGTGCCGCGGCGGGCGGCAGCGGGCTGGGGCTTGCCATAGCTCGTACGGCGGCCGAGCGGCATGGCCTGCGCATCGAGCTGCGCAATCGCAGCGACAGTCCGGGGCTGATGGCGCGCGTGCACCTGCCTTCTCCCGCAGCGGCGTAGCCGGGAAGGCCGTCCGGCGCATGAAGCCGGTGCGGTCCAAAGTTTCAGGAAAAAACGCGCCGCTCACGCGCGCCTAACTCTTCGCTCACATCCAACTCAGTCTGCGTGCCTAGAGTGCATTCAGGTCCTGCCACGCGCAGTTCGCGCGATGGCTCGTGACCGGAGACAACCTGAATCAGGAGAACACACCATGCGCACTTCCTTCAAGCTTCTTGCCGTCGGTTCCTTTGCTGCGCTGGCAGCCATGGGCGCCGTCACCGCATCGGCCGAAACCACCGATGGCTCGGACTTCCACCCGCTGCAGATGAACTCGCCCGAGAAGCCTGAAGTGCAGGCCGGTGCGATGGCGGCAGCACGCCCTAGCGGCACCGAAGCCATTGGCCAGTCGACCAGCGCGCCCGCGATGAATTCGATGACGCCGGTGTCCGACATCCAGGCCGGCGCCTATGCGGCCTCGCACCCGAGCGGCACCGAGCCGATCGGGCAATCGACTTCGCTGCCGATGGTGAAGTCGGGCAGCGGCAGCTGAGGCCGCTGCGCTTGCCGTCGCTGATGATGATGAAGGCGACGGCGGTGGCGACGATCGATCAGTCGTCGCTGCCGTTGCTGAGCAGCGCGCGGTAGATCACCGCGCCGATGATCGCGCCCGCGATGGGCGCCGCCCAGAACAGCCAGAGTTCCGACACCGCATAGGACGGCCCGAAGAGAGCCGGGCCCGTGCTGCGCGCCGGGTTGACCGAGGTGTTGGTCACAGGGATCGAGATCAGGTGGATCAGCGTGAGGCACAGGCCGATCGCGAGGCCCGCGAAGCCGCCGGCCGCGCGCTTGGCGGTGGCGCCGAGGATCACGATCAGGAACACGGCCGTCATCACCACTTCGCACAGCAATGCGGCTGTCAACCCATACTTGCCTGGCGAGTGCTCGCCATAGCCGTTGGTGGCGAAGCCGCCGATGTCCGCGCCCGGCTTGCCTGTGGCGATGAGATACAGAATGCCCGCCGCCGCGATGGCACCGAGCACCTGCGACACGATGTAGCCCGCGAGCTGCGAAGCCTTGAAGCGGCCCGCGGCCGCGAGGCCGATGGACACCGCCGGGTTGAAGTGCCCGCCCGAGATCGGACCCAGCGCATAAGCCCCCGTCACCACCGTGAGGCCGAAGGCCAGCGAGACACCGAGCAGGCCGATGCCGACATTTGGAAAGGCAGCTGCCAGAACTGCGCTTCCGCAGCCTCCGAGCGTGAGCCAGAAAGTACCAATGAACTCGGCAGACCACTTTTTATAGGTACTGTGTTCCATAACGCTCCATCCTGAAGTTGAGAAAGCGCGCAGGCCGCGAGGCGATGCGCGGGCGGATTCTAGGAACGCAAGAAGAGGGCGTCGAGCAAGTCATTAGCTCTAACGGAACCTGTTCACGGATGGCGCGGCTTTTGTGCATTGCCGCAACTGCGTTGCATGTGCAGCACCAACGGGTTTCGTGATCTTTTACAGCGTCACGACGATCTTTCCGAACGCGCCGCGTTCCAGGTGATCGAGTGCGGCGGGCAGCTCGTCGAAGCCGTATTGCGCGGCGATCACCGGCTTGAGCGCGTTCGCGTCGACGGCGCGCACGAGGTCTTCGAGCGCGCGCCGGTGGCCCACGCCGATGCCCTGCACCGTCACGCGGCCCAGCACCATCGCGTAGAACGACGCGCTCAGCGTCTCGCCGCCGAGCATGCCGATGATCGACACGCGCCCGCCCTGCTTCACGGCCTGCAGAGAGCGGTCGAGGTTGGGGCCGCTCGCGAGTTCGAGCACGTGGTCGGCGCCGCGCCCCTGTGTGAGCCTGCGCACTTCGGCGGGCCAGTCGCTGTCGCGCGCCAGCACATGCGTGGCGCCGAGCGCGAGCGCCTGCGCGCGCTTGCCGTCGTCGCCACCAGTGACCACGATGGCCCGCGCGCCGTGCAGCCGCGCGACCTGCAGGCCGAACAGCGCGACGCCGCCGGTGCCGTGGATCAGCACCGTCTCGCCCGCGCGCAATCCGCCGGTCTCCGCGAGCGCGAACCATGCGGTGAGGCCCGCGCATGGCAGCGTGCTGGCCTCGGCCAGGCTCAGCGTTGCAGGCGCAGCCACGGCCCATGCGGCATCGATCAGCACGTGCGAGGCGAGCATGCCGGGGCCGGGCCCGCCGAGCAGCGTGGTGTCGGCATGCCAGTGGCTGTCGATCCAGCCGCCCCAGAAGGTGTTGACCACACGGTCGCCGACGGCGAAGCGCGTCACGCCGGAGCCGACGGCCGCCACTGTGCCGGCCATGTCGGAGCCGGGTACGAAGGGCAGGTCGAACTTCATGCCCATGCCGTCGCGAATCATCAGCAGGTCGCGGTAGTTGAGCGACACCGCTCCCACCTTCACGAGGATCTGGTTCGCGCCCGGCTCGAGCAAGGGGACTTCGGCCTGTTCGAGATGGGCGCGGCCGAGCTTGGGGAGCTGCCAGCGGCGCAGCGTTCGGGCTTCTTCTTGCATGAAAGAACTCCAGGGAAAGACAAGGAGCCTTCATGTTATTGGCGATGAGGGATATCCAGTGATGGATAATTTTCTTCCGAATGGTGCTTGAAAGTATCCAATGAGCCAACGCCTGCAAGGCATAGAGGAATTCGTCGCCGCCGTGGAAGCGGGCAGCTTCGCGCTGGCCGCCCAGCGGCTGCACGTCACGCGCTCGGCCGTGGCCAAGAGCATCGCGCGGCTCGAGGCGCGGCTGGACACGCGGCTCTTCCTGCGCACCACGCGCAGCCAGAGCCTCACGGAGGAAGGCCACGGCTACTACGAGCGCTGCCGCCGCGCCCTGGCCGAGCTCGACGCGGCCGAGGCCATGGCCGACGTGGCGCGCAGTACGGTTTCGGGCCTCGTGCGGCTGAGCGTGCCGGCGATGCTGGGCCGGCTGAAGGTCGGGCCGTTGCTGCTCGCGCTGGCGCGCAAGCATCCGCAGCTCTCGCTCGAACTCTCGTTCAACGACCGGCGGGTCGACCTCGTCGAGGAAGGGCTCGACCTCGCCATCCGCAGCGGCGAGCTCGCCGACAGCGCGGAGCTGGTCGCGCGGCCGGTCGGCATGCAGTGGATGGTGCTGTGCGCCTCGCCCGGCTACCTCGAAGCGCATGGGCGTCCCGCCAGCGTCGGCGAGCTGAAGGAGCCGCACGAGGCCGTGCTCTATGCGCGCGACGGGCAGATCTCGTCGTGGCGCTTCCATGACGACGAGGGCCGACTCGCCGAAGTCACGCTGCCCTCGCGCCTGCGCTGCGACAGCGCCGAGGTACTGCTGGAGGCCGCCGTCGGCGGCATGGGCCTCGCGCGCCTGCCGGCCTGGCTCGCGGCCGATGCGCTCGCGGCGGGCACGCTGGTGCGCGTGTTCGACGAGCCGCGCCCCTTCGGCTTCGAGCTGAACGTGATCCGCTCGCGCAGCCGCTACCTGCCGCTGAAGACGCGCGTGGTGACCGACTGGCTGGCCGAGCACCTGCCGCCGCTGCTGGCCGCGCGCTGAAGAGCGGCGCTATCCTGCGCCTTCCAACAACGACAACGAGGAGATCCGCCCATGCGCCCATTCGCCATCCGGCACATCGCCGCCGCAGCAGGCATTGCCACGGCATTCCTTCTTGTGGCGCCGAGCGCATCGGCGCAAGGCACCGTCAACGCGCTGTGCAGCACCGACGCCGGCTGGTGCGAGGCCGCCGCAGCAGCCTTCACGCGCGAGACCGGCATCAAGGTGCAGCAAGCCCACAAGGGCACCGGCGAGATCGGCGCCCAGCTGCGTGCCGAGGCCGCCAACCCCAAGACCGACATCTGGTGGGGCGGCACCGGCGATCCGTTCCTGCAGGCAGCCGAGCAGGGGCTGCTCGAACCCTACCGCCCGGCCTACATCAACGACCTGCACGACTGGGCGGTGCGGCAGTACGCGCTGTCGCAGAACATGGTGGGCGGCTTCTACACAAGCGCCATCGGCTTCGGCTTCAACACCGACGTGCTCAAAAAGAAGAAGCTGCACGAGCCCAAGTGCTGGGCCGACCTGATCAAGCCCGAGTACAAGGGCGAGATCGAGATCTCGCACCCCGCCACCAGCGGCACGGCCTACACCATCATCGCGGGCCTGGTGCAGCAGATGGGCGAGGACGAGGCCTTCGAATACCTGAAGAAGCTGCACCGCAACGTCACGAGCTACACCCGCAGCGGCCAGGCGCAGGCGCCCAACGTGGCCAAGGGCGAGGTGGCCATCGGCGTGAGCTTCATCTTCGGCTTCGAGCGCTGGCGGTATGACAAATTTCCCGTGAAGACCGCCGCGCCCAGCGAGGGCACCGGCTACGAGATCGGCGGCATCGCGCTCGTGAAGGGCGCACGCAACAAGGAGAACGCGAAGCGCTACTACGACTGGCTGATGAGCCCCGCGGGCCAGGCCATCGGCGGCAAGTCGGGCAGCCTGCAGTCGCCGGCCAACAAGACCTTCAAGCCGGACCCGCGCATTCCGTCGATGGCCGACGTGAAGCTCATCAAGTACGACTTCGAGAAGTACGGCAAGGCGGCCGAGCGCAAGCGCCTTATCGACCGATGGACAAAAGAAGTCGAATCCCTGCCGAGGTAGACGATTCCCGGCCCCCTTCACGAAACACCGAGGAACCGGCTTCGCCGGGCCTCAGGTGTTGCCCCCGGAAGGGGGTTGGCGCAGCGACACGAAGTGCGCGAAGCCTGGGGGAGAGCCTATCCACAGGCCTTGTTGTGCGAGGCGTGCATGCCCTTGGCCTTGGCGTCGGCTTCGCTCAGGTACTCGCCCTTCTTGGTCTTGCCGTAGTAGCGGTCGCCCATGCAGTGGTAGACCTTGGTCTCGTCGTTGGCCCACACCTTGCCCGGGCCGCCGCCGGGCGCGGCGGCCATCTTCGCGAGGTCGGGCGAGCCGGGCGTGCGCGTGGCGGTGCCGGTGCTCGGTGCCACGCCGGTCTTGTCCACCTTGGCCGACTGCGTTTCCACGGCCGGCGCCGCCGGTGCCGCGGCTGCGGGCGCGGCGGCGTTCGCGCCTGCGGCATCTGCCGTCTTGCCGTACCAGGTCTTGATGCCCTTGTGGCCCCGGCAGGCGCCGGACTTGGTGTCGGGCGAGGCATAGCTGCCGTCCTTGCACTGCACGGTAGTGCCGGCCGGCGCGTCCGCCGGCACCTGGGCCTGCGCGCCGAGCGCGGCGAGGCCGCAGAAGGCGGCGGTCCACAGCATGCGGGTTTTCTTGTTCATGCAAAGCTCCTGAAGGGTGTGATGGGAAGAACGGGGTGGACGCCGGAAGGTCCACCGCGCAGCTTTGGCGAGCGATCCCAGCGCCACCTGACTTGCCCGCGTACGCGGGCTCCGGCTCAGGGCGAACTGGCCGTGAAGGTGACCTGGCCGGTGTAGGTGCCGGCGGTGCGGCTGGCCAGGTTGGCGTAGGAGAAGGTCCAGGTCGCGCTGCGCTGGGTGACCAGGTTGGCGAAGCTGGTGCCCGCGACGTTGACCGCCGTGCCGGTGCCCGTGTTCGGGATCTGCGGCGCGGGCAGGTTGGTGTCGCTGCTGGCAATGGTGATTTCCGACAGCGGAATGGTGTTCGCGCCGCTCGCCAGCGGGGACGTCGCCGTCGCCCGCAGGGTGATCTGCCCCCCGTTGCTGCGCACCTCGACGGGCAGGGCGTTGTTGCTGGGCGTGACGCTGAAGCTCGGCGCCGCGCCGCTCCAGTTCACGGACGTGTTGTTGCCGGCGACCGGCGTGGTGGGCCCGCCCGGGATCGACGGCGTCAGCACGAAGCTCACCGTGCTCGTTGTGCCGCCCGTCGCGGGCCAGGGGCTGTCGCCGATGCGGAAGAAGATGAACTTGTCGATGGCGATCGTGAAGTCGAGGTTGACGCCGGTGCTCAGCGGCACCGAAGCGCTGGGGCCGGCGGTGCTGGACGCGGCCTGCGCGGACGCCATGCCCAGCATGCCGGCGAGCGCGCCGGCGAAAGCCAGGGCGTCCGCGCGGCGCGTCACTTGAGTTCCACGTCCACCTTGAAGCTGCCCTTGTCCCAGTCCAGCCGGCCGCTGGCCTTGACCGGATAGACGGGCTGCGGCGCCGGCTGGCCGTTCTCGGCCTTGGGCACGAGCGCCAGCGTGCGCGTCTGGCCCGGCAGGATCGGCGTGCCCTCGGGCACCAGTTCGAACGTGCGGCCCTTGCTGTCGGTGGCGTCCAGGCTGCCTTCGAGCCGGCCGTGCGCGTCGCCGGTGTTGGCCACTGTTACTACCGCGCGGCGCGTGCCGTCGGCCTCCCCGCTGGCGATCTGCCGGATCTCGAGCCTGGGCTCGGCGCCGTCGAGCATGACGTACACCGCCACGGCGATGCGCCCCGTGACCGGCAGGCTCAGGCTGGCGCCGCCGCTGCGGATGACGGTCTGCTGCGCCGGCTCCGCGCCCTCGATGGCGATCATGAAGCGGCACTCGCCGCGCGGCGCGTCGGCCGGCGGATCGACCTGGAAGCGGAACGAGCGCTTGCCGCGCGCCGGCACCGACACGCTGCGCCGCTCCAGCACCACCCACGGCCTGCAGCTGCCGGGCAGCAGCTCGTCGTGATAGCCGATGTTGCCCTCGGCCGAGTAGCTCCAGTCGATGGTGCGCATCGACACTTCGGTGGCGCTCGACGCCAGGTTGTGGATGTCGAGCGACTGCCCGAGGCGCGTGCCGGGCTTGGCAGCGAGTTCGAAGCGCGACGGCGTGACGGCCAGCTCGAAGGGCGAGGCCGCCATCGCGCCGCCGGTCGCCGCCAGCAGCAGGGCGAAGAAGGAGAAAGAGCGGAAAGCGTTCATGGCAGGGTCTCGATTTCGAAGAACGACTCGAAGCTCAGCGCCGAGCCCGCGGGCATGCGCAGCTCGCGCGGGTCGATGCGCAGCGTGAGATCGAAGGTCTCGTTCATCCATGGCGCCTGGACGATGCCGTTCCACACCTGCACCCGGTCGCCGGGGCGGCCGCTGCCGCTTGCGAAGACGCCGTTGCCGCGCCACTGCACCTGCATGCCCGCCGGTGAGCGCAGGCCCGCGACGTTGGCCGGAATCACGTAGAAGATGCGTGCGCGCCGGCCCATGTGGGGCGTCATGGCCAGCCGGTACTCGATGCGCCCGAGGGGGAGCACGACCATGTTGCCGTCCATCGCCTGCGCATTGCTGAAGTCGCTGCGCACGTGCGCGCGCGGGGAGGCCGAGTCGTCGAGCCGGGCGACCATCGCCCATGCAGGGACGCACAGCAGCATCAGCGTGGCGGCGGCGGTCCATCGGCGAAGGCGCGGGAGCTTCATTCCATCGACGCCGTGAAGCGCACGGTGCCCTTGTAGTTGCCGCCCGGGTAGATGACGTCGTTGTCGTAGCTGAACTGCAGCCGCGTGGCCGTCAGGTTGCGTGACAGGTAGGTCCAGGTGCCGATGCCCAGCACGCAGGGCAGGCCGAGCGGACCGACGCAGAAGGTGGCGTTCGCGTCGTAGCTCGCGATCGACTGGTTGGCGGTGGTGTCGAAGCGGCCGTTCTGGATGTCGCCCGAGGCCGCGTTGCTGTTGCCCGTGGCCACCCAGCTGATCTTGCTGAAGGGAATGATGGTGCTGCCGCAGCCGCCCGACTGGCAGCTCAGGCCGGCGGAGGAGTCCACGCGCAGCGTCACTGGCCGCGCCACGGTGGTATTGGCGATGGGGCGCACCGGCATCACCCAGACGTCGATGGTCGGCGTGCCGGTCACGGCCGTGGGCGTCAGCCCGGCATTGGCGCCGGTGACGCTGAAGGCCACCGTGTCGACGGTCGCTCCGACGGTGCCCACGCGCAGGGTCAGCATGTAGCTGCTGCCGGTGTCGGTCACGGTGGTGATGACGGCATGCGCGGGCGGCGCGAGGCCCGCCACGGCAGCCGCCGCCAGCGCCGCCGCGGCGGTCGCGCGGGTGTGCCGTCCGGTACGCACCATCAGATGCCCTGGGCCGTGTACGTGATGGTGTTCGTGTAGGTGTTTGCGACCCAGCTGGCTGCCGAGCCTCCCAGCGTATAGGTCCAGGTGCCGCTGGCGGCGACGTTCGAGTTGAACGAGGTCGAGGCGCAGGCGCCGAGGTTGGCCCCCGGATGCGGCAGCGTGCCAGTGGTGGCGACGGTGAAGTCCGCGTTCGTCGGGCCGCCCGTGAGGGGCGCCCATGCGCCCATGGCGCAGTTGATGGTGCCAGCGCCGGCGTTGGTCCAGGCATACACGTTGAGCACGTTCGCGGCCGACGTGGCCGTGACGGTGGGCGCCGCGCCGCTCCAGTCCACGTTGGTGTTGTTGCCCACGACCGGCGTGGTGGGCACGCCCGGAATGCTGAGGGAGGAGGTCCACGTCACCGTGTCGACCGTGGTGTTGGTCGAGCCCACGCGCAGCAGGATCAGCTTGGGCACCGTCACGCTCAGGTTCACCTTGGCCTGCGCGGTGATCGTGCCCGTACCTGAGCCGTACTGGCTCTCCGCCATGGCATTGCCCGCGGCAAGCGCGAGGCCTGCGAGGGAAAGGGCCAGCATGCCGCGGGCGATGGATGTTCTGGTCATGGAGTCTCCTCGGGTTGGACGTGGTGGAAAGAAAAGGGGAAAAGGAAGACGCTCATTCGCCCACCTTCACGACGGGGATCTCCGCGGTGGCGCGGCCACGCAGAGGAACGTTCACGCTCACGCCGCTCTCGCCGGCCCTGCCCCAGGGCAGCGGCACGCTTTCGAGCGTGAGCGTCAATTGATGGCGGCCGGTGGTCACCAGCGGAAATTCGAAGCGGCCGTCGCGGTCGGTGATGGTGCGGTAGCGGCCGTCGAGCAGCACCTCGACGCCGGCCACGCCGCCTTCGCCCGATTGCTGCTCGCCGTCGCGATTGGCGTCGTAGAACACCCGGCCCGACACGCTGCCGCCGCCCGCACCTTCGCCGCGCATGCCCGCCGCACGATAGGCGGTGCCGGCGCTGCCCTCCCAGCGCAGGTAGACGTACGCGGTCTTCTCGTTGCTGCGATAGAGGTTGGGAGACGAGTACGAGGTCGGCAGCAGCGATGCGCGCGCCTGGTTGAAGTTGGCGATGAAGCCCACGCGCCAGCCCGCGCCCAGTTCCTTCTCGGCGGTGAGCGAGCCCGACAGGCCCCGGCTGGTGTAGAGCCCGCCGCTTTGCGAGGTGTAGCGCAGGTTGCCGCCGAGGTGGAAGCCGCCGTCGATCCAGTAGCGGAACTGCAGGCCCGCCGTCGGGTAGTTGCGGGCGGTGCCGCCGCTGCGGTCGCGCGCGTAGCCGAGGGTGGTGGTGAGTTCGGGGCGCATGGTCTCGTAGCGCCCGCCGATCCAGTCCTGCTCCCATTGCACTTCCTGGCCGGTGGCGGCGGAGTCGCCGAGCACGATCAGCTCGTTGCGGCGCATCGTCAGCGTGAAGCGGCTGCGCGGCCAGTCGAAGAAGCGGGTCTGGTAGAAGGCGTTGCCGTAGAGGCTGCGGCCGTCGCCGCTGCCGGTGTTGCCCGCGGCGCTCCCGTCGGGCAGCCCGTCGTAGCGCGTGCGGTACGCGCTCAGGCTGCCGCCGACGGAGTTGTAGCGGTCGAACAGGTACTGGAAGTTGCCGCTTGCGCCGACGCGCCGGTAACCCGAGAGGCGGAAGGCGGCGTCGGCATCGGCGCGCTCGTAGTCCAGTCCGGCGCCCCAGCTCATGCGGCTGGTGTTGCGGTCCACGCGCCAGTACGCGCCGCGCGTGCCGGTGGCCAGTGCGTAGTCGCCGAAGTACAGGTTGGGCCGCGCGGCGTACGCGCCGAACTCGTGGCGGTAGAGGCCGGTGCGCGCGCTCGCCTCGACGAACAGGCCCCGCGAATCGCCGGCCGCCACGCCGGGTGTGGATGAACTCACGCGGCTGCCCACCAGCGTGGCGCGCGCCTTGAAGTCGCCGTCGCGCACCACCTCGCGGCCGTAGCCCACCGACGTGGCCCAGCTGGTGACGTCCTTGCGGCCGTAGCCCTGTGCCGTCAGCGGGTCGTAGTAGTAGGCGGGAACGTCGCGCGCCCGGTCGAGCTGGAACGACGCGAACCAGGGCTCGCCCAGCCGCAGCGTGGCCCCGAGCCAGCCCAGCGTGCCCTGGCTCTTCTCGAAGCCGGGGTACGGCCCGCCGGTGAGGTTGCCGCGCTGGCCGAAGCCGGCGCGCAGGTCGAAGTCGGTGCTGAAGACGCGCGTGGAGGCGCCGCGCACCGTGGTCGAGCCCAGCGAGAGCCTGTAGTTGCGCGCGAGGCCATCGGTGAGCTCGCTGTAGATGTCGCCCACGGCGGTGTCGGCAAAAGTCTGCGTGGTCAGCGGAAAGCCGAGGTTGCGCAGCGTGAAGCGGCCGCTGGTGGCCTCGCGCGCGTAGCCCAGCGAGCCGATGCCGATGCCGCTCGCGCTGTTGTCGCCGCCCAGGTGCCGGCCGTCGGCCTGCAGCACGAACTCGCCGTAGTTGAGGGTTTCGCGGCGGTATTCGAAGCGCTGGCCGAACTCCGTCGCGCGCTGGCGGCCGTAGCCGGTGGTCGTGGCGTCGCCGAAGCCGATGCGGCTCTCCACCAGCCAGGCGCGGTAGCCCTGCGGCTGCTCGACTTCGGGCTGCGCATCGGCCGCCGCGGTGTCGGCGTCGGAGGTCATGAAGCGGTCTTCGTAGGCCTTGGGCGCGGAATCGGCAAGAGCCTTCAGCCGCGCCTGCTCCGCCTGCGCGCGATCGAGGGATTCGATGCGTGCGTCAGCCACGACAGGGGCGGCGGTGGCCGCCGCCTGGGGTTTCCGGGGCTCGGCCGCCTGTGCCTGCGCGCAGGAGAGCCAGGCCAGCGCGGCCGTGCATTCGAGCCACGCGAGCACGGTCATCGGACGCCGCAGGGCTCCGGCAGGACCGGAAGCGGTCCACGGCGTCATTCGGATCATCTGGAGACATCCCTGTGCTGTTCCCCGGGGCTTCGTGGCCCTGTTCCGCATCCGGGGCAGGATATTTCAGAACTGTTAACTAATGTCAATATTTCGCGGTTCCGCGGGTTTCCCCAGAGGAGGACGCCGGCATTTGGCCTTCAGGAATGAACAAAATGGAACGTGCGGTTTCATTCGCCCTTGATGACTACAAAAGGCCACCCAATTGAAGACGTTGGCGTGGCGTCGCCTTCCGGCACCAAGCCCGACTTAGAATTTTTCGGCTTCGACATTTCTTTTCCCATGGCTGATTCCTCCAAAACCAAACTCCCGTTCCAGGCTGAAGTCGCTCAGCTGCTGCACCTCGTCACGCACGCGCTCTACTCGAACAAGGAAATCTTCCTGCGCGAGCTGATCTCGAACGCATCGGACGCATGCGACAAGCTGCGCTTCGAGGCGCTCGACCACCCCGAGCTGTACGAAGGCCAGACCGACCTCGACGTGCGCCTGAGCTTCGACAAGGCCGCGCGCACCATCACCATCACCGACAAGGGCATCGGCCTGTCGCGCCAGGAAGCCATCGACAACCTCGGCACCATCGCCAAGAGCGGCACCAAGGACTTCATGAGCAAGCTCAGCGGCGACCAGAAGGCCGACGCGCAGCTCATCGGCCAGTTCGGCGTGGGCTTCTACTCGGGCTTCATCGTGGCCGACAAGATCACGGTCGAGTCGCGCCGCGCGGGCCTGCCGGCCGACCAGGGCGTGCGCTGGGTGAGCGGCGGCGCCGGCGACTTCGAGGTGGCCGACATCGCCCGCGCCGAGCGCGGCACGAGCATCACGCTGCACCTGCGCGACGACGCGGACGAATACCTCAACGCCTGGAAGATCAAGCAGATCGTCGGCAAGTACTCCGACCACATCTCCCTGCCCATCCTGATGGAAAAGGAAGAGTGGAAGGACGGCGAGAACGACCAGCCCGGCGACATGGTGAAGACCGGCGAATGGGAAACCGTCAACAAGGCCAACGCCCTGTGGAGCCGCCCCAAGAAGGACATCACCGCCGAGCAGTACGAGGAGTTCTACAAGAGCATCAGCCACGACTACGAGGCCCCGCTCGCCTGGAGCCACAACCGCGTGGAAGGCAGCACCGAGTACACGCAGCTGCTGTACATCCCGGCCAAGGCCCCGTTCGACCTGTGGAACCGCGAGAAGGCCGCGGGCGTGAAGCTGTACGTCAAGCGCGTCTTCATCATGGACGACGCGGAGGCGCTGATGCCCAGCTACCTGCGCTTCGTGAAGGGCGTGATCGACTCGGCCGACCTGCCGCTGAACGTGAGCCGCGAGCTGCTGCAGGAAAGCCGCGACGTGAAGGCGATCCGCGAAGGCAGCACCAAGCGCGTGCTCGGCATGCTGGAAGACCTGGCGAAGAAGCAGAAGACCGCGCCCGAGAGCGGCGAGGGCAAGATCGACGTGGGCTCCGGCGAATCGGTGCCGGCCCCCGAGCCGACCGAGGGCGTGACGGACGTGGTCGACAAGAACGCGCCCACCGCTGCGGAAACCGCCGCTGCCGCCGCCGACGAATCGGGCAAGTACGCCAAGTTCTACGCCGAGTTCGGCGCGGTGCTGAAGGAGGGCTTGGGCGAGGACTTCGGCAACCGCGAGCGCATCGCCAAGCTGCTGCGCTACGCCTCCACCACCACCGACACGGTGGGCGTGAGCTTCGCGGACTACAAGGCCCGCATGAAGGAAGGCCAGGACGCGATCTACTACATCACGGCCGACACGCTCGCCGCAGCCAAGAACAGCCCGCAGCTCGAAGTCTTCAAGAAGAAGGGCATCGAGGTGCTGCTCATGACCGACCGCGTCGACGAGTGGGCGCTGAACTACCTCAACGAGTTCGACGGCACGCCGCTGCAGAGCGTGGCCAAGGGTGCGGTCGACCTGGGCAAGCTGCAGGACGAGGCCGAGAAGAAGGCCGCCGAGGAAGCCGCCGAGTCGTTCAAGCCGCTGCTCGAGAAGCTCAAGGAAGCGCTCAAGGACAAGGCGGAAGACGTGCGCGTGACCACGCGCCTCGTCGATTCGCCCGCCTGCCTCGTGGTGCAGGACGGCGGCATGAGCACGCAGCTCGCGCGCATGCTCAAGCAGGCCGGCCAGCCCGCGCCGGAGCTGAAGCCAGTGCTCGAAGTCAACGCCGAGCATCCGCTGGTGAAGAAGCTCGAGGGCTCGGCGCACTTCGACGACCTGGCGAACATCCTGTTCGACCAGGCGCTGCTGGCCGAAGGCGGCCTGCCGGCGGACCCGGCGGCCTACGTGAGGCGCGTCAACGCGCTGCTGGTGTGAACACCCGGCCGCGCGTCACTCGTGCAGCAGCCGTCGTTCCGGCGGTGCTGCTGTTGCTTCTGGCGGGCGGCTGCTCCCACTATCACGTCGGCATTCCGCTGGTTCCCGGGCTCTCGCTCGGGCTGGGTGCCACCAAGGACGGCAATTTCTCGGTGGGCCTGAATACCGGCTTCGGCCCGCTCGGCGCGGGCGTGGCCGTGAACAACGGCGGGCAGGTGTCGGGCTCGGCCGGCGTGGGTGTCGGCGTGGGGCCGGTGGCCACGGGCGTGAGCAAGAGCACTGTGCTCTACGACCCGGGCAAGGCCGCGCCTGCGGCCCCCGTGGCTCCGGCTGCGGCCGCCGGAGTGCCCCCGGCAGGTGGCGCCGTGGCCTCCGCCGCGCCTGTGGCTTCGCCCGCACCCGCTTCTCCCGGAACGGCCGCCGCGCCTGCTCCGGTGCAGTACTACTCGACGCCCGCGGCCCCGTTCACGCCCGTGGGTCCGGTTCCTCCGGCCGCTCCGGTGGCCACGGCACCCGCCAGTGCCTCGCCGGCGGCGACCGTCAGGAGAGCACCCCTGGTCAAGATCACCCGTCCGCCGCCTGAGCCCGTGGCGCCCGCGGTGAACGTCACCTACCGCGCGCCGACCGTGGCAGCAACGACTGCCGCCGCAGCCCCGCCCCACGAGGCCGGCACGCCCGGCAACCCCGTCGCGCCCTGAGGCCCCGATAGGCGCACCTTTCACGCGGACTCGCGTCGCGGCCTAACATGGCGGCCGGTATCTCCCCCGGAGACAGTCGCCCGTGATGCCAGTGACCCGCCGACCGCTTCTGCTGCAACTCATGTCCATGGCCGCCCTCGCGGCCGCGGGAGCCCCCCGCGCGGCAAAGGCGCAGTACGCGTACCCCGCCAGGACCATCCGCTGGATCGTGCCGTACCCGGCTGGCGCCGGCGCCGACATCGTCGCGCGCACCATCGCCGCCCAGTTCTCCATCGACACGGGCCAGTCCGTGATCCTCGAGAACCGCGCCGGCGGCAACACCGCGCTCGGTGCCATCGAGGCCGCGCGTGCGCCGGCCGACGGCTACACGGTGCTGTCGGCCGACAACGGCACGCTGGTGTTCAACCCCGCGCTGTATCGCAACCTCAGCTACAACCCCTCGCGCGACTTCGCACCCGTCACCCTGCTGGGCCGGCTGCCGATGGTGCTGCTGGTGGGGCCGGCGAGCGGCGTGAAGGACGCGCGGGCCTTCATCGACGATGCACGCGCCTTTCCCGGCAAGGTCAGCTTCGCCTCTGCCGGCACGGGCAGCCCGCAGCACCTGGCGATGGAACTGCTCGAGCGCGAGGCCCGGCTGGAGATGGTGCACGTGCCCTACCGCAGCGCCGCGGCCGCGGTGGCCGACGTGGCCGGCGGCCAGCTGCCGGTGATGATGTGCGACATGGCCGCCTCGCGCCGCTTCATCCAGAGCGGCAGGCTGCGCGCGCTTGCGGTGGCGCATCCGGCGCGGCTGGCGCAACTGCCCCGCGTGCCCACCTTCGCCGAGCTCGGCTTTCCGCGCGTGGAGGCCGCCGCGCTCATGGGGCTGGTGGTGCCCGTCAACACGCCGGGCGAGATCGTCTCGCGGCTGCAGCAGCTGGTGGCCAGCGCCATCCACAACCCCGTCGTGCTGCGCCGGCTCGCCGAGTACGGCGTGGACCCCGCGGGCGACGCGCCTTCGCAGTTCGCCGCGCTGCTGCGGGGAGAGTCGGCGCGCTGGCATCCGCTGATCCGCGAACTGAATCTTTCGTTGGACTGAGGGCCGACGGCCGCCGCGGCCTTTACGGCAACTTTGCGAAGGCGCGGCGTTCTTCTCACTCCGGGCTAAGAGTGGCTGCCTAGATTGGCGCATCACATATACCAACAAGGAAGATTGGCGAGGTGGCCTGCGGCAATGCAGGAGACGGGTCGCCTTCCAAGGCCCCATGATGACTCGCCGGTTCCATCACGTCGTCTTCGCGGACGACTTCTTCCGCTCCCCTTCCAACGGGCTCCAGTACCACGTCGCCAACCGTCGGTTCCTGCGCGGCTTCTTCGATTCCGCGCTGGGCCGGCTCGGCCTGCCGGCGAGCGAGATCGCGCCGATGTCCGAAGGCGGGCGCGTCGACGTCGCGCGCCTCATGGACCGGCTGGAGCTGCCCTGCACCCCGGCCGGCTGGGCGCGCGCCTGCATCGCCGACCTGTCGCCGCTGGCCGGTAGCGACGGCTTGTCGGCCTTCGGCCCCGGTTGCCTGGTGATCGGCTGGGGCCTCACGCCCGCGCTGCAGCACTGCATCGACCGCTCGGGAGCCAGCTACCTCGACATCGAGATCGATCCGCGCCGCTTCACCGAGCACCTGAACTTCTGCGCGCGCACCAACGACCACGCCATCGAGGCCGCGCTGCTGGCGCGCCGCGTCGACGAAGAACTGTTCTGGAACCACGCGAGCGCGCTCAAGGGCCGCTTCGCGCGACACGGCGCGGCCTCGCTGTTCGACCCGAGGCTGCGCGTGGGCCTGTTCTTCGGCCAGAGCCTGGTGGACCTGTCGCTGATCAGCGGCGGCCGCACCATGCACCCGGCCAGCGTGATCGCGCCGCTGCGCGAGCTGGCGCAGGGCGTGGACCTGCTGGTCGTCAAGCCGCATCCCTACGAGAGCGCGCTGCACGACCTGGCGCCCATCGCGCGGGCCATTCCCAACGTGGCGTGGACGCGCGAGAACAGCTATGCGCTGCTGTCGGCGGCCAACGTGCACTTCGCTGCCAGCCTGTCGTCGAGCGTGCTCACCGAGGCGCGCTACTTCCGCAAGCCCGCCCATGCGCTGATCCGCGCCGACCGCAACGCGGCGGAGCAGTTGCCCAAGGCCTGCTCGGGCTGGATACCGGTGGGCGCCGGGCTGGGCTCGATGGACTTCATGGCCGAGGCCTGCGGACTGGGTGCGAGCGGCGGCCCGAACGACGGCGCGGCGCGGAGCTTTCCGGCCTGGCCGGTGGCGGCGATCGACCGCGCCTTCCTCACGCGCTGGGGCCTCGACGATCAGGCCCGTGGCCTCGCCGAAGTGGCCGAGCTGCAGCTGGAGCGCCCCTACCTGTTCCATCCCGGCAGCCCCGCGATGAGCTGGCTCAGCCACGGCTGGGCGGGCTTCGACGGCGAAGGCGCGCGCAGCGAGGGCGAGCTGGCCTGCCTCGTGGTGCCGCTGCCGGCGCTGTCCTCGCGATCGCTGCCGCTGTCGCAGATGCAGCCGCACCGCGTCGAGGTGCGCATCGACTACCGCAGCAACGCCAAGGCCACGAGCGTCCACGCGATGCTCGACGGCGTGGTGCTGCCCGGTCAGCGCGTCACTGGCGCTCGGCGGCGCAGCTTCGTGTTCGAGGTGGAGCCGACGGCCGGGCGCAAGTGCCTGGTGATCCAGTTCGTCGTGGCCGACGCCGGGCGCGGCGGCATCCGCAGGAAGGCGGCGCGCCCGGACTTCACGCTCAGGAAGCTGCAGGTGTCGCTGCGCGTGGGCCGGGGCCTGATCTCGGCGCCGCCGAAGGCGACGGCAACGGCGAAGTGGTCGGAGATGTCTCCGCTGCGCGCCGTAGCGCGGGTGTTTCGTGCGGTGGTCGATTCGGCGCGCGGCTCGGCGGGCAGTCACTGAGAGAGCCGCGCGACAGCTTCACGAACTGCGCGCGGTCTCCGCCAGCCTCGACAGCAATCCGGTCCAGTGCCGCAGCCGTTCGATGGCTGCCTGCCGCCCCTCGGCCGCATTCGCCTCGCCGTCCGGCAAGTCGAGCAACTCGGCGGCCGCGGTGGCCACGGCCCTTGCGAACTTCTGCGCGTCGCCGCGCCACACCACCACGCGATGCGCCAGCCCGAGCTGCGCTGCGCGGCCCGCGTTGATCGCCTGCTCGGGCTGGTCCGTGAGCAGCAGCAGGATCGGCTTGCGGTAGACCGCCGCGATCGACAGCGCCGCCATACCGGGCGCGGACACGATGAACGCGCTGCGCGCGGCTGTCTCGATCCAGTGCTCGTCGCGCGCGTGCCAGTGCGCCCGATGCGCGTAGCCCTCGCCGACCAGGTGCGCCGGCACGCCCGCGTCGGCCAGGCCCTGCTCCAGCCCGTCGGCCAGCGCCGGTTCCTGGAAATGCGGATTGAGGTACACGGCCGCAACCTGCTGCGCCGCGTCGCCGTGGCCCGCCGCGTCCACCACCGCCACCGGCGTGGCGAGGCGATGGCGGCCATGGCCGTCGTGCTGTGGCTCGCCGTAGGCGAAGTCGTGCTCGATGCGCGCGAGGCTGCGGTCGATCTGCCAGGCCACGATGCCGCCGAACAGCCGGGCGACGGGGCCCGGCATGCGCCCGCTGAAATTCGTCTCCAGCGCATGCCGCAGGCTGGCGCCATACACGTGCACCACCTTGCGCCGCCAGAACGGCAGCCAGCCCATCAGCAGCAGCGCGGGGTGGAACGAGTCGTTCACCACCAGGTCGGCGTCGCGGAAGTGGGCGCGCAGCCGCCACACGTCGCGCAGCATGCGTTCGGGGCGGAACATGTACAGCGCCACGTTGCGGTCGGTCTCGTGGCGCAGCATGTTCTGCTTCGTGTCGAACTGCACCGCGTAGTGGCGCGAGAGCACAGGCGCGTCGATGCCGAAGCCGGCGAGGAAGCGCGCGCCCTCGTCCGAGGTGGTGAGCACGCGGACCTGCGCGCCGGCTTCGCGCAATGCATGCGTCAGCAGCTGCGCGCGCATCAGGTGGCCGCGCGCGTCCGCGGTCGCGAGGTAGAGGATGCGCGGCGGCATCGCTCAGGCGTGATGCCGTACCGGCCGCGCCGCACCGGGTCGCAGCCGCAGTGCCGCGCCGGCCAGCCACATGCCGAGCGCGCCGGTGACGCCGAAGCCGCGCTCGGTGTCGCGCACCTCGCGCATCAGCTGCGCGAGCCGCGCTTCTTCGTGCGGCGCCACGCAGCGCTGCAGCGTATGGATGCACAGGCGGATGTGGCGGTCCTCGTCGGCCAGCACGCGCGACAGCAGCGGATGGAGCTCGTGCCGCGGTCCGATCAGCGCGCAGTGGCGCTGCAGGATGCGCGAGGCCATCTGTTCGGCCGAGAGGCCGATGGCATAGGCCGGCACCAGCCCGCCGTGCGCGAAGTGCGGCGCATGGCGACGGATGAGCGCCTGCCAGCGCGCCAGCTTGCGGCGGCTGAACCAGTCGGGCTGCGGCGCCTCCTCGGGCGACGCGGCGGCCTGCGCGTTGCCGCCGCGCTCGACGATGGCTTGCGCGAACAGGCGCGCGTGCAACTGCTCGTCGGCCAGGTGCTGGTCGAGCTGGCGTTCCAGCCACTCGGGCGGGGCGATGCGCAGCTCGCGCTGCAGCGCCTGCTCGGACGATTCCTCGCCCACGAGATAGAAGCGCAGCAGCAGCATCTCGCCCGCGTTGCTCGCGTGCAGCTGGCGCAGTGCGGCGCGCTTGACGTGATGCACGAGGCGGGCCTGCAGCGCCGGCCAGCCGCGCAGGACGGGCGGCGCGAGGCAGTCGAAGCCGGCCTTGGTGCCGGCCAGGGGGTCAGCGGCCATCGGCCTTGGCCTTCGCGGGCTGCTGCTGTTGCCAGCCCAGCACCAGCCCGATGAAGCTGTCCTGCAGGAAGGCGCGTGCGGCCGCGTCGGCGCCCGCGAACTCGCGCTGCTGGCCGTCGTAGCGAACGTAGCCCTTGCCGTTGGTGGCGCCGAGCACCAGCTTCTCGTTCTTGCGGAAGTCGCGCTGCAGAAGCGGCTGCAGCAGCGACTGCGATTCGAGCCCGTACAGGAACAGGTCGCGCTGCACCACCTGGCGCGGGATCTGGCCGCTGAGCGCCTGCAGCTCCAGCGTCCAGTTGCCCTGCTGCATGGCCTCGGCCAGGTCGCGGCCCTTGGCGCCGGGCGCATGGAAACGCGCGCGCGCCACCGACTTCGAGGCCCTGCTCAGGCCGAGGCCGATGGTGATGTCGGCATCCTTCGCGCCCTCGGCGCGGTTGTCGTCCACCTGCACGAACACGTTGGCCAGCCGCGCGGTCAGCGAGGGCTTGGCAAGGGCTTCGACGATCTGGTCGGCCGAGAGCAGCACCTGGTCGGTGGTCGACTCGTTCACCACCGCGATCCGGTACGGGTCGATGCGGATGTCGCTGAACTCGCCGCCGACGGGCGAATGCGCGTGGCTGCTCACAGACCATTCGTTGCCCGAGCGGCTCAGCAGCGCATGGAAGGTCAGCGGCACGCGCTGGCCGCTGCGCGCCTGGCCGGAGCCCTGCAGCAACACGTCGCCGACGATGGTCTTCTCGCCGTAGCTGCGCGTGTTGACGAAGCGGATGGTGTGCGCGGCGCTGTCGAGCGCGACGCGGGTGTCGGGGTCGTCGAGCGCGAGGCGGTTGCAGTCGTTGCCCTTGCCCGCGAGCGTGCCGAAGGGGCAGCCGGTGTCGGACTTGAAGTTGAAGACGCCGCGGCCGGTGAAGTCGGCGGCATTGGCCAGCGTGAAGGCGCCTGCGAGCGCGAGGCCGAGCGCCAGTCGGCGGGCGATGAACGAAGAGCGGAAGGTCATGGTTCTTGTCTTCTTGTTTTTCTGAAGCAGGAGGCGAAAGGGGTGCTCAGGGCCGGTGATACGACAGCGCCTGCGCATCCGCGTTGGTGCGGCCCGTGGTGTGCCAGCCGATGCCGCGCGCGAACGCGCCCAGCATGTCGACGGCGGAGAAGCCGAGGATCAGCGCCACGCCGGCGAGCCAGCGCAGCCCGCGCAGCGGCGGCAGGTCTTGATGGTTGAGCGCCTTCATGCTGAAGCCCAGCCGCGTGAACAGCACCGCCAGCGGTCCGATCGGACCGCTCTTCGCGAGCCATTGCCAGCGCGACGACACATAGCTGCGCAGCAGGTGCGGCGTGAGCGAGTAGGTGTCCTGCCCGCGCATCCATCGCAGCTTCAGCGCCTCGGCACGGGTGTCGGGCAGGCGGTGTTCGGTGTGAGCCGTGGCGGCGTAGTGGATGGGCACGCCCGCCGCCTTCAGCCGCATGCCCAGCACCTGGCAGTGCGCGCGGTAGACGCCGTCGAGCGCCTGGTAGCTGTGCTGCTCGAACACCTCGCGGCGGAAGGCCACGTTGTTCGCGTAGAAGTTGCTCGTGGCGCCCGCGTGGTCCGCGTTGGGGAAGTACATGAAGTCGATGGTGGTGAGCGCGGTGCCCACCACGTTGGCCGCGTAGCTGGTGCGGCCGGCCACCACGGCGGGCGCGTCGGCTCCCTTGGTGAAGGGCAACAGCATCTGCAGCAGCCAGTCGTCGTCGGGCAGGCAGTCGGCGTCGGCGAACACCACGTGCGTGCAGCGCCGTGCATCGGTGGCAGCGAAGCCGACGTTCTTGGCGTCGTAGTAGCCGGTGGTGGCGTCGATGCGCACGAAGTCGACCGGGCGGCCGGCGAGCGCGCTCACGGCCTCGCAGGTGGCGGTACTCAGTCCGTCGTGCGTGATGACAACCTGCGCGAGCGCGGCGAGCGGCAGCTTCTGTTTCGCCAGCAGGGCGACGAGGCGCTGCAGGCTGGCACCCGCCCTGGCCTCGGCATCGGCTCCGCCGCGCAGGTTGTTGGTCTCCAGGACCAGCGCGCAACGCGCGGCAACTTGATCGGGCATCATCGAATTTTCCTGTCCGGACATTGTTTTGAAGGCTTGCATCCTGCTTTTATCGCACAACCGCTCCCGCCACCAGTGCCGGGCGCCATGGGGTCGTCCATGAAGGTCACCATCTTCGGCGCGGGCTACGTGGGCCTGAGCTTCGCCGCCTGCCTGGCCGAGGCGGGCCACGAGGTGTTGTGCGCGGACGCGGACCTGGCGCGCGTCGAGGGACTGCAGCGCGGCCTGATGCCGCTGCACGAGCCGGACCTGGAGGCGCTGGTCGCCGCCGGACTCGCCTCCGGAACGCTGCAGTTCACCGCCGACGAGCGCGCCGCCTGCCAGCATGGCGACGTGCTCTTCATCGTGGTGAACACGCCGGCTGACGCCAACGGGCGGGTCGACCTGCGCCACATGATCGCAGTGGCCTCCGGCATCGGGCGGCATCGCGACCGCGAGGCGCTGGTGGTGTGCAAGTCGACCGCGCCCGTGGGTACCGCGGCGCAGGTCGAGGCCGTGGTGGGTGGCGAGCTTTCGCAACGTGGCGCGCGGCACCGCATCGCGGTGGCGGTGAACCCCGAGTTCCTGCGCGAAGGCTCGGCCGTGCGCGACTGCCGGCGGCCCGACCGCGTGGTGATCGGCAGCGAGGACCCGTGGGCCATCGAGTTGCTGACCCGGCTGTACGAACCCTTCATCCAGGACCCGAAGCAGTTGCTGTTGATGGACCGCCGCTCGGCCGAACTCGCCAAGTACGCGGCCAACGCCATGCTCGCGACCCGCATCAGCTTCATGAACGAGATGGCGCGCGTGGCCGAGCATGCGGGCGCCGACATCGAGATGGTGCGACGCGCCATCGGTGCGGACCGGCGCATCGGGCCCGACTTCCTGCAGGCCGGCGCAGGCTACGGCGGCTCCTGCCTTGCGAAGGACGTGCGGACGCTGACGCATGCGGCGCAGCGCGACGGCCATTCGCTGCGAATCCTCTCAGCCGTCGAGGCCACGAACCACGAGCAGAAGGGCCGGCTGTTCGACCTGATGACGCACCACTTCGCCGGCCGCATCGCGGGCAAGACCATCGCGGTGTGGGGCCTGGCCTTCAAGCCCGACACCGACGACATGCGCGATGCGCCGAGCCTGGTGCTGCTGGAGAGGTTGTGGGCGGCGGGTGCGCGTGTGCAGGTCTACGACCCGGCGGCGATGCCGAATGCGCGCGATCTCGTCGGCGAGCGCGGGGGTGTGCGCTGGTGTGCCACGGCGGAAGAAGCGCTGCGGGACGCTGATGCGCTGGTGCTCGTCACCGAGTGGACGGAGTTCCGACAGCCCGATTTCGCGCGTATTGCAGCGGAGCTGCACAGGCCCGTCATCTTCGATGGCCGCAATGTCTACGACGCCGCGCAGGTCGAGTCGGCTGGCATCGCGTACTACGGCATCGGCCGCGGCCGGTCGTCACTGCTGCTGCGCTGAACCCTCGTCCTGCGGCAGGAAGGCATCGCCCGGCGTGAGCGGTGCATGCCGGTAGCTCGCGGGCGTGCGGCTCAGCTTCACGGGCGCGCCGATCCCGCGATAGCCTCCGGGCATTTCAACCACCATCTCGCGGTGCAGCGTGTGCGGATGCTGCAGCGCGGCATCGACCGGCAGCACCGGCGCGGCGGGCACGCCGGCTGCCATCAGTTGCTCGACCAGCGCGCGGCCGTCGAAAGCGGCCATCGCCGCTTCGAGCTGCTGCTTGAGCTGTGCGCGGTGCACCGAGCGCGCGCCGGCCGTGCGGTAGAGCGGATCGTCCGCCAACTCGGGCAAGCCGATGCAGCGGCACAGGCTGGCGAACTGCCGGTCGTTGCCCACCGCCACGAACACCGGGTCGGTGCCGGTGGCGAGCGCGTCGTACGGATAGATGTTCGGATGTGCATTGCCGGTGCGGCGCGGCTCGGTGCCGTCCATGAACCAGTTGGCGGCGTGCGGATGCAGCAGCGACAGGCCGCTGTCGTACAGCGCCGCTTCCACGAACTGCCCGCGTCCGCTGCGGTTGCGCTCCTGCAGCGCGAGCAGCACGCCGATCACCGCGTTGAGCCCGGTCACCATGTCGACCACCGGCAGGCCCACGCGCAGCGGACCGCCGTCGGCCTCACCGTTGATGCTCATGATGCCGGTCATGGCCTGCACAGCGGCGTCGTAGCCCGGCAGCGCGCCCAGCGGGCCGTCGGCGCCGAAGCCCGACACGCGGCACCACACCAGGCGCGGGAAGCGCTTCGATAGCTCTTCGTATCCGATGCCCCAGCGCTCCATGGTGCCGGTCTTGAAGTTCTCGATCAGCACGTCGGCCTCGGCCACCAATGCGAGCAGCGCCTCGCGGCCTTCCTCCGTCGAGAAGTCTAGGTGCTGCACGCGCTTGTTGCGATTGAGCCCGTGGTAGTACGAGGCGACGCCCTCCCTGAAGGGCGGGCCCCAGGTGCGGGTGTCGTCGCCCTGCGGCGGCTCTACCTTGAGCACGTCGGCACCGTGGTCGCCGAGGATCTGGCCGCAGTAGGGGCCGCCGAGGATGCGGGAGATGTCCAGGACCCGGATGCCTGCGAGGGCGCCTTGGGCTTGTGTCATTGCTTGTTCCTATGTTTTGCTTTTCGGGGTGCGTGCACAGGCCGCCGGGTACTCCCCTCCGCGAATGTTCCCCGTCGGCGTGATCGCATCCCGAACGACTGCATCAATCGAGTTGCGCGCCGGACTTCTTCACCACGTCCTTCCACTTCACCGACTCGCCGGCAATGAACTGCCCCAGCTTCTGCGGCGACGTATCCGCCGGTACTTCGAGGCCCTGCGCCGCGAACATCTGCTTCACCTTGGGCGAATTCAGCACTTCCGTGAACGCATGGTTGAGCTTGTTCACTCGATCGGCGGGCGTGCCGGCCGGCGCGACGATGCCGAAGAACACGCTCACGTCGTAGCCCTTGTAGCCCTGCTCGGAGATCGTCGGCACATCGGGCAGCGCCTGCGAGCGCGCGACCGTGGCCACGCCCAGCGCGCGCAGCTTGCCGGCCTTGACGTAGGGCAGCGCGGTGAGGATGTCGGTGAAGGTCATGCTGACCTGGTTGCCCAGCAGGTCGTTGAGCGCGGGGCCCGTGCCCTTGTAGGGAATGTGCTGCAGGTCGGTGCCGGCCACCGAGTTGAAGAGCACGCCCGCGAGGTGCGACGAGGCGCCGTTGCCCGACGAGGCATAGCTGAGCTTGCCGGGGTTGGCCTTGGCGTAGGCCACGAGCTCCTGCACGTTCTTCACGGGCAGCGCGGGATTCACCACCAGGATGTTGGGCAGGTAGCCGACCTGGATCACCGGCGCGAAGCTCTTCACCGGGTCGTAGTTGATCTTGCGGTACAGGCTCGAATTGATGGCCAGCGGGCCCGAGGTGCCGAAGAGCAGCGTGTGACCGTCGGCCTCGGCGCGCGCCACGTATTCGGCGCCGATGTTGCCGCCGGCGCCCGCGCGGTTCTCCACGATCATGGGCTGGCCGAGACGGTCCTTCATCTCGGCGGCGAGCGTGCGCGCCATCGCGTCGGTCGGGCCGCCGGGCGGGAAGGGCACGACCAGCATCAGGGGCTTGGAGGGGAAGGCGTCGGCCGCTTGCGCGGTGGGCACGGCCGTCATCAGCGTGGCACAGGCGGCCAGCAGGAAGGTGAAGCGTTTCAAGGATGTCTCCGTTGTTTGTGTGAGGGGTGAGCGCTGTTCAGGCCGGCACTGCCGCCGGTTGAACGGTGGCGTTCCAATCAGCCGGCATCGCATCGGGCGAGAGCGGATCGCGTGGCAGCACGCGATGCAGCAGCACCAGCTGCGCCCAGCGCAGGCGCGGTGCGGAGCCGCCGTTCGCGGCCTCCCAGGCCATCGCGATGGCGCTGGTGCAGTGATAGAGCGCCGATGCGGCCTGGCGTGCGAGCACGTCGCCGCCTTCGCGCGCGGCGGTTTCGGTCAGTGCGGCGGCACGGTCCAGTGCATTGCGCAGGGCCTTGTCGAAACCGGGAGCGAGCGCCGCGTCGTCGAGCAGCTTCGCGCAATGTGCACGCAGCACAGGCAGCGAGCCTTCGCGCTTCACCGCGCGGATCACGTCCAGCGCCACGATGTTGCTCGTGCCTTCCCAGATCGAGCCCAGGTGCGCGTCGCGCACGAGGCGCGCGTCGCTCCATTCCTCGATGTAGCCGCAGCCGCCGCGCACTTCCATCGCATCGCCCGTGACCTTGCGCGCATCTCGGCAGGCGCGGAACTTGATGAGCGGCGTGAGGATGCGCAGCAGGGCGTAGGCATCGGGCTCGCCGGCATCGGAGCGCGCGAGTGCAAGGGCGGTCTGGCACACCATGGTGCGGGCCTGTTCGGCGGGCAGGCGCAGCTTGTCGAGCTGGCGCTGCATCAGCGGCATCTGCTCCAGCGTGCGGCCGAAGGCGCGGCGCTCGGATGCGATGAACTCGGCCTCGGCCACCGCGCGGCGCATCAGGCCGGCGGCGCGCACGCCGTTCGACAGGCGCGAGTTGTTGACCATGTCGGCCATCTGCACGAAGCCGCGGCCTTCCTCGCCCACCAGCCAGGCGGTGGCGCCTTCGAGGCGGATCTCGCCGCTGGCCATCGAGCGCGTGCCCAGCTTGTCCTTCAGCCGGATGATGCGGTAGCGGTTGAGGCTGCCGTCGTCGAGCCGGCGCGGCAGCAGGAACAGCGACACGCCCTTCATGCCGGCCGCACCATCGTCGGCGCGCGCGAGCACCATCGCGAAGTCGGCGTCGGGGTTGGAGCAGAACCACTTGTCGCCGGTGATGCGCCAGCTGCCGTCGGCCTCGCGGTGGGCCATCGTGGCGGTGGCGGCGATGTCGGAGCCGGCGGCCTGCTCGGTCATGAACATCGCGCCCTGGGCGAGTTCGTCGAAGTCGAGCGAGGTGAGGCGCGGCAGGTACTTGGCGACCAGTTCGGGGTTGCCGAACTTCTTCAGCGTGCGCGTGAGCGAGTCGGTCATCGACACCGGGCAGCACAGGCCGAATTCCGCCTGCACGAACAGATAGGTCAGCACGTACTTGACCAGCGGCGGCATCTTCCCTTTCCAGCCCAGCGTGTCGTCGCGGTGCGAGATGGCGGCGAGGCCGAACTCGGCGAGCGCAAGGCGTTCCATCTCCACGTAGGCGGGATGCTTGACGATCTTCTGCTCGTCGAGGCCGGTGCGCGTGCGCTGCTTCAGCACGGGCGGGTTGCGGTCGGCGGTGCCGGCCAGCTCGTCGATCAGGCCGCCGGCGAGGCCGCCCAGGCGCTCGAAATGCGGCTGCATGTGGCGGCGCAGGTCGTCAGGCAGGTAGAGCGCGAGCAGGGCGTGCAGCTCGGCGTCGGTGGTGAAGAGGTTCTGGCCGTGGCGGTCGGGGATCGGATGGGCGTGCTCTGCGGACATGCGCGTTGTCTCCTGGGGTCCTTTGGTTTTGCGCATTGTTGAAGCCGCGACGATCCGTGTCTAATATCGATTTGGTCTTGTTCGATTCGATCTGCCTATTCATGGAACTGCGGCACCTGCGCTACTTCTCCGTGCTCGCCGAAGAGCTGCACTTCGGGCGCGCGGCGCGGCGCCTGTCGATCTCGCAGCCGCCGCTGTCGGTGGCGATACGGCAGCTGGAAGACAACGTGGGCGCGCGCCTATTCGAGCGCAACAGCAAGGAGGTGCGGCTCACGCCGGCGGGCGAGGCGCTGCGCATCTCGGCGCGCCGCGTGCTGTTGCAGGCCGAGGAGGCCGCCATCGAGGCGCGCGACGTGGCGCTGGGCTCGGCCGGGCGGCTGCGCATCGGCTTCGTCGGCGCGATGCTGTACCGCGGCCTGCCGCAGGCGCTGCGATCCTTCCAGGCGAAGCACCCGGCGGTGCGCATCACGCTGAGCGAGCTCAACTCGGGCGTGCAGATTGCCGAGCTGATGAACGACCGGCTCGACCTGGGTTTCGCGCACACGCGCCGCGTGCCGCCCGAGCTGCAGCAACGTCTGCTGCTGTCGGAGCCCTTCGTGGCCTGCCTGCCGGCGGGGCATGCGCTGGCGCGCAAGCGCGTGCTGGCGCCGGCCGACCTGCGCGAGCAGCCCTTCGTGCTGTTCTCGCGCGAGGCCTCGCCCGACTATCACGAGCGCATCCTGTCGATCTGCGCCGATGCGGGCTTCCTGCCCGAGGTGCGGCACGAGGTGCGCCACTGGCTGGCGGTGGTCTCGCTGGTGTCGCAGGGGATGGGCGTGGCGCTGGTGCCGCAGGCGATGCGGCATTCGGCACTGCGCGGCGCGGTGTTCAGGCCGCTCGACAGGGCCGTGGCGCAGTCGGAGGCCTACGGCATCTGGCGCAACGGGCCGGCCAATGTGCTGGTCGAGCGGCTGCTGCAGGGCGTGGCGGACAGCATTGCCGCCGCCCGAGAAGATCAGGCGTAGAGCGGTTCCTCAGCCATCTGCTCGCACTGCTCCTCGAGCATGAGGATCTGTCCCTTCCAGTAGTCGCTGGAGCCGAACCACGGGAAGTTGATCGGGAAGATCGGGTCTTCCCAGCGCCGCGCCAGCCATGCGCTGTAGTGGATGAGCCGCAGCGTGCGCAGCGGCTCGATCAGCGCCAGTTCGCGTCGGTCGAACTCGCGGAACTGCTCGTAGCCGTCGAGCAGGCCCGACAGCTGTGCGGTGCGCTGCGCGCGGTCGCCAGACAGCAGCATCCACAGGTCCTGCACCGCGAAGCCGGTGCGCGCGTCGTCGAGGTCGACGAAGTGCGGCCCGCCGCCGGGGCGGTCGGTGGGCGTCCACAGGATGTTGCCGGGGTGCACGTCGCCGTGCAGGCGCAGCTTGCGGGGCTGGAAGTCGGATGAAGGCGGGTTGGCCGCCAGCGCCGTCGAGCCGATCATGTCCAGCGCCTCGTTGCAGGCCTTTTCCCAGTCGCGCTGCACGTCGAGCGGGATCTTTTCGTTCTGCAGCAGCCAGTCGCGCGACGCGATGCCGAAGGTCTGCAGGTCGAGCGCGGGCCGGGCCTCGAAGGGCTTCGCGCTGCCTACGGTGTGGATGCGCGCCAGGAAGCGGCCCACCCATTCGAGCACTTCGAAATCGTCGAGCTCGGGTGCGCGGCCGCCACGGTAGGGGCTCACGCTGAAGGCGAAGCCGGCATGGTGGTGCAGGGTCTTGCCGTCGAAGGCCAGCGGCGGCACGGCCGGCACTTCGCCGGCGGCCAGTTCGAGCGAGAAGCCGTGCTCTTCGAGGATCTCGGCCTCGCTCCAGCGGCCGGGCCGGTAGAACTTGACCACCACCGCGCTGCGGTCTTCCAGGTAGACCTGGTAGACCCGGTTTTCATAGGAATTCAGGCCGGTGAGCCGGCCGTCGCCGTGCAGGCCCAGGGTCGCGAGCGCGTCGAGCACCACGTCTGGCGTGAGGCTCTCGTAGGGATGTGTATTCGCGGGCGCCGCGGAAGAAAGGGTCATGCGGCGATTGTCGTCGCCGCGCGGCGCCCGGCGTCGTCAGGACGTGACGGGTTGTTTGTAAAGGGAAAGGATGTGGCCCGTGCGCGGATCGCCCTTGCCCGCGAGCACCTGCGCGTAAGCCGACTGCACCGCATCGCCGCCGTCGTGGTGCTCCGCGTGCAGCCAGGGGCTCTTCGCATCGGTGACAGTGGCCAGGAAGTTGTGCCAGGCCGCCACCATGCGGCGGCCGAACTCCTCGGGCCCCCATTCGGTGGTGCGCTTCTTGATTTGTGCCGGCGCAAAGAACAGCGTGGCGCGCGGGCCCGAGAGGCTCTTGCCCGCGCCCTTGCTCGCCAGCTGCTCCACGTGGGTGCCGCCGATCGAGCTGCTGTACTTCAGGTTGGCGAAGCGTTCGTGGATGGCGTTGCGCAGCGTGCCGTTGCCTGCGAAGTCGATGTACACGCAGGGCGTGTCGGCCGCGATGCTGTCGAGCGCGTCGTAGGTCACCACGCGGTCGTAGCAGCCGAGGCTTTCGCAGAAGGCCACGTTCGCTGGCGAGGTCAGGCCGATCACCTCGATGCCTTTACGCTGGTGCAGCTGGAAGGCGGTGCCGTAAGCCGTCTTGCTCGATGCGCTCGACAGCAGCATGGTGCCGGCGCCGAAGAAATCGTTGTCGGCCATGAAGTCGTCGATCAGCCACGAGGTGATGAACAGCGGGCGCAGCAGGGCCTGGATGTCTTCGGTGTCGGCCGTGTAGAGCGGGTCGCTCGCGCAGCGGAAGTACTGGTTGTAGACGGCCGGTAGTTCGGCGCGATGCGGAGCTACGTCGGTGAAGCGCTCGGGCGAGAGGCGGCCGGGGCTCAGCACCGCGCCGGAGGCCATCGGCCAGTAGCCGTAGAGCCGTTCGCCCACCGGCACGCCCGGGTGCAGCGTCTGCACCACGCTCGCGAAGCCCCACACGGGGATGCTGCCCCAGCCCTCTTCGCCGCTCGGGAAGAACTGCCAGTAGCTCATCGCGTCGCCGAAGGCGGCATACGTGATGTTGTTCGATGTGAGCGCAAAGCTGTCGATGCGCACGCGCACCTGGCCGTCGGCGAGTGCTTCGTTGGTGGCGGTGTGCAGGCGCGTGGTGGCGAGCTGGTCTTTGCGGATGAGGAGGCTGGTGGTGCTCATGAGCGTGGCTCCTGGCGGTTGTGATGTGCGCCTACGTTAGCCAAGCTTGATGAAAGGCGCCATCGCGCGGCGGGTTTCGGCGTCACCCGTGAGACATCGGCGGGCATGAAAAAAGCGGCCCGGCTTGTGGCCGGGCCGCTTGTTCGCGTGTGCTCGCGGGAGCTCAGGCAATCGTCAGTTCGACGTCGATGTTGCCGCGGGTCGCGTTCGAGTACGGGCAGACCTGGTGAGCCGTGTCGACCAGCTTCTGCTTGGCATCCGCATCCAGGCCGGGCAGCGTGATCGCCAGCTTCACGGCGATGCCGTAAGCAGCGCCGCCGTTCGTCGGGCCGAGGGAAACGCTGGAGTCGATGGCGACGTCTTCCGGCACCTTCACGCCGATCTTCGGGCCGACGGCCTTCATCGCGCCGATGAAGCAGGCGGCATAGCCGACCGCGAACAGCTGCTCGGGGTTGGTACCGGGCTTGCCGGAACCGGGCGAGCTCAGCTTGACGTCGATGGCGCCGTCGCTGGACTTGCCTGCGCCGTCACGGCCGCCGACGGTGTGGGCTTCTGCGGTGTAGAGGACTTTGTCGAGCTTGGTGGTCATGGTGATTCCTTTGGTGATGATGAAACGGAGGGAGGGTGGTGAAAAGGCTTCGTTCTCTCTTGATTTGATGGGATCGACCGAAGCGGGAGAAAAATGGTGCGATGCGTCAGGCTGCCTTCTTGATGCGGTCGCGCAGCGTCTGGATCTGCTGGGTGAGCGAAATCAGTTCGGGCACCGAGCACTCGGCGGCGGCCATCAGGCAGGCCGGTACGTTCGATGCGCGGCTCTTGAGCCTGCGCCCGGTGGATGTCAGCGTGATGTGCACGCGGCGCTCGTCGGCCACGTCACGCACGCGGGCCACGTAGCCGCTGGCTTCGAGCCGCTTGAGCAGCGGCGTGAGCGTGCCCGAGTCGAGCGAAAGACGTTCGCCGAGCTCGGAGACCATGAGACCGTCCTGCTCCCAGAGGGCGAGCATCACGAGGTATTGGGGGTAGGTGAGCTGCAGCTTTTCCAGCACCGGCTTGTAGAGCCGCGTCATGGCCAGCGAGGCCGAATACACGGCGAAGCACAGCTGGTTGTCCAGCTTGAGCATTTCGTCGGTAGAGACTTGGGTGGAGCGCATGGCCTGAATTGTAGCGAGCAATTAGATTGTGTGCAATTTAATTTGCAAGCACTGGTTTCGGCAGGGGCTACAGTCGGCCGGGAACGGGCATTCTGAACCTGCAAGGCTCATGCGCCAACTCTTTCGGTTGCGCCTGTTGACCCGGCCCCAGGGGCAGCCCTTAAAAAGGGAAAACTGTCGAAAAAGGTTCTCTTCATGCCATCCGTCAACCGCTTGCTCCACCCATCCGAAGCCGCCAAACGGCTCGGCGTATCGGCCAAGGCCTTGCGGCTTTACGAACAGCGTGGACTCGTGGAGCCCGGCCGGACTGAAGCGGGCTGGCGGGCTTACGGCCAAGAGGAGATGGACCGGGCTGCGGAGATCGTCGCGTTGCGCGCGCTTGGGCTGAGCCTTGCGCAGGTGAAGCGCGTGCTGGAGGGCGACTCCCAGGGCCTGGAGCCCACGCTGGCGGCACACCAGGCGGCGCTGGAAGCTCAGCTGCGCCAGCTTGCCCGCACTGTCGAGAAGGTCCGCGGGCTGCGAAGCGATCTGATGCAAGGCCGTGCACCGACCGTCGACGAGTTGATGAATCTGCAGGCACCGTTGCGCGAAGTTCGCGTCGCTTTCGAACTCCCGTGGCCGTGGGGCGGAGAGCTCTTCGAGCTGCGTGACATCCGCTCGCTGAACTACATCATCGGCCCGCTCGGAAGCGGCAAGACCCGGCTGGCGCACAGCCTCGCCGAGGCGTTGCCCAACGCAGCCATGCTGGCGTTGGAGAGGCTTGAAGATGATGGGGTGACGGCAGCGAAATCGCGGATGGACAGCGATCCCATATTGAAGTCCCGCGTCGACGAGGCGATATCGTGGCTGGTGGAAGATGGCGCCAACTCGTCGGATGCCTTGGTCGTGCTGCTCGCCGGGCTGGAGGCCGATGGTCCTGATGCGCTGGTCGTGGACATGATCGAACAGGGCCTCGACCACGCAACCCAGGAAGCGCTGATCGCCTGGCTGCGCCGCCGAGGAGCCAACGCGCGCCCTCTCTTCATGCTCACCCGCTCTTGCGCCATCCTCGACCTGTCCGCCGTCGGCCCGGACGAAACCATCATCCTCTGCCCCGCGAACCACAGCCCGCCGATGCAGGTCGCACCGTATCCCGGTGCGCCGGGCTACGAAGCGGTTGCCACCTGCCTGGCTTCGCCTGAAGTGCGGGCCCGGACCGCGGGAGTCGTCGCGTGGCGACCATCGTCAGGCCGCCTTCAGTCGCTCACGCCCTGAACCGCTTCCGCGTCAACGCCAGCGCGGCCCAGAACGCAACCACCGCGTACACCGCCAGCACCACCGCGTGCACCCACCAGCCCGTCGGCCATTGGTCCATGAAGAGCGGCCGCACCAGCGCCACCGCATTCGTCAGCGGCAGCCATGCAGCCACGGCCTGCACTGCCGTGGGCAGCTGTTCGAGCGGAAAGAACACGCCGCTCAAAAACATCATCGGCGTCATGAACAGCGTGAAGTAGTACGTGAAGAAGTCGTAGCCCTTCGCCAGCGCGTTGAAGATCAGCGCGATCGAAGAGAAGGTGATGCCCGCGCCGATCAGCACCATCCACGCGACGATGAGCTTGGGGCTGTGGCTGATGCCCAGCCCGAGCATCACGAACAGGATCGCCGTCACGGTGAAGATCGACTTGAACGCCGCCCACAGCATCTCGGCCAGCACGATGTCGTCGAGCCCGACGGGCGCGTTCATGATGCCGTCCCAGGTCTTCTGCACGTGCATGCGCGAGAACGCCGAATACAGCGCCTCGAAGCTCGCCGCGTTCATCGCGCTCATGCAGATCGAACCGCTCGCCAGGAACAGGATGTACGGTACCTTCACGCCGTCGACCGACACCTGCCCCACCAGCGCGCCCATGCCGTAGCCGAAGGCCACCAGCCAGATCAGCGGCTCGGCGATGTTGCCGATCAGGCTCGGGATGGCGAGCTTGCGCCACACCAGCAGGTTGCGCAGGAACACGGGCCACCAGCGCAGCGAGAGCTCGGGCGGTCGCCATGGCGAAGGTGCGGGAGGTGCGGTCGCCGCGATCGCTGTCGTTGTCGTTGTCGTCGTGTTCATGGTCTAGCCGTCCTCGCGAATCTGCCGGCCTGTGAGCTTGAGGAAGAGGTCTTCCAGATTGGCTGGCCGGTGAAATGTGCGCAGGCCGCCGTGCCGCGTCAGCGCATCCAGCAGCCGCCGCGCGTCCTGCGTGTAGAAGAACACCGTCTCCCCGCTGACTTCGACGCGCGCCGCCATCGCCTTCAGCTCGGCCGATTCCGCCAGCGACAGCGCACCGTTGCCGTACACCTCGACCACGTCAGGCTCCAGGTGTTCGGCGATCAGGTCGCGCGGGCGGCCCTCGGCGATCTTGCGGCCGTGGTCGAGCACCAGCAGGCGCGAGCACAGGCGCTCGGCTTCGTCCATGAAGTGCGTGGTCAGCAGGATCGACTTGCCCTGCTGCAGCAGCACCTGCAGCCGCTCCCACATGAGGTGCCGCGCCTGCGGGTCGAGTCCGGTGGTGGGTTCGTCGAGCAGCAGCAGCTTCGGGTCGTTGACCAGCGCCCGCGCCAGCGACAGCCGCCGCCGCATGCCGCCCGAGAGCTCGCCCGGCTTCGCGTCGGCCTTGTGCGACAGGGCCGCGAACTCCAGCAGCCGGGGCACGCGCTCCCGGACCTGCGCCTTGCTGAAGCCGAAGTAGCGGCCGTACACCACGAGGTTCTCGGCGCAGCTGAAGTCGGGGTCCAGCGTGTCGAACTGCGACACCACGCCCAACTGTGCCTTGATGGCCAGCGCATCGCGCGGCATCTGCAGCCCGAGCGCGGAGATGTCGCCGCCGTCGGGCGCGGTGAGGCCCAGGCACATGCGGATGGTGGTGGTCTTGCCGGCGCCGTTCGGGCCGATCACGCCAAGGCATTCGCCGGGCGCGATCTCGAACGACAGGTCGTTCACGACCGTGGTGTCGCCGTAGCGCTTGTGCAGATGGCTGGCGTGGAAGAGGGGGGGCAATGCGGGGGATGGTGTAGGCGGCACGCGGCCATTCTGACGCAGCCGCGCGGCGGGCGTTCCCATCGCTTCAATCGATGGACAATCCGCCGATGTTCAGAGCAACTTCATGGTGCGCAATGTGGCTGGCTGCCACGGCGGTGCAAGCGGCGGCGGCCGCAACGCCGGCCGATCCGAAACGGTGCGAGCAGCTCCATGCGGTCGCGAATGCGAGCCCTGGCTTCGTTCCGCGCTACGGAGCGGTCGTGGTCGGTGCCGGCCGGGCGCATCTCCATACGGCGCCCGACGCCGCCTGTGACAGCGGCAAATTCCTCATTCCGAAGGACCGCGTCACCGTCTACACGCCGTACAAGGAGTGGGTTCAGGTTATGTTCATCCACCCGAAGACGGGCGAGGACACCATGGGCTGGATGCTCGACAGCCGCCTGAAGACGACCGGCACCATGGGCCCTCGATAACCCGGGGCGGATCGCACCCCTGGCGGCGGCAAAATCGTCGCACCCATCGATCGACGGATGAATGAGCCAATGGCATTGCACACGGGAGGAGACCCAAGGATGCTGCGTTTCTGGCTGGCGCTGGCGGCATTGCTGCTGCTCGGCGCCTGCGCGCCTTTTCACAAGCCGCTGGCGGCCGCGGACCGCAGCAAGGTCCAGGAGATCGACCTGCGCGTCGTCGTCGCGCAGGAGAGCTTCATGTTCTCCGCGCAATCCCCCGGCGTGAGCGCGGCAACGGGCGGCGGACTGATCGGCGCGCTGATCGATTCGTCGGTGCAGCAGTCGCGCCAGAAGGACATGAGCGCCGAGGTGCAGGCCATCGTCGGTCCGCTGCTCGACTACGACTACCGCGCGGAGGCAGGCCAGGCGCTCGGCACGCTGCTGGCCGAGCCGGATGCGTTCCCGCTGAAGATCCGCTCCTCGCAGGTGCTGTCGGCCATGCCGCCGAAGGCCGAGCAGGAAGCCCGCATCGCCGCCACCAGGAACGGCCCCGCCTACATGGTGCTGTTGCTGCAGTACGCGCTGGAGCCCGGGCTGGGCGCGTTCACCACGCGCACCTCGGCCCTTCTCTGGCAGGACGGAAAAAGCGAGCCCAGCTACCGCGCCGCCGTCATCTTCCAGACGCCGGTGGGCGGCGTCGCGCGCTCCGCCGTCATCCGCCGCCTGACGGCCGACGACGGGCAGGTGCTTCGTGGCGTGATGCGCGAATCGATGGCGCAGACCTTGCATGCGGTGGCGCTCGATGTCGCGGGCGCCCGGTCGGGCGCGGTGAAGACTGCGCGCTTCAACGTCAACGGCACGTGGGTGACTCTGGCCGGCTCGAGCTTCGGCGAGCGGCCGGGACGCGTGCTGTTCCGCGATCAGGATGGTGCCCTTTATTCGGTCAGGAGCGCAGCCCCATGACGCCACGCCACGCGCTGAAGGCTCTTGCAGCCCTCGGTGCCTTTTCCGCGCTCTGTACCATGCCGGGCCTGTCGCACGCACTGACCGAGACAGAGCCGCTTCCGATGGTGTACGAGCCGGCGCCCGAGCCGGCCGAGCGCCCCAACAGCACGCCGGTTGCGCAGTTGCGCGTGGCGAGCGGTTGCACCCTGTACCTGCCGAAGATCGACGACATGCGCCTCAACAAGGCCAATGTCGGCAACCTGACCCTGATGATGCCGACGCTGCACGCCACGCCGGTGGCGGTCCAGTCCATCCAGGGTGGTGGCGATGCAGGTGCGTGGACGCGCGGCGCGCTGCAGTCGGCGAGCCGCTACGGCCTGCAGGTCGTGACCGCCGCGCTGCCCGCGGCCGGCAACGCGCGGCAGGTGACGGCCGATGTGGCGCTGCGCCTCGCGCACTCGTGGTCGGCCGGCCTGAACCTCGTCTCGCACGTCGTGCTGCAGACCACCTACCGCATGCCCGGTGCCGAGGCCGTCGTGCGCCAGTACCACGGCATGGGCACGCGCACCAACTGGGCGAACGGCAACGGCGAATTCATGTCGGTGCTGAACCTCGGCATGGAAGAGGCGGTGCGCGGATTGGTCACCGACGCCGCGGCGTTGTGCGACGGCAAGCCCCTGCCCGCGCGGGTGGCCACTCCATGAAGACGATTCCGCGGCTACGCAAGGGCCGGCTCGAACTCCACCTGACCTGCGGCGCGCTGCATGCCGCGCAGATTCCGTTTTTCGTCGATGTGTGCGAGCAGGCAGGGCTCAAGCCGCTGCTGATCGACCTTGCCCATGGCGAGCAGAAGCAGCAGCCCATGGCCACCACCTGGCTGCGCGGCGACCTGGCCGAGGCGAAGTCCGAGGCGATGGCGCTGGCACAGTGGCTGGCGCGCGCCGGCATGGCCGTGCTGCGCGTGAAGGTCGAGGCACCCATCCAGGGGAACGAATGCCTGAACCGGCCCGACGAGTATTTCGAATGGCACGGCAAGCTGCGGCTGCACGATGCCTCCGCGCTGCAGCACCTGTGCGAGACGCACGGGGCCCGGCTCTCGCGCAACAGCCTGAAGGGCGAGACGGACACGCGCTTCGTCACGCTGCGCAGCCGCGAGCCGCTGGCGGGGTTCAAGGCGCGCGTCGCGGCACTGGCCGGCCAGCTGGAGCGCCAGGGCTGGCCGCTGCTGAAGCAGGAGACGGAGATGTGCCTGCTGGACAGCCGCGAGTCGATGGACGCCGGCTGGCTGGAAGCCGTGGCATGACCCTGCCCGTGACGCAGGCCGACATCGAGAACGAAGCCCGGCGCACCGGCGCGTCGGTCGAGCAGGTTCGCGAACTCGTCCTGCTGGAAGGCTTCATGCGCCGGGCCGCCTGGGTCGGCGGCCCCTTCATGCTCAAGGGCAGCCTCATCACGCGCCAGTATCTGGGCGCGCCGGAGCAGGACAACGAACGCTTGTCGCGCGACATCGACTGGGTGTGCACCGAGCCTTTCGACCGCGAGCGCAGCGCCCGACAGCTGAATACGTGGGCGCAGTCCGTGACCACGGTGCACCTGGACGACGGCCTGCACTTCCGTCCGTTCACCGAGAACGCGTTCTGGCGGATGATCGACTACGCGATGGACGACGACTTTCCCACCGTCAGCACCGACATCGACGGCTGCGTGCTCGAAGGCGATTCGCAGACTCCGCTGCATCGCTTCCGGCTGGACGTGAGCTTCAACCTGAAGCTCGATCCTCCACCCGTGCCGCTGCACTACCGGCCATGCCTCGGCGAGGCGTTCCACCTGCCGAGCACCTGCGCGCTCGACCTGCAGATCGCGTGGAAGCTGCACCAGTGCCTGGTGCGGCCGCGTTTCAAGGATCTGCTCGACCTGATGTGGCTGGTGCCGCTCAACCCCATCGACGCCGACGCAGTGGGCCGCGCGCTGCGTGCCGAGTGCGCCCAGGACAAGGCGGATATCGGACGGCTGCGCTATCTGCTGAATGGCGAGATGCCGAGGCACCCCGTGTTTCCCGGCCAGCGGGCCGTGGAAACGACGGCGCAGGCCTGGGAATGCTGGCGTCACGGACGCGTGCCCAACAAGGCCGGGCAGTGGCAGGTCGCGATTCACATCGGCGAGCCTGCCAGTGTCTGCGTGTCGCGCGTCGATGCCTTGCCCGAGCGGCTCGAAGTCTTTCTCGCGCAGCTGCACGAGGCCTTGCATGGCTTGATCGCGGCACTGTTGCCCGAGGCGCCGCCGCGCCGGGGCGTCTTTCTCAAAGTCTGAGCCCGCCGAACTCCATCTTCATCCAGTCGATGAACGCCCGCGTGCGCGCAGGCAGCAGCCGCGCATTCGGATAGATCACGCTCACCGGCCGGGGCGGCGGCTCGAAATCTTCCAGCACCAGCTTCAGCCGCCCCTGCGCCACATGCGGCATGACCTGGTACGAGAAGAATGTGCCGAAGCCCATGCCCGCCGCGCACGACTCGATGGCCGGTGCGAGGTGGTTGAACTCCAGGCGGTTGTCCGGCATCACGCTGATTGTTTTCCCACTCTCGTAGAACTGCCACTGCGCCGGCGCGTCGACGCGGCCGCGCACGCAGGGTGCGCCGTTCAGATCGCGCGGATGCGTCGGTGTGCCATGCCGCGCCAGGTAGTCGGGGCTCGCGACCAGCACGCGGCGGATGGTGCCCATCGTCTGCGCGACGAGCGACGAGTCTTCCAGAGGGCTGATGCGGATGCCCACGTCGATGCCTTCGTCGAGCAGGTTCACCGTGCGGTCGTACAGCCGCACGCTGCAGCGCACCTTCTCGTAGCGCTTCATGAAGCGCACGATGGCCGGCGCCACGTACATGTGGCCGAAGAGCACCGGCGCGGTGATGGTGAGCTGGCCCGCCGGCTCGCGCGCCTCGGCCTTCAGCGCGAGGTCGGCGGCGTCGGCCGCGAGCAGCACCTCGCGCGCGCTCGGCAGGTAGCTGCGGCCTTCCTCGGTGAGCGAGAGGCGGCGCGTGGTGCGGTGGAAGAGGCGCACGCCCAGATGCGCCTCCAGTGCGGCGAGCGCGCGCACCACCGCCGGCAGCGAGGTGCCGAGCGCCTCGGCGGCGCGGGTCAGGCTGCCCTGGTCGGCAATCTGCACGAAGGTCTGCATGGCCTTGAAGCGATCCATGGAGGCGATTAAACCGGAAAACGCAGCAGTCAAATACAGGAATGGCTATTCATTCATTCGGTGCAAGAGAGAAGAATCCGGTTCTTGCCTCACATCCGAGAAAAGGAATTGCCCATGACCGCCACCCGCCCCGCCCAGCCCATCAAGCTCTACGGCTCCGCCATCTCGGGCCATGTGCATCGCGTGCGCCTGTTCCTCACGATGCTGGGCCTGCCTTTCGAGAGCATCGAACTGGACATGCGCAAGCGCGAGAACCGCACGCCGGAGTTCCTGGCGCGCAACCCTTTCGGCCAGGTGCCGGTGATCGAGGACGGCGAACTCACGCTGGCCGACTCCAACGCCATCCTGGTCTATCTCAACGAACGCTATTCGGCCGATCCGTCGCGCTGGATGCCGCGCGATGCGGTCGGCGCGGCGCGCGTGCAGCGCTGGTTTTCGGTGGCGGCCGGCCCTCTGGCGTATGGCCCGGCGGCGGCGCGGATCATCGCGCTGTTCGGCCAATCGGCCGATCCGACGGACATCGTCAAGCGCTCGCACGCGCTGCTGTCGGTGATGGAAATGCACCTGGAGCAGCAGCCGTTTCTCGCGGGCCCTGCAGCCACGCTGGCCGACATCGCGAACTACGCGTACGTGGCGCGTGCGCCCGAAGGCAGCGTGTCGCTCGACGACTATCCGAACGTGCGTGAGTGGCTCGAGCGCGTGGAGTCCCTGCCGGGCTTCGTGCCGATGGTGCGCACGCCAGTCGCACCTGTCGTGGAGGCAAGCACATCATGATTGCCGCGCCCTTCCATGCCGGCGAACGCGCGCTGCAGGCCCTGGCCGGTTCGCGCGAGCAGATGGAGGTCGCGGGGCCCCGCGTCATCCGCGACTACATGCCCGACCAGCATCGCGAGTTCTTCGGGCTGCTGCCGTTCATCGTGGCCGGCAGCATCGATGCTGACCTGCAGCCCTGGGCCAGCGTGCTCGCCGCGCCAGCCGGTTTCGTGCACTCGCCCGACCCTACGCACCTGCGCATCGATGCGCTGCCGGCCGCGGGCGATCCGCTTACCGGCCAGCTGAAGCAGGGCGCCACGCTGGGCCTGCTGGGCATCCAGCCGCACACGCGGCGGCGCAACCGCATGAACGGCACGGTGGAGTCGCTCGACGAGGCGGGCTTCATGGTCGCGGTGCAGCAGAGCTTCGGCAATTGCCCGCGCTACATCCAGGCGCGCGAGCCGGTGTTCGTTCCGCCTCGCAACGGCGCGGCACCGCAGGCGCAATGGCTCGACAGGCTCGACCTGGAGGCGCATCGCCTCATCGGCAGCGCCGACACGCTGTTCATCGCCACCGCCTACCCGGACGAGACGGCGGCGGGCGACGCGGCCGATGCGAGCTCGCACGGCGTCGACGTCTCGCACCGCGGTGGCCGCCCGGGCTTCGTGCGCATCGACGGCGACGACGTGCTCACGCTGCCGGACTTCAACGGCAACCGCTTCTTCAACACGCTGGGCAATCTCGCGGCGCATCCGCGTGCCGGGCTGCTTTTCGTCGACTTCGACAGCGGCGATCTGCTGCATGTGGCGGCCACCGCCGAGATCGTGTGGGACGGGCCCGAAGTGGCCGCGTTCGAAGGCGCGGAGCGGCTGGTGCGCTTCCATGTCGAGCACGCGCTGCGCCGCCCGGCGGCGCTGCCGCTGCGCTGGGGCGATGCGCAGCTGTCGCCGCACCTCGCCGGCACCGGTCAGTGGAACGCCGGGATGCGCCCGTTGACCGACGGGCGGTAGCTCCAGCCGCGCAGCCGCAGCGCATCGAGGTCGGGCGCGCGCTGCAGCAGTGTGCGCAGACTTGCCGCCGCCAGGGTGCAGGCCAGCGCCTGTCCCGGACAGGCGTGGATGCCGTGACCGAAGCCGAGCATGCGGCGTCTGGCGCGCACCGGCATGAAGCGGTCGGGGTCGGGGTTGAAGGCCGGGTCGCGGTTGGCCGATGCCAGCAGCACGAGCACCGCGTCGCCCGCGGCCAGCTCGGTGCCGGCGATGGTGACGGCCTCGGCAGCGAAGCGCCGCGTGTTGTGCACGGACGGGTCGTGCCGCGCGGTTTCCTCGACGACGGCCTGCAGGCCGTCGCGGGTGCGGGTCGACGGGAGCAGCGAAGGCTCGCGCATCAGCGCGATCAGGCTGTTGCCGACGAGCCCCGCCGTGGCGTCGCAGGTCTGCGAAAGCAGTCCGGCGACGTTCGCCAGCAGCGAGCGCGAAAGCGGCGCATCGCCCGCGCTTTCCGCCAGCACGGCGGTGAGCAGCGTGCCGTGGCGCGGCGGCGTGCCTGTTGCCAGGGCCTCGAAGCGCGTCATCAGCTCGCCGGCGGCGGCGCTCGCGCGCTGCAGCTGATCGGCTGTGGACAGCGGCGACAGGCAAGCTACGAAGTCGCGCATCCAGTGGTCCACCTGCGACAACGCATCGTCGGCAAAGCCGAGCAGGTGCGCGACGGACTGCACGGGCATCGAGAACAGCGTGTCGGACAGCGGCTGTTGCTGCGGCACGCGCTGCGTCACGCTCAGGGCAGCCGCATGCACCGCGTCCAGGTCGAGTCCGGCGAGCGCGCGTTGCAGCGCGGGCCGGTGGGCCTGGTGCGCCGCGCCGTCGTTCATGCGCACGAGATGGCCGAACACCTCGCCGGCTGGGCTGCCCACGATGGCGCGAGGCACCGGCTCGGCCGCCGGCCGCACGCGCAGCGCGCCGTGCGCCTGCAGCACCTGTTCGATCACGTCCGCGCGGCTTGCCACCCAGAGGCGAAGTTTCTCGTTCCACGCGAGCGGCGGTCCGTCACGCAGGGCTGCGTAGTACGGATAGGGATCGGCGTGCGTGACGGCCGCGACCGGATCGGCGGGCACGGCGGAGAGCGTGGGGCTTTGGTTCATGGACTGCAGTGTGCGGTCGAAGCTGCCGCCACACTTCGCCCGCGAACGAAGTGTCGGATGCGCCACCGTCTTACGATGGCCGCATGGACGACACCCTTTCCTCCTCCGCAGACTTTCAACTGGCCCGCCTCGCCGGTGCCATCGCCGAGCCGGCGCGCGCCCGCATGCTGAGCTGCCTGATGGACGGCCACGCGCGCACCGCCACCGAGCTCGCCACCGTCGCGGAGGTGGCCGCGTCCACCGCCAGCGCGCACCTCGCGCGCCTGAAGGAAGAACGGCTGGTCGACGTGCTCGTGCAGGGCAAGCACCGCTACTTCCGCCTTGCCAACGACGACGTCGCCTCCGCGCTCGAGAGCCTGATGGTGGTGGCCGGGACGCCCCGTACGCCGCCCGCGCCCGAGTTCAAGCCCAACACGCCCAGCCGCCTGCGCAGCGCGCGCACCTGCTACGACCACATGGCGGGCACGGCCGGCGTCGCGCTGCACGACCGGCTGCATGCGCGGGGCTGGCTCAGCGGTCTGCAGAGCGGCTCGTACGAGCTCACCTCCGAAGGCGCGATCGCGCTGGAGAGCCTGGGCGTCGAGATCGACGCGGTGCGCCGCTCGCGCCGCCGCTTTGCCTGCGCCTGTCTCGACTGGAGCGAGCGCCGCCCGCACCTGGGTGGCGCGCTGGGTGCCGCATGGCTGCAGCTGTCGCTGAAACGCGGATGGGTGCGCCAGGAACTCGACGGGCGCGCGCTCACGTTGACGCCGAAGGCGCAGCGCGAGATGCCGGAACTCTTCGCCTGAAGCGCGGAGCGTTCAGGCTTTCAGCTTGAGCAGATAGATCAGGGGCCCGGCCATCGCCGTATCGAGATCGAGGAAGCTCTCGAAGTCCTTGCCCGCCATCCAGTACGGGTCCCAGTTGTTGCGCTTGATGGTCTTCTGCCAGACGTCGGCCATGGTGGCGCGGCGCGCGGCTTCGAGCAGCACGGCCTTGCGCTCGGCCGTGACCTTCTTGCCGGTGAGCACGCCGCGCCAGTTGGCGAGGTCGGCGTCCACGCCCTGTTCGCGCACCGACGGAATGCCCAGGAACGGGCGCTTGGCCGACACGCCGATGGCGCGCAGCTTGCCGCTGGCCAGGTGGTCGCTGAATTCGCTGTAGCCCGAGATGCCCGCGGCCGCCTTGCCCGATTCGAGCGCCTCGACCACCTGCGCGCCGCCCGGATGCGGCTGGTAGACCAGCGCGCCCGCGTTGCCGGCCACGCGCGCCAGCATGCCGGCGTACATGTGGTCGACGCCGCCCGCAGAGCCGCCGGCGATGACGGTCTTCGCGGCATCGGCGCGCAGCTGCGCGATCAGGTCCTTCGGTGTCTTGATGGGAGAGTCGGCCTTCACGGCCACCACCTCGTAGTCGCTGGTGAGCCGGGCCACCGGCGCGACCTGCGCCATGGTGACGGCGGGCTTCTGCAGCGCCACCGCGCCGACCATGACCATGCCGCTCATCAGCAAGGTGTCGGGGTCGGCGTCGTACTTCTCGACGTACTTCGCCAGGCCGATGGTGCCGCCTTTGCCGCCGAGGTTCTCGTAGACCACGTCGCCCACTGCGCCCGAGGCGATCATGGCGGCGCCGAGCGCGCGGCCGGTCTGGTCCCAGCCGCCGCCCTCATTGGCGGGAATGAAGATGCGCAGCTTCGGGATCAGCTGCGGCTCGGCCGCCTGGGCCGCAGCGGGCCAGAGCGAAGCGGGCACCACCCCGGCCGCCGCGGTCGATGCAAGCCATGCGGCGAAACCGCGGCGAGAAGGAGTTAGCACGGAATGCGTCATTTTGTTTCAATCTCCCCGTAAAAGTAACGGGATGATGAACGAAAACCGTGTCAGTCATTAGTGTCATTTGCTCGGGGAAAACCCGAACAAATGAGCGGGCCCGGCGGCCTGGGCAGGCCGCTCAGGCCTTCAGCTTGAGCAGGTAGATCAGCGGCCCGGCCATCGCCGTGTCGGTCTCGAGGAAGCTCTCGAACTCCTTGCCCTCGAGCCAGAACGGGTCCCAGTTGTTCTGCTTGATGGCTTTCTGCCACACGTCGGTGGCGGTGGCGCGCTTCACCACCGTCAGCAGCGCCGCCTTGCGGTACGGCGGCACCTTGCGGCCGGTGAGCACACCGCGCCAGTTGGCGAGGTCGGCCTCCACACCCTGCTCGCGCACCGAGGCGATGCCCTGGAACGGCCGCTTCGACGAGACGCCGATGGCGCGCAGCTTGCCGCTGGCCAGGCTCTCGGCGAACTCGCTGTAGCCGGAGATGCCCGCCGCGGCCTTGCCGCTTTCCAGCGCCTCGACCACCTCCGCGCCGCCGGGGTGCGCCAGGTAGACCAGCGACTGCGAGGCATCGGCCACGCGCGCCAGCATGCCGGCGTACATGTGGTCCACGCCGCCGGCCGAACCGCCCGCGACGACGGTGCCGGCCGCATCGGAGCGCAGTTGCGCGATCAGGTCCTTCGGCGTCCTGATGGGAGAGTCGGCCTTCACCGCAATCACTTCGTAGTCGCTGGTGAGGCGGGCGATGGGCGCCATGTTGGCCATGGTGACCGTGGGCTTCTGCAGGGCCACCGCGCCGACCATGACCATGCCGCTCATCAGCAGCGTGTCGGGGTCGGCGTCGAATTTCTCGACGTACTTCGCAAGGCCGACGGTGCCGCCCTTGCCGCCGATGTTCTCGTACACCACGTTGCCGACCGCGCCCGACGCGAGCATCGCGGCGCCGAGCGCACGTCCGGTCTGGTCCCAGCCGCCGCCCTCGTTGGCGGGAATCACGATGCGCAGCTTGTTGCTCACCGGCGCGTCGGCCGCGTGGGCTTCGCGCGGCCACAGGGCGGCACGCCCCCCGCCGACTGCTGCGGCCGAGGCCGCGATCCATGCAGAGAAACTGCGACGGGAGATAGGGGAAACGGAACGCGACTGGGTCATCTTCTTTCCGGTTGTCGTGGGGTAAACCGGATGATGTCCGCGAAACGCGCCAATCCCGCGAGCGCGCGGGCAGGACAAACCCTGAGGCCCCGAGTTTCGCGGGGCCGCTGCTGGAGCTCTTCTTCTTACTGGAACGCCACCTCGGCGAAGCTGCGCAGCTTGCGGCTGTGCAGCCGCGACGAGCCTTCCTCGCGCAGGATGTCGATGGCCCGCATGCCGATGCGCAGGTGCTGCTCCACGCGCTCTCGGTAGAAGTGGTTGGCCATGCCGGGCAGCTTGATCTCGCCGTGCAGCGGCTTGTCGCTCACGCACAGCAGGGTGCCGTAGGGCACGCGGAAGCGGAAGCCGTTGGCCGCGATGGTCGCGCTTTCCATGTCGAGCGCCACCGCACGGCTCTGGCTGAAGCGGCGCTGCGGCTGGTTGCCCGGCAGCAGTTCCCAGTTGCGGTTGTCGGTGCTGGCCACGGTGCCGGTGCGCATGATCTTCTTCAGGTCGGGGCCTTCGTAGCGCGTGACGTCGGCCACGGCCTTCTCCAACGCGAGCTGGATCTCCGACAGCGCCGGAATCGGCACCCACAGCGGCAACTCTTCGTCGAGCACATGGTCCTCGCGCACGTAGGCGTGGGCCAGCACGTAGTCGCCGAGCTGCTGCGTGTTGCGCAGGCCGGCGCAGTGGCCCAGCATCATCCACGCATGCGGGCGCAGCACCGCGATGTGGTCGGTGATGGTCTTGGCGTTGGCCGGGCCGACGCCGATGTTGACCATGGTGGTGCCGCTGCAGTCCTCGCGCACCAGGTGATAGGCCGGCATCTGCGGCAGCCGCGGCGGCGCGATGCCCTGGCTGCCGTCGAGCAGGTGGCCGTAGGTGGCGCTCGAGCCCGCGGGCAGCCCGCGCCGGCGCGTGACCACGTTGCCGGGCTCGATGAAGGCGACGTACTCGCTGTTCTCGTCGGCCATGGCCTCGTGGCCGAGGCGCACGAACTCGTCGATGTAGAACTGGTAGTTGGTGAAGAGCACGAAGTTCTGGAACCAGTCGGGCGCCGTGCCCGAGTAGTGACGCAGGCGGTGCAGCGAATAGTCGACCCGCGCGGCCGTGAACAGCGACAGCGGTTGAGCCTCGCCGTCGCGCGCCTCGAAGGTGCCGTTGGCGATGCCGTCGTCCATCACGCCCAGGTCGGGCAGGTCGAACACGTCGCGCATGAGGGCGCGGCGCTCGGCGCTCATCGTGCCTTCGATGTGGTCGTTCTCGGCGAAGGAGAAGTGGATCGGGATGGGCTGCGTGCTGGTGCCGACCTCGATCTCGACCTGGTGGTTTTCCAGCAGCAGGCGGAACTGGTCGAGGTAGTAGCGCGAGAACAGGTCGGGCCGCGTCAATGTGGTCTCGTAGCGGCCGGGGCCGGCCACGAAGCCGTAGCTCAGGCCTGCATTGGCCGGCGGCGTGTGGCGCGAGACGGTGTGGGTGTGCACCCGCACGAAGGGGTAGCAGGCCCGCACCCGGCCCGGCAGTTCCTCGCCGGCGACGAAGCGCAGCATCGATTCGCGCAGGTGGGCGAGGCCGGCCTGGTAGATGGCCTTGACCTGTTCGAGTGCGGCGGCGGCATCGGTGAAGCGGGCGGGAGCGACAAAGGTGGGCATGTAGGGCATGCCGTCATTGTGCAATGCTGCCGTGGCGGCCGCCGGCGCCGCTTTCTAGGTCAACAGGCAGGCGAGCACCTTGGCCAGCATGTCGTTCAGGTCCGTGGCCTGCACCGCGCCGGGCAGCGGCACGTCGCCATGCATCACGAACACCGGCTTGCCCCACTTGAGCCCCAGCGCCATTTCAGACAGCGTGCCCATGTTGCCGCCGATGGCGACCAGGCACACGCCGCTGCGCGCGACGATGCCGTTGCGCATCTCGCCCATGCCGGTCGGGATGGCCACGCTGAGCCATTCGTTGGCGTTGCGGTCGTCGTCCTCGGGCAGGATGCCCACGGCGATGCCGCCGGCCTCCACGGCGCCGCGCGAGGCTGCGGCCATCACGCCGCCACGCCCGCCGCAGACCACGGCCATGCCCGCGCCGGCCAATGCATGCGCCACCGCGTGCGCGGCCTCGCATTCGGCCGGACCACCGTCTCCGGGGCCGATGATGGCCACCGGCTGCCGGTGGCGCTGCGGCCCCCGCTGCTTCTGCGCGAGGCGCTCCAGCGCCTCAATGACCGGCGCCGGCAGCGCCACCGCGCTCGCGCCTTCGCGTAAAGACATCGCCCACTCCCATCACGATCACACACACAACCATCAGCACCAGCGACAGGGCCGCCGCCACCGCGAAATCGGAACCGCCGTCGCCCACCTGCGCCAGCAGCATCAGCGGCAGGATGTTGAGCTGCGTGCCCACCAGCGCCAGCGCCGTGCCGTAGGTGCCCATCGCGATCGCGGCCACCATGCAGGCGTTCGACAGCACCGAGGGCAGCACCTCGGGCACCACCGTGTCCCAGAAGGCGCGCGAACGCGATGCGCCCAGCGTGCGCGCGGCCTGCGCGGGGCGCAGGTCGAGGTTCGCGAACACCGGGTACAGCGAAAGCGCCACGCGCGGGATCAGGTAGTAGGCATAGGCAAAGCCCAGGCCCGATACGCTGTAGATCCAGCTGCCGATGACGGCCGGGTCGGCGCCCAGGCCCGCGAGGAGCTGTGTCACGAAGCCGGCGCGGCCGAAGGCCAGGATGAAGCCGTAGGCGATCACCAGGCCCGAGAAAGCCAGCGGCAGGCCCAGCAGCGTCATCATCCATTGGCGCCGGCCTTCGGGCTGGCGCGCGAGTTCGATCGCGATGCAGGTGCCCACCAGTGCCGACATCGCTCCCGCCGCAAGCCCGAGCGCCAGCGTGTTGCGCAGCGCGCCGAAGAAGAGCGGGTTGCCGAACAGCCGACCGAAGGCGCTGCCGCCCTCGCCGAAGGCCTCGGGCAGCAGCGCCGCCAGCGGCACCGCGAAGAACAGCGCCATGAAGGCCCAGGCGGGCCAGGCGCCAAAGCGTCGCATGGCTGCTTACTTGCCCAGTGCGGCTTGCGCCCAGAGCTTGTCGACTTCCGCCTTGCGCTCCGAGGCCTTCACCACGTCGAGCGGCTTGATCTGCGGCGCGGCCGGCATCTTCGCCGCCACATCGGCCGACAGCGGCGTGCCCGGCACGGCGGGACGCACGAAGCCCTGGGCGAACAGCGACTGGCCGGCCTCGCTCATGATGAAGTTGAGCCACAGCTTGCCGGCGTTCGGGTTCGGGCCGTTCTTCACGAGGCTGATGGCGTAGGGCGCGGCCACGCTGGCTTCCTTCGGGATCACGACTTCTACCGCGTCGCCCATGCCGTCGACGTGCTTGGCCTTCAGGCCGTCGTTCTCGTAGCTGATCCACACCGGGATCTCGCCCTTCAGGAACTTGGCGTAGGGCGTGGTGCCTTCCACGCGCAGCACGTTGCCGGCCGCATGCAGCTTGCCGAGGTAGTCGGTGCCGGGCTGCACGTTGTCGACGCTGCCGCCGTTGGCGTATGCCGCCGCGAAGGTCAGCACCTGGCCGATGCCGGTGGAGCGCGGGTCGAGGTAGACCACCGTGTTCTTGAACTCGGGCTTGAGCAGGTCGGCCCAGCCGGTGGGCACGTTCTTCACCAGCTTCTTGTTGACCAGGAAGGCGATGTTGAGCGTGTGGATGGTGAACCAGCGGCCCTCGGCCTCGCGGAACACGGGTGGCAGCTTGTCGAAGTTGACGGGCTTGAAGGGGGCGACGACATCCTTCTTGGCTGCGTCGACGGCCGATGCGGCGAAGTAGTAGGCGGTGTCGGCCTGCGGGCGGCGCTTGGTCTTCTCGAGCGCGACCACGGTGGCGGCGGAGCCGATGTCGTTGTAGGTCAGCTCGATCTCGGGGTAGCGCTTCTTGAAGTCGCGGAATAGCGACTTCCAGTTGGCCCATTCGGGGCCGGTGTCGAAGGAGACGCACAGGCCTTCCTTCTGCGCCTCGGCGTACAGGGCCTTCTCGCCCGCGTAGAGCTCGGGGCCATCGAAGGCGAAGGCGGTGCGTGCCGCCAGAGTGGCCAGAGGCAGTGCGCCGGCGGCCTGGATCAGATGTCTGCGTTGCATGGTGGCTCCTTGAAGGAAAGGTTCAGTGGTTGATTCGGTTGTCGATTCAGTTGTCGAGCAGGCGAAGGTGCTCGGGCGCGATGGCGATGGCCTGCGAGGCGGGCTTCGCCGATTCGGCGAGGAAGGGCTTGCCCGCGCCCTGCACCTCGAAGTCGTAGCGCGTGAGTGCGCCCAGGTAGCGCTGCGCGCCGGTGCGGCCTTCGAGGCGGTTCACGGCGTCGGGCGCCGGGTCGGGGTGGATGTGCTCGGGGCGCACCAGCACGTGCACCGCGGTGCCGAAGGCGCGACGGCCGGTGTCCGCGAAGAGTTCGGCAAAGCCCAGGTCCAGCCGGCCCGGCGCCGCCACCTTCGCGGGCAGGATCGTCGAGAGCCCGACGAACTCCGCCACCGCGCGGCTCGCGGGGTTCTCATAGATCTCGCGCGGCGTGGCGATCTGCAGCAGCCTGCCGTCCTTGAGCATGGCCACGCGGTCGGCCATCACCAGCGCTTCTTCCTGGTCGTGCGTGACCAGCAGCGTGGTGGCGTTGAAGCGTTGTTGTATGGAGCGGATCTGGTCGCGCAGATGACCGCGCACGCTGGCGTCTAGCGCCGACAGCGGCTCGTCGAGCAGCAGGGCGCGCGGGTCGATGGCCAGCGCGCGGGCCAGGGCCACGCGCTGCTGTTGCCCGCCCGAGAGTTGAGCCACGGCGCGTTGGGAGAAGTCGCCCAGTCCCACGATGTCGAGCAGTTCCTGCGCGCGCTGGCGCCGCTCGGCGGTAGCCACCTTGCGCAGCTTCAGCCCGTAGGCCACGTTGTCGAGCACGCTCAGGTGCGGAAAGAGCGCGTAGCTCTGGAACACCATGCCGATGTGGCGCTGGTGCACCGGCGTGCGCGACATGTCTTCGCCGCCGAGCGCGATGCGGCCGGTGTGGCCGGTCTCCAGGCCGGCCACCAGCTTGAGCAGTGTCGACTTGCCCGAGCCGCTGGGCCCGATCACCGCGACCAGTTCGCCCGTGCGCACGTCGAGCGACACGTCGTGCAGGCCGTGCGTGCTGCCGGGGTAGTTGTAGCTGACCTTGTCGAAGAGGAGGCTCATGGCGTATCGGTTATGCGCGTTGCTTCACGAGGGAAGATGAAAGAAGCGCCGACGCGCTCGCCAGCACCAGCAGGATCACCGTGGCCGCGCAGGCGAAGCCCGTCGCGCCGTAGAAGGCCTGCAGAAGCACCACCGGATAGGTGCGGTTCTGGAAACTCGTGAGCAGGTTCGATACGCCGAACTCGCCCACCGAAATGGCAGCCACCATCACCAGCCCGCTGATCAGGCTCTGCCGCAGGCTGGGCAGCACGATGCCGGTGAACTGCTGCCAGCCTGAGGCGCCGAGCGTGGCGGCCGCCTGTTCGAGCCGGCCGAGGTCGAGGTGGCGCAGGTCGGTCAGCAGCGTGTTGGTGAGGTAGGGCAGCGTGAGGATCGCGTGCGCCGCGATCAAGAGCGGCATCGAGCCCAGCCAGGGCGCGAGGTCGGTGTTGAAGACGATCATGTAGCCGAAGGCCAGCGTGATCGCCGGCACCGCCACCGGCGTGGCGCTCACGATGCGCGCCGCCAGGCTGCCGCCGCGCCGCGCGCCGTGGTACAGCGCATAGGCCAGCGGCAGCGCCAGCACGGTGTTGATGGCGCAGGCCGCCATCGCCACCACGAGGCTGCTCACGAAGGCCTTGCGGAAGGAAGTGTCGAGCCAGAGGTCGACATACCACTGCCCCGTGGTGCCCGTGGGCAGCAGCGTGTTGGTCCAGTTGCCGCCCACGCTGCCGACCAGCAGCAGGGCGATGGGCAGCAGCAGGTACAGGCCGTAGATGAGCGAAATGCCGCGGATCAAGGTGGCTCCCAATGTCATGGACACCCGGCATACTTTCCGGATGCGCTACTGTCCGCGCCGAACATGCCGCCGCGTTGCCTCGAATTCTAGGAATCGCATGCGTACTTATGGGTGAAAGTTGGATGACGACACTTGAGCAATCGGAAAGCGTTTTTCATGCGGCTTTCATGAAGCGAGGCCATGCATGAAGCGCGACTGCCCGACCATCCAGGAGCTGCTGGCCTTCGACGCCGTGGCGCGCCACCAGAGCATCACGCTCGCGGCCGGGGCGCTGTGCATCACCGTGAGTGCGGTCAGCAAGCAGATCGCGGGGCTCGAGGCCTTCCTGGGCCGCGAGCTGCTGCAGAAGAACGGGCGCGGCGTGCAGCTCACGCCGCAGGGGCGCGTGTACTGGCAGAAGATCTCGGGCGGCCTGCGCGCCATCGAAACGGCGACCTTCGAGGCGCGCTCGGGCGACGCCGGCGCCGGCCTGCTCACGCTGGCCAGCGTGCCCACGTTCCTCACCAAGTGGCTCATTCCGCGCCTGCCCGCCTTCAGCCAGAAGAGCCGCCACGTCATGCTGAGCTTCAGCCGCCACCTGGAGCCCAGCGACGGCATTCCGGCCGGCGTGGACGCCGCCATCCGCTACGGCCCCGACGGCTGGCCCGGCGTGGTGTCCGAATACATCGCGGGGCGCGAGTTCGTGCTGATCGTGGCGCGCTCGTTGGTGGAAGGGCGGCACCGCATCGCGCAGCCCGCGGACATCGTCGGCCACACGCTGCTGCACCACGAGGGCGCGCCCACCGCGTGGCGCCTGTGGGCCGTGCAGCACGGCGTGCCCGAGGTGCAGATCGTCGCCGGGCCACGCTTCGCGCAGTACTCGGCGCTGATCCAGGCGGCGCTCAACGGGCTGGGTATCGGCCTCGTGCCGAAACTGCTGGTTCAGGAAGAGCTCGCCGAAGGCGCCCTGCTGAGCCCCTGCGGCACGCCGGTGAGCGTGAACCAGGGACACTACCTCTGCTACCGGCCCGACAGGCTCGACCTGCCGGCCTTCGCGGCGTTCCGCGAATGGCTGCTGGACGAGGGGCTGAAATCGCGCGGCGTGGAAGCCGAGGCATGAAGCGCCGGTGCTGGCTACGCTCGCCATACGTACGGACAACCAGGGAAACGAACCGATGAAAGTCGCAGTGATGGGCGCCGGCGCAGTCGGCTGCTACTACGGGGCGATGCTCGCGCGCGCCGGGCACGAGGTCGTGCTGATCGGCCGGCCTTCGCATGTGGAGGCTGTCAACGCCAGGGGGCTACGGCTGGAAACCAAGGCCTTCGATGAATTCGTGAAGGTGGCCGCAAGCACCGAGGCCAGTGCCGTGCAGGGCGCGGACCTCGTGCTGTTCTGCGTCAAATCGACCGACAGCGAATCGGCGGCTGGACAGATCAAGCCGCATCTCGCCCCCGGCGCACTGGTGCTCACGCTGCAGAACGGCGTGGACAACGACGAGCGCGTGCGCTCGGTGCTGCCGCCGTCGAACGAAGTCGCTGCGGCCGTCGTCTACGTCGCCACGGAGATGGCGGGGCCGGGCCATGTGAAGCACCACGGGCGCGGCGAACTGGTGATCGCGCCGTCGGGCCGCAGCGAAGAAGTGGCGCGGCACCTCGAGGCCGCCGGCGTGCCCACGCAGATCTCCGCCAACGTGCGCGGATCGCTGTGGGCCAAGCTGATCCTCAACTGCGCCTACAACGCGCTCTCGGCCGTCACGCAGCTGCCCTATGGCGTGCTCGCAAAAGGCATCGGCGTGACCGACGTGATCCGCGACGTGGTGGCCGAATGCCTCGCGGTCGCGAAGGCCGAGGGCGTCGAGGTGCCCGGCGATACCGACGCCGCCGTGCGTGGCATCGCACAGAGCATGCCGTCGCAGTATTCGTCGACCGCGCAGGATCTCGCACGCGGCAAGCTCAGCGAGATCGACCACCTCAACGGGCTGGTCGTGCGGCGCGGCGAGGCGCTGGGTGTGCCTACGCCTGCCAACCGGGTGTTGTTCGTGCTGGTGAAGCTGCTTGAGGGCAAGCAGCAGGCCGGTGTCTAGCCTGGCATCGGCTCGCGCATCGTCACGAACTCCTCAGCGGCGGTGGGATGGATCCCCACCGTGCCGTCGAAGATCGCCTTCGTCGCGCCCGCGCGCATCGCCACCGCGAAGCCCTGCACGATCTCGCCCGCATCGGCACCCACCATGTGCAGGCCCACGACGCGGTCGGTGGTCTTGTCGACCACCAGCTTCATGAAGGTGCGCTCGCTGCTGCCCGACAACGTGTGGCGCAGCGACTTGAACTCGCTCGAGAACACGGTGACTTCGCCGAACTTCGCGCGCGCATCCAGCTCGGTGTAGCCGCAGGTGCCGATGTTCGGATGCGTGAAAACGGCAGTCGGAATGAACTCGTAGTCGAGCCGGCGTTTCCCTTTGCCGAAGAGCTCGTCGACCACCACCATCGCCTCGGCCAGCGCCACCGGCGTGAGCTGCACACGCGTGGATACGTCGCCCACCGCGTAGATCGACGGCACCGAGCTGCGATAGTGCGCATCGACTGCGATCGCGCCGTGCTCGTCGAGCTTCACGCCCGCCGCCTCGAGACCGAGCCCCTGCGTGTTGGGCACGCGGCCGGTGGCGAAGAGCACCGTGTCGGCCTGGACCTGCTGGCCGCGCGCGAGCGTGACCGTGAGGCCGTCGGGCCCGCGCGTGATCGACGTGGCCTCGCAGTTCATCCGCAGGTCGACGCCGGCCTTGCCCATCTCGGTGGCGAGGAACTGGCGCACATCGTCGTCGAAGCCGGTGAGCAGGTGTGCGCGACGGTGCAGCTGCGTGACCTTGGCACCCAGCCCGTTGAAGATCGATGCGAACTCGCAAGCGATGTAGCCGCCGCCCACCACCAGCAGGCGCCTGGGGAACGGGTCGAGGTCGAACATCGCGTCGGAGGTCACGATGTGCTCGCGGCCCTGGATGTCGGGCACGAAGGGCGTGCCGCCGGTGGCCACCAGCAGGTGGCGCGCGGTGTGGCGCTTGCCATCGATTTCCACCGTGTGGGCATCGGCCAGCTGGGCCCATCCGGTGACGAGCGTGACGCCCGAATTCTTCAGCAGGGAGGCATAGATGCCGTTGAGCCGCGTGATCTCTTTGGCGCGCTGCGACTTGAGGTGTGCCCAATCGAACTGCGGCGCCTCGGGCAGCTTCCATCCGTAGCCTGCGGCTTCCTCGAAGGATTCGGCGTAGCCGGCCGCATAGCTGTAGAGCTTCTTGGGAATGCAGCCCACGTTGACGCAGGTGCCGCCCAGTTCGGCGGCCTCGGCGAGGGCGACGCGGGCGCCGGTCTGCGCCGCCATGCGCGCGGCGCGAACGCCGCCGCTGCCGCCGCCGATGACGAAGAGATCGAAGTCGAATGTGGGCATGAAAGGCTTGCTCCTTGGTCACCGACTGTAGCGGCGGGGGCGAAGCCGGCGCTTGCGTCGGGGCTTGCTTGACTCTGAAGCTGCTTCAGGGATTCCACTGCGTCCAGGCCCCGTGGAAGTTCATCGCCGTCGGCGACGCTTCCCGGGCAGCCAGTTCTCAGGGAGATGCACATGGGCATGCTTGAAAGACTTTTCGGAGGCCACGGCGGATCGCGGCATGGCGGTGGCGGCCATCACGGATCGCGTGACGGATATGGCTACGGCAATGGTGCGCCGCCGGTGGGCAGTGCATGCCCTGCATGCCGGGCCGTCAATGCGCCGGGTGCGCGCTTCTGCCAGCAATGCGGAGGCTCGATGCAACCGGCAGCGTGCAGGCAATGCGGCACCACGATGCAGGCCGGCGCGAAGTTCTGCGGCCAGTGCGGCCAGCCGTCGGAAGCGGCGCCGCGCGGTTGAAGCGCTATCTACGGGGTGCGCCAGTCCGGCGGAGTCCAGTTCTTGTGCGGATCGTTGCCCGCAGGTTGGGCTGGTTGCATCTGGATGCCGGACTGCTGCAGCGCGCGCAACTGGGCCTGCTGCAAGGCCTGCTGTTGAGCCTGCGCCTGCTGCTGCATCTGCGCGGCGCGCTGTTGCATCTCCTGTTGCTGGCGAAGCGCCTGCTGCTGCGCCAATGCCTGCTGCTGTGCCGCACGCATCTGCTGGAGCTGCATCTGCTGCGCCTGCTGTTGCTGGAGCAGCTGTTGCTGTTGCAGGGCTTGCGCCTGCGCGGCGCGCTGCTGCATCTCCTGTTGCTGGCGCAGCGCCTGTTGCTGCTGTCGCTGAAGTTGCAACTGCAGTTGTTGTTGTTGCTGCTGTTGCTGCCAGCGGTCCTGCTCGGCGCGCTCGCGCCAGTCACGCCGCTGCTGCCATTCGCGCTGCTGGCGCCAGTCTTCCTGCCGGCGCCATTCCTGTTCGCGCTGCCAATCCATCTGTTGCTGGGCCGCCTGTGCTGCGCGCTGTTGCTGCGCCCACTGCTCTTGCTGCTGAGCCTGCTCGTAGTCGATCTGCTGCTGCCGCGCGATCAGCGCCGCTGGCGGCACCACAACGGCCGGCTGGACGTAGCGTGTGGACCCGGGCTGACCCTCGAACCGGTTGCGCTCAGCCACCCAGGTGTCGAAGCTGCTGTTCGGCGATGGCGTGGTGCGCACGGTCGCGAGGTTGCGTCCCGACACCGTGGTCTGCTGGCGATCGGTCAGCAATTGCGAGATGCCGCGATCGCCGTAGAGCGTGAGGCGTCCCGAGGCCACCGCTGCCCAGGTGGTGGCCGTGGCGGCATCGGCGGTGATGCGGTATTCGCCCGGCGCCTCGATTTCCGCCGAAAGGTTGCTGGTATCGATCCTGATGCGCTGGCCCGAGGACATATCGCGCACGCTCAGCTGCAGGTTGCCGCGGCTCGCGTTGATGCGCACGGTGTCCTCGTCGATCCCCGAGAACTCCACATGCGTCTCGCCGTCGAGCCGCAGCGCGGCCGGACCGACGTAGACCTCGGCGCGTGCGTTGCGGTCGGTCCAGATGCGGTCGCCGACGGCGAACTGGCGATTGGGCCGGGCGGCGGACCAGCGGTCGTCGCCCGCCGACGACACGCTCACGGTGCCCTGCTGCAGGTTCAGGCGTGCGATGGGCACCGGCTGCGCGCTGGCCGCGAAGCCGGCGCACACCAGCGCCAGCCCGAGCAGCCATCGGTGCAGCGGGCGTCGAAGGGCCGGAAGGCTTGTTGTGCGATTCATGTGATTCCTCTGATCCCGGGTAGACGAAGCGATGGAGTTGTAACGCGCGAGAATCCGCTGCCGCCGTCACCGCTGCTCCATTGCTTGGTGAAGCGCGCGTGCAATCGGAAACCGGCTGTAAGGAGGGACACCACATGAAAAACCAGAAAAGCGCGCGGCCTGTGGGCATGGCGTGCTTCCAAAACAGTAGCGCGATTGTTTTCTTCTGCGTGGCGGCCACCACGGTGCTGGCAACCTTGCCCGCCGCCGCCCAGCTGGCGCGAAAGCCATCGTATTACCAGCAGCAGAACCAGCCGCAGCCCGAGGGCCCAGCCGCCCAGCTCGTGCCGCGCCCGTCGGTGCCGTCGTCGTTGCCCGCGCTGCGCAGCCAGGGCGACTTCGACCAGATGGCGCGCGTCTACGACGCCGGCACGCCGATGCAGCTCGCGCACGTGCTGTTCGCCGTCGACCGGCAGGCGAAGCCGCCGCGCATGCACTACATCGACACGCCGCGCTACCAGCTGCACGTGCGCTTCCTGCGCGACACGCGGCTGGTGCCCAACATCGTCAAGCGCGAGATCGACCGCAACTACCTCGTGCCCGACCGCCGCTTCCTGTTCGGCACGCTGAGCTGGCAGCAGAACATCGGCAGCTTCACCTACGAATTCTGGGAAGGCGACAAGCTCACCGCGCCGCTATTGCGGCAGGCCGACGAGCAGGTGAAGGCCAGCTTCTTCGCGCCGGTGAAGTTCAAGACCAACTCCACGCTGCACGAGCGCGTGGCGAACGAAACCGGCATCGACTTCGTGAGCCAGGAAGCGCTGATCCGCGAGCAGCCCTTCCTGCCGATGAACCTCGGCACCGCCACCGGCCGCGTGCGCATCGTGGACGACGAATCGGGCATCAACGCTCTGCTGCCCGACGACATCGCCGTGCTGCGGCAGGTGCCGATCAGCCTGCCGCCGGTGGCGGGCGTGCTGACCGAGCGGCCCTCGACCGCGCTGTCGCACGTCAACCTGCTGGCCAAGGGCTGGGGCATTCCCAACGCCTACGTGCGCGATGCCGCCTCCGTGCTGAAGGAACACGCGGGCCAGTGGGTGGCGCTGAAGGTGGCGGCCTCGGGCTACCAGGTGCGCCGGCTTACGGCGGAAGAAATCGCCGCGCTGCCGCCCCGCGCCGTGCGTGCCGCGGCTACGGGCGCCGTGCCCGGCAGCGCACGGGCCATCAAGCCTGACCTGCGCGAGAACCGGCTGCTGCCGCTGGCCTCGCTGCGCGCACGCAACAGCGCCCAGTGCGGCACCAAGGCCGCGAACCTGGGCGCCATGCAGGCTGCCAGCATTCCGGGCACCTCGGTGCCGGACGGCTTCTGCATTCCCTTCGCGCACTACGACCGCTTCATGCGCGCCAACGGCCTGGCCGATCGCATCGCGCGCATGCAGCAGCAGCCGGGCTTCGCCGGCGATCCGAAGGTCCGACAGAAGGCGCTGGCGCAGTTGCGCGACGAGATCGTGCAATGGCCCGTCGACGCCGCCACCGCGGCCGGCTGGCGCGCGGCATGGCAGTCGCAGCTCGGCGGAGGCGGGGTGTTCGTGCGCAGCTCGTCCAATTCGGAAGACCTTCCCGGCTTCAGCGGCGCGGGGCTCTACACCACGGTGCCCAACGTCAAGACCGGCGATGCGCTCGAAGTTGCGGTGAAGAAGGTCTGGGCCTCGGTGTTCAACCCCGAGGCCTGGGAGGCCCGCAGCGCCGCCGGCTTCGGCGCCGAGTCGGTGCTGATGGGCGTGTTCGTGCAGACCGCCATCGACTCGACCAACGCCGGCGTAATGATCACCCGCGACCCCTTCGACGCGGGCCACCCGCACGTCACCTACATCTCGGCCAAGCGCGGCATCGGCATTCGTGTGGTGGAAGGCCAGCGCGTGGCGGAGCAGGTGATGTACTCGAGCTGGTCCAAGGCCATCCAGGTGCTGAGCCGGTCGGCGGAGGAAACTTCGCTGCAGCTCGACAAGGACGGCGGCGTGAAGGAAGTGCCGGTGCAGGCCGGCCGCAACGTGCTGACCGACGAACTGGTGGTGCGCCTGGCCAACGTGGGCGCCGCCGTGAAGCGCACCTTCAACGCGGTCGACCAGGACATCGAATGGGCGACGGTGGGCGATCGCATCGTGCTGCTGCAGGCGCGGCCGTATGTGGAGCGGCGGCGCTGAGTCTGCGTCACGAACCTCCAATCCGTCGCGCATAGGATTCACTTGCGCAAACTCTGTCCAGCGCGAACCAACAAGCAGGGAGGATTGAATGACGGAAGCGGTACATCGGACACGGCATCCCGCGGTCAGGCCCGCGACACCCAAGCCAAAGTCCGGTTTCGAAAAGTGGCAGGACGACATCAGGAAATCGGACGACAGCTGGGATGTCTACGACTGCGAAATTCAGCTCGCGGTCAACGAGTTCAATCGCCATCTTTCCGGCAAGGCTGGCTACACCCCGCTGAACTGGCAGCTCGTCAAGGCGATGGTTTGGGTCGAGACCGGCGCCAACAAGGAGCTGTGGAAATCCAACCCCATCCAGATCGGGATGTACAACGACCCGGGCCTGAGCGATCTTCTGGCAAATAACAAGGGCGGCGAGCTGATCCTGCCGCCGCGGATGAATTTGTCGGCCAGCCGGGTTCGAACCGAGCCGGCGCAGAACATTCGCGCAGGCATCGGCTATCTGCTCATGCGTTCGGCCAGCTTCGAAACTCGCAGCGTTGCAGACGCGGACACCATGACTTACGAAGTCGATGTGCAGCCGGGCGACACGATCGAGAAGATCGCCAATGTCCAGGGTAGTACCGTTGAGGTCATGAAGCAGCTGAATCCAACTGTTCGCACGCTCCGGCCTGGGCAGACCTTGAAATACCGGAAGGCTTCCATGCGGAAGGTCATCACGCGGTGGATGCCTTTGACGTCAATGACGGTCGCGACTCGGTACAACACAGGAGATCCGCGATATTCCCAGAAACTCGACTACGCGATCAGCGTGATCCAGCAACGTGACGCAGTCGCATGCAAATGACAAGAAACCTACTGCCCTTGGGCGTGCTCGGGCTCATTTTTGCCGGACAGGTGCTTGCGGCAGATGTTCCTTTCGGCGGCGAGTACCAGGGCACCGGCAGGCAGTGCTTTGGAAAGCTGTCGATACGAAGCAAGACCATCGAATGGCGCACTCCGTTTGCCGCCTGCAAGAAGACTCCATACCGGGTGCTTAAACAGGAGTCCGGCGCACTTGGACAAGAGGCCGTTTTCCTGCTGCAAGGCAAGTCTTGCGGCTTCGGCGTGATCGTGCTGGGCCTGGACCCGAAACAGCCGGACTACTGGAACGCCACCGGATATCGCTCGATGGCCGACTACGAGAAAAGCAGCGACGACAAACTGCTGTGCAGCGTCGAACGGCTCCCCGAGCGCTCCAGGCGTTGAGTCGCTACGCTACCGGCGCCTTCACGCCGGGGCCGGGCGCCTGCGACGGCCGGGCAGGGCGTTCAGTGGAATGCGCAGGTAGGCCACCCCGTTGTCGTCGGGCGGCGGCAGTCGCCCGGCGCGCACGTTGACCTGCATCGACGGCAGGATCAGCGTCGGCACGTCGAGCGTGGCGTCGCGCGCGGTGCGCATGCGCACGAAATCGTCTTCGCCAATGCCGTCGTGCACGTGGATGTTGTGGGCGCGCTGCTCCGCGACGCTGCTTTGCCAGCGGGGCTCGCGCGTGGCGGGCGGATAGTCGTGGCAGACGTACACGTCCGTCCCGGGCGGCAGTGAGAGCAGGCGGCGCATCGAGCGGTAGAGCTGGCGCGCGTCGCCACCCGGGAAGTCGGCGCGCGCGCTGCCAAGGTCGGGCACGAGCAGCGCGGTCGCCTCGACGTCGCCGATGCGGAAGGATTCGCCGTCCTTGAAGAGATGGTCGAACTGGCTGCCGTCGGGCAGGAAGTCGCGCTCGAGGTTGTAGAGGCTGCGGAAGGTGGCCTGCACCGTACGGATGTGCTCGCCGATGGCGATGCGCCCGCCGACCTGCGACTGCACGTGGCGCGCGCCCGAGAGGTGATCGGCGTGCGCGTGGGTCTCGAGGATCCAGTCGATCTGCAGCGACTGCGCGCGGATGTAGGCCAGCAGGCGGTCGGCCGAGACGGTGTCGGTGTGGCCGGACTTGAAGTCGTAGTCCAGCACCGGGTCGATGACTGCCGCGTGCTTCGTGGCGTGGTCCCAGATCACGTAGGACACCGTACCCGTCACGGGATCGAAGAATGCCTGCGTGGTGGTGCGGCGGGGCGCGGTGGTCGTCGACATGGGCACTCCTTCTGTTGCGACGCCTGGGTCAGGCCGTCGTTCGAGTCATCAACATTATATTGATTGATATAATGTAAAAACACGAACTGACACTGTTCCCATGAAGGTTTCCACCCTCGTCATCGATCCCGAAGCGCTGCGCGGTGCCGCCGGCCAGGCGGTCGCCGTGCTCAAGCTGCTGGCCAACGAAGACCGGCTGCTGCTGCTGTGTCAGCTCTCGCAGGGCGAGATGTGCGTGAGCGACCTCGAAAGCGCGCTGGGCATCCGCCAGCCCACCCTGTCGCAGCAGCTCTCGGTGCTGCGCACCGAAGGCGTGGTCAACACCCGGCGCGAGGGCAAGAACATCTACTACAGCGTGGCCGACGCCGCCCTGCTCGAGATCCTGGCGGTGCTCTACCGCCTCTACTGCCCGAAGGAGAGTTGAAGATGCCTGTCATCGACTGGCCTCATTTCACGCCGTGGGCCGCGCTGGCCGGTGGCGTCCTCATCGGCATTGCCGCGGCAATGTTCGTTCTGCTCAACGGACGGATCGCGGGCATCAGCGGCGTCTTGGGCGGGTTGCTGCGTCCGGCGAAGGGCGACGTCGCCTGGCGCGCGGCCTTCGTGCTCGGCCTGATCGGCGCGCCGCTTGTCTACGGCCTGTTCGCCGTGCTGCCCGCAGCGCGGATCGACGCGGGCTACGGCGTGCTTGCGCTGGCCGGCCTGCTGGTGGGCGTGGGCACGCGCTATGGCGCGGGCTGCACCAGTGGCCACGGGGTGTGCGGACTGGCGCGGTTGTCGCCGCGCTCGCTGGCCGCCACCGGGGTCTTCATGGCCGCCGGCTTCGCCACGGTGTTCGTGGCGCGTCATCTGTCGCATCTGTGAGCAGGGATCGATCCGCCATGCCGCTCGTCATTGCTTCCCTGCTCTCCGGCTTGGTCTTCGGACTCGGCCTCATCGTTTCCGGCATGGCCAATCCGGCCAAGGTGCTCGGCTTCCTCGACCTCGCCGGCGCGTGGGACCCATCGCTCGCGTTCGTGATGGGCGGGGCGGTTGCCGTGAGCGCCGTTGCCTTCCTGTTCGCGCGCCGGCGCAAGGTGTCGTTGCTTGGCGCGTCGGTCGCGCTGCCCACCGCGCGGCGGATCGACCGCCGCCTGATCGGCGGCAGCCTGCTGTTCGGCATCGGCTGGGGCGTGGCGGGCTTCTGCCCCGGCCCTGCACTGGTTTCGCTCGGCACGGGCGAGTTCAAGGCAGTCGTCTTCGTGGGCGCCATGCTGCTGGGCATGGGCCTGTTCGAACTGCTCGAGCGCCGACGCTGAACTACTTGTAGAGCATCTGCGGCAACCACAACCCGATCTGCGGCCACATGTACAGCATCACGATCGCCAGCACCTGGATGCCCATGAAGGGCAGCATGCCCAGGAAGATCTGGTTCAGCGTCACATGCGGCGGGCTCACGCCCTTCAGGTAGAAGGCCGCCATCGCCACCGGGGGCGAGAGGAACGCGGTCTGCAGGTTCAGTGCCACCAGCAGGCCGAAGAACAGCGGGTCTACGCCGAAGTTGTCGAGCAGCGGGATGAAGATGGGCATGAAGATCACGATGATCTCGGTCCACTCCAGCGGCCAGCCCAGCAGGAAGATGATGACCTGGCTCAGGATCAGGAACTCCACCTTCGTGAGGTTCATGCCGAGCACCCACTCCTCCACCAGCGCCTGCCCGCCGAGCAGCGCGAACGCGGCCGAGAAGATGGCCGAACCCACGAAGAGCCAGCACACCATGGCCGATGTCTTGGCCGTGAGGAACACCGACTCCTTCAGCACCGCGAGGTTGAGCCGCCGGTAGGCCGCCGCCAGCAGCATGCCGCCGAGCGCGCCCATGGCTGCCGCCTCGGTGGGCGTGGCGAGGCCCAGCACGATCGAACCGAGCACCGAGAGGATCAGCAGCACCAGCGGGAAGAACGACGCCAGCAGCATCTTGAAGATCTCGAGCCGCGCGAAGCTCAGGAAGAGGTAGAACAGCGTGACGATGGCGCCGAAGACCGCGAAGCTGACCCACCACCAGGTGGGGGCGGGGCGTTCGGTGGCGGCCTGGCTCGCGGCCCCGGCGGGCTCCGTGGCGCTTGTGGCCGCCGGCGGCGCGGTCAGCGCGCCTGGGGGCTCGGCCAGCGAGCCGGAACTGCCCGAGGCCGCGGCCGGCGGCTCGTCGGAGGGCGGCTCCTGCAGCTCGCCTTCCTTCGGTGGCTCCTGCAGACCACCCTCCGCCGGCGGCTCCTGAAGGCCGCCCGACGCCTGCTCGCTGCTGCTTCTCACAGCCCCGATCTCCTCCACCTCGTAGCGCTCCTGCACTTCCACCGTCGTCACGGCCTTGTAGCTGAACGCAGCCAGCACGAGGAAAAGCACGCCCGGCATCGCGACGATGCCCAGCTGCTTCAGCACATGCGAGAACGGCACATCGGCGTTGCGACGTCCCTTCAGCAGCCCGACCAGCGCGTGAGCGGCGGGGCTGTCGGCCAGCCGCTGCGACAGCGGCGGCAGCGGCACCACCCGCTCGGCCTGTGACAGCGGCGGCGCCCACTGCGGCTTGAGCCACGCGATGATGATCACGTACAGCACGTAGAGCGACGCGAGCATCAGTCCCGGAAAGAAGGCGCCCGCGTACAGCTGCACCACCGAGACGCCCGCCGTCGCGCCGTACACGATCAGCAGCACCGATGGCGGAATCAGGATGCCCAGGCAGCCGCCGGCGGTGATCGCGCCCGCGGCAAGCGGCACGCTGTAGCCCGCGCGCAGCATTGCCGGCAGCGCCAGCAGGCCCATCAGTGTGACCACCGCGCCCACGATGCCGGTGGCCGTGGCGAAGATGGTGCAGGTCACCAGCGTCGCCACCGCGAGCGCGCCCGGCAGCCGCGCGAGTGCGAGGTGCAGGCTCCTGAAGAGCGACTCGATGAGGTTTGCGCGCTCCACCAGGTAGCCCATGAACACGAACAGCGGCACCGCGATGAGCACGTCGTTGGCCATGGTCTTGAAGGCCGACTGCACCATCAGGTCGAGCGTGCGGTGCCAGTCGCGGTCATACGCGAGCCAGGTGAAGAGCATGCCCATGCCCATCAGCGTGAATGCTGTCGGAAAGCCCAGCATGATGGCCACCACCACCAGCGAGAGCATCAGCAGCCCAAGGTGGCCGTTGGTGATGGTGGGCGCGTTCGCCAGCACCGCGACGGCGCCGATCACGATCAGCGCCATGAACGAGAGACCGAACCAGAGTTCGCGGCGGATCATCGCGCGGCCTCCCTGGAAGTGACCACGCGGTCGAGCGCGATGATGTCCGCGTCCTTCACGTGCACCATCTCCTTGAGCTTCTCGACGTCGACTTCCTCCACGTCCTGCTCGCGCGAAGGCCAGGCGCCGTCGCGGATGCACTGCACGCATCGGATGATTTCCACCAGTCCCTGCAGCAGCAGCGTGAAGCCCGCGAGCGGGATGACGTACTTGAACGGATACAGCGGCAGCGGCTCGGCCGAGAAGGTCTGCTCGCGGATGGCGAGCGACTCGCCCGCGTAGATCCACCCGGCCCACGTAAGAGCGACGATGCCGGGCAGGAAGAAGACGATGTAGAGCACCAGGTCAACCAGCGCCTGCGTGCGCGGGCGGAAGAAGCCGTAGAGCACGTCGCCGCGCACGTGGCCGTTCTTCGACAGCGTGTAGGCGCCCGCGGTCATGAACATGGTGCCGTACAGCATGATCTGCGCGTCCAGCACCCAGGCGTGGGGCTTGTTGAGGGCATAGCGCGAGAACACCTCCCAGCTGATCAGCAGTGTGAGCAGCAGGGCGCACCAGGCGAAGGTCTTGCCGATCCACGTGGAGAACCGGTCGACCGCCAGCAGGAAAGATTGCATCGGAACGAACTCCTCGCCGCGTCATCCTTCGCGGCAGCTTGAGCGCAGGCGTGAAAAGAGGGCACCGCCCGGGTGCCCTCGCGTCGCATCGATCCCGTCGGATCAGGTCTTCTTCGCCTGCCGTCCGAAGTAGTGGTTGTAGGCCATCTTGAAATCGACCGAGTAGTCGTTCTGCCACTGGCCCGCGCGCTCCGCGAAGGCGCGCTGCGAGTCGAGCACCTTCTTGAACATCGGGTTCTCTGCCGACTTCTTCGCGATGGTCTTGTCCCACGAGGCGAGCTGCGCGCGCAGCACGGTGTCAGGCGTCTTGTAGAACTTGATGCCGCCCTTCTTCAGCTCCTCGTAGTCCTTCGAGTTGCGGTCGATGGCCTTCCAGCTCATGTCGGCGCTTGCGGCCTGCGTGGCGTACTCGATGATCGACTTGAGCTCGGGCGGCAGCGCCTTGAGCTTGCTGCCGTTGAACAGCACCTCGAACTGCTCGCCGCTCTGGTGAAAGCTCTGCAGCATGCAGTTCTTGGCCACGTCGGGAAAGCCCAGCACGCGGTCGCTCGATGCGTTGTTGAACTCGGCCGCGTCGATCAGGCCGCGGTCCAGCGCGGGCACGATCTCGCCGCCGGGCAGCGGGTTCACGGCCGCGCCCATGTCGGTGAACACGTCCACCGCCAGGCCCACGGTGCGGAACTTCAGGCCCTTCATGTCCTCGGCCTTGGCCACCGGTTTCTTGAACCAACCCAGCGGCTGCGTGGGCATGGGACCGTAGAGGTAGGAGGCCACGTCGAGATTCAGGCTCTTGTAGATCTCCTCCATCAGCGCCTTGCCGCCGCCGTAGGTGTGCCAGGCCAGCACCATGTTGGCGTCCATGCCGTAGCCCGGGCCGGAGCCCCACAGCGCGAGCGCCGAGTTCTTGCCGTACCAGTACGCGACCACGCCGTGGCCGCCGTCGAGCGTGCCCTTGGCCACCGCGTCGAGCAACTGGAAGGCGGGCACCACCGAGCCGGCGGGCAGCACTTCGATCTTCAGGCGGTTGCCCGCCATTTCGTTGACCTTCTTCGCGTAGTCCTGTGCGTACTCGTGGAAGATGTCCTTGGCTGGCCAGGTGCTCTGGAAGCGCAGGGAAGTGGTCTGGGCCATGCTGACCATCGGTACCGACATGGCGCCCGCGGCCACGGCGGCGCCCTTGAGCAGCCCGCGGCGGCGGGGCATCTTGCTGTCTGTCATTTGTCTCTCTCCAAACGGTTCTGACTTGGGAAAACCCAGGCTGTCCGTCTTGGAGTTATGGTTCGACAGGCCCAAGGCGCCATCTTTGGCGCGAGGGAGCACGCAACAAACAGGGTTTTCACGAAGTGGTGAAAAATTCCGGCGATTGAAAACCCGCATCGCAAGGACGCAAGAGAGATGACAGAACCCGTCGAGAACAAGGGCTACGCTGGCGACATCACGCCCGAGCAGGCCGCGCAGTGGGTGGCCAGCGGCGAAGCCGTGCTGGTCGACGTGCGCACCGACGCCGAGCGCGAATGGGTCGGCTACGTGCCCGGTGCCGTGCCGCTGGCCTGGAAGCAGTGGCCGGGCATGGCGATGAACCCGGCCTTCGACGACGGCGTGCGTGCCGCCGCCGAGGGCGGAAAGAAGCTGGTGCTGCTGTGCCGCAGCGGCGTGCGCTCGATCGCCGCGGCGAAGCGCGCGACCGAGCTGGGCGCGGAGGCATACAACATCCTCGAAGGCTTCGAGGGCAACCCGGACGAGAACGGCCACCGCGGCCTGACCGGCGGCTGGCGCAAGCGCGGGCTGCCCTGGCGGCAGAACTAGAGAGAGCCGCGCGCCTCACTCGGCCGTGGCCGGGTCGATCACGCTGTACACCCGGTCCACGCGATTGGCCGGGAAGCCGCCGAGCTCCGCGTGCCGGCGCACCAGGGCCTCGTCGGTAGCCTGGTAGACGCAGTAGACCCGGTCGTCGGTCACGTAGCTGTGGATCCACTGGATGTCGGTGCCCATGCTGCTGAGCACGCCGCAGGATTTTTGCGAGATGGCTTTCAGGTCCGACGGGGTGAGCTTGCCGGCGCCGGGGATGTCTCGCTCGATGACGAACTTGGGCATGGTGGTACTCCTGTCTGGCTGTCAGAATCGGTCGAAGGCGACCAGTACCTATGGTGCCGACGCGAAGCCGCCTTGTATTGCCCGCTTCGCCTGACTTGTTGACCGAAACCCCGCCTCGCTTGCCCTGGAGGTGACCATGGATGTCTTGTCGGACGTGCTGCGGACCATCCGCCTGGAGGGCGCGCTGTTCCTGAACGGGGACATGTATGCACCCTGGTGTTTCAAGGTACCCAAGGGTACGGACATCGCGCAGCTGCTCAGGCCCGGCGCGCAGCGGCTGGCCATCTGCCACCTCGTGCTGCAGGGCGAGTGCTGGGCACAGGTCGACGGCGCGGCGCCGGTCCGCGCACATGCGGGCGAAGTGATCGCCGCGCCGCATGGAGACTCCCATGTGCTGGGCAGCGGCCTGCAGAACGCGGCCGTGGACATGACATATGTGGTGAGCCCGCGTGCGCCCGAACTGGAGCGCGTCCGCTACGGGGGCACGGGCGAGCGCACGGTGCTGGTGTGCAGCTGGTTCGCCTACGAGGGCGACACGCCCAACCCCGTCATGGCGAACATTCCGCGCCTGTTCACCACGCCGCTGCGCAGCAGGCCGGCGGGCCCGTGGATCGAGCAGTCCGTCGACTTCGTGCTGGGTGACGCGGCTTCGCGCAACCCGGGTTCGGAGATGGTCGCCGCCAAGGTGGCTGAAGTGCTGTTCGCCGAAGTGCTGCGCGGCTACATCGAATCCATGCCCGCCAACAACCCGGGTTGGCTGGCTGGTTTGCGCGATCCCCACGTGAGCCGCTGCCTGGCGCTGATGCATGGCGAGCCCGCGCGCAACTGGACGGTCGACGCACTGGCGCACGAGGCCCACATCTCGCGCAGCGTGCTGGCGGACCGCTTCGCCGAACTGGTGGGCGTGCCGCCCATGCACTACCTGGCGCGCTGGCGCATGATCCTGGCCGCCGGCATGCTGCGCAGGGATCAGTGCAACCTGGCGCGCATCGCCGAAGGCGTGGGCTACGAATCGGAAGCCGCCTTCAACCGCGCGTTCAAGCGAGAGTACGGCGTGTCGCCAGGGGCCTGGCGACAGAACGGGGTCTAGCCCGCGCCGTGTGTGCTCAGAGCGCCGGGATGCGCAGCTTCTGCCCCGGATAGATCTTGTCCGGGTTGCTCAGCATCGGCTTGTTCGCCTCGAAGATCACGTTGTACTTGTTGGCGTCGCCGTAGTACTTCTTCGAGATGGCCGAGAGCGTGTCGCCCCGAACCACGTCGTGGTACTGCGCGGGCGGCGCCGCCGGTGCGACGAGGTTGTTCTCCACGCTGGTCACGTTCGCCACGTTGCCGGCGGCCAGCGATGCCTTCTCGCTCGCTTCCTGCGAAGGCGCCTGCCCCGCGAGGGTGACCACTCCGCTGCTGGCCGTGTACGTCACCTCGAGGCCCGTGAGACCGAGGTTCTGCGTCTCGATGTAGGTCTTGATGGCGGCTGCAGCCGCCGCATTCGCGTCGGGGGTCGCGGCCTGGGCCGACGAGCCGCCGAACAGCTTCTCACCAGCCTCCTTGATGAAACTCAGCAATCCCATGGCTTTCTCCTTGTGCGGTGGTGAATGGAACTGGCGAATTTAGCGGCGCAACGCAGTGCGCTCGCGTAGGTCCATGCCGCGTGTGTCAACGACGTGCCAGCGGAAATAACCACAAAGTCGCAATAATCCCGCGCATGTCATCCCCCTTCCTCGCCATCGACATCGGCAACACCCGCCTCAAGTGGGCGCTCTACGACTCGGCCCGCCCCGGCGCCGCGTTGCAGGCGCAGGGCGCCGAATTCCTCGACCACATCGAACGGCTGGCCGACGGCCCGTGGGCCGAGCTGCCTTCGCCCAGCTCCATGCTGGGCTGCGTGGTGGCCGGCGACGCCGTGCGGCGGCGTGCCGAGGAGCAGATCGTCGAGCGCTTCGACTGCACGCCGCGCTGGGTGATGTCGAGCGCGGGCGAGGCCGGCATCATCAACGGCTACGACCATCCCACGCGCCTGGGTGCCGACCGCTTCGTGGCGATGATCGGCGCGCGCCACCGCATGCTGGCCGCCAAGCCGGGGCAGCCGCCGCGGCCGATGGTGGTGGTGCTGATCGGCACGGCCGTGACCGTCGAGGCCATCGACGCCGACGGCAAGTTCCTGGGCGGCCTGATCCTGCCGGGCCACGGCATCATGCTGCGCGCGCTCGAATCGGGCACGGCGGGGCTGCACGTGCCCACCGGCGAGGTGCGCGAATTTCCGACCAACACCAGCGATGCGCTGACCAGCGGCGGCACCTACGCCATCGCCGGCGCGGTCGAGCGCATGGTGCAGCACGTGCGCTCGCACTGCGGCATGGAGCCGGCCTGCTACATGACCGGCGGCGCGGGCTGGAAGATGGCGCCCGTGATGAACGGGCACTTCGAGCTGGTCGAGAGCCTGATCATGGACGGGCTGCTTGTCATAGCCCGCGAGCGGGCTTCGAACTGAGAAGGCTCGCTCAGGGGCGCATCAGCGCTTCTGCCATCGCCTGGAACGCGGGCAGCGTGAGCGGATCGTTCGCGCCGTTGGCCGCCACCGGGTGCGCCGCGTAGCGCACGATCACCATCTCGGCCTTCGGGTCCACGTAGATGCTCTGGCCGTGGATGCCGCGTGCCATGTAGGCGCCGTGCGGGTTGTGCGACACCCACCACATGTCGCGGTACGACCAGCCCTTGAGCAGCGCATAGCCCGCCTTCACGAACTTGGCCGGATCGCCGCCGCGCTGGATGTCTTCCACCACCGCCTTCGGAATGGCCTGCTGCCCGTTGGAGGCACGGCCGCCGTTGCGCATGGTCTCGCCGAAGCGCGCGAGGTCGCGCAGCACGGTGTTGAGGCCGCCACCGCCCGACTCGGTGCCGATGCGGTCGACCATGAAGTACGCGTCCTGTTCGGCACCGATGCGGCGCCAGATCTTCTCGCTCAGCAGGTCGGCCAGCGACTGGTTGCTGGCGCGGCGCACGATCCAGGCCAGCACCTCGGCGTTGACGGTCTTGTAGGCGAAGCCTTCGCCGTGCTCGCCTTCCTTCTTCAGCGTGACGAGGAATTCGTAGAACGACTTCGGGCCGGTGTAGTTCTGGCCCTGCGTGAGCATGCCGCCGGCGCGGGCGTAGTCCCAGATCTCGGCCTTGGGGTCGGCGTAGTTCTCGGAGTAGTGCACGCCCACGGTCATGTCCATCACCTGGCGCACGGTGGCGTCGCCGTAGGCCGTGTCCTTGAGTTCGGGGATGTACTTGGTGACGGGCGCCGCCGGATCGAGCTTGCCCTCGTCCGCGAGGATGGCCGCCAGCGTGCCCACGAAGGACTTGGTGACCGACATCGCGATGTGCGGGCGCTCGGGCGTGAGCGCGCCGAAGTACTTCTCGTAGACCACCTTGCCGCGGTGCATCACCAGGATGCCGTCGGTGTAGGTGCCGGAGATCATCTGGGCGAAGTTGAGCGTCTGGTCACTGCCCAGGGGCTTGAACGTGACGGCCTCGATCTGGACCGGCGAGGTGCCCGAGGGCAGCGGGCTGGCCGCGCCGGGACCGCGCCACACGTTGGCCGTGGGCACCGTTTCACGCACATGCGAGAAGCTCCAGCGCGTGCGCGGAAACACGCCGCCGGCCGGGTTGTCGAAGGTGATGAGCTTGTCGGGCGGGGGCGGGAAGCCCTTCATCCAGCCCAGCGCGTCGACCGAAGTGGCTGCGGGGTCCGGCAGCGCGGCGGGTGTGGGCGTCTGTGCGGAGGTGGTGTTCACGGCGAGCAGGGTGAAGGCGGCGGCGAGCGCCGTGCGGATGAAAAGAGGCATGTTGTTGTTCTCGGTGAAAGGAATCAACGGCCGCTGAAGCGTGCCGGGCGGCGTTCGATGAAGGAGCGCACGCCTTCGGCGGCATCCTCGCTGTTCGACAGGCGCTTCTGCGTCTCGATGAATTCCGACACGGCCGCCAGCGGTCCTTGCTCCACCGCCTTGATCACGTTCAGCCGCGTGGCCACCACCGCCAGCGGCGCCTGCGCCGCGATGCGCTGCGCGATGGCCAGCGCAGCGTCCAGCTCCTGCCCGGCCGGCACCACCTTCTGCACGAAGTTGAGGCGATAGGCCTCGGCGCTGTCGAACTCGTCGGCCGTGAGCAGGTGCAGCATCGCATTGCCCACGCCCGCGCGTTCGGCCATGCGCAGCGTGGCGCCGCCCGTGGCCATGATGCCGCGCTGCACTTCCATCTGCGAGAAGCGGCAGTTGTCGGCGGCCACCACGATGTCGGCGCCCAGCATCAGCTCGATGCCGACCGTGAAGCAGATGCCCTTGACCGCCACCACCATCGGCTTGGTGCGGCGGCGGTAGTCGGGCAGGCCGAAGTCGTGCGGCTCCACCAGCCCGGCGGGAATCGCCTTCTCGCCGCGCTTCATGTATTCGGTGACCGCCGGCAGGTCGAGGCCCGCCGTGAAGTGGTCGCCGAAGGCATGCAGCACGCCCACGCGCAGGTTCGGATCGTCGTCGAGCCGGGTGTAGGCCTCGGCCAGCTGCCTGAACATCGGCGGCGTCCAGCCGTTGCGCTTGGCGGGGCGGTTGATGCCGATCAGCAGCACGTGGTCGAGCACCTGGGTGTCGATGCAGCCTTCCGCCGGTGGGGTGGTGGGGGTCGCAGTCATCGGTCTTGTCTCCGTGTTCTTGTTATGGCTGCGCGACTCAGTAGGTGTAGACGCCGCGGCCGGTCTTGCGGCCGAGCTGGCCGGCGGCGACCATTTCCTTCAGCAGCGGGCAGGGGCGGTACTTGGAATCGCCGAACTGCTCGAGGTAGACCTCCATCACGGCCAGGCACACGTCCAGGCCGATCATGTCGGCCAGCGCCAGCGGGCCGATGGGCTGGTTGCAGCCCAGCTTCATGCCGGCGTCGATGTCTTCCGCCGTGGCGATGCCTTCGGACAGCACGAAGAAGGCCTCGTTGATCATCGGCACCAGGATGCGGTTGACCACGAAGCCCGGCGCGTTCTTCACCGTGATCGGCGACTTGCCCAGCCGCTCGGCCAGTTCCTTCACGGTGTCGTGCGTGGCGTCGCTCGTGAGGTAGCCGCGAATGAGCTCCACCAGCGCCATCATCGGCACCGGGTTGAAGAAGTGCATGCCGATGAAGCGGTCGGCGCGCGAGGTGGCGGCCGCCAGCTGCGTGATCGAGATCGACGAGGTGTTCGAGGCAATGATGACCTCGGGCGCCAGCATGTCGTCGACCTGCTTGAGGATCTTCAGCTTGAGCGCGTGGTTCTCGGTGGCCGCCTCGATGACCAGCTGGGCGCTCTTCAGGTCTTCGTAGTTGGTCGAGCCCTTGATGAGCGCCAGCGCGGCGGTCTTCTGCTCGGCCGTGAGCTTTTCCTTCTTGATCAGGCGGTCGAGGCTGCCCGACACCGTGGCCAGGCCCTTGTCGACCGCAGCCTGGGCGATGTCGACCATCACCACGTTCACGCCGGACACCGCGCAGGCCTGCGCGATGCCGTTGCCCATCGTTCCGGCGCCGATGATGCCGACAGTCTGGATAGCCATGAGAGAACTCCTTGAAGAAAACAAAAAGGGGGTGCGCGTGGCCCGCGCCACGGCAAAGACATCGATTGTGAAGCAGCCCCGCGCCCGGCCCGTTGCCGCGTGCGACACCCCGGCCCGCCGGTGGCTTACAGTCCTGCGGTTGCTTTTTCCCGCTCTTTTCGACTTCCGACCATGACCACCCTCGGCACCCCCCTTTCCCCCTCCGCAACCCGCGTGATGCTCCTGGGCTCCGGCGAACTCGGCAAGGAGGTGCTGATCGCCCTGCAGCGCCTCGGCGTCGAGACCATCGCCGTCGACCGCTACGAGAACGCCCCCGGCCAGCAGGTGGCGCACCATGCCCGCACCATCACCATGAGCGACCCGGCGCAGCTGAAGGCGCTGATCGAGGCCGAGAAGCCCGCGCTGGTGGTGCCCGAAATCGAGGCCATCGCCACGCCCATGCTGCAGGAGCTGGAAGAAGCGGGCACCGTGCGCGTGATCCCCACGGCCCGCGCCGCCCGCCTCACGATGGACCGCGAAGGCATCCGCCGCCTGGCCGCCGAGACGCTGGGCGTGCCGACCAGCCCCTACAAGTTCTGCGACTCGCTGGCCGAGCTGCAGGCAGCCATCGACGGCGGCATTGGCTACCCCTGCATCGTCAAGCCCGTGATGAGCAGCTCCGGCAAGGGCCAGAGCAAGATCGACGGCCCCGCCGACGTGCAGAAGGCCTGGGACTACGCCATGGCCGGAGGGCGGGTCAGTCATGGCCGCGTGATCGTCGAGGGCTTCATCGACTTCGACTACGAGATCACCCTGCTGACCGTGCGCGCCAAGGATGCCAGCGGCTCCGTGCAGACCCAGTTCTGCGACCCCATCGGCCACGTGCAGGTGAGCGGCGACTACGTGGAAAGCTGGCAGCCGCACCCCATGGCACCCGCCGCGCTGCAGAAGGCGCAGCAGATCGCGCAGGCCGTCACGGCCGACCTGGGTGGCCAGGGCCTGTTCGGCGTTGAGCTCTTCGTGAAGGGCGACGAGGTCTGGTTCAGCGAGGTCAGCCCGCGCCCGCACGACACCGGCATGGTCACCATGGCCACCCAGTGGCAGAACGAGTTCGAGCTGCATGCGCGCGCCATCCTCGGCCTGCCGGTCGACACCTCGCTCAAGAGCCCGGGCGCCAGCGCGGTGATCTACGGTGGCGTGGGCGCCACCGGCATCGCCTTCGACGGCGTGGCCGAGGCGCTGCAGGTGCCCGGCAGCGACATCCGCCTGTTCGGCAAGCCCGAGAGCTTCCTGAAGCGCCGCATGGGCGTGGCGCTTGTGCACGCGGCCGACACCGATACCGCCCGCAAGCTTGCCAAGGAAGCCGCTTCGCGCGTGAAACCCCGCACGGCCTGAAGGGGCGCATAGCCAGTTTCCGCAAGCCGCGCCGCAAGGGCGCAGGCATGGTGCGGTGGCTTGCCGGGCCCGGTCGGATGCGGGTGCGTGCGGATACCGCGCGGCCCCGTTGCCTTCCACACTGGAAGCTCGCAACGATCCACCGGAGACACCATGCTGCATCCCCAGGCGCGCGCCCTGCTGGACTTCATCGAGGCGCGCGGCATTCCGCCGACGCACACCCTGTCGCCTGCCGACGCGCGGACCTTCTACCGCGAGCGCCGGGTCGCCACGCAGCCGCTGCCGCCCGAAGTGGCCGAGGTGCGCGACCTTGCCGCCGACGGGCCGCACGGCACCATCCCGGTGCGCCTGTACCGTCCGATGGGCTCCGGCGTGGGCCCGCTGCCCGTGCTGGTGTACTACCACGGAGGCGGCTGGGTCATCGGTGACCTCGACACGCATGACGTGCTGTGCCGGGAGCTCGCCAACGGCGCGGGCTGCGCGGTGGTCGCGGTCGACTACCGCATGGGCCCGGAGCACCGCTTTCCCGCCGCCGTCGACGACGTGCTGGCCGCCACCCGATGGGTGCGCCGCGAGGCCGCCGCGCTGGGGCTCGACGCGAACCGCCTCGCGGTGGGCGGCGACAGCGCGGGCGGCAACCTCGCGGCGGTGGTGTCGATCGCGGCGCGCGACGCGGGCGATTTGCCCATCGTCTACCAGCTGCTGATCTACCCGGCCACCGACATGCGGCGCGGCCACCCTTCGCACCAGGCCAACGGGCAGGGCTACCTGCTGACGGCGGACACCATCCGCTACTTCCACGACCACTACATCACCGACCCGAAGCACGACCTCGACTGGCGCGCCTCGCCGCTGCTGCATCCGGATCTCTCGAAGCTGCCGCCGGCACTGGTGCTCACCGCCGGCTACGACCCGCTGCGCGACGAAGGCGCCGCGTATGCCGAGGCGCTCACCGCCGCCGGCAACAGCGCGGTCTACGTGTGCTTCGAGCGGCAGATCCACGGCTTCGTGCCCATGGGAAAGGTGCTCGACGAGGCCAATGCGGCGGTCGCGCTGTGTGCCGCGGAATTGCGCCGAGCCTTTGCGAGGGCCTAGGGAAAGTCCCCGCGCAAATCGCCGCAAATCGATACCGCCCGGGCGGCCCCCGCCGCTACGATCCAGCCAACAAAAGACGCCACCACGCAGTGGCAGTCCACCGATGCAGGAGACAAACACCATGCAGCGAACGAGGACGACGCCGCCCGGACGCGGCGCCGAGAGGCAAGGAGAACGCCTGATGTGGCTCACGCCGCATCGCGTGTTCTACGCCGGCCTGCTCGGCGCCACCGCCGAGCGCACGATGGGCGGACACGGCGTGTACGTGTCGCCCGCCGGCGCGCCACCCAACCGCATCCGCGTCGGTGGCGGCGCATGGATGACCGGTGAATTCATCGTGGTGCCGCCGCACGTGCCGCACGAGGTGGAAAGCGAATATCCGCTGATCTTCAACCTGCTGATCGAATCGGAGTCGGTCGACCCGGCGCGCATGCCGGCCTTCCTGCAGCACTGCGGCCCGGTCGATGCGCCGGCCTTCGTGCAGCGCGTGCGCGAAGCCCATGCGCACCTGCTGGCGGCCTCGGCGCGCGGCATCGACTTCGAGGGCTTCGACTTCGACGCGATGTTCTTCGGCGAAGCGCTCGCGCCGCGCGCGCTCGATCCGCGCATCCGCAAGGTGGCCGAGGCCATCAACGCCGATCCCGCCGCGCCGATGTCGGCCGAGGAGTGCGCAGCTTCCGTGCACCTGTCGTTCTCTCGCTTCCTGCACCTGTTCAAGCAGGAGACCGGCATGGCCTTCCGCGCCTTCCGGGCCTGGAAGCGCGCGCGCAGCCTGCTTCGCTATGTGCGCCAGAGCTGCACGCTGACCGACATCGCGCTCGATACCGGCTACCCCGACTCGACGCACTTCAGCCATTCGATCCGCCAGGTCTACGGCCTCAAGCCCAGCGACATCGTGGCCGGTTCGCGCCGCCTCGCGCTGCACGATGCGGCCGGCGGCTTCCGGCAGTAAGCGCGGCGGAAGGGGCCCATGCAGATCCTCCAACTCCTGCTGTCGGGCATTGCGCAAGGTTGCATCTATGGCCTGATCGCCCTGGGCTTCGTGCTGATCTACAAGGCCACCGAGACCGTGAGCTTCGCGCAGGGCGACCTGATGATGCTCGGGGCCTTCGGCGCGTTCGCGGGCATGTCGCTGTTCGGCATGCCGTTCTGGCTCGCGGCCATCCTCGCGGTGGTGGCGATGGCGGCCTTCGGCGTGCTGCTCGAGCTGGTGGTGATACGGCCCATCCTCGGGCAGCCGCAGTTCTCCATCGTGATGCTGACCATCGGCATCGCCTACGTGGCGCGCGGGCTCGTCACCATGGTGCCGGGTATCGGCACCGAGACGCACACGCTGGCCGTTCCCTACAAGGACCAGATCTGGAAGCTGGGCGAGCTGGTGGTCAACCTGGAGCAGTTCGTCATCATCGTCGCCACGGCCATCCTGTGCGGCCTGCTGTTCGCGATGTTCCGCTACAGCAAGCTGGGCATCGCGATGCAGGCCTCCTCGCAGAACCAGCTCGCGGCCTACTACATGGGCATTCCGGTGAAGCGGCTCAACGGGCTGGTGTGGGGGCTGGCGGCGGCTGTGGCGGCCATTGCCGGCATGCTGCTCGCGCCCATCACCTTCGTGCACGCGAACATGGGCTTCATCGGGCTCAAGGCATTTCCGGCGGCGGTGGTGGGCGGCTTCGGCAGCCTGCCTGGCGCGATCGTCGGCGGGCTGGTGATCGGCATCGTCGAGTCGTTCGCGGGCTTCTACCTGCCCGACGGTTTCAAGGACACGGCGCCGTACATCGTGGTGCTGCTGATGCTCATGATCAAGCCGAACGGCCTGTTCGGCGAAAAGCTGCGCAAGAAGGTCTGAACATCCCATGCGCTTCATCTTCAAGACAAGCTACGACCAGGACGTTCGTCTCGCCAAGCACGGCGGGCATGTGTTCTGGTATGGCCTGCTCGTCGCATTCCTCATCGTCGCGCCGTGGATCATCGACGAGTACTGGCTCGCGCAGCTGACCTTCGTGCTGATCTACGGCATCGTCGGCCTGGGGCTGATGCTGCTGGCCGGCTTCACGGGGCAGTTCTCCATCGGGCATGCGGCCTTCCTCGGCGCGGGTGCGTACACGCAGGGCGTGCTGACGAATCTCGGCGTGCCTTTTCCGATCGCGTTGATTGCGGCGGCCGCGTTGTCGGCGGCCGTTGGCGTGGTGGTCGCGTTGCCGGCGTTGCGGGTGAAGGGCATCTACCTCGGCATCGCGACGCTGTCCTTCGGTTTCATCGTCGAGGAAGTGTTTGCGCGCTGGGAGAGCGTGACGGGCGGCAATGCGGGGCTGCACGTGAAGTCGCCGCAGCTCTTCGGCTGGTCGCTGGGCTCGGGCGAGGGCTTCTACTTTCTTTGCCTCGTGGTGGCGGTGCTGGCCACGCTGGGCATCCTGAACCTGCTGCGCTCGCCGACGGGGCGGGCCTTCGTCGCCATCCGCGATTCGGAGATCTCGGCGCAGAGCATGGGCATCCATCTCGCGCGCTACAAGACGATGTCGTTCGCGATCTCGGCCGCGCTGGCTGGGCTGGGCGGGGCGCTGTATGCGCACAAGCTGAGCTTCATCTCGCCGGACCAGTTCAGCATCCTGCAGTCGATCGACCTGCTGCTGATGGTGGTGATCGGCGGGCTCGGCTCGGTGCACGGCGCCTTTCTGGGCGCGATCTTCCTGATCGCGATGCCGCAGCTGATTTCCATCGGCAAGGACTGGCTGCCGGAGGCCATCGGGCAGGCGCCGGGGCTGCAGGGGCTGGTGTATGGGCTGGTGCTGATCGCGTTCGTGCTGTTCGAGCCGCTGGGGCTGTATGGCCGCTGGCTGAAGATCCGCACCTGGCTTCAGCTCTTTCCGTTCTACCGCAAGGGCCTGTTCAAGCGGCAGAAGTCCTTCACCAAGTCGGACAGGCTGAGATGAGCGGCGGCGACATTCTTCTTTCCGCGAAGGAGTTGAGCGTGCGCTTCGGCGGCGTGCTCGCGGTCAACAAGGTGAGCTTCGACGTGCGGCGCGGCGAGGTGTTCACGCTGATCGGCCCGAACGGCGCGGGCAAGACGACGGTGTTCAACCTGATCAGCCGCATCTACACGCCGACCACCGGCGAGATCACCTGGCACGGCGAGGAAGGCGGGGCGCTCGCGCTGACCCGGCAGGCGCCGCATGCGATCGCTGCCCTGGGCATTGCGCGCACCTTCCAGAACATCGAGCTGTTCGAACATGCGACGGTGCTGCACAACCTGCTGATCGGCCGGCACACGCACCGGCAGACGGGTTTCTGGAGCGAGGTGTTCTTCACGCCCGCCACGCGACGCGCGGAGATCGCGGCGCGCGAGAAGGCGGAGCAGGTGATCGAGCTGCTGGACCTGCAGCACCATCGCGATTCGATGGTGGCGGGGTTGCCCTATGGCGTTCGCAAGGTGGTGGAACTGGCGCGTGCGCTGTGCACCGAGCCGAAGTTGCTGCTGCTCGATGAGCCGTCCTCCGGTCTCAACGTGGAAGAGACCGCCGACATGGCGTTCTGGATCCAGGACATCCAGCATGAGCTGGGCGTGTCGGTGCTGATGGTCGAGCACGACATGTCGCTTGTGTCGAAGGTGTCGGACCGGGTACTTGCGATGAACCAGGGCGAGGTGCTGGCCACCGGGTCTCCCGCAGAGGTGCAGGCCGATGCGCGCGTCATCGAGGCCTATCTCGGAACCGTGGATGACGTGAGCAGCCTGAGGAGGGTGGCGGCATGAGCGCCTTCTTCGCTATCTGTTTAGGGACGCCCGGCATGCGGCACGGCGCGGTCGCCCCCACTATGCCGGCCGCTTCGCGGCTCCCCTGCGGTGCTCGCGTTTCGCGGGGTCTCGCAGAACTCGCTTCGCTCAGACAGCTGCGAGCCCTTATCCGCGAAACGCTGCGCTCCTCGGCGGCACAGAGGGGGCGCCCGCACCGCACCGCACGCCGGGCTTGGCTGGGTAGTGGAGGGCGGCCATGAGCGACGCAGTCCTCCAGCTCATGAACGTCGAGAGCGCCTACGGCCCCATCAAGGCCATCAGGGGCGTGAGTCTGCGGGTACGACAGGGCGAGATCGTGACCGTGCTCGGCTCGAACGGCGCGGGCAAGACGACCATTCTCAAGACCATCTCCGGGATCATCGATCCACGCAAGGGCAGCATCGAGTTCCAGGGCAGGGACATCACCGCCAAGGACCCGGCCTTCATCGTGCAGCAGGGGCTGAGCCATGTGCCCGAGGGGCGCGAGGTGTTCCCGCTGCTGTCGGTGAAGGACAACCTGCTGATGGGCGCCTACACCCGCAAGGACCGCGACGGCGTGGCACGCGACGTGGAGACGGTCTACGGCTACTTCCCGATCCTGCGCGAGCGGGCCGCGCAGGACGCGGGGCTGCTCTCGGGGGGGCAGCAGCAGATGCTGGCGATCTCGCGCGCGATCATGGCGGCGCCGCATCTCATCCTGCTGGACGAACCCAGCCTCGGCCTCAGCCCGAAGCTGACGAAGGAGATCTTCGAGATCGTGGTGCGGATCAACCGCGAGCGCGGCACCACGATCCTGCTGGTCGAGCAGAACGCCAACATGGCGCTCAACGCGGCCGACCATGGCTATGTGCTGGAGAACGGCCGCATCGTGATGGAAGACTCCTGCGAACGCCTGAGGGAGAAGGAAGACATCAAGGAGTTCTACCTCGGCATGAAGGATGACGGCGTGCGCGGCGAGCGGCGCTGGAAGAAGAAGAAAACCTGGAGGTAGCCGCCATGCAAGGACTCTGGGAACTCAACACCTTCGAACCCCGGATCGACGTCGTCGTGCCCGGCGACACCATTCCCGCGATGTTCTGGAACGCCGTGAAGCAGCGCGGCGACAACATCTGGATGCGGCAGAAGGAGCTGGGCATCTGGCGCAGCTGGAGCTGGCACCAGACGGCCGACGCGGTGCGCGAGATCGCGGCCGGGCTGCAGGCCATCGGCTTCGCGCCCGGGGAGTGCGCGTCGATCCTGTCGAACACGGTCATCGAATGGGTGCTCGCCGACCTGGCCGTGCTCAGCTGCGGCGGCGTGTCCAACGGCATCTACCCGACCGATGCGGCCTCGCAGGTGCACTACCTTTGCGAGGACTCGCGCACCACCGTGCTCTTCGTGGAAGACGACGAGCAGCTCGACAAGGCGCTCGAAGTGCGCGCCGGCCTGCCGGGGCTGCGCTGCGTGATCGTGTTCGATATGGAAGGGTTGCGCGACCTCGACGATGCGGCGGTGATGAGCCTCGACGCGCTGCGCGCCCTCGGCCGCGAGCACCTGGCGACCGATCCGCAGGCGGTCGAGCGCACCGTGGCGGCCTGCCGGCCCGAAGACCTTGCCATCCTCGTCTACACCTCGGGCACCACCGGCAAGCCCAAGGGGGCGATGCACAGCCACGCGGGGCTCGTGTACACCGCGCGCGGCTACAACACGCTCATTGCGCAGGACGACAAGGACGAGCGCATGTGCTTCCTGCCGCTGTGCCACATCGCGGAGCGCATGGGCGGCGAGTATTTCGCGATGTACACCGGCTCCATCCTCAACTTCGTCGAGAACCCGGAGACGGTGCCCGAGAACGTGCGCGAGATCGCGCCCACCGTCTTCACCGCCGTGCCGCGCGTGTGGGAGAAGTTCTATTCGGGCGTGATGATCGCGTTGAAGGAAGCGAGTCCGCTGCAGCAAGCTGCCTACAAGTGGAGCATCGGCGTGGGCGAGGAGATTGCCAACCGCGTGCTGGCCGGCGAGGCCGTCGGCGCGGCGCTGAAGGCCAAGTTCAGGCTCGCGCGCGTGCTCGCGCTGGACAACGCGCGCAAGCTCATCGGCATCCATCGTTCGCGCTTCCTGGTGACGGGTGCGGCGCCCATCTCGCCCGAGCTGGTGAAGTGGTATCTCGCGCTCGGCGTGCCGATGCTGGAGGTGTGGGGCATGACGGAGTCGTGCGGTGCTTCCACCGCCGTGCCGGCCACGCGCATCAAGCCGGGCTCGATCGGGCCTGCCACGGGCTACAACGAAGTGCGCGTCGACGCGGCCACCGGCGAGATCCTGGTGCGCGGCCCCAATGTCTTCATGGGTTACCTCAACCTGCCCGAGAAGACGGCGGAGACCATCGACGCCGACGGCTGGCTGCACACCGGCGACGTGGGCGTGATGGACGAGGACGGGTATTTCCGCATCACCGACCGGATGAAAGACATCATCATCACGGCGGGTGGGAAGAACGTGACGCCGAGCGAGCTGGAGAACGAACTCAAGTTCAGCCTCTACATCACCGATGCCGTGGTCATCGGCGACAAGCGGCCCTACCTCACGGTGATCGTCATGATCGACCAGGAGAACGTCGAGAAGTTTGCGCAGGACCACGACGTGCCGTTCAGCAACTACGAGAGCCTGACGCGCACGAAGGAAGTGCAGGATTTGATCCAGGGCGAGATCGACCGCGTCAACGCCAGGTTCGCGCGCGTCGAGCAGATCAAGAAGTTCTTTCTGCTCGAGACGCAGCTCAGTGCCGAGGACGAGGAGCTCACGCCCACGATGAAGCTCAAGCGCAAGCTGGTGCAGACCAAGTACGCGCAGCGCATAGATGCCATGTACCGGTGATTCGTTTTTTTCGCCAACCCGAGGAGACAACCGCATGAAGCTCAAGACACTGACGACGCTGGCCGTGCTGGGCCTGATCGCGACGCTCGCGTCCGCGCAGCAGCAGGGCGTGACCAAGGACGAGATCCGCATCGGCACCATCCAGGACCTGTCGGGTCCGCTCGCGGGCTTCGGCAAGCAGGCGCGCAACGGCATGCAGCTGCGCGTGGACGAACTCAACGAGCAGGGCGCCCTCAACGGCCGCAAGCTCAAGCTGTTCGTGGAGGATTCGGGCTACGACCCGAAGAAGGCGGTGCTGGCGGCGCAGAAGCTGGTGAACCAGGAAAAGATCTTCATCATGGCCGGCCACATCGGCACCGCGCAGAACATGGCGGCGATGCCGGTGCAGTTCGAAAAGAACATCATCAACTACATGCCCATCACGGCGGCGCGCGAAATGTACGAGCCGCTGAACCGGCTGAAGTATTCGTTCGCGGCCACCTACTACGACCAGATCCGGCTCGCCCTGCCGAAGATGATCAAGGACAAGGGCGCCAAGAAGGTCTGCACCATCTACCAGGACGACGAGTTCGGCCTGGAGGTGCAGCGCGGCGCCGAGGCAGGCCTGAAGGCCGCGGGCATGGAGCTGGCCGAGAAGACATCGTTCAAGCGCGGCGCCACCGACTTCAGCTCGCAGGTCGCGAAGATGAAGGCCGCCAACTGCGACCTCGTGGTGCTCGGCACCATCATCCGCGAGACCATCGGCACCGTGGGCGAGGCGCGCAAGACCGGCTTCAACCCGACCTTCCTGGGCTCGAGCGCGGCCTACACCGACCTGATCCACAAGCTCGGCGGCAAGGCGATGGACGGCGTCTACGCCACCATGACCGTGCAGAACCCCTACACCGACGAGCAGTCGCAGCCGCTGCGCTTCTGGGCCAACAAGTACAAGACCAAGTTCAACGAGGACCCGACGGTGTTCTCGGTGTACGGCTACGTGATCATCGACTCGTTCATCAAGGCCGCGACCAAGGCCGGCCCGAACCTGACGACCGACAGTTTCATCAAGGCCATGGACAGCATGACCTTCGAGCCCGACATGTTCGGCAGCCCGAAGAGCAACTACACGGCCACGAAGCGCCTTGGGAACGACCAGTCCCGTTTGTCGCAGATCAAGGACGGGAAATGGGTCGTCGTGTCTGACTATGTGACACCATAACGGGCACCATGCCCAATTACTGGTTGATGAAATCCGAGCCCGACGAGGTCTCGATCGACGATGCGCTCGCCGCGCCCGGCGCCACCGTGGCGTGGACCGGCGTGCGCAACTATCAGGCACGCAACTTCATGCGCGACGGCATGAAGGTCGGCGACGGCGTGCTGTTCTATCACTCGAGCTGCCCGGAGCCGGGCATCGCCGGCATCGCGCGGGTGGCCTCGGGCATCAAGCCCGACCCGACGCAGTTCGACGCGAAGTCGCCCTACTACGACGCGGGCTCGAAGAAGGACGATCCGCGCTGGCTGCTGGTGGACGTGCAGGCGCTGCGCAAGACGCGCCTGCTGGCCTTGCCAGAGCTGCGGGCCAGGCCGGAGCTGGCCGAGCTGATCGTGCTGCGCAAGGGCAACCGGCTGTCGATCACGCCGGTCGAGCCCGCACACTGGAAGATCATCGAGAAGATGCTGGCCTGAGCCAGCCTCGAGGGTCTCTCAGCCGAGCTTGTTCAATATGGGGAACAGCTTGCCGAGCCCGTCGGCCATCACCTCGACCGCGAGCGCGGCGAGGATCAGGCCCATCAGCCGCGTCATGATGTTGATGCCCGTCTTGCCGAGCACGCGCGCGATCGGCTGAGCGAGCGAGAAGGCCAGGGCGGTGGCCAGCGCCACCACCACGCCGTAGCCCACCAAAATCGCAAGCTCCCACAGGTGCTGCGCCTTGTCCGCGTAGATCACCACGGTGGAGATGGTGGCCGGCCCGGTGAGCAGCGGAATGGTGAGCGGCACCACCGCGATCGACGCCCCCATCGACGCCTTCACCTCGGTGGCGCGAAGCTCCTCCACGTTGGTCTTGCTCTCGGCCGGCTTGGCGTTGAGCATCGACAGCGAACTCATGAGCAGCAGCAGCCCGCCGCCGACCTGGAAGCTCGCGATGGAAATGCCGAAGAAGGACAGCAGCTGCAGCCCCAGCAGCGCGCTCACGGCAATGACCACGAAGGCGCTGAAGGCCGACATGCGCACCGTGTGGCGGCGCTGCGCGTCGCTGTAGCCCTGCGTGTAGTGGATGAAGAAGGGCACGATGGCCAGCGGGTTGACGATGGCCACCAGCGTCACCAGCGGCTTGATCAGGTCCATCGATGTGCTCATGGATCAGCGGCCTCCGGTGACGTCGAGCAGGGCCATGGTGGTGTAGCTGGCCTCGGGCGAGAGCAGCCACAGGATGGCGCCGGCTATTTCCTCGGCGCTGCCGGTGCGCTTCATCGGCACCGTGGGCGCGAGTTCGAAGGCACGGTCGGGCAGGCCGCCGGAGGCATGGATTTCGGTGTCGATCAGGCCGGGGCGCACCGCGTTGACGCGGATGCCTTCCTCGGCCACCTCCTTGGCCAGGCCGATGGTGAAGGTGTCGATGGCGCCCTTGCTGGCGGCGTAGTCGACGTACTGGCCCGGCGAGCCCAGCCGCGAGGCGCCGCTGGAGGTGTTGACGATGGCGCCGCCCGAGCCGCCGTGGCGCGTGCTCATGCGCCGCACGGCCTCGCGCGCGCAGACGAAGCTGCCGATCACGTTGATGCGGAACATGCGCTCCAGCCGGGCTGCGCTCATTTCGTCCACGCGCGCCGTCACGTCGACCACGCCGGCGTTGTTGACCAGCGCGGTGAGGCGGCCGAACCTGGCGTCGACCTTCCGGAACATGGCGATCACCTGCGCCTCGTCGCCCACGTCGGCCTGCACGGCCATGGCGTTGCCGCCGTTCTCGCGGATGGTGCGCACCACTTCGTCGGCCGCCAGCGAATTGGTGGCGTAGTTGACGGCCACCGCGTAGCCGCGACTGGCTGCCAGCACGGCGGTGGCGGCGCCGATGCCGCGGCCGCCGCCCGTGATCAATAGCACCTGGTCCAAAACCTACCTCCTGCAGAGAAACTGCGTGTCAGTTAAAACGGCCGGCTTGGATTACATCACCGGGGGCATGCGCATGAGCACCAAGACGATCGACTATTACTTTGCGCCACAGAGCCCGTGGACCTATCTGGGGCATTCCCGCTTTGCGGCGATTGCCGCGGCAGCCGGCGCCACGGTGCGCGTGCGGCCCATCGACATGGGCAGCGTGTTCCCGGTGTCGGGCGGGCTGCCGCTGGGCAAGCGCGCGCCGCAGCGCCAAGCCTACCGGCTGGTCGACCTGGCGCGCTGTTCGAGCCACCTCGGCCTGCCGCTGAACGTCAAGCCGAAGTTCTTTCCGGTGGCCAGCGACGACGCGGCCCGGATCATCATCGCGGTCGACATGCACGACGGCACCGAGGCCGCGATGCGCATGTGCGGGGCGGTGTTCGCGGCCGTGTGGGTGCAGGAGCGCAACATCGGCGATCCGAAGGTGCTCGATTCGCTGGTGATCGAATGCGGACTGTCGCCCAAGCGCGGCGAGCAGTCGCAAAGCCAGGCCGTGCAGGAACGCTACGAGGCCTACACGCAGGAAGCCATCGACACGCAGGTGTTCGGCGCACCGAGCTACGTGATCGACGGTGAAATATTCTGGGGGCAAGATCGTCTCGACTTCGTCGAGAGGGCGCTGCGCCCGTAACCCCGGCACCTTTTTCGGGGTGCCATCAAGGAGAAAGAAAACATGGGTCAATTCATCGATCTCAAGGCCAGGGACGGCCTGAGCTTCCCCGCCTACGTGGCCGAGCCGGCTGGCAAGCCGCGCGGCGCGGTGGTCGTGGTGCAGGAAATCTTCGGCGTGAACTCGCACATCCGCTCGGTGGCCGACGGCTATGCGGCCGAGGGCTACCTGGCCGTGGCGCCGTCGACCTTCCAGCGCGTCAAGCCGGGCGTGGAGCTGGGCTATTCGGAAGACGACATGAAGAACGGCTTCGGCCTGAAGACGGCGGTCGAGGCGCTGCCGGCGCCGGGCGTGCTGCAGGACATCGAGGCGTCGATCGCCTACGCGTCGAAGGCAGGCAAGGTCGGCATCGTCGGCTACTGCTGGGGCGGCCTGCTGGTGTGGCGCGCCGCGGCGCTGCTGCCCGGGCTGGCCGCGGCCGCGCCCTACTACGGCGGCGGCATGACTTCACCGGAAGAAACGGCGCGCCAGCCCAAGGTGCCGGTGCTCGCGCACTTCGGCAACCAGGACCACTGGATTCCGCTGGACACCATCGAGTCGTTCAAGAAGGCGCATCCGGAGGTGGAAGTGCACGTGTACCCGGTGGGCCACGGCTTCAACTGCGACCAGCGCGGTTCGTACAACGCCGAGGCGGCCAAGCTGGCGCGCGAGCGCACGCTGGCGTTCTTCGCGAAGCACGTCGGCTGACGCTCTCCGGCGAACAGAAAAAAGCCCGGCATACCGGGCTTTTTTTCATGATGCCTGCTTGCGCTTGAGGCCGGGTCCGTCGCCCACGCGGGTCTGCAGGAAGTCGAGCAGCGCACGTAGCGCGGCGCTGTTGTGGCGCCGCTGGAGGTACGCGGCCGACAGCCACATGTCCTTGCGCGTGTAGCCCTGCAGCACCGGCACCAGCTCGCCGTGCTCGATGTGCGACTGCACGAGGATCGAAGGCAGGTAGATCACGCCGAATCCGCGCATCGCGACACGGATCAGCGGGGCGCCCTCGGTGCAGTCCATGCGGCTCTTGACGTGCACGTCCAGGGGCTGGCCGTTGTCGTCGAAGCGCCACACCGGCTGCGCACCGAGCAGGGAATGGGTGAGGGCTTCGTGCGTGGCCAGGTCGCGCGGATGCTCGGGCTTGCCGTGCTTCTTCCAGTAGATGGGCGAGGCGCAGACCACCATTTCCATGAGCCGGAGCTTGCGCACGATGAGGTTGGCGTCTTCCACCGGGCCGCTGCGGATGTCGACGTCGATGCCTTCTTCGGCCAGGTCGACCGTGCGGTTCGTCAGCTGCAGGCTGATGCTCACGTCCGGGTAGTAGCGCATGAAGTCGGCCAGCAGGTTCGGAAACTCGCCGTTGCCCATGCCGTGCGGGGCGGAGATGCGCAGCCGGCCGCCGGGCTGGCTGGCGCGGTCTTGCAGCTCCGACTGGGTCAGCTCGACCATTTCGAGCACCGGCGTGCTGCGCTCCAGCAGCAGCTGGCCGGCGTCGGTGAGGCTCACGGAGCGCGTGGAGCGGTTGAGAAGACGCACGCCGAAGCGGGTTTCCAGCTCGGCCACATACTTGCTGACGGTGGCCTTCGACATGTCCAGCCTCTTGGCTGCCTGGGAAAAGCTGCCGTGCGAGGCGACTTCCCGGAAGGTTCTGATCAGATCGAGACTGTCCATGAGGATGGGTCCATTGTTTCCGTTTTGGGAACGCGATGGTTCGATTCTCCCGGGTTTTTCCTAGCTGGTTCGGGCGACACTTCGGTTACACGCCAGCGTCGCCAGCCCGGCTGGGCCGCTGGAAGGAACTGAAATGAAAACCTCGAACCTCGTTGCCGCCGCCGTTCTGTCGCTGCTCGCCGCCTCCGGTGCGCAGGCGCAGCAGGGCTTCGAGCCGGTGCAGCCGCTCAAGGCCGTCACCAGCCGTGGCGATGTGGCCGCCGGCGCGGACGCCGCGGCGCGCGACGGCAATGTCTACGGCGACGTCGTGGCGCCGCCGCTGGTCTCGCGGCCGAGTTCGCTGGACCGGGCCTCGGTCCGGGCCCAGGCAGTGGCCGCGGCCCATGCGCCGAACCAGAACCTGGACCGCCGCGCCTTCGTCAACAGCGAAGTGCCGCCGCAATTCCAGAACCCCCGGCGATAGGCCGGAAGCCTTCTCTCGACAAGGCCGGGCCGGTGAGAACCGGGCCCGGCTTTTTTGCTTTGCATGCCTTGATGTCGGCATTGTTTCAATAGAGGAAACACGGTGTCTCTGAACCGAGTGTTCCGGCAACGCGGTTCGCCCGGAAACTCGCCGCACAGGCTCGCGAACCAGCAGGCCTGGTGGACGAACCATCCAACGAACACCCTAGGAGAACTGAATATGAAGACCTCGCAAATCCTCGCAGCTGCCGCCCTGACCCTGCTGGCCGTGACCGGCGCTCAGGCTGAAACCTACCAAGGCGTGAACACCGCCGTCTCGACCAAGAGCCGCGACGAAGTCAACGCCGAAGCCGTGCGCACCGCGTCGGCTCCCAACCAGAACGTCGTGCGCGGTTCGCGCGGCCCGGAAACGGTTGCCGTGTCGAAGGACCGTTCGATCGTCGAAGCCGAAGCCGTTCGCACCGCCTACGCCCCCGACCAGAACGTGACCGGCGGCTCGCGCGTGAACAGCAAGGTCATCTCGACCATGCCGCACCCGATGGACGCTCGCGTTCAGGCCCAGCAAGGTTCGGGCGCCGTCGCCAAGTAATCGAAGCGGCCCCTTGGGGTCGTCGAAATCGAAAAGGGCCACGCGAAAGCGTGGCCCTTTTTCGTTGGCGGGACGGATTCGGCTCGTCAGCGCGTGCGGGCGAGGTAGCGTTTGCGCCAGAAGATCACGACCAGCAGCACCGCGATGACCAGCATGGACGTCATCGCGATCCAGAAGCCGTCGGCCTTGTGCACCAGCGGGATGAACTCGAAGTTCATGCCGAAGATGCCGGCGATGAGGTTCAGCGGCAGGAATACGGCGGTGAGCACCGTCAGCACCCGCATGATGTCGTTGGCGCGGTGGCCCTGGACGCTGAAGTGCATCTGCACGGCCGTCTCGGCGTTCTGCTCCAGCCGGTGCACGTGGTGTACCACGCGCTCGATGTGCTCCAGCACGTCGCGGCTGCGGATCATGATGAGTTCCCGCTCGCGCTGCTCCGTCTCGCCCTTGGGCGCGGGCAGCGTCTCGAGCGAGTCGATCCAGTCCTGCATGGCGGCGCGCTGATCTTCGCAGATCTCGTCCAGGTGGTGCAGCGACTGGCGCGCCTCCATCAGCGCGCCCCAGTTGGTGAAGCGGCTGCGCGGGTCGATCAGCTCGGTCTGCCAGTGGTCGAGCTGCTTGGTGAGTTCGCGCCGCAGGTCGAGGTAGCCGTCGACGATCTGGTTGATGACGCGCAGCATCAGGTCCGAAGGGCTGGTCGGCAGGCGGGCCGAGGTGGCGCGCACGTCGAGCGCCGGGGTGCCGCGGTCGTCGCTCGAGGCGGCCGCCAGCAGCCTTGCGGCGAAGGCGTCGCGCACCGCGCCGTCTTCGGGGTGCACCGAGAGCAGCACGCGGTCGAACACCGCGAAGCCGACTGGCCGGGTGTCGACGCGGCGCAGCACCGGCGGGCCGCTGCGGGGCTGGCGCGGGGCGGTGGCCGGAGCTGGCGGGGCTTCGTTGCCGTTGCCTTTGCCGTTCCCCAGCGCCGCCTGGCCTTGCCCGTTGGCCAGCCGCCGGAACACCAGCACGTCGTACAGCGAGGTGTAGTCGTAGTGCGAGGGCAACTGGTCGTTGAGCAGGTCGGCCACGTGCAGGTCGACCAGCTGCGTGAGGCACAGCGTCTGCAGGATCTGCTGCACCTCGGCCAGCGAGGCGCGGAATTCGTCCCGCGTGAGCGAGATCCAGAGGTAGCCCCCGGCGCCGCATGCGCCCGGCGCGGCCAGCGGTGCGAGGGCGGCGTGCTCGCTGACCTGCGAGCGGTTGATTTCGAAGATGCGCATGCCCGGTGTCGACGCGCCGTTACTTCTGCAGCAGGCGCGCGGCGTCGAGCGCGAAATAGGTCAGCACGCCGTCGGCGCCGGCGCGCTTGAAGGCCAGCAGGCTTTCGAGCACCACGGCGTCGTGGTCGAGCCAGCCGTTCTGGGCAGCGGCCTTGAGCATCGCGTACTCGCCGCTGACCTGGTAGGCGAAGGTGGGCACGTGGAACTGGTCCTTCACCCGGCGCACGATGTCGAGGTAGGGCATGCCGGGCTTCACCATCACCATGTCGGCGCCTTCGGCGATGTCGATGGCGACTTCGCGCAGCGCCTCGTCGCTGTTGCCCGGGTCCATCTGGTAGACCTTCTTGTTGCTCTTGCCGAGCGTGGCGGCCGAGCCCACGGCATCGCGGAAGGGACCGTAGAAGGCGCTGGCGTACTTGGCGCTATAGGCCATGATGCGCGTGTGGATGTCGCCGCGGGCTTCGAGCGCGTTGCGGATGGCGCCGATGCGCCCGTCCATCATGTCGCTGGGGGCCACGATGTCCACGCCGGCCTGCGACTGCGCGAGCGCCTGCTTCACCAGCACCTCGACGGTCGCGTCGTTGAGAATGTAGCCGGTGTCGTCGAGCAGGCCGTCCTGGCCGTGACTGGTGTAGGGGTCGAGGGCGACGTCGGTCATCACGCCCAGCTCGGGAAAGCGCGCCTTGAGGGCGGCCACCACGCGGGGAATCAGCCCGTCGGGGTTGAAGGCCTCTCGGCCGTCGGGTGTCTTGAGGCTGGCGTCGATCACCGGGAACAGCGCCATCACCGGGATGCCGGCCGTCACGCACTGCTCGGCCACAGGCAGGAGCAGGTCGAGGCTCAGGCGGTCCACGCCGGGCATCGAGGGAACGGCATCGCGGCGTTTCTCGCCTTCCTGGACGAACACCGGGTAGATCAGGTCATTGACCGTCAGCGCATGCTCGCGAACCAGATTGCGGGTGAAAGCGTCGCGGCGCAGCCGCCGCGGCCGTCCGGCGGGGAACATGGCCAAGGGGGAAGATGATGACGTCATATATCCAAAATTGTGCCTGAAGCGGTTGTTTACGAGTCTTTGGCACGGGCGTTCGGTTGTCGGACAACTACGGAAATTCGTAGAACCAAGGTTCTCAGTTTTTCGCTTTAAATGTCAAAGAAAGTGCCTCAGTCGCTTGAAACCTTGTTTCGTCTTTGTTAAATTCTGAAGCGGGCGGCTTGCCGCTCCCCGCTTTTCCTCCCTGAGCGGGTGCCTTGATGTGTGACAGCAAAAGGGCTTCCCAGCCCGACGTGAAGACGTCGGGCTTTTTTTTGCCTGTCGTACGAGCACGCCCCGGGGAAACGAGCCGTACCAGAGAGAAGGCGCCACTAAACTGCCGCCATGCTCTGGGTCAAATCTCTACACATCGTCTTCATTGCAAGCTGGTTCGCGGGGCTGTTCTACCTGCCCCGGATCTTCGTCAATCTGGCGATGGTTCCGCCGGAATCGGTGGCAGAGCGCGAGCGTCTGCTGCTGATGGCGCGCAAGCTCATGCGGTTCACCACTTTCCTGGCGGTTCCCGCGATCGGCTTCGGTCTCTGGCTCTGGCTGGGCTACGGCATCGGGCGCGGCCCGGGCAACGGGTGGATGCACGCCAAGCTGGCGCTGGTGCTGGTGGCGATCGGCTATCACCACGGCTGCGGCGTACTGCTGCGCCGCTTCGTGGCCGGCGAGAACCGGCGCAACGACCGCTGGTTCCGCTGGTTCAACGAGCTGCCGGTGCTGCTGCTGCTGGGCATCGTGATCCTGGTGGTCGTCAAGCCGTTCTGAGTCCGGGGCAAACGGTGGAGAGACCGCACAAGTCCGCCGCGCTCCCCCTGGCGCTCGCGTACGCGGCGTTGATCGTCTACGCCAGCCTCTACCCGTTCGCCGACTGGCGCGACCAGGGGATCGCGCCCTGGGCCTACCTCTCGGCGCCCTGGCCCAAGTACTGGACGGGTTTCGATTTCGCGATCAACGTGGCGGGCTACGTGCCCTTCGGCTTCCTGTGCGCCCTGGCGGTGCTGCGGACGGGCCGGGCCACCGGCGTCTGGCATGCGGTGCTGAGGGCCACCGCGGCGGGCGCGGCGATTTCCTTCGCCATGGAGACGTTGCAGAGCTACCTGCCCGCGCGCATTCCGTCCAACGTGGACCTGGGGCTGAACACGCTGGGCGTGATCGTCGGCGCGGTGCTTGCGGCGGGCCTGGAGCGGCTGGGGGCGGTCGCGCACTGGAGCCGGGCGCGCTCGCAGTGGTTCGCCGAAGACTCGCGCGGCGCGCTGGTCCTGCTCGCGCTGTGGCCCTTTGCGCTGCTTTTCCCGGCGGCGGTCACCTTCGGGCTGGGGCAGGTGTTCGAGCGGCTCGAGGTGGCGATCTCCGAATGGCTGCTCGACACGCCTTTCATCGACTGGCTGCCGCTGCGCCAGTTCGAGCTCGAGCCGCTGGTGCCGGCGGTGGAGCTGCTTTGCGTGATGCTGGGCGCGCTGGTGCCGTGCCTGCTGGGATACCTTGTCGCGCGCTCGGCGATCCAGCGCGCGGTGCTCCTGCCGCTGACTCTGCTGGCCGGCATCGCGGCCTCGGCGTTGTCGGCTGCGCTGAGCTACGGGCCCGAGCACGCCTGGGCCTGGCTCGGGCTTCCGGTGCAGGTCGGCATGGCCGCCGCGTTCTTTGCCGGCGTGCTGCTGCTGTTCGCGCCGCGCCGCCTGTGCGCGGCGCTGCTGCTGATGGGGTTGGTGCTGCAACTGAGCCTGCTGAACCAGGCACCCGAGAGCGCGTACTTCGCGCAGACGCTGGCCACCTGGGAGCAGGGGCGCTTCATCCGGTTCCACGGATTGGCGCAGTGGCTGGGCTGGATATGGCCCTATGCGGTGCTGGTCTATGTGGTGTTTGCCCTGTCGCGCCGAGGACGGCCCAGGGGCGTCGCTACGGTCTGAGCGCGCAGGCTCAAGCGTTGGAGTGAAGCTGAATGAAGGGGGCGGTCACTAAAATCCGCCGATGCCCAGCTCAACCCCAGCCGCGCCGTCCGGCTACTACGGCCGCCACATCTTCTTCTGCCTGAACGAGCGGAAGAACGGTGAAGACTCATGCTCCCTGCACAACGCGCAGGAGGGCTTCGACCGCTGCAAGGCGAAGGTCAAGGAAGAGGGGCTATCGGGACCGGGCAAGGTGCGCGTCAACAAGGCCGGCTGCCTCGACCGCTGCGCGGGCGGGCCGGTGGCCGTGGTGTACCCCGAGGCCGTCTGGTACACCTTCGTCGACAGCGAGGACATCGACGAGATCGTCGAATCGCACCTGAAGAACGGCCAGGTCGTCGAGCGGCTCCTGCTGCCTCCGAACGTCGGGCGCTGAACTTTTCCGCCGACCCCCTGCTCGTACTTTGCGCCAATGAATTCCCAGACCGAAAAGATCAGCCTCCAGGGCGCCGCCGGCGCAATCGAGGTGCAGCGCGATCAGCCCGCCGGCACCCCGCGCGGCATTGCAGTCATCGCCCATCCGCATCCGCTTTTCGGCGGCACCATGGACAACAAGGTGGTGCAGACGCTCGCGCGTGCCTTCGTCGCCAGCGGCTGGACCACGGTGCGCTTCAACTTTCGCGGCGTGGGGGCCAGCGAAGGCGTGCACGACGAAGGGCGCGGTGAGCTCGAGGACATGCTGAATGTCGTCGGTCAGCTCGCGCCCGAGGGGCCGCTGGCGATAGCCGGCTTCTCTTTCGGAGCCTTCGTCGCGAGCGGCGCCGTCGCCGGGCTCTGGGGCGGGCGCGACATCCGGCAGATCGTGCTGGTGGGCACGGCAGCGGCACGCAACAACGTCGCCACGCTGCCCGCCGAAGCGCACGAGCGCACGCTGGTGGTTCATGGCGAAGCCGACGACACCGTAGCCCTGTCCGCCGTGATGGATTGGGCGCGGCCGCAGTCACTTCCTGTCACAGTCATCCCCGGGGGCGGCCATTTCTTTCACGGACAATTGCCGCTGCTCAAGGGTCTGGTGGTCCGCCATCTGCGCGCGGACATCGCATGAAAGCCTCGCAGGCTTGTTTTCGTTTCTTTCCGAACTCCCAATGAATCGTTTTCTTGGCGCGCTCCGCGCGCTGGTCTTTACCGCCGCCGCATCCGTCAGCCTGATCGCCGCCGCCCAGGTGCCGGCGCCTCCTGAAATCGCAGCGCGCAGCTATCTGCTGCTCGACGTGACCGCGAACCAGATCCTGGCCCAGAAGGACATCGACAGCCCGGTCGAGCCGGCCTCGCTCACGAAGCTGATGTCCGCCTATCTGGTGTTCGACGCGCTGCGCGCCAGGAAGATCACGCTGACCCAGACGCTGCCGGTCAGTCCGCGCGCCTGGAAGATGCCCGGCTCGCGCATGTTCATCGACCCCAAGATGCAGGTGCCGGTGGAAGACCTGATCAAGGGCCTGATCGTGCAGTCGGGCAACGACGCCACGGTCGCGCTGGCCGAAGGCGTGGGCGGCACGGTGGAGCACTTCGTCGAAATGATGAATGCCCAGGCCAAGGTGCTGGGCATGAAGAACACGACCTACAAGAATCCCGAGGGCCTGACCGCGCCCGGCCACACCACCACGGCTCGCGACCTGAGCATCCTGGCGACCCGCCTTGTGCGCGACTTCCCCGAGGAGGCCAAGTACTACGCGATCAAGAAGTACCGCTACCCGGGCACCCCGTCGACCAACGACACCAATCGCAACCTGCTGCTGTTCCGCGATCCGACCGTCGACGGCCTGAAGACCGGTCACACCGACGCGGCCGGTTACTGCATGATCGCCACCGCCAAGCGCGACTTTCCCAACCTGACGGGCGGGCGCCGCCTGCTGTCGATCGTGCTGGGCACCACGGGCGAGACCGTGCGCGCCAACGAATCGCAGAAGCTGCTGAACTGGGGCTACACGGCCTACGATGCCGTGCGCCTGTTCGACGCCGGCCAGCCGGCTGCCACCCCGGCCGTCTGGAAGGGCAAGGCCAACACCCTGAAGCTGGGGCGCCCCGAGCCGATCGTGGTCGCGGTTCCGGCGGGTACGGCCAGCAAGATCAAGACCCAGGTGTCGCGCCCCGACCCGCTGGTGGCGCCGTTCACCAAGTTCCAGCCGGTCGGCTCGCTCAAGGTCACGCTGGACGACCAGCCGGTGGCCGACGTGCCGCTCGTGGCCCTGGAGGCGGTCGAGCAGGCCGGCATCTTTGGCCGCGCCTGGGACGCCCTGCGGCTCTGGATCAAGTAAGCCGGAGGGGCAGAACAAGGCCGCTGGCGGGCATCCGCGGCGGCTGACCTTGCCGTTTCAGGCTCGTTTGCTATACTCGTGGGCTTTTCGGAATTTTCCGAAGGGTTTCACGTTTTCGTCATTCCCGGCCTCCTTGAGTCACGACAAGGGCGGTTTCACAGCCAGGGCCGGGGCGTTTCTCGTTTTGGGGACTTTTTAATTCATGCCAACCATCAATCAACTGGTGCGTCAGGGTCGAACGGTCGAAAAGATCAATTCGAAGAGCCCTGCCATGCAGAACTCGCCGCAACGTCGCGGTGTCTGCACCCGCGTCTACACCACGACGCCCAAGAAGCCCAACTCGGCGCTTCGTAAAGTTGCCAAGGTCCGCCTGACCAATGGCTTCGAAGTCATTTCCTACATCGGCGGCGAAGGCCACAACCTCCAGGAACACAGCGTCGTGCTGGTTCGCGGTGGTCGTGTCAAGGACTTGCCCGGTGTTCGCTACCACATCGTGCGCGGTTCGCTCGACCTGCAAGGCGTGAAAGACCGCAAGCAGTCGCGTTCCAAGTACGGCGCGAAGCGTCCCAAGAAGGCCTAAGCCTTCCTGTCGTCAAAAACAAACGGTGTTCGGTTACCTTGGCGGGTACATCGAACGAAGTGACCCAATGTCGGGTCGAGTAAGTGAGAGCTCTGACTGGCTCTCGCGGTGCCGGAAACGGTGCCAACTGAAGCAAAGAGGTTAAGAAAATGCCACGTCGTCGCGAAGTCCCCAAACGTGAAATCCTGCCGGATCCCAAGTACGGCAATGTCGAGCTGTCCAAATTCATGAACGTGATCATGGAAGGCGGCAAGAAGGCTGTTGCCGAGCGCATCATCTACGGTGCCCTCGACTTCATCGAAAAGAAGAACCCGGACAAGGATCCCCTCGAAGCGTTCACCGTTGCCATCAACAACGTGAAGCCGATGGTCGAAGTGAAGTCGCGCCGCGTCGGCGGTGCGAACTACCAGGTGCCGGTCGAAGTCCGTCCCGTCCGCCGCCTCGCCCTGTCGATGCGCTGGATCAAGGAAGCTGCCCGCAAGCGCGGTGAGAAGTCGATGGCCCTGCGTCTGGCCAACGAACTGATGGAAGCCACGGAAGGCCGTGGCGGTGCCATGAAGAAGCGCGACGAAGTGCACCGCATGGCAGAAGCCAACCGCGCCTTCAGCCACTTCCGCTTCTAAAAACCAAACTTCGCTTGGGCGTTGGGTGTCGAGTGACGGGCTTAAAGCCCGTGCTCGGGGCCCAGCGCTCAACGCATTTCAACCCGAAAGTAAATCATGTCCCGCAAGACCCCCATCGAGCGCTACCGCAACATCGGCATCTCCGCGCACATCGACGCTGGCAAGACCACGACGACCGAACGTATCCTGTTCTACACCGGTGTGAACCACAAGATCGGTGAAGTGCACGACGGTGCCGCCACGATGGACTGGATGGAGCAAGAGCAAGAGCGCGGCATCACGATCACCTCGGCTGCCACCACCTGCTTCTGGAAGGGCATGGCCCAGAATTTCCCCGAGCACCGCATCAACATCATCGACACCCCCGGCCACGTGGACTTCACCATCGAGGTGGAGCGCTCCATGCGCGTGCTGGACGGTGCGGTGATGGTCTATGACGCCGTCGGCGGCGTGCAGCCCCAGTCGGAAACCGTCTGGCGCCAGGCCAACAAGTACAAGGTGCCCCGTCTCGCGTTCGTCAACAAGATGGACCGTACCGGCGCTAACTTCCTGCGCGTTCGCCAGATGATGATCGACCGCCTGAAGGCCAACCCGGTCGTGATCCAGATCCCGATCGGTGCCGAGGACAAGTTCCAGGGCATCGTCGACCTCGTGAAGATGAAGGCCATCATCTGGGACGAAGACAAGGGCGTGACCTTCACCTACGGTGAGATCCCGGCCGACCTGGTCGATGTCTGCAACGAATACCACGAGAAGCTGGTCGAGGCCGCCGCCGAATCGAGCGAAGACCTCATGAACAAGTACCTCGAAGGCGAAAAGCTCTCCGAAGAGGAAATCAAGAAGGCCCTGCGCCAGCGCACCATCGCCGGCGAGATCCAGCCGATGCTTTGCGGCTCGGCCTTCAAGAACAAGGGCGTGCAGGCCATGCTCGACGCCGTGATCGAGTACATGCCCGCTCCGACGGACATTCCCCCGGTGGCTGGCACCGACGAAAGCGAAGCACCGGTGGTGCGCCAGGCTGACGACGAGGAGAAGTTCTCGGCGCTCGCGTTCAAGCTGATGACCGACCCCTTCGTCGGCCAGCTGACCTTCGTGCGCGTGTACTCGGGCGTGCTCTCCAAGGGTGACAGCGTCTACAACCCGGTGCGCGGCAAGAAGGAACGCATCGGCCGTATCGTGCAGATGCACGCCAACAATCGCGAAGAAGTCAGCGAAATCCGCGCTGGCGACATCGCCGCGTGCGTGGGCCTGAAGGAAGTGACCACCGGCGAAACCCTGTGCGATCCGGAAGCCGTCGTCACGCTGGAGCGCATGGTGTTCCCCGAGTCGGTGATCTCGCAGGCCGTCGAGCCGAAGACCAAGGCCGACCAGGAAAAGATGGGCATCGCCCTGCAGCGCCTGGCACAGGAAGACCCGTCGTTCCGCGTCAAGACCGACGAGGAATCGGGCCAGACCATCATCTCGGGCATGGGCGAGCTCCACCTTGAAATCATCGTGGACCGCATGAAGCGCGAATTCGGCGTGGAAGCCAACGTGGGCAAGCCGCAGGTGGCCTACCGCGAAACGATCCGCAAGACCGTCGAAGAAGCCGAAGGCAAGTTCGTTCGCCAGTCGGGCGGCAAGGGCCAGTACGGCCACGTGGTGCTCAAGATCGAACCCCAGGAAGCCGGCAAGGGCTTCGAGTTCGTCGACGCCATCAAGGGCGGTGTGGTTCCTCGCGAATACATCCCCGCAGTGGAAAAGGGCGTCGTGGAAGCGCTGACGCAAGGCGTGCTGGCGGGCTACCCCGTCGTGGACGTCAAGGTCACGCTGCACTTCGGTTCGTACCACGACGTGGACTCGAACGAAATGGCGTTCAAGATGGCCGCGATCTTCGGCTTCAAGGAAGGTGCCCGCAAGGCCAACCCCGTGATCCTCGAGCCGATGATGGCCGTGGAAGTCGAGACGCCCGAAGACTACGCCGGCAACGTGATGGGTGACCTGTCGTCCCGCCGCGGCATGGTGCAGGGCATGGACGACATGGTCGGCGGTGGCAAGGCCATCAAGGCCGAAGTGCCGCTGTCGGAAATGTTCGGCTACTCGACCACGCTGCGCTCGATGTCGCAAGGCCGTGCCACGTACACGATGGAGTTCAAGCACTACGCCGAAGCTCCGCGCAACGTTGCCGAAGCCATCGTGGCCGCTCGCGCCAAGTAAGTTTTCAAGAATGCGGGGCCGCGCAGTGCGCGGCCCCTCTTGTCTGCGATCCGGTGCCGCCCTGTTCCCGTGCGAGGCGAACCAGCAATCGGATGCAGACATAAAACCAATACACGGGACTGCTCTTTCAAGGATT
>NZ_RXFS01000014.1 GCF_003952185.1 Variovorax sp. 679 | reverse complement strand
TCACCGAAGCAACTTGTCGTTTACTTCGTTTGCTTTGCTGCGATCAGCGAAGCCTTGTAGTCTAGCATGATTTTTAAAGAATCATCAAACTTTTTTCGCCTTCTATTTCTTCGTTATTCGCAGCTCACAATTTTCATTGTCAGCCGCCGAAGTCATTTCAGCGGAGCCTTGTAGTCTAGCACGATTTTTTCAAATCTCACCAAACTTTCTTGGCTTTTCGCTTCAACCAACCTCTTTCGCAACCCGCAACTCTCATCGCAAGCCACTGAAGCAGCTCGTTTCAGCGAAGCCTTCGATTATGCACCGTTTTTTCAAACCGCGTCAACTTTCGAAGACTTTTTCTTCACCCCATCCAACCAACCCCGAAGAGACCGGCTAGGCCTGAACACCAAGAGCATTCAGCAGCGAAGCCCACGAGTATATGACAGATTTCAGTCCCCGCAAGCCTGATCGAGCAGAAACTTGAACAGAGCCTTCTTGAACGCTCTCATCCATATATAGAGAAGCAGGGAAGCGCCCCTGCCGCAAGGCCCCGTCACTGGCTCCTCCGATAATCCGCGCCACATGGCACTCATCACACTCCTCGACGCGCAGCTCGCGTTCGGTCACGTCCCGCTGCTGGATCATGCGGACTTCTCTCTTCTCGAATCCGAGCGCATCGGCCTGATCGGCCGCAATGGCGCGGGCAAGTCTTCCCTGCTCAAGATATTGGGCGGCCTGGAGAAGACCGATGACGGCACCCTCCAGCTGCAGCAGAACCTCCGCGTGGCCTACGTTGCCCAGGAGCCCGCGCTGGACATGGATGCGGATGTCTTCACCGCCGCCAGCCAGGGCCTCGCCCCCGTCATCGCGCTGCGTGACCTTTATCTCTCTGGCGCTGATGGCCTAGATCTCGACGCCCTCCAGTCCCAGATCGAAGCCTTCGACGCCTGGAACTGGGAACAGCGCGTCGAAGAAACGCTTCACCGCCTCCATCTCGACCGCGACGCCCGCGTCGGCTCGCTCTCCGGCGGCACCCGCAAGCGCGTGGCCCTCGCCCAGGCCCTGGTGGCTGCTCCAGACGTCCTCCTGCTGGACGAGCCCACCAACCACCTGGACCTCGACTCCATCGAATGGCTCGAACAGTTGCTGATCGACTTCAAGGGCAGCGTCGTCACAGTCACCCATGACCGCAGCTTCCTGAACCGCGTCGCCACCCGGATCGTCGAACTCGACCGGGGCAAGCTGGGCTCCTACCCCGGCAACTTCGAGCAGTACCTCGCCCAGAAGGAAGAGCAGCTCGCCCAGGAGGCAGTCATCAACGCCAAGGCCGACAAGCTCCTGGCCCAGGAAGAAATCTGGATCCGCAAGGGCGTGGAAGCCCGCCGCACCCGCAGCCAGAGCCGCATCACCCGCCTGCAGGAACTGCGCGCCAGCCACGCCGCCCGCCGGAACGTGCAAGGCAGCGTCAACATGGACGTGGCCTCCGGCCAATCCAGCGGAAAGATCGTGGCCGAGCTCACCGACGCCACCAAGTCCTTCGGCGAGAAGACCGTCATCCGCAAGTTCAGCGGCACCATCCTGCGCGGCGACAAGGTCGGCCTGCTCGGCCCCAACGGCGCGGGCAAGAGCACCCTGCTGAAGCTGATCCTCGGGGAGCTCGAGCCCGACAGCGGCAAGATCCGCCGCGGCACCAACCTGCAGGTAGCGTATTTCGACCAGATGCGCGACAAGCTCGACCTCGACGCCACGCTGGAAGACTTCATCAGCCCAGGCAGCGAGTGGATCGAGATCGGCACCCAGAAGAAGCACGTCAAGAGCTACCTCTCCGACTTCCTCTTCTCCCCCGCGCGCGCCAACTCCCCCGTTCGCTCGCTCAGCGGCGGCGAGCGCAACCGCCTGCTGCTGGCGCGCCTGTTCGCCCGTCCGGCCAACGTGCTGGTGCTGGACGAGCCGACCAACGACCTCGACATCGACACCCTCGAGCTGCTCGAGAACCTGCTGCAGGACTACGACGGCACCGTGTTCCTCGTGAGCCACGACCGCACCTTCCTGGACAACGTCGTCACCAGCACCATCGCCTATGAAGGCGACGGCCGCTGGCGCGAGTACGAAGGCAGCGTGCAGGACTGGCTGACCCAGTCGAAACGCGCCCGCGAGATCGCCGAACAGCGCCTTGCCGCCGCGCCGGCCGCAGCTCCCGCGCCCGCCCCTGCCGCGGAAGCTCCCGCGCCCAAGGCCGCTGCAGGCGCCCGCAAGAAGCTCTCATATAAAGAGCAGCGCGAACTCGACGCCCTCCCCGCCCAGATCGAAGCCCTCGAAGTCGAGCAGAAGCGCATCACGGAAATGCTCGAAATCGACGGCGGCGCCATCTACGCCACCGACTCCTCGCGCGCGGCCGAGCTGGCCGAGCGCCACGCCAGGATCGACGACGAACTGCTCGCCGCCATGGAGCGCCAGGAAGAACTCACCGCCGGGCGCTGACATCCGGGCCCGCCTGCCGTCCGACGCGCGGCGGGCGCCGACTAGGCTATATATGCGGCACCTCCCTCCAAGCCCCGGGAAAGCCGCATGCCTTCTTCCTTCCAGACGCTGGTCCGCCGATACACGGCACTGCTGGCGCTGCTGATCCTCGGCGCCTGCGCGCAACTGCCGCAGAACGTCGACCGCCCCGTCTCGACCGCCATCGCCTCGCCGGCCACCGGCACCGCGCTGGCCGAGCTCGTGCAGCAGCGCCGCCAGGCCGACAAGGCCCGCTACGAATCCGGCTTCCTGCTGATGGGCGGCCCGCAAGCCGCCTACGGCAGCCGGCTCGCGCTGATCGAGGGCGCCCAGAAGACGCTGGACCTCCAGTACTACGCCATCCACGCCGACGCCAGCACCGGCCGCCTGCTGCGCGGCCTGCGCACGGCCGCCGAGCGCGGTGTGCGGGTGCGCGTACTGCTCGACGACTTCCACACCACCGGCCGCGACGCACTGGTGCTGGGCCTGGCCTTCATCCCGAACATCGAGATGCGGCTCTTCAACCCGCTGGCAGGCTCGCGCGATTCCACCTTCAGCCGCCTGCTCAACTCGATCGACGACGCCTCGCGCATCCAGCAGCGCATGCACAACAAGATGTTCGTGGCCGACAACGTGCTGGCCGTGGCGGGTGGACGCAACCTCGGAGATGCCTACTTCGGCAACGCAACCACCGGCAACTTCGTCGATGTCGACGTGCTGGCGGCCGGCCCCATCGTGCAGGACCTGTCGCGCAGCTTCGACAGCTACTGGAACAACGAGCGCGCCTACCCGGTGCAGTCGCTGGTCACGCGCGAGGAACTGCAGGCCATGCGCGACCGCGCGAGAAAAGCCGACCAGGAGCTGGCAGAGGAATCGGCCCGCGAACAGGAAGCCGCCGGCACCCCCACGGCCGAGCAGCGCGCCCGCGCCTGGGACGAAAAGCCGCTCGACCTGCGCACCGCCACCTTCGTCTGGGCGCCGGCCGTGATGCTGGCCGACAAGCCCGGCAAGATCCCCGCCGACTCGGACCCCGGCAACACGAAGGCCCCCGGCCTCGTGGTCAGCCGGCCAGACGACAGGGCCGACGCCTCCCCCGGCGCAGCCTCGCTGGAGGCAGCCTCCAGCCTGGCTGCCGGCGGCGACACCGTGGTTGAGGGACTGCTGCAACTCATCGGCCAGGCACGCGCCGACCTGATCATCATCTCGCCCTACTTCGTGCCCGGAAAGGACATGCTGCAGGCCTTTTCCACGGCGCGCGCCCGGGGCGTGCGCATCCGCGTGCTGACCAACTCGCTGGCCTCGAACGACGCGCCGGTGGCGCACGTGGGCTATGCGCGCCACCGCGAGGAGCTGCTGAAGATGGGCATCGAGCTCTACGAGCTGCGCAGCGAGCAGGCGAGCTTCGGCAATGTCTTCGGTGGCTCCTCGGGCGGCGGCAGCACGGGCATCTCGGGCGAATCGCGCGCGATGCTGCACTCCAAAGTGCTGGTGATGGACGGTCGCCTGCTGGTGGTGGGCTCGATGAACCTCGACCTGCGCTCGCAGCTGCAGAACACCGAGATCGCGCTGCTGATCCGCAGCACCGAGCTTTCGCGCGCGGCGTCCGAGCAGATCGAGCGCGGCATGCACGAGCGCTCCTGGCACGTCGAGCTGGTCGACGGCTCGCTGCTGTGGCGCGCGCCCGAGGGCAGCGGCCTGAAGGACACCACCACCGAGCCCGACGCCGGCGCCATGCTGCGCCTGCTGCTCAGGCTCTTCGGGCCGCTGGCGCCGGACCAGCTGCTCTGAGAAAAGCCGCTCAGTGCTTGTGCTGGTGCGCCGCTCCGGCGGCATCGGCACCTTCGGGCGTACCCACCGGCAGCGTCACGTCGAGCGAAGTCTTCGCGCCCTTGGCGTCCTCGAACTTCAGCGTCATCGGCACGGTCGCGCCTTTCGCCAGCGCGCCCTTCAGGTCCATCATCATCACGTGATAGCCGCCGGGCTTGAGCTCGACGGTCTGGCCCGCCGGCAGGTCGAGACCGCCAGCGAGTTCGCGCATCTTCATGGTGTCGCCTTCCATCTTCATCTCGTGCACTTCGGCAACGCCCGCGGCCGGCGTGGAGATGCTCACCAGCTTCGCGCCCGTGGGCGAGGTCAGCTTCATGAAGGCGCCCGTGCCGCTCTGGCCCGGCACCGACTGGCGCACCCAGCCGTCGCGAACGTCGACCGTTGCCACGCCTTGGGCCACCACGTTGAGCTTCGCGGCCGGGCTCTTCAGGCCGGCGGTCGAGTTGCCCGAGGCCGGCACCTCGGCCCAGTCGGCCACACCGGTGTCGCAGGTCTGCAGCACCTTGAACCACAGCGTGCCGGGCGTGGCGGGCACCTTGCCGCGCAGCACGAATTCGGCGCGCTCGCTGCCGGGCAGCGCGTTCTCGGGCTTCTCTGCGGTCCAGCGGACCTCGCCGTCGCCGGCCTTCTGCACGTCGAGCTTCCACCCCTTGCGCGCCTGCGCGTCGCTCAGGATGAAGCCCTTGGGCAGGCGCACGGCCAGGCCGGTGGTGGCCTTGGCGCCTTCGCAGGCGTGGCCGACGCGGAAGGCGGCGTCGTAGTCGCTGCCGACGGTGACGCCGCCCGGCCGCAGCGTGACGTGCGCCACGGCGGCGCCCATGCCGGCCAGCATGGCGCATGCCGCGGCGGTGGTCCTGAGGAAGGCCGTCGAAGTCGTGTTCATCATGTCGTGTGGTCCTTGCAGTTGGAATGAGAGAGTCAAAGGTCGAACTTGAGTTCGGCCACGTAGGTGCGCTGCGGGTACGGGTGGAAAGCCCAGTACTTGTTGTTGTTCAGGTTGTCGATGCCGAACGAGGCGCTCCACTGCCGGTCGATCCGGTAGCGTATGCGCGCGTCGACCACGAAGAACTTCGAGAAGCCCATGTACGCGAAGCCGTTGGGGTCGCTGTTGTCGAGCGTGCCGTACTGCCTGCCGCTGTAGCGCGCGCCGACGGTGTAGCTCCAGCGGGCGTCCGGCCGGTAAGTGGCCAGCATCGTGGCGCGCACCCTCGGCACCCGCGGCTGGTCGTGGCCGACGCTGGCCGGGAAGCCGCTGTTGGCGGTGATCTTCGAGCGGGTCAGCGTGAGGCTGCCGCTCAGGTCGAGCCCCTGCACGCCCACGTCGACCGCGTTCATCGCCACTTCGAGCCCGCGCGTGCGGATGGCGTCGACGTTCTGCACCGTGCTCACGAGGTTGTTCAGCGCCTGCGTGTAGAGCGCGTCCTTCGTGTTCTCGAAGAACAGCGTGGTGCGCAGCACGCCGTCGAGCCCCCAGCCCTTCAGGTCGCGCTCGGCGCTGAGCTCGGTGGTCCACGAGCGCTCGGGGCGCAGGTTCGGGTTGGTGTTGACGATGCGGTTGCCGTCGATCGAGCCCTGGTAGAGCTCGGTCACCGTGGGCATGCGCACCGCGCGGCCGGTCGAGGCCTTGAAGAGCCAGTCGGAAGTGGCCTGCCACGCGATGGCGGCCTTGGGCGAGTCGTAGCTGTTCTTGCGCGGCGAGAAGTTCAGCAGCGCGCTCGCGTTGCCGAGTTGGCCGCCGTAGGCTTCCCAGCGCTCGTGGCGCAGGCCGAGCGTGGTCTTCCAGTCCTGCGCGAAGCGCCAGGTGTCCTGCACGTAGAGCGACTGCAGCCGGGTGTTGCCGTTGAAGGCCGAGAACGGCGTGACGGGCGAACCGTTGATCCAGTCGAGCGTGTTGCCCACGCTGGTGCGCAGGCGCGCCGTGTCCTGCTGGAAGCCGAAGTCGACCACGTGCGCGCCCACGCCCTCGGCCGAGCCGGTGGGGCGCCAGGTGCCGGCCGCCTTGAAGGTGTTCCAGCCGGAGCCGCCCATGTCGGTGGTGCGGCCCGGGCCGCCACTGAAGGCGCCCGGCAGCGGCGTGGTGGGCGTGCGCGAGGTGTCGCGCGAGTAGTCGAACAGGCTGGCCGCCACCTCCCAGTCGAACACGCCACCGGTATGGCTCTTCACCGAGAGGCCGTGCATGTAGTGCGTGAGCGCGGTCTCGGTGGGCGCGAGCGCGGCGCTCGGCGAATCGAGGTTGTAGGTGCGCCCGCCGATGTTCACCCGCCCGCCGTACACCGGCCGGCCGAGGGCGTCGCGCAGCCAGGTGTCGACGCTGCCGTGCGTGGTGTTGTTCCATGCGCCCAGCGTGTAGGTGGCGCGCACGGTGGGCGAGAAGTCGTACGCCACCTTGAGCTTCGCCTGCTCCTGCGTGGTGTCGTAGATGGTGGAACCGCCGACCAGCCACCAGGGCTGGTTCGACGGGTTCAGCCCGCCCACCGCGCCGGTCACGGGCGTGCCCGCGCTGCCGACCGTGCCGGCGCTCACCAGCCGGTTGCCGAACACCAGCGCCTGCCCCTTGCTGTGCGTGCGCGAGGCGCTGAGCCACCACGACCAGTCGCCGCTACGGCTGCCCAGCGAAAGGTCGAGCTGCTGGCCGGCCGGCGAGGAATGGCTGTTGTACAGGTCGAAGTTCGACACGAAGCCGCTGAGCTTGACGTGCGCCTCCAGCTTCGTGGGCATGCGCGTCACGTAGTCGACCACAGCGCCCACCGAGTTGCCGGGATACGCGGCCGAGAACGGCCCGTAGAGCACGTCGACGCGCTCGATCTCCTCCGGCGACACCATGCCCCAGCGCGGCGCGTAGGTGGCGCCGTTGCCCAGCGGGTTCGACAGCATGATGCCGTCGGCGAACACCATCGAGCGCGCGCTGTTGCCTGTGCCCGAGGCGCGGGTGGCGAGCACCGCATGGTTGAAGTCGCCGATGTAGCGCTTGCGCACGACCAGGCTCGGCAGGTACTTCAGCGCGTCCTCGCTGTCGGTGGCGTTGACGGTCTCGACGATCTGGTCGTGCGTCACGCCTTCGATGGTGGTGGGGATCTGGGCCGGCAGCGAGGTCGGCCGGCCGCCCGTCACGGTGACTGTGCTCAGCGAGCGGCCGCCTGCGGCTGCCGCGCTTTCAGGCGCATCGGCGGGCTGCTGCTGCGCCAGCGCGGGCACGCCGAAAGGGAATGCCATGGCGATCGCCAGGGCGCGGGAATGCTTTTTCAAGAGGAACCTTCTCCACGGGACTTCAAGCCGGACAGGCTGCGCACGCGCATGGGGGCGCGCGCGAGCAGCTACGGTTTCGGGAACGTCAGGAGAAAGCCGGGGGCCCGCGCGCCGGCAGCGGCGCCGCGGTGGCCGCGGCAAGGCGCGCGGCGGGAATGGGCTGGACCACGCGGCCCAGCGGCAGGGGAAGATCGAAGACGGGAGCCGCCGCAGCCGGCGGCGGTGCGCCGGTCAGCACGCACAGCGGGCAGTCCATGTGGGAGGCGCCCATTTCCTGCACGCCGTCTTCGGTGTGGACCACCACCTTGATCGAGCCAGCGCCGGAGCACACCAGCTCCATGGCCTGTGGATTGACCAGCGGCGACGCCACCGCCACGCCCAGCGACATCACGAACCACAGCAGCACCCAGCGGCCGACAAGGCCGAGGAGGCGGGTGGAGCGGTGCATCGCGCGCATGGCGGTCGCGATTATCTGCGCACTTTGCCCTTGGCGGCAGGGGCGGCGGCCTTGGAGGCCGTCGCCCTGGGAGCGGCCTTGGCGGGTGCCTTGGCTCCGCCTCTGGCCGCGGCGGGCGCCGCCCTGGCCGGCTTGCCGCCCCTGGCTGCCGCTGCAGGAGCGGCCTTCCCGCGCTGTCCCTTGACCGCCTTGCCGCCGCGCACGGCCCTGCCCGCCGGCGCAGGCGCCGCGAGCGCTGGCATCGGCTGCGCCGTCTGTTCCTGGGCGTTGGTCAGCACCGGCGTCACGGTGAAGCCGCGTGCCGCCATCAGCGTGGGCAGCCCCTGCGGGCCGATCATGTGCAGCGCACCGACTGCCGCGAACACGCCCTTGCCGCTGGCGTGCAGGCGCTCGATGCCGTCGGCGAGGTTCGGGTTGCGGTCGTCGAGCAGGCGCTTCAGCAGCCGCTGCTCGGCGGGCGTCTTGAGGCAGTCGCACCACTCGGAATAGCGGGCGAGCCGGGCGGCGTCGCTGCGCGCCCAGACGTCGGCCAGTTCCTTGAGCTGGCCGCGCAGCTTGCCGGACTCCAGCTCATCGAGCGCCGCGTCGACCTGCTCGGCCTCCTCGGATTCGGATTCGCCGGTCAGCACCTTGAGCTGGTCGGCCGCATTCTCGAGGGCGACGATCGGCTTGTTGTTGTTGCGCGCGGCGACCGCCAGCGTCTCGTCCACGCCGAACTCCGGATACAGGCCGTCGGCGCGCCCCACCAGCCCGGCCAGCGCCGTGACCTGCAGGATCGGCTGCAGCTTCGACAGCGAACCCGGCGGCACGCAGGCCTCGGTGTTCTGGCGCTCCAGCCGGCGGGCGCGCTCGCCGCTGAGCACGCGCGCCAGCAGTTCCGGATCGGCCGGGCGGGCCATGGCGCGGGCGGTGGCTTCGTCGCGCATGTCGAGTTCGAGCGCGACCGTGTCGCTCTGCGTCAGCGCCTTCTGGATGGTCGGGCCGGGCCGCACCCAGTCGCCCCGGCCGATGTGGATGGTGCCGTAGAGCCACGAGGTCCGGCCGTCGCGCTCGATGCGCCAGAGCACCCCGCGGTCGATGCCGTTGCGCAGGCCGACACCGGGCTTCTCGAGGCTGGCGATGGCCGAAGGCGGGCAGGTAGCCGCGTGCGCCGCGGCGAAGGTGAACATGCAGCACGCGCCGGCCAGGAGCCGCAGCGGCACGCGCCGGAGTTCCGGCGCGGAAGGGAAAAGGGCGTCGCGCACACGCGCGACCAGGGTCCGGAGTATCCGCAAGGCTTGCTCCACGATGAAAGAAAGTCCGGCATTCTCACAGCACCGCTGCCCATAATCCGAAACCATGCAGAGCATCTTCCACCTTGCCTTCAACGTCCGCGACCTCGACGGCGCCCGCCGCTTCTACGGCGGCGTGCTCGGTTGCGCCGAAGGCCGCAGCACCGACACCTGGGTCGATTTCGATTTCTTCGGCCACCAGATTTCCCTTCACTTGGGCGAGCCCTTCGCCACCGCCCGCACCGGCCGAGTCGGCGACGTGATGGTGCCGATGCCGCACTTCGGCCTCGCGCTCGCCCTGCCCGACTGGCAGGCCATGGCGAAGCGGCTCGAGGCCGCCGGCACCGAGTTCGTGCTGAAGCCGCAGGTACGCTTCGAGGGCCAGCCGGGCGAGCAATGGACGATGTTCTTCTTCGACCCGTTCGGCAACCCGATCGAGGTCAAGGGCTTCCGTTCCCTGGACACGCTATACGACAAGTGACATGACCCCGCGCCGCATCGTCCCTCGCGGCGCCGCCGCCGCACTCTTCGCGCTGCTGTGCGCCACGCAGGCGCACGCGCAGCTCGACTGCGAGCTCAACGGCCGCAGCGTGAACCCGGACAACGGCAGCAGCACCGCCGGCAAGACCGGCCTGCTGCGCTGCAAGGACCGCACGACCGGCGAGCTGCAGCGCGAGGAGCAGATACAGAACGGCGTGTCGATGGGCATGGTGCGCATCTACGAGAAGGGCAAGCTCGCCAAGGAGCAGAGCGTCAACGCCAAGGGCAACCTGCAGGGCCGCGCGCGCGAGTTCTCGCCCACCGGCCGCGTGCTGCGGGACGCCACCTACGACGACGGCCAGGAGCGCGGCCTGGTGCGCAGCTTCTACCCCGATGGCAAGCTGCGCCGCGCGATCTTCTATCCCAACTCCGACACCGGCGGCGGCAGCGAGCGCGCATCGGTCGAGTTCACAGAGCACGGCCAACTCTCCGCCCTGCGCTGCGCCGACGCACCCACGCTGGCGCCGGTGGTGGACGATGCCAAGCTCTGCGGCTTCTCGGGCACCGGCCCCTCGCAGGTCGAGCTGTTCGACGCGCGCGGCAACCTGCGCTCGCGGCTTTCCTACGTGTCGGGCAAGCGGGTGCGCTCGCAGAGCTTCTACGACAACGGCAAGACCTCGGCGCTCGACGAAATCGTGGGCAACCAGCGCACCGAGCAGAGCTACTCGTCGGAAGGCGTCAAGCGCCGCGAGACGGCGTTCCTGCTGGTGGAGCGCGCCAGCATCCGCGTGCGCGAGCAGGCCTTCTCCGAAAAGGGCACGCTGGTACGCGACCAGCGCTGGAACAGCGCGGGCGAGCCGATCGTCGACGACAGCTACTACCTCAACGGCCAGCCGCGCAGCAAGTCGGCCTACAGCGGCAGCGGCGACGCGCGCACGGTGGAGATCACCGAGTTCTACGACAGCGGCCAGCGCGCCGCGCTGGGCCGCTACGAGATCCAGGGCCGCAACCGGCAGATCCCCGTGGGCACCCACCAGCGCTTCAGCGAGAAGGGCACGCTGCTGGCCGAATCGAGCTTCGACGCCAAGGGCCGCGTGACCCGCGAGCGCGCCTGGGACGAGAACGGCGAGCTGCAGCGCGACGACGAAGTCTTCGAGGACGGCTCGCGCAAGGCGTACACAAGATAACGCCCCCAGGCTCCGCGCACTTCGTGTCGCTGCGCCACCCCCCTACCCGGGGGGCGACACCTGCGGCCCGGCGAAGCCGGTTCCGCGGTGTCCCGCGAAAAGAGCTGCTCCTGGCGAGCTCAGTCCAGCTTGATACCAGCCTGCTTGATGATCGGGCCCCAGCGCTTCGATTCGGCGCGCGACAGCGCCGCGAACTGCGCCGGCGAGCCCGGCATCGCTTCCATGCCGAAGTCCTCGAAGCGCTTCTGCACCGCCGGCGTGCCGAAGGCCTTGTTCAGGTCGCCGTTGAGCTTGTTCACCACAGCCGCCGGCAGGCCGGCCGGGCCGAGGATGCCCTGGAACGCGAACACCTCCGTGTTGGGCACGCCCACCTCGGCCAGCGTCGGCACGTTGGGCAGCAGCTTGCTGCGCGCGCCCGAGCCGATGGCCAGCACCCGCACCTTGTTGCTCTGCATGATCGACAGGCCCGAGGCGAGGTCGAGGAACATGCAGGGCACCTGCCCGCCCATCACGTCGGCCATGGCAGGCGCCGCGCCGCGATACGGGATGTGGGTGATGAAGGTGCCGGTACGCACCTTGAACATCTCCATCGCCAGATGGTGCGGCGAACCGTTGCCGGGCGAGGCGTAGTTGACCTTGCCGGGGTTGGCCTTCACATACGCCAGGAAGTCCTTGAAGTTCTTGGCCGGGAAGTCGGGGTGCACGACGAGTGCGAGCGGGAACTTGCCGATGGCGCCGATGTAGGTGAAGTCCTTCTCGGGGTTGAAGGGCAGCTTGCTGAACAGGTACTCGTTGAAGGCCAGCACCGCGTTGTCGGCCGACAGGATCGTGTAGCCGTCGGGCTTGCTCTTGGCGACGATGTCGGCGCCGATGTTGGTCGATGCGCCGGGGCGGTTGTCGACCACGATCTGCTGGCCCAGCGTCTGGCGCATCGATTCGGCCAGCACGCGCGCGATCACGTCGGTGCCGCCGCCCGCCGGGTAGGGCACGACCCATTTGACGAGCTGGGCGGGGTACTCCTGCGCGCGGGCGAAGGGCGATGCGGCCACGGCGGCGCCGGAAGCGAGCGTGGCGAGAAGGGTGCGGCGATCCATGGATCAGTCTCCAGTCGGTTGTATTTCAGAAATCAGGATGCGGACAGCGATGGTACGGGCAGCGCGTGCAGGGCGTCGGCCAGCGCGGCGCGGCAGCGCGCCTCGTCGCCGACCTGCTCGAACAGCAGCAGCGCGAGCCGCGCGAGGAACAGCGATTCGCGCTCGGCGCCCGCCTCGCTGATGGCGCGCGCGCACTCGGCATAGAGGCGGTCGCGGGCGTCGGGTTGGAGCGGTGTCGTCGTGGTCGTCATGCGGAAATCTCCCGGGCCGCGCGGGCCAATGCGGGTTGCAGGGCGCCGGGCGGCAGGCGATGCCAGCGCGCGGCCACGTGGCCGTCGGGGCGCAGCAGGTAGACCGCGCCGTCCCGCGCACCGAGCGCCTCGAAGACTTCGGGCGAGGCGTGCGCATCGGCGCCGTCTGTGCCAGGGCTCGCGATGCTGCGCACGACGAAGGGCAGCACGCCCTTTCGCGCCCGCTCGATGTCCGCCGCCGGCAGCGCGACGAGGTCGGGCCGCAGCACCAGCAGCGTGAAGGTGGGCGCGATCCAGTCGGTGAGATGCCCGCGTTCGAGCTGCTGCTCCGGCATCGCCTCGCCCGGCGACGGGCCGGCGGGCAGCGCGTCGCCCTTGCTCGACAGCGGCGAGGCGGCATAGCGCACCGCCTGCGTCTGGCGCGGATTGATGAGCTGCGCGATGCCGCGATGCGCTTCCGACAGCGACAGCGCCGCCTCGCGCAGCAGGTCGAAGCCGCGCGAGGGCGGCGACATGAATTCGGTGCTGCGCATCGCGTTCTCGGCGTTCACGTGGAAGGCCTCGATGCGCTCCTGCGAGTACGAGTCGAGCAGCGCGGCGTCCGACAGGCCCCTGGCCACGAAGGCCAGCTTCCACGCGAGGTTGTCCGCGTCGTCGAAGCCCGAATTGAGCCCGCGCACGCCGAAGATCGGCATCGCATGCGCCGCGTTGCCCGCGAACACGACGCGGCCGTGGCGGTAGCTTTCGAGCGTCATCGCACCGGCGCGGTAGACCGAAGTCCACACCGTCTTCCACGGCAGGTGGCCCTCGCCGATGGCGTCGAGGTGGCGCTGCACGAACTCGGCCACCGCCGCCGGCTGCAGCGCCTCCTCGGTGCTCTGGCCGGGGCGCAGCTGGTAGTCGATGCGCCAGATGTCGTCGGGCTGGCGGTGCATCAGCACGGTCGAGCCGGGGTTCCACGGCGGATCGAACCATGCGCGGCGCTCGGTCGGATGGCCGCTCCTGAGTTCGATGTCGATGATCACGTAGCGGCCCTCGTAGCCCGTGCCCTCGAGCGCGAGCCCCATCGCCTTGCGAACGAAGCTCTGGCCGCCGTCGCAGGCCGCGAGCCACTGGCCGCGCAGCCGGTAGGCGCCTTCGGTATTGCGCACGTCGAGCGTCACGCCTTCTTCGTCCTGCGCGATGCCGGTGAGCTCGGTGCCCCAGCGGATGTCGACGAGCCCCGGCGTGCGCTCATTGCGGCGCAGGATCTCCTCGAGCAGGTAGTGCTCGGCGTAGTACTGCTCGAGGTTGATCATCGGCGGCAGCTTCTGCCGCTCGTCGTTCGGCATCTCGAAGTGGAACACCTCGGCCGTCTTGTAGAAGCTGCGGCCGCCGGTCCAGGGCAGGCCCTTGTCCATGAAGGCGCGCAGCACGCCGAGCCGTTCCATGATTTCGAGGCTGCGCCGCGAGATGCAGGCCGCGCGGCTGCCCACGCACACCGTGTCGTCGGCTTCGAGGATCACGCTGCGCACGCCGTGGTTCGCGAGCCCCAGCGCGAGCGCCATGCCGACCGGCCCGCCGCCCGCGATCACCACCGGATGGCTGCCGGCTTCGATGCCGCCGGGTTCGAGCTTCGGTGTCCGGGACTGGTAGCGCGTGTAGTGGAAGGCGCCCACCGACGGCGGCAGTTCGGTGGCGCTTGCCGGTGGAGGCACGGGGCCGCTGGCGGCATTGCCGAGAGCGGCAGCGGGGGAGTTCGTCATCCGACGGGATTGTCCCGATGCGCAAGAGGCGGCAATGTCATAACTTCGTACGAGGTACTTACCCGAATCCCTCCCTCTTATTCCCCCTACTCCCCCACCCCCCACGCATGAGACGCTGGCGCATCCACCCTGCCGAAGACACGGCGCTGGCCGCGGCCGTGGTCGGCGACGTGCTCTCCGGCGTGGGTACGCCGCACCTGGCCAGCAGCTATCTCGGGGCCATGCAGCGCGTGATGCCGGTGACCTTCTGCACCGTGTTCGTGGTGGACGCGGCGGGGCGCATCGAGGCGGTGTCGGCCGCGAGCAGCTACGGCAGCACGGCCGAGCGCACGACCGAGCGCTACGTGGCGCAGCGCTTCGACCTGCTCGACCCGAACATGGCCTGGCTCGCGGCGCGCAAGCTGCCGAAGCGCGCCCAGCTGTGGCTGGGCCACCAGCGCGCCGACGAAGTGGCCGACCCGGAATACCGCGCCGCCTGCTACGGCGACGTGGGCATCCGCGAGCGCGCCTCGGTGCTGTTGCTGCAGCCCACCGGGCAGCGCGTGGCGGTGAGCTTCTATCGCAGCCTCGCGCAGCCGGAGTTCGATGCGGCGGACTTCGCGCGCATCGAGGCGCACGCCACGCTGCTGGCCGACGCCACCGCCGCGCACGGTCGTAGCGCCGTGGCCGTGCGAGAGGCGGTGGAGCCGGCCCTCGCCTCGCGGCTGCTGAGATTGAGCCTGCGCGAGCGCGAGGTCATCGGCCACCTGATGGCGGGCAAGACCGCCAAGGAAGCCGCGCGCGAGATCGGCGTGGAGCTGACGACGGTGCGCACCCACCAGTACCGCGCGTTCCGCCGACTGGGAATACGGTCGCAGAAAGAGCTGCTGCGCGGCGCCGGGCCGCACTGAGCGGCTTCAGTCTTCCGAGGCGCTTTCTTCCTGCGGTGCCTCGTCGGCCGCCTGCTGCGGCTTCACCAGCGACACCGGCGCCTCCTTCGGCCGGCCGGCCGTCGACACGATTTCCTGGTCGATCGCGCCGAACAGCGAGCGCCCGTCCAACCCCTTCATCTCGATGCGGATGGTGTCGCCGAACTTCATGAAGTCGGTGTAGGGCTGGCCGGTCTGGATGGTCTCGATGCAGCGCTTCTCGGCGATGCACGAGTAGCCCTTGGGCCAGTCCATGTGGCCGTTCTTCTCTACGCCCTTGTTGCTCACGGTGCCGCTGCCCACGATGCTGCCAGCGCGCACGTTGCGCGTCTTGGCGACGTGGGCGATGAGCTGGCCGAAGTGGAAGGTCATTTCCGGGCCGGCATCGCACATGCCGACCTTGCGGCCGTTCCAGCTGCTTTGCAGCGCGAGGTGCACCCGGCCGTCCTGCCAGGCTTCGCCGAGCTCGTCGAGCGTCACGGCCACGGGGCTGAAGGCGGTGGCGGGCTTGCTCTGGAAGAAGCCGAAGCCCTTGGCCAGCTCGGCCGGGATCAGGTTGCGCAGGCTCACGTCGTTGGCCAGCATCACGAGGCGGATGCCGTCGAGCGCCTGGTCGGGCGTGGCGCCCATGCGCACGTCACCGGTGATGACCGCGATCTCGGCCTCGAAGTCGATGCCCATGGCCTCGCTGGGCACCACCACGTCGTCGGTCGGGCCGATGAAGTCGTCGCTGCCGCCCTGGTACATCAGCGGGTCGGTGTAGAAGCTCTCGGGCACCTCGGCGTTGCGCGCCTTGCGCACCAGCTCGACATGGTTCAGGTAGGCCGAGCCGTCGGCCCACTGGTAGGCGCGCGGCAGCGGGGCCATGCACATCGACGGGTCGAAGGGAAAGGAGTGGCGCGCACGGCCGGCGTTGAGGTTGGCGTACAGGTCCTGCAGCTGCGGGCTCATGAAGCCCCAGTCGTCCAGCGCCTGCTGCAGCCGGTTCGCGATGCCGGTGGCGTAGTGGGCGAGCGTGAGGTCGCGCGAGACGACGACGAGCTGGCCGTCGCGCGAGCCGTCTTTCAGGGTGGCGAGTTTCATGATGCGGTGCGTGCGTGAGAGCAGGGATGCGGCACCGGCGCGGGGCCGGGAGCCGCTCCCACTTAAACTGGTTGGACGGGCGGCAGTGTACCGAGGTGGTCTTCGTGAACCTCCGTGCCGGCGCCCACTCCACACAACGATGCCGACGCTCGTCGCCCCCTCTTCCTCGCTGCCTGCAGGCCTGCCCGGGCGCCCTTCGTGGCGCGCGCTGATCGGGCTGACGTTGCTCGTGGCGCTGGTCCACGTGGTGCTGCTCGGGGTGGCGCCGATGGCCATCGGGCCGGAGCCTTCGCCGCTGGCGAACAAGTTCAGCACCCGGACGATCGTGATCGCGCCGCCGGCCTCGGAAGCCCCCGCTCCCGCAGCCGCGCCGGCCGAGACCAAGCCCGCGCCGCCACCCAAGCCGCGACGTCCGCGCGAGCCCACGGCGCCCCGGCCGAAGCCGGCACCGGCAGCCGTTGCGCCGGAACCCGACACACCCGCCATTCCCGCCCCGGAAACGCCCGACCTGACGACTCAAGCCGCTACCGATTCAGGAGCAACGCCGCCGGAAGCGCCGGCCAGCGCCCCGGCGGGTGCGACATCTCCCGCCGGCGGCACCGGAACCGGCACCGCGGCGGCGGGCGGCGAGGGCTCGGGCACCATCGCGGGCACCCAGGCGATGAAGATCCCGGGCTCGGTCACGCTCGATTTCGAGGCCACCGGCCAGTCCGGGGCTTCTCCGCAGCGCGGCGTGTTCGGCGAGCTGGTCTGGCTGCAGGACGGCAGCCGCTACGACGGCCGGCTGACGCTCAAGGCGGTGTTCTTCACCCTGCTGAACTGGCACAGCACCGGTCGCATCGGCCCTTCCGGCCTCGAGCCGGAGCGGTACTCGGAAAGCCGCAAGTCCGAGGTGGCCTCGCATTTCGCGCGCGACCGGGGAGAGGTCGTGTTCAGCAGCAACGTGCCTCCGGTGCCCCTGCTGCCCGGCGCACAGGATCGCATGAGCGTGATGATGCAGCTCGGCGGCCTGCTGGCTGCCAGCCCCGGGCGCTATCCGGCCGGCACCCGGATCTCGGTCCAGACGGTAGGGCCGCGCGACGCCGAGGTCTGGGTCTTCGTGGTCGGCGACGAGGAGAAACTGAGCCTTCCGGCCGGCGAATACGTCGCCCGAAAGCTCACCCGCGACCCGCGCAAGCAGTTCGACAGGAAGCTGGAACTCTGGCTCGCGCCGGCCTACGGCTACCTGCCCGTGCGGATCAAGCAGACGGAGGCGAACGGGGACTTCGCTGACGCCCAATTGCGCAAACCCCTTCCTGCGGACCCGGCAAATTGAGGAGAAAGTCACACCATCGAAGCAAAAGGGCCCGGAGATATGCCGATTAGCCAGTTGGTTTTACAAATAGACAACCTATCTTGAAACTGGCGCGTTGATTGCTATCTAACCCTTCATGAACGCCATCGACATCTTCACAGGGCCCGCCATGAACATGCTTTATGACTCGGAGTCTTTCGTCGTCGTGCACGTGCAGCCCAACGAGGGCGACACGCCCGAGCAGCCGAACATGCCGGTTCTGGAACGCCACGGCTTCGAGATCGTGGACAAACGCTCGGGCAAGGAGGTCTACCTCGACGGTTCCTGGGCCGAACTGTTCCAGCAGCAGATCGCGGCGTGGCAGCTCAACACCCCCACCCAGGAAGAAGTGGAAGACACGCTCGAGGGCTACGCCGAACTGGCGCACACCCCGGTTCTGGTGCATTAAGCCCGATCCGGCCGGCTTCCCGAGAAACAGCAAAAAGCGCCCCGAGGGGCGCTTTTTTCATGCCCGACGGTAGATCCACCGGAACATCGGCCCCACGAGCACCAGCACCGCCACCAGCCGGCAGACCTGGAAGGCGGTGACCACCGGCACGCCCAGCTGAAGCACCTTGGCCGTGATCGACATCTCGGCGATGCCGCCCGGCGAGGTGCCCAGGATCATCGTGGCCGGATGCAGCCCGGTGGCCCAGGCCAGCAGCCAGGCCACCGCGCCGCACAGCAGCAGCATGCCGAAGGTGCCCAGCACCACCGAGCCCAGCCAGCGTGGCGCCGTGTGCAGGAACTCGCGGCTGAAGCGCACACCCAGGCTCACCGCGATGACGAGCTGCGCCGTGTTCGACATCCATCCGGGCACGGCCGACAGCGACTGGCCCGCCACGGTGAAGCCCATCGCCACCAGCAGCGGCCCCATGAACCACGGGTTGGTGCGCTTCAGCGCGCGCATCGCGAGGCCGCCGATGCCGGTCGCCACCGCGAGCAGCGCCAGCCCGCCCAGGTTCACCTCGCGCACGCCTGGCGGATTGATCTCCAGCCCGTGCAACCCGCTCCACTGCATCGCGAAAGGGATCGTCACCGTCACCACCACGAGCCGCAGGCTGTGCGCCGCTGCCACGAGGTCGGTGCGCGCGCCGGCCGACTCGGCCATCAGCGTCATCTCCGAGGCGCCGCCGATGGCGCCCGAAAAGTAAGTCGTGGCTCTCATCGAATTCGCCGGCACTTGGGGCATGCGCGCCGCGTGCATCGCGTGCAGCCAGCGGCCGAAGCCCACGCCCAGCAGCAGCGCCCAGGCGATGGCCAGCACGATCGCCCACCACACACTGGCCACCAGCGCCACCACGTGCGGCGTGAAGTACAGCCCGAGCGCGGTGCCGATGGTCCATTGCCCCGCGTTGCGCAGCGGCGTGTAGCTCGCGGTGGGCGCACCGGCGATGGAGGCCACCGACACCGCGAGCAGCGGTCCGATCATCCAGGGCAGGGGCGTTCGGAGCGCGAGGCAGACGCCCGCTGCGGCAAGCGCCAGCAGCAGCGTGGCCAGCACGCGGACGAAGAAGCGGGAGGACACAGGGAGCGAAGGGGATGACAGGGAAAAGCGGAAACGGACGGCACCGCGTGCGCACGCCGAGGGCATAGTATGGCGCGATGCCTTCTCCACACTGGCCCGTTCGGGCTTCCCGGCTCCTGCTGCTTCCCCTGCTCGCCGCCACCGCATTCACGGGCTGCTCGGCGCTTTCCCAGTCCTCCTCTTCTTCCGGCCCCGACGCGCCCGATGCCCCTGTCGCGCGCCGCATCGCGGCACTCCAGCCGGTGGACGCCCTGCTGCTCGGCGAGCAGCACGACGCGCCCGAGCATCACGTCATCGAGCGCGAGGCCGTCGAGGCGCTGGCCGCGCGCGGCCATCTCGCCGCGCTGGCGCTCGAGATGGCCGAGGAAGGCCGCAACACCGCGCAGCTCGCGCCCGCCGCCACCGAGGCGCAGGTGCAGGCGGCCCTCGACTGGAGCGACAAGGCCTGGCCCTGGGCCAGCTACGGCCCCGCAGTGATGGCCGCCGTGCGCGCCGGGGTGCCAGTGGTCGGCGCCAACCTGCCGCGCGCCCGCATGAAGGACGCCATGGCCGACGTCTCGCTCGACGTGCAGCTCAACGGCGAGGCCTATGCCGCGCAGCAGGATGCCGTGCGCGAGGGCCACTGCAGGATGCTCCCCGAGTCGCAGATCGTGCCGATGACGCGCATCCAGGTCGGCCGCGACCGCGCGATGGCGCAGGCCATCGTCAAGGCGAGGAAGCCGGGCCAGACGGTGCTGCTGATCGCCGGAGCGGGCCACGTCGTGCGCACGCTCGGCGTTCCGCAGCACCTGCCCGACGACGTGAAGGTCGCCACCGTGCGGCTGATGGCGGCGCCTGCCTCCGCGGCCGGCCCGGAGCCCGGCGACTACGACCGCACATGGCGCACGCCGCCCCTGCCCGAGAAGGACTACTGCGCCGAATTCAAGCGGCAGCAGACGAGGCCGCAGCCGAAGACCTGAACGGAACGCGATCCACGAGAAAAAAGCCGCCGGCCCGAAGGCCCGCGGCTTTTTTTCAAGGCGATGCAGTTCAGCGCGAGGTGATCGTCGACACCACCGAGTTGCCCGTCGCCGAAGCCGTGATCTGGTTGCCCGTGGTGCGCAGCGTGCTGTTGCCCACCGCGCCCGAGACACCGCCCCCGAAATTCACGCTCGTCACCATGGCCGTCACCGCGCCGGTGTTGACTTGGTAGTTGGCGATGGCTGCGCTCGGTGCGCCAGTGTTCAGCGCCGTCTGCGTCACGCGGTTGGTCGCGCTGTTGCCGAAGGCCTGCGCCGCCAGCGCATTGCCGGTGACGCCGACCGTGCCATTCGACACGCCCGCGCCGGTGCCGTTGAGCGCCACCTGGTAGCTCGTGCCCGTGCTGGTGGCCGTCACCGCGCCCGCGTTGCTCTGGCTGTTCAGGATCGCCGCGCTGGCGCCGACGTTGAGCGCCAGCGGCGCCGCGACCAGGCTCGACGAGCCCGCGGTGGCCGCGCCGCCGTAGCCGCTGCCGGCCGTCGACTCGATCACGTTGGTCGCCGCATTGCCGCGCGCCAGGGCGGCGGTGGTGTTGCCGTCGAGCGAGATGCTGCTGCCGTTGAGCGGCACCGCACCCGCCAGCGTGACGTTCGCCACCGTTCCGGCCGTGGCCGTCACGCCGGCCGTGCTGCCCTGCACGTTCGCGATGCCGGTGCTGGCCCCCTGCGTCGCGCTGCCCGCCACCGTGAAGGTGTTGGTCGCGCGGTTGGCCGAAGCCTCGGCGAAGGTGCTGTTGCCCGAGATCGTGAGCGCGCCGTTGATCAGCCCCGGTGTGGGCGCGGCGTTGTCGTCGTTGTGGATCGAGGTGCTGGCCGTGCCGGCGACCGTCGAGGAAGCCGTCTGCCGGTTCGACAGCACGTGGTCGCCGGTGGCGATCACGTTGTCGGCGCTGCCCGTCTCGCTCAGCGTGGCAGAACCCGTCGCGCCCGGCGGCAGAGCGTTGACCGCGCTCACGCTCAGCGAGTTGGTCGCGTCGTTCATCACGCCCAGTGCCGTGTTGCTGTTGCCCGAGATGCGGATCGTGGAGCCGGAAGACGCCACCGGTGCGAACAGCTCCAGCGTGGACGACGCCGCCACCGGCGCGGTGCTCGACTGCGTCGACTGCAGCGCCGAGCGCGCACCCACGTTCGAGCCCGCGAGCGCCACGCTGTTGAGCGCCGTGTTCGACACGGCCTTCGCGCTCTGGCTGTTGTTCGTCACGCCCAGCGTCGAGGTGCCGACGGCGGACAGCGGCGCGGTGTCGATGCCGATGACGCCCGTGGCGGTGGCCGACACGGCGCCGGCGCCCAGCTGCACGTTGGCCAGCGCATGGTCGGCCGACACGGCCACCGACGACGCGGGGCCGGTCGTCGTCGCGGGCAGCAGCGCGACACCGCCGGCGATGGCGCCGCTCTTCACGTCGATGCTGTTGGTCGCGGCGCTGCCGGTTGCGGCAGCGGCGGTGCTGTTGCCGTCCAGCGTGGCGCTGCTGCCCGAGAGGGCGCTGACGCCGGTCAGCGTGAGCTTCGTCGCGTTGTTGGCATTGGCGGTCACGGCCGCGCTGCTGTCCTGCGCATTCAGCACCGCGGTCTTGGCCGACTGCGATGCGCCGCCCGCCAGCGAGGCCACGTTGGTCGCTCGGTTGGCCGAGGCTTCCGAGTACGTCGTGTTGCCCGAGGCCGTGAAGCTGCTGTTGAGCAGGCCGGCGTTGGGGACCACGAGGCGGTCTTCGTTGTAGATCGCGGTGTCGGCGGTGCTGGTGACGGAAGCTCCGGCCGACTGGCGGTTCACCAGCACCTGGTCGCCCAGCGCGATGCTGTTGCCTGGCAGCACCCCCTGGGTGATGACCGCGGAAACGGCAAGCCCGCCCGAGGTACCGCCCGCGACGGAAACCTTGTTGCTCACGTCGTTGATCACGCCCAGCGCGGTGTTGCTGTTGTTCGAGAGCTTCACCGAAGAGCCCGACACCGAGGCCGGCGCGAACGCCTGCATGAACGAGCGCGATTCCACCGCCGCCGTGCTGCCCTGCGCCGACAGCAGCGCCGAGCGGGCCGACACATCGGTGGCCGCGAGCGCGATGGCGTTGCTGCCCGTGTTGGCCACGGCCTTCGCGCTCTGCGTGTTGCCCGATGCGCTCAGCGTGGAGCCGCTGATCGCCGCGCCCGGTGCCGTGTCCACGCCGAAGGCGGCCGCCACCTTGGAAGAGATCGTCGGGCTCGTCACCAGCTGGATGTTCGAGATGGCATGGTCGCCGACCGCGCCCGCCAGGCCCGCGACGCTGGTCGCGCCGGCAAGCGGCAGCCCGTTGCCCACGGCGATGGTGTTGCCCTTCACGCCGATGCTGTTGGCCGCCGCGTTGCCGGTGGCCGAGCCGCCGGCGGTATTGCCGTCGACCGTGACCTGCGAACCCTGGATGCTCGCGCCGCCCAGCACCACCTGCACGCCGTCCTTGTTGGTGAGCAGCGCGCCCTCCTGCCCGGTCAGCGAGCTCACGGCCGCGCTGGTGAGCTGCAGGTTCTGCACCGCGGTGGTGGTCGAGACGCCGACCGCATCCACGCTCACGCCGTTGGCGGCGCTGTTGCTGGTCGCGCCGGCCAGCGTGGTGTTGCCGCTGGCGTCCACTTTCGAGTTGCTGATGGCACCGGTCACGGTGGCCTGCACTTCGGGTCCGCCGCTGCGCTGCGCCGACACCGTACCCTGGCCCGACTGCGCGTTCTGCACGCTGAAGGCGGCGGTGGTGGCGAGCACGTTGCCCGTCAGCGTCGCACCGCCCAGCGAGAAGCCTGCCGTGTCGATGTTGTTGCCCGTCACCTTCACCGTGTTGCCGGTGGCGCGGCTGCCGTAGGCCAGCGCCTCGGCGGTATTGCCCGAACTGGACACCGAGCCGTTGGTCAGCGTGCCGTTGACAGTGGTTCGCGCCACGATGCCGCCTGCGGCGGTGGCGTCGATGACCGTGCCCGCGCCCGCCACCGCCTGTGTGTTGGTGACGTTGGCGATCGAGGCGTTCGAGCCGCTCACGTTGTTGAGGCCCAGCGTCACGCCGCTGGCCGCGTCGTTGCCGTAGGTGGCGGCGACGAAGGCATTGCCGCCGTTCGAGACGCCGGCGGCCGAGACATTGCCGTTGACGGTTGCCGCGAAGGTGTTGGGCCCGGTGGCCGAGCTGTTGACGTTCGCCTGCACCGACTGGTCATTCAGCACGCCGTAGGCCGCGCGCACCGTCGGCAGCGCTCCGGCGGCGTTGCTGAACGGCAGCCCGCCGAGCGCGTCGACCGTGACGTTCGAGGCCGGCGCACCCAGGAACGGGCCCGCCGCCGCGGCCAGGTTGCCCGCGCTCACGCCCAGCGTGTTCGTGGCCGAGTTGCCGTAGGCGATGGCACGCTGCAGGTTGCCGGTGAGCGAGGCCGAGCCGCCCGTGAGATTGCCGTTCACCACCATGCGTGCCTCGGGGGTCGACAGCCCCGCGCCGACGGCGGAGGTCGCGTCGTTCATCTGCACGCTCGCGATGCCGGCGCCGGTACCCACCGAGTTGCCCGTGAGCGTGAGCGTGTTGGTGGCCCCGCTGCCGAGCGCCACGGCCTCCTGCCGGTTGTCGGTCAGCGCCAGCGTGTTGTTCGCGACCGCCGCGCCGCCGCCGTTGGCGGTCAACAGGATCTGCGAGCCGAAGTTCAGCGCCGCGACGCCGCCGTTGTTGTAGTTGCCTTGCAGGTTGGTGAGCGTGGCCGCGCCGCCGGCGGACACGCGCCCGTCGGAGGCCGTGCCGCCTGTGAGCACGGCGTTGCCGTTGCCCAGCGCCACGGTGCTTGCCTGGATCGCCAGGCTCTGCGTGATCTGGTTGCCCTGTGCCGTGGCGGCCGAGGTGTTGTCCGAAACGGTGACCGTGCTGCCGGTAGTCTGGCCCGTGCCGGGCGACTCGCCCGTCTGCGCCGAGATGACCGACGGGAACAGGAACGCCGTGACCGGCGCCGTCGTGTTGGCCTGCTGGTTCGACACCGCGGCGGTGCCGGTGAAAGAGGCCGCGTTCTTGCCGCTGGCAATGGCGCTCGATGCCGTGTTGCCCGTGGCGGCCGCGGTGATGCTGTTGTCGGCCAGCGTGACCTGGCTGTTCTTGCTCGACTGCACGCCGGCCAGGACCTGCGCCCCCGAGGTCTGGGCAAAGGTGGTCACGCCGATGTTGCCCTGGCTGTTGACGATGGCCAGGTCGCTGTTGACGTTGCTGGTCACGCCCACGCCGTTGTGCGTGCTGTTGTTGGCCGCGGTGGCGGCCGTGCCTGTGCCCGCGACGCTCACGTCGTCGATCAGGATGCGGTTGCCCGCCACGCCTGCCGTGGCGCCCAGCGCCTCGTTGCCAGTGGCCGCGCTGGAGATGGCATTGCCCTGCACCGACAGCGAACCCTGCAGCACGTTGGTGCCGCCCGCGGGTGCCCCGCTGATGAGGCCCGTGATCACCGAGCCCGAGTTGGTCGCGCTGTGCACGACGGCCGCGAGGATGCCGTTGCCGTTCGCCTGCAGGTTCGCGACCACCGCCGAGCCAGCGAAGGCCGGCGCGCCGCCCGACTGGATTTCGGCCGTGCTGTTCGCGCTGTTGGCCTTGAGCACCGCGGAGATCGAATTGCGTTCCAGCGCCGCAGCCGTCGTGATGGTGTTGCCCGCGTTCGCCGTCAGCATCAGGTCGACCATGTTGTTCTGCACCAGCGCACCGGAGTTCGCGCCCGTGGCCGACTGCAGCGAGGTCACGACGATGTTGCCCTTGGCGTCGAACAACGGCGCGCCCGCCGGATAGGTCAGCACCGAGGTGCCGGCCTGCGGCGCCGCGCCCACCGCCGCGGCTCCCGACACCACCGAGCTGCCGTTGTTGAGCGTGGTGGTGGCCGAGATGGTGTTGTCGGCGTTGACCACGCTGCCGGTCTGCAGCGTGCTCGACTCCTGCGCCAGCTTGCTGCTGGTCACGCTGCTGTTGATCACGCCGCTGTTGGTCGCCACGCCCAGCGTCGCCGCGTTGTTCACCGGCGATCCGGGCGCAGGCTGGATGCCGTTGGCGAAGCTGTTGCCGGTGGCGGTCGCGCCGATCAGGTTGCCGGTGGTGCTCATCGCCACCGGGTTGGGGTTCGACGGCGTGCCGGTGGAGGTAGTGCCCACGGTCGCGCCGGTGATGGTGGCATTGACCGGGGCGGTGTTGTTGCTGCCCGAGTTCACCGAGGGCGTGCCGGTGGCGGTGCCGTTGTAGGCGGCGTCGACCGAAGTCTCGGCCGCCTGCGCGCCGGAGGCAGCGGCGATCAGCGCCATCGCGACTGCCGTGCCGATGCTGCTGCGGCTGAACATGGGCGCGCGTGCGGCCCGGCTCTGGATCTTGCGTGCTTTCATGTCGTGACTCCTCGGATGTTGGAAGCGGTCTGGGTCGGAAATCGGATGGATGCGCGGAACGCGCGAGGCCGGTCAGTCGCCCTTGACGGCGCCGTCGGCAGAAGACGAAGGCGCCGCGCCGCCGACCACCGGGCTGCCGATGCGCAGCTTGGCGATCTCCTGCAGGCCCGGGCCGTCGCGGTGGATCGACGTGTCGGCCGCGTCGGGCCGCCACGTGACGCTGATGGCGCCCGGCGCCACGCCGCGATTGGCCAGCGCCGAGGTGACGGCGGCGATGCGCTGCTCGATGAGCTCGTCGCGCTTGCGGGCGTCCCAGTTCTCGGTGTCGCGCGCCACCAGCACGATGTCGGTCGTGCCCTTCCTGGCCGCGCCCGCGATCTGGTCGATCAGCGCGAGAGAGCTGCCGCCCAGCGTGGTCGCGCCGAAGTCGAAGGCCACCTGCGTCGCGGTGCCCGTGAGGCGCGCGCCGCCTGGGCCACCCGCGTTGACGGCCACGCCGCCCTGCGCCACCGGCGAGGTGACGGCCGCCGCGCCCGCCGCCGCATCGGCACCGGGGTTGTCGACCTTGCGCAGCTCGGCCGCGGGCGTGAGAGGAATGGCCTCGCCGCCACCCGGGCGCATCGTCATGCAGGGCCGGTGGTCGACCTGCGTGACGGCGGCCATGAGCCGCACCACGCCTTCCTCGAGCGCGGCGCGCACGCCCATCTGCACCGGCTCCTGGCCCTTGGCGCCGATGTCCACGTCGTACAGCTTGCTGCCGAAGAAGCGGAACACGTTCAGGCCCACTTCGTAGCCGTTGAACTGCTTGGTGAGGCTCACGGTGCGCACCACCATCAGCGATTTGGTGTCGACGATGCGCAGGTCCACGCTCACCGACTGGCTGAAGGTTCGCGCCTTCACGCCCACCTGGTTCACCGCGAACTCCGCGCCGCCCGAGTTGATGTTGTAGTTGAGCTCGGTGATGCCGCCGACGATGAAGTAGTCGGACTTGTTGATGGTGCCGCCGAAGTACGGCAGCCACGGCACGTTCTGCCCGCCGTTGGGTCCGCCGAGCTGGTGCGTGCGACCGTCGCCGAGCTGGCGGCGGTCCGCGTAGCCGAGCTCGCGCTCGGCGATCACCGGGTCGAAGCGCTCGGCGATGCTCACCGCGCCGCCGAGCTTGCCGAGTGCCGAATACACCATCAGCGCGCCGCCCTGCGTGATGGCATTGCCTTCGTTGATGCTGTACTTGCCGGTGTAGTCCTTCACGTCGCCCACGCCGACGATGATGGGCGGGCGCCGCGTGGCCGCGATGTGGTCGGCGTAGCAGGCGAGCACGGCCTCCATCGGCGTGACGTTGTCGCGCACCGAGGGGCCGAGCACCACGGGTGCCTCGTTCGGCGCAAAGCGCTGCTGCGGCGCCGAGACGCAACCGGCAAGCGCCAGCGTGGCGACGGCTGCAAGAACGGATGCGCGGGTGATGCGACGTTGCATGTCTCGCTCCCGCTCAGTTGAGTACGCCGAACGCGCACGCCGAGCTGCCGCCCACGCTCGCGGTCTGCGCGCCGGCGTTGCCCTGCGTCGAGTTCAGCGCCTGGTTGGCCGCGCCCTGCACCTGCGAGCTGGTGCCGCCGACGATGCCCGATGCCACCGCGCCCGAGTTGGCCTGCGAGGTGCCCACCGTCGCGCCACCGAGCGTGCCCACTGCCGTGCGGCTGTCGTTGCCCGAAGCGTTCGAGGTGGAACCGGCCGTGCTCGGTGAATTCGCGACCGTGCTGTTGTTGCCGTCGTTGCCCGTCGATGTGGCGGAGACGTTGCAGTTGTATTGGCGGCCGATGGTGGTGTTGTAGACAGGCGCCGCGTAGTAGCCGCTCTTCTGCTTGCGGATCATGTCCTGGATCGCGGCCTGGTTGACCTTGTCGGTGCTGGTCTGGAACTGCCATGCGGCGTTCTCGCCGACGTTGTTGGCAAACGCGACCAGCGGCGCGCACACCACGGCCAAGAGAAATACGCGTTGCATGACGGCCCCTCTTCGCAAGACGCACCCGAAGGATTCACGAGTGCTACGTTTCGCGAAGGGATGCTAGGGACCGGATGGGGTGGCCGGTATCCCGGGAACCGGTAGTAGGTATCCCGTGAACCGGTAGAAATGAAAGGGGCCTGCCCACGGCCTCACGAGGGCCGCAGGGGCGGTGCGGCGCTTGCGGCCGCGCTTCGGAAGTTCAGTTCAGGCTAGTCGCCGAACCAGAACAACAGCCAGGCGCTGACCGAACCTAGCGTCACCATCACAAGAACGAACTGGAAGCCGGCGGGAAGCGGCTTGCTCATCCAACGCTCGATGTGTTCTTCCATCTCCGTCTCCTCGTTCTGGAATGAGGAGACGGAGCGTGAAGCGTTTGCCGCCTTCTGTCAAAGCAGAAGAAATACCTCGTCGATTTTTTCGACGGCCTTTTTCATTCAGAACGGAAGCAACATCGTTGCTGACTTCTCGACGCGGCCAGCGGGCTTCGCATCGACTGCCGGCAGCGCGCCCTCGTGCTGCAGCAGTCGCTGCTTGCGAAAGACGCCGCCGGCATAACCCTTGAGGTCGCCGTTCTTGCCGATCACGCGATGGCATGGCACGACGATGCTGATCGGGTTCGATCCGTTGGCTGCGCCCACATCGACGGCCGCGCGCGGATCGTCGAGGCCCAGTTGCTTTGCGAGCTCGCCGTAGCTGGTGGTGCGGCCCGCCGGAATACGGCGAAGCGCGGCCCACACCTTCTGCTGCAGCGCATCGCCCAGCGTGGCGACGGGCAGTGCCTCGATGGCGGCGAGGTCGCCATCGAAGTAGCGGCCGATGGCATCGGCCAACGCCTGCGGCGCTGCGCCTTCGCTGAGCTCCACCTCGTCGTCGTGCAGTTGCCGCAGGAGGCGATGCAGGCGGGCGCGGTGGTCCGCGAAGTCGAGCGCATGAAGCGCGCCGGCGGTGTCGGTGACAAGGAGCAGTTCGCCCAGCGGCGAATCGAGACGGCTCAGTTGAAGCTTCATGATCGTGTCCTCCAATGAAAGAAGGCGGCGGGGCCGCGAACATCTGCATGTTGCGCGTTCCCCGCCGCCTTCACTGGCCGTATCCGGACATCGATCTCCGGCCGACCGCCGGCACCGTTCTCCCGCTCAGGCGTGCGCCTTGATCGAATCCGCCAGCGTGTTCACCAGCGTGTCGATGTGCGACTTCTCGACGATGTACGGTGGCGCGATCACCAGCACGTCGCCAGCGGGCCGCACCAGCGCGCCCTTGTGGAAGCAGTCGAGGAAGATCTCGTAGGCGCGCTTGCCCGGCGTGCCCGCGATGGGCGCGAGCTCCACCGCCGCGGCGAGGCCGAGGCTGCGGATGCTGATGACGTTGGGCAGGCCCTTGAGCGTGCTGTGGAATGCATCGCCCAGCACCTTGCCCATTTCGCCTGCGCGCGCGAACAGGTTCTCCTGCTTGAACAGGTCGAGCGTGGCGATGGCCGCGGCGCAGGCCACCGGGTGGCCCGAGTAGGTGTAGCCGTGGAAGAACTCGACCACGTGCTCGGGCGCGTCGGTCTTCATCATCGCGTCGTAGAGCTTGTCGCGGCAGATCACGCCGCCCAGCGGAATGACGCCGTTGGTCACGCACTTGGCGAAGTTCAGCATGTCGGGCACCACGCCGAAGTAGTCGGACGCGAAGTTGGTGCCCATGCGGCCGAAGCCGGTGATGACCTCGTCGAAGATCAGCAGGATGCCGTGCTTGTCGCAGATCTCGCGCAGGCGCTTCAGGTAGCCCTTGGGCGGCAGGTACCAGCCGGCCGAACCGGCCACCGGCTCGACGATGATCGCTGCCACGTTGCTCGGGTCGTGCAGCGGCAGGATGCGCGTCTCGAGCTCGACCAGCGGGTCTTCGGCCCACACCGGCTCCTCGTTGTGGATGTAGGCGTGGTTCACCGGGTCGTGGATGAAGCGCATGTGGTCCACGCGCGGCAGGAAGGCCGAGCCGAACACCTTGCGGTTGCCCGGAATGCCGCCCACCGACATGCCGCCGAAGCCCACGCCGTGGTAGCCCTTCTCGCGGCCGATGAACACGTTGCGGTGGCCCTCGCCGCGCGCACGGTGATAGGCCAGCGCCACCTTCATGGAGGTGTCGGCGGCTTCCGAGCCCGAGTTGCAGAAGAGCACCTTGTTGAGGTCGCCGGGAGCGAGCGAGGCGATCATCTCCGCCGCCTTGAAGGCCTTGTCGTTGCTGACCTGGAAGGCGGTGGCATAGTCGAGCGTGTCGAGCTGCGTCTTGATCGCTTCGTTGATCGGCTTGCGGTTGTGGCCCGCGCCCACGCACCACAGCGAGGAGATGCCGTCGATCACCTTGCGGCCGTCGTGGGTGGTGAACTCCATGCCGTCGGCCGCGACGAACACGCGCGGATCCTTGCGGAAATGACGGTTGGGGGTGAAGGGCAACCACTGGTTGTCCATGTTGAAGTCCTGGTAGGCCATGTCTCGCTCCTGCGGTTGGTTATCTGGGGAGGAAAATCGCGATTCTGGCACCCCTGCGACAATCCCACCCCGATGACGACCTCTACGCCTACTTCGCCCGCCTACATCCTGAACCTCTCCTGCCCCGACCGGACGGGCATCGTGCATGCCGTCTCGGGCTTCCTGCTCGAGCGCGGCGCCAACATCGAGGAGGCGGCCCAGTACAACGACCACGACACGGGCCTGTTCTTCATGCGCGTGCGCTTCGCCTGCGGCGACCACAGCGAGGCCTCGCTGCGCGAGGGGCTGAAGACCTTCGCCGCCGGCTTCGGCATGACGCTGCAGCTGCATGCCGCGGCCGAGCCGATGAAGACGGTGATCCTGGTCAGCAAGGAAGGCCACTGCCTCAACGACCTGCTGTTCCGCTGGAAGAGCGGCCTGCTCGCCATCGACGTGCGCGCAATCATCTCGAACCACCGCGACTTCTACCAGCTGGCGGCCAGCTACAACGTGCCCTTCCACCACATCCCGGTGACGTCCGCGACCAAGGCACAGGCCGAGGCGAAGCAGCTGGAGATCATCGAGGCCGAGGGCGCCGAGCTCGTGGTGCTCGCGCGCTACATGCAGATCCTGAGCGACAACCTGTGCCGCAGCCTATCGGGCCGCGCGATCAACATCCACCACTCGTTCCTGCCCAGCTTCAAGGGCGCCAAGCCCTACTACCAGGCGCACGACCGCGGCGTGAAGCTGATCGGCGCCACCGCCCACTACGTGACGGCCGACCTCGACGAGGGCCCGATCATCGAGCAGGACGTGGCTCGCGCCGACCACACCGACACGGTGGAAGACCTCACGGCCCGCGGCCGCGACACCGAGAGCCAGGTGCTGGCACGCGCGGTGAAGTGGCACAGCGAGCACCGGGTGCTCCTGAACGGGCACCGCACCGTCGTCTTCCGCTGAAGTACTCCGCCGGCCACGACGACCGGCGGCTCCTGAAATCCATCAGTTGCGATACGGGTTGTTCGGACGACGGTCGTAGCGATCCGGCACGCCGTCGCCGTCACGGTCCCAGCGACCGCCGCTGTACACCCAGCGTCCGCCGTCCTGGCGCCACTCCGGCGGACGGTAGGCATAGCCGGGCCGTGCGCGCACCCAGCCGCCGCCGATCCACACGTGGCGGCCGCCACGCCACTCGTAATGCCCCGGCGCCCACACGTAGCCGCGGCGCGGCGGCGGAACGCGCTCGTAGCGCGGCGGAGGCGGCGGCACCTGGATGGTGACCACGGGCTGCGCCTGCGCGGCAGTGGGAACGGTCAACGCACCCACCGACAGAAGCGATGCGGCGCCGACGGAAAGAGCCAATGCGAGTTTTTTCATGAAGAGCTCCTCATGAGCTGTTGGAGGAGCCTTCATGCTGCCCAGCCCGTGTGAACCTCCTGTAAGCGATGCGCGAAGTCTTGTGTAAAGCTGTGACGCGCTTTTGGGCCTCTTGCGAGCGCTCACTAGCGGCGCTCACTCCTGCAATTCGCGCAAATCGATGGCCGCGGCCATCGCCGCATGACCGGCCTTGTTGGGATGCAGGTGATCGCCCGAATCGAAGAGCGGGTTCAGCGCCTGCGGGTCTGCCGGGTCGCGCAGGGCGGCATCGAAGTCGACTACGCCGTCGACGTCCTGCCGGCCGCGGATCCAGCGGTTCACGCCCTCGCGCATGGCCTCGCTCGCCTCGCTCCAGTAGGGCGTATTCCTGAATGGCGGCACCGTGCCCAGCAGCACCTTCAAGCCCTTGGCGCGTGCCTGCTTCACGAGCTGCTCCAGCCCTTCGCCGATGCGCGCGGCCGTCGCCACGTCGTGCTGCTTCATCTCGGCGCCGGGCACGTTGGCAAAAACAGCGCGGCCGATGTCGTTGGTGCCCAGCAGGATGATCGCGTGCGTCGCGCTGCTCTGCCGCAGGGCATCGCGTTCGAAACGCGAAAGGCCGCTGGGCCCGATGCCGTCGGCCAGCAGGCGGTTGCCGCCGATGCCCATGTTGAGCACCGCGACGTCCTGCCCTGCCGGCTGCGTATCGCGCAGGCGCGTGGCCAGCATGTCGGGATAGGACCCGAGCGTGGCTTCCGCGCCGCCCGCGGTGATCGAATCGCCGAATGCCACGATGGTGCGAATGGACTTGGTGGTGAGCACGTCGAGCCCTGTCACGATCTGGTTGAGCGGCAGCGGCGTCGGGTTCTTCAGCATCGGCGTCCTCACGGCGTTGCCGGGTGTCATCCAGGTCGTGCCCGGCTCCTGCAGGGCGACCGTCGCAAACGGCGTGGTGCGATCGAAGAAGGCGCTCACGACCACGGTCTGCCCCGCCTCCACCGGCAGGTCGATGCCGTCGCTCCAGGCATCGGCGCCCGGGGCGATGGTGAGGCTGGTACGGCCACCGAAACGCAGCACGCGCAGCGTGGCCGGCGAGAAGGCATCGGCGCCGGTGCCGCGCGCCGCACTCGCCGCGGCAATGCGCAGCGGCGTCTTGCCGAAGCGGTTCGAGAAGCGGATGCGGATGCGCTCGCCATCCAGCGACAGTTCGACCTTCTGGCGCAGCGTCTGCCCGCGCAGGTCATTGCCGGCGGGCAACGAACGGCCGGTGTTCGCGGGGGTCGCGGCGACCTCGCGGAAATCGAGCGGCGCCACCGCCCAGCTCGCGACCCAATGCGCCTCGGCGGGCTGCCGCGGACGCCCGTCGGGCGTGACGGCATGCACGCCAAGGGCAATCAACGCGAGGAAGAAGGCAGCCACCCAGTGCGCGACGGCCACGTCGCGAAGGCAGGCTGCCCAACGGGAAACCAGGTTCATGCACGCAAAGCGAACCAGTGTACGGAGCCACTGTTTCCCCGCGCGTGACGAGGTCTAAAGACCCGTTACCAGGTGTCTACATACGCGACGGCCGCGCCTTGTGCCTTTGTGGCCGAAGAGAGGCCGCGCACCAGCCAGGTGCGCGTTTCCGCCGGGTCGATCACCGCGTCGATCTCCAGCGTCTGCGCCATGTGGATCGCCTCGCCGTTCTCGTACTGCTGCGCCACCAGCTTCCTGAACAGCGCGTCGCGCTCGGCCCCCTCGGGCGCGGCGGCCAGCTCCTTGCGGAAACCCAGCCGCACGGCGCCTTCCAGCCCCATTGCGCCGAATTCGCCGGTGGGCCAGGCCACGGTGAAGACCGGTGCATCGAAGCCGCCTGCCGTCATCGCCTGCGCGCCCAGGCCGTAGCCCTTGCGAAGCACCACGGCGAAGAACGGCACGCGCAGGTGCGAGGCCACCATGAACATGCGGCACACGTGGCGCACCTGCGCCTGCGCCTCGATGTCGGGCCCCACCATGAAGCCGGGCGTGTCGCACAACGAAACAATTGGCAGGCCGTGTGCATTGCACAGCTGCATGAATCGCGCGGACTTGTCGGCCGCCTCCACGTCGATCGCGCCGCCAAGGTGATGCGGGTTGTTGGCCATCAGGCCCACCGGCCGGCCCTCGATGCGCGCGAGCGCGGTGACGATGCCCGCGCCGAAGCCCGCGCGCAGCTCGAGCAGCGAGCCGGTGTCGGCCACGCCGCGCATCGCGGCGCGCACGTCGTACACGCGAAGACGGTTCTCGGGCACCACGTGGCGCAGCGTGCGCGGGTCGGCGCATTGCCAGTCGGTGGTCGCGCCCTGGAAGTACGAGAGGTACTGCTTCGCCGCGGCGACGGCGGCAGCTTCGTCCTCCACGAGGATGTCGATCACGCCGTTGCGCGACTGCACGCTGCTCGGCCCGATCTGCTCGGGCGCGAAGGTACCGAGCCCGCCGCCCTCGATCATCGCGGGGCCGCTCATGCCGATGTTGCTGCCTTTGGTGGCGATGATCACGTCGGCGCAGCCCAGCAGCGCCGCGTTGCCCGCGAAGCAGCGGCCGTGCACGATGCCCACCACCGGCACCTTGCCCGAGAGCGCCGCGAACTGGCTGAAGGTGTGGTTGTTCAGGCCGGCCACGATGGGCATGTCGGTATCGCCCGGTCGCCCGCCTCCGCCTTCCGCGAACAGCACCACCGGCAGCTTGAGCTGATGCGCCACCGCCAGCAGCCGGTCGGTCTTGTGGTGGTTGCGCATGCCCTGCGTGCCGGCCAGCACGGTGTAGTCGTAGGCCAGCACCGCGCAGCGCGATGCCTCGGCGCCGAACTGCTTTGCGTTAATGCTGCCCAAGCCCGTGACCATGCCGTCGGCCGGCGTGTTGACGATCAGGTCTTCCAGCGAGCGGCGGCGCGTCTGCGCGGCGATGGCGAGCGCGCCGTACTCGATGAAGTTGCCGGGGTCGGACGCGGTGTCGCAGAGGTCGGCGATGTTCTCGCGCGCCGTGCGCCCGCCCTGCGCATGGCGCTTGTCGACCGCGGCCTTGCGGTTCTCATCGAGCGTGTACGCGTGCCGATCGATCACCTTCCGCAGGTCGGGCCGGATCGCATCCAGGTCGTGCTCGGCACGGGCCTCGGCCTGCACGGCCTGCGCATCGACCGCCTCCAGCTGCACCAGCGACTGCCCCTCGACGAGGTAGTCGCCGGGCGCGGCCAGCAGCGCAACGACGCGGCCGGCCACGGGCGCGTGCAGCAGGTGTTCCATCTTCATGGCCTCGAGCACGCCGAGCTGCGCACCGACCGGCAGCACGTCGCCCACCTCGACCTCGAACTGCACGAGGCGCGCGGGCATCGGGGCCTTGACGGTCAGCTCGTCCGAATCGTCATCGGCAACGGGCAATGGTTCCGCGGGCGCAGCCACCGTCTTTCTCGCCTGCTTCTCGAAGGCCGCTGCGGCAGCGAGCAGATCGCCCAGGTGCGCCTCCACGAAGCGCGTGTGCACTGCCTGCGTCGCGAACTCCGGCCGTGCCGCGATGGCACGCAGCAGCGGCAGGTTGGTGGCGATGCCGTCGATGTGGCATTCGTCCAGTGCGCGTAGCGAGCGGCGCAGCGCGTCCTCGAAGCGTGGCGACGGCGAATGCACGATGAGCTTGGCGAGCAGCGTGTCGTAGTGCGGCGAGGGCGCGAGGCCCGCGTAGCCGTGCGTGTCCACGCGCACGCCGGGGCCCGAGGGCAGCTCGAAGCGCGCGAGCGTGCCGCCCGAGGGACGGGCATTGCCCTGCGCGTCGAGCGTCTCCGCATTGATGCGCCACTGCACCGCGAAGCCGCGCTGCGGCACGGTCCGGTCGACTTCCACGCCGAGCGCTTCCAGCGACTGTCCGGCGGCCACGGCGACCTGCAGCTGCACGAGGTCCAGCCCCGTCACTGCTTCCGTCACGGTGTGCTCGACCTGCAGGCGCGGATTCGCCTCGATGAAGACGAAGGGCAGCGTCGCCGATGCGGCATCGACAAGAAACTCGAAGGTGCCGAGCCCGCGATAGCCCACCGCCTTCGCCATGCGCAACGCAGCCTGCGTGACCTGCGCACGCAAGGCCTCGGGCAGCGAGGGGCTGGGCGCGATCTCCACCAGCTTCTGGAAGCGCCGCTGCAGCGTGCATTCGCGCTCGCCGAGGCTGGCCACGGCCTTGCCGTCGCCCAGCACCTGCACTTCGATGTGGCGCGCATTGCGCATCAGCCGCTCGACGTACACGCCGTCGATACCGAAGGCCGCCTTGGCCTCGGACATGCAACGAGCATGCGCCTCGGGCAGGTCTTCTGCGTTCAGCACCGCGCGCATGCCGCGCCCGCCTCCACCGCCGATGGCCTTGACCATCACGCCCGCGCCCTGCGCATGCTGCTCGGCGAAGAAGGCCTGCGCCTGAGCGAGCGTCACCGCGCCGGTGCTGCCGGGCATCACCGGCACGTCGCACTCGGTGGCCAGTGCACGCGCCCGCGCCTTGTCGCCGAACAGGCCGAGCTGCTCAGGGGTCGGGCCGATGAAGACGAGGCCCGCGTCCGCACATGCCTGCGCGAAATCGGCTCGCTCGCTGAGAAAGCCGTAGCCGGGATGTACCGCATCGCAGCCCCGGGCCTTCGCCACGGCGATCAGCGCCGCGACATCGAGGTACGCCGAAGGCCCGGTCGCATCGAGCGCCACGGCCGTATCGGCCAGCTGCGCATGCAGCGCCGCAGCCTCGTCGCGCGCATGCACCGCCACGCTGGCAATGCCCAGGTCGCGCAGTGCGCGCACCAGCCGCACGGCGATCTCGCCGCGGTTGGCAATCAGAACTTTGGAGAACAGCAAACGGAACCTCTCAGCTTTTGTCTTTGAGCAGACGGCGCAGCACCTTGCCCGCGCCGGTGGTGGGCAACGCGTCGATGAAGCTCACCGCGCGCGGCGCCTTGTAGCTCGCCATGTTGTCGCGCGACCATGCGATGAGCGCGTCGGCCTCGAGCGCGGCGCCTTGCTTGCGCACGATGAAGGCCTTCACGACCTCGCCCTTCTCCGCATCGGGCTGCGCAATGACCGCCGCCTGCGCCACCGCCGGGTGCTTGATGAGGATGGTTTCGACCTCCTCGGGGAACACGCTGTAGCCCGAGACCTTGATCATTTCCTTGAAGCGGCCGATGAAGGTGAGGTAGCCGTCGGCGTCGATCTTGCCCATGTCGCCCGTGTGCACCCAGCCGTTGCGCAGCGTGGCGGCCGTGGCCTCGGGCTTGTTCCAGTAGCCCTTGAACGAGCCGGGGCTGGTGAGCACGATCTCGCCGACCTCGCCCGCAGGCATGTCGGCTTGTGTATCGGTGTCGATGATGCGGATCGTCACGCCCGGCACCGCAATGCCCTGCGTGCCCCAGCGCGGCGCGTGATGCGGCGTGTAGGTGTCGCATGTGTGGGTTTCGCTCAGGCCGTAGGCGGCCTCGAACGAGGTGCAGTTCGGCGCATGCGAGCGCCACTGCTGCGCCAGCGGCTCGGTGAAGGTGATGCCGAAGCTGGTCACCGGGTTCATCTTCAGGCTCGACAGGTCGAAGCTCGCGATGTCCGGCACCTGCATGCATGCCACGTTCATCGGCGCGATGCTGTACCACCAGCTCACCTTGTAGCTGGCGACGGCCTGCAGCACGGCGCGAGGGTCGAAGCGGTGCATCAGCACCGAGGTTGCGCCGCTGAGCACCGGCACGTTGACGCCCATCAGCATGCCGGCGATGTGATACAGCGGCGCGATGGACAGCAGCACGTCATCGGGCCCCACGCCGTTGCAGTCGGCGGCCGCACGCGTCTTGAAGAGCGCGTTGCCGTAGCTCAGCATCGCGCCCTTGGGCAAGCCCGTGGTGCCCGAGGTGTAGGTCATGAGCGCCACATCGTCCATGTCGATGGCCACGGGCTGTGGCTTCGCATCGCTGCGCATCACGGCCAGGAAGTCTTCGCAGCCTTCGGGCACGCTGCGCTCGATGTTGCGCTCCGCGGCCAGTTCGGCCGGCAGGTCGAGCGAGGACGGGTCGGGCAGCAGGTCGGCGTAGTGCACCACGAACACATGCTCGAGCGCGCTCTCCGGCTGCACCTTGCGCACCACCGGCAGCAGCGGCGCGGCCGCGACGATCACGCGGGCCTTCAGGTCGTTGACCTGGTAGGCCAGCTCGTGCTCCTTGTTGAGCGGCCCGCTCGGGCACACGATGGCGCCGATCTTCTGGATGCCGAAGTGCGCCACCAGGTACTGCGGGCAGTTGTTGAGAAAGAGCACCACCGGCTCGCCCTTCTTCACGCCCAGTGCCTGCAGGCGCGCAGCGAAGGCATCGCTCGCGCGGTCGAGTTCGGCCCAGCTCATCGCATGGCCGTACCAGAGGCAGGCGGTGCTGCCGCCACGCTCGCGTGCGTGGGTGCGCAGGTACTCGTGCAGCGGCTGCTGCGGGCGGTCGGGCAATGTCTCCATGGCGTCACTTTCTCAGGGTTATCGATAGCCGCCTGCACCGGGCAGGCGCTTGCCAATGGTGCATGGTGCACGAACAATCCTACCCATGGGTATAACTTCCGCGACACGGCACAAACCCTCTGGAGACCACCAGAGCGACACGACGGCGCAGCCGCACCTTCCCCAGGGCACCGGCCGCCAGCGCGCGGCCACGCAGGGCACCGACCTTCAGCGCGAGCGCATCCTGCAGGCGGCCGCGCAGCTCTTCGCGGCGCAGGGCTACGCCAACACCACCATGGCGCAGATCGTGCGCGACCTGGGCGTGACCAAGCCCTTCGTGTACTACTACTTCCGAGACAAGCAGGAGATCTTCGAGACGCTGTCGTGGCGCCCGGCGGTCGACTGCTTCACCGCGCTCGACTTCGCCGCCACCGATCCGCGCCGCGCAAGCGAGAAGGTGCTCGAAGGCATCGAGCGGCTGATCCGCGCGACCGTCTCGCACCACCCGGTGGCCTTCTTCCCCTACCGCGAGCCGCAGGTGTACCGCCCCGAGTACATCGCCGCGCAGAAGAAGCTGGCGCATCACTTCTACGACCTGCTGTGCCCGCTGCTCGAGGAGGCACGGCGCGACGGCGACCTCGACTTCGACGAGACCAAGATCACCGCGCTCGCGGCCTGCAGCCTGCCGGGCTTCCTCTACAGCTGGTACCGCCCGGGCGGGCGCCTCTCGCCCGACGAAGTCGTGGCCGAGCTCACGAAGCTGGCAAGCCGCGTGATCGGGCTGCGAACGAAGAACTGAAGACAACAACCTCCGGAGACAAACCATCATGAAGTTCAGCAAAGCGCCATTGGCGCGGATCGCCCTTGCCTGCCTGCTGGCCACCGCCGGCGCCGCGCACGCCCAGCAGCAGGCCTACAAGATCGCCTACATCGACCCGCTCTCGGGCCCCTTCGCCAACGTCGGCGAGCTGATGCTGATGCACACCCAGTACGCCATCGAGGACATCAATGCGAAGGGCGGCGTGCTCGGCGGCACGAAGCTGCAGCTGCTGCAGTTCGACAGCAAGCTCTCGGCGCAGGAAAGCCAGAGCGCGCTGCAGGCGGCCATCGACCAGGGCGCGAAGGCCATCGTCACCGGCGGCTCGGGCTCCTCGGTGGTCACGGCGCTGGTGCAGTCGGTGGCGCGCTGGAACCAGCGCAACCCGGGCAAGGAGCTGATCGTGCTGAACCACTCCTCCATCGACCCGGAGATGACGGGCAAGGGCTGCAGCTTCTGGCACTTCCAGACCGAGGCCAACACCGCGATGAAGATGAAGGCACTGGCCAACTACATCAAGAAGACGCCCGACGTGAAGAAGGTCTACCTGCTGAACCAGGACTATGCGCACGGCAAGCAGTGGGCCAGCTACGGCCGCCAGCTGGTGGGCCTGGCGCGGCCCGACATCCAGTTCGTCGGCGAGACGCTGCATCCCATCGGGCGCGTGAAAGACTTCGCGCCCTACATCGCCAATGTGAAGCAGAGCGGCGCCGACTCGGTCATCACCGGCAACTGGGGCCAGGACATGACGCTGCTGCTGAAGGCCGCGGGCGACGCGGGCTACAACCTGCGCTACTTCAACCACAGCGCAGGCTCGGTGCCGGGCACGGTCACGGCGGTTTCGCAGGCGAAGCTGGGCCAGCTGACCTGGGTGGCCGAGTGGCATCCGGGCGAGGCCGACACGCCGAAGGTCGATGCGCTGGCCAAGGCCTACAAGGCGAAGACCGGCAAGGACTTCCTCGCGCCGCGCATCGACATGACGCCGCGCCTGCTGGCCGCCGCCATCAACAAGGCCGGCTCCACCGACACCGTGAAGGTCGCGCACGCACTCGAAGACCTGAGCTTCGACTCCGTCGTGGGCCCGGTGCGCATGCGTGCCGAAGACCACCAGCTGCTGCTGCCGCAGGTGGTCAACACCATCGTGCCGGTGGACGGCAAGACGGTGAAGACCGGCTGGGAGGGTACGAACTACGGCTTCCGCACCGATGCGGTCTATACCGGGAACGAACTGGCGCAGGGCACGGAATGCAGGATGGCTCGGCCCTGAACACTTCCTTCGCAACTGCTGAAGAGGACGGGGCCTTGTAAGGGAAACCCCGTCCTGCCTGCCGCCTGTGCCGTCGGGATACTCCGGAAGTCAAACCCCGGATATCAGAGGCGGGTCCATTCCAAAGGCACAACAAGACCATGGCAGGCAAAAACTCGCTCTACCCGATCCCGCATCCGGCGAAGAAGCCCTTCGTCGGGAACCTGCTGTCGATCGGGTCCGACTCTCCCGTGCTCGACATGTGGAAGATCGCGCAGGATCTCGGCGGCATCTACTGGCTCGACATGCCGGGCATGCCGGTGATCGTGGTGTCGTCGCCCGCGCTGGTCGACGAGCTCTGCGAGGAGCCGCGCTTCGACAAGAGCACGCGCGGCGCACTGCGCCGGCTGCGGGCAGCTTCGCACGGACTGTTCACTTCGGACACGCACGAGGAGACCTGGTCGAAGCCGCACAACATCCTGCTGGCCAACTTCAGCCAGCGCGCGATGCAGGCCTACCACCCGATGATGCTGGACATCGCGGGGCAGCTGGTCACCAAGTGGGAGCGCCTGAACTTCGACGAAGAAGTGGACGTGGTGCGCGACATGACTGCGCTCACGCTCGACACCATCGGCCTGTGCGGTTTCGGCTACCGCTTCAACTCGTTCTACCGCGAGGGCTTTCACCCTTTCGTCGATGCGATGGTGCGCACGCTGGAGACGGTGCAGAACCGCCGCGGCCTGCCGCTCGAAGAGCTGATGCTGAAGAAGGAGCTCGCGCAGCAGCGCAAGGACATCCGCTACATGCACAAGATGGTGGAAGACATCATCGAGGAGCGGCGTGCGAGCGGGGCCGACATCGCCACCAAGCCCGACCTGCTGAGCTACATGATCGCGGGCGTGGACAAGAAGAGCGGCGAGCAGCTCACCGACAAGATGATCCGCGACGAGTGCATCGAATTCCTCATCGCGGGGCATGAAACCACCAGCGGCCTGCTGTCCTTCGCCATCTACTTCCTGCTGAACAACCCCGAGGCCATGGCCAAGGCGCAGGCCGAGGTCGACAACGTGTTCGGGCCCGACACCACGCAGAAGCCCACCTACGCGCAGGTCAACCGCCTTCAGTACGTGATGCAGGTGCTGAAGGAATCGCTGCGCCTGTACCCGACCGCGCCCGCGATCTCGATGCGCGCCAAGGAAGACACGAAGATCGGCGGCCAGTACACGATCAAGAAGAACAACATGGTCATCATGCATGCGCTGGCGCTGCATCGTGACAAGGGCATCTGGGGCGAGGACGCCGACCGGTTCAACCCCGACAACTTCAGCCGCGAGGCCGAGCGTGAGCGGCCGGTGAATGCCTTCAAGCCCTTCGGCAACGGGCAGCGCGCCTGCATCGGGCGGCAGTTCGCCCTGCAGGAGGCGGTGCTCACGCTGGGCATGATCCTGCAGCGCTTCAACCTCGTGGACCACACGGGCTACAAGCTGAAGATCAAGGAAGCGCTGACGATCAAGCCCGAGAACTTCAGGATCAAGGCGCTGCTGCGCGACCCGGCCACGCGCCCGCGCGGCAACATGACCGACGCGGCCGCCGCCCCGGTGCAGCCCGTGCAGGCTGCCGCGCGCAAGCCGCAGGCTGCGCGCCATGGCACCTCGCTGCTGGTGCTGCAGGGCTCCAACCTCGGCACGGCCGAAGACCTCGCGCGCCAGCTGGCCGAGGCCGGCGAGATGCGCGGCTTCTCCACGCAGCTGGCCTCGCTCGACGACTATGCCGAGCGGCTGCCGGCCAACGGCGCGGTCGCCATCGTCTGCGCCTCCTACAACGGCGTGGCGCCCGACAACGCAGCCGAGTTCCACCGCTGGCTCGACAAGGCCGACGATTCGCTCAATGGCGTTCGCTTCAGCGTGTTCGGCTGCGGCAACACCGACTGGGCCGCCACCTACCAGGCCGTGCCGCGCCGCATCGACGAGCGGCTCGAGGCGCTTGGCGCCACGCGCGTGCACCCGCGCGGCGAAGGCGATGCGCGCGAGGACATGGACGGCGCCTTCCAGGACTGGAGCGACGCGCTCTGGCCCGAGCTGGTGAAAGCCTTCGACATCAAGACCGGCGCCGACACGCCCGTGCAGAGCGAGCCGCTCTACACGCTGGAAGAGCTTCCGCCGCCGCAGAAGAACGCGATCGTCGATGCGCTGGGCGCGGTGGCGCTGCGGGTGATCGAGAACCGCGAGCTGCAGAGCGGCGGCAACGGTGAAGCCGGCCGCTCCACGCGCCACGTCGAGCTGATGCTGCCCGAGGGCCTGGTCTACCGCGCCGGCGATCACCTGAGCGTGGTGCCGCGCAACAGCCCCGCGCAGGTCGAGCGCGCGATGGCGCGCTTCGGTTTCGACCGCACGGCCCACGTACGGCTGCACGCGGCCGCGGGTCGCAAGGCGGCGCTGCCGGTGGAACAGGTGGTCGCGGTCGACCGCCTGCTGGGCGACTACGTCGAGCTGCAGGACGTGGCCACGCGCAAGCAGATCGCCACGCTCGCCGCCTACACCGAGTGCCCGTTCACCAAGCCCAAGCTGGTGGCCCTGTCAGGCAGCGACGAGGCCTCGCAGGCTGCGTACAAGGCCGACGTGCTGCACAAGCGCAAGTCGCTGCTCGACCTGCTGGAAGAACACCGCGCCTGCCAGGTGCCGTTCGCCGTATTCCTGGAGATGCTGTCGCCGCTTTCGCCGCGCTACTACTCGATCTCGTCGTCGCCGACGATGACGCCGGGCAGGTGCAGCGTGACGGTGGGCGTGGTGAGCGGCCCGGCCAAGTCGGGCATCGGCACCTTCGAAGGCGTGTGCTCCAACTTCCTGGCGCGCGCGGAAGCCGGCGACACGGTTCACGGCGTGGTGCGCGAGACCACTGCCGAGGGCTTCAGGCTGCCGGAGGACGCGGGCAGGCCGCTCATCATGGTCGGCCCCGGCACCGGGCTCGCGCCGTTCCGCGGCTTCCTGCAGGAGCGCGCTGCGCAGGCCGAGGCAGGCCATGCGCTCGGCGAGGCGCTGCTCTTCTTCGGCTGCCGCCATCCCGAGCAGGACTTCATCTACGCCGACGAGCTCCAGGGCTGGGCGCATCGCGGCCTGATGAAGCTGCACACCGCGTTCTCTCGTGCAGGCGAACGCAAGGTCTATGTACAGGACCTGATCCGCGAGCAGGCCGCCCACGTATGGAAACTGCTGGAGGCCGGCGCGGTGGTCTACGTGTGCGGCGACGGCTCGCGCATGGAGCCCGACGTGCGCCGCACGCTGAGCGACCTCGCGCGCGAGCACGGACACGACAGCGCCGCGTGGATGGACAAGATGATTGCCGACCAGCGCTATGTGCTGGACGTGTGGGCGGGCAGCTGAAGGCGCAGTCCCGAGGGTCTGGCGGCGCTCAGGCTTCGAGCGCCGGTTCGCAATAGTCCTTCAGGGTGCCGCGCACGCACCAGCCGTCGGGCGTCAGCGCCATCACCTTGTCGGAGAGGCCGTGCGGCCCGGCCTCGGCCCTGACACCCATGGCGGCTCGGCACATGCGGCCCAGCGCCTCGGTGGCCGAGACGATCTCGCCGCGCTTCTCGAAGCTCGCCCCGCTGTCCATGAAATAGACCGCGTCGCGGCTCGGCACCACCGCGATCAGCTCGCCCTCGAACTCCTGCGCAAGCTGCTCCCAGAGGTCCGGCAGCAGCAGCATGCAGGCCTCGAAGCCGTCGCCCGCGACGAGCGCCTTGTAGAGGCCGAAGTCCCGCGTGCCGACATTGGGCGCCACGAGCAGCAGCATGTTGTCGATGGCCAGCTCGTACATCGACTGCGGGTCGAGCCCTGTCTCCACCATGCCTTCTCCGGTCAGCGTGACGAACTGCGCGGGCGTATCGACCGCGAAGGTCACCAGCAGGTCAGAGCCGTCGGCCAAGGGATAGGCCACGGGCGCATGCGCCTCGCGGTCGCCGCCGCGCGCCTCGACCTGCTCCAGCATCGGGCGCATCGACTCCAGGAAGCCGACATGCTTGATGCGGGGGTAGACAGGCGGCAGGCTGTGCATGGTGCCGCTATTGTTTTGGGCGGGCCGGAGATGCCGCAAGTGACGGAAGTCATGGGTGGCGGGCTTCTCCTGCGAAACACTTCACGGAGCCACGGAAATACTCGATCTGCAGCAATCTATCGTCTTACTGGTGTTTCATACTCGAATTGCTACGATTTGCTTCGTCAGCCAAGAACATCAGGGAGAGATTTCATGCCTGTCGGCGCAGCGCAGCTTGCGCGTGTCCTTACCGCCTCCTCGTCCGCCATGCCCACGCTCGGCAACGCGCCGGCGCTGGAGCCCATCGCCATCGCGGGCGACGAAGGTCTGAGCAGCCTGTTTCGCTACACGCTGACGCTGGCCACGCCCGAGCAGCAGGGCTACAACGAACGCCAGGCGGCCAATGTCGCCGTCAAGCAGCTGGTCGGCGAAATGATGTCCGCGCACATCGTGCTCGACGGGCGACCGGGCTCGGGTCCGCAGCAACGCCACATCTCGGGCCTGGTCACACGCGTGCGCTTCCTGCGCCTTGAGAACCGCCGCGCGCTCTACGAGGCGGTGATCGAGCCATGGCTCACGCTCGCAACGCGCACGAGCGACTACCGCATCTTCCAGAACCAGAACGTGCTGGACATCGTCAAGGCCGTGCTCGGCAAGTACAGCCTGCCGTTCGAGATCCGGACCACCCACGGCTATCCGCCGCGCGAATTCCAGGTGCAGTACGGCGAGAGCGACTACGACTTCGTCGCGCGGCTGCTGCACGAATGGGGCCTGTACTACTGCTTCGAGCACGAAGAGAACAGCCACAAACTGGTCATCGTGGACGAGATGGCCTCGCACCAGCCCTTCGCCCACGAGGGCTACCAGACCATCCCTTTCCATCCGGCGGACGCAACCGTGCGCGAGGAGCGCTGCGATCGCTTCAATGCCTGCGAGGAACTGCAAAGCGGCCGCTGGGTGACGGACGACTTCGACTTCAAGCGCCCCAGGGCCGAACTGCAGCAGATCAGCACGATGCCCCGCAAGACCGCGCAGAACAGCTGGGAGCGCTACGGCTGGCCGGGCGATTACGTCGTCGAGTCCGAAGGCGAACAGCTGGTGCGCACGCGCATGGAGGAAGCCGGCAGCCTGGGCGAACTCGCCACCGGCTCGGGCAACCTGCGCGCGGTGGTGCCGGGATGCCTGGTGACCCTGGAGCGCCATCCGCAGAACGAATCGAACCGGCAGTACCTCGTCACGCATGCGCATCTGCTGCTCCAGGACGTGGGCGATGCGAGTTCGCAGCAGGAGTTCGAGTGCCGCGTCGACTTCGACGTGATTCCGGCGAGCAAGGTCTTTCGCGCACCGGCGCCGCCCGTGCCGAGGCCACGCACCACGGGTCCGCAGACAGCCATCGTCACGGGCCCGGCCGGCCGTGAGATCTGGACCGACGAATACGGCCGCGTGAAGCTGAGCTTTCACTGGAACCGCTATTGCACGAAGGACGAGAACAGCTCGTGCTGGGTGCGCGTTTCCTCGCCCTGGGCCGGCGCCAACTTCGGTGGCATCCAGATCCCGCGCATCGGGCAGGAGGTGATCGTGGACTTCGAGAACGGCGACCCGGACCGCCCCATCGTGACGGGCCGCGTCTACAACGCCGACAACATGCCACCCTGGACGCTTCCCGACAACGCCACGCAGAGCGGCCTGCTCACGCGCAGTTCCGAAGGCGGCAGCGGCGCCAACGCCAATGCCCTGCGCTTCGAGGACAAGAAGGGCGCCGAGCAGGTCTGGCTGCACGCCGAGCGCAACCAGGACATCGAGGTCGAGCATGACGAGACCCACTTGGTGGGGCGCGACCGAAGCAAGAAGGTGGGCCGCAACCAGATGGCCACGATCGGCATGGCCTACATGCACAACGTGGGCCTCGCCAAGATGGTGAACATCGGGCTGGCCTACTCCTTCAACGTCGGCATGCTGCGCAACACCGTCGTGGGCATGATGGACAACACCATGGTCGGCAAGACGAAGACCACCAAGGTCGGAGAGAAGTACCTGCTGTCCGTGGGCGGCGACAAGGGCAGCCACATCGAGATGGACGGCAAGACCATCTCGCTGCGTGTGGGCGCATCGGTGGTGCAGCTCAAGGCCGACGGCTCCATCGCGGTCACGGGCAAGAAGATCAACATCACGGCGCAGGGCGACGACGTGACCGTCAACGGCGAGCACATCTGGCTCAACCCCATGGGCGGCGGCGCCGCACTGCAGCCCGAGGCGGTGCCGACCGCGCCGCCGGCCGAGCCTCCGGGCAGCCCGCTCGCGAGCCTTGGTGCGCTGATGGGCGGCAACCCCGCCGACCTGCTTGGCAAGGCGGGGCAACTTGCATCGATCGCCCAGCAGGTGGCCGGAGGCGGCGGTGGCGAGGCGGCGGGTCATGCGACGCAAGTTCTCGGTACGGTCACGGCGGCAGCCTCCGCCGGTGTCGGAAAGCTGGTGGCGGACAAGGACGGCACCCGTGGCTGAGCCCGCACCGCCGATCCCCGTGCCGCGCCTGAAGCAACTGCGCAACGGCACCTCCTTTCCGCACTTCCAGTTCGACAAGATGGGCAAGGGCCGACGCTTTCACGACGTGGTGGTGGTGTGCGCGAGCTTCGTGCTCGCCCCCGGCCGGCTCGAGCCGGCGGCCTCGCACCATGGCCCGGTGTTCGCCGACGAGCCCTGGGATGTTGCACACCCGACGCTGTCCAGCCTGCGCGAAGCGACCGACGTTCTGCTGCGGAAGCCGGGCGCCGACGTTTACGTGACGGGTGCCGCGCGCGCCCTCGACTGGACGCCGCGAAGCGAATGGCACGCGGAGCTGCTGGTGCACAGGCAGTGTGAACCGCTGCTGAAAAAGACACTGCGCCTGACCGGTCCGCGTCAGTGGAACTGGCATGAGGACGCCGCGCAGCGCAGACTTTCCGATCCGCAGCCCACGCTCGCGGTGCCGCTGCGCTACGAACTCGCCTACGGCGGGTGGGGCTTCGACAAGGGCGATGACGAATCGGCCCCGCCCCGCACCCACGCGGCCAACCCCTGCGGCAGCGGATGGTTCGGCAGTGCGGCCCGCGAAGAGCATCCCGGCGGGCGCCACGGCACCGGCCAGCCGTTCTACGGGCCACAGCTCGAGCACGCTGCGACGGCGCTGCAACATGCCAACCAGGAGGATGCACGGCCTGCCGGCTTCGGCCCCGTCGCGCGCTTCTGGCAACCGCGCGTAGCGCTGGCCGGCACCTACGACGACGCCTGGCGCGAGCGCAATGCCGGACAGCCCTACATGGACTATGCCGACGATTTCGACGAACGCTTCTTCCAGTACGCCCCGGCCGACCAGGTCGTGGCCGGCGGCCTGCGGGGCGACGAATCCTTGCTCATGAGCGGTTTCTTCGCCTCGACGCCCCGCATCGAGGCCGAACTCCCACGCCTGTGGATCGAGGCGCTGTGCAGGAACGGGGCCGGCGCCGAGCGCAGCGAAGCCATGAAGCTCGACACCGTGCACGTCGACCTCGACGAGATGCTCGTGCACCTGACCTGGCGGCTCACGCTCGACCAGGCGCTCGACACGGTGGCGGTCGACCTCTTCGACCGCCCGGTCGCCGAGGCAGCCGCGGGCAACGGTACGCCCCAGGGAGTGCCCGCATGAGCGCCGAAAAGCACATCGCGGATGCGGAGTCGCAGTTCATGGTGGTCAACGTGGCGCCGGACTTCTGCATCGTCGGCACCCAGGTCGTGCCCTTCGACATCGTGTCGATCCTTCCGCCGGAGAAAGCGGCCTACTCGCGCACCGTGTTCGCACGCGGCGAGAAGGTGCTGATGGTCGACAGCATCGTCAAGGGCGTGGCGGGCAACGCGGGCAGCGGCGTGCGCTCGGGTGTCTCGCTCGGCGCGGGCAACGTGAAGATCATCTCGGGCTCGCAGACAGTCTTCGTCGAGAGCCGACCCGTGGCCCGCCACGGCGATCTCTGCGAGATGAACGGAGCGGCCTGATGGGTTCGATGCCCGACGACAAGAAGACGCTGGGGCAGGTGCTGCCCACGTCTTCTTCGTCATCGTCGCCCTTCAACAGCAACGGCACGCTCGGCAGGGTGCTGACCTTCGAGGTGCCCAAGGGGCCGATGCTGCGGCGCAAGCCCGGTATCTGCAGCGAGCGGTACGAACGGGAAAAGGCGGAGTTCGAAAAGATTCCGTGGTACGAGCGGATGTGGAGCGGCACCGGCCGCGACGCGCGCCTGGAGCCGACCGACGCACTGCAGTCGGCCAAGACGTTCCAGCGGGCATGCGAACAGATGCCCGACGAGATCCCGAAGTCGGCGCTGGACGACAAGCTCCAGCAGCTGAACGACCACTACAGCGGCAAGAATCCCCTGCAGCCCGAACAGTCTCTGGAGCTGAAAAGAAGGACATCCTTCCTGCAGGACGTCTACACGCCGGGGCCGCGCTGGGAGAACAGCATTTCCGGCGCCGAGAGCGCCTGGTTGAGCGAGCAAAACCTGCGCTTCGGCAACTCGCTGGGCATCGCCTTGCTGGGACCGATCTTCGGTGCTCCTGGAGCGGCCACGCGTGTGCTCGGAGGGTCGGAACAGCAGGTTGCAGCGGCCAATCAAGTCGGTGCCGCCGCATTCGACATGGCTGCTGCGCATGTGGGTCTTGGTGGGAAAAGGCCTGCTCCCGAGCCTTTGCCGAAACCGGGGGTCGAAGTGGTGCGTGGAGCACCTCTCGAGCCGGGCATCAGACCATCGCCGGGAGTCGTCGTGAAACGACCGGCGAGCAACTTCGGGGCGCCGCTTTCCTCAAGGCACAGCATCCGTAGCGTGCGGCAAGGGGGCCTCAAGAAAGGCCAGAACACGGTCGCCGAACCCGGCATCGACATGAAGAGAGACGTCGATGCCATCAACGCCGGTCAGGGAACCAGGGACGGCAACTTCTATACAGTCAACGGTCGAACATACGAATTGATCCGAGGCGACCACCTGGTTCCTTCCAGCGGCCCGGGCTTTCATTCGCTCAATCGAGGGGAATTCGATGCACTGGGAATCTTCAACAAGTTCGGAGACACCCCTCAGGCCTTCGGTTACGCGACGAATGCCGCTGGCGAAGCCGGGGCAAACAGGGCCTTGAGTATCTGGAGACTTGGACAATGATCTGGTTTGACGCTGCGCTGGAACAGGATGTTGGCGCTGAACCCCTGCGCCGCGGCCTATCGACCGTCCTTGAGGTCGATCACGACTCCGTGAAGGTGGTGCACGACATCACCGAGATGAGAAGTGACGATCCTGCTACGTGCCTGGTCGATTCGCGATCAGGAGAAGCGTTCTCCCAGATCATTTCTATCTATCTGACGATCCCCATCCCCGAGGGCGGCATTCTGGATGGTGCCAGTCGCCTGGCGAAACTGCTTCAGGTCCGACTGCTGCTGGCGGATGACGAAAGCCAGGATCCGTACGCGTTCGTCCTCGTGTCAACGGCAGGATCGATGACCAAGGTTGAAGTGGATGCAGAGGAACTGGATTTGAACGACCGCTACGTGATCTTTGAGCCCAATGGCAATTCAGCCAGCACGTGACAGCGCAGTCATTGGCCGCACGTCCCGGACCTGACAAGAACCACCAGCCAGGTCTTGTCAGGCGTCCCGATCCGGATCCGGATACACCAGCGGCCCCAGCACCCCGCGGTTGAACGGCTTCCACTCCCCTTCAGGCTGCGCCAGCCGGTCCGCCAACGCATAGAGCACCGCCGGGTGCGCCCCCAGCCCCAGGTGGCTGGCGATGACTTCGATGTTCTCCGACTGCGGGCCCGTCTTCTCGATGCTGCAGCGCCATGCGACGACGCCGTCGGTGCGGCTGAAGATCGATGTGGTCGGCACGGGCGGCGTGGGCTGCACGAACTTCATGCGGCGCGGGTCGTGCGAGCTCTGGCCGCTCACGCCCTCGTACACGCGCCATGCGTTGGTGGCGCGCGGGCTGCCCGAGAAGGGGCTGCCCAGCGTGATGACGTTGCGGATCATGTGCGAGTAGGAAGACGCCAGCATCCGCGCATACACACCGCCCAGGCTCCAGCCGATGACGCTGACCTTCTGGCCGCTGCTGTCGTGCAGGCTCTTCAGCAGCTCGACCATGCCGTCTTCCACGCCTTCGCGCGGGCCGAAGTTGCGGCCCTGGCCCCAGCCGTGGGCGTCGTAGCCGCGGCTGCAGAGGTAGCGGCGCAGCAGCAGCGTGGAGCCGTCGCCCGCCACGAGGCCCGGCAGCACCAACACCGGATGCCCGTCGCCGCGCGGCGTGAGCTGCAGCAGCGGCCACATGGCGAGGCCGGCACCGGTCTCCCATAGCGCACGGGCTTCGGCCAGCAGCAGCAGGCGCGAGGGCGGCGTGATGTGTTCCTTGGCGTAGGTGGCGGTGGTCATTCTGGATGGCTCCTTTGTGGTTTTTATCTGCTTCGGTACGAACATGAGGCCGGCAGAGTCAATGCCCCGTCGGACGACAGCGACATTTATCCGAGGTATTTGGCCCTCAGGTAATCAAGATAAGCCCTCGATTCGCCGGAAACATACGGGGAAACCAGCGTGAGTGTGTAGAAAGCCGCGAGACCGGGGTCGGCCTGCGCCAGCGCGTCGCGCCCCGGCACCAGCCGCTCGAACGAGAGCCAGCAGGTGGTGGTGAAGACCATCTGCAGCGCCAGGATGCGGGCCTGCTCGGCGCTGGTCTCGATCACACCCGAGGCCACCAGCCCTTCGCACAGCGTCTGTGCGGCCAGCAGGTTCTGCGCGGTCAGGGCCTGCGCGCGCTGGCCCAGCGAGGGGTATTCGCTGGCCAGGAAGGCCATGTCGCGATAGATGAAGCGGTATTCGTCGATGGCCTCGAAGCGCAGGTGCAGCGCGAGCCAGAGGTCGTCGATGGCCGCGATGGATGCCGACGAGCCGTTCAGGGCCTCCAGCCGCTGCTCGAAGCGCCGGAACAGCCATTCGACGATGAGCTGCTTGGCCTTGAAGTGGTAGTGCAGGTTGCCGGGGCTGATGCCCAGTTCGGCTGCGATCTTGTGGGTCGACACGGCCGCGAGGCCTTGCGCGTTGAACAGCGCGAGGCTGGCCTGCAGGATGCGGTCGCGCGTGGTGTTGGAGCTGGCCACAACCGGGTTGCCGCTGCTGCGCTGTTGCCTGTTGTCGCTCAGCGTTTGACGCCACGGCCACGGGGAGTGGCGGTGCCGGTGGAGCCTTCGAGTTGCGCCACGCGTTCGCGCAGCTGCGCGACCTCGTCGCGCAGGGCCTGCACTTCGTCGGCGCCGGGGATGCCCAGGCGCTGCAGCGCGGTGGCGACACGCTGGTCGAACACGTCCTCGAACTTGCGGATGCCGAAGCTGTCGAGGCCGAGGCTGGGAACCTTGCCGTGCCCGATGCCGAGCAGGCCTTCGATCACGTTGGCCTGGCGCTTGGCGACGTCGTTGCGCACGTTGTCGAGCGCCTTCAGGCCGGCGCGCAGCAGGACCTCGGCCTTGCCGGGCTCCGCGGGCTTCTTTGCCGCCGCGGGCGCCTTCCTGGCAGCCGGCTTCTTCTTCGCAGGCGCCGCCCTCTTCTTCAACTTTGCAGTTTCGTCAGGACGGGTCGCCATGCAGTGCTCCAGATACCGGAAAAAGAAAAAAGGGCGCCAGAAGGCGCCCCGGGGGTCAGGCCGCCTTGCGGGCGGCAGCGCGGCGAACCGGCTTCTTCGCGGCGGCGGCCTTGGCCTTCACCGTGCGAACCGGCTTGGCGGCTTCTTCGGCGCCGCTCACGCGGGCTTCGATCTGCTTCGTGCCGGCGACGATGCGGTCGGCGATCTGCACCGAGACGGTGGCCAGCGGCTGGTTCAGCGCGCCGATGGCGTTGATCACCGAGGTGGCGACCGGCGATTCGACGCGGGCCACGCGGCCGGCAACGGCTTCGATGCCGCTGGTGGTGCCTGCGGCGACGCGGTCCATCACGGACACGATGCGGCCGGTGTCGATATCCACGCGGTTGGCCAGGAAGCCGTTGATCTTCTCCTGCGCGCCGATCAGGTTGGCCTTGACCTGCTCGCTCACCAGCGGGATCTGGCGGCTGCCGAGGAAGTCGCTGTAGCGCGAAGCGGCGCCGCCCAGCAGGCGGTGCACGCCGGCGCGGTAGGCACCGACCAGGGTCTTGCCCGCGTCGTTGTACTGGCCGACGACGTGAACGGCTGCGGAAGCGATGGAGGTTTGCGTGGACATGGTGTGGTTTCCTTGAAGTTGATGGGCTCGCGAAGGGAACAAACAGGGTGTGTCTCTCGCGATGGGCCTATCTTCTTCCGCAGGGCCTAGGCCGGGAAAACTAGAACGGTCGGAAAACTAGTCCAACTGCCCCAATTTTCTTCCGCCGATCATGCCGCAGCGGCCCTTGGACCGCCCGGACGCTTGGCCGGGGCTGCCTTGCGGGCCGGCGGCTTGGGCGCGGCTTTCCTGGCGGCCGTCTTGAGGGGTGCCTTCGCCGCCGCCGTCTTGGCTGCGGCCTTGGCGGGTGCCTTCCTGGCCACCACCTTGACCGGGGCCTTCTTGCGCGCGGCGGGCTTCTTCTTCGCGGCGGCAACGGGTTCGGGTGCTGCCTCGTCCGATTGCTCCACGATCGTCTTGGCCGGCACCGGCGCCGGTGCCGCGCCGGCTGCCGCCGGGTGCTTCTGCGTCAGCTCCATCAGCAGCTTGTGCTCGGCCAGCAGGTAGTCGCCGATCTCTGTGATGTCGGGCACGGCGCGGCGGCAGGCGATCAGGCCGTAGTCCATGCGGCCGTTGTAGCTCTGCACCGTCACGTTGAGCGCCGTGCCGTGGCTGGCGATCGACACCGGGTAGTAGCAGGTGACCAGCGCGCCCGCGAAGTACATCGGGAAGGGTGCGCCCGCCACGTTGGAAATTGCCACGTTGGCCGCCGGCGGCAGCAGGTTGACGATGCCCGAGCGCCCCACCATCGACGCGATGCCCGACACCAGCCAGGGCGCGGCGAAGGTCGGGAAGTCGTCGAGGATCACGGCCTTGAAGCGGTTCATGGTCGACTTCGATGAGGTCGACGAGGCGTTGATCGCCTTCAGCCGCTGCACCGGGTCGGTGATGTCCGTAGCCAGGCTCACCAGGATCATGCTGGCCTGGTTGTTGGCCGTCTGGTCGCCCGCCTCGCGCAGGCTCACCGGCACGCCGGCCACCAGCGGCTTGGCCGGGAGCTCGTTGTTGTCGGCCAGGTAATGGCGCAGCGCGCCGGACACGGTGGCCATGACCACGTCATTGAGCGACACGCCGAAGTGCTTGGCGATGTACTTGGTCTCGGCCAGCGAGATGGTGCGGCCCGCGAAGGTGCGCTGGTTGGTGATCGACACGTTGAGCGAGGTGCGCGGCGCGAAGAGGTTGAACTTCTTCGGCGCGGCGGCAGTGTCCTTCTCGGCCGCCTTCTCGTCGGGCTTGGCGAGGCCGCCGATGGCGCGCGCGATGGCCGGCGCCATCTTGAAGAGCTTCACGTACTGCTGCGCGGTGTTGCGCAGCGCCGCGGTCGCAAGCTCGGCCATGCCCAGCTGGTAGCCGTTGCCGCGCGGGCGGCTGCGCGGCGGCTTCACCACGCGGCCGGTGGCCTCGAGGTCGAAGATGGCCTTGCCCACTTCCACGCCCGCCTGCCCGTCGATGCCCGCGTGGTGCACCTTGGTGTAGAGCGCCACCTGCCCGCTCTTGAGGCCGTCGATGATGTAGAACTCCCACATCGGGCGGCTGCGGTCGATCAGCGACGAATGCAGCCGTGCCACGTACTGTTGCAACTGCCGGTTGGTTCCGGGCTTGGGCAGCGAGATGTGGCGCACGTGGTAGTCGAGGTCGATGTCGTCGTCCTCGACCCACACCGGATTGGTCATGTCGAAGGGCATCAGCGCGAGCTTGCGCGTGAACACGTCGGCCAGGTGGATGCGGCTGGCCATGAAGCTCTTGGCATCTTCGTAGAAGTCGCCCTTGTAGCCCTTGGGAAGGTCGAGCACGTTCAGCGAGCCCACGTGCATGGGCATTTCCGGCGTTTCCAGGTGCAGGAAGGTGGCATCAAGACCGCTCAGGTGTTTCATGTGTTGTCTCTCCTTGGTGGGGCATGCGCCGTTCGGCAGGATACCGTGCACGCCGCGTTCGTGGGCCTCTGGTTCTTCAGTGTTTCCACCGGGGGAAGGCACTCGCGCGACAGGGGTTTGCCCGGAGTAGCGAGAAAGTGCAAGGCGCCCGGCCGGGGCAACGACCGTGCCCCGCGCGGTCTTTCACGCGGGCTCCGTACACTGCGGCCATGACATCCAGCCTCCCCCCGCAGCAACCCCAGGACGACAACCTCTGGCTCGAGGACATCGACGGCGAACGGCAGCTCGACTGGGCGCGCGCGCAGAACGCGATCACGGTGCAGGCCTATGCGCAGTCGCCCGCGTTCGAGGCGCTCCAGCAGGGCATCCTCGAGGTGCTCGACTCCGACGAGCGCATCCCGATGGTCCGCAAGATCGGCCCGCGCTTCTTCTACAACTTCTGGCGCGACAAGGAGCATCCGAAGGGCCTGTGGCGCCGCACCACGCTCGACGAGTACCGCAAGCCCCGCCCCGCATGGGAGACCGTGCTCGACCTCGACGCGCTGGCGGCGGCCGACGGCGAGAACTGGGTCTGGCACGGCGCCGACTGCCTGGAGCCCGAGTACAGGCGCTGCCTGATCTCGCTGTCGCGCGGCGGCGCCGACGCAGACGTGGTGCGCGAGTTCGACCTCGAGACGAAGCAGTTCGTGCAAGGCGGCTTCTCGCTGCCCGAGGCCAAGAACCACGTGGGCTGGAAGGACATCGACCACCTCTACGTGGCCACCGACTTCGGCCCCGGCTCGATGACCAGCTCCAGCTACCCGCGCATCGTGAAGGAGTGGCGGCGCGGCACGCCGCTGGCCAGCGCGGCAACCGTGTACGAGGGCCTGCACGAGGACATGTCCGTCAGCGCCTACCGCGACAACACGCCCGGCTTCGAGCGCGACTTCGTCACGCGGCAGATCGACTTCTACGAGAGCGAGACCTGGCTGCGCGGCGCCGACGGGCGGCTGGTGAAGATCGACGTGCCCGACGACTCCAACACAGACATCACGCGCGAGTGGATGCTGATCGAGCCGCGCGAGGACTGGACGGTGGGCGGCCGCACCTACGCATCAGGCTCGCTGCTGGCCGCGAAGTTCGACGACTACATGGCCGGCAGGCGCGAGCTGACGGTGCTCTTCGAGCCCGACGAAACCACCGCGCTCGACGACCACTCCTGGACGCGCAACCACCTGATCCTCAATGTGATGCACGACGTGGTGAACCGCCTCGAGGTGCTCACGCCGCCCGCCGATGGCACGGGCCCGTGGAAGCGCGAGAGCCTGGGCGGAGCGCCCGCGCTGTCGACCATCGCGGCGGGCGGCATCGACGAGGACGAGAACGACGACTACTTCCTCACGGTGAGCGGCTTCCTGCAGCCGACCACGCTCTACATCGGCACCGTCGGGCAGGGCGAGCCCCAGGTGCTGAAGGACAGCCCCGCCTTCTTCGATGCCTCGCGCCATCGCGTGAGCCAGCATTTCGCCACCTCGAAGGACGGCACGCGCGTGCCCTACTTCGAGATCGCACCCAAGGACCTGAAGGCCGACGGCACGAACCCCACGCTCCAGTACGCCTACGGCGGCTTCGAGATCCCACTGCAGCCGAGCTACAGCGGCAGCATCGGTCGCGCCTGGCTGGACAAGGGCGGCGTGTACGTCGTCGCCAACATCCGCGGCGGTGGCGAATACGGCCCGCGCTGGCACCAGGCCGCGCTGCAGGAGAACCGGCTGCGCACCTGCGAGGATTTCGCGGCAGTGTCCGAAGACCTGATCGCGCGCAACATCACCTCGCCCGCGCACCTGGGCGCCATGGGCGGCAGCAACGGCGGACTGCTGATGGGCAACATGCTCACGCTCTACCCGCAGCTCTACGGCGCCATCGTGAGCGAGGTGGCGCTGCTCGACATGCGCCGCTACACGCAGCTGTCGGCCGGCGCCTCGTGGATAGCGGAGTACGGCGACCCGGAGCAGCCCGACGAGTGGGAATTCATCCGCGCCTTCTCGCCCTACGAGAACGCGAAGCCGGGCCTGGCCTATCCGCCCGCGCTCTTCACCACCTCCACGCGCGACGACCGCGTGGGCCCGGTGCATGCGCGCAAGATGCACGCGAAGATGAAGGCGCTGGGCCACGACAGCAGCTTCTACGAGAACATGGAGGGCGGCCACAGCGCGGCCACGGACAACAAGGAGTCCGCCTTCATGGACGCGCTGGGCTATGCGTACCTGTGGAAGCACATCGGCTAGCAATCACGTGAGGCCGCTCACCACTTCGACTTCGTCCAGGGCGCCGTAGGGGCGGTAGTAGGGACCGTAGTCGCGCCTGCGTTCCCGCCGCTCCAGCCGCTCGCGCAACTCGGCGCAGGTCATGGGGCGGCCGCTGCTGTAGCGCCCGTCCTTGCACGGGTCCGTGCCCCAGCGGTCGGGGTCGCCGAAGCGCAGGCGGCGTTCCCGTTCTTCCTCCTCGCGGTCGAGCTTGCGCAGCAGCTCGTCGCAACTCATGGCACGGCCGTAGCTGTAGCGGCCGTCGCGGCAGGGGTCGTACGGCTGCTCGAAGCCGGCCAGCACCTCCGCCGCAGCCGCGGACATGAGGAAGCACGACGCCGCCAGGACGATCATTTCGAGGACGAGGGTGGTCTGCAGGATGCGCATGTGTACTCCGGTGCACGGGCCCCGGGTGGGCCCGCGGCGCATCTTCCGGCGCCAGCATGGAGGGAACATTGCGTCCCTGCTTCATGCGCCCGGGCTGGCCGCAATACTCATGCAATGCACCCTGCCTAGAGTCCGGCTCCGCATTCACATGGACGAAGGAGCAAGACAGTGCGCATCCTGCTGGTGGAAGACGAACCCGAGATGGCGTCGGTGCTGCGCACCGCCCTGCACAAGCGCGGCATCCTGGTCGATCACGCGGCCACGGTGGCCGACGGCGGCCGCCACGTGCAGGCCACGCCCTACGACGCGCTGGTGCTCGACCGCCGGTTGCCCGACGGCGACGGCCTCTCGCTGGTGTCGGACCTGCGCGCCGTCGGCAACCAGGTGCCGGTGCTCATGCTCACGGCGCGCGACGCGCTGGACGACCGCGTGGCCGGCCTCGACGCCGGTGCCGACGACTACCTCGGCAAGCCTTTCGCGGTGGAAGAGCTGCTGGCCCGCATTCGCGCGCTGCTGCGCCGACCGGCGGCCGCGCAGCCCGACGTGCTGCAGATCGCGAAGCTGGCATTCGACTTCGCGCACTGCGAAGCCAGCGTGGATGCGCAACGCATGGAGCTGCCGCGCCGCGAGCTTCTTGCGCTCGAAGCCCTGATGCGGCGCGCCGGCCGCACGGTGCTGCGAGGCTCGCTGGAACGCGCGGTGTTCGGGCTGGACGCGGAGATCCAGTCGAACGCACTCGACACGCATGTCTCGCGCCTGCGCAAGAAGCTCGCCGACATGGGCGCGGGCGTCGAGATCTCCAGCATCCGAGGCGTCGGCTACCTGCTGAGGTCGCAGCCGTGAGCACGCCGCCCGCGCAGCCTTCGCTCAAGCGCCGGCTGATCCGGCAACTGGTGCTGCTGCAGGTGGCGATCCAGCTTGCGGTGATCGGCGTGCTGGCCGCGTCGGGGCAGCTGATCGACTTCAGCTCGCAGGAGAACACGATCGAGATCCTGCAGGAGGCGGTGGCGCGCGAGGCCGATGGCAGCCTCGTCATGCGGCCGACCGAGCGCCTGGTCACGCTGCGCCGGGCCGAGCCTCGGCTCTGGTTCTCGGTGCGCGACAGACGCGGCCGGCAGCTGGTGGAAGGCCGCATCCCGCCCGAGTTCGCCCGCATCGGCGACACCCTCGACCAGGTGCGGCAGGCCCGGCTGGGCTGGAACATCGGCGATGCGCCCAGGCAGGCCGCGCGCATGCGCTGGGTGGACTCGCCGGCCGGGGAGGTGCAGATCCTCGCCGGCGCCGACAGCCCCATCACCTGGCGCAACCTCGGCCTGTCGATGCTGCTGCTGTTGCTGAAGGTGGTGCTGCCGATCATGGCGATCACCATCGCCGCCACGCTGCTGGCCACGCACTTCGTGGTGCGCCGCACGCTCGCGGGCCTGGACGCCGCGGCGGCGCGCGCCGGGCAGATCGATGCGGAGCAGCGCGGTGTGCGCCTGCCGCTCTCGGATGTGCCGGGCGAGGTGGCGACGCTGGTGGCCGCATTCAACGACGCGCTGCAGCGGCTGGACGACGGCCACGCGCGCCACGAGCGCTTCCTGGCCGATGCCGCGCACGAGCTTCGCACGCCCCTCGCCATCCTGAACACCCGCCTGGAGAACCTGCCCGACGGTACGGAGAAGACGCGCCTGCTGGCCGACGCGGCACGCCTCTCGGTGCTGGCGGGGCAGCTGCTCGACCTGCAGCGCATGAAGGGCCGCGACGAGCGCCGGCAGCAGGTGGACCTGGTGGACATGGCACGCGAGGTGGTCGCCGAGATGGCACCGCTCGCGCTGGCCTCGGGCTACGACATTTCGTTCGAGCCGCAGGCCGGCCGCGTGGAGATCGACGGCGACCGCGACGCGCTGGCACGCGCCCTGACCAACCTGGTCCGCAACGCGATCGACCACGCGGGCGGGCGGGGCAGCGTGGTGGTGCGGGTGGATGCCACGGGCGACGTCGACGTGATCGACGACGGCCCCGGCATTCCGCCCGCCCAGCGCCTGCACATCTTCAAGCCCTTCTACCGCATGCATGCCAGCGGGCCGGGCGCCGGGCTGGGCCTGAGCCTGGTGCAGGAAATCGTGCGGCTGCATGGCGGCGAGGTGTCGGTGCACGACGGCCCCGGGGGCGGCGCGCTGTTCCGGATGCGCTTGCGGCCCGCGAGGGCCTTCGGCGTGGTGGCCGACGGCGAGGCGTCGCGATGAGGTCGCCGGTGCATGAAGCGCGCAGGTGGTTGCGCGGGATGCTGCCGTGGCTGATGTGGCCCATGCTCTATTGCGCGGGATTGCTCGGGGCGGGCGCGGCCTTTGCGAGCCACGCGCCGCTCCTGTGGTTCAACGCGATGTACCTGTCCCTGGCGCTCGTGATCGCCGCCTGCGAACGCTGGATGCCGCACGAGCCGCGCTGGCTCCGGGACGATGGCGAGACGCCGTGCAACCTCGCGCACACGCTGCTGACCAAGGGCTCTGCACAGGTCGCTGCCGCGCTGGTCGCCAGCGCACCCCTCGCCGCGGCGACGGCCGTTGCCGCGGTGCATGCCGCCTCCGGCCCATGGCCGGCGCACTGGCCGCTGCCGGCGCAGGCGGTGCTCGCGCTGCTGGTCGCCGAACTCGGCCTCTACATCGCGCACCGCTCGGCCCACCAGTGGCCGCTGCTGTGGCGCTTCCATGCGCTGCACCACAGCGTGCGCCGGCTCTGGGTGCTGAACACCGGGCGCTTCCACTTCGTCGACAGCGCGTTCAAGGCGCTGCTCGGCCAGCTGCCGCTGTACCTGCTCGGCGCGCCGCTGGCGGTGTTCATGTGGGTGGGCGCGGTGACGGCCGTGACCGGGCTGCTGACCCACTGCAACATCGAGATGCGCACCGGCTGGCTCGACCGCGTCTTCAGCACGCCCGCGCTGCACCGCTGGCATCACTCGAAGGTGCTGGCCGAGGGCAACCGCAACTACGGCGAGAACCTGGTGCTGTGGGACCGGCTCTTCGGCACCTGGTACAACCCGCCGCGCCGGCCGCCGGCGGACATCGGCATCGACGGCCGGGTGGCGTCGCGCTTTCTCGCGCAGCTGGTGCAGCCGTTCACCGCGTCGGGCGTGCGGCAGATCATGGGCATGCCGGCGGTTCGTCGGCACAATCGGCCATCCGGCGCCCCGGAAACGGGGGAGCCCCCTGTCCGCAAGACATGAGAGCCAAGGCATGAGCACCAGCAGCACAAGCACCACACTCGAACTGATCGGCGCGCCCACCGACATCGGCGCCAGCGTGCGCGGCGCCGGCATGGGGCCCGACGCGCTGCGCGTGGCAGGCCTGCCCGAGGCGCTCGCGCGACAGGGCTACATGGTCATCGATCGCGGCAACCTCGCCGGCCCGGCCACGCCCTGGGCGCCGCCGGCCAACGGGCTGCGGCATCTCGACGAGGTGATCGCCTGGAACCGCTCGGTGTACGCGGCCGTCGATTCCGCGCTGGGCGCCGGCCGCGTGCCGCTGATGATGGGCGGCGACCACTGCCTGGCGATCGGCTCGATCAGCGCGGTGGCATGGCATGCACGCAAGCGCGGCAAGAAGCTGCGCGTGCTGTGGCTCGATGCGCACTCCGACGTCAACACCGAGACCACGAGCCCCAGCGGCAACCTGCACGGCATGCCGGTGTCGTGCCTGCTGGGCCACGGGCCGGCGGTGCTCACGGGCTGGAGCGGCGAGCGCGCGGCGCTGCAGCACGACGCGATCCGCTTCATCGGCATCCGCAGCGTGGACGGCGACGAGAAGGAAGCCATCCGCACGCTGGGCCTGAACGTGTTCGACATGCGCCACATCGACGAGCACGGCATGCGCACGACCATGACCGAGGCGCTGCAGGACGTCGATGAAGACACGCACCTGCATGTGAGCTTCGACCTCGACTGCCTCGACCCGGCCGACGCGCCCGGCGTGGGCACCGGCGTGCGCGGCGGGCCGACCTACCGCGAAATGCAGCTGTGCATGGAAATGATCGCGGACACCGGGCGGCTCTGTTCGCTGGACGTGGTGGAGCTCAACCCGGCGCTCGACGTGCGCAACCAGACGGCCGAGGTGGCCGTCGAGCTCATCGAGAGCCTGTTCGGCAAGTCGACGCTGGTGCGCTAGGGCTTGACGGCCTGTGCCGCCTGCGCGGCCTTGGCCTTGACCGTGTACTGCTGATAGGCCGGAATCGCGATCGCAGCAAGAATGCCGATCGCTGCAATCACCGGGAACAGCAACGCGCCGATGACGACGCCCGCGTTATTGGGCGGTGGCGGCGCGCCGAAGCGATTGGCACCCTTTGTCCCGGGATTGAACACCCAGACCAGGCTCACCAGCGGAATGAGGCACAGCAGCACGGTCCAACCAGTCCATCCCATGTCGTGGCTGCGCTGGATCGAGAGCAGCGTGAAGAACACGAAATAGGGAATGACGACCAGCATCGGCAACAACGCCAACATGCCGCTCGAACGCATGGCGCTCGCAGAAATCGCAATGACCACGCCGATCACACCGACCACGATGCTGAGCAGCAGATAACCCACAAGGCTGTACGACAGGTAGCGAAGCCGCCCGATCCGCCCCTTGGACGAAAACAGCTTCACGGGCTGCTCGCCCGCCTCGTCGCCATACACATCGGACACCTCGGCTCTGGGCGCAGCATAAGGATTCATCATCTCTGCCATGCACTTCTCCTCTGTTGTGGAATGAACATTGTGGCCAGCAGTGCCTACAAAAGGCCAGCCCTTTTGACTGCGTGATAGCGATTCACCAACGCCACCGCGAGGTCGGCCGGCTCCACGTCGACCGAGAGCGGATCGTTGCCGACCACGCGCGCGAAGGCATCGCGGCGCGACTGCTCGAAGAGGTGCGCCGCCGCCACGTCGACCGCGTCGCGCGCATGCACCAGCGGCTGGCCGGCGATGCTGCCGAGCACGCGCTCGCGCAGGCTCGCGACCAGCACGAGGTGCTTGCGGCGCAGCAGCTTGATCGCGGGGCGCAGCTCGGCCGCGTCCTCGTCCCGGAAGTTGGTCAGCACGATGACCAGCGCGCGCCTTCTCTGCACGCGCAGCAGTTCCTGCGCGGCCAGCAGGTAGTCGGAATGGGTGGCGCCGGGCTGGATGTCGTGCAGCCGGTTCATCAGCGCGTTGAGCGTGGCGGTGCCCTTGCGCGGGGCGAAGTCGCGCCGCTCCTCGGGCGGGCAGCCGAAGGTCATCGCGCCGACTTCGTCGCCCTCTTTCAGCGCGACGTAGCTCAGCAGCATCAGCGCGTTGAGCGCCTCGTCGAAGTGGCTGTTGGCCTTCAGCGCCAGCGCGCCCTCGTCGGCGCGCATGCGGCGGCCGCAGTCGAGCAGGAACAGCACGCACTGGTCGCGGTCGTCCTGGAACTCGCGCACGATGGGCCGGCGCTGGCGCTGCGTGGCCTTCCAGTCGATGTGGCGCAGCGAGTCGCCGGTCTTGTAGTCGGCGAGCTGCCGGAAGTCGGTGCCGAGCCCGCGCTGCGCATAGGTCTTGATGCCGATCTGCGCCAGCCGCCGGTCGCCCGAGAGCCAGGCGTAGCGCGCCAGCGCGGCGAAGTTGGGGTACACGCGCAGCCGGCGCGGCTCGCCCAGTGTCTGGCGCAACTCGAAGCAGCCGAGACGGGTGCGCCAGCGCAGTTGCGTGGCGCCGAACTGTGCGACGCCGCGCTGCGTGGCGGTGGCGGTGTAGCGCAGCGCGACGCGCGAGAGTGCCGGCACGGCGTGCGCCTGCGGCAGCCCCTCGAAGGCGAAGTGCGCGTCGAGCTCGTCGAACACCGACACCTGCCAGGCCTGGGAGCCTTCATTGACCAGTGTGAGCGTGAGCACCGTGGGCACGCCGAGCGAGAACGCGCCGGGCAGGTTGCGCTCGATGCGCAGCGGCGCCGAGCGCCACGCGCGCAGGCTGCTCCACAGGTCGAAGCCGGCGAGCAGGACGCCCGCCGCGAGCAGCACGCCCGCCACGGCTGCGACGTACGCCAGCGGCACGCCCGCCAGTAGCGCGACGGACGCAGCCACGGCCAGGCCGGCCAGCGCCAGCACGGCCGCACGCGCGGGGATCGGGACAGCAGCGCGCATCCGCGGGCCTAGAGCCTTGGTGCCTCGACGCTGTCTCGGGCGGCGCGAAGCAGCGCATCGACGCTCAAGCCTTCGAGCTGCGCGTCAGGCGAAATCATCACGCGGTGCCGCAGTGCCGGCAGCGCCTGGCGCGCCACGTCGTCGGGCGTGATGAAGTCGCGTCCCGCCATCAGCGCGGCGGCGCGGGCGGCGCGCACCAGGGCCATGGTGCCGCGCGGCCCGGCGCCGGACGAGAGCCCCGGCCAGTCGCGCGTGGCGCGCGCGATGCGCACCGCGTAGTCGATCACGCGCTCGTCAGCCTGCACCAGGCAGGCCAGCCGCTGCAGCTCGAGCACCTGCGCCTCGTCCAGGCAGGGGCGCACGGCCTCGAGCGGAAACTGGTTGCCGGCGCGCTGCCGCGTGGTGAGCTGCACGATGGCGTTCTCTTCGGTGTGGCTCGGAAAGCCGATGTCGATCTTCAGCAGGAAGCGGTCGAGCTGCGCCTCCGGCAGCGGGTAGGTGCCCTCGGTGTCGATCGGGTTCTGCGTGGCCATCACCATGAAGGGGCGTGGCAGCGGCATGGCCGTGCCTTCGAGCGTGACCTGGTACTCCTGCATGACTTCGAGCAGCGCGCTCTGGGTCTTGGCCGGCGCGCGGTTGATTTCGTCGGCCAGCAGGAGATTGGTGAACACCGGCCCCTGGTGCACGCGCAGGGTGCCGAGGCTGCCGTCGCCGCGCGAGGCGATGTCGAGCACCGCGTGGCCGGTGATGTCGGAGGGCATCAGGTCGGGCGTGAACTGCACGCGGGCGTAGCGCAGCGTCATGGCCTGCGCCAGCGCGCGCGCGAGCAGGGTCTTGCCGAGCCCCGGCACGCCTTCGATCAGCACGTGGCCCGAGGCGACCAGCGCCACCAGCGTCTGGTCGACAGCCTCCAGCTGGCCGACCACGGCCTGGCCGACCTCGGCGCGCAGCGTCTGCAGCCACTGGGCCGCACGCGTCAGTTCTTCGGGTTGGATGGCTTGCATGTGAGTCTCTCGGTTCAGGATGTGGATTGAGCGGAAGAAGAAGATGAGGCGGAGGACCGGGGCATGAACGGCCCGTTGGCATCGAGCCGCCGGCGCGCGGTTTCGAGCACCTCCAGGTCGACCGCCATGGCACCGGCATGGCGGGGGCGCGCCCCGTCCATCGCCCGCACGAGCATGGCCGCTTCCAGCCCGGTGGCCTGCGCGATGGCGGCTGCGCGCGCCGCGGCATCGCGATGGGCGTAGCCACGCAGCTGGCGGCGGGCCGACTCGTTCAGCGCGCGCAGTTGCGCCGCGTGCAGCGCATCGGCGCCGTGCATGTGCAGGAAGCCGGCGGTGCCGCGCACCTGCTCGGCCATGGAGCGCCGGTGCGTGCCGGCCGAAGGCGCCAGCGGCCCGAAGCGCACGGCCGCGCGCCAGAGCGCGAAGGCCAGCGCCAGCATGCCGACGACCATCGCCACCCAGCCCCTTTGCCAGAGCCAGAGCATGAAGGGCTCGCGCGTCTCCTCGACGACGAACCAGACTTCGGCGCCGCTGCGCGCCTGCACGGCGGCGGCGGCGAACAGCGCGTTGTCGGCTCGCACCAGGTTCTCGTTGTGCCACAGGCCCCAGGGCATGACGGTGACGGTGCCGCGGCCGACACGCACGCGGATCGCCTCGGTGGTGCCGCGCGCGCCAACCGCGGTCCACAGCGGCGGAGGCTGCTTGTCGGCGGGCTTGTACCGCGACGACGACCACCAGGCGCAGACACGGAAGCTGCGGCCACCGGCGAAGCTCGCGGGCACGGTGTCGGGCTCGGTCACGGCGTGGCAATCCGCGTCCTTGGGGGGCGGGTCGAAGCGGCGCGAGGCGGGCGCTTTCTTCTTCGGCTCGGGAGGGGTTTTCTTCTTCTCGTCCGACGCGGGCTGCTTTTCGCGAACCAGCGGAAGCCAGTCTTCCAGTTGCTCGCCGCTGACGAGATAGGCCGGTATCACGAGATGACCGCCCTGCTCGACCCATTCGCGCAGGCGCTTTCCCCGCTCGGGGAACATGTCCCAGTAGCTGGAGGCCAGCACCAGCCGCGCCTGCGCGGGCGGCATGGTGTCGAGGCTCTCGCGCTTGACCACCTTCATGCCGAGCTCGCGCAGCATCGCCTGCGCGCCGTAGAACCGGTTCTTCTTCGCCTCGCCGCTCGCGGGCGTCGGCACCTCGGTGTCGGCCCATTCGGTGGCCGAGACCAGCCACAAGCCGACCAGCGCCACCACGAGCACCGAGACGATGCGAATCACCCACGTGTTGTTCATGCGGCCGCGCCCTTCAGGCTGCCGGCCGGCGCCGCATCGGCAGCCACACCTGGCAGGTACCGGTCGAATTCGCCGCAGAGCGCCAGCACCTGCGCCGTGGCGGGCAGCCGTCCGCCATACGCAGCCAGCTGCCAGGCCTCGACCAGCCGCACGAAGAAAGCCTGCGCTTCCGGCGCCAGCCGGGTCGCGGCGAGGGCCACGCACTCGCCCTCGGTACTCGCGGCGCGCACCGGCACTTCATGCGCGTGCACCAGGCGCGACAGCGCCCCGCGATACAGCAGCGACAGCGCCGGTCGCGGCTGCCCGCGCTGCCAGAGCCCGGCGGCGGCATTGCCGATGTCCTCGGGCAGGCTCTCTGGCCGGATGTCGAGGCTTCCGACATGGCTGGGCAGCGGCGCCTTGCCGGGCCGCGCGCCACCGGCACGCACCCGCATCCAGCGGTGCAGCCGGATCGCAAGCCACGCCAGTGCCAACGCGGCCAGCCCCCAGATCAGCCAGCGCGCGCCCTCGGCCACCGCCCTCACGAAGTCGCGCAGCCAGTCGAGGCTGTCGGTCTTCTTCTCGGGCTCCTCTGCCTCTTCGTCGCGGTCCTTGAAGCGCAGTTGCTTCTCGGTTTTGGTGCCGGGCATGTTCGGATCGGCCCGAACCTTGTCGATCGCGGCCTTCACCTGCTCCCGCGTCGATGCGGCCCCTTCCGCAGCCAGGGCCGCCGATGGCGCCATCCCTCCCAAGCACAAGAACACAAGCAGTGCGACCACCAGCCCCCTTCCAGGGATACCGTGGAACCGGCTTTGCCGGGCCACCGGTATCGCCCCCTGCAAGGGGGAAGGCGAAGCGACACGAAGTGCGCGAAGCCTGGGGGTGCTACCTGAACCCACGACGGAACTCCTGCTCGATGTCCCAGGCTTCGAGCTCGACCCGGCGGTTGAGGTACATCGCGAAGCCGGCCGCCACGTAGAACGGCTCCAGCACGCCGACGACAAGTGCGTATGCGCCGGCGGTCAGCAGGCTCTGCAGCAGTGCGTCCGACTGCGTGAGCCAGCCGAAAAGATCGCGGGTGCTGCCTTCGGGTGCGAACCAGAACAGCAACGACAACAGGCAGATATCGAGCGCCATCTCGACGTTCGCGAACACCAGCTGCATGCCCGTGGCCGCACCGCGACGTCCGCGCAACAGTTGCGTGCGCCGCTTGCGTCTTGCACTTCCGCGCTGGCCTTCGAGCTGGTCGATGGCCTGGGTGAACGAGCGCCAAGGCGAAAAGCGCCGCCACAGCAGCGTACGCAGCAGCTGTCCACCCCACACGGTACGGCGGTTGGCCCACAGGTCGGACCAGCGTGTCTCCTGCCCGAACACCGCGCGCGAATGCACGAAGAGCAGGCTGCGATCGAGCCAGGGCTTGAGCCAGAAGATCAGCAGGCTGGGCAGCCAGCCCGCGATCTCGACCGTGCTGAGTGCCAGCAGCACCGTCACGACGTACACCGGCAGGAATGTGCGCCACACCGAGCGCGCGTGGCTGCGCACCAGCTGCGCGCCAAGGTCGGCGGCCTCGGCCATGGGCCGCGGCCGCAACGCGATGGCGAGGCCGTCAACCTGCATGATCTTCCCCGGCCTGCGAATCAGTGGAGCGCGGCCGTCCCTGCCAGCCGAGGTACGCCAGCACCAGCACCCAGCAGGCACCGCCAACGCCGTACTTCACGGCCGGCGCGATCCAGCGCGCCGAGGACCAGAAGGCCTCGACCGCCGCGGCGAGCAGCAGCAGCCCGATGACGCCGTAGACGATCACCACCGCATGGCGCGCGGCCAGCCGCAGGGCTTCGAGCCGCGTGTGCCGCCCCGGCGCCACCCACGAGTAGCCGAGCCTGAGGCCCGCCGCGCCGGCCAGCACGATGGCCGTGAGCTCGAAGGCCGAGTGCGTGACGACGAAGGAGAGGAAGTTCCGGGCATGCCCCGAGCCGATGAGATAGCCGCCCACGGCCCCGATCTGCACGCCGTTGAACACCACCACAACCGCGCTGCCCACGCCGGCGAAGATGCCGGCAGCGAAGCAGCGAAAGCCGATGCCGATGTTGTTCATGATGTAGAAGCCGAACATCTGCCAGTCGTCGCCCGCGCTGCGCGTGCGGCCCAGCGACTCGGCACTGTCGCTGTACATCGAGTCGAACTCCTGCACCGAGTTGGCGTCGAGCAGGTGCAGGATGAAGCCCGGGTCGCGCCAGGCCGCCCAGCCCGCCACCAGCAGCGGCAGCACGAACATCAGCGCCGACACCAGCAGGTAGGCGCGATGCGCCCGCACCGCCTCGGGAAAGTCGACCAGCGCCAGCCGCGCGAAGCGCGCGAGGCCGTAGTCGTGCCGGCGGTAGATCAGCCGGTGCGCGCTTTGCGTGAGGCTTTCGAGCCGCTGCGTGAGATGGATCGGATAGGCCCGCGCCTGCGCCAGCGCGAGGTGCTCGCACACACGGCGGTACAGCGTGGCAAGCCGCGCGCCGTCGAACTTGCGCCTGGTCTCGGCCACGCGGATGACGGCCTCGAGCTCGGCCCACAGGGGCGCGTAGGCGGCTTCGAAATCGAGCGGCGTCATCGCCCTGCTCCCCCACGTGCATCGGCGGCGCCGGCACCGTTGCGACGGCCCAGCACCCATTGCGCCACGCCGAGCAGGCGCTGCGACGCGGAGGCGCCGGTGGTGTCGGGGCCCAGCACCGGCTCGGCGACACGGGCGAGCTCGTCGAAGCGCTCGGGTGTGAGGCGGGTGGCGCGGCCGGCCCACGACACAATGGCCATCTGCTCGCGCGCCGATAGCGGCCGCGCGGGCGCCTGCGGCTCGGCCACGGGCAGGCTGCCGTGCAGGCTCACCTGGTCGCTGAACACCACCAGCGTGCCGGCGGCGAGATCGCCCAGCCGCTTGCTGTCGTGCCGCCACAGCATCGACACGATGCCCGCGCCGTAGAAGGACGGCACGAAGTCGGCCGCGCGCAGCAGGTTGCGCGTGAGCGCGGCGGCGGGCGTCACCGGCAGGCCCGAGTCCATCACCACGCGCAGGCCCATCACGCGCTTGCCGGGCGTGGCCGCCGCGCGCGTGAGCTCGAAAACCACGGGGTAGAACCACTCGAGGCAGAAGTAGGCGATGAGCAGGATGCCGACGCCCATCTTGCCCATCATGCCGACGGCGAAGGAGATGGCGACGAAGATGCCGAGCCGGATCGCGAAGTCGATGAGGTACGCCAGACCGCGCGCGACCAGCCCGGCCGGGCGCAGCGACAGCGCGATGCCTTCCGGGGTCTCGGCGGTGTAGAGCGTGTCGAGGCTCACTGGCGTCGCGCCCGGCTCAGGCCTGCAACACGACGGTGTCGGCAATCTGGTCGTGCAGACAGCGGCGCGACGCGCGGAAGATGAAGAGGCAGTCGATCAGCACGTAGATCGGCCCCAGCAGCGGCCAGATGCTGGAGAAGAACATCGGGCCGTCGCGCAGGGCGAGGATGCGGCCGATCTGCGCACGCGATCCGTCGGGCCGGGCGATGCGGATCCTGAACAGCGCCTTGCCGATGGTCTGGCCGCGGGTGGCCAGCAGGTAGCCGTGCAGCACGAGATAGAGCACCATGCCGGCCGCCGCGCTGGAGATGCGCGGCTCCCACATGCCGAGGCCGTCGTCTTCCCAGAGGTTGATGGGCGTGAGCTTCGCGAGGAGCCAGATCACGGCGATGGAGATGCCGGCGTCGAGCATCGCGGCGAAGAAGCGCGTGCCACGCGATGCGAGCTCACCGGACTGAGCCCCTCCCGGCTGCAGCACGTCTTCCACATGGGATTGCGGCGGCGCGTAACGCGCGTCCTGCGACTTGTCTTCCATGCCCGTCCCTCTCCGAAACGAATGAATTTTCGGAAGATTCTAGGGCGTCGATGCCCCTCGCAGACTGTCGGACTGCTTCGGCGGACGCGGATCGAGGGCGCATTGCAGGCGGCGCAGGTCGTCGAGGAGCAGGCCCAGCGGCGCGGCGAGCGGCGCGTTCGCGGCGGTATCGCGGGAGTCCTGTGCACGGCGGCCGAGCTCGGCCAGATCCGGCGGCGGGCCCTTGCCCTCGAGCGCGTCGGCCATGCCGCTGACGGCCGTGCCGGCTGCCTGCGCGGCTTCGTGCCAGCCTGCATCGGTCCGGGCGCCTTGCGCCTGCCGCAGCACGCGGTCGAGCATCGCGGCGTCCTGGAAGATGCGCGCCGCCAGCCGTGCCTTGTCGCGATACGAAGTGCCGCGTGCCAGGCCACGGCGCCACCACCGCGCCTCCAGGTCGGCGCTGCCGGCCAGAGCGGTCAGTCGGCCCAGCGCCGCGCGCGTGCCTGCCTGGATGCGCTCTGCCTCCGCTGCATCCACAGGAGGCCGTCGCGAGGCGCCCATGCGCCTGCCGAGGCCACGCAGCAGCGCGGCGCAGCCCTCGTCGAAGCGGGCGCCCGCGTGGTATTCGGACATCACCGTCGAGACCGCCAGCGCCACTCCCACGCCGATGCCGATCTGCACCATGCGCAGCATCGCCACCTGCAGCGCCGAATGGCCCGGAATGCCGCCTGCCGACAGAATGATCAGCGCAGCCACCGGCGCGCTGCGAAGGCCCGGCACGGATGCGCCGGCAAACGACAGCAGCATGACAACGCCCAGCGTGGTCGCGAGCACCGGTGCGCCGTGGTGCTGCAGATAGACGCCGGCAAGCCCGAAGAGCGCGCCGGCGGCCGTGCCGCGCACGCGGTCCCATCCGGCATCGAGCGTGGACCCGGCGCTCGGGCGCATGACGATCAGCACGCTCATCACGGCCCAGAAGCTTTCGGGCAGGCGCAAGGCCGTCGCCACGCCCCACGCGATGGCCACGGCCACCGCGAGCTGCGCACCGGAACGCCAGCGGCCATGCCGCCAGGGGCCGGTGAGGCGCTGCAGCGCGCTCGAGCCGTTCACGGCCCTGGCTCCCTCGCTCCGCCGCCGAGCGTGGCCGCGATGCCGTCGATCAGTCCGCAGGCCTGCAACAGCAGGGCGCGCTGGTCGGCATCGAGCGTGGCGCCGATCGCCTCGGCAAGCGCCGCTTCGCGCGTGCGCATGATTGCCTTCAACCGGCGCGTGCCCTCGGCGGTGAGAGACAGCAGCCACTGGCGACCGTCGGCCGGATGCGGCGCGCGGCCGATCCAGCCTTCGGCCTCCAGTTCGGCCAGCAGCCGGGTCAGCGACTGGAGCTTGACGCGCTCGAGCCCCGCCAGCGTCGTGGGCGTGCACGGCCCATGCTGGTGAAGCTGCCCCAGCACGCTGAGCTTGGCCACGCTCGGCCCTTCGGGAGTGGCGCTGCCGCTGCGCAACTGGCGCGTCAGCAGCGACACGGAAGTGCGAAGACGCGAGGCGCACTGCGCCGGATCCGGGATGGTGGAAGCCATGCCCAGATTGTAAGACGTGTCTTGGTATTTTCGGCGCCTGGCGCCGCTCAGCCCCGGTTCGGCGACGAAGTCACCGGGTAGGTGACTGCAGGCGCGGGCACTGGTGCCGGCTGGGACGAGGAAGCAGCAGGTGGTGGCGATGCGGCCGGCGTTTCGGCGGGCGCCCCGGCCTCCTCTTCGCCTTCAGGCCCTTCGAGATAACGGTCGAGCAGCGAGAAGAACCGGTCGTAGAAGCGCTCGTCGGTCAGCGTCTCGCTCGCCACCTTCACCATCGCATCGTCGCTGCCCGAGAACGGCAGCGAGAGCGAGCCGATCGCGCCCACGCCGAGACTCGCCGAGTTGTTCACTTTCTTCAGGCCGTAGCGGTCCTGCAGTGCGGTTGCGAAGGCCACGGTGTTCCGGCTCGCCTTGCCGCTCCGGGTGCTCTCCCGCGCACAGACCACCCGGAACTCGACCTCCACATGCACTTCGGACGCAGGCTGGAAGCTCTTGCGCCCGGTCACGAGGTCGGCGTTGGCGGCCGTGATCATGTAGCCCTGGCTCAGCAGCGCGCGGCGCGCGGCCTCGCAGGTCTGGGCCTCGGTGGCCTCGTAGTCGCGGGTGTGGGTGGTGGTCGAGCCGAAGGCTTCGGGCTCGTAGTTCACCCGGCGGGAGGTACTGCCGCAACCGGCAAGCACGAGGGCGGAAAGCAGGCCGATGACGACGACCCGGGCGTGGACGACAGGAAGAAAGGAGGTATGCATGGACGGCATGGAGCGGCGAATGCTAACCGGCGCCTTGCCGGCAGGGCTTCGAGCGCGCGCCATGCGGCTGCGTTCCCCTCAGCCGTGCGAAATTTTGCGCAGGGATCAGGACCAGGGCAGCATGTGATGCGCACGCACCCGCGTCGCCGCAATCAGCCGCGCGTTCGGCGCATCGGTGCTCTCGACCCAGGCGCGCGCTTCCTCCGCGCTGCGGCCGAACTGCTGGTGGCGGCGCACAAGGCGCTCCTCGCGCACCGCGTCGTCGATGTCCACGTACCAGACCTCGTCGAGCATCGCCGCAGCGCCCGCCCACGGGCCGACGTCGTGCAGCAGGTAGTTGCCCTCGGTGATGACGAGCTGCGTCGAAGACAGCACCGCGATCGCACCGGCGATCGGCTCCTCGATCTCGCGGCGGAATTCGGGGGCATAGACGATGTCGCCATCGGGCCGCTGCTCGCGCAGGCGCTGCAGCAGGGCGACGTAGCCGGCGCTGTCGAAGGTGTCGGGCGCGCCCTTCCAATCAGCGCGGCCGAGCCGCTGCAACTCGACGTTGGCGAGATGGAATCCGTCCATGGGCACGACCTGCGCGCGATCGGCCCCCACCGCCTGCAGCAGCGCCGCCGCAAGCGTCGACTTGCCCGCGCCGGGCGCGCCGACCAGCCCCAGCAGCCTGCGCTGCCCGCTGGCCATGAGGGCCTGCAGGCGGGCGGCGCTTTCGGTGGGGAGAGGAGGAAGAGAGGGGAGCTTTTGCGCGGGGTTGGTGGTCATCCCCCGAGCGTAGCCTCCCCGGACGTCAAAAAAAGATCAATCAGGGATACAGGCCGCGTTCCTGGCGAGCCATCAGGATGCGCTCGCAGGCCACCGCGTACGTCGCCGTGCGAAGCGTGATCTTGTGCTTGTCCGCCGTGTCCCAGATGTGGTTGAGCGCGTTCATCATGATGCGATCGAGGCGCACGTTGATCTCGTCCTCGTCCCAGAAGAAGGACGAGAAGTCCTGCACCCATTCGAAGTAGCTCACGGTCACGCCGCCGGCGTTGCAGATCACGTCGGGCACCACCAGCACGCCGCGCTCGGCGAGGATGTCGTCGGCCTGCGGAACGGTGGGGCCGTTGGCGCCTTCGAGCACCAGCTTTGCGGTGGTCTTCTGCGCGCGCTCGGCGGTGAGCTGGCCTTCGAGGGCGGCCGGGATCAGGATGTCGCAGGGCGTGTTCCAGAAGTCCTCGTTCGGCACGATGTCGCCGCCGGCCTTGAAGCCGATCACGCCGTCGGTGCGCGAGATGGGCACCAGCTTGGCCAGGTCGAGGCCGTTGCTGTTGACGATGGTGCCGGTGTGGTCCTGCACCGCGACGATCTTGGCGCCGGCTTCGGCGAAGAGTTCTGCCGCGACGGAGCCCACGTTGCCGAAGCCCTGCACCGCGATGCGCGCACCGCGCAGGTCCATGCCCAGGCGGCGTGCCGCTTCGCGGCCGGTGACGAACACGCCGCGGCCGGTGGCCTTCACGCGGCCCAGCGAACCGCCGAGGTGCAGCGGCTTGCCGGTGACGACGCCGGTGGCGGTGCCGCCGACGTTCATCGAGTAGGTGTCCATCATCCACGCCATGATCTGGGCGTTGGTGTTGACGTCGGGCGCGGGAATGTCGGTGTGCGGGCCGATGATGATGCCGATCTCGCTGGTGTAGCGGCGAGTGACTTTCTCGAGCTCCTGCAGCGAGAGTTTCTTCGGGTCGACGCGGATGCCGCCCTTGGCGCCGCCGTACGGCAGGTTGACTGCCGCCGTCTTGATGGTCATCCAGGCCGACAGGGCCATCACTTCTTCGAGCGTGACGTCGGGGTGGAAGCGCACGCCGCCCTTGCCCGGGCCGCGGCTCATGTTGTGCTGCACGCGATAGCCCTCGAAGTGGGCGATGGTGCCGTCGTCCATCTCGATGGGCACGTCGACGATGAGCGCGCGCTTGGGGCGCTTGAGGGTTTCGACCCAGCGGGCCAGCGGGCCGAGGTACGGCACGACGCGATCGACCTGCGAGAGATAGGTGCCCCACGGGCTGTTGGCTGTAGGACTGACGAAGGAGAGTTTTTCGCTCATATGAGTTCCCTTGCTTGGTTTGTTAGGGTGGCCGCAACGATAGACCTCCGCCGCGCGTTGCGCCATGGCTTATGCGCGCCGCGGAGGCGGTTATGCAAGAGACGTTGGTCGGGCCGCGGCGCGCACATTGCGCCGATGTAATCGCAGCGTGAAGTGGCTGACGGCGTCGCTTCCTAGATTGGCATGGCATGCCGGCCAGTTTCCGGCATGGCCGGCGCCATGTCGGCGGCGGCGGACAAGCAACCAGGAGATATCGACTATGCTGCATCGCACACTTCTTTCCCCTCTTCTTGCCGTGGCCACCGGTGCCGCCGCGCTGGCGCCGCTGGCCGCGTCGGCCGCCGGCGAATACCACTTCGCGCCGACCGAGGCCGGCGTGACGCGCTACCCCGACCACGCGAAGCAGGACCCGTCGCGCGACCGCGTCGTCGCAGAACTGGCGACGGCGCAGAAGCAGCCCGCGTGGAACAACGTGAGCCGCGGCGCACCCTGGCCCGCCGCGCGCACCGGCCAGCCCGCCACGCGCGAAGCGGTGGAAGCCGAGGCCATCAAGGCCATGCGGGCGGGAACGATCCCGTCGGGCGAGCGATAGGCGAATTCCTCGGGCGGCGTAGATGACAGAAACGTCATCAACGGGTTATCGACCTTGCGGATCCGCTTCGTAGAGTTGGCTTCACCAACCAAGGCAAACCAACCAACCTCAAGGAGTTCACGAATGAGCAAGCAAGCTTCCGCCACCCGTCTGCTCGGCACCGCCGCCCTCGCCGCCCTGCTGGGCACGCTCGCCGCGCCGAGCTTCGCCGGCAACTACGCCGAGGGCGATCCGCGCCCCGCGCCGCTGGCCTCGTCGACGACGCGCGCCGCGGTGACCGCCGACGCGGTGCAATGGCTGAAGACCGCGCCCACGCAGGGTTACACCAGCGGCTACCAGCAGGAGCCGGTCGCGGTCTCGGCCAACAGCCGCGCCGCGGTGGCTGCCGACACGCAGTTGTGGATCCAGTCGGGCCTGGCGGCCCAACAGGCCAGCGAAGCCGGCGCCGATTCGATGAAGCCGGGCTACCGCGAGGCGGCCGCCGAGTACGCCAAGCTGCGCTCGAGCCCTGCCTACGGCGCCCTGGTCGACCAGTTCAAGAGCCGGCAGGCGGCGGCGCAGTCGCAAACGCAAGTTCGCTGACGGCGAACAGGACGCGCGGCGGCCCCTTGGGTAATCCGGGGTAGGCCGCCGGCTGTTCCTTGGTTCTATCTCCTATAGCCGGGATCCATAGGCCGCATCTTCCGCCACGATTCGAGGTTCGGGCCGGATAATCCTCCGATGCTCGACTTGGACCGCATCGATCTCCGGCTGCTGAAGATCCTTCAGGAGGACGGCCGCATCACCAACCTCAAGCTGGCCGAGGCGGTGGCGCTCTCGCCCACCGCGGTGCTGGCGCGGGTGCAGCGGCTCACGCGCGACGGCTTCATCCAGGGCTACGAGGCGCGGCTCGATCCGCACAAGCTGGGCCGCGGCTTCACCGTCTTCGTCGAAGTGCTGCTCGACCGCACCACGCCCAACGTGTTCGATCAGTTCAAGGCCGCGGTGCAGGTGCGCGACGAGATCATGGAATGCCACATGGTCGCAGGCGGCTTCGACTACCTGCTCAAGACCCGAATGGCCGACATGGCCGCCTACCGCGAGTTCGCGGGCACTGTGCTGTGGCAGCTGCCCGGCGTACGCGAGACGCGGACCTATGCGGTGATGGAAGAAGTGAAGAACAGCGCGCGGCTACCGCTCGGGGTCTGACGCACGAAGAGGCGATCAGGCCGGCTTGGCGTAGGTGCGCCCGCCGAAGATCGCCGTGCCCACGCGCACCATGGTGCTACCTGCGCTGATGGCGGCCTCAAGGTCCGCGCTCATGCCGAGCGACAGCGTGTCGAGCGCGATGCCCGCGTCGCGGATCGACTGGTAAACCGCATGCGCGCGCAGGCAGAGTTCGCGTTGCGCCTCGAAGCCCACCGCCGGCTCGGGAATCGCCATGAGTCCGCGCAGCCGAAGTTGTGGCAACGCCGCCACAGCGCGCGCGAGCGCCAAGGCCTCTTCCGGAGGCACGCCGGACTTGTTGGCGCCGCCGTCCACATTAACCTGAAGGCATACATCCAGCGGCGGCAGATGCGCCGGCCGCTGGGCCGAAAGACGCTCGGCGATCTTCAGCCTGTCGATGCTGTGGACCCAGTCGAAGTGCTCCGCAACCGGCCGCGTCTTGTTGCTCTGCAGGGGCCCGATGCAGTGCCATTCGAGGGAGGAACGCAGGTCGGCGAGGGCCTCGATCTTGTCCAGCCCTTCCTGCACGTAGTTCTCGCCGAAGGCCGACTGGCCCGCCGCATGCGCCTCGCGCACCGCCTCCGGTCCGAAGGTCTTGGACACCGCCAGCAGCCGCACTCCGGCCGGGTCGCGGCCGGCCGTTACACATGCCTTTGCGATCCGGTTGTTTACTTGCTGGAGGTCGTCGCCAATCATCGTCATAATCGTCCAAAATCGTATCAAAACGTCACCAGACTCGAGCCGAGGAGCCCCGTGGACATCACCCAATTGCTGGCGTTCAGCGTCAAGAACAAAGCCTCCGACCTGCACCTTTCCGCAGGCCTGCCGCCCATGATCCGCGTGAACGGCGACGTGCGCCGCATCAACGTCGACGCGCTCGACCACAAGGGCGTGCACGCCATGGTGTACGACATCATGAGCGACACGCACCGCAAGCACTATGAAGAGTTCCTGGAGGTCGACTTCTCGTTCGAGATCGACGGCCTCGCGCGCTTCCGCGTGAACGCCTTCAACCAGGCACGCGGCGCGGCGGCGGTGTTCCGGACCATTCCCTCGAAGATCCTCACGCTCGAGCAGCTGAATGCGCCGAAGATTTTCGGCGAACTGGCGCTCAAGCCGCGCGGGCTGGTGCTGGTGACGGGCCCCACGGGCTCGGGCAAGTCGACCACGCTGGCCGCAATGGTCAACTACCTCAACGAGAACGAGTACGGTCACATCCTCACGGTGGAAGACCCCATCGAATTCGTGCACGAGTCGAAGAAGTGCCTGATCAACCAGCGCGAAGTGGGGCCGATGACGCTGTCGTTCTCGAACGCCCTGCGCTCCGCGCTGCGCGAAGACCCCGACGCCATCCTGGTGGGCGAGCTGCGCGACCTCGAAACCATCCGCCTGGCCATGACCGCCGCCGAAACGGGCCACCTGGTGTTCGGCACGCTGCACACCTCGTCGGCCGCCAAGACCATCGACCGGATCATCGACGTGTTCCCGGGCGAAGAAAAGGAAATGATCCGCGCGATGCTCTCGGAGTCGCTGCAGGCCGTGATCTCGCAGACGCTGTGCAAGACCAAGGACGGCCAGGGCCGCGTGGCGGCGCACGAGATCATGCTGGGCACGCCGGCCATCCGGAACCTGATCCGCGAGGCCAAGGTGGCGCAGATGTACTCCACCATCCAGACCGGCCAGGGCTCGGGCATGCAGACGCTCGACCAGAACCTGACGGAACTGGTGCGCCGCAATACCATCTCGGCTGCGGAAGCCCGCGGCAAGGCCAAGATTCCCGAGAATTTCCCCGGCTAGTCATGAGGCCCCCCGGCTTTTCACTTCGCTGCGCTGCGTGTAACTCCACCCCCAAAGGGGGAGGCGCGGCCGCCTTGGGGCGGCCCGGCGGTCGGCCGCCAACGGGTTCAATCTAAACAGATCAAGGAGCGCTCTCATGGAACGCGATCAAGCCAGCCAGTTCATCAACGACCTGCTCAAGCTCATGGTGAGCCGCAACGGCAGCGACCTGTTCATCACCGCCGACTTCCCGCCGGCCATCAAGGTCGACGGCAAGGTCACCAAGGTCTCGCAGCAGGCGCTGGGCGCGCCGCACACGCTGGCGCTCACGCGCTCGATCATGAACGACCGCCAGACGGCCGAGTTCGAGCGCACCAAGGAATGCAACTTCGCGATCTCGCCGACCGGCATCGGCCGCTTCCGCGTGAACGCCTTCGTGCAGCAGGGCAAGGTCGGCATGGTGCTGCGGACCATTCCCGCCAAGCTGCCGACCATCGACGGGCTGGGCATGCCGCAGGTGCTGAAGGACGTATCGATGACCAAGCGCGGCCTGTGCATCCTGGTGGGTGCCACGGGCTCAGGCAAGTCGACCACGCTGGCGGCGATGATCGACTGGCGCAACGAGAACTCCTTCGGCCACATCGTGACGGTGGAAGACCCGGTCGAATTCGTGCATCCGCACAAGAACTGCGTGGTGACGCAGCGTGAAGTGGGCATCGACACCGACAGCTGGGAGGCCGCGCTGAAGAACACGCTGCGCCAGGCGCCCGACGTGATCCTGATGGGCGAAATCCGCGACCGCGAAACCATGGAGCATGCCGTGGCCTTCGCCGAGACCGGCCACCTGTGCATGGCCACGCTGCACGCCAACAGCGCCAACCAGGCGCTGGACCGGATCATCAACTTCTTCCCCGAAGAGCGCCGCGCGCAGCTGCTGATGGACCTGTCGCTGAACCTGCGCTCGCTGGTCTCCCAACGGCTGGTGCCGACGGAAGACGGCCTGGGCCGCGTGGCGGCGGTGGAAGTGCTGCTGAACACGCCGCTGATTTCCGACCTGATCTTCAAGGGCGAGGTGGGCGAGATCAAGGAAATCATGAAGAAGAGCCGCAACCTGGGCATGCAGACCTTCGACCAGGCGCTGTTCGACCTCTTCGAGAGCCACTCGATCAGCTTCGAAGACGCCATCCGCAACGCCGACTCGGCGAACGACCTGCGCCTGCAGATCAAGCTCAACAGCCAGCGCGCGCGCAGCACCGACCTGGCCGCGGGCACGGAGCATTTCGCGATCGTCTGATCGCCGCAGCGGAACGGTCAGTCGATCGTCCGCTGCCACGCGGCAAAGATGCCTGCCGCCAGCGCAATCACAGCCATCGCGGTGAAGCCGTCCAGCGAGGCCATGAAGGTGGCCTGCTGTTCGAGCGTGCGGTAGAGCGTGCCGAGCGCCATCGCATGCGCCTCGCCTGCCGCATGGCCGGCCGCGGCGAAGCCTCGGGTCAGTGAGTCCAGCGCCTGCATGAAGCTCGCGTTCGCGGGGTTGGCCGATTCGCTCAAACGCACCTCGTGCAGCGCCAGCCGGTGCTGCTGCAGAGCGATCACGGTCGACGTCGCGAACGAGATCGCCAGCTGGCGCACGAGATTCTTGAGCCGGTAGCCGTGCGCGAACTCCTCCGCCGCGAAGGGCTTGAAGGTGAGGTTCGCCACCGGCAGCACGACGAACAGCATCAGCAGTCCGCGCAGCAGCAGCGGCACCAGCAGGGCCTCTCGCCCGGCCTGCGGAGTAACCTTCGAGAGCCACCACGCCGCCAGCGCCGCGATGCCGAAGCCAGTGACGATGAGCCACTTCTTGCGCGCCAGCCGGGCCGAGTACTTCAGGTAGACGAACACCAGCAGCCCGGTCGCCAGCGAGGCCGCGCCCGTGAAGTAGCCGGTGTTGCCAACGGTGAAGCCGAGGCCGCCTTCCATCATCCGCGGCAGCAGATAGCTGAAACCCGTCGAGAGGTAGTAGTAGACGACGTAGAGCGCCAGCCCGATGCGGAACGACGCATTGCGCAGCGCATGCAGCCGTACCAGCGGCGCAGGATGCTGCCACTGCTGCCAGCCGAACCACGCGAGCCCCGCGACGCCGGCGATGGTGAGGCCGATGAGCGCCGGCGAGCCGGTGAACAGCTCGAAGTGCGAGCGCGTCAGCACCACCTGCAGCGCGGCCTGCGCGAGCGCGAACACCACGTAGGCGATGTAGTGCGGCTCGGTGCGTTCGTGCGGCTCGACGTCGCCGATGTCGGGCAGCGTCCAGAGCACGAGCAGCCCGATCAGCGCCGCGACGGGCGCGGTGCTCGCGAACAGCCAGCGCCAGTCGAACTCGGTCACGAGGAATGCGCCGGCAATGGGCGCCAGCGCGCCGCCGAAGACGATCAGCACCATGAAGGCCTTCAGCGCCTTGGCGCGGCGCGCGGGCGGAATGCCGATCTGGATCAGGATGCGGCAGGCGCCCAGCATCGGGCCGACGAAATAGCCCTGCACGGCGCGCGCGAGCGTGAGCTGCGTCGAGCTGTCGCACAGCGCCGCCCCCACGCCGCCCACGGCGAAGGCGAACATGCAGACGGCCAGGTAGCGCCGGTAGCCCAGCCGCTCGATCCACGCGTGCTGCTGCAGGATGCCGAGCACCGCGCCCAGCGCGTAGGCGCTCGAGGCCCACACGAGCTCGTCGGGCGAGGCGTTCACGCCGCCGGCGATGTAGCTGGCGAAGAAGGCGAAGAGCGCGTTGTCGAAGTAGTCGATGGCCGTGACGAGGCCGATGGCCCAGGGCAGCAGCGCGACCGCGGCGTTGCTGCCGCGCGGAGGCCACGCCAGGGCCGGAGAGGTCATGGTGCCGGCCGCTCCTTGCGGCGGCTTTCCAGCGCCTCCTCGACGGGCTCGCCGGCGAGACGGCGCTCCACATAGTCGAGGTCGCGCCTCAGCTGTGCCTGCATCGCCGCCGCCTCCTTGAGTTCCCTGCGGACCTGCGCCACGCGCGCGTCGAGCGTCTGCAGCTGCCCGGTGAGCGTTTCGCGCAGCGTCTTGAGCGAGGCATTCGACAGCCGCGGGCGGCCGCCTTCGGCCGGCGCCTCCATCGGCTGCTGCAGCATGGTGGTGACGGCCGTGAGCGAGAAGCCCAGCGAGCGCATGCGCAGCGCGCGCGCCAGCTTGTCGAGATCGGCCTGCTCGTAGAGGCGGTAGCCGCCCTCGCTGCGCACCGGCACCACGATGCCCAGCTCCTCGTAGTACTTGAGCGTGCGCGGCGTGACACCGAGCCGGGCCGCGGCATCGCGCACGGTGATGGTCCTGGCGGGGTTCGGGTCGGTCATGATGTTGGCATTTTACCCAAACCTGTACGTTCACGTATAGGTTTGAGCCATCACACCTGTCGTGGAATGGCCTTAAGCTGTCGGCCCATGAGCAGCATCAACCCCCGCACCTACGAATCCATCCCCGCCCAGACGGTGGCTTTTCTCGGCCTCGGCGTCATGGGCGGCCCGATGGCCGGCCACCTGGCCAAGGCCGGCCACAGCGTCACGGTCTACAACCGCACCCCCGCCAAGGCGCAGGCCTGGGCCGCCGAATTCGGCCCGCCCGGCCGCCACGCCGCCACCCCGCGCGAAGCGGCCGCCGGTGCCGACATCGTGTTCTGCTGCGTCGGCAATGACGATGACCTGCGCTCGGTGGTGCTGGGCGACGACGGTGCCTTCGCCGGCATGAAGAAGGGGGCGGCGCTGGTCGACCACACCACCGCCTCGGCCGACGTGGCGCGCGAACTCTCCAAGGCCGCTCAGGCGCTGGGCCTGCACTTCATCGACGCGCCCGTCTCGGGCGGCCAGGCCGGCGCGCAGAACGGCGCGCTCACGGTGATGTGCGGCGGCGACGCGGCGGTGTTCGAACGCATCAAGCCGGTGGCCATGGCGTTCTCGCGCGCGGTCACGCTGCTGGGCGAGAGCGGCGCCGGCCAGCTCGCAAAGATGGTGAACCAGATCGCCATCGCGGGCCTGGTGCAGGGCCTGTCGGAAGCCATTGCCTTCGGCCAGCGCGCCGGGCTCGACATGGAAGCCGTGCTGGGCGTCATCAGCAAGGGCGCCGCCCAGAGCTGGCAGATGGAGAACCGCGGCAAGACCATGATCGAAGGCAAGTTCGACTACGGCTTCGCGGTCGACTGGATGCGCAAGGACCTGGGCCTGGTGCTCGACGAAGCCAAGCGCAACGGCGCGCGCGTGCCGGTGACGGCGCTGGTCGACCAGTTCTATGCCGATGTGCAGCAGGCCGGCGGGCAGCGCTGGGACACGTCGAGCCTCATCACGCGGCTCAAGTAGCAAGCAGAGAACCAAACAAAAAAGCCCGCATCAGCGGGCTTTTTTGTTGGCCAGGCTCCGCTTGCTTCAGCGCACCGGCGAGGTCGTCGCGCCGCTCGAGGACGGCGTGGACGTGGAGGAGCCCGACGCGGGCAGCGGCTCCATCGGCGGCAACGGCACGCGCGAGGTGGAGGAAGAAGAAGACGACGAAGAAGGCGTCGAAGGCGTCGAAGGCGTTGCCGAGGTCACCGGCGCCGGTCCCGTGCCGCCGCGCTGCGCTGCGGCCTGGTTCGCCGCCTGGCTGGCCGCCAGATCGGCCTCGCTAACGACCTCGACCACGCGCACGACCTTGACCACGCCCGACACGCCGCGCGTGATTTCGGTGGCGCGATCGGTCTCGCGCCGCGTGGCAATGCCCATCAGGTAGACCACGCCGCGCTCGGTCACCACCTTGAAGGAATTGGCGAAGATGTCCTTGGCATCGAGCAGCGAGGCTTTCACCTTTCCGGTGATGTACAGGTCGTTCGAGCGGTCCTGGAAGGTGCTCGAGGAGCCGACGGTCAGCTCGTTGACCACCGAACGCACGTTCACGATGCGGCCCACTTCCTCTTCGACGCGGCGGCGGTCGGCGTCGCTGCCCACCGCACCGGTCAGCAGCACCTGGCGGTTGTAGCTGGTGACGCTCACGTACATCTGGTCGTTGGCGATGTCGCGCACGCGGGCCGCGGCGCGCAGCTCGATGCCCTGGTCGTCCAGTTGCGCGCCCGAACTGCGGCGGTCGGTGGCCACCATGCCCACGCCCACCACGGCCGCGCCGCCGACGACGAGCGGCACGCAGGCGGACAGGCCCGCGACCAGAGCGGCGCCCAGGGTCAGGGCAAGGGCGAAACGTTGGGTCGACGTCGTCGTCATGGTCTTCAAGGTCATGAGGAGGCTTCCTGTTCTCCGAGTAGTTGGGCATCCACGCCGTCGCACAGGCAGTGCAGCGCGATCTGGTGGATCTCGTGAATGCGCGCCGCACGCTCGTGCGGCACGCTGATCTGGACGTCGGTCTCGCGCAGTGCGCGGCCGATGGCGCCGCCCGAACCCGATGCGGCATTGCCGAGCAGGGCGACCACGGTCATGTCGCGCTCGTGCGCCGCGGCCACCGCGGCAAGCACCGCCGCCGACTGGCCGCTCACGCTCAGGGCAAGCAGCACATCGCCGGCCTGGCCGAGCGCGCGCACCTGCCGGGCGAAGCGATCGGCATCCGTGGCGCTGGCGCTGTCGGCTTCCGGGTCGGTGGCGTCGCCGGGCAACGCGATGGCGCCGAGCTCGGGACGTTCACGTTCGAACCGCCCCACGAACTGCGCGGCGAACTGGGCCGCCAACAGCCCCGACACGCCGGCTCCGCAGGCGAGCACCTTGCCGCCGCTGGTGACGCACGCCAGGATGGCCTGCATCGCTTGGGAGATGGGTTTGCTGAGGACCGGCCCGGTCTGGTATTTGAGGTCGGCACTGTCGATGAAGTGCTGCTGAATCCGTTGCTCGAGCATGAGGCGGGATGATAACTGGGGGTCGTGAAACAAGACGTTTGAGTTGTGGAGCCTTCGGCAACGCTTCAGTTCCCTTGCGGGACGCATCAGCCGGCGTCGAAGGCCGCCTGCAACCAGGTGATTTTCTCCTCGACCAGCACCACGTCGAAGCGGCACGGCGGCACTGCGCGCAGCCGGCTCAGGTAGTGCTGCGCGGCGAACACGATGCGCCGCTGCTTCGGCCCCGTGATGCTGCCGCCCGCGCCGCCGTGCGCGCCGGTGCTGCGCTGGCGGACCTCAACGAACACCAGTGTGCCTCCGGGCAAAGGGCGCGGATCGCGCATGATCAGGTCGATCTCGCCGCCGCCGCGCCCGGGCGTCCGATAATTGCGCGCGAGCAGCACGAGGCCGGCGTCCCGCAGGTGGTCGAGCGCGGCGTCTTCCGCCGCATCGCCCCGATGCTTCGTTGTTTTGTTGTCGGTCTTCATGGCCCTCCCTGTCTGCGGCCTGCTTGCGTTCTATTTTTCTGACTTCTTTTTCGTTCCGACGGAGAAACCTCTTGGCTTCACTCGCCCCTGCTTCTTTCGGCGCCGCCCTCGCGGCCGCGCACGACGCCGCGGGTGCGCAGCATTATCCGCAGGGCACGCTCTATGTCGTCGCCACGCCGATCGGCAACCTGGCCGACATCACGCTGCGCGCACTGCACGTGCTGCAACTGGTGGACGCCATCGCCTGCGAGGACACGCGCCACACGCAGGCCCTGCTGCGCGCCTACGGCATCGACCGCCCCGGATCCCGGCTGCTGGCGGTGCACCAGCACAACGAGGCCGAGGCCGCGCAGGCCGTGGTCGCAAGGCTCGCGCAGGGTGAACGAATTGCCTACGTCAGCGATGCCGGCACGCCCGGCGTGAGCGACCCCGGCGCGCGCCTCGCAGCCGCCGTGCGCGCGGCAGGGCAGCGCGTGCTGCCGCTGCCGGGTGCCAGCAGCGTGACCACGCTGGTCGGCGCGGCAGGGCTGGTGGCCGATGGTGGTGACGGCAATGCGAGCAGCGCCTTTGTCTTCGCGGGCTTCCTTCCAAGCAAGGCCGGGGAGCGCGACGCAGCCGTGCAGGCGCTGTCGCAGGAGCCGCGCGCCGTGGTGCTGCTGGAAGCGCCGCACCGCGTCGAAAACCTCGCGCGCGCGCTGGCCACGCTGGGCGAGCGGCGCGTCACAGTGGGCAGAGAACTCACCAAGCAGTTCGAGGAAATCGCCACCGTCGCGGCCAGCGCGTTGCCCGACTGGTTCAGCGCCGATCGCGACCGCACGCGCGGCGAATTCGCGCTGGTGCTGCACCCCGTGGCGGTGAGCGACGACGGCGGCGCCGAAGGCGAGCGAGTGCTGCGCCTGCTGCTGGCCGAATTGCCGGTGAAGACCGCGGTGAAGCTTGCGGCCGAGATCAGCGGTGCCCCGCGCAATACGTTGTACGACGCTGCGCTGCGCATCCGCAACGAAGCGGAACCGGACTAGTCGTCCGGCAGGAGAAACTCCGGCGGTACGGCGGCTGTCAGCCAGACCCCGTTCTCCGCACGATGGAAAACGCCGCCCAGCGAGTGCATGCGGCCCGCGTCGACCTTGAGCACATGCGCCTTGCCATGGCGCTGCCCCACCTGCACCGCCGTGGTCTCGTCGGCGGACAGGTGCACGTGCTGCCGCGAACCGGGCAGCAGGCCTTGTTCGCGGATCGCAGCCAGAAAACGCGTGGCCGTTCCGTGGAAAAGCAGCGAAGGCGGCGCGACTGCCTCGAAGCTGCGGCTGACCTGCGGCGTGGAATGGCCTTGCAGTGCGCGAATGTGCTGCCCGTCGGTCGACAATTCGTAACGCTTCTTCGCGCCTGAGTTCACCGCGCGCACGACATCCGCCGTCGTCAGATCGCGTCCCGCCGCCGCGGCCCCCGCCACCAGCGCCTCGATGCCTGCCCAGCCCTGCGCATCGAGCCTCAGTCCGATGGACTCCGGCGCATGCCTCAGCACATAGGCGATGAACTTGCTGACGTCTTCGGGCGTCATCGGGTCTTCCAGTGGTCGCCGTGCGCGAGCAGTGCGTCCATCAGCCGCTGCACGTGCGCGGTCGGTGGCCGGTCGGCAGCATGGAACACGTGGTAGTCGAGCGACGGATAGCCCTGCAGGGGAATCGCCACCAGGCCATTGGGAATGTGGCAACAGGCATTCACCACCGTCAGGCCAAAGCCCAACTGGGCGAAGCGCAGCATCAGCTCCCAGCCATTGGCTTCGAGCGATGGCTGCCACTGCACCGACTCGGCCTGCAGCAGGCGGCCGAGCAATTCGCGGTGCGGCCTCCCCGCCGGCGGCACGATCAGTTGTGCGCCTTTCAGGTCGCGCAGGCGCACCGACTTGCGCGAAGCCAGCGCATGCGCGCGCGGTACGACCAGCACCTGCCCCACGGAAGTCAATCGAACGGCGTGCAAGTCGGCCGGCACGGTGCCGAGCGGTGCGATGCCCAGCTGCGCCTGGCCTGCACGCACCGCCTGGATCGACTCGTCGCGATCGCGCGTGAGCAGTTGCAGTTGCGGCGATGCGCCCGCCCCTGAAAACCGCGACAGCGCCTTGCCCAGCAGGTAGAGGTATGCGCCCTCGCCGGCGGCCAGCGTGACGACAGGCGCGTCTTCCCCTTGGGCCAGCCCCTTCACGAAACGCTGGTTGAACGCGAGCAACTCCCGCGCATGCCGCGCGACCTGCTCGCCCGTGGCCGTGAGTTCGAGAGCACCGCCCACCCGTACGTAGAGCCTTGCGTCGATCTGCTCCGACAGCTTGCGCACCTTGGCATGCAGCGCCGGCTGGCTGATGTGCAGCAGGCGCGCCGACTCGCTGAAGTTCAGCGTATCGGCGAACACGGCGAACGACTGCAGCGCATCGAGGTTCGTGCGTGGAATGTCCATCTATCCATTTTATGGATAGCACATCCAATATCAGTAGTTCCTGGTGATGACTTTCATTTCTACGATCCGCCCACTTCAAGACAAAGAGGAACAAGAAATGAAACACGCATCTGCATCCGCATCCGGACTCCCCCGGCTTGGCATCGACATCGGCCGCGTGCTGATCGCGGCCGAAGGCGCCGGAGGCGCGGACACCTCCTTCATCGGCGGCTCGCTGCAGGACGCGCTGGACACGCCGCCCTACGAAGGCATGTTCGAGGCCGTGGCGCCGCTGGTCGAAAGATTCGAAGGCCGCGTCTGGCTCGTGTCGAAATGCGGGCCGAGCGTGCAGGCCAAGAGCCGCGCGTGGCTGCATCACCATCGCTTCTTCGAACGCACCGGCGTGCCTGCGGCGAATCTGCGCTTCTGCCTGCAGCGCCCGCAGAAGGCCGATCACTGCCGCGAATTGCGCATCACGCATTTCATCGACGACCGGACCGACGTGCTGCGCCATCTGGAAGGCATCGTGCCGAAGCGGTATCTGTTCGGCCCGCAGCGCAAGCCGGTGACAGTGGAGGGGCTGGTGCTGCTGCCGGCATGGAGGGACGCCGCGGCGCTCGTCGGCTGAGCGCACGGCCGGCGCTTGGCTGGCCTAGCCGTCCAGTTCGGCGTAGCGCCTGAAGATGCCGTCTTCGTTGAACGCGATGCGGCGAGGGCTCTGCAGATAGGCCTGCACACTCTGGCGTCGCCGGACATTGACGTGCAGCTTCTCGACCGCGGGAGTGGCCGCCAGTGCACGGGCCGTGGCTTTTGGAAACGCGTAGCGCAGGCCGTCCACCAGTTGAAACAGCGAAAGGTCCGCGTAGGTCAGCGTGTCGCCAACCAAGTGCAGGCTGCCCGCGGGATTGCATTGCAGCACCCGCTCGAACCAATCGAGGAATTTCGGAATGCGCTCGTCACGAAAGGCCCGGGCACGCAGCACCGCCGCATCGCGTTGGTCTTCGTAGTAGGCGCCAACCGAAATCGGATGGTGCGTGTCGTGCGCCTCGGCCACCGCGTCGGCGATAGTGAGCTGAAGTTGATGTGTCCACAGCCCGTCCGATTCGCCCACGCCCGAGAGGCCGAGCCTGGGGCCCAGGTACAGCAGGATCGCGGCGGTCTGGCCGACCACGATGTCGCCATCAACGAGGAACGGCGGCGCGAACGCCGGGCGCGCGCTGTTGAGGTCGCCCAGCCGCTCACCCAGCGCGGATTCGCCGCCGCCCTCGGCCTCGGGCAACCGCGCCACATCTACATAGTCCGCGCCAGCCGCCTCGAGCGCGAGCCGCACGAATTCACCGCGGCCCTGGATGGTGGGCCAGTAATGGAGTTGGTAGGGCATGCGGGGATGGTGGCACGGGCAGGGAGCGGGGGCAATCACGAGCGCCTCGCAGCAAGGGCACGGACTCGTGCGTCAGCACCAGCGCTCCGTGATCCAAGCATTTGCTCAAGTCCCTGCCCTTAAGGAGCTCGAGTGATTGGAGGAAGAAGTGAGCAGAAGGCACGCTCAATCTCTTTCGCTCTTGCGGGCGCCTTCAACACTTGCGGGTAGGTTTTGACCCTTCTCGTACCAACCGTGAAGCTCATCATGCGGAAGGATCTTTCTCCGTCATAAAAAATGATCCCATCCAATCCGTCACGGGCATTTGTCTCCAGATGCCTGAAGGAGCGCAACACATGGCTCAGTGCAGAGAAAGATTCACTATCGCGTTCGATGAAAACCTTTCTGAGCAAATCATCTGGAATTTTCAAGAGGCGATTGTTGAAGTACAACATCGAGTCATTGTTTTTCCATTGAATATCGCAAGCAGAGTCGATGCGATCGCTATTCGCAAACTCTTTAATTTTTCCTGCAATCTCTTGACTTTCCATGCCACCCCCGAGGCTACCCCATGCAACAAAATGATCGCTCCGCGACCCAGCAAAAGAGTCAATCGGAAGCAGAATGCAAATTGCAAGAGCAGCCATGCCTGCAACACGCCTCTGAAGAAGATTCATCATCTCATTTCCCCAGGGCAATCGCACACCCTTTGCCATCCAAGAATACTGACTCGAGCATCGACGCATTCGCACACGCAATTCACACGGCAATTACTTGCTACCTCCAACTCTATGAAGCAGGAGTAATCAAAGAAAAAGCAAACAGGAAGCATGCCTGATCAAGACTGCGGCAATTGGATGATTTATTTTTATGACGCCCTGGTGATGGGGGGCAAAAGAGCACAAAACGCCTCCTCCACATCCTCTTTCATTGGAATATTTCCCTGTGAAGCAACAGCCACAGATTCAACTCTCCGCGTCCTGACTGTAAAGCTCATTATTTTCATCTCGGGCTGGCGCGAGTAGACAATGATTCCATCAAGGCCATCGTGGTGCGGAAATTCTGCGTCCCTGTAGCTTCTCAATGCAGCATCCAATTGTTTCATTTTTGTTTTCTTTTTCCCCAAGAAAACATCCCGAACCAGCCCATCATCGATCGATGGTGGGCGCCTTTTCATATACAAAAGTGAATCTCCCATTTTCCATTGCCCATCGCACTCGACCGACTTATTTGCAAGAAAATCAACAATAATTCGATCGACCTCTTTCCCATCAGAAGAGCGATCAAGATTCACCCACACCACATACGGCCCACCAGCATATCCAGCAAAAGAAAAAATCGGAAATAGAACAACAAAGAGAAGCGCTCCTTGCCGCAACAACTTAAATGCGAATGATCGCAATCGAAAAACCAAAGCCATATCACCTGAAATTTGGAGTTGCATTTGCCGCACTAGATTTATCAGCCTCAATTCCCATCCCTTTATTAATCTCTGACGCGCTCCGCTCCTCTATTCCGGGATTCAGAAGATCTCTCCTGGCTTGCTCATAATAAGCAATCGGAACAAAATATTTCAGGTAGGTCGAGCTCCCCTTATGTCTGATGATTTCACCTTTTTTGTTTTTCGTCACATATGGAGCGACAGGCACAACATTGACATATGAGAAGTTGATCTGACTCCCCTGATTCCCTCCAAGTAAAACCAATCCATTGGATCCGCTCTTTGCGTATACAAATCCAACATGCTGCCCTGAACCCGCCGAAGACGTAACCATGGCAATGGCTCCATAAATCGGCCTTTCCAGCTCAACAAATAATGGATTTCTGATCTTTTTCGTCACCTTTTCCGACTTCTCTTTTGGTCCATCTACTTCGTAGAATCCATGCGCTCGTGCTTTCGCCACTTTGCGCCCCGGATAGTTCATGTTCTCGATGGGGTAGTTTGCTTGCATCAGACACCAATTCACAAAGGCCGCGCACCAGGCGTTACTCCTCCCGATCATGGATTTGATGCTGTCGTCAACTTCGACGTGATAGTTGATCTTGTCCTGCAGCGTGAACTCAGTCTCCCCGCGCCTGAGCTTTGCTTCGGCAATGGCAATAGGCATCCAAGGCGCCCGCCCCGACATCGGGTTGATGAGGGCAAGAACCTTCCCTGTTCCCTCTTTCGATCGCTCCGAATCCGATGACCTGATTCCAGATGAAACAGGCGGTGGTGCGGGAGCAGAAACACTTGCGCGCCTCGGAGGAGGCCCCAGACTCGGCGGTGCACTCACAGGTGGGGGCTTGGCGGCCAAGGGCGGAGGACTCGATGACCTGCCGTCCGGCTTTGCCTTGCCGCTCCCGGTGATCAACAGCACCTCACCGGGATAGATGCTGTCACTCTCCAATTCATTGGCCTCCTTGATGGCTTCCACGCTGGAGCGATACAGCTTCGCGATCTTCCAGAGACTGTCCCCAGGCTGCACCACGTAGCTCATGGGCTTCCTCTGCCCCGCCGTCGAGCTGTTGACCTTCTCCGATCCGGCAACGCCCTTCCATCTCCTGAATTTCGCCAGCAGATTGAAATCCTTCCCGACGTCGCCCTGAATGGTTCCGACCACCACGGCCTTCTTGCTCCTCGGCTCCGCCACCTTGACGTGCACGGCCGATTTGTCGGCAGGATGAATCACTGGAGGAAATCGCCCCGTGGCATCGGACTTGACCGTTTCCTCCTTGCCTCCTCTTTGCAGAATGATCTCGGCGCCGGGCAACGGCTGACTGCCATCCGTCGCATTGATCCTGCTCACGGCAACCCAGGTTTCCTTTCGGGTCTCGGCGTTGGCGTGATACCCCTCGATCTCCGCAATGCTGTTCACTATTTTTTCAAGTTCGGCATCGCTGCACTCGCCAATCTTTCTGCTGGCTGGAATGCCGCTCGTTTTGAGCAGATCGCGCGCATATTTTTCCGTGTCGTTTTCCTTCTTCGGGGCGTAGATGGGAATGGCTTCCGGGATCGTCCTGTCGCCGTGCAGTCGCTTCAGGTTCGCCTTCAGTTCCTCTCGCCCCGCATCTTCATCGGGGAAGATCAGGAAGGTCCTGCCCGATCTGGTCGTGGCGAATCCGACGTAGCCCTTTGCCTTTCTGGGCGCGGGCACCCCGTCGACCATCCGGGCTGTCAGGTCGCCGGGGTTGTTGATGCGCCATGGCAGCGTTCCGCCCGAGCGCAGCAGGTGCCGGCCGTCTTCGCAGATGAACTCGGCGACTTCGATATTGGGGTGGTAGGTAGCGGATATCAGCTTGGGCATGCTTGGTCTCTCGCGCTCAGGCCAGGCTGCTCAGATGAGCTTCGACCGCCGACTCGGTGAGGAAGCGACTGAAGGCCGAGGTGCCACCCGGCGGGACATATCTCGAATTTTCGGCATCGGGCGGTTCATCGTCCTCGTCGCCTTCGTCGCTGTCCGGACTGCCCTGCAGCGCGTGGATCGTCGGGACAGGCGCCCAGTCCCAAGCCTCTTCGCCCACGATCAGCACCGCCTCGTCGGGCGTCTCGAAGCTGATCCTGGGGAGCCGCCCGTCGTCGGGAATCACTCCCTCCGCCTTGATTTCCTGTTTCTCGCCGAGGATCCGGTAGGGCTGTCCCGCCATCTCCACGTGCTTGAAGACTTCGTCGCTGCCAAGAGGTGCAAAGCGAACGCTGTATTTGTCGTCATGGCTCACGCCCTGCATGCGAAGGCGCTTGTCCACGTCCATCGGCCCCGCATAGCTGTGGGTAGCGGCGTGTTCGCGCCAGAGGCCCCTGGTTCCATGCACGATGCCGGAGGCGGTCCACTTGCTGAAGCTGCCGCCTCCGTTGATCACGATCTCCTCTTTCGCGGTGATGCTGATCCTCTCCGCCTCCAGCTTGATATCCAGCTTGGCCAGCAGGTTGATGCTGTTCTGCAGCGCGACGATGTCGATGCCCGCGGTCGCGGCAGTCAGGCGGATGGCCTTGTAGGCGAACACGCGCGCGGCCTCTCTGACGCTCACCAGGAAGCTCTTGCCCGCGCTGATGCTGGTGTGGCCACCACTGCTCAGTGCGTTGTGCGTGATGCAGGCAATGTGGGTGGCGCCCGCTGCGGTGCTCTGGATGCCGGCCGCGCTGGCGAGCACCAGGTGAGGCTCGCTGAGCTCCGGAAACGTGCTCCGCCCCGAACCACCGCCCTTGATCGCGTCGTTCTGCTCCTTGAGCGCCTTGGTGACCGCGTCCTGGTCACCCCCTTCATGAGCCCTGGCCTCCTGCGCGGTCTGGCTCTGGCGCTCATGCAGATCGCGCGCGGCCGTCAGGCGAGCGATGGTTTCTCCGAGGTCGGTGATATGCGCCTGTGCGCCGGGCCGTGCCTCGGTGGTGAGCAGCAGCCCCAATGCGGCACGCACAGCGGCGTGGCCATCGGTACGCAATTCAGCGCCCTCGCCTCGGTCATCCTTGCGGCCCGAGGTGTCGTCGATGCGGCCGACATGACCGAGGCTCAGGCTGCTGCAGAGGTGATCGCTCTTGAGTTGCGCCTGGAGCTTTCCATGATGGTCATCCAGCGCCAGGTGATTACCCCTTGCCCCGCTCGGGCGGCCCGCGCCGTCGCTCGCGCCCAACTCGCGGCTGCGGATGCCCGAGAGATTCTTCTGGTCGGGCAGATGCCACGCAGGCATGTTCTCGGCGTTGAACACGCGGCCGGTGACGATCGGGCAGTCCGGGTCGCCGCTCAGAAAGTCGACGACCACCTCATGGCCGACCCGTGGCAACGCGACCGCGCCGAACGCATCGCCGGCCCAGGCCATTGACACGCGCACCCAGCAACTGGAGCTCTCGTCGTGTTGGCCGAGGCGATCCCAGTGGAACTGGACCTTGACGCGGCCGTACTGATCGACCCATATCTCTTCATTCTTCGGACCGACCACGATGGCGGTCTGCGGACCGCGCGTGCGAGGCTTCGGCGTGATGCGCGGGGGCCGCCATGCATGGTTGACTGGCTGCGCCTCGAAGCCGAAGCGCTGGATGGAGCCTTCGCCCGCATCGGCGCCTTCGCTGGCCCGGAGGTTTTCCTGCAGCTCGTAGTCGACGGCTGTCACGAGGTATTGCTGGTTCTGGTCGTCCCTCGGATGGCTCGCAAGCCGGAAGGTGTAGCCCGGTGCGAGTTCACGTCTGTTGGAACGCCCGCTCGCAGTGCAGCGTCCGGTCAGCTGCTCCTCGGTCCGGATGCGCGTGCAGGTCTCGCCGTCGTCGTATTGCCTGTAGCCGCCGGGCCATTCGTAGAGTTCGAAGTCGTCGTGCGCATGGCCTGGGCGCATCTGCCGCTGGCAGGAAAGATCCGCTCTCGGCTTGAGCGGGTCGTAGTCGTTGGTGAAGTGAAGACCCGACCGGATTTCCTCGCCGGACGTCCATTCGTAGATGCGCTCGTTCGGGCTCGTGCCCCCTCCGGTCATGCCCGCCTTCTCCAGGGGATGGAAGCGCACGACGTCTCCTCCCGGCAGCGGATCGTGCGAAGTCGCGATGTCGTCCGCGAACACCAGCATATGCCGTTCCGCTTCATGCCTGAAGTAGTAGCAGATGCCTTCCAGTTCGCACAGGCGCGAGATGTACGAGAAGTCGCTCTCGTGGTACTGCACGCAGTAGTCCCGGACGCGGTACTCGCGGCCGAGTCTTTTCTCGATGGGGTAGCCGTAGCCGCCGAGCACGTCGGCGAGGATTTCCGGAACCGTCTTGTTCTGGAAGATGCGGAAGTCGCTTCGGCGCGTCGCGAGCCACAGCCACGGGCGCAGCTTCAAGCGATAGAAGGAATGGCGGGCATCTTCCCCGGTCAGGCCGAAGGATGCGACGACACCGCCCAGATGGCGCGTGCCCCCGCTCTCCGTCTGCACCGCCACGCTGGCGGGCCTGCCAAGCAGCATCTTCGGGTCGACGCTGTTGCTGCTGCCCAGCAGGTCGACCTCGAAGTCATAGAGCTGGCTCAGCGCTTCGCGGCCCGTCAAGCGGTGGAATTGCAGCGCCTCCCCCGCAGGCGTTCGAATGGTGACGCGACGTGTCATCGCACCGCCGAAGACGCAAGAACGCACGCCGGGCGCATATGCCGGCACGTGCCATCGAAGATGGACATGGATCCTCCCTGAAATCGTCGCCGCTCTGATCGGCGGCATGTTTCGTCGGAGTATCCGAGGGCCCTGGGTCTTCCATCAGACAACGGCGAGATGCCGTGCCGATTCGTGAACGAATGCGCATGCAGCCGGCCGCACAGCTCCCTGCCGACTTGCACTTCTTATTTATTTACTTTTGTTATTTAAAGATAGTAGTAGTAGATAAGGGTAAACCCGCGCTGTGGACAGCACCGTTTTTTCCTTGCGCGACAAGGACTTGCGAATCGCATACCGTTGTGTGTGCGCCTGCTTCGGGACTGCACCGGAAATGGAACAACATCGCAGAAGCTGTTCCCGCTGTGGATAAGACCCGACTTGTGCCGAAACTGTCCCCAGAGTTGTCTGATACCTGGTGGACGCTCGCAAGCTGGCGGCTTGCGCAGTTTGCTGCGCTGAAAAACAAAAAAGCCGGACACCTTTGAAAAGTGTCCGGCTTGGTAGCTGGTCCCGCCGCCAGGAATCGAACCTGGATCTCAGCCTTCGGAGGGCCGAATTCTATCCGTTGAAATACAGCGAGGAATCTGGGTCCGGCATTCACCGGAGCCACGCATTATCGCCTATCAGGCGACGACGGTTTCGGCCTCGTCCGCAACGGTCGCGCCCGGCGGCTGCCGGGTGAACCCGAGCCCCGCAAGGTAGACCCTGAAAGTGCGCCTGCCCGTGGGCACCAGGTCGAAGGCCTCGGGGTCGAGCAGCCAGTTCTGGATGAGCCCGCTGATCAGCGCGTGGAGCCCCTGCGCCGCCACATGGCCCGGCACCGGCAGTTTGAGGCGGCCGCGGCGTGCGGCCATGCGAAGGGCCTTTTCGAAATCGGCCACGCAGGCGTTGCGGGCGTCGAGATGGCGCTGCTGCACGGAAGCCATGTCGTGCGTGTATTCGACCTTGTGGGTTGCGATGTCGAACACGCGGCGCACCTGCAGGTCGGTGGTCATGAGTGTGAGCGCATGGACCATGCCCTCCTCGATCTCCGCCAGCGGGTCGTCGACGCCGGGAGCGGTCGCCGCCGCCCTCGGCGTGGCCTCCAGGGGCAGGATGACGCGCTCCATCATCGCGTTGAAGAGATCGGCCTTGTCCTTGAAGTGCCAATAGATGGCGCCGCGCGTTGCGCCGGCCTGCTGCGCGATCTGCTGCAGCGTGGTCTGCGAAACACCCTGTGCCTGAAACAGCAGCTCCGCGGCATCGAGCAACCGATGCCGCGTGGCCAATGCTTCTTCCTTCGTACGACGTGCCACCAAGTCTCCTGATTTGTAAAGACAACGCCCTCTATGTATCGTGGGGCCATTGCGTGGCTGTCACTATACATCCATGAATGTATGTAAACTAGCCGGCTTCCCCGATGGCCGACCTGGCTGTACAGGTTTCCGGTTCGCACCGCGAGCCCGCCATCTCCCGTCTTCGCATCAAAGGAATCGCATGCCTCTCCTGCATGTTTCGCGCCAATCGTCCTTTTCGCCGCGCCTCGCGACCGTGGCCGCCGTTGTCCTGCTGGTCCTCGCCGGCTGTGGCAAGAGCGACGCGCCCGGAGGTCCGGGCGGTGGGGGCGGTGGCGGTGGTCACCCAGCGCCCGAAGTCGGCGTGGTCGTGGCCGCGCCGACCGACGTCGGCCTCGTCACCGAACTGCCCGGCCGCCTCGAAGCCTCCCGCGTCGCCCAGGTTCGCGCCCGCGCCTCGGGTATCCTGCTGAAGCGCGAATTCCGCGAAGGCAGCGACGTGAAGGCCGGCCAGCTGCTGTTCCGCATCGATCCGGCACCGCTGGTGGCCGCCACCCAGAACGCGCAGGCCACGCTGGCCCGCGCCGAAGCCAATGCAGTGCAGGCCAAGGCCCTGGCCGAGCGCTACAAGCCGCTGGTCGAGGCCAATGCGGTCAGCAAGCAGGAATACGCGACCGCCGTGGCCTCCGCCAAGCAGGCCGAAGCCGACGTGGTCTCGGGCCGCGCAGCCCTGCAGACCGCGAAGATCAACCAGAGCTATGCCGACGTGACCTCGCCCATCGCGGGCCGCATCGGCCGCGCCCTCGTCACCGAAGGCGCGCTGGTGGGCCAGGGCGACGCCACCGAGCTGGCCGTGGTGCAGCAGATCAACCCGCTGTACGTGAACTTCACGCAGTCGGCCTCCGACGCCATGAAGCTGCGCCGCGCCGTGGCTGCCGGCCAGTACAAGCGCGCGAGCGGCGAGGAAGCGGCGACCATCCGCGTGGTGCTGGAAGACGGCACCGACTACCCGCTCGAAGGCAAGCTGCTGTTCTCCGACCTCACGGTCGACTCCACCACCGGCCAGGTCACGCTGCGCGCCGAAGTGCCCAACCCCAAGGGCGAGCTGCTGCCCGGCCTGTACGTGCGGGTGAAGCTCGAGCAGGCGCAGGCCACCAACGCGATCACTCTGCCGCAGCAGGCCGTCACGCGCACCCAGCAGGGTGACACCGTCTCGGTGGTCGACAAGGACGGCAAGATCAGCAAGCGCGAAGTGAAGATCAGCGCCGCCAAGGACAACCAGTGGGTGGTACTCGACGGCCTGAAGGCCGGCGAGCAGGTGATGGTCGACGGCTTCCAGAAGCTGCAGATGATGCCGCCCGGCACGCCGGTGAAGGCGGTTCCGTGGACCAGGCCGAACCCGAACGGCGAAGCGGCCAAGCCGGCCGCCGCGGGAGCCGCATCGACGGCGCCCGCCACGGCCGAGAAGACCCCGGCCGACAAGAAGTAATCAGGAGCGCCCCCTCAAATGGCCAAGTTTTTCATCGACCGACCGATCTTCGCCTGGGTGATCGCACTGTTCATCCTGGTGGTGGGCGGCGTGTCAATCACCCAGCTGCCGATCTCGCAGTACCCGCCGGTGGCGCCGCCCGCCATCGTCATCAACGTCGCCTACCCCGGCGCCTCGGCCCAGACGCTCGAGGACAGCGTGCTGTCCGTCATCGAGCGTGAAATGAACGGCTCGCCGGGCCTGATCTACATGGAATCGGTGGCCCAGGCCGACGGCACCGGCTCCATCACGATCAGCTTCGAGCCCGGCACCAACGACGACCTCGCGCAGGTTGACGTGCAGAACCGGCTGTCGCGCGCGACGCCGCGCCTGCCGGCCGCCGTGACGCAGCAGGGCGTGCGCGTGGACAAGTCGCGCAACAACTTCCTGATGTTCGTGATGCTGTCTTCCGACAACCCGAACTTCGACCCGGTTGCGCTCGGCGACTACGCCGCGCGCAACGTGGTGCCCGAACTGCAGCGCGTGGTCGGCGTGGGCCAGGCACAGCTCTTCGGCTCCGAGAACGCGATGCGCGTGTGGATCGATCCGGCCAAGCTGCAGGGCTTCAACCTGTCGGCGACCGACGTCAACAACGCCATCCGCGCGCAGAACGCGCAAGTGTCCTCGGGCACGCTGGGCGACCTGCCCAACATCCCGGGCCAGGCCATCGCGGCCACGGTGACGGTGAATGGCCAGCTCGTCAACGTCGAGCAGTTCAAGAACATCGTGCTGCGCGCCAACACCGACGGCTCGACCGTGCGGCTGAAGGACGTGGCGCGCGTCGAACTCGGCGGCCAGTCGTACGCCACCTCGGCGCGCCTGAACGGCGTGCCCGCGGTCGGTGTCGGCGTGCAGCCCACACCCAACGGCAACGCGCTGCAGTCGGCCAAGGCGATCCGCGCCAAGATGACCGAGCTCGAGCGCTACTTCCCGCAGGGCGTGAAGTGGGCCATTCCGTACGACAGCTCGCGCTTCGTGCAGATCTCGATCACCGAAGTGGTCAAGACGCTGCTGGAAGCCGTGGCGCTGGTGTTCATCGTGATGTTCCTGTTCCTGCAGAACTGGCGCTACACGATCATCCCGACCATCGTGGTGCCGATCGCGCTGCTGGGCACCTTCGCCTCGCTGCTGGCGTTGGGCTTCTCGATCAACGTGCTGACCATGTTCGGCATGGTGCTGGTGATCGGTATCGTGGTGGACGACGCCATCGTGGTGGTGGAGAACGTCGAGCGCATCATGAGCGAGGAGGGGCTGTCGCCGCTCGAAGCCACCCGCAAGGCGATGCGTCAGATCTCCGGCGCCATCATCGGCGTGACGGTGGTGCTGATCTCGGTGTTCGTGCCGCTGGCCTTCTTCGCGGGCTCCACCGGCAACATCTACCGCCAGTTCTCGGCGGTGATGGTGGCCTCGATCGCCTTCTCGGCCTTCATGGCGCTGTCGCTCACGCCGGCGCTGTGCGCCACGCTGCTCAAGCCCGTCGAGGCGGGCCACCACCACGAGAAGACCGGCTTCTTCGGCTGGTTCAACCGTGGCTTCGCACGCACGGCCAAGGGCTATGAAGGCGTGGTCGCGCGCATCCTGCGCCGCGCCGCGCGCTACCTGGTGATCTACGTCGCGATCATCGGCGCGGTGGTGTTCACCTACACCCGGCTGCCGAGCTCGTTCCTGCCGCAGGAAGACCAGGGCAACATCATCGTGAACGTGCAGCTGCCGCCTGGCGCGACGCAGGAGCGCGCGCTGTCCGTCATGCAACAGGTCGAGGGCTTCATCCTGAAGCAACCCGAAGTGGAGAGCATGGTGGGCGTGATGGGCTTCAGCTTCTCCGGCCAGGGCCAGAACGCAGGCCTCGCCTTCGTGACGCTGAAGGACTGGGAAGAGCGCAAGGACCCGGCCCACTCGGCCAGCGCGCTGGCCGGCCGTGCCTTCGGTGCGCTGTCGGGCATCCGCGACGCCTTCATCTACCCGCTGAGCCCGCCGCCCATTCCCGAACTGGGCAATGCCAGCGGCTTCAGCTTCCGCCTGCAGGACCGCTCGGGCGCAGGCCACGATGCGCTGATCAGCGCACGCAACCAGCTGCTGGGCATGGCCTCGCAGAGCAAGGTGCTGGCGCAGGTCCGTCCGGACGGCCTGGAAGACGCGCCGCAGCTGCAGATCGACATCGACCGCGACAAGGCGAACGCGCTGGGCGTGAGCTTCGACGCGATCAACGCGACGCTGTCGACCGGCCTGGGTTCGAGCTACATCAACGACTTCCCGAACCGCGGCCGCCTGCAGCGCGTGGTGGTGCAGGCCGACGCTCCGGCGCGGATGCAGCCCGACGACCTGCTCAAGCTGAACGCCAGCAACACGCAGGGCCAGCCGGTGCCTCTGTCGGCCTTCGCGACCACCAAGTGGGTCACGGGCGCCACGCAGACGGTGCGCTACAACGGCTACCCGGCGATCCGTATCAGCGGCGACGCGGCACCCGGCTACAGCACGGGCGCCGCGATGGCCGAGATGGAAAAGCTCGCCAAGCAGCTGCCGCAAGGCTTCGGCTTCGAATGGACCGGCCAGTCGCGCGAAGAAAAGCTCGCGGGTTCGCAGGCCATCGTGCTGTACGCCTTCGCGATCCTGGCGGTGTTCCTCTGCCTGGCCGCGCTGTACGAGAGCTGGTCGATCCCGCTGTCGGTGATCCTGGTGGTGCCGCTGGGCGTGCTGGGTGTGCTGGTGGCGACGATGCTGCGCTCCTATTCGAACGACGTGTACTTCCAGGTGGGGCTGATCACCATCATCGGCCTCTCGGCGAAGAACGCGATTCTGATCATCGAGTTCGCGAAGGATCTGCAGGCACAGGGCAAGGGGATCATCGAATCGGCGCTGGAAGCCGCCCACCTGCGGTTCCGTCCGATCATCATGACCTCGCTGGCCTTCGGCCTCGGCGTCGTGCCGCTGTTCATCGCCTCGGGCGCTGGCTCTGCGAGCCAGCGCGCCATCGGCACCGGCGTGCTCGGCGGCATGGTGACGGGCACCGCCCTCGCCGTGATCTTCGTGCCGGTGTTCTTCGTGGTGGTGCGCAAGCTGTTCAAGGGCAGCGCGCGCCAGCATGAGGCCGACAAGCGGCACGCCGAAGCCGCCGGCATTGCCCCGGAGCAACCCCAACCATGATCAAACCCGGGCACACCCCCAGGCTTCGCGCACTGCGTGTCGCTGCGCCCACCCCCTTGCAGGGGGCAACACCTGCGGCCCGGCAGAGCCGGTTCCGCGGTGTTTTCCGAACAGGCCGTGCTGTGCTTGCAGCGCGAGCGGCCATGGAGTCACTATGACAATGACGAAATTCATTCCAACAGCCCTGGCCGCCGCGATGCTGCTGGCCGGCTGCTCGCTGATCCCGACCTACGAGCGCCCCGCCGCGCCAGTGCCGACCACCTACCCCGGCGACCCGGCGCAGCCGTCCGGCCAGGCCGCGGCCAACCTGCCGTGGCAGGACTTCTTCACCGACCCGCGGCTCGCGGGCCTGATCCGGACCTCGCTCGCGAACAACCGCGACCTGCGGGTGTCGGTGCTCAACATCGAGCAGGCGCGCGCGCAGTTCCAGATCGAGCGCTCGAGCCTGTTCCCGGCGCTGGGCCTGACGGGCACCGGCTCGCGTTCGAGCCCCAACGCCTACCAGGCGATCGACCCGAGCCAGGGCAGCGTGTCGTCGCAGTACGCCGTCAACTTCGGCTTCACCTCGTGGGAGATCGATTTCTTCGGCCGCATCCGCGCGCTGAAGGACCAGGCTCTGGCGCAATACCTCGCCACGGACGAGACCCGCAAGGCGGTGCAGATCAGCCTGATCGCTTCAGTGGCCAACGGCTGGCTCACGCTGCTGGCCGACGACGAGCTGCTCGAGATCACGCGCCAGACCATGGTGACGCGCGAGGAGTCGGTGCGCCTCACGAAGCTGCGCTTCGACAACGGCGTGTCGTCGGAGCTCGACTACCAGGCCGCGAACGGACAGCTCGAAGCGGCACGCGCGGCCTACGCGCAGCAGCAGCGCACCCGCGCACAGGACGAGAACGCTCTCGCCCTGCTGCTGGGCGCGCCGGTGCCGGCCGATGCGACGGCAGGCGGCGCCAAGGGACTGGACGGCATCAAGCCGATGGCCGACGTGCCGGCCGGCCTGCCTTCCGACCTGCTGGCGGAGCGGCCCGACATCCGCTCGGCCGAGCAGACCCTGATCGCAGCCAACGCCAACATCGGCGCGGCGCGCGCGAACTTCTTCCCGCGCGTGTCGCTGACGAGCTCGATCGGCACCGCGAGCAGCGAGTTCTCGGGCCTGTTCGACCGCGGCTCCAAGGCCTGGTCCTTTGCGCCGACGGTGACGCTGCCGATCTTCGACGCCGGCCGCAACATCGCCACGCTCGACTCGGCCAAGGCCGGGCGCGAGATCGCGGTGGCGCAGTACGAGAAGTCGATCCAGACGGCGTTCCGCGAAGTGGCCGACGCGCTCGCGGGCCGCGCCACGCTAGGCGAGCAGGTGCGCGCGCAGCGTGCACAGGCCGATGCGGAAGCGGTGCGCTACAAGCTCTCCGACCTGCGCTATCGCAACGGCATTGCCAGCGCGCTCGACCTGCTCGATGCGCAGCGCTCGCTGTTCACGGCGCAGCAGTCGGCGGTGAACTCGCGCCTGCTGCAACTGCAGAACCAGGTCACGCTCTACCGGACGCTGGGTGGCGGCTGGGCCACGCGCGACGGTAACGGCGAGAAGGGCTGAAAAAACTCCAGGGCGTCTCGCGCTCGATCAGGGCCGAGACGCCAAGGCGTCCCATAAGGGTGCTCCCTTGCCCCCGCCGGCAAGGGCACTCCCTATAATCGCCGGTTGGTTAGGAAAAGCCCCCCGACGAGCCCCCGATAATTGAGGACGCGAATGAGCGCAGACCCGCATTACCAGGCCACAGAAGAAGCCCATACCGGGCCGATCAAGAACCCGAAGCAACTGCTGCTCGCGGTATTTTTCTCCTTCGTTGTCCCGATCCTGATCATCGTGGGTCTTGTCTCCTACGTGGTCTCGGGCAACAAGCCCGCCGGCACCGCGGAGGGCGACAACATGGCGCTCTACGGCGTGACCAAGGAAGCGCGCGACCGTGACGTGGCCGAGCGCCTCAAGAAGGTCGGCTCCATCGAGATTCGCGACGCCAACCGCCCGCTCGCAGCCGGCGAGGCCGTCTTCAAGGCCCAGTGCGTCGCCTGCCACGGAGCTCCCGGCATTCCCGGTGCTCCTCACCTGAACGACGCTGCAGCCTGGGGCCCGCGCATCGGCCAAGGCTATGCAACGCTGCTCGAACATGCCCTGAAGGGCAAGGGCGCGATGCCTCCGCAGGGCGGCGGCGACTTCGAAGACCTCGAAGTGGGCCGCGCGGTGGTCTACATGGCCAACGCAGCCGGCGGCAAATTCCCCGTGCCGGATCGTCCGGCGGCCGCTGCGGCGCCTGCCGAAGGCGCTTCGGGTGCGGCAGCTGCAGCCAGCGCACCAGCCAAGTAAGCGTTTTCCCTGATCAGTCACGAAAGAAAGCCGGCCCAGCGCCGGCTTTTTTCATTCAGCCACGCGAAACGGCTTCGACGTGGCGTTCGGCAGGACTCAGCACGTGGCCGAAGCGCGCGGGCAATTCGCTGGCCTGCACCGCCTCCGGTGTCCACAGGCCACGCTCGACGGCTTCGGCCGCGATGCCCACGTCCTGCGTGTGCACCAGGCCGAGCCCGAGCGGCGAAGCCAGGTAGAGCCGGCCTTCCTCGTCGAGCAGGCAGTCCGACACCTCGGCCGCCTTGCCCGTATGGGCCGCGACGCTGAAGCCACCGCCCGTTTCTTCGGCAATGCGCCACACCAGCGGCGACGCCTCCAGCTCCACATACACGCGCTGCGGCCCGTTCTGGAAGAACCACTGGCCTTCGTCGTCGTGCTCGTAGTTGCGGTGGATGAATTCGATCAGCTTGTCGTGCCGCAGCATCGAGCCCTTGGCCGAACGGAACGGGCCCATGGCCTGCGTGCGGTCGTCGCGCATGTACCAGTTGCCGCGCGCGTCGAGGCCGAGCCAGCCGTAGCAGTGCGGCACGTTGGGCCATTTGGCGAGCGCTTGTTTGACGATGTCATCCATGACGGCATTCTCGTCCTGGCGACAAGCCCCCACCGTCAGCGGAAGCGCCGCCGTGCAGCTGCAGCCAACCGCCGACCCGCTCCGGCATGCCGCGCACATGCCCTGGCGGCGGCCCCATCGGAAAGCCGACATGCCCACCGTGCTCAGGCTGCCACAGCGTGACATGCGCGCCCACCTCGCCGGGCTTCGGCAGGCTCTGCGCCGGAATGAACGGATCGTTGCGTGCGTTCACCACCAGCGCGGGCACGCGGATCGATGACAGGTGCGGCTTGGCCGAGCCCCGCGCCCAGTAGTCGTCGGTATCGCGAAAGCCATGCAGCGGGGCGGTGAAGACGTCGTCGAATTCGTAGAGGTTGCGCGACGACATCAGCCTCTCGCGGTCGAACAGGCCCGGGAACTGCGCCAGCTTGGCCAGCGCCTTGGGCTTCATGGTCGCGAGGAACATGCGCGTGTAGACCAGCTTGTTGAAGCCCCGGCCGATGGCGTCACCACCCGCCGCGAGGTCGAGCGGCGCGCAGACCGAGGCCACGGCGCTCACCACGCTCGAAGCGGTTTCGCCCGCTTCCGAAGCCCATCGCATCAGCGCATTGCCGCCGAGCGACACGCCCGCCGCCAGCACCGGCCCTCCGCCCTTGCCTGAATGCTGCTCGCGCATGCGCGCGAGGATCCAGCCGATCTCCTCGAAGTCGCCAGAGTGGTAGGCGCGCGGCGCCAGGTTCAGTTCGCCGCTGCAGCCGCGGAAATGCGGCACTGCGAAGGCCATGTCGCGAGATGCCGCAAAGGCGGCGAAGGCTTCGGCGTAGTGGCTGCGAGACGAGCCTTCGAGCCCGTGGAACAGCACCAGCAGAGGCCGCGGGCCGGGCACGGGTGCATCCACGAAGTCGACGTCGATGAAGTCGCCGTCCGGCGTGGGCCAGCGTTCACGCCGGTACACGGGGGCCGGTCCGTCGAAGCGCCGGGCATAGAGCGCGGCCCAGATGGTCTGCAGGTTGCCGCCGGGCAGCCAGAGCGGCGCCGCGTAGTCCATCGCCTGAAGGGAAGAAGGAGGATGCGACGCGGAAGGAGCGGGAGAAGCGACGAAGGAAGACATCAATGCAGGGTCTGGGGCGGATCGTTCGCGTCGTCCGGCTCGCGCGCGCTGCCGGGGCTCGCATGGTGCGCCACCATGCGCCAGCCCTGCGCGGTCTTGTGATAGACGTTGGTGGCCAGCACGAAGGCATGGCGCGGGCCTTCGGCCGTGAGCACCTCGATGCGTTCGAGCACGTTGTGCACCGCGCTCGCGAGCGAATCGATCTTGCGCACCCGCGCGGGCATGGCGTGGATCGCGCCGTTGCCGAACATCTGCTCGAAGGCCGCGCGGATCGCCACGGCACCCACCAGCCTCGGACCGCCGGGGTGCACGCAGAACACCTCGTCCTCGTCGGCCCAGCAGGCCATCAGCGCATCGATGTCGCCGCGCTGCAGCGCTTCGTAGAAGGCCGCCTCGACGTCATCGGCAGTGCCGCCGATGGCCGCGGCGGCGCGGAGTGGGGTCTTGGGCATTGCGCGATTTTGCCGCGCAGTCCGTGACGCCGGCACTGCACCGCTTTGGTCCGGGCCGCACCGTGCTGCCGCAAACCTGTCGGATCGCCTGCTCCGTTTTGGACCAAATGGTCAAAACATGAAAGCCAATTTTTCGTAAGTCGTTGATTTAGAAAGATTTATCCAACTGGCACGGCGCATGCAAGGAGCTTTTCGACCTCGCAACAGGAGCCCTTCCATGAACGTCGGCATCTTCATTCCCATCGGCAACAACGGCTGGCTGCTTTCCGAAAACGCCCCGCAGTACAAGCCCAGCTTCGAACTCAACAAGCAGATCACCCTGAAGGCGGAGCACTACGGCGTGGACTTCGCGCTGTCCATGATCAAGCTGCGCGGCTTCGGCGGCAAGACGGAGTTCTGGGACCACAACCTCGAGTCCTTCACGCTCATGGCTGGCCTCGCCGCAGTCACCAGCAGGATCAAGCTCTTCGCCACCGCCGCTTCGCTGGTGATGCCGCCGGCCATCGTGGCGCGCATGTCGTCAACCATCGATTCGATCTCCAACGGCCGCTTCGGCCTCAACCTCGTCACCGGCTGGCAGCGGCCCGAGTACTCGCAGATGGGCATGTGGCCCGGCGACCAGTTCTTCGGCACCCGCTACCAGTACCTGTCCGAATACATCCAGGTGCTGCGCGACCTCTGGGGCAAGGGCACGTCCGACTTCAAGGGCGACCACTTCAGGATGGACGACTGCCGCCTGAGCCCGCAGCCGCAGGCCGACATGAAGGTGATCTGCGCCGGCCAGAGCGACGCGGGCATGGAGTTCTCCGCGAAGTACGCCGACTACAACTTCTGCTTCGGCAAGGGCGTGAACACGCCCAGGGCCTTCGCACCGGCGGCCGAAAAGCTCATCGAGGCCACCGCGAAGACCGGCCGCAAGGTCACGACCTATGTGCTGATGATGGTGATCGCCGACGAAACCGACGAGGCCGCGCGCGCCAAATGGGAGCACTACAAGGCCGGCGCCGATCACGAGGCGATCGCATGGCTGGGCCAGCAGGGCGCGGCCGACACGAAGTCGGGCGCCGACACCAACGTGCGCCAGATGGCCGACCCGACCTCCGCCGTGAACATCAACATGGGCACGCTGGTCGGCTCGTACGGGAACGTCGCGCGCATGCTCGACGAAGTGGCCGAGGTGCCCGGCACCGAAGGCGTGCTGCTGACCTTCGACGACTTCGTGCAGGGCGTCGAGGCCTTCGGCGAGCGCATCCAGCCGCTGATGAAGAGCCGCGCGCATGTGCAGAGCCCCGTGCCCTCGCAGGTCGAGCCAGAGCGCCTGGCGGCATGACGGGAAGGAGCGCAGCATGACCACTCCCGCACGCAACACAACCCTCACATCGAACGTCCCGGTCGGTGCTCCGCGCCTGCCCGGTGCACCCGCGCCGCTGGTGCTGCCCGCGCAGCCAGAACCGCTGGCATTGCACCCGACCGACTCCGCGCTGATCGTCGTCGACATGCAGAACGCCTATGCCTCCATCGGCGGGTATGTCGACTCGGCCGGCTTCGACATCTCCGGCGCGCAGGGCACCATCACCGGCATCCTGCGCGCCATCGCGGCGGCACGCGCCGCTGGCATGCTGGTCGTGTTCCTGCAGAACGGCTGGGATGCGGCCTACGTGGAAGCCGGTGGCCCCGGCTCACCGAACTGGCACAAGTCGAACGCGCTCAAAACCATGCGCGCGAAGCCCGAGCTGCAGGGCAAGTTTCTCGCCAAGGGCGGCTGGGACTACGAACTCATCGAGCAGATGAAGCCGCAGCCCGGCGACATCGTCGTGCCGAAGACCCGCTACAGCGGCTTCTTCAACAGCACGCTCGACAGCACGCTGCGCGCGCGCGGCATCCGCAACCTCGTGTTCACCGGCATCGCCACCAACGTGTGCGTCGAATCGACGCTGCGCGACGCCTTCCACCTCGAATACTTCGCCGTGATGCTCGAGGACGCCACGCACGAGCTCGGCGGACCCGCGATCCAGAAGGCATCGGTCTACAACGTCGAAACCTTCTTCGGATGGGTCTCCACGGTGGACCACTTCTGCAGCGTCTTCGCGCCCGCCTCCACTACGCGACACGCACCGGCCGAAGCGGCCATCGCCTGATTTTTCTTCACGAAGGAGTCTCCATGCCCAAGCAAGCCATCATCCCGCCCGGCACCGGCGTACCGCTCGCCCCCTACGTTCCCGGCACGCTCGCCGACGGCGTGCTCTACGTCTCGGGCACGCTGCCCTTCGACAAGGACAACAACGTGGTGCACGTGGGCGACGCAGCCGCACAGGCGCGCCATGTGCTCACCATCATCAAGGGCGTGGTCGAGGCCGCGGGCGGCACCATGGACGACGTGACCTTCAACCAGATCATGCTCAAGGACTGGGCCGACTACGCGAAGATCAACGCGGTGTATGCCGAGTTCTTCCCCGGCACCAAGCCCGCGCGCTACTGCATCCAGTGCGGCCTGGTGAAGCCCGATGCGCTGATCGAGATCGCCTCGATCGCCCACGTCGGCAAGAAGGCCTGAGCCTCATGAGCGCGCTGCACTACGAGGTGCACGGACCGTCCGGTGCGGCAGCCACGGTGCTGCTGTCGTCGGGCCTCGGCGGCTCGGCCGGGTTCTGGCAGCCGCAGCTCGGCGCGCTGATCGTCGCCGGGTATCGCGTCATCGCCTACGACCAGCGCGGCACGGGTCGCAGCCCCGCCGCGCTGCCCGAGACCTATGCCATCGCGGACATGGCCCGGGACGTGATCGAGATCCTCGACGCGACGAACACCTCGCAGTGCCACTTCGCGGGCCATGCGCTCGGCGGCCTCGTCGGCCTGCAGCTCGCGCTCGATGCCCCTTCGCGCATCGCGAGCCTCGTGCTCGTCAACGCGTGGTCGAAGCCCAATCCGCACTCGGCGCGCTGCTTCGATGCGCGGCTCGCGCTGCTGGGCGCATGCGGTCCGCGCGCATACGTCGAGGCGCAGCCGATCTTCCTGTACCCCGCAGCCTGGGCTGCCGAGCACGCGCAGCGCGTGGCCGACGAAGTCGATCACGCCTTCGCACACTTCCCCGGCGAAGCCAACATGCGAGCGCGCATCGCCGCCCTGCGCGCCTTCGACATCGACACGCGCCTCGCCGACATCACCGCTCCTGCCTTGATCGCCGCCGCCAAGGACGACGCGCTCGTGCCCTGGACCTGCTCCCAGCGCCTGGCCGATGGCCTGCGCGACGTCACGCTCCACTTCGTTCCGCACGGCGGCCACGCTCACAGCGTGACCGGGGCCGAAGCCTTCAACCGAAGCCTGCTCGACTTTCTTTCGCGGGTCAGCGCACCCGCCGTTCCAGCATGACCTCCATCACCACACTCGACGACGCAGCGTTGTCGCTGCTCTTCACCGGCGCACGCACCCACAACGGCTGGACCAGCGAACCCGTCACCGACGCACAGCTGCAGCAGATCTACTCGCTCGCGAGCCTCGGCCCCACCTCGGCCAACTGCTCGCCCGCGCGCTTCGTGTTCGTGCGCACGCCCGAAGGCAAGCAGCGCCTCGCACCGGCTCTCTCCAAGGGCAACCTCGACAAGACCATGGCAGCGCCGGTCACGGTCATCGCCGCGTGGGACCGCAAGTTCTACGACAGGCTGCCCACGCTGTTCCCGCATGCCGATGCGCGCAGCTGGTTCACCGGCAGCCCCGAGGCCGCGCACGAGACCGCCTTTCGCAATGCCAGCCTGCAGGCGGGCTACCTGCTGCTCGCGGCGCGCGCGGTCGGCCTCGACGCGGGTCCGATGTCGGGCTTCGACAAGGCGAAGGTCGATGCGGCCTTCTTCGAAGGCACCGACTGGACCGTCAACTTCCTCATCAACCTCGGCCACGGCGACGCGTCGAAGGTGTTCGGCCGCCTGCCGCGGCTGCCCTTCGACGAGGCCTGCGTGCTGGCCTGAAGGAGTCGCACGACATGCTGCACAACGCCATGGCCTCCCACCCCGCTTCGCCGAACCCCGCCGGCCTGCCGCCCGGCCTGCAGAAGGCCGACTACCGCAATGCGATGGCGCGGCTGGGCGCTGCGGTGAACATCATCACCACCGATGGCCCGGCAGGCCGCGCCGGCTTCACCGCATCGGCCGTGTGCAGCGTGACCGACGAGCCGCCGACGCTGCTGGTGTGCCTGAACCGCTCGGCCTCGGTGTACCCGGCGTTCAAGGCGAATGGCGTGCTGTGCGTGAACGTGCTGGCCGCCGGGCACCAGTCTCTCTCCGCACTGTTCGGAGGCAAGACGCCAATGGACGAACGCTTCGCCGCCGGCAACTGGAGCCGCAAGACCACCGGTTCGCCGATGCTCGACGACGCGGCAGTTTCCTTCGACTGCCGCGTGATGCATGCAACGAGCGCGGGCACGCACGACGTGCTGTTCTGCGAGGCGGTCTCCATAGCCATCGGTGGCGCGGCCCAGGGGTTGATCTACTTCGACCGGCGCTATCACGAGATCGCGGCGCCGCCGCAACACTGAACCTGCCGTTCAGCGCGGCACGATGCCCTGGAGAACGATGCGCTGGACGTTCTCCACCGCGCGCTCGAAGAATCCTTCGTCCTCCAGCGTGTGCCCCGACAGCGCCTGCACCTGCACCCCGAAGTCGGCGTAGTGCTGCGTCACCGCCCACAGCGCGAAGATCAGGTGATGCGGGTCCACGGGCGCCAGCTTGCCCGCTTCGACCCACGCGCGGATCACTTCCGATTTCTTCTCCACCAGCGTGCGCAGTTCGCGGTCGAGCTCGTCGCGCAGCAGCGGCGCGCCCTGGATCATCTCCAGGCAGAAGAGCCGCGATGCATCGGGCCGGTCGCGCGAGATCACCAGCTTGCGGCGGATGTAGTCGCCGATGGCCTCGGCCGGGTCCTGCTCGGCGCTGAAGCCGCGCAGCGGTTCGAGCCACAGCGCGAGCAGGTCGCGCAGCACGTTGACGTAGAGCTCCTCCTTGTTCGCGAAGTAGTAGAGCAGGTTGCTCTTCGACACGTCGGCGCGCGCCGCCACCTGGTCGATCGACGTGCCATGCAGGCCGAAGCGGGAGAACAGCCCCAGCGCCGCGCCGAGGATCGCACTGCGCTTGTCCTCGATCTGGCGCAGCCTCCGGTTCACCGCGGACGCGCTGCGCACCGCGGGCTTCGCGCGCTTGCGCACCGGGCTCTCTTTGCTGGCACTCGCGGCCAGCGCTTTGGTCTTCGGCATCTTCCCTCGCTCTTCCCTTGTTCGTTCAATCGTGATTCGGCAGACAGCACAGCGCACCACTGTAAGGCCGCGATGCATCGCCTTGCGCCGCAACCGCCATCACAGCGCGGCAATGCGCACCATGCTGACGCGACGGATGGGTTTTGTCCATTTGGTCCAACTGGCACAGACGTTGCATGGCGAAAGGCATGCCAAGCAAGAGGAACCTGCCATGACCCTGCTTTCCGTCCCCATCATCGATCTAGCGCCCTACTTCGCCGGCACCGCCGAAGGCAAGGCGGAGGTCGCGAAGAAAGTCGACGAAGCCTGCCGCAGCATCGGCTTTCTCGTCATCACCAACCACGGCATCTCGCCCGAACTGATCTCGCGCGTGTCCTCGCTCTCGCGCAAGTTCTTCGACATGCCGCTGGGCGAGAAGCGCAAGGTCGATCGCCCGCGCGAAGATGCCGTGCGCGGCTACAGCGCCGTGGGCGAGGAAGGGCTTTCCTACAGCCTCGAAGAGGCGGCCCCCGGCGACCTGAAGGAATCGTTCTCGGTCGGCCCCTCGAACGTGCCCGACGACGACTACCACCGCGGCCCCGCCGCAGGCCCGCACTTCGAGCCCAACAGCTGGCCGCCCATCGAGGGCTTCCGCGAAGCCTACGAGGGCTACTTCGATGCGATGAGCGATCTCTCGCGCTCGCTGATGCGCGTCTTCGCGCTCGGCCTGTCGCTGCCCGAGTTCTTCTTCGACGACAAGATCGACAGGCACATCAGCATGTTCCGCGTGCTGAGCTATCCGCCCCAGCGCGAGCAGCCTCTGCCCGGCCAGCTGCGCGCAGGCGCGCACAGCGACTACGGCAGCCTCACCATCGTGCTGCCCGACGACAAGGGCCTGCAGGTGTTCAACAAGGCCGGCCAGTGGGTCGACGTGCCGCAGGTCGAGGGCGGCCTGGTGGTCAACATCGCCGACCTCATGATGCAGTGGACCAACGACCAGTGGGTGTCCACGCTGCACCGCGTGATCAACCCGCCCTTCGAGGTGGCGAGCACCAACCGCCGGCAGTCGCTGGTGTTCTTCCACCAGCCGAACTACGACGCGATGGTCGAGTGCCTGCCGAGCTGCCTCGCGCCGGGCGAAGAGGCCAAGTACGCGCCCATCTCCTCGGGCGACCACCTCACCTCGAAGTTCGTCAAGCAGACGACTTTCGGTGGCACCAAGGTCACGGCCTGAGCCCATCCGAACTCATGGCCCATCTCTCCTACGTCAACGTCTTCGCAAAAGACGTGGTCGCGCTCAGCGGCTTCTACCAGCGCGTGTTCGGCTTCAAGGAGATCGAGGCGATCCGCTCGCCCATCTTCCGCGGACTGGACACGGGCAAGTCGAGCCTGGGCTTCAACGCGCTCGATGCCTACGAGCTGCTGCACCTGAGCGAGTTCTCCGATACGCGCGGCGTGAAGTTCCTGCTGAACATCGACGTCGACAGCCAGGCCGACGTCGACCGCATGGTGCCCGTTGCGCTCGAAGTCGGCGCCACGCTCGTCAAGCCGCCGTACGTCACCTACTACAACTGGTACCAGTCGGTGCTGCTCGATCCCGAAGGCAATGTGTTTCGCATCAACTTCATGATGTGACGCGCGCTGCTCCCCTCCTCTCCCGTTTCCCCTCCGTTCGTCAACTCAACGCCTCCACTCAAAGGTAGTTCCATGCAGCAGCTGCGCACCCTCACTCCCGGCCTGGGCCTAGCGATGACCATCGCGGCCGGCGGCGCGTTCTTCACCTCGCTGCCCGCAGCGGCGGCCGACGGCTTCACGCTGAAGGACAAGCCGAAGATCGCGATGCTCTACTTCGGCCCGAAGAACGACGGCGGCTGGACGCAGGCCTTCGACGAGGCCCGCGTGAAGATCGAGAAGGAGATCGGCCAGAAGATCCAGTTCGTGGAGAACGTGCCCGAGGACGCGTCGGCCATCAAGCCCGCGGCCGAGAAGTTCATCCAGCGCGGCGCCAACATCGTGATCGGCACCGCCTTCGGCTACTCCGACAGCTTCAAGGACCTCGCCGCCAAGTACCCCGACGTGGCCTTCCTCAACGGCTCGGGCACCACCAACGGCAGCAACCTCGAATCGTTCTACGGCCGCACCTACGAGAGCCAGTACCTCTGCGGCATGGCCGCAGGCGCGGCCTCCAAGACCGGCAAGCTCGGCTTCGTCGCGGCCAACCCCTTCGGCGTGGTGAACTGGACCATCAACGCCTTCGCGCTCGGCGCGCAGAAGATGAACCCGAACGCCACCGTCAACGTGATCTACACCGGCGCGTGGAACGACCCCGTGAAGGAGCGCGCGGCGGCCGCCGCCCTCATCGACCAGGGCGCCGACGTGATCGGCCAGCACGTCGACAGCCCCACGCCGCAGATCGTCGCGCAGGAGCGCGGCGTGTACGGTACCGGCCACCACCGCGACCTGCGCCAGTTCGCGCCCAAGGCCACGCTGTGCTCCTCGGTGTGGGTGTGGGACCGATTCCTGACGCCGGAGCTCAAGAAGGTCATCGCCGGCAACTGGAAGCCCGCGCAGTACGGCGCCTTCATCGAGATGAAGGACGGCGGCACCGACATCGCCGGCTTCGGCCCCGCCGTGCCCAAGGACAAGGCCGCGCTCATCACCGCCGAGCGCGACGCGATCATGAAGGGCAAGCAGGTCTACGCCGGCCCGCTCGCCGACCGCGACGGCAAGGAGCGCGTGGCCAAGGGTGCCGTGCTGTCGGACGCCGATCTCTGGAAGATGGACTGGTTCGTCAAGGGCGTGGTCACGCAGAAGTAAGCGATCAGGGAGCCGAGCACCTCATGCCCAACGCGCTGGAACTCACCGGCATCCGGAAGTCCTTCGACGGCTTCGCAGCCCTGACCGATGCCCACTTCGCCGCGCGCTGGGGCGAGGTGCACGCACTGCTGGGCGAGAACGGCGCGGGCAAGTCGTCGCTGATGAACATCGCGGCCGGGCTCTATGCGCCCGAGGCCGGGCAACTGCTGGTGGACGACAACGCGGTGCGCTTCGCCGGGCCGCGCGATGCGGCGAAGCACCGCATCGGCATGGTCCACCAGCATTTCAAGCTGGTGCGGCCGTTCACGGTGGCACAGAACATCCTGCTCACAGCGCCGCCGTCTGCGGAGTTCCAGAGCCATGGCGAGCGGCTGCGCGAGATCACGCGAGATATCCGCAACAAGGCCGCGGAGCTGGGCTTCGACATCGATCCGTCGAAGCGTGTCGACGCGCTGTCGATCGCCGAGCAGCAGCGCGTGGAAATCCTCAAGGTGCTGCTGGCCGGCGCGCGCATCCTGATCCTCGACGAGCCCACGGCCGTGCTGACCGACCAGGAGGCCGCGCGCCTGTTGCAGACGGTACAGGGGCTGGCACGCGCGGGTGCCGCCGTGGTGCTGGTCACGCACAAGATGGCCGACGTGAAGACGTATGCCGACCGCGTGACCGTGATGCGCGGCGGGCGCACGGTAGCCACGCTGAAGCCGGGCGAGGCATCGGTGGTCGAACTGGTGAAGCTCACGGTGGGCGAATCGATTGCCGCACAAGGATTCCAGGCTTCGACCACATCGCGTGGCCCGGTGCGCCTCTCGGTGCGCGGGCTTCGCACGCCCGCCTCGCCCGAGGGCCGGCGCGTGCTCGACGGCGTGGACCTCGAACTGCACGCCGGCGAGATCTACGGCCTTGCCGGCGTGGGCGGCAACGGCCAGGGCGAACTTGCGGGCGCAATCATGGGCCTGCCGGGCGAAGCCACGGAAGGCGAGATCCGGCTCGAAGGCCACGGCGACCTGAAGACCATGGCCGCATCGGCGCGCCGGGGCATCGGCATCGCCGCCATTCCGGCCGACCGCTACGGGCTTGCGCTCGCGGGTGGTCTCTCGGTGGCGGAAAACTACGCCATCGGCCGCGTGCACACCGGCCGCTACGGACCCGTATGGCGCCTGCGCCGCAACCGCATCCAGAGCGACACGCAGGAAGCGGTACGCGCCTTCGATGTGCAGGGCGTGCGCTCGGTCGCGCAGAAGGCCGCGCTGCTCTCGGGCGGCAACGCGCAGAAGCTGGTGCTCGCGCGCGAGTTCGGCAAGTCGCCCACGCTGGTGCTCGCGCACAGCCCGAGCCGAGGGCTCGACGTGCGTGCCAGCGCCGAGGTGCATGCGCGCCTGCGCGCCGCGCGCGACAGCGGCGCGGCGGTGCTGCTCATCAGCGAGGACCTCGACGAGGTGCTGCAGCTCGCTGACCGCGTGGGCGTGATGACGCGCGGGCGCATCGCCGGCGAATTCGCACAACCCGCCGACCGGCAGGCCATCGGACAGGCGATGGTGGACCATGGCTGACGCATCCCTCATGGCCGACATGGCAGCGCCCTCTCCAAAGACCTCTTCTTCCGTCGCGCACGAGGCCCCGCGCACGACGCAGCCACTGGCCCGCCGCCACTACGCGCTGGAGATCCGCCAGCACATGTCGTGGCGCTGGCAGGCACTGATCCTCGCGGCCGCGCTGCTCGCGGGCTTCGCCATCTCCGCGGCGATCCTCATTGCCGCCGGCGTGCCCGCCGACGAACTCGCCAACGAGTTCGTGATGCAAACCTTCTTCGATGGTCAGAACTTCCGCGCCGTGCTGTTCCAGGCCGCGCCGATGATCCTCGTCGGCCTCGCGGGCTCCATCGCGTTCCGCGCGCGCTTCTGGAACCTCGGGCTCGAGGGCCAGATGATCTGGGGCGCCATCGGCGCGACCACCATCTCGATGTGGCAGATCGGCCCCGAGAACCTGCGCCTGCCGCTGATGTTCGCGGCCGCCGTCGGCTGCGGCCTGCTGTGGGTGCTGGGGCCCGCATGGCTCAAGCTGAAGCTCGGCGTGAACGAGATCATCTCGACGCTGATGCTCAACTACATGGCGGCCAACTTCCTGCTGCACCTGGTCTACGGAAGCTGGAAGGACCCGAAGGACAACTTCCCCTACTCGCCGCAGTTCCGCGCCTTCGAGCGCCTGCCCGAGCTGGGTGCCGGCATCGGCAGCTCCATCCTGCTCGCGGGCATCGTCGCGCTGCTGGCGTGGTGGCTGGTGAGCGTGAGCCGCGTGGGCCTCTATCTGCGCTTCGTCGACGCGAACCCGCGCGTGGCGCATGCCAACGGTGTGCCGGTACGGCGCACGATCTACGGCGCGGTGCTGCTGTCGGGCGCAATGGCCGGTCTCGCGGGCTTCGCGGTGGCCGCGGGGCAGGAAGGCCGGCTCACGCAGGCCTTCTACCAGGGCTACGGCTTCTCGGGCATCCTCATCGCCTTCCTCGCGCGCAACAACCCGCTCGCGGCCACGGTGGTGGCGCTGCTGGTGGCGGCGCTCTTCGTCACCGGGCGCAGCCTGCAGGTGTTCTACCAGGTGCCGTTCTCGATGGTGCAGCTCATCCAGGCTGTGATCGTGGTGTGCGTGGCGTCGAGCGACTTTTTCATCCGCCACCGGCTGCGCCGCGTGGGCGGGGAGGCTGTTCAATGAACTGCAGCATTGTTCTCAACTGGCTGGCCAGCACGCCGGACTTCGCGGTGCCCTACGCGCTCGCGGCGCTCGGTCTCATCATCTGCGAGCGCGCGGGCGTGCTCGCACTCGGCGCAGAGGGCCTGATGCTGGTCGGCGCGCTGGCCGGCATCGGCGCGCAGATCGTGATCGGCCAGCCGGCGGTGTCGCTGGTGCTCGCGATGCTGGCTGCCAGCGTGGTCTCGGTGCTGTTCGCGGTGATGGTGATCTGGCTGCGCGTGAACCAGGTGATCGCCGGGCTCGCGCTGGTGTTCTTCTGCCAGGGGCTCACCGCGCTGGTCGGCTCGATGGCCGAGTGGACCAACCATGCCACCGAAGGCATCGGCGCGATGGGGCTGTGGCCGCTGTCGCTGCTGCCGGGCGTGGGCAGGCTCTTCGAGCAGAACGCGATGGTGTGGCTCACGCTGCCGATCTTCGGCGCGGTGGCGTGGTTCTTCGCGCGCACCTCCACCGGCCTGAGGCTTCGCGCGGTGGGCGAGAACCCGCAGGCGGCCGACGCAGCGGGCATCCGCGTGACCGCATGGCGCTTCGCGGCGGTGCTCGCGGGCTCGGCGCTGGTGGGGCTGGCGGGTGCCTACATCTCGGTGGTCAGCACCAAGCTGTGGATCGCGGGCATGACCGGCGGACGCGGCTGGATCGCGGTGGGCCTCGTGATTTTCGCGCGCTGGTCGCCGTGGAAGGCACTGGTCGGCGCCCTGCTGTTCGGTTGCATCGAGGCGCTGATCCCGCAGCTGGCTGCAGCCGGCGTGCAGTTGCCCCAGTACTTCGTGATGATGACGCCGTATGCGGTAACGCTCGGAGTGATGGTGTGGGTCGCGCTCTCCCGGCGCGGCGCCGATGAAGAGCCCGGTGCGCTGGGCCAACCCTATGTGCGGGAAGAACGCCGATGAAGGCCTGGGTCTACGACGAGGAGCGCGAGCTCGACACGGCGAAGTTCGCCGACTACCTGAATCCCGCCACCACCGCGGTCGTCTCCATCGACATGCATCGAGGTCATCTCGACGACGGCCCCGATTGCCCCTGCCCCGCGCCGCGTGCACGCGACGTGGTGGAACCCATCGACGGCTTCCATGACGCGGTGCGCGCGCTGGGCGTGCGAATCGTGCACGTCAGGTCGGTGCTGCGGCCCGGCGGCGTGGACGACATCAACGGCATTCCGTCCGCATGGCGACGCACCTTTCCGCTGCACGTGGGCGAGATTCCGAATGCCGACGCGCATGCCATCGAAGGCTCGAAGTGGACCGAGTGGGTCACGCGCGTGGAGCCCGGCGACATGCGGGTGGACGGCAAGCGCCGGCTCTCGGCCTTCTACCCGACCGACCTCGACTTTCTTCTTCGCAACCAGCGCATCGAGACGGTGGTGCTCAACGGCGGCTTCACCGACTGCTGCGTACTCAACACGGCCTTCGACGCCAGCAACCGCAACTACCGAGTGATCGTGCTGCGCGACCTGGTGCGCGGCACCGACGCGCACCTGGAAGGCGCGGCGCTCGCGATGGTGTCGCTGCACCTGGGGCTGGTGATGGATTCGGAAGAACTGCTGCGGGTGTGGCGCGGGTAGGAGACAACGCCCTCATTTTTCGAGAAACACCGCGGAACCGGCTTTGCCGGGCCGCAGGTGTTGCCCCCGGTAGGGGGTTGGCGAAGCGACACGAAGTGCGCGCAGCCTGGGGGCGAGCCTAAGTCTTGTCCAGCCAGCGTGCGGCCACGGCCTGCATCTGGCCCTGGGCCGACTCCCACACCAGCTCCGGCGCCGCCACATGCACGCCCGGCGGCGCGATGCGCAACGCCACGTCGACCAGCTCGGCCACCTTCGACGCGCGCACCGGCTGCTCGCTGCTCGGCACCATGAAGCGCACGACCGACAGCATCCACGCGGCCACCCGCTCGAAGGGGTTGGCCAGCTTCGCGTTCGCCGGCTTGCGCGCCGAGCGCACGAGGATCACGCGCTCGAAGCCGCAGGCCACCACGGCCTGCTCGTCGAGGCTGGCGAGCCCGCGCTTCAGCGCCTCGGGCAGCTTGCCCTGGTCGTGCGGCTGCACGATGGCCAGCGTCTGCACGCCGCAGGCACGCAGCCAGCGGGCCAGCTCTGGCAGATCCGAAGGCTCGGGCACCCACAGCGCGCGTTCGCGGTCGTGGTACAGGCGCGGCGGATCGAAGGCGATGATGGCGGTGTGGGCCGAGGCCGGCGGCCACTGCGTGATGGGCAGCTCCGGGCTCAGGTAGGTCTCGACGCCGCGCAGCCCGTCGCGGATCGGCTCTTTCGCCAGCACGCGCGTGTGTGCATGGCGGTGGCTGCCCGCCAGTCGTCGCAGCAGCTCCGCACCCAATGCGCCGGTCGCGCCCGCGATCAGCAGCGTTCCGAAGGCGGAAGAGGCAACGGGCAATACCGCACGGTTGGCGGCCTGCAGGGCTTGTAGAGGATCGACGGGCATGGAGCCACCTATGCTACCTTCCGCATCTTCTGCGGAGGTAATGCAAATGATGATGAAGCGCTGGCTCTTGATTCTCGCGGCGGTCGTGTCCCTGAGCGGCTGCGGCTACAACCAGTTCCAGTCCCTCGACGAGGCCAGCAAGTCGGCCTGGAGCGAGGTGCTCAACCAGTACCAGCGGCGCGCCGACCTCGTGCCCAACATCGTGGCCACCGTGAAGGGCGAGGCCAGCTTCGAGCAGGACACGCTCACCAAGGTGATCGAGGCGCGTGCCAAGGCCACATCGATCCAGGTGACGCCCGAGACGCTGAACAACCCCGAGGCATTCAACAAGTTCCAGCAGGCGCAGGGCGAGCTTTCGTCGGCACTGTCGCGGCTGATGGTGGTGTCGGAGCGCTACCCCGACCTCAAGGCCAACCAGGCCTTCCGCGACCTGCGCGTGACGCTCGAAGGCACCGAGAACCGCATCACCGTGGCGCGCAACCGCTACATCGAAAGCGTGCAGGAGTACAACGTGCTCGCACGCAGCTTCCCGACCAACATCACAGCCAAGATCTTCAGCTACGCGCCTAAGCCCAACTTCTCGGTGCAGAACGAGGCGCAAATCTCGACACCGCCCACCGTCGACTTCAGCGCTCCGAAGAAGTAAGCCAGCACCGATGGCCATTGCCGCACTGCTCCGTCGCGCGCTGGCCGCGGTCGTCCTCGCGGCCCTGGCCGGCGTTGCGCTGGCCCAGGGCCTGCTGCCGATCCCCGCGCTCACCGCGCGCGTGATCGACCAGACCGGCACGCTCGACAGCGCGCAGCGCAACGGGCTCGAGACCAAGCTCGCGGCCTTCGAGCAGCGCAAGGGCTCGCAGATCGTGGTGCTGATAGTGCCGACCACCGCACCCGAGGACATCGCCAGCTACACGCAGCGCCTGGGCGATGCCTGGAAGATCGGCCGCAAGAACGTCGGCGACGGCCTGCTGGTGGTGGTGGCCAAGGACGACCGCAAGATGCGCATCGCCACCGCCAAGACGCTGGAAGGCGCGGTGCCCGATCTCGCGGCCAGCCGCATCATCGACGAGGAGATGAAGCCGCGCTTTCGCAGCGGCGACTTCGCAGGTGGCCTGAACGCGGCAGTGGACCGGCTCATCGGGCTGGTCGACGGCGAGCCGCTGCCCGAGCCCTCATCGCGCAACACGGGCGGCGGTGGCAGCGGCAACGATGGCTTCGACTGGGAGAACCTCGCGATCTTCCTGTTCGTGGGCGTCTTCGTCGGCGCGCCGATCGCGCGTGCCATCCTCGGCAAGAAGCTGGGCACGATGGTCGTGGGCGGTGGTGTCGGCGTGATCGTGTTCTTCATCACCACCAGCATCGCCATCGCGGTGATCGCAGGGCTCGTGGCGCTCATCGTCTCGCTCGTCGCAGGTGCCGGGCGGATGGGCGGTGGCGGAGGTGGCGGCGGCTGGAGTTCCGGTGGAGGTGGCGGCTTCAGCGGCGGCGGGGGTGGAGGCGGCTTCAGCTCCGGCGGTGGCGGCAATTTCGGCGGCGGCGGCGCGTCGGGGGACTGGTGAGCACGATGACGACGAAGACCACCGAAGCAAGCCTCTTCTCGAAGCTCGGCCGCATCTGGCGCCACCGCTGGATCGACGAGGCCGAGGTTCGCCGCGCGCTGCCCACGGCCGCGCTGGAGCGCCTCGCGGGCCGCGTGACCGCGAGCGAACGACGCCACAGCGGCGAGATCCGCATCTGCGTCGAAGCCGGCCTGCCGATGTCCTACCTGTGGCGCCATGCACCGCCGCGCGAGCGCGCCGTCACGCTGTTCGGCAAGCTGCGCGTGTGGGACACGGCGCACAACAACGGCGTGCTCATCTACCTGCTGCTGGCCGAGCACGCCATCGAGATCGTGGCCGACCGTGGCATCGACGCGCGCGTCGACGATGCCGAGTGGGCCGCGATGGCGCAGCGCATGAGCGCGGCCTTCCGCGATGGGCGATTCGAGGACGGGCTCACGCAGGCGTTGGAAGAAATCTCGGCCCTGCTGGTCGAGCACTTTCCGCTGGCCGAGGGCGAAGTGGACGTGAACGAGCTGCCGGACGAGCCGGTCGTGCTTTAGCTGTCCTGCGGCGGCAAGGCCCACACGGCCGAACCGCCCACCGCATGAAAGCGCCGCCCCAGTGCCGGCTCCATCAGCCACCCGCCCGTGAACTCGCCGAAGGCCGGCAGCACGGCCTGCTGTTCGTCGCTCGCGAAACATGGCAGCCGCACGCTGTCGCGACCCCGGCCCTGCAGCCTGCAGACGGGGTGAAGATGCCCCGCGAGCACGAAGTGCGTCGCATGCACCTGCGGGTGGTGACAGCAGGCGAAAGGCCCCAGCAGGAAGGGTTCGTCGACCACCTCGATGCCGAGCGCCTCCGGCGGATCGCCCGCGCGGCTGTCGTGGTTGCCGCGCACCAGCGTCATCGCGATGCCCGCATGGCGTGCGCGCCAGGCTTCGACTGCGACGAGCACAGTGCGCGCCTGCGCCGCGTGCAGGAAGTCGCCGAGGAACACGACGCGCCGCGGCGCATGCTTTTCGATCAGTGCATCGAGCCGCGCCAGGTTCTCCTGCGTGGTGCCGCCCGGCACCGGCTGCCCGAGAGCGCGGTACGTCGCGGCCTTGCCCAGGTGCAGGTCGGCCACGAACAGCACGCGCTGCGCGGGCCACCAGAGTGCGCGCTCCGGCAGCAGGTGCAGCAGTTCGCCCGCCCAGTGAACGGCGAGCGGCGACGCGGAGGAATCGGGAGAAGTCACGGAGCCAGTGTCGCAAAACAGGCGACCGCCTTGCAAAGGCCCTCCAGAGCCCCCATTTGCCGGCAATGACCGAATCGCCCCCGCTGCACATCGTCTGCCCGCATTGCCACACGACCAACCGCGTGCGCGCGGCGCAGCTGGGCAGCGCGCCCGATTGCGGCAGCTGCCACCGCCCGTTGTTCACCGGCCACTCGACCGCGCTGCCGGACGAAGCCACCTTCGACCGCCACATCGCGCGCAACGAGATCCCGGTGCTGGTCGACTTCTGGGCGCCCTGGTGCGGCCCGTGCCGGCAGATGGCGCCGGCCTACGAGCAGACGGCCGCCCAGCTGGAGCCCTACGTGCGGCTGGCCAAGCTCGACACCGAGGCGGTGCCTGCCCTGGGCGCGCGCTTCAACATCCGCAGCATCCCGACGCTGGCGCTGTTCCGCGGTGGCCGCGAGGTGGCACGGCAGGCCGGCGCGATGGGCACGGCGGACATCGTGCGTTGGGTGAAGGCGCACGGCGCCGGCTGATCCGTTCAAAGCGGCGGCAGCGGCCTTGAAGGCCGCCTGCGGTCGCGCCGCTGGCTCACCGGCCTCGGTGGTTTGCCCGCCCCTTCCTGCCCGAAGGCCAGCGTTCCCTTCACACGCTCCACGCCACCGGCCGTGACTGCGCCCCCCGCAGCCTTTTCCAATTGCTCGACCATGCGCGCGATGCGGTCGGCAACGTTCTCGTTCGACAGCTTCTCGCGGAACAGCTCGACCATCAGCGGAAACGAGAACGGCGTCGGTCGCGCGAGCGGCTTCAGCACGAGCTGTTGCGTGGCCATGCGTTCAAGGCTGGCGCGCAGGCGTCCGATCTCGAGCTCCTGCGCAAGCAGTTCCTGCTCCGCCTGCAGCAGCAGCCTGTTGCCGGGGTCGTACTTGCGGAACACCTCCCAGAACAGCGAGGACGACGCCTGCAGCTGCTTGCTGCTGCGCTTCTCGCCAGGGTAGCCCTGGTAGATGAGGCCCGAGACGCGCGCGATCTCGCGAAAGCGCCGCTGCGCCAGCTCGCTGGCGTTGAGCGAAGCCAGCACCTCGTGCAGCAGGGCTTCGCGCGCATCGTGCGTCTCGTCGCCTTCCGGCAGCTTCAGCACCTGCGGCAGCAGCGCGGCCCAATCGACCTCGGTCGCGCTCAGCAGCTCGAAGCCGTAGTCGTTCACCGCGATGGAAAAGGTGCGTGCCTCGTGCTGCGCAACGCGCCACGCCAGCAGGCTCGCGAGGCCGAGGTGCACATGCCGGCCCGCGAAGGGATAGAGGAACAGGTGCGAGCCTTCGCGCGTGTCCAGCGTTTCGGCCAGCAGCGTTTGCGGCGTCGGCAGCGCCGACCACTGCTGCTGGATTTCGAGCAGCGGTCGCACGCACTGCAGCTCCGGCGAGTCGTAGCGCCCCTCGCCGGCCTGCGCAAGCTGCAGCACCACCGCATCGGCCAGCGTGTTCGACAGCGGCATGCGCCCGCCGCCCCAGCGCGGCACGGCGGCCCGCTTGCCGGTGGCGCGCCGCACCCAGGCCGTCATGTCGTGGATGCGCACGAGCTCGAGCATCCGGCCGCCGAACAGGAAGCAGTCGCCGGCCTTCATGCGCGCGACGAAGCTCTCCTCCACGTTGCCGATCTTCGAGCCGCCGAGGTACTGCACCGACATGCTCGCGTCGCTCACGATGGTGCCGATGTTCATGCGATGCCGCCGCGCGAGCCGTGCATCGGGCACGCGCCAGACGCCCTCTGCATCGGGCACCGCGCGCCTGTAGTCCGGGTAGGCCGCGAGCGAGGGGCCGCCTTGCGAGACGAAGTCGAGACACCACTGCCAGCTCTCGCGCGTGAGGCCTTCGTAGGCGGCCGTGCCGCGCACCTCCTCGTACAGATCGTCGGGCACGAAACCGCCGCCGAGCGCCACCGTCACCAGGTGCTGCACCAGCACGTCGAGTGGCTGGTCGGGCGAGTGGCGCGCCTCGATGTGGCCCGCCGCGATGGCCGTGCGCGCGGCCGAGCCCTCCACCATCTCGACGCTGTGCGTGGGCACGAGCGTGATGCGCGACGGCCGCCCCGGCGCGTGGCCCGAGCGGCCCGCGCGCTGCAACAGCCGCGCCACGCCCTTGGGCGAGCCGATCTGCAGCACGCGTTCCACGGGCAGGAAGTCCACGCCCAGGTCCAGGCTGGAGGTGCAGACCACTGCCTTCAGCTCGCCGCTCTTCAGGCCCAGCTCCACCCACTCGCGCACTTCGCGATCCAGCGAGCCGTGATGCAGTGCGATGAGCCCGGCCCACTCCGGCTTCGCTTCCAGCATGGCCTGGTACCAGATCTCGGCCTGCGAGCGCGTGTTGGTGAAGACCAGCGTGGTGCTGCTCGCAGCGATCTCGTCGATCACCTGCGGCAGCATGGTGAGGCCGAGATGCCCGCCCCACGGGAAGCGCTCGGCCGTGCCGGGCAGCAGCGAATCGACGACGAGCTTCTTCGGCACCTGGCCCCGCACGAGCACGCCGTCTTCATGGCCCAGCAGCGCATGCATCGCCTCGTGCAGGTTGCCCAGCGTGGCCGACATGCCCCAGATGGCAAGGCCGGCGTTCCAGCGCTTCAACCGCGCGAGCGCGAGCTGCACCTGCACACCGCGCTTGTTGCCCAGCAGTTCGTGCCACTCGTCGACCACAGCCATGCGCAGGTGGCCGAGCACTTCGCGCGCATCGGCACGCGCGAGCAGCAGCGAAAGGCTCTCTGGCGTGGTGACGAGCACGGAGGGCAGGCGCTGGTTCTGCGCGCTGCGCTCGGCGGAGGAGGTGTCGCCGCTGCGCGCACCGGCGCTCCACGGATGCACTTCTGCGCCGAGGGCTTCGAGCGGCTGCTGGAGCGCGCGCAGCGTGTCGGCGGCCAGGGCCCTCATCGGCGTGAGCCACAGCACGGTGAGCGGCAGGTCCGAAGGCCGTGCGCTTGCCTTGCGTGCCTGCGAGAAGGCCTGCAGCGCACCGAGCCACACGGCGTAGGTCTTGCCTGCGCCGGTGGTCGCATGCAGCAGGCCGGACCGGCCTTCGGCGATGGCTTTCCAGACCTCGCGCTGGAACTTGAAAGGCTTCCAGCCGCGCGCGGCGAACCACGCATCGAGCGCCTGCTTCACGGCCTTGTTCATATGGGCAACAACGCCGCCAGCGTCTGCAAGGTATCGGCTTCTTCCACCGGCTTGTCTTCCCGCCACCGAAGCATCCGCGGAAAGCGCACCGCGATGCCGCTCTTGTGCCGCGTGCTGCGCGCGATGCCCTCGAAGCCCAGCTCGAACACCAGCGTGGGCTTCACGCTCTTCACCGGTCCGAAGCTTTCCACCGTGGTCTTGCGGATGATCGCGTCCACGCGTGCCATCTCGGCGTCGGTGAGGCCCGAGTAGGCCTTGGCGAAGGGCACGAGCTTGCGGTCTTCCTGTTCGGGCGGGCCGTCCCACACGGCGAAGGTGTAGTCGCTGAACAGGCTCGCGCGGCGGCCATGGCCGCGCTGCGCGTAGATCAGCACGGCATCGACGCTCAGCGGATCGATCTTCCACTTCCACCACACGCCGACGTCCTTGGTGCGGCCCACGCCGTACTGCGCGTCGCGGCGCTTGAGCATCAAGCCTTCCACGCCCATGGCGCGTGCCGCTTCGCGCTGGCGCGAGAGGTCGGGCCAGTCAGGCCCCGTGAGCATCGGGCTCGGCTGCAGCGAGGGATGCTGCATGCGCGCGACGAGGTCATCGAGCAGCACACGGCGCTCCGACTGCGGCAGCGTGCGCAGGTCGCGCCCCTCCCATTCGAGGATGTCGTAGGCCAGCAGCACCACGGGAATGTCGCGCAGCAGCTTCGCACCCAGCGTCTTGCGGCCGATTCGCTTCTGCAGCTCGGCAAAGGGCTGTACGCGGCCGTCTCGCCACACGACGATCTCGCCGTCGAGCACGGTGCCGTCGGGCAGCGCCTCGCCGAGCACGGCGAGTTCGGGAAAACGCTCCGTCACCAGCTCCTCGCCACGCGACCACGCCCACACGGCACCCGCGCGCTTGATGAGCTGCGCGCGGATGCCGTCCCATTTCCACTCCACGATCCAGCCGGAAGGCGGGCCCAGCGCGGCATCGAACTGCTCGAGCGGCAGGTTGAACGGATGCGCGAGGAAGAAGGGATAGGGCTGGCCGCTGGTCTTCAGCACCTGCTCGGCGCCCGACTCGGGCGCGATCAGCTTGCGGTAGTCGTCAGCCCGTGGCTGCGCGCCGATGTGCGTGTAGCCCATGAGCCGCTGCGCGACGCGCTTGGCGTCGATGCCGCCGACCGCTGCCAGCGCCTGCGTGACCTGCAGCTTCGACACGCCGACGCGGAACGCGCCCGTGATGAGCTTGAAGTACACCAGCCGCTCCTCGGCAGCGAGCTGCCGCCATTGCGCGCGCAGGCGATCAGCGAGCTGGTCGGGCGCCGTCTTCGCGGCTTCGCGCAGCGGCAGCAGATGCTGCTCTACCCAACCCGCGAGGCCGAGTTCGTGCGCCGCGTCCGGAGGCGGCAACAGCAGCGCGATGGTTTCGGCGAGGTCGCCCACGGCGTCGTAGCTTTCGTCGAACAGCCATTCGGGCAGGCCCGCGGCTTCCTGCGCGAGCAGGCGCAGCAGCTTGACGGGCACGAGCTGGCGCGGCTTGCCGCCTGCCAGGAAGTAGACGGCCCATGCGGCGTCGGCTGCATCGGCCTCGCGCAGGTAGCGCTGCAACGCCGCCTGCTTGGCGAGGCTCGACGTGCTGGCGTCGAGTTCGCGATAGAGGGCGGCGAAGGCCTTCATGCACCGGCCTCCCGGTCATCCTCGTCGCCGTACTCGGTCTTGAAGGACTGCGCATCGAGGCCGTTCTCGCTCAGCCATCGCACCATCACCTGCACGCTGCCGTGCGTGACGAACACGCGTTCGGCTCCAGTGCCCGCAATGGCCTGCTGCAGGCCGGGCCAGTCGGCATGGTCGGACATCACGAAGCCCCGGTCCACGCCGCGCCGCCGCCGCGTGCCGCGCAGCTGCATCCATCCGCTCGCGAAGGCATCGGCGTAGTTGCCGAAGCGCTTCATCCATGGCGAGCCCTGCGCGGATGGCGGCGCGAGCACCAGCGCGTGCTTCAGCAGTGCGGCATCGACGCCCTCGTCTCCCGCGCGCAAGGTGGGCGGCAACGCCACGCCGGCCGCCCGGTAGACGGCATTGAGCGGCTCCACCGCCCCATGCACGACGATGGGCCCGATGCTCGCGTCCACGCCGTGCAGGATGCGCTGCGCCTTGCCGAAGGCATAGCAGAACAGCACCGACGCGCGCCCCGCTTCCGCGTTGGCGCGCCACCATGCGTCGATCTCCGCGAACAGCACGGCTTGTGTGGGCCAGCGGTAGATGGGCAGGCCGAAGGTCGATTCAGTGATGAAGGTGTCGCAGCGCACGGGCTCGAAGGGCGCGCAAGTGCCGTCGGGCTCGGTCTTGTAGTCGCCCGAGGCCACCCACACGCGCCCGCCGTGTTCGAGCCGCACCTGGGCCGAGCCCAGCACATGCCCCGCCGGATGCAGCGAGACACGCACGCCGTGGTGCTCGATGGCCTCGCCGTAGGCCAGCGTCTGCAGGTCGATGTCGTTGCCCAGCCGCGTGCGCAGCGTACCGGCGCTGTCGGTGTGGGCCAGGTAGTGCGCGTGGCCGGGGCGCGCATGGTCGGAATGCGCGTGCGTGATGACGGCGCGCGCCACCGGCCGCCACGGGTCGATGTAGAAATCGCCGGGCGGGCAGTACAGGCCCTCGGGCCTGGCGACGACGAGGAGGTCTTCTTCCTGCTTTGCGGGAGGCATGGCACGCCATCGTAGGCGCAGCCGGGGTTTCGCGCCGCCGGGCAGCGGCTTGTCGGCCTTATGGGCGCTTCGGCCGGTTCTTCATCATGTCGAGCACGTTCATCTTCATGCCGTTGGGCATGACCATGTCGCCCGGCTTCTGGTCGGCCTTGCAGGGGCCGATCCACCTGGCCTCCATGGCGCTCGTGCCCTCGGCGCGGCCCATCAGCGGCGGGTCGTAGGTCGACTTGCTCTCCATGCGGTAGGCGGAGCTGAAGTCGCCGCTGATCACGGCATGCGAGGTGGCGACGGTGTTGCCGATCTTGCAGACCGAATCCATGACCAGCTTGCCGCCATCGGTGCGCAGCTCCTGCTTCGAGCACAGGTCCTTTCCCATGCTCTGGCCCATGTCGCGCAACGCCTTGTCGGTGGAGGCGTCGATGCACTGCTGCATGGTGTGGGCGCCGCCCGTGCCGGCAGCGGCGCCCTTGCCGCCCGCGGCCTCCCCCGTCTGCGTCTGGATTTCCCAGAGGCCGGGCTTGCGCGAGGGGAAATCAAGGGCGAACGCGGGGCCCGCGACGACGGTGGCCGCGATGCAGGCCACGACGGCGGACAAGGGAAATTTCATGACGGACTCCCGCTGCGTTGAATGGCGAAGCCCGGGTTGTACCGTGCGCGCCGCCGTGCGGGAATACCGCGATCGGCCTACGCCACCGCGTTGCGTTGCCGCGTGACGACGCCAAGCGCCACGCCCAGCGCGAAGCCGCCCAGCACGTCGATCAGCACATGCTGGCGCACCGCCATCGTCGAATAGACGATGCCCGCGGCCCAGGCCACGTTGGCAACGCGCAGCCAGGCGGGAGCCCCCACCGCGCGCAGCTGCCGGGCCAGCGCGACGCAGGTGAACACCGAAAAGGAGACATGCAGCGAGGGAAAGGCATTGCCGGCCGAGTCGACCATCTTGAGGAACTGCAGCGAAGTGCCGGGCGTGGTGTCGACCACGAAGTTTGGAATCGCCGTGGGCATGAACCAGAACACGAGCAGCGCAATGGCCGTCATCGCCGCGCAGCCGAAAGAGAAGCCCAGCAGCTCGCGCCTGTCCCTGGCCAGCAGCACCGGCAGCGCGATGTAGCCCCAGAGCGAGAGATACACCGGCAGCAGCGCCGGCCAGAAGGCGATCAACCGGTCGATGGGCGTGAGCGGCAGCACCCATGCCTGCCCGGCGCTCTTCATGATCCAGAAGTACAGCGGGAAGAAGCCGAGCGTGGCGACGGTGTTGCCGACCAGCTTCAGGGGAAACAGCGTGATGCAGCGGCGCCAGAGAGCGGCCAGCCAGGGCGGCACCGACGGAGAAGAGGTGTCTTCGGAAGCGGAAGGTGTCATGGAAGCCCGTACAGCGCACAGCGCGCTACCAGGGCGTCCACTTTAATTCGCTTTTCGACGACGCCACCGTGCGTTCGATGAAGCGCACGCCTCGCGCGCCGTCCTCCACGCGCGGATAGTCGGCGGCCAGCGGATCGGCGGGCCGTCCCGCGAGCCGTGCACGGATGTCCGCCGCCACGCCCGCATACACGTTGGCGAAGGCTTCGATGAAGCCTTCGGGGTGCCCCGCCGGCAGCCGGCTCGCGCGCTTCGCGGACTCGCACAGCCACGGCGCGCCGCGCGTCAGCACCTGCAGCGGTCCGTCGTGCGGCAGGTGCACCAGCCGGCTCGGCTGCTCCTGGTGCCATTCGAGCGTGCCCAGCGTGCCCGACACGCGCAGGCGCAGGTCGTTCTCCAGGCCGGTGTTGATCTGCGAGGCGATGAGCACGCCGCGCGCACCGCCCTCGAAGCGCAGCAGCAGGCTGCCGTCGTCGTCGAGCATCCGGCCCGGCACCAGCGCGCCGAGGTCGGCACACAGGCTCTCGATGCGCAGCCCGGTGACGGTGGCCACGAGGTTCTCGGCATGCGAGCCGATGTCGCCGATGGCGCCTGCCGCGCCGCTGCGCGCGGGGTCGGTGCGCCAGTCGGCCTGCTTGTTGCCGCCGCTGCCCTCGACATGGCTCGCGAGCCAGCCCTGGTTGTATTCGACGACGACCTTTCGCACTTCGCCGAGCTGACCCGAGCGCACCATCTCGCGCGCCTGCCGCACCATCGGATAGCCGGTGTAGTTGTAGGTGACGCCGAACACCGTGCCCTTCTGCGCGACGGTCGCGACCAGCGCGTCGGCCTGCTCGCGCGTGTGCACCAGCGGCTTGTCGCACACCACATGGAAGCCCGCCTCGGCGAAGGCTTGCGCCACCGGAAAGTGCACGTGGTTGGGCGTGACGATCGACACGAAGTCGATGCGCTCGCCCTCGGGACGCTTCAGCTCGTCGGCCAGCAGCGATTGCCACTCGCCGTGGTTGCGGTCATCGGCCAGGCCGAGGTCGCGGCCCGATGCGCGCGCCTTGTCCGGGCTCGACGACAGCGCGCCCGCGACGAGCTCGATCTGCCCGTCGAGCGCCATGGCCTTGCGGTGCACGGCGCCGATGAAGGCGTCGCGCCCGCCGCCGACCATGGCGTAGCGCAGTTTGCGAAGATGTGTATCGGTCATGTCGTGTTCTTCGAGGAACACCGCGGAACCGGCTTCGCCGGGCCGCGGGCGTTGCCCCCGGAAGGGAGTTGGCGTAGCGACACGAAGTGCGCGAAGCCTGGGGGGCGAACTCAGAAAGGCGAGTTCGGGTGGTAGAAGTCCTTGGCGTTTTCCTTCGTGATGAGCACCGATGGAATGATGGTCGTCGCCGGCAGCTTCTCGCCCTTCAGGCGTGCCTCGGCCGTGAGCTTGATCGCGTCGTAGATGAACTTGGGCGAGTAGCTCACGTCGGCCGTGATGCGCTTGTCCTTGCCGTCCATGATGGTCTTGACCATGCCCTTGGCGCCCGCGCCGCCGAAGATGATTTTGATGTCGTCGCGCTTGGCCTGCTCGATGGCCTTGAGCACGCCCACGGCCATGTCGTCGTCGGCGGCCCAGATGGCGTCGATGCTCTTGAAGCGCGTCAGGTAGTCCTGCGTGACCTTGAAGGCGTCGTCGCGGTTCCAGTTGGCGTACTTGGCGTCGAGCAGCTTGATGTCGGGGCTGCCCTTGAGCACCGCGTTGAAGGCGTCCATGCGTTCGTTGTCGAGCGTGGTCGCGATGCCGCGCAGCGCCACCACGTTGCCCTTGCCGCCGAGCTGCTTCACGATGTACTCGGCCGGGATCTTGCCGAAGGCGGTGTTGTCGCCGGCCACGTAGGCGTCCTGCGCGCTGGTGTCGGTGAGGCCGCGGTCGACCACCGTCACGTAGGCGCCCTTGGCCTTGACCTGCGCCACGGGCTTGGTCAGCGCCGCCGACTCGAAGGGGAACACGACCAGCGCGTTGATCTTGGTGACGGTCGAGAGGTCCTGCAGCTGGTTGGCCTGTTCGGGCGCGTTGGCGGCCGTCTTGATGGTGATCTTCAGGTCCTTGTGCTCCTTCTCCAGGTCTTTCTTCGCCTGGTTGGCCCAGTAGTTGATGCCGCCCATGAAGCTGTGCGTGGCCGCCGGAATCGAAACGCCGAGGTTGACCTTTTCCGCGGCAAGCGCGGGCAGGCTGGCGAACGCTGCGGCGGCAACCGCCGTGAGCGCGAGGCGTCGGGTGAAAGTCGTCATGCTGGATGTCTCCTCTTGGTTGATGGAACGGAACGGGAAAGAACTAGCGCCTGCCGCGCTGCAGGAACGCGACGATGATGATCACGAAGCCCTGCACGGCAGCATTCAGGTACACGCTGATGATGCTGGTGAGGTTCAGGATGTTGCTGATGACCGAGAGCAGGATCGCGCCCACCACGGTGCCGGTGATACTGCCCGCGCCGCCCTTGAGCGCCGTGCCGCCGACGATCACGGCGGCGATCGCCTCCAGCTCCCACAGCAGGCCGGTGGTCGGCGATGCCGAGCCCAGTCGCGGCACGTACAGCAGCGTCGCGATGCCCACGCACACGCCGAGCAGCACGTAGGTGAGAATTTTCACGCGGTCGACGTCCACGGCCGCGTAGCGCGCCACCTGCTCGTTGGAGCCGATGGCCTGCACGTAGCGCCCGTAGGCCGTGCGGTTGAGGATGAGGCCGCCGATGACCGCGACGATCACGAACACCCATACCGGCACCGGGATGCCCGCTAGGCTCGCGTAGTACACCGGCGCGTAGAGGTCCGACAGTTCGTTGTCGAGCGTGAGCGCGCCGCCGTCGGCGAAATACGTGAGGTACGCGCGGAAGATGCCGAGCGTGCCCAGCGTCACGATGAAGGGCTCGATGCGGCCCTTGGTGATGAGCAGGCCGTGCGCGAGGCCGAACACCGCGCCGAGCACCACGGCCAGCACCGCACCCATCACCACCGCCAGCAGCGGCGAGCCCGAGGCAGGCCCGGCCCAGTTGATGAACATGATCACGCTGCCCGCGATGAGCGCGGCCATCGAGCCCACCGACAGGTCGATGCCGCCCGAGATGATCACGAAGCACATGCCCACCGCGATGATGCCGATGAAGGCCGTGCGCGTGAGCACGTTCATCGCGTTGTCGAGCGTGGCGAAGTCGCCGTTCAGCAGCGTGCCGGCGATGCACAGCAGCACGAGGCCGATGACCGGGCCGAGGCCGTGCAGGCGCTCGGTCCAGCGCGGCTTCGCCTCGCTGCGGTGCTGCTGCTGCGCGGCCTCAAGCGTGCGCGGCGGTGGTGTCTGCTGTTCCGGTGGCATGAGCGATGAGCTCCTCTTCTGTCAGATGGTCGGCATCGAGCGTGGCGACGATGCGGCCCGCGCGCATCACCGCGACGCGGTGGCACAGGCCGATCAGTTCCATCAGCTCCGACGAGACGACGATCACCGCGAGCCCTTCGCGGGCGAGTCGCTGGATCAGGAAATAGATGTCGCGCTTGGCGCCCACGTCGACGCCGCGCGTGGGCTCGTCGAGCACCACCACCTTCGGTCGGGGCTGCAGCACCTTGGCGAGTGCGAGCTTCTGCTGGTTGCCGCCCGATAGCGACGAAGCCTTCACGTCGAGCGAGCCGGTGCGGATGCCGTAGTCCTTCACCGCCTCGGCCAGCGCGTCGCGCTCGGCATCGGGCTTGAGCCAGGGCTGCGCATAGCGCTCGAGGGCCATCAGCGTGAGGTTCTGGCGCAGGCCGAAGTTGACGTGCAGGCCCTTGCCCTTGCGGTCTTCGCTCAGATAAGTGAGGCCGTGCTTCGCTGCGTCGCGCGGGTTGCGCCAGCCCTTGGCTTGGGGAACAGGCTTGCCGAGCATCTCGACGCTGCCGCCGCTGGCAGGCCGCAGGCCTAGCAGGCCCTCGAAGAGTTCGGTGCGACCCGCGCCGACGAGACCGGCGAAGCCGAGGATCTCGCCGGGACGCACTTCGAAGCTCGCATCCTGTGCCCAGCCGGGCACGCTGAAATTGCGCACGCGCATGGCTGGCGCGTCGGCGGCGACGACCACGTCGCGCGGCGGATAGAGATCGGCCAGCTCGCGGCCGACCATGAGGTTGGCCATCTGCTGGCGCGTGACGTCGGCGGTGGGCGAGCGCGCGACGAAGCGGCCGTCGCGCATGACGATGACCTCGTCCGTCACCTGCTCCACCTCGTCGAGCTTGTGCGAGATGTAGACGATGGTGACGCCATCGGCGCGCAGCTGCGCGATGAGCTTGAAGAGGCGCTCGGTCTCGCCCGGCGTGAGCGTGGCCGTGGGTTCGTCCATGACGAGCAGGCGTGCGTGGCGGGCGATGGCCTTCGCGATCTCCACGAGCTGCTTCTCGGCGACGATGAGCTTTCGCACCTTGGTGCGGGGGTCGATGTTCAGGCCGACGGCCGCGAGCGCGGAGGCGGCGTCGCGCTCCATGGCGGCGTCGTCGAGCAGCCAGCCCTTCTTCTTTTCATGGCCCAGGAAGATGTTCTGCGCCACGCTCAGGTCTTCGGCGAGGTTGAACTCCTGGTGGATCAGCACGATGCCCAGCGCCTCTGCGTCGCGCGAGCTCGCGAACTGCTGCGGCTGTGCGTTGACGCGCAGCGTGCCGCCGGTGAGCGATTCGTAGCCGGCCAGGATCTTCATCAGCGTGGACTTGCCCGCGCCGTTCTCGCCGAGCAGGCCGTAGACGTGACCGGGCGCGAGCGCGAAGCTCACGCCGTGCAGCACCTGCACCGGGCCGAACGACTTCACGACACCGTCGAATTCGACGGCGACGCTGCCTTTGCTGGTTCCGATCGTGCTCATGGCGCCACTCCACGAGCCTTCAGCGTTTCCTGCATCGCGAGCACGCCGGCACCGACCAGGCCGCCCTGCATGCCCAGCGGCGTGTACTGGATTTCAAGATGCCGCGTGGAGAGCGCCAGCGAACGCTGGTACACGCTCTGCCGCACCGCTGCGAGGAACAGCGGCCCGATGCGCGTGATGCCGCCGCCGATGAACACATGCGACGGATTGAAGAAGTTGACGACCGACGCGAGCATCTGCCCGATGAGGCTTCCCGCGCGCTGGATGATGGCGTTGGCGGCCGTGTCGCCGCCACGGCTCGCTTGACCCACGTCGATGGCGTCGATGCGGCCGTGCACGCGCAGGCACTCGGCGAGCACCGCGCTCTCGCCGGCCTCCGCGGCCTGCACAGCCATGCGTGTGATCGCCGGACCGGCGGCCATGGCCTCGACGCAGCCGAGGTTGCCGCAATGGCAGCGCGGGCCTTCCTGGTCGACGCAGATGTGGCCCACGTCGCCGGCCGAGCCCGCGGCGCCGCGATACACCTCGCCGTGGCAGACGATGCCGCAGCCGATGCCGGTGCCGATCTTGATGACGAGGAAGTTCGTCAGCGAGCGCTTGAGGCGCCACAGTTCTCCGAGCGCCATCAGGTTCACGTCGTTGTCGACGAAGACGGGAGCCGCGTAGTCCTCGCGCAGGTAGTCGCGGATCGAGAAGCTGTCCCATGCGGGCATCAACGGCGGGTTCACGAGCTGGCCGATCTCGAAGTTGACCGGGCCGGGCACGCCGATGCCGATGCCGAGCACGTCCTTCGCGCTGTGGCCGCAGCGGGCCAGCAGCTCGCGCATCAGGGTGCGCACGCGGGCGAGCACCACGGCCGGGCCTTCGCGCACGTCGGCAGGCTCGTCGTGCTGCGCGAGCACGCTGAGGTCGGGCCGCAGCACGGCGACGTCGAGGCTGGTGGCGCCGATGTCGACGCCGACGAGCACGCCGAGTCCGGAATGCAGCTGGAGGTTTTCCGCGCGGCGGCCACCCGAGGAGCGCTGCAGGCCGGCTTCGGCGAGCAGGCCCTGGTCGACGAGGCCGGCGATCAGGCCGTTGGCCTTGCTCTTGGAGAAGCCGAGTTGCTCGGCCATGGCATGGCGCGAACCACCGGCGGACCAGAAGGTCGTTTCCAGCAAACGCATTTCGTCCGCAGTGATGCCACTCCAGGGTGCCACGAGCCTTGTCTCCGGTGTTCTTTGTCTTCTGCCCGCAGCCACGGCTGCTGGACGAAGGCGAATACTAGGCGGCAGGCTTCAGCCGGACAAGACTGAACTTCGACCAAATTCGGATCGAAGAAGTGGTAGTGCTGGAATGGTCCGGACACGAAAAAGCCGCCCGAAGGCGGCTTGATTCGAGAAACACCGCGGAACCGGCTTTGCCGGGCCGCAGGTGTTGCCCCCTGCAAGGGGGTTGGCGTAGCGACACGAAGTGCGCGCAGCCTGGCGTATGCCTATTTACTTCTTTTGGCGGTACTTGCGCAGCGCCGCGATCTGGGCGGCCATCACAGCCAGCTCCGACTGCGCCATCGCGATATCGATGTCGCTCTTCGCGTTCTTCAGCGCTTCCTCGGCGGCGGCCTTGGCCTGATTGGCCTTCTCGTCGTCGAGGTCCTTGCCGCGGATCGCGGTGTCGGACAGCACGGTGACGGCGTTCGGCTGCACTTCGAGAATGCCGCCGGCCACGAAGACGAACTCTTCCTTGCCGTCAGCCGTTTCGATGCGCACGGCGCCGGGGCGGATGCGCGTGATCAGCGGGGTGTGGCGCGGATAGATGCCGAGCTCACCGGCTTCACCGGGCAGCGCGACGAACCTGGCTTCGCCCGAGAAGATCGACTCTTCCGCGCTGACCACGTCCACATGAATGGTGCCTGCCATGGTGATTCCTTCTTAAGCGACCTTCTTTGCCTTCTCGAACGCTTCGTCGATGGTGCCCACCATGTAGAACGCCTGTTCCGGCAGGTGGTCGGCTTCGCCGTTCACGATCATCTTGAAGCCACGGATGGTTTCGGCCAGCGGCACGTACTTGCCGGGCGAGCCCGTGAACACTTCGGCCACGTGGAACGGCTGCGACAGGAAACGCTGGATCTTCCGGGCGCGGGCCACGGCCAGCTTGTCTTCGGGAGCCAGTTCGTCCATGCCCAGAATGGCGATGATGTCGCGCAGTTCCTTGTAGCGCTGCAGCGTGCCTTGCACGGCGCGGGCCACGTTGTAGTGCTCTTCGCCGACCACGTTCGGGTCGAGCTGGCGCGAGGTCGAGTCCAGCGGGTCCACGGCGGGGTAGATACCCAGCGAGGCGATGTCACGCGACAGCACCACGGTCGAGTCCAGGTGGGCGAAGGTGGTGGCGGGCGACGGGTCGGTCAAGTCGTCGGCAGGAACGTACACGGCCTGGATCGAGGTGATCGAGCCGACCTTGGTCGACGTGATCCGCTCTTGCAGGCGGCCCATTTCCTCGGCCAGCGTCGGCTGGTAGCCCACGGCGGAAGGCATGCGGCCCAGCAGAGCCGACACTTCGGTACCGGCCAGCGTGTAGCGGTAGATGTTGTCCACGAAGAACAGAACGTCACGGCCTTCGTCGCGGAACGACTCGGCGATGGTCAGGCCGGTCAGCGCCACGCGCAGACGGTTGCCCGGGGGTTCGTTCATCTGGCCGTAGACCATGGCCACCTTCGAGTCCTCGAGCTTCTCGAGGTTCACGACGCCGGAGTCGGCCATCTCGTGATAGAAGTCGTTGCCTTCGCGGGTACGTTCACCCACACCTGCGAACACCGACAGACCCGAGTGAGCCTTGGCGATGTTGTTGATGAGTTCCATCATGTTCACGGTCTTGCCCACGCCGGCGCCACCGAACAGACCCACCTTGCCGCCCTTGGCGAACGGGCACACCAGGTCGATCACCTTGATGCCGGTTTCCAGCAGGTCTTGCGAGGGCGACAGTTCGTCGTACGCGGGAGCCTTGCGGTGGATCGAAGCGGTGAGCTCCTGGCCGACCGGGCCGCGTTCGTCGATGGGAGCACCCAGCACGTCCATGATGCGGCCGAGCGTGGCCTTGCCGACGGGCACGGTGATGGGCGCGCCAGTGTTCGTGACGATCAGGCCGCGGCGCAGGCCGTCGGACGAGCCCAGTGCAATCGTGCGCACCACGCCGTCGCCGAGCTGTTGCTGGACTTCGAGAGTCAGCGCGCTACCTTCGAATTTCAAGGCGTCGTACACCTTGGGCATCTGGTCACGCGGGAACTCCACGTCGACCACGGCGCCGATACATTGGACAATTTTTCCTTCAGCCATGGCGTTTCCTTCTGGATGGATCTCAATAAATTTGCGACAGGTTCTTGCAGAAGCGTCCTGGTGCCAAAACGGGCCGCTTTTGCAAGAATGCCGGACGGGCCGGCACCCTTGAATATCTTGCTGTGTCAGTTCCCGATCAGCACTTCATGGCCGTCGCCTGTGCGGCGAAGGCATCGGAAGCAGCCTTGCAGGCCTGACCCAGCGCAGCCTTGTCGGCGCCCATCGAAGCCCAGGTGGCCTTCGTCTGGTCGAGGCTCGCCTTCATGGCGTCGGCAGCAGCACCGCTTTGAGCAGCAACGCAGGTCTGCACCTTGGCCAGGTAGTCGTTGCATTCCTGCGGCAGATCGGCGGCAGATGCCGTCGGAGCTGCAGCGGGAGCAGCGGCCGGCGCTGCAGCGGGAGCGGGGGCAGGAGCCGGAGCGGGTGCAGCAGCAGGAGCCGGTGCAGGCGCGGGCGCCTCTTCCTTCTTCGAGCAGGCAGTCAGAGCGGCAGCAACAGCCACCAGAGCAAGCATCTTTTTCATTTTGCGCAGAGTCCCCTAAAAAAGGCCTTGGTTACCGGGCCCGCAAGGCGCACCCGATCAGCAACGCGGCCTGTTGCATTGCCTGAATCAAACGCCTGCAGCCGCGGCCGCGCCGGACACGATTTCCGACAGCTCTTTCGTGATGCCGGCCTGGCGGGTCTTGTTGTAGACCAGCTTCAGCTCGTTGATCACGTTGCCTGCGTTGTCGGTCGCGGCCTTCATGGCCACCATGCGCGCCGAATGCTCGGACGCCATGTTCTCGGCCACGGCCTGGTAGACCAGCGACTCCACGTAGCGCACCAGCAGCTCGTCGATCACGCTTTGCGCATCGGGTTCGTAGATGTAGTCCCACGAATGGTGACCCGACTCGGTCTGCAGTGTCTCGGCCTTCAGGGGCAGAAGCTGCTCCACCATCGGCTCTTGCTTGATGGTGTTGATGAACTTCGTGTAGCACAGGTACACCGCCGACAGCTTGCCTTCGGCGTAGGCGTCCAGCAGCGTCTTGACCGGCCCGATGAGCTTGTCCAGATGCGGCGTGTCGCCCAGCTGCGTCACATGGGCCACCACGCGGGCGCCGATGCGATTCAGGAAACCCAGGCCCTTGTTGCCGATGGCGACCGACTCGACCACGTTGCCCGCTGCCTGCGCTTCGCGCAGCTTGGCCGTGACGGCACGCAGCAGGTTGGTGTTCAAGCCGCCGCACAGGCCCTTGTCGCTGGTCACGATGATGAAGCCGACGCCCTTGGCATCGGTCGTCTTCATGAACGCGTGGGTGTACTCCGGGTTCGCCTTGCCGAGGTTGGCTGCGATGTTGCGGATCTTTTCGCTGTAGGGGCGAGCGGCGCGCATGCGTTCCTGCGCCTTGCGCATCTTGGAAACCGAGACCATTTCCATGGCCTTGGTGATCTTCTTGGTGTTTTCCACCGATTTGATCTTGCCGCGGATTTCCTTACCAGCTGCCATGAGAGCTCCTTCTTGCGTCGGTCAAGGCGTCGATCAGGCGAACGACTTCTTGAACGCGGTGACGGCGGCCAGCAGTTCGGCTTCCGATTCCTTGTCGAGCGCCTTGGCCTTCTCGATCTTGTCGAGCAGCGGGGCGTGGCTGGACTTCAGGAACTGGTGCAGGCCGTGTTCGAACGACAGCACCTGCTTGATCTCGAGGTCGTCCATGAAGCCCTTGTTCACGGCGAACAGCGACGCGCCCATCAGCGAGATCGACAGCGGGCTGTATTGCGGCTGCTTCAGCAGTTCGGTCACGCGGGCACCGCGGTCGAGCTGCTTGCGGGTGGCTTCGTCGAGGTCGGAAGCGAACTGCGCGAACGCAGCCAGTTCACGGTACTGCGCCAGGTCGGTACGGATACCGCCGGACAGGCCCTTGATGATCTTCGTCTGGGCCGACGAACCCACGCGCGACACCGAGATACCGGCGTTGATGGCGGGGCGGATACCTGCGTTGAACAGGTTGGTTTCCAGGAAGATCTGGCCGTCGGTGATCGAGATCACGTTGGTCGGAACGAACGCGGACACGTCGCCGGCCTGCGTTTCGATGATCGGCAGTGCGGTCAGCGAACCGGTCTTGCCCTTGACCGCGCCCTTGGTGAAGGCTTCGACGTAGTCGGCGTTCACGCGGGCTGCGCGCTCGAGCAGACGGCTGTGGAGATAGAACACGTCGCCGGGGTAGGCTTCGCGGCCTGGCGGGCGACGCAGCAGCAGCGACACTTGACGGTAGGCAACGGCCTGCTTGGACAGGTCGTCATAGACGATCAGCGCGTCTTCGCCGCGGTCGCGGAAGTACTCGCCCATCGTGCAGCCCGAGTAGGCCGACACGTACTGCATGGCGGCCGATTCCGAAGCGGAAGCAGCAACCACGATCGTGTAGTCCATGGCACCGGCTTGTTCCAGTGCGCGCACCACGTTCTTGATCGACGAAGCCTTCTGGCCGATCGCAACGTAGACGCAGGTCATGTTCTGACCCTTCTGGTTGATGATCGCGTCGATGGCCACGGCCGTCTTGCCGGTCTGGCGGTCGCCGATGATCAGCTCGCGCTGGCCACGGCCGACGGGCACCATCGAGTCGATGGACTTCAGGCCGGTCTGCATCGGCTGGTCGACCGACTTGCGGGCGATCACGCCCGGCGCGACCTTCTCGATCACGTCGGTCATCTTCGCGTTGATCGGACCCTTGCCGTCGATCGGCTGGCCCAGGGCGTTCACCACGCGGCCGATGAGCTCGGGGCCCACGGGCACTTCCAGGATGCGGCCCGTGCACTTGACGGTGTCGCCTTCGGAGATGTGCTCGTACTCGCCCAGAATCACGGCGCCGACCGAGTCGCGCTCGAGGTTCAGCGCCAGGCCGAACGACGGCGTGCCGTCTGCCGTGGGCGGGAACTCGAGCATTTCGCCCTGCATCGCGTCGGACAGGCCGTGCACGCGCACGATGCCGTCCGTCACCGACACCACGGTGCCTTCGTTACGGATGTTGGCGCTGACCCCGAGGCCCTCGATGCGGCTCTTGATCAGTTCGGAAATTTCTGCGGGATTGAGTTGCATGACTCTTTCCTTCTTTCTTTGAGGCTACAAGTAGAGGGCTGGAAACCGTCAGGCTGCCAGCGCAACTTTCATTTGTTCAAGGCGCGCTTTGACGGAGGTGTCGAGCACCTCGTCGCCGACCACCACACGAATGCCGCCGATCAGTTCCGGCTCTTGCTGGACCGTGACCTGGAGCTTGCGACCGAAGCGCTTTTCGAGCGCGGCCGACACGCCGGCCAGGGCCGAGCCGTCGATCGGGAAGGCGCTGTAGACCACCGCGTCGGACGAGCCGCTCTTCGCGTTGGCCAGTGCCCGGAACTGCTTCGCAATTTCCGGCAGCACCGAAAAACGCCCGTTCTCGAGGAGCGCGGACAGGAAGTTCTGGGCAGGAGCGGCCAGCGGTGCACCGAATGCACCGGCGACCACGCCGACCACCTGTTCGGCCGTGGCCTTGGGGTTGTCGGCGAACTGCTGGAGCTCCGGATTGGCCGCGATGGCGGCAATCTTTTCGAGCCAGGCGCTGGTTCCGGCGACGTCGGACGACGACGCCTTGAAGAGCGCCTCGGCGTAGGGGCGTGCGATGGTGGCGAGTTCTGCCATGGCTTCTATCAGAGTTCGGTCTGCAGACGAGCGAGCAGGTCGGCGTGAACGCCCGCATTCACTTCCTTGCGCAGAATCTGCTCTGCGCCCTTGACGGCCAGTGCGGCGACCTGCTCACGCAGGGCTTCGCGGGCCTTCAGTGCCTGCTGTTCGGCTTCGGCGCGTGCGGCGGCGACGATCTTGTTGCCTTCCTCGGTCGCGCGGGCCTTGGCCTCTTCAACGATGGCCTGGGCGCGACGTTCGGCGTCGGCAAGACGTTGCGCAGACTCGTTGCGTGCCTGGCCCAGTTCGGCTTCCACGCGCTTGTTGGCGGCGGACAGCTCGGACTTGGCCTTGTCGGCGGCAGCGAGGCCTTCGGCGATCTTCGCAGCGCGGTCGTCCAGCGCCTTCGCGATCGGCGGCCACACGTACTTCATCGTGAACCCGACCAGGATCAGGAACACGATCATCTGAACGATCAGGGTACCGGTAATGCTCACTTTTCACCCTCTCTATGGGATTGAATCGAAGCCATTCGCTAGCAGGGCCAGAGAACGACGACGCAGGTCCGACGAGAAAGACTTACTTCGGCAGGTTGGCGATTTGCGACAGGAACGGGTTGGCCGTTGCGAACCACAGGGCGATACCGGTGCCGATAATGAACGCGGCGTCGATCAGACCAGCCAGCAGGAACATCTTGGTTTGAAGTTCACCCATGAGTTCGGGCTGACGTGCGGCCGACTCGAGGTACTTGCTGCCCATGATGCCGATGCCGATACATGCGCCCACAGCGCCCAGACCGATGATCAGGCCGGCGGCCAGTGCAACAAAGCTAATAACTTCCATGATGACTCCTAGAGGACTTTGGTTGAAGAGAAAAACAAAAACAAGAACGAAAACTGATGATCAGTGGTGATCGTGGGCCTGGCCGATGTAGACCAGCGTCAGCATCATGAACACGAAGGCTTGCAGCGTGATGATCAGGATGTGGAAGATGGCCCAGGCCGTGCCCGCGATGATGTGGCCGATGGCCAGGCCGATGCCGGTGGCCGACATGGACCAGGCACCACCCATCAGGGCGATCAGCAGGAAGATCAGTTCGCCGGCATACATGTTGCCGAACAACCGCATGCCGTGCGAGACCGTCTTGGCGACGAACTCGATCATCTGCATGGCGAAGTTGAAGGGGTACAGGGCCCAGTGGTTGCCGAAGGGCGCGGTGAACAGCTCGTGGACCCAGCCGCCGGCACCCTTGATCTTGATGTTGTAGTAGATGCAGATCAGCAGCACCGCCACCGACATGCCCATGGTCACCGAGAGGTCGGCGGTAGGCACGACGCGCAGGTAGGCGTGGTGCGGGTCTTCGCCGGCGATGTGGAAGATCTTGGCCCAGATTGCCGGGAACAAATCGACCGGGAACAGGTCCATTGCGTTCAGCAGGAAGATCCAGACGAAGATGGTCAGGGCCAACGGAGCGACGAACTTGCGGCTCGTGGCGTTGTGGACGATGCCCTTGGCCTGCTGGTCGACCATTTCGACGAGCAGTTCGACAGCCGCTTGAAAACGGCCGGGAACACCCGAAGTGGCCTTGCGGGCAGCCAGCCAGAGCAGCCAGCAACCCAGGATACCGAGCGTGATCGAAAAGAAGAGCGAATCGAAGTTGAAAACCGAGAAGTCGGCCACACCTCCAGGCTTGGAGCTTTGCAGGTGCGTCAAGTGGTGAACGATGTATTCACCAGCGGTCTGACCATGTTCCGCAGCGTTTTCAGCAGCCATTCCGTTACTCGTCTCTCAGTTGCCGGCGCCGGGGCGAGAACATCACCGCCAACCAGGCCGCCTTCATTGTCACCACCAGGCCGATCAGCATTGCTGGCCAGCTCAGCGCCGTAATCAGCCTTGGCGCAGCGATCAGCATCGCCACCGACAAGGCCATCTTGACCATTTCCCACAGGAAGAATCCGAACACCGCAGTGCCCGGATTCAAGGAAGAAAACCTGCCGGTCAGCCCGCGCGCGAAAACCGCCGACGGAACAACCACGGCGATCGCGCCGTATGCGGCGGACCAGCCCAGATTTTGCCTCCCAGTCAGCCCCCAGGCGGCCAAAGCCACCACCAGACCGACAACCAATTGCCCCGCGATCACCCGCCATGGGGAGACCGAAGGGTTCTTTGCTCGCAGTTCACGCGCCTCATCGGCGGTCAACGGCTTGAATTCTGCGTCGAGGTCTTCAGCGACCTCCGAGTCTTGACGGGCGATTGTTTTCATTTCGAATGAAGCCCGGATGACGACCCAGAATTTCTACAAAGCCATTGATTATAAGTAAAAACCCAGCCTGTCCCGCCATCCGCGCTGTCGCGCATGCAAATCGGCCCCGCATTCCCTGACGCGAACCCGACGCGGCATGCCCCACCATAATTCCTCCATGCACCCTATCACCGACGCCCTGCCCGCCACGCTTTGTTACCTCGACGGCGAGTACACCGCCCTGCGCGACGCGAAGATCAGCGTCCTCGACCGCGGCTTCATCTTCGGCGACGGCATCTACGAATACGTCCCCGTCTACTTCGGCCAGCCCTTCTGTTTCGAGGAGCACATGGCCCGCCTCGACCGCTCGCTCGCCGAGCTGCAGATCGAGAACCCGCTCTCGCTCCCGCAGTGGCGCGAGATCGTGATGCGCCTCGTGGCACCCGGAGGCGATGAACCCCAATCAGTGTACTTTCAGGTGACTCGCGGCGTGGCCCCGCGCGATCATGCAATGGTGCGCGGCCTTCGTCCGACGGTGTTCGTGATGGTGAACCCGCTGCCACCCATCTCCGACGCCATCCGCGCCAAGGGCGTGGCCTGCGTCACCGCCGCAGACTTCCGCTGGCAGAAGGCGCACATCAAGAGCACCAGCCTGCTGGGCGCCGTGCTCGCGCGGCAGATCAGCGTGGAGGCCGGCGCGGCCGAAACGATCATGTTCCGCGACGACTGGCTCAGCGAGGCCTCGTCGAGCAACGTGTGGATCGTGAAGGACGGCACGCTGACTGGCCCACCCAAGAACAACCTCGTGCTGACCGGCATCCGCTACGGCCTGTTCGAGCGCCTGTGCAAGACCCTCGACATCCCTTTCGCGCTGCGCCCCGTTTCACGCGAAGAGGTGTTCGCCGCCGACGAAGTGCTGATCTCCTCGGCCAGCAAGGAGCTGCTGCCGGTCGTCACGCTCGACGGCAAGCCTATTGGCAACGGCCGCCCCGGCCCCATCTACGACAGCTTGTACAAGGCCTATCAGCAGGCCAAGGTCCGCAACGCACAGAAGCATGGAGCCCCGGCATGACCGATGAAACGACCACCACCGAAACCACCTCGATCCCCGATCCGCGCAAGGAATCGCTGATCGAGTACCCCTCGCAGTTCCCGATCAAGGTGATGGGCGCGAAGGTCGACGGCTTCGTGCACGCCATCACGCAGATCGCCGAGCGCTTCGACCCCACCTTCGACGCCACCACCGTCGAGCTGCGCGACAGCAAGGCCGGCAACTACCTGGGCGTGACCATCACCGTCACGGCCACCAGCCGCGAGCAGCTCGACGACATCTACCGCGCGCTGTCCTCGCATCCGATGGTCAAGGTCGTGCTTTGACCTCTTCGCGCTGGCGGCACGTCGCGGCGGCGCTGTGCGCCGGCGGCATGGCGGCCGCCTGCTCGACGGCACCCAACCCCTACTACGACGCCAGCCGCGGGCACCACCGGCCCGACGGCTTCCAGGACAACTACATCGAGTTCAAGCCGAAGAACTTCTTCACCGACGTGCTGATCGGCTGGCAGCTGCCGTCGTGGTTCAAGGGCCTGCCGCCACCGCCGAGCGCACCGCCGCCGGTGGTCTCGCCGGACCTCGCCTTCCTGCGCGCCAACACAGGCGCAGCCTCCCGGCCCGCCGCCACCTTCATCGGCCACGCCACAGTGCTCGTGCAGGTGCCGACAGCCAACGGCAGCCTCAACGTGCTGACAGACCCGGTGTTCGGCGAGCGCGTATCGCCGGTTTCGTTCGCCGGCCCCAAGCGCTTCCAGCCGCCCGGCGTGCCACTGAAGGACCTGCCGCGCATCGACCTCGTGCTGATCAGCCACAACCACTACGACCACCTCGACGAGGGCAGCGTGAAGGCGCTCAACGCGCAGGCCGGCGGACCGCCGCTCTTCGTGGTGCCGCTGGGCATCGCGCCGTGGCTGGCCGAGCGCGGCATTGCGAATGCAGTGGAGCTCGACTGGTGGGACAGCGTCACGCTGCCTGCCACCGGCGGCACACCGCAGGCCGCACAAGCCCGCATCCAGCGCAACGGTGCGGGCATCGCCACCGACACGCCCGACGCGGTGCAGGTCTTTCTCACGCCCGCCCAGCACTGGAGCGCGCGCGGCCTCGGCGACCGGATGAAGACGCTGTGGGGCGGCTTCGCGCTGCTCTCGCCGAAGATGCACGTCTTCTATTCGGGCGACACCGGCTACTCGAAGGATTTCGCCGACATCCAGGCCCGCCTCGCGCCGCGCCAGGGCAGCGCGCAGGGCGGCGGCTTCGACCTCGCCCTGCTGCCCGTGGGCGCCTACGAGCCGCGCTGGTTCATGACCGACCAGCACGTCAACCCCGACGAGAGCGTGCGCATCCACCGCGACCTGCATGCCAAGCGCAGCCTCGGCGTGCACTGGGCTACCTTCCCGCTCACCGACGAGGCGCTGGACCAGCCCCCCAAAGATCTGGCCCTCGCCCGCAAGGCCCAGGGCGTGGCCGACGACGCATTCTTCACCCTCGCCATCGGCGAGACCCGCACGTTGCCCGCCCGGCAGCAGCCCACGCCATGACAGACATCGCCACCGCCCCCATCGAGCTGCTCGCGCTGGGCCGCGTCGACTACGCCGACACCTTCGCGGCGATGAAGCAGTTCACGCTCGAGCGCACGCCCGACACGCCCGACGCGCTATGGATTGGCGAGCACAACCCGGTCTTCACGCAGGGCATCGCGGGCAAGCAGGACCACATCCTGAACCCCGGCGCCATCCCCATCGTGCAGACCGACCGGGGCGGGCAGGTCACCTTCCACGGCCCCGGCCAGGTGGTGGCCTACCCGCTGATCGACCTGCGGCGCGCGGGCTACTTCGTCAAGGAATACGTCTATCGCATCGAGGAATCGGTGCTGCGCACGCTGGCCCACTTCGGCGTCACGGGCCACCGCGTGGCGGGCGCGCCGGGCATCTACGTGCGGCTGGACGATCCGTTCTCCCACGCCGCGCTGGCCGGCCCGATGCCCGCAGCCGACCCGTTCCGCGGCCTCGGCAAGATCGCCGCGCTGGGCATCAAGGTGAGCCGCCACGCCACCTATCACGGCGTGGCGCTCAACGTGCGGATGGACCTCGAACCCTTCTCGCGCATCAACCCTTGCGGCTATGCAGGGCTGCAAACGGTCGACCTTTCTACAATCGGCATCCAAACCACATGGGAAGAAGCCGCCGCGGTGCTGAGCCAGAAGCTCTCCACCTTCCTGGCGCCTTGACACACCAATGAGCACCACAGAAGTCGTCCGCGACGCCCAGAGCGCCGAAACCTACAACCCCCTGGCCAAGCAGAAAGCGGCAGCCAAGCTATCGCGCATTCCCGTCAAGGTGGTGCAGAGCGGCGAGGTGCTCAAGAAGCCCGACTGGATCCGCGTCAAGGCCGGCAGCCCCACCACGCGCTTCTACGAGATCAAGCAGATCCTGCGCGAAAGCAACCTGCACACCGTCTGCGAAGAGGCTTCGTGCCCGAACATCGGCGAATGCTTCGGCAAGGGCACGGCCACCTTCATGATCATGGGCGACAAGTGCACGCGCCGCTGCCCCTTCTGCGACGTGGGCCACGGCCGCCCCGATCCGCTCGACAAGGACGAGCCGATCAACCTCGCCAAGACCATCGCCAAGCTGCGCCTGAAGTACGTGGTGATCACCAGCGTCGACCGCGACGACCTGCGCGACGGCGGCAGCCAGCATTTCGTCGACTGCATCAAGAATATTCGCGAGCTCTCGCCCGCCACGCAGATCGAGATCCTCGTGCCCGACTTCCGCGGCCGCGACGACCGCGCCCTCGAGATCCTCAAGGCCGCGCCGCCGGACGTGATGAACCACAACCTGGAAACCGCGCCGCGCCTCTACAAGGAAGCGCGCCCCGGCAGCGACTACCAGTTCAGCCTGAACCTGCTGAAGAAGTTCAAGGCGCTGCACCCCAACGTGCCCACCAAGAGCGGCATCATGGTCGGCCTGGGCGAAACCGACGAAGAAATCCTGCAGGTCATGCGCGACATGCGCGCCCACGACATCGACATGCTGACCATCGGCCAGTACCTGTCGCCCTCGGGCTCGCACCTGCCGGTGCGCCGCTACGTGCATCCCGACACCTTCAAGATGTTCGAGGAAGAGGCCTACAAGATGGGCTTCAGCCATGCCGCCGTGGGCGCGATGGTGCGTTCGAGCTACCACGCGGACCAGCAGGCAGGACACGTTCTGGCCGGCGCTGACAGCAACCAGAAGTGAGTGAGAAATACCAGAAGTCGGTGAGAATTTTCAGAAGTATCTGAGAATCTCCCGAGGGAAACGCGTTGGGACCGGGGTTCACTTTTCCCAAGCCGCTGGAGCCGATCGACTCAAAGATCAAGGTCTCCGCGTTTCCCGAAGGCCCCCAGTTGTGGCGCATCGACTGGTTCGGCCCCATCGCCTATCCAGACCGCTACGGACGCAATCGCCAGCCATCCGTCCTGGTCTTCCTCTCCCGTGTCGATCCTCAGTCGTGCACGTATGAAGGCCAAGAGCACCACAGCCAGCAGAAAAAGGTGTGGGTCTCCGTCGGCACGACGATGATGCTGCGCATCGGCGACGTATGGAAAGACCAGCGCCCGCATTTCGAGCCTGCGCACACAAGCGTGACCTTTCGCGAACTGGCCATCAACTCGTCGACGCTTTCCCTTGTGAAGGCCGGCTCAGGAAGAGCGGACGGCAGCTTCCTGCTGCCGATGGACGAGCACCCCTGGCACATGAACAACACGCACTCCTACTGCGCGCAGGTGGAGATGCCTTCGGGGAAGTCGCTGCTGATTCCGTGCATGGAGCTCGTCCGCTTCTACTTCGGCTCCTCCAGCGCACTCCTGTCCAGGCTGTTTACTCCGCCTCTCTCGACGGAGATGCTGTACAGCGCCTACGGCTACGATGAGTACGGCAAGCTCGTGATCACCCTGGCGGATTTCCTCCCCGCAGCCAGCGCAGAAGACGTCGCCAGAATCGCCACCAGCAAGATCGCTCTCCATGCCGCACAGCTGATTGGCAGTTCGTGCCAGCAAGCCTCAGCCATCGGTCAGGATATCTATCCCATGGCGAGGTTTCCCTTTGAGGGGAAAACCGACCTGAAAGTCGCCGGGAGATGGCTCGATCCGCAGGGCGCGGGCACGTTCCTGGTCTATCGGATCGAGTCCTGCAGCCATCCATTCCCGTTCAAGGCACTCAAGTACCAGCTCAGCACCTTGCAGAAGCCAAGGTACAAACCAGGCCCCGAGCATCGGGCGGCCCAGGCCGCCGCCGACAGCGGCAGCGCGGGCACAAGACCCGCCAAGGACCCGGGTCTGGTCGAAACGGACGCATCGAAGTCGCTAGCCCCCCAGACATTTCGCAGGCCCGCAACACGCAAGTTCACGGATCTGGAAAACAAGCGCGTGTGGGGGACATCGATCGCCAAGGAGCTCCCCCTCGAGCAGGCGGTCGGGCAATTCCATCCTTCCGTGGAGGCACACGCGCTGGGAGGGCCGGGCTCAGACGAGCGGGTTCGCCCCGCCGAGTTGATCGAGGCTTCGGAAAGTCGCGTCCTTCAGATTCCCCCACCACCGTTCGCAAAGGTACTGCTGCAAGCCATGGAGCTGCAGCAGGCTGTCAACGTCGAGTTGCTGACCACCACGCGCGATGGTTCAAACGTCGTTCCACTGGAACTCCTGTCCGATGAAGACGGCGTGATCGCAGATGAACTCATCGTCAGGGACGGATTCCGGCACAGGCCCAGGCGCGCGATCGCGTTTGCTCTTCGAGCTCCGGGAGGCGACAGGACTTTGATGTGCATCGTCGTGGAGGCTGAAACCATCTTCCCGCTGATGTACCCGATTCAATCGACAGAAGAAGCCGGCATTGATATGCATGCGGAATTCGAAACCGCATTCAGGCACTGCGCGGCAGACTTCATGCACGCGCAAGCCAGCGCCACGACCGACTTGCCCGAATCAGGCTTCAAAGTCGCAGTCACCGCTACAGAGGCAGCTCAGAGCCTTGCCTCCTGGATCACCAGCCTTTTCAAGCGGCCAGACTAAGAGCAAGGGCTAGAAGCGCAGGATTGGCGATGGCCCCAGTGGCTTGCGCTGAAACGTGACCGGCGGTTGCCAGACCGGTGGAAGGAAATGGCTGCGAGGAAGCATCTCGCACTTCGGCATTTCGACAACGCGGGGCTTTGCGGCAACGGCAGGCTGCCTCTTCGGCCGCTGTCGCAGGCAGCCCTGCACCAACGCGTCGATCTCATCGACGCTCAGAGCCTGCGCCAGCTTCTTCGCCTGCCCGCGCTTCTGCCGCCTCTTCCGCATGGGGTAAGTCGTCATGACTCAAGGCAAGCTTCCCCGGCAACTTCCGTTCCTGCGCCGAAACGCCGGAAGACGCCCTGATGACATTTGCCCCACCGGATTCACTGGCCTGCTCCGGCGAGGAAGTCACGAAGCCTTGCTCTCGGTATTGCGCGAGAACCGCTACAACCCGATCTTCTGACCCGGCGTTCAGCCGCCTAGGCCTGACGGCTGAGCACGTAGGCCCAGATATCCTCCGTGTCCTTCAGCCACCCTCGATAGGCAGCTTTCCAGCTCGGTGCCGAAGGCGCATCGCTTTTCTTCGGCCCGAGATAGGTGTAGTTGAAAACCTCCCAGAACCTTTGCAGCTCTTCCTGGCGCAGGCCATGCTGGGTTTCCATGCACAAGCGCATCGCTCGCAGGGCCTGTGACTGCAGGTCGAAGCGTCCACAAAAGGGTGTCCCGCGCAACAGCACCCACTCGCGCTTGACTTCATGGAACAGGCGCCAGGCCGGCGCAGCCTGGCCCAGCGGGGCGGGCTCATCCGGCGAGGTCGCCGCTGCCTGGATCAAATGCACAAGGAACTGGTTCTGGCTCTTCGGGTTGCCGCGGGGTGCCAACGGCGCTAACTTGATGGGGATGACGAGAGGGGCGGTCAGCCAGGGGCGGATCTCATCGAACAGCGCCTTGCGACTGGACCAGAGCTCGGTGGCCGTGCTGGTCGAGAAGCGCTGCAAGCCCGGTCGAATGATGTTCAGCAGGTCGACCTTGCGGGTCTCGATGGCGCGAACCTTCTCGACATACTTTTCGATCTTCCGTGCATTGCGCTTGGGCTGCAGTCGCAGAGACTGCAGGATCTGCTCGTAGCTCCCCAGATCCGCTGGATTCTCGGAAGGCCCGTAGTTGGCCGCCAGCAATTGCCAGCGAAGCCCCTTTCGCTTGTGCAGGTGGTCATTTTCCAGATAGACCGTCTTCATCCCCATCAGATGGGGCAGCTCAAGAATGCCGCTGTTCGTGCCGATGCTGACCGAGTCGGGGTTCAGCGCAATGATGATTCGCAGGAAGTACAGCTGCGCCGTCGCATCGCGCTTGCCCGGGAAGTCGTGGTCCCAGTACTGGACCAGGGTGACGTCGAAGTGAGGCACGACCTCACCGTCGACGGAGGGAGGAAGGCGTACAGGGTCGCCGATGAGCACAAGCTTGCGCTTTGGATCGTTCCGCCGGATGACCACCATCATCTGTGCCAACATGGTTTCGTTGGTGTCGAGCCAAGGCCCCTGACCCGAGATCTCACCGGACTTGCGGCCCCAGAAGAAGACGTACTTCTCACCTTTCTTGAGCTTGCTCTCGTAGTACGCCTCGATCTGCTCTTTCATCAGGTGCGTGATGGCATCCTCACTGAACAGGGCGTCGATGATCTGATCTTGCGGATGGCGAGGCGGCTCGGGTCCGCCAAGCCGGGCGATCGTCTCCCGGTAGAAGTTGGCGACGGCCGCCGTAGAGCCGCTGGTCTGGGGCGTCAGGTAATCGTCGCTGGTCGTCACCCGTTCTGGCCGCAGAATGCCCGCCCGGAAAAAGGCGGCCATGTCATCGCGCCGCCTCATCTGGGCGGCATGAATGGCCTTGCGCACTGCCTCATCCGAGTCGAGTTTGTGACCATGGCGGATGCCAAAGAGTTCCACCAGCGTCAGCCCCTTGCGCAGCGCTTCGGACCGATAGTCACGCAACACCAGCTCGGTCCCAGGGAACACGACGACCGACATCTCGAGGTCTGAGACGAGCGATGCCTTGGTGATGTACTGTTCACCGGACATGTGCGAAGGTATGCGTAGCTGTGGCATTGGAACCTTGAAGTTGATAAGCGTCCCCGCCCGCCTGGCTCGTGTCCGAAGACGCCGTAAGACGACGGCGAAAGAGGCGCGGGACGCTCACGCCGCTTGGCATCGTCCGCGAGGCGTCTCGCTACCTAGGAACCCTTCGGGGATAACGGCTGCTTGGTTGGCATGCGCGCAGGAAAGGCTGCCTTGACTGCAGCGCACATGTCGGTCTTGACCTCTGAACCCGCGATGAGCCGCTTCTGCTCCTCGAGGCACAGGGGGATCACCAGCTGGCTGAAATAGATGCCGTAGCGTTCTTCCTCTTTTTGATAGGCATCGAATCGCTTCTTGTAGGTGCCTCCGATCAGAAGACCAAGCACCATGGCTGAAAGCAACGCGATCAACGCAACGGAAGAAAGCGTGCGCAATCCTTGCGTCTTGACGGACTCCTTGGCATGCACGTAGGCCACCAGTCCCGTCATCAGGCCGATCATGGCCGTGAGCAGTGTCTCGGTGATGGGAGACCGGCTGTTGCCCGCGACGACGCCGACGACGTACCCGCAGAAACTGAGGCCGACGATGAGAATGGATGACTCCTTCCAGGGAGTCGGCGAGAGCCTGCCGAGTGCCAGAGCCGCCGGCAATGCCACGATCGATACGACAGCCAGTCCCGGAAGGTACAGGTACAGCATCCCCGTAATCAGATCGTTCAACATCGCCTCACCTCGATCCAGACAGGCCTTGCCTTTTCAAGTCCCGATAGAGGTTGATGGATTTGCCGTAGTCAGCGATCCCCTTCGAGTAGTCCGCGCTGTTGATCTTGTTCAAGGCCCTCTCCTGCTCGAGCTGGGACCGTGATCTCTCCATGTCTACACGGAACTCCTCGAGCTTCCTGTCTGGCTTGTTGGATTTTTCTATGAAGGCCTTCAGCTCGTCGGAATCGGTATAGAACCGCTCCTTTCCAGGCATCTGCCAGGGAGACGGGCCCGTGACGGGAGTCGGAGGAGGAAGGACAGGTAGCGACCCCGGGCCGGGCGTTGTGTGCCAGGGATTTACTCCGCTGGGAGCCTCACCTGAACGAACAATGGGAAGCCCAGATCCTGAGGTTTGCTGGCCGGCTACCCCAAAAGATGCGACCAGCAGCGTCCAAACAAAATTCCTCGCTTTGAACGCCTCGATGAATGCGCGCGTAGCAGTGATTTTGTACATACCAATCCTCCCGCCCTGTAAGAGTTTTCCAGACGACCGGACGACACTGGACCTACACCACCATCATTAGTGCAAGCGATCATCATCGCCTTGCAGCCTACGAGCATCGGATTTCGCTTGCCTCCCACAAACACGGGAGGGCACGCCCCCTGCGTCTGCACGAACATGCCGCGCGAAATCCCGCACGCGGCCTGCCAGTTCGCAGCGCCAAGTATTCTCTTGAACGGGATCGTCCACATATCGGAGGTAGGGTTTGGAAAATATTGTCTTGATGGCCATCGGCCTGGTGGTCTTGCTCGGGGTCGTCTATGGGGCCTTCCTGCTCGGCAGGAAGAAAACCACAGCGCAGAGAGCGGCACTTGCGTCTCCACCGGCTACGCCAACGCCCACTCCAGCACTCACTCGGCACAGCGACATCGAATCGGCCAACTTCGAGCTCCTGGACGATCAAGGACAGGTTGTTATCGCCAGCAGGCAACTGGATTCCATGCCCAAGGGCGGATTGGAACTAAGTCCCACCGACGGTACCGGCAAGCTTGTCACCCGGCTCGCGAGCGACTTCTTCAAGGCAGCGGTCAGCATTCCAGGCAAGACGGTGGAGATCGTGTTTCAACCGCACATCCAGGAGGGCTTGCGCGATGGCACCTTTCGCCTCATGAAGACCGAAACCGGCGAGGTGCTGGCGGACGCCATCAGTAGCACGTCCAAACAAGTCGTTGGAAAAGGGCGAATCGTCCAAACGGGACAGGTCAAACAACTGGCGGCCGGCGCCTTTCAGCTCGTCAGCATCGCGGTAGCCCAGTCCCACCTCGCGGATATAGAGCGTTCCCTGAGTGCATTGAAGGGCGGAATCAGCCAGATCCAGGACAGTCTCGAGGCCTCTGAAGTAGCCAGCATCAAGGGGGGCCTCACCTATCTGCAGAGCGTCTCAGAGCTCCTCAAGTCGAATGGAAGCCCGGATCAGCTGAGCATGCCGATGCAGGTCACCATCGCTCAATTGGTCATGTCCTCCAATGTGTGGCGCGAGAAGCTCTTTGAAGATGTCCGCAGCCTCACCAAGCGCATCCAGAGTCAACAGGACGCGGACACCTGGGGCGGAACGGAAAACACCTTCCAGGCACTCCTCTCGCATCTTGAGACCACGGACAAACTGGCAACGCGCCATAGCCTCTACACCGAATTCATGAGGCTTCTGGACTTCCTGCTCATCTACATCGATCCGCTGAAAAAGAACTATGCCCGGCCACAGGCCGAGGGGCCCCAGTGGGAGGAGCTCTTGAGCCGCCTGCGTAGCGATCTTGCATCGAAGGCGGACCAACTGATCAAGTCACGATTCAACAGCGATGAGATTCTTCAGGCGCGCAAGGACAAGGTCAATCTGAAGATGGAAAAATTCCAGAAGATCGGCTTGGAACAGCTTCGAGCCTATGAGGTTTTCTCCCTCAACCTGAACGAGCGCCTGGACCGCATGCTGTCTTCCTCGGAAGGCGTGAGACTGGCGATCTCGTTCGACACCAATGGCGAGGTGAAGAGGGCCTCGCTGCAATAAGTGCTCAGGGGCCTCGCTTGTACGCACTCCTCGCAAGCCTCAATCCCGCGCCGCCCGCTGCGGCGCAAGCTTCGATATCAGTGCGCGAATTCCGTGTCCAATCTGGACAGCCACTTCCGCGCTGGTGAACGCGAGCAGCGCTGCGAGCCAGGTGAGCAGGCCCACCGTGCGCCACTGCGCCTCGCCGAGCGCGTAGCCTATTAACAGAAAGCCCCCCGCCACCGCAAGGAGTCCCGCGAAGCGCCAAGCCAGCGCTTCGCTGCGCTCAAGCGCTGGGATAGCGAGACGTGCAAAGAAGGCTTTCCAGCCAAGCACTAGCCACGCTGCGCCGAGAGTGCCCCATTTGAGAGCCGTCAGCAGGCGCAGGTCCACCAGCATCGCATCGGCCAGCACCCCCGCTTTCGAATCCTCGGCAGCGCGCATGATGACGCCGTTTTCCACCAAATCGACCAGCCCCGCGAAGACCTGTATCGCGATCGCCAGATGAAATGACAGATTGATGTCATCCCGGCCATCATCCAATCGACCAACTCGCGCGAACACACGCCTCGCGAAGAAGATGAACAAGCCGACGTAGCCAGGAACGATCAGCATCGAGTCGACGAGCAGCACGCGCCGCAGCAGTACGAGCGACTCTCCCCAGCGGGCACGTACTTGCGAGAACTCGAAGGGGCGTGCAGCCTGGCCAAGCGCCTCCAGCGCGTTGCCAGGCGTCATCCAGTAGACCAGCCCGGCACCACAGAGCAACGCAACCCACGCGAGTAGCAGCCATGGTCCACGCGCCCGGTGAAGACGCTCACGCAGAAGACGCACCAGAATCCGGCTCTTCATGGCTTGGGCTCGCAGACATCGCTGGCTGACGTTCGGCTGCACGCCGCCGTTGCAACCGTCTCGCGCACCTTCTGAACCACGTCAAGCGCCGCGTCGTCCATGAATCGGACCGCCTGCCTGGACAGCGACCAGCCGAGCGCAGGGTCGGCGCCTTTCGCATTCGCCGGCATCGGTATCTTGATGACGTTGCCTGGGCCGAAGCGCATCTGGGCTTCCGCCAGCATGATGCGCGTGTGCGAGTCACGCACACCGACCAGCGCGCGCACTGGCGAGAACAAATCATGCAGCAGGCGAGGGGCAGAAAGCTCCGGCGGAGGCTTGTCTTTCGGTGCCTCACCAGGATCGGCGGCTGCGCTGTTGGAGATCACCAGCAACACGGGGCGCAGCTGGACGCCGGGCACCTCCTTCTTGAGCTCCTCCTGAAGCCCGCTCAAGGCGATGAACAGATCCAGCGCCGTCTGGATTCCGGAGTTGTCGAAGTACCCCCCATCGACCAGACGCATGCGCGTGTGAGGCTGGTGGTGCCGGCGAAAGGCCTCGGTGCGGTCTTCGGGATGGCGCCCTTCATATCGCGTTCCCCCCTGCCCATCGCGATCTTCACTGTATTCGACCGAACCGGGCGGGCTCACGATGGGAAAGCGCGCGCTGTGGTGAACGAGCCCGCTCAGCGGCTGCGTCGCGGTGGTCCACTTGGCATCCATCAAGTCCTCCACGTCGCGGCCCCAGTGTGTGGCCCCGCCAGGCGGCGGCTTGATGAAGGTAAGGCTCACCGGCGCCATGATGCCGCGCTTGCCGGTTTCCACCACGGTCGTGTTCATGAATAGAAGGGGCAGCTGCGGGCACCCCGCATAAAGCGCGCCCAGCGTGTGCTCGAAAGGCCGTCCCGGTACTTGCGAATGCGCGCGCTGCCAACCTTCCTCCAGCCCACGAGAGCGATCGAACCACGGGTAAGGCCAGGGCCAGAAACTCTGCATCAGGTCGTAGTAGAAGAGCCCCGCCAGCGCCGGTGAGAGGAAGTCCCGCGACAGCGCCACCGTCGCGGTCGTTGGCGGATCACTGGGGGGTTCGGCGGAAGCTGGCGGCGGGCACAGCCTGCCTCGCCTGACGGCCAGCCAGGACGCGAGGCCCAGCGAGCCACCCGATACCCCCGAGAGCGCGAAGACATGGCGGCCGGCGTCGAAAGACGCTCCGACAGGGCTTGGCTCGTGCAAACGATCAAGCACCGCCGCCGTCCAGTAAGCCGCACGAATGCCCCCGCCCTCGCTCGCGACGATGATGACCGGATAGACCCTATCCGGCCCCGAATGGGCTGCGCTCGATGCCACGCCTTGCGCGGCAAGCCATGCCCACAGTGCCTCTTTCAGATCGGCCCGCTCGGCTGCGGGGTAGCGGGCATCGGGCGCATCGCGCAGTGTGTGGTTGTCGTTGTGCAAGCCGGCCAGCACTGCCCATACAAGAACCACCACCGCGAGAGAGGGAACGCCCCGCTTCATGGGCAGGTAGGTCAGCACCAAGGTGCCGATCAGGTTGATGGCCGCGATGGCCAGCGCGGGAGCCGCAGCGCTGCCCACGACTCGCGGCCCCGCCAGCGGTACCAGCGTGAAGATCAGCGCCAGCATGACGAGCACGCCGGAGCCCCACCAGAGCACGAGCTTCGTTTCAGTCGGCAAGGGCGCGCGCATGGGCAACGTCGTGGGTTGGCCGAGCCGACGAAAAACCCTTCGTCGACCCACAAAAAAGGCAAACATCGCCGCGGCGATGGCGACAAAGCTCGCGCCCATCAGGTATCCCGCCATCCGCACCGGTGCCTCGGCAGCACAGCAGTCAGAAGGAAGATTGCGCAGCACGCACACGGCTACCAGCATCGGCACCGCAGCGCCCGCCGCGCGTGGCAGCTGGACGCGAAACCATCCTGGCCGCACACGCCGGAAGCACACACCGGCCAGCTGCACAGTCAGCATCCAGCGCATCGTGTACCAAATCGATAGCCCCAGCGCGATGGCAGCAAAGCCCAGGAAGGTTGCGTCGTTGAGACTGAACTCCTCGCCCGGGCTCAGTGCCTCGACAACGTGTCGCAGCACGTCCTTGCCCTGGTCACTGAAGATCAGTCCGAACCACAAGAGCAGGGAACCGACCGGAAAGAGGCAACGTACAAGCCCTCGCAGCGCATCGGCCGCGGGCCTGCCAATAAAGGTCCGAGCGCCCCAGCGCGCCCATCGCACGATGCGTAAGAGTGGGTTTCTTCTCCTCATGTTCTCTCCCACGGCGACCATTCATTTGCTCGGTCGCAATTCGAGGTTAGGCGACCCAGAGTATCTGGAATTCTGGCGCTCGCTCCTTCGAGGGTCGTGTCCTTACTGGCAAAGGTATCTCGATCGTTCTTCTCGTCGAGCGCTGCCCAAGCTCGATCAATCTAGCTCTGGTCACAGGAGAAAGACATCCCCTGATTTGGTGATGCCAAGCGGCGGGCTCAGATGCCTAATGAGGCTGGGGTAGACCTTCTTGTGAAGAAATCCATGGCTGCGCGTTTGTGCGACAACCTTCGCAAAATTTGCAAGGCAAGTCCAGATCTTCAAAAAAAGATCCCGAAAACACGACTTCCAAAAGTCGTAGTTCTTGGCTAGATTCCGACACAAAGATAACGCCTTGGATGATCGATGACATCGAAGGCTGCACTGTATTGAGAAGCGGTTGACGCTTGGAGGGGTGCGGTGAAAGAGGGATATTCAGTCCCCCAGGAGATGACGTTCGCTCGCGCAGGGAATCTCGCTTGCATTACGTCAACGGGGATGCCAGCCACATTGGCAGGTACGGTGGTTTCTGGAAACCGCAGCGCTGTGTGTGTTGCGGTTGAAAAGATTTCCGATTCCGACTGGCTCGCGCAATGAGCGAAGTGCTTGCGCAGTTCGAAGAACGCCTTCGGACACACTTCTCCCAACTGGCTCAAACGAAGGCGCCGGGCGGGCACCGCCTTTTCGCCTTGGAGCATTGTCTTGAGCAAGAGGAGGTTCAGACTCTGTCGAAACAGCTCGGCAAGAGCCTCGGCAAGCGCGGGATGGTTCGGGACTTCAAGCTGTCGTGGATCGTGCACGCCGCGGAGCATGGGTACAACTTCGATGGCCAGGAATACTGGCATTCGTTTGCCCAGCGTACGGACAACTGGGAGTCCTACGGTGATCGGGCGTGTCTGCGCAACTGGTTCAGGAGTTTCTGCAAGGAGTTCGCCGGTGTGCAACCTCAGGGCGTGTGGGCTAAGCACTTCAACTACATCGCCTGGCCCATCGCGAACGCGCTGCTTCCGCGGGATCTGCAAGAGCATCTCGCGCAGACGATCTACTACGCGCGCTTCAACCTCAGGACCATCGTGCACCTGCATCCGGAGGCCACCGGCAAGCTGATCGCCCAGTACGCCTACAACCCGTCTTCAAGGTTCCGGTTTCTGCTGGCGCAGCATGATCTGGTTGGCCGACTCGTGCACACTCTATTGCAGGGCGATGGTGGTGGGCAGATCTCGATCCATGGGCCGACCCTGCAACGAATCACCGCGGACCTGAACTCGCGCGGCCTTGCGAGGACTTGGCTCAGCCAGGCCCAGACGGCGTACTCAACGCTGCAATTCCAGTTGCCGGACATCAAGCAGCAGTACTGGCCGTCATCCCCGCAGGACAACACGGCCGCCCCGGCGGAAGTCACCATCGGAGAACGGCAAGGGGTATTGCTTCGGCCGTCCATCGAGTTGCGCCGAACCGGCGTCGACCAATGGAATGCAGTGCTTAACGTCCCGTCATTCCAGCCCCTGGTCGATGCTCAGCCCGAGTTCGGCTCGCATCTGGAGAGAGTCCGCTACACGATGCCTGCCCATGGTACGGCGCTTTTTCTCGGACGCACATTGCTGTCACCTAGTGGGGTGCAGTGCCTCCTGGCGAGCTGGCCTGCGCAAAGCCAGTGCGTCCTGAATTTCAACGCCGCTGAACCGTTTTTCGACCAGATCGTCACCCCGGAATGCCAGATCCGCTTCGCAAAGGTCTGGCTCTTCCGGCGGCTGGACGATGGGACCGCCAAGCAGCTCGCCACCGCCCACGTCGCCGCAGGCGAAACCTACCTGGTGGTGTCACAGGACGCCACGCGGATCACCGGCCTGGGGCGCCCCGTCTCGTTGAACTGCGCCGGGGTGAGCTGCGTGGAACTGGTGCTGGACGACGTCGTTTCGCAAGAGCAGACCCGCATGCTGGAACGCGCGGGCATCTCCACGCACTCGAAGATTCGTGTTTCTCCCCTTGGCTTGCTGCCGCGGCAATGGGGAGAAGACGGCCTCGGGGTGTGGCTCACCAGCGAGACCCCCTGCTTCACGATCACGCGCGATCACGAGTTCGATGCCTATCAGATCGCCATTGACGACGGGCAGAGGCAGGTCTTCGAGTGCGATCGCAACGCGCCCACCATGAGCTTCATGCTGGAAGACTTGGGCGTGGGACGTCACAAGATCGCCATAGCGACCCGCATACAAGTCGATTCGCCGACCGGCCCATACCCCAGGACACAGCGAAGTATTGAGCTAAACCTGTATGTGCGCCCACCGAGCGCCTGGACCCCGGGAAAGCTTGGCATCAACGCGATGGTCGTGGACGTTCACCCGCCGACGCCCTCCATCGATGACCTGTTGAATGGCCGTATCGTCCTGACGGTGGATGGAGATCGGGCTCGGCGTGCGACATGCACGCTGGTCCTCACCGATGCATCGGACGAAGCGCTTTCGTCGCGCTCGATCATCCAGAACGAGCGCTTGCCGGTGACGCAGGCGGCTTGGGAAGAACGCTTGCGCGACTTCCTGAATCAGACCTCCGACGAGCAGACCTACCTGGAGGCTGCGGGTGGCTACATCCATGTCGATGCCCAGGACCTCGGGGAATACCGAGTCGCGCTCCTGCACGATCCCGAGCCGCTGCGTTGGGGCATGAGCGTCTCCAGGACACCGGATCATTGGAGCCACGCCGCAGTTCGACCCCGATGCGGCCGTTCAGCATCGGCGCCAGTTGGAGATCCAGGCCTGGCTTGGGGGAACGGCCGCGGGGACGCGGAGTGGGTCGCGCTCGACGATTGGCCTGAGAGCTTTGAAGCGGGCTTCGCGCGGCTCGTGGTCACCGATCCCAAACGGGCATTCGACCAGGACAGCTGCCAGGAGTTGCGCGCGCACTTCCTGCGGTTCGCGGCTGGCCGATGAGCCGCCATTCGGCAAATGAAATGACACCGCGCATCTCGTTGAACCTTCACGCGCAATCCGAGCGCATGCAGTCGGTGCCCAAGCTGATGTTCTTCGGCGACCCGCACGGCGATCTCGAGTCCGTGGTCACCGCAGTCGAGCACTGCCGGCCTGAAGCCATCGTGCTGCTGGGCGACATCCAGGCGCGCCAACCGCTGCACATTGAGTTGAGCCCAATCCTGGATCTCACTGAGGTCTGGTTCATTCACGGAAACCACGATACCGATTCGGACACCGACTACGACAACCTGTGGGGATCAGAGCTTGCGGATCGCAACTTCCACGGACGCATCGTCGACATCGCCGGGTACAAGATCGCGGGCCTGGGCGGCATCTTCCGTACCAAGATCTGGGATCCGCGGCGGCCGATCGAGGAGGCTGCGTTCGAATCGAGCGACGCCATGCGCCGAACCATGAAGCGCGAGGAGCGCTGGCGCGACGGCATTTCCCGCAAGCATCGATCCTCCATCTTCCCGGTCGACTACCAGCGACTGCTGCGCAGTGGTCCCGCCGACATCCTGGTGGCCCACGAGGCGCCGTCGGCCCACCCGCATGGCTGGCAGGCGATCGACGAGCTCGCCGAGACGCTCGGCGTCCAACTCGTAGTTCACGGTCACCATCACCAGAACATCGACTATCGCGCTACAGGGATGCAGAGTGCTGCAGCACCGTTCCGCGCCTTCGGGATCGACATGGGCTCGCACCTGGCATGGCCGCTGGACTCGCAGGGGCAGCTTGAGTCGGATGGTCTTCCACAAGACCTGTTGGATCTCGCTACCCAGACCTTTGGCGCGGAGGCCCGAACCTGGCTGGACAAACCCCATGAACTGCTCAACGGCCAGACGCCCGCAGTGTTCGCAGCCGCGGGCGGCTTGGACAAGGTGCGATCGATGCTCAACGCTATCCAACACGGCGGTGTCGTATGAGGACCGGTGAAAGTGGGCTGGGAGGTCCAGAGTGATCCTGTTCCTCGATTTCGATGGCGTGCTGCATCCGGAGGGGGAAGATCACATCCTTAACGGCGTCGACTTCTGCTTCCTGCCGCGGCTCGAAGCGTTGCTGCGCGAGTTCCCGCACGTGAAGATCGTGATCAGTTCGTCCTGGCGCGAGCATCTCCGCTACAAGACATTGATGAAGCCCTTCTCCAGTGACATTCGAGCTCGTATCCTGGGGATGACCCCGTACCCGGGGTGCGGACTTCCTCCGCCGTACAGGCCGCGTGAAGGAGAAATCCTCGCCTGGCTCCAGATCCACGATGCCGTCAACGAGCCGTGGGTTGCGCTCGACGATGCCTACTGGCAGTTCGATCACTGCAAGGACCACCTGGTGGCGTGCGGATCGTTCACCGGCTTCGACGACAAGGCCAGTGCCGAGCTTCGCGCGCGCTTTGAAAGGGCATCCCGATGAAAGTGTGGATCCTTTCCGATCTCCACCTGGAGTTCGCGCCCTTCGAGCCGGTGCCCGATCTCGAATTCGATGTTGTCGTCCTCGCCGGCGACATTCATTCGCCGGCCAAGCGCGCCGTCCAGTGGGCAGCGGATCGCTTTCATGGCAATCCGCCTGGCTACTTGAACCGGTCCTTGAGTCAGCACGAGGAGTTCGATAAAGATCTCAACCCAGTGCATGTCATCGATGTCTGATCCTGCGCGTGAGACCACGACCATTCAGGTCCATCTGCGCGGCCAATGGCGCACTGCTGCCACCATCCAGGCCCTGGGCTCTGACCGTTGTCGCTTGGAATATCTCCCGGAGTACGTCTTCGGCATCGACGATCCGGTGTCGATCGCATTCGGCCTTTCCCTCGGGCTGGAGCCGGACAGGTTGGTGGACGGCCCAACAGGCCTCGAGTTCGATCGGCAAGCCTGCGCATTCCTCTACGACCTCGTGCCACAAAGCGAGGGTCGAAAGTACCTTCTCCAGCGCTTGAGGCTTCAGGACACGGAGAACTTGGTCCTACCGCTCGCCATGGTCGGCGCCTTCAATCCCATTGGCTGCTTGCGATTCGACTCGGCACTACAGTTCTTCGATGAGGAAGCACAGCACGACCGCGGCACCGCAGCGGTGGTGGGGTTCTCAGCGAAAGAAGTGCTCGGTCGCACTGAGGAGTTCCTGTCCCATCTGTCAGAGCATGCGATGCTGGCGTCCGGCACCACCGGAGTTCAGGGCGTATCTCCCAAGTACCTTCTGAACACCGACGAAGAGGGGCGCTGGTTCCCGGACATGGCACTATCCGACGACCGCGCTCGCATGCACTGGCTTCTCAAGCTGCCACGCGGCAAGAGCAAAGCAGATCGGACGGTGCTGCGAAATGAAGCCGCCTATCTGCGTTTGGCCGCGGCATGCGGGCTGCGCACGACTTATGCGCCACAGTTACACGGTGACGTGCTGTTCGTGCGTCGCTTTGACCGCCTGCTGGTTGAGGGTCGCCTGCATCGCTTGCATCAAGAAAGCTTGGCGAGCGTGTGCGATCTGCGTGGCTTCGGGCAGCCCAAGAGCCAGCAGGGACTGTTGCGTGGCCTGCGGGCAGTGGTGGCCGCCCCGCTCAGCGAAACGATCGAATTCATGCTGCGCGATGTCCTGAATCTGGCGATGCGCAACACAGACAACCACGCGCGCAACACGGCGGTGCAGCGGCTACCGGACGGGACGGTGCAACTCACACCCATCTTCGACTTTGCTCCGATGTTTCTTGATCCCGAGATCATTCCGCGCAGTTGCCATTGGCAAGCCAGCGACGGCAAGGTTCAACGCGTCTGGACGGAGATCGTTGAAAGCCTGGAGGTAGCCGACAGTGAGCGAGGCACGATCGCCGAAGCCCTGCATCGCTTCGCGCCGAAGGTTGCCGCTCTGCCTGAAATGGCGAAAGACTGTGGCGTCGAAGCGCAGGTCATCGAGGCCTGTCGGATGACCATTGATATCCAGGCGCAGCAACTTGATTCATTGGCAGCCCTGGTGCCCAGAGGGGAGTCCTCAAATGCTTGACGCGCCGGGTCCGCGGCCCTGCTGGCGAAGGGCAGCAGCGACGAATGCAGGAATCTCATGGTGATCGCGTATCTCGATGCAGGCCTGATTGATGAATTTCTCTCGTGCAGCTTCTTGTCCACGTGGAACTCCATCAGTAAGTCCTGCTCCAGACAAGAAAGATGTCCTTCCGGAAATTGCTGTCCTTGTTGCCGGGAATCTGCTCGTCCCGCGTTGGAACGGACATCGCCGTGTAGACGCTGATGGTGCGGTTGTCTACTTCGAGATAGATGTCTGGCGAGCCTGCGACCGGACCGGCGTAGAAGTCGGCCATTTCTTCCTTGCGCAGGTTGTGCCAGATCAGTTCGTCCTTGAATATCTGGCCGATGTCGATACTCGCCACATGCGCCACGCCATCCTTCGATTTCCAGCGAACTTCGGCCGGCTTCGGGAAATTGCGAATATCGAGTTCCGTTGACCCCCACGCCTTGCGGCCAATGCCAGCCGGCTTGGGAGGCGAGATTTCATCTTCGGCTTCGTGCACCTGATAGTGACCGTTGTACACAACGGTGCAACCGATGGTGTTGTAGCAAAGCGCCTCGAAGTTGTGGCGCTTAAAGTGAAGAGGGACTTGCCGGGTCAACGCAGGTGGCTCGATGTTCTGCGGATTATCAAGCGGCACGGCAGCGTCACACCCTGTTGAAAGCGCAACCATGAAGCCAAGTACCAGCGACGCTCGAAGCCAGAAGCACGAAGTCTGCATTGAACAATCCCTTGTTTTTGTATCCGCTGATCGAGTTGGGCCAGAAGACTATCTAACGGCCTTGGCCTTGCTGCAATTGCTGTAGACCACTTTGCAGGACGCCTCTTTGCAATTTGCAACTGCGGCGTTTGCCGCTTCGGCGGGGCTGTTGCCATTCGCTACCGCGAAAAGGGTGGGGCCTTGCGCGAGCGCAACGCAGCCGTCGGCATACCAGTTGAGCAGTTCGCATTTCTTTGCGCCCAGGTCAAGGCAGTTCTGCATGGCGATGCGCTCGGCATCCGCTCTGCTCGGCTTGTCGTGAGACGCGCCAATGAATCCCGTCTCGGTCGTATCCATGGCCACAGCGCCATATTGAGAGATCCAGGTAATCCTCGGCACTGCGGGTGTCGCAGCTCCGTTCTGGTTGTAGCCAGGCATGGGTCGGCAGGACGACGCACCGGGGCCGCCTTCGGGAACCATGCCGCTAGGGCAGCCACCCTCGGCATGGAGCGTTGTGCCGGCAACGCCCAGCAGACAAATCAGCAACATCTGCAAGCGTTTCATGATTTGCGATCTGCCCATGCTCCGAACTCACTGAAGACGTAGCGCCATGGTGCAACTGCTAAAAACAACTTTGCATGACGCATCTTCACACAGGCCTATAACGGCTTTCTCGGCTTCGGGCTGTGTCGGTCTGGTTGCGACGCTATAGTGAGTATCGGCCTTCGCTACCGCCACGCAACTGTTGGAGTAGGCGGAGATCAATTCGCATTTCTTTGAACCCAGGTCGAGACAGTTTTTCATGGCGATCTTCTCTGCCTCGGATCGGCTTGCTTTGTTACGCGAAGCGCCAATGTTGCCGGTTTCCATGGCATCCAGAGCGACTGCGCCCCAACGCTCGATATAAGTGACACTGAGCGGTGCGCCCGGTATGCCCTGATTCCCCGGCTGGCCATACCCAGGGATAGGGCTGCAAGAAGTTACTCCTTGCCCACCTTGTGGAACCGTGCCAGGAGGACAGCCGCCCTCTGCATAGGCTTGAGTACAGAATGTGAATGCTGTCACCATGAGCGCCAAGGCGAGTTTGCTTTTCATCAGAGTATTGACCTTGAGAAACCACCGGGAAGTGCCGGCGGGCGGGGATCGACGCGGGGTAAAAAACATGATCGCCCTCTCAACGCACCGCGCCGGTGTTCTGCGGGTAGCGGCTGTCTGCCAGACAGGCGTGCAGCCAATCGGTGTCTTCGGCACCAAGCTCGACTTCGGCATCCAACTTGGGCAGAGCCTTGGGTGCCAGGGCTGGGCGGCCTGGGTGAAGATTCCAGCCTGCATTCGCTTTGCGTCGATCGTCCACCGTGTCCGGGCATGGGCTGCCGCCTTCTGACCCGTCGCCGCATGCCGCCACGGTTTCCAGCCGACCTTGAACGACGTTGCCCACCAGACGTGTCTGGTAGTAGCCGCCGCTCGCCCAGTCATCCATCAGGGTGCAGACCCGGTCCCGGTTCTGATAGCGGCGTTCGCTGAAGCAGCCATAGCTCAGCTCCTGACCGCCGGGCAGAAAATCGCATCCTGTCTCGAAACCCGCAAATGCCCCACCCGTGAATTGCGCCAGGAACTTGCGTTGCTGGAGCGCCGTTTCCAGCAGGTGTGGCGTGGCGGGGTTGGCCTTGCTGGGTTCGCTCATTGTCTTGGTGCGCTGACGAATCGCTTTGAGCAGGCTGGCGTGCAGGGCCTTGCCGCTCGGCGCGCCGGCGAGATCCTGCGGATCCGCGAACCGCTTGTCACGCGCTTCGATCCAGCGCTTCTGGCCGCGGACGAGCATCGCGCGCAGATCGGTGTCATTGCCGGCCTGCTGCATGACAGCCGCATAGACTTTACCCATCTCCGCGTCGGCGGCCTTGAGTTTTTCATCGGCGCAGATCGTACGTTCGACGGGGTTGCTGGCCTTTCTGCAGTCGATCGCATGCGCCGCGACGGTGCTGACGAGCAAGGTGATGCAGGTGGCGTATCTCAGGAGAGCTTTCATGGTGACTTCCGGGGCAATTTCGTGGGTCAGGTTCAATGCAGCAAGCGTTGAGCCGCGTGGCGACGATTCCTGTTCAAGTGCGTGGATGCGCAGCCCCATCATGGCAATGACTGTGCTGTCAATGTCATATCGAAAATGTCGTCAGGCGGCGTCGCGCGAAAGAGTGCGCGGTCGGTGAATCCATCAGCGTATGCATGGTTGAACGCGCGCTGGTAGTCGGCCACCGCGTAGTAGGTGGTGGCCGGCTTTCCGGCCAGCAGCTCGCCGCCGCTCATGGCGGCATTGAACTTGACGCCGTTACCCTTGAGCTCGATATTCAGCGTGTTGATGGCCCAATGGCACACGCCCAGGCCGTGATAGTCCGCGTCCTGCAGGCGATCTGGGACGACCGTGCCACGGTACACGGTGGCGCTCACCCGCGTGACGACGAACTCCACCACCTTCTCGGGATGCAGCGAGGCGCCCTCGAACGGCGTCAGCGGCAGGCAACGTTCGTTGCCCACCCGGTAGCGCACCCAGCCACGCGCCGCGTCATCGAAGGTGCCTGGCGGCCGATGGATCTGCAGCGTGACCTCGTAGCGTTCCCGTGGCATCGGGTTGTCCTGGATCGTGCTGTCCTGTGGCCCGGCACAGGCCAACGCGGCAAACATCGACAGCAGCAGGAGTAGAGGGATGCGAGATCGCATGCTCGACGTCCTATGGCCTACGGCTTCTTGGCGCGTTGGCAGCCCATTTGCTTGATGAGCTCCGATGGATCTTCGGTGTCGAAAAAGAACGCGGAGTGGATTGCACTGGATGCAGCATCGGGCCAGGCCTCGAGCCGGCCACGCGCGAACAGCGATCGCTGCTCCCCTGGCCAGGTCAGTCGCATGAAGACATCCTTGCTCCAGGGCTCCATGCCGCCTTCGTCCCACGCACAGTTGTCGGCCACCAGCGCGACATCCACGCCGGGCTCGAGCTGCTGCCGCAGGATCTCACGGAACCGCGTGGTGGGCTTCTGATGGCTGGCTGGCGGGATCAAGACGCCGATCGATGTGGTGCGGCCCTTTGCATCGCGCTGGATGGTCAGGACTGCCTGCACGGAGGGCTTGCCGAGGGCACCGGGCAACTGGATCACGCCCTCGGCCTCGGGTCCTGCGTCCTTGCTGTTCTTCCACCGCACGCCGGGGTGCGGCGCATACGGGTTATACGGGGTCTGCTTGACGAAATCGGCCAGCAACAGCTTCAGCGGGGTATCAGTGACGGTGGCATTGCCCGCGGCCCCGCTCTGCAACGGTTGGGCAGATGCAGAGCTTGCCAGCACCAGACCCATGCACAGCGACAGCGTCGCCGCGATCGAGAGGACGTGACGACGGACAACGTGGCATGGAGTGTGGCGCATGGGTGTCTGCCTGCTCAGGATCAGGATGTCTTGCACTGCATGTCCACGATGCGCTGCTGAGGCCTGGTCCGGTAGAAAACGAAGTTCGTGGCGCCCGGTCCCTGGTTGCCTGCGTCTTCGTCGACATACGTTTCTGCGAACACCGGCATGGCGACACCGGCGAGGCTGACCTCGTAGAACACGTTCTTCTGCGTGTTCGGTGCCGTCGTGCCGTGGTCGAGCGCGCAGGTACCGGCAATAGGCTTCACCGTGGTGTCGCTGCCGAACTGCCGTTGCAGGATGCCTTGCGCGTCGTCGCTCGGATAGAACTTCTGCAGCACGATCGACAGCACGCTGGTCGCATTGCCGTTGAGCACCACGCCGACATGGCCTTCGTTGTCCTTCTTCACGCCAGCCTCGGCGCCAACCTTGCCGTCCGGCACATCGACCTCGCCGAAGCCAGCGAGCAGCATGTCCCCACCGCGGTAGTGTGTGGCATCGGGCGAGACGGTGTCGGGGTTGGCCAGCGGCTTCGCGTCATCCCAGTGCACGCTGGGAACGCTGTCAAACGCAGACCAGGAAGCAGCTGCTTGACCGCCGAAAACACCGAGCAACGCTTGCAGGGGCGACGCTGCGGTCTTGACCGATGCAGGAGCGTTCAGTACGGGCGCCGTAGATGCGGTCGGCGCTGCCGGTCCCTTGGGTGGCGTGGCGGGTTCGCACGCGCTCAGGCTGATCAGCAGAGCGCAGGCTGACAACGTCCACAGACCGATCCTGGGCAGGCGTTGCATGAAGAGGGCTCCTTGGAAGCTGTGAAGACGGGAAGAAGGATCAGCGGCACTTGGCGTCGTAGCCAACAACGTTCGGAAGGCCCTTCTCGCCCGCGGTGATGACCGACAGCGCACCGGCCGCTCCGGTATAGCTGAAGCTGCAGTAGGCAAGGCCCGTTCCCGCGCAGGACTCGACCTCGACGATGCCGCGCTTGATCAAGCCCGCTTGCCGCGACTCGCCATCCGGCTTGATGCGCACGGGCTTCCAGCCCTTGTCGGCCAGCGCCTTGCGCGCCTGGTCGATCGGCATGCCGTAGACGTTCGGCACCTTGGCCTGGCCCTTGCAGACGGATTCCTCGTCGGCCAGCTTGCCCAGACGCACGGTGCCGTCGGCCTCCACGCGCAGGTCGCCCACCGGCGAGCCGACGATGTCGCCGTCCCACACACGCACCGCGCCGCCTTCGAGCGCGGTCAGGTTGCCGATGGCCGTGTCTTCGGCCGACTTGCCGTAGGCGAGCGCGACGAGCTTGTCGCCGTCGAACACGGCCACATTGCCTTGGGTGATGTTGCAGGTGCCACTGGTGCCGGCTTCCATCTGGCCGGCGAAGCTGACGGCCCGATAGGCGCCCAGCGGCACATCCGCCATCACGGCCCAACCCTGTGCAGCCACCAGCCTGGCCGCTGCCGACTTCGGCTGGAGAACGCGCCACGGGCAACCGTTGCGCTCGCCGGCGCTGCCGCCGGCCTTGGGCAGGCTGGCGATCGCCTTCATGCGGATGTCCTTCAGATCGGACTGCACGCGCAGCGCTGTCGCAGCAGTTTGCGCCATTGCCGGCAAGGTCAGCGCAAGGCTCAGCGTGAGTGCCGCACTCAACGCGGCGGGTACCTCGAGGGCATTCAGGAAAAGGCGTGACAGCATGGCGAGAGATTGAGGTGAGCGCTGGTTCTATGCGCTGCGTTTGTATGAAAAGGATCGACGGTGTGCTGGCGAATGGAGATTCATCTGAAGATGACTGATGCGATACGTCTTCTCCGAAATACTGCTGGACGAAAGATGGTGAATGGACATCGAGCTGGCGCATCGCGTGACAGCGTGCCCACCTTTCTTCTCGGCATCAAGAATCCTCCGCAGGGTCCGTCCGTTTGCTCGTTTCGAATTCTATTCAAACTAGATCGATCGGTATATATTCATCCGCGCTATTCAACACGGCGAAACCCGACCACTGTCACGACGAAGACACAGAGATGAAAGTTCTCAACATGATCCGAATTTCCGCAGCCTCACTTCAAATTCAGTCGGCACTTCGGGCGGCGGCAGGCGTGGCCATCGTCGTCGGCGTGCTCTCGGGATGCGCTGCCAACTCGCCTTCCGCTTCGAGCGATCCACAGCAGCAGCTTGTCATTGATCAGCAGAACGCGAACAAGCTGTACACACAGAGTCTGCTCGCCTACAAGCCGCTCTTCGAAAACCCTGGCGGCTACAGCCAGGCGCAGGTACTCGCCGCATACGATGCGCTCCTGTACAAGTACTCCCTCGCCGTGGTGAGTTGGATGCACGCCATCTACCCTGCCTCGCGACAGGCCCTCCCGCCCTCCCTGCAGCCGCTTTCCGCTCCAGCAGAGCCACTCACGCTGGCAAATGTGAATCGGGACTACGAACACGCGCTCGGAATGAACGCGGCCGCGTGGGACATTGCCATGGCGGCAGACTTCGGCAAGCCGTCGAAGCTGCCTGTCCCGAGATACGATGGCCCGATACTCATCGGGCCTGTCGTGCCGCCTCTGCCGCCTCTGCAGGATGTCCGCGATCCGAAGTTCGCGCGGCTGGTGACCATGACCAAGAGGGTGGATGACGCACAGAAGGCAGACCTCGCGCAACAGCGCGCGGCGACTGAAAAAGTCTTGTCGGAAGCCGCGGCAATCCGCGCTACGAACAATCTCCGCGGTCAAGGCCTCGACCAGATCAATCCAAGGACCGGGCTGCCGTACCCGCCGCCGCAACAGGAAACGCAGCGTTGGTGCATGATGGGCGGCGGCCGGGTTCCCTGCTGAACCTTTCCACGGCCCGAGAGTGGACGCCCTGGGCGACGTCGTATCTCCACCCGATGTGGACGCGATTACACCGGGCCTCCGGGGCACCTGAACTACGATTCGTCCGATACGGCGACGGCATGAGCACCATCGATGCATCGTCGCCATATCGTTGCGATTCGAAGGACAAGGCATGGAGCAGGAGAGCCGTGATCGGCTCATCGGCAGGGCAACCGAGCTCTTTTCAGAAAGAGGCTTCTACCTTGTCGGCGTCGAAGAAATCATCGGTGCCTCCGATGAACTGCGTATCGCGATGCATCGCCATTTCCCGCGCAAGGAGGACCTTGTGCATGCCGTCCTGGAGAAGCGCTCCGACGACATCCTGGCCGACATCGCGCAGCGCCTGCAGGAGATTCCCGATCCGGCGGGAAAGATCAAAGGGATCTTCGACTGGTACGGCGACTGGTTTCGCACGCCGGGCTTTGCTGGATGCCTGTTCGAGCGGGCGCTGTCCGAATTCGGCGTCGAGGCCGAGGGCATCTCGGATGTGGCGATCCGCTACCGGAGCACGCTGGAGAAGCAGATGGCCGACATGCTGCGAACCTTGGTCCCTGCCAAGAATGCCGTTCGACTGGCCACCACCTACACGATGCTTCTCCACGGTGCGAGCACCGCGGCGCATGCCCACGGGGATCCGGAGGCGGCGCACCACGCATGGCAGTCGGCCAAGGTTCTGCTCGATGAAGCAAGCCGTCATTGAGTCGATGCGCCACCCGTCTGCGGCATTCACCGTTTGCACGGAGCGCATCAGCTGCGCCATTCACCGGCACCGTCACGCCGATCGGCGATGATTCTCAGGTTATGGGAAGAAAGCTCGTTGCCATCGAACGGACGGACACGGTTCCCGTCTTCAGGTTCTCCACGACCGACTACCCCGAACGGGATCGCTTCCACTTGTGGGTCAAGGACAATCTGTGCGACTGCGAATTCGAGGATGACGGTTACGGCGCATTCGATGCGGAGGCAACAGGCGCAGCGCTCGGCCCTCTGGTCATCTCGGGACGACGCTGGCCGAAACGCCCCCGACCGCTGACCTACCTGGTCCACCGCAACGCGCGGCGCATCCGGCTGGATGGCCAGGATTCCTTTCGCTTCACGCTGCTGCTTGGCGGGCAAGTCACACGCCGGGCCATGGGGTCGGACGCCATCAAGCGAGCCGGCGATCTCTTCTTCTACGATGTCGCCCAGCTCAACGACTGCATGGTCGAAGCCGGAGACGTCATCAGCGTTGTCGTTCCCAGGTACCTGCTGCCGGGCCATGCAGCGCTTCTGCATGACCGCACGCTGAGCAGCAGCGTCGGGCGTCTCCTGGGCGATCAGATCCTGTCGCTCTTTCGAAATCTCTCCGCGCTGCGGCAGCAGGACGTGCTCCACGTGGTCCAGTCGATGTTGCTGCTGATGGCCGCCGCTGTGTCCCCGACCGCCGAAACGATCCGGGAGGCCGGCAGCTCGATCGGCGCTGCACTGCTTGAGCGGATTCACCACTACATCGATGCACACTTGCTGGAGCCCGACCTGACGCCCGAGAAGATCTGTCGGGACGTCGGCCTGTCGCGCGCCAGGCTCTACCAGCTGTTCGAGGCTGACGGCGGGATCATGCGGCAGATCCGGCGCAGAAGATTGCGTCATGCGCATCAGATGCTCAGCGATCCGCAACGTCGGCATGTGCGCATTGCAGAGATCGCGTGGACCCACGGCTTCTCGGACGAGAAATATTTCTACCGCATCTTCAAGGCCGAGTTCGGCCATACGCCGAAGGAGACGATGGAACATCGCACCGGCCCGATGTTCATGCCGGCCGGACACGTGACCGGCACCCTGTCGAATGCGGGGAACGGACTTCCCGGATGGACACTGCCATTCGGCGTGCTCAACAACTGATCGGGTGTTCAGCGTTTCGACCGGCCGATTCTGAAGCTGATGGCAGCGGAGAGATCACAAGATCGTGAAAAGAGCACTCCTCGTATTTTTCCTGGCCTCGCTGAGCATGCATTTCTTCGGTTCCCAGGCTCACGCGCAGATGGCTTGCCCTTCGGGTTGGATCCCCTACAGCGCGACTTCCTGCGGGCCCGCACCCAATTCGCAGCAATCCCCCAAACCCAGAGACCGTGGCGCCCCCCTCCAGTTGGGGTCTCGTTGGGGGGCGATCGCCACCGATGGAGTGAAGGGCGTGCTCGGGACTGCCACCGGGGAGCGTAGCGAGCAAGGTGCCGCGGGCAAGGCATTGGCGGATTGCCAGGCCAAGGGAGGGACGCCCTGCAAGCTCCAGATTTCCTATGCCAATGGATGCGGAGCGATGATCGTCGGGGGTCGTGGATTCAGTACGGCCTACGCCGGCACCAAGGAAGAGGCCATACAGAGAGCCATGGCGGTCTGCCGCAGCGATGGCGATACCGAATGCCATGTGTACTACACCGATTGCAGCCTGCCGAGACGGGACCCCTAGCCGCGGGTCCCTGTCTAGAGGCTGCCAGCGTCATGGCTTACGAAGAGTGGATAAAGATGCGACTCAAAATCCTTCTGGCTGGTTGCATGGCTTGCATCAGCACTGCCTGACACGTTCAGGGGCCCCGTCCTCCAGGCTGGGTCGACGCAGAGATACCAGGCGACCGGTGCACCGAGCTGCACTGTGGCTGCACCGCATTCGGCTTGCCAAGGAAACCATCCGCCCCCAAGGCGCACAGGCCTTTCCGGGGCGCATCACTTTCGGGCATCACAGAGGAATTGCACGATGACACTGACAGCCAGCATTGACGAGATCGCCCGCAGCTTGGACGGGCTGGATCCGCCTTGGCTACCTCGCTACGACCTGTGCGCCTATGCCGCCAAGGTGGACGAGGCGTGCGGGTACACCTCCGACACGATGGTCGGCATGGAAGTACACACGAAGCTGTTCGAGGAGGTCGTCGCGTTCGTGCAGTTGTGCGGCGCGTTTGGTCGATTGCACCCCTCGGATGCGAAGCTGTATGCGTGCGTGCGCGACGACAGGGCGGGGATCGACGACGCGCTTGTCCGCAATGCCACCCGCGCCTGCCCGACCTACACAGGGTTGCTGGCGCTGCTGATCGAGCGCGGCATTCTTGTGCAGCGCGCGCAGAATCCGGCCTCACCTCGGTAAGGCATGGCGCGCCAGCCAGTGCGCTGCGGCATCCCGAAGGGCGCGTGGCCTCAACACTCCGTTTTTCGTCCACGCCAAGCGAGTACCGTTGCCGCCGTCAATGGCCAGAAAAGCCGGCGACAACGCGAACGCCTTTGGAGATGCTCCAGAGGGAAATGCACCAGCCGTCGCAATCTTCCTCCACGAGGATGGCGGGCAAATCGCCGCCGTCGAGATCGAAGTAGTTCACGGGCTTGGCGGGAATCATTCCCCGGTAGGCATAGGTCCCGCCTTCTTCCCTGACAAAGACATAGTGGCGTCGTGCGTAGTACTCGCCCGGAACGTCCCGCACCACATTGCCGGGCACGATGATCGTGGTTCGTCCTTCGTTCGACGCAGAGACTGCTGTGGCCGCGGCAAACTTCAACTGCTTCGCAGGCAGGCGCAAATGCGGCTTGCTTCCGGCGATCAATACCTTCACCGCCACCTGCTCGTCGGACGTGACCGCTCTCGTGTTCCAACGGGTGGTCCGTGTGGGCTTCAATGAAAACACGCCGACCTGCGCTGTGCCGGATTTCGGAGTCGGGCCCTTCACCGAGACTGCGAGCGTCTTCCAACTGTCCTGCCTGTCGACCTCATACGGTTCAGCCTTGCACGTGAATCGGGTGTTCTTCCCCCAAAGGTAGACGGGACTTCCACTCCTGCAATGCTCGCTGATCTCACGGGAATCCGCACGCCTGCTGAAATTGAGATTCACCGATTCGCTGTCATCCACCGACGAGAGCCACGCGAGGAACAGACCCGGGCGAGTGCTCGAACTCTCCATGGGCCCACCGGCTGTCGCTGCCACGGACGCGAAACTCAGGACGGCACAAAGGGCGTGGTGGCGAAGCGATTTCATCGCCGTAGTCTCTGCAGCTCCCGACAGGCGGTCAACTCTCTCGGTATCTATTTCTGGTCTCCTCGGTTCATCGCCGCGTAGCGGACACGGCAGCGACAGCGACAGCGCCCCATACAGTCGCGGGAATCCACGGAAATGCCCAGCGCCCCTGCTCGGCTAAGATGCCATCGCACAACGAGGAGATGATTGAATGCGCGCGAGCAAGCGCCAGCAGGTGGTGGACAAGGCCGGTGAGCTGTTCTCCCGTCATGGCTTTCACCCAGTCGGCATCGAGCGGATCATCGACGAGGCGGACGTCGCCCGCATGACCCTCTACCATCATTTCTCGAGCAAGGAAGACCTGATCAGGGAAGTGCTCGAGCAGCGCTACGCCTTCATCATGGACAGCATGGCCGCCAAGCTCGGGCCACTGCCTGACGCCACCGCCCGGCTGAAGGGGATTTTCGACTGGTACGGGACATGGTTCCGCAGCCCGACGTTTGCGGGCTGCCTGTTCGAGCGTGCGCTGGCGGAGTTCGGCGAGACCTGTCCCCCGGTGACCGATGTGGCGGTGCGTTATCGCAACGACCTGCTGGCGATGATCGAACAACTGCTGGCCGAGGTCGTGGGCCGCAGCACAGCCAGGCAGCTGGCTGGCATCTACGTGATGCTGCTCAGCGGAGCCACCGCCGACGCGCGGGCCATCGGCGATTCGAAAGCCGCCGCGCGCGCGTGGCGTGCAGCACAGGCATTGCTGGATCAAGCGCAAGCCGACGCAACCCCCGTTCCTCGTCGCCTGCGCTCCTGAGCTCGAATCCACCAAGAAGTCAGACGGGTTCGAGACTCCGGTACGCCTTGCCAAAACCCAAGAAGCGGCGGCCGGGCGCTCCCGAAAGCACCGTGAAGCTGCAGTTTTGAGCTGAGTCTTAGAGGCCGTCATCTGAAGGCCTCCCGATTCCCCCCGAGAAATAGTCGAGGAGACTGCCATCGCCAAGCCACGTTCGCTTGCCGCTGGCGATGGCCATCACCGCAGCTTTTTCGTGTGCCTTGGCAATCGCGGCAGGATCGCCAGATGCCTCCGCCACTTTCTGTTCTCCGATAGCGTCGATGACAAAAGCATCCAATGCCGACTCGATGATCCAAGCCGCCTCTTCAAAGGGAGCCAGACTCGGTTCGGTGCGTTCTGCGAATTTGTTGAGCTCCTGCTGCAACTGTTCGAGATGCACCGGATAGTCCTTGAGCACGTCGCGCAGCCGCGGAGGAATGGGTGGAGGAGCAAGTCTTGACATCGCACCCGTCTCCTTCAAAAAGATGGGAAGTCCATTGACCGGTGAGCCTGCTGGGGCCTCGTCCAACGGTCCACTGGAAGCCTCATTCGGACGCCTCCTTGTTCTCATGGAAGTACTTCCAAAAGCCGTCATGGCCAAGCCAGCGGACCTTGGAGCGCGTCCGGAGCATCGCTCGTTCCTTTTCCCTCGTCCGCTCGATCGCGGCGGTGTCGCCGCTGACCTCCGCTGCCTGCCGTTCGTCGTGTGCCCTGGTCGCGAGATCTGCCAGTTCATCTTCCAACGACCAGATGGCTTCATCGAACGGCTGTAGCCTTGGGGCGGCGTGGTCCGCGAATGTGTCGAGTACCTTCTGCAGACGCGCGATCTGTTCTGGATAGTCCTTGAGCAGTTCGAAAAGCTTCGTGGGAATTGGTGGAGAAGCGAGTCTTGGCATCGGTTTATCCTCCTCAAGATAGATCGAGTGAGGCTATGGCTCCTTGGTACGAGGGAGATCTGCAGCTCCAAGTTCGATCGCCATGCTCCTGATCGCGTTCAATGTGCCGTAGCCGGGGTTTTTACGGCAATGCTTCACCACGTAGTCCACGACCATCTTCTCCGAGAGGTCTGGGTAGATCCTTTGTGCGTTGTACGTGTTGTACGCGGAGATGTAGCCGCGCGCGTACTGATGCAGTTGGGCGCGGACCGACCCGTCTCGCCGGTGCTCAAGGACCGTGCGGCAGGGAAGACCCTCGTAAACCGAAATGACGGGCTTCGTGGCAAACGCCGTTGAACTGAAGAGTGCCGCGACAAGAAATATCGTTTTCATGGAAGGTGACTCTGTTTTGGTTTGCAGCGGTTGCATTGCGAGCGACGCAGGTTCGTCGAGATGGCTCGCTCGAGAAGATAAACAGCAAGCGAAAAAGTGCAAACGCCGCGCAAGCAAACTGCCGTTGAACAACGTGCCATCGCTCACCCCCTAGCGCAGCGGTTCGAACGACGGCGATGTGAAGCCGCCTTCCATCGTGCCGCTCAATGACGTACCGCTGCAGGTCCACGCCCAGCGCTCGAACGTGTAGTTGCTCTGGATCCAGCGATTGCCCGCGCCGTCACCGCCAGGCGAGCGAACCGACCAGCCTACCTCTGCGTAGTAGTGTGCTGCATCGCGTCCGTCGACCACGACGCCTTTGGTATCGACGATCTTTTCGCGCGTTGCACCGTTCTCGATCGGCTGGGGCCCTTTGTCTGTGTCGACCCTGTTCTGTGCGTGCAGCTGTCGCAGACGCTCCACGCATGCGTCAAAGCTGGCGAATGATTCCGGTGGAGTCTGGCGGAGCGGCAAATGTCCGCTCGCCTGGACCGATGGCGCGCACAGTACCAGCACGCTCAGCAAGCAGGGGCTTGCGTCGAGTCGCTTCATCCTTGAGCTTCCTGTGTATGTTTCATTCTTGCCTGCTCCGGTCGTCGTCCTTCCAGAGGACACTGCCACACCACTTGTGCTGCAAGGATCCATGACCGCTGCGACTGGCGACCTACCTCCGCGAGACGGGCTCCCAGTTCCGCCCGTACGGATCGAAGGCAGTGATCGATTCGGACGTCGCAGGGCAAGCAGGATCGAGCGGTGTGGAACGTCGGTACGGAGTGTGCATGACCTTCCTCGCGCCGAAGTGGACTCCGCTGAGTAGATTGGTGGAATCTCGTCCCACGCGCTCATCCGATGATCTCGACCTCGCCGTTTCCATTTCACGGGGGCTTCTCACCGTCTTCATTCGATGCGGTGATGAGGCCGCCATCATGGCGATCCAGTGACCTGCGAGGAATCCATGCACAAGAAAGTCCTGAGGCTCGGGCGAAGCGTCATGATGGCGCTGTCGGTCGCACTTTTGTCCACGACGGCGAACGCCTTTTCCGGCGACGCCACGGACAACGCATTCGCCGCCTTGCTTTCAATGCCAGGCGCCGAACCGGAGCAGGGTTACTGGGATTTTCCGAAGCCCGATGATCAGCCGGCGCGCAACGAGACTGCCCTGATCGCCTACCTGGCGAAGCAAATGAAGGCCGGCGCGGACCCCGATGCCTACCGGCACCTCGGCACCCTGCTCCACCACGCCATCCGTGCGGGCCGGGAACGCGCCGCGATCTGGCTGCTTGC
>NZ_RXFS01000013.1 GCF_003952185.1 Variovorax sp. 679 | reverse complement strand
ATACTACGACCCGCGAGCTGGAAGATTCCTAAGTAAAGATCCTGTCGGACTTGACGGCGGAATTAATGTCTACAGCTACGTACCCAATCCTGTTGAATGGGTTGATCCAACTGGGTTGACCAAAAACCCTGGGGGTGAGGGTAGGAAGGGAAAGTCAGAAAAGCCGAATCAAAATTCAAAAAAGAAATGTCGAAAGCATTGGGAGGTGAATAGGTTTGATCGGATTTGTGATGGTCATGTTAAAGGTGTCGGTCATGTTAAATATCTGAGGGATCCGTCTACGGGTCTTTGGTGGTCGAGCGATCAAACGGGACATGGAGGTAGTACATGGAAAGTGCACAACAAAGACGGCGGATGGGTCGCTGACGCGGATGTTTATGGAGATTATATGAACAAACATAAAGGCGCCGCGGGAAAGTCAATTGATTTCAAAGAAATGAACTGCAAGAACGCAAAATGATTGAGTCCGCAGAGGAATTTGTACGGCTTCGAGATAGCGAAGAGAAATCTGAATATGATAGATCGGCGCTCGAAGAGGCTCCTGTATCGGTTTGGCGGGATGTTATTTTTCGCTATCCGGGCTATCGAAAATGGGTGGCTCACAATAAAACTGTTCCTTTGGAAATCCTTGAAGAGCTGTGTCAGTATGAGGCGGATGTGAAAATATTTGTCGCTATGAAGAGGTCGCTTTCCAATGATTTGTTTGTGCGTCTTGCGAGCGACCCAAGCGCAATAGTTAGGCAGCAAGTGGCTGCAAATAAAAAAATCCCTTTGGATCTGTTGAACAGTTTGAGTTTGGACCCCGATGAAGATGTGGCTCGTGTTGCCAGATTTAATTTAGACGGGCGAAGCAAATAAAGCTGCTGAGCGGGTGCGATAACGTCGATGCCTGCGACATCGTGCAGGATCCGCTGTGAAGCGACGGGCAGAGGGGGCCTGCTGTCCTCGATTAGAAAGAGATAGCGTTCTGCCAGCGATCACCTGCACGCCGCAAGAACTATCGGGGAGCATTGCGCGATCTGCGAAGTACTGGGCAGGGCGGAGGCCTGACCAGGGGATTCAACTGCATGCGCAGATGATTCTTCTCGTCAGCTTGGCTTTGAGGGAAAAACGATGGATTTCGCCTTGATTGAATGTTCCAGGATTGACTGGAGCAAATATGAAGAAGTCCAAGGGCGAGCAGATTCCATTCCACTCGCCTTGGAGGCTCTGTTGAGTTCCTCAATAGAAGAGGCAGAAAAATATTATTGGGAAATTGAAAATCATGTCGTCGTTCAAGGGCAGCTCTCTAGTGCTGCAGAGCCAACGCTTCAGGTGCTTATTGCCTCGCTTTTGAATGCTCGCCCTAGGCACACCAAAATTGATGTGCTTGAGCTCATATTTCAGATTGTTGCCGCGTCCATTGCGGAGGTCGTCAACGAGGAGTGCAAAGAAATACAGCGGCGAGTTCGACTTCGCGCTCTCGAGGGGGTGTGGGTTTTCTATGGAGAGTTGAATGGAGAGCATGCCGAAGCTGCAAGCGAAGTGTTGAATCTGATTGATTCATCGCGTTTCAAATTTTTTCTTGATGCGGGCAGATGATTTGCGTTTATTCTTGTGAATATAGAGGGCGTTCTTGATGAGTGAAATAAAGGAAATATGGGTTTTCAATGGATCGAAAGCAAGATTTCCTTCGGCCATTTTTGTAGTCAAGGCAGATGGGCTGGATTGGATAGAAAATTACAGATTGACCGGCACTTTGACCAAGTACCCTGTGGGTGTTTCGGTCTATAAGTGGGCAATTGAGAGCGGGAATTTCAAAGTGAAGTCGGAAAGAGATTCGACGCCGGACTTCATCGGGAACTTTTCGAGTGCAGCGCAAGAGCACATGCATTTCGAGAACGGGGCCACAGCAAGCGCGGCAACATGATCAAGCGCGGGCGGTCGACGAACCGTCCTTCGCATCGGGCGGCCTCCGCATGACTGGGGTGATCGACCAATGGAACATCACCCACTGCCTTCAACTACGACCCGCGGCTTCCGGTCGTGCAACGCTCAAGGGGCAGCCTCGAAACTGTTTGACTGAAGGTCCCATGAGGCTCTCTTCGCTTCTCGCTGATGCAAGCGCCTCGGCAACCCTTTCTTCATCTTCGGGTTTTCGATAACTAAATCACCTTGATTTAGTCATTCCACTGCCCGATAGTCCCCTTGCGCCCGGACGCCCCGCTTTCCACCACGCGATCCGGATCCAAAACCGCAGGCGCAAACCGCCCGCCCAAGGAGACAACCCATGCACACCAGCCCTCGCTCCGTCCTCGCCCTGGCGGCGCTGTCGCTCGCCGCACTCACCGCGTCGACTGCCGCCTTCGCAGCCGACCAGCCCGTCATCGGCCTCGTCACCAAGACCGAAACCAACCCCTTCTTCGTCAAGATGAAGGAAGGCGCGCAGGAAGAAGCCAAGAAGCAGGGCGCCAAGCTGCTCTCCGGCGCGGGCAAGGCCGACGGCGACAACGCGGGCCAGATCACGGCGATGGAGAACATGATCGCGGCCGGTGCCAAGACCATCCTCATCACGCCGAGCGACGCCAAGGCCATCGTTCCGGCGATCAAGAAGGCGCGCGACAAGGGCGTGATGGTGATTGCGCTCGACAGCCCGGCCGATCCGCCGGACGCGACCGATGCGCTCTTCGCCACCAACAACTACACGGCGGGCGTGCTGATCGGCGAGTACGCCAAGGCCGCGATGGCGGGCAAGCCGGCGAAGATCGTCGCGCTCGACCTGCTGCCCGGCCACCCGGTGGGCGCGCAGCGCCACAACGGCTTCATGAAGGGCTTCGGCCTGCCGGCGAACGACGCAAAGTCGAACGAGCTGTCGAAGGCGCCCGAGATCGTCTGCATGGCCGACAGCTTCGGCGACCAGGCCAAGGCGCAGACGGTGATGGAAAACTGCCTGCAGAAGGCGCCCGACGTGAACCTGGTCTACACCATCAACGAGCCCGCCGCGGCCGGTGCGTACAACGCGCTGAAGCGCGCCGGCAAGGAGAAGGGCGTGATGATCGTGTCGGTCGACGGCGGCTGCCAGGGCATCAAGGACACGGCCGCCGGGATCATCGCCGCGACCTCGCAGCAGTACCCGCTGAAGATGGCCGCCATGGGCGTGGCCGCGGGCGTCGAGTTCGCCAAGACGGGCAAGAAGGCCTCGGGCTATGTCGACACCGGCGTGACGCTGATCGCAGGCAAGAGCGTGGCCGGCGTCGACAGCAAGGACACGAAGACCGGCACCGAGCTCTGCTGGGGCAAGAAGTAATCAACTGACAGCCCTCCGGGGAGGAGTATCTCGATGGCGAAATCCGCGACGCACCACATTCCGTGGGGCGCCCTGGGGCCGTGGCTGGCCCTGCTCGGCGCATGCATCTTCTTTGCGACCCAGTCCGACCGCTTCCTCACGGGCGGAAACCTGTCGCTGATCCTGCAGCAGGTGATGGTGGTCGGCGTGATCGCCATCGGCCAGACGCTGGTGATCCTCACGGCGGGCATCGACCTGTCGTGCGGCATGGTGATGGCGCTGGGCGGCATCATCATGAGCAAGTTCGCCACCGAGCTCGGCCTGCCGGCGCCGGTGGCCATCCTCTGCGGCATTGGCGTGACGACGCTGTTCGGCCTGCTCAACGGCCTGCTGGTCACGCGCATCAAGCTGCCGCCCTTCATCGTGACGCTGGGCACTCTGAACATCGCCTTCGCGATCACGCAGCTGTACTCGTCGTCGCAGACCATCACCGACCTGCCCGGCGCCCTCACGGGCCTGGGCACGACCTTCGCCATCGGTGGCGCAGAGGTGGCCTGGGGTTCGGTGCTGATGGTGGCTCTTTATCTGCTCGCGTGGTTCGTGCTGCGCGAGACGGCTGCCGGGCGGCATGTCTACGCAGTGGGCAACAACGCCGAGGCAACGCGCCTCGTCGGCATCCCGACGCAGCGCGTGCTGCTGGGCGTGTACGTGATGGCGGGCGTGCTGTACGGCATCGCCTCGCTGCTGTCGGTGGCGCGCACCGGTGTGGGCGACCCGAACGCGGGGCAGACCGAGAACCTCGACGCCATCACGGCTGTGGTGCTCGGCGGCACCAGCCTCTTCGGCGGGCGGGGCATCGTGCTGGGCTCGCTGATCGGCGTGCTGATCGTGGGCGTGTTCCGCAACGGGCTCACGCTGATGGGCGTGTCGTCGATCTACCAGGTGCTGGTGACCGGCATCCTCGTGATCCTGGCCGTCACCGCCGACCAACTCTCGCGCCGGGGAGCACGCTGATGACCATCGCTGCTGCAAACCCACGCAAGATCGTGATGCAGGCCAAGGGCCTGGTGAAGCGCTACGGCCAGGTCACCGCGCTCGACGGCGTCGACTTCGAACTGCGCGAAGGAGAGATCCTCGCGGTGATCGGCGACAACGGTGCGGGCAAGTCTTCGCTCATCAAGGCGCTGTCGGGCGCGATCGTGCCCGACGAGGGGCAGATCCTGCTCGACGGCGAGCCGGTGCACTTCCGCAATCCGCTGGAGGCGCGCCGCGCCGGCATCGAAACGGTTTATCAAGACCTGGCCGTTGCCCCCGCCATGACCATCTACGAGAACCTGTTTCTCGGCCGCGAACTGCGTCGCCCGGGCTTCATGGGCAACGTGCTGCGTATGCTCGACAAGAAGAAGATGCTGCTCGAAAGCACCGCCCGCATGGCCGACCTGAAGGTCGGCATCCAGTCGATGACGCAGGCGGTCGAGACGCTTTCCGGCGGCCAGCGCCAGTGCGTGGCGGTGGCGCGTAGCGCGGCCTTCGCGCGGCACGTGGTCATCATGGACGAGCCCACCGCCGCGCTCGGCGTGAAGGAGGGCAACATGGTGCTCGAGCTGATCCGCCGCGTGCGCGATCGCGGCCTGCCCGTGGTGCTCATCAGCCACAACATGCCGCACGTGTTCGAGGTGGCCGACCGCATCCACGTGGCGCGCCTCGGCCGGCGCGCGGCCGTGCTCGATCCGAAGAAGATCAGCATGAGCGACACCGTGGCGGTGATGACCGGCGCGATGCCGGCCGACCAGTTGCCCGCGGAGGCGCATGCCTGATGCGGACACACCCGCTGCGCGCACGCCCGACCTGCTGCGGCCCCGCGGCTCCAACCAGGTCGGCATGCGCCAGTTCAACGAGCGCACGGTGCTGCAGGCACTGCGCGTTCACACCAGCCTGCCCAAGGCCGACCTCGCGCGGCTGACCGGCCTGAGCGCGCAGACCATCGGGCTCATCACGGCGCGGCTGGAAGAAGACGGGCTCATCGTCAAGCAGAGCCGAGTGCGCGGCCGCATCGGCCAACCGTCGGTGCCCTTGGCGCTGAACCCCGACGGCGCCTTCGCCATCGGCATCAAGGTGGGCCGGCGCGGCGCCGAATGGCTGCTGATCGACTTCACCGCACAGGTGCGCGAGCGGCATGCCATCGGCTACGACTTTCCCGACGCCGACGAGCTGCTGCCCGCCATCGCGCAGCACATCCATCGGCTGCGCGACGGGCTGGGGCCGCTGGCTGCGCGCAATGTCGGCGTGGGGCTGGCTGCACCGTTCCTGCTTGGCGGCTGGCATCGCACGCTGGGGCTGTCGAAGGGACAGTCCGACCTGTGGAACCAGATGGACCTGGCCGCCGAGGTGCGGGCGCGCACCGACGTGCCGGTGAGCTTCGCGCGCGACACCGTGGCCGCCTGCGTTGCCGAGCTGGTCGGCGGGCGAGGGCACGACCTCAAGAGCTTCCTGTACATCTTCGTCGACACCTTCGTGGGCGGCGGGCTGGTCATCAACTCGCACCTGCACACCGGCGCGAATGGCAATGCGGGTGCGCTGGCGTCATTGCCGATGCAGCCGCCGGGCAGTCGTGGAGCGCTGCCGCCGCAGCTCGTGGCGCAGGCCTCGCTGTGGGAGCTGGAGCAGCGACTGGTCGGCGAAGGTCTCGACCCGATGGCTGCCTACGACGAACGCGCGCTGCAGCCACCCTTCGCCGGTGCGACGCTGGCCTGGCTGGAGAGCGCCTCGCAGGCGCTGGCGCATGCCATCGTGTGCGGCACGGCCATGCTCGACCTGGCCGATGTTGTGGTGGACGGCTCGATGTCGCGCCCGCTGCTGCAGGCGCTGCTCGACCAGACCCGCGACGCGCTCGACCGCTGCAACTGGGAAGGCCTGTGGCAGCCTCGGCTGCATGGCGGCAAGGCGGGCGCACAAGCCTGTGCGCTCGGCGGCGCGATGCTGCCGCTGCACGCCAACTTCGCGCCGGACCACGATGTGTTCCTGAAGGCGGCCTAACCGGCCTTTCGCGATCGCGCGAGGTTCAACGCCTTGGCGATCAGCGGCTTCACCGTCTCGAAGGTCTTTGCGCTCGGGTTGATCACGCTGATCCAGTACATCTTTGCGTACACCGGATGCGGCATCAGCGTGTCGAGCGCGCTGTGGTCGATGGCGGCCAGCTCTTCGCCGAACAACGCGCGAAAGCTCTCCTTGCCCACGCCGATGTTCAGCCGGAACAGGCCCGGGCGGTCCAGCTTCGAGGCGCTGTCGAACTCGTCGTCCTTCGTCACGATGGTGGCGAACGGAAACTTGTTGTCCGCGTCGTGAAAGAAGAAGGTGTTGTCGTCGGCGATCTGGAAGTGGCCGCCGGCCAGCATGTCGATGATGTGTTGGGTGATGGCGTCTTCGGTCATGGACGCGATCTTGCCTGTGTTCGTCAGGAGGGCCAGCGCCGCAGGCCCAGTTCGTCCGCCAGCCGCCGGTAGGCCTTGATCTGCGCCTGCACGTAGTCGTCGAGCGCCGCGCCGGTGAGTGCGAAGGGGTAGAGCCCGTGCTGTTCGCGCAGCGCGGCATAGCCGGGCGCGGCGCTCGCTTCGCGGAACGCCGTGGCCCAGGCCTGCACGGCGGCTTCCGGCACGTCCGCGCTCAGGTACAGGCCGCGTACGGTCGGCCATGCCAGGTCGACGCCTTGCTCGCGTGCGGTAGGTACGCCGGTGAGCGCGCCACCCAGGCGGCTTTCCGACAGCACCGCGAGCAGCCGCACGGCGGCTCCTCCCGCGATGGCCTGCAGTGCCTCGGCTGCATCGCCGGGAAATGCGTCGACATGCTTGCCCTGCAGCGCGCTCAATGCGTCCCCGCCACCCTCGAACGACACGAAGCGCATAGCCTTGTGGTCGCGCCCCGCAGCGCGCACCAGCAGGGCTGCCTTCACCCAGTCCTGGCTGCCGACCGTGCCGCCCGCGCCGAAGGCGATGCGCGACGGGTCCTGCCGCAGCGCGGCGACCAGGTCCTGCAGCCGCTTGTAGGGCGAGTCGCGGTGCACGGCGATGACGCCGTAGTCGGTGCCCAGCGTGGCGATCCAGCGCACGGCCGAGGGCGAGTGCGGGCCGAAGCGGCCCTGCGCGAGGTTGAGCAGCGAGCCGCTGGAGAACGCCACCAGCGTGCCCGGCCCGCCGAGCTTGCCGGTGGCGATACGGTCGAAGGCCACCGCGCCGATGCCGCCTGGCAGGTAGCGCTGGGCCAGCGGCGGGCGTCCGGGCCGCACGGCCTGCAATGCATCGCGCGCCAGCGCACAGGTCAGCGCGAAGCCGCCGCCGGCCTTGGCTGGTATCACGCAGTCGGCGGCGTTCCCGGAAGGATCGCTCGCGGCCATCGCACGCATGCCGAGCGACGGCGCCAGCAGTGCGCACAGGGCGCGCAATGCATGGCGGCGGCTGGAAAGATGGGGCATGGCGGCGGGCCTGTCAGATGGCGGCGGGCGCTGTAGTGCGCGGCCACCAGATGATCGCATGCAGCCCCGGGCCGGCCTCGCGCGCCTCGAGCCGCAACTCCCCCTGGTGCCGATGCGCGATGGAGCGCGCAATGGCCAGCCCCAGCCCGAAGCCGCCCTTGCCGGCACGCGCACCGCGCCGGAAGCGCTGGCCCAGGGCGGCGCGTTCTTCCTCGCTCAGTCCGGGGCCGTTGTCTTCCACGTTGAGGCTCCAGCCCGCCGCGTCGCCCGCGGCAAAGAGCGTGATCGTGCCCTCGGCCGGCGTGTAGGTGATCGCGTTGGTCACCAGGTTGCCCAGCGCCTCGCGCATCAGCCCGCGATCGGCCACGGCGGGGAACTCGGGCGTGGGCGAATGGATGCCCAGGTCGATGCGTTTGGCGCGCGCCAGCGGCAGCAGGTCGACAGCCACTTCGCGCAGCAGCGCCGCAAGATCGAACCCGGCGGGTTCCACCGACACCGTGTCGCTGCGGCCCAGCGCGAGCAACTGTTGTGCGCTGCGCGTTGCGCGGCCGATCTCGGTGCCGAGCGCGTCGAGCGCCACCCGCACCTGCACCGGGTCTTCCTCGCGCCGCGCGTAGTCGGCCTGCATCTGCAGCGTGGTCAGGTGGGTGCGCAGCTGGTGCGATGCGTCGTCGAGAAACTGGCGCTGCTGGGCCACGAGATCCTGCGTGCGCGACATCTGCTGGTTGACTGCCGCCACCAGCGGGCGCACCTCGGCGGGCAGGTCGGCCTCGGCGATGCGCGTGAGGTCGTCGCTCGTTCGCGCGCTCACCTCGCGCGCCAGCCGCGAGAGTGGGCGCAATGCCGCCGCGAGCGCCAGGGCGGTGCCGCACAGCAGCATCGCCAGCACCAGCCCGTCGCGCAGCGCGGCGCTGCGCACGAAGCGCGCTGTGAACTCCTGCCGCGAGCGCGTGCTCTCGCCGATCTGGATCAGCACGCTGCGCCCGGTGCTGCCCGCTGGCGCGCGGTCCAGGTCGCGACGGTAGGCGGCGAGCCGCACGGCCTCGCCGAAGTAGGTTGCGTCGTAGAAGGCTGGCACGCCCATCGCCAGCGTGGCGGGCGGTGCAGGCAGATCGGCACTGCCCAGCTCGACCAGTCCGTCGGAAGTCGCCACGCGAAAGAACACCTGGCCGCTCGCGGTCAACTCGAAGAACTCGAACATCGTGTAGGGCAACTCGACCGAGAGGCCGCCCGAGGCGGTCGAGATGTTGGCGTCGATGGATTTGAGCGCGCCCAGCAGCGAGCGGTCATAGGCGGCGTTGGCGGCGGCCAGTGCGTCGTGCCGCGTCATCCACAGCTCGATGCAGGTCACGACAAGCAGGGCGGGGAAGAGCAGCAGCGCGAGCCGCTGCCACAGGCTCGCGCGCCGCAGGCGGTGCGCCACGTCGGCTACCACGCTCATTCAGTCGGCTTCCAGCACATAGCCCAGCCCGCGCAGCGTGACGATGCGCACGCCGCTGCCGTCCAGCCGCTTGCGCAGCCGGTAGACGAAGACTTCCACCGCTTCCGGATGCACTTCCTCGTCGTCGGAGAACACCCGGTCGAGGATCTGCTGCTTCGACAGCGGCTCGCCGCTGCGCTGCACCAGCACGCGCAGCACGGCCAGCTCGCGCGGCGACAGCGCCAGCGCCTCGCCATCGAGCGTGAAGTGTCGCCGCGCGCCGTCGTACACCAGCGGCCCGCAGGCCTGCCGCGGATGCTCCACGCCGCGCGCGCGCCGCACCAGCGCATGCAGCCGTGCCTCGAGCTCGGCCAGCGCAAAAGGCTTGGCGAGGAAATCGTCGGCGCCCGAATTGAGCGAGGCCACGCGCTCGTTCAGCGAGTCGCGCGCCGTGAGGATCAGCGCCGGCAGCCGCTGGTCGCGCTCGCGAAGCCGCTGCAGCACCGTATGGCCGTCGAGCCCGGGCAGGCCCAGGTCGAGCACCAGCGCGTCATGGTCGCGCTGCTGGAGCGCCCGGTCCGCCAGTCGCCCGTCGTCCACCCATTCGACCTGGATGCCCGCGTGCTCCAGCGCCTTGCAGAGCCAGGTGCCCAGGGTGTGTTCGTCTTCCGCCAGCAGGATGCGCATGGCGCCGATGCTAGAGCCTGCGGGGCTCAATCAGGCTTGATGTTTGCCCTTGCGATGACCTTCTGCCAGCGGGCTTGCTCGGACGCGATGAATTGCGCGAACTGCTCCGGCGTGCCGCCGATGGCCTCCGCTGCGTCGTTGGTCAGCCGCTGCATCGAGTCGGGCGACTTCACCGCCTTCATCGTCTCGGCCGAGAGCTTGGCGAGCTGGGGCGGCGTGATGCTGGCCGGCGCGAGCATGCCGTACCACTGCGTCATCTCGAAGCCCGGGAAGCCCTGCTCGGCCACGGTCGGCACGTCGGGCAGTTGCGGCAGGCGCTTGGCCGAGCCGGTCGCGATGCAGCGCACCTTGCCCGCCTTGATGAACTGGAGGACCGCCGCCGCCCCGATGGCCGAGGCGTCGAGCCGGCCCGAGAGCAGGTCGGTCACCATCGGGCCGGTGCCACGGTACGGCACGTGCAGCATGAACACGTCGGCCGTCATCTTCAGGTACTCGAAAGCCAGGTGACCCGCGCTGCCGTTGCCCGCCGAGCCGTAGCTGAGCTTGCCGGGCTTCGACTTGGCGTAGGCGATGAACTCCTTGAGGTTCTTTGCCGGCACGTCGGGGTGCACCACGTACAGGCTGGGCACCTTGGCCAGCAGGCTCACCGGCTTGAAATCCTTGTTCGCGTCGTAGGGCAGCTTGGCGAAGATGTACGGATTGACCGCCAGCGTGCCGATGTGGCCCAGGATGATCGTGTGCTGGTCGGTGGCGCGCGCCACCTCGCCCATCGCGATGTTGCCGGCCGCGCCCGGCTTGTTGTCGACGAACACGCTCTGACCCAGAGTGCGCGAGAGCTCGGCGGCGGTCGAGCGCGCGACGATCTCCGAGCTGCCGCCGGGGGCGAAGGGCACGACGAAGCGGATCGATTTGTTCGGCCAGGTGTCCTGCGCGGAGGCCATCGAGGGCAGCAGGCCGCCGAGGGCCAAGGCACCGCCGGCTTGCAGGAGGCCGCGGCGGTTCAGGCGGGCGTCGTCAGGGGAAAAGAGGTTGGACATGGATTGTCTCCAGCGCTTTTTGGATTGAAAGCGCGCATCCTGCCCGGGGGATGCTGTCGGAATCCTGTCAGTCGGGTCAGATCAGGTTCCGCATCGCCTGTGCCGTCTCCCGCAGCACCGGCAGCACACGCGCCACTGCGTCTTCCGAACTCTCGTGGCCCATCGGCATCGTGATGTTCAGCGCCCCCACCAGCGTGCCGTGCCGGTCGCGCAGTGGCACCGCGATGCCGCGCGAGTTCAGGTCGAGTTGCTGCTCCGACAGTGCCCAGCCCTGTGCCCGGATGCGCGCCAACTCGAGCTTCATGCGCTCCATGCTCGCGATGGTGTGCGAGGTGAACACCGTGAGCTGCTTTGTCGTCAGCCACTCGTTCAGCTCGGCGTCGCTGCGCAGGGCCAGCATCAGCATGCCCGATGCCGTGACCTGCGCCGGCACGCGCGCGCCGAGCACGTAGCCGGTGCTCATGCTGCGGTTGGGGCCGTTGCGTGCGATGTAGACGACCTCGTCGCCGTCCATCACGCTGAGGTACGCGATCTCGTTGGTGCCGGCCGCCACCCGCTGCAAGAAGGGCTGCACCACGCGCGGCAGGCGGGCCGATTCCAGGTACGACTGGCCCAGGCGCAGCACGCGGGGCGTGAGCCAGAACAGCTTGCCGTCGCTCGCCACGTAGCCCATGTGCTGCAGCGTCAGCAGATAGCGCCGCGCGGCGGTGCGGGTCATGTTCGTGCGCTGACCGGCCTGGCTGGCGGTGAGGCGCGGGTTGGCGTCGTCGAAGGCTTCGATGATGCTCACGCCGCGCTCGAGGCCGGCGATCCAGTCGCGCTTGTCGAGGCCGGGAGGCGGCGCCGGGTCGTCCTTGCTGTCCTTGCTCATGGGCGGAAGTGTGCCTTCGTGGAAAGGGGCCGGGTTTGCATTCGGTGCAGGTGAAAACCCTTGAATTGAACGATCAGTGAATTTTGTAGTTCGATAATCGCACGTTTTGATGCGCCCAAGGCTGCATGGATCCGCCGAAGAGACTATAAAGCTCGCCATCCGGCCTCGAAAAGAGCGATTGACGAACGGAAGCATGCACATGAGCCATTCCATCAGCGGCAGCACCCAGGCTTACCTGATCCCCGGCGACCCGGTTCGCAATGTGCGGCTGCCGCGCATGTTCAACGCGGCCTTCGAGCGCTTCGGCATCGACGCGGTGCTGCTGCCCATGCAGGTGCCGGTGCGCGACTTCGCGGTGTTCTTCAAGTCGGCGTTCCTTGCGCGCAACGTGCGCGGCATGGTGATCGCGCCGCCCCACAAGCCGCTGGTGGTCGACCTGCTCGACGGCTGCGGCCTCTTCGGGCGCGTGGCGGGCTCGGTCAACGTGGTGCGCCGCACCGAGGGCGACCAGCTCGAGGGTGACCTGTTCGACGGCGAGGGCCTGATCGGCGCGCTCGACCACTACAACATTCCCTTCCGCGGCAAGCGCGTGCTGATCCTCGGCGCGGGCGTGAGCGCCGCCGCCATCGGCGTGGCGCTGGCCGAGGGCGGCACGGTGAACGGCGCGGCGCACATCGCCTTCTACGACAAGGCCGCCGGCAAGGCGGCAGGCGTGGCGGCCAAGCTCGATGCCTTCTTCGACGCAACCGTGGTTGCCGTGGACAGCAACGCGCCCGAAGGCTACGACCTCGTCGTCAACGCCACCCAGCTGGGGCTGAGCGACGACGACGCGCTGCCCGTCGACGTAATGCGCATGGACGGCCACGCAGCGCTCTTCGACATCCTCCTGCGCAACCAGCCCACGCCGCTGGTGCGCGCTGCCCGCGCTCGCGGCCTCAATGCCCAGGCGGGCTTCGAGATGCTCATCCAGCAGATGCCGCACTACTTCCGCTATTTCGGCCACATGGACGCGGCGGAGGCGATGCAGGCCGACGCCGGTTTCCTGCGCGAAATCATCTATCCGCCGGCGATGCACGCCGAGATCGCGCAGCCCCTGCGCTATCACTCACCAAGCGTGGCCTGAGCCACGCTTCAACTCCCGAAACGACTCACATGATTTCCGGCAAGTCCACGCTCATCGCCCACATCGGCTACCCCACGGAGACCTTCAAGGCTCCGATGATCTACAACCCCTGGTTCGACAAGCAGGGCATCGACGCCGTCGTGGTGCCCATGGGCGTGAAACCCGAGGACTACGCGGCGTCGCTGCCGCAGATCTTCAAGTTCAGCAACATCCGCGGCGCGCTGGTGACCATGCCGCACAAGGTGGCGACGATGTCGCTGGTCGACGAGGTGACGCCCACCGCGCGCGTCGCCGGCGCCTGCAACGCCGTTCTCAAGCGGCCCGACGGCACGCTGCTGGGCGACCAGTTCGACGGTGCCGGCTTCGTGCGCGGCGTGGAGCGCAAGGGGCGGCTCTTCAAGGGCACGCGCGTGCTGGTGTCGGGCACGGGCGGCGTGGGCTCGGCCATTGCCGCGTCGATCGCCGCCGCGGGCGCGGCCGAGCTGATGCTGTTCGACATGAGCGAAGCCTCGGCCAGCGCGCTGGCCGCGCGGCTGCGCGAGCACTACCCGCAGATGAAGGTGGCCACCGGCTCGAAGGACCCGGCCGGCTACGACGTGGTCGTCAACGCCACGCCGCTGGGCATGAAGGAGGGCGATCCGCTGCCCTTCGACGTGGACCGCATCGATCCGACCACCTTCGTGGGCGAGGTCGTGATGAAGACCGAGTACACGCCGTTGCTGCAAGCAGCCAAGGCCAAGGGCTGCCAGGTGCAGGTCGGCACCGACATGCTGTTCGAGATGATTCCGGCCTACCTGGAGTTCTTCGGCTTCGGCACCGCCTCGCCCGAAGAGCTGCGCGCCGTGGCGCAGCTGAAGTACTGAAGAAAGGGAGGCTCGTGCGATGAGTATTTTCGAAGGCTTCCTTTCCACGTCCGAAACGCTCGGCGCCTTCAGCGACCGCGCTTTCGTCGATGCCATGCTGCGCTTCGAAGCGGCGCTGGCGCGCGCGCAGGCAGCCGAGGGGTTGATCCCCGAGAGCGCAGCGAATTCGATCGTTAGCAGCTGCAAGGTCGAGCTGTTCGACGTTGCCAAGATCGTGCGCGAGAGCGGCCGCGCGGGCAGCGTCGCGATTCCGCTGGTGAAGGCGCTGCGCGAAGCCGTCGGTCTCTTCAATGCCGAGGCCGTGCCTTTCGTGCATTTCGGCAGCACCAGCCAGGACGTGATCGACAGCGCGATGGCTCTTGTCACGCGCGAGGCGGTCGCGCTCGTTGAGTCCGACCTTGCCAAGGCCGCCGATGCGCTGTTGCGCCTGGCCGTGACGCATGCAGAGACGCCGATGCTCGCGCGCACGCTGATGCAGCCGGCTTCCGTCACCAGCTTCGGCTTCAAGTGCGCGGGCTGGGCCGCGCCGCTGGTGCGCAGCCGCATCCGCCTTCGCGATGCCGCGAAGCATGCGCTGCAGCTGCAGCTCGGCGGAGCCGTCGGCACGCTGGCCCAGATGAAGGGGCAGGGCGCCGCGGTGCGCAAGCGCATGGCCCGCGAACTCGGCTTGGGCGATCCGGGCGCGACCTGGCACACGCAACGCGACGAATGGGTCGCGCTCGGTTGCGAGCTGGCCCTCGTCACCGGCAGCCTCGGCAAGATCGCGGTCGACATCTCGCTGCTCGGGCAGTACGAGGTCGGCGAAGTCACCGAGCCCAGCGAGCCGGGCCGTGGCGGCTCGTCGGCAATGCCGCACAAGCGCAATCCGGTGGCCTCGATGGTCGCCATCGCCGCCGCGCACCGTGCGCCTCAGCGCGTGGCCGCCTTGCTCGGCGCCATGCCGCAGCAGCACGAACGCGCCCTCGGCGCCTGGCAGGCCGAGCTGGCCGAATGGCCGCAGCTCCTGATGTCGGCGCACGGCAGCGTGCGCGCGATGGCAGGCGCCTTGCCCGGCCTGCAGGTCGATGCCGCGCGCATGCGCGCCAACATCGACCGGCTGCGCGCAGAACTCCCGCGCGACGCGGCGGACGAATGGTTCGCCCCCGCGCTCGCACACGACGCCGGACAGACCGCGCTCGCCGAAGTGAAGGCGCTGCAGGCACGGCTCGATTCAGACAAGGAACTCTCCCGATGACCACCCCCGAAAACCCGCCCGTCCAGCCCGGCGTCTATGAAGCCGGCCTCGTCAACCGCCGCCGCGTGCTCGGCGACGCCTGGGTCGACAGGTCGCTCGCCAACCGCAACGGCTTCAACGCCGAGTTTCAGGAGCTCATCACGCGCCACGCGTGGAACGACATCTGGGGCCGCCCCGCGCTGGGCGACAAGACGCGCCGCTACATGGTGCTGTCGATGATGCTGGGCATCCACGCCTACGAGGAATTCGCGATGCACGTGCGCGCCGCGCTCGACGCGCCGCCCGAGTCGCGCCTGACGCCCGAGGACATCAAGGAAGTGATCATGATGGCCGCCATCTACTGCGGCGTGCCCGTGGCCAATCACGCTTTTGGCATCGCGACCGGCATCCTGCGCGAGAAGGGCCTGCTGCCTGCGGCGCCGCAGTGACCGCACCGGTCACTCCCTCGAAGGACAGCAAAGGGCGCTTCGGCGTCACTTTCACACTGCTGTTGCCGCTGCTGCTGGCGGCGCAGCCGGTGGCCACCGACAGTTATCTCCCCGCGCTTCCTGCCATCGCAAAGGAGCTCGGCTCGGCCAGCACCAGCCTCACGCTGTTCGTGCTGGCCTTCGGCTTCGCGCAGCTGCTGTGCGGGCCGCTGGCCGATCGCTTCGGGCGGCGGCCGGTGCTGCTGGCGGGGCTGGGCTGCTACACCGTCGCGGCGCTGGGCGGCGCGTTCGCCGACAGCGTGGCGCTGCTCGCGGGCTGGCGCACGCTGCAGGGCTTCTCGATGGCGGCGATCCTCGTGTGTGCGCGCGCCGCGGTGCGCGATCTCTACCCCGCGCACGAAGGCCCGCATGTGATGGCGCGCGGCCTCACGGGCCTCGGCATCGTCGGGCTGATGGCGCCGCTGCTCGGCGCGTGGCTGGTGCAGGGCGCGGGCTGGCGCTGGGTGATGGCCGCGATGGCGGCCTATGCCGCGGTGCTGTTCGCGCTGTGCTGGCGCTCGTTCGGCGAAACGCGCCGGCCGGTGGGTGAGGGCGAGTCGTCCGCGCCGCGCGGCAGCACGCGCGCCGTGTTCGCAAGCCGGTCGTTCCGCGCGTGGGCCTCGGTGGCGGCCACCACCTACGGCGGGCTGTTCTGCTTCCTGCTGCTCTCGCCGATGGTCTACATCGGCTACCTCGGCTGGTCGCCCGCGTGGTACGGCTGGATCCCCGCCGGCGGCTCGCTGGTCTACATCTTCAGCACCACGATGTGCCGCAGCCTGCTGAGGCGCTACGGCCCCGTGCGCACGGTGAAGCTGGGCGCATCGTTGAGCCTTGCCGGCGCGACCATGCAGGCGCTGGGCTGCTGGCTCATGCCTCTGAGCGCGGTGCCGCTGCTGTTCGGCCACGCCGTCTACTGCCTCGGCCACGGCATCCACCAACCCTGCGGGCAGGCGGGCGCGGTGGGCGACTTGCCGCATCTGGCGGGCCGGGCCGTGTCGTGGTCCGGCTTCGGCATGATGATGGTCGCGTTCTGCGCGGGGCAGCTGGCTGCGCGTTTCGTCGATACCGATTTTTCCAACGGCGCCTGGCCGATGGTGCTGCCGATGCTGCTTGCCGGCAGCGTGCTGGTGGCCATCGCGTTCCTCTGGCTGCCGCGTCTGCAACACCCCAAGAAGGAAACCACACCATGACCCGTTTGAATGTCGTTCGCGAGGGCGATGGCCCCATCGTCGTACTCAGCCATGCACTGGGCTGCGACCTGAGCATGTGGGACGGCGTGGCCGCGCAGCTCTCGCGCGCCCACACGGTGCTGCGCTACGACCACCGCAACCACGGCGCGTCGGAAGTTGTGCCCGGTGCGCTGCGCGTGGAAACGCTGGCGCAGGACGTGGCCGAGCTCATCCAGCGCGAGGCGGGCGGCGAGCCCGTGCACTTCGTCGGCCTCTCGATGGGCGGCATGACCGCCCAAGCGCTGGCGGTACGGCACCCGGAGCTGCTGAAGACGATGGTGATCGCCAATTCGGCTGCCCATTACCCCGACCAGTCGCCCTGGCGCGCGCGCGTCGAGACGGTGGCCGCCAAGGGCGTGGCCGCCATCGCTCCCGGCGCCGTGTCGCGCTGGCTCACGCCGGCCTACGTGGGCACGCCCGAGGGCGCTGCCGCCGCGGAGAAGCTGCACGACGTGCTGGTGCGCACCGACGCGCAGGGCTACATCGAGAGCTGCAATGCCGTCGCGGCCATCGATTTCCGCGAGAGCAACCACCGCATCGCCGTGCCCACGCTGGTGATCGGCGGGCTGCAGGACGAGGCCACGCCGATGGCGATGTCGCAGGCCATGGTCGGGGCCATTCCGGGCGCGCGCCTGGCCACCATCGACGCCGCGCACCTGAGCGCGGTCGAACGGCCGGTGGAGTTCACGCAGCTGCTGATCGATTTCTGGCGCAGCCTTTGAAGGGCGTGCGCGGGCTCGGCGGCCTAGGTGTATCCCGTATTTCGTGCGAATGACGAACGTATGTGATCGATCATCGATCAAAGGGCCGCTGAATTGATTGTGGCGCGATCCGGGTGTTTCTAAAGTCCACCCCCATGCATCGCTCCATTGCCACCGTCTCGCTCAGCGGCACGCTCCGCCAGAAGCTCGAAGCCGTCGCCGCCGCCGGTTTCGACGGCATCGAGCTGTTCGAAGCCGACTTCATCAACTTCAAGGGCACGGCCGCCGAACTGGGCCGCATCGCGGGCGACCTGGGCCTGTCGATCGATCTCTACCAGCCATTCCGCGATTTCGAAGGCATGCCCGAGCCGCAGTTCCGCCGCAGCCTGGATCGCGCCGAGCGCAAGTTCGACTTGATGGAGGCGATGGGCGCACCGATGGTGCTGTGCTGCTCCAACACCTCGCCGCTGGCCATCAATGACCAGTCGCTGGCCGCGGCCCAGCTGCACGAGCTGGCCGAGCGCGCCGCGCGCCGCAACCTGCGCGTGGGTTTCGAGGCGCTGGCCTGGGGTCGCCACACTTCGCTGTACGGCCGGGCCTGGGAGATCGTGAAGCAGGCGAACCATGCGCACCTGGGGCTGATCCTCGACAGCTTCCATACGCTGTCGCTGAAAGACGATCCGGCGGGAATCGCCGCAATTCCCGGCGACAGGATCTTCTTCCTGCAGATGGCCGATGCGCCGCTGCTGTCGATGGACGTGCTGCAGTGGGCGCGCCACCATCGCTCGTTCCCGGGGCAGGGCGACTTCGACGTGGTCGGCTTCTTCGAGCAGGTACTGCGCGCGGGCTACACCGGGCCGCTGTCGCTGGAGATCTTCAACGACATCTTCCGCGAGACGCCGAACCGCCGCACCGCGGTGGATGCGATGCGCTCGCTGCTGTATCTGGAAAGCGAGGCGCGCCAGCGCCTGTCCGCCACCGGGCACGTGCAGCCGCAGCGCGTCGAACTCTTCAACCCGCCGACGGTGCCGGCTCTGTCGGGCCTGTCGTTCATCGAGTTCGCCGCCGACGAGGCTTCGGCCGCGACGCTGGCCACGCTGCTCGGCCAGCTCGGCTTCCGTCGCATCGGCAGGCATCGCTCCAAAGCCGTGACGCTGTACCGCCAGGGCGAGATCAACCTGATCGTCAACGCGCAGCCCGATTCGTTCGCGCGCGCCCGCTTCGAGGCGCACGGTACCTCGGTGTGTGCACTGGGCGTGCGCTGCGACGATCCGCTTGCAGCCGTGGGCCGCGCCACCGCCATGCGTTCGCAGCGGCACGACAGCCCGGTCGGCCCCAACGAACTGCGCGTGCCGGCCATCGTCGCGCCGGGCGGCAACCTGATCCACTTCGTGCCCGAGGCGCTGGGCGCCAACGGCCTGTACGAGGCCGACTTCATCCTGGAAGACGAGGGCGCCGGTGCCAACGATGCCGGCCTGCAGCGCATCGACCACGTGGCGCTGGGCCTGGCGGTCGACCAGCTCGACACCTGGGTGCTGTTCACGCGCGCCGTGCTCGGGCTGGAGCCGGGCGAGAGCCTGGAGCTGGCGGACCCCTTCGGCCTCATTCGCAGCCGCGGCGTCGCCAACGCCGACCGCAGCCTGCGCCTCGTGCTCAACGTGTCGCTGAGCCAGCGCACCCGCACCGCGCGCACGCTGAGCGTGACCGGCGGCGGCGCGGTGCACCACATCGCGCTGAGTTCCGCCGACATCTTCGACACGGCCGCGAAGCTGCGCGCCAACGGCACGCGCTTCGTGCCCATCTCCGACAACTACTACGACGACCTGGCCACGCGCATCGACATCGAGCCCGCGCTGCTGGCACGCATGCGCGAAGCGGGCGTGCTGTTCGACCGTTCGCCGGCCGGCGACTACCTGCACATCTATACCGAGAGTTTCGAGGGCGGACTGTTTTTCGAGGTCGCGCAGCGCGTGGGCAGCTACGACGCCTACGGTGCCCTCAACGCACCGGCGCGCATGGCTTCCCAGGCGCAGGATTGATTGACTGGCAGATTGACCGACAGAGAGCTGATTTCATTTTTATCGTCACCACTGGAGACAACACATGGCAAACAACACAGCCCATGAGCCGCAAGGCAGGCACCAGTCGAAGAAGGCCGCCGCAAGCGGCTGGATCGGCTCGGCGCTGGAGTACTACGACTTCTTCATCTACGCCACCGCGGCGGCGCTGATCTTTCCGCAGATCTTCTTCCCGAAGGGCGACCCGACGACGGCCATCGTCGCCTCGCTCGCGACCTACGGCGTGGGCTATGTCGCACGCCCCATCGGCGCCTTCGTGCTCGGCCACTGGGGCGACACGCACGGGCGCAAGCAGGTGCTGGTGCTGTGCATGTTCCTGATGGGCTTCTCCACCGTGGCCGTCGGCCTGCTGCCGACCTACGACCAGGTCGGCCTGCTGGCTCCCGTGCTGCTGGTGCTGCTGCGCCTGGTGCAGGGCTTCGCGGTGGCGGGCGAGATCTCGGGCGCCAGCTCGATGATCCTCGAGCACGCCCCCTTCGGCCGTCGCGGCTTCTTCGCGAGCTTCACGCTGCAGGGCGTGCAGGCCGGCCAGATCCTGGCGGCTGCCGTGTTCCTGCCGCTGGCGCACTACATGCCTGAAGACGCCTTCAACTCGTGGGGCTGGCGCATTCCGTTCCTGCTGAGCTTCCTCGTGATCGTGGCGGGCTACATCATCCGCCGCGAAGTCGACGAGACGCCGGCCTTCGCCGAAGTCGACAAGAAGGGTGAAACGGCCAAGGCGCCGATCATCCAGGCCTTCACCGACAGCTGGGCCGACATGCTGCGCGTGGTCTGCATGGCGCTGATGAACGTCATTCCGGTGGTGGCTACCGTGTTCGGCGCGGCGTATGCCGTGCAGGCCGCCTACGGCATCGGCTTCCAGAAGGACGTGTACCTGTGGATCCCCGTGCTCGGCAACATCCTCGCCGTGATCGTGATCCCGTTCGTGGGCAACCTGTCGGACCGCATCGGTCGCCGCCCGCCGATCATCGTCGGCGCGCTGCTCTCGGGCCTGCTGTCGTTCGTGTACCTGTACGCCATCAGTATCCGCAACGTGCCGCTGGCCATCTGCATGTCGCTGCTGATGTGGGGCATCGTGTACCAGGGCTACAACGCGACCTTCCCGAGCTTCTATCCGGAACTGTTCCGCACCCGCAACCGCGTCTCGGCCATGGCCATCTCGCAGAACATCGGCACCACCTTCACCGCGCTGCTGCCGGCGCTGTTCGCGGCCGTGGCGCCTCCCGGCTCGACCAATGTGTGGTTCACCGTGGGTGCCATCACCTTTGCGGTGACGGTGCTGGCGGCGCTGGCCGCGCTGAGCGCGCGGGAAACCTACCGCATCCGGATGAACGACCTGGGCAAGCCCGATGCGGTGCCGGTCGACAAGAACGAGTACGACCGCCTGCGCGAGAAGACGCTGCAGGACGCGCGACTGGCCAAGGCCGCCGCCTGAGGCTTGCGGGGTACGCGGGCAGGCTGAAAACCTTTTGCCTGCCAAGGGTTGTGGCGCCGTGAAGAATGGCGCCATGACCACCCCCACTTCCTCTTCTCCCTCCCACCTCAAGATCGACTTCGTCTCCGATGTGTCCTGTCCCTGGTGCGCCGTTGGCCTGAGTTCGCTCGAGGCTGCGCTCAGGAACGTGGCACCCGGAGTCACCGCGGAGCTGCACTTCCAGCCCTTCGAGCTGAATCCGCAGATGCCGCCCGAAGGCCAGGACACCTTCGAGCATCTCAACCAGAAGTACGGCTCCACGCGCGAGCAGCAGGCGCAGTCGCGCGAAATGATCCGCCAGCGCGGCGCTGCGGTGGGCTTCGAGTTCAGCCCCGAAGGCCGTCCCCGCGTCTACAACACCTTCAATGCGCACCGGCTGCTGCACTGGGCCGAGCTGGAGAGCCCGGCCAGGCAGGCGGCGCTGAAGAAGCTGCTGTTGAAGGCCTATTTCACCGACAGCCAGAACCCTTCCGACCCCGAGGTGCTGGTGCGCGCAGCCGCCGAAGCCGGGCTCGACCCGGTCCGCGCCCGCCAGATCCTGGACAGCGACGAGTTCGCGCAGGAAACCCGCGAACGCGAGCGCATGTACACCGATGCCGGCATCCACTCGGTGCCCGCGATCATCATCAACGACCGGCATCTCATTTCGGGCGGCCAGCCCGTGGAAGTGTTCGAGCGGGCCTTGCGGCAGATCGCGGGCGCAGCACCCCAGAGCCTGTCGGCAGCCTGACTTAGCTGGCGCTTGGGCGCCAGCTTTGCGCAGCGTTACGAGGGTAAAGAGCGTCAACGCGAAGGGGGTTCCGGCGGTTGAGGATGCGTCCTTGCAGTCCGTCACTCACAGGAGCCCCGAAGATGAAGAAGAAAAGCCTAATCGCCGCGCTCGCCCCCATATTCGCTCTGTTGGCCGCGGCTTCGTTGCCCGCACTGGCCGACGAATACGGCAGGCATCCGTTCTACCTCCACGCCCTGTCCGACCTTCACACCGCCGCCTGGAAAGTGGAACACCGCCGCCCCGAGGACGGGCAGGTCTCGCGCGACGAGCAGGTGGTGATCGACGAGATCCACGCCGCCATTGGCGACCTGCAGCACGCCGCATGGCTCGACGGCAAGCCCGTCGAATGGCGCGAGCCCACCGATGCGTGGCTGCCGCCCGAAGGCCGCCTGCATGCCGCGGTCGACCTGCTGCGCAAGGTGCGCTCCGATGTGGCGCGCGAAGAAGACGATCCGCGCTCGCGGCCGTTCCAGCAGCGTGGCCTTGCGCACGTCGACCTTGCGCTCGCCACCGCGCAGCACGCCATCGGCGACGTTCGCCGCCACGACATGCGCAGGGAGTGAAGGCCGTGCCGGCCGCTTCTGTTTCGCCGTTCTTCTCCACGCGGCGCGCCTCGATGGCGCTTGGCGCATGTGCGCTGGCGCTGCTCGCGGCCTGCGCGAGCGCGCCGGGGGATCACCGGCCGCTTCTTTCGGTGTCGCTGCCTTCTGCGCAGGTGAACGAAGCCACGCGGCTGCGCTGGCTTGATCGCGTGAGCTGGGGAGCCAATGCAAGCAGCGACGCGCAGCTTGCGAAGCGGGGCCTGCCGCTGTGGATGCGCGACCAGCTCAACCCACGCCCCGCACCGCTGCCGCCGGCCGCGCAGGCGCAGATCGACGCGATGGAAATCTCGCGCATGCCGCTCGACCAGCTCGTGACGGAGCTCGATGCGCAGCGCAAGGCGGCCGATGCCTTGCCCGACGAAGACCAGAAGAAGGCGGCGCGGCAGGCCTACCAGCAGCGGCTCAACACGCTGGTGCGAGAGGCGCAGCAGCGCTTCGTGTTGCGCGCGCTCTATTCGCCCAACCAGCTGCAGGAGCAGATGACCTGGTTCTGGATGAACCACTTCAACGTGAACCTGCGCAAGGACAACATCCGCGCGATGGTGGGCGACTACGAAGACAACGCCATCCGCCCGCATGCGCTCGGCAGGTTCCGCGACCTGCTCGGCGCCACGCTGCACCACCCGGCGATGCTGCGCTACCTCGACAACGCGCAGAACGCCGCCAACCGCATCAACGAGAACTACGCACGCGAACTCATGGAGCTGCACACGCTGGGCGTGGGCAGCGGCTACACGCAGGGCGACGTGCAGGAACTTGCGCGCGTGCTCACCGGCGTGGGCGTGAGCTACCAGCCGCTCGACGCGCCGCCACCGAACGTGCGGCCGGCCGTGCGCGCCGACTACGTACGCAAGGGCCTCTTCGAGTTCAACCCGAACCGGCACGACTACGGGCCGAAGACGCTGCTGGGCCTGCCCATCAAGAGCAGCGGCCTTGCCGAAGCCGACGAAGCGCTCGACCGCCTTGCGCGCGCGCCGGCCACCGCACGCTTCGTCTCGCGCAAGCTGGCCGTGTACTTCGTCTCCGACGATCCGCCGCAGGCGCTGGTCGACCGCATGGCGGCGGCCTTCACGCGCAGCGACGGCGACATCGCCGTCACGCTGAAGGCGCTGTTCGAGTCGCCCGAGTTCACCGCCTCGCTGGGCCGCAAGTTCCGCGACCCGGTGCACTACGTGATTGCCGGCGTGCGGCTCGCGTACGACGACCGCGTGGTGTCGAATGTGAACCCGATGCTCGGCTGGATCAACCGAATGGGCGAGCAGCTTTACGGCCACGAGACGCCCGACGGCTATCCGCTCAACGAGGCCGCCTGGGCCAGCGCGGGGCAGATGAACACGCGCTTCGAGATCGCGCGCGCCATCGGCGCGAACGGTGCGGTGCTGTTCCGAGCGGACGACAAGGCGCCGCTGGAGAAGCCGGCGTTCCCGCCGCTGGCCGATTCGCGCGCGGTGCGCACGATGCAGGGGAGCATGAGCGCGGACACGCGCGAGGCGCTGGCGCAGGCGAAGAATCCGCAGGAGTGGAACACCTTCCTGCTGGCTTCGCCCGAGCTGATGCGCCGTTGACCAGGAAGAAGGACACACCGTCATGCAACGTCGAGAACTCCTGAAGCTCGCAGCCGCCGTGCCGTTCACGGGTGCCGCCGCCAGGGTGATGGCCGCACCTTCCGCCGAAGGCGCCAAGCTGCTGGTCGTGTTCCTGCGCGGCGCGTACGACTGCAGCAACCTGCTCGTGCCCACGGGCAGCGACTTCTACTACGCCTCGCGCCCCAACATCGCCATTGCGCGACCCGGCTCGCCCAACGGCGCGCTGCCGCTGGACGGCAACTGGGGCCTGCACCCGGCGCTGGCGCAGAGCGTGATGCCGATGTTCCAGCAGAAGCAGGCCTCGTTCATTGCCTTCGCCGGCACCGACGACCTCACGCGCAGCCACTTCGAGACGCAGGACTCCATCGAACTGGGCCAGGCGCTGGACAAGCGCCGCGACTACCGCTCGGGCTTTCTCAACCGGCTGGCCGGCGTGCTCGGCGCAGGGCCGGTCACCGACGTGTCGCCCATCGCATTCACCGACCAGCTGCCGATCTCGATGCGCGGCAGCGCCAAGGCCGCCAACATGGCGATCGCGGGCAATGCGCGCTCGGGCATCGACGCGCGGCAGAGCCAGGTCATCACGGCCATGTACCGCAACACCCCGCTGGCCCAGCCGGTGGCCGAAGGCTTCCAGGTGCGCGACGAGGTGATGCGCGCGGTGCAGGCCGAGATGGACGCGGCCAGCCGCAACGCCATGTCGGCCAAGGGCTTCGAGCTGGTGGCGCGCCGCATGGCCTTGCTGATGCGCGACCGCTTCGACCTCGGCTTCGTCGACATCGGCGGCTGGGACACCCATGTGGGGCAGGGCGGTGCCACCGGCTACCTGGCCAACCGCTTCGAGGAACTGGGTCGGGGCGTGGCCGGCTTCGCGCAGGAGATGGGCGAGGACGCATGGCGCCAGACCGTGGTGGTCGTCATCAGCGAGTTCGGCCGCACCTTCCGCGAGAACGGCAACCGGGGCACCGACCACGGCCATGGCACCGTCTACTGGGTGCTGGGCGGCGGGCTCTCGGCGCAGGCGGGCGGGCGAGTGGTCGGCGAGCAGCAGGCGCTGACGCAGGCCACGCTGTTCCAGAACCGCGACTATCCGGTGCTCAACGAGTACCGCGCGGTGTTCGGCGGGCTGTTCCAGCGGATGTACGGGCTGTCGCCGGCGCAGCTCGCGAAGGTGTTCGACGGCGTGGCGCCCAAGGACCTGCGGCTGGTCTAGGGCCTGCGTTTCAGGACGCCGGCCCGCGCGCGCTTGCGCCCTGATATCCCTCATTTCGGGGATAGCTGGGACACAAATAGTTAACGAAGATAAGGATCTTCAGACTTCCCGGCCGCTCTCGCGGGGGGCGTTCTTGCTCCGCCCGGGATCTGCGCGCTTCAACCAAGACATATCGCTGCCTCTGGAATTTTTCTTCCGGAGCCGGCCGCGGTTGTCGAAAACCGTCGTTTCGCCGCCAGGCGCAACGCCCAAGAACAAGAAAAGGAAACCGATGTTCTCGTCCCGTTCGACTCCTCTTGCCCGCTTCTGCGCCGTCGCCGCGGCCATCATGGTCCTGGCCTCCTGCGGAGGAGGTTCCGGAGGAGGCGGCTTCGTTCCGCTGGCGCCCGTCGCGCAACCGCAGCCTCAGCCCGAGACACCCGTCGCGACGCATGCGATCGGTGGAACCCTCAGCGGCATCACGAGCGGCAAGCTCGTGCTGCAGAACAACGCGGGCGATGACCTGACGCTCACGGCGGACGGCAAGTTCAGCTTCGCGACCCCCATCAAGGAGGGCAGCGCCTACGCCGTCACGGTGCGCACCCAGCCGCTGTGGCAGTTCTGCACGGTGAGCAATGGCAGCGGCAGCGCAGCCGCCGAGGTCGCCGGCGTGACGGTCACCTGCGCGGAGGCTCGGGCGACGGTCTCGACACTGGCCGGCTCGGGCACCGAGGGCATGCTCGACGGCAACGGGCTCTCCGCCGAGTTCGCCAGGCCCAGGGGCGTGAGGGTGGATGCAGCTGGCAACCTCTACGTGACCGATACCCGGTACAAGCTGATCCGCAAGGTTTCGCCCTCGGGCGCCGTCACGACCGTGGCGGGCAGCGGCGCTGGCGGAACCCTCTCCGATCCTTTCGACCTGGCCCTGGATGCCGCAGGCAACATCTACCTGACCGAGCTCATGGGCAACACGGTTCGCAAGGTCACGCCGGCAGGGGCGGTGAGCACGCTGGCGGGGTCCGGCAGCTTCAGTTCGGTCGACGGGCACGGCACCAGCGCGTCTTTCAACCAGCCTTCGGGCATTGCCTTCGACGCGCAGAACAATCTTTTCATCGGCGACTCGCAGGGCCGGAAGATCCGCAAGATCGCGCCGGACCTCGAGGTCAGCACCTTCGCGGGCTCGGGCGCCCAGGGCACGGACGACGGCACCGGCACGAGCGCGACCTTCAGCGTGCCCGCCGGCATCGCAATGGACGCCGCGGGCAACATGTTCGTGACCGACTTCGGCAGCCACGTGATCCGCAAGATCACGCCGCAGGGTGTGGTCACGACGCCGCTCGGCAAGCGGAGCACGAGCGGTTCCGGCGACGGGAAGGGCAACGACGCGACCTTCTCCTTCCCGGTGGGCATCGCGATCGACTCCAGTGGCAGCCTCTACGTGGCCGACAGCACGGCCCACGTGATCCGCAGGATCACGCCGGACGGCATGGTCAGGACCCTGGCGGGTACCGCGGGCAGACCCGGGGCGAAGGACGACGTGGGCAAGGCAGCGTCGTTCAACACTCCCTACGGCGTGGCGGTGGACGCCGCGGGCAACGTCTACGTGGCCGACCAGTTCAACCACAAGATCCGCAAGATCACGCCGACGCCCGCGCCCTGAGCCGCCGGGGCCCTCATGCGCCATGATCCGGACCGACGTGCGAGAAGGATCAAGAGAAAGAAACATGGCCGTGGTCGAAGAACACCTGCGAATGCCCCAGCTGCAGCGGCTGGGCATGTCCGCCCCGTTGATGCAGCTGGCGGCCGGCCAGTGCATCCACGAGGCGTTCCGCGACTCCTGCCTGGGGCCGCCGTTCCATGCCTACCGCGGTGCCGGCGTGCCCGAGGGGCCGACGCTGGTTCCGCTGTGGGACCACGGCAGCAGGGTCTGCGGCCTCCGGGAGACGGAGGGCGGCCTGGAGTTCATCGAGTTCAGCATCGAAGATCCTGCCGGGTTCGAGTGCGTCGCCGGCACGGAGCAGGGGCTCTGGGCAACCCGATTCGACTTTCTCTACGAATGCGAGCTGTCCGACGAAACCCTGCGCGAGGCTGCGGCGCGGGTCGGCTTCCGCTTCCTGGAGCGGCATCTGGCGGAGAGAGAGGCCGCGGAGGAGCAGCTCGGGAGCTTCAGCAGCCACCGGGCATGGCTGCGGGAACTGGTGGCGGGCATCGACCGCGACGCAGCAGCAGCCTGATCGCCGCGAGCGTCGGCGGCGACACAGCCGAGAATCCCCCGCATGCCCCATGCCGTTTCCCTCCTTCGCGCCGCGCGCCTGGCACGAAGCGCCAAGCCCTTTCTAGCCCGTGGCGGCTTCAAGCGCGAGCGTTGCGCGGGCTGCCGCCTGGTGCCCAGCCATTGCATGTGCGCCATGCGTCCTTCGATCGCCACGCGCGCGGGGGTGTGCCTGCTGATGGCGGACATCGAGCCGCTCAAGCCGACCAACACCGGATGGCTGGTCGCCGACGTCGTGGCCGACACCTTCGCTTTCGGCTGGGCCCGCACCGAAACCGATCCGGCGCTGCTGGCGCTGTTGAGCGACCCGCAATGGCAACCCTACGTGGTGTTTCCGGGGCAGTATGCGGCGCCCGAGCGGGTGGTCGAGGCCGTCGAGTCGCCCGGCTCCGAGGGCAGTGCTGTCGGGAAGCGCCCGCTCTTCATCCTGTTCGATGCGACTTGGGCCGAGGCGCGCAAGATGTTCCGCAGGAGCCCCTATCTCGACCGGCTGCCGGTGCTGAGCCTGCAGCCGGAGCAGATCACGCAATACAAGCTGCGCAACTCCGGCCGCGACGACCACTTCTGCACCAGCGAGGTGGCCGCGATGTGCATGAACCTGGCGGGCGAGCATGTCGCCGAACAGACGCTGGAGGCCTATCTTCTGGTGTTCACCCACCACTACCTGCGTGCGAAGAACCAGCAGCCCATCGTGTGGGATGGCGCAGCACACCAGAGGCTGCGCGAGGTGTTGTCCGGTACGCGGCCTGCGTGACCGCCGGCACCGGCGTCAGGCGATCATCGATTCGAGATCGGCCGCAAGCTCTCGCGGCGCCGGCATTTCCTGGACGATGTCCTCGGTGATGCCGACGGCCATTGCCGACTGGCTCGGCCAGAAGCCGCCGATGTTGCCGAGGTCCACCCCCTGGCGCTCCAGGGCCACGCGCCACACGGCAAGGTGCAGGATGCCGCCGAGCACATCGGGGTGTTCCGAACTGGTCGGACTCACGAAGCTGGAAAGCGCGCTGACCAGGTCGGGAGCGAAGCCCCAGCGTTGCGCCAGGGACGCGCTCACGTCGCCATAGTGATAGCCGAACTCGACGAGTTCGAGCTGCGCGCGCCCCAGCGCCTCGAAGGGGTGGGCGGCATTCAGCGCCGCCATGCGCTCGGGCATCGCCTGCGCCATGATCAGGTGGCCGATGGCGTGCATGCTGCCCGCGGTGAAGGCCAGGTTGGGGTCGACGTGCCGTGTCTTTGTCGCCAGGTACCTCGAGACCGACGCCACGCGCAGGCTGTGCGCCCAGAAGGCCGGGAGGCCGACGCCATTCACCTTCCTGAAGGCTCCCGCCAGCCCCGAACTAACGACCACCGACCGGATGGCGGAGAGCCCGAGCATCAGGATCGCGCCCTGTATCGAGGAAATCTTGCGCCGCAGTCCGAAGAGCGGCGAGTTGACCATCTGCAGCACCTTGGCCGCGAGCACCTGGTCGAGTTCGACCCGATGCGCGATGGCCGCGAAGGACACCTCGTCGTCGCGCAGCATTTCCATCAGGTCGGACACCACCCTCGGCACGGTGGGAAGCGACTCGTCATTGGCAAAGAGTTCGTCGAGTGTCATGGCGCTGGGGTATTTGTTGTCTGGCCTATGTATGCAAAAGATTGTCCTCCAGCACACCCCCAGGCAAACGCCCGAACAGACGCGAATACGCAATTTCTACGGATTCCGGTGGGGCGAAGCCTCGATCAGGTCGGCCTCGCTGCGGTCGCTCCAGAGGTGCCTACGGGAATACCCTGAAACATTGGCACCCGCCGGCTGGCGCGCGGCGCCACCTATGAGCCCACCTGCCGATGTGGCACCATCGCCGTCCTGCGGACGACGGCCCTGCCTGCCGGGGGGACGGGTTGGTCTCCGCCGGGCTCTCCCACCGCATGGAGGACGTCAAGATGCCTGCTGCCATGTTCGCCGCCCTGTTCTTCACGGTGGCACTTCTCGTCACGACGGCGTACTTCATCATGGGCTCCATCCCGCTGCTGGTGCTGAAGCACGACACGCCGCTCGACGCCCGCTTCGTGCGGGGCTTCTTCAACATCTACTACGTCGCGGCATTCGTGACCGCCTCCGCGACGGCGCTCAGCTTCGCCACCGCGGGCCGCCCGTGGATCGCGGCAGGCGCGGCCGTGCTGGCGGCGGTTGCCGTCGTCCTGCGCCGGAGGGTCATTCCGAAGATGGATGCGCTCGGGGCGCAGATCCAGTCGAACTACATGGATGCGATACCGGGGTTCCGCAGGACCCACATCATTGCGATCCTGATCAACATAGGGCAGCTGGTGGCCATCGTCTGGTGCCTCATCGCCGTGGGGAAGTGAGCCGCCCTGGGCTGGGTGGCGCCGGGAGGACAATCGGGGAAGCCATCAATCCCGAATCACAGCCACGACCATGTCCCGCCTCGACGACCCCCTCCACGACGCCGAAATCGGCTCCCGCGACAGCACCCTCGACACCACCCGCATCGACGACGTGCGCATCGGCGCCGTCCGTCCGCTCATCACGCCCGCGCTCCTGCAGGAACGCGTGCCCGTTCGCGACAACACACTGGCACTGGTGGAAAGCAGCCGCGCGGCGATCGCCGACGTGCTGCACGGCCGCGACGACCGGCTGGTGGTCGTGGTCGGCCCGTGCTCCATCCATGACCACGACCAGGCCATCGAATACGCGCAGCGCCTGAAGAAGGTTGCCGATTCCCTGCAGGACGACCTGCTCATCGTGATGCGCGCCTACTTCGAGAAGCCGCGCACCACCGTCGGCTGGAAGGGCTACATCAACGATCCGCACCTGGATGGCAGCTTCGCCATCAACGAAGGCCTGGAGCGCGCCCGGCGCCTGCTGCTCGAGCTGACCACCCTGGGCCTGCCGACCGGCACCGAATTCCTGGACCTGCTGAGCCCGCAGTTCATTGCCGACCTGATCGCCTGGGGCGCCATCGGCGCACGCACCACCGAGAGCCAGAGCCACAGGCAACTGGCTTCGGGCCTGAGCTGCCCGGTCGGCTTCAAGAACGGCACCGACGGCAGCATCAAGGTGGCGGCCGACGCCATCCTCGCTGCGCGTGCGCCGCACGCCTTCATGGGCATGACCAAGATGGGCATGGCCGCCATCTTCGAGACTCGCGGCAACGACGACTGCCACGTGATCCTGCGCGGCGGCAAGGCCCCCAACTATTCGGCCGCCGACGTGGCGGCCTGCTGCGAGACGCTGGAGGCAAGCGGCCTGCGGCCCCAGGTGATGATCGATGTCTCGCACGGCAACAGCAGCAAGCAGCACCAGCGGCAGATCGTGGTCGCGGAAGATGTGGCGGCCCAGATCGCGGGCGGCGAGAGCCGCATCACCGGCATCATGATCGAGAGCCACCTGGAAGAGGGGCGGCAGGACCTGAAGCCCGGCGTTGCGCTGAAGCACGGGGTCTCGATCACCGATGCCTGCATCGGCTTCGCGCAGACGGTGCCGGTGCTGGAGGGGCTGGCCTCGGCGGTGAAGGCTCGGCGGAGGTTGTCGAAGGGGTGAGGCTGCAATGGCGCGCTGCGCCATCAGGGCCGGTCCATGATCGCGGCGTTGGCGTTCGCGAGAACTGTCTTGTGGTCTTCGGGCATTTCGTCGTTCCGGCTTTGGTCAACCCGAACAATCGCGACCGCGATTCGCGGGAAGGGAACTCTCAAGGTCTAAACTGCAGCCCCGCTTCTTGCAGGAGACAAGCCTCATGACCCGATTGCTCGTGCGCAGCTTCGGCGTTTCGCTAGACGGTTTCGCGGCCGGCCCGGATCAGAGCCTGCAGCACCCGCTGGGCGTTCGCGGCCCCGAACTCATGGACTGGTTCTTTCCCACGCGCGTCTGGCAGCAGATGCAGAAGACGGGCGAGACCAACGGCGAGACCGGCGTCGACAACGCGATGGCCGAACAGAGCTTCGTCGAGATCGGCGCCTGGATCCTCGGGCGCAACATGTTCGGGCCGGTGCGCGGCCCCTGGCCCGACGAGAGCTGGAAAGGCTGGTGGGGCGACGAGCCCCCGTACCACGTGCCGGTCTTCGTGCTGACCCACCATGCCCGAGCGCCGCTGGCAATGAAAGGCGGCACGACCTTTCACTTCGTCACCGGCGGCATCCACGATGCGCTTGCGCAGGCACGCGCCGCCGCGGGTGGTCGCGACGTGCGCTTGGGTGGCGGTGCGGCTACCGTGCGCGAATATCTGAAGGCCGGCCTGATCGACGAACTGCACCTGGCCGTGCGGCCGGTGCTGCTGGGCAAGGGCGAAGCACTGTTCGCTGGCCTGGATCTGCCGGCGCTAGGCTACAGATGCGAACGGCAGGTGGCAGGCGAGCGCGCCACGCACATGTTCCTGCGCCGCAACGCGTCTTGACGTGGGGCGGGCGGCTCGAATGCCGACAGGGCCCGCCCGTGGCTACTCAATGCCTTCAATGATCCGCAGATCCCGTTCGGCGCCATCACCCAGCGCCGCAAGCGCTGCCTGGTATTCGGGGCTGTCGTGCACAGCCGTGGCATGCGCGAGGCTGTCGAACTCGACCACCACGGTACGTTGGGCCAGGCCGTATTCGTAGACCTTGGCCGGCAGGCCGCGTGCCAGGAAGCGCCCGCCGCCGCCGGTGATCGCGGGGCCGGCCAGCTTTGCATAGGCCGCAAGTTTGTCGGTGTCACTGATGGCGCGGTATGCGCTGACCCAGTAGGCTTTTGCCATGGTGATTTCTCTCCGTTGTTCGGCGAGCAATATAAAGCGAACACCGTGAACGTGCCGCAGCCATGAGCTGGACAAGCTCTTTGATCGACCTCACACGTCGATCCGCATACCGAGACCATCGAACCCCCCGCGAGTCACTGACACCTCGCAACACCGCTGCTTCAGATGTCTGGCTGTGGCCGGATGATGTTGTCACAGGCATCGGACCGCGGCGCGCTTCATGCGTCCTTTCGAGAGGCAGCAGAGCTCAATCGCGCAGCGTCTTCGCGATCAGCTCACGCAGCATCGACAGCGCGGGCAGTTCGGTACGCCCCGCGAGCGTGATCAACCCGAACAGCGCCCGGGTCGCTATTGCGGGCCTCACAGGCAGCTCCACCAGGTCCGGCGCGGCCGCGCGGATCGCGAACAGGATCGCATCGCTGTCGCGCACCACCTCGACCAGGCTCGACAGCTCGTTGCAGCGCAGGCTCACGCACTCGTCGGGATGCCCTTCGGGGCCGTAGGCATCGACCATCTCGCGCACCACTTCGTCGCCCAGCTTGGTCGAGGCGATCGGGTACTCGCGCACGGCATCGAAGCTGAGCGCGCCGCGCTTTCGCGCGAGCGGATGGCCGGCCCGGCACATGAAGGCTCCGCGCATCTCGGCCACCGTCTCCACGTGCAGGTCCGTCGCCGGCCTGAGCGATCGCACCTCCATGAGCACCGCATCCAGTTGGCGGTCGCGAAGTGCCTGCAAGAGCCGGCTGCCTTCGCCGCGCAGGATGTCCACGCGGATCGTCGCACCGCGCCGAGCCATGCCCGCCATCAGTGGCCTGGTCAGCAGCGTGCCGGGCCCGGAGCCCAGGCCGACGCGCAATGTGCCGGTGCGGCCTCCGAGCTTGCGTCCGCCGGACGCCACGAGTTCGTCGGCATCGAACACCAGCTGACGGGCCTGCTGCAGCACATCGCGGCCGAATTGGGTGAGCTCGCTGCGCCGCCCCACGCGATCGAACAGCTTGCGGCCCAACTCTTCCTCGAGTGCGTGGATGCTGCGGCTCAGCGCAGGCTGCGTGAGGAAGAGTGCTTCCGCCGATCGCGTGAAGGAGGCGGTCTCGGCCAGCGAGATCAGGTGCCGCAGTTGTACGAGCGTCATCGTCGAGGCCATGCAGTTGCCATGAGATCAAATTATGGCAACGCAAACAACAATGCATTGGACTTTGGATTGGCCGCTCTCTAGATTCCGGTTTCCGTGCGTCGGGACCGCATACGGCCATTCGAGTCCGCACGGCGTCGCAACCATTTCAAATCAACGAGACATCCGATGCCCCTGCCAACCTTCCGCCGACTTTCTCTTTCTGCTCTCGTCATGTGCGCCGTCGCGCCAGTCGCCTTCGCGGAGAAGCCCACGCCGCGCATCGATGCGCTCGTCGACGGCATGTACCCGCAGCTCGAGACGATCTACAAGGACATCCACGCCAACCCGGAGTTGAGTTTCAGGGAGACTCGCACGGCATCCAGGCTCGCGGCGGAGATGCGTGATCTGGGCTTCGAAGTGACCGAGAAGGTCGGCCGCACCGGTGTTGTCGCGATCTACAAGAACGGCTCGGGACCCACGGTGCTCGTGCGCACGGAGCTCGACGCGCTGCCGATGGAAGAGAAGACAGGCCTGCCTTATGCCAGCAAGGCCAAGGCCGACTGGAATGGCCGCGAGACCTTCGTCGCGCACAGCTGCGGGCATGACATCCACATGGCGAGCTGGGTCGGGACCGCGCGAACGCTGATTGCGCTCAAGGACCAGTGGAAGGGCACGCTGATGTTCATCGGCCAGCCGGCGGAGGAGGCCGGTGGCGGCGCCAAGGCCATGCTGGCCGACGGTCTGTTCAAGCGCTTCCCCAAGCCCGACTTCGCGTTCGCCCTGCACACGAGCCCCTCGCCATATGGTTTCGTGGGGTACCGCGTCGGCGCCATTACCTCCGCCGCCGATGGCCTCGAAATCACGTTCAAGGGGCGTGGTGGTCACGGCTCGGCACCCGACAAGACCATCGACCCCATCGTGATCGCCGCGCACTTCGTGACCGACGTGCAGACAGTGGTCAGTCGCGAGAAGGATCCGGCCGAGTTCGGCGTCGTGACCATCGGCGCGATCCAGGGCGGCACCGCGGGCAACATCATTCCCGACACGGTCTTGCTCCGGGGCACTGTTCGCAGCTACAAGCCCGAAGTGCGCGAGAAGATGCTGGCCGGAATCCGGCGCACCGCGAAGGCGGCAGCCGCGATGGCGGGGGCGCCCGAGCCTGCGATCGAGTTCGGGGACGGTGGCGCGGCGGTCATCAACGACGAGGCCGTTGTCCAGCGCACGGTCGCGGCACTCAAGGCACAACTGGGCGCAGCCAAGGTGGTGCAGGTGCCGCCCATCACGGCAAGCGAAGATTTCTCCGAGTACGTGAACGCAGGCGTGCCGTCGATGTTCTTCTTTGTCGGCGTGAGCGACCCGAAGGACGTCGCCGAATCGCTGAAGCCCGGTGGCAAGCCGCTGCCGTTCAATCACTCGCCCTTCTTCGCTCCGGTTCCGGAGCCTTCCATCAAGATGGGGATCCAGGCCATGACCACGGCCGTGTTGACCGCGATGAACAAGTGACGACTTGGCATCGCGACAGCAGGAGTGATTCACTGCACTCGAATCCGCGTTTGAAGTGAATCATCAATCGGAAGGAGGCTGATCGATGCTGAGAGGAAGCTGTCTCTGCCAAGGCGTGGCGTTCGAGATCGACGGCGCGCTGAAAGACCCGCTGTATTGCCATTGCTCGATGTGCCGCAAGGCGCACGGCACGGCCTTCCGCGCGCGAGCCAAGGCGCTCGCAAAGGAGTTTCGCTGGAGCAGGGGTGAAGAACTGGTCCGGTACTACGAGTCGTCGCCCGGCGAGCACCGTGGGTTCTGCTCGGTGTGCGGCTCCAGCCTCATCAGCAAGTTCGACGCGAAGCCGGCCGTCTATGGCCTTGCGCTCGGCGTGCTCGACGACGATCCGCAGGTCAGGCCTGTCTGCCATGTGTACGTCGGGTCGAAGGCGCCGTGGTTCGAGATCACCGACTCGTTGCCTCGATACGAGACGCTGCCTCCCCGTGTCGGCCAGGGCATCGGGCCTCGCGATCAGACCGACGGGTAAGTCCCCGTGCCCCCGGGCCATGGCGTAAGCACTGCGTAGCCATCCGGCGTCACGGCCACCATGTGTTCCCACTGGGCGGACAGCGACCTGTCCTTCGTCACCACCGTCCATCCATCGGGCAACTGCCTGGTCTCGAGCCTGCCTGCGTTCAGCATCGGTTCGATGGTGAAGATCATTCCCGGCACCAGCCTGAGCCCTTCGCCGCGCCGCCCGAAGTGCAGCACCTGCAGGTCCTCGTGATAGACCTGCCCGATGCCGTGTCCGCAGTATTCGCGCACCACGCTGAAATGCTCGCGGTGAGCGACCGACTGGATGGCATGGCCGACATCGCCCAGCGTCGCTCCGGGCCTGACCTCGCGAATGCCTGCCAGCATGGCTTCGTACGTGGTCTCCACAAGGCGACGGGCCAACACACTGGGCTCTCCCACGAAGAACATCCGGCTGGTGTCGCCGAACCAGCCGTCCTTGATGACGGCGACGTCGATGTTGACGATGTCGCCCTTCTTCAGGATCTTGTCGGGGGAGGGGATGCCGTGGCAGACCACCTGGTTGACGGATGTGAGGATGGTCTTGGGATAGCCGAGATAGCCCACGTTGGCCGGGATGGTGCCCTGCACGTTCACGATGTAGTCGTTGCAGATCCGGTCGAGCTCTTCCGTGCTCACCCCGGGCACGACATGGGGCTCGATCATGCCGAGGACCTCCGCCGCAAGCCTGCCGGCCCGCCGCGCCATCTCGATCTGCTCGGGGGACTTGATGACGATGCCGCGTGCCATCAGCGCTTTCCGGCGGAAGACGACCGGGGCGTCGCCGGTTGGGCTGTGGCAGCCGCGAGGATGTCCAGGCCCCCCGAAAGTTCGGCCTGTATCAGCAGCTGGCAGATTTCACGGTGATCCAGCTCCGGGTGCAGCTCGGTCAGCATGCCGACCCGCATCCAGTGCTCGGCCTGGCCGTTGATGGACCTGCCGAGCGCGTTGCCTGCCACGCGCAGGTTCTCGTGCATGAGGTCGGAGATTTTTACGATGCCCATTGGCAGACTCTGTATGAAATGTATGCGAAGTATATATGTTTCGTATAGACCAATGCCATTCGAGCAGACGAGGCTGATGAAGAAGAGCGAGCCGCGGGAAAGAGACTGCGGTTGGAGGGCAAAGGCTTCGATGCCGCGAGGACAGCCGGCTCGGGCGCTGCCACGCTGTATCTGCGATTGGCAGCTTCGGAGCGAGGCGCAAGACGGGTTCGAGTTTTTGCACTGACAGCCTGTCCGGCTACAGTCGACCAATTGCGGACATTCAAAGGAGCTTCATGTTCAGCTTGCTGACGGATTTCGTCGTCGGAATCTTCGAGTTCATCATTGACGTAGTGCTCTTCAGAGGGCAGCGCCGCAAGCGCGGTCACGACGACCGCGCATTCTCCGAGGACGCGCGCGAGATCGCGCGCTTTGACTTCATCACATTGACCTACATTAGTCTCGCATCGGTCGCGTTGATGCTCTTTCTGAGTTTCATCGCCGGTGTTTCGGTGGGCTGGAGCGTGGCAGCTGGTATCGCTGTGGGCGTGGTTTGGGGCGTCTGGCGATACATGCAGTTGGTCAATAGACTATGAGAGCATGGGCGCGACAACCAGCAATAGGATGACGGACTGCGGCCAGAACCGGCCGTTCGCCGAGCCGGCACAACGCGGCCACAAGCGGACATAGCCCTGAGCAAGCGAACTTGAATATCTCGTTCCACTTCAACTCATGAGTGCAACTCATCGCACCGATCAGATCCTCCTCCACGCAGCTGAGCCTCCCTCAGCGGGAAGCCATCGTGTTGTGTCAAGGGTGGAAGTGGAAACTGGGTCTGGCTATGTTCATGTCTTGCAGAACACGGTCGCATCCAAGCATGAACTCGACACCTTTTGGGCATCATGTCTCAGCGCTGATCAGTCCATTGAGCCCGTGCGAGCTCAAATAGAGGCGGCAGACCCGGCCCACCTGCAGGGGATTCTCGAATCCATTAGACGCGATCTTGCTCGAGTGGAAAGTGTCGCGACGATCAATTTGTTGACGCCGGTAGATGAGTGCTTTCACGTCATAAATGGATGCGAGCATTGTTTTGGGCATGTGTTACTGCTGAGCTCACGTGGCAACGCTGTGTTCATTCATTGGCATCGGGAGTCGTAGACTCCACTCGGCCACAACCAGACGATTGCAGATTGCGAAACCCCAACCTCATCAACGCGCTATGACTTTGCGTGCCGATCCTGAATTACTGGCTCTCTTCGAAAAGGTTCAAAAACTTTTGCCTCTTCAGTCGACTGACCTTCGCCAAGCAAACGTTCGCCCGGCTCCGCTTGATCTTGATGCACTAGTCGATCATTCCAACGAGTATTTGGCCGGAATGGCTGAAGCCGAGTTCGAAAGGAAGAAATCCTTTTGGACAGACGCACAACTGATACTTGAGCGCTGGGAGTCTGAATCATCCGCATCGGATCAGATCCTCTGTGAGGAGGGATTTGTTGCGGCCCTAACTGCGTTGGCCGCATTGCCTGAGCAAGCATTCCAAGGCTCGCTTGGAGTCAGTCGCCATCTGCCTACGAAGATCGATGATGCTGCCGCCTATGGGTGTCCGGCACTGCTCATGCTCATTAGCCTTCGTTCGATCTGCTTTGGAGAGCGCCGTGGACTCGATCAGGTTGCGGATTTCGTTGAACGTAAGGGATGGCGGTTCACAAGGCTACTGCCAGACCATGTCGGCGCTACTGTCAGCGGATTTCGGGTGCTCTATGGCTTCACGCATAGTCAAGAAGATGCGGGGGCGCTTCTGGATTGGTCTCGAAGTATTCTGGGCGCAAAACAGAATGAAAGCGCTCAAATCTCTCTGCTCGCTGCCATCTATTCGCTCTTGGCGACGGTTGGGAAAACTGCGCAGAAAAGCGATCCCGAAATCCTTCTGCGCTTTGCACAATAGTGCATTTTTGAGACGTTGTTTCTAGACAGGTGAGCTCACGTTTGAATGTCAGCTTCCGAATGAGTTCGATGACTGCAATGGGCCCCATGCCGACGTTCGACCTTGCCGTAAGCAGACTCTCAGCCTCCATCAGAAGTGCGCTCTTCATCACCGTTCCATTCATTCAGGACAAGGCCAAGCGCCCTTCGGGCCTCGGTCTTCAAGATTGCGCCATGACCAACCACCGGCGATCTGCGAAAACAAAGTCAAGCCGCAAGCTGCCCTCAGGCCTGATTGCATTGGCTGTTTTCGTTGCCTTCGCCTTGATGGGAGCGTTGTTTGGATTTGGCAGGAGTGGAAACTCCGGTGGCGCGATAGGGGCCGAAATTTGCCGGGCTACCTGTACTGCGCGAGGCTGGCGAGACGGTTCATTGGTTCCTCCAGAACGCGCTGCGACGGGAACCTCGCATGGCCCCAAGACCTGCCAGTGTCGATGATGGCGTCGCAGACGCTGGCCGCATGGGGCTGACTGCAGGCGGTACATCACTGTTGCAATCAGCGTTTGGTCTCAGCGAGTGCGCAATTCGCCGATTGGCCTGGTGAGTTCAGTGCGACGACCATCGCTTCCAGGCTTGACGGGCTCCATCGACACCGCTTACATTGCCCCCGCCTCGTGATGAGCGGGGCCGGGTTTGACAGCCCGCTGACATCCTGCGACGAAAGCCGCAGCTACCGCACTTGGTCTGCGGCTTTTTCGTTCGTGCCCCTTTTTGGCGGCTCGAACGGGAGGGCTCGCGCCCTGCCGGTTTCCGCAAGGATGTCCCGGTCTGTCAACCCGTTCGAGCTGCCGCCCTCGTTTGACAGCGGGTGCGTCGGTTTCTGCAAATCGACATCCTTGGGAGGCCCATGACGGCCAATGCTTCTTCAAACGGCGCGAGCACCAACGCTCGTTATCGCCCCTCAGCCCAGTTCAAGCCCTTCGAATGGGTGCAAGGCGACCGGCTCGATTCTTCCCGGCAAAGCCAGGCCGCATTCCTGAACGACGCGCGCGACATCGTGCAAGGCGCGCAGACGCTGGTCCAGCTGCTCGGCTGGGACGAAGACCGGCGCGACGCGGCAGCATCCGACGCAGACCCCGCGCCGCTCTTCGATACCTGCCAGCGCGAGTCGCTGCAGCGCCTTCTTTCCGCAACGCTGGGCCTGCTTCACGCCCGGATCGAAGTCCAGTGCGAGGCGCTGGCGGAGTAGGGCCGGTGCATCGGTAGCAGCTTGTCCTGGCCGGGCGACATGAATGACTTTCGTCAGATGGCGCGTCTTGCCTTTTCTTCCAGAATCGCGCGCCGGTGCCGCGGATGCCATCCGCGGACGCGAGCCTCGACGATGAAAGGGAAGCAATGGGTTACGACGTCAGCAACCTTGCCGTGGATGTCCGCCTGATCAGGGAGCGCCTTGTTCCGTACATGCGCCGAGCCACCTCTGACGGGCTGGAGGATCTCGTGCGGGACGCGGCCCGGCGGCAACTCGTGAGCTACCGTGCCAGCCGCTGGTGCGAGCGTGTCGTGAATCTGCAGCACGCCATCTATGCGGATCAGGCGAAGGCAGTGCGCGAGCACGCCGGCGCGCCGCCCGGGGAATTCTCTTCACAGCCGGTGCGCGGCGCCGGCATTCCCGGCTTCAACGCGTATCAGGCGCAGTGGGGGCGCCCCTATTTCATCGAAGCCGACGACGCGGAAGACGCCCTGCGCGAGCTGGCGGCCTACGAGGCTTGCGACATCACCGACGAGTCGGCGATCGATGCGGTCGCGTTGCGGATGCTCGCGAAGCTCGATGCGCGGCGCCATCTTGTCGGGCCCGAAGTCAGGCCCGAGGTTCGTGCCGTGCTGGACGGCTTCTATCCGTTGGCTGCGCACCTGCCGCCCGAGGAGAGCGTCCCGGACGAGGCGATGACTCCCGATGCCTTGATGGCCCGGATGCGGCGCCGCCTGGAACAGTGGCGGCACATCTGGGAATGCCGGGAAGACACCACGACCGAGATCGACGCCGAAGGCTTCATGTGGCCCGAGCCGGCGAGCGAACTCGTGGGCTCGATCTCCTACGAGATCCTCAACCTCGCGGCGCAGGTGCTGCCGAGCTGGCAGAACCGGGGGCGAGTCTGGCCCACCGCATTGTTCGAGCGCATCGGGGTCGACGTGTCGCACGTCTTCGAGACGCCCGCCTCACTGTTCGCCGATCTGCTTCGTGACTTCCCGATGCTTCAGGAGAAGATGCGGACCACCATCCATTTCAACTATTCGCTCGGCGGCTACGTGCCGCCCGAGAAGACAGGGCTGCTGGTTGAGCTGCTGCAGAAGCACCGCCGCGCGCTCATCTTCGCCTGGGACGAAGACCCCGGCGATGACGACATCGAGGCGTTCGCGTCCGACTACCAGATGATTCTCGAACCTGCGCTTCTGGCCGTGCGCAAGGGCTACGGCTTTGTAGAGGCCTCGGAGATCCAGCTGTGGCCTGCGAAGGAAGAGCCGAGCGAGGCAGGCTGACGAGAGCCGGATTCGGCCCGGTCCGATGCCTTGGACGCAGACAACGCGTGGCCTCAGCGCAGAGGGCCGTACTTGCGCTGGAATTCGTTCTTCAGGTCCCTGGCAGCCCTCTCCCTCGGGTCGGCTTCGATGCGCCGCTGCTCCTTCGCGTCCGTTTTCATCTGCTCCTTGAACGCTTGCATCTGCTGCTCCTTCTCTCGCTGACTGCTCTCGCGCCGGCTCTTGTATTCGTCATCCCTGCGCTTTTCCTCCTGCCACTTTTCACGCGCCTCCCTCTCGTTCCACTCGTCGCGCCGGGGACGATTCGCCGCCGATGCGTCGTCGTTCGAGGTACCTCTTGAAGATGCACACCCCGCGACGCTTGCAAGCAGCATCGTCAGCGACAGGGCGCCCAGGCATGCGCGCCTCGACGGCTCTCTGTCTGGATGCATGGCGATGAGTTCCTCCGGGGTCAGCCCCAGACTTGCCATGCCTTCGTTCGTCAAGGCGATGAACTGGGTCGGCGTGTCGAGCGTATAGGTCACCAGCAGGCCGCTGTCGCCGCCCCGTGCCTCGATCTCGTCGAGCATCGGCTCGACTGTCCGGAGAAAGTCCGCTGCCTTGATGCGAGGGTAGACAGACGATGGCGAGGGCGGGTTCGACGACATGGCGGTGCATTGTCGAAACGGCTTCCGCATCGCGATAAGTGCACAAAGTCATGGTGCCGCCGCACGACTGGCGCCTGCCAGGAGGGCCTGCCCTTGCTTACCCCGGCGGCATCCTGTCGAACTTCGTCAGCGCCGGATCCAGAAAATCCCACGCGTGCCCGCGCACGCCGTACGTGACCGCCTGCGGCTTGAACCTGCTCGGGTCGTCGAGGCTTGCGGCATGCACGGTGATGACGTCGGGCATCGCCGCATAGGTCATGTACACGGGCGAGCCGCAGGTCGGGCAGAAGGCGCGTGTCTTGACGTTGCCGCTGTCGCCAACCATGTCCCACAGCGTGGCATTGCCGCTTTGCTTTGTGCCGCCGCGCGGGAAGCTGAGGTACGAGCCGTGGCCGGTGCCGCTCTTGTGCTGGCACTGGAGGCACTGGCAATGGTTCTGGAAGATCGGCTCGGCCGGAATTTCGTAGCGGATTGCGCCGCACGCGCAGCCGCCGGTGTAGGCGTGGTTCATTTGTCCTGTCCTTTCGAGGTTGCATGGCCAGCGGGAAGGGCTGGCTGGAGGCAACAATCTATTTGGACAAGGGCGGGGCAGGTGAGTAACAAGTTCGTCGTGAATCGCGGGTCGGCATGAGCCTCACGCTGCTGCGAAGTCTGAGCTACTTGCCGGTGGTGGTTGCCAGTTCCTTGTTGAGCGCGTACTGCTCGGCAATGCTCACGGCCTTTCGGGCACTGGCTTGCACAGACCCTTCTTTCGTCCACAGGAAGGGGTAGAAGCTGAAACACTGGTCTGCCCCTACGCTTTTCATGTCGGCTTCCCAGCCGCTCCAGCGCAAGTCGGCGTAGAAAGCCTGCAGCCGGTCGGTCGATGCCCACCCTAGGAAGTCGCTGTAGCCGATCTCGAGCGATTCCCACGCCAGGGTATCGGGCGCCCAGTAGTACATGGCGCCGGCATCGTCCCCGAGCCCACCGCCGTTGAGAGCGAAGAAGCCTCCGACCACGTCGTCTGCAACGAGAAGGAAGCCGGAAGAGCGCCCCTTGTTCCAGTCGACGATGTTGCGGGCCAGCTTCGGATGTCCCGAGCCCAGCACCCGCAGCCACCCGTGGTCGATCAGCAGGCCGCCTGTCTCGTATGCAACAGCACCCATGGTCGAGCGCGTCGTGACCTGGAGCGCAAGCAGCACGCGGTTCTGGTCTTCGGAGGGGGCCAGAATCTCGAAGGGGTGGCTGGCGCCTTGCGCCCGTTCCCTGACGAGAGGACGTGCGGCGTCCTTGGTGTCGATCAGGTCTTCAAGCGTGCGCATAGGGGGTGGTTTGAAAAAATTGCTCGCATGTAACGCGAAAGAATTGTTATTTGAGCGGCTCCAGCGTTGAAGTTCTTACAACTTCGGTGCCGTTCATGCCGCTTTCAGACGGTAAAGTTCTCGCTTCCGGTTTCGGATTGTCTCCGCACCTTTTCTCCACCGCCTCCCGCTTCCGTCTCGCTTTCCTCCATGTCCAACCTCATCGTGCACGGCGGTACGCCGCTGCGTGGCCGCGTCACCCCCTCCGCCAACAAGAATGCCGTGCTGCCGGTGCTCTGTGCCACCTTGCTCACCTGGGAGCCGCTGCGCCTGCACGGTGTGCCCGACATCACCGACGTTCGCAAGATCCTCGACATCTTCCGCACCCTGGGCAGCGACGTGCGCATGGACCACGAGACGGGAACGCTCGAGCTGCACCACCGCGAGACGGCCTTCGACGCCTCGCGCCACCGGCTGCCCGAGGAGATGCGTTCGTCGATCATGCTGGTGCCGCCGCTTCTGGCGCGCTTCGGCGTGGCCCGGCTGGAGGACAACGTCAAGGGCTGCACGCTGGGCGTGCGCGAGATCGATCCGCACGTGGAGGTGTTCCAGCGCTTCGGCGGCGAGGTGGAGCGCACCGAAGGCTCGCTGCTGGTTCGCAGCAAGAGCAGGCTCACGCCGACCGACCACTGGCTGGACTACGCCTCGGTCACGACCACCGAGAACTTCGTGCTGTGCGCGGCCGCGACGGACGGCACCTCGACGCTGACCAACGCGGCCTCGGAGCCGCACGTGCAGGAGTTCTGCCGCTTCATGACCATGATCGGCGTGCGCATCGAGGGCATCGGTACCTCGCGGCTCACGGTGCACGGCGGCGGCACGCTCAAGGGCGGGGAGTTCCGCTTCGACGAGGACTTCCACGAGATCACCACCTTCCTTGCGTTGGGCGCCATTACCGGCGGCGACGTGATCGTGCGCAACAGCGCACCCGAAAACTTTCCGCTGCTGGACCGCACCTTCGCCAAGTTCGGCGTGCAGATCGTGCACGAGGACGGCTGGTCGCGCGCCATCCGCAGCGGCCCGCTGAAGGTGCAGACGCCTTTCACGAGCAACGTGCTCACCAAGGTGGAGGCGGCGCCGTGGCCGTACTTTCCGGTCGATCTGCTGCCGATCTTCATCGCGCTGGGCGTGCGCGCCCAGGGCAACGCGATGTTCTGGAACAAGGTGTACGACGGGGCGCTGGGCTGGACGGGCGAGCTGTCGAAGTTCGGCGCGCACGTGTTCTCGTCCGACCCGCACCGGCTCATCACCTTCGGCGGCAATCCGCTGACGCCCGCGGTGGTCGAGAGCCCCTACATCATCCGCGTGGCGATCGCGCTGTTCATGGTGGCGGCGAGCATCGAGGGCCGCTCCGAGATCCGCAACGCCGCGCCTATCCGCCGCGCGCATCCGCGCTTCGTGGAAAACCTGCGCAGCCTGGGCGTGCGCGTGGAGTGGACCAGCGAGGAGTGAGCTGAAGAGGAACGCGGGGCGATGACCCTGCTGCTGCGGCAGCCTCCGGCTTGGCCGGAGAATCACCGGCATTCGACATAAAAGGAGCGCTTTCGAATGACCACGCTGCAACAACTCCTCGGCACCGAACTCCCGCTCATCCAGGCCCCTATGGCCGGCGTGCAAGGCAGCGCGCTGGTCATCGCGGTCAGCAACGCCGGCGGCCTGGGTTCGCTGCCCGGTGCCATGCTGAGCCCCGACGTCATGCGCAGCGAGCTCGCCGCCATCCGCGCGGGCACAGGCAAGCCCTACAACGTCAACTTCTTCTGCCATACGCCGCCCGAGCCGAGTGCCGAACGCGAGGCAACGTGGCGCGCCGCGCTCGCGCCGTACTACGCCGAGTTCGGCATCGATGCGGCGAGCATCCCCGCCGGCCCGGGCCGCAACCCGTTCAGCGCCGAGGTGGCCGACCTGCTGGCCGAGTTCAAGCCGCCGGTGGTGAGCTTTCATTTCGGCCTGCCGCCCGAGGCGCTGATGGCGCGGGTGCACGGCTGGGGCGCGAAGGTGCTGGCCTCGGCCACCACGGTGGAAGAGGCGCAGTGGCTCGAGGCGCGCGGCGTGGATGCGGTCATCGCGCAGGGGCTCGAAGCAGGTGGACATCGGGGCCATTTCCTGTCGCACGACCTGACGAGGCAACTCGGCACCTTCGCGCTGTTGCCGCAGCTGGTGCATGCGGTCAAGGTGCCGGTGATCGCGGCCGGCGGCATCGCGGATGCCAACGGCGTGGCTGCTGCCATGGCGCTGGGTGCGGCGGGTGTGCAGGTCGGCACGGCCTACATGCTGACGCCAGAGGCGACCACCAGCGCGATCCACCGCGCGGCGCTCAAGGGCAAGGCGGCGCGGCACACGGCGCTCACCAATCTCTTTACCGGCCGGCCGGCGCGCGGCATCGTGAACCGCGTGATGCGCGAACTGGGCCCCATCGGCGCGGCGGCGCCGGAGTTTCCGCTGGCTACCTCGGGCATCGCACCCCTGCGTGCCAAGGCCGAGGCGCAGGGCAGCGGCGATTTTTCTCCGCTGTGGTCGGGGCAGAACGCCACGGGCTGCCGCGAGGTGCCTGCAGCCGAAGTCACGCGCGAGCTGGCGCGTGGGTTCCGTTGACGTTCAGCGGGACTTTTTCGAGCCTATCCATCCAGCCTGCTGAACCATGACCCAACTGCATCTGCCCCTGAAGTTCCTCGCGCACGGCGCGCAACCCGATGTCCGCGAGCCCTGGCTGCTGGTGCTGATGCACGGCGTGGGCAGCAACGAGCAAGATTTGTTCGGCCTGGCGAGGCTGATGCCACCGCAGTTCCATGTGCTGAGCCTGCGTGCGCCCTATGTGCTGTCGCCCGACTCCTACGCTTGGTTCGAATTCCAGATGCTGCCCGGTGGCGAGCGCCGCATCGACGAAGAGCAGGAGCGCGAAAGCCGCTTCCTGGTCGGCGAGATGATCGTCTCGGCAGCCAAGCAGCTCGGCGTGCCTGCGGAGCGCGTGGTGGTCGGCGGCTTCAGCCAGGGCGGGATCATGGCGCTGTCGCTGCTGCTGACCAGGCCCGACAGCGTGCGCGCGGCCATGGTGTGGCACAGCCGGCTGCTGCCGCAGGTGTTGCCGCATGTCGCGCAGCCCGAAGCCTTCGAAGGCAAGGCGCTCTGGGTGAGCCATGGCAGCGCCGACAACGTGATTCCGCCGAGCGCCGCGCAGGCCACGCGCGAGTTTGCGCGCACGTTGCCGCTGGCGTTGTCGGGCACCGACTTTCCGGGCGCGCACGAGATCCGTCCGGCAGAGCTGCAGGCCACGCTGGCCTGGCTGCAATCGCTCAGCGCGCAGCCAAGCGCGCCATGACCATCGCTTCCATCTCGGCCACCCATTCGGCGTTGCCCGATTCGGGCTGCACCAGCAGGCGATAGCGGCGGCCACCCCACGCCGCTGTCAGCAGCGCGTGGACCGTGGCGGGCGAGGGGGGCGGCTGCAGGTCGGTGCAGGCGGCAAAGGCCTTGAGCCATCTGTCGGCCAGTTCGTCGTACACGCGGCGGTGGTGCTTGGGCTCGGCCACGCGGTGTTCGAGCATCAGCATCTGGTGGTCGAAAGCGGGTAGTCCTTCGAGCCGGGTGTCGCAGGTGATGCGCACCAGGCGTTTTACGCGGGCCTGCCAGCCGATGTCAGAAGGTGCGACGACTTCCGCATCGAGCCGCGCGAGCAGCGCCTCGATGCAGTGGCGCACGTAGCCCGAGAGCAGGGCTTCCTTGTCGGGAAAGTAGTCGTAGAGCGTGCCGACGGCGATGCCGGTTTCCAGCGCTACGGCGCGGGTGGTCACGCCTTCCCAGCCGTGCGCGGACCAAATCCGAACAAAGGCGTCGTAGATCGCCTGCACGGTGAACTTGCTGCGTGCCTGCGTGGGGCGTTTCAGGGGCTTGGAGCGGGGGGCTTCCGGCATCGACGGTTTTCCGAACCCGCCGCGCGACGGGCCGCCATACAGTTTGCGAATGAACAACGCATTCACTTTAACCCGCCTCCAGACGCGCAAGAACGCCCTCGGAACCACCCGTGTCGTGACCGCGCAGGACAGCGGCGCGCTGCTGCCCGGCGAGGTGCTGATGAAGATCGGCCGCTTCTCGCTGACCACCAACAACATCACCTACGCGGCCTTCGGCGACGCGGTCATGAAGTACTGGCAGTTCTTCCCGACCGGCGACGCCGACTGGGGTCACATGCCGGCCTGGGGCTTCGCCGACGTGGCGGCGTCGAACGTCGAGGGCGTGTCGGTGGGCGAGCGCTTCTACGGCTACTTCCCGATCGCGAGCCACCTGCGCATGCAGCCGGTTCGCGTGACGGCGCGCGGCTTCTACGACGGTGCGCCGCATCGCAGCGAACTGGTGTCGGCCTACAACCAGTACATGCGCTGCAGCAATGACGCAGGCTACGTCGCTGCGCTGGAGGATTACCAGATGCTGGTGCGGCCGCTGTTCATCACCTCGTTCATGCTGGCCGATTTCCTGGAGGACAACGGCTTCTTCGGTGCGAAGCAGGTGGTGGTGTCGAGCGCGTCGAGCAAGACCGCGTTCGGCACGGCCTTCTGCCTGCGCCAGCGCGAAGGGCTGCAATTGATTGCGGCAACGTCCAACGCCAATCGCGCTTTCGTGGAAGGCCTCGGCTGCTACGACCGCACGCTGGCCTATGAGGAAGTGACGACGCTGCCGACCAACGTGCCCACGCTGTACGTCGACTTCTCGGGCAACGACGAGCTGCGCGCCACCATCCACCATCACTTCGGCGAATCGCTGGTGTACGACTGCTACGCGGGCTCCGCGCAGAAGACGGAATTTCTCGGCGACACCACCTCGCTGCCCGGGCCCACGCCACAGCTCTACTTCGCCCCCGTGCAGATCAGGAAGCGCAATGCCGACTGGGGCCCGCAGGAGGTCAACCGCCGCTTCAACGAGGCACAGGGCAGCTTCATTGCGGAACTCAGCAGGCCCGGCAACCGGTGGATGACGCTGGCGCAGGGCGAAGGCTTCGCGCATGCGCAGTCCGTGATCGCCGACCTGCATGCAGGCAAGGTCGATCCGCGACAGGCTCACGTTGTGCGGCTCGCGGATTGAACGGGCGGGTGAACTTCCGCGCCGCGGGCGCGTCACAGGGCGTTACGACGACAAGGCTGGCGTGCAGCCCGTTCTGGGGCACCATAGCCGTTCGCTTCCTCTGACCTTCCCGCACAAGGAGCCGCCCTCATGCCCGATACCGACACCCGCGAAGCCCCCGAGTTCAGACCCCGCCGCGAAGCGCCCATCGGAGCCATCGCCGCCGTCGTGCTGGTGCTGCTCGTGGCGGCCTTCTTCGGCTGGCGCTGGTATCAGGATCAGCAGAAGCCCGTCGAGCCCGTGCCGGTGGCAGCGGCGCCCAACGACGCGCCCGCGCCGCCGCCGCCTGCCGCCGCGCCCACCGGCCCGCAGAACCCGGTCGATGCGCTCGCGCCACCCGATGCAGCGTTGCCCAAGCTGGCCGATTCCGACGCGCGCGTGACGAAGGCGCTGACGGAGCTGATCGGCGGCAAGCACGTCGCCGAATTCCTGCGTTCCGACGGCATCGTGCGGCGCTTCGTCGCCACCGTCGACAACCTCGCGCGCGAACAGGCGCCCGCCAGTGCATGGCCGGTGCAGCCCACGGCGCAGCGCTTCATCACCGAAGGGCCGCAGGGCCAGGTGCAGACCATCGCGGCCAACAATGCCGCGCGCTACAACGGCATCGTGCTGCTGGCCCAGTCGGTCGATCCGGCCAAGGCCGCGGCCGTGTATGCAAAGCTCTATCCGCTGTTCCAGCAGGCGTATGAAGAGCTGGGCTATCCGGGCCGCTACTTCAACGACCGGCTCATCGCAGTCATCGACCACTTGCTGCAGGCTCCCGAGCCAGCGGGCCCGGTGCAAGTGCGGCTGGTCGAGGTGAAGGGCGACGTGCCCTCGACCCGGCCGTGGGTGCGCTACGAGTACGCCGATCCCAAGCTGGAGTCGATGTCTTCAGGCCAGAAGATCATGGTGCGCATGGGGCTGGAGAACGAACGCAAGGTGAAGGCCAGCCTGCGCGGGCTGCGCCAGCAGATCGCCACGGCGGACATCGCGAAGAAGAAGCAGCCGTAGCGGTTCTTGCCCGTGGCCATTGTTCCCGCCGGGACAATGCGCCGCCGCCTTCGTTCCTAGAGTCGCGTGCTTCGAGACACGCAACGAGGAACAGAGGCAATGAAGACGATCATCCGGGCCGCGGCCCTGGGCGCAGCGCTCGTGCTGGGCGCGGCGCAGGCTGCGACGGTGCAGCAACTCTCCGTGCAATCCGCCGTGCCCGACCCGCTGGCGGGCGCGGACGGCGCCGGCAAGGGCACACGCATCGCGTTCACGCTATTCCTGCCCGATCAGAAACCCGATGGCGGCTATCCACTGGTGCTGCATGCAAGCGGCTTCGGCTTGGGGCGCCTGCAGGCGATGCCGCCGCGCGATACCGATCCGGCCGTGAGCTACTGGTCGCGCGTCGACCGGCTCGTGCCGACGCTGGTGGAGCGTGGCTATGCGGTCATCAGCTTCGACCATCGCGGCCACGGCGACAGCGGAGGAGACAGCCGCATCATGGATCCGCAGGCCGAGATCGCCGACATCCGCAGCTTGATCGACTGGGCCGAGCGGGAGCTGCCCCTGCGCAAGGGCACCGACGGCCGCGCGCGCATCGGCAGCATCGGCGGCTCGTATGGCGGCGGCTACCAGATGCAGCTGGCGCAACTGGAGCCGCGAATCACCACCGCGGTTCCGTCGATGACCTGGTACGACCTGCAGCATTCGCTCGCGCCGCAAGGCGTGCTGAAGGGCGGCTATGTGCAGTTCGAATGCTTCATGGCCCAGCGAGGCAAGGTGCGCGATGGCAGCCTGCTGAAGCCCCTTTGCGACACGGCGCCCAGGCCGGGCGCATGGGCATGGAGCGACATCGGCGCCGACGCGCAGCGCCTGCGCGATGCCTACCAGGCGCACGGCCCCTCGGGCGCGAGCTGGGCCGGCCGGCCGGTGCGGCGTGTCGATGCGCTGGTCGTGCAGGCCAGCGAAGACGTGCTGTTCGACATGGGCGAGGGGCTGCGCAACTGGCGCTACCTGAAATCGGGCGGCGGCGATGTGCGGCTGATGGTGCTGCGCTCCGGCCATGTGAACCCGCGTGCGGGCCAGCGCGACAAGCCCGCACGTTGTGGCACCGTCGATGCGATGGACGCGATGCTGGCGTGGCTCGATGCCAAGTTGCGCGATCAGGAGACGGGGCTGGCGTCGGTGCCTTCGTTGTGCATCGCGCTCGATGACGGTACTGCCTATCAAGGGCCGGCACCGGTGCCAGCACAGGTCGGCACGTCGCTATCGTCGACGGAAGTGGCCGCAGGCGCGAAGGGCCTGCAGTTCGTTGCATTGCCTGCCGACGCACTGGCACGTCAGGGCGCGGGCGCGGTGCTGGCTGGCGTGCCCGAAGCGGAGCTGGAAGTGCGGGCCAAGGCTGGCCCCGGCGTGGCACTGGTGGGGCTGGCGCTGCGCCGTCGCGGCGGGGAGGTGACGCTTCTGTCCGACCAGGTCGTGCCAGTTCCTCCGGGCCGTCATCGCGTCGCGCTCGGCGGCGTGGCCGCGCGCATGCAGCCGGGCGATGAACTGGGTGTGGCGCTGTTCTCCACGCATCCGCAATACGTCTGGGCTCCGGCTTCGGGCGCACCCGTGGCCGGCATCACAGGCGACAACGCCTATGCCGTTTCGGGCCGCGTGTGGCTGCCGCTATCTACCGACGCGGCACCGCAGTAATCGCGTAGCGCGTCGAGCTGCAGCAGCGTGACGATCTGGTAGCCGAGTTCGAGCAACCCTTCGGCCTCGAGCCGCCGAAGCGCAGCGTTCAGGCGAGGCCGCGACATGTTGCAGTAGATCGCCAGCTCGGCCTGAGACACCTGCAGTTCCAGCGAGCGCGGCGGAAAGGCCGATGGACTGAACAGCGAGGCCAGGCTCTGCGCCACCTTGGCGACCGGGTCCAGCGTGCGGTCCGACAGCGTGATGGCCATCGACTGCGTGACCCGCTCGCTCATCAGGCGCATCACGAAGCGGTTGAACGCGGGGTTAGTGTCGAGCAGATGGAAGAACGCAGCCTTGGGCAGCTTGATGATCACCGCCTCAGACAGCGCCACCGCGTCGCAGACGCGCGGCCTGTCCTGGATCAGCTCGATCTCGCCGACCCAGCTGAAGGCCTGGCCCATGAAGGTCACCGGCTTGCCCGAGGCCGAGGTGGTGCACAGCTTCATGCTGCCGCGGCCCATGCCGATCCAGTGCTCGGCCGGGTCGCCGCGGTGCCAGATGGACTGGCCCGCCGACAGTTCGGCAAAGCGCAGCTGCGGCAGCAGGGCCGCGCCTTCATCGTCGCTCAGCGTGTGGGCCCAGACGCAGCCGCGCCAGCGGGCCTTGAGCGATTCGACTTCTTCCTGGTTCATGCGCCGCGACGCAGGCGGGCGGCCTCAGGCTTCTTCGGCTTCCTCGTACTCGCTCACGGGCACGCAGCTGCAGAACAGGTTGCGGTCGCCGTACACGTTGTCGACGCGGCCGACCGGCGGCCAGTACTTGGCGCTCTTGAGCGTGGCCAGCGGGAACGCGCCGAGTTCGCGCGAGTAGGGGTGGCTCCACTCGGTGCCGAGCAGGCTGGCGGCCGTGTGCGGCGCGTGCTTGAGCGGGTTGTCCTCCTTCGGCCAGACGCCTTCCTCGATGCGGCGGATCTCGCCGCGGATGGCGATCATCGCGTCGATGAAGCGGTCGAGCTCGGCCAGCGGCTCGCTCTCGGTGGGCTCCACCATCAGCGTGCCGGGCACGGGGAAGCTCAGCGTAGGAGCGTGGAAGCCGTAGTCGATGAGGCGCTTGGCCACGTCTTCGGCGGTGACGCCGCTGGTGTCCTTGAGCGGGCGCAGATCGAGGATGCACTCGTGCGCGACGTGGCCGTTGGGGCTCGCGTACAGCGTGGGGTAGTGGTCCTTCAGGCGTGCGCTGATGTAGTTGGCGCTGAGGATGGCCGTCTCGGTCGCGGCCTGCAGGCCCTTGGCGCCCATCATGCGGCAGTACATCCAGCTGATCGGCAGCACGGCCGCGTTGCCCAGCGGCGCGGCCGACACGGCGCCCACGCCGTTCGACGGCACGCCGGCCGTCGCGTGGCCCGGCAGGTAGGGAACGAGGTCTTCCACCACGCAGACAGGGCCCACGCCCGGGCCGCCACCGCCGTGCGGAATGCAGAAGGTCTTGTGCAGGTTCAGGTGGCTCACGTCGCCGCCGAACTCGCCCGGCGCGGCCACGCCGACCAGCGCGTTCATGTTGGCGCCGTCCACATACACGCGGCCGCCGTGCTCGTGCACCAGCTCGCACAGCTCCTTCACGCGGGTTTCGAACACGCCGTGGGTGCTGGGGTAGGTGATCATCACGGCGGCCAGGTTGGCGCTGTGCTTCTCGCAGGCGCGCTTCAGGTCGTCCATGTCGACGTTGCCCTGCGCGTCGCAGGCCGTCACCACCACCTGCAGGCCCACCATCTGCGCGCTCGCCGGGTTGGTGCCGTGCGCGGAAGACGGGATCAGGCAGATGTTGCGGTGGCCCTGGCCCTTGGCTTCATGGAAGGACTTGATGGCCAGCAGGCCCGCGTACTCGCCCTGCGAGCCCGCGTTGGGCTGCAGGCTGATGCCCGCGTAGCCGGTGGCCTCGCACAGCCATGCGCGCAGCTGCGCGTCGAGCTGGGCGTAGCCCTGCAGCTGGTCGGCCGGTGCGAAGGGGTGGATGTCGGCGAACTCGGGCCAGGTGATGGGGATCATCTCGCTGGTCGCGTTGAGCTTCATGGTGCAGCTGCCCAGCGGGATCATGCTGCGGTCGAGCGCGAGGTCCTTGTCCGACAGGCTGCGGATGTAGCGCAGCATCGCCGTCTCGCTCTTGTGGGTGTTGAACACCGGGTGCGTGAGAAAGGCGCTGGTGCGGCGCAGTTCTTCGGGAATCAGCGGCGTGGTGCTGCCCGAGAGATCGTCGAAGCGCGGCGCCTGCGTGCCGGCGGGCGCGAACAGGCCCCACAGGGTTTCGACGTCGGCGCGGGTGCTGGTCTCGTCCAGCGAGATGCCCAGGTGCTGCTGCAGGCGCTGGCGCAGGTTGACGCCGGCGGCTTGTGCGCGCTCGATGATCGCCTGCGTGTCTTCTGCGGTGCGGATGGTCAGCGAGTCGAAGGCGGTGGCGTTCACCGGCTCGCGGCCCATCTGCGCGAGGCCTTTCGCCAGCACGGCGGTGAGCGCCGCCACGCGCTGCGCGATGCGCGTGAGGCCGTCGGGCCCGTGGTACACGGCGTACATGCTGGCAATCACGGCCGGCAGCACCTGCGCGGTACAGATGTTGGAAGTGGCCTTCTCGCGGCGGATGTGCTGCTCGCGCGTCTGCAGCGCGAGGCGGTAGGCGGGCTGGCCGTGCGTGTCGACGCTCACGCCCACCAGGCGGCCCGGCAGCGAGCGCTTGAACTCGTCGCGGCAGGCCAGGTAGGCGGCGTGCGGGCCGCCGTTGCACAGCGGCATGCCGAAGCGCTGCGTGGTGCCGCAGACGATGTCGGCGCCCCATTCGCCGGGCGGCGCGAGCAGCGTCAGCGCCAGCAGGTCGGCCGCGACGATGAAGGCGGCGTCGCACTGGTGCGCATGACCCGCGAGCGGGCGCAGGTCGTGCACGTGGCCGGTGGTGGCGGGGTATTGCGCGAGCACGCCGAAGAAGGCGCCGCTCACCATCAGGTGCGGCAGCGTTTCCGACACGGTGCTCACCTTGACCTCGATACCCAGCGGCGCGGCGCGCGTCTTGATGACTTCGATGGTCTGCGGATGGCAGTCGCCCGAGACCAGGAACACGTTGCTCTTGCTCTTCACGCTGCGCTTGGCGAGCGTCATGGCCTCGGCGGCGGCCGTGGCTTCGTCGAGCATCGATGCGTTGGCGATGGCCATGCCCGTGAGGTCGCACACCATCGTCTGGAAGTTGAGCAGGGCTTCCATGCGGCCCTGCGAGATCTCGGCCTGGTAGGGCGTGTAGGCGGTGTACCAGGCGGGGTTCTCGAGGATGTTGCGCAAGATCACGCCCGGCGTGTGGTTGCCGTAGTAGCCCTGGCCGATGAAGTTGCGGAACACCTTGTTCTTCGACGCCATTGCCTTCAGTTCGGCCAGCGCGTCGGCTTCGGTCACTGGCGCCGGCAGGCGCATCGGCTTCGCGCGGCGAATGGCCGCCGGCACGATGCCGTCGATGAGCTCGGCGCGCGTCTCCGAGCCGATCGCCGGCAGCATGCGCGCCTCGTCCGCCGCATCGATGCCGATGTGGCGGGCGAGGAATTCCTCGGCGTTCTCGAGTTCTTGCAAAGAAGGAAGGGCGGGCGTCGGCATGGCGGTGAAGGCTCGGAGGGAAAGAACAAAGGTGCTGCTGAAAAATTCAGCGGATCAGGATTCGGCGGCGAACTTGTCGTAGGAGGCCGCGTCCAGCAGGGCGTCGAGCTGGGCAGGTTCGCTCAGCTTGACCTTGAAGAACCAGCCGGCGGCCAGCGGGTCGCTGTTGGCGAGCGATGGGTCGGCGCGCAGGGCTTCGTTCACCTCGGTGATCTCGCCCGACACGGGCATGAACACGTCGGCCGCGGCCTTGACCGATTCGACGACGCCGGCGACTTCGCCCTGGGCGAAGGTCTTGCCGACTTCAGGCAGGTCGACGAAGACCACGTCGCCCAGCGCGTCCTGTGCATGCACGGTGATGCCGACGGTGGCTGCGTCGCCCTCGGCCGACACCCATTCGTGGTCCTTGGTGTACTTGATGCTCATGGTGAAAAACTCCTCGTGGAAAAAGTGGATCGGGGTGCAGAGCCTAGCCGTTCGATACGGGCTCAGCCCCGGTAGTAGCGAGTGGGCACGAAAGGCATCGTCGAAACCTCCATCGGCACCGGCTTGCCGCGCACGATGGCCTGCACGCGCGTGCCCGGCTCGGCGAAGGCGGTGGCCACGTAGCCCATGGCGATGCAGCGGTCGGCCGTGGGGCCGAGCAGTCCGCTGGTGACGACGCCGATGTCATGGCCCTCGAAAGACTGGAGCACCGTGCCGTCGCGCACCGGAATGCGTTCGAGGGCGACGAGGCCCACGCGCTTGCGCTTCAGCGTGTCGTGGTCGGTGTGGCCGGCCGCGCCTGCGGTGGCGGCGGCGAGCTGGGCGAGGATCTTCGCGGCACCCGGAAAGCCGCCTTCGCGTGCCCCGCCCGTGCGGCGCACTTTCTGCATCGCCCAGTTGAGCGAGGCCTCGACCGGCGTGGTGGTGGTGTCGATGTCGTTGCCGTAGAGGCACAGGCCCGCTTCGAGCCGCAGCGAATTGCGCGCACCCAGGCCGATGGGTTTGACCTCTGGCTGTGCCAGCAGCAGGCGGGCGAGGCGTTCGGCGTCGGATGCGGCCACGGAGATCTCGAAGCCGTCTTCGCCGGTGTAGCCGCTGCGGGTGACGAAAGCGGGAATGCCGCCGATCTGCACCGCCCCGCCCGTCATGAACACGAAGCGCTCGATGCCGGGTGACAGCCGCGCCAGCGTGGCGGCGGCCTGCGGGCCCTGCAGCGCGAGCAGCGCGTGGTCTGGCAGGGGGCGCACTTCGCAGCGCGTGCCGATCTTCTGCTGGATGTGGGCGATGTCGGCCACCTTGCAGGCGCCGTTGACGATCACGAAGATCGAGCCGTTGCCCTCGTTGAAGAACATCAGGTCGTCGAGGATGCAGCCTTCATCGTTCAGCAGCAGGCCGTAGCGCTGCTTGCCGGCGGGCAGGTCGACGACGTCGACGGGCATCAGGGTCTCGAAGGCGGCCGCCGCGTCGGGCCCGACCAGGCGCAACTGGCCCATGTGGGAAATGTCGAAGAGGCCGGCCGCGTCGCGCGTGTGCTTGTGCTCGGCCATCAGGCCGGCGGGGTACTGGACCGGCATCGAGTAGCCGGCAAAGGGCACCATGCGGGCGCCGAGCTCCACGTGGAGGTCGTATAGCGGCGTCTTGAGAAGCGGGGCGTCGGAAGCGGAGGAAGAAGCAGCCACGGGGCACTCCAAAGGGGCAGTCGAAATCCATGACGCAAGCCATGGGCCACCCCTGCTGTCCGCTTTACCTGAGAGATTCGCCCCACGATCGGGGTTTGCTCCTTCGGTGGGCCGCCGCCTGCGGGCAACGACCTCTCTCCAGCAAGGAAACGCCGGTGTTCACCGGCGCCTCGTCAGTCCTTTTGCCTGAGCGTTCGGGAAACCCCTGCGCCTTCGGCGGCCCCGGCGTGCGGGGCTCTCTCCTGACCCCGGGGAGTGTAGTGGATAGCGCAGGCCGTTCGCGCTATCCCGACCAAAGACGCCAGGCTGCGAGGCAGGCTGCGGCCCATGCCGCCACGACGAGGGCCGCGCCCCACCGGCTGGTGGGCTTGGCGCCGCGTTCGCGCAGCCAGTCGTCGGCCTTGCTGCGGCACTCCGCGAGAACCGCTTGCGGAATCAGCCGGATCGTCAGCCAGATCAGCCCCGGCAGCAGCAGCACGTCGTCGACGTAGCCCAGGACCGGAATGAAGTCGGGGATGAGGTCGATCGGGCTGAGCGCGTAGGCGACCACGAATGCTCCCAGCGCCTTGGCATGCCACGGTGTGGCCGGGTGCCTGCCGGCGAACCAGAGCGTGACGCCGTCGCGCTTGAGCCGCCCGGCCCAATTGCGAAGGCGTTCGGAGAAAGGGGGTGCGGGGAGCCGGGCGCTCATCCGGCGATGGTGTCACAGGCCCGGCCGGGCGCTTTTTCTTTCTTCTTCTTCTTCTTCTTTAATGAACGATCTCGGCCGGCGGCAGCAGTCGGTCGATGCGCTCGCGCAGCGATTCGGCGCGCTCGGGTCCGGCCGTCTTCTCGATCTCGGTGAGCATCAGCGCGGCGATGGTCAGCATCGCCTGGCGGTCGCGGGCTTCGCGCAGGGCGTCGCGCATCTGCAGCGCGAACTTGGGGTCGCGGCGCACGAACATGCGCTCGCAGATGTCGAACAGGAACATGCGCGTGGTGGCCAGCGAACGCTTGCCGTCGAATGTGTCGGCCGAGGTGGCGACGCTGATCGGCTCGGCGGCGGGAATGGGCGCGGGGGCGGAGGGCGCTGCAGCGGGCGGCGTTGCGGGCGCGGCCGCAGTTGCAGCCTTCGGGGTCTGCAGATAACCCTTGTCGATCAGCCCCTGGATCGCGAGTTCGGCCTCACCCCGGTTGGCGAACAGCGGACTGAAATCGGTCAGGGAGCGCCGGCCGTCGGCCATCAGGAGCAGGGCGCGTTCGCGCTGGCTGAGCGTGCGCTGTCCGCCCTGGAGTTCGTCGCGCGCCTTGTCGGTCTTGGTGGGAAACATGGCAGCCACAGCTTTCGGGAATCGAGGGCTGCAGCATCGTTGCAAGTGGTGACATCTCTGTGAACCGTTTGCCTTACAGGGGCAATTCCTGCGGCGGTTTTCAGCCCGCGCTTTCCTTGCGTATGAGCCAGCGGTTGCCCACGCGCTGCAGCTCCAGTGTCTTGCGGCCTTTTTCGCGCAGCTTGTCCGCGCTGTAGGTCTGCTGGAAGGTGGCGGTGGCCGACTGCCCCTGAACGCTGATGACGAGGCTGTCGATTCCCACGCTGATGACGGCCTTGTCCTCGATGCGCGCGCGGCGGTCTGCCTCCCAGGCCTTGCGGTCCTGGCCGCGTGGCGGTGCGAAGTCGGGTGCATAGGCGGCCAGGTAGCGCGCCACGTCCCGCGCGGACCATGCCGCGGCCCATGCGCGCACCGCGGCTTCGACTTCGCGGATGCCGGCTGCGGGATCGGCTGGTGCGGCTGCCACCGATGCAGGGGCTGCCGGTGCGGCAGGCGCTGCGGGCGGGGCGCCGAAGGCCGCCGGTGCCAGCAATGCGCTACCCAGCAGGCAGCTCAGGAATCGATTCATGGCGCAGTCCCCTCCTTGTCGGTTGTCGGCCCTTGGCCCTTCGCCCGATTCTGGCAGCGAACATGCGCCGGGCCGGTCAGGCCCCCGGAGCCGCCAGGGTTCAGGCGGCGGCCCCTTCGGCTTCGGCCGGCACGGCCTGCACCGTGCGGTTGCGCAGCCGCAGTGCCATCACCGCCGCGGCGCACAGCACGCACAGCACCGCCGTCAGCGTGACGCCGAGTCCGCGCGCGTCCGACAGCATGCCGAACAGCGGCGACACCAGCCCGCCCACCGACAGCGCCAATCCGAGCGCGATGCCGCTCGCCGTGGCCGGGTTGCGCGGCAGATAGTCCTGCGCCAGCGTCACCTGCGCGGCGAAGGGCAGGAACATGCACATGCCGAGCAGCGCGGTGCAGGCGAGCGCCCAGCCGGCGGTCGGCGCGAGCACGAGACCCGCGAGCGACGGCAGCGCGAGCAGGTAGCCGGCGCGGATCGTGCCCATGCGCCCGATGCGGTCGCCCAGCCAGCCGCCGAGCAGCGTGCCCACCGCGCCTGCGGCAGTGAATGCCGTGAGCGCAGCCGCACCCTGGAAGGCCGAGCCCTGCAGGTCGCGCGTGATGCGCAGCGACAGCATCGACAGCACCGTGACGTACGGAATCGACCAGCCCACGATGGTCGCGACCAGCAGCCCGAAGGCGCGCCAGTCGTTGTGCGGCTTCAGCACCTGCGCGCCTGGCTTCGGGGCAGACGCGGCTGCCGCGCCCGGGGCCGCGCCGCGCCGCGCGTTCGCGATGAACCAGACCGCGCCCATCGCCATTGCCGGCAGGCCCAGCAAATAGCTGCGCGACAGGCTCCCGCCGCCGACCGCCGTGGCGGCCAGCACCGGCGCGAACGAGGCGCCGATGGTGCCGCCCACCGAGAACACGCTCATCGCCTTCTGCGAGGCGCCGCCGGCCGCGCGTGCCGCCACGGTGGCCGGCGGGTGGTAGGCCGCGATGCCCAGCCCGCACAGCACCATGGCGATCCAGGTCAGCAGGTAGCTCTGGCTGAGGCCCGCGAGCACCACGCCCAGCGCGGCCACGAGAAAGCCGGTGGGCACCAGCCAGCTGCGCGGGTGGCGGTCGGCGTAAAGGCCGAACAGCGGCTGCACCACGCTCGACAGGCCTGTGGCCGCCAGCATCAGCCCGCTGACGGCCGTGTAGCTGTAGCCGCGCTCCAGCACCATGAAGGGCAGCAGCGCGGGCACGAGGCCCTGGTAGAGGTCGTTGACGGCATGGGTGCCGGTGAGCAGCCCGAGTCGGCGCTTGTTCATGACGTTTGCTTCTTTCGTTTGCAGGGGGAGGTGAAAAAAGCATCGTAGGAAGCCGTGAGAAGATGTTCTTGCTACGAATCCTCAAGCGTCGTCGAGAAATGGACAACCCGATCAACCTGCGCCCGGAAGAGGGCGAGTCGACCCCGCGAGCCGTCGCGGTGCTGGCGACCGACCCGGCCGGCGACGCCTTCATCCCGCCGCACACGCACCGGCGCGGGCAGCTCATCCATGCGATCTCGGGCGTGATGCTGGTGAGCGCCGCGGCCGGCAGCTGGGTGGTGCCGACCGGGCGGGGCGTGTGGGTGCCGGGCGGCATGGAGCACCAGATCCGCATGGCGGGCGAGGTGCGGATGCGCACCGTGTTCGTCGAACCCGGCATGCGCGCCGATCTGGGCGGCGAGTGCCGGGTGATCCAGGTGAGCGAACTGCTGCGCGCGCTGATCGTCGCGGCCGTGTCGCTGCCGCTGGACTATGCGCCGGGCGGCCGCGACGAGCGCGTGATGGAACTGCTGCTCGACGAGATGGAGGCCGCGCCTGCGCTTTCGCTGCATGTTCCGATGCCGCGCCATGCACGGCTGGCCGCGTTGTGCGAGGAGCTGGTGCGCGATCCGTCGTTGCCCGCCACGCTGGACGACTGGGCCGGGCGCCTGCACATGAACACCCGCACCCTCGCGCGCCTGTTCCAGCGCGAGACGGGCATCAACTTCGGTGCCTGGTGCCGGCAGGCCCGGCTGCTGCTGAGCCTGCCCCGGCTCGCGGCGGGTGCGTCGATCCTCGAGGTGGCGCTGGCGCACGGCTACGAGAGCCCGAGCGCCTTCACCGCCATGTTCCGGCGCACGCTGGGCGTGCCGCCCAGCGTGTACCTGCGCCGTACGCCCTGAAGCAGCGTGCCGGCTACCTGGCGTAGACCAGGTCGCGCAGCGCCAGCGAGACCCAGGGCACGTAGGTGATCACCATCAGGCACGCCAGGATCACCAGCACGAAAGGCACCAGGTGCTTCACGATGCGATCCAGCGATATCCGCGCCACGGTACAGGCCGCGAACAGGTTCACGCCGAAGGGCGGCGTGATCATGCCCAGCGCGAGGTTCACCACCATGATCAGGCCGAAGTGCACCGGGTCGATGCCGAAGTGCACCGCGACAGGTGCCAGGATCGGCGCGAGCACGATGATCGCCGCGCTGGTCTCGATGAACATGCCGATCACGAAGAGCGCCGCGTTCACCCCCAGCAGGAACATCGCCGGCGACTTCAGCACCTCCTGCAGCCAGTGGCCGATGGCGTCGGGAACGCCCGCACGGGTGATCAGGAACGCGAACAGCCCCGCGTTGGCGATGATGAACATGATCACCGCCGACGACATCACCGACTTGCGCAGGATGACGTACAGATCCTTCGGCCTGATCTCGCGGTAGATCACCATGCCCACCACCAGCGCGTAGAACACCGCCACGGCGGAGGCTTCGGTCGGCGTGAAGATACCGCCGTAGATGCCGCCGAGGATGATCACCGGCATCAGCAGCGCCCAGCCCGCCTGCCACAGCGCGCGGCCGAAGGGCATGCGGCCCTCGCCGTCGTTCTTGCCCCAGCCCTTCCACTTGCAGTAGACCCACACGAAGAGCATCAGCGCCAGGCTGATCAGGATGCCGGGGCCGAAGCCCGCGATGAACAGCTCGCCGATGGACACTTCGGCGCTCACGCCGTACAGGATCATCGGGATCGACGGCGGAATGATCACGCCCAGCTCCGCGCTGGTGGCCTGCAGGGCCGCCGCGTACGAAGTGGGATAGCCGTGCTTGATGAGCGCGGGGATCAGGATGGCGCCGATAGCGAAGGTGGTTGCCACCGACGAGCCCGACACCGCCGCGAAGATCATGCAGGTGAGCACGCAGGTCATCGGCAGGCCGCCCTGCACGCCGCCCACGATGCTCTTGGCGAACTCCACCAGCCGGCGCGAGATGCCGCCGGTTTCCATCAGGTTGCCCGCCAGGATGAAGAACGGGATGGCAGCCAGCGGAAACTTGTTGATCGAGTTGAACATCTCCTTCACGGAGATCAGCATGTTGGCGTTGGTCACCTGGATGCCCAGGATCGACGCCAGCCCGATGGACACCGCCACCGAAATCGACAGTGCGAAGCACAGCACCATCGTCGCGACCATCACGGTGCTCATGATGTAGCCCCCACGCTCGGCACTTCGTGTCCTCGCCGCCCCCCGAGGGGGCCGTTCGCTTGCTTGGGGCGGCCCGGCGCGGCGCTCATTGCGCGGTCTCCAGTTCGAGCCGCTTGGGATCGAGAAAATTGCCGACGATGCCGAACAGGCAGAAAAGCGAGCCGACGGGCAGCGCCAGGTATGACCACAGCATCGAGACGCTCTCGAGCCCGGCCATCGACTGCACGCGCCCGCGTATCGCGTAGTCCCAGCCCCACCACAGCACGACCAGCATCAGCGCCAGCGCGGCGAGGCTCACCACGGCGTCGAGCACGCGGCGGATGCGCGGCGGGCTCCAGCGATAGAGGACGTCCACGCTCACCATCGCGCCCTGGCGGAACGCGGTGGGGATGCCGAGGAACACCATCCAGATGAGGCTCACGCGGATGAGGATCTCGCTCCACTCGGCCGGCTGCTCCAGCACGAAGCGGGTGATGATCTGGAACATGCCCAGGCTCGCCGCGACGACCAGCATCGCGCAGGCCATCAGCATCGAGAAGCCGGTGGTCAGGCGCTCGATGCTCAGGAATTTATCTTTCACTTGTAGTCGCGGATCTTGTCGAGGTTGGCCTTGCCGAATTCCTTCTCGAACTGGGCATTGACCGGCGCGAGCGCGGCCACGAACTTCGCCTTGTCGACGTTGTCGATCACCGTCATGCCCTTGGCGCGCAGGTCGGCCACGCCCTTGGCGTCGTCCTCGTCGACGCGCGCGCGGTTGGCCTTGGTGCCTTCCTTGGCGGCATCGATGAAGGCCTGCTTGTCGGCCGCGCTGAGCTTGTCGAAGCTCGCCTTGTTCATCAGGAAGATGCAGGGCGAGTAGACGTGGCCCGTGAGCGACAGGTGCTTCTGCACCTGGTCGAACTTGGCCGAGATGATGACCGGCAGCGGGTTCTCCTGGCCATCGACCGTGCCCTGCTGCAGCGCGGTGAACACCTCGGGGAAGGCCATGGGCGTGGTGATGATGCCGAAGCCCTTGTAGGCCGCGATGTGCACCGGGTTCTCCATCGTGCGCATCTTCAAGCCCTTGAGGTCTTCAGGTGCCTTCACGTCGCGCTTGCTGTTGGTCATGTGGCGGAAGCCGTTCTCGGCCCATGCCAGCGCCTTGAAGCCCTTGGCGTCGAACTTGGTCAGCAGGTCCTGCCCGATGGGGCCGTCGAGCACCGCGCGCGCATGGGCCTTGTCGCGGAACAGGAAGGGCACGTCGAGGATCTTCGTTTCGGGCACGAAGTTCGGCACCGGGCCGGTCGAGGAGAACGCGAGCTCCTGCGTGCCCAGCTGCACGGCCTCGATCGACTCGCGTTCCCCGCCGAGAGCGCCGTTGTAGAAGGTTTGCACCTTGTACCGGCCGCCGGTGCGCTTCTCGACTTCCTTGGCGAAGGTGTCGATGGCAACGCCCTGGTGCGAGTTCTGCGCGGTCGAGATGCTGATCTTCATGGTCGTCTGCGCGAAGGCGACCGAGCTCAGGGCGAGCGAAAGGCAAGCGGCGGCGATGGGGCCGAATTTCATGGTGTCTCCGGGGAGTTTGGTTCAGGAGCGCGTCAGGCGCGCTTGGTCCGACTATGCCGTAACCGGAAGCTTCACCGCGTCGGGATTTTCACGGACGTACTCTCGAATGACGGCCTCGAAGCTCTCGTCGGCCGACAGGCCCAGCGCCTCCGCGCGCGCGGTCTCGATATGGCCGGGCCATGTCTTCACGATGCGCATGATCGTCGGGTCGGGCGTGCGGTCGAGCAGGGCGGTGGCCGCCTTGCCGGCCACGCGCTCCAGCGCTGCGGCCATCTCGCCCACCGTGGTGGCCAGGGAGGGCAGGTTGAGCGCGGTGCGCGGACCCCACTGCGCATCGCTCGCCTCGGCGGCGCGGACGATGCCTTCGATGGTGCGCGCGGGTGACGCAATGGCGACAGGCGTCGCATCGGGCACGGGGCAGGCGGCAGGCAGTCCGGCCAGCGGCTCGCGGATCATTCCGCTGAAGAAGCCCGAAGCCGCGCCGTTGGGCTTGCCCGGGCGCACGCTCACCGTCATGAGCCGCACGCTGCGCCCGCGCACGAAGCCTTTGCGGGTGAAATCGGCCACCAGCTGTTCACCAATGAATTTCTGGATGCCGTAGCTGGTCTGCGGCGTGGGCAGCGTGTGGTCCTCGATCACCTTCGGCAACGGCTGCTCGGGCGAGTCGCCGAACACCGCGAGCGAGCTGGCGAACACCAGCACGGGTTTTGTCCCCAGCGCGCGCACCCGTTCGAGCAGCGCATGCGTGGCAGCGAAGTTGCTGCGCATGCCGAGGTCGAAGTCGGCCTCGCATTCGCCGCTCACCGCCGCGGCCAGGTGGAAGATGGCGTCGGCTTCGCGCCAGGGCCTGGCATCGGCCTCGGCCGCGAGCTGCGCGTTCAGGTCGCCGGTGATGGCGGCGATGCGCGCATCGGCCGCGAGGTCGGCCGGCGGGGCCGCGCGGTCGACCAGCGTGATGCGTTCGATGGGCCGGGCCGGCTCACCGGCCAGCGAGAGGCTGCCTTGCTTCAGCAGCGTGCGCGCGAGTCGCGCGCCCAGAAAACCGGCGCCGCCGGTGATGACGATCTGCATGGGTCTTGTCTCCTGTGAGTCGCAAGAATAAGCGAGGCCCACCGGATCGCAAGGAGCGATGGAGGATCACCAGAGCTTGGCGCAGGCCCCGCTCAGCACCACGTCGGCGCTCGGCATCGCCGGCGAATCGCCTCGCTCGCGCGTCACGACCAGGCGCGAGACCTTCGACAGCAGCTTCTCGGAAGTGTCGGGCAGCGTCAGCGTGCCGGCGCCGTTCGCCGGCACCGTGCCGATGGCGAAAGGCGCCGCGTCGGCGGGCATGGCCCACAGCACGAGCCGTTCATCGCCCGAGACGGGCAGCGCCGTCGCGCCCAGCACCTTCAGCGTGACCGTGCGACCGTAGCGCAGCGAACTCACCAGCAGCCCGCCCCGTCCCTCGGCGTCGGTGAGCACGCCCACATAGCTTTGCGGCAGTCGTTCGCCGGACCGCATCGCGAGCTGGTCGCTCGTGATGAAGATGCCGGGCACCGTGAGGAACAGGGCGCTCGCGGCGATGAGGCCCGCAACCAGTCCGCCGAAGCCGAAGCCCGCGGGCCGCAGCCAGCCGGTCCAGCGCGAGGGCCGGGCCTGCGGGGCTCGTCGTGATGCATCGACGGGCTGCGTGCGCGCCGCGATCGCGCGCCACAGCTCGGGCGAAGGCTTGCGCTGCGGCACCGAGAGGGCCAGTTGCCCGAGCCGCTGCTCCCAGTGCGCCACCACGTCGCGCACGTCCGCGCGATCGCGCATCAGCCGCACGAAGCGCCGCCGCGCGCCGCCGTCGAGCGTGCCCAGCGCATAGGACGATGCCAGCGCATCCAGCAGGCGAGGGTCGGTGTACCTCATGGCGCCACCCCCTGCGCGCCCAGGCAGGCGCGCAGCTTGTCGAGCCCGCGCCGTATCCAGGCCTTGACCGTGCCGAGCGGCGCGTTCATCTGTGCTGCGACCTCGGTGTGCGACAGGCCCTGGTAGTAGGCCAGCGCCAGGCTCTGGCGGAAGCTGCCGTCGAGGGCCGACATGCAGCCTTCGATGCGCAGTGCCTGCATGGCCTGGTCGAAGAGGTGTGCAGCGCTGGGGGCGGGGTCGGCCGTGGTGTCCGCTTCGTCGTCCGCGTCGGAATCGGCGGCCCGCGGTTGCTCGTGGGCACGGCGCCGCGTGCGCGCGCGCAGCGCATCGAGCGCCTTGTTGCGCACGATCGCGATCAGCCAGGTGATCGGCTGGATCTCCTGCCCGTCGACGCTCGAGCGATAGCCGCCCGCGTTCTTCCAGATGCTCACATAGGCCTCTTGCAGCACGTCCTCGGCCGCCTGTTCGTTGCCCAACATACGAACCGCGACGCCGAACAGATGCATGTGCGTGCGTTCGTAGATCTGGGCAAAGCAGGCGTGGTCGCCGCGGGCCGCGCCGGCGATCAGCTCCTGCAGGCTCATCAGAATATTTCTATTCATGCGATCAAGTATTGCATCCGTTCCTGCCTGCGTGTCGTTTCTGGGGGAGGGCCGGGTGGTCCGGCTCGCATCCATCTGCTTTTCTTTCTATCTTTTCTTCCAGAACCGGGAAATGCCATGACATTGAACTCGACGCGAATCCTTCCCTTCGGCCCGGCCCTGCTGGGCGCTGCCTTGCTCGCCGCCTGCGCATCGCCAGCCACGGAGCTGCCAGCCGCCATCAAGGCGCCCGCCGGCGAACGCGCCGCCTTCACCTGGCACGCCGTGGGCGTGCAGATCTACGAATGCAAGGTGGGCGACAAGGGCGCGCTGGCCTGGCAGTTCGTCGCGCCCGAAGCGGAGCTGTACGGCTCCGGCGGCGCGAAGGCCGGCACGCACGGTGCCGGCCCCCACTGGACTGCGCTCGACGGCAGCAAGACGCTCGGCACGGTGAAGGCCCGTGCCAACGGGCAGCGCGAAGCCGACATCCCCTGGCTGCTGCTGTCCGCCAAGTCGGCGGGCGGCCCGGGCAAGCTGGCCGACGTCACCGGTGTGCAGCGCATCAACACGGCCGGCGGCAATGCCCCGGCGAAAGGCTGCGAGGCGCCGGCCGACGCGGGCAAGCGCATCAGGCAGGACTACAGCGCGGACTACGTCTTCCTGGTTGCCCGATAGAAATGGCCGCATGAAGCGGGCCGGCCGGCCCGCTTCATCATGCTCAGCTCTTCTTGCCGCCACTGGCCTTGAAGCTCTCGACGGAAGCCTTCAGGTCCTTGTACTCGGGGCAGGCCATGTTGCAGGCCTGTCCCAGAGCGGCCAGGCGTTGTTCTGCCTTGGGCAGGTCGCCCATCGAGATGTACAGCTCGCCCGAGTATTCGAGCGCGCCGACGTGCTTCGGATCGATCTTCAGCGCTGCGTCGTAGTACTTCTCCGAGGCGCTCCACTTGCCCGCGCCGGACTTGCGAAGCGTGTAGCCCATGAGGTTGTTCCAGTCGGCGTTGCCGGTGTCGTTGACGCGTTCGAGTTCGCTGATGGCCTCGGTCCACTTGCTGTTGGCGATCAGCGCGCGGGCGGCGGCCAGCTTGTTGGCGGGCGCAGCCTTGGCGACCGGCGCGGGTGCTGGCGCCGGGTCCGCGGCGAGTGCGTGACCGGCGGCGACGGTAAGAGCGGCGGCGATGGCGATGCGGTGGAGCAGGGTGTTCATGGCGAAAGATCCTCTTCGAGAAGTTGAATGGGTTGGCGGCGGACGGCGAGTTGAATCGCTGTCCTGAACCCACTTACGCCACCGGTTGCGCAACGGACGCATCGACGCGAAAAAAAGCCCTCCGAGGAGGGCTTTCCGTTTCCATGCAGGCGTGGCGCGCGCCTTACATCCCCACGTAGTTCGGTCCGCCGCCGCCTTCGGGCGTGACCCACACGATGTTCTGCGTAGGGTCCTTGATGTCGCAGGTCTTGCAGTGCACGCAGTTCTGCGCGTTGATCTGCAGGCGCTGCTTGCCATCTTCGGTGCCGACGAACTCGTACACGCCGGCCGGGCAGTAGCGGCTCTCGGGGCCCGCGAACTTGGCGAGGTTGACGTTCACCGGCACGGTCGCGTCCTTGAGCGTCAGGTGGGCCGGCTGCTGCTCTTCATGGTTGGTGTTGCTGATGAACACGCTGGAGAGGCGATCGAAGGTGAGCTTGCCGTCGGGCTTGGGATAGACGATGGGCTTGCATTCCGCAGCGGGCTTCAGGTACAGGTGGTCGGGCTTGTTGCGGCGCAACGTCCATGGGATGTGGCCCTTGAGCAGCCATTGCTCGACGCCGTTCATGAAGGTCGCGATGCCCAGGCCCTTCTTGAACCAGGCCTTGAAGTTGCGGGCCTTGTTCAGCTCGGCGTGCAGCCAGCTCTTCTCGAAGGCGGCCGGGTAGGCCGTGAGCTCGTCGTGCTGGCGGCCGGCCACGACCGCGTCGAAGGCGGCCTCGGCGCACAGCATGCCGGTCTTGATGGCGGCATGGCTGCCCTTGATACGGCTCACGTTGAGGTAGCCGGCCTCGCAGCCGACCAGCGCGCCGCCCGGGAACACCGTCTTGGGCAGCGACATCAGGCCGCCGGCCGTGATGGCGCGCGCGCCGTAGCCGATGCGCTTGGCGGGCTTGATGCCCTTGGCTTCGTCGCCTTCCAAGTACCAGCGGATGTTGGGGTGCAGCTTCCAGCGCTGCATTTCCTCGAAGGGGCTCAGGTAGGGGTTGCTGTAGTCCAGGCCCGTGATGAAGCCCATGGTGACCTTGTTGTCCTCCATGTGATAGAGGAAGGCGCCGCCGTAGGTGTCGCTCTTCATCGGCCAGCCGGCGGTGTGCAGCACGAAGCCGGGCTGGTGGCGCTTGGGGTCGATTTCCCAGACTTCCTTCACGCCGAGGCCGTAGGTCTGCGGGTCCTTGCCCGCGTCGAGCTTGTACTTGGCGATGAGCTGGCGGCCCAGGTGGCCGCGCGCGCCTTCGGCGAAAACGGTGTACTTGCCCAGCAGCTCCATGCCGAGCTGGAAGTTCTCGGTGGGCTCGCCGTCCTTGCCGACACCCATGTTGCCGGTGGCCACGCCGCGCACCGAGCCGTCTTCGTTGTAGAGCACCTCGGCGGCCGGGAAGCCCGGGAAGATCTCCACGCCCAGGTTCTCGGCCTGCTGCGCCAGCCACTTGGTGAAGGCGCCCAGGCTGATGATGTAGTTGCCGTGGTTCTGGAAGCAGGCCGGCAGGAAGAGGTTGGGGGTGCGCAGGCCCGACTTCTCGCCCAGGAACACCATCGCGTCGTCGGTCACGGGCTGGTTCAGCGGGGCGCCGAGTTCCTCCCAGTCGGGCAGCAGCTCGTTGAGCGCGCGCGGGTCCATGATTGCGCCCGAGAGGATGTGCGCGCCGGGCTCCGAGCCCTTTTCGAGCACCACGACCGAAATCTCCTTCTCGTGCTGCGCGGCGAGCTGCTTGAGCCGGATTGCGGTCGAGAGGCCGGCCGGGCCGCCGCCGACCACGACCACGTCGTATTCCATGGCTTCGCGAGGGCCGAACTGGGCGAGGATTTCGTCGTGCGTCATGTGGGTTGGGTCGATAATGATTTTTCGAGGCGCGGGGAGCTTCCCGGAATTTGCGGGGCATTTTATGCGGCGTCCATGTGGGCTCCCTGTCGCCCACGATCGGGCGCCCCGCGTCACCTGCGCGACTCCACAGGATCCAGTTCATGGCTTACAGCATCGATCTCTCCGGCCGCGTGGCCTTCGTCACCGGCGCCTCCAGCGGGCTCGGCGCCCAGTTCGCGAAAACGCTGGCGCGCGCCGGCGCCGCGGTGGTGCTTGCGAGCCGCCGCGTCGAGAAGCTGAAGGAGCTGCGCGCGCGCATCGAAGGCGAGGGCGGCGATGCCCACGTGGTCGAGCTCGACGTGACCGACATCGACAGCATCAAGGCCGCCGTGGCGCGCGCCGAAACCGAGGTCGGCCCCATCGACATCCTGGTCAACAACTCGGGCGTGAGCACCACGCATCGCCTGCAGGACGTGACGCCCGACGACTACGACTACATCTTCGACACCAACGTGAAGGGCTCCTTCTTCGTGGCGCAGGAAGTCGGCAAGCGCATGCTGGCGCGCGCCAGGGGCACGGCGCCGGGCACCTACATCGGCGGGCGCATCATCAACATCGCGTCGGCCGCGGCGCTCAAGGTCATGCCGCAGATCGGCACCTACTGCATGAGCAAGATCGCGGTGGTGCAGATGACGAAGGCCATGGCGCTCGAGTGGGGCCGCTTCGGCATCAACGTGAACGCGCTGTGCCCGGGCTACATCACGACCGAGCTCAACGAGGAGCACTGGAGCACCGAGGGCGGCGCCAAGCTGGTCAACATGCTGCCGCGCAAGCGCGTGGGCAAGCCCGAGGACCTCGACGGCCTGATCGTGCTGCTGGCCAGCGGCCAGAGCCACTTCGTGAACGGCGCCGTCATCGCGGCCGACGACGGGTTCGCGCTCTGAGCCCGCGGGCGTGGGTCGGCATCGCGGCCGGGTTGGCCGCGGGTGCGCTCTGGGGCCTGACCTTCGTGGCGCCGCGCATGGTGGGCCACTTCGGCATGGTGGACATCACTGCCGCACGCTTCGCCGTGTTCGGCGCCGTCTCGGCACTGGCGGTGTGCGGGCGGCCGGCCGCCGTGCGCTGGCCGAACGGGCGGCAGGCGCTCGCGGCGCTGGGGCTCAGCGTGCTGGGCTTCACTGGCTACTACCTGTTGCTGGCCTTCGGCATCCAGGCAGCGGGCACCGAGGTGCCGAGCCTCATCATCGGCACCATTCCCGTCTGGATGATGCTGCTGGGCCGGCCAGCGGGCCTGCGCATGCGCGCGCTGCTGCCGGGGCTGCTGCTCACGGGGGCGGGCATCGCGCTGATGATCTATGGCGCCTGGTCCGCGCAGCACGGCGCAGGCGACACGGGCAGCGGCGGCGCCCGCTTCGGCTGGGGCATCGCGCTGGCGCTGGCCGCAATGGCGAGCTGGACCGTGTACGGCCTGCTCAATGCCGCCTGGCTGCAGCGCCACACCGAGCTCAACGCGACCGACTGGGCCAACTGGCTCGGCGTGGCGACCGGCCTGGGGGCCCTGTTGCTGTGGGCCGTCGCGGGCAGCGACGTGGCCACGCTCCAGGCGCAGCCCGACGGAATGCTCTTCGTGTGGATCGCGCTGGCGAGCGGCTTCGGCTCTTCGTGGCTGGCCACCATCCTCTGGAACGTTGCGAGCCAGCGGCTGTCCGCCAGCCTGTGCGGGCAGCTGATCGTCAGCGAGACGCTGTTCGCGCTGTTCTATTCCTTCGTCTGGGACGGCCGCTGGCCCCAGGCCGCCGAGTGGGCGGCGGCGCTGCTGTTCGTGCTGGGCATCCTCGCATCCATCAAGGCGCACCGATGAGAATCGAAATCCCCGAAAAGAAGAAGCTCGTGTACGAAACGTCCATTCCCATCCGCTGGGGCGACATGGACGCGATGGGCCACCTGAACAACGGCACCTACTTCCGCTACCTCGAGACCGCGCGCATCGACTGGATGCATTCCATCGGCTTCGAGCCACAGCCGAACGGCGAGGGCATGGTGATCGTCAATGCCTTCTGCAACTTCTACCGGCAGATCGAATACCCGGGCAACGTGCTGCTCAAGATGTACGTGAGCGACCCGGGCCGCACCACCTTCGAGAGCTGGGCCACCATGGCCCGCGAGGCCGAGCCCGATGTGATCTGCGCGGCCGGCGGCGCCACCACCATCTGGGTCGATTTTCCGAAGCAGAAGGCGCTGACCTTGCCCGACTGGCTGCGCGCGCTGGTGAGCGAGTGAAGGGGCGTCGGGCACTCATGAAGCGGAAGCTCCTGGCGTTCGCACTGCTGGCGCTGTCCTGCGCCGGTATTCACGCCCAGGCCAGGCTGGGCAGGAACGAGTGCGCTGCCGATGAGCCATATCTGCGCGCCGGGGCGCTTGCCCAGGCCGGGTTCGAGCTCCCCGTGTTCAAGCGCTATTGCTATACCGACAAGTCGGGCAGCCACGTCCTGCTGCTCGGCGAAAAGCAGGACCGGCCATTTCCCGAGGAGCAGCTCTCCTCGGCCATACAGGCCTCGCTCTACAAGGTGGGCGGCGACAACGCGTCGCTGACGCGCGAGTGGTCGATCCGCGATTTCGCCGGCAAGGACGAAGCCGGCGTCAATTTCCGATCGAAGCTCATCGAGCTTTCGGACATCGACGGCGACGGGCTGGTCGATCCCGTTCTCGTCTACCGCTTCTTCGATCCCGACGGCGCCGATCACATCGACAACGACGACTTCGTGGGGCGCATCAAGATCATCGTGTTCCACCAGGGCCGCAAGGCGACGATACAGGCCATCACCGGCCATCTGGACGGCGATCGCAAGACCGTCGCCAATGCCGGCTACTTTGCGCTGCCGAAGCCGGTGCAGCAGCACCTGGTGAGGAAGATGGCGGCGATGTATGCAGCCAGGCAGTTCGGTTTCGACAATTCCTACGGCTTCGTGCCGAGGAAGGAAACCGCGCGCCGTTGATGTCGCTGATGCCGTCGGTGCCGCTCGTTCAGGCCGGCTGCAGCGCGATGCGCGCCTCGAAGCCCTGCGCCGCACCCGCCGGCGGCGACGAGAGCTCCAGCGTCGCATCGTGCTTCTCGACGATGGTGCCCACGATCGAGATGCCCAGGCCGTAGCCCGCGCGGTCGGAGCTGTGGCGCACGTGGCGCTCGCGCAGCGTGGCGAGCTGCTCGGGAGTGACGCCGGGGCCTGAGTCGCGCACGGCCAGCGTGCAGGGCGCCATCACTTCGATGACGACGCGGCCGCCGCTGTAGCGCAGCGCGTTTTCCACCAGGTTGCGCAGCGCGATCGCGAGCGCGTCGACATCGCCCAGCGCCAGCGGTGCGTTGCTGTCGGGCACCTTGAGCGCAAGGCGCTCGATGTTCTGCGGGTCGTGCCAGAAGTCCTGTGCCACTGTGGCGGCCAGTTGCACGAGGTCGACCCGCGTCTGCGTGAACGAGGCCCCCGACTCCGCACGCGAGAGTTGCAGCAGCTTCTCGGTGCGATGGCTGAGCGTGCGCAGCGCGTCCAGCGCGGCCTGCACGTCGTTGCGGCGCAGGTCGTGCTCGAGTGCGGTCTGCAGCCGCAGCCGGACGGCCGCGAGCGGCGTGCGCAGTTCGTGCGCGGCATTGGCGGCCAGCGCGCGCTCCACGTCGAGCGCGTGCGAGAGGCGCTGCAGCAGCCGGTTGACGTGGTCGCCGACGATTCGCAGCTCCTTCGGCAGCCCGGGCAGGGTGATCGGACTCAGGTCGGCGCCGCTGCGCTTCTCGATCTCGCTGGCCAGCTGCTGCAACACCCGCAGCTCGGCGCGCGCCACGTTGCGCAGCACCAGCGCGAGCAGGGGCAGCACCGCGCCGAGCGGAATGATCAGGCCGAAGAGCGTCCGGTTGAGCGCGTGGCGGCGTTCATCCAGCGGGTCGGCCACCTGGAAGAAGAGGCCCAGCGTGGGGTGGCGCACGGTGTAGATGCGCCAGGTCGAACTGTTCGCGAAGCCGGCGACCAGCGGCACGTCGAAGGTGTCGGGGGGCGCTTCGGCGGAGCGCAGCAGCACGTGTTCGTGCAGGTCGACGATCTGGTAGATCACCGCGTCTTCGGAGAAGAGCTGCTTGGGCGCGATCAGCGGCTCGCGCGGCGTCTGTCCGCCGGTGTGCTGCAGCTTCTCGAGCTCCTGCACGGCCATGGCGAACATGCGGTGCGAGACCTCCACCAGTTCGTTGTCGAAGTTGTGGTTGATCTCGCGGTCCACGTACCAGACCACGGCGAGCACGCAAAGCAGCCATACGCCGCCGACCCACACGATCAGCGTTCGCGTCAGGCGGCCGGCGAGCGAGTCGCGGCCGGTCGCGAAGCTGCTGGCGCTCATTCGTCGTCGTCCGTGGAGAACGACAACCGGTAGCCGAGGCCGCGCAGCGTCTGGATGTGGCTGCGTCCGAGCTTGCGCCGCAGGCGGCTGATGAAGACTTCGAGCGTGTTGCTGTCGGCTTCGTCGCCGAAGCCGTAGAGCGCGTCGGCGAGGTTCTCGCGCGTGTGGATGCGCTCGGGCCGGGTGGCCATCACGCGCAGCAGCGCCCATTCCTTCTGCGTGAGGGTGATCGGCGAGCCGTTCTTGCGCACCATGTCGTGCGCGAGGTCGATTTCCAGCGTGCCGAGCTGCAGCACCGGCGAGCTGCTGGCGCTGCGGCGCCGCTCGACCGCGCGCAGGCGCGCCAGCAGTTCGGCCGGATCGTAGGGCTTGATGAGGTAGTCGTCGGCGCCGGCATCCAGGCCGCGGATGCGGTCGGTGACCTGGTCGCGGGCGGTCAGCACGATGACGATGGGGCGTTCGGGCAGGGCGCGCACCTGCGGCAGGAGCGAGAGTCCGTCCCCGTCGCCCAGGTGCAGGTCGAGCAGTACTGCCGCGTACTGCACCGAGAGCAGGGCGCCGCGCGCGTCGGCCAGGCTCGGGGCCACGTCGACCACGAAGGCCTTGGCCAGAAGGTAGCTGCAGACGGCATCTGCCAGAGCACTGTCATCTTCGACCAGCAATATGCGCACGCATGTCTTTCCAAGAAAAATTGAAGTCTAGCGTCACCGGGTTGCGACGGGTCTTTCAGTCAGGTTCGGTTCATCTTGCTTCAGGCTCGGTTCATTCCGCAAACGTAGGCTCGCGGCTGGTTTCCAGCCCCGCCTTCGTTCATGACACGCTTTCCCGATCTCCGCCTGGGGGTTCTGACCCTTGCTGCACTGATTGCATTGATGGCGTGGGACGCAACGGGCGCCGACCTGCTGCTGGCGCGGATGGCGGGTTCGCACTTCGGTTTTCCCCTGCGCGACAACCCCTTCATGGTTCACGTCATGCATGAGGGCGCGCGAAATCTCAGCTGGGCGCTCGTGACCCTGCTGTTCGCCGCGATCCGCTGGCCTTTCGGCCTGTTGCGCCGCCTGGATACAGCCGGCCGCGTGCAGCTGGCCCTGACCGTGCTGGGCTCGGTGATCGCGGTCAGCGCGCTCAAGCACGCGAGCCATACCAGCTGCCCCTGGGACCTGCAGGAGTTCGGCGGCGTGGCGCGCTATGTGTCGCACTGGTCGTGGGGCGTCAGCGACGGCGGTCCTGGCGGGTGCTTCCCGGCCGGTCATGCGTCGGCGGCTTTTGCCTACGTTGGCGGGTACTTCGTCCTGCGGCGGGTATCTTCCCGCGCCGCAGCAATCTGGCTGTGGACGGCCATGGCTGCGGGGCTGGTGCTGGGCGTGTCGCAGCAGCTGCGCGGCGCTCACTATATGAGCCACACTCTCTGGACGGCCTGGGTCTGCTGGACGGTGGGCTTCGCCATCGATGCGGCGGTCACGCGCTTCGGTTCGCGCGCATCGAGGCCGGCGGTGACCGCACATGCAGGATCTTGATTTCGCGCTTTTCAGGCTGGTCAACGCGGGGCCCGGGGTGCCGCCGTGGAGCCTGGGTTTCGCCGAGTTCTGCTCCGACCTCCTGCCGGCCCTGCTGACCCTGAGCATCGGGGTCTGCGCGCTGTTCAGCCGGCGCTGGCGCTATGCGCTGTTCACGGTGCTTCTGAGCGTTCTGGCCGCATGGCTGATCGTGAACACGATCCGTACACTGGTGCCGGTTCCCCGGCCCGCGTTCTACGGCCTGGGCATCCAGTGGGTGCCGCAGGGCGTGAGGCCGGGGTTCCCGAGCATGCATGCGGCCGGCACCTTTGCCGCGGCCTTCGCGCTCTGGTGCCTGCCTTCGCGCGTGCCCATGCTGGCGGCGCTGGTGGTTGCCACACTCGTGGCCTGGAGCCGGTTGTACCTGGGGCTGCATTTCCCGTCGGACATCGTGGTGGCCGCCATGCTGGGAGGGCTGGTGGCGATCGTGGTGGAGCGCGGCGTAAGCCGTCCACTGAGCCAGGCGGCGTCCGGGGCTCTGCTGGCGCGGCGGCGCTCGACGAGGCTGCGGCTGCGCAGGGCGAGCATGAACACGGACTGAAGGGGTAATTCAGCCTCGCTTCAGGCGGGGTCGTTACATTCGCCGCATGTCTGTTTCGCGAATTGAGCCCGCGCCATTGCAGCGGGCGGGTGCTTCTGAGTCCAAAACGCCGCAGTTGCCGCCTTCCGGCTCCCCCTGGACACGATTCAATCTCTGGTTGCAGCGGCCGCGCTCGGCCGCCATGGTCGTCCTCTGGCTCAGCCTCTACCTCGTATTGACCGCCAACTGGCCGTTGTGGAACGAGCTGGCCCGGATCGGCGGCGGGGCGCCCAGCAACTACATGTCCACCGTCCTGGCCATGAGCCTGCTCACGCTGTCCGGGTCGGCAGCCATGCTGTCGTTCACCGCCTGGTCGCGCTGGATGAAGCCGCTGTGGTTGCTGGTGGTCGTGCTGGCCGCAGTGGTCCAGCACTACATGCTCGAGTACCGCGTGGTGATGGACCCCACCATGATCGCCAACGCGCTGCAGACCGACCCGAACGAGGCGCGCGACCTGATGAGCTGGCGCATGGCTTTCAACGTGGCGATCGTGGTGCTGCCCGCGGCCTGGCTGCTGTGGCGGGTGCGGGTGACGCCGATGCGCCTTTTGCCCAAGCTCCTGCGCAACGTCGGCCTGCTGCTGCTGGCGGTGGTCGTGGCGGTGGGCACGATCGTGTCCATGAACCGCGAGCTGGCGCCGCTGATGCGCAACAACGTCCATCTGCGCTACATGATGAACCCGATCGCCTCCCTCTACTCGACGGGAGCCGTGTTCATCAGGCCGCTGTTCAAGCACAGCGGCAAGCTGATTTCCATCACCGCCGGCACGACGCTGGGTGCGAGCTACGCCTCGCAGGCCAAGCCGCCGCTCTTCGTGGTGGTAGTGGGCGAGACGGCGCGCGCCGATCACTTCGCGCTCAACGGCTATGCACGCGACACTACGCCCGAGCTGGCCAAGCGTGGCGTGCTGAGCTACCGCGAGGTGCGCTCCTGCGGCACCAACACGCTGGCTTCGGTTCCCTGCATGTTCTCGCCGCTGGGCAAGGATGGCTACGAATCGCGCAAGGACGACTACGAGAACCTGGTCGACGTGCTGCAGGCCGCCGGGCTCGCCGTGTTCTGGCTCGACAACCAGGCCGGCTGCAAGGGCGTGTGCGCGCGCATCCCGAACGCCTCGGCCTTCGACGGCCTAGATGCCACCACCAAGAAGGCGCTGTGCGACGGCGACGAGTGCCTCGACGACGTGATGCTCAAGGGCATCGACGAGCGCATCGCCGCGCTGCCGGCTGAGCGCCGTGCCAAGGGCGTCGTGCTGGTGATGCACCAGATGGGCAGCCACGGCCCCGCGTACTACAAGCGCTCGGCGCCCGATGTGAAGCGCTTCCTGCCCGAGTGCAAGACCAATGCGCTGGCCGAGTGCGGCCACGCCGAGCTGATGAACGTGTACGACAACTCGATCGTGCAGACCGACCGCTTCCTCGGCCAGACCATCGACTGGCTCAAGACCCAGTCGAAGCAGTACGACCCGGCGATGCTGTACGTGAGCGACCATGGCGAATCGCTCGGCGAGTACGGCCTGTTCCTGCACGGCGTGCCCTACAGCTTCGCGCCAGACGCGCAGAAGCACGTGCCCATGGTCACCTGGTTCAGCGAAGGCATGAGCGAGCGCCGCAAGCTCTCGCGCTCGTGCATGGAGGCTGGGCTCGACGCACCGCTCACGCACGACAACCTCTATCACACGGTGCTCGGCGTGATGGACGTGGCCACGCCGACCTACAAGCCGGCGCTGGACGCCCTCGCGTCCTGCCGGGCCAAGGGCTGAGGCAGGGCTGAGGCGGCTTTACTTCTTCTCGCGGGGCAACCGCCCCATGAGGAAGAATTCGTTGTTCGGCTGCATGCCGCTGAAACTGGCCAGCCGGTTGCTCAGGCCGAAAAAGGCGGTGATGGCCGCGATGTCCCAGATGTCCTCGTCGTCGAAGCCGTGGGCGTGCAGCGGCGGGAAGTCGCTGTCGTCGATCTCGTGCGAACGCTCGCAGACCTTCATCGCAAAGTCGAGCATCGCGCGCTGGCGCGGCGTGATGTCGGCCTTGAGGTAGTTCACCGCCACCTGGTCGGCCACCAGTGGCTTCTTCTCGTAGATGCGCAGCAGCGCACCGTGCGCCACCACGCAGTACAGGCACTTGTTGGCCGCGCTGGTGGTGGTCACGATCATCTCGCGGTCGCCCTTGGTGAGCGAGCCTTCCTCCTTGAGCATGAGCGCATCGTGGTACGCGAAGAAGGCGCGCCACTCGGTGGGGCGGCGCGCGAGGCCGAGGAACACGTTCGGCACGAAGCCGGCCTTTTCCTGCACGGCGAGGATCGCGGTGCGGATGTCCTCGGGCAGGTCTTTCAGTTCGGCGAGGGGATAGCGGTCTGTGGCCATGTCTGTCTCCGTTGTGGTTTGCCTTGATGGGGCCATCATAGGCAAGCCGGGCGGGAGGCCGCGCAACCGCTCTCTTTCTCTTACTTGAGCGCTTTACCCTGCGTTGCGCCCAGTGGCGTGTGCAGCTGCGAGCTCACCCACGAGCCGGTGTTGTCGTCGCGCCCCTGCAGCAGGTAGCGCGTGTCGGCTTTGCCGTAGTTCTGCACCGCCATGGCAGAGAACTTGCCGATGTCGGTCTTCGGATCGCGCAGGCGGTTGACGATCAGCACCTTCTTCGTGTCGGCGAAGTCGGCCATCATGTTCTGGTCGCCCTCGCTGTCGCCAGCCACGAAGCTCGGGCCGTAGCCGTACTTGCTGACCAGGAAGCGCCGGATGTTCTTCGTCTTGCCCGGCCCCTGCGTCTGGTCGTAGCCGCGGCGGAACTCGGGCTGGATCACACCGTTGGCGTCACGCTCCAGCTCCATCGCGAGCACGCGCTCGGGCGGGTTGTTGTAGCCGAAGGCGGGGTTCGACGAGATTTCCTTGATGACGTCGACGAACGACGCCGAGCACACCCACACGTCGAAGCCCGCGTTGCGGAAGGCGGCATACAGCTGCTGCATCTCGGGCTGCAGGCGCAGGCCGTTCTTCCAGCTCACCGAGACCACGCCCGCGCGGCCCGGCAGTGCGGCGGGCGAAGTCCACTTGACCTTGGTCACGGGTTCCTTCAGCTGCCATGCCACCGTGTCGGCCGTGAGCTTGCGCACCTGTGCCTCGGTCATGCCGGCGAAGAGGTAGGTGACCCACGGGTAGGCCGTGTCGTGATCGAAGGTGTCGCCGATGGCCTCGTAGAGGTAGCGCACCTTGGTGGTGAAGGCGCCGTAGTGCGGACTCAGCGCCACCACGGCCAGCGACTGGTCACCCTTCAGGCCCTTGTAGTTCTGGTAGAGCCACGTGTAGCTCGCGACGATGTCGGGCACCACGCTGTCGATGTTCACCGGCTGGCCGGCGGCGTTGTTGTACGCGGGCAGGAAGTCCTTCTTCGGGATGTTCCTGCGCAGCGCCACTTCGAGCTGCGCGGGCGTGGCGCCGAAGACCAGGTTCTCCAGCTGGTAGATGAGCGCGGCCTCTTCGATGTCGAGGAAGACGCTGGTGTTGTCCCAGTCGAACACCACGTAAGGCGGCTTCGCGGCGTTGTAGCCCGGGCTGCTCTTGCCCTGGCTGGCGATCAGTTCCTCGACCTGTGCGCGGTTGAAGGCGTCCCAGTTGCCGGGCGCCACGGCTGGGCCCTTGGCGGCCGAGAGGCTGGCGCAACCGGTTGCGGCGAGTGCCGCGGCCAACGGCGTGAGAAGGACGAGGCGACGTTGCATTGCTTTTTTCCTTTTTGAGTGAATGCAGTGGACGAAAAGAAGACGAAAGACAAGATGACGAGCGTACGAAACGCTCGTGACAGTTCCGGCTGTGCCGGCTGTCCGTCAGCGCCCGAGCGAAGGCGCCTGGCGCTGCTCGTCGAGCACAGCGAGATCGCTCTCGTCCTTGAGCCCGATGCCCGTCAGCCCCCTGCGCAGCGACTCTCGCATCAGCCATGCCAGCTTGAACGCGGCCACCTCGCAGGCCAGGCCCTCGGGACGCACGTTCGAGATGCAGTTGCGCTCGGCGTCGTGCCGGCCGCGCTTGGGCGTGTGGGTCAGGTAGATGCCGAGGCTGTCGGGCGAGCTGAGGCCGGGGCGCTCGCCGATCAGCATGACCGACAGCACGGCGCCGAACAGCTCTCCCACCTCGTCGGCCAGTGCCACGCGTGCCTGCGTGGCGGTCACCACGGGTGCGAAGCGGGTGTCGGGCGGCAGGTGCGAGCGCAGCGCGGCCAGCAGCGGCACTGCATGGCGGGCGACGGCGAGGGAGGAGAGTCCGTCGCCGATCACCACGCAGACGTCGCAGCCGTAGCGGTGCTCGCCGAGCAGGCGCGTGGCGTCGTCCTCATCGAGCTGGCGGCCCAGGTCGGGCCGGCGCAGGTATTCGGTGCGGTCCGCGGCCCGGCTGCGTACGCGTGCAACCTCCCAGCGCTGCGCGATGAGCGCGGTTTCGAGTGCATTCACGTCGAGCGCGGCATGGATCGCGTCGCGTGCCATCGCGTGCGCCCAGCCGAAGCGCAGCGTTTCGTCGGTGGGCATGCCCGCGCCGGCACGGCCCAGCGCCAGCCGGGCCGGGGTGGCCGAGCGCCACTGCGCCCACGGATTCGGGGTGACGGGCGATTCGTGGTCGCTCATGGCGCGAGTGCGGAAAGCCCGCTCATGTCGGCCAGCAGCCGGTTCGACGAAGGCGGCGCAATCCGGCCGGCCGTGTCGGTGATCTGCATGCGCTGCAGCCACGCCTCGAATTCCGGCGCGCGCTTCAGGCCCAGCGTCTGGCGCAGGAAGAGGGCGTCGTGGAAGGAGGTGCTCTGGTAGTTGAGCATCACGTCGTCCGCGCCCGGGATGCCCATGATGAAGTTGATGCCCGCCGTGCCCAGCAGCACGAGCAGCGTGTCCATGTCGTCCTGGTCGGCCTCGGCGTGGTTGGTGTAGCAGACGTCGCAGCCGATGGGCAGGCCCAGCAGCTTGCCGCAGAAGTGATCTTCGAGCCCGGCGCGGATGATCTGCTTGCCGTCGTACAGGTACTCCGGCCCGATGAAGCCGACGACAGTGTTGATGAGGAAGGGCTTGTAGCGCCGCGCCAGCGCATAGGCGCGTGCCTCGCATGTCTGCTGGTCGACGCCGAAGTTGGCGTTGGCGGAGAGCGCGCTGCCCTGGCCGGTCTCGAAGTACATGACGTTGTTGCCGATGGTGCCGCGCTTGAGCGACAGCGCGGCCGCGTAGGCCTCGTCGAGCAGTTCGGGCGTCACGCCGAAGGAGAGATTCGCCTTCTCCGTGCCCGCGATCGACTGGAACACCAGGTCCACCGGCGCACCGGCCTCGGCGAGCTTGAGCGTGTTGGTCACGTGCGTGAGCACGCAGCTCTGCGTGGGAATCTCGAAGCGCTGGATCACCTCGTCGAGCATGTGCAGCAGCCGGCCGAGCACGGGCATGCTGTCCGATGCCGGGTTGAGGCCGATCACCGCGTCGCCCGCGCCGTAGAGCAGCCCGTCGAGCGTGGACGCCGCCACGCCGCGCAGGTCGTCGGTCGGGTGGTTGGGCTGCAGGCGCACGGCAAGATGGCCGGGCAGGCCGATGGTGTCGCGAAAGCGCGTGACCACGCTGCATTTCTTGGCGACCGACACCAGGTCCTGGTTGCGCATGAGCTTGGACACGGCCGCGACCATCTCGGGCGTGAGGCCCGGCGCCAGCGCGGTGAGCGTCGCGGTAGTGGCCGCATCGGACAGCAGCCAGTTGCGGAAGTCGCCGACCGTGAGATGCGACACCGGTGCGAAGGCCTGCGCGTCGTGGCTGTCGATGATGAGGCGCGTGATGTTGTCGCTCTCGTACGGAATCAGCGCTTCGGCGAGGAACTGCTTGAGCGGTGTTTCGGCCAGCACATGCCGCGCGGCCATGCGCTGCTGGGCGGTGGCCGCGCCGATGCCCGCGAGGTAGTCGCCCGAACGCGCGGGGCTGGCGAAGGCCATGACCTGCCGCAGGTCTTCGAAGGCGAAGACCTGGCCGGCGATGGTGGTGCGATAGAGCATCTTTCTCTGTATGCCGGTGTCAGGCGGAGGTCGTCGGGGAAGACAGCATTTCGTCGGGCGCGGCCGCCTTGCGCTGTCCCGATGTCAGCAGGAAGTAGCCGTACGCCGCCGCCATCAGCACGATGAACAGCAGCGTGAGCATGCCGTTGAACCAAACCATCGCGCCCAGGCACACCACGCCGAGGCCGAGCGCGATGGCCGGGAACACCGGGTAGAAGGGCGCGCGATAGGTGCGCAGAAGGTCGGGCTCGCTGCGGCGCAGCTTGAAGAGCGCCGCCATCGAGATCAGATACATCACGATGGCGCCGAGCACCGCCATGGTCACGATGTTGGCGGTGAGCGTCTGGCCGCCGAACTGCACCCACTCGTCGCTGAAGATGGCGATGACGCCGATCACGCCGCCGGCCAGCAGCGCGCGGTGCGGCGTGTCGAAGCGCGGGCTCAGCCCGGCGAAGTAGCGCGGCAGGTAGCCCGCGCGCGCCAGCGCGAAGATCTGTCGCGAGTAGCCCATGATGATCCCGTGGAACGAGGCGATCAGCCCGAAGAGGCCGATCCACACCAGCATGTGCAGCCAGCCGCTGTTGTCGCCCACCACCGCCTTCATGGCCTGCGGCAGCGGGTCGTTGATGTTGGCGAGCTTGCGCCAGTCGCCCACGCCGCCCGCGAAGATCATCACGCCGAAGGCCAGCACCACCAGCGTGACGATGCCCGTGGTGTAGGCGATGGGAATGGTGCGGTGCGGATCGCGCGCTTCCTCGGCAGCCATGGCCGCGCCCTCGATCGCGAGGAAGAACCAGATGGCGAAGGGAATGGAGGCGAAGATGCCCGCGACGGCCGCGCCGTTCAGCACGCTGCCTCCGGCCCAGCCGTTGGCCACGAAGTTGGCCATGGTCCAGCCCGGCGTGACCACGCCCATGAACACCAGCAACTCGACGATGGCCAGCACCGTCACGAAGAGCTCGAAGGCCGCGGCGATGCCCACGCCGATCCAGTTGAGCCCGATGAAGATCACGTACGCGCCAAGCGCGAACCACTTCGGGTTGATGCCGGGAAACTGCACGTTGAGATACGCGCCGATGGCCAATGCGATGGCCGGCGGCGCGAACACGAATTCGATCAGCGTCGCAAAGCCCGCGACGAAACCGCCGGTGGGCCCGAAGGCGCGTCGCGCGTAGGCAAAAGGACCTCCCGCGTGCGGTATGGCGGTCGAGAGTTCGGTGAAGCTGAAGATGAAGGTCGTGTACATCGTGGCCACCAGCACAGTGGCAACCAGGAAGCCGAGCGTGCCGGCCGTGTTCCAGCCGTAGCTCCAACCAAAGTATTCACCCGAGATGACGAGGCCCACCGCGATGCCCCAGAGCTGGACGGGACCGAGCACTTTCTTGAGGTGGCCTGTGCCCGTGTGGGCCGGCGATGCGCTCGTGCTGGCTGCGGTGGTGGAGTTCATGCGACTTCCTCTCTTCGTGAATGTTGACAGTGCACATTCGCCAAAGCAAGGGCCGTTCCAACAGCGCTGGCAAGGTACGACCGGGCCGACATGGGCTGCTGGCCATAATCGGGGTCTCTCAACCTTCGAGGTGTTCTGTGAAGTCTCTTTTCTGTGCCGCTCTCGTGTCCGTCCTTGCAGTACCCGCCGCGTTCGCGCAGTCCGCGCCCGTGACCACGCCCAGCGGCCTGATCTACCAGTCGATCAAGGAAGGCACCGGCGCTTCGCCCGCGGCCACCGACGTGGTCAAGGTGCACTACCGCGGCACCTTCCCCGACAGCGGCAAGGAATTCGACAGCTCCTACAAGCGCGGCGAACCCACCGAGTTCCCGCTCAATGGCGTGATCCCGTGCTGGACCGAAGGCGTGCAGAAGATGAAGCCGGGCGGCAAGGCCAAGCTGACCTGCCCGCCCTCGATCGCCTACGGTTCGCGTGGCGCGGGCGGCGTGATTCCGCCGAACGCCACGCTCAACTTCGAAGTCGAGCTGGTCTCCGTCACGAAGCGCTGAGGCTTCGATTCGACAAGCTCACCCTGGCTGGTACTGGTACAGCCAGGTCTCGGTGAGCGTCCGGTCGCCGTTCTTCAGGTAGAGCCGCATGTCGATCGGCTCGTTGCCTTCGGGCGTGAAGTCGAACTGCGCACGCCAGTGGCCAGGCACGCCGTTGGGCACGGCCTCGGCGAAGACGTACGAGAACTTGCCCCGTGCCGCCGTCAGCACCACCTCGGGCTTCACGCCGAAGGGCACGGTCGTCAGCGGCTGGCCGATGAACTCCACCATGAACTTGCGTACGCCCTGCGGACGCGGCTGGCCCGGCTGGCCGCCGCGCCCGATGCGCGTGGCGATGCACTGCGCGAGCGGTGAGGGAAAGGGTTCCTGGTCGGTCCAGTGCAGCCGGTATTGCAGGCTGTAGCTGGCCCCGGCCTTCGCATCGGCCTTGGGCACCCAGAAGGCGACGATGTTGTCGTGGATCTCGTCGTCGGTCGGAATCTCGATGAGCTGCACCGAGCCCTCGCCCCAGTCGCCCAGCGGCTCGATCCACAGGCTCGGGCGCTTCTCGTAGTTCACGCCGTCCTGGTAATGGTCGAAGGCGCGGTCGCGCTGCAGCAGGCCGAAGCCGCGCGGCTTCGTGTCGGCGAAGGCAGAGGCGCGCGTCTGCGTCGGGTTGTTGAGCGGGCGCCAGATGCGCTCGCCCGCGCCGTTCCAGATGGCAAGCCCGTCGGAGTCGTGCACTTCGGGGCGCCAGTCGATGGCTGTGGGCTTGATGGTTTCCGAATACCAGTACATCGACGTGAGCGGCACCAGCCCCAGGCGCGCCACGTCGCGGCGCAGGAACATGCGCGCGTCGATGTCCATGATGACGGCCTTGGTGCGCTGCATGACGAACTTGAACACGCCTGTCACGCTCGGCCCTTCGAGCAGCGCGTAGACCGTCATCGAGGTAGTGTTGCCTGCCGCCGGCGTCTCGAAGTAGAAGCGCGTGAAACTGGGGAACTCCTCGGGCTTGTCGGGCACCGCCACGTCGAGCGCGATGCCGCGCGCCGACAGGCCGTACTGGTAGAGCTCGCCGATGGCGCGGAAGTACGAGGCGCCGAGGAAGGCGACCCAGTCGTTCTTCTGCCAGTCGAGCTTGCCCTGGTCGCCCAGGCGGCTTTCCTGAAGGCGGAAACCCGCGAAGCCCGCGCCCGGCGGCAGCGAGCGCGCGGGGCTGTCGGGCGGCATCGAGAAGTAGGAGGGGTTGTAGAGCACCTCGCGCGAGAACGCGTCGCCGTCGGAGTTCTCGAGCACGTTCATGCGCACCGGCGTCTGGAAGAAGCGGCCGAGGTGGAAGAAGGTGACGGGGAACGCGCCGGGGCCGTCGCGGAAGAGGGCGTTGGCGGGGTCGAATCTGATCTTGCCGTGCGCGTCGTAGTCGATGCGGTCGAGTACTTCGGGCGCCAGCGGCGCGGCAGCGGCGTACGGCTTTGCGGCGAGAGACTTCGCTTCCGCGACCAGCGCGTCGAAGGAGAAGGGAGTGGGCTGGCTCAGTTGCAGGCCGTTGGCGGCAAGCGCCTCTTCGGGCAGTCCGAGAGCGGCGAGTGCGGCGGCGGCACCACCGGCGGCAAGGAAGGATCGGCGATCAAGCATGTGGTTCTTGAGGGTTGCGAATCTTCGGGAGAAGAGAGAAAGGGAAGAAGGGGGAAGCGGAAACGATAGAGCATTCTCCGCTCCGCGACCGGGAACATCCCCGAGCTTGACCCGGCCCGGTTCGGCGCGGCGTCAGCCAATCCGCGCGGCGCACGCCGGACAAAGCCGTCAATCCACACGATCGCCGGAAAATTGTGCGTTTATGTATCGGCGGCCCCGTCCGTCGCCTTCAGCGCGTAGAGCGCATACAGCGGCACGCCGAGAAACAGCATGACCATCGGCGCGAACAGCGTGTAGGGCAGGCCGATGCCCTCCAGCACGCGGTAGGTGCCGCTCAACTGCAGGCGCGGATGGGGCTGCGTCAGTTCGGCCGCGCGGCGGATGCCCCACTTGAACTCGGCGCCGGTCACTCGCACGGAAGGGTGCTGCTTGCCGCGTCCCACCGCGAGCCAGCACATGGCGTCGAAGGCCAGCACGGAGCCGGCGGGCGCTCGCTCGCCGAAGGTGGCGAGCACCGCCTGCACCTGCGCGGGCTCGAGGTACATCAGCACGCCCTCCGTGAACAGGAACACCGGCTGGGCATTGCGCTTGCGCGGCAGGCCCAGCTGCTCCCACCAGTTGGGAGACGTGAGGTCGAGTTCGCGCACGTCGTGGCGCTCGTTGGTCTCGGGGATCAGCTGGCGGCGCAGTTCGAGCACCTCGGGCAGGTCGGCATCGGTCATGCGCGACTTGTCGTCGTCCAGCCACTGGAAGTAGTGGCTCAGGCCGCAGCCCATGTTCACCACGCGCGCCCCGGGGTACAGCTTGAGGAAGTCCTGTGCCAGGCTGCGGAAGCGCCGCGTGCGCGAGAGGATGCTGTAGATGGTGGCCCGGTCTTCCGGCAGCGCATGGCCGTCGTCGCGGATCTGCTCGAGGATGCTCGCCGCGTACGCGTCGCGCACGGCCATCTGCGGGAACATCGCGTCGCCCGAGGCCCGCGCGGCCAGGGGAATCCGCAAGGTGGACGGGACTGCCGACAGCCGGCGTACGGATTTGCTGGTGGTCATGAATGCTGGAGCTGCGCCAGCACAAAGTCTGGCCGCTCCGGCACCCCGGGGCAAGTCAGTCTTTGGTTACGTCGCGCGGTGGATGGCGCGCATCGACATAGGCCCAGGCTCGCACGCCCGACGCCAGCACGACCCGGTCGCGGCGGTAGTCGTCGACTTCGTAGCCGTCGGCATGCACCAGCTCGGCGGGCGTGATGGCGAAGACCGCGCCGTCGACGCCGTCGCCTGGCGTGGCACTGGGCGAGACGATGGGGTGGTGGGTCTTGCCGCTGGTCGCGACCACGGCTGCGTCCCGGATGGCGAGCTGTTCGAGCCGGTAGCCCGGCAGGCGATCGGCGTGGCCGTCGAGCAGGCGACCGAAGGTGGCGATCTGCACGGCGGGCAACTGCAGCGTGCCATAAGAGAAAAGTTGCTCGGTGGCTTCGTCTTTCATGGGTTCCCTGTTCAGCCCGCTACGAGTTCGGCGGCAGCGGCCGCGCCATTGTCGGGCTGGGCGTCGTCCTCCATCAGCAGGTCTTCGTAGAAGGCGCCGAAGGGGCGGGTGGGATGCGCGATCTGGATCTCCAGGATCCAGATGCCGGTCGTCGGGCAGAGGCCGAAGTCGCCCAGCCTGCCGGCCTGGTAGATCGCATGCGGAAAGTCGCAGACGCGGTGGCCTTTGATGTCGAGGTTGAGGCGCCAGCCGATGGCTTCGGCGCGCTGGGCCGCCCAGGCGTAGAGCGCCTGGCCGCTGAGCCGGTCGGCGCGCCAGCGGTCGGCCACCTCGTGCCACAGCGTGCGCGCGGCCTCGGCGCAGGCTTGCATCTGCGGATCGTCGCCGGTCACGAAGGTGTCGCCGGCATCGCCCTCGTGGCCTTCCCAGACGGGGCCGATGTCGACGAAGAAGATGTCCTGTTCGCCGAGCACGCGCGCGGGGTCGGACTGTTCCCTGAAGGTCTTGAGCGTGTCCTCGCCGAAGCGGATGACGATGGGGTGCCAGTTGCGCTCCATCTCCAGCTTCTGCAGCGTGGCCATCGCCAGGTCGTGTGCCTGCGAGTGCGTCATGCCGGGGCGCATGCCCGAGGCGATGCGGCGCACCGCGAGCTGCGAGAGCGCCCGCGCGGTCTGCATCGATTTCAGGGAGAACTTGGCTCCGGTGGCCTCGGTGCGTCCGGCTTCAGGTCTTGTCATTGGCAATGTCCAGGTTGAGGTTCAAGGATTCGGAAGGCTGCCGCGTGGGCTGGTCCAGGGATGCGGGCGGCGGTATCCAGGCGGACCACACCTGGCCCGGCAGCACATGGCTGCGCGGCGGCGGGGCCTCGACCACGCTGCCCAGGCTCACGAAGCCGGCGAGGAATTCGTCGGGGCCGATGCCCAGCTCGGCGCCCAGCACCGGGTCGAAGCAGCGTTCGCCGCTGAGCACGATGGCGCCGAAGCCGAGCTGGTGCGCGGCGTTGAGCAGGTTGCCCAGGGCCGCGCCCGCCGACAGCCATTGCTCGCGAGCCGGCACCTTGCTGCGGGGACGCGGAACCACGACGAAGGCCAGCAGCACCGGCGGCCGCGTCGCGTGCTCGCGCGCCTTGCGCAGGTCGGCGGGCGAAGCCAGCGGATCGCGCCGGCGCTTTTCCGCCTCGAAGCGGTCGGCCAGCGCTGCGCGCTGCGCCTCGCGGAACTCCACCACGCGCCAGGGATGCAGCCCGCCATGGTCGGGTGCACGCAGCGCGGCCTGCAGGATCAGGTCGATGTGCTCGGGTCTTGGCCCCGGGGCGCGCAGGCGCTTGGGGGAGACGGAGCGGCGCTCAAGCAGCGGGGCGAGGGCGCTTTCCTCGCGGGAAGTCTGGAGGTCATGGTGCAGGGCCTCGCTGTGTTGCAGGAAGCTGCGCGCCCACTCCAGTACCAGTTCGCCCTGCGGCGTGAAGCCCTCGAAAACGGCGCCGGGTTTGACCAGCGGGTGTCCGTACTCCTGCTCCAGCGCGCGGATCGCGTCGAGCAGTTCGGGTTGCGATACCCGGCTGGCCTGGGCGGCGCGGCCGAAATGCTGTGCCTCGCCCAATGCGACGAGGCAGCGGAGTTGCGGAATGACCATGAAGTGGGTTTTCGGGCGGGTGTTCGGATGGTGCTTCGCTGTATTTTAGAAAACATAATGAAATGCCGCCCGGGCCGGCCTGTTGCCCCTTGTTCAGTGCCCGGCAGGCTTGTCGCGCTGGCGTGCGAGATGGCGGTAGATGGTGCTGCGATGGACGCCCAGCCTGCGTGCGGCCTTCGCCACGTCGTGGTCGCTGGCCTTCAGTGCCTCGTCGATTGCGTGGCGCGTGATGGCGACCAAGGGCTCGGCTTGCGGTGTGGCGTACGGAGGAGCCTGTTCGGGCTGCGGGGGCTGGCTGCCCAGCAGGTGCGCAGGCAACCCGGCAGCCGTCACGGAGTCGCCCGCATCGGCCAGGGCCACGACTGAGCGCAGCGTGCTGCGCAACTCTCGTACATTGCCCGGCCAGCGCCAGGCCGCCAGTGCCTCGAGCGCATCGCTCTCCAGCCGCAGGTGTTTTGCCGCGCCGCCTGCCTCCAGGAACAGCCGCGAGATCAGCGCACGCCGATCGTCGCGCAGCCTCAACGGCGGCAGCGCGACGGTGAAACCGGCCACCCGGTACATCAGGTCGGCGCGAAAACGTCCGGCCTCCACCAGCGATGGCAGGTGGCCGTGCGTGGCGCAGACCAGGTCGAAGTCGACGGCCACGCCCTGGCCACCACCCAGCGGCGTGACCACGCGTTCCTCGAGCACGCGCAGCAGGCGCGTCTGCAGGGCCAGCGGTATCTCCGCGATCTCGTCGAGGAACAGCACGCCGCCGTGAGCCTCGCGGATGCGGCCGGCCATGCCCTTGCGCTTCGCGCCGGTGAAGGCTCCCTGCTCGTAGCCGAACAGCTCCGATTCGATCAGCGTCTCGGGCAGCGAAGCGCAATCCACCGCGACGAAGGGGCCTGCGCTGCGTCGGCTCGCGGCATGCAGCCGGCGCGAGAACACCTCCTTGCCGCTGCCGGTTTCACCGTTGACCAGCACGGGCACGCCTTCGTTCAGCACGCGCACCGCCTTGTGCAGCAGCGGTTGTATGTCGTCGGTCTCGGCAGCGCCCTGGGTCGGCACGCTGCGCCTCTGGGCCGGGCGAGTGGTGCCCGGCGTGTTCGAACGCTCCATCACCGTCGCGATCTGCCGTCCGCCCGGCAGCGTCAGCAGGCCGCGCCGGTGTTCCATGCGCGGCCAGTTCGCGCCCAGGAAGGCCTCGGCGTCCAGGTCGAGCAGGCTCTCCCAGGAGTGGCCGAAGAGTTCGAGCGCAACGCGGTTGGCGGCGACGATGCGCCCGCCCTCGATCACCATCAGCCCCTCGCGCGCGGTGCCGATGAGTGCCGGCCGCGAATGGAAGCGAAGCACGTGGCCGCCGGCCTCGGCCAGCAGCATGCGGTGCTCGACCTGCTGGGCCGCCATGCGCACCAGCCCCAGCGCATGCGTGTTCACGCGCACCGTCTCGCCCGAGATGTCGAGCGCGCCGGCCAGTTCGCCGCGACCGGTGAAGATGGGCGCCGCCGCGCAGCCGAGCGCGCCGTTCTGGGCCAGGTAGTGCTCGCCGCCGAGCACCATCAGCGCTTCGCGTTCCGCCAGTGCCGTGCCGATCGCATTGGTGCCCCGGTTGTGCTCCGACCATTCCACACCCGGCTGCAGCGCGATGCGCTGGGCCTTGGGCAGGAAGTCGGCGCTGCCGATTTCCTCGAGGATCAGTCCGCTGGCGTCCGAAAGAATCACCACGCAGCCGTTGCCGATCGCATGTTCGGCCAGGCCGTCGAGTTCGGGTTGCGCGCAGTTCAGCAGGCGCATGGCCTGCTCGCGCCGTTCGCTGAGCAGGGCCAGTGCCATCGGCTCGGGGTCGATGGCGTGATGGTCGACCGGCCTGCTGCGCTGCCACGAGCGCGAGATGTGCGGCGCGATCCACGGCGTAGGGTCGCGGCCCTGCCCGAAGAACAGCTCCCGGGCCTGAGCCACTGCGATCGACGGCAACTGCGCTTCAGCACTCATGCGTGTCTCCGATGGGTTTTCGCCTTGTGCGACATCCTAGTCGCTATGTTCGCGCGGACATGTCGCAGATTGCGAATGAAAACCCGCTGCCCCACGCGGTTGCGCGCGATTGCCGGGCGGAAGTTCTCAGGGAATGTCCCGATCCGGCCGGGTACGTGGCTTGCGGTTGTCCGTGCGGGCCGCCGCATGTCGCGGCGCCACCACCCTGCACATGGAGACAAAGTCATGGACATGCTCGAACCGGGCAAATTCGGTACCGCGGTGCCGTTCAAGAAGCGCTACGGCAACTACATCGGCGGCGAATGGGTCGCGCCGGTGGACAACCAGTATTTCGAGAACATCACGCCCGTCACCGGCAAGGTCTTCTGCGAGGTGCCGCGCTCCACGGCGGCCGACATCGACCGCGCGCTGGACGCCGCCCACAAGGCCAAGGCGGCCTGGGGCCGCACCTCGGCCACCGAGCGAGCCAACATCCTGAACAGGATCGCCGACCGCATCCAGGAGAACCTGCCCATGCTGGCCGCCGCCGAGACCTGGGACAACGGCAAGCCGATCCGCGAGACCATGGCGGCCGACCTGCCGCTGGCCGCCGACCATTTCCGCTATTTCGCCTCGTGCATCCGCGCGCAGGAGGGCGGCATCAGCGAGATCGACCACGAAACCTTCGCGTACCACTTCCACGAGCCCATCGGCGTGGTTGGGCAGATCATTCCGTGGAACTTCCCGATCCTGATGGCGGTCTGGAAGCTGGCGCCCGCGCTGGCGGCCGGCAACTGCGTGGTGATCAAGCCGGCCGAGCAGACGCCGGTGTCGATTCTTGTGCTGATGGAGCTGATCGGCGACCTGCTGCCTCCGGGCGTGGTGAACGTGGTCAACGGCTTCGGCGTGGAGGCGGGCAAGCCGCTGGCGTCGAGCAACCGCATCGGCAAGATCGCCTTCACCGGCGAAACCACCACCGGCCGGCTGATCTCGCAGTACGCGAGCCAGAACCTGATTCCGGTCACTCTGGAGCTGGGCGGCAAGTCGCCCAACATCTTCTTCGCCGACGTGATGGACAAGGACGACGCCTTCTTCGACAAGGCGCTGGAGGGCTTCGCCATGTTCGCGCTGAACCAGGGCGAGGTGTGCACCTGCCCGTCGCGCGCGCTGATCCAGGAGTCGATCTACGACCGCTTCATGGAGCGCGCGCTGAAGCGCGTGGCCGCCATCAAGCAGGGCAGCCCGCTCGACGTGGAGACGATGATCGGCGCACAGGCCTCCAGCGAGCAGCTGGAAAAGATCCTGTCGTACCTCGACATCGGCAAGCAGGAGGGCGCCAAGGTGCTGATCGGCGGCGAGCGCCACCAACTCGAAGGCGATCTTGCCGGCGGCTACTACGTGAAGCCGACCGTGTTCAGGGGCAACAACAAAATGCGCATCTTCCAGGAGGAGATCTTCGGCCCCGTGGTGTCGGTCACCACCTTCAAGGACGAGGAAGAAGCGCTGGCCATCGCCAACGACACCCTCTACGGCCTGGGCGCCGGCGTGTGGAGCCGCGACATGAACCGCGCCTTCCGCATGGGCCGCGGCATCCAGGCCGGTCGCGTGTGGACCAACTGCTACCACCACTACCCGGCGCATGCGGCCTTCGGCGGCTACAAGCAGTCGGGCATCGGGCGCGAGAACCACAAGATGATGCTCGACCACTACCAGCAGACCAAGAACCTGCTGGTGAGCTACAGCGAGAACAAGCTGGGCTTTTTCTGATGACGGGCGATGTCCTGCGCGTCACCGCGACCGATGCCGCGCTCGCGTTGATCGACAGGCTCGCCGCAAAGCACGGCCCGCTGACGTTCCATCAGTCGGGCGGCTGCTGCGACGGCAGCGCGCCCATGTGCTACGCCCTGGGCGAGTTCATCGTGGGCGACTACGACCGGCTGCTGGGGCACATCGGCGGCATGCCGTTCTATATCAGCGGGCCGCAGTTCGAGTACTGGCAGCACACGCAGCTGATCATCGACGTGGTGCCGGGGCGCGGCGGCATGTTTTCGCTGGAGGGGCCGGAAGGCTTGCGCTTCCTGACGCGCTCGCGGCTCTTCACCGACGAGGAGTGGGCGGTGCTGGAGGCGGAGGAGGCGAAGTAGAGCGGAAGGGCGGAAGGGCGGTGGGCCGATAGACTGGGGTGCTTTTTATTCAGACTCCAAGGAGCATCCCATGAAGATCAGCGCACGCAACGTCCTTTCCGGCAAGGTCATCTCCATCGTCCGCGGCCCCGTCACCACCGAAGTCACGCTGGAGATCGCTCCCGGCGTGCAGATCGTCTCGACCATCACCAGCAACTCGGCCGATTCGCTGAAGCTGGCCGAAGGCGCGAATGCGTATGCGGTGATCAAGGCTTCGAGCGTGATGGTCGGCACCGATTGAGCCTCGGGCCGGATCGCGACTTCATGGCACGACCGGGTGCAGAAGCTGCCGAACCAGCAGCTGCGCTGCGGGAGAGAGATCGGCCCCCGTCTTTGTCGCCATCAGCAACCGCCGCGTGGCCCACGCATCCTTGAGCCGCACGACCTTCAGGTCGAGTGCCGCCACCTGCGCCTTGCACGCCGCCAGCGGCACCACCCCGATGCCGAGGTTGGCCGCGATCATGTGGCACATCGCGTCGAAGCTGCGCACCTGCACGCGCAGCCGCATCGGAACGCCGGCCTGCTCGGCCGCGCGCGAAGTCAACTCCAGCAGCGAGCTGCTGCGGTTCAGGCCGACGAATTCGTGCGCGAGGCAGGCCTTGAAGTCGGTCTGCTTCACGCGGCTGCGTGCCAGCGGATGTTGCTTCGCGCACAGCACGACGAGCTCGTCCGTCTGGAACGGCGCGACGTCGAGGCCATAGGCGGGCGTGTTCTCCGCGAACACGCCGACATCGGCGAGCCCGTCGACGAGCGCGCGCACGATGTCGCCGCTCAGTTGTTCCTCGACTTCGACGCGGATGTCGGGATGCTGCGAGAGAAAGGTGGCGAGCGTGTTGGGCAGAAACTCCGTGAGCGCCGACATGTTGGCCCACAGGCGCACATGGCCGCGCACGCCGCTCGAATAGTCGTTGAGCTCGTTGCTGAACTGCTCGAAGCCCTGGAAGAGCCGCATCGCATGCTGCATCGCCACATGGCCCGCCGGCGTGAGCGCGATGCCCTGTGAGCTGCGCTCGAGCAGCTTCGATCCTGTTGCAGCCTCGAAGTCCGAAAGCCTCCGGCTCGCGGCCGACAACGCGAGGTGGCACGCCTCCGCGCCCTTGGTGATGCTCCCGGACTGGGCCACGGCGCAGAACAGGCGCAGGGTCACGAAGTCGACGCGCGCGGGGTTGATGGGGCTGGGCATCGGCGGATTCTAGAGAAGCAGATACCGGTCCTTCGCGTTTTGCGAAGAGGTGCTGCCATCACGGCAATTCCGCGCAACGCGATCCGTTCCTAGAGTCGGGGTCAACCCAACGAAGGAGACGGACGCGGACATGAATGCACTCGAAGGCCTGAAGGTGCTGGAGCTCGGCCAGCTCATCGCCGGCCCCTTTGCCGGCAAGACACTGGCGGAGTTCGGCGCCGACGTCATCAAGGTCGAGCCGGCCGGCGTCGGCGATCCGCTGCGCAAGTGGCGGCTGCTGCGCGACAACGGCACCTCGGCGTGGTGGGAAGTGCAGTCGCGCAACAAGCGCTCGGTGTGCCTGGATCTGCGCAGCACCGAGGGGCAGGAGGCCGTGCGGGCACTGGCGCTCGAAGCCGACGTGCTGATCGAGAACTTCAAGCCGGGCACGCTGGAAGGCTGGGGCCTCGGCTGGGAGCGGCTGCACGCGCTGAACCCGCGGCTCATCATGCTGCGCATCTCGGGTTACGGGCAGACCGGGCCGTATCGGGACAAGCCCGGCTTCGGCGTGCTCGGCGAATCGATGGGCGGGCTGCGCTACCTGAGCGGCGAGCCTGGCCGGGTGCCGGTGCGCGTGGGGGTATCGCTGGGCGACACGCTGGCGGCGCTGCATGGCGTGATCGGCGTGCTGACGGCGCTGCACCACCGCACGGCGCATGGCGGAGAGGGGCAGTTCATCGACGTTGCGCTGTACGAGTCGGTGTTCAACGTGATGGAAAGCCTGCTGCCCGAGTACGACGCCTTCGGCGCGGTGCGCGAGCGCGCCGGCAGCGCGCTGCCCGGCATCGCGCCGACCAACGCCTATCGCTGCGCGGACGATCACTACGTGCTGGTGGCGGGCAACGGCGACAGCATCTTCCGCCGGCTGATGCGCACCATCGGCAGGGGAGACCTGGAGAACGACGCCGGACTCGTGCACAACGACGGCCGCGTGCTGCGCGTCGAGGAGATCGATGCCGCCATCGAGGCATGGACGCTGCAGCGCAGCCGCGACGAGGTGCTGGCCGCGCTCGACGCGGCTGGCGTGCCGGTCGGACGCATCTACACCGTGGCCGACATCGCGAGCGACCCGCAGTATCTGGCACGCGAAATGATCGTGGAGGCGACTGCATCCGATGGTTCGACGCTCAAGGTGCCGGGCGTGGTGCCCAAGCTCAGCGCCACGCCGGGCCGCATTGCGCACCCTGCGCCGCGCCTGGGCGAGCACGACGCCGATCTGCACGGCGCCGGCTGGCCCGCACGCCGCTCGGAGGAGGTCCCGGCATGAAGACGGGCAACGGCACGCGGCTGTTTCTCAACGAGGTCGCCACCCGCGACGGCTTCCAGATGGAAAGCCGCTTCATTCCCACCGACGACAAGATCGCGCTGATCGACCGGCTGAGCAGGCTGGGCTACGCGAAGATCGAAGTCACCTCCTTCACTTCGGCGAAGGCGATCCCGGCCCTGCGCGACGGCGAGGAGGTGATGCAGCGCATCGCCCGGCGACCCGGCGTCGTCTATACCGCACTGGTTCCCAATGTGCGCGGGGCAGAGCGCGCGCTGGAAAGCCGCATCGACGAATTCAACATCGTCATGTCGGTGAGCGAGACGCACAACCTTGCCAATCTGCGCATGACGCGCGAGCAGTCGTTCGCGCAGCTTACGGATGTCATTGCGCTGGCGAAGCAGGCCGGCGTGCCAATCAACGTGTCGCTGTCGTGCGTATTCGGTTGTCCGATGGAGGGCGAAGTGCCACCGGCAGTCGTACAAGGCTGGATCGACCGCTTCGCAGCGCTGGAAGTGCAGGGCGTGACGCTGTGCGACACGACTGGCATGGCCTTTCCCACGCAGGTGCAGGCGCTTTGCGAGGCCGTGCTCGCGAGGCATCCGGCAATGGGCTGGACGGCGCATTTCCACAACACGCGCGGCATGGGTCTCGCGAACGCCGTTGCCGCCGTGGAGGCCGGCATCCGCCGGCTGGACATGTCGCTCGGCGGCATCGGCGGCTGCCCCTACGCGCCGGGCGCGACCGGCAACGTGGCGACCGAGGACGTGGCCCACATGCTGCAGTGCATGGGCTACGACACGGGCATGGACCTGGACGGCCTGATCGCCGCCGCGGCGGAGCTCGAAGCGCTCGTTCAGCACGGGCTGTCGGGCCAGGTCTCTCGCGCGGGGCACAGGCTGACGCGGCATGCGCCACCAGCGGATTTCAACGACATCGTCAGCCGTGCCCGGGAACGCAGGCAGAAGGAGCCTCAACCATGATCGACCACCTGGACCATCTCGTGCTTACCACCGCGCATGAGGAAGCCTGCATCCGCTTCTACGTCGACGTGATGGGCATGTCGCTGGAGAGCTTCGGCGCCGGCCGCAAGGCCTTCCGCTTCGGCAACCAGAAGATCAACCTTCATGTGAAGGGCCACGAGTTCGAGCCCAAGGCGCAGTTGCCGACGCCCGGTTCGCTGGACCTGTGCTTCATCGCCAGCGTGCCGCTCGAGGCGGTCATCGCGCGGCTCGGTGAGAAGGGCGTGCCGATCCTCGAAGGGCCGGTGATGCGCACGGGCGCCACCTCGCGCATCCGCTCGGTCTACCTGCGAGACCCCGACCTGAACCTGATCGAGATATCGGAGCTCGCGCCCTGAGGGCGCGGCGCCGAAGACTGCAAGCAAATACAAAACCACCGGAGACAAACCATGAAACCCATTCGCCGCCTTTTCGCGGCCGGCCTCGTGCTGGCTGTTTCGGCCGCTGCAGCCGATACCTGGCCCTCGAAACCGATCACCATGATCGTGCCCACCGCGCCGGCCGGCTCCACCGACATCATGGCTCGCCTTGTCGGCGATCCGTTGCAGCGCGCACTGGGCCAGCCTGTCGTGGTCGACAACAAGCCCGGCGCCAGCGGCAACATCGGCACCGAGTTCGTGGCACGCGCGGCGCCCGACGGCTACACGCTGCTGATGCAGTACTCGGGCTATCACGTCGGCAATCCTTCTCTCTACCCGAACATCAAGTGGAGTCCCACGAAGGACTTCGTGCCGGTGGCGATGGTGATGCGTGCGCCGCACGTCGTCGCGGTGAGCGGCAAGCTGCCGGTGAAGTCGATGCAGGAGCTCATCGAATACGGAAGGAAGAAGCAGGGCGGCCTGTTCTATGCCTCTTCGGGCAACGGCTCGATCCAGCACATCGCGGGCGAGTTGCTGTCGCGGCAGTCGAAGCAGGCGATGACGCATGTGCCCTACAAGGGCTCTGGGCCGGCGATCAACGACCTGATCTCCGGCAACGTCGACATGTTCATCACCACGCCGCCCTCGGTCATCGGCCACTTTGCGGGCGGGCGCATCAAGCCGCTGGCGTACACGGGCAGCAAGCGGCATCCGTCGATGCCCGATGTGCCGACTTCGGCAGAGGCGGGGCTACCGGGCTACGAGGTCGAGTCGTGGTTCGCGGTGTTCGCGCCGGCGAAGACGCCGCCGGAAGTCGTTGCCAGGCTCGGCGCGGAGCTGAAGAAGATCGTGGAGAGCGAGGCTTTCCGCAAGAAGGTGGATGAGCAGGGCGCCTTCGCGACCTACATGGACTCGCCGACGCTCGCGAAATTCGTCGACCAGGAGCTGGCGACGTGGTCGAAGGTGATCAAGTCGGCGGACATCAAGCCCGATTGATCGATACGACGGCCAATCAGCCTTCCTGGTAGACGACCTCGAAGGTCTCGCACAGCACCGGCATGCGCATGTCGGGCTTCCTGCCGATGCGTTCGCATTCGCCGCTGAAGTATTGCCAGTGGCCCTCGCGCCAGTAGCGCAGCGAGCCGTCGCCTTCGGCCTCGACGGCCGCGAAGTCTTCGCCGACTTCGTCGAAGGGCATGACCATCACGCTGCGTGTCTCGATCACGCACAGCGGCCTGCCGTGCCAGTCGGTCACCACGCTGAGGTCCCCGGGCTTGGGGCGCGGCCTGCCGGTCGATTCGAAGGACCATTCGAGGCTTGCGGTGCCGTGCTTGCGTCCATCCAGAACCAGCCTTGCCAGTTCGGTCGCTCCGGCCTCGTTGTCGTCGAAGTGAAAGGCCTCGCAGAAGCGGGCGGATACGTCGGCGCCTATGGCTGCCTGGAATCGCTCCCAGAAGGGGAGCAGGTGCGATGGAATAGTCATGTCGGGGCCCTTGTGGCGGGCCCCAAGCCTGCCACAAGGGCCCCGACACCGGCGGCTACAGCTTGACGTTGATGATCGACAGGATGATCGCCGAGAGCGTCAGCGCGACAGGCAGCTTCTGCACGGCGAGTGCATGGGCCCTTGCGACCGAAACCTGCGTTTGCAGCAGGAGGCTCTTTTCGGAATGGATGCGTGTGGACATTTCAGACTCCTTGTTGACTGCGGGCTCTGTGCCCTGCATGGCTGCAACGATAGGCCTGCGAGAGCGCAACGGAGCGGGCGTTTCGACGACACGGCGTTTCTGTTTTCGCAACGATCAAGCGGTGAGTGGCAGGAACTTCCTGCGCGCTTTTTCGATCCGGCGCCTTCGTGCCACGCCAGAATGCGGCGCCTGCAACTGGGAAAAACGAAGAGATGAAGAGCAAGTCACCCGTGGTCCGACCGCAGATGCGCCGTGCCGCCCCCGAAGACCCGACGCCTTGGGCGCTGCTGCTTGCGGCCGATGGCCCGCGCGCCGAGATTCGCAAGTACCTGTCGCGTGGTGAGCTGTGGCTCGCGGAGGCCGCCGGTCAGGTCGTAGGCCAGATGGTGCTGCTCGAAACCCGCGTCGGCACCTGGGAGATCATGAACATCGGCGTGAGCGACGAGCTGCGCGGTCGTGGCGTCGGCACCGCACTGCTGCGCAAGGCGAGTGCGCTTGCGGCCGAGCGCGGAGCGAACCGGCTTGAGGTCGGCACCGGCAACAGCAGCCTGCGCGAATTGGCCTTCTACCAGCGCTTCGGCTTCCGCATCGTCGGCGTGGACACCGATTTCTTCGTGCGCCGCGCCAACGGCGGCAGGCTGCAGAAGCAGAACGGCATCGTGCTGCGCGACATGGTGCGCATGCGGATCGAGTTCGAAAGCTAGCCCGCGATCAGCTTCTGCACCAGCTCCGCCGTGGTCGCTGCCGCGTATTTGCGCATCAGCCGCGCCCGGTGCAGCTCGACCGTGCGGTGGCTGATGCCCAGCGCCTTGCCGATCTCCTTCGAGGTCAGACCGCGCATCACCTGCGCCGCCACCTCGCGTTCGCGAGGCGTGAGCTCGGCCTTCACGGCGCGGCGCGAGCCCAGGTCCTCGAAGGTCCAGATGCCGGCTTCGTGGGGGGCGTCGCGGTTGAGCGCGTGGCCGGTGACGTGGCACCAGAAGGTCTCGTCGGCGATGGCGCCGTGCAGCCCGCCAAGCCGCTTCATCATTCGGTTGTCTGCGTAGTGCCCGCTGGCGTTCAGAAAAGGCTCCATGCGCTTGCCGATGCGCTCGAACTCGGCCACGCTGGGGTAGAGGATGCTGAACGAATGCCCGACCAGCGCGGAGGGCGTTGCGCCGAAGATCTCGCAAACGCGCACGTTGCACGCCACGATGGTGCGGTTGCTCGACACCACCATGCCGACGGGCGCGTGTTCAAACGCCAGCCGGTAATCGATCTCGGGCATCGGGGGTCTCCATTACGAAATACTACGTATGCGAGTAGGTAGTATCGTTCAGGGGTTTCCCACCCCTTTCCCTCCCACTCTCATTCATCCATCCAGCAAGGAGCTCGAGTGAACAAGATTTATCCCACCGCGGACGCGGCACTCAAGGGGGTCGTCGCCGACGGGCAACTGCTCGCGGTCGGCGGCTTCGGCCTCTGCGGCATTCCTGAAGCGCTGATCGACGCGCTGAAGGATTCCGGCGCGCAGAACCTCACCGTCATCTCGAACAACGCGGGCGTCGACGGCTTCGGCCTCGGCAAGCTGCTGGAAACGCGCCAGATCAAGAAGATGATCGCGTCGTACGTCGGCGAGAACAAGGAGTTCGAGCGCCAGTACCTCGCGGGCGAACTGGCCCTCGAATTCACGCCGCAGGGCACGCTGGCCGAGAAGCTGCGCGCCGGCGGCGCGGGCATTCCGGCCTTCTTCACCAAGACCGGCGTGGGCACCCAGGTGGCCGAGGGCAAGGAGCTGCGCGAGTTCGACGGCGAGACCTACGTGATGGAGCGTTCGCTGGTGCCCGACGTGGCGCTGGTGAAGGCCGACGTGGCCGACAAGTCGGGCAACCTGCGCTTTCGCCTCACGGCGCGCAACTTCAATCCTGCCGCCGCCATGGCCGGCAAGATCTGCATCGTCGAAGTCGAGAAGATCGTCGAGGTGGGCGAGCTGGCCCCCGACGACATCCACCTGCCGGGCATCTACGTGCACCGCATCGTGCTCAACGCCAACCCCGAGAAGCGCATCGAGAAGCGCACCGTGAGCGCGTCGGTCGATGCCGTCGCCGCCAAGGTCGAGGCCCAGACCGCCATCGCCGCGGCCGCTGCCGGCAGCGAAGCGCCCGCCAAGGTCGTCAACAAGAAAGAAGGAGCCTGAGATGCCCTGGACCCAAGACCAGATGGCGGCCCGCGCCGCCCAAGAACTCGAAGACGGCTTCTACGTCAACCTCGGCATCGGCATTCCGACGCTGGTGGCCAACCACACCGGCGACAAGGAAGTGTGGCTGCAGAGCGAGAACGGCATGCTCGGCATCGGCCCGTTCCCGACCGAAGACCAGGTCGACGCCGACCTGATCAACGCCGGCAAGCAGACCGTGACCACGCTGCCCGGCTCCGCCATCTTCGGCAGCCATGACAGCTTCGCGATGATCCGCGGCGGCAAGATCAACCTGTCGATCCTGGGCGCGATGCAAGTCAGCACCAAGGGCGACCTCGCCAACTGGATGATCCCCGGCAAGATGGTCAAGGGCATGGGCGGCGCGATGGACCTCGTGGCCGGCGTGAAGCGCGTGATCGTGCTGATGGAGCACGTGGCAAAGAAAAAGGACGGCACCGAGGATCTGAAGATCCTCGAGAAGTGCACCCTGCCACTGACCGGCGTGGGCGTGGTCGACCGCATCATCACCGACCTGGCCGTAATGGACGTGGTGCCCGAGGGCCTGAAGGTGGTCGAATTGGCGCCGGGCGTGAGCTTCGACACGCTGCAGGCGAAGACGGGCGCGAAGCTGATCCAGTAACGACCGGCCGACGAGGCGCTCGACGCAACGACAACGAAGGCAGGGCCGCAAAAGCGGACCCTGCCTTTTTGCATTGGAGAACCGAAATGAACGCGAGCGAAGTTCTGGCCGGCATCTGGCGGCACGCGGGCCTGCCTGAAGAGGCCCTTTCCTTTGCGCGGCTCACGGGCGCCGAACCGGTGCTGCCGTCGTCCTTCGCGGTCGGCACCGCGGCGCAGAGCACCGTCGCCGCGGCTGCGCTGGCTGCTTGCGAACTGGGGCATCTGCGAGGCACCGGGCGCCAGCAGGTCGGTGTCGACATGCTCCATGCGGCGCTGGAGTGCACGGGCTGGTTCAGCCTCGACGGGCAGGTGCCGGATCCGTGGGATGCGTTCTCGGGGCTCTATCGTTGTGCCGACGGATGGGTTCGCGTGCACGCGAACTTCGCGCATCACCGGGACGGCGCACTGCGGTTGATGAGGCTCGACCCGGCCACCGCCACGCGCTCGGATGCCGAGGCTGCGATGGCCGGTTGGCGTGCCCACGACTTCGAGGACGCCGCTGCAGCCGCGGGGCTGGTCGCGACGGCACTGCGGCGTTTCGATGAATGGGATGCCACGCCGCAAGGCCAGGCCATCGCCGCGCAGCCTCTCTTCACCATCGAGCGCATCGGCGAGGACGCACCGCCGCTCGCGCTGCCGCCGTTGCGCGACGACCAGCGGCCCCTGTCGGGCCTGCGCGTGCTCGATCTCACGCGCGTGCTGGCGGGCCCGGTGGGCGGGCGGGCGCTCGCAGCCTATGGTGCCGACGTGATGCTAGTGAATTCGCCGAACCTGCCGAACATCAGCGCGATCGCCGACACCAGCAGGGGCAAGCTGTCGGTGCATGCCGACCTGCAGACCGAGGAGGGGCGAAGTGCGCTGCAGTGGCTTGTTGCCGACGCGCACGTGTTCGTGCAGGGCTACAGGCCGGGTGGGATCGCGGCGCGAGGCTTCGGGCCGGCGGAGCTGGCGCGGATGCGGCCGGGCATCGTGTGCGTGTCGCTCAGTGCCTACGGCACGCAGGGGCCGTGGGCAGGTCGCCGGGGCTTCGATTCCCTGGTGCAGACGGCGATGGGCTTCAACCACGCTGAAGGCGAGGCCGCTGGCGACGGCAAGCCGAAGCCGCTGCCCATGCAGATCCTCGACGAGGCCACCGGCTACCTGATCGCCTTCGGTGCCGCCGCCGCGCTCTGGCGGCAGCAGCAGCAAGGCGGAAGCTGGCATGTGCAGGTTTCGCTGGCGCAGACCGGGCAGTGGCTGCGCAGTCTAGGTCGTGTCCAAGGCGGGCTCTCGGCTGGCAGGCCCGAGCTGAAGCCGTATGTCGAAGTCTCGGACTCCGGATTCGGCAGGCTGGCTGCGCTGCGCCACAGCGCGCAGTTGCAGCGCACGCCCGTTGCATGGGTGCGGCCATCGATGCCGCCTGGAAGCGACCTGCCGGTATGGCCTTAGGCTCCCAGCGCTGCCCGCACTTTCTCGCCCAGCCCACGCAGCCGCTCCACCGGCTCGTTGGAAAACACGAAGCGCAGGTACTGGGCTCCATGCGTCTCGCCCCAGCCCTGCATCGCGGTGGCGCAGACGCGGTGGGACAGCAGGCGCTGCGACAACGTCTGCCCGTCGATGCCGAAGTCGCTCGTGCGCAGCAGCAGCGACCAGCCGCCGCCCGGCACGCCGACCGGCAGGCCCTTGAGTTCGTCGAGCACCGTGTCGCGCCGACGCTCGAGTTCGCCAACGTATGGCGCGAGCGTGTGCGCTGATTGTTCCAGCGCCGTAGCCACCGCATCCTGCGCGATGCCCACCGGCACCACGACATTGGCCAGCGACACGGCCACGAGGTCGGGCATGTAGCTCTCGGGCGCCACGGTCCAGCCCACGCGCCAGCCGATCATGCGCAGTTCCTTGGCCGATGAGCCCACGGTGATGGTGCGCTCGGCCATGCCGGGCAGGCCCGCGGGGTGGATGAGCTTGCGGCCATCGAAAAGCAGCCGTTCCATCGCGCTGTCGAGGATCAGCGTCAGGTCGTGCTGCACGCACAGCGCCGCGATGGCGCGCCAGTCTTCCTCGTCGAAGCAGCCGCCGGTGGGCATCGAGGGCGACATCAGCAGCATCGTGCGCACGCGCGGGCCGACGGCGGCCCGCAGCGCGGCGCGGTCGAGCTTCCATTCGCCGCCGGGCGTGAAGCTGAAGGGCACGTACTTCGGCGTGCCGCCCGCGAGCCGGATGCGATTGAGCAGGCCCGCGTAGGTCGGGTCGGTCACCAGCACCTCGTCGCCCACTTCGACGGTGGCGAGCAGCGCGTTGAGGATGCCCGAGAGCCCGCCCGCGGAGATCACGCAGTTGCGCGCGCCGCTGTATTCCACGCCCGACAGCGCCGATACATGGCGCGCCGCCACGTCGCGCAATCGCGACTGGCCGACGAAGGGCAGGTAGCTGTTGTCGGAGTCTTCCGAGGCGGCACGCACGGTGCGCGCGACGGCTTCGGGGTCGGGCGGGATGTCTACGTCGAGGTTCTCGAGCCGCAGGAAGGGCGGGCCGCTTGCGTCGTCGGCAATGGCGCCCATGCGGTCGACGCCGATGCCGGCGATGTGGGTCAGGCGAGCGGGGCGATGACGTGCCATCGTGGGAGTCTCCTTGCGCGTGTCCGAGGGTTATCCACGCATTCTGGAGCAGAAGGCCGGGCCGTCGCTCGACCCGAAGCGATCAGGTGCCCAGACTGGCGGAGAGTTCGCGGAAGATTCCGTACAGCGCGGGCTGCTCCTCGAACCCGATGCCCGGCGCTTCGGGCAGGGTCGCGAACCCATCGTGCACGCGGACCTCGCGGCTGAAGCCGCCGAAGGGGCCGAAGAGGCCTGGGTACGACTCCGCGCTCCCGAGGCCGAGGCCCGCGGTCGCATGCAGCGACATCATGTTGCCGCCATGCGGCACGACGTTCTCTCGCGCGACGCCATGCGCCAGTGCCACTTCCACGATGTGGTGCAGCTCGCGGATGCCGTAAGCTAGCGGCGGATCGGGCTGCAGCACGATGCGTCCACCGAAGCGGCCGTAGCGCAGGAAGTTGTCCGCCTCCTCGCGGGAGAACAGGTTCTCGCCGCCGGCCACGATGCCCGGATAGGCCTCGCTCACCGCGCGGTAAGTCTCGAAGTCGCCCGGATCGCAGGGCTCCTCGAGCCACCGCAGCCCGTAGGGTGTGATGGCACGGGCGAAGGCGAGTGCCTCTTGGCGTTCGAAGGCGCAGCTGGCATCGAGCGCGAGCCGCGAGCCCGACTTCACGAGCGCCAGCACCGACTCGATGCGGCGAAGCTCGTCGGTCATCGGAAGCCCGCCAGCCTTGATCTTGACTTCGGTGTAGCCGGCGTCGAGATGGCCGCGCACTTCGTCGCCGAGCCGGGCAAGGTCGTCGCGTTCGCGATAGAAGCCGCCGCCCGCGTAGCAGCGCACGGCGTGCGGCGCCTCCGTGCCTGGCGGCGCGAAGCGTTCGGCCAGCACTCGGTACAGCGGCAGTCCGCGCATTTTCCCGACGATGTCCCAGAGCGCGAGTTCCAGCGTGCCGACCGCCATGGAGCGCTCGGCATGCGCGCCGGCCTTCTCGCGCTTCAGCAGCAGGTCGACGGCATGGCCGGGTTCGACGATGCCGGTGGCGGGGTCGTTCAGTTCGTGCGGTGATGCCCGCAGCAGTCGCGGGATGAAGCGCTCGCGCAGGGGGCCGCCGCAGCCGTAGCGGCCGAAGGAGTTGAAGGCGTAGCCGACGACCCGGCGACCATCGCGGAACTGGTCGGTGGCGACGGCCACCACGCTGGCTGTGATCTCGCTGAAGTCCACGCGCGCGTTGCGCAGCGGCGAGGCGATGGGGACGGTGCGTTCCGCGATGCCGACGATTTTCATGGGGCGTGTGTATGAAAGGGGGCTCAGTCGACGATGGCGCCGGTGCTCTTCACGATCGGCCCCCACTTGTCGTGCTCGGCCTTGATGAAGGCACCGAACTGTTCAGGCGTGGCGTGCACGGGCGCGCTGCCGAGCCTCGCGATCTGCTCGCGCACCGCGGGCGTGTCGAGTGCCTTGCGTGCCGCTTCGTTGAGCTTGTCGACGATGGCGCGGGGCGTGCCTGCCGGCGCCAGCAGGCCATACCAGGCGAGCGCCTCGTAGCCGGGCACGCCGGCTTCTTCCAGCGTGGGCACCTCTGGCAGCAGGGGCGAGCGCTTCCTGCTCGTGACGGCCAGCGCGCGAAGCCGGCCCGTCGCGAGGTTCGGCATGGCCGACACCATGCTGTCGATCGCGAAGTCGATCTGCCCGCCCATCAGGTCGTTGGCCATCGGGGCCTGCCCCTTGTACGGCACGTGCGTGGCGGTGACGCCCGCGAGCGACCCGAGCAGCGCGGCCGAGAGATGCTGCGGCGTGCCGTTGCCCGACGAGCCGAAGCTGTACTTGCCGGGGTTCGCCTTCAGCATGGACAGAAAGGCCGCCGCGCTGCGCGCCGGGCTCGCTTCGTTGACCTCGAGGACCAGCGGCACCGCCGCGAGCTGCACGACCGGGGCCAGGTCCTTCAGCGGGTTGTAGGGCAGCTTCGGGTAGAGCCAGGGGCTGATGGCCAGCGGCCCGCTGGACGACAGCAGCAGTGTGTAGCCATCGGGCCTGGCCTTTGCCACGGCGTCGGTGCCGATGTTGCCGCCGGCGCCCACCCTGGCGTCGATCACCAAAGGCTGTCCGAGCGCTGCCTGCATGCGCGGCGCGACGATGCGCGCCAGCGCGTCGGAAGGGCCGCCTACCGGGTATTGGATGACGACGGTGATCGGCTTCGATGGGTAGGCCTGCGCGGAGGCCGGCGGGCTTGCGCTGGCGAACACGGCCGCGAGCAGCGTGCCTGCGAGGCGAAGGCCGGAAGAAAGGGTCTGGTGCATGGGTTGTCTCCTTTTGTATTTGTCGCGAATGGAATCGGCGCCGCGCGCCGCACGGTCATGTCATTGGCAGCGCGGCCGGCCGACGGCGGTCCGTGGTCTGGATCAACTGCCGGATGGCGTGCGCGAGGCGCGCGATCTCGTCGTCGTCGGTGAGGTAGTGCGGTGTCAGCCGCAGCACACCGGGCAGGCCGGCGGCATCCAGCGCCCAGCGGGCGTACTGCGTGCCGACGAAGGACGCATTGACGCCCGTGTCCCACAGGCTGCGCACGAACGCATCGCCGTCGCCGGCCGTGCGGGGGAGGGCGTAGGTCAGCATGGCGGTCGCGCCCGGATGCCCTGCCTCTAATGATTGCCAGCCGAAGTGCTCGTAGAGCGCATCGGCCACGCGCTGGCGCACCTGCATGTTCCGGCAGGCGATGCGCGCCGGATCCACGGCCATCGCGTATTCGCAGGCCGCGCCGAGCGACAGGCGAAGGCCGGGGTGGAAGCCGTGGCCCTCGAAGCGCCGGGCATCCGGCCACGGCCGCACGCGGTCGCCAGCCAGCCATTGCGCGCCGGCCACGTCGACGGTGTCGGGCTGCCCCAGCATGTCGAGCGCACGGTCGGACAGGCACAGCACGCCCACGCCCTTGGGGCCGCGCAGCCATTTGCGCGCGGGAAACACCAGCACGTCGCAACCGACGGCCTGCATGTCGACCGGCAATTGGCCCACGGCATGGCTGGCATCCAGGAAGAGGAGGCCGCCGCGCTCGTGCACGCGCCGCGCCACGTCGTGCACCGGTGTGACGACGCCCCATGCGGTGGGAACTGCCGTGAGCGACACCACGGGCAGGCAGCCCGTGTCGATGCGGCTCAGCGCTTCGTCCAGCCGCTGCAACAGCGGTACTGGCCCCGGCCTCGCGGAGACGACGGAGAAGTGCAGCCGCCTGCGCTGTGCGGCGGTCAGCAGATAGAGCGCGTTCGCGCCGTACTCGTCGTGCGTCGTGACGACATGTGCCTTGCGGTCACCGGACAGCGCCGCGCTCATTGCGGCGGCCCACGCCTGGCTGGCGGAGCAGAGGAAGGCGACCTGGTGGGGCTGCGCGTTGACGAGACGCGCGACGCTGTCTCGCGCCTCGTGCAGGGCGTCGACATGCCTTTCGGCGGCGCGCTGCGCGCCCAGCATGCGTTCGGCTTCCATCCATGCCTGCCACTCCGCGTAGACAGGCTCCGGCGGCAGGCTGGCCGAGCCATGAGCGAAGTGCGCGTGGCGGCCCCAGGCCGGCGTGTCGCGGCGCATGCGCGCCAGTTCGGCGTCGGTGAAGGGGGCCAGGGGGGATATGCGGGGGGCCATCGACTCAGTCGAGGTCGGTGATGGCGAACGACTGTTCCCGCAGGGCTTGCCCCAGGGCCTCTTGCTGGCCGGCGTCGAGCGCCTCGAGCGGCGGACGCACGCGCGTCCATTGCGGGTCGTTCGTGGCCATGGCGATGGCCGACTTCATGGCGGGAATCAGCGGATAGGCGGCGAACTTCGAGCGCACCGCGTTGAGTGCCGCCTGCCGCGCGGGCGCGTCTTCGTCCTGCCACGAGGAGAACAGCGCCACGATGGCCTTCGGGTTGACGTTGGCGGTCGCCGAGATGCAGCCGGCACCGCCGCGGCGCAAGGTGTCGAGCAGGATGGTCTCGGTGCCCGCGAAGACGTCGAAGCCCTCGCTGCCGAAAAGCTCGATGGTTCGCGCGGTGTAGGCCCAGTCGCCGCCGGTGTCCTTCATGCCGGCCACCACGCCCGGGTAGCGCCGCAGCAGGCGCTCGACCAGCGCATGCGAGAAGCCGACCTGCGCCACCGGGGGGATGTGATACAGGTAGACGCGCAGGCGCGGGTCGCCGACCCGCTCGATCACTTCGCTGAAGAAGGCGAAGAGACCGTCGTCGGTGATGCTCTTGTAATAGAACGGCGGCAGCGCGAGCACGCCGGCGCAGCCGCGGTCGACCGCCGCCCGGGTCAGGCGGACGGCGTCGACCAGCGAGCAGCTGCCCGTGCCCGGCAGCATGCGCGCGGCGGGCACGCCGGCGGAGATGGCCTGCTCCAGCAGGTCGATGCGCTCGCTCACGGCGAGCGAGTTGCCTTCGGAGTTGGTTCCGAACATGGCCAGGCCGCAGTCCTGCGCCACCAGCCATTGGCACAGGCGCACGAAGCGCGTGGCGTCGGGCTTCAGTCCGGCGTCGAAGGGTGTGAGAACCGGGGCGAGCACGCCGCGAAGGCGCTGGTCTGGAGAGGACGACATCTGCAACTCAGGGGTGGTTTGAACGTGCAGGAATTCTGTTGGGCGGGAGCCTTCCGCGTGTTGCCGGTTGCTCGCAGCGGTTTGCGGAATACGCAATGGATGGCGCCCGGAAGATGCCTTCGAAAAGGAAGGAGCGCGCTAGACTGCAGCGACCGCCATTTGTTGAGGAAATCGCAAAATGATCGACCTGGTCACCCTCAAGGACTTCCTCGTCCTGTGCCAGACCCGCAGCTTCAGCCGCGCGGCCGAGCGCTGCCATGTGTCGGTGTCCGGATTGAGCCGGCGCATCCAGAGCCTGGAGCAGTGGATCGGCGCGCCAGTGTTCGACCGGCGCACGGCGGCTCTGGAGCTCACGCAGGCGGGCCAGCGTCTGCAGGCCATCTCCTCGGAGGTCGTCTACGCTCTTGAGGGGCTGCGCAAGTCCATCAAGGTCGACGGTGAGGACAGGCAATTGCGCATCTGCTTCGCGGCGCCGCACATCATGTCGGCCGTGTTCTTTCCCGACTGGGTGCCGAGGCTGCACAACGACTTCAGGAGCGCCAAGTTCAGCGTGAACTCCGATAACCTGCCGGAATGCTTCGAGATGCTCGCGGACGGTACGGCGGACTACGTGGTCGCGCTGTTCGACGAGGCTGGCGCGGTGGCTGCCCGTTTGGGCGCGGCCTTCGATGCGGGCGACTGCCAGATGCTGCTGGAGTTGGGGTGCGAGCAGCTCGTGCCGGTGAGCGCGCCCAACGCGGCAGGCCGGCCGTTGTTCGACCTGCGGGATCGCGGCGCCGAGCCGGTTTCCTTCCTCGGCTACGCAGAGGAGTGCCACCTGGGCTGGTCGCTGGCGCCGATGCTGCAGCGCAGCGGCGCGCTGCGCCTGCAGCAGAACCACAGCGCCAGCCTGACGGACGGGCTGCGGTTCATGGCGCTGTCCAGCCTGGGCGTGGCGTGGCTGCCGCAAGCGCTGGTCCGGGATGATCTCGATGCGAAGCGCCTGGTGCGGGCGGGAGGCCGGGAGCTCGACGTGCCACTGCGCTTCACGCTCGTGCGCCGGCGCGCGCCGCTTGCCGCCCAGGCGGAACGGCTGTGGGGCTATCTGGGTGATCTTGCCGAAGCGGGCCGGCCGGCTCCGGTCGCCGTCGCGGGCGCGCTCGCCCTCGAAGCAGAAGCGTAGCGGCAGCTTGTTCGGACGGTGCCGTCAGCCCCGTCCTTCGGCGTCGAGCAGCAGCCGTTCGCGCTGTGCCTCGACGGTCTTGCGCAGGAACTCCCACGTCGCCTGCATCCGCACGAGATGCTTGGTCTCCGCCGGCATCGACATCCAGAAGGTGCGCGTGAAATTAGCCTGCCCCGGCAGCACGGGCTGCAGTGCGCTGTCGTTCTCCGCGATGAAGGCCGGCAGCACCGCGATGCCCGCGCCCGCCGCCACGGCGCTGTGCTGCGCGAGCACGCTGGTGCTGCGCAGCGCGAAGCTCTCGGGGCGGTGAAGTTCGTCCAGGTACTGCAGCTCCTTGCTGAAGAGCAGGTCGTCCACGTAGCTGATGAAGGTATGGCCGCGCAGGTCTTCTCGCGTGCTGATCGGCTTGTGCGTGGCCAGGTACTGCTTCGATGCATAGAGCCGCAGCGTGTAGTCGGTGAGCTTGGTGACGACCACCGGGCCGCGCGCGGGCCGTTCGAGCGAGATCACGATGTCGGCCTCGCGCCGCGACAGGTGAACGAGCCGCGGCATCGCGAGCAGGTCGATGGTGAGCCGGGGGTGTTGCACAGCGAACAGTGCGAGTTGCGGCGCCAGCATCACCGTTCCGAAGCCCTCGGTGGCACCGATGCGCACCAGCCCCGAAAGGCCTTCCTGTGAAGCGGGCGCCGTGCTCTCCACGGCCTGGAACGCGCTCTCCATCGCCTCGACCTGCGGCTGCAGCCGCCGGCCCGCTTCGGTGAGCCGGTGGCCGCCCGCCTCGCGCGAGAAAAGCGGGGCGCCGACTTCCTTTTCCAGGGCCTGGATGCGGCGTGCCACGGTGGTGTGATCGACCTCCAGCCGGCGCGCGGCGCTCATCAGCGTGCCCGAGCGGGCGAGCTCCAGGAAGTACCGCAGGTTGTCCCAGTCCATGTGCCTTCTTTTCCTCGATTCCAGGCTCTGCATTTTTGCAAAGCCGTCGCGCATATTTGTCTATTGTCATGGCAAATCTGCAAAGCTAGGATGCGTGACCGAACCGGCCAGCCCGGCACCCGATTTCACAGGATTCACAGGAGACAAACCCCATGGACGCCACCACCACGCCCTCGACCCAGGTCGCCACCGTCAAGCTGCTGATCGGCGGCAAGCTGGTCGAATCGAAGACCACCGAATGGCGCGACGTCGTCAATCCGGCCACCCAGCAGGTGCTGGCCCGGGTGCCCTTCGCGACGCAGGCCGAGCTCGACGCCGCCGTTGCCTCCGCCAAGGAAGCCTTCAAGACCTGGCGCAAGACGCCCATCGGCGCGCGCGCACGCATCTTCCTGAAGCTGCAGCAGCTCATCCGCGAGAACATGGGCGAGCTCGCCGCGATCCTCACGGCCGAGCAGGGCAAGACGCTGCCCGATGCCGAAGGCGACGTGTTCCGCGGCCTCGAAGTGGTCGAGCACGCATCGAACATCGGCAACCTGCAGCTCGGCGAGCTGGCCAACAACGTGGCCAACGGTGTCGACACCTACACGCTGCTGCAACCGCTGGGCGTGTGCGCCGGCATCACGCCGTTCAACTTCCCGGCCATGATCCCGCTGTGGATGTTCCCGATGGCCATCGTCACCGGCAACACCTTCGTGCTGAAGCCCTCCGAGCAGGACCCGATGGTCACCATGCGCCTGTGCGAACTGGCGCTCGAGGCTGGCATTCCGCCCGGCGTGCTGAACGTGGTGCATGGCGGCGAGGCGATCGTCAACGGCATCTGCGATCACAAGGACATCAAGGCGATCAGCTTCGTGGGCTCGACCAAGGTCGGCACGCATGTCTACAACCGCGCCACGCTGAACGGCAAGCGTGCGCAATGCATGATGGGCGCGAAGAACCACGCCATCGTGATGCCCGACGCGAATAAGGAGCAGACGCTCAACGCGCTGGCCGGCGCGAGCTTCGGCGCTGCCGGTCAACGCTGCATGGCCGTGTCGGTCGCGGTGCTGGTGGGCGAGGCGCGCAACTGGGTGCCCGAACTCATCGAGAAGGCGAAGACGCTGAAGATCGGCGCCGGCACCGAGAAGGGCGTGGACGTGGGGCCGCTGGTTTCGTGCGCCGCCTACGACCGCGTGAACAGCCTGATCGAACGCGGCGAGGCCGACGGCGCCAAGCTCGTGCTCGACGGCCGCAAGCCCACCGTTCCCGGCTACGAGAAGGGCAACTTCGTCGGCCCGACGATCTTCACCGGCGTGAAGCCCGGCATGACGATCTATGACCAGGAAGTCTTCGGCCCGGTGCTGTGCATTGCCGATGCAGAGAACATCGATGAAGCCATCGACCTGATCAACAGCAACCCGAACGGCAACGGCACGGCGATCTTCACGCAGTCGGGCGCGGCGGCGCGCCGCTTCCAGGAAGACATCGACGTGGGCCAGGTCGGCATCAACGTGCCGATCCCGGTGCCGGTCCCGATGTTCTCGTTCACCGGCTCGCGCGCGTCGAAGCTGGGCGACCTGGGGCCGTATGGCAAGCAGGTCGTGCTGTTCTACACGCAGACCAAGACGGTGACGGCGCGCTGGTTCGACGACAGCACCGTCTCGCACGGCGTGAACACGACCATCAGCCTGAAGTAAGAAGTCCGGCGGATGGACTTCGAACTTTCCGAAGAGCAGCGCGCCTTCGCCGAGAGCGCGCGAGCCTTTGCACAGGCCGAGTTCGCGCCGCACGCGGCGCAATGGGACGCGGAGGCCATCTTCCCGAAGGAGGCGATCGCCAAGGCCGGCGAGCTGGGCTTCTGCGGCCTGTACGCGCCCGAGCGCATCGGCGGCCTGGGCCTGCCGCGCCTCGACGCCGCGCTGGTGTTCGAGGAGATGGCCGCGGTCGACCCCTCGACCACGGCCTTCATCACGATCCACAACATGGCGACGTGGATGCTCGGCACCTGGGCGACCGATGCGGTCGCGCAGCAGTGGGGCGAAGAGCTGACGAGCGGGCGCAAGCTCGCGTCGTACTGCCTGACCGAGCCCGGCGCCGGATCGGATGCGGGCTCGCTCAAGACGCGCGCCGAGCTGCAGGGCACCGAGTACGTCATCAACGGCGGCAAGGCCTTCATCTCGGGCGCGGGCTCGACCGATGTGCTGGTGCTGATGGCGCGCACGGGCGGCGCGGGCGCGAGCGGCATCTCGGCCTTCGCGGTGCCTGCCGACGCGCCGGGCATCAGCTACGGCAAGAAGGAACACAAGATGGGCTGGAACAGCCAGCCCACGCGCACCATCAACTTCGACAACGTGCGCATTCCCGCGCAGAACCTGCTGGGCAAGGAGGGCGAGGGCTTTCGCATTGCCATGAAGGGGCTGGACGGCGGGCGCATCAACATCGCGACCTGCTCGGTGGGCGCGGCCCAGGGCGCGCTCGACGCGGCGCGCCGCTACCTGCACGAGCGCCAGCAGTTCGGCAAGCCGCTCGCGAGCTTCCAGGCGCTGCAGTTCAAGCTGGCCGACATGGCGACCGAGCTGGTCGCGGCACGGCAGATGGTGCGGCTTGCGGCATCGAAGCTCGACGCCGGCCATGCCGATGCGAGCACCTATTGCGCGATGGCCAAGCGTTTCGCGACAGATGCCGGCTTCAACGTCTGCAACGACGCGCTGCAACTGCACGGCGGCTACGGCTACCTCAGCGAGTTCCCGCTGGAGCGGCTGGTTCGCGATGCCCGCGTGCACCAGATTCTCGAAGGCACCAACGAGATCATGCGCGTGATCGTTGCGCGAAAATTGCTGGAAGGGGACAGCGACATCCGCTGAAGCCCCGCATCCGGAACCTCTCAAGACAATGACAGACAACGTAGTTCTCTTCGACGAAATCAAGACCGCCGGCGGCCAGCGCTTTGCCGTGGCCACGCTCAACGCACCGGCTTCGCTCAACGCGCTGTCGGTGGACATGGTGCGCCTGCTCACGCCCAAGCTGCGCGAGTGGGCGGGCGACGCCGGCATCGTCGGCGTGCTGCTGCAGGCCGCGGGCGAGAAGGCCTTCTGCGCCGGCGGCGACCTGCGCCAGCTCTACCAGACGCTGCTCGACTGCGGCCCCGCGCGCAACACCTACGCGGAGGACTTCTTCCGCGAGGAGTACGAGCTCGACTACCTGATCCACACCTTCCCGAAACCCTTCCTGTGCTGGGGCCACGGCATCGTGATGGGCGGCGGCGTGGGCCTGCTGGCCGGCGCCTCGCATCGCGTGATGACGCTGCAGAGCCGCATCGCCATGCCCGAGATCAACATCGGCCTGTATCCCGACGTGGGCGGCAGCTGGTTCCTGCGCCGCACGCCGGGCCGCACCGGGCTGTTCCTGGCGCTCACGGCCGCCAACGTCAATGCCGCCGACACCATTTTCTGCGGGCTGGCCGACGTGCTGGTGCCGCAGGAGCGCAAGGGCGATGTGCTCGAAGCCATCGCCGCGACGCAGTGGGCGGGCGAGCAGAAGGCCGACCGCGCCACGCTGTCGCGCATCCTCGCCAAGGCGGGCGAAGGCACCGAAATGCCCGCCTCGAAGGTGCGCGAGCACTACGACACCATCAATGCCCTGATGGCCGGCGACGACCTGCTCGACATCGCGAAGCGCCTGGGTGAGCTGCAGAGCGACGATGCATGGCTGCAGACGGCGGCCAAGACCTTCGCCAAGGGCGCGCCGAGCTCGGCCGCGCTGAGCTTCGAACTGTGGCAGCGCGTGCTGCGCATGTCGCTTGCCGAGGTATTTCGCCTCGAATACTGGGCCTCGCTGGGCTTCTGCGCGCACAAGGACTTCGCCGAAGGCATCCGCGCGGTGCTGGTCGACAAGGACCGCAACCCGCGCTGGAACCCGGCCACGCTCGAGGAGATCACGCCGGCCTTCATCGAAGACCACCTGCGTCCGCGCGGCGATATGCCGGCGGAGCTGGCGTCGCTGGCCTGACCCTCGCTACTTCCTGCACAGAACAACGGAGACAAGACACATGAAGATCGCATTCATCGGCCTCGGCAACATGGGCGGCCCGATGGCCATGAACCTGCTCAAGGCAGGCCATACGCTCAGCGCCTTCGACCTCTCGGCCGAGGCCTGCAAGAAGTTCGGCGCCGAGGGCCTGCCCATTGCGAAGTCGGCGGCCGAGACGGTGGCCGATGCCGAGGTCGTCATCAGCATGCTGCCGGCCAGCGCGCACGTCGAGGGCCTGTTCCTGGGCGGCGCCGGCAAGCCCGGGCTGCTCGACAGCATCCGCGCCGGCACGCTGGTGATCGACAGCAGCACCATCGCGGCGGCCACGTCGCGCAAGGTGGCCGAGGCTGCTGCGGCCAAGGGCATCGCGATGATCGACGCGCCCGTGTCGGGCGGCACCGGCGGCGCGATTGCCGGCACGCTGACCTTCATGGTCGGCGGCGAGACGCAGGACCTGGAGCGCGCCCGCCCGGTGCTAGAGAAGATGGGGGCCAACATCTTCCATGCCGGCGCGGCAGGCGCGGGGCAGACCGCGAAGATCTGCAACAACATGCTCCTCGGCATCCTGATGATCGGCACATCGGAAGCGCTGGCACTGGGCGTGGCCAACGGGCTCGATCCGAAGGTGCTGTCGGAAATCATGCGCCGCAGCTCGGGCGGCAACTGGGCGCTCGAGAAGTACAACCCGATGCCGGGCGTGATGGAAACGTCTCCCGCATCGAAGAACTACGCCGGCGGCTTCGGCACCGACCTGATGCTCAAGGACCTGGGCCTCGCGCAGGAAAACGCCGCCGCCGTGCGCGCGGCCACGCCGCTGGGCGGGCTGGCGCGCAGCCTGTACGCGGCCCACAGCCTCGCAGGACACGGCGCGCTCGATTTCTCGAGCGTGCTGAAGCTGGTGCAGAAGAAGGCGTCCTGAGCCGGACGCCGGCGGTAGCTGTCAGCCGTAGCGGGACTGCACGACCCACAGAAGGCAGATCACCACCACGAACAGCACGGTGAAGAGTACCCAGGCGCGCAGGATCGCCTGGTTCTCCGTGATCTCGACGGGGGCCGCCGATGCGGATGGCGGGCTAGAAGCGGCGGGCTGTGCTTGGGTCATGCGGCACTGTACTCCGCGCCGAACCCGCTGTGGCAGGCTTTGCAGAGGCGGAGGCATCCGCCCGCGACATGGACCACATGATGGCGGCCGCTACCAGGTTGGCGCCCACGCTGAACAGGATCGGCAAGAGGTAGCTTCGGCTGAGGTCGAACGCGTAGCCCGCCGCGGCCGGGCCTACCAGCGTGCCGAAGGCCACGCTGGTGTACAGCACGCCGATGATCGCGCCGATGTTGCGTCCGCCGAAGTAGTCCATCACCAGCGCCGGCAGCAGTGCGACGAAGCCGCCGTAGAACGCGCCGTAGAAGAAGGCGAACACGGCCAGCCCCCAGAAGCCGCTCGATGCGGCCCATACGAGCAGCGACAGCGCCATGCCGGTCGACATCAGCAGCATGGTCTGCGCGCGGCCCATGCGGTCGGCCAGCCCGCCGAGGAAGAATCGCCCGGCAGTACTTCCGACGCCGATTGCGCCCAGCAGCAGCACCGCCGAAGCATTGGGCACGCCATGGTCCAGCGCATAGGGCACTAGGTGCACGAAAGGCACGAACAGGCCGAACGAGCTGATGAGGCAGGCCACGTAGAGGCCGATGAAGCGCCTCGAGCGCACGGCATCGCGCACCGTGAAGCCCTCGGGTCTGGCCGATGGGGCCAACGGCTGCGGCGGATCGCCGTCGGGGCCCAGCCCGCGGTCGCGCGGGTCGTTCTCGATCAGCAGCGCCATGCCCACGCCCACCACCACGGCCAGGGCGCCGAGCGCCAGGTACGCGTGGCGCCAGCCCAGCGTCTCGATGAAGATCGATGCCAGCGGCGGCATCACTAGCGTGCCCACGCCGATGCCGCTCACGGCCAGCCCCGAGGCGAAGCCGCGCCGCCGGACGAACCAGCGCTGCACCGCACCCAGCACCGGCACGTACGAGGCGCCCACCCCCAGGCCGACGCCCAGCCCGTAGGCCAGGTAGATCTGCGTGAGGCTGCGCGCCTGTCCCGCGAGCGCCAGCCCCAGCCCGACCAGCACCATGCCGGCGACGGCCAGCCGCCGCGAACCCCAGCGGTCGGCCAGCGGCCCGCTGAGCACGCCCAGGCCGAAGTAGAGAAAACCCGCCAGCGAGAACACCAGCGAGACCGAGCCGCGCGAGGCGCCGAAGTCTTTCTGCAGCGATTCGAGGAAAGCGCTGAAGGTGTAGGCACAGCCGAAGCCGACGAAGGTCACGGCAAAGGCGCCCGCGACCACCAGCCAGCCACGGAACAGGCCTGCGCCTTGCGATGGAGAGGGGGTGTTCATCATGCGGATGTCTGAATCAGAATATCTAACGCCGTGGTTTCGGGAATTCGAGGCCAAGTGCTCTTTCTCGGCAAAACCAAAGTGGATGTTCCAGCTTCCGGGCCTCCACGGCAAACCAGAATTTCTGCTTCTTTCAGTTCAGATCGGCTAAACAATGGAACACCAACTTCCTCCGCTCAACGCGCTGCGCGCCTTCGAGGCGGCCGCCCGGCATCTCTCGGTGAAGAACGCGGCGGACGAACTCTGCGTGACCCCGGGGGCAGTGAGCCAGCTCGTCAAGACGCTGGAACTGCACCTCGGCGTGCAGCTGTTCCGCCGCGTCAACCGGGGCATCTTCCTGACCGATGCGGGCCAGGCCTACCTGCCGCCCGTGCGCAATGCATTCAGACAGATCAGCGACGCCACGCAGAAGGTGGCCGTGCCCCCGCAGACCGGCCTGCTCACCGTGAGCGCCACGCCGTTCTTCGCTTCCGCCTGGCTCGTGCCGCGCCTCAAGTCCTTCCAGGATGCGCATCCCGACATCGACCTGCAGGTGCTGACCAGCAATGCGCTGGCCGATTTCTCGCGCGACGGCGTGGATGTTGCCATCCGCCACGGCATGGGCCAGTACCCCGGGCTTGCGAGCCAGCGCGTGCTGACGGTCGAGATGGTGCCGGTCGCCGCGCCCGCGCTGGTCGCCGGGCATGGCAAACCGAAGCAGCCGGCCGACCTGCTGCGGTGGCCGCGCGTGAACGATGCCGATCGCAAGGGCTGGCGCCTCTGGTTCGAGGCGCAGGGCATCGACGATGCCGGCCCGGCGCGTGGGCCTTCTTTCGGCGATACCAGCCTGCTGCTGCAGGCGGTGCTCGCGGGGCAGGGCGCGGCCCTGCTGCCCGCCGCCATGATGGCCTCCGAGATCGCGCAGGGCCGGCTCGTCCAGCTCTCGAACGTGACATGGCTCGAAGACTTCGCCTACTACCTCGTGTGTCCCGAAGCCAGCCGCGACTGGCCGAAAGTCGTGGCTTTCCGTGACTGGCTGCTCGATGCGGTTCGCGAGAAGGGCGCTTCGTCAGGTAGCCGCAAGAGAGCATCGCCGACAGTCGCGGGTCAGCCCATCGCGCCGCCACGCCGGCAGCGCGCCGCGACCAGTCCTTCATGAAGCTCCAGCGACACAGATTCCTCCGCCAGATGGCCGCCCGGCCGCGACTCTTCATTGCCACGGCCATCGCCATTGCGACCGGCGTACTGCTGCCCTCGGCCGTTGAGGCCCATCTGGTCACAAGGCTGCTGATCGCCTGGAACACGGGAGCATGCCTGTACGTGCTGCTCGCCGCGGTCATGATGACCCGGTCGTCGCAGCAGCACATGCGCTACCGCGCGCAGCTGCAGGACGACGGGCGCATCGTCATCCTCGTGCTGGTGGTGGTGTCCGCCATTGCCAGCCTGGCCGCCATCGGCGGCGAACTCGCGGTGGTGAAGGACATGCACGGCCTGGAGAAAATTGCGCACATCGCGCTGGCGGGGCTGACGGTGGTGTCGTCGTGGGCCTTCACGCAGGTCATGTTCACGCTGCACTACGCGCACGACTATTACGCTGGCGTGGGGCGGGGGCGCAAGCCCGGTCTCCAGTTCCCGGACGACGAGCCGCCCACCTACGGCGATTTCTTCTACTTCTCGGCGGTGATCGGCACCTCGGGGCAGACGGCGGACGTGTCCTTCGTATCGAAGCCCATGCGGCGGATCGGCTCGGTGCACTGCATCCTGGCCTACCTCTTCAACACGACGGTGCTCGCGTTGCTCATCAACATCGGCGCGAGCATGTTTTGAACGCCCTTGCACGCCATCGCCGATTCGCCGCCGCGGCACTGCTGTGCCTCGTTCCGGCCGCCTGGGCCGACGACGAGCCGGCCGAGCTGGCGTTCAAGCTCACCGTGGGCGCTTACCGGGTTTCCGGCGGCGGCCTGCCGGCGGGGCCGGGGCTGGACATGAACCTGCGCTACACCTACGGCGACGGCAATGTCTGGGTCGGCTGGTTCCGCTCGCCGGTGCTCGACTTCGCGCAGCCGCGCGTGGGGTGGGACCACACCTTCACGCTGGGGCCGGTGCGGGTGCTGCCGTCGCTGCAGGCCGCCTCGGGCGGATTCGTGGGCGGCAGCCTGGCGGTGGAAACCGGCGACAGCTGGTTCGTCGGCACGGGCCTGGGCCGCACCAACCTGCGCAATTACGCGAACCTGAACTTCGACCCGAACGATTCGTACACGGTGTACGGCGGCTACAAGTGGACGGACGGCACGGCGCTGTCGCTCTCGCTCATTCGCGACAACCGGCTGAACCCCGACCAGCAGGACGTGCACCTGGTCTACCGCCTGCCGCTGCCCGAGCGGCAACGCCTGACCGTCGACCTGCTGGCCAAGCAGGGCACGGTCGACGGCCGGTTCATCCGCCGCGCGGGGCTGACCGTCACCTACGACTGGCCGCGCTGGTTCGTTCGCGCGGCCTACGACCCGAAGGTGAACTTCACCACGCAGAACATGGTGCGGCTGTCGGTGGGCACGCGGTTCTGAAGAGACGGAAAAAGCTCAGAGCAGCTCGATGCCCGGCAGGCTCTTGAAGCAGCTCTCGCGCGTGATGCGCACGAAGTCGGCGAGCCACGGCTGCGCCGAGGTGCCCTGCGTGCACGCCATGTAGAGCCGCCCCGTCAGCCCTTTGCTGCCCACGCGGCGCGCCGTGACGTAGCCGCGGTCGAGGTAGTTCTGCACCGCCCACAGCGGCAGCGTCGCCACGCCGCGCCCGCTCGCCACCAGCTGCAGCATCGCCACCGTGAGTTCGGTGGTGCGGCGATGCGCGGGCTCCACGCCAGCGGGCGCCAGCACCTGGCGCACGATGTCGAGCATGTCGTCGGGCACGGGGTAGGTGATGAGCGTCTGATCAGCGAAGTGCCGCGCGGTGAGGTAGGCCTTGGCTGTCAGAGGATGGTCGTTGCCGAGCAGCGCCATGATCTCGAAGCGGAACAGGGCGTGGTAGTCCACCGTTTCGCCGGGGTCTTCTTCGGACACGATCGCCACCTCGGCACGGTTCTGCATCACCAGCGCGATCGGGTCGGGGTGGAAGCCCGAGACGATGTCGAGCTCGATCTCGGGCCAGCGCTGGCGGAAGGCGTCCATGGCCGGCATGAGCCAGTCGAAGCAGGTGTGGCACTCGACCACGATGCGAAGTTGCCCGCTGCGCCCCAGCGCGAGCCGGGCCACGTCGCGCTCGGCTTCCTCCACGAGTGGCAGCGCGGTGTCGGCCAACTGCAGCAGCCGCAGGCCGGTGGTGCTGAACTGCGGCGGTACCGACTTGCGCTCGAAGAGCTGCGCGCCGTAGCGGTCCTCGAGCAGCTTGATCTGATGAGACAGCGCCGACTGCGTGAGGTTGAGCAGCTGTGCCGCGCGCACCAGGCTGCCGGTGTCGCGCAGCGCGATGAGCGTGCGCAGGTGGCGTATTTCGAGAATCGACTGCTGCATGAAAAATATTCAATCGAATGGGCAAAAGGTTTCGTTTGAATCATATGCCTCAAACGCCGACCATCGCTGATTCCCAAGATCAGCGACCGGATTACCTGCAAATGACCACCCGTACCCACACCCTCGGCTTTCCGCGCATGGGCGCCCACCGGGAACTCAAGTTCGCCCTCGAGAAGCACTGGCGCGGCGAGATCGACCGCGCCGCGCTCGAAGCGGTCGGCGAAGAGCTGCGCGCGCGCCACTGGCAGGCCCAGCGCGATGCGGGGCTCGACTTCGTGACGGTGGGCGACTTCGCCTACTACGACCACGTGGCCAACCACATCCAGCTGCTCGGCTGCGAGCCGGAGCGCTTCGGCTTCCATGGCGACGGATCCGAACTTTCGCGCTACTTCAAGATGGCGCGCGGCGTGGAGAGCGAAGTCGGCCACGTGCACGACGACAGCTGCAACCACAGTGCCGAAGGCACCTTCGCGCTGGAAATGACCAAGTGGTTCGACACCAACTACCACTACCTCGTGCCCGAGTTCAAGGCGGCAACGCAGTTCAAGCTCGCGTCGACGCGCCTCTTCGATGAAGTGGCACAGGCGCAGCAGGCCGGCCACGCCGTCAAGGCCGTGCTGCTGGGGCCGCTGAGCTTCCTGTACCTGGGCAAGGAAAAGGAGGCTGGTTTCGACCGCTTCTCGCTGCTCGAATCGTTGCTGCCCGTGTACGAGCAGGTGCTCGTGCGGCTGAAGCAGCAGGGCGTGGAGTGGGTGCAGATCGACGAGCCCATCCTCGGACTCGACCTGCCCGACGCCTGGCGCAACGCTTTCGAGCGCGCCTACTGGCAACTGGCCCGCAGCGCGCCGAAGCTGCTGCTTGCCACCTACTTCTCGCCGCTGTCGGACAACCTGCGCCTGGCCTGCCAGCTGCCGGTGGCAGGCCTGCACGTGGACGCCGTGCGCTCGCCGCAGGAGCTGACCGGCGTGGCCGACTGGCTGCCGGCGCACAAGGTCCTGTCGGTCGGCGTGGTGGATGGCCGCAACATCTGGCGTACCGACGTCGATGCCGCGCTGGCCAAGCTCAGGCCGGTGGCGGAGAAGCACAAGGGCGAGTTGTGGATCGCACCATCGTGTTCGCTGCTGCACGTGCCTTTCAGCCTCGCGGCCGAGACGAAGCTCGACGGCGAATTGAAGTCGTGGCTTGCCTTCGCCATCGAGAAGCTCGACGAACTGCGCGTGCTGCGCGCGGCCATCGACGGCGACGAGGCCTCGGTCGCTGCCGAGCTGGCAGCCGCGCGCGCGGCGGTGGCGGCGCGCCGTGCCAGCCCGCGCGTGCATCGCCCCGACGTGGCACTGCGGCTTGCGCGCAGCGTGGCCGGCGACGACAGCCGCGTGTCGGGCTTCGCGCTGCGACAGTCGGTGCAGCGCACGCGCTTCGCGTTGCCCGCGCTGCCCACCACCACCATCGGCTCGTTCCCGCAGACGGCGGACATCCGCGCCGCGCGCGCCGCCTTCAAGCGCGGCGAACTCGATGCCGCCGGCTACAACGAGAAGATGCGCGCCGAGATCGCGCTGGCCGTGCGCAAGCAGGAAGAGCTGGGCATCGACGTGCTGGTGCATGGCGAGGCCGAGCGCAACGACATGGTCGAATACTTCGGCGAGCAGCTCGACGGTTTCGCCTTCACCGCCAACGGCTGGGTGCAGTCGTACGGTTCGCGCTGCGTCAAGCCGCCGGTGATCTTCGGCGACGTGGCGCGCCCCGCGCCGATGACGGTCGAGTGGACCGCCTACGCGCAGAGCCTCACCAAGCTGCCGATGAAGGGAATGCTGACCGGCCCCGTCACCATCCTGCAGTGGTCCTTCGTGCGCGACGACCAGCCGCGTGCCACCACCTGCGAGCAGATCGCCTGGGCGATCCGCGACGAAGTTGTCGATCTCGAAGGCGCCGGCATCGGCATCATCCAGATCGACGAGCCCGCCATCCGCGAAGGCTTGCCGCTGCGCCGCGCCGGCTGGCCCGCGTACCTGAAGTCGGCCACGCGCGCCTTCCGCATCAGCGCCTCCGGCGTGCGCGACGAGACGCAGATCCACACGCACATGTGCTATTCGGAGTTCAACGACATCCTGCCGGAGATCGCGGCGATGGACGCCGACGTGATCACCATCGAGACCAGCCGCTCCGACATGGAACTGCTGCGTGGCTTCGGCGGTGAAAACGATTCGGGCGGCTTCCGCTATCCGAACGAGATCGGCCCGGGCGTGTACGACATCCACTCGCCGCGCGTGCCCTCGGTCGAGGAGATCGTCCGGCTGATGCGCAAGGCCGCCGACGTGGTGCCGCCTGCAAACTTGTGGATCAACCCCGACTGCGGCCTCAAGACGCGCGGCTGGCCCGAGACCGAGGCGGCGCTGTCGAACATGGTGGCGGCGGCGAAGTTGCTGCGCAAGGAATTGGCCCCGTCTTGACGAGGGAGGAGGCGAGGGAGACGGGAATGCGGCCGCGCCAATAATGGCTCCATGCTTTTCCCGAACCGTCTTTCTCCGTTCCGTTGCTTCCTGTTGCTTTCGATGCTCCTGGCTCCTTTTTCGGGCTGGGCGCAGAGCCGGGCGGAAGCGCTGCTGCAGTTCGAAGGCGTGCAGGCGCGCTATCAGGCGTCTTATGCGCCGGGTGCCGTCGCGCGCGGTGCGAGAGAACTGCTGGACCCCGACGACCAGGCCATTGCCGACAAGGCACTCAAGGCGCTCGACACGGCGGCCGGGCGCGCATTCAACACTGCCGCCTCTGTGGCCGCCATCCAGCAGGAGGTGGCATCGGCCGGCAACGGCGGCGCCGCAATCAGCCCGCAGGTGCAGGCCGCCGTGGCCCACTTTGTGAAGCTGCGCACCGACTACGCCGCCATGAGCGAAGCCGGCAAGGCCGAGTTCTTCAATCGCGAGCGTGCCAAGCCAGCCGACCCTGTTCGCACCGAGTTGCTCGAACGCATGGCGGTGGCCGATGTGCGCGAAGTCGACTTCTCGAGCCAGCTGCTGATGAGCGCGGTGGTCAAGCAACTGGCACGTGGCAACGGCGGCCAGTTGAGCTCGCTGCCCGATCGCACGCTCGACATGGCCCTCGACACGCTGTGGTCGCGCGGCGTGACTTCGACGCGTCCGCGCAACCTGATGCTCGTCGCGCGCGAGTTCGAGAGACAGGTGACGCAGGCTCAACTCGCCGCGCTGCCCGATGCCGATGTGGCGGCCCTGCTGGCCTGGCGCAACGACCCGCAGGCCGCGGCCGAGCGCGAAGCGCTGGTGGGCACGTACCGCGCCGAGGTCAAGGGCAGCGGCGGCGTGGCGCTGCGCACGCTGATACGCGCCTGGCCGCGCTCGTGAGGAGCTTCAGGCGCATTCGCGACATCCGTCGCTAGGACAAATCCCGAGGCCCAAACGGGGCCCGAGGGCGTGCAATGCCCGGTGCCTTGCACCGCGCAGCCGCAACCTCGATTTTGGGGAGCCCCTCCATGAGCATCGGTCGTCGAAGCTTTGCCGTATTGGCTTCAGCATTCGCGCTGGCTGGCATCAAGGCCGACTGAATTCACAACACAGGAGAACTCCCCATGCTTTCCAGAACACACTTTGTCTCGCTTGCCATCGGGCTTGCCGCGTCGGTCGTCGCGCAAGGCGCCGCCGCGCAGGCGTGGCCCGCCAAGCCGATCAGGCTCGTCGTGCCCTTCTCGGCGGGCGGTGCCAACGACCTGATGGCGCGTGCCGCGGCCGAGGGTGCTTCGAAGCTGCTGGGGCAGCCGGTGGTGGTCGACAACAAGCCCGGCGCGGGCGCGATCCTCGGTGCCGACGTGGTCGCCAAGAGCGCGCCCGACGGCTACACCTTCCTGGTGAGCGCGGCCGGCGTGGTGTCGAACAGCATGATCAAGAAGAGCATGCCGTACAAGGACGATGCGCTGGTGCCGGTGGCCATGATCGCGCTCGCGCCTTCGGTGGTGGTGGTGCCGGCCGACGCGCCGTACAAGGACTTGAAGGAGTTCGTGGCCGCGTCGAAGAAGTCGGGCAATGGCTTTCACTGGGCCACCGCGGGCACTGGCAGCACGCCGCATTTCGTCGAAGGCATCCTGCAGACGAAGTACGGCGGCAAGCTCGACGTCGTGCCCTACAAGAGCGGCTCGGAGTCGATCACTGCCGTGCTCGGCAACCAGGTCGAGGCGACCTCGGAAGCCAGCATCGTGGTGCTGCCCTACGTGAAGAGCGGCAAGCTCAAGGCACTGGCGGGCACGTGGACGCAGCGCATATCGGCATACCCCGAGCTGCCCACGGCGGCGGAGGAGGGCTTCCCCGACATCCGCATCGCGCATTGGGCCGGCGTGCATGCGCCCCGTGGCACGCCCGACGCGATCATGGACAAGATGGCCGCGGCCGTCGACGCGGCCATGAAATCGCCCGAAATCTCCAAGCGCCTGAAGGACATGGGCATCGAGCCTGTCGGCGGCACGCGCGCGAGCTTCGCGAAGTTCGTCGACGAAGAACGCGCGCGGCTCGGTAGCGTGGTCAAGGCCACCGGCATGAAGGAAGACTGAGCCGGGGCGCCTAGCACTTTTTCTGAAAAGCGGCGGTTGGCCCGCAAGTTGCTACTTGACGGTCTAGAGGAAAAGTATGCAAACTCTCCCCGTTTTTGACGACTGAAAGGGCACTTGGATTAGCGTCGTCAAAAAGTTCCCGGTCATTGTTTCAATTTCATGAACACTGCGATTCATTCTTCATAGGGTTTGCCCTAGGGATCGTGGTGCACACTTGCGGCACCCAAAAGCCCAATGAAGAAGGAATTGAAATGAAGACCTCGAACATCCTCGCTGCCGCCGCTCTGTCCCTGCTCGCCGCCGCTGGCGCCCACGCAGAAACCTACGAAGGCGTTCAGCCCCTGACTTCCGGCTACAGCCGCGCCGACGTGGCGCCCCAGGCCGTGGCAGCTGCCCGCGCCGGCAACGCTTACGGCGACAACGAAGGCGCTGCCTCGACCGCAACGCCCGCCCTGGCCGCTTCAGTCGACCGCGCCACCGTCCGCAGCCAGGCTGTTGCCGCTGCACACGCCCCGGGCCAGAACCTGCGTCCCGAAACCTTCGCTGGCAGCGTGATCCCCGCGCAAGCAAAGGGCCTGACCTTCACGCGTCAAGCCGGCCTGTAATTGATGGCGGCGCAAGCCGCTTCAGTCACACGTCAACAGAAAACCGGACCTGCGAAAGCAGCGTCCGGTTTTTTCATTGGTGCTTCGGTTTGTGTTTCGTCCCGTGCCGGTGGCAATCGTGCGCGTGGTCGTCGACGATGCCCGTGGCCTGCATCCACGCGTAGACGATCACCGGCCCGACGAACTTGAAGCCGCGCTTCTTCAGCGCCGCGGAAATATCTTCCGACAGCGGTGTCTTCGCCGGCACGCTGCCCGTGCGATTCACGATGGGCTTGCCGCCCGCCATGCCCCAGATGAATTCCGAGAAGTCTTCGCCCTTGGCCTGCATCGCGAGGTAGGCGCGCGCATTGCCGATGGTGGCCTTGATCTTCGAGCGCGAGCGCACGATGCCGGCGTCCTGCATCAGCCGCTCGACGTCGGCCTCGGTGAATTTGACGATCTTCTCCGGGACGAATCCCTTGAAGGCCTTGCGGAAGGCGTCGCGCTTGCGCAGGATGGTGAGCCACGAGAGTCCGGCCTGGAAGCCGTCGAGCATCAGCTTTTCCCACAGCGCGCGGCTGTCGTGCTCGGGCGCGCCCCATTCGGCGTCGTGGTAGGCGGCCAGCAGCGGGTCGGTCTGGGCCCAGGCGCAGCGGATCTTGTCGGTGCTGTTGCTCATTGTTCGTTCGATTCTTCGCTCGGCTATCGTCGCAAGATGTTTTCAGAATGAGGGGGAGACCCTGATGCAGCAATCTCGATTTTCATTTTCGGCGCTTTCGCTGGGCATTGCGCTCGCCCTTGGTGCACAGGCGCACGCCGAAACGATCAGGAAGCCCCAACTCGATCAGCTCGCCGCCGCGTGGCAGGCCGGCAAGCCGCCCGCCGACTTCAATGCCTTTCTCGCCCAAGCCGCAAAGAGCCAGCCCGAATTGCAGGGCAGCGTGACTGCCTACCGCAGCAGGAAGGCGACGCTGGCCGGCGACGACCTCGTCAACATCGCGCGCCTGCTCGGCCTCTACAACCGACTGAAGAACCAGCAGGCCGTGATCGCGAGCATCGGCACCATGGTGGCGATCCCGACGGTGCGCAACGTGCAGGTGCCGCCCCATGAGAGCGCGCCGATCATCGAGTTCGGGCAGCTGGTCGAGAAGATGGCACGCGACTTCGGGCTTGCCTACCGCAACGTCGACAACCGCATCTTCGAGGTCAGCCTGAAGGGCAAGGGCTCTGAGGAGTTCGGCATCCTCACGCATTCCGACGTGGTGCCGGCCGTGCTGTCCGAATGGGTGCTCGACGATGGCACGAAGCTCGATCCCTTCAAGATGACGCGCGTCGGCGACTTCCTCTACGGGCGGGGCACCATCGACGACAAGGGCTCCATCGCCGCAGTGCTCTACGCCATGAAGACGGTGAAGGAAAGCGGCCTGCCCATCGATCGCAGCATCCGCCTGATGATCGAGACCACCGAGGAGACCGGCGGCGACGCGATGCAGTACTACCGCAGCAAGACGCAGCTGCCGGCCTACAACATCGTGCTCGACAGCAAGTACCCGGCAGTGGTGGCGGAGAAGGGCTCCGGCGCGCTGAAGGTGCTGTTCCCGGCTGAAGCGAGCGATGCAGCATCGACCGCGATCACGGCGATGACGGGAGCGGTATCAGCCAATGCGATCTCGCAGACGGCCACCGCCACGCTCAAGGGCGGCGACCTTGCCGCAGCGTTCGCGAAGCTCGAAGCCGCGAAGCCGGTCTTCCTGCAGAAGTACGAAGGGCAGGGTGGCAAGTTCGCCATCGACATCGCGCGCGGCGCGGACAGCATCGAGTTGAAGGTGACGGGCGTCTCCGCTCATGGCTCGCGGCCCGAGGAAGGCGTGAACCCGCTGCCGCGCCTCGCGCTGTTCCTGCAGGAGTCCGGCGTGCCGCTGGCTGCCAATCACTACCTGAAGGCCGTGAAGTACATCGACGCGCTCTACGGCACCGGCTATCTCGGCGAGAAGATGGGCCTCGGCTACGCCGACGACTTCATGGGCCCGCTGACCTTCTCGCCCAACCTCGTGCGCATGGGCAGCGACGGCAGGCTGGAAGTCACCGTCAATGCGCGCATGCCTCGCGGCCGCACGCCCGAAGAACTCAAGGCGCAGGTCACGGAGAAAATCAATGCGTGGGCGAGCGCGAACAACGTGAAGCTCGAAGTCGCCTATGAGCAGGGCAACTGGATGGCACGCGACCCTAAGGGCGCTTGGCTCTCCACGCTGCTGAACATCTACGGTGACACCACCGGTCTCGAGGCCAAGCCCGTGCCCACCGCAGGCAGCACCACCGCGAAGCTGATGCCCAATGCCATCAACTTCGGGCCGGCGATGCCCGGCAAGAAGTACACGGCGCACAACGCGAAGGAGTACAAGGAAGTGCCCGATCTCGACGCCGACATGCAGATGTTCACCGAGATGCTGGTGCGCATCGGCAATCTGCAGCAGATGCAATAGCGGACGCGGCGTTCGCAAACTTAAAGCCGCTCCTTCCCTCTCGTGCGCAACGTTTCTTCGTAGTGCGCGAGAGCATCTTGCAAGGCGTGGCTCGGGTATCTTTGAAGGCTTCCATTTTCGTGAAAAGGGAGTCACGTTCATGCCTCAGTTCCGCTTCTCTTTGCCGGCCCTCACCATGGGCCTGATGGCAGTTGGCCTCACCGCACCGGCCTTCGCAGAGACGATCAAGAAACCCGAACTCGACCGGCTGGCCGCAAGCTGGCAAGGCGGCAAGCCCGCGTCGAGCTTCAATGCTTTCCTGGCGCAAGCCGAAAAGGCCAACCCCGCGCTGAAGCCTGCTGTGGCTGCTTATCGCAAGAAGGGCAAGAAGGCACCGCTTGCGGGTGACGACCTCACCAACATCGCGCGCCTGCTCGGGCTCTACAACCGCTTGCACAACCAGAAGGCCGTGATCGCAAGCCTCGGCGCCATGGTGGCGATTCCGACGGCGCGCAACGTGCAGATTCCGCCGCACGAGAACCCGGCGATCATCGACTTCGGCAAGCTGGTCGAGAAGACGGCGCGCAGCTTCGGGCTGGAGTACCGCAACGTCGACAACCGCATCTTCGAAGTCAGCCTCAGGGGCAAGGGCAGCGAGGAGTTCGGCATCCTCACGCACTCCGACGTGGTGCCCGCGGTGCTGTCCGAATGGGTGCTCGACGACGGCACCCGGCTCGATCCGTTCACGATGGTTCAGGTGGGCGACCGTCTCTACGGGCGGGGCACCATCGACGACAAGGGCTCCATCGCCGCAGTGCTCTACGCGATGAAGACGGTGAAGGAAAGCGGCCTGCCCATCGAGCGCACCATGCGACTGATGATCGAGACCACCGAGGAAACAGGCGGCGACGCCATGGAGTACTACCGTGGAAAGGTGCCGCTGCCGGCCTACAACATCGTGCTCGACAGCGGCTATCCGGCAGTCGTGGCCGAGAAGGGCGCGGGCTCGCTGAGCGTGTTCTTCCCCGCGGAGAAGACCGACGGCAGCGTCACCGCGATCACCGACATGGGCGCCGCCGCCGCGGTCAATGCGATCTCGCAGACTGCCACCGCCACGCTCAAGGGCGGCGATCTCGCGGCCGTGTTCGCGAAGCTCGAAGCCGCGAAGCCGGGCTTCCTGCAGAAGTACGAACCCCAGGGCGGCAAGTTCGCGATTGCCGTCACGCGCGGCGCGGACAGCATCGACATCAAGGTCACGGGCACGTCGGCCCATGGCTCGGAGCCCCAGAACGGCGTGAATCCGCTGCCGCGGCTGGGCCTCTTCCTGCTGGAGTCCGGCGTGACGCTGGCCGACAACCAGTTCCTCAAGGCGGTGAAGTACGTCGATGCACTCTACGGCACGGGCTATCTCGGCGAGAAGATCGGCCTGGGCTACAGGGACGACTTCATGGGGCCGCTGACCTTCTCGCCCAACCTGATCCGCACCGGCGCCGACGGCCGGCTGGTCGTGGCGGTCAACACGCGCATGCCGCGCGGCCGCACGCCCGAGGAGCTCAAGGTACAGGTCACCGCGAAGATCAACGAGTGGGCCGCTGCGAACAAGGCGGCAGTCGAGATCAAGTACGACCAGGGCAACTGGATGGCGCGCGACCCCTCGGGCCAGTGGCTGACGACGCTGCTCAACATCTATGGCGACACCACCGGCCTCGAAGCCAAGCCTGTATCCGCGGCCGGCGCCACCACAGCCAAGCAGATGCCCAACGCGATCAGCTTCGGCCCCGGCATGCCCGGCAAGAAGTACACGGGGCACAACGCCAAGGAATACAAGGAAGTGCCCGACCTCGATGCCGACCTGCAGATGTTCACCGAGATGCTGGTGCGCATCGGCAATCTCAAGCAGATGCAATAGCAGCAGGCGCGCAGAACCCCTTGAGCTCCAGCAGTTCGTCGAGGATGGGGCAGGCGGGCTGATGGTCGCCGAGGCACAGGCCGGCGAGGCGCTCCAGCACGCGCTTCGTCGCCTGCAGTTCCTCGATGCGCGATTCGAGCTCCTCGCTCCGGCTCAGTGCTATGCGCTTCACTTCAGCACTCCTGCGATGCTCGTTCTGCCGCAGAGCGAGCAGCCTTGTGATGTCGCTCATGCCGAAGCCCAGCGCATAGGCCCTTCGCGCAAAGCGCAGCACGCTGACATGCTCATGCGTGTACCGATGTCCGTAGGCGCCTTGAAGCAGGCCGTGGGCCTCGCATTGGCGCAGCAGCCTTTCCGAGACGCCCGCACGGGCCATGGCCTCTTCCATTCCCAGTCGCCGGCCGACGGCTGGGGCGTTGCTTTTCGTCGTTGCGGCTTCGGGCGTGCTGCAGCATCCGTGCGGTGAATTGGTGCGAGGGTTCATGCGACCTCCTGTTGAAGAGGCCCGCAGTCTTCGGCTTCGCATGATGTCAAGGTCAAGCGGACGATCCGCTTTCCCCTGGAGCTAGGAGGGGCGATGCCGCGTCAGCCCAGCCCGCGTGCGTGCAGCGCCGCCTTGAGCCGCCGCACCTCGTGCTGCAGGTCGAGGATCAGCGCCGCCGCGTCGAGGTTCACGCCGAAGTCGCGCTCCAGCCTGCGGGCCTCGAGCGCACATTGAAGGTCGGTACTGGAGAACTGCCAGCGTTCGGGCGCCGACTCGGTGGTTTCAATGTGCAGGATACCGACCTCGACCAGCTGCACGACCCAGGCGGTATCCGCGCCGACGGCATGCGCCAGTTCGCTCGCTGCGAGCGGTTGCGAGGCGCTGATGGCGGTGGCGCTCGTGAGAGTGAAATTCACCATGCTCAGACTCCCAGATGCTGGCGTGGATGGAAGGATGCCGTGGCTTGCGCCAGCTGCTCGTAGGCCTTGCGCGCGTCGTCGCCGTCGGCGGGCGGCACCGCGATGTCGAGCACGAGGTACAGGTCGCCCGGCGTCTTGCCTGCGAACCCGCGGCCCTTGAGCCGCAGCTTCAGGCCGTTGCGCGCATTGCGGGGCACGGTCACCTCGACGAGGCCACCGGTGGGCGTGGGCACCTGCACCTGCGCGCCCAGCGCGGCTTCGGTGGGCGTGACGGGCAGCGTCATGTACAGGTCGCGCTCCTCCACGCGATAGAGCTTGTGCGGCGCAATGCGCACTTCAAGATACAGGTCGCCCGCAGGCTCGCCGCCGTGGCCGGGCATGCCTTGCCCTGCAAGGCGGATGAATTGGCCCGGGTGCACGCCCGGCGGGATCTTCACGCTGAGCGTGCGGTTCTCCCACTGCGGGTGGCCCTGCGCATCGATCGTCTGCGCGCGAAGCGTGATCTCGCGCTCGGCGCCGTTGAGCGCGTCTTCCAGCGTGATCTCGATGGCCGCATGGTGGTCTTCGCCGCGCGCGCGGAAGTTCTGCCGCGCGGCGCCACGCCGCTCGGCCTCGCCGAACAGCGACGAGAAGAACTCGCTGAAGTCGGCGTGGTCGGCTGGCCCCTGGCGCGGGCCGCGGTGGAACTCGAAGCCCTCGTCCCAGCCCGGCGGCGGGCGGAAGTCGCCCTCGGGGCTGCCGCCGCGCGCGACGCGGTCGGCCAGCGCGTCATAGGCGGCGCGTTTTTCCTTGTCGCCGAGCACGTCCTTGGCCTCGTTGATGTCGCGCATGCGCTGCTCGGCATCGGGCTCCGTGCTGACGTCGGGGTGGTATTTGCGGGCGAGCTTGCGGTAGGCCTTGCGCACTTCGTCGTCGGACGCGGTGCGGTCGATGCCCAGAGCGCTGTAGTAGTCCTTGAATTCCATGGTGCTTGGTGTTTCGTTGAGTGGACGGCATCGAGACCAGGAGCGCTCCCGGGGCGGCTAGGCCAGGGCGGCGTCGCCGTCGGCTTGCCGCAGCAGCGGCGTAACGGCCCATATGGGGCCGCGGCGCTCGAAGCGCAAGGGCTGTGCATTGCCGAGCAGGCCGAGGTCGACGGGCACGCCCAGCAGGGCGGCCAGTGCGTAGAGCGTTCCGCCATGTGCCACCACCAGCACCGGGGCCGGCAGCCGCAGGGCGGCGTCGATGGCATCGCGCGTGCGTGCGACGAACTGCGTGAGCGTCTCGCCGCCCTCGGGCTCGCAGGCCCAGTCGATGTTGGCGGACGAGGTGCCGATGAGCGCGCCGAAGTTGCGCTCACGCAGCGCCGCCTGCGCGGTGGGCACGAGCCGCAGTGCCGTGGCCACGGTATGCGCGGTGTCGTTGGCGCGTCGCGCATCGCTGCACACGACGGTGCGGATCGGTTCGCCCGACAGCAGCGTTGCCGCGCGCGCGGCCTGCTGCAGGCCCAGCTCGCTCAGGGGCTCGTCTACCGCCTGGAAGATGCGCAGCGCGTTGCGGCCGGTCTGCCCATGGCGCAGGAAGTAGAAGTGGTCGCAGTCGGGCGCGAGCGGCTGCGTTTCCGCGATGCGGATCAGCTCGTCGAGCCCGTTCGGGGTGGCGTGGGCGGCGTGGGCGGCGTGGGAGGAGGCGGTCTGTTGCGACATGGATGAAGTGCTGTCAGTACGCGAGCTGCAACGGCGTGCCCTCGCGCTGCGCCCGCACGTCGGCGGGGTGGAACGGTAGCGGGTGCCACTGCTTGGCCGCGAACAGCGGCAGCTGGTCGTAGGCGCGCGGCGAGCTGAGATCGCTGCTCTGGCCATAGGTCAGCAGGCCTTGCGCGACCGGCCCGTTGGCATCGAAGGTCACGACTTGCATGTAGCTGCTGCCGTAGTTGACGTTGTAGCCCTTCGGATCGATCAGCGACTGGCCCTGCGACTCCAGCTTGTTGAGCACACCCTCGAACTCGTCGCCACCGTGCAGCGCGATCTTCTGGCCGCGCACCAGGCGCGACTGCGGCACGCCCAGCGGTACGTCGGCCGCGAAACCGGCGGTGCGCAGGATGCCGACCGCGTCGCCCAGCGCCTTGAACACGGCTTCGCGCGTGGCCGGCGTGGCCATGTCGAGCCCGGCCGGCGTCGTCACCGGCTGCGCGGGGTCGAACGGCACGCGCCAGACCTTCGGCACGTCCTTCGTCTTGCGCCAGAACTCGCGGAACAGCGGCGCGCCCTTCGAGTCGGCATTGCTGGTGCGGTCCCAGGCGGAGAGCACGCGGCAGCCCAGCGCCTGGTCGGCGGTGAGCGCGCTGCCGGCGGCAGTGCACGCGGCCTGCAGGTCATCCATCACCAGCATGCCCGCGAGATTCCTGTCGCGGAAGATCACCCTGCGCAGCTCGGCAGCGCCCATGCGATTGCCGGGCAGGCCGTCGCTGCCCGCGAGCCGGCCCCGGATTTCCATGATCCCGCTGCGCGTGCGCAGTCGCTGCGGCACGCCGACCGGGCCCACCAGCGGCGATACGCCTGCCATCGGCGGGGTGTCGGGGTTGCTGAGCCAGAAGCTGTCGTTGCTGTTCTGCACGTAGTCGGGCGTGATGAGCACCGGCATGCGCGCCGGCGCGATGACGCCCGGCGCGGCGGCCGCGCTGTCGCGGTTCCACGCGCAGGCGCTGCGCGAGCCGTCCAGCACCGGCAACCCGGCCGCGTTGAGCAGCGCCGCGGCGGCGGGCGAGGGGGCGCAGCTCTTGAGCATGTCGGCCGACACGTCGGGCACCACCGACAGGTCGGCGTACATGGCATTGCCGTCGCGGTCGGCCGCGATGGTGTTGATCCACGGCATGCCCTGGTTGCCCATGGCGGCGCGTAGCTCGGCCACGTTGCGTGCCAGCGCCATCTTCATCCAGCTCTCGGCCGAGCGCACGTTGAGCGTGTTGGCGTCGCGGATGGCGTAGGCCTTCTGCGCGGTCCAGCCCAGGCCGGCGCGCGGCAGCGAGATCACGGGGCCCCAGTCGGTCGAATAGAAGGTGTGCTGCACCGGCGGCGTGTTGCCGCCCGTTGCCGCGGCGGGCAGCGCCACGGTGCGCGCGACCATCTTCTTCGGCTGGCCGTCGACCAGGTACACGGTCGGGTCATTGGGGTCGAGCTTCAGCTCGTACAGCGTGAAGCGCTTGCCGGTCGACACGGTGTGCGTCCAGGCCACGTCCTTGTTGAAGCCGATGGCCACCACCGGGCTCAGGCCGCCGGTGGCGCCCATCACGTCGAGCTTGCCGGGGATGGTGAGGTGCATCTGCCAGAAGCGGTTGGTGCCGGTCCACGGAAAGTGCGGGTTGCCGAGCAGCAGGCCCTTGCCGTCCGGCGTGGCGTTGCGCCCGAACGCCCAGCCGTTGGAACCTAGTTCGCCGCCCTCCGGGTTGGCGTTGAAGCTGCGGCGGCCGATTTCGGCGACGGCTTCCTTCAGGTCCACCGGCGCGGCGCCGGTCTTGGCTCCGGCGGCGGGAGGCACGGCTGCCAGCACGGCGCCGGCCAGCGCACCCAGGCCGCCCTGGATCATCGACATCTCGGTGGCGCGCGACAGGTCGCCGGCCGTCATCGGCCGCACCCAGGGCTTGCCGCGGCAGGCTTCTGGCAATCCGTTGGGGCCGGCATCCTGCAGGTAGCGGTTGTAGCCGGCCACGTAGCCGCGCAGCGCGGCCTGCACGTCGGGGCTCGTGGTGGTGGCCGCGCGCGCCAGCGCGGCGTCGTCCATGTGGTAGCGGATGAACAGGTCGATCTGCGCATTCGGCGCGCGGCCCAGGCCCAGGTCACCGGTGTTCTGCGCGCCCAGGAACTGCGAGCGCTCGCCGCGCAGCGTTAGCAGGTGCTCGGCCGTCTGGCAGACGTTGTCCTGCGCATGCGCATAGGCGCTGCCGTACGCCAGGCCCTCGTAGTCCGGCGCGGTGATGTGCGGGATGCCGAAGGTGGTGCGCTCGATGGTCACGCTGCGCGCGCCGGGCGGCGGCGTGCTCGCGCAGGCGGCGAGCAGGGCGACCAGGCCCACGGAAAGGGCCGTGAGCGAAAACCGGGAGGGCGTGGCGTTCTTCGATGTCATGCGGGCGTCTCTCTTCTTGGAATGGAACAAGGAAGCCGATTAAAGGACGTGCCTTCGCCGCGCGTTGTCACCAGCGCGGCACGCCGCGCCGCGTTCAGCCGAACTTCATGCCCTTGGGGCGGGCCTGCAGCCGGTCGACATAGGCGTCGAGCGTCGGGCGGTGCAGGACGCCGCCGAAGGCGCGGTGCCAGATGAGCATCGAGCCGATCATCACGTCGGCCGCGGTGAACTGCGCGCCGAACAGGTAGGGGCCGGAGCGCAGTTCGCGCTCGACCGCGTCCTTGGCCGCCTCGAAGCTGGTCCAGCCGCGCGCGCTGTTGTTGCTGCGGATCTTCAGGATCGCGTCGCCCATCGCGGGCTCCAGCTGCGCGGTCGAATAGACCATCAGCGACAGGTAGCGGCCCCGCTCGGGCGAGCCCACGGGCGGGGCGAGCCGCTTGCCGGGAAACTTCTCGGCCACGTACATGCAGATGGCGGCGTTCTCGAAGACGCGTGCCTGGCCGTCGACCAGCGCCGGCAGCTTGCCCGCCGGATTGATCTTCAGGTACTCGGGCGTCTTGTGGGCCTTGTCCTTGATGAGGGTGGTGACGATCTCGTAGTCGGCGCCGGCTTCGTCGAGCATCCACTTGGCGATGTGGGCGCGGCTGTGCGGGTCGAAATACAGCTTCATGGACATCGGCTTGCCTCCTGGAGTCTTGTCGGGCGGTCGGTCAGAACTTGGGAATGCGCAGCGTCTTGCTGATCATGAGCGTGCCGGAGAGCGCGAACAGCAATGCCAGCGGATGCAGCTGCCACGGCCCCACGACCCAGGCGCCGCCCCACACGTCGACGCCGATGCGGCCATGCCAGGCGGCGTACGCCAGCACGCCCACCAGCACCACGCTGGTCGGGATGGGCGTGCCCTCGAAATACTTCACCTTGTCGGAGCCGGCCGAAAGCGACTCGGCCGTCACATTGAAGCGTGCGAGCCGGCTCACGCCGCAGCCCACGAAATAGATCAGGATCGCGCAGTCCCAGCCGCCGTTCAGCCCGGCAGCGAAACCGAGCGCGGCGGGCGCCACGCCGAAGGAGATCACATCGGCCAGCGAGTCGAGTTCGCGCCCGAGGGCGGACTGCGTCTGGCGCCAGCGCGCGATGCGGCCGTCGAGCACATCGAAGATGAACGCGGCTGGCGCGAGCGCGGCGGCCCACAGGAAATGCGCGAGCGACTGGCTCGCCATGAAGGCCATCGCCAGGAACACCGCGCCCACGCCGCAAGCCGCATTGCCGAGCGTGAAGGCATCGGCCAGGTGGAACTCCCGGATCATCGAGAAATGCTTGCGGGCCGGCACGGGGGAAGGGGTGGTCATGAAAGAGAAAAAAGAGCTGGCGGGCGGCGAATGGACCGCACCTTAACCGAAGCGCGGAGCGTAGCCTGTAGTCGCGGTCCGACGCGCGCGCCGGCTGCCGGGCCGTGGGGGACGATCAGACGCCGTGGTGCGTTTCGACGATCCGCGCGAAGCGCCCGAGCACGCTGGCGGCCGCGTCGGTCTCGACCACGCGCTCGCGCAGCGCGGCCGGGTCGGCGCCGGCGGAGGCCAGGTCGCCGGCCAGCATGTCGATGTAGCCGCGCATGGCATCGGCGTCGAACTCCGGGTGGAACTGCACGCCCCAGGCATGTCCGCCCACGCGGAAGGCGTGCATGGGCTCGTGCTCGTTGCCGGCCAGTCGCACGGCGCCCTCGGGCAGGCGCAGCGCGCTCTGCCAGTGCACCGCGTGCGCAGGGAATTGCGCAGGCAGGCCGTTCAGCAGTTCGTCGGTAGCGGCCGCTTCGTCGAGGGTGACGGTGATGGTGCCGACTTCCGCGCCCTGCGGGTGGTCGCCGGCCTCGCCGCCGAGCGCATGCGCGAGCAGCTGGTGGCCGTAGCAGATGCCGAGCACCGGCGTGTCGCGCCCGACGACCTGCGCAAGCCAGGCGGCCGTGCTTTCGCTCCAGGGCTCCCGGTGAGACACCATCGCGTGCGAGCCGGTGATGACCACGCCCGACACCTGGGCCGGATCGGGCAGGGCGTCGCCATGGCGCGGATCGATCACCAGCAGCGGCAGCGCATGCGTGCCGAGTCCGTCGGCGATCCAGTGCTCGAAATCGCCGTGCTGCGCGCGCAGGGCCTCGAAGGTGCTTCCAAGCTTGACGATGACGAGGGGATGCGGTCGGGGAGTGTCCATGACGCGATCATGCCGCAGGTGCGCAACCGGCCCGCAACGGCTACAGTGGGTGACCCGGGGCGGTTCCCGGGTGTTTGACCTGACTGCGACCCGCCCAAAACATTCCATGCGCACCCTGGCTGCTTCCCTCGCGATCTTCGCTACGGCGCTTGGCGCGCATGCGGCGGAGGTGGTGCGCTGCACCGATGCCAGCGGGGCCATCTCGTACACCAACGTCGCCTGCCCGCCGGGCAGCAAGCAATCGCGGCAGGTGTCCATCCTCGAATCGCCACCGCCCGAAGCGGCGCGGCGCGACTATTCCCCGCAGCCGGGCTCCGCGCCGCCGGTGGTGCCGCCCAGCCAGGTGGCGAGCAGTCCGCCCTCGGGGCCGGCCATCATTCCGCGCTACCCCGCCGATACCCAGCCGCAGGCCGCGGCCGATCCTCCGGGCGTCGTCATCCTGAGTCCCGATCCGTACTACGACGGCGTGCGCCCCATCCGCAGGCCGCGGCCGCCGCATGCGCAGGACCCCGGTCCGCCGCCCGGCCAGCGGCCATGCCAGAACCTGGCAGGCATCAAGCGCTACAACTGCTGAAGACCGGATGAGTGCAGCAGAGCCCGGGGCCGATGGCCTCGCGTGGACCGTCTATTGCGACGGCAGCGCCATGCCCAACCCGGGCCGCATGGGCATCGGCGCCGTCATCACCGCGCCGGACGGCGAGCGGCATACGCTCTCGCAGGCCACGCACACCACTGGCTGCAACAACGAAGCCGAACTGCTGGCCCTAACGCTCGCGCTGCAGGACCTGCGCGCACGCGGCGCGACGGCGGTGCGGGCCTACAGCGACAACAGCATCCTCGTCGAGCAGCTCGACGGCCGCGCCGTTGCGCCGATCGCGCGCCTCGCCGGCCTGTTCGATGAAGCCCGGGCCCTTCTCGACAGCTTCGACGACGTGCGCGTGCACTGGATTCCGCGCCATCGCAACGCGGAAGCCGACGCGCTGGCACGTGCGGCGCTGGGGTTCGCGCCCAAGCCGCCCGCGCGGCGGACCAGGAAACGGCGATAGGTGCTACCGGGGTGGGGCGCCCGGGAGCGCCTATCATCACGCGCCATGACAGAAGCCACTTCCCGCCCGCCCCTTCCCGACCATCTCTCCATCGACCCGCGCAGCCCGCACCACGTGGCCGCCGCCTTCGAGCACGACATCGGCATCCGCTTCAACGGCAAGGACCGCCTCGACGTCGAGGAATACTGCGTCAGCGAAGGCTGGATCAAGGTGCCCGCCGGCAAGACGCTCGACCGCAAGGGCAAGCCGCTGCTGCTCAAGCTCAAGGGCACGGTCGAGGCGTACTACAAATAACTGGTCGATTTCTTCAGCGCCACTGCAGCAGCAGCGACCAGGGCTGGCGGCTCATGTGGCGATCGATGCACCCCGGCGCGCCCGGCGTGCATCCTTCGGGCAGGTAGCTCGAGTCCAGCCACCGCGTGCCGGGCGCGAAGTCGAGCCGGCGCCGCGTGACCGACTGCAGCACATTGCCGCCCACGGTGTCGAAGCCCGTGGCATCCACGGCCACCACCACGTCGCAATGCATGGGCAGTGGATCGCCGCCGGTGTCCCGTAAGGCCAGCACTTCTCCGATCTTGTCGAAGGTGTCGAGCCCGGCGTCCGCGCCGCGCGCTTGGCAGACCAGGTCGCCGACGCGCGGCGGCGTGCGCCTCAGGTCACAGGCGCGCAGGGCGTAGCGCGAACTCCTGCCCGCGGCCTCGTCGATGCCGGCCTGCCAGGCGGCGCCCGCGTAGTCGGCATGTGCCTCGGAAAACACGAACTCGTCGTCCGACAGGCCGGACTGCCGCGCCAGCCAGCTGACGAAGGCGGCGGACCATGGCGTATCGATCACCGCGACCCGCGCCAGCGCGGCCTGCACGGCGCGCAGCTCCACAGAGTCCAGCCCCTCGTCGGGGCCGACACCCATGCCCTGCAGGCGTCCGGCCGTCGCCTCGTTCAGCGCCTGCATCAGCAGATGACGGTCGGCGGGGCGCAGCCCACCGAAGCGCACCTGCGAGGGCAGGCGCGGATCGACGGCCTGCCAGTAGCCCAGCACCCGCTGCCATGGCGCGAGACCCGGCACCGTGCGGCGCGTGTCCTCTGCCTCGGAGTCGCCGGCTTCGGTCATGCGGCCTTCCGCGTCCATCGCCTGGCCGCCGAAGGCCTCGTGCTCCTGCATGGCGAAGGTCGCCATGGCGAGGGCGCGCGACGGCGAGGGGGCCTGGGTGGCGGCGTCGAGGCAGCTCGATGCCGCGAGCGCCGTGACGGGCGCAAAGGCGAGCCATAGGGCCCCGAGCAGCGCAGCCGCCCGCGGCGGAATGAAGGAGAGCAAAGGTCGCGGCATGTGGTCGCGCAGCATAGCCCGATGGCCGGGCGCGGACGGGGCGGGCCTTCGCAGTCAGCTCGTCGCGCTCGCACCGAACAGGCGGCGGGCACCGTCGTTGGAGGCCGTGATGGCGGCCCTTGCCCATGCCCGCATCGCAACCTCGTAGCCGGAGACAGCCTCGTGAAAGCCGGCGCCGCTTGCCAACGCGCTGGCGAGCGCCGCAGCATCGCGCAGCGCAGTGTTGGCGCCGACGCCGCCGGCGGGGCTCATCGAGTGGATCGCATCGCCGAGCAGCGTCACGGGGCCGGACTGCCACGCCGCGATTTCCGGCGGCGAACTGCGGACCGGCAAGACTGTGAGCGTGCGGGCATCGCCATGGGCGAACAGCGTGCGAAGCCGGGGGTGCCATCGCCGGGCAATCGCCCCGACGAGCGTTGCCAGCTGCGACTGGTCCGGCAACTCCCCGGCAGCCAGCCTCAGGCTCGCGCGCGGACCGATGAACGCCCAGTAGAGATAGTCATCGACCGGCTCCAGCCGGCATGCCGGCGCAAGCCTTGCGGCGAGGGCAGGCAGTGGTTGCCGGAACAGCATGGGGTCGAGGATCAGCGCGAAGCCGTCGGCGAAGACCACGGACGTGCCTGCCCACAAGTCCGTGCCGATGCTTTCCCGCAGCGCCGCCGTTGCGGCGGTCTTGCCATAGATGCAGGCCGCGCCGGTATCGACGGGCTCCGCCGCTGGGGCGAGCTGGGCGCGCACTGCCGAATTCACGCCGTCCGCGCCGACCAGCAGCGCCGAAGTTGTTTCCTCGCCATCGTCGAACTGGATGCGGACCTGGTTCTTGCCGACGACGTCGAAACGGCGAAGTGCCTTGCCGAAGTGCACGCGGTCCTCGATGCCGCACAGCAGGATTTCCCGCAATGTCTGCCGGTTCGCGCTGAGGTCGCGAGGTGGGACTGGGGCGTCTCCGCCTGCGTCCGGAATGCGCCAGCTTCCGGCTGGCCGCCCCTGAATCCGCTGCAGATCGCAATCCAGGAACCGGACACCCCCTGCGCTGCCGCCGCAGCTCTGGCGGAACAGCTCATGGAGATTTGCAGGCAAGCATCGCGACAGCGCCGCCTGTCCCTCGGCGTCGATCCTGATTCGATATCCCTGATCGCGGCTTGCGGCCGCCGTGTCCCGCTCGTAGACGTCGAAGGAAATGCCCGCGCTCCTGAGTCCCTGCGCGAGGCAGAGGCCGCCGAGGCCGGCTCCGATGATCGAAATGTGCGATTGCTGCATCCGTTGCTTCTCCTTGTCTGGACCGGGAGCGGCCACATCCGCTCCCGCATCGGATCGAGGCTAAGTGCCGGTTGCCGTGGCCTGATAATTTCATCAGGACTAAAAACAATGAGAAGCGGCCAACTTCATTCGACAACGGCGGGCACATGTCTTCGGACCTGAGCGAGCGCGCCGATGGCCCCGTGCTTTTCGCGCTCCGGGGCACCGACGAGCCCGGGAGCGAGTTCAGGCTCGGAACGCGCGAGTACGACTGGCACAGCCATGTGCGAGGCCAGCTCTTCTGCATCGACCGGGGCCTGGTGCGCGTTCGCACCGCGCGCGGATCGTGGCTGCTGCCGCCGCATCGCGCGGGCTGGATTCCGCCAGGCGTCCATCACAAGGTGAGCGTGAGCGGCGCCCTGAGCGGCTGGGGCGTCATGCTGCGGCCCGACGTCACCGCCGGGCTGCCGGAAGAGCCCTGCGTCATGGGCGTCGGCGAGGTGCTGCGCGCGCTGGTGCGCCGCGCATCGGGCTGGAGTGGCATCGAGCATCTGCAGCCCGAACAGGAGCGCCTTCTGGCGGTGCTGCTGGACGAGATCCGGCTAGGCCGGCGAGAGCCGCTCGCGCTGCCCATGCCGGCGGAACGCCGCCTGCTGGCGATGGCGAACCATCTGGTCGAGCACCCCGAAGACGAGCGAACGCTCGACCAGCTCGCGGCCTGGGCTGGCTTGTCGGCGCGAAGCGCGCGCAGGCACTTCGTCGCGCAGACGGGGATGAGCTTCGTCCAGTGGCGCCAGCAGGCCCGTCTTTCGATGGCACTGGAGAAGCTGGCCAACGGCGAACCCGTGGCCGTCGTCGCCGACGCGCTCGGCTATGCGACGCCCAGCAACTTCATCGCGATGTTCCGCAAGGCGTTCGGGGAATCGCCGGGCCGCTACTTCTCGCGGCGAGGCGACAGCAGCAGCGGCTGATGCCCGCGGTCGCTCAGGCGAGGATCACCCGCTCGCAGGCCTTGCGCAGCCCCGAGAGCCCCGGCAGCTCGCGCGCTTTTGCGTCAGTCACTACAACGTCGATGTCCGCCGTGCGCGAATAGGTCACGCGGCTGGCCTGGCCGATCTTGGCGTGGTCGGCTAGCAGCACCAGTTGCTGCGCCTGCTCGGCCATGGCCCGTGCCACGGTGGCCTCGTGGTGCTCGAAGCTCATGGCGCCGTGCTTCGCGTGCAGCCCCACCGGCGACAGCAGTGCGACGTCGGCGCGGTAGCGGTGGATGGCCTCCACCGTGGTGTCGCCGAAGGTGGCCTGGGTCTTCACGTCGATCTCGCCGCCCAGCAGGATGGTCTGGTTGCCGGTGAGCCGGCCTTCGCCCGCGCCAGCGAGCTTGAGCGCGATGCTCACCGAATTGGTGATGACGGTCATGCCGCTCAGCGTGGCGATTTCCTCCGCGCAGATCGACATGGTGCTGCCCGCGTCCATGAAGATCGTCTGGCCCGGCTGGAGCAGGGCGACGGCGGCCTTGGCGATGGCGCGTTTCTCGCGCTGCCGTGCCACCAGCCGCACCGCGAGCGGCGGCTCGGGCTCCGCCCTGATCGAGATGGCGCCGCCGTGCACGCGGCGCAGCTCGCCCAGTCCTTCGAGCTCGAGCAGGTCGCGGCGCACCGTTTCGCGCGACACCGCAAGGTCCTGCACGATGCGCTCCACGCTCAGTCGGGAGAAAGTGGCCAGCAGGCTGCGGATGCGCAGGAATCGTTCTTCTTGGAGCATTGGATGCGGCGTATGAAAAATGAAAGGGGCGGCGTCAGTTCGACGGCCGCCCCGGTCTGCATGTGTTTCGGGCAGGCACGGGAAGCCCGCGCCATTTTGCCGTTGCTCGTGCCGCCGGCCAGCGCCCCGATGCGGGCGCTGGCGCGGCCGCCGTGCGGTCAGAGGTCGGCGAGGCCCATGGCCGGGTCGCTCACCGAGTGCCTGCCGGTCTCGACGCGGCCGGCAAAGCGGCGGTAGAAGGCCGGATCGGCATCGCAGGTGACCGCGAAGTCATACCACTGGCCGCTGCTGGCCAGCACCCACGCCTGCTCGGCCTTGCCGCCGCCGCTCACGGTGGCGTTCCACGGGCCGTCGTCGCGGTAGGCCTTGGCGCGCACCGTGAACTTGCAGTTGCCGCTGCCGCCGTTGAGCATTTCCACCGAGACGTTGCCGTTGGTGACGTCGTAGCACACACGCACCTCGGGGTTGGGTGCGCCGCCGGCGCGAAGCCTGTTGAGGTCGCCCTTGAAGTGGCGGTGGAAGCCGTTGGGGCCGAGCACCCACAGGTCGTAGAAGCCGCTGTTGTCGGTCGCCGGGTTCCAGGTGTCGTCGAGCTGCTTGCCGGGCTCGACCATGTAGCGGCGCGGCAGGCGGTCGAGGTTGAGCTTGTCGTACACGTGGAAGACGGCGGCAGCCTTGCCGCTGTTCTTGAAGATCAGCCGCATCTGGCCCTTGATGGCGTCGGTGCGTCCGCTCACGTGCAGTTCATAGGGCAGGGCGCGCGAGGGGCGGGTGCCGGTGACCTGGCGCGGCAGCTGGGGGTCGAGCGGCAGGGGCACCTGCGGCAGCGCTTCCTGTTCGGTGCGCAGCTTGACGGCAGCGTCCTTGGTCGTGCGTCCCGCCAGAGTCGGAGGCGCTTCGTTGTTGGGCGTAGCGAAGTTGAACGCGCTCGTGAGGTCGCCGCACACTGCACGGCGGTAGGGCGAGATATTGGGCTCCTTGACGCCGAAGCACGCTTCCAGGAAGCGAATGACGGAAGTGTGATCGAACACCTGGGAATTGACCCAGCCCCCGCGGCTCCATGGGGAAATCACATACATGGGCACGCGCACGCCGGGGCCGTAGACGCGGCCGTCCGTCGATGGCGTGGAGCCTCCTACCAACGGATAGTTGTGGCGCTCGAAGGCAATGTCGCTATCGGACAGAGTGGTCTTGCCGGCAGCTGTCTTGTCCGGGTTGATCGAAGGTGCCGATGGCGAAGGCATGTGATCGAAGTAGCCGTCGTTCTCATCGAAGTTGACGAGCAGCACGGTCTTGCTCCAGACATCCGGTGCGGCGGTGAGCGCATCCAGTACTTCCTGTATGTACCAGGCGCCCTGCACCGGGCTCGAGGGGTTGGGGTGCTCCGAATATGCCTTGGGGGCCACGATCCACGACACCTGCCGCAGGTTGCCCTTCAGGATGTCCTGCTTGAAGGTGCCGAGAAAGCCGCCGTCCGGCATCGTGTTGGCAACGCCCTTGTAGAGCGGGTAGTTTGCGTCGTCGCTGACGGGGTCATACGCCGTCACCGTGGCATTCTGTGGAAAGTTGTCGCCGTCGTACCCCGCCTTGTTCTTACCCGATGCCCAGCTTGCTGCGCGGTACTGCTTGAACCCCGCGAGCGGGTTATCGGTGTAGTTGTCGGGCAGATTCTGGTAGACGATCCATTTCACATTGGCTTCTTCCAGTCGCTCCGGATAGGTCTTCCAGTCGCAACCGTAGGCGGATGTGTCCGTGTTGGTCGTCACGGGGTACTTGAGGTTCTCCCACGTGTTGTCGATCGACGCCACGCCTGCCAGGGCACCCGTGCTCAATTGACCCGATGGACCGTTGGTGCCTGTCCAGTGGAACAGCCGGTTCGAATTGGTGCCTGTGTGCATGCTGCAGTGATAGGCATCGCACAAGGTGAATGCATTGGCCAGTGCGAACTGGAACGGAACTTCGGCTTCCTTGAAATAGCCCATCGAAGCCGTGTTCTTGTAGCGAGGCCACTGGTAGATGCGCCCACCATCCCAGGCGTCCTGGCCGTCGCTCCACGAGTGCGGCGTGCCGTCCACGCGCTGCGCGTTGCCTGCACGGCCGTCGAGGTGGTAAGGCAGGATCGGCTTGCCGGCGCCGTCACTTTGCTGCCACACGTTCAGTCCCTTCGGCAGCGGAATGGTGAAGCGGTCACCGAACCCGCGCACGCCCAGCAGCGTGCCGAAGTAGTGGTCGAAGGAGCGGTTCTCCTGCATCAGGATCACGACGTGCTCGACGTCCTTGATCGTACCGGTCTTGTTGTTCGCCGGAAGGGCGAGTGCGCGGCGGATACTCGGAGGGAAGGCGCTGAGCGCGAGAGCTGCAGCGCCCGTGGTGGCAGTGCCTGTGAGGAATTTGCGACGCGAGTTCGTCATGGGCTTGTTGTTGTGCTTGGACATGGTGTGTATGGCTCGGCTCAGGGTGCGCAGCTCTTCACGGGAGCGGTGCCAGTGTCGGGTTGCGTCGGCGTGGTCGGCGGCGTCGGTGTGCCGCCGACGAAGCCGCTGCCACCGCCACCGCTTCCGCCGCAGGCGGAGAGGGCGCAGGCCAGGAGGAGCGCGGACGCAAGGCGCGCGCCGGAGAGAGCATTGATTTGCATGAATGGGTCCTCTTGTTTCGTTGTTGCCTCGAGGGCTCTTGGGCTGGGGAATCGGGGTCAGGGAAGCGTCGACAGCGGCTGGCCCGACTTGAAGATGCTGTTGAGCTCGTCGCTGGTGAGCGCACGGTTCCAGATCGCGAAGTCGTTGAATTCCATGGCGCCACGCGGCGAGGAGGTCTGGCGGTTGTAGTAAAGGCCGGAACCATCCTCGTTCAATCCGATGCCGTTCTTGAGGCCGCCGAGCTTGGCAACCAGTGTGGGAGACAGTGCCGCGCGGCCGGTCTGGACACCACGCACCGGATCGAATGCATAGCCATCTATCGTCTGCCCGGTCTTGTCGATCACCATGGCAACGTAGGCCCATTGGCCGGCACTCAGGTAGTGCATTCCCTTGACCTCGCCCCGGACGCCGGCACCGGTGCCGGTGTTGAAGCGGAGTTCGCAGCTGCCGAACAGGCCGATGGCAATGCCCTCGTTGGTGCCGGTGTCGTAGTTCTTGTTGCCGATCACCGTGCCGCCGTTGCTCACGCCCTGGCTGCAGGTGTTGTCGGTGCGCATCCAGAACCCGATGGTGAAGGCTGTGACGGCAGGGTTCGTCGTGACGTCGTTGTTCTGCACCAGGCGATAGCCGGCCATGCCGCTGGCGTTCTTCACCGTGCTGTCGACACGCAATGCCTTGGCCTTGTTGGGTGCCTGGAAGCCGTCATCGACCAGCGATCCACCGTTGGCGTCGGCCGCCCAGGGGGCGAGCGTCGAGGCATTCTTCGCGTCGACCGCCGGCAGCGCGTCGAGCGTGTAGTAGTTGACGAGCCCGTTCGCCAGCGTGGGCGCAAGCGTTACCGGAGCCTCCGGCTTGACGTAGGCGATCTGCGCGGGAAGCGCCACGCTGGCCTCGCCGGCGACGACCGTGTACTGGTAGGCGTAGACCCCGTCGCTGTCGGCGACGATGGGGTCGGTGTAGGTGGTGGTGCCGGCCGGCAGCGTGGCCACCAGCTTGCCGTCGCGCAGCACCTGCACCTGCGCGGTGGTTGCTCCGGCGAGCGTCCATGACAGCACGATGCTGCGCTTGTCCGCGCCCGTCTTCGCCGAGAGGCTGCGCAGCGAGGTGGAAGCCTGCAGGGCCTGGCCGCTGAAGCGGTAGTCGGCTGCGGCGGGCAGCGCGCCGAGATGGCGCAGCACGGTCGGCGCGATGTCGGTGGCTGACGCGAGCGTGAGCAGCGTGGCGTCGGCGGGAGCGGCCGCGCCGACGCCCGGTTGCGCCGCGAGCGTCTTGTTGCTGGCGATGAAGATGGTCTTGCCGTCGTTGTCCTGCAGGCCGGAGGCGCTGCCGAAGGTGTCGAGGCCGTGGCCGGTCGTGAGGATCACGAGCCAGTCTTCCTTCGAATCGTTGGCGGTGCGCTGCGCGATGCGCGCGAGCAACTGGCCCACGCCGGTGGCGGTGTCGGTGATCGCGCGCTGGTAGGCATCGCTCCTGAAGCCGCTGGCTGCTGCCGCGGCCGGCGCGCCGTACTGCGCCACCAGCAGGTCGTAGCCGGCATCGATGAGCTGTGCGGCGCGGTCGGTGACGCAGGCGTCGGCACCCGCGCAGTCGACGGCGCTGTCGACCGTGCCGGTTTCGTTCGCGAGCAGCAGCGGATAGAGCGCACCCGCCGTGACGGACGCCGTCTTGTAGCCGGCCGCCTTGTTGTTCTGCCTTGCGAGCGCGAAGACCGAGGGCGCGAGCTTGACGTCGATGCGCTGGTCGTTCGTGTCCCAGCGAACGCCGTGGCGCTGTGCCCATGTACCGGTCATCAGCGTGGCCCAGCCGGGGCCGTCGGTGGTGCGCTGTTCGCTCGGCGTGCCGTTGGCGCCGCCCGTCCAGGCCGGCGAGAGGCGCAGCGATTGCAATGCCGGCACCTTGTTCTGCGCCATGGCATCGCGAAGCGCCGCATGCGTGAGGCCGTCGATCTCGACGACGAGAGCCTTGGGCCCGCTCTTGCCCTGGTTGACGCTCGGCGCCGGAGTGTTCCCGCCACCTGGCGAAGGCGTGTTCACGGGTGGAAAGCCGATGCCGCCGCCGCCACCTCCACCGCCGCAGGCCGTGAGCAGCAGCAGGGCGCACATGCTTCCCCCTGCCAGCACGCGGTGCGTGTTCGTTCCTCTGATCATGTTTTCCCTCGAAGTCTTGAGTTGCCTGCCCTTCGGCCATGCCGAAGTACCGTGGGTATTCATCTGCGTTTTTGCAAACAAGTGCATTTGCAACAAAACGCACAAATACTCTGAATGCCTCAGATGTTGAGGTTTCCGGGTGACAACGGTTTGACAGATTCGTGAAGTTCGAGAGCCATGAAAAACGGGGCCCGAAGGCCCCGCGAGAGAGAAACAAATGAAAGAAAGGAAGAAGGAATGCGTGGGTTCAGCGGATGTGCGCTTCGTACTCCTTCTCGATCGCGGCGAGATTCGTCCAGAAGCCCTGCGGCTTGTTTCCCTCAAGGATCTCGATGAGCACATCGACATGCGCATGCCAGCCGCTCGCCACGCTGAGCATGTCCTTGCGGCTGGCCAGCCTCGTGTGCGTGAGCACGAGCTGCGTGGTGTCGCCCTTCGGCGTGAGCTCGAACGTGACCTGCGACGGTGCCGACCCTCCTTCGTCCCAGCTGATCGAAAGCAGCGTGGGCGGCTCCATGCGCAGCAGCCGCGACTTCTGCAGGATCGGCTCGCGACACTCGGCGAAGCGGTCCGGTGCCACTTCGCCGGTGAGCTTCGTGTGTTCGAAGCGCAGCTCGAAGAGCTCGCCGGGCGCTCGAGGCAGCGCGCCGCCGGCCAGCCATGCAGCGCGCTTGTCGGAGTCGGCGAGATAGGCCCATACGCGCTCGATGGGCGCGGGCAGCGTGCGTTCCATGCGAAGGGTGTCGGGCCCGGTCTGATTGCCCAGGCTGTGCTTGATCGTCATTTGCTGTTGCTCCTTGGGTTGGCTGAGAGGTGGTGGGGGCGGAGTGATCGGGCTCACTTGCGGGATGCCGCATCGCGCCGCAGTTCCTGCTCCAGCGCGTCGAGGCGATTGCTCCAGAAGCCTTCGTAGTGGCGCAGCCATGCGTCTGCCATGGCCAGCGCGGTGGGCTCGAGCCGGCAGACGTGCGCGCGGCCCTGCACGGTGCGAGACACCAGGCCCGCGCGCTCCAGCGTCTTCACGTGCTTGGATGCCCCTGCGAACGACATGTGGAAAGGCGCGCCCAGTTCGCCCACGCTGCATTCGCCATGCGACAGAAGCCGCAGCATCGTGCGGCGCGTGCTGTCGGCCAGGGCGTGGAAGACGGCATCGAGCCGTTCGTCTTCGAGTTCAAGTTCAACCATGAGGTTGAATATAGATGGAATCCGCTTGATATTCAACTGAATGGTTTAATTATCCTGGCGGTTACACCGGATACACCCGGGACGCGGAACGCCGTCGTGAGGCTGGATCGTCGGCAGTGGCACTCCTAGGATTCGCTTCGTCCATCCACTCGCAGAAAGAAAGAGAAAACGAAATGACCTCTCCCGTCCAGCGTCGCACCCTGTTGCTCGCCGCCTCCGTTCTGCCGCTTGCCGGCGCATGCACCGCGTGGTCCGGCACGGGCTCGCAGTCTTCGGCCGAGGCGCAGCTTGCGGCGCTCGAAAGCGCCTCGGGCGGACGCCTGGGCGTGGTCGGCTTCAACACCGGCAGCGGCGCGCGCATCCAGCACAGGCCGCACGAGCGCTTTCCGCTTTGCAGCACCTTCAAGCTGACCCTGGCGGCAGCCGTGCTCGAACGCAGCACCAGGGACAGCAGCCTGCTGTCGCGCCACCTGAACTACAGCAAGAGCGACCTGATCGCCTACTCGCCGATCACCGAGAAACATGTTTCCACCGGCATGACCGTGGCCGCGATGTGCGCGGCCACCATCCAGTACAGCGACAACGCGGCCGCCAATCTGCTGCTGAAGGAACTGGGCGGCCCGGCGGCCGTCACGGCCTTCGCGCGCGGCATCGGCGATCAGGTCTTCCGGCTCGACCGCATGGAGCCTGAGCTCAACACCAGCATCCCTGGCGACCCGCGCGACACGACCACGCCCGCCGCCATGTCCGACAGCCTGCAGCGCCTCGTGCTGGGCGACGCGCTCGGCGCGGCACAGCGCGAGCAGCTGAAGACCTGGCTTCTCGGCAACACCACCAACACCGAGCGATTCCTGGCGGGCGTTCCCACTGGCTGGAAGGTGGGCGACAAGACCGGATCAGGCTCGTACGGCTCCACGAACGACGTCGGCGTGCTGTGGCCGCCGGCCGGCGCGCCGATCGTGCTGTCTGTGTACCTGACCTTTCCGCAGAAGGACGCGAAGGGGCGCAACGACGTCGTTGCGTCGGCGACGCGCATCGCAGCGGCCGCGCTGGCAGCCTGACGACCGGCCGGCCCCTGCGGCGCGTGCTCAGCGCAGGCCGAACAGCGTGGCAGCGTTGCCCCAGGCGATGCGCTGCGCCACGTCGTCCGGCAGGTCGCCGAGCCAGGTCCGGTAGCCGCGCATCGTCTCGTCGTAGGCGCTCCAGCGCTGGTTGACCCAGGTGTCGGAGCCGACCATGAAGCGCCCCGGGTACATGAGGATCAGCGCGCGCCATTCGGGGCACAGCCTGCCGCCTTCGCAGGTGAGCCCCGGCCGGTAGGAGAGTTCGCCCATCAGCAGCGGATAGCGTTCCAGCAGCGCCCGCACCCGCTCGACCGGTGGGCCGCCGATGCCGGTATGAGCCCAGATCAGGCGCAGGGCCTGTCCCTTCGACGGGGCATTGGCCATCAGCAGGTCGATCGCCACGTCGTCGACGTGCGCGAGCACCGCCAGCTTCTTCTGCTCCGCCAGCACGATCAGTTTCTTCGCGACGGGGCCGTTGGCATCGGCGCTGTCGTACAGGTGGAACTCCCCGAGCCCGCGATAGGGACCGCTCGCGGTTCCGCGCGCGAGTTCGGCCTGCACCATCTCGTAGATGGTCTCGTCGCGGAACCAGTTGGTGTAGTCGTCGCGGTTGCGGTAGAGGCGCACGAAGGGCACGACAGTCACGCCTGCCTCGCGGGTCTCGCGTGCCGCAGCCAGCGTCTGGGTGCCCGCATTCGGGCGCGAGTTCGCGATGATCGCCCTGACGTCATTGCGTTTCATGCGCGCGAGCGCCTCGGAGGGAGGGAAGGGGCCCGTGTTGCCGTCCCAGGCTTCCTGGTTGTAGTGCAGGTGGGTGTCGAACAACGGGCCCTCGTATTGAGCCGGCGTTGCCTGCGCGACGGTTGAGAGGACGGCCAGAAGCATGGCGGCGGCAGGCGCGGTTGTTTTCATGCGGACCCTCTTGATGATCGAGCGATTATCCGGAGGGCGGAGATGTTCGCCGTCCGAAGCCTGATAAGACAGACCTATCAAGCGGTCGAATCAAACGATTGGCACCCGGAGCTTCATCCGGGAAACATGCGTTCCAGGCAGCTGCACTGCTGCCGAACCCGGTGCGTCATCCGGCGCGCCATTCAAACCAGGAACCAAAGACATGGCCAAGATTGTTTGTGTGCTTTACGACGACCCCGTCACCGGCTACCCCAAGACCTACGCCCGCGACGACCTGCCGCACCTGGAGCGTTACCCCGACGGGCAGACGCTGCCCACGCCGCGGCGCATCGACTTCCAGCCGGGCACGCTGCTGGGCAGCGTCTCGGGCGAGCTGGGCCTGCGCAAGTACCTTGAATCGAACGGCCACCAGCTGGTGGTCACCTCCAGCAAGGACGGCGCCGACAGCGTGCTCGACCGCGAACTGCACGATGCCGAGATCGTGATCTCGCAACCCTTCTGGCCCGCCTACATGACGGCCGAGCGCATCGCGAAGGCACCGAAGCTCAGGATGATCGTGACCGCCGGCATCGGCTCGGACCACACCGACCTGCAGGCCGCGATGGACCGCGGCATCACGGTGGCCGAGGTGACCTACTGCAACAGCAACAGCGTGGCCGAGCACGTCGTGATGATGACGCTGGGCCTGGTGCGCAACTACATCCCCTCGTACAACTGGGTGATCAAGGGCGGCTGGAACATCGCCGACTGCGTGGCCCGCTCGTACGACCTCGAGGGCATGAATGTGGGCACCGTGGCCGCGGGCCGCATCGGGCTGCGTGTGCTGCGCCTGCTCAAGCCCTTCGACGTGAAGCTGCACTACCTGGACCGCCACCGCCTGCCCGAGTCGGTGGAGAAGGAGCTCAACCTGACCCACCACACCAGCCTGGAGAGCCTGGCGAAGGTGTGCGACGTGGTGACGCTGAATTGCCCGCTGCACCCCGAGACGGAGCACATGATCAACACCGACACGCTGAAGAAGTTCAAGCGCGGCGCCTACCTGATCAACACCGCGCGCGGCAAGCTGTGCGACCGAGACGCGATCGCCGCCGCGCTGGAGAGCGGCCAGCTCGCGGGCTATGCGGGCGACGTGTGGTTCCCGCAGCCTGCGCCGGCCGACCATCCGTGGCGCACGATGCCGCACCACGGCATGACGCCGCACATCTCGGGCACCAGCCTGTCGGCGCAGGCGCGCTACGCGGCGGGCACGCGGGAGATCCTGGAGTGCTATTTCGAGAACCGGCCGATCCGCAACGAGTACCTGATCGTGCAGGGCGGCAAGCTGGCTGGCGTGGGAGCGCACTCGTACAGCGCGGGCAACGCGACCAAGGGGTCCGAAGAGGCCGCGCGCTTCGCGAAGAAGTAGGAAGAGAAGGACGCCCGCGTGCCTCTTCTTTCCTCTTCAGCGACGACTAAGGCCGCGCGCGTGTCGCGGCGTACCCGGATTGCCGGCATCCTGCTGGCGGGCCTTGGGGCGTTCGCGGCGCTGGCCACGGTGGGGGCGCTGGCGGCGAGCACGGGCCATGCCTGGGTGCTCGGCTCCTTCGGGGCATCGTGCGTGCTGCTGTTCGGTTTTCCGGATGCGGCGTTCTCGAGGCCCAGGAGTGTTATCGGCGGGCATCTGCTGTCGTCGACGGTCGGCCTGCTTTTCCTTCACTGGCTCGGACCGGGGTGGATAGCGATGGCCGCTGCGGGGGCCTGCGCCGCCATGCTCATGATGGCGACGGACACCGTGCATCCGCCCGCCGGCAGCAACCCGGTCATCGTCTTCCTGTCGCAGCCGGGCTGGGACTTCCTGGTGCTGCCGACATTGGCCGGCGCGTGCTTGCTGGTGGTGATTGCCCGGCTCTACGGCAAGTTCGTGCGAAGGTGAGTGTTCAGGGCGAAGGCAGGAAGCCGTCCACCCAGCCCTGCAGATCGAGTTCGCGGAACTGGCGCATGGCCGCATCCAGCAGCGGCGCGCGCGGCAGCTGCCCTGAAAGCACCAGGCCGATGTCGCGCTGGAGCTGCGGCGCCATCGGCACCGAACAGAGCTGCTGCGCCGGCTCCGTCAGGCACAGCACGCTGTGCGGCAGGATGCTGTAGAGGCCGGCCCGGCGCACATGCGCCCACAGCGCGGTCATGGAGTCGGTCTCGACCTGGGGCACGGCCTCCACACCCGCGGCGGCGAAGGCGGCATCCATGCCGCGGCGGCATTGCATGTTGGTGGTGAAAAGGCACAGCGGGAAGCCCGCCGCCTCCGACCACGACATCGACGTCACGCCTTCGAGCATCGACTTTTCGGCTGCGACGAACACATAGCGCTCGCGGAAGATGGGCAGGGTGGCGAAGGCGTCGAGCCGGTCGTCGTCGAGGTAGCTGAGGCCCAGGTCGAGTTCGAAGCCCTCGATCTTGCGCAGGATCTCTGTCGCCGACAGCGTGAAGATCTCGTGCCGCATGCGCGGGTACCGCTGCAGGCAGCACTGCGTGAGCATCGGCACCAGCGGCAGCGAGGCGGGAATCACCCCCATGCGCAGTGTGCCGACGGGGTCGTCCTCGCTGGCGCGGGCGTCCTGGCGCAGGTTCTCGCAATCGGCCAGCACGCGGCGTGCCCACGCGAGCACGCGTTCGCCGTCCTTGGTGAAGCCTTCGAAGCGCCGGCCGCGCTGGACGATGACGACGCCCAGTTCCTGCTCGATGCCACGGATCGCGCCCGAGAGCGCGGGCTGCGACACATTGCACGCGGCGGCGGCGCGGCCGAAGTGCTTTTCCTGTGCGAGCGCGACGACGTAACTCAGCTGTCGGATGAACATGGGTCGGGCGAGAGTGCCATCACTGTATTCTTGCGAATATAGCGAAATGAGAATATCCGGATAGTCGCGATACGCAAAAGTGGATCGCGCCGCGCCGGTTCCTGTCGCAATATCCGCCAACCTCCCGAAAGAATGGAAGCGACGATGAATCCTGATGCCGTTGCAAGCGCCGCACTTGGCGAAGTGCCCGGAAGGGGGATGTTCCCTGTCGGGAACAGCGTGCTGGAGATCCTGGGCCTTGTGCCACGGCCGGGCCTTTTCACGCTCGATGCGCTCGAAGGACAGGCCCGGCACGACCTGGGGCCCACGCAGGTGCTGTGCTATTCGGGCCGACCTGTCGCGCAGGTGGACAGCTATGCCGGTGCGCGGCTCGTCGATCTGCTCGACGCCTGCGGGCTCTCGGAGAGGCCGCGTTCGGAACTCAAGCGCTGCGTGGTCGTCGCGCGCGGCGACGACGGCTACCAGGCCATCTTCAGCTGGAACGAGCTCTACAACAGCACCATCGGCGAGAAGGTGCTGGTGCTTTACGAGAAGAACGGTGAGGCGCTGGATGCGCACCTGGGCACGATCTGCCTGATTTCCGCCAGCGATTCGCGCCTTGGGCCGCGCCACCTGCGCGGGCTGTCGCAGGTGACGGTGAAGATGCTCTGAGCCAGCGCAGGCTGGTGCTGGCCCCGCTCAGGTCTGTATGTACCCGGTGGGCCCGGCCGCTTCGGCCGATGGCTCCGGCTGGGGCTCGCCCAGCATCTCGCGCAAGCTCGACTCGATGGCGCGCGACATCGCGTCCAGGGCCAGGTCGTTGGGCTCGGTGCCGAAGGGCTCCTCGATCTCGGCGCCCAGCGCTTCCAGCGCGAAGAACGTGTAGGCGATGAAGGCGACCACCACCGGCGTCATCGCGCCGATCGCATCCACGAGCCCGAAGGGCAGCAGCATGCAGTACAGGTAGATGGTGCGGTGGATGATGACGGAGTAGGTGAACGGAATGGGTGTGCTGGCGATGCGCTCGCAGCCGCCCAGTGCTTCGGTCAGGCGCCCCAGCGGAAGCTCCATGGCCTGTACCAGCGCCGGGTCGAGCCGGCCTTGCCTGCGCTCGTCCCGCATCCATTCGCCCACCATCAGCAGCAGAACCGCCGGCTTGAAGCGCGCAGCATGCAGGCGGGCTCGGTCTTCGTCGAACAGCAGCCGGGCCAGGTCGGCCGCGGGATCGGTGCCGCGAAGCTGGTGGCGAAGCGCATGGACGAAGGCGATGAGGCGCATCGCGACCGTCCGGGCTTCGGAGGGGGCTTCCGTCAGGGTCAGCGCCTGGCGGACCAGCGTGCGTGTTTCGTTGAGCAGCGTGCCCCACAGCGTTCGGGCCTCCCAGAAGCGCGAATAGCTGGTGCTGTTGCGAAAGCCCAGGAAGATGGCCAGCGTCAGGCCGATGAGCGAGAAGGGCACGAAGTTGAGCGGCACCTTCCACTGGAACAGCCTGCCATGCAGCACCGTCACCAGCACCGCGAAGGCGGTGGTCCACAACAGCTGCGGCGCGATGTCCGACAGGACGGAGCCGCGCCATATGAAGAGCATGCGCAGCCAGTGGGGGCGGGGTCGGACGATCATCGGTCGGCGATTATCCCTGCGACCGGTGGCGCAGGGGCTGCTACAGCACGAACCAGCCCACCGCGACGTAGTGACTCGCCGTCCCGGCCAGCACGAACAGGTGCCATGCCCCATGCGCATGCCGGAAGCCCTGCCGGTTGCTATAGAAGACGGTGCCTGCCGTGTAGAACGCGCCGCCGACCAGCAGCCACACGAGGCCTGCCGTGTCGAGCCGTGCGGCCAGCGGCACGGCCGCCAGCACGCCGAGCCAGCCCAGGCCGATATAGAGCGGCAGCGAAGGTTTCCTGGGCGCGCCGTTCTTCGCCGGCATCAGCTCGCGCCATATGCCGAAAAGCGCCGCGCTCCAGATCGTGGACAACAGCAGCCAGCCCCACAGGCCTTGCAGCGTGACCAGCGCGAAGGGCGTGTAGGTGCCCGCGATCAGCAGGTAGATGGCGCAATGGTCTGCGCGCTCCCACACGCGCTTGAGGCGCCCGCGCGTGCTGTGGAAGAGAGTGGAGGCCGCGTAGAGCGCCACGGCCGAGAGCGAGAACACCAGCGCCCCCGCGATGCGCGCGGGGTCGCCGGTGGGCACGGTCTTCACGAGCAGCAGCGCCATCGCTGGCAGCGCCAGAAGCAGGCCAAGCAGGTGGCTGTAGCCGTTGAGCCGTTCGCCCGGGTACATCGCGCCTCGCTTCGCCTCCGGCGCCTCAGCGGCCGGTTTCCTTCAGGTACGTAGCACGGGCAGCGAATGCCGTGTTCGCGAAGTCCGAGAACACGCCGTCGATGCCAGCGCGGAAGTACGCGAGGTACTCGGCCGTCGGGTCGCCCTTGTAGACGCCGGCAAGGTACTTCGCCTCGTTGCGGAAGGTGTAGCTGTGTACGAAAAGGCCGGCTTTGTGCGCGTCGGCGATCAGGCTGGTGGGCTTGATGGTGTTCACGTCGGCCAGGCCCTTGTTGACCGCGACGTAGGGCACGATGGTGTGCGCCATGACCTGCGGCTTCCACGGGCCGACGCCGTCGGCGTAAGTCTTGATCTCGGCCAGTCCGGCGGGCGTGAGCATCTCGCCAAAGAACTTCGGATTGCCGGCCAGCGTCCAGCTGTAGGGACGGCCATCGATGAAGGTGTATTCGTCGTTGGTGACGTAGATCATCTCGCCGGTCTGGTAGTTGACTTCGTTGCCGTCCACCAGTTGTACCGCCCGCGCCTTCATGCCGGCAGAGCGCAGGTACTTCAGGCTCTCCGGCTCGAAGCTCTGCACAAAGATCGGCGCGTCCTTGCGGTTGAGGTCGTTGAAGTTCATGACCTTCAGCAGCGCGTCTTCTAGCGGATGGCTGCCCGCCGGGCCGCAACCGTTGGCGATGGCTTGCGCGTTGTTCCAGATCGGATTCTTGGTTTCCGGGTACACGGTGAGCTTGCGGCCGGTGGAGGCGCTCTTGGCCTTCGCGATGTCGAGCAGTTCCTGGAAACTGATGATCGGTAGCTTGCCGTTGAGGTCGGTGGGGCGTTGGTCCTTGGCGTCGTAGGTGGTGCCGCGGATCCACTGGCGCAGCTCGTCCATCGTGAAGTCTGTGATGGACCAGTCGCCAGTGTGGTCCTGTCCGTCGACGATGAGCGACTTGAGCACGGACTTCGGATCGTTCGGATCGGTCAGGTCGCTCCAATATTGAGCGGGGCCGTTCTCGGGCGTGACTGGATACTTCACGTTGACCTTCACGCCCGGCACAGTGCGTTGGCGCGAGGCCACGGTGGTGTTGGTCTTGGCGACGTCGGCGATGTTGGTGTTGTCGCTCAGCCAGGGGTTGTGGCGCGCGACGAGCACGCAGTCCTTGGTGAGGTGCAGGTCGGTCTCGAGCGAATCGGCGCCGGCATCGGCCGCGGCTTCGTAGGCGGTCTTCGTTTCCTCGGGGTACAGGCCCGGCAGGCCGCGATGGCCGATGACCAGCGGCACGGAGCCGTCGAGCGTGCCCAGCGGCGCGGGAGCGGGAGGAGCCGGCGCGGGGGCGGGTGCCGGCGCGGGGGGAAGGACCGGAAGCGAGATGCCTCCTCCGTTGCCGCCGCCGCAGGCGGCTATCACCAGGCTGCCGCCGATGGCTGCGATGGTGGCGAGAACGGGACGGGGCGCGGGCGCGGGAACGCTCTTTTTCATATGTGGTTCTTGGGTGTTTGGTGAAAGAGACACGAAAGCGGCCGGATGCTAGGTTTGCCCCGTGACGGGACAGTGACCAGCCCCGGGGTCCTGCTGCCTGCTGCGCCGGAAGCGGCCTTGCCTAAGTACCGGTGTGGCCGCCCGTACGGCTGGTGCGCGCGAACGAGCTCGGCGACTGCCCCACCGAGCGGCTGAAGGCCGTGCTGAACGCACTTGCCGACTGATAGCCGATGGCATGCGCTACCTCGCCCAGCGAAAGACCGTCGTGCCACAGCATGTCCCTGGCGAGAGCCATGCGCCATCGCAGCACGTACTCCATCGGAGGCACGCCGAGGATCCGCGTGAAGTGCGCGGCAAACGCGGCGCGCGACATCCCCACTTCCTTCGCAAGATCCTCGATGGTCCAGCGCCGTGCCACGTCCTCGTGGATGAGCCGCAGCGCCGGTGCCATTCGCGCGTTCGCCAGGCCCGCCAGCAGCCCGGAGCTCTGCGCTTCTTCTTGCGCGGGCTGCCAGCGCAGCGCCTCGATCAGCATGATCTCGACGAAGCGCTGCAGGATGGCATCGCCGCCTGGCCTCGGCGTGGTGTTCTCTTCATCGATGGCGCGTGCGATCCAGCCCAGGCGCGCCGCGCCGCTGTCGGTGGCCTTGATGCGGACCACCTCCGGCAGGAGCCCGACGAGCAGCGGGGCGCTCGTCGGGTCGAACAGGAAGTAGCCGCCGAGCATCCTGACTGCCGCCTCGTCCTCCTGAGTGCCGTGCCGGATTTCTCCCACGGGGCTCGCGTCCGCGACGCGCATGGTGGGTCGCTCCATGGCCTCTAGGTCGCTGCCCATGCGGAATCCGGGCGTCGCGGGCAGCAGGATGTAGTCGCCGGACTCCATCAGGAAGGGCTCCGCCGAGCCAAGGCTCAGCCAGCAGGAGCCCTTCAGCATCAGGCAGAAGCTGGGGTGTCCATGGTTCGGGTACTGCACCGCCCAACTGCCCGCGCCGCTGATGAATTTCGACAGCACGGTCCGCGGACGGAGCAAGGCCACGATGGAAGCCAGTGGGTCGGGGTTGAGACGATCGCGCATGAAATAGAGATTGCACGCTATGGATCGTCTCTGTCAAGAAACCTAGCATCGCCCGGTCTTGAAAGGAAATCGAACTTGAAAACCGCACTCATCACCGGCTGCTCCTCGGGCTACGGCAAGGCCACCGCGGAGCACTTCCTGAAACAGGGCTGGAACGTCGTCGCGACGATGCGCAAGCCCGACCCGGCACTGCTGGGCGAGCCATCTGAGCGCCTGCGCGTGGTCCGCCTCGACGTGACGGACGCCGACAGCATCGCGCAGGCCATCGGCCAGAGCGTGGCCGCCTTCGGCCACCTCGACGTGCTGGTGAACAACGCCGGCATCGGCCTGTTCTCGGCCTTCGAGTCAACGCCGATGGACACCATCCGCGAAGTGTTCGAGACGAACACCTTCGGCGTGATGGCAATGACGCAGGCGATGGTTCCGCTCATGCGCGAGCGCGGGGAGGGGGCCATCGTCAACGTGACTTCCAGCGTCTGCTTCGCGGGCATGCCGCTGGTCGCGCCCTATGCGGCGAGCAAGTTCGCCATCGAAGGCTTCACCGAGGCCCTGTTCTTCGAACTCGAATCGGTCGGCGTGCGCGTCAGGCTCGTCGAGCCCGGCTACGGCCCCGGCACGGCCTTCACGGCCAACGGCATGGAGCGCATGAACGGTTTGATCTCACCGCCGTACCAGGCCTACGCGGGGCAGCTCATGGCGCAGTTCGCAAATGCCGGTGCGGTGACGACGCCGGATCAGGTCGCAGCGGCTGTCTTCGCCGCGGCGACGGAAGAGTCGGAAACGCTGCGCTTCCCGGCCGGACCGGACAGCGCCCACCTGGCGAATGCGCGCTGGAACAGCACCGACGAGCAGTTCCTGGCTGGCATGCGCTCGATGCTGCGCATGAAGAGGTGAGCCGGGTCCGAAGGCTCAGCGCCGCGTGCCCACCAGCACCGGCTGGAAGAATGCATCGTCGATGCGTCGCACGTCCTGAAGCCCCGCCTCCCGCATGAGCTCGCACAGCCGCGTCGTCGTCACGGCGTAGTAGCGCGAGCGCATCACGCGCGTGCTCACGGCCTGCGTGGCGAGGTCTTCCGTGACGAAGAAGAAGCCCAGGTCGTAGTGCTCGCCGGTGCCGCCGTTGTCGAAGTCCCAGACCTGGAACAGCACGTGGCGCTGACCGTCGGCCACGCGTGCTCCGTAGTGCTTCACGATGTTGCTGCCGCGCTCTTCCTTCGCGTAGTCGCGCACGCTGACCACGCAGCCGCCGCCTGGGCGCAGGCAGTCGGTCATCTGGCGCAGGGCCGTCAGCAGGTCGGCGTCGGTCTGCAGGTGCGGCATCGAGTTGTCGCACGAGATGACGATGTCGAAGCCGCCACCGTGGTGCGTGTGCGCTTCCCTCATGTCGCACACCGAGAGCGCGACCTCGAGGCCGCGCTGGCTCGCCTCCCGGCGCGCGCGCTCGACCTCGTTGGCCGACAGGTCGGACGCCGTCACCGCATAGCCCAGCGCCGCGAGCCCCAGCATCTGCGTGCCGATACCGCACGACACATCGAGCACCTTGCGGCGGGTGCCTGCGCCGGGCCATTCGGCCTCTACGAGCTGCGAGAGCTTGTCGCCCTGTACGCGAATGCTCTCGTTCCAGTCCGGATAGATCAGGTGATAGAGCGGTGCGAGTTCGTCGTAGAAGTCATCGGTCATGCGTGCATTGTGCAGAAGCGGCGCATGGCCCTTCGCATCAACGTGGCACCTTGCCCATGGTGTCCGGTGCGCGGAGGAAGTCGAAGTCGACGCCCTTGTCGGCCTGCGTCACGGTCTGCAGGAACAGCTTCCTGTAGCCGCGCTCGGCCGTGGGCTCGACCATCGCGGTCTCCTTCGCGCGGCGCGCCAGTTCGTCGTCGGCCACCAGCAGCGAGATCTCGCGGTTCGCCACGCTGAGCCGGATGCGGTCGCCGCTGCGCACGTAGGCCAGCGGTCCGCCGATGGCCGACTCCGGCGTCACGTGCAGCACGATGGTGCCGAAGGCGGTGCCGCTCATGCGGCCGTCGGAGATGCGCACCATGTCCTTCACGCCGGCGCGCGCGAGCTTGCGCGGGATGGGGATGTAGCCTGCCTCGGGCATGCCAGGGGCGCCCTTGGGGCCGATGTTCTTGAGCACCAGCACGTCCTGCGGCGCGACGTCGAGCGTGTCGCTGTCGATGCGCAGGGCCAGGTCCTCGGCGTTCTCGAAGACCACGGCGCGGCCCTCGTGCTCCATCAGCGCCGGGTCGGCGGCCGACTGCTTGATGATCGCGCCGCCCGGCGCCAGGTTGCCCCAGAGCACGGCGATGCCGCCTTGCGGATAGATCGGCTGGCTGGCCGGGCGCACCACGTCCTGCCTGAAGCCCGGCCCGGCGCGCTCGATCTCCTCGCCCAGCGTGCGGCCCGTGACGGTGAGCGCATCGAGGTGCAGCAGCGGCTTCAGTTCGCGCAGCAGCGTGGCCATGCCACCAGCGGCGTGGAAGTCTTCCATGTAGTGCTGGCCCGAGGGCTTCAGGTCGAGGAGCACCGGCGTCTCGCGGCCCATGCGGTCGAGCGCGAGCAGGTCGATGTCCAGGCCCATGCGCCCGGCGATGGCCGCGAGGTGCACGATGCCGTTGGTCGAGCCGCCGATGGCCAGCAGCACGCGCATCGCGTTCTCGAAGGCCGCGGGGGTCAGCACCTTGTCGATGGTGAGGCGGTCGCGCGCGATCTGCACGGCCTGCGCGCCGGTCTGCTCGGCGATGCGGATGCGGTCGGCCGTCACCGCCGGCGGCGAGGCCCCGCCCGGCACCGTCATGCCAAGCGCCTCGGCGATGCAGGCCATGGTGCTCGCCGTGCCCATGACCGAGCAGGTGCCCACGCTCGCCACCAGCTGGTTGTTGACGTCGGCGGTTTCCTCGGCGTCGATCTCGCCCGCGCGGTACCTGGCCCAGTAGCGTCGGCAGTCGGTGCATGCACCCACGCGCTCGCCACGGTGGCTGCCCGTGAGCATCGAACCGGTGATGAGCTGGATAGTGGGCAGGCCGGCCGATGCGGCACCCATGAGCTGCGCCGGCACGGTCTTGTCGCAGCCGCCGATCAGCACCACGGCGTCCATGGGCTGGGCGCGCACCATCTCCTCGGTGTCCATGGCCATCAGGTTGCGCAGGTACATGCTGGTCGGCGCGGCGAAGCTCTCGTGCACCGAGATGGTCGGGAACTCCATCGGCAGGCCGCCCGCGAGCATCACGCCGCGCTTCACCGCATCGATGAGCTGCGGCGCGTTGCCGTGGCAGGGGTTGTAGGCGCTGCCGGTGTTGGCGATGCCGACCACCGGGCGGTCGAGCGCGGCGTCGGTGAAGCCCGCGCCCTTGATGAAGGCCTTGCGCAGGAAGAGCGAGAAGCCACGGTCGCCGTAGCTGGTAAGGTCCTTGCGCATGCCGGCGTTGCCGTCGGCTGCACTGTCGTCGGGCTCGAAGGGGGAATCGGACATGGGGTGTGGGGCTCGTTGTGGATGTTTTTTGCAGGTGGCGCTTGCGTTAGGCCAGCGCCGCCTCGTAGACCGCGAGGTCGCCCGGCGAGAAGCAGCAGAAGACGACTTCTTCCACTGTCGTGGTGCCCGCCAATGCCTCGCGCACGGTGTCTACGGTAACCTTCGCCGCCAGCTCGACGGGGTAGCCGTAGATGCCGGTGCTGATGCTCGGAAACGCGATGCTGCGCACACCTTGCGCGGCGGCCAGCGCCATCGAGCGCCGGTAGCACGACGCGAGCAGCTCGGGCTCGCCCGATTCGCCGCCGCGCCACACCGGGCCGACCGTGTGAATGATGAAGCGCGCGGGCAGGCGATAGCCCTTCGTGAGCTTCGCATCGCCCGTCTTGCACCCGCCCAGCAGCCGGCATTCATGCACCAGCTCGGGCCCGGCCGCGCGGTGGATCGCGCCGTCCACGCCACCGCCGCCGAGCAGCGAGGAGTTGGCGGCGTTGACGATGGCGTCGACCTGCAGCGTCGTGATGTCGGCGCGGATGGCACGCAGTGTGGCTGTCATGGTGCAGTCGCACGGCCAAGTTGAATCGCGGCCAGAGTGAACGACAGCGTGGCGGCAATGGAAGCCACCGTGCGCACATGGTTCCAGCGCAGCCAAGGCTCCACATACGCCGGCCACTGCACCGCGGCGACGGCCGCGGTGGCGTCGGCCCGCGCAAGCGCGTCGTTCATCGGCACGTTGACGATGCGCGTCAGCGCGAACGAGCCCACCACATAAGCGAGCGCGCCCACGATGAGCCAGACCGAGGTCCAGCCGGCAGGCGCCAGCACCGCCCGCAGCCCCAGCACCACGCCCAGCAGCGCGGTGCCCACGAAGACGCCCAGGAACACCGGGTTGAGGATGACGACGTTGATGTGCTGCATCGCGGCCATGCCCTGCTCGGGCGGCATGCGCGAGAGCGCTTTCATGATCGTGTTCGAGAAGGCGAAGAACAGGCCCGCGATGAGGCCCGATCCGAGGGCGGCGAGCACGGTGAGCGGAAGCAGGTAGGCATTCAGGAACGACATGCGGGGTCTCCTCCGGTTCTGGTGGTCTGGTGGGCAGGCATCGTAGGCGCGCGGGCTGGAGTCGGGCAAACCCGCTCCCGATGTTTGTATCAAATCCTTACGATTCCCGCGCCGGACGAATTCGCCCGGTGTCCGCCCGCAGCCATGGCGCCGATCTTGCATACGGCCGGACTGTTTTCAACCCGAGGGAGAGTCGATGAAAAGCTTGTTGCCGTGGCGCCGCGCCGGTCTTCTTTTTTGCGTGGCGCTCGCCGCAGCGGTGCCCGCTCATGCCCAGGTCCTGCAGTTCAAGTGGGGCCATGTCTACGAGCCCACGAGCATCTTCCACCAGCAGGCCGAACTGGCGGCGCGCAAGATCGCCGAGCAGTCCGACGGCAAGATCAAGATCGAAGTGGTGCCGTCCTCCAGGCTGGGGCAGGAGGGCGACTTTCCGCTGATGCTGGCGAACGACTCGGTGCAGATCGCCTACGTCGGGCAGGCCACGCTGGCCGAGGGCTATCCGCCGCTGAGCCTGGGGAGCTATCCCTTCGCCTTCAAGGACCTCGACCACATGCGCAAGTACCTGGCGAGCCCGCTGCTGGCCGAGCTGATGAAGGGCTACAACGAGAAGAGCGGCAACCGCATGGTCGCTTCCGTCTACTACGGTGCGCGCCAGGTCACTTCGGCGAAGCCGCTGGCCAGGCCCGAGGACTTCCGCGACCTGCGCCTGTACGTACCCGCCGCCGCGGCCTACCAGCTCTTCGCCACCGCGCTCGACGCCAAGCCGGTGACGCTGCCCTTCATGAGCCTCTACGGCTCGCTCAAGAAGAACGAGGTGGAGGCGCAGGAAAACCCGCTGGACATCGTCAAGTCGAAGAAGCTCTACGAAGTGCAGAAGTACGTGCTGCTCACGGCGCACGTCTACGACACGCTGGGCGTCGTCATCGGCAAGGCCGCGTGGGGCAAGCTGACGCCGCAGCAGCAGACGATGGTGGAGAAGGTGCTGGTCGAAACCGCGAAGTGGACCAACGTCGGCGTGATCGCCGGCGAGTTGGAAGACGAGAAGTTCCTGCGCGACAAGGGCATGACCGTGTCGCCGGCCAACCGGCAGCTTTTCCTGGAGCGGGTCGTCAAGCGCTCCACGCCCGAGCAACTCGGGGCGCGGCCGGGCGACTACGCGCGGCTGCAGGCGCTGACGAACTAGGGCGTTTCGACGAAGGCGCGCTGCAGCGCCACCGACAGCTCAGCCACCAGCGCCTCGCGCTGCGGCGACGGGCGCCAGAAGCTGCGCGTGGCGATGCCGCCGGCCTCCCACTCGGGATGGTTGCGCGCCGGTTGCGCATCGCGCACTGCGGCTGCTGCGGCCCGCGTGGGAGCGTCGCCGTCCCTGGGCGACTCGGCGGCGATGCGCTGCGTGGCCGCATGGCCGCGCTGCTCCAGCGCCTGCGTGAGCTTCAGCTGCCACGCGACCAGCGTGAACAGCACGCCGTCTTCCACCGTGAGCTCGTGCACGTCGCGCAGCTTGTTGGCCAGCTTGCGGCCCAGCGGCCCCCAGCCTTGCGACACCGCACCGCCGATGGCACCGCCGAGCGCCGCGCCCGCGCCGAGCGAGATGCCGGCCACGGCCAGGTCGGCCACCACGCCCACCGCGGCACCGATGACCGCGCCCTTGCCGAGGCGCAGGCCCGCGTCCTTCATGGCCTCGGGGCTGAAGAAATCGAGCGTCCAGCGGCCTTCGATGATCGGCAAGGGTGCTTCGTCCGCATCGCCCTGGCGAAAGCCGTAGAGCGCGAGCAGGTCGTCGGTGCAGCGCTGGGCCTTGTCGAACACTGCCTTCCGCAGCGCGGCGACGAGCGTCTTGCGGCGTGCCTCGTCGGCGAATTCGGTGGACGACACCGTGCGCCGCACCGCGGCGGCATCGACCAGCAGGGCGGCGATGCGCGTGCATGCCGACTGCCGGCGCTCGGCAGCTTCGGCGGCCAGCGCATCGACGACGCCGCGCAGCAGCTCGCGGCGATCGCGCAGCAGCGTGGCAAGGTCGTCGTACAGGTCCTGCTCGGCGCCGACGAAGGGCGCCGCCGCATCGAAGCGCACCTGCACGTGCAGGCCGTAGGCCGAGAGCAGTTCCTTCCATGCCGGCTCGCGGCTCGCGGCGTCGCGCACGAAATTCAGCACCGGCAGAACGGGGCGCGCGCAGGAGTTGAGCAGCTCTATTTCGTCGCGGAACTTGGGCAGCACCGGCTCGCGCACGTCGATGACCAGGAAGGCGGCGTCGATGTCGAGCATGGTGCGCAGCACCTTGGCCTCCTGCTCGAACACGCCGTGGGCCTCGGGGCCCCGCAGGAACTGGCGGATGCGCTCCGGAGGCGTCGCCTGCGCGTCGAAGCCGGCGAGGTGCTCGCGCAATGCGACGGCGTCTTCCAGACCGGGCGTGTCGAAGAAGCGAACGGCGGCTTCACCGTTCACGTCGAGATCGGCCGACTCGACATGGCGCGTCGTGCCGGGGCGCTGCGACACCTCGCCGAAGTCGACGCGACGCGTGAGCGTGCGCAGCAGCGAGGTCTTGCCCGCGTTGGTGTGGCCGACGACGGCGATGCGGATGGGTTGCTGCTGCTGCGTCATGGGGCAATGTCCAGGCGGTCGCTGGCGGTGATGCGCTCCAGGCCGGTGTCCTGCAGCCAGTCGAGCCAGCGTTGCGCGGCGGCAGTGCTGGGCGCATCGGCGAGCCACAGGCGGCATTCGCCGCAATGCATCAGCACTTCGCGCAGGAAGCGCTCGGTGCCGCGGTCGGGGCTGGATGCGGCGTGGCAGACGAGCAGCACGGTGCGCGGACGGGCCTGGGCCAACTGGTCGAGCAGGGCACGGCGCGCTGGGGCGCTTCCGTCGATGCGCTGCGCCTGCGCCGCGAGGTCGGCGGGGAGCGCGGCCGGGGGCCAGGGCATGTCGGGCGGTAATTCGAAGCCGACGACGAAGAGGGTGTCCCGCAGTTGCGAGGCCGGCAGGCTCGCGGGCATGGCGCCACGCAGGCGGCCCGGATCGGCGTCGACGATGGCCGCCGGCGCCATCGCGGCGAAGCGGGCCAGCAGCTTGCGGTAGTAGGGCTCGTGCCAGTCTGGCTGCAGGGCCTTGCGGCGGCTGCGCAGGACGGCTGCGCTGAGAAGCACGAGCACAAGGCGCGGCAGCAATCCGTAGACGACGATGCAGCCGGTGAGCCACAGCGCCCACGTGCGCTGGCCTGCGGCGCCGGGTGAAGCGGCCAGCACGGTGGCGGCATCGGGCACGGGAAAGCCGAGCTTCGCGGGCGCCCAGCCCAGCGCCTGCACGGCGCGCACGAAGAACTCCGGATCGAGGATCGTCGTCTCCCAGCTCAGCGTGTAGCTGCGGAATGCGAGCGCGAAGAGCATCGCGGCCAGCACCACCGCGAACGACAGCGACCAGATGCCGTGGCTCACGAGTCCGAAGGCCCATGGCAGCAGCTTCGCGCGCGACAGCAGGCCCGTGGCCGCGCGCACCAGCGTCGGCGCCTGTCCGCGCTTGCCGCCCGCCACGCGCGCGGTGAGCGACAGCCAGATCCAGCCGAGCGATGCGGTGTTGAACGAGCCGAGCGGCAGCCACAGGCCGGCGAGCCACAGCACCAGCGTGAGCGCATGCAGGCCCAGCAGGCTCGCGAGCGCGACGATCACGTTGATGTGGCGCTCGCCGCCGCCGACCACGTTGCCCGCCAGCCCGAGGCCCGCAACCACGATCAGCGCCGCGAGCCCGAGCAGCACCCAGGGTGCCCATTGCCGGGCGCGCGCGAGTTCAGGTTGAAGGCCGATGCGCTCGCCGAGCAGCAGCGCGCGTTCGGTGATCTGTCCATGCGCATCGGCTGCGCGGGAAGAGGCCAGGCGCAGGGCCTGCGCGTCGTCGAGCGGACCGTTCTGCTCGGTCCATCGGATCGCCTCGGTGATCACCGCATCCGGGAAGGCAGGTTCTCGCAGCGCGGTGTTGGTCAACAGGTTCCCTTCGCAGCCAGTCGTTGTCGCTCAATGAGGCCCCGCGTGGTGCGGGGGCGCGCAAATTATGCCCCGCACATTCCGGCGGGCCACGATGAGGAACGGGGCCGCGAAGGGCCCCGTTTCGTGGGATGCGCATGGACCTAGCGAAGGCCGAAGAACGAAAGCACGGCCACCACGACCACGACCAGGCCGACGATGTAGATGATGGAATTCACGCGGGGACTCCTCTGCTGTGTTGAAGACGAGTCCAGCATTGCGCCGCCTTCGCGGCGGCACTGTCGGCAGGAGGCGGCGGGCGTTGTAGGCGCGTGCGAAGCATCGCCCCACGACATGTCCCGCATCGTCAGCGCTTCCGGGCCGGGCCGAGCGTGCGTTCCAGCAGCCACAGCATTGCCGCGCGGGTTTCCTCCAGGTTCGCGCCCGCGTCGATGGCCAGCGCGGCCCGGTCGAAGGCAGCCGCGAGCAGCGGGGTGAGCGCGTCGAGCGACGCCTCGTCCTTGCCAACGCCCGCGCGCGCCAGCCCTTCGCGAAGCGAGGCGGCCGAAGTCGCGTTGTCCATGGCAACGATTTCTTCCATGCCCAGCACCGCGGGCCCGTCGATCAGCAGCAGCCGCGTGCGGCCCGGCGCCGTCATCGCGTTCAGGTAGGCCTTGCTGCCTTCGAGCAGGGCCTCGCGCGGCGCGAGCTGCTCGGGCGCGGCCGCCTCGATGTCGGCGGCCACGGCCTGGCCCTCGCGCAACAGCACCTGCCGGAACAGGTCGCGCTTGTCGGTGAAGTGGTGGTACAGCGCGCCGCGCGTGATGCCCGCCGCGAGCGCGATCTCCGGCGTGGATGTGTCGCCGTAGCCCTTGCCGACGAAGAGGGCACGTGCCGCCTCGATCAGCGCGAGGCGCGTGGTCTCGGTGCGTTCGCGGTTGGTCCTGACCGTTGCCGATGTGGTCTTGCTCATTTACATGCAGCCTGTCTGTAAGTTATATTCAATTTACATGCAGTCTGTATGTTAAATGAAAGGACTCATCGTGAAAGTGACGAGCTACTACCCCGTTCTCATGACCAACGACGTTGCAGGAACCGCGGATTTCTACAAGACGCACTTCGGCTTTGCGCCGCTCTTCACCAGCGACTGGTACGTGCACCTGCAACTGGCGGACGAGCCCTCGGTGAACCTCGCCGTGCTCGACGGCCGGCACGAAACCATTCCGGCCGCCGCGCGCGGACAGGTGGCGGGCGGCACGCTGCTGAACTTCGAGGTGGACGACCCTGATGCGGTGCACGACCGGCTGAAGGCCGCCGGCCTGCCGATCCTGCTGCCGCTGCGCGACGAGGCCTTCGGGCAGCGCCACTTCATCACGCGCGACCCGAACGGCGTGCTGATCGACATCATCAAGCCGATCCCGCCGAGCGGGGAGTTCGTTGCGCAATACGAGGCCGGCGCATTGCCGACCTGAGGGCCGCTCAGGCGCGCAGTGCCTCGTCTCCCTCGAGGCTGTCGCCCAGGAAGCCGCCGCTCTGGTGGGCCCACAGTCGCGCGTACAGGCCACCTTGCGCCATCAGCGTGCGGTGGTCGCCTTCTTCCACCACGCGGCCTTCATCGAGCACGATGAGCCGGTCCATCGCCGCGATGGTCGACAGCCGGTGCGCGATCGCGATCACGGTCTTGCCTTCCATCAGCGCATAGAGGCTCTGCTGGATGGCGGCCTCCACCTCGGAGTCGAGCGCGCTGGTGGCCTCGTCGAGCAGCAGGATCGGCGCGTCCTTCAGCATCACGCGCGCAATCGCCACGCGCTGGCGCTGGCCGCCCGAGAGCTTCACGCCGCGCTCGCCCACGTGCGCCTCGTAGCCGCGCCGGCCGCTCGCGTCGCCCAGCGTCTGGATGAAGTCGTGCGCCTCGGCGCGCTTCGCCGCCGCCTCGATCTGCTCCTTCGTGGCGTCGGGCCGGCCGTAGGCGACGTTGTCGGCCACCGAGCGGTGCATGAGCGAGGTGTCCTGCGTGACCATGCCGATGTGGCTGCGCAGCGAGTCCTGCGTGACGTGCGCGATGTCCTGCCCGTCGATCAGGATGCGGCCGCCTTCGAGGTCGTGGAAGCGCAGCAGAAGGTTGACCAGCGTCGACTTGCCGGCGCCCGAGCGGCCGACCAGGCCGATCTTCTCGCCGGGCTTCACCGTCAGGTTCAGGTCGTCGATGACGCGGCGGCCCGCGTCGCCATAGCGGAAGCTCGCGTGCTCGAAACGCACTTCGCCGCGCGGCACTTCGAGCGCCTTTGCGTCGGCCGCGTCGAGCACTGTGCGCGGGCGCGACAGCGTCTTCATGCCGTCCTGCACCGTGCCGATGTTCTCGAACAGGCTGGTCATCTCCCACATGATCCAGTGCGACATGCCCTGCAGCCGCAGCGCCATCGCCGTGGCTGCTGCCACCGCGCCCACGCCGACCGCGCCATGCGACCACAGCCACAGCGCCACGCCCGCCATGCCGGCCGTGAGGCCCATGCTCAGCGTGTGGTTGACGATCTCGAAGGCGCTCACCAGGCGCATCTGGCCGTAGCCCGTCTTCATGAACTCGCGCATCGCGTCGCGCGCGAAGCCGGCCTCGCGCTGCGTGTGCGAGAACAGCTTGACGGTCGCGATGTTGGTGTAGGCGTCGGTCACGCGGCCGGTCATCAGCGAGCGGGCGTCGGCCTGCTCCTTGCCGACCTTGCCCAGGCGCGGCACGAAATACACGAGCGAGCCGATGTACAGCGCAAGCCAGATCAGGAAGGGCCAGACCAGCTGCGCGTCGAGCACGCCCACCAGGATGATCATGGTGGCCACGTACACGCCCATCGCCACCAGCACGTCGGCCAGCACGAACACGGTGTCGCGCACCGCCAGCGCGGTCTGCATGACCTTGGCCGTGATGCGGCCCGCGAACTCGTCCTGGTAGAAGGCCATGCTCTGGCCCAGCATCAGCCGGTGGAAGTTCCAGCGCAGGCGCATCGGCAGGTTCACCGCGAGCGTCTGGTGCTTCACGATGGTCTGCAGCGCCACCACGAGGATGCTGATCACCAGGAAGACGCCCAGCCACGTGAGCGTGGTGCCGCGGTCTTGCCAGAGGCGCGACGGCTCCTGCCCGGCGAGCCAGTCGACGATGCGGCCGAGGATCGCGAACAGCGCCGCCTCGAAGATCGACATGGCGGCGGTGAGCGCCGCCATCGCCGCGATCTTGCCGCGCACGCCATGCGTGCAGGCCCAGAGAAAGGCGAGGAAGCCCTGCGGCGGCATCGCAGGCTCGGCGGCAGGGTAGGGATGAAGGAGTTTTTCGAAGAAGCGGAACAAGGGCGGTGTCTCCCGGAGTGCTCAGGACTTTAGCCGTGCATGCATGACCTTGCCCCGAAAAGGTGCGTTCTTCAGGAAGCCTTCAGCGGGCTCCATGCCGCCGAGCCGCTCGCCCAGGAAGTCGATGAAAGTACGCAGTTTGGGCGACATGTACTGCCTGCTGGTGTACACCGCGAAGAGCGTGACGGGCGTGGCCTCGAACTCGGGCAGCAGCCGCACCAGCCGGCCCTGCGCGATGTCGTCGTCGATCAGCCACGTCGGCATGTAGGCGATGCCCATGTCCGCGCGCACCGCGTGCAGCGTGAGCGTGGTGTCGTCGGAGCGCATGGCCGGCACCAGCCGCAGCGGAAACATCCGCCCGCCCGGCCCCTTGAGCGCGAGGTTGTCCAGGTTCACGTAGCTCGGCACGATGGCGCCCAGCTTCGCGAGATCGGCCGGCACCGCGGGCACGTCGCCCATGCGCTCCAGGTAGGCCGGCGTGCCGGCGAGGAAGAAGGGCACGCGGCACAGCGGCCGGGCGATCAGGGCGGGAGAGGGCTCCTGCGTGGCGCGCAAGGCCAGGTCGTAGCCGTCGGCAGCGAGATCGACCTTGCGGTTTTCCAGGTGCATGTCGACCAGCACTTCCGGGTACTTCTCGCGGTAGTCGGCCAGCACCCGGGCGAAGCGCGGCGTGGCGCACCACACGGGCGCGCTCACCTTGAGCTGGCCGCGCGGCGTGTCGTTGGTCTGGCCGATGGCGGCTTCGGCCGCGTCGAGCAGGTCGAGCGCGCGACGGCTCTGCTCGTACCAGGCGGTGCCGGCCTCGGTCAGGCTCAGGTGGCGACTGGAGCGGTGCAGCAGCCGCGCGCCGAGCGATTTCTCGAGCTGCGCCACATGCTTGCTGGCCATCGGCGGCGACATGCCCAGTCGGTCGGCCGCCGCGACGAAGCTGCCGGCCTCCACCACTTCGCGAAACACCCGCAGGCTGGTCATCCGGTCCATGTGAACGTCCTTGAAGCTTTCTTGTGAGGAACTGATTCGATGCATCGTAGCCTGTCGATTTCTTCCAGGGAAATGTCTAGAGTCGATGCAACGCTTTCAAGGAGCATCGACTTGACCCACGACAACGCCACCAACACTTCTCGTTTGCCCACGTACTTCATCTCGCACGGCGGCGGCCCCTGGCCCTGGATGAAGAAGGAAATGGGCCCGACCTACGACCAGCTCGCAGCCTCGCTGGCCGACATGCCGTGCCAGATCGGCCGCAAGCCGAGCGCCATCCTCATGGTGTCGGCGCACTGGGAGTCGCCGGTCTTCACGGTGCAGGGCAACCCCAGGCCGCCCATGATCTACGACTACGGCGGCTTCCCGGCCCACACCTACGAGGTGCACTACGACTCGCCGGGCTCACCCGAACTCGCACAGCGCGTGCAGTCGCTGATCGCCGCCGCCGGCCTGCCGGTGCAGATCGATCCCGAGCGCGGCTACGACCACGGCATGTTCTCGCCCATGGCCGCGATCTACCCGAAGGCCGACGTGCCTGTGGTGCAGCTGTCATTGCGCCGCGGGCTCGACCCGGCCGAGCACCTGGCGCTGGGCCGCGCGATTGCGCCACTGCGCGACGAGAACGTGCTGATCGTCGGCAGCGGGCTGAGCTATCACAACCTGCGCAACTTCGGCCCGCAGGCACACGGCGTGTCGAAGGCTTTCGACGATTGGCTCGACGCGGCGGTGGTGAAGAGCTCTGCCGGCGAGCGCAATGCGCAATTGCTCGACTGGGAGTCAGCCCCCGCGGCGCGCATGGCGCATCCGCGCGAGGAGCACCTGATTCCGCTGATGGTGGCGGTTGGTGCGGCCGAGGGCGAGGGCGGCGAGCGCGTGTATCACGAGGATGCGTTCATGGGCGGTTTGGTGGTGTCGAGCTTCCGCTTCGGGGCTTGAGGCTTCAGCCCCGCCGCACCCCATCAGCATCCACCAGCCCCACGCGCGTCTGCCTTCCCCAGGTGCCGCGCCCGGTCAGGAACATCCACCATCCCCACGCAGCACCCGTGTGCCGCAGGATCTGGAAGGTGAAGGGCTCGACCAGCGCGGCCGCGAAGGCCTGTGCGAAGCCGGCCTTGCTGCTGCCGGAGCCGATCCAGCGCCGGTACAGGTACACCGACCACAGATGGAAGGCGAGGTCGAGCACGATCTTCGCGCCGATCACTCCGGCCACCGGTGCCAGCACGCCGAGGTTGCCGCGCACCAGGTACACCAGCAGCAGCCCGAAGGCCGCGAGGCCGTAGAGCGGCTGCAGCGTGTCGACTGCCTTCACGGGCAGCATCGCGACACCGAGCCAGCCGTAGCGCCGGTCGCCGACCATCGATCGGTACCAGAACTGCGTCTGCAGGAAGCCGCCGAACCAGCGGCGGCGCTGGCGCAGGAAGGCGCCGGTGCTGCTCGGCGCGTCGGTGTGCGCCTGTGCGTCGCCGAGCACGCGCACGGTCCACGGCAGGCCGTGCGCCTGGGCGTGGCGGTGCAGGCGGTGGATGAGTTCGTAGTCTTCCACCAGGCAGTCGGTGTCGAAGCCGCCCACGGCGCGCACCGCCTCGGTGCGAAAGCCGGCGAAGGCGCCCGAGATCAGCAGCAGTCCGTTGACCCGCATCCATGCATAGCGCGAGAGGAAATTGCGGATGTACTCATACGTCTGGAACCACTGGAAGCAGCGGCCGGCCAGCGTGCGACTGCACACGGGCGTGATGACGCCGGTGGCGGCGACGAGTTCCGGCTCTTCGGAGAAGGCGCGGCGGACGGCGCCGATGGCGTGGCTGTCGAGCAGCGTGTCGCCGTCGACCGTGAGCACGGTGTCGGTGTCGATGCACAGGACGGCCGCGTTCAGCGCGACGGCCTTGCCGCCGTGCGGCAGGCGCAGCCAATACAGGGAAGGATGCGTGGCGCTGGGTGCGCTCAGTTCACCGAGGCCCGGTGCGACGAGACCGTATTGCGTGACCAGCAGCCCGGCCGTGCCGTCGGTCGATCCGTCGTCGGCGATCACGATGCGGTCGGGTGCGTCGGTCTGGGCCAGCAGGGCGGCCAGCGTCACGGGCAGCACGGCCGCCTCGTTGTGCGAGGCGACGATCACGCCCAGCGTGTTGCGCCGCGTCGCGGTCGCAGAGGAAGGCGAGGGCCGCAGCCGCAGGATCGGCAGCGTCATCCACGCGACGAACAGCAGCAGCACGGTGTCGTAGAGCACGTAGGCCACGCCCACCGACCAGGCCCCGACGTCCACGGCCTTGAAGGCCATGGCGAAGAGCAGTGCCCAAAGCACGAGCACGCTGCCGTGGATGAGCCAGCTTCGCAGCGGGGTGCCGGGTGGAGACAGGCGAGGCGATGCGGCCACGAAGGCGCTTTGGAGAGGATCGTTCAAGGGATGTCGTCCGGGCGGCTGTCGGTCGGTGGTTCGCTGGTACGTAAAGACTCGGCCTGCGGTTTCGAAAAGCCCGGGGAATGCCGGGACAATCGCACGCGCTCCCGACTGAGTCGGCCCACGCCCGAAAATTCCCCGCATGCTCGCACAAACCCGCTACACCCGGACCGCGATCGCGCTGCACTGGCTGATTGCCGTGCTCATGATCGCCAACATCGCCCTGATCCTGCTGGTCGACCAATACCCTGACGACTGGGTGCGCCCCGCCATCGATACCCACAAGTCGATAGGCATCACGGTGCTGGGCCTGGTCATCATGCGCATCCTCTGGCGCGCCACGCACAAGCCGCCGGCGATGCCGGGCTCCTTCGGCGCGCTGGAGCGCTTCGCGGCGCATGCTGCACACGGCGCGCTGTACCTGTTGATGATCCTGCTGCCGCTGTCGGGCTGGATGCACGACTCGGCCTGGAAAGACGCCTCCACTCACCCGATGCAGCTGTTCGGCCTGTTCGAATGGCCGCGCATCGGCTGGATCATGGCCATCGAGCCCACGCTGAAGGAAACCTTGCACACCGTGCTGGGCGGCGTGCATGCCTGGGCGGGCTACGTGCTCTACGTGATCTTCGCGCTGCACGTGCTGGGCGCGCTCAAGCATCAATTCTTCGACGGCGAGCCCGAGCTGCAGAGGATGTGGCCATGACGACACGTCAGGAAGCCGAGGCCCGCGAGGCCATCGCGCGCATCGATGCGCTGTCGACTCATCTCGACCCTGTGCACGACGGCGTGCGCGTGCGCTGGCGCCGATTCGGTACGGACACGAGCCAGCCCCCGCTGGTGCTGCTGCACGGCGGTCACGGCAGCTGGATGCACTGGCTGCGCAATGCAGAGGCACTTTCGGCCGGCCGCACGTTGTGGCTGCCCGACATGCCGGGCTTCAACGAATCCGACGCACCGCCGCGCGTGGCACCGGGTGAAGACTCGTTGCAGCCGCTGCTCGCCGCGCTTGGCGGAACGCTCGACCAGCTCGTCGGCGCTGGCACTCCGATCGACCTCGGCGGCTTTTCCTTCGGCGGGCTGACCGCGGCGCGCTTCGCCGTGCAGCGTGGTGCCATTCGCCGATTGGCGCTGGTGGGCAGCGGCGGCCACGGAACGCTCCGGCGCATGACGGCGCAGATGATCAACTGGCGCGCCGCCCCCGACCGCGAGACGGAGCGCGCCGCGCTGCTGAACAACCTGGCCGCGCTGATGCTGCACGACCCTGCCGCCATCGATGCGTTGGCCTTCGAGATCCACGACATCTCCTGCCACGGCACGCGCTTTCGCAGCAAGGAGGTGTCGCAATCGGGCGGGCTGCAGCAGGCGCTCGGCACATTGAATGTGCCGACGCTGCTGCTGTGGGGCGAATTCGACGTCACCGCCGACCCACGCCCGCTGGTCGCGCAACTGGCTGTTGAAGGGCCTGCGCGCGAGGGCGTGGTGGTCGACGGTGCCGGCCACTGGGCGCAGTACGAGCGCGCCGACGAGGTCAACGCGCGGCTGCAGGCGTTCTTCCGCTGAGTCCTGTCACTGCTGCTGTTTCACCAGCCCCAGCTTCCGGATGATGTCGCCCCACTGGTCGTAGGTCGCGCGCGTCAACTCGGCAAGTTGCTGCGGGCTCGACGATTCAGCCTCGTACGCGCCCTGTCGGAAGAAGTCGCGCGTGGCCGGCATCGCCAGCACCTGCGCCAGCGCGGCGTTGAGCTTCTCGACCACCGGCGCCGGCATGCGCGCCGGTCCGTAGAAGCCCAGCCAGCTCGGCATGTCGACGCCGCTCACGCCTTGCTCACCCATGGTGGGCACGTCGGGCAGCATCGGGCTGCGCTTCGGCGCCGCCACGGCCAGCATGCGCACCTTGCCGGTGGCTGTGTTCTGGATGGCGTTGGGTGCGGCGTCGAAGTAGTACTGCACGCGGCCCGCGAGAAAGTCCTTGGCCGCATCGGCGCCGCCCTTGTAGGGCACGTGCACCACGTCCAGCCCGGCCTGCCGCGCGAAGGCCTCGCCGTAGATATGCGACGAGGTGCCGGTGCCGAAGGAGGCGTAGCTCATCTTCCCCGGGTTGGCCTTGATGTACGCCACCAGCTCCTGCACCGTGCGCGCCGGCACGCTCGCGTGCACGGTCAGCACCAGCGGGCCGCGAGCGCCGAGGGAGATCGGCGTGAGGTCCTTGAACGGGTCGTAGCGCACCTGCGCCAGCGTCTGCGGGTTCTGCGCCACCACCGAGGAGGGCGCGTACATGAAGGTGTAGCCGTCGGGCGCGGAGCGGATCACTTCCTCGGTCGCGAGGATGAAGCTCGCGCCCGGACGGTTCTCGACGATCACCGGCGTCTGCAGCACCTCGCCGAGCTTGTTGGCGACGAAGCGCGCCTGCGCATCCGACGCGCCGCCGGCCGCAAGGCCCAGCACGATGCGGATCGTGCGGCCCTTCTCCGGAAATGGCGCGGCGGCGTGCGCTGCCAGCCATGGCGTGGCGGCGCCGAGTGCAAGCCAGGCGGCGAAGCGGCGGCGATGAAGAGGGGCGCGCATGCCGCTCACTGCTTGACCAGTCCGACCTGCTGCACCATCGCGCCCCAGCTGTCATAGGTCGATCGCGTGATGCCCGCGAATTCCTCGGGCGTGGTGGCGCCGGCCTCGTAGCCGCCGCTTCGATAGAACTCCTGCACCTGCGGCATTGCCAGTACCTTCACCAGCGCTGCGTTGAGCTTCGCGACCACCGGCGCCGGCATGCGCGCCGGCCCGTAGAAGCCCAGCCAGCTCGGCAGGTCGAGCCCCGCGTAGCCCTGCTCGGCGAAGGTGGGCACGTCGGGCAGCGCGGCGATGCGCGCGCCGGCGGCCACCGCGAGGATCTTCACCTTGCCGGTTGAGGCGGTGATGATGGCCGACGAGGCCGAGTCGAACATGTACTGCACGCGCCCGCCGATCAGGTCCTTCGCGGCATCGGAGCCGCCCTTGTACGGAATGTGCACCGCGTCGATGCCCGTCTTCTTCACGAAGGCTTCGCCGTAGATGTGCGAGGAGGTACCCGCGCCGAACGAGGCGTAGCTCACCTTGCCAGGGTGCGACTTCACGTAGGCCACGAGCTCCTTCACGTTGTTGACCGGCACGCTGGTGCTCAGCGACAGCACCAGCGGCCCGCGCCCGCCCATCGAGATGGCGGTGAAGTCCTTGAACGGGTCGTAGGGCACCTGCGCGAAGGTGTGCGGGTTCTGCGCCATGGTGGACGAGGGCGCGTACAGCAGCGTGTAGCCGTCGGGCTGGGCGCGCGACACCTCGTTGGCCGCCAGCATGGTGCTGGCGCCGGGCTTGTTGTCGACGATCACGCTGGTGCCCAGCACCTCGCCGAGCTTCTGCGCAACGATGCGCGCCTGCGCGTCGGTGCCGCCGCCGGCAGTGAAGCCCACGACGATGCGGATGGGTTTGCCGCGCGCCGGGAAGTCCTGCGCCATGGCCAGCGGCGCAAGGCCCAGCAGGGCCGCGGCGCTGAGGGCCGAGCCGAATGCACGGCGGGTGCCGTGAAGTTTCTTCATCGATGTCTCCGTTGGAATGCTTCTTCCAATATTGATCTTGAAATCCATAAAAATCCATATTCACTAGGGAATACCCCAGATATTTGTCTTTTGAGTTTGACAAAATGGAAAGTGAAATCAAAATACAGCGAAACAAGCCAAGCCAAGAACGCATTCATGAAAACTGTCGTCCGTACCGACGAGCGCATCCTGTCCTCCGACATCTTCGACCGCGACAGCCGCGTCAAGCGACCTGATCACGGCAGTTGGGCCGAGCCCGGCAAGAGCATTCCGGTCTATCACCGCTGCGGCGTGCTGGTGGTCGGCGGCGGCCCGTCGGGCACCGCCGCCGCCGCGGCCGCAGCCCGGGCGGGTGCCGACGTGGCGCTGCTCGAGCGCTACAACCACCTGGGAGGCCTGTCGACCGGCGGCCTCGTCATCTGGATCGACCGCATGACCGACTGGGAGGGCAAGCTGGTGATCCGCGGCTTCGCGGAAGAGCTGTTCGACCGCCTGCCGGCCGAGGCCATCGCCGGTCCGGTGCGCGAAGACTGGGGCTCGCAGGACACGGCCAAGGCCGCGCACTGGTCGCAGCGCACCGCCGCCTACCACGGCATCGTCACCTGGTCGCCCACCATCGACCCCGAGCGGCTGAAGCTGCTCTCGCAGGAGATCGTGCTGGAGCGCAAGGTCAAGCTCATCTACCACTCGTGGGCCGCCATTCCCATCGTGCAGGACGGCGCCGTCAAGGGCGTGGTGTTCGAGAGCAAGGAAGGCCGCATGGCCATCATGGCCGACGTGGTGGTCGACGCCACCGGCGACGGCGACCTGTTCGCCCGCGCCGGCGCCGACTACGTGAACGACATCGAGGAGGCCGACGTGCATCACTGCATGAACACCTCCTGGCTCTTCGGCGGCGTGGACATGAACCGCTGGATCGAGTTCAAGGCCGGCCAGCCCGAAGCCTTCACCGCCTTCATGGCGGGCGGGCGCGAGCAGTGCGGCCTGTTCGAGCGGCCCTTCGTCTCGTGGCGCAACGACGTGGCCCTCTTCATGGGACCGCGCCAGTCGGGCTACTCGGCGCTCGACGTGGACGACCTCACCGCCGTGGAAGTGCGCTCGCACCGCGCCATGGCCGCGCACCTCGACTACTTCCGCGCCCACGCGCCGGGCTTCGAGGACGCCTACCTGATGCTGAGCGCGCCGCAGATCGGCGTGCGCCATGCGCGGCGCCTGAGCGGCGTGGGCGCAGTGCTGCGCAGCCAGTGGCCCGACGGCGTGCCGCTGGCGGACGAGGTCGGCGTGTCGCCAGCGGTCTCGCCCAAGTTCCCGAACATCTCCATTCCCTACGGCGCACTGGTGCCGCGGAAGCTCGACGGCCTGCTGGCCTGCGGCCGCCACATCTCCTGCGACCGCAACTCGCACGGCTTCATGCGCGAGATCCCGCAATGCTGGATCACCGGCCAGGCCGCGGGCGTGGCGGCGGCGCTGGCCTCGCGTGGCGGCATCGAACCGCGCTTCATCGACGTGGGCGCGCTGCAGTCCGCGCTGCTGGAGCAGGGCGTGTATCTGCGCGCCGGTGCCGGGCAGAGCGCGGCGACCTCGCTCGCCACGGCCGAGGCCGGCACCTGAGCCATCGGCCATGAGCCCGGACGCCCTCTCTTCGCAAGCCTCTACATTGGAGCGTCTTGCAAAGGGTTCCTCCATGTCCACTGACAAAAACGACACCTCCTTTTCCGCGGCCGAGCAGGCCGACGCGCGCGGCGAGCGCTCCGACACCGTGAGCGCGCTGGAGCGCGGCATCTCGGTGCTGCGCTGCTTCAGCGAAGAACGCCCGGTGCTGGGCCATGCCGATCTGGCGCGCATGACCGGCATTCCTCGCCCCACCGTCAACCGGCTGGTCGCCACGCTGCTCTCGCTGGGCATGCTCAAGCCGGCGCAGGCGGCCGACCGCTTCATGCTCGGGCCGGGCGTGGTGTCGCTGTCGCGCGTGTTCCTCGGCAGCCTCGACGTGCGCGCTGCGGCGCGGCCCAGCATGCAGGCGATGGCGGAGGAGGTCGGTGCCTCGGTCTACCTGGCCGTGCGCGACGGCATGGAGATGGTGCTGATCGAAGCCTGCCGCCCGCGCTCGTCGATGCTGTCCGCCCGGCTCGACGTGGGCTCGCGCGCGCCGCTGGCCAATTCGGCGCTCGGCCGCTCCTATCTCTCGGCATTGCCCGAGGCCCAGCGCAACCAGTTGATCGATTCGATGCGCCTGCTGCGCGGCCCCGAGTGGGACAGCATCGCGCCGAACATGAACCGCGCCATCGGCGAATCCAAGCGGCTGGGCTATTGCCTGTCGCTCGGCGAGTTCCACCGCGAGATCAACTCGGTGTCGGTGCCGCTCATCGGCCCCGATGGCGAGGTAATGGCGCTCAACGGCGGCGGCGCCGCCTTCGTCTTCACCGAGGAGCGCCTGCGCAACGAACTCGCACCGCGCCTGCACGACATCGCGCTGAGCATCGCGCGCGACATCGGCGGCCACGTACCGACACCCTCGCCGGGCTAGCAGTCCCGGCCGGGGTTCATTCCCCACGACACAGAAGAACGGAGACACAGGTCATGCACCTGAGCGATGAAGAAAAAGCCATGTACGACGGCCGCGACGGTCCCGCCGTGCAGAAGGCGATGGACCTGCTGATGCGCTACGGCGAAGCCTTGGGGGCAGAGCGGTTGGTCGAGACGCGCAACGTCTGCGCCACCATCACCTCGACCACGCCCTTCCAGCGCGACTTCGCGCTCGCCAAGGGCGGCGGCATGGACGCGGTGTTCTCCGAATTCAGCCTCGACAGCCAGGAGACCGTCGAGATCCCCAAGTTCAAGGTCTTCACCAGCCACCTGCAGCTGGGCTTCGACCCTGGCCAGCCCGAACGCATGGGCGTGAGCGAGGAGATCGTGCGCTTCTACGAGAAGAGCGAGCGCCACGCCGCCGGCCTCGGCGCGCAGATCATGAACACCTGCACGCCCTACCAGGTCGGCAACATCCCGACGCGCGGCGAGCACTGCGCGTGGATGGAATCGTCGGCGGTGGTGTATTGCAATTCGGTGCTGGGCGCGCGCACCAACACCGAAGGCCGCGAGAGCACCGGCGCCGCCATGCTCACCGGCCGCATTCCGTATTGGGGCTACCACCTCGACCAGAACCGCCGCGCCACGCACGTGGTCGAGCTCGAAATCGAGGTCGAGTCGGTGCAGGACTGGGGCCTGCTCGGCTATTACATCGGCGAGCACGTGCAGGAGCGCGTGCCGGTGGTGCACAGCCGGCGAGGCATCTCGCGGGTGCCGAACCTGCCGAGGCTCAAGCACTTCGGCGCCGCGGCGTCGTCTTCGGGCGGCGTGGAGATGTATCACATCGCCGGCGTCACGCCCGAGGCGCTGACGCTCGAACAGGCGCTCGGCGGAAAGGCGCCCGTGGAGGTGCTGCGCTACGGCGAGGCAGAGCGCCGCGCCACCTACGAGAAGATCAACACCACGGGCAAGGACGCCGAGGTGCAGTACGTGATGCTGGGCTGCCCGCACTACACCATCGAGCAGATCTGGGAGGCCGCGCAGCTCATCGAAGGGCGCAAGGTGCATCCGAGTTGCGAGCTGTGGATCTTCACTCCGCGCGCCATCAAGTCGCTGGCCGACCGCAACGGCTACACGAAGATCATCGAGGACGCGGGCGGCATCATCATGGGCGACAGCTGTTCTGCCATGAGCCGCGCCATGCCCAAGGGTACGAAGACTGTGGCGCTCGATTCGGCCAAGCAGGCCCACTACCTGCCCGCCATCCTCGGCGTGCAGGCCTGGTTCGGCAGCACCGCCGAATGCATCGACGCTGCCTGCACGGGCCGCTGGAACGGAGGCTACGCATGAGCGACGCAGTCATCACCGAGCAAACCATCGTGATCCGCGGCCGCAAGGTGGTGGGCGGCGTGGCCGAGGGCGAGGCGCTGGTCACGCGCGACCGCATCTCGGGCTGGGGCGGCATCGATCCGCGCACCGGCACCGTCATCGAGACACGACATGAACTGCGCGGCCGGAGCTTCGCGGGCAAGGTGCTGGTGTTTCCGGGGGCCAAGGGCTCCTCGGGCTGGTCGGCGATGTTCCACATGACGCGCCTCATGAACTCGGCGCCGGCCGCGTTCCTGTTCAACGAGATGACGACCAAGATGGCGCTGGGCGCCGTGGTCACGCATTCACCCGCGATGACCGACTTCGAACGCGACCCGCTCGAATGCATCGAAACCGGCGACTGGGTGCGGGTGGACGCCGATCGCGGCGTGGTCGAGATCACCAAGAAAAACAAATCCGGAGACGGCCCATGACCCGCCCCCTGCGCAGCAACTTCCCGCGCGGCTCCTACCTCTGGTCGGTGCGCAACGCGCACTGGCGCGCGCTCGGCATTCCGGAGGAGGACTGCGAGAAGCCCAAGATCGCCGTCGTCAACAGTTCCTCGGAGCTGGCTGCCTGCTTCAGCCACCTCGACCGCGTGGCTGTGGAAGTCAAGGCCGCCATTCGCGCCGCGGGCGGCGTGCCCTTCGAGATCCGCACCGCCGCGCCCAGCGACTTCATCACCGGCGCGGGCGCGCGCGGCGCCTACATGCTCGGCGCGCGCGACCTCGTGACCAACGACATCGAGGTGGCGGTCGAAGGCGCGCAGCTCGACGGCATGGTCTGCCTCACCTCGTGCGACAAGACGGTGCCGGGTCAGCTCATGGCGGCCGCGCGGCTCAACATCCCGACGCTGCTGGTGCCCTGCGGCTACCAGCCCAGCGGCGAGTACAAGGGCCACCACATGGACATCGAGGAGGTGTTCATCGGTGCGATGCATGCGGTCACCGGGAATCTTCCGGTGGAGGAACTCGTGGGCATGAGCCGCGAGGCCATCCGCGGCCCCGGCGTCTGCTCGGGCCTGGGTACCGCGAATTCGATGCACATCGTCTGCGAGGCGCTGGGCCTGGCCCTGCCTGGCAGCGCGCCGGTGGCGGCGCTGAGCCCGAAGATGATGGCCGACGTTCGCGCGGCCGGCTCACGCATCGTGCAGATGGTGCTCGACGACCTGAAGCCGCGCGACATCCTCAGGCGCGGCGCATTCGTCAACGCTGTGCGGGCGGTGCTGTCCATCGGCGGCTCGCTCAACACGGCCAAGCACCTGCAGGCGGTGGCGACCGAGGGCGAGTGCGGCGTCGATGTCTACGGGCTCTTCGAAAGCCTCGGCCCGACGACGCCCGTGCTGGCCGGCGTGCGGCCCATCGGCGGGCATTCCATCGAAGCCTTCGAGGCTGCGGGCGGCTGCCGTGCGCTGATGAAACAGCTCGAGCCGCTGCTCGACACCGGCGTGCTCACCGTCACCGGCGGCACTGTCGCTGACAACCTGCGCAACGCCGAAGTGGCAGACGCCGAAGTGATCCGCCCCGTCGACCGCCCCGTCGCGCCGCTGCCGGCCATCGTGCTGCTGCGTGGCAACCTCGCGCCCGAGTCGGGCCTCATCAAGACCGGCATCGCCGAGCGCAAGGTGCGCCGCTTCACCGGACCGGCCGTGTGCTTCTGGACTTCGGACGCAGCGATTGCCGCGCTGAAGAAGGGCGAGATCGTGCCCGGCCAGGTGATCGTGATGCGCGGCGCCGGTGCCTGCGGCGGCCCGGCCATGGGCGGGGGCGCATCGCGCGTGGTCTTCGCGGTCGACGGTGCGGGGCTGGGCGACCAGGTCGCGCTGCTGACCGATGGGCACCTCTCGGGCCTCGTCTGCAAGGGCCTCGTGGTGGCCGAGGTGTCGCCCGAAGCAGCGCTCGGCGGCCCGCTCGGGCTGGTGCGCGACGGCGACACGATCACCATCGACCTCGACGCGCGCCGCCTCGACATCGACCTGGCCGATGCCGAGCTCCAGGCCCGTCGCGCCGACTGGCAGGCACCGCCGCCGGCCTTCGACACCGGCTGGCTGCAGCAGTACCGGCGCAACGTGAGCCCGCTTTCCAAGGGCGCGGTGCTCGTGCGCACCGAACGCCCCGAGTCCCCGGGCTAGGCCCTTTTTCACCCCGGCTTTCGCCAACCGGTGCGGACTCCCGTTCGCACCCGGTGGCGCAGCCCTGCGCGGTCGTTCCGAGTTTTTCAACCCAAGAGAAGAAGCAGGAGACAAGAAACCATGAAGAGACTTTTGATGTGGTCGGCGCTGGGACTGGCCGGCACCGGCGTGGCGCATGCGCAATCCAGCGTCACCGTTTTCGGCGTGATGGACCTCGGCATCCAGTACACCAACGGCGTCGGTGGTGGCTCCGTGAAAGCGCTGTCGAACGGCGGGCTCTCGACCAGCCGGCTCGGCTTTCGCGGCACGGAAGACCTGGGCGGCGGCCTGCGCGCGGGCTTCTGGCTCGAAGGCAGCCTGAACCCCGACACCGGCACCGGCCGGCCGAGCAATTCCAACAACCAGACGAGCGGCGCGGGCACGGCGGGGCCGATCACCTTCGACCGCATGTCCTTCGTGAGCCTCTCGTCCGACACGCTCGGCGAGGTGCGGCTGGGCCACGACTTCATTCCCACGCACTACAACAGCATCTACTTCGACCCCTTCAACGCCAACGGCGTGGCGCGCGCGGGCAACCTCACCTTCGCGGGCGCGGGCACCGGGCCGTTGCCCACGGCCATCACCGGCAGCAACACCGTGAGCTACTGGCTGCCGCCCAACCTCGGCGGCTTCTACGGCATGGCGATGATCGGCACCGGCGAGAACGACTCCACCGCAGCGAACCGCGACGACGGCAATTTCGGCGGTGCGCGCTTCGGCTTCGCCTCGGGCGCGTTCGACATCGCGGCGGCCGTGACGCGCTCGCATTTCAAGTCGACCGCCACCATCGGCAACTACACGCACGCCAACATCGGCGGCTCGTGGGACGCGGGCTTCGCGAAATTCTTCGCGCTGTACAACGCGGTGACGGTGAAGCTCGCGACCGGCACGGTGCGCAAGAACACGACGGAGATCGGCGCGCACATCCCGGCCTTCGAGGTCGGGCGCATCCGCATCAGCTACGCCTACCTCGACGACCGCAGCGACGAGAGCCTGCGCAACGCCAACGGCATGCCGCGCAACCGCGACGACGCGCGGCAGTTCGGCATCGGCTACGTGCACAACCTGTCGAAGCGCACCGCGCTCTACGGCACCTACGCGCGGCTGATGAACAGCGGGCAGGCGCGCTACGTGGTCAGCGGCGGCGTGGCACCGGCGGCCGGGCAGCGCTCATCGGGGTGGGAATTCGGCGTCCGGCATCTCTTCTGAAGCGGAGGCTCGTCATGCGACGCAGAACCCTGACCCTGGCGGCCCTGGCCGCGACGACGCTGCCCGGCACGGCGGCATGGAGCGCCGACGCGTATCCGAACAAGCCGCTGAAGCTGATCGTCGGCTTCGCCGCGGGCGGCGGCGCCGACGTGCTCACGCGCATCATCGCGGAGGGGCTGGCCAAGCAGCTCGGCCAGCAGGTGATCGTGGAGAACCGCCCCGGCGCCGACGGCGTGCTCGCCGCGCAAGCCACTTCGTCGGCCAGGCCCGACGGCTACACGCTGCTGATGGGCACCAACACCGCGATGGTGGCCGCGCCCACGCTGCGGCCGACACCGCCCTACGACCCTTTCAAGGCCTTCACGCCGATCAGCTCGGCCGGGCAGTTCTCGATGTTCCTGGTGGTGCCGACCAGCCTGCCGGCGAAGAGCGTGAACGAGCTGCTGGCGCTGGTGGCGTCGAAGCCCGGGGCGCTCAACTCGGCATCGAGCAACAGCGCCTCGGAGCTCGCGATGCTGCAGCTGCTGGGCGACCGCAAGGTGGTCAACGCGCGCTACAAGGGCGACATGCAGGCCATGACCGACCTGCTGGGCGGGCAGATCCAGATGATGTTCACCACCGGCACGCTGGCGCCGGGCTTCGTGAAGGAAGGGCGCATCCGCGCGCTGGTGACGCTGCTGCCGCAGCGCAGCGGCCTGTTGCCCGACGTGCCCACGGGCGGCGAACTGGGGCTGGGCAAGCTCACCATCACGCCGTGGGCCGGCTTCTTCGGGCCGCCGGGGCTGCCGCAGGCGATCACCGACCGGCTTTCGCAGGAACTGCAGAACACGCTGAAGCGCCCCGAGGTGCATGCGCAGCTGGTGCAGCAGGGCTTCGAGGGCTACGGCATGAGCCCCGCGAAGTTCGCCGAGTTCTTCCGCACGCAGTACGACGCCTTCGGCGCCACCGTGCGCGAGCACAACGTCAAGTTCGAATAGCGTCGGCCTCACGGCGCCAGAAGGCCGCGTCGGGAAAGCTGCCCGAGCCGGCCGCCGCGTTGTCCGCCATGTGCTCGCGGCGGCTGGTGCCCGGGATCGTGCAGGTCACGGCCGGATGGCTCAGCACGAACTTCAGCAGCACCTGCGCCCAGCTCGCGCAGCCGATCTCGCCGGCCCAGGCGGGCAGCGGCTTGTCGCGCAGCCGGCGCAGCAGCCCGCCGCCGCCGAAAGGCATGTTGACGATCACCGCCACGCCGCGCTCGGCGGCCAGCGGCAGCAGGCGCTGCTCGGCCTCGCGCGCGTCCAGCGAGTAGTTGATCTGCAGGAAGTCGAGCTTCTCGGCCTTCAGCACGGCCTCGACTTCGCCGTAGGCCGAGGCGGTGTAGTGCGTGATGCCGACGTAGCGCACGCGGCCCTGTTCCTTCCAGCCGCGCAACGTGGCGAGGTGGGTGCGCCAGTCGACGAGGTTGTGCACCTGCATCAGGTCCATGCGCTGCGTGCGCAGCCGCGCGAACGACTGTTCCATCTGCGCGATGCCGGCCTCGCGGCCCGAGGTCCAGACCTTGGTGGCGAGGAAGGCCTTGCCTTGCTGCTGTTTCGACGCGGCCAGCAGCTCGCCGGTGGTTTCCTCGGAGCGGCCGTACATCGGCGAACTGTCGATCACCGTGCCGCCGGCCGCGAACAGGGCGTCGAGCACGCCGGGAAGGCGCTTGTACTCCTCGCTGCCGGGGCGCTGGTCGAAGCCGATCCAGGTGCCGCAGCCGATCATGGGCAAGGCTTCCTGGGTGGAGGGGATGGGGCGGGTGTTCATCGTCTTCGTCGGCGTGGGCTTGAGCGGCGGTTGCTGCTGCTGCGCGAAGGATGGAACCGCGGCGCCCACAGGCAGCGCCGCGAGGAGCCGCAGGAATCGGGCGCGGGAGAGACGCGGAACAGGCGCAGAGGGCAGGCCGGTGGATGTCATGGCGCGGAGCAGCCACCATACACCGCACCACCGGATTCGCCAATCGAGGCCGCGGCGCACCGGGTGCAGATGGCCGCCCGGTCGCCGGCTGGTTCAGGTGCCGCTGGGCCGGTTCATGTACGCCAGCGTGCTGCCCACCAGTGCGCGCACGCCCACCCGCATCGCCGATTCGTCGATGACGAATTCCGACGAGTGGTTGGGCGCGCCGTGCTTGTCGCCGAAGGGCGAGGCGTTCAGATGCCAGAACACCACCGGGATGTTCTTGCCGAACGAGCCGAAGTCTTCCGAGCCCATGCTGGGCTGCGACTCGCGCGCTTTGCCCGCACCGGCTGCGGTTTCCAGCGCCTGTGCCACCACCTGCGTGGCCGCAGGATCGCTCACCAGCACCTCGTAGCCGGTGTCGATGGTCACCTCGGCGGTCAGGCCGTGGCTTTCGGCGATCTTCTGCGCCTTCAGCCGGATGTTGTCGTGCGCGATCTTCTGGTTCTTCTGCGACAGCGAGCGCACGGTGCCGGCAATCTCCGCCGTGTCGGGCAGGATGTTCACCCGGTTGCCGCTTTGCAGCAGCCCCACGGTCACGACGGTGGGGCCGTCGAGCGGGTCGATCTGGTGGCTCACGATGTTCTGCAGCGCCAGCACGATCTCCGCGGCCGCGATGGTGGGTTCCTTGGCTGTCCAGGGCGACGAGCCATGCCCGCCCTTGCCCTTGAGCGAAATCCTGAAGGCGTCGCCGCTGGCCATGAAGCCGCCCCGCCGGTAGCTGATGGTGCCCGAGGGGCCGCGCGCATTGATGTGCTGGCCCATCACGATGTCGACTTTCGGGTTGTCGAGCACGCCGGCCTTGACCATTTCAGGCGCACCGCTGAGCACCGGTCCCGGGCCTTGCTCCTCGGCCGGCTGGAACAGGAACACCACGGTGCCCGGCAGTTCCGCGCGCATTTTCGAGAACGCCTGCGCCGCGCCCAGCAGCATCGCGACATGGGTGTCGTGGCCGCAGGCGTGCGACACGGGCACTTCGCTGTTCAGCCAGGGCGCCTTGTCGGTCGACTTGAAAGGCAGGTCGTTGCGCTCGAGAACGGGAAGCGCGTCCATATCGGCGCGCAGGGCGACCACCGGGCCCGGCTTGCCGCCGCGCAGCACGGCCTTGATACCGGTCTTGGCCACGCCGGGCTGCACTTCGATGCCCGGCATCTTCGCAAGCGCGGCCGCGATGTAGGCGGCTGTCCGCACCTCCTGGTAGGAGAGTTCGGGGTGCTGGTGAATATGGCGGCGCCATTCGATCACCTGCGCTTCGGAGGCATCGGCCAGGGCCAGCGCGCGCGTAGCGAGCGCGTTGCCGCTGTCCGGCGCGGTTTGGGCGAAGGCGGCACCGTTCAGGAAGCTGCCGGACAGCATCAGCAGGGCGAGGCGGGAGCGGATGTTCATGGGAGGCTCGTGCAAGGAATGTGAAAGAACCGCTGCGGACCATAGCGAAAGCAGGGGTGAAGGAAAAGATCCTGAAAACTGCAGAGCGATCAAAATTGCTGATCGCACATCCGCCATACCCTTCATGAACCTGAAGCACCTCAAGATCTTCGAAGCGGTCGCCGAGGCCGGCAGCATTCGCGCCGCGGCACGCGGCTCCGCGCTGACGCAGCCCGCCATGACCTACGCCATTCGCGAATTGGAGCAGAGCGTGGGCGCGCAACTGCTGGTGCGCAGCGCCAAGGGCGTGGTGCCGACCGAGATCGGGCAGGCGTTGCTGCGGCGTGCGCGGCTGCTGTCGAATGAGGTGCGCCGCGCCGAAGAAGAAATTGCCCAGTTGCGCGACCGCGCGGGCGGCCTGTTGCGCGTGGCATTCAGTTCGTTCGCTATGGAGCAATTGCTGCCGAGCGCGTTGCTGGACTTTCGCCGCCAGTGGCCCGGCGTGGCGCTTGAACTGCAGGAGCTCAGCGGCGCCGACGTGAAGGGGCTGTGGGACCGCGGCGACTTCGATTTCGCGATCCTCGGCGAACTGGAGCCGGCGGCGGACGACGGCCTTCACCGCGAGGTGCTGCTGAACTTTCCGCTCACGGCCATTGCCCGCGCGGGCCATCCGCTGGCACGGGTGCGATCGATGGCGCGGCTGCAGGAGGCGATGTGGGTGGTGCCGCCGTATGGCGCCGAACTGCTTAAACGAAACTTCGCGGCCCTTGGCATGCCGGCACCGCGCGATGTCGTGATCTGCCATTCGTGGCAACTGGGCGCCACGCTCGTGCGCAAGGCCGATGCGCTGACGCTCGCTTCGGCGTCGCTGTTCGCGCGCTCGACGGCGCGCAAGGGGCTGGTTGCTCTGCGGCTGGCGGACAGGCTGCCCAATGTGCACGTTTCGCTGCTCATGCGCGACCGTGCCTCGCTCACGCCCGCGGCGCAGGCTTTCTCGCAGGGGCTGCGTGCGGTGGCGCACGCGGTGCAGCCGCCAGGGCGCTGAACAGGATCGGAGGCGTGCAGGCCGGCGCAGGTGGCGCCCGTCGCCCCTGAAAGCCGCTTTCTTGCCGCGGCCTGTGGAATACTGTATAAAAACACAGTTAACAGTCTTCACCATGGGCCTTCCTTTCCTCGACTCCTTTTCCGCTGCCGCTGGCCGTGGCGTCTGGCATGCCGACGAACTCGGCCTGGCCGACGCGCAGGTCGTTGCCACCGGCCACGCCGCGCTCGACGCCGAGTTGCCGGGCGGCGGCTGGCCGGTCGGCGCGATGACGGAACTGCTGCTGCCCGCGCCCGAGGCCCATGTCTGGCGGCTGCTGCTGCCCGCGCTGGCGCAGGCGGTGCAGGCACGGGGCGGCCCGGTGGTGCTGATCGGCGCGCCCTACGAACCCTGCGGGCCATCGCTCGCCGCGCAGGGGCTGCCGGTGGAAGCTCTGATGTGGGTGCGCAGCGAGGCCCCGGCCGCGCGGCTGTGGGCTTGCGAGCAGGCGCTGCGCTGCGCGGACATCGCCGCCGTCGTGGCCTGGCTGCCGCAGGCGCGGGTGGGCGAGCTGCGGCGGCTGCAGCTGGCGGCCGCGCAGCACGAAGTGCTGCTGTTCGTGTGCCGCGGCGAATCGGTCGCGCAGTCGGCCTCGCCGGCGCGGCTGCGCATTCGTGCCGATCGCAGCGAAGCCGATGCGTCGCAGATCGAGCTGCACATCCTCAAGCGGCGCGGCCCGCCGCTGGCCGCGCCGGTGATGCTGTCGGCGCGCAACGAGCGCATGACCGCATTGCTGGCCGCCGCCCGGCTGCGGCGCAAGCTGCGCCTGCAGGCGCAAGGCACGGTGCCTGTCGGCGGGGTATCGGCAGCGTCGGCCACGGTGGTGCGCATCGACGCATGGAAAGGAGGCCCGGATGCACTGGATCGCCTTGCAGTGGTTGCCTGAAGCAGATACGCCCGACACACCTGGTGCCCCGACGACGCTGCCCACGCCCGAAGCCCTGGGCTGGTGGGCACTGCAATACACGCCCCACGTCGCCTGGCAGGACGAGGCGCTGATGCTCGAAGTCTCCGCCTGCGAGCGCCTGTGGGGTGGGCGGATGCAGCTGATGCGCCTGCTGGTGGCCGACAACCCCGCGCCCGATGCGCGCATGCTGGGTGCGCAGGGCGCCACGAGCCTGATCGCGCTGGCGCGGCTGCGCCTGTTCGCGCGCGACGAGAAGCGGCCGAAGGACGTGCCGGCCGGCCTGCCGCTCTACACGCTGAGTGCCGCGCACGAGCATCTCGACCTGCTGGAGCGCCTCGGATGCCGCACCTGGGGCGAGGTGGCGGCGCTGCCGCGCGGCGGGCTCACGCGGCGCTTCGGTGCCGGCCTGCGCGAGGCGCTCGACATCGCCTGGGGCCTGCGTCCCGAAAGCCATGCCTGGCTAACGTTGCCCGACGTGTTCGAGCAGAAGCTGGAACTTCCCGCGCTGGCCGAGACCGCGCCCGAACTCATGTGGTCGGCCAACCGGCTGCTGACGGCACTGCAGTTCTGGCTGCGCGCCCGCCAGCGCGGCGCGCGCGCGCTCGAGCTGCAATGGACGCTCGACCTCAGGCGACTCAACGGCGTGAACCTGCCGCCGCACGAGCAGCTCATCGTGCGCACGGCCGAGCCCACGCAGGACATGGCGCACCTGCGCCGCCTGCTGTCCGAAAAACTGGCCCTCGCCACGCTGGCCGCGCCCGCGAGCTGGCTCAGCCTGCGCACGCTCGAAACCGATCCGTGGGCCGGCGCCAGCACCAGCTTCCTGCCGGAGGACAACCGCAAAGGCGACAGGCTGCACGAGATGGTCGAGCGGCTCAGCGTGCGGCTCGGGCCACAGCAGGTGGTGGTGCCTGTGGCGCAGGCCGACCACCGGCCCGAGCGCAAGCAGGCATGGCGGCCCGCGCTGCAGAAGCAGGCCAGGCTGGACGACAAGGCCCGAAAGGAAGCGAAGGCCGCCGCGGCCGCAGCCTCGCAGCCCGATGCCGTCTACCCGCCGTGGCTGCTGCCGGAACCGTTGCTGCTGGAGATGGACGGCGAGCGCCCGTGCTATTGCGGCCCGTTGAGCAGATTGGTTGGCCCGCAGCGTGTCGAAACGGGCTGGTGGGGCGACAAGGAAGACGGCGGCCAGCCCGCGATGCGCGACTACTACGTCGCGGAAAGCCCCGAGGCCGGGCTGGTGTGGATCTTTCGCGAGCGGCCAGCCGCGCGCTTTTCTTCCGGCGAGGTGCGCTGGTACCTGCAGGGGTTCTATGCCTGACCTGAGCGGCAAGCAGAGCCGGGCCCGCATGCCCGCCAATGTGCATGTGCTCCCGCAGCGGTCAAGGCCGGTGCCGGGCCTGCCGGAATATGCCGAGCTGCACAGCCTCACGAACTTCAGCTTCCAGCGCGGCGCATCGATGCCCGAGGACATGGTGGAGCGCGCGTACCACCTGAGGTATGTGGCCCTGGCGATCACCGACGAATGCTCGGTCGCGGGCATCGTGCGTGCCCATGTCGCGCTGCGCGATCTGCCCGCGAAGCTGGACGAGTACGAACGCAAGCACCCTGAAAAGCCGCCGATCCCACGCAATCCGGATTTCCGCCTGCTGTTCGGCAGCGAGTTCCAGTTCGAGCGCTTCAAGCTCGTGGTGATCGCGAACGACACCGAAGGCTGGGGCAATCTTTGCGAGTTCATTACCGTCGCGCGCAACACCGAATTGCCCAAGGGCGAGTACCGCGTGAGCTGGGATGGCAGCGACGTGGCCTCGCTGCAGCACTGCCAGGTTCTTTTCGCGCCGGACCGCAACCCCGGCGGCGCGATGGACACGGCCACGCTGCACGAAGACCTGATGGCCGCCAAGGCGCTGTACGGCGAGAACCTCTGGCTGGCCGTGGAGCTGTTCAACGAGCTCGACGACGACCTCTGGCTCGTCACGCTGATGCAGGCGGGGGAGGACATCGGCGTGCCGCTGGTGGCTGCCGGCGACGTGCGCATGCACATGCGGTCGCAGAAGCCGCTGCACGACGTGCTGACGGCCGTGCGCGAGGGGAAGACGGTGGCGGAGTGCGGTTTTGCATTGCAATCGAATGCCGAGCGGCATCTGAGGCAGCGGGTGCGGCTGGCCGAGCTTTATCTGCCGCAGATGCTGGCGAACACGCTGGTGGTGGCGCAGCGGTGCAGGTTCGATCCGAATGTGATCCGGGAGAACTACAAGTACCCGCTGGAAAGCGTCGGCAGCCATGAGACACCGGCGCAGACGCTGGTGCGCAAGACGTGGGAGGGGGCCCGAGGACGGTATCCGCAGGGTGTTCCCGAAGTGGTGCGGGCGCAGCTCCAGAAAGAGCTCGACCTCATCCTTGAGCTCGAGTACGAGATGTTCTTCCTCACGGTGGAGGACATCGTGCGCTTCGCCCGCTCGCAAGCCATCCTCTGCCAGGGGCGGGGCTCTTCGGCCAATTCCGCGGTTTGCTATTGCCTGGGCATCACGGCGATCAATCCGGAGAAGGGGCATCTGCTGTTCGAGCGCTTCCTGAGCCGCCATCGCCGCGAGCCGCCCGACATCGACGTCGACTTCGAGCACCAGCGCCGTGAAGAGGTCATCCAGTACATCTACGAAAAATACGGTCGCGAGCGCGCCGCCATCGCCGCCGTCGTCATCTGCTATCGCGCGCGCAGCGCATTGCGCGACGTGGGCAAGGCCATCGGCATCGACGAGCGGCTGATCGACGAGTTCGCGAAAGACCACTACTGGTTCGACGACACCGTGCTCGGCGAGCAGTTGCGACAGGCCGCCGCGCGTGTCGGTGTGGAGGAGGACGAACTCAAGCTGATGCACTGGATCGAGATGACGCAGCGGCTCAAGGGCTTCCCGCGCCACCTGAGCCAGCACGTGGGCGGCTTCGTGCTTACGCACACGAAGCTCACGCGGCTGGTACCGGTCGAGAAGGCGTCGATGGAGAACCGCTCCGTCATCCAGTGGGAGAAGGACGACCTCGAGGCGATGGGCATGCTCAAGGTCGATGTGCTGGCGCTCGGCATGCTCAGCGCCATTCGGCGCGGGCTGGAGCACATGAACCGCTGGCGCAACTCGACGCTGGAGATGCACCAGATACCGAGCGACGACCAGAAGGTGTTCGACATGATCTGCGACGCCGACACCATCGGCGTGTTCCAGATCGAGAGCAGGGCGCAGATGTCGATGCTTCCGCGCCTGAAGCCGCGCACCTATGAAGACCTGGTGATCGAGGTCGCCATCGTGCGGCCGGGGCCGATACAGGGGGGCATGGTGCATCCGTATCTCAAGCAACGGGAGCGCAAGAGCAAAGGGCTGGAAATCCGCTACGAGAAAGACGAACTGCGCCCCGCGCTGGAGCGCACGCTGGGCATTCCGATCTTCCAGGAGCAGGTGATGCAGATCGCGATGATCGCGGCCAAGTTCTCCGCTGACGAGGCCGATCAGCTGCGTCGCGCCATGGCGGCATGGAAACGCAAGGGGGGGCTCGATAAGTTCCACGACAAGCTGGTCAATGGCATGGTCGATAACGAATACCCCAGGGCATTCGCCGAAGCCATCTTCAAGCAGGTCATGGGCTTTGGCGACTACGGCTTCCCCGAAAGCCACGCCGCCAGCTTCGCGCTGCTGGTGACGGTGAGCAGCTGGCTCAAGAACTACGAGCCGGCCTGCTTCCTCGCCGCGCTGCTCGATTCGCAGCCGATGGGCTTCTACAGCCCCTCGCAGCTGGTGCAGGACGCACGCCGGCATGGCGTCGAAGTGCGCCCCGTCGACGTCACGCGCAGCGGGATCGACACCACGCTCGAAGCCCGTGATCTTGATGCACCGCGTTCTTCGGGCATCGACCCACGCTACGTCGACCGCCTGGGCAACGAGAACCAGCCCGCGGTGCGGCTGGGCCTGAACCGCATTTCCAGCCTCAGCAAGGGCGGCGCCGGGCGTCTGCTCGAGGCACGCGCGCAGGCGCCCTTCACGAGCACCGAAGACCTCGCCCTGCGCGCCGAACTCGACGGCAAGGACATGGCCGCGCTGGCCGCGGCCGATGCACTGATGTCGCTCTCGGGTCATCGGCGCCAGCAGGTGTGGGACGCGACCGCGCAACGTCGGGCGCCGGCCCTGCTGCGCGGCGTGCCGATCAACGAGCAGGCGCTGCTGTTGCCGGCCGCGTCCGAGGGCGAGGAGATCGTCGGCGACTACGCGGCGCTCAGGCTCACGCTACGGCGCCATCCGCTCGCGCTGCTGCGCCCGCGCCTGGCGCGCATGAAGCTCATGAGCGCGGAAGAACTGCGTGCGCTGCCCAGCGGTCAGACGGCGCGCGCCTGCGGCATCGTCAAGGGACGACAGCGACCCCAGACGGCCAACGGCACCATCTTCGTCACGCTGGAGGACGAGACCGGCAACGTCAACGTGATCGTCTGGAACCATGTCATCGAGGCCTGGCGTGAGCCGCTGCTCAAGTCGCACCTGCTCGCGGTGCAGGGCACATGGCAACGCGACGACGACAGCGGTGGCAAGGTACAGCACCTGATCGCCACCGGCTTCAGGGACCTGACGCCGCTCATGGGCCGGCTCGCGCAGAGCAATACGAGCCGGGACTTTCACTGAGGCGGGAAGGGAAGCTCCGGATGCAACCGATCGTTCCATGCCTCGCGCCTTCCACCGCTTTTCGCTAACCTGTTTCCGCCATGCCCGCACCAGCCGTTCTCGATCCCGTCGTCGCCATGCCCATCGGCCCGCCGCCACCTGCGCCCGACGTGCCGGTGCCCATGCCTCCGCCATCGCAGCCGCCCGTGCCGTTGCCCGAGGGCGATCCACCTCCGACAGTGCCGCCCGTGACCGACCCCGGCTTTCCACCGCCGGTGGTGGAACCTCCGTCGCCGATGCAGACGGCCGTGCCCTTCGGCAAGCTGCACGCGCGGCGCCTGCGCGAGATCTACCGCTCGGCCGGCTGGCCGTGCTGCGACACCATCGAAGTCGAGCTGCTCGCCGGCGGCTATCTGGAGCGGATGCGCACGGTGCACGGCCACGAGACGCTGCGCGTGACCGACAGCGGCATCGCGCGCATCGCCACCACGCTCACCGTCAACCGCGCTGCGCTGTCGCCGCATGAAGCCCTGGTGGAGCGCGTGGCGCGCGAGATGACGCGCGGCGGTCGCATCGCATGGCGCGGCCTGGGCCTGCGCGCCCGCCTGCCGCCGCTGGAAGAAGGCGGCAAGCCGCGCTGGTGCGTGGCGCGGCCCGATGTGTTCTCGATCCGCAATACCAGTGTGGAGGCCTACGCACACCCCATCGTGCACGAGGTGAAGGTGAGCCGGGCCGACCTGCTGGGCGATCTGCGCAAGCCCGACAAGCGCGCGGCGTATCTCGATCTGGGCGGCGAGTGCTGGTACGTGCTGGGCAACGACGCGAAGGGGCGTTGCATCGCCAAGGCCGAGGAGATCCCGGCCGAGTGCGGCGTGATGGTGCTGGAGGGCGAGCGCCTCGTCGTGGCTCGCGCGGCCGTGCATCGCGCCTTCGATCGCATTCCGTTCGCGGTGTGGCTCGCGTTGGCCAAGGCCCGGCCGGTCGAGGGCTTCGAGGACGATGCGCAGGACATGCTGATCTGAGACCTCGTCCTGGCGCTGTTCCGGTCAGGTGATGTCGTCGTAGCTCCGATGCGCGATGGCAACGACGTCGTCGGGCAGGAACTGGCTCTTCATCTGCCGCAGGCCTTCTTCGCGGTCTTCCGTGCTGGCCGCGGCATCGAACATCTGGTCGCAGTACTCGAGCAGGTCTTTCACGATGCGCTCGTAGCGGTAGTAGGCGAGGGCGACCAGATCGAGATCCCCCGGACCGTAGCCCTCGTAGAACAGCGCTTCTTCCCGCGGTTGGTTCCACACGTGACCGACTCCGCCGCCGATGAACATCAGGTCGCGTTCCTTAGGGGCGAGGATGAGCGTGTCCCAGTCGATGATCGAGAGGCGGTCAGCGTCGCCGACGAGCACGTTGCCCGCGTGCAGGTCGGAGTGGCACAGCACCAGCTGCGGCGGGCGCTCGAGCAGGATGGAAGCCAGTTGCTCGCTGCGGTAGACGATGGTGTCGATCTCTTCGGCGTGCTCTTCCCAGAACGCGAGAAAGCGTTCGACGATGCCATCGCCCTTCACGCCGTTGATGAAGCGTCGCTGGTAGCGGCGGACGCCTTCGCGCCAGCGGTGGTCGTAGCGTTCCTTGGGGATGCTGGCCGACAGCACTTCGGGCAGCTCCGCCTTGTGTATCGCGCTCAACGTCGCTCCAAGTGCGGCCCATTGCCGATCCGTCAAGGCGCGCTCGAAACCGTTGCTGCCGTTGAAGAAGGGATAGAGCGCCCAGTCGAAGCCATGGGCTTGCACGCTCAGCTGCCGGTTCGTCGTGGGCAGCGGCGCCATCACGGCCTCGATGCCTTTCTCGTGATGGAGGAAAGCGGGGACCGTGACGACCGGCTTGTCGAAATCGCCACGGCGCAGTTTGAGGAAGTACACGGTGCCGTCGCTCGCGTCGATGCGGAAGGCGGCGGAGTTCACGTCCGCGCCGAGGGGCAGGAATTCGATGCGGATGTCGCGCAGGCCGTAGGCATCGGCGAGGCATTGCGCGACGGCTTCGCGCGGTAGGTCGGGGGGCGTCAGCATCCGGGGACTGTAGCGCCGGATGAGTGGCCCGCTTCAGTGCAACGGGTAGGAACCCAGCAGTTCGTGGCGAAACGGGAACGTGAAGTGCGAGCGGACCAGGTGGAATTCGGTTGCCGACCAGCCGATGGGTTTCAGGGATCTGGGGCTTGCAGCGCGCCTGGAATTTCGCGCGATGGTGATGTGCGGCTTCCAACCCTGCTCACGGACGAGAAGGGGGAAGCCGGCTCGCAGCAATGCGTGGCTGATGTCGTGCTGGAGGTTTCGCAAGCCCTCATGCTCCGACAACTGCATCACAGAGACATCGTTGGCCCAGGTGCGCGAACTGTCGAGCGTGAGTTGCAGCGGTCGCACCGGCACTTCGGCCAACGCCAAGCGCAGGCGCTGTTCGGCGTCGCCTTGCTGGTCGTCGAGGTACTGCAGCGTCAGGTGCAGGCGCTCTGAGGGCGGCAAGGAGCAGCCTTTTGGCCACAACCAGTCCTTGCGATGCGCTTCGATTTCGGCCTGTACCTGCGTGGTGGGGAAGAGTCCGACGAGAAGTTGGTTGTGCTCGGTCATGGCGTGCTCCTTCAGGTGGTTTCAGGATTTCGGCGGCCACCAGCTCTCGGCCGTCGTACGGATGACGCGCGCTGCCTGGGCGCGGATGTCGTCTTTGCCTTCGCGCCCTTCGTCATGACTCCTGTCGCGGGCCACCTTGAATGGCCAGGTCGAAATGCGGCCTGTGCGGGTGCGGGTTGGCTGCAACCTGTGCAGCCGGGAGAAAAAAAGAACCTGCGCGCTGGGCGCAGGCGGACTGGCGGTGGTCATTGGTGTCGCCTCGATGCTGTTCTTGGAGACGACGAATTTTAGAGAAATACTGTATGTATG
>NZ_RXFS01000012.1 GCF_003952185.1 Variovorax sp. 679 | reverse complement strand
GAATACTTCGTCGAGCGCGAACTGCGCTCCGGCGAACTGGTGCTGGCCTGTCCGCATCGGGCGCCTTCGAGCCGGGGCTATAGCGTGTTCGTGGCGCCGAGCCGCACGGACGATCCGCTGGTCAGCGCTTTCGTGGCTTGGCTGCGCGCGGCAGCAGAGCCGCCGCAGGAGGCGCTGGCCGCCTAGGCGCGGCGGAAGAGCAGTACCGAGTTCGTGCCGCCGAAGGCGAACGAGTTGCTGACGGCGGCTTCGAGCGACGGTGCAGCCGTGTCGTCCTGCGTCACGAGGTTCAGCCTGCAGTCGGGATCGACCTCGCGGCAGTTCGCGTTGGGCGGCAGTTGCCGCTGGTTCAGCGCCAGCACGGTGACGAGCGCCTCGATGGCGCCCGCCGCGCCCAGCATGTGGCCATGCAGCGCCTTGGTCGAACTCACGCGCAGCGAATCGAGCTCGTCGCCCCACACCTCGGCCAGCGCATTGCGCTCGACCACGTCGCCGATGCGCGTGGCCGTGCCGTGCGCGTTGCAGTAGCCCACGTCGCGCGGCTGCAGGCCGGCCTGGCGCAGTGCAGCGCGCAGCGCGCGGGCCTGGCCCGGGGCGTCGGGCTTGGTGAGATGGGTGGCGTCGCTGCTCAGGCCCCAGCCGGCCAGCGTGGCGTAGCTGCGGGCTCCGCGCGCACGTGCGCGTTCGGCCGATTCGAGGACCAGGAAGGCCGCCCCCTCGCCGAGCACGAAGCCGCTGCGGTCGGTGGCGAAGGGCCGCACCGCGCCGGCTGCTTCCCCGGGCTGGAAGCTGGCCAGCGTCTGCATCGCCTGCCATGCGACCACCACGCCGGGAACGATCAGCGCTTCGCTGCCGCCGGCGATGGCGAAGTCGACCTCGCCGCGCTGCACGGCCTTGGCCGCCTCGGCGATCGCGGCCGAAGAAGAAGCGCAGGCGACCGAATAGGTGAGCACCGGGCCCTTCACGCCCTGGCGCATCGCCACGTGGGCGGCCGGCGCATTGGGCATGAATGCGGGAATGGTGAGCGGCGAGACGCGGCCGTTGCCTCGATAGGCCGCCTCGAGCGCCGCCGCACCGCCCATGCCGCAGCCGGAGAAGACGCCGACGCGCTCGGGGTCGGCATCGGAGGCGGCAAGGCCCGCGTCGCGCATCGCCAGATCGGCGGCAGCCACGGCCAGCTGGCTCACGCGGTCGACACCGGCGAGCTGCAGCTTGGTGAACCAGCGGGTTTCATCGAAGGCCACGGTGGCCGCTGCGGCTGGCTTGGGCAGGTCGGCAAAGACGGGCTGTATGGCCGAGCGGCCCTGCAGCAGGGCCTGGAACAGTGCACCGGGCTCGTCGCCATGCGGTGCGACGACGCCCAGCCCGGTGACGGCGACTTCGTGGTTCACGCGGCTTTCGCGGCCCTGACCTTGTCGACCAGCTGCGCGAGTTCGGCCAGGGTGTCGATGTTCGCGTCCTCGTCGGGCATGGTGATGCCGAAATGGTCTTCGATGGCGAACAGAAACTCGGCGAGGGCCAGCGAATCGAGTCCGCCGGTTTCACGCATCGAGGCGTGTGGGTCGAGCTTCGACGGTTCGATGCCGTACTTCTCGTGGATCAGGTCCTGCAATTCCTTCAGCGAACTCATCGTGCAATGCCTGTCGTCGTGTGCCGCCGATCGATCGCCGCCCAGTGCGGTCCTGTTGAATCAATCGATCCCTTCCTCGTCGGCCAGTGGTGAGTGTGGTCAGTGAGGACGGATGATATCCGCTCCAACCTGAGGGGAATCCCCTCGCAAACGCCCACCCGGCCGCCAGCGCAGCGAGGGTAGCGCGAACGCCATACCCAGCAGTGCGCCGGCCGCGACATCGAGCGCCACGTGCTGCTTGACCGCCAGCGTCGAATAGGCGATGGCGGCGAACCAGGTCCAGTTGAGCACGCGCCACAGGGCAGGCGTGCGGGCCTCGCGCAGCACGTCCTCGATGCGGATGGCGGTGAAGATGGCCACCGCCACGTGCATCGAGGGGCAGGCATTGCCCGCAGCGTCGACGCCTTGCAGCATCGCGAAGCCCGGGTAGCCGGAGACGTCGATGGCCAAAGGAGGTATCTGGGTCGGCCAGAAGTAGAAGATGCCCAGCCCGGTGATGCAAAGCCCCCCGATCCACAGCCCGTAGACCACCAGTTCGCGGAAGGTGAGCTGCAGCCCCGGCGCGATGCCCACGTACACCCAGAGCGAGAGGTACGGGCCCAGCAGAAAGGCCTGGAACGGGATCAGGTGGTCCAGCGGCGTCAGCGGCATGACGACGATCGGGAACGACGGGTTGCGCAGCAGGTGGAAGTAGCCGATGAAGAACAGCCAGGTGAAGACCGTGGTGCCGACCGCCTTCAGCAGGAAATGGCGGCGCACGCGAAGCCAGATGTCGGCGGTCCACGTGGGCGGCCTGGCGCCGGGCGCCGCGTTCAGGGAGATCGGTGAGTGCATGGTGTTGTCGGCCGCCGATCTTGCCAGAGCGTCGTGAAGCACCCGCCCATGCCCCGACGTGTCAGGAGGGCGCGGGCCGCTTGCGGTGCTGGAACGAGGTGGGCGAGCGGCCGGTGGCGGCCTTGAACATCGCGCAGAAGGCGCTGTCGGTGGCGTAGCCGCTGGCGGCGGCCACCTGGCTCACGGCCATGCCGCGCGCCAGCAGCGGCAGCGCATGGGCCATCACGGCCTGCTGGCGCCATTGCTGCCAGCTCATGCCGAGCTGGTCGCGGAACAGGCGTGCCACCGTGCGCTCGCTGGCGCCGATGGCGGCGGCGCGCTCGGCGAGCGTGGCGCGGTCGGCCGGGTTGCGCAGCAGCGTCTCGCAGAGCTGGCGCAGGCGCTTGTCGGTGGGCAGCGGCACGTCGATGCGGATCTGCGTGGCGCGCTCCAGCTCGTCGACCAGCAGCGGCGCGATCATGCGCTCGCGCTGCGGCGCATGCGCGTCGGCCGGCGGCAGGCCGTCGGGCGTGGTGTCGAGCGCCAGCATCAGCGCGCGCAGCAGGGGGCTGATTTCGAGCACCTCGCATTTCTCCCACGAGGGCGAGATCCAGGCGTGCAGGTAGACGGTGCGCAGCTCCGCGTCTTCTATCAGCGTGATGCTGTGCGGCATGTTGGCCGGCACCCAGAGCGCGCGCGAGGGCGGCACGATGTAGCTGCCGTCCTGCGTGCTCAGGCGGATCACGCCGCGCGTGGAGAAGGTGAGCTGCGGCCACGGATGCTCGTGCAGCTCGACCAGCGTGTCGGCGCTCAGGAAGTGCTCCTTGGCGCGCAGCGGACGCACCGCGTCGGGGGCGTAGAGGTGCGGCGTGAGGGATGCGACGCTGTTGATCGGGGCGGCCGCGCCGCGCAGTTTGGCGGCCACGGCGCTTCTGGATGTGGAAGAAACGGCGCTTGGCATGGTTTCGACAAATGTTGTCGCTGTATCGCCATTCTGCCGCTTCCCCGACGCATAGCATCGGTGCCTGCCCCGTTTTTTTGTAGCAATCCATGTCCTCAACCTCGCCCACGAGCGCTGCTTCTTCCTCTCCCACGCCAACCCTGCGCACCGACGCCAAGCTGATCGGACTGGTCGGCCTGGCCCATGCCGTCAGCCACTTCAGCCAGCTCATCCTGGCGCCGTTGTTCCCGTGGCTGAAGGACGCGTTCAACGTGAGCTACGTGGAACTGGGCGCGGTGCTCACCGTGTTCTTCGTGGTCTCGTGCATCGTGCAGGCGGCCTCGGGCTTCATCGTGGACAAGCTGGGCCCGCGGCCGGTGCTGTTCGTCGGGCTCGGGGCGCTGGGGCTCGCGGCATTCGGCTATGCCATGGCGCAGAGCTACTGGATGCTGCTGCTGTGCGCGGTGGTCGGCGGCATCGGCAACGGCGTGTTCCACCCGGTCGACTACACGCTGTTCAACCGCAAGGTCGCGCCGACGCGCCTGGGCCACGCCTACAGCGTGCACGGCATCACCGGCAGCCTGGGCTGGGCGCTCGCGCCGGCCTTCGTGGTGCCGATCGCCATCGCCTTCTCGTGGCGCGTGGCGCTGGCTTCGGCGGGGGCCGTGGCCCTGCTGGTGCTGCTGGTGCTGTGGATCTACCGCAGCGTGCTGTCGCTCGACGCTGCGGCCGTGCACAAGGCCACGGGGCAGGGCGAGCATGCGCATTCCGGCGGCGAGTTCGACTTCCTGCGCATCCCGGCCGTGTGGATGTGCTTCGGTTTCTTCTTCTTCTATGCCGTGGTGATCAGCGTGGTGCAGACCTTCGCGCCGGTGGCCGCGGGGCACCTGCATGCGGTGCCGGTCGCTCTGGTGGCGGTGTGCCTCACGGTCTACATGGTGGCGAGTGCCGCGGGCATGGTGGTGGGGGGCTTCCTGGCGTCCGATCCGTCGCGTTGCGAGCGCATCGTGGGCATCGGCTTCGGCATCGCGGCTGCACTGGCTCTCGCGCTGGCCTTCGCGGACTTCCCGCCGATCGTGGTGCCGGTGCTCTTCGGCGCCATGGGCTTCGTCTCGGGCGTCGCGGGGCCTTCGCGCGACCTGCTGGTGAAGAAGTCGACGCCGCCCAATGCGACCGGGCGCGTCTACGGCGTGGTGTACGCGGGGCTCGACATCGGGCAGGCCCTGGCGCCGCTGGTGTTCGGGCGGTTGATGGACCACGGGCAGTACACGAGCGTGATCGTCGGGCTGGCGCTGGTGCAGGGCGTGCTGATCGCCAGTGCGTTCAACGTGCGTCGCGTGCGGCGCACGGCGCTCGTGGTGCCTGCTTCGGCCTGAGTCCCCGTTCTGCTGAAGTGCGGTCGATATCATCGACCGCATGCAAGCCTTGTATGTCTATGTGATCGCCGGCGCGGTGCTGGCGGGTTTCGTGCAGGGCCTGTCCGGCTTTGCGTTCGGGCTGGTTGCGATGTCGGTTTGGGCGTGGACGCTGGAGCCGCAACTCGCCGCGGTGCTTGCGCTGTTCGGCGCGCTGACGGGGCAGGTGATTGCCGCGGTCACCGTGCGGCGCTCGTTCGATAAAAGCGTTCTCTGGCCCTTCGTGCTCGGCGGGCTGGTCGGGGTGCCGTTCGGCGTGTGGCTGCTGCCGCATCTCGATCTTGTCGTCTTCAAGCTGTGTCTCGGCGTGCTGCTGGTGCTTTGGTGCCCGGCGATGCTGATGTCGCAGCACCTGCCGAAGGTCGAGTTCGGCGGGCGCGCGGCTGACGCAGTGGCCGGCGCCATCGGCGGAGCGATGGCGGGCATCGGAGGGTTCTCGGGGACCATTCCCACGTTGTGGTGCACGCTGCGCGGATTCCAGCGCGACACGCAGCGCGCGGTGATCCAGAACTTCAATCTCTCGATGCTGATGGTGGCGTTCGCCATTCATGTTTTCAGCGGGAGCATCGGGCGCGCCGTGGTGCCGTTGCTGGGGCTCGTCGCGCTGGCCGTCGCGGTGCCGGTGTTGCTGGGGGCCCGGCTCTATATCGGGATCAGCGAAGCGGCGTTCCGGAAGGTAGTGCTCGGGTTGCTGACTGCTTCCGGGGTGGCCTTGCTGGCCTCTGCATTGCCCGCACTGCTGCGGCGCTGATCCGACAGGCAAGCCTCACCGCGGCAGCGCCAGCGCAAACGGCAGGCTCAAAACCCCCAGCAAGGTCGACAGCGTCACAAGCCCCGCCACATACGGCCCGTTGTAGCCCATGCGCGCCGCGAGCACGTACGCGCTCGACGCGGTGGGCACGGCCGAGAAGGCCATCAGCACCGAGGCCTGCATCGCGTCCAGCCGCAGCGCCAGCGCCAGCCCCCACGCGACCAGCGGGAGGATCAGGTGGCGGATGGCCAGTATCGACACCGCCAGCATCTTGCCCGTGCCCAGCGTGGAGAACTTCATTCCCGCCCCTGCTGCCAGCAGCCCCAGCGCCAGCGATGCGGCCCCGATGCGCGTGAGCGTCGGCGTCGCCCATGTGGGCACGCTCAGGCCCAGCACGTTCGCCAGCAGGCCCGCCACGGTCGCGACGATCAGAGGGTTGCGCACCAGCTGCCGCACGAACCCGGTCTGCGCGTGGCGCGTCATCGGCCACACGGCTGCGATGTTGAAGATGGGCACGCAGACGCCGATCAGCACGGCGATCAGCAGCAGCCCCTCCGACCCCGCCAGCCGCTCGGCCAGCGCGAGGCAGATGAACGAGTTGAAGCGGAACGCGACCTGGGCGCTGGCCGCATGGTCGCGGCGGTCGATGTGCGAGCCGATGCCGGGCAGGAAGGGCAGGGCGTAGGCCATCGCGATGCCGCAGGCGCCTACGCCGACGCCCGCAGCGAGCAGGCTGGACGTCGCACCGAAATCGAGCGGGCTGCGCACGATCGAGTGGAACAGCAGCACCGGAAAGAGAAAGTAGTAAACCAGGCTCTCGACCTGGTCCCACACGCGGCGGTCGAGGGCGGTGTAGCGGCAAAGGAGCCAGCCGATGGCAATGAGGGAGAAGTCGGGGAAGAGCAGCTGCGCGTAATTCACCGCTTCGAGGATAAACCCGCTTGACCATGGGTAATCCAGAGCACGAAGAACGCCCCCGAGCCGCTAGCATCCGTGCTTCGTTTTTCGACATCGGTCGAGTCAGATCAAATAAGGAGTTTTCGATGCAACGTCGTCAATGGGGCGCGATGGTGGGAGCCACGGCACTGGTCATGGTCGCGGGTCAGAGCTTTGCGCAGGGTTATCCCAACAAGCCCGTCGAACTGAGCGTTCCGTTCGCACCGGGCGGCACGACGGACATCGTGGCGCGCGTGATCTCCGATCCGCTGGGCAAGGTGCTGGGCCAGCCCGTGGTGGTGATCAACCGTGCAGGCGGCGGCGGCATCGTGGGTGCGGCCGAAACGGCACGCGCCACGCCCGACGGCTACAAGCTCGGCATTGCCACGGTCTCGAGCACGGCGGCCAACCCGGCCATCAACCCGAAGACGCCGTACGACCCGATCAACGACTTCACGCCGATCATCAACATCGCGGCCACGCCGAACATCATCGCGGTCAACCCGAGCTTCCCGGCGAAGAACTACGCCGAGTTCGTGGCCGAGCTGAAGAAGAACCCCGGCAAGTATTCGTACGCATCGTCGGGCACGGGCGGCATCGGCCACCTGCTGATGGAGCTCTACAAGAGCCTGACCAACACCTTCGTCACGCACATCCCGTACCGCGGCGCGGGCCCGGCGCTGAACGACGTGGTGGCCGGCCAGGTGCCGATCATGTTCGACAACATCCCCTCGGCGATGCCCTTCATCCAGAGCGGCCGTCTGATCCCCATCGTGGTGTCGGCGCCGCAGCGCCTGGCCGCGCTGCCCAACGTGCCCACCTTCAAGGAAGTGGGCCTGGAGCCGGTGAACCGCATGGCCTACTACGGCATCCTCGGTCCGAAGGGCCTGCCGAAGGAAGTGGTCGAGAAGATCAGCGCGGGCGTGAAGAAGGCCGTGGAAGAGCCCGCGGTGCGCAAGCGCATCGAGGACACCGGCTCGCTGATCGTGGCCAACACGCCCGACCAGTTCGCCGCGCAGATCAAGGCCGAGTACGACGTGTACAAGCAGGTCGTGAAGAAGCAGAACCTGAAGCTCGACTGAGGGCTCTTCCTCGCACCAGGGAAGCCGCCCGCGTGCCGGGCGGCTTTTTCTTTTTGCTATCTTGCAAGGCATGACCGAGGCCGCCCCGAAGACAAAAGCACAAGCATCCGCGCAGACACCCGGCATCGACGATTTCATCGATGCCCTGTGGCTCGAGGACGGGTTGTCGAAGAACACGCTGGCCGCCTATCGCCGCGATCTCGCATTGTTCGCGCAGTGGCTGCATGCGCAGCGCGACGGCGCCGGGCTCGACACCGCCAGGGAGACGGACCTGCAGGCCTACATGGGCGCGCGCCTGTCCTCCAAGGGCAAGGCCACGTCGGCCAACCGCAGGCTCACCGTGTTCAAGCGCTACTACCGATGGGCGCTGCGCGAGCGCCGCGTCGCGGCCGATCCGAGTATCCGGCTCATGCCCGCGAGGCAGATGCCGCGTGCCATCAAGACGCTGTCGGAAAAGCAGGTCGACGATCTGCTGGGCGCACCCGACGTTGAATCGCCGCTCGGCCTGCGCGACCGGGCGATGCTGGAGCTGATGTACGCGAGCGGCCTGCGCGTGAGCGAGCTGGTGGCGCTCAAGGCCACCGACATGAGCCTGAACGACGGCGTGCTGCGCGTGCTCGGCAAGGGCAACAAGGAGCGGCTCGTGCCCTTCGGCGGCGAGGCGCGGCGCTGGATCGAGCGCTACCTGGAGGAATCGCGCCCCGAGATCCTCGCCGGGCAGCAGACGCCCGACCTGTTCGTGACCGCGCGCGGCGCGGGCATGACCCGCGTGATGTTCTGGATCATCGTGAAGAAGCACGCGACCGCGGCGGGCATCCATGTGCCGCTGTCGCCGCACACGCTGCGCCATGCCTTCGCCACCCACCTGCTGAACCACGGCGTCGATTTGCGCGCGGTGCAGCTGCTGCTGGGGCATGCCGACATCTCCACGACGACGATCTACACGCACGTGGCGCGCGAGCGCCTGAAGCAGCTGCATGCGCAGCACCACCCGCGCGGTTGAGGGCGCGCGGTTCTTTCCAAAAACGAGGAGACACGATTCATGAAAAAGAAGATGGCGACCCTGCTCGCGGCCGCACTGCTGGCCACAGGCAGTGCCGCGTTCGCGCAGGGCTTTCCGGCTGCCAAGCCGATCCGCCTGATCGTCGGCTATCCGCCCGGCGGCGGCATCGACTTCGCGGCGCGCACGGTGCAGGTGCCGCTGCAGGAGGCGCTCAAGCAGCAGCTGGTGGTCGACTACAAGCCCGGCGCGAGCGGCATGATCGCGGCCACCGAGCTCACGCGCCAACCCGCCGACGGCTACACGCTGCTGCTGGCCAACACCGGGCCGTTCGCCATCGCACCGTACCTGCAGAGCAAGCCGCCGTACGACCCGATCAGGCAGTTCACCTACATTGGGCAGATCAGCCAGGGCAGCTATATCGCGGTGACGCGGCCCGACCATCCGGCGAAGAACTTGAAGGAGTTCGTTGCCTGGGCCAAGGGCCAGCCGGGCAAGGTCAACTTCGCCTCGGGCGGCAACGGCACCTCGACGCACCTGAACGGCGAGCTGATGAACCAGGTCACGGGGCTCGACATGACCCATGTGCCGTACAAGGGCAGCGCGCCTGCGGTGCAGGACCTGATCGGCGGGCAGACGCAGATCCTCATCGACGCGGGCAGCGTGCTGCTGCCGCAGGTGAAGGGCGGCAAGCTCAAGGCGCTGGCGGTGACCGGCCCGGTGCGCGACCCGCAGTTGCCTGACGTGCCGACGGTGAAGGAGCTGGGGCTTGCGGGCATGGAATCGGTCGGCTTCCAGGGACTCGTGGGGCCGGCCAACATGCCGAAGGATGTTGTCGAGCGGCTCTCCGGCGAGCTCGCAAAGGCGCTGGCGCAGCCCGAGATCAAGGCCAAGTTCGCGACGGCCGGCGCCGAGGTGCATTCGCTCGGCCCGGTCGAGTTCGCGGCCTTCGTGAGGGCGGACAATGAGAAGTGGTCCAGGCTGATCAAGGAGCGCAAGCTGCAGCTGGACTGACGCAATCAATCACGTACGCAGACGACATGAATTTCCTCGCTTCCTCGAAGCCCTCGCGCCGCACGGCGACCCGACTCCTTGCCGCTGCAGCGCTGTGCGCCGCTTCCGGCGCTTTCGCGCAGGCGGTGCCAAAGACCGTGCGCCTCATCGTCGCCTACCCGGCGGGTGGCGTGAGCGACGTGGTCGCCCGCGCACTGGGCGACCGGCTGGCCGCGCAGATGGGCATCACGGTGATCGTGGACAACCGTGCCGGCGCGAGCGGTGCCATCGGCATGGATGCCGTCGCCAAGGCTGCGCCCGATGGCGCGACGCTGGGCTTCTCGGCCATCAGCCCGCTGGTGCTGAGCCCGCACCTGGGCAAGCTGCCCTTCGATCCGCTGAAGGACGTGGCGCCGGTGGCGAGCGTGATGTATTCGCCCGTGCTGCTGATCGCCACGCCGGCGAGCAAGGCCAAGGACTTCAAGGCGCTGATCGACGATGCCAAGGCGCATCCGGGCGCGGTGCGCTGGGCGACCTCGGGGCCGGCGTCGCTCGGCCACATCGTGCTGGAGCAGCTGCGCGCGGCCGCGGGCGTCGACATCACGCACGTGCCCTACAAGGGCGGTGGTCAGCAGCTCAACGATGCGATCGGCGGGCAGTTCGAGATCCTCTCGACCAATGCGAGCCCGACGCTCTCATCGCACATCCAGTCGGGCAAGCTGCGTCCGCTGGCGGTGGGTGCGCCCGCGCGCCTCGAGAGCCTGCCGCAGGTGCCCACGCTGGGCGAACTGGGCTACAGGGCAGCCAACATCAATTCGCTCTTCGGCGTGTTCGCGCCCGCGGCCACGCCGGCTGCACTGGTCGCGAAGTACAACGCCGAGATCAACAAGGCGCTGGCCAGCCCCGAGCTGCGCGCCAAGCTCACGGCCACCGACAACGTACCGACCGGCGGCACCCCGGCCGCGTTCGCGAAGGAGATCGCCAGCGAGTTCGAGAGCAACGGGCGCATCGTCAAGGCGGCGGGCATCAAGGCTGACTGACGCCTTCATGACACCTCGGCTTGTGGTTTGATTTTCCCTACCTTATAGTAGGTAGATGACCAACGCCACAGCCCTTGCCACAGGCAGTACCCGCGAGCAGATCCTCGCGGTGGCGCGCGGCTTCATCGAAACGCGCTCCTACCTGGGCTTCAGTTTCCAGGACGTGGCCGACGCGGTCGGCGTGCGCAAGGCCAGCCTGTATCACCACTTCCCGACCAAGGAGGCGCTGGGCGTCGCGGTGATCCGCGCGGCCACGCAGGGCTTCAAGGACTGGGACGCCGCCCGGGCGCGCGAACCGAAGGACGCGCTCGAATCGTATTTCCGCATGTACCGCAACACGCTCAGGGCAGGCTCGGGCATGTGTCCTGCCGGGGCGCTGGCGCCCGGCTGGGGTGTCATCAACGACGAGTTGCGCCAGGCCGTGCAGGAGCTGCGCAACACGCAGGTGACGTGGCTCACCGGCGTGCTGGGCGCATTGATGCCCGAGCGGAAGAAGGGCGCCTCGGTCGCCTCGCTGGCCGCGTATGTGTTTTCGGTCTGCCAGGGCGCGCTGCTCTCGGCGCGCATGACAGGGCGCGTGGACGACTTCGACGAAGCCGTCGCGCAACTCAGGAGTTCACTGCCTGGCTGATCGCCCGGCCTGACGCAGGCACGCTCCGGTGTGCCTATTTTTTTGACCTTGAAGCCTACCGATTGGATGGTAGTCAAACTGCTGGAGCACATCCCATGAAAGCCGTCATTTCCGCCTACGCCCGTTCCCCGTTCCATTTCGCGAAGAAAGGCGCGCTCGCCGAAGTGCGGCCCGACACGCTCGCCGCCGGCGTGGTGCGCGGCCTGCTGCAACGCACCGACCTCGATCCCGCGCTGCTCGAGGACGTCATCCTCGGCTGCGCCTACCCGGAAGCCTCCCAGGGCAACAACCTCGCGCGCATCGTCGGGCTGCTGGCCGGCCTTCCGCACGAGGTGGGCGGCATGACGGTGAACCGCTTCTGCGGCTCGTCGATGCAGGCCGTGCACATCGCTGCCGCGCAGATCGAGGCGGGCATGGGCGACGCCTTCCTGTGCGTGGGCGTGGAGTCGATGACGATGGTGCCGCAGGGCGGCTTCAACTTCTCGCCAAGCCCGGAGCTCAAGGAGAACACCGACGCCTACATCTCGATGGGCGAGACCGCCGAGAACGTGGCGCAGCGCTGGAACGTGAGCCGTACCGACCAGGAAGCCCTGGCGGTGGAATCGCACCGCAAGGCGGCCCAAGCGCGCGAGCAGGGGCGGCTGGCAGGCGAGATCGTGCCCGTGCGCCTTGCCTCCGGCGATGTGATCGATGCCGATGGCTGCATCCGGCCCTCGACTTCGGCCGAGGCGCTTGCGAACCTCAAGCCCGCGTTCCGCCCCGACGGCGTGGTCACTGCCGGCACTTCGTCGCCGTTGACCGATGGCGCCGCCGCGGTGCTCGTCACCAGCGACGCCTTCGCGGCGAAGCACGGCCTGCAGGCGCTGGCACGCATCAGATCCTTCGCGACCGTGGGCGTCGACCCGGCGATCATGGGCATCGGCCCGATTCCCGCGACCCGCAAGGCGCTTGCGCGCGCCGGCCTGAGCGTGGCCGACCTCGACGTGATCGAGATCAACGAGGCTTTCTCCTCGCAGGCGCTGGCCTGCATCCGCGACCTCGGGCTCGATCCGGCCAAGGTCAACCTCGACGGCGGCGGACTTTCGATCGGCCACCCGCTGGGCGCGACCGGCGCGCGCATCACCGGCAAGGCGGCCTCGTTGCTGGTGCGCGAGAAGGGCCGCTATGCGCTGGCCACGCAGTGCATCGGCGGAGGGCAGGGCATCGCGACCATCCTCGAGCGCGTCTGAACGCCGGAGCGCCCGAGAATGACGGTTGCCACAACAAAGGAGACCCCATGGCCAAGCTGTATCTCGAAGACCTGAAGGTCGGCGATCGCTTCCGGAGCGCCGAGCACGCGCTGGATGTGGCGCAGATCAAGGCCTTCGCGCAGCAGTTCGATCCGCAGCCTTTCCACACCGACGAGGAAGCCGCGAAGAACACCTTCTTCGGCGGCCTTGCCGCGAGCGGCTGGCACACGGCCGCGCTCACGATGAAGCTGCTGGTCGAAAGCGGCATTCCGTTGGCCGACGGCATCATCGGCTCGGGCGGCGAGCTGCAATGGCCCCGGCCGACGCGGCCTGGCGACGTGCTGCATGTGGAGGGCGAGGTGATTGCAATCGTGCCCTCGCGCTCGAAGCCCGGCCGCGCGATGGTGACGATGCACTGCCGGACGCTCAACCAGCGCGGCGAGGTGCTTCAGGACTTTTCGCCGAAGCTGGTGGTGCACGCTAGGCCCGCATCGGCCTGAGCCGCGTTCAGACCACGCGCAGGCCCAGTTCCTCCACCAGCGAGGCGGCCTGCCGGTGCGAGATGGTGGCGCCCTTGAACTGCGCTGCGTTCGCGAGCCGAAGCCCTCCCAGATCGACTTCTCGCAAATCGGCGTCTTCGAAGCGCGCGAGCTTCAGGTGCGCGTTGCGCAGGCTGCCGCCTTCGAACACCGCCTCGCGGAAATCGCAGCCGGACAGGTCGGCCTCGGAGAAGTCGAGCTGTTCGAGCTTCTGCTTGCGAAACGACATGCCGCGCAGGCGCGCGTCGACCAGCAGCGAGTCCTTGAAGCCGATGCCCAGCGCCGACACTTCGCCGAAGTGCGCGCCGGTGAGCTTCACGCCGCTGAAGAACGCCGAGGCCAGCTTGGCGCGCGCCCATTGCGTGTTGTTCAGGTCGCTGTCCTGGAAGCGTGCGTTCGTCAGGTCCGCGAGGCCGAAGTCGGCCTGGCGCGCCCTGCATCCGGCCCAGCGGGTGTCCGACAGCAGCGTGCGGTCGAACGAGGTCTCGGCGAAGTTGCACAGCGTGAACTGCGCGCCGCGCAGGTCGAGACGCGACAGGTCGGCCTCGTCGAAATTGCAGCGCTCGAAATGCAGGGGCTCGTTGCCCTTGCGGTCCTGCAGGCAGGCGAGCAGGTCGGGGCGCGACCAGGTCTGGTCGGAAACTACGGTGGTCATTCGGGGCGGGAGTCGGTCAGCGCACGAAGCTCTTCGGGGCTGAAGCCCGCCCGGCTGCGTGCCTCGAGGTTGAAAGGCGGCTTGTGGCGCGGCGCGTCATAGCGCGCGACCAGCGTGGGGTAGGTGGCCTCCGCATCGAGGCCCGCGCCATCGCACAGCCAGCGGTACCAGTGATTGCCGATGGCGACGTGGCCCACTTCGTCGCGCAGGATGATGTCGAGGATCTCCACCGCGCGCAGCGCATCGGGCGTGTTCACGCGCTTGAGCTTGCCCTGGATGAGCGGCGTGGCGTCGAGCCCGCGCGCCTCCAGCGTGCGTGGCACCAGCGCCATGCGGGCGAGCACGTCGTCCTTCGTCTTCTCGCACATGTTCCACAGGCCGTCGTGGCCGGGGAAGTCACCATAGCGCCAGCCCATGTCCTGCAGGTGCGAATGCAGCAGCGTGAAGTGCAGCGCCTCTTCGTCGGCCACGCGCAGCCAGTCGCGGTAGTAGGCCTCGGGCATGCCGTCGTAGCGCCACACGGCGTCGAGCGCGAGGTTGATCGCGTTGAACTCGATGTGGCAGATCGAATGGATCAGCGCGGCGCGTCCCTCGGTGGTGAACGGCGAGCGCTTCTGCACGGCGGTGGCGGCCACGCGCAGCGGCCGCTCCGGGCGGCCGGGCACGCCCAGGTCGTCGCCTGGAGTGCGGATCGGCTCGGTTGCTATGGAATCGGTAGCGCCATGCAAAGAGATGGCGCGCGTTGCAGCCACCTTTTCATCGGGGTCTGTCAGGCGCAGCGCGGCCAGCGCGCTCAATCGGGGGTGCATCCCTACAATTCTAGGTTTTGACCTTGCAGGGACTGCAAACAATGGCGCTCTACGAACTCGACGGTGTGGCCCCCCAGGTGGGCGAAGGTGCATGGGTGGCCGACAGCGCGGAGGTCATGGGCAACGTCAGGCTGGCGGACAACGCCAACGTGTGGTTCGGCGCCGTGCTGCGCGGCGACACCGAGACGCTGAGCATCGGGCGCAACAGCAACATCCAGGACCTGTCGGTGCTGCACGCCGACATCGGCTGCCCGCTCACCGTCGGCGACAACGTCACCGTCGGCCACCAGGTGATGCTGCACGGCTGCACCATCGGCGACAACACCCTGATCGGCATCCAGGCCGTGGTCTTGAATAACGCGAGGATCGGCCGCAATTCGATCGTTGGCGCCGGCAGCGTCGTGACCGAGGGCAAGGAGTTTCCCGACAACTCGCTCATCATGGGTTCGCCGGCCAAGGTGGTGCGCACCCTCGACGACGAGGCGGCCGCCAAGCTGCGCCAGGGCGCGGAGAACTACGTGGCGAACGCCCGCCGCTTCGCCAAAGGCCTGAAGAAAATTGGCTAACCCCCAGGCTTGCCCACTTCGTGTGGCCGCCAACCCCCTTGCAGGGGGCAATACCGGCGGCCCGGCAAAGCCGGTTCCGCGGTATTCCGCGCGAAGACTGTTTTATTGAGAGAGGACCAATGTTTTGAGCGAGCTGCACAAATTCCTGTTCGATGGCCTGCCGGTGCGCGGCATGATCGTGCGCCTGACGGATGCGTGGCAGGAGATCCTCGCGCGGCGCGCCTCCAACACCGCCACCGGCGCCTATCCGCCGCCCGTGGCCGAACTGCTCGGCGAGATGACAGCGGCAGCCACGCTGATGCAGGCCAACATCAAGTTCAACGGCGCGCTGATCCTGCAGATCTTCGGCGACGGCCCCGTCAAGGTCGCGGTGGCCGAGGCCAAGCCCGACCTGAGCCTGCGCGCGACCGCCAAGGTGATCGGCGACCTGCCGGCCGATGCGCGCCTGCCCGACATGGTCAACGTCAACAACAAGGGCCGCTGCGCGATCACGCTCGACCCCAAAGACAAACTGCCGGGCGTCACCCCTTACCAGGGCGTGGTGCCGCTCTTCGGCGACGACGGCGAGAAGCTCGGCAAGCTCAGCGACGTGCTGCAGCACTACATGCTGCAGAGCGAGCAGCTCGACACCACGCTGGTGCTCGCGGCCGACGACAAGGTGGCCGCGGGCCTGCTGATCCAGCGCCTGCCGGTGAAGGGCGAGGGCAACCTCGAAGGCACGTCCGACAAGGACCACGACCAGGCCAACGAAGACCAGATCGGCCGCAACGAGGACTACAACCGCATCTCGATCCTCGCGTCGAGCCTGACGCGCGACGAGCTGCTGACGCTCGATGTCGAAACCATCCTGCGCCGCCTGTTCTGGGAAGAGAAGCTGCTGCGCTTCGAGCCGCAGGCCGGCCTGCTGGGCCCGCACTTCGCCTGCACCTGCGGGCGGGAGCGCGTGGCGCAGATGATCCGCGGGCTGGGCGTGGAGGAGGCCGAGGGCATCCTCGCCGAGCGCGGCGACATCGAGGTGGGCTGCGACTTCTGCGGCAAGCAGTACCGCTTCGACGCGGTCGATGCCGCGCAGCTGTTCAAGCCGCTGGGCGACCAGATTCCGGGTAGCCCGGTCGTCCAGTAAGAGCAAGCAAGAAGCCGCTCGCGCGGGCTGGCCAGCTCAGCGGGTGCCGTTGTCGTCGAACGCACTGAAAGCGATGTCCGGCGCGCTGGTGTTGTGCTTCGACGGCAGGCTGCGGCCGAAGCGCACCTGCGTGGCCTGAAGGCTCTTCACCTCCGGCAGCGGCAGCACCTGCTGCGCGGCCTGCGGCGATGCCTGCCAGCGCACTTCGCTCACGTCGGCGTTGTCGGGCGTGACGTACATCGAGCGCAGCACCGCAAAGGGCTGTGCGCTTGCGGTGGGCTTCGACAGCGTCACGTCGAGCGCGGTGCGCACGCGGCTGATTTCGTCCACCCGCACCGCGGCGTTGCCACCATCGGCGAAGCGCACATGGATGGCCAGCGGCCGGGGCACGATGCGGATCGACGCGATGTTCACCACCGGCCGCCCGGCCGCCTCGACCGGGCCGAGCAGGAACGACGAGCCGTACACGCCGTCGCCGAAGCGCGCCTCGGGCAGCGGCTTGATGCGCCAGTAGCCGTCGGACGGATAGAGCACGATGGCTTCGAGCGCCTTGCCGTTCTCCTTCCTGAACACCTGCAGCAGGTGAAAGCCGCTGTCCTTGCGCTTGCCCACCCGCACGGGAACGCGCTGCGGCCGCCAGAAGCTCGGCAGCGTCATGCCGACGATGCGCCACTGGGCGTTGTCCATCAGCACCACGGTGCGCTTGCGGAAGCGGTAGGCCGGATCGGTCGGGTGCGCGCCGCCATCGAAGTTGCAGCCGGAGAAGTCGGGTGCGGTGACGTCGTTGCCGATCTTGTCGAGGTAGTCGGGCTGCAGCGCCTCGATGCGCATGCGGCGGATGCCTTCGCCGCGCAGGGTCAGCGAGACGTTGTCTTCCTCGGCGCAGGCTGTGGCGGTGGTGCCGTTCTCGACGGTGGCGGCGACAGGGGCTGCGTGGACCGGGCCGGCGATCAGCAGGGCGGCCAGGGCACCGGGAAGAAGAAGCGTGGTGACGCGCGCGACGGTCGAAAGGGGCATCGGGTCTCCGGCGGGGGAAGGAGGGAAGGGCGCGCTACTCGCGGCGCGCGATCAGGTCGCTGAAGAGCTTATGTTCGCACTCGGGGTCGGAGCATTTCTCGCAGGGCCATGACCATGAGGCGGGCTTCGCGTCAGACCGGGCGCGCGTGCGGGGGCGGCCCTCGTTGCCCGCAATCGACACGATGGCATTCCAGGCGTTGGCGAGCCGCTCTCCGCCCGTGCCGTGCACCACGGCATACGAGAGCTTCGCGCTCGTGAGCGCGGCGCGCACCAGCGTGTCGGTCGGCTGCCGGGCATGCGGGCCGTCACGCATGTCGTCGGCCACCCAGGGCAGGTCGAGCGCGGTGAGCAGCGTGATCGCATAGCGCCGCTGTGCGGCCAGGGCGCTGTCGTAGAGCGAGGTGTCGGCGAACAGCTGTTCGCTGTAGACCGCGGTCATGAGCGCGGTGGTGTCGGCCACCACCACGCCGGAGACGGCGGCGACTTCGATGCGGCGGGTCTGCTCGTCGGCGATGGCCTGCTGTTCGTCGGGGCGTGGCGTGCGGCCTTCACGCTCGCACCATTCGCGCAGGTATTCGCTCACCAGCGTGACTGGCACGTCGCGGTCCCGCAGGCGCTGCGCGATGGCGCGCGCCAGTTCGGTCTTGCCGGTGCTCTCGGCGCCCACGAGGGCGATGACGCAGCCGGTCGGCAGCACGGGCGTCATGCGTGCACTGCCTTTGCGGTGGGCATGCGCTGCCGCCACGCGATGTAGCCGGCCACGCTGAGCACCGCGAACACCGCATACAGGCCCACGGTGAGCCAAAGCCCCTTGTGGATGAACAGGCCCACGCTCACGACATTCACGGCCAGCCAGATCAACCAGTTCTCGATGAACTTTCGCCCGAGCAGGAACTGCCCGACCAGGCTCAGGCCCGTGGCGAAGCCGTCCCACCAGGGCACGTCGGTGTCGGTGAAACGATGCAGGAAGAGGGCGACAGCCGGCCATGCAAGCGCGCAGGCGGCCAGCGTGAGCGCGACGCCGCGCGGCGAGAGCCGGCTGACCCGCAAGGCGCTGCCGTCGGCCCGGTGGCCGCGCAGCCACTGCGCCCAGCCCCAGAAGGCGACGAGCGCGAAGAAGACCTGGAGCGAGGCGTCGCCGTAGATGCGCGCCTTGGCAAACACCGCAACGTAGAGCAGCGAACTGACGATGGCCAGCGGCCACCCCCAGTGGATCTCGCGCATGTTGCAGCCGACCATGGCGAGGGCCAGCGTCGACGCTACGAGTTCGAGCCAGCTGACGGGAGAGCCCCAGAGCAGGAATGCAGGGGCCGAGAGGAGCTCAAGGATCAGATTCGCCCCCGGAGGGCACCGTCGCGGTCTGTTCGTGGGACACCGCGGAACCGGCTTTGCCGGGCCGCCGGTGTCGCCCCCTGGAAGGGGGTTGGCGAAGCGACACGAAGTGCGCGAAGACTGGGGGTCATCCTAGTGCGCGATTTGTACGAACACTTCGTTCGGCTTGACCATGCCGAGTTCGGCACGCGCGCGCTCCTCGACCATCTCTAGGCCGTCCTTCAGGTCGTTGACCTCCGAGCTCAGGCGCTCGTTGGTCAACGTGGCCTTGGCGTTGGCTTCCTTCTGGTCGGCCAGCTTGGTGCGCAACTGCGCCACGTCGCGCACGCTGCCGCGCCCGTTCCACAGCTGCCACTGCAGGATGGCCAGCAGGAGCAGCAGGACGATGGGAGGAACGAAGCGGGCGCGCATGCAGCGTGGCGTCCGGGCGTTACTTCAGGTTGTAGAACGCGCCGCGGCCGGGGTAGACGGCGATGTCGCCGAGGTCTTCTTCGATGCGCAGCAGCTGGTTGTACTTGGCGATGCGGTCCGAACGCGACAGCGAGCCGGTCTTGATCTGGCCGGCGTTGGTGCCCACGGCGATGTCGGCGATGGTGCTGTCCTCGGTCTCGCCCGAACGGTGCGAGATGACTGCCGTGTAGCCCGCGCGCTTGGCCATCTCGATGGCGGCGAAGGTTTCGGTGAGCGTGCCGATTTGGTTGATCTTGATCAGGATCGAGTTGGCGATGCCCTTGTCGATGCCCTCTTGCAGGATCTTGGTGTTGGTGACGAACAGGTCGTCGCCCACCAGCTGCACGCGCTTGCCCAGGCGTTCGGTCAGGTGCTTCCAGCCGTCCCAGTCGCCTTCGTGCATGCCGTCTTCGATGCTGATGATCGGGTACTTGTCGACCCAGGTCGCGAGCATGTCGGTCCAGCTCTCGGCCGTGAGCGAGAGGTTTTCGCCCGACAGCACGTACTTGCCGTCCTTGTAGAACTCGCTGGCCGCGCAGTCCAGGCCCAGGGCGATCTGCTCGCCTGCGGTGTAGCCGGCCTTGTCGATGGCTTCCAGGATCAGCTGGATGGCCGCTTCATGGCTCTCGACGCTGGGAGCGAAGCCGCCTTCGTCGCCCACCGCCGTGCTGATGCCGCGGTCGCCCAGGATCTTCTTCAGTGCATGGAACACCTCGGCGCCGTAGCGCACGGCCTCGCGGAAGCTCTTGGCGCCCACGGGGATGATCATGAATTCCTGCAGGTCGAGGCTGTTGTTGGCGTGCGCGCCGCCGTTGATGACGTTCATCATCGGCACCGGCAGCTGCATGCCGCCCATGCCGCCGAAGTAGCGGTACAGCGGCAGGCCCGACTCTTCGGCCGCGGCGCGGGCCACGGCCATCGAGACGGCGAGGGTGGCGTTGGCGCCCAGGCGGCCCTTGTTGTCGGTGCCGTCGAGGTCGATCATCGTGCGATCGAGGAAGGCCTGTTCGCTGGCGTCGAGGCCCAGCACGGCTTCCGAGATCTCGGTGTTGATGTTCTCCACGGCCTTGAGCACGCCCTTGCCGAGGTAGCGGCTCTTGTCGCCGTCGCGCAGCTCGATGGCCTCGCGCGAACCGGTCGATGCGCCCGAGGGCACGGCCGCGCGGCCCATGGTGCCCGATTCGAGCAGCACGTCGCACTCGACGGTGGGGTTGCCTCGGCTGTCGAGAATTTCGCGGCCGACGATGTCAACGATTGCACTCATCTTCTGTCTTTCTCTTTCTGGTCTCTTTGGGCGGATGAATAGATGGGGGAACGGGTCGGAGGGTTCAGAGGCCTTCGACGGCGACCATGTTCATGATCGCGGCGCCGGCACGCGCCTCGCGCGCCTTCAGGTACTCGGGCGTCTCGTAGAAGGCCCTGGCCTTCTCGAAGCTGGGGAACTTGAGGATCACGATGCGCGTGGGCTTCCAGTCGCCTTCCAGAGGCTGGATCTGGCCGCCGCGCACGCATACCTCGGCGCCGTGCGCCTGCATGGCGACGGTCGACCACTTGCGGTATTCCTCGTACTGCGTCGGGTTCGTCACCTCGACGTGGGCAATGACGTATCCACTGCTCATGCGACGGCCTTCAGCGTCTTGTTGGTGCTGCCCGAGCCCTTTTCCTTGTGCTCGAGCGCCGCCTTGATGAAGGCGTTGAACAGCGGGTGGCCGCCCCACGGGGTCGACTTGAACTCGGGGTGGAACTGCACGCCCATGAACCACGGGTGCACGTCCTGCGGCAGCTCGACGATCTCGGTCAGGTGCTCGCGCTGCGTGAGCGCCGAGATCACGAGGCCGGCGTTGCGCAGCTCGTCGAGGTAGTTGACGTTGGCTTCGTAGCGGTGGCGGTGGCGCTCGGTGACCACGTCGCCGTAGATGCTGTGGGCCAGCGTGCCGGGCGACACGTCGGAGCTTTGTGCGCCCAGGCGCATGGTGCCGCCGAGGTCGGACTTCTCGTCGCGCGTCTTCACCGTGCCGTCGCGGTCCTTCCACTCGGTGATCAGCGCGATCACGGGGGTGGGCGTCTCGGGGTCGAACTCGGTGCTGTTGGCGTTCTTCAGGCCGGCCACGTGGCGGGCGTATTCGATGGTGGCGACCTGCATGCCCAGGCAGATGCCGAGGTAGGGCACCTTGCCTTCGCGGGCGAAGCGGGCGGCCGAGATCTTGCCTTCCACGCCGCGCTGGCCGAAGCCGCCGGGCACCAGGATGGCGTCGTACTTGGCCAGGCGCGACACGTCCTGTGCGGAGATGGTCTCGGAGTCGATGTAGTCGATCTTCACGCGGGCATGGTTCTTCATGCCGGCGTGGCGCAGGGCTTCGTTCAGCGACTTGTAGCTGTCCGACAGGTCGACGTACTTGCCGACCATGGCGATCGACACTTCCTTCTGCGGATGCTCGACCTCGTACACCAGTTCGTCCCAGCGCTGCAGCTTGGCGGGCGGGGTGTTGATGCGCAGCTTGTCGCAGATCAGGCCGTCCAGGCCCTGCTCGTGCAGCATGCGGGGCACCTTGTAGATGGTGTCCACGTCCCACATCGAGATGACGCCCCATTCGGGCACGTTCGAGAACAGCGAGATCTTGGCGCGCTCGTCGTCGGGGATCGGGCGATCGGCGCGGCAGAGCAGGGCGTCGGCCTGGATGCCGATTTCGCGCAGCTTCTGCGCGGTGTGCTGCGTGGGCTTGGTCTTGAGCTCGCCGGCGGCGGCGATCCAGGGCACGTAGCTCAGGTGCACGAAGGCCGAGTTGTTCGGGCCCATGCGCAGGCTCATCTGGCGAACGGCCTCCAGGAAGGGCAGCGACTCGATGTCGCCCACGGTGCCGCCGATCTCGACGATGGCCACGTCCACCTCGTGCGCCGTGCCGATGCCGGCGCCGCGCTTGATGTATTCCTGGATTTCGTTGGTGATGTGCGGGATCACCTGCACCGTCTTGCCGAGGTAGTCGCCGCGACGTTCCTTCTCGAGCACGGTCTTGTAGATCTGGCCGGTCGTGAAGTTGTTGGCCTTGCGCATCCGCGTGTTGATGAAGCGCTCGTAGTGGCCGAGGTCGAGGTCGGTCTCGGCGCCGTCATCGGTGACGAACACTTCACCATGCTGGAAGGGCGACATCGTGCCGGGGTCGACATTGATGTACGGATCGAGCTTGATGAGGGTGACTTGGAGGCCGCGCGATTCGAGGATCGCGGCGAGCGAGGCGGAGGCGATTCCCTTGCCAAGGGAAGAAACGACACCACCGGTGACGAAGACAAATTTGGTCATGCCAGTTCCGGACGCTGTGAATCCGGGCAGTGGGAAATTGCGATTATAGGTGTGCCCTTCGCGACACCTTCCGCCAAGGGCTTGTTGCCATGGGGCCGATGGCATGTGAGCAACAATACGCCCCATGCAAGATCTCGCCGGCAAACACATCGTTCTCGGTCTCACTGGCGGCATCGCCTGCTACAAGTCGGCCGAGCTGTGCCGGCTGTTCGTGAAGGCGGGCGCGACCGTCCAGGTCGTCATGACCGAGGCGGCCGAGCAGTTCATCACCCCGGTGACCATGCAGGCGCTCTCGGGGCGTGCCGTCTACACCTCGCAGTGGGACACCCGCGAGCCCAACAACATGCCGCACATCAACCTCAGCCGGGAGGCGGATGCCATCGTGCTGGCGCCTTGCAGCGCCGACTTCATCGCGCGGCTGGTGCAGGGCCGCTCCGACGACCTGCTGAGCCTGATGTGCCTGGCCCGCCCCATGGACCGCATTCCGCTGCTGATCGCGCCGGCAATGAACCGCGAGATGTGGGGCCATCCGGCCACGCAGCGCAACCTGATGCAGGTGTCGGCCGACGGTGCCACCGTGCTGGGCGTGGGCAACGGCTGGCAGGCCTGCGGCGAGACCGGCGACGGCCGCATGCTGGAGCCTGCGCAACTGCTGGAGGACATCACGGCCTTCTTCAGCCCCAAGCTGCTGGCGGGGCAGAAGGTGCTGGTCACGGCCGGCCCGACCTTCGAGGCGCTGGACCCGATCCGCGGCATCACCAATCACTCGTCGGGCAAGATGGGCTTTGCCATTGCCCGCGCCGCCCGCGAGGCGGGCGCGGATGTCACGCTGGTGGCCGGCCCGGTGCACCTGCCGACCCCGCGCGGCGTGACGCGCGTCGATGTGCTGTCGGCGCAGGACATGCTCGAAGCGACCACCCGCGCTGCGCAGAGCGCTAGCATTTTTGTAGCTACGGCGGCTGTTGCCGACTGGCGCCCGGCCACGCAGAGCGACCAGAAGATCAAGAAGGACGGCAGCGGCAAGACGCCGGTGCTGAACTTCACCGAGAACGCGGACATCCTCCTCACGGTCGCGAAAAGCGAGCGCGCCCAGTCGAAGAAGCTCTTCTGCGTGGGCTTCGCCGCCGAGAGCGAGAACCTCGCCGAGCACGCCAAGGCCAAGCGCGAGCGCAAGGGCATCCCGCTGCTGGTCGGCAACATCGGCCCGCTGACCTTCGGGCAGGACGACAACGCGCTGCTGCTGGTGGACGCCAAGGGCGTGCGCGAGCTTCCCCGCGCGCCCAAGCTCACGCTGGCGCGCGAACTCATGGCCGAGATCGCGGCCCGGCTTCCCGACTGGAGAGTTTGATGAACACCCAAGGGAACACGCCACCCGACGGCGATTTCGTGCGCTATGTCGAGCGGCTGTCCGCGCAGGCGGCGCTGCCCAAGCGAGCCGCCTCGCCCGGAGAGCACGGCCTGGATGTCGGCATGACTCAGACTACCGGTTCACCGGGGCAGGGCCCGGTCACGACCGCGATGCAGCGCCCCGAGCTGACGAACGGCGAGGTGCCGAAGCAGCAGCCGGGCTCCTTCGATCCGGTGCTGCTCAAGGTGCTGGGTGCCTTCGGCGCGGTGGTGTTCCTCGTGCTATGGGCGGCGGGCGTGCCGTTCGGCGTGCTGGTGCTGCTCGCGGCGCTGGCCACGTGGTTCGGCAGGAAACTGAAGGGCGTGAAGCTCACCCCGGGTGTCGCCAAATGGCAGCAGGTGCTCGAAGAGGCGGCACGCAAGCAAAGAGAACAGCAACAGAAGCAAGGCAACAGATAAAAGTGAAAGTCGACGTCCGAATCCTCGATCCGCGCATGGTGGATCAACTTCCCGCATACGCCACCCCCGGAAGCGCCGGCCTCGACCTGCGAGCCTGCCTCGATGCCCCCATCACCCTGGAGCCCAACGGCTGGCAGCTGGTGGGCACCGGCATCGCCATCCACCTCGCCGACCCGGCCTATGCGGCGCTGATCCTTCCGCGCTCGGGGCTGGGCCACAAGCACGGCATCGTGCTGGGCAACCTCGTCGGCCTGATCGACAGCGACTACCAGGGCGAGCTGAAGATCAGCGCCTGGAACCGCAGCGACACGCCCTTCGTGCTGAATCCGATGGAGCGGCTGGCGCAGCTGGTGATCGTCCCCGTGGTGCAGGCACAGTTTCGTGTGGTCACGGAATTTGCACCTACGCAACGTGGCGAAGGGGGCTACGGCTCCACCGGCAAACATTGAGCAAATCCTGAAGGCAGGCTGAGTTTCCGGGCGGTAAAGAACGGAACCGGCGCGGGCCGCGCGGCCTCGAAGGTTTCAGTGTGTGTACTGCGTCATCGCGGCGGATGCTGCGGCGTTAGTCAGGCACACGCAGGGTGCATGTATTCATCATCCGTGCACCGTTCTATCCGAGGAGCCTCCCAACATGAAGATCTCAATGCGCTTTGTTTCCATCACCGCTTCCGTGCTGGCCGTGGCCACGCTCACGGCGTGCGTGGCACCGGCGCCGGTCTACCAGACCTCGCGCTACCCCTACCAGGCGCCCCCGCAGGCCATCCAGTATCGCGAAGCTTCCTACGTCGAATACGGCCACGTGGCCAACATCGAGGTGCTGCGCAGCGAAACTGCCGGCACGGGCACCACGGGTGGTGGTGCTGTCGCCGGTGGCGTCATCGGTGGCGTGGTGGGCAACCAGTTCGGGCGCGGCAACGGCCGTGCCGCGGCGACCGCGCTGGGCATCGTGGGTGGCGCCCTGCTGGGCAACACCATCGAGGCCCAGCAGAACGGCCCCCGCGCCTATGAAACCTACCGGGTGTCGGTGCAGACCGATCGTGGCGGCTACCGCGCCTTCGACGTGCAGAGCCCTGGCGACCTGCGCATCGGCGACCGCGTACGCATCGACAACGGCCAGATCTCGCGCATGTAAGCGAGCACCACCAGCACCCCCATCGGGGAACGAAAAAGCCGGGCGTTGCCCGGCTTTTTCATGGGTGGCGCAGGCTGCCGTCAGTGCAGCGTCTCGTTGCCCGGTGCCATCGGCGCGACCTTGAAGAAGCCCGTGCCCGCCGTACCGCGGCCCACTTCCTCTTCGGTGGCCTCGCGCACCGAACGCACCGTGATGTCGAGCCGGATCGCGATGCCGGCCAGCGGATGGTTGCCGTCGAGCACCAGGTGGTCGGGGTAGATCTCGGCCACGGTGTAGATCGTGTCCTTCGGGATATCGCCATTCACGCCCTTGGGCAGGGCGGAGCCGTCGAAGGTCATGCCTTCCTCGGTGCCTTCGGGGAAGAGGGAGCGCGGCTCCAGAAAGAGCAGTTGGTCGTTGAAGTCGCCGAAGCCCTGCTCGGGTTCGATCTGCAATTGCACCCGGGCGCCGGGCTCATGGCCTTGCAGGGCCGCTTCGATCACGTCGAAGAGATCGTCGCCGCCGACCAGGAATTCGACCGGCTCGTCGAGCACGTCCAGCACGTCGCCGAGCGTGTCTTTCATCGTCCAGGTCAGGCCGACTACGCATTGTTCAGAGATTTCCATTGCAGAATTCTCCCATGGAGATTAACCAACCGCTGCCGTTGCTCGGCGGCCTGAGCGCCGCGCAGTTCATGCGACGGTACTGGCAGAAGAAACCGTTGCTCGTGCGCCAGGCAATACCCGAGATGGTGCCACCGATCGAGCGTTCCGAGTTGTTCGCTCTTGCCGAACGCGAGGACGTCGAGTCGCGCCTGATCCGCCATGGCAAGGCCGGCTGGTCGCTCAAGCACGGGCCGCTGGCCCGGCGCGCCCTGCCGCCGCTGAAGCAGCCAGCCTGGACACTGCTGGTGCAGGGTGTCGACCTGCACCACGAGGGCGTGCACCAGCTGCTGCGGCAGTTCCGCTTCCTGCCTGATGCCCGGCTCGACGACCTGATGATCAGCTACGCGAGCGACACCGGCGGCGTCGGCGCGCATTTCGACAGCTACGACGTGTTCCTGCTGCAGGCGCAGGGGCGCCGCCGCTGGTCCATCGGCCAGCAGAGCGACCTGCGCCTGCAGCCGGGCGTGCCGCTCAAGATCCTCGAGAACTTCGAGCCCGAACAGACCTTCGTGCTCGAGCCCGGCGACATGCTCTACCTGCCTCCGCGCTATGCCCACGACGGCGTGGCCGTTGGCGACGACTGCATGACCTGTTCCATCGGCCTGCGTTCGTCGGCCCTGGGCGAGCTTGGCTCCGACCTGCTGGCGCGCATGGCGCAGGCGTACGCGGAAGACCTGGAAGATGCCGGGCCGGCCGAGCTGGCTCGCTACCGCGATCCGGCGCAGTCCGCGGTCGATGCGCCGGCTGCGATGCCCGCCGCGCTGCAGGGCTTCGCCCGCAAGGCCATCGATGCTGCGCTGCGCGATCCCGATGCCATCGACCGCGCGCTGGGCGAATCGCTCACGGAGCCCAAGGCCAACGTCTGGTTCGGTGAAGGCGGCGAGGTGCCCGATGCGATTCAGCATGTGGCGCTCGACCGCCGCACGCGCATGCTCTACGACGCGCGGCACATCTACATCAATGGCGAGAGCTTTCGCGCTGGTGGCGCCGATGCGACGCTGATGCGGAAGCTGGCAGACCGGCGCGCGCTCGGGCCGCGTGAACTCGCGCGTGCCAGCGAAGGTGCCATTGCGTTGCTGGGCGAGTGGTGCGAAGCAGGGTGGCTTCATGCCGGGTGACCTGCCCGAAGGGCGTTTCGACGGCCGGGAGGCCTTCGATGCTCTCCTGCGCAATGCGCTGTCGGCCGCGTCGGAGCAGGGCTGGAAGGAGATCGTCTTCAGCGATCCCGATTTCGCCGACTGGCCCCTCGGCGAGCGCGCGACCATCGAGGCGATGCAGGCCTGGTCGGCCAGCGGCCGCCGCCTGATGCTGCTCGCGCAGCGCTTCGACATTCTCGAACGCGGCCACGCGCGCTTCGTCTCGTGGCGTCGCATGTGGGACCACATCATCGAATGCCGCGCCACCGGCAAGGCCGCGGGCTCCGAAGTGCCGAGCGCCATCTGGACGCCCACATGGTTCGTGCATCGCATCGACCCCGAACGCAGCCGGGGCGTGAGCGGCACCGAATCGCGCGCGCGCCGCGAGTTGCGCGAGGCCATCGACGAGTGCTGGCGCCTCGGTCGGCCCGCGTTTCCGGCATCGACGCTCGGCTTGTAAGCCAATGCCGCGAATGCGGCTGCGAGACATATTCGGGCGGATATGCAGGTCTAGAATTTTTTCGTTCCAGACCTTCATTGCCAAAGGAGATTCCATGAAGAAGTCATCGTCCGTCCTGATCGCCTCGCTGATTGCCGCTGCCGCGCTCGTCGCCTGCGGCAAGAAGGAGGATGCAGCGCCGGCTGTCGTGACGCCGCCTCCTGCGCCCGTGACTGAACCCGCACCCGCTGCGGCCCCCGCGCCAGCAGCCGATCCGGCCGCATCGTCCACGGCGCCGGCTCCGGGCGCTTCGTCCGCACTCGATGCCGCTAACGCAGCCACCGAGGCAGCGAAGAAGAATGAAGCGCCGAAGCAATAGCCAACAAGGCTTCGGCATCCGCCATGCAAAAAGCCGCCATGAGGCGGCTTTTTTTCTTAGGTGAGCGTGAGGACGAGGACGCTGCTGCTGCTCAGACGTCGAGCCAGGGCGAGCCCCCGGCAGCCGTTGCAGTAAGCATCTCGGCCTCGTTGCCGCCCAGTGCCTCGGCCATCAGGCGCCGCACGATCTCGGGTCGGTTGTTCTGCTCGCTCAGGTGCGCCGCGACCACGTGCCGCAGGCCGTCGTGCAGGAGCGCGCGGGCGATTTCGGCCGCGGCCGTGTTCGACAGGTGTCCGTAGTTGCCGCCTACGCGGTGCTTGAGGAAGGGCGGATAGCTCGAGTTGGCCAGCAGCTCGCTGTCGTGGTTGAACTCCAGCAGCAGCGAATGCACGCCGCCCAGCCGAGCCAGCACGTGGGCCGTGGCATGACCCAGGTCGGTCAGCACGCCCAGCGTGCGGTTGCCGTCGGTACAGCGCAATTGCAGCGGTTCGCGCGCGTCGTGGGGAACGGTGAAGGGCTGCACGCAGATGTCGCCGACCGCGAATTCCGCGTCGTCACGCGCCAGGTTCAGCAGGCCCTCGAAGTCGCGCCCGCCGGTGGCGAGCCACGTGCCTTCGCTCATCCAGACGGGAATGCGGTTGCGCCGCGACAGCGAATGGGCACAACCGATGTGGTCGCCATGCTCGTGGGTCACGAAGACCGCATCGATGTCGCTTGCGGCAAGACCCGCCTGGGCCAGCCGCAGGTCGAGCTGCTTGAGGCCGAAGCCGCAGTCGACGAGGAGGCGGGAGGTGCGGCCGGCGCTGGTCGTCTCGACCAGCGCGGCGTTGCCCGTGCTGCCGCTGCCGAGGCTTCGGAAGCGGAGCATGCGGGTTATCTCAGGTCGTCGGCGATGACCTTGACGATGCGCTCGGCGTTGACCGAGGTTTCGGGCGCGCCGGCTTCGTTGAGCACCGACACCGTGGTGGATTCGCCCTGGCCCTTGACCGAGATGCGGAACTTCGCAGGCGCTTCGGTCTTGCTCGAGCCACCGAACAGCTTGCCGAAGAAGCCGGGCTCCTTCTTGTCGGGGTTCGGCGGCACGTAGCGCACGAAGTAGAGGCCGGCGCTGCGGTCGCGGTCTTCCACGGTGAAGCCGGTGCGGTCGAGCGCGAGGCCGACGCGGCGCCATGCGCGGTCGAAGCCTTCGCTGATCTGCACGACCGGCTGGTTGCCGACCTTGGCGATGGTGGCGGTCTTGGGCGTCGCGGTGGTGGCGGCCAGGATCTTCGACTGCTCTTGCGACACGCCGAGCTTGACCATCAGGCGGCGCAGGAATTCGGTCTCGAGTTCAGGATCGCTGGGGCGGGGCTGCCACACGGTCTGGTCCTGGCGCGAGTTGTTGTAGACCTCCTGCATGCCGCGATGGCTGATGAAGATCTCGGTGCCGGTGGGCGTGCGTTCCAGGCGGGTGCGGAAGCGGTCGAGTTCGCCGGTCGAGTAGACCGAGTCGACCAGCTTGCCCAGCGTGCCGCGGATGATGTCCTGCGGCAGCTTGGCGCGGTTCTCGGCCCAGTCGGTTTCCATGATGCCCAGGTTGCGCTGGTCGGTGGTCAGCAGGAAGCCGCTTTCCTGCCAGAAGTCCTTCACCGGATCCCAGAGCTGGTCGGGCGTGCGGTTGACGACGATCCAGCGCTGCGTGCCCGAGCGCTCCATGCGCACGTCGCCGATGTTGGCAACGGCGGTGGGGATGCCCGGGGCGTTGGCGATGCCGGCCTGGTAGGAGTTGGCCGTCACGGCACCGCCGGGGATGGCGTAGCGGTTGTCGCGCGAGAGTTGGGAGAGATCTGGTGGGACTTCGAGCGTCGGGGCCTTGCCTGCGCTCTTGTAGTCGATCTTGTCGCTCTCGAGGACGGAGCAGGCGGCGAGGCTGGCAACGAGGGCCAGCAGTGCAAGTCGCGAAAGGTTCTTCAACGTCGTCTTCCTTGTTGGAATGGTTCGGTCAATCTAGGGGCCGCAGTGCCCGCCGCCATCTCTGAGCGCGGTTCGGGCAAAAGGTTGCTTAACCTTGCTGCGGCCAGGGGAAAGGCAGGTCCGGGACGTGCTGGAGAGAGGCGCTCAGCCCTTCAGCAGGCCGGTGGCGCGCAGGGCGCCCTCGACTGCCGGGCGGCTCGCTTCGCCGAGTTCGGTGAGCGGCAGGCGCAGTGCGCCGCCGCACAGGCCGAGCCTGGCCATGGCCCACTTCAGCGGGATCGGGTTGGGCTCGACGAACAGGTTGCGGTGCAGCGGCATCAGCTCGAACTGGATCTGCATGGCGCGCTTCACGTCGCCCGCCAGCGCAGCCACGCACAGCTCGTGCATCTTGCGCGGCGCGATGTTGGCCGTGACGCTGATGTTGCCCTGGCCGCCGCAGAGCATGAGCGCGACCGCGGTCGGGTCGTCGCCGGAGTAGACGGCAAAGTTCTTCGGCACATCGCGGATCAGCCACTGGGCCCGCTCGATGTTGCCGGTGGCTTCCTTGATGCCGATGATGCCGGGTACCTGCGCCAGGCGCAGCACGGTGTCGTGCGCCATATCGGCGACGGTGCGGCCGGGCACGTTGTAGAGCACGATGGGCAGGTCGCCCACGGCCTCGGCGATGGCCTTGAAGTGCTGGTACTGGCCCTCTTGCGTGGGCTTGTTGTAGTACGGCACGACCTGGAGCTGCGAATCGGCGCCCACGCCCTTGGCGAACTTGGCGAGCTCGATGGCTTCCTTGGTCGAATTGGCGCCGCAACCGGCCATCACGGGAACGCGGCCCTTGGCCTGCTCGACCGAGACACGGATGATTTCGCAGTGCTCCTCGACGTCGACCGTCGGCGACTCGCCGGTGGTGCCGACCACGCCCAGGCAGTCGGTGCCTTCTTCGATGTGCCAGTCGATGAGTCGCCGCAGGGCGGGGTAGTCGACACTGCCGTCGTCGTGCATCGGCGTGACGAGCGCGACGATGCTGCCTGTCAGTTGCTCCAAGGGGAATCTCTTTGTCGGTGGACGAAAGCGCCGATTCTACTTACTCCAGGGGCCCCCGAGACAGCCGCCCCGGCCCCCTCAGTTTCCCTTAAGGAGGTGGCGGGCTGGTGGCCCGGCATCGGGGGCTGTGGGGCGAACGGCGGCGATGCGCTGCACGAAGCGCGCCGGTTCCGGGACGAAGCCGTCTTCGTAGGCCACCACGCGCAACCCGGCGCAGGCCGCCAGCAGTTCGCCCGGCTGAAGCAGGAAGTCGGGGCGCGAAGGCTTGCCGATGGTCTCGTTGCCCGCTGCGAAGGTCTCGTAGAGCAGCACGCCGCCCGGCGCCACCGCGGCCACGATGTCGGCCATGCGCGGACGCCAGAGGTAGTTGGTGACGATCACGGCGCCGAAAGCCTGTCCGGTGAAGGGCCAGGAGCCGGATTCGATGTCCGCCTCGACCGCGTGGCCGAATGCGCCGGCAGCCTCGACGGCTTCAGGAGAGCGGTCGACGCCAGTGACTGCATGCCCCCGGCCTGCGAACCATTGCATGTGCCGCCCGGCGCCGCAGGCCACGTCGAGCACGGTCGCATCGGAGGGGAGCAGGTGCGACCAGCGGACGATCCATTCGGACGGGGCTGCCATGCCGTGCATCGGCGCTACTTCTTTCATAGCGGGCCGGGGCTCAGAAGCACGACCAGATCTGGTCGACCAGCGTCACGAGGAAGTCCGGGTGCACGTAGAGCGTGAACACGCCGCCCAGCACCGCCAGCGCGGCGGCCAGCCAGCCCGCGTGAACGATGTGATGACGCAGTTGAGGAGTCATGGCCCCGATTCTTGCGCAACCGGGCCGGTCAGACGACAGCGCCCGCCGGCTGCGCCGAGGAAGGGCGCGAGATGGCGCTTTCCTTCACCGGCAGGTTGATCAGCGCCGCGAACACGCCCAGCGCGATCGAGATGTACCAGACGATGTCGTAGCTGCCCGTGGTGTCGTACAGGTAGCCGCCCAGCCACACGCCCAGGAACGAACCGACCTGGTGGCTCAGGAACACGAAGCCGCTGAGCATCGACAGGTGCGCCACGCCGAAGATGCCCGCCACGATTGCATTGGTCGCGGGCACGGTGGACAGCCACAGGAAGCCCATCGCCGCCGAGAAGAGGTACACGCTCAACGGCGAGATCGGCGCCAGCAGGAAGAGCGCGATCGACACCGCCCGCGCGAAGTAGATGGCTGCGAGGATCTTCCGCTTGGCCAGCTTCTGCCCCAGCAGCCCGACCGTGTACGTGCCGAACACGTTGAAGAGCCCGATCAGCGCCAGTGCGTAGCCCGCCACTTCTGCAGGCAGCGCGCGGTCGCGCAGGTAGGTCGGCATGTGGATGCCGATGAAGGCGAGCTGGAAGCCGCAGACGAAGTAGCCGGCCATCAGCAGGCCGAAGCTCGGGTAGCGGAAGGCCTCGCCAACCGCCTGCATCACCGACTGCTCGCGGTGCCCGGCAAGCGCCGCCGTCTTCGGTTCGCGAAGGCCGAAGGCGAGCGGAACGATCACCAGCGCCAGCACCGCCACCACGGCCAGTGCGGTCTGCCAGCCCAGCGTGCCGATCAACCGCCCCTCGATGGGCGCCATCAGGAACTGTCCGAACGAGCCGGCTGCCGCCGCCACGCCCATGGCCCACGAGCGCCGCTCGGCCGGAATCTGCCGACCGATCACGCCGTAGATCACAGCGTAGGTCGAGCCCGCCTGCGCCGCGCCGATCAGGATGCCCGCGCTCAGCGTGAAAAGGAGCGGCGTCGGCGAATGCGCCATGCCGAACAGCCCTGCCGCATAGAGCAGAGAGCCGCCGATCAGCACCCGGAACGCGCCGAACCTGTCGGCCAGCATGCCCGCGAACACGCCGAAGATGCCCCACGAGAGATTCTGGATCGCCAGCGCGAACGAGAAGGTCTGCCGACTCCAGTCCTGCGCCTGAGTGATCGGCTGCAGCCAGAGGCCGAAGCCGTGGCGTATGCCCATCGACAGCGTGACGATCATCGCCCCGCACAACAGGACTTGCTTGACCGAGAGGGCAGGAGCTGGGGCGGCGGATTGCATGACTTCGAATGTAACGATTCGCCTGCTCCGGCAGGTGGCATGGCGGCCAAAGCCATTGATGATTTATCGGCGGCTTTTCGATGCGCCGAATGCATCAAAGCCGCGAGGGCTTCAACGCGCTGTCGCACCGGCGACAGCGCGCGCTCCGGGGAAGCCGTGCGCGCAGGCCCTCCACGTCAGCCACAGCGCGGGCGCCAGCAATACGAGCAGCGACCAGGGCAGCGCGCCCGCGCCGCCGCCTTGCAGCAGCAGTCCGCCGATCAGCCCGCCACCCGCAATGGCCAGGTTCCACGCCGTGACCACCATCGATTGCGCCACGTCCGCCGATTCGCCCGCCGCCTGCGCCGAGGCGGTCTGGAACAGCGTGCCCGCACCTCCGTAGGCCAGGCCCCAGATGGCCACGCCCAGGTACACCACCGCCGTCGACCCCGCGGCTGTGCCGAGCAGCAGCGCCGTCAGCCCGAATGCGACCGTGCTCGCCAGCACCAGCTCGCGCAGCCAGCGGTCGATCAGCACTCCCGTCACCCAGATGCCCGCCAGCGAGGCCGTGCCGAAGACCAGCAGCACCAGGTCGACCCGCGCGCCCAGCCCCGCATGCACCAGGAACGGCGCGATGTAGGTGTAGAGGATGTTGTGCGCCAGCACGAAGGCCAGCATCACCCCCAGCACCGGCCGCACGCCCGGCAGCAGGAACACGCGCTTCACGCTCTGTCGGCGGCCGGCTTCCTGGCCCGGAAAGTCGGGCACCTGCCAGCGCACCCAGCCGAGCAGCAGCACTGACAGCGCCGACATGACCAGGAAGGCCGGGCGCCAGCCCACGCCCGTGCCCAGCAGCGTGCCGGCCGGGATGCCCAGCGACAGCGCCAGCGGTGCGCCCAGCATGGCGACCGCGATCGCGCGGCCCTGCATCGACGGCGGCACCATGCGGCCTGCGTGTCCGGCCACCAGTGCCCAGAGCAGCCCCGCGAACACGCCGGCGAAGAAGCGCGCGGCCAGCGTCAGCGGGTAGCTGTGGGACAGGGCGGTGACCGTATTGACGACCGCGAAGCCGCCGATCGCCAGCATCAGCAGCGGACGCCGCCGCCAGCCGCGTGTGAGAGCCACCAGCGGAATGGCAGCCACCAGCGAGCCGAGTGCATACACCGTCACCAGCTGGCCGACCAGCGCGGGCGTGATGGCAAGGCTCGCGCCGATCTGCGGCAGCAGGCCGGCCGGCATGGCCTCGGTGAGGATGGTGATGAAGCTGGCGGCCGCCAGCGCGAGCAGGCCGGACAGCGGCAGCCGTGCCCTGGAAGGGGATGAATTCGGGTTGAAGGATGTCATGCGGCCAACGATAGGAAGAAGCCGACTCCGGAAAAAGGGGGATACAGTTCCGATCAATACGGACATGAGAGTCCGCAATGGAGCCCAGCCATGGACAGCCTCAGCGGCTTCACCGTCTTCATCCAGGTGGCCGAAACCCGCAGCTTCGTCACCGCCGGCCGCGCACTCGGCGTTTCCGCGTCCGCCGTCGGCAAGCGCGTGGCGCGGCTCGAGGAGCGGCTGGGCGTGCGGCTGTTCCACCGCAGCACCCGCAGCATCACGCTCACCGCCGAGGGCGCACTGTTCCTTGCGCGCAGCCGCCGCGTGCTGGCCGAGATCGAGGCGGCCGAGCAGGAGCTGTCTTCCTCGGCCGGCTCGCCGCGCGGCAAGCTGCGCGTGAGCCTGCCGCTGGTCAGTTCGCTGGTGCTGCCGTTGCTGGCCGACTTCATGTGCGAATACCCGGACGTCGAGCTCGATCTCGACTTCAGCGACCGGCTCGTCGACGTCATCGAGGAGGGCTTCGACGCGGTGGTGCGTACCGGCGAACTCACCGATTCGCGGCTCTCGGCGCGTCGGCTGGGCCAGTTCTCGCAACTGCTGGTGGCCTCGCCCGACTACCTGGCGCGCCGCGGCGTGCCCCTCGTGCCGGCGGACCTGGTCCGGCACGCGTGCCTGCACTACCGCTATCCGGCCACGGGCAAGGTGGAAGTCTGGCCGCTCGTGCCCGGGCCCGACGGTACCGAGGTGAAACCGCCGGTCTCCATGATCTGCAACAACATGGAAACCCGCCTGTGCTTCGCGCTGCGCGGCCGCGGCGTTGCCCTGCTGCCGGACTTCTGTGTACGCGAGGCACTGGCCGCGGGCAGGCTGCGTAGCGTGCTGGCCGAGCATGTGCGCCCCCATGCCATCGACTTCGGTGTTCTTTGGCCTTCGGGACGAAATCCGTCGCCCAAGGTTCGGGCCTTCATCGATTTCCTGGGGGCGCGCATGTTCGTGTCGTAGCCGCCTCCTGTATGGGTATCCAGTTGTTTGGCGGCGACTGACTACAATCCGCCCCCATGGCGACTCCCCCCAAGACTCCCCCCAATTCTTCGTCCGCGTCCTCCGGCTACTCGGAAGGCTCCATCCGCGTGCTCAAGGGCCTGGAGCCCGTCAAGCAGCGCCCGGGCATGTACACCCGCACCGACAACCCGCTGCACATCATCCAGGAAGTGCTCGACAACGCCGCCGACGAGGCGCTCGCGGGCCACGGCAAGAAGATCAAGGTCACGCTGCATGCCGACGGCTCGGTCAGCGTCGAGGACGACGGCCGCGGCATTCCCTTCGGCCTGCATCCCGAAGAAAAGGCGCCCGTGGTCGAGCTGGTCTACACCCGGCTGCACGCCGGCGGCAAGTTCGACAAAGGCTCGGGCGGCGCCTACAGCTTCTCGGGCGGCCTGCACGGCGTGGGCGTGTCGGTGACCAACGCGCTGTCGAAGCGGCTCGAGGTGGCGACGCACCGCGAGGGCTCGATCGCAAGGCTGGCCTTCAGCGGCGGTGACGTGATCGAGCAACTCGAAGTGCGCAAGCTCGAGGCCGGCGAGCGCAAGCAGGGCACCACGGTGCGCGCCTGGCCCGACGCCAAGTACTTCGAGACCGCCGCGCTGCCCATGGGCGAGCTCACCCACCTGCTGCGCAGCAAGGCCGTGCTGATGCCCGGCGTGAGCGTCACGCTCGTCAACGAGAAGACCAAGGAAACGCAGCAGTGGCTCTACAAGGGTGGCCTGAGCGACTACCTGATGCAGACGCTCAACGGCGACCCCGTCATTCCGCTCTTCGAGGGCGGCGGCCACGCCGACAAGAACGCCGACAACTTCGCCGAAGGCGAGGGCGCAGACTGGGCCGTGGCCTTCACCGAAGACGGCCAGCCGGTGCGCGAGAGCTACGTCAACCTGATTCCCACCAGCGCCGGCGGCACGCACGAAAGCGGCCTGCGCGATGGCCTGTTCACCGCGGTGAAGGGCTTCATCGAGCTGCATTCGCTCTTGCCCAAGGGCGTGAAGCTGCTGCCCGAGGACGTGTTCGCGCGCGCCTCGTACGTGCTGAGCGCCAAGGTGCTCGACCCGCAGTTCCAGGGCCAGATCAAGGAACGCCTGAATTCGCGCGACGCCGTGCGCCTGGTGTCGAGCTTCGTGCGCCCCGCGTTGGAGCTGTGGCTCAACCAGCATGTCGACTACGGCAAGAAGCTGGCCGAGCTGGCCATCAAGGCCGCGCAGACGCGCCAGCGCGCCGGGCAGAAGGTCGAGAAGCGCAAGGGCTCCGGCGTGGCCGTGCTGCCCGGCAAGCTGACCGACTGCGAGAGCAAGGACATCAGCCACAACGAAGTTTTCCTGGTCGAGGGCGATTCCGCCGGCGGCAGCGCCAAGATGGGCCGTGACAAGGAAAGCCAGGCCATCCTGCCGCTGCGCGGCAAGGTGCTCAACACCTGGGAGGTGGAGCGCGACCGGCTTTTCGCCAACACCGAAATCCACGACATCTCGGTAGCCGTGGGCGTCGACCCCCACGGTCCCAGCGACACGCCCGACATGAGCGGCCTGCGCTACGGCAAGATCTGCATCCTGAGTGATGCCGACGTGGACGGCTCGCACATCCAGGTGCTCCTGCTCACGCTGTTCTTCCGCCACTTCCCGAAATTGATCGAAGCCGGCCACGTGTATGTCGCGAAGCCGCCACTTTTCCGGGTCGATGCGCCTGCGCGCGGCAAGAAACCCGCCTCCAAGGTCTACGCGCTGGACGAGGGCGAATTGACCGCCACGCTCGACAAATTGCGTAAAGATGGCGTGCGCGAAGGCGCCTGGAGCATCAGCCGCTTCAAGGGCCTGGGCGAAATGAGCGCGGAACAATTGTGGGAAACCACGCTCAATCCGGACACCCGACGCCTGATGCAGGTCCAATTGGGCCGGTTTGATTTCACGTCCACCCAGGGCGAAATCACCAAGCTGATGGGCAAGGGCGAAGCGGCCGCGCGGCGCGAACTCATGGAGTTGCGCGCCGACGACGTCGATATCGACGTCTGATTCCGGCCGGAACATTTCTCACGACAGGGCATGAACGGGCACAAGATCATTTGCGGTTCGCTGGCAGGGGCTTGCGTTGTGGGCGCGATTGCCATGCTGGCGCGCGCCCAGCCGGAGATCGCGCCGCCGGACATCTTCTTTGCCGGCCTGTTTCTGTTCTTCGTGTTCGTGTTTATCTGGGCGGGCTGGTGGGACGAGGCGGTCAACGACAACGCCGAGCCCAGCCTTGCAGAGCGGACCGTCGCCACCGGCTGGCTGTGGATGCGCCGGCTCGTCTGCTGGGGCGGTGCGTTCTTCTCTCTCCTGATTGCTGCGTCGATGGTCGCCAAGGGCATCCAGCCCGAGCAGGTGCCTGTTGTTGTCCTTGCCGTGTCGATTGGCGGCGTGCTGATCTGGGCCGGCCTGAAGGGCTTCGGGCGTGTGCGCGGCATGAGCGACGACGCCGCAGTCCACGCCGAGCGCCGCAAGCGCTACGGCTGGTGGTTCTGAGGACAGGGCCCGCATCGCCATGAAACGCTGGTTCCGCCCGTTCTTGCTGTGTGCAGCCCTCGTGCTGTCGCTGCAGGGTGCGCACGCCGCCGACATCTACGGCTACATCGACAGCAAGGGCATTGCGCACTTCGCTTCCGAAAAGATCGACGAGCGCTACCAGATCTTCTTCCGCGGCGGCCAGAGCTTCGACACCGCCAACGGCATCTCCCCGCTGGGCCGCGGTGTCGGCAAGCTCGACGGCAAGGTGTCGCCTGCCTCGCAGAGCCTGCTCGCCATGTTCGAGGCCTCGCCCGGCTACAAGACCGCCAAGGCCGCGCTGCGCGACGCGTCGAGCAAGCATTCGATCGACTACGAGCTGCTGCAGGCGCTCATTGCCACCGAATCTGGCTTCGATGCGCAGGCCGTCTCGCCCAAGGGCGCGATGGGCCTCATGCAGCTGATGCCCGCCACCGCGCAGCGCTACGGCGTGTCTGCGGACAAGCGCACGACCATCGAGAAGAAGCTGTTCGATCCGCGCGTCAACATCGCCGCCGGCTCGCGCTACCTGCGCGACCTGATCGCGATGTTCCCCGGACAGATCGAACTCGCGCTGGCCGCCTACAACGCGGGCGAGGGTGCGGTGCAGCGCGCGGGCAACAAGATCCCGAACTACAAGGAAACGCAGAACTACGTGCAGACCGTGCTGCAGCTCTATGCGTACCTGAAGCCTTCCGTGGCGACGGGCAGCGCCGGCAGCGGTGCGGTGCGCGGCGGCAAGACGCCGGGCCGTGTCCGCATGGAGCTGACGGTGCCGCAGGGCGGTGCCATCGGACGCGGCAACATGCCGTCCGACACGCCGCGTAACGTGCCGACCATGCCCGACATCCCCGAGCCGCAGGCCGTGCCGACCGGCGCGGCCGAGGCGACCGACACTACGCCGCTGTCCTGATGAGGGAGACCGTGATGCACCGTCGAAGCTTCGTTCTCGCGACCGCCGCCGGCATGGTGGCGGGCACGGTGCGCGCGCAGCATCCAGCCACGCACGACACGCTGCCGGCCGCGCCTTCCTCGGCCGAGCCTTACGCGCGGCTGCAGGGCGGCGTGCCTCATCACATGACGCCCGACCAGGAGGCGCAGCGGTTCACTGAAAGCATCGCGCCGCCTGGCCCGCAAGGCCGCTGGGAGCCGCGTGCAGCCTTGCCGATCCCGCGCAGCGAAATGGCCTGGGCTACCGCAGCGATGGGCCGCATGCACGTCGTCGGCGGCTATGGCGAAGGCAAGGTCAACCGCGACTACCACCATATCTACGACCCGAAGGCCGACCGCTGGCTCGACGGCGCGCCTCTACCGCGCGGCGCCAACCACGTCGCGGTGACGGCCGAAGGCGGCCGCGTGTACGCGCTCGGCGGCTTCGTCGAGCAGAACCGCCGCTCCGACACCAACGCCTACGTCTACGACATCGCCGCCAACCGCTGGAGTGCCATCGCCCCGCTGCCGCGCCCGCGTGGTGCCGCCGCTGCCGTGATGCTCGACGGCGCGCTGCACCTGATCGGCGGTGCTTCCGAGCCCGCGGCCGAGCGTGCGAGCGTCGGCTGGCACGAGGTCTACGACCCCAAGGCCGACCGCTGGTCGGCACGCAAGCCGCTGCCCGGCGCGCGCGACCACGTCGGCTGCGTGTCGCACGGCGGCCAGATCCATGTGATCGGCGGGCGCTTCAACACCTTCGAATACAACACCGACCTGCACCACGTCTACCTGCCCGCGCGCGATACCTGGGAGCTGCGCTCGCCGCTGCCCACCGCGCGCTCGGGCCACGGGCTCGTGGTGTATCGCGGCCGCTTCTTCGCCATGGGCGGGGAGGGCGGCATCCTCGTCAGCGGCGTGCCGCGTCAGGCCAGGGTGTTCGGCCAGATGGAAAGCTACAACCCCGTCGACGACACCTGGCAACGCCACGCCCCGATGACCACGCCGCGCCACGCCGTGGGCGCGGCCGTCATCGGCGACTGGATCTACGTCGCGGGCGGCGGCGCGGTGCTCGGCGGCGCCGTGCAGTCTGCGGTGCACGAGGCATTCACACTGGGCTGATCGCGACGCCCATCGCGCGCAGCCTGCAGCAACAGTTTTTCTCACCAGCTCTTTCATGGATTCCCAACCTCCGCTCGATCTCCAGGGTCCCACCGACGGCGACACGACCCTGACCCTCGCCGACTACGCCCAGACCGCCTACCTCGAATACGCGCTCAGCGTGGTCAAGGGCCGCGCGCTGCCCGATGTGTCCGACGGCCAGAAGCCGGTGCAGCGCCGCATCCTTTACTCGATGTCGCGCATGGGCCTGGGCTTTGGCGGCACCAACGGCACCGTGGGTGCCAAGCCCGTGAAGAGCGCGCGCGTGGTCGGCGACGTGCTCGGCCGCTTCCACCCGCACAGCGACCAGGCCGCGTACGACGCGCTGGTGCGCATGGCGCAAGACTTCTCGCAGCGCTATCCGCTGGTCGACGGCCAGGGCAACTTCGGCAGCCGCGACGGCGACGGCGCAGCCGCCATGCGCTACACCGAAGCGCGCCTGGCGCGCATCACCAGCCTGCTGCTCGACGAGATCGACGAAGGCACGGTCGACTTCATTCCCAACTACGACGGCAGCACCGAAGAGCCGCGCCTGCTGCCCGCGCGGCTGCCGTTCACGCTGCTCAATGGCGCCAGCGGCATCGCGGTCGGCCTGGCCACCGAAATTCCGAGCCACAACCTGCGCGAGATCGCCGATGCTTGCGTGGCGCTGATCAAGTCGAACGGCAAGCTCAGCGAGGAAGAACTCTTCGCCATCGTGCCCGGCCCCGACTACCCGGGCGGCGCGCAGATCATCAGCAGCGCGAGCGACATCGCCGACGCCTACCGCACCGGCCGCGGTTCGCTCAAGGTGCGTGCTCGCTGGAAGATCGAGGAACTGGCACGCGGCCAGTGGCAGCTCGTGGTCAACGAGCTTCCGCCAGGCGTCAGCACGCAGAAGGTGCTCGAGGAAATCGAGGAAATCACCAACCCCAAGGTCAAGACCGGCAAGAAGGCGCTGAGCGCGGAACAGACGCAGCTGAAGGCCGCGATGCTGTCGGTGCTCGACGTGGTGCGCGACGAGTCCAGCAAGGACGCCGCCGTGCGCCTCGTGTTCGAGCCCAAGACCTCGCGCATCAGCCAGGATGAGTTCATCACCACGCTGCTCGCGCAGACCTCGCTGGAGACCTCGTCGCCGATCAACCTCACGATGGTCGGCATCGACGGCAAGCCCATGCAGAAGTCGCTGCGCCAGATGCTCAACGAGTGGATCGCCTTCCGCGAGATCACCGTCGAGAAGCGCTCGCGCTTCCGCCTCGGCAAGGTGCAGGACCGCATCCACATCCTCGAGGGCCGGCAGCTGGTGCTGCTGAACATCGACGAGGTGATCGCGATCATCCGTACGGCGGAAGACCCGAAGGCTGCGCTCATCGCGCGCTTCAACCTCAGCGAAGTGCAGGCCGAGGACATCCTCGAAATCAGGTTGCGCCAGCTTGCGCGACTCGAAGCCATCAAGATCGAGCAACAGCTCAAGGAGCTGCGCGAGGAGCAGAAGAAGCTCGAGGACATCCTCGCCAGCCCGGCCGCGCTGCGCCGCCTGCTGGTGAAGGAAATCGAAGCCGACGCCAAGACCTTCGAAGACGCGCGCCGCACGCTGATCCAGGCCGAGAAGCGTGCTGTGGCAGAGGTGAAGGTGGTCGACGAGCCCGTCACCGTCATTGTGTCGCAGAAGGGCTGGGTCCGCGCGCAGAAGGGCTGGGCCAGCGAGAAGGCTGCTGGCAACGGAAACGGCGCGGCGCCCGAGTACAGCTTCAAGTCGGGCGATGCGCTCTACGAGGCCTTCGAATGCCGCAGCGTCGACACGTTGCTGGTGTTCGGCAGCGCCAAGGACAAGAGCGTGCGCGTCTACACCGTGCCTGTGGCTTCGCTGCCGGGCGGGCGCGGCGACGGCCAGCCCGTCACCACGCTCATCGAGCTGGAGGCCGGCACGCACGTCACGCACTTCTTCACGGGCCCTGTGGGCGCCAGCCTGCTGCTGGCCAACACCGGCGGCTACGGCTTCATCGCCACGGTCGAGAACATGATGTCGCGCCAGCGCGGCGGCAAGGCCTTCATCGACGTGGGCGAGGGCGAGCAGCTTTGCCGTCCGTCGCTGGTGGGCGGTGCGAGCGGCGCCGAGCCGATGCCCGCGGCCACGCACGTGGCCTGCGCCTCGACGGGCGGACGCATCCTGACCTTCGACATCGCCGAACTCAAGAGCCTGCCCAAGGGCGGCCGGGGCCTCACGCTGATCGACCTGGAAGCCAAGGACACCCTGGCCGGCGCGGCCGCCTACACGCGCAGCGTGAAGATCGAAGGCATCGGCCGCGGCGGCAAGGAGCGCGAAGAAACGCTCGAAATCCGCACGCTCAACAACGCACGCGGCAGCCGCGCGCGCAAGGGCAAGGCGGCCGACCTCGGCTTCAAGCCGGCGAGCATCGTGCGGGTGCAATAGCCATGGGCGGCATCGACATCAGCGTCATCGGCGTCTTCATCGCCGTGGTCACCGGCATCGGCAGCTACGTGCTGGGCCGGCGCATGCGCGAGAAGAGGGCGGCGAAGAAGCGCGAGAAGGACCGCATCGCCTCTCAGGCGAACGAGACGCGCCAGGTGCGGCGCGCGCGTGAGCGCAAGGAGCGCGGCGAGTAGCTCGCCGGCTCAGGAAGGGAAGGAGGGCCGGTCAGCGCAGATCGGTCCACCAGCGCGTGTTGGTCCGCGCGGCTCCCACCGTCACCACCTCGCCGATCACCGGCGTGGCCAGATCGATCTTCTTTGCTTCCGTGAGGGCCGCGATGCGGTCCAGCGGGTCGCGCCAGGCGTGGAACGCGAGGTCGAAGGTGCTGTTGTGCACGGAGAAGAAGGTCTTGCCGCGCAGGTCCTCGAAGGCTTTCACGCTCTGCTCGGGCGCCATGTGCACGGCGGGCCACATGCTGTCGTAGGCGCCGTTTTCCATCAGCGCGATGTCGAAGCCGCCGAAGCGCTCGCCGATCTGCTTGAAGCCCGGAAAGTAGCCCGAGTCGCCGCTGTAGAAGATGCGCTGGTCGCCGCTTTGCACCACCCATGAGGCCCACAGCGTGCGGTCGCGGTCGCCCAGCGTGCGGCCCGAGAAGTGCTGCGCGGGCGTGGCGGTGAGCTTCACGCCATCGTGCTCGGCGCCCTGCCACCAGTCGAGCTCGGTCACGCGCTCGGCCGGCACGCCCATCGCCACCAGCCGTGAGCGCACGCCCAGCGGCACGAAGTAGCGCTTCACGTCCTTCGAGAGGTATTCGATGGTCGCCACGTCGAGGTGGTCGTAGTGGTCGTGCGAGAGGATCACGCCCTCGATCGACGGCAGATCCTCGAGCGCGATCGGCGTCTTGTGAAAGCGCTTCGGCCCCGCCCATTGCACGGGCGACGCGCGGTCGCTGAACACCGGGTCTATCAGCCAGTACTTGTCGCGCAGCTTCAGCAGGTGCGACGAATGGCCCAGGCGCACCACGTGGTTGGTCTTCGTGTCGAGCGCGTCGAGCGTGGCCTTGTCCAGCGGCTTCACGGGAATGGGGTCGACCGGCACGGTGTCGACCTTGCTGCCCACGATGAAGCGCGACCAGATGCGCCATGCGCTGGCCTGCGCGGGCAGGTCGGGGTTGGCCATGTTGTGGAAGCCGCCGTCCTTGAACTGGGGCGAGTTCTCGTAGCGCGTCTCGCCGCCCCCGGCGGCGCTGCAGCCCGCGACGAAGGCGCAGCCGGCCGCGGCGAGCGCGGTGCCGCGGCGCAGGAGTTGGGGCAGGTAGGAGCCTTGCGAGCCCGGGTCTTCAGCCATGGGAGAGCCTTCTGGATTGTGTTTGTCGGATGGCCGGAGACTATCGAAGGCGCGTGTTTCAATGGTTTCAGCGATAGAAACATTCGGGCAGGAGGGGCATTCCGGTGCTATGCCATGCGCCGTATGGCGGGCGCCGCCGAGGCCCGGCACACTGCCGGACTTCATCGGTTTCACCCGTTCTGAGGAGGCACAAGATCCATGAGCACCAACCGCTATCCCATCATCTACGTGCGCGGCTACGCAATGACCGAGTCGGAGCGCGACGAGACCGCGGCCGATCCGTTCTGCGGCTTCAACATCGGCTCCACGGTGTACCGCGCCACCGTGAAGAAGGAAGCGCCGGCGCAGAAGTTCGTCTTCGAATCGCCGATGGTGCGGCTGCTGGCCGACTTCCAGTACCAGAGCGTCTACCAGAACGGCCTGGACATCCTCGACCCCGACTGGAAGCCCTCGCCCGACGCGAACGGCAACGACGTCGACGGCATTCCCTCGGCCTCGGTCATCATCTACCGCTACTACGACTCGGGCTCCGAGCTGCTGGGCGACGGCAAGGCCAAGGACGTCAAGGTGTACGCGCAGGGCCTGAGCCAGCTGATCCTTCGCGTGCGCGACCTCGTGGTGCAGCGCGAAGGGCCCTCGGGCTTCACGGCCGACGACTTCCGCTGCTACCTTGTCGCGCATTCCATGGGCGGGCTGGTGGTGCGCGCCTTCCTGCAGAACCCCGCGCTCGGCGACGCGAAGGCCCGCGCCTGCGTCGACAAGGTGTTCACCTACGCCACGCCGCACAACGGCATCGACATGGGCGGCATCAACGTGCCGGCCTGGCTCACGGTGAACGAGATGAATACCTTCAACCGCGACAAGATGTCCGAGTTTCTGGCGACGCCGGCCGTCAACGGCCGCATGGACTACCTGCCGGCCGCCGCCTTTCCGCCCGAGCGCTTCTTCTGCATGGTCGGCACCAACCGCGGCGACTACGAGACCGCCAAGGGCCTTTCGCGCATGTTCGCGGGCCACGGCAGCGACGGCCTCGTGCGCATCGAGAACGCTTCGCTCTGGGCCGTCGACGATGCTGGCAAGACGCAGCCGGTGGCCACCGCCTACACCTACCGCTCGCACTCGGGCTACTTCGGCATCGTCAACTCCGAAGAGGCCTACCAGAACCTCACGCGCTTCCTGTTCGGTGACGTGCGGGTCGACCTGTGGTTCGACGTTGACGGCGTCACCTTGCCGCCCGACCTGCCCAAGGACGCGGATGTCGATGCGCTCTACCAGGTCGAGCTGCTGGCCGCGCCGCGCGGCAAGCGCTGGTACCTGAGCCGCCGCATCGCAGAGGAAGACTCCCCCGCCTGCCGCACGCACAAGGAGCTGACCGACCCGGCCACGGCCGATCGCCGTTCGATCTATCTGTCGACCGTGTTCCTCGCCAACAGGGCCCGCGTGAAGCAGGACCGCCCGACGCTGGCCTACGCCATGACGCTGGGCGTGCGCGTGCCCGACTACCAGGTCAACAACAAGTTCTGGCTCGACGGCCATTACGAAGGCAGTTCGCTCTTTCGCGACACGCTGATCATCGAGATCGCGCCGCCCCAGCCCGGCGACCCGGCCGAGAACTGGAACGTCAAGTACGGATGGCAGACCGACACCGCCGGCCGTGCCTCGCTGCCCATGAGCCCGAAGCAGCTGGCGAGCGGCAAGCTGCAGTTCGTGGTGCCGTTGTCCAGCCTCGGCGCGGCACCAGCCGCGCCAGGCATCAGCGGCAAGGTGCGGCTGGAGGTGAGCGCCTGGGACTAGGCAGAACAGGTGGGCCGTAGTCAGGTCGGATCGTTCACAATCGCGCCGGCATGCACTACCTCCTGTTCATCGGAGCCCTCCTGTTCTTCGCGTTCATCGCGCCGCTGAAGCTCGCGGTGACCGCCTGCGCGCTGGTGCTGATCGTGACGGTGGCGGTGAAGGTGTCGGCGCAGGTCGTCGCTGGCACGTCGCCGACGCTGGGCGAGTCGTTCAAGTCCGTCTTCTACGCCTCGCTGCTCGTTGCGCTGGCCCTGATGGCCTTCATGAGCTTTTCGAGCGGCACGGGCATCCACCACATCGAAGGCTGGCCTGCGGTGGCAGTGCTCGCGGGGCTGTTCGTGGCCTACACGCTGGGCTTCCAGATCGGCATCGGCACTTCCTTCGGCGCCAGCGCGGTCATCGCGCTCATCTCGACGCTGGTCTCGGGCGCCATACTCTGGTCGGTCAAGAACCTCGCCTCCTTCTGATTTCCTTCTGATTGATGGATTCCATGAAAACTGCCGTTCTCGTCATCGACGTCCAGCGTGGCCTTTGCGACGACCCGCCGCGCCCCCATGAGGCCGGCGAAGTGATGCAGCGCATCAACGCGCTCACTGCGCGAGCCCGCGAGGCCGGCGTGCCGGTGGCCTTCATCCAGCACGAGAACGCCGTCGACCTCGAGTTCGATTCCGAGCGCTGGCAGCTTGCGAGCGCGCTGAACACCGATTCGCGCGACGCGCGCATCCGCAAGACCACGCCCGACTCCTTCCTGCGCACGCCGCTGGAAGCGTGGCTCTCGGAGCACGGCGTGAAGCGCGTGGTGGTCTGCGGCTACTCCTCGGAGTTCTGCGTGGACACCACCGTGCGCCGCGCCGCCGCGCTGGGCTACCACGTCGTGCTCGCGGCCGACGCCCACACCTCGCACGACAAGCCGCACGCCACGGGCGCGCAGATCCGCGAGCATCACAACGCCACGCTCGCGGACATCACGAGCTTCGGCGTGCCGATCCGCGCGGTGGCCAGCGCGGAAGTCGCGTTCGGCGACTGAACTGAATTGGGTCGGTAGGCCGGCGAGCTTGCCTCCGGAGCTAGACCGCTCTTCATCAGCCGCAGATTTAAGCACGGCGTTGACGGTGTCTTCGAAATCACCGTCGAGCTGCCCAACAGGTGCAAACCTGGGAGTAGTGCGGCTTCGACGCTGAGGACTGCGTTTACCACCACCACGGCTCAATAGTTTCTCGAGGCCAAGTTTGCCTAGACGAGAGAGCCTCACTACGCCTTTCTTCTATCTAGTGCATCACACCAGATATCTACAAAATGAAAATGTGCCGGCCTCGAGTTCATCTTGAAGGCCGGCCTTCAAAAGTACTAAGAACATCAGGTTGATTAAGGGAAAAAATGAGCAACTTAGCCACTCTCAGAAGAGCTATTTACTTCGTTCTTGCCTCCGTGGTGTTGCTATCCATGCTGCTCCGCACGGCGGCCGCCCAAACAATAAATACAACCCCGGTAAATGTTCCCAATCTCTGCAACAGCGTTAGCTTTCATCAGATTCCGGGAAACGGCAACTACTTCATTGGACGCAGGCTGATCAACACCACGCCTGATGGCTGCTCTGGTTCCAACTGGACACTTTCTTTGTTTCAGATGGATTGGGCTTCGCACACGCTAAACCGCATCAGAGATGTGATCAGTCTTCCGGTTGCTCTGACGGACCAGAATGCGAACATCACCTCCGCGTATGACCCCACGGTGATCTCGTTCAACGGAGAACTGTGGATGTCATTCGAGTGTGTTGACACCGGTGCCTCCATGGGGGGAGTTTCTTCCTGCCTTGCGCCCATTTCTTCGACGACCTTTGATGTCGATGCCTCACGAATGACGGTCGCTGTCTCGGCAATTCAACAAACAGCATTCAACGATGGCTACTCAGCGAGTGTTCCCAAGGTTTTCCAGTTCGGAGGTGCTCCATACTTGTATTGGTCCGTGAGCCATTTTGTGCAAAGTGCGGATGGCCCTCTTTTGTCCGACACGACAACCCGAGGAGCGATGCTGGCTCAAGAATCCTCTGGTCTGCGCCGCCTCTGGGTGAGCGGCTCTCTTGGAGCTCGAATCAACACGCTCAACTCGCAATTTACTACCGAAGTTTTCGGGCTGACTTCCGGGCAGAGTCTGTTGGATGGCACTGCAGACTCGTTTGATGTCAAAGTGGTCAGCGGAAAAATCTTGCTGACCACGGGTGTTGGCGGAAAAGGGTGTGGAACACCCATCAGTCCAGCATATGGCTGCTATCGAATGCAGATTCGATCTTCGACTACTCCATTGGGCAATGGAATATTCAATGGAAGCATTGCGACGAGCCCCTCGCTTCCATTCAATCCGCACGAGTACAGCAAGATCATCACGGATCCGAATGGCAGCTCGTTCGTGCTTGGGCAGTATCTCCAGGTCCAGGGTGGAGGAACTCCCGCACCGGCTAACACCATTCCCAACGGAATGTCGATGTTTCCTATAGATCTGAATGCCCTTCAGTTCTCTGCAACGGACCCCACACCGGCACCGGCGCCTGCCCATGCCGGAGAATTCTTCTATACGGCGTTTGACACGCTGCGGCAATTCCAGACCGGTTGCAAGCAGAGTAGTCCGAGACCAAATCAAAACAGCGGGGAGTGCGCCGCCGCGGTAAGTCGCTACTGCCAAAGCCAAGGCTATGGGGCAGGTGGAGTCATGGTCGAGAACGCAGGAAACATCGCTGGGGTGGCTTGCGTGACATCGAGTAAGTCAAGCATGGTCCCGACAACCATCCCCGCCTTGACGGCGTACCACGCTACATGCACGTCGAGCAACATGTACAGCGGCGACTGCGCAAGCTCGATCAATGCGTTCTGTAGTGCTACGGGCTACGGCGGCGGGGGATATGGCCCAATGGAAGTTTCTGGCTCAAACGTGGCGCTTAGCTGCATGAGCGACCAGATCGCAGCGCATGTCGCAACGACGTTCACGGCTCTTTCCACGCAGGCTGCTTGCGATGGCTCCTGGCCTGCGACTGGCTCATGCCACTCTGCAGTTCATCGTAGCTGCCAAGCACTTGGTTATGCATCAGGGTATGGAGTTACTGACTACTCCCAAGATACTGCGATCATGGGCTGCATCAAGAAGAACGTGCCGAACTAGACTTTACCGATACAGACTCAACCCGCTTCGGCGGGTTTTTCGTTATTAAGCGCCGCATCGGTTTTCAGTTGGCGAATGAGATGTCAATGGCTTCGTGCGCCTGAGCGATCACAACCTGCGCTTCTTGCTTCCGCATTGCCACGAACAAACAGGCTCGAGAAGCGGTGGCCGTTTCTGAGAGATGCTTCGCTAAGACATCCGACCAGTGGCAAGGGCGCTGGCCCAGTCAGGCCTGCCGTTCGACATTGCGAGCGCCGCCATGCTCGCGTGGTCGTAGGGCACTGAGATCAGCGTCGAAACCCAGCCTGTAGCCAGCCGTTCGACGATGGCGTAGCGCGCATCAGGCGAGCCCGTCTCGACGACGTGCGAATGCGGGTGAACATCGTCGTAGGCTTGCAGCCCGACGCTGCCCGGGTTGACGATCAACTGCCCGCCCGAAGCACGAACCACGCGTGGCACGTGCGTATGCCCGCAGGCGACGAGTTGCACCCGCGCATCGACCTGACCGAGCCGCGCATCGATCTCCGGCATCGTGGCCGGCCTTAGCAGTGACGGCTCGACCGTCTCCAGGAAGTAGTGCAGGTCGCTCTCGGGCGTGCCGTGGCACAGCAGCACTTCGGGGCTCAACTGGAGCCTGTGTTCGAGCGAGGCCATCCATGCGAACTCCTGTGGGCCGAGCCGGGCATGAGCGAATTCGTCGGACGCGCCACGCTTGCCGGCCGGCAGCGTGAGCACCTGGCGCTCGTGGTTGCCCGCAAGATGGACCCAGTCCTGCGCCATCAGGAAGCGCGCCGTTTCCAGCGGCATCAGCGGCCCGGAGAGGCTGTCGCCCAGGTTGACGACGGTATCCGCGCCGCGGCGGCCGATGTCCTCGACGACGGCTTCGAGGGCGGGGAGGTTTCCGTGGATGTCGGAGACGATGGCGATGCGCATGCGCTGATTCTGGGGGAATCGTGAGCCAGTTCGCCGCCACGAGCACCACGCCGAACCACACGGTCCATAAGGCAACTGCATGGCTATACTGCGCCCGTCACGTCGAACAAGGCGTGATCGGGTTTGACAGCCTGACGCAATCTCTGCGACGTAAGCCGCAGTTTTCCCGAAGGGCGAGTGCGGCGGTTTCTACAAATCGCAACCTCAGGAGGTCGTCCGTGACCAAGTCTGCTCGCGTGCTCAAGCACGCGCCGAAAACCGATACCGCTTCAACGCCGAAGTCGGCTCATCCCCATTCAGATGCCGAGTCGGTTGCCCTGCAAGCAGGCGACGACATCGAGAGCATTCGCCAAGTGCACAGCGCCTACGTATGCCTCGAAAAGCTCGTCGTGCCGATGCAGGTGGATGAGCGTGAGGAGATCTATCCGACCCGATCCGAACTCGGTGCACTGTTCCGCGTGGTCAATGAGGAAATGCAGCGGCGAATCGAAGCCGCGGACAGCACCATCGGCTCCTTGCGCGATGCTCTGAGCAAGCAGGTCCGCGAAGCTCATTGACGACCGGCTCGGGACAAGCGCCGGTCAATCCGCCCCCGGCCTCCACACCTTCGCCAGCGCCGCCAGCTTGCCCCTGAACCCCAGTCGGTCGTTCGACAGCGCATCGATGAAGTCCGAGAGCCGCTGCGACTTCACCATCGTGTAGATCGTGAGCCACGTCGTCGCGACGAACACCACGCCGAACCACACGGCCTTGCGCCACAGCGGCGCCTCGGCCTCGGCCAGCAGGTTCATGCCGAGGAAGCCGGTGGTGATGGTGCCGATCAGGCCGAAGAGCGTGACCACCGTGAGCCGCACCACGGTGGCGGCCTGGCGGCGCAGGCTGTCGGCGTCGAGATACGTGTTCATGTCGGCGATGCGCGCCTTGACCTCGTCGTAGAGCGGATCGAGCCCGAGGTGCGTGGCGCACATGTGGGAGAGGGCGCGCACCTGCGCCTGTTCCGAGATCTCGTGGAACCAGTAGCGGTGCGTGAAGCGCAGGAAGCGTTCGAAGCTCGCGCGGATGGCGCGCTTGAACTGCTTCACGCTCGGCGTGCTGCGGATGTCGAGCCGCTTGAGCGCTTCCACGAGCTGGTCGGAGAACATCAGCAGCGAGGCCTTCTGGAAGTGCGCGATGAGGAACAGCAGGAAGTGCTGGTGCCTGAACTGCGCGAGCACGCCGCGGTCGCGGCAGCAGAAGAACTCGGAGCGCGCGTCGCCCACCACGATGAGCGCGTGGCCGTTGCACAGGTAGCGCGTGTTGGGGGCCGCGCCGGCGTTCACCCAGAAGCGGTCGTAGCAGTACTTGTGTTCGAAGTCGGCGAGATGGTGGTCGGCGTAGGGCAGGTGGGCTTCGCTCGGGCCCGAGCCAGCACCGGTGACCAGCGCGAGCCGCACGAAGTCGTCGCGCGTGAGGCGGCGCGGGTCGTCCAGCGAGAGGTACGCCATCACCGGCATGCGGTAGTACTCGATCTGCCGGTAGCGCAGCACGCCCGCGTCTTCCGAATGGTCGCTCACCAGCGGCTGCATCAGGTAGGCCCAGTGCGCGGCGATGCGCGGCGCGCGGTGCTGCGCCACGTGCGAGAGAAAGGCCTCGCGCTGCTGGGCATCGGAGCTCGCGAGCACGCGGCCATCGGCGCCCAGCCATTCGACGCTGGCCATGCAGTGCAGCGCCGAGCCGTCGGCCTCCCAGCCCGAGGGGTAGGCGCGGCCGAAGCGATAGAGGATGTCCTGCGCCTGCGCGAGGCTCAGGTTGCTCGCACCGACTTCGAGGTTGAGCAGCACCACGTCGATGTCGAAGAAGAAGTACAGGTCGCAATGGATCACGTCGAGCGTGACCGGCGCGTCGCCCGGCTGCGACACGAGGCGCACGGCCGCGACGTCGTGGCGCCGGAAGATGCGCATCGGCGAATCGCCGTCGTTGCCCTTGCTTTCGCCGTTGCCGCGCGAACGGCCTTCGCCGTACAGGAAGCGCTGCACGTAGGGCAGGAAGCTCACGAACTCGTTGTAGTGCCGCTCGTGAAAGCGGCTGCTGTCGCCGGTGTATTCGTCGACCTCTTCGCGCCAGGGCGAGGCATCGCCCATTTCGCGCAGCACGTGCCAGGGCGCGTGATGGTGCCCGGCATGCGGTGCCGGCATCAATCGCAGGGGCCAGAGCAGGGCCTGCCTGAAATGCTGCACGGTGGGGGCGCCGGTGGGGAGCGCATGTGCCTCTGTGGGCATGGTGGCCGCGGGTGGGTTCAGCATGACTCCGGAGTAGGCAGAAGGTGGGACAAAACGACCACTTAGGGGAATCCCTATGAAATCGTGAAACCGGTTTCATATAAGCTGCAAGCATTGCTTTCAGGGCATGCACGTGCCCATGCCGCGCACCTCCAGGGTCCGCCCACCATGAACTACCAGTTTCAATTCGACGCCGTTTTCGCCGCCTGGCCGCTGCTGCTCAAGGGCACGTGGATCACGATCCAGCTCTCGCTGATCGCCACCGTGCTGGGGCTGGTGGTGGCCATCTTCTGCGCCTGGGGCAAGACCTCGGGGCCGGGCTGGCTGCGCTTCATCGTCAATGCCTACATCGAGGTGATCCGGAACACGCCCTTCCTCGTGCAGCTGTTCTTTTTCTTCTTCGCGCTGCCGGCCATCGGCCTGCGCTGGTCGCCGCAGACGGCCGCGCTGGTGGCCATGGTGGTGAACCTGGGTGCCTACGCCACGGAAATCATCCGGGCGGGCATCGAGTCGATTCCCAAGGGGCAGATCGAGGCGGGCAGGGCGCTCAACCTGAAGTCCTGGGAGATCTTCCGCTTCGTCATCATCAAGCCGGCGCTGAAGGCCATCTACCCGGCGCTCACGAGCCAGTTCATTTTGCTGATGCTGAGCTCGGCGGTGGTGTCGGTCATCTCGGCCGACGACCTGACCTCGGTGGCCGCCAACCTGCAGTCGCAGACCTTCCGCAGCTTCGAGATCTACATCGTCGTGGCCGCCATCTACCTCGCGCTGGCGCTGGCCTTCTCGGCCATGTTCAAGCTGATCTACAAGCGCACGCTCAACTACCCGGACCGCCGGTAAGAGTCGACGGACGGAGACAAAAACACCATGCGCACCTTCGGCTTTCCCGAATTCCTTTTCATCCTCGAAGCGGCCAAGTGGACGCTCGCGCTGTCGGCCATCGCCTTCGTGGGCGGCGCGATCCTGGGTCTTGCCATCGCGCTGATGCGCACGTCGGAATCGACGTGGGCGCGCGCCGTGTCGACCACCTTCATCCAGATCTTCCAGGGCACGCCGCTGCTGCTGCAGCTGTTCCTTGTGTTCTTCGGCGCGCCGGTGCTGGGGCTGGACATCAACCCGTGGGTGGCCGCGGGCGTGGCGCTCATCCTCAACAGCGCCGCCTTCCTCGGCGAGATCTGGCGCGGCTGCATCGAGGCCATTCCGCGCGGCCAGTGGGAAGCGGCGCAGGCCCTGAGCCTCAAGTACACCTCCCGCATGCGCGACGTGGTGCTGCCGCAGGCCTTCAAGATCGCGCTGGCGCCCACGGTGGGCTACTTGGTGCAGATCATCAAGGGCACCTCGCTGGCGGCCATCATCGGTTTCGTCGAGGTCACGCGCGCGGGGCAGATCGTCAACAACGCCACCTTCCAGCCGCTCATCGTGTTCTCGGTGGTGGCGGCGATCTACTTCGTCATCTGCTGGCCGCTGTCGCTGCTGGCAGCAAGCATGGAGCGCAAGCGCGCCCGTGCACTGGCCCGCTGACTCTCTTTCGTTTTCTTCCTTTCTCTTTCTTCATCCAGGAGACATCCATGACCCGTTCCACCACTCGCCGTGCCGCGATCGCCGCGCTGGGCCTCGGCGCAGCCCTCACCGTGTTCGCTCCTTTCGCCTCGGCGCAGACCGTGGCCGACATCAAGAAGAAGGGCGAGATCACCATCGGCATGCTGGTCGACTTCCCGCCCTACGGCACCACCGACGCGAAGAACCAGCCCGACGGCTACGACGCCGACGTGGCCAAGCTGCTGGCCAAGGACTGGGGCGTGAAGGCCAACATCGTGCCGGTCACCGGCCCGAACCGCATTCCCTTCCTGCTGACCAACAAGGTCGACCTGCTGGTGGCATCGCTGGCCGTGACGCCCGAGCGTGCGAAGCAGGTGCAGTTCTCGCAGCCGTATGCAGCGGCAACCATCGTGCTGTACGGCGCGACCAAGACCCCCATCAAGGCCGCTGGCGACCTGAAGGGCCTGCGCGTGGGCGTGGCCCGCGCCTCGACGCAGGACGTGGCCGTGACCAAGGCCGCGCCCGAAGGCACCGAAATCCGCCGCTTCGACGACGACGCCTCTGCCATGCAGGCACTGATCTCGGGCCAGGTCGACGCCATCGGCTGCTCGGTGACTGTGGCTGCGCAGATCGCCAAGCGCGTGCCCGCCAACACCTTCGAAAACAAGTTCACGCTGGTGCAGCAGTCGATGGGCATCGCGATGCGCCCCGGCCAGGAAGAGCTGCACAAGGCAGTGAACGACTTCGTGCAGAAGAACACCGCCAATGGCGAGCTGAACAAGCTCTACCAGAAGTGGCTGCAGGCCGACCTGCCGAAAATGAACTGACCCCCAGGCTTCGCGCACTTCGTGTCGCTACGCCAACCCCCTTGCAGGGGGCAACACCGGCGGCCCGGCAAAGCCGGTTCCGCGGTGTTCCTCGAGAAGGCGCAAGGCGCCCCACAGTGAGTATCGGAACAACGAGCATGACGACGGAATCGATCATCCGCATGGAAGCGGTCAACAAGTGGTACGGTGAATTCCAGGTGTTGACCGGCATCGACCTGTCGGTGCGCCAGGGCGAGCGCATCGTGATCTGCGGGCCCTCGGGCTCGGGCAAGTCCACGCTGATCCGCTGCATCAACCGTCTGGAGACGGTGCAGAAGGGCCGCATCGTGGTCGACGGCATCGACCTCACGGCCGGCGGCAAGAACGTCGATGCCGTGCGTGCCGAGGTCGGCATGGTGTTCCAGCAGTTCAACCTGTTCCCGCACCTCACCATCCTCGAGAACTGCATGCTCGCGCCGATGCGCTCGCGCGGCATGACCAAGGCGCAGGCGGAGGAGGTGGCCATGAAGTACCTCACGCGCGTGCGCATTCCCGAGCAGGCCAACAAGTACCCCAGCCAGCTCTCGGGCGGCCAGCAGCAGCGCGTGGCTATCGCGCGGGCGCTGTGCATGGCGCCCAAGATCATGCTGTTCGACGAGCCCACTTCCGCGCTCGACCCCGAGATGGTCAAGGAAGTGCTCGACACCATGATCGCCCTGGCTGAAGACGGCATGACCATGCTGTGCGTGACGCACGAGATGGGCTTCGCCCGCAGCGTGGCCGACCGCGTGATCTTCATGGCCGAAGGAAAGATCGTCGAGCAGGCGCCGCCGCAGGAGTTCTTCAGCAACCCGAAGGATGAGCGCACGCGCCAGTTCCTCGGCCAGATCCTCAGCTCGCACCAAGCCCACTGATGTCCTTCGAGCTTCTTGTTTCCCTGTCGTCCTTCGGCGCGGCCGAGGTGGGGCGGCATGGCCAGCTCTGGTGCTCGCAGCTCTCGCGTGCGGCCGGTGCCGATTCCGTAGAAGTGCGCGGCGAGATGCTGCGCGACGCCGACGCGGAGCTGCCCGCGCTGAACGGCCTTGCCTCGGTCTACTCCAGCCCCGAGGGCCTCTGGGCCGAAGGCGGCTGGCTCGACAGCGCCGCGCTCAAGCGCGGCATCGCCGCCGCCACGCGCGTGGGCGCGAAGCGGCTGAAGATGTCCATCGGCGACTTCCAGCCTTCGTCGCACGGTTCGCTCTGGGGCCTGAAGGTCGAACTCGCCGAAACCCGCGTCGAGCTGCTGATCGAGAACGACCAGACAGTGCGCGCCGGCACGCTGCCCGCGCTGCAGGTCTTCTTCGACGTGGCCGACCGTGCCGGCGTGTCGCTGGGCATGACCTTCGACATGGGCAACTGGCACTGGCTCGGCGAGTGCCCGCTGCAGGCCGCGCAAGCGCTCGGCCACCGTGTGCGTTACGTGCATTGCAAAGGCGCGCAGCGGCTGCCGCACAAGTGGGTGGCGGTGCCGCTGGGCGACTCGGTCGCGCCGTGGCGCTCGGTGCTGCGCGCGCTGCCTGCCGACGTGCCGCACGCCATCGAATACCCTCTGGTGGGCGACGACCTGCTGGCCGTCACCCGCGCACAGATCGACTTCATCCGCGCCGCGCGCGCATAAGCACACAAGAAAACACATGACGGAACCCGCCGCCTTCGACGTCGCACTTTTCGGCGAGGCCATGCTGCTGCTCGTGGCCGACCGGCCCGGCCCGCTGGAGGACGCACAGTCCTTCCACAAGCGCACCGCCGGCGCCGAGACCAACGTGGCCATCGGCCTCTCGCGCCTCGGCCTCAAGGTGGGCTGGGCCAGCCGGCTCGGCACCGACTCGATGGGCCGCGCGCTGCTGGCCGCGATGCGCGCCGAGGGCATCGACTGCTCGCACGTGATTACCGACGCGACGCAGCGCACAGGCTTCCAGTTCAAGGGCCGCGTCACCGACGGCAGCGACCCGCCGATCGAATACCACCGCAAGGGCTCGGCCGCGAGCCACATGGGCCCGGCCGATGTCGACGAAGCCTGGCTGCGCTCGGCGCGCCACCTGCACGCCACCGGCGTGTTCGCCGCCATCTCCGACACCAGCCTGCAGGCCGCGCTCAAGAGCATGGACGTGATGCGCGCCGCCGGCCGCACCATCTCCTTCGACACCAACCTGCGCCCCACGCTGTGGTCTTCCACCGAGACCATGCGCCATTGGGTCAACGAACTCGCCTCGCGCGCCGACTGGGTGCTGCCCGGCATCGAGGAGGGCCTGCTGCTCACCGGCCACACCAAGCCGGAAGACGTGGCGAAGTTCTACCGCGAGCGCGGTGCGAAGCTGGTGGTCGTGAAGCTCGGCGCCGAGGGCGCCTACTACGACAGCGACGTGGCCGGCACCGGCCGTGTCGACGGCTTCCCGGTGAAGGAAGTGATCGACACCGTGGGCGCCGGCGACGGCTTCGCGGCCGGCGTGGTGAGCGCGCTGCTCGAAGGCAGGAGCGTTCCCGATGCCGTGCGCCGCGGCGCATGGATCGGCGCGCGCGCCGTGCAGGTGCTGGGGGATACCGAAGGCCTGCCGACGCGGGCGCAGCTCGAGGAAGCGGGGCTCTGAACGCCATGACGCAACAGAAGAACGTCCTCGTCTTCCGCCCGTTGCCCGCAGACCAGCTGGCGCGCCTGCAGGCCGCGCACCATGTGGTCGTGGCCGATCCGCGCAAGGAGCCCGAAGCCTTCGCCGCCGCGCTGCACACCGCGAACGGGCTGATCGGCTCCAGCCACCCGGTCGATGCCGCGCTGCTCGATGCGGCGCCGCAGCTCCAGGTGATTTCCAGCGTGTCGGTCGGCGTCGACAACTATCCGCTGGCCGAACTCCACAAGCGCGGCATCGCGCTGTGCCACACGCCGGACGTGCTCACCGAGACGGTGGCCGACACCGTGTTCGCGATCCTCATGGCCACGCAGCGCCGCGTGGTCGAGCTCTCGACCATGGTGCGCGAAGGCCGCTGGACGAAGAACATCGGCGAGGAACTCTTCGGCACCGACGTGCACGGCAAGACGCTGGGCATCCTCGGCTTCGGCCGCATCGGCCAGGCCGTGGCACGCCGTGCGGCCCTTGGCTTCGGCATGCCGGTGCTCTACCACGCACGCCGCCCGGTCGACCTGGCCGCGCAAGCGCCCGAGCTGCAGGGCCGCGCCACGCACGCGCCGTTGAATGACCTGCTCGCGCGCTCCGACATCGTGCTCGCGATGCTGCCGCTGACCGAGGCCACGCGCGGCATGATCGACGCCGCCTTCTTCGCGCGCATGAAGCCCGGCGCGGCTTTCATCAACGGCGGCCGTGGTGCCACGGTGAACGAAGAAGCGCTGCTGAATGCGCTCGACCACGGCACGCTGCGCGCCGCCGGCTTGGACGTGTTCGCGAAGGAGCCACTGCCGGCCGATTCGCCGCTGCGCACGCACCCGCGCGTGACGCCGCTGCCGCACATCGGCTCGGCGACGCACGAGACGCGCCACGCCATGGCCGAGCTTGCGACGACGAACCTGCTGCAGGTGCTGGCCGGCGAGAAGCCGACGGCGCCCTACGACACCTCTGCCGCGTGAGATGAAGCCCACGGGCCGCGCCACCATTGCCGACGTCGCCGAAGAGGCCGGCGTCTCCAAGGCCACCGTCTCGCGCTTTCTCAATCATCGCGAGCGGCTGCTGAGCCCCGACATCGCCGCGCGCGTCGAGATCGCCATCGCCAAGCTGGCCTATTCGCCGAGCCCGATGGCGCAGGCGCTGAGCCATGGCCGCTCGCGGCTCATCGGCCTGATCGTGGCCGACATCACCAACCCGTATTCCGTCGCGGTGCTGCGCGGCGCCGAGAAGGCCTGCCAGGACGCCGGCTATCTTGTGATGCTCTTCAACCTCGGCAACGAGAGCGAACGCGAGCGCGAGGCCATCGATGCGCTCGCGGGCTACCAGGTCGACGGCTTCATCCTCAACACGCTGGGGCGCGGCAGCAACGTGGTCGACGCGGTCACGCTGCACGGCAAGCCGGCGGTGCTGGTGGACCGGCGCCACACCGGCATGCACACCGATTTCGTCTCGCTCGACAACCACGCCGCGATGACCGCCACCTGCGGCCATCTGGTCGAGGGCGGGTATCGCGAGCTGCTCTATGTCACCGAGCCGCAGAAAGGCGTGAGCTCCCGGCGCGAACGCACGGCCGCCTTCGGCACCTGCGTGGCCGCGCACGAGCCGCGCGTGGCGGGCGAGGTGTTCGAATCGGTCGAGGGCGAGACCGATGCGCTCGACGCGGCCCTGCGTGCCTTGCGCCAGCGCGCCAGGCGAGGCCGCCGCGCGGCGGTGGTCGCGGGCAATGCGGTCGTCACGCTGCGTGTCGCGCAGGCGATGGCGCGGCTGGGCTGGCAGTACGGCAGCGACCTGGGCTTCGTGGGCTTCGACGATCCCGAATGGGCCTCGCTCATCGGGCCCGGCCTGAGCACCGTGGCGCAGCCCACCGACGCCATCGGCCGCGCGGCCGCGACCTGCCTGATCGAACGACTCCGCGGGCTGGATGCAGCGCCGCGCCAGTTGCTGCTGCCAGGCGAACTGGTGGTGCGGGGCTCGTCGAGGGCAGCCTAGCGATCGAAGGTCAGCGGCCCGCGCATCCAGTCGGCGGCGCGCTCCGCGATCATGATGGTTGGCGCGTTGGTGTTGCCGCCGATCAGCGTCGGCATCACCGAGGCATCGACCACGCGCAGGTTCTCGATGCCGTGCACGCGCAGCTTCGCGTCGACCACGGCCATGTCGTCCGTGCCCATCCTGCAGGTGCCCACGGGGTGGTAGATGGTGTCGGCGCGGGCGCGGATGTGCTGCAGCAGCTGCTCGTCGGTTTGCGCGTCGGCCGTGTAGAACTCCGCCTGCCGGTACTTCACCAGCGCGGGCGCGCGCAGGATCTCGCGCATCTTCTTCACGCCGGCCAGCAGCCGAGCCACGTCCTGTTCGTCCGACAGGAACCGCGGATCGATGCGCGGCGGCGATGCGGGGTTGGCATCGTTCAGGCGCACGTCGCCGCGTCCGTTGGGCCGCAGCACGCAGGCGTGGCATGAAAAGCCGAAGCCGCCATGCAGCTTGCGCGCGTGGTCGTCGACCAGCCCGATCACGAAGTGCAGCTGCAGGTCGGGCTTGTGCAGTCCGGGTGATGTCCTGATGAAGGCGCCCGCCTCGGCGAAGGGCGTGGCCACCAATCCCTTGCCGCTGCGCCGCCATTCGGGAATGGCCTTCGCGAAGTTGAGCAGGCCGGCGGGGCCCAGCCCCGGCAGGCCCTTTTCCTTTGTGCGGTAGGCGAGGATGAAGTCGACGTGGTCCTGCAGGTTGCGTCCCACGCCCGGCAGCGCATGGTGCACCGCGATGCCGTGGCTCGCCAGTTCGGTCGGATCGCCGATGCCCGACAGCATCAGCAGCTGAGGCGAGTTGAAGGCGCCGCCGCACAGCACGACCTCGCGGCGCGCGAAGAGGGTGTCGATCTCGCCGTCGCGCCGCACCTCGACGCCGGTGGCGCGACGCTCGTCGAGCAGCACGCGCTGCGCCTGCACGCCGGTCAGCACGGTGAGGTTCGAGCGCGAACTCATCACCGGATGCAGGTAGGCCGCAGCGGCCGAGCAGCGCTCGCCGTTCTTCGCGCCGCCGTGGAACTGCGTGACCTGGTAGAGCCCGGCGCCTTCCTGCACGCCGTCGTTGAAGTCGTCGTTGCGCGGGATGCCGCATTCCATCGCGGCGCGCACGAAGGCTTCGCTGATGCCGCGCGGCGACTGCTGGTCGGCCACCTGCAGCGGGCCGCCGGCGCCGTGCATCGCGCTTTCGCCGCGCTGGTTGCCCTCGGCGCGCTTGAAGAAGGGCAGCACGTCGTCGAAGGACCAGCCCGTGCAGCCGGCACGCTCCCAGTCGTCGTAGTCGTCGGGGTGGCCGCGCACATAGAGCATGGCGTTGATGGCGCTGGAGCCGCCCAGGCAGCGCCCGCGCGGCTGGTAGCCGCGGCGCCCGTTCAGGCCGGGCTGCGGCACGGTCTGGTAGGCGTAGTTGTTGATGCGCGGGCGTCCCGAGATCATGGCCGCCGCGCCGGCCGGCGCCCGTACCAGGATGCCCCGCCCGTCGCCGCCCGCTTCCACCAGGCAGACCTGCACGGCGGGGTCTTCGCTGAGCCTTCCGGCCAGCGTGGCGCCACCGGAGCCGCCACCCACGATCACGTAGTCGAATTCCATGGCGACTCCTTTCTTCGTGTCGGTTCTTGAGCCGACCCGCGGGTCCGTCAGCCTCCCGGGTCAGTCGCAACTGTAGGAACGAAGTCGGGCGGGAGACTTAAGGTTTTCCCGCTGTAGCGTTCGGGCAGTCGAGCATTGCGTGGGTCCCAGGAGCGAATCACTTTGTCCGTGCTTCCTGTTTCTTGTCTTGTATGACTGGTGGAGGGGGCCTGTCCGGGGTGAGCGCGAACCACCAGGGAGGTATCCATACCTCGATGGCTTTCGACGAGGGCTTGAGCTGTGCGGCAAGCGGCTCGATGGCCCATCCGTTGGGAGGAGCAAACCCTGCCGGCATGTGTTTGTGCATTTCGATCGCACACTTCTGTGCCGATGTGTCGCTTCCGACCAGGGGATATCGGATGACCGGCTGCTTTACTGGAGAAGGGGATCGACGGCCTGCTGTGCTCGCCGTCGCCTGGACGTCCTCGATCGGAGGCACCGATGCACCAAGTGCTTGCCAATCTGGTCGGAGTGCCCTGGCCAGTTCGCGCTGTCCCGGACCATAGATCTGTATGTAGATCGTCATGTCCTTGCACACATTCGACGGACTTGGCGAGGGAGGTGGCGGCGCTGATGTGGGGGCAGGGGCAGGTGCAGGTACGGGAGCAGGTGTAGGTGCGGCGGCGAGTGGCGCCTCGGGGCATGCCACGGAAAGTCCTCTGCCATCCAGCCAGGTGCGCCATTCGGTGGCCCCCATCCTGGCTTTGCGGCGCGGATCGCACGGATGCATGGCCAGAAGGCGCGTCGCCGACGCGGCATAGCCGTAGCCCCAGTAGCCCGCTGGAACCGGAGGCTCCTTTTCCTTGCGCTGACCCTCCGGTTGAATCAGGCATCGCGGGATTTCGGCCGCCCCCTTGCCGGAGCTCATCTGCAGCAGTGTTGCGCAGGCGCTGTCGGGCGACATGGTGGACCCGAAGGTAGTGGCGCAACTGGTTTGCGCCGTCTGGAAGATCATTTCGCTGAAAGTCGACTTTTGGTACCACTTCGCCTCGTCGGATGGGCACAGCGTGTCCGCCGTGTGCACCAACGCCGCGGCCAGTTCCGATACTGCGGCCTTCCTCTTTGCGATCTCCTCCGGCTTGTCCTGTGGGGCCTGGGCGGCGGTGTCCGTCACCTTGGCCCATTTCTCCGTCAGGTCTTTCAGCGCGTCCCGCTCCGTTGCAACTTGCTTGGAGTACGAGGCCCGCACGCCATCGATGGCCTGCCAGGCGCCGATGCTGACGGTGGCAACCGCCCCCAGGCCCACAGTGGTTCCGACAGCACCCGCGGTCAACAGGCTCCGCGCCGGAACACGGCTGCTTCCGGATTCGTCGCCTTGCACCGCGCTTGCCGTCGGCTTCTTGTGGTGCAACGGGGCCGAGTCGGATTTGGCGCGCTCCTCGAATGCGGACTGGTGATCGTTCTCGAAGTACGTTTGCGAATGGCTGGCCAGCCTCGCCAGCAGGGCGGGGCTCAGGCACTTGCCGAGTTCGCGGCCCAACTGGAAGTAGCTCTCCCACTGCGCTTCAGAGAAGAACTGGTCGACCGTCGTCTGCTGGGGAAAAGTCCGGTTCTGGCTCCAGAAGTTCGTCAGATCCACAGGCAGGCCCGCGCACATGTTGGGCTTGACGACGACGAGCACACCCGGCTCGTCCTGTCCCGTGTAGCGAACCTCGGCGAGTGCCAGGCAGGCGCTGCTGTTCAGTGACGACAGGTCCTGGAGGGCACCGAATTTCGCGCGGACGGTTCTGGCGTGCGGGTCTCGCAAGCTTGTGTCGGTGCGCGGCTTCTGGAACGTGATGTAGGCCCCGAGATCGATTCGGGCCTTTCGCACCAGATTCTCCAGGTCTTCGAACAGGAATTCGGGGTCCGCGCCGCAGTCGGCCACCACGATGAGTTCGCACCGCTCGGCCAGCAGCGCATACGCGCCGGTGTTCTCGAAGTGTCCGCCGTCGGACAGGAACCAGTCGTCCTTGGGACCGCCGGCAAAGCTCCCCGTCATCTCGCTCAGTACGGCGGTGGACTTGCTCCCGAATTTCCCCTTTAGGCTCTTGTTCTCGCCGGCCCTTGCATCTGGTTCTGGTGTCGATGCGACTGGTGGAGCTTCAATCGCGCTTTCGCGTGCCTGGTGCCGCCACCAGTAGCCGAGACGAACACCAGCGAAGGTGGCCAGTGCCGAGATACCGCCTCTTGTCAGGCTCCCGAGACCGGGCGCGAAAGCCGCCCCGGAAATCGCGGTCCACGCGGCCAGCGACAGACCGTCTGCGCCTTGCATCACTTTCCAGCCGGCGCCCGGCACCCGTATGAGGCCACTGCTCGCCACCGTCAGCGGAAGGCCGCGCCGGTCCTGGTTGAACAAACCGCCGCGCGGGTCGATGGTCTGGTTGATGCAAGCGTTGATCAGGTGCACCGGTGCGCCCGCGGATTGCGGCTTGTAGTCCGTCAGGGGAACGTTGTCTTCGTCGGTCACCTTGTCGACCGGCGACAGGGCGAATCCCGTGCCCTGGAATTGAGGCACCGGCGCGATGCAGGCCAGCGGGTCGGCCATCGAAGGCTCCTTGCCGCCTGGGCCGGGAAACCGCAGCGGATTCGCGGCGCCCAGATAGCTGCGGGCCAGCCTCGCCCGATAGAACGCATGCAGCGACGAAAGATTGAGGAAGTTGAAGTTCCTGCCCGTCAACAAGAGGTAAGCGACGACAGGCAGAGCCAGCAGCAGCCACGTTTGCAGTGCGGCGTCGAAGTCGAGCGTGAGCCCGCTGGAAGGCGTCGGCACGAACAGGCTGGTCTGAACGACCTTGTGAGCCAGCGAAACCCACCAGGCGAACAGAAGGAACGTCAGTGCGTAGCCCAGGAGCCTGGCGAACAGAAGCAGGGCGCCGCTGCTGCCCGACCCCGGCGCCAGCTTGGAAACCAGCGGCATGCCCGCGCGAAGCACGGCGGCGGCAATGGCCAGCGATGCGCCGGTCTGGATCACCGTGCGTTCGAAGGCGATCGTCCATGCCACCCGGTCGACCAGGCCCGCAACAAGCAGGAAGACGATGACCCGGCCAAGTGTCGTGAGAAAGATCGTCAAGCGGTTGCGGGTCCAGTCTTCCCGCAAGTCGATCGAGTTGATGCCGCGAGCATGGGCTGAGGCGAAGTAGGTGCCGGTGGCCACGGCGACACCTGCCAGCCAGCCTGCCAGCAATCCAGCGATCCCGACGCACAGCACATAGCGGTATTGGGTCGCGGCGGACGGGTCTCCCCGGAGGTAGAGAACGAGCCAGACGAGCGCCCCGGCCGCGAGCGCGGAAACCCCCAAGACCCATACCGGGTTCTGCCTCAACCAAGGCACATTCCAGTAGGCGGCAGACACTACGCCCGCCAATGCGACGAAGAGCAGTGACACCAACCAGGTCACGGGAAGATAAGGCGACAGATGCGCCACGACATCGAAGAAGCGCGTAATGTTGCTCGGCCCCCACTGCGCCAGTGCCCACCATGCGTACAGATCGATGCCAGTGAGCAGCAGACCCAGCAGCAGCGCAATCAGTCCGATCTCGACATGGATGGCCACGAGGTTGCGCAGTACCACGGCCAGCGCGAAGGCAGTGTCTTTCGCACCGCGTGGAATGAGGTAGCGCCCATTGGCTCGCAGCCACAGCAGATACCAGCGCGAGACGTCGTCGCCCAATGCGGACTGGATCTGCTCGGCCTGCGTTGTCGTCGTGGCTCTGCTGAACAGCCGGCCAAGCATCGCGCCGAAATAGCCGCCCCCCGAAACCGTGGACAGCAGGTCGAAACGCAGGAGCACCTTGTTCTTTGCCAGCGATCCGGTCAGTCCGAGGCAGAAGGTCGCACTACGGATGCCTCCGCCCGAAAGGGCGAGCCCCCATTTGTGCGTGGGCCTTGCGGTTGGCTGAGATGCCTGTGGATCGGAGCCTGGTGTATTGCCGGAAGTCCCGGCGGCCCATGCCTTGCGCCTTTCCCGGATAGCCTTGTCAAGTTCACTGAGCGGCTGTTCCGGCTCGGCTTGCGCCGCGGCGGTCGCTTCGATTTCACTGCACCCGGCTAGCCAGCGGATCAGGCGGATCGGCCAGTTGCGAGTGCCGGTGGTCCTCGCTGAATCATTCGGAACCATGGCTTCCTCCGGTGATGAGCCGATACGCCCGCGGGGCTCGGATGCAAACGGTCGATGGACTACGCGAGGTGCTCGCCGGTATGACGCACGGCCATGAGTCGTTGAACTTCATCGATCAATTCGATCTTGCGGACCTTCACGCCGGGACACGCGTGCGTTGTCGCCTTGTCTTCTCGGTGAAGCCTGATCGTCGACGGGTCAAGGCCGAGCACAGCGCTGAGCGTGGCCATGGCCCCGACCGTGTTCTGGTGTACCGCCAGTCCTCTGCCGGAATTGAATTCGTCCTTGTCGTAGTCGCCCAGCATCTCGATGCCGATGGACAACTTGTTCCATGACGGGGAATGCACGCCAGAGACGGTAAGAGGCGTGAATGCCCAGATCTGCCTGTCGTCGATGAACAGATGCGGCCCGGCACTCCAGCCTTTCTGGTCGCGGTAGAAGGAAACCAGGTTCTGTATGTGGGCCTTGCTGAATCCTTTGGGGCGCTGGTCGAGCGAAGGCACGCCGGTGTTGTGAACCACGAGGAACGAGGGGCGCCACGATGTCCAACTGAGACTGTGGCAGTACGCGTCGAATGAATCGAGGTCGAAAGGACTCCCGACAATGTTCTTCCAGGCCATGATTTCTCTCCTCCGGACGACTTCTTGAATCGAGTGCCAACGCTTGCCGGTTCCACAGAGACTGCAGCACCGCTTGCCGGCGCGATGATGAGCTTCCGGCTTGGCACCGGCATCCCTCGAATAGGGGATGTACGCTGGTGCGCCGTTGTCGCTGTCGGCCTCATGGTCCACACTGAAGCTCCACATGGGCGGGCGGCAGGGTTACCCGAATTGGACGGGGAGCGCAATGCAATGGACAGCTACTCGCACGAAGCTGGTGCATCCTGCTCACGCGGCAAGATGAGAATCCAGAAACACGCAAGACACAGCAATGACGACAACAACAGCACTTTCTTCGATTTCCCGGCGCGGCATGCTGCGCCTGTCGCTCGGCGGCACCGCCATGGCATCCATTCCCGGCCTCGGCTGGGCCGCGACCGGCGCCGCAAGTCCCGCCTTCGCCGACGGCCTGGCGCGCAGCCGCCCCAAGGCGCAGGGCATCTCGCCCGCATCGATCCTGGCCTTTCTCGACGATGCCGAGCGCGGCGCGTTCGAGCTGCACGGCTTCATGCTGTGGCGCAACGGCCACGTGGTGGCCGAGGGCTGGTGGGACCCCTACAAGCCCGAGCGCCGGCACATGACGCACTCGCTGACCAAGAGTGTCACCGTGTGCGCGGTCGGCATGGCGATCGCCGAAGGCAAGTTCGGGCTCGACGACAAGGTCGTGTCCTTCTTTCCCGAGCACCTGCCGGCCACGGTCAGCACGAACCTCGCGGCCATGACCGTGCGCGACCTGCTGACCATGCGCACGGGCCACGAGTCGATGGTGTCGGGCTCGGTGTGGCGGCCTATCCGCACGAGCTGGATCGCGGAGTTCTTCAAGATCCCGGTGGTCTACGCGCCGGGCAGCAAGTTCGTCTACACCAGCGCCGCCACCTACATGCTGTCGGCCATCGTCACGAAGACCACCGGCCAGTCTGTGGCCGACTATCTCAAGCCGCGCTTCTTCGAGCCGCTGGGCATCACGGGCTATGAATGGGACGTCGGGCCCGAAGGCATCTCGCCCGGCGCCAACGGCCTGAGCTGGAAGACGGTCGATTCGCTCAAGCTCGGCATCCTGCATGCGCAGAACGGCATCTGGAACGGCAAGCAGGTTCTCACGAAGGCGTGGGTCGATTCGGTGCACGCTCCGCACACCAAGGACCGCTACGGCTACCAGTGGTGGCTGGGCCCGAACGGCGCCTACAACGCCGATGGCCTCTTCGGCCAGTACTCGGTGGTGTTCCCGGAGCACAACGCGGTGCTCGCGCTCAACTCTGCGCTGCCGCCCAAGGCGGGCTTCAACGCGGGCATCCTGTACAAGCACTTTCCGGCGGCGTTCGGCCCCGTCTCCGGCGTGCCCGCCAGCGAGAAGGACAATGCGGCGCTCAAGGCCCGCACGCGCTCGCTGCAGCTGCTGTCGCCGGTGAAGCCGACGAGCTCGCCCGTTGCCGCGAACGTCTCGGGCCAGCGCTACGAGTTCGCCGAGAACGCCGAGAAGATCAAGTCCGTGCGGCTCGACTTCGCATCCTCGGGCGATGCCTGTACCTTCACCATGGAGGACGAGCGCGGCGCGCACAAGGTGCAGGTCGGCCTGCGCAGGCCCGTGGAAGGCGACACCACCGTCACCGGCAACAAGCTGCACCACGAGTACCAGCCCGACGTGATGCGCGTGGTCGCCAGCGGCGAGTGGCTCGACGCGCGCACCTTCGTCATGACGTGGACCTTCGTGGAGTCGGCCTTCCGGGACACGGTGGTGTGCCGCTTCTTGGGGCCGTACATGCGCTTCGACCGCAGCGTGAACGTCAACTCCAGCGCGACGGAGATGCCCACGCTGACCGGAACGCGGGCGAAGGCTGCCGCCTAGGCCGGCTTCACCATTTGAGAGGCGCTTTTACCGGCGCTTCACTTGCCGGACAAATTCCCGGGCGGGCCTCGTGGCTCAATCTGCTCCATGCATATTCCGTCGGACGTCACGGTCTTCACGCAGGTGCGCTTCTGGTTGCTGGTGCTGTGCTCGCTGATATTTCCGGCGGCGATCTTCATCACGCTGTTCGTGCGGCGCGAGTTCTCGAAGAAGACCGTGTTCGCCTTCGGGCTGCTGCTGATCGTGCTGGCGGGCGTGGACATCTTCGTGCTGCGCGCACTCTCTCTCGAGGCCCAGGCCACGCCTTCGCTGGCTGACGACATCGTCTTCTCGTCGGAGCTGTCGATCGCGCTCTACATCATTCCTGCCGCGTTCGGCACCTTCGGGCTGAACATGGTTTCGCATGTGCTGATGCACTACCTGAAGCAGAAGGAAGCGCGCTTCGAGGCGCATCGGCAGCAGTCGGAGCAGCAGCAGCGGCCGCGGCCCGTCGTCGTTGCACCGCGGCATCCGAGGACGCCGGGTGCGCGACGCGCCAAGCCGGCAGCCATGGCGGACCGCCGCCGTGCGGCGGTACATGCCCCCGCTTCCCGTCAGGACGCCTGAGCGGGCCAGCAGGCCCTAATCGTTTTCCCGAAGATGGTGCGCGCCGCAACGGCGCATGCACCGCAATGTCATTGGGGGCGCGCAAGGAGAACTATTTTTTAGTTCGCCCGTTGCGAAAAACGGTGCTTGGTGCGCTCGCACCCCGCTCCTAGCATTCGCCTCGCTGGCCCCACGGATGCCTCGCTGCATCGCAGGCCGGCACACACGCACAGCCGAATGCCTTCACCTCATTGCATCGAAGAAAAGGAATCCGCCATGGCCCATCTCCGCGATCCCGGTCGCCGAAGTCTTCTCAAGACCTCCCTCATCGCCGGCGGACTCTCCGCAGGCGGCCTGCTCTCGGTCGGTGCCTTCGCGCAGGGCAAGGCGCGCATCAACATGCAGCTGGGGTGGATCGTCGGCGGCAACCAGATCGGCGAGGTGGTCGCCAAGCGCATGGGCTTCTACGAGCAGGAGGGCATCGACTTCGCGATCCAGCCGGGCGGGCCGAACATCGATGGCGTGGCCATCATCGCCTCGGGCCGCTACGAAGTGGGGCAGGTCTCGTCGAGCCCGTCGATCATGCTGGCCGTGTCGCAGGGCCTGCCGATCAAGTGCTTCGCCGTCGGCGCGCAGAAGCATCCCTACACCTACTTCTCGCTGGCGAAGAACCCGGTGCGCAAGCCGGCCGACCTGGTCGGCAAGCGGGTGGGCATCCCGTCGACGGCGGCCATCCTGCTGCGTGCGCTGCTCGCGAAGAACAAGATCGCCGAGAAGGACGTGAAGGTGGTCACCATCGGCGCCGACATGTCGCCGCTGCTCACGGGGCAGGTCGACGTGGTGACGGGCTGGCTCACCAACACCACCGCCATCAAGGTGCTGGGCCCCGACATCGCCACGCTCACGCAGTGGGATGCGGGCGTGCGCCTCTATGCGTTGCCCTACTACGCATCGACGAAGACGCTGGAGACGCAGCCCAAGGTCATCGAAGCCTTCCTGCGCGCTACCGCCAAGGGCTGGCATCACGTGCGCGCCAACCGCGACCAGGCGGTCGACATGCTGGTGAAGGAATACCCGAACCTCAAGCGCGAGGACGAGCGCGTGGCGGTCGACGCGATGCTCGAGTACGCCTTCGGCGGCGCGGCGCAGACCCAGGGCTGGGGTGCGATGGACCCGGCCGTGTGGCAGGAGCAGATTTCCACCTATGCGGAGCTGGGCCAGTTCACCGCGCGCACGCCCAAGGTGGAAGACGTGATCTCGCTCGACGCGCTGAAGGCGACCGCCGCCGCGCGGGCCATGAAGGGCTGACGCGCGATGGCCGCCGTTCTTTCCGCTCCCCCGGCCATCGCCTGCCGCGACATCGGCGTGCGCTTCTTCACCGAGCGCCGTGACGTCACCGCCATCAAGAGCCTCGATCTCGAGGTGGCGCAGGGCGAGTTCCTCACACTGCTCGGGCCTTCCGGCTGCGGCAAGTCGACCTTCCTGCGCGTGGTGGCCGACCTGCTGCCGCCCAGCCGCGGCAGCATCGAGGTGTTGTCGTCCACGCCGCAGGCCGCGCGGAAGAACCGTGACATCGGCTTCGTGTTCCAGGACGCGGCGCTCCTGCCCTGGCGCACCGCGCTGCAGAACGTCGAGCTGCCGCTTCAGGTGGGCGGCGGGGCAGGGCGCAAGGGCCGCCGCTCGCCGCTGGAGCTGCTCGAACTCGTGGGCCTGAAGGACCGCGTCAACGCCTTCCCGCACGAGATGTCGGGCGGCCAGCGCCAGCGCGTGTCGATCGCGCGGGCGCTGGCGAGCGACCCGAAGATCCTGCTGATGGACGAGCCCTTCGGTGCGCTCGACGAGATCACGCGGGACCGGCTCAACGAGGAGATCCTGCGCGTGTGGCGCGAGACCGGCGTGACCATTCTTTTCGTCACCCACAGCATCCACGAGGCCGCCTTCCTCGGCCAGCGCGTGCTGATGCTGGCCGCCAACCCGGGGCGGGTGCGCGAGATCGTGCCGGTCGAGCTGCCCGCCGAGCGCACGCTCGAGATGCGCGAGACACCCGAGTTCGTCCGACTCACGAGCCACCTGCGGCGCGTGCTGGAAACCTGCTGAGGCCGAAGCCATGAATACCCGTTCCATCGATTCGGCCGTGCCGGGCGCGCTCGGCGCGCCGGCGGCCTCGGCCGACCCGGAGTACATCGCCTGGGCGGCCGCGCGGCAGAAGCGCATCTGGCGTCGCCGCATCCTGCCGGCGCTGGGCATCGTCGGGCTGATCCTGCTGTGGTGGGCCGTGATCGTCGCGTTCGGCGTCAAGCCCTTCATCGCACCCACGCCGTGGGCCGTGCTGGAGACGCTCTACGCCAAGCGCGACGTGCTGCTCGACAACCTGCTGCCCACGGCCTTCGAGGCGGCAGGCGGCTTCGTGCTGGGCAACCTCGCGGCCATCGTCGTCGCGACGATCTTCGTGCACAACAAGACGCTGCAGGACATCTTCTTCCCGGTGGTGCTGATGTTCAACGCCGTGCCGCTGGTGGCCAAGGCGCCCGTGCTGGTGCTCATCATGGGCAACGGCGTGGAGCCGAAGATCACCATCGCCGCGCTGGTGTGCTTCTTCCCGACGCTGGTGAACATGGTGCGCGGGCTGGAGTCGGTGAATCCCCAGGCGATGGAGCTGATGCGCGTGCTGTCGGCCAGCAAGACCGAGATCTTCTTCCGCCTGCGGCTGCTCAACGCACTGCCATACCTGTTCTCGGCCCTGCGCATCGCGGCGTCGATGTGCGTGATCGGGGCGGTGGTGGGCGAGTGGGTGGGTGCGACGGTGGGCATCGGCGCAATGATCCTGCAGGCCACCTTCAACTTCGACTCGCCGCTGCTCTATGCCGCGATCGTGATGAGCGCAACGCTCTCCGGGTTGTTCTTCCTGCTGGTGACGCTGGCGGAAAAGTGGGTCATCCGTTGGCAGCCCGAAAGCACGCACTGACGCGCCCGGTGCACTTCACACACATCCAAACATTTCAACAGGAGATAGTTCTATGAGCCGTATTGGCGACTGGATGCAGGAGCCCGCGCACGACGTGCGCGTGGCAGCCGAATCGGACGTGGTGGTGGTCGGCGGCGGCCCCGCCGGGCAGGCCGCGGCGCTGGCCGCCGCGCGCAACGGCGCGAGCGTGACGCTGCTGGAGCGCTACAACCACCTGGGCGGGCTGGCCTCGGGTGGCATGGTGCTGGTGCTGGACGACATGTGGGACAGCCACCAGCAGGAAATTTCGGTGCGCGGCATCTGCCTGGAGATGATCGAGCGCATGTCGGCGCTGGGACTGGCCGAGTACCCGCGCCAGCACGAATGGGGCACGCTGCCCGAATCGGTGCGCCGCTGGAAGCGCTGGGGCACCTACGACTTTCACAGCAAGGAGAAGCCGCACCCGATCTGCTTCGCCGCCGCCTTCGATCCCGACGCATGGAAGCGCACCTCGCTCGAGATGGTGCTGCAGGCCGGCATCGAGCTGCGGCTGCATTCGTGGTTCTCGCGCACGCTGGTCGAAGACGGCAAGGTCAGGGGCGTGGTCTGCGAGACCAAGGGCGGGCGCGAGGCCATCCTGGGCAAGGTGGTGATCGACACCACCGGTGACCTCGACGTGGCCGCGTCGGCCGGTGCGCCGCACATCAGCGGCAGCTACATCGTGACGACCGTGTTCCGCCTCGGCGGCGTCGACACCGAGGAGGCCGAGCGCTTCGAGCGCGAAGAGCCCGAGGCCTGGCAGGCGCTCGACCGCGAGATCAAGCACATGCTCGGCGGCGCCTGGGAGGCGTGGTGGCTCAAGACGCCGCTGCCGGGCGTGGTGTGGTGCAACTGCCCGCACATGCCGGGGCTCGACGGCCTGAAGGTGAGCGATCTGACGCGCGCCGAGGTGCAGGGCCGCGCCACCATCCACAGGGTGATCGACTTCGTGCGTGCCAAGCTGCCGGGCTTTGCGAAGTGCACGCTGATCGACATGGCGCCGCAGACCGGCATCCGCCAGACCCGCCTGCTCGAAGGCGCCTACGTGATGACCAAGGAAGACGTCGCCCAGCGCACGCGCTTCGAAGACAGCGTGGCGCGTGGCCGCGACTACTACTACCCGTACCGCACGCTGCTGCCGCGCAGCGTCGAGAACCTGCTGGTGGCCGGGCGCCACTACTCGGCCACCTCCGCCGCGCAGAAGATCTCGCGCGAGATCCCGCCCTGCATGGCGATGGGCGAGGCCACCGGCACGGCCGCGGCGCTGGCGTTGAACGCGGGCATCTCGGTGCGCGAGGTCGACATCGCGAAGCTGCAGAAGACGTTGCGAGCCCAGGGCGCCGACCCCGGTGACCAGAAGGGGCCGAACGCCGACGTGCCGGCGATCGCCCGTTCGTTCGAGAAGGAGGCCGCATGACGACCACGACCGATGCACTGCCGCTCGACGGCATCCGCGTGATCGACTTCACGCAGGTGATGATGGGCCCGGTCTGCACGCAGATGCTGGCCGACCACGGCGCCGACGTGATCAAGATCGAGCGCAAGGGCGCGGGTGACCTGAGCCGCTCGACCTTCGCGCCGGTGGCGGGCGAGGACAACCCGATCTTCTGCAGCCTCAACCGCAACAAGCGCAGCGTGGAGATCGACCTGCGCGACGAGGCGCAGATGGAGCTGGTGAAGGCGCTGATCGCCGGTGCCGACGTGGTCACCAACAACTTCCGCGCCGGTGTGATGGAGCGGCTGGGGCTGGGCTACGAGGACTGCAAGAGGCTGAACCCGCGCATCATCTACGCGGTGGGTACGGGCTACGGAGAGACCGGGCCCTACGCCCACAAGGGCGGCCAGGACGTGCTCGCGCAGGCGCTCACCGGCGTGATGGCGCGGCGCGCCGATGCCTCGGTGCCGGTGTCGATCTACCCCACGGCGCTGGCCGACTACACGGCCGGCATGCACATGGTGCAGGGCATCCTGCTGGCGCTGCTGCAGCGCGAGCGCACGGGCGAGGGGCAGAAGATCTCGGTGTCGCTCTACAACTCCATGCTGGCCATGCAGATGCAGGAGGCGGCCATGGTGATGATGGAAGACTCCGAAGTGAACTGGGCCGCCATGCCGCTGTCGGGCGTGTTCGACACGCAGACCGGGCCGCTGGTGCTGGTGGGCGCGTTCAAGGCCAATCCGCTGCGCGACATCTGCACCGCGCTGGGGCTCGAAGACCTGTCGCTCGATGCGCGCTACGCCACGCTGTCGGCGCAGTTCACCAACAAGACCGCGCTGCACGACGTCTTCCGCGAACGCTTTGCGAGCAACACGCGCGAGCACTGGCTCGTGAAGCTCGAGGAGCAGGACCTGCTCTCCGCCGCGGTGCGCGACATGCGCGAGGCGCTCGTCGATCCGCAGACGCTGCACAACGGGATGATCCTCGAAGGCGGCTCGCCGTCGGGCCGGGCGCTGAAGTTCATCGGCAGCCCGATCCAGATGTCGGGCGCCAAGGCCGGCCTGCGCCGCGAGCCGCCCAGGCTCGGGCAGCACACGGTCGAGGTGCTGGCCGAGGCCCGCGCGCTGATCGAGGAGGCCGACGCATGAGCGTTCTCTTCGAAGTCGCCGACCACGTCGCCACGGTCACCATCGACCGGCCCGAGGTGCTCAATGCGGTCGACCTGCCGACGGAGGCCGAGCTGCAGCGCGTCTGGACCGAGATCGAGTCGCGCGACGACATCCGCGCGGTCGTGCTCACCGGCGCGGGCGAGCGGGCGTTCTGTTCGGGCGCGGACCTGAAGAACACCTCCAACCTCAAGGGCGTGGAGTACTGGGCCGCCGCGCGCCCCGGCGGCTTCGGCGGCATCGCGCTGCGCGAGACGCTCGACGTGCCGGTGATCGCGCGCGTCAACGGCCTTGCGCTGGGTGGCGGCTTCGAGATGGTGCTGGGCTGCGACATCGTCGTGGCCTGCGAGGAAGCCAGCTTCGGCCTGCCCGAGCCGCTGGTCGGCCGTTTGCCGCTCGATGGCGGCATGCTGCTGCTGCAGCGCCAGATTCCCTACCGCCAGGCCATGGGCATGATGCTCACCGGTCAGCGGGTGAGGGCTGAGCGCGCGCTGGAGATGGGCCTGGTCAACGAGGTGGTGCCGCGCGCCGAACTCGACACGACCGTGAACCGTTGGGTGCAGCAGATGCTGGCCTGCGCGCCGCTCTCGCTCAAGGCGATCAAGCAGGTGGTGCGTCGCACCGGCACGCTGGCGCCGGCCGAGGCGCACCGCATGCGCTTGCCGGCGCTGGTGGCTGCGCTGCAGTCGCAGGATGCCGACGAGGGTGTGCTGGCCTTCCAGCAGAAGCGCAAGCCGCAGTGGCTGGGTCGCTAGGCCAGCCAGGTCAGCGAAGGTACGTGCCATGCCCCACGTCATCACCGGCGCCTGCATCGACGTCAAGGACGGCGCCTGCGTCAAGTGCTGTCCGGTCGATTGCATCTACGAAGGCGAGCGCACTCTGTACATTCACCCGGATGAATGCATCGACTGCGGCGTTTGCGTCTCGGCCTGTCCCACGCAGGCCATCTACGAAGACCTTCGGCTGCCGCCCGAAATGGCACATTTCACGGCCATCAACCGCGACTTCTTCGCGGCGAACGTCAGCGGGCTCGGCTCGCCCGGCGGCGCCGATGCGAAGCGCGTGGCGTGCGACCACCCGGCCATTGCAGCGCTGCCCCGCTGATCGGGCACCCTGCGGGAGGGCCGGCTGATGCATGCCAGCATCCTCAAGTACTTCATCGAGGTCGCGAGCTGCGGCTCGGTGCGCAAGGCCTCGGAGCGGCTCTTCGTCGCGGCGAGCGCCGTCAACCGCCAGATCCACAAGCTGGAAGACGAACTGGGCGTGGAGCTGTTCGACCGCATGCCCAACGGCCTGCGCCTCAACGCGGCCGGCGAGCGGCTGCTCAAGCACGCGCAGGAAACGCTGCACCAGTACCAGGTGATGCGCACCGAGCTCGATGCGCTCAAGGGCGAACGCACCGGCCACGTGAAGGTGGCGGCGATGGATTCGTTCTTCGAAGATCTTCTGCCCTCGGCGGTGGAAGACTTCCTGCAGGTGTTCCCGGCCGTCACGTACACCATCACCGCGGTGCAGCCGATGGACGTGCCGCAGATGGTGATGTCGGGCCAGGTCGACGTGGGCATGACCTTCGTGAGCCGGCTGCCCGGCGGCGTGGCGGCGGTGGCGCTGGCCAACCTGCCGATCGGCGTGGTGATGCCGCCGGGCCATCCGCTGGCCAACCATGCGCGCGTGTCGCTGAAGGAGTGCGCGCGCTATCCGTTCTTGCGCTCCAGCTCGCACCCGGTCATCAGTGCCGCGCTGTCGCCCGAGTTCGCCTCGTTCTGGGACGACATGGAGCCGGCCGCCACCTGCAATTCGACGCCCATGCTCAAGCGGCTGATCAGGGCCGGCAAGGGCATCTCGTGCTTCTCGAAGATCGCCTTCATCGAGGACCTGAAGCGCGGTGAGCTGATCTGGCGGCCCTTCGAACTGCCAGCGCTCGACCAGCTGCAGGTCGGCATCGTGGTGCCGTCGCAGCGTGTGCTGCCGCACGTGACGCAGAATTTTGTAGGCCGCATGGCGCGGCGGTTGACGCAGCTCGAGATTGCCGCCGCCGCCGTGTGAACGAACGTGGGCGGTGCGCCGGCTGCAGTTCGCATGAACGTTCGGTCGGCCGTGCCGGACGCCTTCTAGAATCGCCGACGCATTTCTTTCGCGGCCGCACACGGCCCGTCCGGAGCGCAACGCTCCTTCTCATTTCTTCTCTCTTTTCCCCCTGATGCATTTCGGATCCCGACTCACGCTTTCCTCGGCTTTTCTCGCGCTTTCCTTTTCCGCTGCCTGCGCCGCATCCACCCCGCAACTCGTGCTCGTACCCGATGCCGCCAAGGCATCGGAAGCAACGCAGGCCCCCGCGCTCGACCGCGCCGTGACCGCCTTCGCCGGCATGGCGTCCGGCTCCTACTACTGGCCGGAAGGGTTGCTGGCCGAGCAGCTGATCGCGGGTCTGGCATCGCCGCGCCATCGGCAGCAGCAGGCTTTGCCGGGCGGCCGGCGGCTGCTGTCCTCGTACCGCATGCCGAATGGCGGCAGCGAGCGCGCGGCCTTGCTGGTGGACGACCGCAGCGGCAAGGTGCTGGCTGCTGCGCTGGTGCACCGCGAATGCGGCGTCGGCTCGTCGGGCACAGGCTGCCGCGATGACCAGCATGCCGTGCTCTCCGTCTTCCTGCGCCCGGGCATCGACCGCGCGCAGGCACAGCCTCTGCTCGAATGGAGCCGCACGGTGCCGAAGGAAGACCTGGATTCCGGCGAGGCCGAGAAGTTCGAGAAGACCGAATACACGACCATGGATGCGGCCCACACCAAGGCCCGGCCCGTCGTGCGCCAGAAGGGTTTTTCAGCGGCCGTGCCGCTTTATCCGAGCGCGGTGATCTACCGCACCGGGCAAGATGCGCTGAGCGACAAGAAGGCCAGGCGCGTGCTGCGGCTGCAGACCGTCGACAGCGTCGAGCAGGTGCTGGCGTTCTACAAGCAGCTGTCGCCGCCGCTCGACAACCTGGAGTCGGAACTGGAAGGCCGCTCGGGCTACGTGCTCGGCAGCCGTGCGGGCGTTGCCTTCTCCGTCAATGCCAAGTCGCCGCGCGACATGCCGGCCATCACCAACATCGAAATCGAGATCGCCGAATGAATGCCACGCTGATTTGCAGGAGCGCCATCGCATCGCTTCTGCTGCTTGCCGGCGCACTCGGCAGTACGGCGCACGCTGCGCAGCCTGACGCCGCGGCCCCGGTGACCACCGAGCTGCCGCCGCCGAAGACGAGGCTCAGCGAGCAGCCGAAGATCCGCGGCGCGGTGATCGCCATGGTCGGCTACGCGCGCGGCAGCTATACCGATGGCGACAGGCTGATCGCCGCGCAGGTGCTCGACGGCATGCGCTCGCGCTTCGACGTCACGCGCACCGTCTGGCCCGACGGTCGCACGGTGATCGCGTCGGTGAGCGGCGAGGGCCACGGCGAGGAACGCTCGGCGCTGCTGCTCGACGGCGAAGGCCACCTGCTGGCGCTGGGGTTGGTCAACGGCCATTGCCGCGATTCCACCGGGCGCGACGAGCCCAAGGTGTGCAACCCGGCGCCGCAGGCCGTGCTGACGGTCTTTCATCCCGCCGGCGCGAAGCCTTCCGACGCCGATCCGCTGGTCGCCTGGAGCAGGGTGCTGCCTTCGTACCACGCGCTCATGGCGGAAAGCGACGACCCCGCGGAGGCTGCCGCCGCCCAGAAGATCGCCAGCGTCGAGTACATCGTGGGCCAGCCGACGGCGCCGGGTTGGCGCGACGCGCAATTGCCGGCGGGCTTTCCGGCTTCGTTGAAACCGCTGCTGATCCAGGCGGCGGAGGTGAACAGCACCGCCAGCGCCGGCAAGATCGTGATGCCCAAGGGGCTGGCCGGCAAGCCGATGTACACGGACCGCCAGAACGCTCAGCTCAAGGGCGCACGCTGGCCCGACGCCGAGGTGACGCTGCGCAGCTACGCGGCATTCGACGACCTGATCGCCACCTACCGGGAGCTGGCCAAAGAGGCGAGCGTGGAAGCCGGCGACCGCGAGGCCGTTTTCAGCGGCACCAGCGGCGCGGGCCGCTACACCATCCGCCTCCGCGACGCGAAGGAGACCGGTGTGTTCGTCACCGTATCGAGCTGGAATCGCAAGTGACGATGCGCAGCCACGGCCAGCGGGCCTGGTAGTCGCGCGCCTTCACGTCGAACATCTGCGGCATCGGCAGCATCGGGTTCATGCGCAGGATGCCGGCGGCCAGGTCGCCGAGCCCGTCGGGTGCGTAGAGCGAGTCGTCGGCCAGGTCGAGGCCCACGCGGGTGCAGGCGATGAGGTAGCGGTCGATGCCGTCGCGCGCGGACTTAAGGCGCGGGTAGGGCGCGTTGAAGCGCTGTTCGTACCAGAGGTGCACGCGTGCCTGGTTCTTGACCTCGACCGTCGCGCCCAGGTCGGCGACGGCTTCATGCACGCGGCGGATGACGGCGTCTTCAGCTTCCCACGACAGGTCGCGGTCGTCGAAGTAGAAGACGTCGTAGTCCTTCACGCCCCAGCCCGGCGGCCGGCCACTGGTGTGGTTCCATGCCGCCTGGAACAGGCAGCCGGCCGTGAGGAAGCCCTGTTCGAGCCCGAGGCCGGGGAGGCGGGTTGCCAGCGCCGCGTTGACGGGATCCTGCATCGCCTGCGCGATGAGGTCGTCGGGCGTCAGCGTCAACGCGATCAGCCGATTTCGGCGATCAGCTCGATCTCCACGCAGGCGCCCATCGGTATCTGGGCCACGCCAAAGGCGCTGCGCGCATGCGCGCCCTTTTCGGGGCCGAAGACTTCGGCGAAGAACTCGCTCGCGCCGTTGGTCACGAGGTGCTGTTCGGTGAAGGTGCCGACCGAATTGACCAGGCTCATCACCTTGACGATGCGCTTGACCTTGTTGAGGTCGCCCACGGCCGCATGCAGCGTGCCGAGCAGGTCGATGGCGATGGCGCGAGCTGCCTGCTTGCCTTCCTCGGTGCCGATGTTGGCGCCGAGCTGGCCGGTCCAGACCTTGCCGTCCTTCTTCGCGATGTGGCCCGAGAGGAACACGAGGTTGCCGGTCTGCACGAAGGGCACGTACGCGGCTGCGGGGGCGGAGACGGGGGGCAGGGTGATGCCCAGGCTGGAAAGTTTGTCGTAAACGCTCATGGAGACTCCTTGTCTTGGGAAGGCGATTGTGTCTGTGTTTGCGGCAGGCCATCGACCACTTCCCCCACCGGCTGCACGGTCACGCCGACGCTCAGCGTGTGCCTCGCGCCGCCATGGAGTACGCCGCGCATCGGCGACACGTCGGAGTAGTCGCGGCCGATGGCCAGGGTGACGTAGTCCTCGCCGGGCTGGCGGCCGTTGGTGGGGTCGAAGTCGACCCACCCGCCGGGACTGCCGCCGGTGCCGTCGTCCTCGCCGGGCAGGTACACCGACACCCAGGCGTGCGAGGCGTCGGCACCCACCAGCCGGGGCTGGCCCGGCGGCGGCTGCGTGAGCAGGTAGCCGCTCACGTAGCGCGCGGGCAGGCCCATGGTGCGGAAGCACGCGATCATGATGTGGGCGAAGTCCTGGCACACGCCCTTGCGCTGCGCGAGGGCCTCGACGGCGGGGGTGTTGATCTCGGTGCTCTCGGCGTCGTACGCGAAGTCCTCGTACATGCGCTCGGTGAGATCCATCGCCACGTCGAAGGTGGGGCGTCCGGGTACGAAGCTGGCGCGCGCGTAGGACACGAAGTCGTCGTGGCGCGGCACGTAGGGCGAGGGAAAGACGAACTCCGAGGCCGCGTCGAAGGTGGCGTCCTTGCGGAAGCGGAAGCGCTCGCGCACGGCCTCCCAGGGCAGGTCGCGCGCGATGGCGGGCGACAGCACGGGCGCCGAGGTCTCGACCACGCTCTCGGCCGTGACCACGAGACGGTCGTGCGTGGCCTCGAGCGCGAAGAAGGCGCGCGTGTTGCCGTACAGGTCGGCCAGCTCGCCGCGCTGCGCGGGTGCCGGCTCGATGGCGAGCTTGTGGCTCACGAGCCGCTGCGAATCGGTGGCCAGCGGCTTCAGGTGCGCGAGATGCTGCGCCGTCTCGACCGGCGGCGAGTACTCGTAGCGCGTTTCATGAGTGACGTGGAGCAGCATGGCCGGTGCCCGTTGGGTGATGTGCGTCGCCTGCCTACTTCGACTCGGCGCCGAAGTACGAGGCGTAGATCTTCGCGTAGGTGCCGTCGGCGCGGATGGCCTCCAGCCCCTGGTTGATCTTGGCGAGCAGCTCGGCGTTGCCCTTCTTCACCGCAATGCCGTACTTCTCGACCGGAAAGCTCGTGTCGCTCACGGTCTTGAAGCCGCCGGCCGTGTTGTTGGCGAGGTAGTGCACGACCACGCCGTTGTCGGCCACCACGGCCTGCACGCCACCGGCTTCCAGTTCCTTGAGCGCCAGCGGCGTCGACTCGAAGCGCTTGATGGCGGTGCTCGACTTGCCCAGCAGCTTGCCGACGACCTCGTCGCCGGTGGTGCCGTTCTGCACGCCGACCTTCAGCGTCTTGATGTCCTCGAACTTCGTGATCGGCGAGTCGTTCTTCACGGCGATGAGTTGGCGCGCGTCGAAGTAGGGCTGCGAGAAGTCCATCGTCTGGCGGCGCTCGTCGGTGATGGTGATGGCCGACACCAGCAGGTCGCGGTCGCCCTGGTCGAGCGAGTTGAAGATGCCTTCCCACGGCGTGTTGACGAACTTCACTTCCAGGCCGGCCTTCTGCGCGACGGCCTTCACCACCTCGATGTCGAAGCCCACGATCTCTCCCTTGTCGTTCTGCGACTCGAAGGGCGTGTAGGCGGCGTCGGTGCCGACCACGAGCACGCGTGCGGCGGCCGGCGGGGGCGGCGCGCTGGCGGCGGGGGTGGGTGCGGGCTCCTGCTTGCCGCAGGCGGCGATGGCCAGAGCCGCGAAGAGGCCTGCGGCGGTGAGTGCGAAGCGGCGGTTGATGTTGTTTTTGAGCATGGGTGCCTCCTTGGGGTTTATCGGGAAACGCCGCGGAACCGGCTTTGCCGGGCCGCAGGCGTTGCCCCCGGTGAGGGGGTGTGCGAAGCGACACGAAGCGCGCGAAGCATGGGGGAGTACCGGTTCACGCTCCGACGGAGCGTAGCGATTCGGACGTGAGCGTGAAGTACCGCGTGCCGATGGCGTCCGACACATGGTAGGCCGCCGTCTCGCAGTTGGCGAGCAGCTCGACGAGGGCCGGATAGTTGGCCTCGGGCCCGGCGGCGCAGAGGTGTTCGAGCGTCCAGCCGGCCGGGTCGGGCAGCTCGTACGACAGCGCGGTGAGCTTGCCCGGCGCGCTGCCGGCCAGCCGTGCGATGCGCCCGCGCAGCGTCTGCGTGACCCATGCGAGTGAGCGCGGGTTCTCGGCGTCGAGCACCAGCAGGTCGACCATGGTGGCGACGTCGCGGCGCTGCTGGTAGCGGGCGTGGAAGGTGATGGTGCTGTCGAAGAGGGCCACCATGGCCTCGAAGCCGCTCACCTCGTGCACCGCGCCGTTCTCGAAGCCGGCCTCCAGCGCGTTCGCCAGGAAGCCCAGCCGCTCGATGTGGCGGCCGATGGACAGCAGCCGCCAGGCGTCGTCGCGCGTCATGCGGTCGGTCTGCGCGCCTGTCATGGCGGCGAGCGCGGTGCTGGCTGACTCGAGGGCGCGCAGCGCGGCGCTGGAAGCGAAGCTGCCTTCGTCGGCCTGCTCGGCCGCGCGGCGCAGGAAATCGGCCTCGGCGCGCACGATCTGGTTCCAGTTGTCCTGCGACAGGCGCTCGCGCACGGCGGCCGCGGCCTGCCGGATGCAGCGCAGGCTGAAGCCGACGCTGCCGCCGCGCTCCACGTCGCCCAGCTCGGCGATGAGCGCGCGCTCGAACACCCGGCGCGACTGCGGCGCGCTCGGCACGCCGGCCGGCACCAGCGCGTTGCGTAGCGCCATGTGGTGCAGCCATTCGAGCAGCGGACGCGAGGACTGGTCTTCGCTGCCCAGCAGGCTGAGCGTGAGGCGCGCGAGGCGCACCGCGTTCTCGGCACGCTCGGTGTAGCGGCCGAGCCAGAACATGTTCTCGGCGGCGCGGCTGGTGACCGGCGCGCGGTGCCGCGCGAGCGAGGCCGGCGTGCTGTGCGGTTGCAGCAGCGTGGTGCGGTCGACCTCGCCATGGGTCTGCACCCACACGTCGGCGCTGCTGCCGCCGCGCTGCATCGATGCGAACTGCGCGTCGGGCTCAGTGAGCCGCGCCAGTCCGCCGGGCAGCACGCGCCACGACTGCGCGCCGTCGCTCACCGCGAACACGCGCAGCATCACCGCGCGCGGCGCGATGTGGCCCGGGCCCATGTCGTTGGCCCAGGTGGGCATCTGCGACAGCGGCAGGTAGCCCTGCACCGTGTGGACGTCGCCCTCGCGCACGATGCGGCCGGCCCATTCGTCGAGCTCGCGCCGGCCGAGCTGGCTGCCGAGCACTGCGTCGAAGCTGGCGCGGCCGTCGAAGCCGGGGTAGGTGGGCTTGATGGCGCTCTCGGCCAGCTGCGGCAGCACCGATTCGAGCGCGGCGCGCTCGCCGCACCACCAGGTGGGCAGCGCGGGCAGCATGAGCTTCTCGTCGATCAGGCGGCGTGCCAGCCCCGGCAGGAAGCCCAGCAGCGCTGGCGATTCGAGAAACGCCGAGCCCGGCATGTTGGCCACCAGCACGTTGCCGGCGCGAATGGCCTGCAGCAGGCCGGGCACGCCGAGCGTGGAGTCGGGGCGCAGCTCCAGCGGGTCGAGGAACTGGTCGTCGAGCCGCTTGATGAGCCCGTGCACCGGCCGCAGGCCCTGCAGGGTCTTGAGGTAGAGCCGCTGGTCGCGCACCGTGAGGTCGCTGCCCTCGACCAGCGTGACGCCCAGGTAGCGCGCGAGGTACGCGTGCTCGAAGTAGGTCTCGTTGTACGGGCCGGGCGTGAGCAGCGCGATGTGCGGAGGCACGCCGGCCGGGCACATGCGCTGCAGGCCTTCCATCATGGCGCTGTAGGTGGCGGCCAGGCGCTGCACGTGCAGCGCCTCGAAGGCCTGGGGAAACTGCCGCGCGATGGCGAGGCGGTTCTCGAGCAGGTAGCCCAGGCCCGAGGGCGCCTGGGTGCGCTGCGAGACCACCCACCAGTTGCCGTCGGGGCCGCGCGCGAGGTCGAAGGCGGCGATGTGCAGCCAGGTGTCGCCAGGCGGCTTCACGCCGTGCAGCGCGCGCAGGTAGCCCGGGTGTCCGCGCACCAGCGCCGGTGGAATGAGCCCTTCGGCCAGCAGCTGCTGCGGGCCGTAGGCATCGGCCATCACGCGATCGAGCACGCGCACGCGCTGCAGCACGCCGGCCTCGATCTGGCTCCAGCTCTCGGGCGAGACGATCAGCGGGAACAGGTCGAGCGACCACGGCCGCTGCGGGCCGTTGGTGTCGGCATACACGTTGTAGGTGACGCCGTTGTCGCGGATCTGCCGCTCCAGGCTGGCCGCGCGCCGGGGCAGGTCGTTGAAGCCGCCCGGGCCGAGCTGTTCGAAGAAGGCGTTCCAGGCGGGCGTGAGCGGCGACTGTTCGCCGGATGGGGCCTGTGTCTGCGCCTGGGACTGCGAGGACGACTGCGACTGGGATTGCGATTGGGACTGCGACTGGCCGGGCACCGCCGGCCGTTCGGCCGCGGCGTCGTAGAGCTGCGGGGCGGCAGGGGCCGGCGCTGCAGCTCCCGTTGCCGGCCGCGCAGGCGTTGCCGGCGTGGCCTGCCCGCGCAGTTCATCGAAATGACCGGGCAGGGCCGGCGGGGCGAGCGCCGACGCCAGGGCCGCCGGAAATTCCAGTGCCTGGGCGTCGAACAGGGATTCGTTCAAAGGTTCCACAGGGGATGGATTGTCACACTGCCGTCACGGGGTGGCCGTTCGGGCAATGTGCTAAATGTCCCCTTAACGCCGCAGGTCGAGCGTGAACGGGAATTCGCGGCTGCCCGGCAGCTCGATGGTCGCCGGGGGCGTGCGCATGAGTCCGGGTGTATGGCCGGTGCGCGTGAAGCGCGAGTGGCGGCGGCTTTCCGCCTCGTAGGCGTTGACGGGGAAGGTGTCGTAATTGCGCCCGCCCGGGTGAGCGACGAAGTACTGGCAGCCGCCGAGCGAGCGCTTCATCCAGGTGTCGACCAGGTCGAAGGTCAGCGGCGCGTGGGCCTTGATGCTGGGGTGCAGCGACGAGGGCGGATTCCACGCCTTGTAGCGCACGCCCGCCACGAACTCGCCGGCCACGCCGGTAGGCTGCAGCGGCAGCACCTTGCCGTTGACGGTGACGACGTGGCGGCTCTCGTTCAGTCCGGTCACGCGCACCTCGATGCGCTCCAGCGACGAGTCGACGTAGCGCACCGTGCCGCCGGCAGAGCCTTCCTCGCCCATCACGTGCCAGGGCTCGAGCGCGTTGCGCAGCGAGAGCTCCACGCCCATGGCCTGCATCTGGCCCACCAGCGGGAAGCGGAACTCGAAGTGCGGCGCGAACCAGTCGGGATCGAAGGCGAAGCCGGCCTGGCGCATCTCGCTGATGACGTCGTCGAAGTCCATCTTCACGAAGGTCGGCAGCAGGAAACGGTCGTGCAGTTCGGTGCCCCAGCGGGTGACGGGCGCCTTGTAGGGCTCGTCCCAGAAGCGGGCGACCAGCGCGCGAATCAGCAGCTGCTGCGCGATGCTCATGCGCGCATGCGGCGGCATTTCAAAAGCGCGCAGCTCCAGCAGACCGAGGCGGCCGGTGCTGGAGTCGGGCGAGTAGAGCTTGTCGATGCAGAACTCGCTGCGGTGCGTATTGCCCGAAACGTCGATCAGGATGTTGCGCAGCGTGCGGTCGACCAGCCATGCGGGCATGTTCTGGCCGTAGATCTCGCGGTTCTTCGCGATTTCCTTCAGCGCGATCTCCAGCTCGTAGACCTGGTCGTTGCGGGCCTCGTCCACGCGCGGCGCCTGGCTCGTCGGGCCGATGAACATGCCCGAGAACAGGTAGCTCAGCGAAGGGTGGTTGTGCCAGTACAGCAGCAGGCTGGCCAGCAGCTCGGGCCGGCGCAGGAAGGGGCTGTCGGCGGGCGTGGCGCCGCCCATCACGAAGTGGTTGCCGCCGCCGGTGCCGGTGTGGCGGCCGTCGGTCATGAACTTCTCGGCCGACAGGCGTGTTTCGAACGCGGCGTTGTAGAGGAACTCGGTGTGGTCGACCAGTTCCTTCCAGTTGTGCGCAGGGTGGATGTTGACTTCGATCACGCCGGGGTCGGGCGTGACCTGCAGCATCTTCAGGCGCGGGTCGCGCGGCGGCGGATAGCCTTCCATCACGATGCGCACGCCCAGGTCGCGCGCGGTGGCTTCCACGGCCGCGACGAGGTCGAGGTAGTCCTCCAGGCGCGCGAGCGGCGGCATGAAGACGTAGAGCACGCCCGAGGCATTGCCCTTCTTCTCGGCCGCGGGGCCGTTGGCGCGACGCGGGTCGCGTACTTCGACGCACAGCGCGGTGCGCGTGACCCAGTGGGCCGATTCGCCGCGCAGGGGCTGGCGCGTGGTCGATTTGCCGGCCGTAGCGTCGTCGGGGGAGGCCGCATCGCTTTCGCCGGCATCGCCCGGCGCCTGCATGCGCAGCGAGGCGGGCACGACGGGCGGCGTGCCGAAGGCATAGGGCACGGCGCCAAGGTCTGCGCCCGCGCTGCCGACGTCACCAGTGCCAGTTCCCACGGCGTAGCGCGCACGGTAGTCGGCCGAGCTCGGCAGCGCGCCGCGCGGTGCGGTCGGGTCGCGTTCGATCAGGTACGGGTAGTCGCCCTTGCTGGCCCACGGCTGCGAGTCGAGCGGCAGGCGGTAGCCCATGGGCGAGTCGCCCGGAATGAGGTAGAGCCGGTCGTCGCGCAGGAACCAGGGGCCGGTCTTCCAGGCCGGGCCGGCGAGCGCGGGAGCATCGCCGTTCGCATTGCCGGGCTCGATGGGCAGCATGTAGCCGATCACCGCGTCGAGCTTCTGCGTGAACACGCGGCGCAGGCGCACGCGCTCCAGTTCGTCGTCGAGCTTCGAGTCGAAGGGGTCGACGTTGACGGGCAGGCGGCGTTCGCGCCAGAGGTAGTAGTAGATGTCCTCGTAGCCGGGCTGGATGTAGCGCTCGGTCAGGCCCAGCTTGTGTGCCAGCACGGTGGTGAAGCGGCGCGCGTCCTCGCTCGTGTAGTGCGTGGGAAAGCGCTCATCGGCGAACAGGTCCGGGTCGTGCCACAGGGTCTGGCCGTCGGCGCGCCAGAAGATCGACAGCGCCCAGCGCGGCAGCTGCTCGCCCGGGTACCACTTGCCCTGTCCGAAATGCAGGAAGCCGCCCTGGCCGTACTCGGCGCGCAGCTTGTGCACGAGCTCGGTGGCGTAGCCGCGCTTGGTGGGGCCGAGGGCGTCGGTGTTCCATTCGGGCGCGTCGCGGTCGGTGGTGGCCACGTAAGTGGGCTCGCCGCCCATGGTCAGGCGCACGTCGCCGGCCTTCAGGCGCGCATCGACCGCATCGCCCAGGGCCAGAACTTCGGCCCATTGCTCTTCGGTGTAGGGCTTGGTGACGCGCGGCGATTCGTAGATGCGCGTGACCGACATCTCGTGGCCGAACTCGACCTCGGATTCGTCGACCCCGCCCTCGATGGGCGCCGCGCTCGAAGGCGTGGGCGTGCAGGCCAGCGGGATATGGCCTTCGCCGGCTAGGAGGCCCGAGGTGGCGTCGAGGCCGATCCATCCGGCGCCGGGCAGGAACACCTCGCACCAGGCGTGCAGGTCGGTGAAGTCGACCGTGGTGCCGCTGGGGCCGTCGAGCGCCTTCACGTCGGGCGTGAGCTGGATCAGGTAGCCCGAGACGAAGCGCGCGGCCAGTCCGCAATGGCGCAGCAGCTGCACCAGCAGCCAGCCCGAGTCGCGGCAGGAGCCGCTGCCGTTGGTGAGCGTTTCTTCCGGCGTCTGCACGCCGGGCTCCATGCGGATCAGGTAGTTGACGTCCTTCTGGACCTGCTGGTTGATGCCGACCAGGAAGTCGATGGTGCGCTGCTCCTTGCGGTCGATCTTGTCGAGGTAGGCCTCGAGCAACGGCGTGACCGGATCGGCCACGAGGTAGGGAGCCAGTTCCTCGGCCTGCGAGGGCGTGTACTTGAAGGGGAAGTTCTCTGCCTGCGGCTCGAGGAAGAAGTCGAAGGGGTTGTAGACCGCCATCTCGACCACGAGGTCGACCGTGACCTTGAATTCGCGCGTCTTCTCGGGGAACACGAGCCGCGCCTGGTAGTTGGCGAACGGGTCCTGCATCCAGTTGACGAAGTGCTCGGCCGGCTCGACCCGCAGCGAATACGAGATGACGTTGCTGCGGCAATGCGGCGCGGGCCGCAAGCGCACGACCTGAGGGCCCAGCTGCACCAGGCGGTCGTACTTGTAGTGGGTGACGTGGTGGAGAGCGGCGTGAATGGACATGCGTTTTTGTGTGCAGTGCTGGCAGATTGCATCGAGAAGATGTCTCTGGTGAGACGCATACTAGCCGAGATGCCAAAGCAATTAACGCGCCACTGAGCGTGACTTGGGGAGGGTTTGCATCATGGTTTCGGGAGTTGTCCGATGACGCCGTCGCGCGCGTCCGGCGGTGCCGTGGGCGGGGCGGGAGCGTTCGCCGCGCTGGGTGGTTCGCTGCTCGGCGCGGCCCTGCAGCTGCAGCAGCCGGTGCTCTGGCCGACATGGATTTACGTCGGCCTGCTGGTCATGGCCGTGGCTGGCCTGGTGTGGCGGCGCATGCCGGGCAGGGTGCTCGTGTTCATTGCCTTGATGTGCGGCGCGATGGCCGGCACGGGGCTCGCTGGATGGCGTGCGACGGCCTATGCGAGCGGTGCGCTCGACCCGGGGCTCGAAGGACGCGACCTGCGGGTCACAGGCGTCGTGTCGGAGATGCCCCAGCGCAATGAAGCTGGAACGCGGTTCCGTCTCGATGTCGAGTCCGCGAGCTGGGCCGATCCGGACGCGGCCGGACAACCCGACGTACCCGACCGCATCGTCCTCGGCTGGTATTCCGAAGGCTCCGGCCTGTGGAGCCGGGCTTCCGAAAGCCGGATGCCGTCGATGGACGCTCCTGGCTCTCCGCACGCCGGCGAGCGATGGCAACTCACGGTGCGCCTGAGAGCGCCCCACGGCACCCGCAATCCTCATGGCTTCGACAGCGAACTCTGGATGTGGGAACAGGGCCTTCACGCCAGCGGCAATGTGCGGACCGGCTCCCGCGATGCGGCGCCCGTGCTGGTGGCAAGCACCTGGCGGCATCCCGTCGAGCGCGCCCGCGAAGCCGTGCGCGACGCCGTCTTCGAGCGCGTGCCCGACCGCGCCCGGGCGGGCGTGATCGCGGCCCTGGTCACCGGCGACCAGGGCGCCATCGACCGCGCGGGCTGGGACGTGTTCCGCGCCACGGGCGTGGCGCACCTGATGTCGATCTCGGGCCTTCACGTCACGATGTTCGCCTGGCTGGCCGCGCATCTCGTCGGCCTGCTCTGGCGGCGCAGCACGCGGCTGATGCTGTGCCTGCCCGCGCAGCAGGCTGCACTGGTCGGCGGCGTGCTGTTGGCCACGCTCTATGCGCTTTTCAGCGGCTGGGGCGTGCCCGCGCAGCGCACGGTCTGGATGCTGGCGACGGTCGGGCTGCTGCGCCTCACGGGCCGGCGCTGGCCCTGGCCGCATGTGTGGCTGCTGACGGCGGTCGTGGTGGTCGCGCTCGATCCGTGGGCCCTGATGCAGGCCGGCTTCTGGCTGAGCTTCGTGGCGGTGGGCGTGCTCTTCGCCACCGACTCAGCGGTGCCGGGCGAGCGGAAGAAGGGCGCAGCTTTCCGCCTGCTGCAGTTCTTTCGCGAGCAATGGGTCATCACGCTGGCGATCACGCCGTTGAGCCTGCTGCTGTTCCAGCAGGTGTCGCTGGTCGGCCTGCTGGCCAATGCCGTGGCGATCCCGTGGGTCACGCTCGTGATCACGCCGCTGGCCATGCTCGGCGTGGTCGCTCCACCGCTGTGGGACCTCGCGGCCTGGGCCGTGCAGGTGCTGGCGTTGCTGCTGCAATGGCTGGCCGGGTTGCCGCACGCCACGCTGTCGATGGCGGCGCCTCCTCTCTGGATGGCCGCCTGCGGCGTGGGCGGCGGTGCATTGCTGGCCATGCGGCTGCCCTGGTCGCTGCGTGGTCTCGGCGTTCCACTGCTCCTGCCGGTGCTGCTCTGGCAGGCGCCCCGGCCAGCGGCGGGCGAATTCGAACTGCTCGCCGCCGACGTCGGCCAGGGCAACGCGGTGCTCGTGCGCACCGCCACGCACAGCCTGCTCTACGACGCCGGCCCGCGCTACAGCCTCGAAAGCGATGCAGGCCATCGGGTGCTCGTGCCGCTGCTGCGGGCCTACGGCGAGCGCCTCGACACGCTGGTGGTGAGCCATCGCGACACCGACCACATCGGCGGCGCGCCCGCGGTGCTCGCGATGCAGCCGGAGGCCGCGCTGCTGAGTTCCATCGAGGCCGCGCATCCGCTGCAGGCGGTGCGCGCGGCAAGGCGATGCGAGGCGGGCCAGGCATGGACCTGGGACGGCGTGCGCTTCGAGGTGCTGCATCCGTTCGAGAGCGACTACCGCAGCTTCACGAAACCCAATGCCGTGTCGTGCGTGCTGCGCATCGGCAACGGGCGCGCGGCGGCGCTGCTGGCCGGCGACATCGAGCGGCTTCAGGAAACCGCCCTTGTCATGCGCACGCCGCAACTGCTGCGCGCCGACGTGCTGCTGGCGCCGCACCATGGCAGCAGGACTTCGTCGGGCGAAGCCTTCCTCGACGCGGTCCGGCCTCGCATGGCCTTCGTGCAGGCGGGATACCGCAACCGCTTCGGCCACCCGGCGCAGGAAGTGACGGTGCGCTACCAGGAGCGCGGCGTGCGGCTGATCGAAAACATCCGCTGCGGCGCGGCGCATTGGAGCAGTGCGCAGCCCACCGACGTGGCCTGCGAGCGCGAGCGCCGCGCGCGGTACTGGCAGCACCGCCCGTCTCCTGCAGAGCCGCCGGAATCCTGAAACCGTGATTTAGTTGCAAAAGTAATTTGAAAGTATGCCTTTCGAGGCATTCGCACCGGAGCCTCTTGCGTTGTATCGTTTGGCTACAACTCGGTAAACAAGGGGGCAACATGTACAACCGTCAAGACTTTCGGTGGGGCACGACCGCGGGGCGCGTCTCATGACGACCGCGGTTCCGGCCATCACCAGCGTGAACGCCGTGCCCGCGCCGGGCGCGCGGCTCAAGATGCACCGCGAAGGCCCGGTGCTGGTGCTGACGCTGAGCAACCCGGCGGCGCGCAACGCGATCAATCCGTCGGTCTACCGGACAGCCGCCAAGGTGATGCGCGCCACCTCGGGCTTTCGTACCGTGCGCGCCATCGTGCTGTGCGGGGAGGGCGAGCACTTCAGCGGCGGCGGCGACCTGCGGCGCCTGGCCCGGCAGCGGAAGCTTCCGGCATCCGAACAGCACGGCCATATCGATGCGCTGCACGAATGGATCATGGCGATACAGGAGGCGCCGCAGCCCGTCATCGCCGCGGTCGAGGGCGCCGCGATGGGCGGCGGCTTTTCGCTGTGCCTGGCCTGCGACCTGATCGTGGCCGCCGAGGACGCGAAGTTCGCGATGTCGTACGTCAACGTCGGCCTGTCACCCGACGGCGGCGGTACCGATTCGCTGGTTCGCGCGCTGCCCCCGCAGGCCGCGCTCGAGATGCTGCTCGACGGCGCGCCCTGCACGGCCAGGCGGCTGCACGAGCTGGGCGTGGTCAACAAGGTGGTGCCGCACGGGGAAGCCGGCGCCGTCGCGCTCGCCTGGGCACAGCAGCTCGCGCGCGGTCTGTTCGAGGTGCAGGCGCGCATCAAGCAGCTCGTGTACTCGGCGCGCGGACGCAGCCGGCGCGAGCAGCTGGAGGCCGAGCGCGAATCCTTCCTGACCAGCCTCTACAGCGACGAGAGCGGGGAACTCATCAAGGAATTCCTGTCGCCCCGCAAGAAGCCGGAAGCGGGCGAGGAGGAGCCCGCGTCCTGAGCGTGGAAAAAGTCGTCCGGCCTGTCTCCGGCCTTGGCATCAGGGGTTCTACTGGCCCTGAACTTGCTAAGCTATGTGCTCAAGGAGATTGGTCGTTCCATGCACAAATTCGACGAGATGTACGAGCAGCTTCCCTACGCTGGAGCTGCGATCCGACAGCACTACAAGCGCTACGACCAATGGCTCGCGAAGCAACCCGGTGAGGTGATGCGTTCGCGGCGAGAAGAGGCGGAAATGATTTTCCGCCGGGTCGGCATCACCTTCGCGGTGTACGGCGCCAAGGACGAGGACGGCTCCGGCACCGAGCGGCTCATACCGTTCGACCTGCTGCCCCGCATCATTCCCGCCCACGAGTGGGAGAGCATGGAAAAGGGGCTGGTACAGCGCGTCACGGCGCTCAACCGCTTCCTGCATGACGTTTATCACGACCAGGAAATCATCAAGGCCGGCATCATTCCGGCCGAGCAGATCCTGAACAACGCGCAGTTCCGCCCAGAGATGATGGGCGTCAACGTGCCGCACAACGTCTACTCGAACATCTCGGGCATCGACATCGTGCGCGCCCCCGATGCGCAGGGCAACGGCGAGTACTACGTGCTCGAGGACAACCTTCGCGTGCCCAGCGGCGTGAGCTACATGCTCGAGAACCGCAAGATGATGATGCGGCTCTTCCCGGAGCTCTTCAACCAGAACCGCATCGCGCCGGTCGCGCATTACCCCGACCTGCTGCTCGAAACGCTTCGCGCCAGCGCGCCGCCGGCCACGGCCGAGCCCACGGTGGTGGTGCTCACGCCCGGCATGTACAACAGCGCCTACTTCGAGCACGCCTTCCTCGCCCAGCAGATGGGCGTGGAGCTGGTAGAGGGGCAGGACCTGTTCGTCAAGGACAACTTCGTCTACATGCGCACCACGCGCGGCCCGAAGCGCGTCGACGTCATCTACCGCCGCGTGGACGACGACTTCCTCGACCCGGAAGTGTTCCGCCCCACATCCACGCTGGGCTGCGCGGGCCTGATGCGCGCGTACCGCGAAGGCAACGTCGTCATCTGCAATGCGGTGGGCACCGGCGTGGCCGACGACAAGTCGATCTACCCCTACGTGCCGAAGATGGTGGAGTTCTACCTCGGCGAGAAGCCGATCCTGAAGAACGTGCCCACTTACATGTGCCGCAACAAGGACGAGTTGCAATACACGCTCGACAACATGAAGGACCTGGTCGTCAAGGAGGTGCACGGCGCCGGCGGCTACGGCATGCTGATCGGCCCGGCTGCCACGCAGGCCGAGATCGAGGACTTCAAGAAGGCCGTGATCGCCAAGCCCGACGGCTACATCGCCCAGCCCACGCTGAGCCTGTCGACCTCGCCAACCTTTGTCGACGCAGGCATCGCGCCGCGCCACATCGACCTTCGGCCCTTCGTGCTCTCGGGCAGCGAAGTGCAGATGGTGCCCGGTGGCCTCACGCGCGTGGCCCTGAAGGAAGGTTCGCTGGTGGTCAATTCGTCGCAGGGCGGCGGCACCAAGGACACCTGGATTCTCGAAGCCGACCGCAGCCCCAAGCCCAAGGCGGCGCCTGCGCAGTCGCAAAGCCAATCGTAGGAGGACAACGAAGATGCTGTCACGTACCGCCGACCATCTCTACTGGATGTCCCGCTACACCGAGCGCGCGGAGAACACCGCGCGCATGCTGGACGTCAACTACCAGACCTCGCTGCTGCCGCAGTCCGCCGAAGTCGCCAAGTACGGCTGGCAGGGTGTGCTTTCCATCAGCGAGCTGCTGCCCTGGTACAACCAGAAGTACGACCAGATCGCGCCCAAGGAGGTGATGGAGTTCATGGTCAAGGACGAGAGCAACGCCTCGTCGATCGTCTCCTGCCTCAAGGCCGCACGCGAGAACGCGCGCGCCGTGCGCGGCGCGCTCACCACCGAAGCCTGGGAAACGCAGAACACCACATGGCTCGAAGTCAACCGCATGCTGCGCTCGGGCGACTTCGAGCGCGACCCCGGCCAGTTCTTCGAATGGGTGAAGTTCCGCTCGCACCTGTCGCGCGGCGTCACGCTGGGCACCATGCTGCAGGACGAGGCCTTCTACTTCTCGCGCCTGGGCACCTTCCTGGAGCGTGCTGACAACACCGCGCGCCTGGTCGACGTGAAGTTCCATGCGCTGAATAGCGAGTTCTTCGGCGCCGCCACCGAGGAAGATCAGGAATACGACTTCTATCACTGGAGCGCGATCCTGCGCAGCGTCTCGGCCTTCGAGGTCTACCGCAAGGTGTACCGTGACGTGATCAAGCCCGAGCGCGTGGCGGAGCTGCTGATTCTTCGCGCCGACATGCCGCGCTCGCTGCACGCTAGCCTGGTCGAGGTGGTCAACAACCTTGCGAAAGTACAGAACGAGCAGAGTGCGGAGACGCAGCGCCGTGCCGGCAAGCTGCTGGCGGATCTGCAATATGCGCGGGTCGACGAAATTCTGGCGACCGGGCTGCATGCTTATCTCACGCAATTCCTTGATCGCGTGAATGAACTGGGTGTGCGGATCAGCCAGGATTTTCTGGTTCCGGCGCATTGATTGGAAATGCGGAGGCTTCATCCTTTTTCCGAGGGTGAAGCCAGCCCGGTTCGATGCGAATTCTTGACAATTGTTGACGAGGCAGATTCGATCAACAAGAGATTAATCAATAAGAATTAATTCAACGGAATTGAATAAATTCTGTCGTTGAAAAGCATGTATTAATTCCTTGAAAGCAAGCGCCGCTCTTTCATAATCGCGCCCCTGCAGCTTTCATTTCGTCACAGATTTGACTGCGAAATGACAACTACCAGGGAGCCTCAGAACAATGAATCGGCACTTGCACCGCGTGGTCTTCAACGCGGCCAGAGGGATGCGCATGGCGGTCCAGGAAACGGCCGCCAGCACTGGCAAGGGTGCCAGCAAGGCGACCAGCGCTGGTGTCTTCGTCGCCATCGCAGGCGCGTTGATGGCAATGTCGGCGCAGGCGCAAATCGTCGGCGCTCCCAACGTTCCAGGCAACCTTCGCCCGACCGTGCTGACAGCGCCCAACGGCGTGCCGCTGGTCAACATCCAGACGCCTTCCGCTGCTGGTGTCTCGCGCAACGTCTACAACCAGTTCAACGTCGGTGCGAATGGCGCCATCCTGAACAACAGCCGGGTGAACGTGCAGACCCAGTTGGGTGGGTTCGTTCAGGGCAACCCGTTCCTGGCATCGGGTCCGGCACGCATCATCCTCAATGAGGTCAACGGCGGAGCGCCCAGCCAGCTTCGCGGCTATATCGAAGTGGGTGGCCAGCGCGCCGAAGTGATCATCGCGAACCCGGCGGGCATCAGCGTCGATGGCGGTGGCTTCATCAATGCCAGCCGCGCCACCCTCACGACCGGCACGCCGCAGTTCAACGCCGTCGGCGGTCTCGACAGTTTCCTTGTTCGTGGCGGCACCGTCACCATCGACGGCGCGGGCCTCGATGCCAGCAAGACCGACTACGCCGCCATCCTCGCGCGCGCCGTGCAGGCCAATGCGAGTATCTGGGCCAGCGAGCTCAAGGTGGTGACCGGCGCAAATCAGATCAGCGCCGACTATAGCCAGATCACGCCTACGGCGGGTACGGGCGCTGCTCCGACGTTTGCGCTCGATGTTGCTGCCTTGGGTGGCATGTACGCAAACAAGATCGTCTTGATCGGGAGCGAGGCCGGCCTGGGCGTACGCAACGCCGGCAATATCGGCGCCGGTGCAGGGGGACTTGTCGTTACGGCGGCAGGCCGTCTCGAGAACATCGGCACGCTGGAAGGCCAGCGCGTTGAATTGACCACACCTGGCGATATCTCCAACCGTGGAGGCACGATCCGCCAGGGCAGCTCGACAGGCCTGACGATTGCTTCGTCGGTCTTGAGCAATACCAACGGTGGGGTAATCGGTGCTGAGCCCGTGAGTGCCAGTGCAAGCGGCGGCGGCGCGGCAACTCCTGGGACCCCGACACCAAGCGGCGGTGGAGGCTCGGCCACACCATCGACAACGGACGCTGGTGGCACCAGCACAAGCACCGGCGGCACGTCTACTCCGACAACGTACACGCCACCAGCGCCAGGCGTCATCACCGCCGGTGGTACCGTATTCAACGACGGCGGCAAGATCTACGCGGGTGGTCCCATCACGCTCAACACGCCGCAGATCAACAATGCTGGTGGCTCGCTCAATGTCGCGACGATGGCTGTCGCAGGTCCGAGTTTCAGCAATGCGGGTGGCACGCTCAATGTCAGCCAGAGCTTCGGCGCAAACGTCGGCACGTTCGACAACACCGGAGGCAAGCTCAATGCGGGCAGTCTGAGCATTACCACCACCGGCGATCTGCGCAACGTCGACGGCACGCTCACGAGCGCGTCCGATGCCAATCTGACAGTGGGCGGCAATGCCGACAACGCGCGCGGGACCATCTCGGCTACGGGTGCGCTGACCGCCAACGTCGCAGGCGCGATTCAGAACACCTCTGGCAGGCTGGCTTCGAACCAGAGCCTCAATATCACCGGCCAGTCCCTGAACAACAGTCAGGGCAACATCTCTTCAGCAGGCAGCAATGTTCAGCTCAACGTTGGTCAGCAGCTGCTGAACACCGCTGGACATATCGCCGGCGGCGGGACGCTTGGCATCCAGACCGGGAGCCTCAACGGTACTGGTGGCAACCTGCAAAGCACCGGAGACATGACCGTCACGGCCAGCCAGGATCTGACCTCTACCGGCACCAACGTCGCAGGTGGCAACGTCACATTCACGGGCGCTTCCGTCGACCTCTCGGGTAGCCAGACCGGCGCAGCCAATATTGCTATCACGGCGACCCAGGGCAACGTGATCACCAGCGGCGCCACTGTCGCGACCTCCGCGCCTGCCGGCACGCTCGCCATCACTGCTGATGCGCAGTCCGGTCAGACGCTGGTCAACAGCACTGGCAAGCTCAACGCCGCCCAGTTGCAGATCAATGCCTCGAACATCGCCAACACCAATAGCGGCGAGATCATCCAGACGGGCACCGGCGCGACCGTTCTTGCCGTCAGCGGCAGCATCGACAACTCGAACAGCCACATCGCCACGAACGGTCAGGACCTGACGCTCCAAGCCACATCCATCACGAACACCAGCGGCAAGATCGAACATGCCGGCACCGGTACGCTGACCATCGCCGGCGGCAACTTCAACGGTGCGAACGGTAAGCTCACCGGCAACGGTGCATTGGTCGTCGACCTCACTGGCGCGTTCAATCAGGACGCTGGCACCACCTACGCAAAACAGATCGACATCAAGGCCGGCTCGCTGAGTAACCAGCGGCTTGGCAGCATCGTGCAGGCCGGCACCGGCAACACGACGCTCAATGTCAGCGGCGCTCTTTCCAACAACGGAGGCACCATCGCCAGCAATGGCGTCATCACGGCCAGCGCGGGCTCGATGACCAACAAGGGCGGCAAGCTGCAAGCTGCCGGCAGCTCCGATCTGAACCTCGCCGTCGCGAATTCTCTCGACAACTCCGCGGCGGGCCAGATCCTGGCGGGCGGCAATGCCACCGTCCAGGCAGGTAGCTTGAAGAACGACACAGGCAACCTGACGGCCGTCGGCAACCTGAGTGCAACCATCGCAGGTGGGGCCACGAACGCAGGCGGTACGTTGGCCGCCAATGGCAACACCACGGTCACCGCCGCCAGTTTGGACAACAGCGCCGGCACGACCGCAGCCGTCAGCGGCAATCTGGCCGTGACGACCACGGGCGCCACCACCAACACAGGCGGCACCTTGCAAGCCGGCGGTACCACGACGTTGAGCAATGGTGGCCTGAGCAGCGCGGGCGGCAAGGTCTTCGGCAACAGCCTGAGCATCGACACCCATGGGGGAGCGCTGGACAACAGCGCCAAGGGGACCATCGCGGCGGACACCACTGTCGACGTGAAGTCCGGAGCACTCAACAACGACACCGGCCTCATCCAGTCTGGCACTGCGATGACCATCGATACCAACAACCAGGCGCTCATCAACACCAAGGCGGCCGGCTACACCAACGGCAAGGGGGGCATCACGAGTGCAGACACCCTGACGCTCAACGCGGGCTCCGTCAAGAACAACGCGGGGTTCGTCAGCGCCAAGGAAGCGCTCACCGCCACGACAAAGGCTGCGCAGGGTTTTTCCAACACCACCGGCGGAAAGGTCATCGGACAGGCGGCGGTCACGATCAACACCAGCGGCGCGAGCTACGACAACAGCGGTGGCGAGACCCAGGCGGTCGGGGCCCTGACGGTCAATGCCGGCGCGCTCCAGAATGCGGGCGGTCTGCTGCGCTCCAGCGACACCACGACCTTGAACGCGGCGAGCGTCGACAACGCCAACACCAGCGGCACGAACCAGGGCATCGAGGGCACGAACGTCACGATCAATGCCGGGGGGCTGGGGAACAAGACCGGAGCCATTCGCGCTGTACAGAATCTTTCTGTGACCAGCGGTGGCACCGTGGACAACTCGACGGGCGGCCTTCTGTCAGCGGGAGACACCCTCAAGGTTACCGATCCGAACGCAGGGAATCCGAGCGCCAAGACGCTCAACCTGGTGAACACCGGCGGCACCCTGACGGCCACGAACAGCCTGCAGATCGACGCCGCCAAATTCAGCAACGACGGGAATTTCACGACTGGCAAGGACCTATCCGTCGCGCTCACACAGGACATCGTCAACAACCGCGACGTCAGTGTCAGCGGCAATCTCACCTACGGCACCACCGGCAACCTGACCAACAACGCCAAGCTGCTCGCGGGCAATACCCTGACGGTGAATGGCAATGTGGTCGGCAACAACGCCGCGGGCGAGATGTCGGGCACGAACACCATCGTCAATGCCGGTACCCTGAACAATCGCGGGCTGATCGACAGCCAGGGCAGCACGCAGGTCAACGTGGGAACCCTCAACAACATCGGCACAGGCCGCGTCTACGGCAATGCCATTTCAATCAGCGCCGGGACGTTGACGAACGAGGCCGAGACAATGGGCGGTACGACAACGGCGGCCACCATCGCCTCGCGGGGGGATTTGGATATCGGCGCGGGCAACCTCACGAATCGCGAACACGCGTTGATCTTCAGTGCGGGCAGCATGGCTATCGGCGGTGCGCTCGACGCGAACGGTGCGGCCACAGGTCAAGGCAGCATCTTGGACAACCTAAGCGCAGACATCCAGTCGTTGGGCAGCATGTCCATCTCGATGGCCAACGTCAACAACCGCGACGTGCACATCCAGTTGGGCACGCCCACTTCGGTCTCGAGCGTGGCGGTCGGCGTGGCGCCAGTCACGCCAATGGGCAGTGGCGTCGGCAGGACGACGCAGTACAAGATGGAGGAGGTTAACCTCGATCCTATTGATGGATTCATCTATCGCAAGGACACTGGCGAGTTGGTCGGCATGGGAGGCTACGGCGTCTGGACCAACAACATCACGACGGTCTCGGACACTGCCATCAATGTCGACCCGGCGTACTTCATCGCGGGTGGCAACATGACGGTCAACGGCCGCCTGCACAACCAGGACAGTCAGGTCCTCGCGGGAGGAACGATCACCGCCAATGCCTACCAGTCCAGCCAGCTGACAGGCTCGGTCAATGTGTCGGGCCTGGCGAGCGTGGTGAACAACCAGGGCCAGGTGCAGGCCGTCAACATTCCTCTGGTACTGGCGCCGCAGAGCATCGCATTGGGCGCCTACAAGTATCAGGAGAACCTCAATGCGACCACGGGCTACAACGCCGGCAGCGCGGCCAAGGGATCCGGCAGTGCGACCGGTGGCGGGGCCGGTAGCGCAAGCGGCGGTCCTGGCGCGGGCGTCATCGTGGAGGTGGCGGCCAATGTGGGCACGGTCGTTAGCACGGGCGGCACTGGGGCCAGCGGCGCATCTGGCGGCAGCAGTGCCGGAAGCACTCGGACCGTCCCGGCGGTGGTGCGCACCAGCACACCGAACCTGAACGTGCCCCAGGCGAGCCTGTTCCGTACGCAGGCCGGTGGGAACTACCTGATTGAGACCGACCCACGGTTTGCGAACTATCGCAACTGGCTCAGTAGCGACTATCTGCTCAACAGTTTCGGGTTCGACCCGAACAACACCCTCAAGCGCTTGGGCGATGGCTTCTATGAACAGCAGCTCATCCGCGAGCAGGTCGCCCGCCTGACGGGCTATCGTTATCTGGGTGGGTTCAACAACGACGAGGCCCAGTACGCCGCACTGATGGATGCAGGTGTGACCTTTGCGAAACAGTACGGACTCCGTCCAGGTGTGGCGTTGACTGCCGCGCAGATGGCCCAGCTCACGAGCGATATCGTGTGGCTGGTCGAACAGACCGTCACCTTGCCGGATGGCTCCACGCAGAGGGCGCTCGTACCGCAGGTGTATGTGCGGGTCCAGCCGGGCGACATCGACGGCTCTGGCGCGCTCCTGAGCGCGGATGCCACAGTTATCAAGAGTACAGGCGATGTGACCAACAAGGGCACCATCGCAGGCCGATCTTTGGTGTCGATCAGTGCCGACAACGTCAATAACCTCGACGGCGGCAGGATTGCTGGTGGAAATATTGGTATCAATGCTGCAAGAGATATCAACAACATTGGATCGAGCATCGCCGCCAGGGACACCGCCGTCCTGACGGCGGGTGGGGATATCAACATGGAGACCACCACGCGGTCTCGCGGCACGAGCACCGCCATCGATCGTGTGGCTGGCGTCTACGTCACCAACCCGGGCGGTGTATTGCTGGCCTCCGCAGGCCACGACGTCAATCTTGTCGGTGCAGCCCTGGTGAGCGCGGGCTCCGCGGCCGTTGGTGCCGGGCGCGATGTCAACCTCGGCACAGTCACCGAAGGCCACACACTCGTCTTTAGCGCTCCAGGCGCGGCGGGCATTTCGAGCGAGAGCCGCGAGATGGGCTCCGTCATTCAAGGACAGGATAACGTCCAGGTAGCTGCTGGCAACAATCTGAACATCCGTGCTGGTGCCTTGCAAAGCTTGAATGGCACGTTGGTCGCCACTGCTGCCAACGATATCAACGTCACTTCAGGGCAAGCGACGAAGAATACTGCGTCAGTCACGCGGAAGTCCTCCCAGAACCTGTTCAGAAAGAGCAGTTCCAGCACAGCAGATACCAGTGCCACCACCGAGGTCCTTTCCAGCAGTCTCGGCGGCAAGAACGTCGCGCTGGTCGCGGGTAACGACATCAATCTGCAGGCAGCACAGCTTCGCGCCGTCGATGCAATGAGTCTGTCCGCAGGTCGAGACATCAACCTCACGACAGCCAACCAGACGGATCTGGAACTGCATGCGGCCCAAAGCAAGACCAGCGGCACGGCCTTCGGCATAGGATTGGCCGCCGCTACGTTCATGGGTGACGCAACGGCGGTTGCCATTGCTGGCAACAAGAAATCTTCCAACCACGCCGACGCCAGTATCTCCACCCAGGCCATAGGCACCACGATTTCGACTGGAAGCCTGCAAACGGTGAGCGGGCGAGACACCACGTTGCAGGCGGCGACTGTCGTGGCGGACAACGGCATCACCATGATGGCTGGACGCAACTTGACGGTCGAGAGCGCTCAGAACTACCGCATTTCGAGCAGCTACGACGCCAGCAGCAAGTCCGGGATGATCGGCACTTGGTACAACCCAGCCATCGGCAACATCAAGGGCTCGCAAGCCAACGCCGAGATCAGCACGACGCAGCAGGCCAGCCAGGTAGCCAGTCTTGCAGGCAATGTGACGATGATCGCGGGTAACGAGTACCGCCAGACGGCCAGCAGCGTCTTGGCTACAGGACAAGCCGGACCGCTGGTCGGGGGTGACGTCAATATTCTGGCGAAGAACGTCATCATCAACTCCGCCGACAACACCTCGCTGTCAATGACGCTGGACAAGAGTTCCAGCACTGTCGTCGGCGGAAGCGCCAGCTTCGGTGGAATCAGCACAAACATGATTCAGGGGGCAGTGAACACCGTGAGGGCAGTGGGTGGCACTGGCGGTGATGGTCGCATGCAGGCCCTCGGTGCAGTGAACCTGGCCATGGAGGGCAAGTCCGCGTACGACACGGCTCAGGCGGTTGCGAGCGGCGGTCCGATGAGCTACGGCGTGAGCGTGAACGTCAGCCGCAACACCAGCCAGAGCACGAGTGTTACCACCACCACCACGGCGGTGGGGGCCGGCATCGTGGGGGCGAACAACGTCAACATCGTGGCCACGGGTGCAGGGAAGGACTCCAACATCGACGTGGTCGGCTCGACCATAGCGGCGGGGAACACTGTGAACCTGGCCGCTGATAACGCTGTGACGCTCGAAGCCAGCAAGAACTCGAGCGTAACGACGGGCCGGAACTCCAGCCATGGAGCAAGTGTAGGGGTGACCTTCGGGGCTGGAGCGCAGAACGGCTTCAGCATCCAACTGGGAGTGAGCAACGGCAAGGGCAGCAACGACCAGAACGGCGTCAGCTACAACGCTTCGCAAGTCATCGGAGGTCAGGCGGTGAACGTCTCCTCGGGCGGAGATCTCATGCTCAAGGGGGCAACGATTCAGGCCAACAGGGTCACCGCCGACGTGGGCGGCAACCTGAGCATCGAGTCCTTGCAGGACACGAGCATCGGGCGCTCGCGCCAGAGCAGTTCGGGTTTCAATCTGAATCTGTGCATTCCACCGATCTGCTACGGCGTCAGCACTGCAGGAGTCAGCGCGGCGGGAGCCAAGTCCGATGGTGTGTTCATCAGTCCCGCCATTCAATCCGGGATCAAAGCAGGCGATGGTGGCTTCGATGTCAAGGTCTCAGGAAACACGGATCTGAAGGGCGCGGTGATCGAGAGCACGCAGGCAGCAATCGACTCCGGCAAGAACAGGTTCAGCACTGGTGGCTCGCTCACGATGAGTGATTTGCAGAATGTGAGTCAGTCCAGCGGCAGCAGCTATTCGATGAGCGGTAGTGTGGGGTTCATGGCTGGTGGTGCGAGCAATCAGCAGGCCGCCATGCGCATGGATCAGAACATGAGCGAGAGCCAGGTCGCAATGGCCAGCAACACTGCGCCCGGCGGCAGCGCGGGCACGGGGAGCTACAGCAGCAGCCAAAGCAGCGTTACCAAGTCCGGTATCTCCGGCATTGCGGGCGATCAGACAGTAAGGACCGGCGACAACAGCAGCGCCGGTACCTTGATCAAGGACTGGAATACACAGGACATCATCAAGAATGTCCAGGCACAGACGCAGCTCACGCAGGAGTTCGGAAGACAGGCCGCCAGAGCGATCGGCGAATATGCTGATGAACAGGAAAGGCAAGCTCAAAGGCTGCGCGCGCAGGCTGCACTAGCTGGTGATCCCGAAACCAGCCAGGCACTCATCGGCCAAGCAGAGACACTGGAAGGCCAGTGGCGCGAAGGTGGTACTTCACGTGTGGGGTTGCACGTTCTTGCCGGTGCGTTGGGAGGGGGCGTTAACGGAGCGCTCGGAGCGGCTGCAAGTGCCGGAACTGCGCCACTGCTCAACAGTCTTCAGGATTCAATTGCAAGTCAGTTGATCGCCTCGGGCGTTAATGAACAGAGCGCTATCGCGACCGCACGTGTGATCTCCGGAAGCACTGCGGCGGCGTTGGGTGCTGCAGTTGGAAGTGCGGGAGGCGCGGCAACGGCGCTCAATACGGACCTGAACAATCGCCAGCTGGCGCCACAAGAGCAGGCACTCTTGCGCAAGAAGGCGCGCGAACTTGCTGCAGCCCAAGCTGCAGCAGGCGGGCCGGTGGGCAATGACACGTACTGGTACAACATTCTGTCGTTGGCCGCTACCGCAGGCATGGACGAGCAGACCGCAAAGGATCTGAAAAACTACTTGAACAGTCTCGCGTATCAGGCGCAGCAGCCGAATGCCAATCCCGTCGGTGCACAAACATTCTTGAGAGACTTGGTTGCCGCACAGGGCTACGTCAATGAGATGCGCGGCCAGACGTTGTACGACGGCAATGGCAACGCGATTGTGGTGGATGGCGGTGTTTTGACCACCTTCATGGCGACAGGGAATCAATACGCAAATCACAACCTCTTCGGCGGAGGGCCGATTGGTGGATTTGCGACTATGCTGGGCTTCGGCAACGGGGCGGGGTCGGTTTCCATAGACCCGGAATACTTGGCAGCAGGACGGGTCAATTCGCAATCGGATACGCAGATAAAGAGCCTGCTCAACAGCGTGATGGCAAGTACGTCGGATGCGATAACGCCCATCTGTCCTGAGTGCAATCTGATCGGACTTAACGTTGCCGGAATGGCGCAGGGGCTAGCCGGAGCACTTAGGGGAACCGCGGCGGCGGAAGTCAACGCGATTGCAGATGTGACAAAGGCATTGGCAAGCGGGAGAGGAGATACAGGAGTTGTTTTGAGTGAAGGCCAGCGCTTGACACAGGCAGAGGCCAATGCTGCGCGGTTGACTCCTTGCTGCTTCGCACCGGGAACCTTGGTGTCAACGGAAGCAGGCGAGCGGACGATTGAATCCATCAAGATTGGCGAGCGTGTTTGGACGCGGCTCGAAGATGGAACAGGCGCTCCGTTCCTGGCTCCCGTGACCGCCACACACGTTCGCGATGACCGTCCTATCCTCCGTTTGAGCATCCGGGAGGGCGACAAGAGCGAAGACTTGCTGGTGACGCCGGGCCACCCCTTCTATGTGCCAGGGCGTGGATTTGTCGGTGTCGAAACCCTCAGGTCGGGTGATCCTCTGGTTTCGCGTAGCGGCCAAGCTCCGTTGCACGTGCGCTCAGTCGCGCTGGAGTCGCCAAAGGGCGTTACGCACAACCTGACAGTGGAGGCGGGGCACACATTTTTCGTGGGTGCATTCGATACCTGGGTGCATAACGTAGGACCTTGTGTCTCCTGCGCCAACGGAAGCTGTGCCGTGCATCTGCCTGACTCACTTCCGGGCATAGGTAGTGGTGGCGCCTACGGCAAAGGGGTTGCTGGGCCAGAAGTGAATAGATTCATTTCAGACGCGTCCGCCAATCGTGTTGCCGATGTCTTTGCCGCGCGGAAGGAAAATCCCGCATTACTTGCACAAGGTGAATCTGTGGGAGTGAACGGCGGATCAGTTGTTGCGAAATCAATTAAAGACGTCTCGATAGCTGAACTTCAGTACGCCTATGATTCCGCAGCAGCGGGGAATAAAGTGGTTATTTTGGGTGGCAGTGGCAATAGCGGCCTTGATCTTATTATCAATGGGCAGAGATTCGAGTTGGCCACCGTCACGGCAAATAGCGATGCTACTGTTTTTTATGCCATCAAAAGAAAGCTGGAGTCCAGTGCCCCTGGAGGAACTATTTACGAGAGCGGTGCGTCCATCGTCATTGATGGGCGGGCGGCTAATTTAAGCATGGGCAACGCAAGAAAAGCAGTGCAAGAAATATTGAATAGCGAAACTTACAGGTTAAATCCAAAGACGGTAACAATATACACAGCACAGGGGAAGGTTGTTTTTTAATTCGATTTAATGGAGATTGAAAATGGCTGTGGAATTTGTATTGCTTAATCTCGATAGTGGTGATGTTTTTTTTCTCGGAGATCAGCGAACTTTTCGACCGATTCCAGAGATCGGCATAGATGAAGAGCATAAGTTTTTTGATGAAATACCCAATTACGATAGTGCAGAGCCTACCGAGAGGCTGAGGGATTTTTATCGAAAAGCCGGACATGCCTTAAATTTCTTTTTGGCCCATTCTCGTGGGTGTCGGTTAATTGTCATGGAGGCGGGTGATTTGTTCAATTTGCTCGGAGAGCTGGGTGAAGAGTATTCAGGGGTGCATATCAGCCTTGCACAGTTTGACGCGGGATACTACAAAAATCGCTTAAAAAATATTGAATCCGCCAAACCTGTAACTGAAGTGGAAAAAAAATCACATTCGGATAGAGAGACTCACTGCAAAGAAGAAATAAAAGAAATTTTTCGAAAAAATATCGAAAAAAATAAAATAGAAAACCCGGGTACTTCCGAAGTGACACTCGGAAATCTTCGCCCCATTCCTGTCTTTACTCCTTGGGATGATTGAACTTAAACTCTGGGCGCAATCCGGCTTGGCTGGATTTGTGTAGTCCAAATTCAATTTGCACTACGAATAAATTTTTGGTTAGACATTTGAATGGAAGAGAAATAAATTTTGCGAAAGCAGATGTTATTTATGATGAACGGATGGACTCTTAGGTCAGAAAATATGAAGCTGTCACACTCCCTCCTGTCTCCTGCTGTGACCATGGCGGTTGTCGCCGGTGTGTTCTTGTCTGGCTGCGCAATCAAGCTTTCTCCGCCCATCACCGGCTACACCTGCTGCAACTTGCGTCCCGATTACGGCTGGGTATCCAGCACCAACATGCTGGGCGGTGCCATCGTGCCGGCCGGCGAGCCTGTGGTGATCGACACCGTGAAGCGCGATAAATACGCTTACGGCACGATTGGTGGCGACTACGTCTCTCTGCGAGATGACACCGCCCGCAGCAAGGAAGACATGCAGCGCTGGATGCGCCAGATCGTTATTCCGACAGACCCCAAGCAGACGCTTGCAAGCTGGAGTTCCGACGTTCAGAAGGCTGTCTACTCTGCCAAGGTCGTGGTCGGCATGACCCGGCCTCAGGTGCTGATGTCGCTGAGCTATCCGTCGCGCAACGACACCAAGGACCTGAACGCCAACACTTGGCGGTACTGGACGACCCAGGAAGATGAGCCGGTAGACATCCTCTTTGGCGCTGATGGCACCGTAAGCGGCTTCTCTGGCAAGCCGTCCGCTGTCCGTACGGTTGAGTTCAAGCGCTGATCATGATTCGTCCTGTTGGCGTGCATCAGCGCACGCGCATGGCCGTGGCCGCAGCCCTTGTCGTCTCCCCGCTGGTAGCACTGGCCCAGCAATCCCCAACAACGCCACAGCCCTTCGTTGAGCAGCAGCGTCAGCAAGAGCGCGAACGCGCTCTGCGTGAGCAGAACGAACGCACCGTTGATCAGCGCCCGCAAGCCGCGCCGCCGGCACCGGTGGCGCGCATCCCCGAATCCGAGGCCCCATGCTTTCGCATCGACCGCGTACTGCTGGTCGGCGAGCAATCCGAGTCTTTCCAATGGGCCGTGGCCGATCTGTCCGGCCCCGAGCGCAGCGATTCGCCTCTCGGTCGCTGCCTTGGCACCGCTGGCGTCAATGTGGTGCTGGCGCGTGCGCAGCAAGCCGTCATTGCGCGTGGCTTTGTCACCACCCGCGTGCTGGCCGCCCCGCAGGACTTGTCGACCGGCACGCTGACGCTCTCGCTGGTACCCGGCCGCATTGCAGCCATTCGCACGACTGCTGATTCCTCATCTACGCTGCTCGGCAGTTCCGCCTTGCTGGCCACGGCCATCCCCGCGCGTCCAGGTGATCTGCTGAACCTGCGCGACATCGAGCAAGGCCTGGAAAACTTCAAGCGCGCCCCCACCGCCGAAGCCGACATCCAGATCGAACCTTCGACCGCCCCCAACGCCAAGCCCGGCGACAGCGACCTCGTCGTCAAGTACGTCCAAGCCAAGAAATGGCGCGTCACCCTGAGCCTGGACGACAGCGGCACCGAAGCCACCGGCCGCTACCAGGCCGGCGCCACCCTGTCCCTGGACAACCCCTTCGGGCTGAATGACCTGTTCTACGTCAGCGCCAACCACAACATCAACAACCACGTCTTCGGTGACCCAGCCAAGGGCACCGAAGGCCAGACCGTTCACTACTCGCTGCCCTACGGCTACTGGCTGCTGGGCCTCACCGCTTCCAACAGCCAGTACCACCAGAGCGTGGCCGGCCTGAACCAGGACTACGTCTACGCCGGCAAGACCAACAACGCCGAGGTCAAGCTCTCACGCCTGGTCTACCGCGACCAGAGCCGCAAGACGAGCGTGGCGATCAAGGGCTGGCGCCGCGAGTCGCGCAACTTCGTGGACGACACCGAGGTCGAGGTGCAGCACCGCGTGGTCGGTGGCTGGGAGCTCAGCCTCAATCACAAGGAGTACCTCGGCGAGGCGACGCTCGAAGGCACGCTGGCCTACAAGCGCGGCACCGGCGGCTTCGGTTCGCGCACCGCGCCGGAAGAAGAGTTCGGCGAGGGCACTTCGCGCCTGAAGCTCTACACCGCCGACATCAGCCTAAACGCGCCATTCAAAGTCGGTGAGCAGAAGCTGCGCTATTCCGGCTTGATCCGCGCCCAATGGAACCGCACGCCACTGACGCCGCAAGACCGCTTCGCCATCGGCGGGCGCTACACGGTGCGAGGCTTCGATGGGGAGACGAGCCTGATGGGCGAGCGCGGCTGGCTCATCCGCAACGACGTCGGCTGGGCCGTGGGCCAAAGCGGAGCGGAGCTTTACGTCGGTGCCGACTATGGGCATGTGGGTGGCCGCTCGACGGTCGATCTGCTCGGTCGAAGTCTCGCCGGCGCCGTCGTCGGCGTGCGCGGCCAGTGGACCAAGCTGAGCTACGACTTCTTCGTCGGCGCGCCGATCAGCAAGCCGGAGGGTTACCGCACTGCGAAGGTCACGCTGGGCTTCAATCTCAACGCGAGCTTCTGACGCGGCAGGCGATCGTGCGGCTTGCGAGCTACCGCGAGAACGACTCGACCTTCACCGGAATCTCCGGCGCCTGCCACCGATAGGACTCCGCCAGCACATCCCTCTCGGGCTGCTGTCCGTTCCACCGAATGTTGAGCAGATCCATCAAAGTCCAGCCCGTCCAGTCCGCTCGGAAAGGTTGCTGCGTGGCCGCCTGCGGCAGCGGCTGCCGGTTGCGCCACACCACGGCCGGAATACGGTAGCCCGAAGCAGTCGACGGGCTATGCCCCGCGCGGTCGCTCACATGCCCCACCTCCTGCCCGTGGTCCGACAAATACATCCACGCCCGGTACTCGCCCGGCTTGCCCGGCGCACGCGTCTGCTGCAGCAACTCCGACACCACGAAGTCGTGATACAGCAGCGCCGCGTCGTACTCCTGCCGGTAGCGGCGCACCCAGGCTGAACGGCCGTCCTTCACCAGGCCGTTCTCCACCGCATCCACGTTGTCGTCGAAGGGATTTGCGTTCTCGGGAAAGCGCAGGCTGTAGTGCGGGTGCGCGCCCATCAGGTGGACGACGATGAGCTTGCGGTCGGTGCTGGTGTCTGCCAATGCTTCCTGCATGCAGTCGAGGATCTCGCCGTCCAGTGATGCACTGGCGCGGCCCGGCGTGCGGTTGACCATGTCGACCACGTCGGCCAGCCGCGCGTGCTGCTGCTCGATGGCGAGGTCGTCGTGGTTGCTGATCCACCAGACCTTGTAGCCGGCAGCGCGCGCGAGTGCCAGCACGTGCGGCGGGTTCTCGGCCTCGGGCAGGCCGAAGTGGAACATGTTGCGCAGCGCAGGGAGGGTGCTGGCGTCCACCGACCACGCGTTCTTCAGCACCGCCATCTGGTCGCCGGTCTGCGCCTTGTGCGCCAGCAGGCGCGGCGTGGTCGGGCGACCGTAGCCATAGAGCGCCATGTTGTCGCGGTTGATGCTGTCGGTGATGACGAGCACCACAGTGGATGGGCCTTCTTGCGCAATCACCGGCGCGATGCCCTTGGCCTGCGCCATCAGTCGATCGCGCTGCTTCTGCTGGTCGGCCCACGCGGAGCGCAGCGTGTGGAGGGAGTCGATCCACTGCGTCCAGAAGATCGCGGGATGCAGCCTGCGCCAGGGCTTGCTCGCATAGGCCACGCAGGAGACAAGGAGCAGCAGCGCGACCAGCGCCACCACCCATCGCGACGGCCGGGCGGAGGCGGCGCCCGCCACGGCACCGCGCCGCGCGAACACGCCCACGAGCACGCCCGCCACGACCAGCACCGCTCCCCACACTGCCGCCGAGCGCCAGTGCATCCACAGATACTCGGAGCCCTCGCGCGCATTGGTGTTGGCCGCGGCGCCCAGCACCATCGCGCCGTCGGGCGCTGCCTGGTAGGTATCGAGCAGATAGGCGCGCACTGCGCCGTCGAGCGCGAAGCCCATGGCCCAGAGCCAGACCAGCATCGTGCGAACGCGCCGCATGCGCGCACTGCGCAGCGGCCACGCGAGCCACAGCACCATCGGCATGGCGAGCACCGCGAGCTGCGCGGTACGGCGGCCGTCATGGCCCAGTGCGATAAGCGCCAGCAATGTCGCGCCCACCACGCCGCAGGCGAGCAGCGCGTTGCGCGACGACGACGGGGATGCGTCTTGGGGCAGGGTGGTCAAGCGGGTGGCGCGGCGAGTCGGGGGCGGGCGGATTCTGCCCCGGGGCTCGCGCGGCGGCTCCAGTGCCCCGATGTCGCAGAGGCCCTTTGGCGAGCCGGTGCACTCAGGGATATCCCGGCGGAACTTATCTGGCGGCAGCTTCCCAGACGGGCTTTCCGCAACTCCCCAGAAAGGAATCCCCGCTCCATGCTCAGATTCAGCCGGCTGCCCGCGCTCCTGCTCGCTTTCGCTCTTTCATGGATGGCGCTGCCGTCCGCCACCGCCGCACAGACGCAGATGGTCAGCGTCGCCGTCAAGACGCTGAACATGCGCACAGGCCCCGGCCAGCGCTATGAGACGCACTGGACGGTCACCAAGGGCTATCCGTTCCGCGTGATCGGCAGGAAGGGCGACTGGCTCAGGGTCAGCGACTTCGAGGGCGACAAGGCCTGGGTCTTCCGTCCGATGACGAACAAGACGCCGCACCACGTGGTGAAGGCCCAGTCGGCCAACCTGCGCCGTGCACCCGGTGCGCGCAGTCCGGTCGTGAAGAAGGCCGGCTATGGCGACGTGCTGTGCACGATCGAGCGGCGCGGCAACTGGCTCAAGGTGCAGCACGAAGGCGGCGCCACCGGGTGGGTGCAGCGCAGCCTCGTCTGGGGCTGGTAGGACCGGATCAGGTCGCCGTGGCCTGCCGCACGGCGCGCTCCCAGCGCGCCATCGATTCCTCGGCCTGCGCGCGGCCCATCGTCGGCATGAAGCGCCGCTCGATCTTCCACAGCTTCGACAGCTGGCGTGCGTCGGTGTAGACGCCGGTGGAAAGGCCCGCGAGATACGCGGCGCCCAGCGCGGTGGTCTCGATCACTTCGGGCCGCACCACCGGAATGCCCAGCAGGTCGGCCTGGAACTGCATCAGCAGGTCGTTCACGCTCGCACCGCCGTCCACGCGCAGTTCCGCCACGGGCTTGCCGCCGGCCGCCACCGCGTCACGGCTCATGGCCTGCAGCAGCGCGGCGCTCTGATAGGCGATGCTTTCGAGCGCGGCGCGCGCGATGTGCGCCACCGTGGTCCCGCGCGTGAGGCCGGTGATCGTGCCGCGCGCGTCGGCGTCCCAGTAGGGCGCGCCGAGGCCGGTGAAGGCCGGCACCATCATCACACCGCCCGCGTCGGGCACGCTCTCGGCGAGCGACTGCACTTCGGCGCTGCCCTTGATGGCCTTGAGCCCGTCGCGCAGCCATTGCACCACCGCGCCGCCCACGAACACGCTGCCCTCCATCGCGTACTGCGGCTTCGCGTCGGTCTGCGCGGCGCTGGTCACGAGCAGGCCGTTGTGCGAGGGCTGGAACTCGCCGCCGGTGTGCATCAGCAGGAAGCAGCCGGTGCCGTAGGTGTTCTTGGCCATGCCGGCCTCGAAGCAGGCCTGGCCGAAGAGGGCGCTCTGCTGGTCGCCGGCCACGCCGCCGATGGGCAGCGCGTGGCCCAGCAGGGCCGCGTCGGTGTCGGCGAAGTGCGAGCTCGAGGGCTGTACCTTCGGCATCAGTGCTGCGGGAATGTCGAGGGCCTTCAGCAGGTCGGCGTCCCACTCGTTGCGATGCACGTTGAAGAGCATGGTGCGCGAGGCGTTGCTCACGTCGGTCACGTGTACCTTGCCGCCGGTGAGCTGCCACATGAGCCAGCTGTCGACGGTGCCGAAGGCGAGTTCGCCGCGCTCGGCCTGTTCGCGCGCGCCGGGCACGTTGTCGAGCAGCCAGCGCAGCTTGGTGCCGGAGAAGTAGGCGTCGATCACGAGGCCGGTCTTCTCGCGGATGGTGTCGGTCATGCCTTCGTCGCGCAGCTGCGCGCACAGCGGCTCGGCGCGACGGTCCTGCCAGACGATGGCGTGGTGCACCGGCTGGCCCGTCTTGCGGTTCCACAGCACGGTGGTCTCGCGCTGGTTGGTGATGCCGATGGCGTGGATGTCGGCAGGCTGGAGCTTCGCCTTCGCGAGCACCTCACGCGCGGTGGCGAGCTGGCTGCGCCAGATTTCCATCGGGTCGTGCTCGACCCAGCCCGGCTGCGGATAGATCTGCGTGAGCTCCTTCTGCGCGATGGCGACGATGTGGCCTTCGCGGTCGAACACGATGCTGCGCGAGCTGGAAGTGCCCTGGTCCAGGGCGAGCAGGTAGGTGGTCATTCGTTCGTGTTCCTTCTTGTCAGTTCTCGCGCGCGATCTCCAGGCGCACCTGGGCGGTGTGCAGCAGGTCGGCGAATGGCGCCGGCGGCTCCGCGTCGGTGAAGAGCCGGTCGATCTGCGAGAGCGTGCCCAGCTGGATCATCGCGGGCCGGTTGAACTTGCTGGCGTCGGCCGCGAGCCACACCTCGCGCGCCTGCGCGATGATGGTCTGCGCCACCTTCACCTCGCGCAGGTCGAAGTCGCGCAGCGAGCCGTCGGCCTCGATGCTCGACACGCCGATCAGCGCGATGTCGACCTTGAACTGGCGGATGAAGTCGATGGTGGCCTCGCCCACGATGGCGCGGTCGCGCGGGCGCACCGAGCCGCCCGCCACGATCACCTCGCACGAGGTGTTGCCGCTCAGGATGGTGGCCACGTTCAGGTTGTTGGTGATCACGCGCAGGCCCGTGTGGCGCAGCAGCGCCTTGGCGATGGCCTCGGTGGTGGTGCCGATGTTCAGGATCAGCGAGCAGTCATTGGGCACCAGCTCCGCCACGCGGCGGGCGATGCGGGCCTTGCCCTCTGCGTTCAGGGTCTCGCGCTGCTGGTAGCCGATGTTCTCGGTGGTCGAGCTGGGCACGCGCACGCCGCCGTGGAAGCGCGTGAGCAGGCCCTCGTCGGCCAGCCGCTGCACGTCACGCCGCACGGTCTGCAGGGTGACGCCGAGCATGTCGGCCAGTTGCTCGACGGTGACGGAACCGCGCGCGCGCACGGTGTCCAGGAGGTTGATCTGGCGCGGGTTGGAGTTCACAGGGGCGTCGTGGAAGGCGGGAAGACTGCGTTCGAGGGTACAGGGCGCGTCACTTTAAAGCGAAAAAAAACGAAGCCAACTAAGGGAAAACTCGTAGGAAAATCGCGCCAAAAGGAACCCAAATGAAAAAACACGAAAATACAATGGCCGCCGTCAGTGACCGAAGTCACACATCAACGGACCCATTTGCTGTGAGCGATTTTTCCTCCGGTTCGCCCGCGCCAGCCACCGATTGCGACGTGCTGATCGTCGGTGGCGGCATCAACGGCTGCGGCATCGCACGCGACCTTGCGGGCCGCGGCTGGCGCGTGGTGCTGTGCGAAAAGGACGATCTCGCCTCGCACACCTCGTCTTCCTCCACCAAGCTGATCCACGGCGGTCTGCGCTACCTCGAGTACTACGAGTTCTCGCTGGTGCGCAAGGCGCTGCAGGAGCGCGAGGTGCTGCTCAAGAGCGCGCCGCACATCATGTGGCCGCTGCGCTTCGTGATGCCGCACGACCCCTCGATGCGTCCGGCCTGGATGATCCGCATCGGCCTGTTCATGTACGACCACCTGGCCCGCCGCGAGGTGCTGCCGGGTTCGCGCAGCGTCGACCTGCGCCGCCACGCCGCGGGCAAGCCGCTGAAGGATCAGTACAAGCGCGGCTTCATCTATTCCGACGGCTGGGTCGACGACGCGCGCCTGGTGGTTCTGAACGCGCTCGACGCGCAGGCACGCGGCGCCGAAGTGCTGACCCGCACGCGCTGCGTGCATGCCCAGCGCGATGCCGACGGCTGGACCGCCACGCTGCTGGGCGCCGATGGCAACAAGCGCACGCTGCGCGCCCGCGCGGTGGTCAACGCCGCGGGGCCGTGGGCCGAGTCCTTCCTGCGCGGCGTGGCGCAATCGGCCAAGGGCGAGGCCCTTGCCACCAAGAGCCTGCGCCTCGTGAAGGGCAGCCACATCGTGGTGCCGCGGCTGTTCGAGCACGACCACGCCTATATCTTCCAGAACCCCGACAAGCGGATCATCTTCGCGATTCCCTACCAGGACGAGTTCACGCTGATCGGCACCACCGACATCGAGCTCACCGGCGACGATCCCGGCGCCGCGCGCATCGCGCAAGAAGAGATCGACTATCTCTGCACCCAGGCCAGCCGCTACTTCGAGAAGCCCATCGCGCCTTCCGACGTGGTGTGGACCTACTCGGGCGTGCGCCCGCTGCTGGACGACGACTCGGGCGACCCTTCGGCCGTCACGCGCGACTACATGCTCGAGTCGAACACCACCGCGGCGCCGCTGCTGTCGGTGTGGGGCGGCAAGATCACCACCTTCCGCAAGCTGGCCGAGGACGCCGCCGACGAGGTCGGACGGATGCTGGGCCAGTCGGGCGCGCAACGTCCGGCATGGACCGATGGCGCCTTCCTCGCGGGCGGTGACCTGTCGGCCTGGATCGGCGCAGCGAAGCGGCCCGACGACGATTTCGAGCGCTTTGTGTCGGCCGTGCAGGCGAAGTACCCGTGGCTCTACGGCCAGCTGGCGCGTCGTCTTGCGCGGGCCTACGGCGCGCGCATCGACCAACTGCTGGGTGACGCGAAGTCCTTCGCCGACCTGGGCGCCGAGGTGGCACCGGGTCTGTTCGAACGCGAGCTGCGCTTCCTGCAGGACAACGAATGGGCCGTGAGCGCCGAAGACGTGCTCTGGCGGCGTTCCAAGCTGGGCCTGCACTACACGGCCGAGGAGCGCGAGCAGGTCGCGCGCTGGCTGCAGCTGAATCAGCCGCGGCAACCGCAGCAGCAACGCGCCAACCACAACTAGACCGGACACAAGGGAAGAGCGCCAATGCAATTGACACTCGAGCGCGTCACCAAGAAGGTGGGAGCGCAGACATGGCTCTACGAGCAGAGCATCGCGCCCAGGAGCGGCGCGGTCACCGTGCTGCTGGGCGCCACGCAGGCCGGCAAGACCAGCCTCATGCGGCTGATGGCCGGGCTCGACACGCCCACCACCGGCAAGGTGCTGGTCGACGGCAAGGACGTGACCGGCATGCCGGTGCGCGAACGCAACGTCGCGATGGTCTACCAGCAGTTCATCAACTACCCCTCGCTCAAGGTGGCGGACAACATCGCCTCGCCGCTCAAGCTGCGCGGCGAATCGAACATCGACGCGCGGGTGAAGGCGCTGGCCGACAAGCTGCACATCGGCATGTTCCTCGACCGCTATCCGCAGGAACTGTCGGGCGGCCAGCAGCAGCGCGTCGCGCTGGCGCGCGCGCTCGCCAAGAATGCGCCGCTGATGCTGCTCGACGAGCCGCTGGTCAACCTCGACTACAAGCTGCGCGAAGGCCTGCGCGAGGAGCTCACGCAGCTCTTCGCCACCGGTGATTCGACCGTGATCTATGCGACCACCGAGCCGGGCGAAGCGCTGCTGCTCGGTGGCTACACCGCGGTGATGGATGCCGGCGAACTGCTGCAGTACGGGCCCACGGCCGAGGTGTTCCATGCGCCGCAGTCGCTGCGCGTGGCGCGCGCCTTCAGCGATCCGCCCATGAACCTGCTGCCGGGCACGGCCACCGCAGGCCGCGTGCAGCTCGCGGGTGGCCCGGCATTGGCGCTGGCATTGCCCGAAAGCGTGTCGGGCCCCGTCACCGTGGGCCTGCGCGCGAGCGCATTGAACGTCGACGCGGGGCAGGGCGACATCGCCCTGCCGGGCAAGGTGGAGCTGGCCGAGATCTCGGGCTCCGACACCTTCGTGCACGTCGAGACGGCGGTTGGCGAACTGGTGGCGCAGCTCACCGGCGTGCACCGTTTCGAGCTGGGCGCTTCGCTCACGCTGTACTTCAGCGCGTCGCAAGCCTATGTGTTCGATGCCAGTGAGAAGCTGGCGCTGGCGCCTGCATGGCGCAAAGGAGACTAGTCATGGCACGCATCGATCTCGACCTGGCCCACGCCTATCGCCCCAACCCCACGCAGGACAGCGACTACGCGCTGCTCCCGCTGAAGATGAGCTTCCGCGACGGCGGCGCCTATGCCTTGCTCGGCCCCTCGGGTTGCGGCAAGACGACCATGCTGAACATCATCTCCGGCCTGCTCGTGCCCTCGCAGGGCACGGTGACCTTCGACGGCCGCGACATGACACGCGCCACGCCGCAGGAGCGCAACATCGCGCAGGTGTTCCAGTTCCCGGTGATCTACGACACCATGACCGTGGCCGAGAACCTCGCGTTCCCCTTGCGCAACCGCAAGGTGCCGGCCGACCAGATCAAGAAGCGCGTCGGCGAGATCGCCGAAATGCTCGACATGAGCGGGCAGCTCAACCAGCGCGCCGCCGGCCTCGCGGCCGATGCCAAGCAGAAGATCTCGCTCGGTCGCGGGCTGGTGCGCAGCGACGTGTCGGCGGTGTTGTTCGACGAGCCGCTCACCGTGATCGACCCGCACCTGAAGTGGCAGCTGCGCCGCAAGCTCAAGCAGATCCATCGCGAGCTGAAGCTCACGCTGATCTACGTGACGCACGACCAGGTCGAGGCGCTCACCTTCGCCGAGGAGGTGGTGGTGATGACGCGCGGCAAGGCCGTGCAGGTAGGCAGTGCCGACGCGTTGTTCGAGCGGCCGGCCCACACCTTCGTCGGCCACTTCATCGGTTCGCCGGGCATGAACTTCCTTTCGGCGCAGAGCGCCAACGGCACCATCGAAGTGGCGGGCACGCCGCTGGTGCCCACGCGCGAGCTGCCGCAGGGGCCGCTGAAGATCGGCATCCGTCCCGAATACCTGCGTCTGTCGAACGCGGGCGCGGCAGGTGCCGTGCCGGCCGTGGTGAAGCAGGTGCAGGACGTGGGTACGCACGTGATGCTGAGCGTGGAAGCCGGAGGCAGCCTGCTGAAGGTGCGCCTGCATTCGGACGACCGCTCGCCGGCGGTGGGAGACACGGTGTGGGTGCGGGTGCTCGACACGCACACCTGCTATTACAAGGATGAGGAACTGGTGGCATGAACGCAACCAACAAGCCAATCAATCAGAAGGCCTGGTGGCTCGTGCTGCCGGTGCTGGTCTGCGTGGCCTTCTCGGCCATCGTGCCGCTCATGACGGTGGTCAACTACTCGGTGCAGGACATCATCTCGCCCGAGCGCCGCGTGTTCGTCGGCACCGAATGGTTCGCCGCGGTGATGCGCGACGACGAGCTGCTCGAGGCGCTCGGCCGGCAGCTCGGCTTCTCGCTGTCGGTGCTGCTGGTCGAGATTCCGCTGGGCATCGCGCTCGCGCTGTCGATGCCGGCCAAGGGCTGGAAGTCGTCGGCCGTGCTGGTGGTGGTGGCGCTGTCGCTGCTCATTCCATGGAACGTGGTCGGCACCATCTGGCAGATCTACGGGCGCACCGACATCGGCCTGTTCGGGCACGCGCTGGCTTCGATGGGCATCGAATACAACTACACCGGCAGCGCCACCGACGCGTGGCTCACAGTGCTGGTGATGGACGTGTGGCACTGGACGCCGCTGGTGGCGCTGCTGTGCTTCGCGGGGCTGCGCTCCATTCCCGATGCCTACTACCAGGCCGCACGCATCGACGGCGCCAGCAAGTTCGCAGTATTCCGCTACATCCAGCTGCCCAAGATGCGCGGCGTGCTCATGATCGCGGTGCTGCTGCGCTTCATGGACAGCTTCATGATCTACACCGAGCCCTTCGTGCTGACGGGCGGCGGGCCCGGCAACGCCACCACCTTCCTGAGCCAGTACCTCACGCAGAAGGCCGTGGGACAGTTCGACCTCGGGCCGGCAGCGGCGTTCTCGCTGATCTACTTCCTCATCATCCTGCTGTTCTGCTTCGTGCTCTACAACTGGATGCAGCGGGTGGGTACGCAACAGGTCGAGGTCGAGCAATGAACGAAAAGAGATTCCACAAGCGCAGCATCTTCCTAGTGCTGTACATCCTGTTCGCACTGTTGCCCATCTACTGGATGATCAACATGAGCTTCAAGACGAACGAGGAGATCCTGTCTAGCTTCTCGTTCTTCCCGCAACAGCTCACCTGGGCGAACTACGCGCGCATCTTCACCGACGAGTCGTGGTACTCGGGCTACATCAACAGCCTGATCTACGTGGCGATCAACACGGTCATTTCGCTCACCGTGGCGCTGCCGGCGGCCTATGCGTTCTCGCGCTATTCGTTCCTCGGCGACAAGCACGTGTTCTTCTGGCTGCTGACCAACCGCATGACGCCGCCCGCGGTGTTCCTGCTGCCGTTCTTCCAGCTCTACACCACGGTCGGCCTGATGGACACGCACCTGGGCGTGGCGCTGGCGCACCTGCTGTTCAACGTGCCGCTGGCGGTGTGGATCCTGGAGGGCTTCATGAGCGGTATTCCGCGCGAGATCGACGAGACGGCGTACATCGACGGCTACTCGTTCCCGCGTTTCTTCGTGACGATCTTCCTGCCGCTCATCAAGGCGGGCGTGGGCGTGGCGGCGTTCTTCTGCTTCATGTTCAGCTGGGTCGAACTGCTGTTGGCGCGCACGCTCACGAGCGTGAATGCCAAGCCCATCGTCGCGACCATGACGCGCACGGTGAGCGCCTCGGGCATGGACTGGGCGACGCTGGCCGCGGCCGGTGTGCTCACCATCGTGCCCGGCGCCATCGTCATCTGGTTCGTCCGCCACTACATCGCGAAGGGTTTCGCGATGGGCCGCGTCTAAGGAGCGCCGCATGTTCAACTGGATGGTATGGACCACCCCTGTGGCCGTGTTTTTCACCTGCATCGCACTGATGCTGGTGGTCATGACCGTATGGGAATTCAAGTCGCCCACCACGCTGCGGCGCGGCTGGCTGCCGATCGAGACCACGCGCGGCGACAGGCTCTTCATCGGGCTGCTCTCGGCTGCCTACATCAACCTGGCCTTCGTCGGCCTGGCAGGCAAGTTCCAGGAATGGATGAGCCTGGAGGCCGAGCCGTCGGTCTGGATCAGCTTCGTCATTTCGATGGCCGTTCTCGCGCTGATCATGCGCAAAGGCTGAAAGCACCGTTCTTTGCAGGCGTCCGGCTCTCTGCTTCCCCGGAGCCGCGATCAGACAACACCGGGGAAGCACCAACCGAGGAGACACAGTCATGAAGATGCGCTACACGGCACTGGCAATGGCGGCGGCGATGTTCGCCACGCACGGCGCCTGGGCTGGCGAGGCCGAAGCCAAGAAATGGATTGACACCGAATTCCAGCCGTCGACCTTGTCGAAAGACAAGCAGATGGAGGAGATGAAGTGGTTCATCGACGCGGCCAAGAAGCTGCAGGGCAAGGGCGTGAAGGAAATCTCGGTCGTTTCCGAGACGCTGACCGTGCACGAATACGAATCGAAGACGCTGGCCAAGGCCTTCGAGGAAATCACGGGCATCAAGGTCAAGCACGACATCATCCAGGAGGGTGACGTTGTCGAGAAGCTGCAGACCTCGATGCAGTCGGGCAAGTCGATCTACGACGGCTGGATCAACGACTCCGACCACATCGGCACCCACTACCGCTACGGCACCGCGCTCGCGCTGACCGACCAGATGACGGGTGCGTGGAAGGACTACACCAACCCCGGCCTCGACCTGAAGGACTTCATCGGCACCAGCTTCACGACGGCGCCCGACAAGAAGATGTACCAGCTGCCCGACCAGCAGTTCGCCAACCTGTACTGGTTCCGCGCCGACCTGTTCGCGCGCAAGGACCTGCAGGACAAGTTCAAGGCCAAGTACGGCTACGAGCTGGGCGTGCCGATCAACTGGTCGGCCTATGAAGACATCGCCGCCTTCTTCAGCGAAGACGTGAAGACCATCGACGGCAAGCCGATCTACGGCCACATGGACTACGGCAAGAAGGACCCGTCGCTGGGCTGGCGCTTCACCGACGCCTGGCTGTCGATGGCAGGCTCCGCCGACAAGGGCATCCCGAACGGCCTGCCGATCGACGAATGGGGCATCCGCGTGGCCGACGACAAGTGCACGCCGGTGGGCGCGGCCGTGTCGCGCGGCGGTGCGACCAATTCGCCCGCGGCCGTCTATGCGCTGACCAAGTACATCGACTGGATGAAGAAGTACGCGCCCAAGGAAGCCATGGGCATGACCTTCGGCGAATCGGGCCCGGTGCCGGCGCAGGGGCAGATCGCGCAGCAGGTGTTCTGGTACACGGCCTTCACGGCCGACATGATCAAGCAGGGCCTGCCGGTGGTGAATGCCGACGGCACGCCGAAGTGGCGCATGGCGCCCGGCCCGCACGGCCCGTACTGGAAGGACGGCATGCAGAACGGCTACCAGGACGTGGGCTCCTGGACCTTCCTGAAGTCGAACGACCCCGACCGTGCGGCTGCGGCCTGGCTCTACGCGCAGTTCGTGACCTCGAAGACCACTTCGCTGAAGAAGTCGATCGTCGGCCTCACTTTCATCCGTGACAGCGACATCCGCTCCGACTACTTCACGAAGAACGCGGCCAAGTACGGCGGCCTGATCGAGTTCTACCGCAGCCCGGCCCGCGTGGCCTGGACGCCTACCGGCAACAACGTGCCCGACTACCCCAAGCTCGCGCAGCTCTGGTGGAAGAACGTGGCCGTGGCCGTGACCGGCGAGAAGACGCCGCAGGCCGCCATGGACAACCTGGCCAACGAGATGGACGACGTGATGGGCCGCCTGCAGCGCGCGGGCATGGCCAACTGCGCGCCCAAGCTCAACGCCAAGGGCGATCCGAACAAGTGGCTCAGCAGTGAACAAGCGCCGTGGAAGAAGCTGGCCAACGAGAAGCCCAAGGGCGAGACCGTGGCCTACGACAAGCTGCTCACCGCCTGGAAGGAAGGCCGCGTGAGGTAAGGCCCGGCACCCTCCCCGCGAGGGGAGGGTGCAAGGACAATGGGCGGGCCATGAAGATTCGATTCCACTGCGACCCCGCTCTTTTCGACCTGCTGCCGCGCCCGGTGCCGGCGAAGGCCGCGCTGCCCGACTGGCTGCGGCAGATGGCCCCCCGGGCGCCGTCGGCAGTGCACCAGCGCAGCATCCGCACCGTCAAGCAGTGCCCGCCGTTCGTCGATGCGATGACGCACGGCTTCATGGTGCTGCTGCCCTGCGACGTGCGCGTGGAAGAAGGGCGCTTCAGCTGGGACTGGCCCCTGCCGGCGCTGTCGGTGCCGGGGCATCCGCGCGCGCCGCTGAGTTTTCATGTGCCCGAGCAGATTGCGGGCTCGCCGCTTGCGCACGGCTCGCAATCGGCCATCAAGTTCAACAGTTTCTGGACCGTCGAGATCGACGAGGGGTGGTCGCTGATGGCGGTGCATCCCGTGAATCGCGACGACCTGCCGTTCCGGCTCGTCACGGGGCTGGTCGACGCCGACCGCTTCAACGAGGTAGGCATCAACTTTCCTGCGCTCTGGATCGACCCTGGTTTCAAGGGTGTGCTGCCGCGCGGCACGCCGGTGGCGCAGTGCTATCCGGTGCCGCGCGGGCCGCTGGAGCTGTCGTGCGAGCCCATGTCGGCGGCTCAGGTGACGCGCTACGAGCAGCTCGCCGAAAAGATCATGGCCGGGCCCGGCGTCTATCGCAAGGCGTTCCGCAGCAAGCGCGGCCCGGGCTGAGCGTCAGGCGGGCGCGGCAAGCAGCAGTGCCGCGCGCAGGTCTTCGAGGTCGAGCCAGAGGCGGCCGGTGGGGGCGGTGGCCAGCGCGTGCGCGATGCGCCCGAAGGTGTCTCCGTTCAGCCGGTAGGCGCGGCCATAGGCCTGCATCGCCTCGTCCATGCGGCCAGCCTCCTGCAGCACGATGCCGAGGTTGACCTCGACCTCGGCCCGTGGCGGCGAGACGCGCAGCACCTGTCGCAGCGCATCGGCGGCGCCCTCGAAATCCCGCAGGTCCTGCAGCACCAGTGCGAGCTCGAACCAGATGCCACCGTGCGCCGGTGCGAGCGCAGCGGCCTGCCGCAGCGCCTGCGCCGCCTCGGCCTGGCGACCGGCCGCCTTCAACGCGAGGCCCAGCGAGTGCAGCGGCTGCTCGCGCCCGGGCAGCAGGGCCACGGCGCGTTCGAGATAGCTCAGGGCCTGCGCGATGTCGCCACGGGCCCGCGCCACGTCGCCCGCCAGCAGCAGCGAGGGACCGTGGTCGGGGCGCAGCGAGAGGCTCTCGGCGATGGAGGTGGTGGCGTCAGCCGGAGCGCCGGCCTCCAGCTGCAAGCGTGCCAGCAGCTGGAGCACCGCCGGATGAGGCGGGTACTGCGTGCGCGCGTGTTCGCAGAGCTGTCGCGCGCGTGACGCCTGCCCCGCATTGACGAGACGGATCGCAAGTTCGAGCAGTTGTTCGACGGAAGCGGGTGGGCTGGACATGATGGCTGGAGAGGGTCATCGAATGTAGCGTTTCGCAGCGGCACAAATTGGCGTCGACCGTCTGATTGCCGCGACGCCATGACCAATGGCAGATGCGTTTGCATGATGGTTCGCGTACATTCGACGGCCCCCGAAAAGCCCAGCCAGTGAATTCCAGCCTTTCCAGCCCTCCAAGAAGCGTCAAGCGCGTCCTCGTCCTGCGCTATTCGCAGTCCGGCCAGCTCGACGAGGTTGCCGACCGGATCGTCGCGCCGCTGAAGGCGGACCCGGGCATCCAGGTGCACGAGGAGACCCTGCGTCCGCAGGCGCCGTACCCCTTTCCCTGGCCCTTCCTGAGCTTCTTCGACGCCTTCCCCGAATCGGCGCACATGAAGCCGCAGCCGCTGGCGCCGCTCTCGCTCACGGGCGACGAAGACTTCGACCTCGTCGTGCTGCCGTACCAGGTGTGGTTCCTCGCGCCCTCGCAGCCCGTGGCCGCGTTCCTGAAGCATCCGGTGGCCGCGCGCCTGCTCAAGGGCAAGCCGGTGGTCACGGTCATCGCCTGCCGCAACATGTGGCTGCTGGCGCAGGAAAAGCTCAAGGGCATGCTCGACGACGTGGGCGCGCGGCTGATCGACAACGTGGTGCTGACCGACCCCGGCCCCACGCTCGCCACCTTCTTCACGACGCCGGCGTGGCTGATCTGGGGCCGCAAGCGCGGCTTCTGGGGCATGCCCGACGCCGGGCTCAGTACCGACCAGATCGCGGGTACGTCCCGTTTCGGGCGGGCCCTGCGTGACGCGCTGCACAACGACCTGGAGCGCGGCACGCAGCCGCTGCTGGCCGGCCTCGGGGCGGTGCAGGCCAATGCCAGGCTGCTCATCAGCGAGAAGGCCGGCACCCGCAGTTTCTACCTCTGGGGCAAGCTCATCATGGCCGCCGGCGGGCCTGGCGCGTGGCAGCGCAAGCCGCTGCTGCTGTTGTACGTGCTGTTTCTGCTGGTACTGATCATTACGGTGGTGCCCGTGAGCCTGAGCCTGCAGGCGCTCCTGCGCCCTCTGTTCAGGGGGTGGCTGACTAGAATGACGGCCAAATTCGAGTGCCCGTCGGGCTCTGCCACGGACCGCACCCCTCTCTATGACGACTGATGTCTTCCTGACCCGCACCGCCGCCTTTCTGCCCTTTTCCCCGGTCAGCAATGAAGACATCGAAGACGTCCTCGGTCGCATCGGCGGCAAGGCGTCCCGCGCGCGGCGGCTGATCCTTCGCAGCAACGGCATCCAGTCGCGCCACTACGCCATCGACCGCGCCACTGGCGAACTGGCGATGAGCAACGCGCAGCTCACGGCCAATGCGATCCGCGCGCTGGGCGACGTGGGGCAGGTCGACTGCCTCGTCACCGGCACCTCGCTGCCCGACCAGCTCATGCCCAATCACGCGGTGATGGTGCACGGCGAGCTCGGCTGGCCGCGGCTCGAAGTGGTGGCCTGCGCGGGCATCTGCCTGGCCGGCGCCACCGCGCTGAAGCATGCATGGCTTTCGGTGCGCGCAGGCGATGCGCGGCGTGCGGTGGCCACCGGCTCCGAGCTGGCCTCGGCCGTGATGCGCGGTTCGCGCTTCGAGGCCGAACTCGAGCACAAGCTCGAGGCGCTGGAGTCGCGGCCCGAGCTGGCCTTCGAGAAGGACTTTCTGCGCTGGATGCTGTCCGACGGTGCGGGCGCTGTGCTGCTGGAGCGCGAGCCGCGCGGTCCGCTGTCGTTGCGCATCGACTGGATCGACCTGTCGTCGGCGGCACACGAACTGCCCGCGTGCATGTACGCCGGTGCCGAGAAGAATGCCGAAGGCGGCCTCGACGGCTGGGGGCGCAAGTCGCCCGAGGAGTGGCAGCGCGAGTCGACCTTCGCAGTGAAGCAGGACGTGCGCCTGCTCAACGAGAACATCGTGCGCGCGACGTTGACCGAGCCGCTGGCGCAGGTCATCGAACGCAGAGGCCTCAAGCCGTCGGACGTCGACTGGTTCCTACCGCACCTGTCATCGCAATATTTCGTGGAGCCGGTGAGCCGCAGCCTCGAGGAGCTGGGCTTTCCGATTCCGCGCGAGCGCTGGTTCAGCAACCTTGCGACCAAGGGCAACACGGGCTCGGCTTCGCCGTACATCATGCTCGACGAACTGTTCCGCTCGGGCCGCATCAGGCCCGGCCAGAAGCTGCTGATGTTCGTGCCGGAGAGCGGTCGCTTCTCCAGCGGCTTCATCTACATGGAGGCTGTGTAGCCATGGACCTCGATGCCGTGCCGCAGGAGGGCAACGCGACCCTCGACGGTCATTCCAAGCTGATGTACGCCCGCGACGCGCAGGGCCGTGTCGTCACCACCACCTCGCGCGGCTGGGAGGCGGAGGAGATCGTCACCAGCCATGCGGTCGACGTGCTGGTCGAGCAGGCGCGCGCCGCAAAGGAGCGCGTGAAGACAGGGCAAGCCTCGCCGCTCGAATACTGGATGTACGAGCGCCGCATGGATGTGGCGCTGCTCTCGCAGACCAGCGGCTTCTGGCAGTGGCGCGTTCGGCGCCATCTGCAGCCGCGCCATTTCGCCGCGCTGTCGCCGGCCCAGCTGGCTCGCTACGGCGAAGCGCTGGGCCTGCCCGTTTCCACCTTGCAGGGGCTGCCGTGAACTTCAAGCACCAACAGGCGGCGCATTGCGAAAGCGGCGTCATCTCCAGCCTCATGCGCCACCACGGCGCGCCGATGAGCGAGAGCATGGCGCTGGGACTGTCGTCCGCGCTGTCGTTCGCGTACCTGCCCTTCATCAAGCTGTCGGGCCTGCCGCTCATTTCATACCGCATGCCGCCCAAGGCCATCATCAAGGGCCTGCTGGCGCCGATGGCCGCGCGCTTCCGCTTCGAGACCTTCAGCAGCGTCGAGGCCGGGCAGGAGCGGCTCGACGCGCTGCTGGCCGACGGCAAGCTGGTGGGACTGCAGACCTCGGTGTACTGGCTGCCGTACTTCCCGCCGAACATGCGCTTCCACTTCAACGCGCACAACCTGCTGGTGTACGGCAAGGACGGCGACGACTACCTCATCAGCGACCCGGTGTTCGAGGAGCCCGTGCGCTGCCCGAGCGGCGACCTGGCGCGTGCCCGCTTCGCCAAGGGCGTGCTGGCGCCGAAGGGGCTCATGTACTACCCGCAGGCCATCGACCGCAAGGCCGTCGACGCGGCCTCGGTGGTCAAGGCCATCCGCAAGACGGTGCGCACCATGCTCGCGCCCATTCCCATCGTCGGCGTGCGCGGCATGCGCACGCTGGCAAAGCGCATGCAGAAGCTGTCGCCAGCCGATCCGCGCAGCGTCGACTTCATCGGCCACCTGGTGCGCATGCAGGAGGAAATCGGCACGGGCGGGGCGGGCTTCCGTTTCATCTACGCAGGCTTCCTGCAGGAAGCGGCGCAACTGCTCGACAAGCCGCAGCTGCAGCAGATGTCCGAGCGGCTGATCGCCATTGGCGACGGCTGGCGCGCCTTCGCGCTCAAGGCGGCGCGCATGGTGAAAGGGCGCGAGGCTGTCGACCCGGCCGCGCTGGCCGCCAAGCTGCGCGAGCAGGCGCAGCAAGAGGAAACCTTCTTTCGCGACCTGAAGGCCGCCGTCGCCTGATGCTCGAGCTGCGCCAGCTCAGCTACCGCTACCCGCATGCGGACAAGCCCGCGCTGGCCGACGTGTCGCTCGCCGTGCCCAAGGGTTGCGTGCTCGGCTTGCTGGGACCGAACGGCGCAGGCAAGACCACGCTGATCTCTCACCTGTCGGGCACGCTGGCCGTGCAGTCGGGCGAGATCCGCATCGACGGCGAGCCGCTGAAGGCGGTGCGCGCGAAGACGCCCACCCGCATCGCCGTCGCGCCGCAGGAACATGCCTTCTATCCGATGCTGACCGTGGCTGAGAACCTCGCGGTGTTTGCTGCGGCCGGCGGGCTCGTGGGCACGCGCAGGAAGCAGCGCATCGAGGCATGCACGCAGTTCGCGCAACTGGAGCAGTTTTCGGACGTGCGCGCCGAGCGGCTGTCGGGCGGCCTCAAGCGCCGGCTCAACCTGGCCATCGCCTTGCTGCCCGAACCCGAGCTGATGCTGTTCGACGAGCCCACGGTGGGCGTCGATCCGCAATCGCGCGCCTTCATCCTCGACGCCATCAAGAGCCTGGCGCAGCAGGGCGCGGCGGTGATCTATGCCTCGCACTACATGGAAGAGATCGAGGCCATTGCCGACCGCGTCGTCATCCTCGACCGCGGCCATGTGCTGCGCGAAGGCTCGCTCGACGAGCTGCTGTCGAAGAGTGCGATGCTGCTCACGCTGGCGGCCGACGGGCTCGATGCCGAAATGCTCTCGCGCTTCGGCACGGTGGAGCAGGGCGGCGTGCACTGGCGCGTTCACCTCGATTCCGGCATTGGACCGGCCCCGGTGCTGGCCGAGCTCGAAGCCGCGGGCATCGAGGTGCGCCATGCCGAATTCGGCCGTCACGACCTCGAGCAGCTCTTCATGGCGCTCACCCATCGCTCGCTGCGCGACTGAACCGAAGCCCGCCATGCTCCTCGCGCTCATCAGGAAAGAACTGCTCGCCCTCACGCGCGACATGCATGGCCTTGCCGCGCTGTTCCTGATGCCGATGGTCTTCATCGTGCTGATGTCGCTCACGCTGAAGGACATCTACCGCCCGCCGCTGGCCGAGCTGAGCTACGCCGTCGACATGCGCGACGCCGCGACGCCCGCGCAGTGGCTCAAGCAGCTCTGGCAGCGCGGGCATGGCGCGCCGCAGCCGCTGGGCGGCGACTGGCGGGAGCGGCTGCGCAACGGCTCGCTCAAGTACGTGATCGTGATGGAGCCAGGGCTGTCGGAAGAGCTGGAGTCGGCCGCGCTGTCGACCGAGGCACGCATCCATCTGCTGACCGAGCCCGGTATCGACGCCAACCTGTTCAACGCACTGCGCGCCGAGCTCATCGGCGCATCTGGCGAACTCAAGGCGCGTCTCGCGCTGGCGGTGCCCGGAACGGCGGGCCCGGCGCCGGATGCATCCATCCAGGCAATGGTGCACGCCGAGCGCTTCTCCACCGCCGGACCCCGGCCGACCTCGGTGCAGCAGAACGTACCGGCCTGGCTGGTATTCGGCATGTTCTTCGTGGTGGCCTCGCTCTCCAGCCTGTTCGTGCAGGAGCGCAGCTCGGGTGCGCTCGGCCGTCTGCAGAGCCTGGGCGTGTCGCGCGGCATGCTGCTGGCGTCGAAGGCGCTGCCGTACCTGGGCGTGAATGCGTTGCAGGCGGTGCTGATGCTGGCGGCCGGCATCTGGTTCATGCCGTTGATCGGCGGCGATGCGCTGTCGCTCGCGGGCATCCACTGGGGCGCCTTGCTGCTGTCGCTGGCGGCGGTGAGCCTCGCCGCCGTGAGCCTGTCGCTCGCGCTGGCCTGTCTGGTGCGCAGCCATGCGCAGGCCGCCACCATCGGGCCGATGGTCAACGTGCTGATGGCGGCGGCCGGCGGCATCATGGTGCCCAAGTTCGTCATGCCGGGCTTCATGCAGCGGCTGGTCGAGATCTCTCCGATGAACTGGGGGCTGGAGGCGTTGCTGACCGTGCTGCTGCGCGGTGGCGGCGTGGTCGATGCCCTGCCGCAGATCGGCCGGCTGGTCGCGTTCGCGGCGCTGATGTTCGTTCTGGCCGTTTTTCTGTTTCGCAGGCGCGCATCGTGAGCATCACCGTCACTCCTGAATTCATCGCCAGCCTCAAGGCCATGGTGCTCGAAGCCGTCGAGAAGGGCACGCCCCCCGGCGGCCTTGGCGACGACGAGCCGCTGTTCGGCCCCGAGGCCCGGCTCGACCTCGACTCGCTCGATGCCCTGCAGGTGTCGATGACGATCCAGCAGCGCTTCGGCGTGCGCATGCCCGACAGCAAGGAAACGCGCCGCGCGCTGACTTCCATCGCCCACCTCGCGGAGCACCTGGCGCAAGCGGGCAAGGCATGAGCGCTGTCTACCTGGCCGGCATGGGCCTGGCCTGCGCGCTGGGCGAGGACATGCCATCTGCGCTTGCTTCGCTGCGGCATGGCGGCGTGCCACCGGTGATGGTGGACGTGGCTGAGGGGTTCCGCTGGCCGGTCCATGCCCTGGCGAAGAAGCAGGGCGACTGGACGCAGCGCCTGCGCGATCTCGTGCGCGGCGTGGTCGCACAGACGGGCGACTGGGGACCGCGCACCGCGCCGCTCTTCGTGGCCTCGTCGTCGCTCGACATCGGCTTCATGGAGCACGAGCAGCAGGATCTGCGGCTGGGTGGCGACCTGCAGGACTTCGCCAGCGTCGTGGCCGATGCGCTCGGCTGGCAGGGGCCGGTGTTCACGGTGTCCACCGCCTGCACCTCTGCGCTGAACGCCGTGCTGGCCGCCGCCGACCTGATCCGCGCCGACGAAGCCGATGAAGCCTTGGTGATCGGTGCCGAGATGGGCAACCGCTTCACCGTGGCCGGCTTCGGCGCGATGCAACTGCTGGCACCGGACAGCGCAAGGCCTTTCGGCGAGGGGCGCAACGGGCTGGTGCTCGGCGAAGCGGTGGCCGTGTTGCGCATGACGTCGCAGCCTTCGCGCTGGCAGATCGCGGGCGGCGCCAACGTGGTCGACGGGCGCAATCCCTCGGGCACCGAGGCCACGGCAGTGCACGCGATGTGCAGCGGCGCGCTGGCGCAAAGCGGCCTGCGGCCCGGCGACATCGACCTGATCAAGGTGCAGGCTGCCGGTAGTCCCGTCAACGATGCCATCGAGGCCGAGGCGCTGAAGCAGGTGTTCGAGCCGCTGCCACCGTTGGTGTCGCTCAAGTCGGCGCTGGGCCATACGCTCGGCGCGTCGGGAGCGGCGGAGCTGGCCTTGCTGGTCGGCTGCATCGAAGGCGCTGCGTGGCCTGCGGTGGACTATCCGCTCGACGCTTCGCTCGGCATCGCGTTGAGCGAACAGGTGCCGCGAAGGCTGCGCAACATCCTGCTGAACTTCGCAGGCTTCGGCGGCGGGCATGCCTCGTTGGTGTTGAAGGACACGGGGCCATGAGCGCCTGGCGCACCGTCGCGCATTTCGTCGCGCATCCGCCACCTGCCGAATGGCGCGACGATCTGGCACGCCGCATCGGCCGCCGGCCGCGTCGTGTCGGCCTGTGGACCGAGCTGGCCATGTACGGCGCCCGGTGCTGCCTCGATGCTGCCGGCGAAGACTCGCTGCCTCCCGGCGCGCGCATCCGCGTTTCCAGCCAGCGCGGCGCATGGGGTGCCACGCACGCAGGGTTGGTCCAGCTCGATGCGGGGCTGCCGATGCCCTTCACCTTCATGCAGAGCCAGCCGGCGCTGATGCTGGCCGAGGTGGGGCGGTGTCTCGAATGGCAAGGCGATGCCAGCTTTGCGTTGTGCCGCGACCCGGCGCAGGTGCTGAGGCTGGCGAAGCTCGGTGCCGCGCCAGACGGGCTGCTGTTCGGCATCGTCGAAGAAGAGCGCAACGGCGAGCCGGCGCGCACCGAGTGGTGGCGGCTGTTGCCGGCCTGAAGTCAGCCTGAGATCGAGCGCCGGAGATTGGCGCGTGCCCGCGCCTCCAGCTGCGCGTGCATGCGCGGCGTGGCGTAGATGGCCTCGCGGTCGAGAAAGCGTTGCAGGATCGCGCGACGGCGCGGCAGGCGCACCTCGTCGGGAACGAAGGCGTACTCGGCCTGCACCTGGCGCTCGTATTCGTCGAAGCGCGCGCGGTCGGCGCCGAGGATCGACAGGTCGATGTCGATCAGCAGTTCGGCGTCGCGTCCCTCGGGCACAGCGTCATGGCGGGTCGCCATCACGAGTGCGTGTACCCGTTCGGCCGCTGCAGCATCCACGCCTGCTTCGATCAGGGCTTCGCGTGCCCAGTCCGCGCTACGCGCCTCGTTGTCGTGCGCATGCACGTCGTAGATCGCGTCATGGAACCACAGCGCGAGCGCCACCTCGCCAGGGCGCTCGGCCAGCGCCTTCTCGCGCTCGAACCATGCCAGGCACTCGCCCAGGTGCTGCATCGTGTGGTAGCGGCGCTGCGGCTCGGCGTAGCGGCGCTGGAGTTCGGTGCACAGCGCTTCGCCGGGCGAACCGACACCGAGCGCATGCCATGCGTCGGCCCAGTTCGTGTGCAGCGCCTCGGGTGTCACTTGGCTGCCTGTTGCTGCTGCTCCATCGCCGCCTTGACCTCCTGCCCCAGGTCGAGCACGGACATGGCGTAGTAGCTGCTCCAGTTGTAGCGCGTGATCACGTAGAAGTTGCGCGTGCCGGCCACGTAGGTCGGTGGCGCATCGACGCCGTTCTGCAGCTCGACCAGCGCGAGCAGGCCCTTGTGGTTGATCCCGTCTCCCTCGGGCACCGCGCCGGCCGCCACGAAGCTGTCGGCGCTGAAGCTCGGCAGGATGTCCGGCGCCAGCAGCAGCGCCTTCTGCAGCCGCGCTTCCTCGAAATGCACGGGGTAGATCGCGGGCATGCCGGGCGTCCAGCCGAAGGACTTGAAGTAGTTGGCGACCGAGCCGATCACGTCGGCCGGGTTGTTGACGAGGTCGATGCGGCTGTCGCCGTCGAAGTCGACCGCGTACTTGGCGATGCTGCTGGGCATGAACTGCGGCATGCCCATGGCGCCGGCGTAGCTGCCAACTGGCACGAGCGGGTCTTCGGAGGTGCGGCTCTCGGTGCTCAGGAAGCTTTCGAGCTCGCCTCGGAAGAAGGCCCGGCGGTCGGCCGCGCGCGGGTGGGCGTCGGGAAAGTCGAAGGAGAGCGTGGCCAGCGCGTCGATCACACGGAAGTTGCCCATGTTGCGGCCGTAGATGGTTTCCACGCCGATGATGCCGACGATGATTTCCGCCGGCACGCCGTATACCTGCTCGGCGCGTGCGAGCGTGTCGGCGTTGGCGCGCCAGAAGCGCACGCCGGCCGCAATGCGCACCGGATCGATGAAGCGGCTGCGGTAGGTCTGCCAGTTCTTCACCGTACCCACGGGGCCCGGCAGCATCAGCCGCGGCACGTTGGGCAGGAAGCGCGCACTGCCGATGGTGGCGCGCACCCATTCGCGGTCGAGGCCGCGGCGCTCGGCGACGTCGTCGGCGAACTGCATCGCGTCGTCGCGCGTGGCGTAGGGCGTGCTGCCGCGAACCGCGTTGGCCGCGGTACTGCGGCCGTTGGTTGACTTCTGGGCCAGGGCCCCCGTGGACCATGCGAGGCAGCAGGCGGCAAGGAGGGCTGCAGCCGCCGTGGCGGTGCGCGAAGGCTTGGGAAGAAGGAATCGCATGGGCCCATTGTGCCGTCCGCCCGCGCGGCCCTTCTTCAGCGTCACATGTGGTTTCAGCCCTTTGCCGGATTGGCGCTGGGCCACGCGAGGCGGCGGAACTCCGTGCGCAGGGTGGAAAGCGAGTCGGGCGTGGCCGGTGCATAGCGCTGGGCTTCGAGCTTGAGCAGCCAGTCGCGCACGGCCTGTGCGGCGGGGCCGAAGCGCGCGTCGGCCGCTTGTGCCATCTGGCGGGGCGGGGCGGTGTCGGGCAGTTTCAGTCCGGCCTTGGCGAGCCGCGTGCGCGCCTGGCCCAGCAGTCGCAGCCACGGATCGTGCCGGCTGCGTTCCCACAGTGTCCAGCCGGCGCCTGCCAGGCTGGCGGCTACCAGCAGGTAGAGCAGCACGTAGGCCAGGTCTTCGAGACTGGGTGCTTCGAAGCCGATGTTCTTCAGCAGGTCGAGCTGGCGGCTCTGCGTGTAGTTGAGCACCCACTGGTTCCAGCCGTTGTTCACCGCCTCCCATGCGGCGCGGATGTTCTGCGCGAGCGTGGGGCTCATGGAGCCGATGGCGCCCGCGATCAGTCCGGGTTGCGGAGTCAGGCGCTGGAACTGGCCGATGCGCCCCGGCGCGACGGAGCCCGTGGGGTCCACGCGTGTCCAGCCGTTGCCTTCCTGCCAGACCTCGGCCCAGGCGTGGGCGTCGCTCTGGCGCACGATCCAGTAGTTGTCGACGTTGTTGAGCTCGCCGCCCTGGTAGCCGGTCACGATGCGTGCCGGGATGCCGAGGTTGCGCATCAGCACCACGAAGGCCGAGGCGATGTGCTCGCAGAAGCCCTGCTTGCGGTCGAACCAGAACTCGTCGGCGGTGTCGTTGCCGTAGACGCCCGGCTCCAGCGTGTAGGTGTAGCCGCCGGTGCGCAGGCGCCGCAGGGCGGCCTGCACGAAGGCCTGCGTGTCGGCCTGGGCCAGCGCGGGGTCGGCGCGCATCTCGGCGGCGAGCGCGGCGGTGCGCGGATTGGTGCCCGGCGGCAGCGCGAGGTAAGCCTGCAACTGGCCGCCCGTGCGCTTGAGCGGACCGCTCTGGAACTGCGTGTAGCTCTCGGCGCTGTAGCGAACGAGATCGTTGATGGGGCGGCTGGCGAACCATTGCAGGTCGGGCGTACCGCTGACCTCGTAGCCCGGCACCTCGGGCGCGCGCTGCGCGACATCGAGGGTCAGCAGCCAGGGGCGGTTGCTGGCTTCGAGCGTCACTTCGTAGCGCACCGGCGAACCGCTCACGTGCAGGTTGGAAGACCACTGCGCGCCGCGCGCCCACGAGGGGAGGGCTGTCCATTCGCGGCCGTCGAACTGCGCCAGCACCGGGCCACGGAAATACATCTGGCTCTGCGGCGGCGCGCGATCGCCTTCGAACTTGATGCGCGCGGCGATGCGGTCGTCGAGCGCCAGCTCGGCGATCGTGCCCACGCGCATGGTGTTCGACAGGCCGCTGCGGCCCACCATGGCGTCGCTGGGCGTGCCCCACAGCGGCGCGAAGCGCGGGAACAGCAGGAACAGCGCGAGCATGATCGGCGCGCCCGCCAGCGCCATCCAGCCGGCGGTGCGCGCGGCCTGCATCAGCGGAGGCCGGCCCACCGGCATGTGCGCGTTGACCAGCGCCGTCAGCAGGCCCAGCAGCGCCAGCAGCATGGTGAAGGCGGTCAGTAGCGACTGCGAATAGAAGAAGTTCGTGAGCATCGCGAAGAAGCCCAGGAAGAAGATGACGAAGGCGTCGCGTCGTGCGCGCAGCTCCAGTGTCTTGAGCGCGAGCAGGCTGACGATCAGCGTGACGCCCGCGTCCCGGCCCAGCAGCGTGCGGTGGGTGGCATAGGTGGCGCCGAGTATCAGGGCCAGCAGCGCGAGGCGCCACCACTTGCTCGGAAGCGGGAGCGCCTTCACCGCCAGCGAGGCGCGCCACAGCAGCACCATCGCGGTGATGGACGAGCACCACCACGGCAGGTTGTCGATCTGCGGCAGCAGGATCAGGCCGATCACGCAGAGCAGGAAGAGGGTGTCCCGCGCGTCGCGGGGGAGCGCCGCGAGTTCGCGCATCACTCGGTTCATGTGGTGCTCCCGTTCAGCACAGGGCCAGTGCCTCGAGGCAGGTCCGCCGGTGGGCTTCGCCCTGCGAAGGCTTCACCACCCGGCCCGCCACGCGCAGGCCGTAGTCGACGCCCAGCCGGTCGGCCATCAGCACCCAGGCGCACAGGCGCGAGATGCGGGCTTCGGTGTCGGGGAGGCTGGCGGCCTGCGCGTCGAGCCAGAGCTCTTCGCGCTGGGTCTGTTGGGTGTCGCGGCTGACGAGGTCTTCCGAGCCGGTCGCCTGCGCCCGTGCGGCTCTCTTCCAGACCACGAGCTTGAGCGGATCGCCGCGGCGGTAGGCGCGCACGCCGTCGTATTCGCCGGCGTTGTGGGCGCGCATCGAAGCGGTCATTGCGGCCGGACCCGAGAGCGGCTCGCCGGGCGGCAGCGGTGGTGGATGCGCTTCGGGCGCGGGGTAGACCAGCATCTGCGCGGCCGGCCGCCAGACCGTCCAGACGCGGAAAGTCCCGAGCGGAAAGCGCGTCTCGGCCGTGAGCGGCGGCACCGGGTGCAGCCCGCGCCGCTCGGGCTGGAAGGCGATCTCGACGGTGGAGGTGCCTTCCGCCGGCACGTCGGTCCAGGCCCACTGCCCGCTGCCGCGCACCGCCATGCCGATGCCGTAGCGCACGCTGCGTCGCGTGTTGTGCAGCACCACCCGGAAGACGGCAGCCGCGCCCGCGTAGTGCGCCTCGGGCTGCACCATGTGCATGGCCAGCCCGCGCAGCGTGCCGTGGCACACGTGCATGCCCACGGCCACGCTGCCGGCGAGCAGGAAGGTCAGCAGGTAGCCCAGGTTGAGCTGGTAGTTGATCGATGCGACCAGCAGCACCAGCAGCGTCGCGCCCAGCGTCCAGCCGGCACGCGTGGGCAGGATGTAGACATTGCGCTGGGTGAGTTCCAGCGTGTCGGACGGCGCCCGGCGCGACAGGAACCAGCCGTCGATGCGCGAGCGGATGACGCCGGCAGGGCTCACGGCAATGGCACGGCGGCGATCATCGCGCGCACCTGCTCGACGGCGCCGCGGCCGGCGTCGCCCACGGGCGTGAGACGGTGCGCGATGGTCTGCGGCAGTACGGCCTGCACGTCGTCGGGCGCGACGTAGTTGCGGTTGGCCAACAGCGCCTGGGCCTTGGCTGCGCGCAGCACCGCGATGCCGGCGCGCGGCGACAGGCCCTGCAGGAACCAGCGGCCCGAGCGGGTGGCGGCGATCAGGTCCTGCACGTAGTTCAGCAGCGCGTCGGCCGCATGCACCTGCAGCACGCGCTGCTGCAGGGCGGTCAGCTCGCCGGCGGTCAGCATCGCGGGCAACGAGGCCAGCATCTCGCGGCGGTCGATGCCCGCGAGCAACTGGCGCTCGGCGGCGCGGTCGGGGTAGCCGAGCGAGATGCGCATCAGGAAGCGGTCGAGCTGCGACTCGGGCAGGGCGAAGGTGCCGAGCTGGTCCTGCGGGTTCTGCGTGGCGATCACGAAGAAGGGCGTGGGCAGGGGGCGGGTCTCGCCTTCGACAGTGACTTGCTTCTCTTCCATGGCCTCGAGCAGCGCGCTCTGGGTCTTGGGGCTGGCGCGGTTGATTTCGTCGGCCAGCAGCACCTGGGCGAAGATCGGCCCGGGGTGGAAGGTGAAGGCCTGTTGGCCCCGGTCGTAGATCGCCACGCCCGAGAGGTCGCCGGGCATCAGGTCGGCCGTGAACTGCACGCGCGAGAACTGCAGCCCGAAAGTGTGCGAGAGCGCGTGGGCGAGGGTGGTCTTGCCCACGCCGGGCACGTCCTCGATCAGCAGGTGGCCGCCCGCCAGCAGGCAGGCCACGCAGTCGCGCACCTGGGCCTCTTTGCCCACGATCACCGTGTTAAGCTGAGTTAACAAAGTGGCTAGCTTTGCGGCAACGTCCATATTTGTATCCATATGCAAACGATACCGTAAGACCCGCCGGCCCCATGCTGCGTGAGGTCTAGACGTGGCGATAGAGACACATGGGCAAGACAGGCTACTTCACACACCGGGACTTCTGGAAGCACGACATGGGCGGAGGGCATCCCGAGTGCCCCGGCCGGCTCGATGCCATCGAGGATCGCCTGCTGCTCACCGGCGTGGGCGACGCGCTGGAGCACCGCGAGGTGCCGCTGGCCACGCTGGAGCAGCTCACCCGGGCCCACAGCACGGAACACGTCGAGTACCTGGAGTCGCTGCACCAGCGCCTGGTGGCCGACGAGCCCGCCGGTGGCCCCGACCATGCGCAGGTCGACCCCGACACCACGCTCACCCGCTACACCCTGCTGGCCGCGCGCCGCGCCGCAGGCGCAGCGGTCGCCGCAACCGACGCGGTGATCGCCGGCGAGCTGGAGAACGCCTTCTGCTCGGTGCGCCCGCCCGGCCACCACGCCTGCCGGGAGCAGGCGATGGGCTTCTGCTTCTTCAACAACGTGGCCATCGCTGCGCGGCACGCCATCGAGGTGCATGGCATCGAGCGCGTGGCCGTCGTCGATTTCGATGTGCATCACGGCAATGGCACCGAGGACATTCTTTCGAACGACCCGCGCGTGCTGATGGTGGGCTTCTTCCAGCACCCGTTCTACCCCTACAGCGGCACCAGTCATCCGGCGCCGAACATGCTGAACCTGCCGATCCCGGCCTACACACGGGGCATGGACGTGCGCGAGATGATCGAGGCGACTTGGATGCCGAGGCTGGAGGAGTTCAAGCCGCAGATGATCTTCGTCAGCGCGGGCTTCGACGCCCATCGCGAGGACGACCTGGGCCAGCTGGGCCTCAACGAGAACGACTTCGCCTGGATCACCGGCCGCATACATGATGTTGCCAGGCGGCACGCCAAGGGCCGTATCGTCTCGATGCTCGAAGGCGGCTACAACCTCGACGCACTGGCGCGCAGCGTGGAAGCCCACATCCGCGTGCTGGCTTCCCTGTGATGCAGCGGGCTCGGCTGGCGCCGATGCCCTGTCCCAATAGATGAATTTCAACGACTTCCTTCAACGATTGAGCCAGGTCGACGCGCGTGGCCTCGGCATCGAACTCATCGCGCTGGTGACCTGCGTGGCGCTGGCCTGGGCCATCTGCAAGTGGTTCGGCCGCGACCAGCCCAAGGACTCGATCTGGTTCGGCGAGAGCACCTTCGACGGGCTGCTGTTCCCGCTGCTGGCGCTGGTGTTCACCGATCTCGCCCGGCGCGTGGCGCTCGACTTCCAGACCGTGCTGGTGCTGCGCATCGCGGTGCCGGTGTTCCTGTCGCTGGCGGTCATCCGGCTGTTCGCGCGGGTGCTCAGGGCGGTGTTCCCGGCCTCCAATCTCGTCAGGCTGATCGAGCGCACCATCTCCTGGCTGGCCTGGATCGCGGCGGTACTGTGGATCGTCGGGCTGCTGCCGCCGGTGCTGGCCGAGCTCGACGACATCACGCTGGCCTTCGGCAAGACGCGCGTGAGCCTGCAGACGATCTTCCAGGGCGTGCTGTCGGCCGGCGTGGTGCTGATGATCTCGCTGTGGATCTCCAGCACCATCGAGAAGCGCATCCTGCGCGAGGCCGTGTCCGACCTGTCGATGCGCAAGGTGGCGTCGAATGCGGTGCGCGCCTTCCTGCTGCTGGTGGGCCTGCTGTTCGCGCTCTCGGCGGTGGGGGTGGACCTGACGGCGCTCTCGGTGCTGGGCGGTGCGCTCGGCGTGGGCCTCGGCTTCGGCCTGCAGAAGCTGGCGGCCAATTACGTGAGCGGCTTCGTGATCCTGCTCGAGCGCTCGATCCGCATCGGCGACAACGTCAAGGTCGACACCTTCGAAGGCCGCATCACGGACATCAAGACGCGCTACACGCTCATCCGCGCGGGCAACGGGCGCGAGGCCATCGTGCCGAACGAATCGCTGATCACCAGCCGTGTGGAAAATCTCTCGTTGGCCGACCGCAAGTTCAACATCACGACCACCATCGTGGTGGGCTACGAGAGCGACGTGGCGCAGGTGCAGTCCATCCTGTGCGAGGCGGCCAAGGCTCAGCCTCGCGTGATGACCGACCCGGCGCCGGTGGCCTTCCTCATGAACTTCGCGCCCGACGGGCTGGAGTTCACGCTGAATTTCTGGGTGGCCGACCCGGACAAGGGCAAGGACAACCTGCGCTCGGCGATCAACATCGCGATCCTCGATGGGTTGCGTGGGGCGGGTATCGATATTCCATATCCACAGCGTGTGGTGCGGGTGGAGTCTCTTCCAGTGGGAGTGGCACCTGCGGGCTTGTCCACGGAAAATTAGGCGGCCGAGACTTCCCGCGTTCGCACGCTGTTGGAGGTTGCGCGTCTAAGGTCGGGGTGCTCAAGGGTTGCGAATCGCTGCGCCATCGGAGGCCCGCTCGGCACGCCGATCAATTCACACGGGTTTCGGATGACACGCCTTTCAGCCTGAGCGGATCGGTCATTCGATGGCGATCGCGAGTCAGTGACCGATTGCTATGGGCCCGTCGCTGAAATCAGGTCGCTCCAGTCGGGCGCCGGAAAGCGGTCAAGTTCGGATATGGGTCACTATCTGATGACCAGTGCCAGAGTGCCTGCGCCGCTCGCTGAAGTCCGGTGGAGCAACTAGCCTGCAGTGCCACACGTTCAAACCATCACGCGTCCGCCGGCGACGTCCAGCACGATGCCGGAAATCCACGAGGACACATCGCTGAGCAGGAACAGCGAGGCTTCGGCGATGTCATCCGGTGTGCCCAGCCGACCCAGCGGAAAAGCACGCAGCATCTGCGCTTGCCGCTCCGGCGACATGTTCATTTGCGTGCGCTCAGTGAGTACCGCCGATGGTGAAATGCAATTGACGCGCAAGCCGCTCGGTCCGACCTCCTGAGCCAAGTGGCGCGTGAGCATGATCACACCGGCCTTTGCTGCGCCATAGCCAGCCGGCGCACCGGAGGCCACGCGTGCGCCCGCCGAAGCCATCGTCAAGATGCCGCCACTGCCGCGCGCAAGCATGCCGGGCAGAAAGCTCTTGATCGTGAAGAAGGTCGAGGTCAGGTTGTTGTCGAGACTGGAGCGCCAATCCTCTTCGCTGATGTCATGCACCGGCACAGGCTTTCCAGTACCGCCGCCAGCAAAAGCCAGTACGAAATGCGGTGCGCCGAAATGCGCTTCGACCTCGTCGCGCATCCGCAGCACTTGCGCCAGATCTGCACAGTCGGCCTGGATGGCGATCGCATCCACGCCCAATGCCCGCACGGCGGCCAGGCTTCTCTGCAATGCCACGTTGTCGCGCCCGTTGATGGCCAGCCGTACACCACTGCGCGCGAGCGCGAGGCAAGTCGCGGCACCGATGCCGCGCGAGCCGCCGGTCACGACCGCGACCTTGCCGTGCAGGTCGCCAAAAATGGGCGAGGTGGTCGCGGCTGCGCGAGCTTCGCCGTCAGGGCTTGTCATAGGTCCTCACTTCAATGTTGTGATGATCAGGGTCGTGAAAGTACAGCGCGTCCGCCCAGCCACGCGCGCCGTATTGCGATGCGACCCGGCCATCCCGTGTGAACGGGTCTCCACCAAACGGAATACCCAGCTTCTGTAGTCGCTGATGAACTGCTTCGAACGCATTTCGATCAAGGACGAGCGCCAGGTGGGCCGGATCTTTCGGTGTCTGCGCCAGCAAGTCGATAACGCTGTCGTCGCTGAGGCGCAGCACGTCGAAAGGCGGCTCGCTTTCGCGAGTAAGGCCCAGGACCTGCCGGTAGAAACCGGCGGATCTGGCAGCGTCGGTGACGCGCAGGATGAGATGATCTATTTGCATCGTAGTGTTGGCAAAGGATGGGGCAGCCCCTCTCGCCTTCATGAAATCCTAGGCCGCGTCGATGGCCGATGCACTCAACGATGCGACATGCCCCCCATTCGAAAACGCATAGCAAAGTACGACGATGTCGATCAACTGGGATGATCTGAAATTCGCACTTGCCATCGCGCGCTACGGCACGCTGAGCGCCGCGGCGCGTGCGCTCGGCACAACCCAGCCCACGGTCAGCCGGAGGCTCGATGCCTTGGAGCTTCGCTTGCAGGCGAAGCTGTTCGACCGGGAAGCGAGCGGCTTGCGGCCGACGGTGTTGGCGAGTTCGCTGCTTGATGGTCTTGAGCAGATGGATGCGGGCGCACTGTCGATACAGCGGCAGGTGGCGGCACGCGACACCGGCTTGAGCGGTGAAATCCTCGTGACCAGCCTGGACTGGCTGGGCGACGAAGTAATCGCGCCGATGCTCGCTCGTTTCGGCGCACTGCATCCGGGCGTGGTGGTTGAACTGATAAACGGACCGCAGGTGTTCAACCTGGCGCGGCGTGAAGCGGACTTGGCTTTTCGCTTCGGAGCGTTCACGCAGGAGAACCTCATCGAGCGCCGCGTCGGCGAAGTCGCCTACGCGCTCTACGCGTCCGATGCGTATCTGCAGAAACATGGATTGCCGGATGTCACTCACGGCCTTGTTGGCCACCGCTTGGTCTATCTCGATCGCGCCGCGGGCGAAGTGCCACATGAAGCCTGGCTACGGGCCTTGGCGACACGCGCCCACACAGTGCTGCACGTCAATGGATTACGCGCGCACCTGGCCGTCGCGCGCGACGGTGTGGCGATGGCTGTACTACCCCGTTTGCTTGGGGATAGGGAGCCGCAATTGCGTCGCGTGGAGTTGCAGCACCGGATGCCTGCAAGATCGGTGCGCGTGGGGTTTCATTCCGACATGCGCGAGACCCCTCGCATTCGCGCCCTTGTGGATTTCGTCGTGCAAGAACTGGAGCTGCTGCAGATGAGATTGAACCCTGGGAGCTAGTCCACGCAGAACGGAAACGCGATCCCCAGCCCAGTCGCTAGTGTCAGGCTTGCGCGCCAGGTCGCTTGCGCAAGCCCTCGATCAGCGTCACCACCATGCCGTGTGCGGTGGCATCCAGGTCGGCCGGCGTGCAGGCATCGGCCAAGAGCCCGTCGACGTACAGCGATGCGAGACCGTGGGTCAGCGACCAGCCCGTCAGGGCAATCCGCTGCACGTCGCCCTCGGCAATTCCGAGGCTGACCCGCGCGTCGGCAACGGCCTGCTGCACCACACCCAGCGATTCGCGGCCTGCCTGCATGAGTTCGGGAAAAGAGGCCTTGTCGCATTCCGGTCCGAACATCACTCGGTAGAGCCGAGGCCGATCGGCCGCGAACCGCACGTACGCCGTGCCCGATGCCACCAGCGCCTGCAACGGATCGGGCGCCGCGCGGCGCGCCTCGTCCGTGCGGCGGGTCAGGTCACGAAAACCCTCGGCAAGCGTGGCCGCAAGCAAGGCCTCCCGGCTCTCGAAATGACGGTACGGCGCCGCGATACTCACACCCGCCGCAATGGCGGCCGCACGCAGCGTGACGTGCTCGCCCGCCCCTTTGTCGATAAGGCGCGTTGCCGCGGCCACGAGGGCTCTCGGCAAGTCGCCATGGTGGTATCCAGCCTTCGGCTCGGCTTTTGAGCGAGGGCTGTGCATCGCGTTCGCTCTCTTCATGTTGACAAGAATAACATTGCCTCGTACGCTCAATGTTAGCAACAATAACTTCCTGCCGATTTCCCGAAAGGTGACTGATGCTTGCTGCGACGCCCCCTGGTTCTGGCACCCCGGCACGTCTGGGCGCGCTGCTGTACGGCATCGGTGCCGTCGGCCTCATTGCCACATGTGTGTTCTATGTCCTGGCTGGACCGGAGGCGGCGTTGCCTGGTGGTACATCCAGCACCGCGCAGGCCATGACGGCCACACCACAAGCGACAGGCTGGATGCGCCTGGCAGGCTTGGTCGGCATGCCCTGCGACGTGTTCCTGGCGGTGGGGACCCTGCTGCTCGCCTCATGCGAATACAGGCGCGGAGCCATCACAGCACTGGCGGGATGGCTCGCGCTGGCCATCGCAAGTGCGCTGTTTATCGTCGTCGATGCCATGGTGGCCATGGTGCTTCCGTTGAGCGCATCGCAAACCGGCGGAGAAGCGGCTTACGCGGGCTTGCGCGCGCTCTTCGACGTGCTGTTCACGATTGGGGCGTGGACAGCGGGCGGCGGCGCGCTATTGGCGGCATGGAGAACCGACGGAGTGCTGTTCCGGAAACCTGCCGTCGGGTGGGCAATGCGGCTGGCTGGCACCGTGTGCCTGCTCTCGGCTACGGCGCACCTGATCGGCTTGCCGGGCGCGCAACTCATCGGCCCCGGTATTGCCCTCCTGGCGCTGGCTTCGGGCGGCGCGGCAATGATTTATGCAGGTGAGCCGCGGGCAGTCGCCAGCACTCCGAGGTGATGCCACGCGACCGTGGAGAACCTGCGCCGCGCCGGGCCGAGGGCCGTATTCACGCACCGGGCGCCAGGTGCGTGCGACCAATTTGCGCCAGAACATCGGGCAGTGCCCGCGCCAACAGCGCTTGCTTGGAGTGTTTGGCCGTCGTCTCCACGGGCAACAACCAGCGCAGGTGGGTCTGCTTGATGCTTGATGTTGACCCTCCGCATGACGCAAAGGCTGGGTTACATGGCTAGTAGTTTTCCTTCGGCGGAACGGTAATCTCTGTATCTGCAGTGGCGCTACACCACATCGAGGGTTCACTCATCGCGCGCAACTGCTGCGAATACCACTCGCGGATGAAGTCATCTTTCTTCGCAAAGGTGCCTGAGCGGAAGTCTCAGCCTCACGCAAAAGCGGTCACCGCAGGCAAGCACAGCGCGTACTCCACGGCGCGCCAATGCGCACGGTGCGAGCCACCTTCTCATCGCTTCCCATGCCCCCACTGATCCGCCCACGCTGACAACGGCTTCAGCGCCTTCGCAAGCCGTCGCCCTTCGTCCGTCAGTCGATAGCCACCCTCGGCATGTTCGACAAGGTCGACCTCCCTCAGCTCAGTGAGCCGCGTATTGAGCAATCTGGTGTTCGTCTCGCAAGCGTCTTGCAGGGCTCTGAAGGTAAGCGAGCCTTCCCGAAGTTCCCAGAGCACGCGCAGCGCCGTGCGCCGCCCCAGCAGGTCCAGGGCAACCATGATGGGGCGGCCGGTGGTGGAACCGCGAACTGGTTGACCGATACGAGGTGTCGTCATGCTTTACTTTATACAGCAACGGGTCTACGATGGGGTGTACCTTGAATCAGGAGTCAGCATGCTCGCTCGCATCGAGCCGCAATAGCTTGCTGAAGAAGCCACCGTTGAACTGCTGATGCTGGCTGGCTTCCATCACACCGTTGCTCCCTCGTGAACGGGCTGCGCATGCCCTTGGAAGAGGCGGGCGGACGATTCCCAGCCCGAGGCTGCTTGTGGCGGAGCCGCCGGCGTATTGATTAGCGTGCAACAACAGGAGAAATCTCGATGATCAAAGTCAGTGTCATGTACCCATACGCCGCAGGCGTGCGATTCGATCATGCCTACTACCGCGAGCGGCATATGCCCATGATGAAGCGACTGCTCGGCGCTGCGTGTCTGTACTACATGGTGGACAAGGGCATCTCGGGGCGTGGTCCGGGCACTGACCCTGCTTACGTAGCCAAATGCGAATTCGTCTGCACTTCCGTCGAAGCTTACCGGGCTGCCTCCAGCCAGCACCAGCAGGAGATCATGAGCGACATCGCCAACTACACGGATATTCAACCCGTGGTGCAGATCAGTGAAGTGGTGGTGGAACGTTCGGAAGTTTGACCAAGGTGCGATGTCGCCAAGCGGCGCAATGCCCGCTTTTGATCGACTGAGCCTGTCGATTGCATTCTGCTGCGGCGAGCAGTCCAGAACGCCCGTCACTCCCCTCCGCATACCCAGTGGCGCACTGGACAAACACAGCACCAACGGCGTTCGCGGCTACTCCAGTGTGCCCAGCACCTCGTCCAGCCGCTCGACCAGCAGGTCGGCATGCTGCCGCTCGAACACCAGCGGCGGCCGGATCTTGAGCACGTTGCCCTGCGGCCCCGTCGCGCTCAGCAGCACCTGCCGTTGCCGCAGCCCGTTGACCACCTTGGCCGCCTGCGCAGTGGCCGGTGCGCGCCTGGTGCGGTCGGTCACGAGTTCCAGCCCGATGAAGAGCCCCGCGCCGCGCGCCTCGCCGACCAGCGCATGGCGCTGGCCGAGCGCGGCCAGGCGCTCGCGCAGGTAGTTGCCGACCTGCAATGCGTTGTCTTGCAGGCCGTTCTGCTGGATCACGTCGAGAACCGCCGAGGCTGCAGCCATGGAGACCGGGTTGCCGCCGAAGGTGTTGAAGTAGCGGCTGGCCTGGCCGAAGGCCTTCATGACCTCGGGCCGCACGGCCAGGCCCGCGACCGGGTGGCCGTTGCCCATGGGCTTGCCCATGGTCACCATGTCGGGCACCACGCCGTGGCGCATGAAGCCCCAGAACGCCTCGCCCGTGCGGCCGAAGCCGGGCTGTACCTCGTCGGCGATGAACACGCCGCCGGCCGCACGGATCGCCTCCACCGCCTCGCGCAGGAATCCGGCCGGCGCCGTGAACACGCCGTCGCTGGAGAACACCGTGTCCGCCAGCAGCGCCGCGGGCGCGATGCCGTGCGCCTTCAGGTCGGCGATGGCGGCGCGCACGCCGTCGGCGAAGCGCTTGCCTGTCTCGGCATCTCCTCCTTCGGGCGCATCCACCAGCCTCACGTGCTCGCCAAGGCGCACGTACTGCCCCAGCGAAGGCGAAGCGCAGGCGATGGCCGAGGTCACGCCGTGGTACGCGAAGCGCGTGACGATGAGGCCGGTGCCGCCCGTGTGCGCGGTGGCGATGCGCATGGCCAGGTCGTTGGCCTCGCTGCCGGTGCAGGTGAAGGTGGCATGGCCCAGTTCGGGCGGCATCGTGGCCAGCAGCCGTTCGGCGTAGTCGAGGATGCCTTCGTGCAGGTAGCGCGTGTGGGTGTTGAGCACGGACGCCTGGCGCGCGATGGCTTCGACCACCTCGGGCCGCGCATGGCCCAGCGGCACCACGTTGTTGTAGGCGTCCAGCCAGGGTGTGCCGGCGGCGTCGTAGAGCCAGACGCCGTCGCCGCGCACGGGGTGGAAGGGTTCCTCGTAGAAGAGCCGGTAGGCCGGCCCGAGGAGACGGGCCCGGCGCTCGAGCAACTCGGCCGTATGTTTCTCAGTCATGGATCGGTTCCGTGGTGCGGCAGGCGGCCCGGATGGCTTCCTGCACCTGGTCGGGTGTCAGCGTGGCGCAGGCTTGCAGCCGCGCCCAGGAGACGGCGTTGTTGCGCATGAGATAGGCGGCGTTGTCGGGCTGCCGCGCGGCGCGCCAGCCGCTGATGGCGACCACCATTGCCAGCCGCGCGCGCACCAGGTCGAGCAGCGCGAAGGTCTCTGCATCGGTCAGCGGCGAGACGGCGTGGTAGTCGGCCGCGAAGCGCGCGATCGTTCCCAGCGCGTCGCCATGCTCGTCGATGTGGTACGAGGCCGCGACGGCAAGGTCGTCCACGAGCGGCGCATGCACCATGTCGCCGAAGTCGAGGATGCCGGCCACGCGCGCCGGGTCTTCCGGCTCGACCAGCAGGTTGTAGAGGTTGAAGTCGTTGTGGATGGGCTGGCGGCGCAGCAGAGCGAGGCGGGGCTTGGTGCGCTGCACGAAACCGTCGAGCGCGGCCTCTGCCAGCGCGCGGCGGGCCGGGTCGGCGACATGCACCAGCAGCGCGCGCACGCGGTCGGCGCGCTGGATGTCCCAGGGCAGCTCTCGGGCGCCGGCGGGGTGGTCGAGGCCGGCCAGTGCCAGGTCCAGCCGCGCGAGCATGCGGGCCACGCAGCTGCGCTGGGCCGCCGAGCGCGGCGCCTGCGGCATGGGCAGGCCCTCGAGGTAGCTGAACAAGCGTGCCACGCGTGTGCGGCCCTCGGCGTCCTCGATCTGCACCGAGGCGGCGCCGAGGCGGTCCGGCAGCAGGCGTTGCACAGGCAGGCCGGGGTCCGTGCGCGCCAGATGCAGCAGCGCCTGGGTCTGGAAGTCGGCGACCAGCGGATCTTCGTCGGGGTGCGAGAGCTTGAGCATGCAGCGCGCGCCGCCGCCTTCCGGCTCCAGCAGGAAGTTGGCGTCGCGCTCGCCGGTGAGCGGCTTGAGCCGGCCCCGCTTGCCGTACAGGCGCTGCAGCAGGTCGGCGGCCCAAGCGGTTTCGACGGGAGCGGGCGGCGCGGTCAGCACTGCCGCCTCGGGCAAGGCCGCACGGATGGCGTCGTCGAGGTCCTGCGTCATCACGCCGCCTTCTCGAAACCGCCGAGTGCGCTGGCCAGGTTGCGGCCCAGGTCGTCCGAGAGATAGCCGCCTTCCTGCACCAGCACCGTGGGCAGCCCCAGTCGCGCGATCTCGCCGAGGATGCGGCCGAAGCCCGGCGTGCTGACGGCCAGCGCCTGGTAGGGGTCGTTCTCGTGCGCGTCCAGGCCCAGGGCCACGACCAGCGCGCCCGGCGCGAAGGCGCGTATGGTCGCGTGCGCCGTCGCCAGCGCGGCGAGAAAGCCCTCGTCCTGCGTGCCGCGCGCCAGCGGCAGGTTGAGGTTGTAGCCCAGGCCTTCGCCTTCGCCGGTCTCGTGCGCGTGGCCCGTGAAGAAGGGCGTGCAGAAATGCGGGTCGCCGTGCAGCGAGATCGTCAGCACGTCCTTGCGGCGCCAGAAGATGCCCTGCGTGCCGTTGCCGTGGTGCACGTCGATGTCGAGGATCGCCACGCGGTCGTGCCTGCTGCGCAGGTGCTGGGCCGCGATGGCCGCGTTGTTGAGGTAGGTGAAGCCGTTGGCGCGGTCGGCATAGGCGTGGTGGCCGGGCGGCCGGCACAGCGCGTAGGCCGCGCGCTCGCCGTCCAGCACGAGTTGCGCGGCATGCGTGGCCACGTGGGCCGACCATGTCGCGGCATGCCAGGTGTGGCGGCCGATGGAGCAGGCCATGTCGCCCATGTGGTAGCCGGCCTGTCCCACGAGGCTGTCGGGGTAGGTGAAGGGCTGGCCCGGGAACGGATGCACGTTGGGTATGACTTCTTCCGAGGCGCCCTCGAGCTGCTGCCAGCGTTCCCAGGCGGTTTCGAGAAAGCGCAGGTACTGCGGCGTGTGGATGGCGGCGCGCGGGCCCGGGCCGTGGTCCTCGGGCGCGACGATGTCATGGCCCTGCGCACGCGCGGCGTCCAGCAGCAGCGTGCCCCGTTCGGGCTGCTCGTTGCTGCGCTTCATGCGTCCGCGCACGATGAACTGCTGCGGGTCGTGGCCTGTGTGCTGGTCGCTGTAGATGACTTTCATGTCGGGCTTTCAGTATTGGGGTTCGACGGTCCAGCTGATCGGGATCTCCGCGACGCTGGCCGAGGCCGGCAGATCGAGCACCGTCCGCGCGATGCGGGCCACGTCTTCGGGCCGCGTAGCCTGTTGCCGTTGTTCGGGCGGCAGAGAGGCGGCCATGTCGGTGGCGACGAAGCCGGGGCACAGCGCTGTGCAGCGCACGCGCGATTCGGCGCCGCAGTGCCGGATGCCGTGGGCCAGCGACAGCGCAGCCGCCTTGCTCAGCGCATAGAGCGAGGCGTCGGCCGTGCGCACACGCTTGGCGGCGAGCGAGGCCATCACCAGCACCTTGCCCTCATCGGCCGCCAGCAGGTGTGCCCAGGCCTTGCGCGTGAGCCGCAGCGGCGACTTGACGTTGATCTCGAGCAGGCGGTCGACCTCCGCGTCGTCGGCATCGATGACCGAGCGCGTGCTGAGGATGCCGGCGTTGTGCACGAGCGCGTCGATGCCGCCGAAGTCGCGCACGGTCGCGGCCACCCAGTCGGTTTCGCTCTGCGGATCCTCGGCGTCGAAGCGGTAGGCGCGCACCTGTCCGGGGTCGTGGCCGGCGAAGGCATCGGTGGCGTTGCGCGTGCCCACGCTCACGCGCCAGCCATGCGCCAGCAGCTCGCGCACGATGGCGAGGCCGATGCCGCGGTTGCCGCCGCTGACCATGGCGACGCGGGGCGCAGCCTTCATCTCATGCCTTGGAGAAGAGGCCGCGCACGTGGGCCTTGGCGGTCTCGAGGTGGAAGCGCAGCGCGTGCTGGGCGGCATCGACGTCGCGCGCCGCCATCGCCTTGGCAATGGGCCTGTGCGTCTCGGCCAGCACCTTCAGGTCGCCGTAGCTGTCTTCGCTGAGCGCGAGGAACATGCGCACCTCGGTCTGCATGTTGTCGAACAGCCGGTGGAGGTAGTGGTTGCCCGAGAGCGCACTGATGGCGAAGTGGAAGTCCAGGTCGAGCGCCACGCGCTCGGGCGAGGACAGGATCTCGGCGCGTTCCACCATGTCGTCCACGCGCGCGTCGAGCTGGGCCAGTTCGGCATCGCTCGCGTACGTGCAGGCCAGCGAGGCGCCCAGCAGCTCGAGCTGGATGCGCACCTCGTACAGGTCGGTGACCTGCTTGGGCGAAACCGTGCGCACCGCGAAGCCGTGGCGCGGCCGCGAGATCAGCAGGCCCAGGCTTTCGAGGCGGCGTGCGGCCTCGCGCACGGGGGCGCGGCTCACGCCCATCTGGCGTGCCAGCTCGGCCTCGACGATGCGTTCGCCGGGCGCGATGCGGCCCGACAGGATGGCTTGCTGCAGCTGCGCCTCCACCACGCCGACCAGGTCGGGCACCTGGATCGACGAGAAGGCGGGAGGGGTGGCGGCTTCGGGCCGGCTGGTGGTCATCGGAGTTCCTTGTCTCAATCTCTTGTGCGTATCATGCCGGCCCCTCCGTCCCGACCGTTGCGCGCCGGCCGTCGCGCGCAGGTCGTTGCGTGTGCGCCAGGTACACGCCGGCGATGGCGATCAGCGCCATGCCGGCCAGCGCCGTTCCGTCGGGCGGGCGCTGGAACCACAGCGTGCTGATCAGCACCGCCAGCAGCAGCTGCACGTAGTTGAGCGGCGCCAGCGTGGCCGCGCCGACGCGGCGGAACGCGGCCAGCAGCAAGAGCTGGGCGCTGCCGCTGACGGCGCCGCCGGCGATCAGCAGGGCCATCTCCGGCCAGGGTGGCAGCGTGACGTGCGGCATGAACAGCACGGGCAGGTTCGTGATGACGAGGCAGGCCAGCGCCATGTGCGCGAACTGCACGGGCGCCGGCACCAGCCCCGAGAGCCGGCGCGTGAGCACCTGGAAGAGCGCGTAGCAGACGGCCGACACGGCCATGAGCAGCGTGCCCGCCAGCGGCAGGCTGCCGCCCGGCCGCACGATGCACAGCATGCCCGCGAAGCCCAGCAGCACGGCAGTCCACTGCGCGCGGCCCACCCGCTCGCCGAGCAGCCAGGGCGACAGCGCGACCATGATCAGCGGGGCGGTGAAGTAGATGGCCGTGGCCTCCGCCAGCGGCATGGTGACCAGCGCCGTCATGAAGCAGGTGGCCACGATCGCCAGCGCCACGCTGCGCGCGGCCAGCAGCTTCTGATGCGGCTGGCGCCACAGGCGCAGGTCGCCGTGGCGCAGCAGCAGCACCAGTGCGATGGCGCTGATCGCGGTGTAGCGCCCCAGGTTGACGACGGCTGGTGCGTAGCTGGCCACCATCTGCTTGGCGAAGGCATCGTAGGCCGCGAACAGAACCAGCGCGCAGAGGAACAGCGCGATGCCTGTGCCCGCGCTGTCGCGGCGCGCCAGATAGGCCGGGGACTGCACCGCGCTCATGTCGCCTGGGATCGTCATGCCCGCAAGCCGTCGAGGAACGCATCGAGCGCGGCGCCGATGGCCTCGACCATGTAGCCGCCTTCCTGCACCACCACCGTGGGCAGGCCCAGCGCCCGCACGCGCGCACCGGCGAGGCGGAAGGCTTCCATGTCGAACTTCAGCACGCTGATCGGGTCGTCCTTGTAGGTGTCGAAGCCCAGCGGCAGCACCAGTGCCTGTGGCTGGAAACGCTCGATGGCGGCGACGGCCTTGCCCAGGGCCTCGGCGAACTCGGCGTTGCCGCTGCCGTGCGCCAGCGGCAGGTTCAGGTTGCAGCCTTCGCCCTCGCCGGTGCCGCGCTCGTGCGAGTAGCCCGTGTACCAGGGGTAGTAGCCCGACGGATCGGCGTGCGTGGAGACGGTCAGCACGTCGGCGCGCTCGTAGAAGATCTGCTGCGTGCCGTCGCCGTGATGGGCGTCGATGTCGAGCACGGCCACGCGCGCATGGCGCCGGCGCAGCGTGGAGGCCGCGATGGCGCTGTTGTTCAAGTAGCAGAAGCCTCCCGCACGCGCATGCTGCGCATGGTGGCCCGAGGGCCTGCACAGCGCATAGGCGATGCCGCCGCCGTCGAGCACCGTCTGGGCCGCGGCCTGCGCCGCATGGGCCGAGCGCAGCACCGAGCGCCAGGTGTGCGGGCCGATCGGGCAGGCCAGGTCGCCGATGTACCAGCCGGTCTGCGCCACCACCGACGGCGAAGGGCAGGGCCCGAATCGCGCGCCGTGCGGCGACAGGTTGGGCAGCACCTCGATGCCGGGCTCCAGGCCCGGGCCGCCGAGCTTCTGCCAGCGCTCGTAGGCGCCCTCCAGGAAGTCCAGGTAGTCGAGGCTGTGCACGAGCTCCAGCGCGGCGCGGCCGTTCTCGGGCGGCGCGACCACGGCAATGCCGCGCGCGGCCAGCGTGCCCATCAGCGCCTCGGCGCGCGTGGGCAGGTCGGCGGGCTTGCAGATGCGGCCCAGCCGCATGAACTGCTGCGGGTCGTGCAGCAGCTGGTCGTCGCTGAAGAAGGCCTGCATGCTCAGGCCTTCGTTTCCTGGTCGAAGCGATCCATGGCGCGGCCCAGGCGCGCGAACAGGTCGTCCAGCTCGGCCCGCGTGATGATCAGTGGCGGGCATAGGCCGATGCTGTCGCCCATGGCGCGCACGATCAGGCCCTCTTCCAGCGCCAGCGCCGCGAAGCGGTAGCCGGCCTTGCGCTCGGCCGCGAAAGGCGTGCGCGCGGCCTTGTCGGCCATGAGCTCGATGGCGCCGATCATGCCGACGCCGCGCACGTTGCCCACCCAGGGCCGTTCGGCGAAGGCGCGCAGTCCGGCCTGGAACGCGGGCGCGATCTCGCGCACGTGATCGACGATGCGCTCGTCCTCGTAGACCTTCAGCGTCTCCAGCGCCACCGCGCAGGCAACGGGGTGTCCCGAGTAGGTGTAGCCGTGGCCGAAGCTCCCGAGCTTGCCGCTGTTGGCAGCGATGGCGCTGTGCACCTTCTCGTTGACCATGACCGCCGAGATCGGCACGTAGCCCGATGAAAGGGCCTTGGCGCAGCTCAGGATGTCGGGCTGGATGCCGAAGGTCGTGGAGCCGAACATGTTGCCCGTGCGGCCGAAGCCGCAGATGACCTCGTCGGCGATCATGAGCACGCCATATTTGCGCAGCACGGCCTGCACCTTCTCGAAGTAGCCGGCCGGCGGCACCAGCACGCCGCCCGCGCCCATCACCGGCTCGGCGATGAAGGCGGCCACGGTCTGCGGGCCTTCTGCAAGGATGGTCTGCTCCAGCTGTTGCGCGAGGCGGGTGGAGAAGTCCTGTTCCGTCTCGCCGGGCTCTGCATAGCGGTAGTGGTGCGGGCAGTCCACGTGCAGGAAGCGCGCGGGTGCGGTCGCGATGGGCAGGTCGAAGTCGCGGTGGTTGCCGTCGAGCCCGCCCATGCTGGCGGCTGCCACGGTCACGCCGTGGTACGCGTTGCGCCGCGCAATGATCTTCTTGCGCTCGGGCTGGCCGATGGCGTTGTGGTAGTACCAGACCATCTTCACCGCGCTGTCGTTGGCCTCGGAGCCCGAGTTGGCGAAGAACACGCGCGCCATGGGCGCTGGCGCCAGCGCCAGCAGCCGCTCGGCCAGGTCCGCCACTGCAACGTTCGTGCGCTGGTTGAAGGTGTGGTAGTAGGGCAGGGTGTTCAGCGCCTTCGCGCCGGCCTCGGCCAGGCGCTTGTTGGAAAAGCCCAGCGAGGCGCACCACAGGCCCGACATGGCTTCCAGGTAGCGCTTGCCCTTCTCGTCGACGACGTGGATGCCGTCGCCTTCGACGATGACCAGCGGCGGCGTCTGCGGCAGCGCGGCCAGGTTGGTGTACGAATGCAGGTGGGTGGCGACGTCCTTGTCGCCGGTACCGAGGGGTTCTGCCATGGGGTTCCTCTTTGAATGTCGGGCGCTGAATAGTGGCTACAGGCGCGCCAGGTTGTCGTGGGTCTGCCGCGCGATGGCCTCAGGCCGGGTGCGCGTCGCGATGTGCGGCGTGACGGTGATGCGCGGGTGGTGCCAGAACGGGTGGGCTGCCGGCAGCGGCTCCTCGACGAAGGCGTCAAGCACGGCCGAGGCGATCTGGCCGCTGTGCAGCGCCGCGAGCAGGTCTTCCTGCACGAGGTGGGCGCCGCGGCCGGCGTTGACGAGGCGCGCGCCGCGCGGCAGCTGCGCGAACAACGCGGCATCGAGGATGCCGCGCGTGTCGTCGGTCAGCGGCAGCAGGCAGACCAGGGTGTCGCAGCCGGCCAGGAACTCGGCGCGCGCAGCATCGCCGTGAAAAGCCTCGATGCTGGCGGGCAGGCCGTCCTTGGGGCTGCGGCTCCAGCCGCGCACGCGGTAGCCGATGGCGTCCAGCACGCGCGCGACCGACTGGCCCAGCACGCCCAGGCCCGCGATGCCCACGCGGTGTTGGCCCGGGGGCTCGATGGGCGCTTCTTCCCAGGCCGCGCGGCGCTGGCTCTCGAGGTAGGCACCCATGTGCCGCTGGCCGTGCACCACGGCCCATGCCACATAGGCGTTCATGCCGTCTGCCATGTCGGCGTCGACGATGCGGCGGACCGGCACGTCGGGCAGAGCGGGGTCGCGCGTGATGTGGTCGATGCCCGCGCCCACGGACTGCACCAGGCGCAGGCGCGGCATGCGCGCCAGCAGGCCCGGCGGCGGCGACCAGCAGACCACGGTGTCGATCTCTTCGAGTGCATCCAGCTCCTGCACTTCGGTGTCGATGCGCAGCAGCCGGGCCTGCGGAAAGCGCTCGCGAAATGCGGGCTGCAGGTAGCCCATGGCGATCTGGTCCGAGACCAGTGCGATGTTGAGCGTCATGCGGCCACCGCCTGTTCCGCGGCTGCTGCCGACAGCCTCGGCTGCGCATCGATCAGCGTGCGCGTGTAGGCGTGCTGCGGGTTCGCCAGCACGCTGGCCGTTTCGCCGTACTCGACGATCTGGCCGCGCTGCATCACGGCGATGTGGTCGCACATCTCGCCGGCCACGCGCAGGTCGTGCGTGATGAACACCATGGCCAGCTGGAAGCGCTCGCGCACCTCGGCGAAAAGTTTCAGCACCTGGGCCTGCACCGACACGTCGAGCGCGGAGACGGGCTCGTCGGCCACCAGCAGCTGCGGCTCCATGGCCAGCGCGCGCGCGATGCCGATGCGCTGTCGCTGGCCGCCGGAGAACTCGTGCGGAAAGCGCTCCGCGGCGTCGGGCTTGAGGCCCACCAGTTCCAGCAGTTCCATCGCGCGAGCGATGGCCTGCGCCTTGGGCACGCCCTGGGCGATGGGACCGGCCGCGATGGCCGGGCCGATGCGATGGCGCGGGTTCAACGAGGCGTAGGGGTCCTGGAACACCATTTGAATCTTGCCCTGCGACTGCGCGCGGAACTGCGCACCCGACTGCAGCGCGCGGCCCTTGAACAGCACACGGCCGCTGTCGAACGGCGCGAGGCCCACGATGCAGCGGCCCACGGTGGACTTGCCCGAGCCCGATTCGCCGACCAGCCCCAGCGTCTCGCCGCGGCGCAGTTCGAACGACAGGCCCTTGGCCGCCTCCACGCGCCGGCCCTTGCTGAACAGGCCGCCGCCGGTCACGTAGGTCTTGCGCAGTTCCTGCACCTGCAGCACGTGCTCGATGGGGCGCTCCTCGGCCGGCGCGCGCACCTGGCCGTTCGGGATCGCTGCGATGAGCTTGCGCGTGTAGGCGTGCTGGGGCCGCGCCAGCACTGCGGCGGCCGGGCCGGCTTCCACCACCTGGCCGGTCTGCATCACCACGACCTGGTCGGCGATCTCGGAGACCACGCCGAAGTCGTGCGTGATGAACAGCACCGCCGTGCCCTTGCGCTGCTGCAGCTCGCGGATGAGCTTCAGGATCTGCGCCTGCGTGGTCACGTCCAGCGCGGTGGTGGGTTCGTCGCAGATCAGCAGGGCCGGCTCCAGCGCCAGCGCGCAGGCGATCATCACGCGCTGGCGCTGGCCGCCGGACAGGCGGAACGGATAGCTGTCGATCAGCACCTCGGGCTCGGGCAGGCCGACGTCGGCCAGTGCCGCGAGGATGCGCTGGCGCTTCTGCGCGGCCGACAGCTTCACATGGGCATCGAACACCTCGGCGATCTGCTCGCCGATGCGCATGACCGGGTTCAGCGCCGTCATGGGTTCCTGGAACACCATGCCGATGCGCCGGCCGCGCAACGTGCGAAGCTGCGCCTCGTCGAGCTGCAGGAGGTCCTGTCCGTCGAAGAGGATTCGGCCGGCCACGGGTTCCACGTGCGGCCGGGGCAGCAGGCCCATGATGGCGTTCGCGATCATGGACTTGCCCGAGCCGGATTCGCCGACCACGCACAGCGTCTGGCCCGGCAGCAGTTGCAGCGAGGCGCCTTGCACCGCCAGTTCGCGGTCTGCGCCCGGGGGCAGGCGGATGTCCAGCTCCTGGACGTCGAGCACGGGAAGGACGAGCTTTTCCATTTTCATTTGCCCCTCCCGTCGGCGCGCGCGTTGAGGCCGTCGTTCAGGCCTTCGCCGACCAGGTTCAGCGCGAGCACCGTGAGCAGGATGGCGACGCCCGGAAACACCGCCATCCACCACGCCTGGCGCAGCACCGTGCGCGCCGAGCCGACCATGTAGCCCCAGCTCATCTGGTTCGGGTCGCCCAGGCCCAGGAAGCTCAGGCTGGATTCGAGAAGGATCGCAGTGGCCACCATCAGCGAAGCCATCACCACGATGGGCGATGCCGCGTTGGGCAGGATCTGCGTCAGGATGATGCGCGGCGTGGACTGGCCGGCGAGCTGGGCCGCCGCAACGAAGTCGCGCTGGCGCAGCGTCAGGAATTCGCTGCGCACCAGCCGCGCCACCGGCGGCCACGAGACGATCGCGATGGCCGTGACGATGGACTGCACCGAGGGCTGGAAGATGGCCACCAGCACGATGGCCAGCGCGAAGCTCGGGATGGCCTGGAACAGCTCGGTGAAGCGCATCAGCGTGGCGTCGATCCAGCCGCCGAAGTAGCCCGAGACGGCGCCGATGGATACGCCGATCAGCAGCGAGACCACGGTGGAAACCACTCCGATCAGCAGCGAGACGCGCGCGCCGGTGACGATGCCCGACAGGATGTCGCGCCCCATGGTGTCGGTGCCGAGCAGCAGGCCCTGTTCCGCCATGGGCGCCGCGAAGGGTGTGCCGACCATGTCCCAGGGGTTGTTCTGCGCGACGAAGGGCCCCAGGGCCGTGACCAGCGCCACCAGCATCAGCACGATCAGACCGAAGACCGCACCCTTGTTGCGGCTGAAGCGCCGCCAGAATTTGCTTTTCATGAACGGCTCCTCAGCTCAGCTCGATGCGCGGATCGACGAGCGTGTAGACGAAATCGGTGATGAGGTTGAACAGCACGGCCATGGCCGCGGTGAACAGGAAGCAGCCGAGCAGCAGGTTGTAGTCGCGCTGCAGCAGCGCGTCGAACATGAGCCGGCCGATGCCGGGCCAGGCGAACACCGTCTCGGTCAGCACGGCGCCGCCGATCATGCCGCCGGCCTGGATGCCGGCCAGCGTGACCACGGGCAGCAGCGCGTTGCGCAGGATGTGCTTGCGCTGGATGCGGCCGGGCGCAACGCCCTTGGCGCGCGCGGTCTTCACGAAGTCCATCTGCGCGACTTCCAGCATGGAGGCGCGCGTCATTCGCGCATACACCGCCATGTAGAACAGCGCCAGCGTGAGCGAAGGCAGGATCAGGTGCTTCGCGATGTCCAGCGCCTTGTCGATGCCCGTGAGGTCCGCACCCACGGTGAAGAAGCCGAAGGCGGGCAGCAGGTCGAGCTGCACCGTGAACACCAGCACGGCCATCATGGCCAGCCAGTAGAGCGGCGTGGCGTAGAACACCAGCGCGACCACGGTGATGAGGCTGTCCTGCCACTTGCCCGCGTTGCGGCTCGCCAGCGCCCCGAGCACGATGCCGAACAGCAGCGAGAGCCCGAAGGCCGTGCCCGTCAGCAGCAGCGTGGCGGGCAGGCGAGCCACGATCAGGTCGACCACGGGCTGCTGCTGGCGGTAGGAGAAGCCCAGGTCGAGCTTGATCACGTGGCCCAGATAGTTGCCGAGCTGCACGGGCAGCGGCTGGTCGAGGCCGAACTGCTCGCGCAACTGGGCCACGAACTGCGCGTCGGACGCGCCGGCCTCGCCGGCCATGACGGAAACCGGGTCGCCCGGTGCCGCGCGCACCAGCAGGAAGTTGACGGTGGCGATCACCAGCAGGGCCAGCAGGCCTTGCAGCAAGCGCACGGACATGAACTGCAGTCGTTTCATGGCAAGCTCGATTCGGGCATGCGGCCGCCCGGCCCGCCGGGCCACCGCATGCGGGGGAGGGAGGTCAGGCCAGCTTGACGCGGCCCAGGCTGTCGTTCAGGCCGATGCCGGAGGACACCACGTTCTGGATCTTGGTGCGGTACAGCGTCGGGAAGTTGATCTCGTGCAGCCAGGCCACGGGCACTTCGTCGACCAGCAGCTTCTGCACTTCCAGGTAGATTGCGCGGCGCTTGGCCGGGTCGCTCTCGCGCGCGCCGGCCGCGAACAGCTCGTCGACCTTGGGGTTCGTGTAGCCCGCCACGTTGTTGAAAGGCGAGCCCTTGGCGATGTTGTCGCTGGTGTAGTTGCGCCCCACGCCGAGTGCCGGGTCACCGTACTGGTAGACGTAGGTGAAGGCCAGGTCGAAGTCCCACTCGCTGTTGCGCTGGTTCCAGCCGGCCACGTCGGTGGCGACCATCTCGACCTTGATGCCGGCCTGCGTGAGGTTCTGGCGCACGATCTCGGCCTGGCGCTGCCAGGACTCGCCGTAAGGCAGCGGCAGCAGGCGCAGCGTCTCGCCCTTGTAGCCCGATTCGGACACCAGCTTCTTGGCCTTGGCGATGTCGCGCGGGTACTTGGTCACGTCGTCGCTGGCGTAGGCGATGTGGCTGTTGAACGGCCCCGTGGCCGGCTTGGCGTAGCCGTACCAGGCGACCTTGGCCATGGCCTCGCGGTCGATGGCGGTCCAGATGGCCTGGCGGAACTTGACGTTGTTCATGGGCGCCGTGCGGTTGTTGATCCACAGCCAGCTGTGCGGCGCGAAGAACTCCCAGCCCTTGGTGGTCACGGCCGCGCCCGGCAGCTTGGCGAGGCGGCCCACGTCGAAGTACTCCACCGTGCCGCCCGGTGCGATGTCGACCTTGCCCGACTCGAACGCGGCGGCGCGCGCGGCGGCGTCGGGGATCACGTGGAAATACACGCTCTCCACGCCCACGGCGCCCGGCTGGTGGTAGTTCTCGTTGGCCACCAGCTGGATGTAGGAGCCCTTGACCCATTCCTTGAACTTGAGCGGGCCCGTGCCGATCGGCGTCGCGTTGGCGGGGTTGGTCGCGAAGTCGGTGCCTTCGTAGACATGCTTGGGCACCATCGGCATGGTGCCGTTCTCGAAGATGCCCATGAAGGGGCCGAAGGGCTGCTTGAGCTTGAACTCCACGGTGAGCGGGTCGAGCGCCTTGATCGATTCGACCTGCGCCAGGCTGGCGCGGAAGCGCGCGTGCGTCTTGCGCAGGAACACGTCGCACGAGAACACCACGTCGTCGGCCGTGAAGGGCTTGCCGTCGTGCCACTTGACGCCGGGCTTGAGCTTGAAGACGTAGGTCTTGCTGTCCGCGCTCACGGTCCAGGAGGTGGCGAGTTGGGGCTGCGGCTCGAGCTTCTCGTTGTAGCGCAGCAGGCCCTCGTAGATGTTGCCGGCGATCAGCTGCGTGGGGCCGTTCTGCACGATGCCCATCATCAGGCCGGGCGGCTCGGGCTGGACCAGCACGTTGACGACACCCTTCCTGGCCTGCGCCAGGCCGTACAGGGGCACCCCGGCGATGGACAGGCCGAGGGCGGCGGAGCCGGCTTGGATCAGGTTGCGGCGTTTCATCGGAGCGGACCTTTCAAAGTGGGGAGGGCAGTGAAGAACGGGTGAATCTCAGTCGCGGAAGGAGGCCGGGGTGGGCGGGGCCAGGCGCTGCAGCAGCGCGCGCCATTCGCGGGCATAGGGATCGTTGGGCATCGAGGCCAGGCGGTTCGTGTCGCCGCTCTCGTACTGGCGCGCGGTCAGCTCGCAGACCTCCTCGGGCACCGGGTGCACGGGCTGGCCGGAACCCTGGATGGCGACCTGCACGCGGCAGGCGCGCTCCAGGTTGTGCATGAGGATGAAGGCTTCGGCGACGCTGCGGCCCAGCGTGATCAGGCCGTGGTTACGCAGGATCAGCGCGCGGGAGGTCGGGCCGAGGTCGGCGACAAGGCGTTCGCGCTCCTCGTGGTTGAGCGCGATGCCCTCGAACTCGTGATAGGTCACGCGGTTGTGGAACTGCAGCGCCCACTGGTTGCAGGGCTGCAGCCCGCCGGCCAGCGAGGACACGGCCACGCCGGCCACGGTATGGGTGTGCAGCACGCAGGTGGCGTCGTGGCGGGCGGCATGCACGGCGCTGTGGATCGTGAAGCCGGCGGGGTTCACGTCGTAATCAGAGGGCTCGATGACGTTGCCATCCAGGTCGATCTTCACGAGCGAGGACGCCGTGATGTCGCGAAACAGCATGCCGAAGGGGTTGATCAGGAACTGGTCCGTCGTGCCGGGCACCCGGGCCGAGATGTGGGTGTAGATGCTGTCGTCCATGCCGTACAGGGCGACGAGCCGGTAGGCGGCGGCCAGGTCCTGGCGGATCTGGCGCTCCGCGGGTGTCATGGGAGGGCGGGCGCTGCCGCGCACGTCCGGGATGCTGCGTTCTGCTGTTTCCATCTGATCTCCGAAGATCGACAGTCATCTGTCGACAGAATGCATCTTGCATGTTGTGTGCCAGCCCAGATATCGGCGAAAACCCGAAAATTGGCTGCAGATGGCGTCATTGCCGGTCCCGTGTGCACCGCGAGCGGGCGTGGATATCGATTTCCGTGCGGGCAGCGCCGCCGGATGGCGCGAATGTTTCCGCGCCTGGCGGTATGTCAAATATCTTTACCGGCTGGAAGGCTCAGGCTTCCGACGCTGCTTTATAATCACGAAAAAGCACGATCGTTCTTTTTTCTGGTGCCCGCGCCGGCAGGAAGAATGGAGAGGCGGCAAAGGTCGCGTCCTAGAATGACCGGTTTGCCCTCGAAGCCCCCTTTTTGCAATCCCAATGGAGTCAAGTCAATGAAGGTTCTCGTACCTGTCAAACGGGTCGTCGATTACAACGTGAAGGTGCGCGTGAAGAGCGACGGCACCGGAGTGGACATTGCCAACGTCAAGATGAGCATGAACCCCTTCGACGAGATCGCCGTTGAAGAAGCGGTGCGGCTGAAGGAAAAGGGCGTGGTCACCGAAGTCATCGCTGTCTCCTGCGGCGATGCCAAGTGCCAGGAAACCCTGCGCACCGCCATGGCCATCGGCGCCGATCGCGGCATCCTCGTTGAAACCTCCGAAGAACTGCAGCCCCTGGCCGTGGCCAAGCTGCTGAAGGCGCTGGTCGACAAGGAACAGCCCCAGCTCATCATCCTCGGCAAGCAGGCCATCGACGACGATGCCAACCAGACCGGCCAGATGCTGGCTGCGCTGGCTGACCTGCCGCAAGCCACCTTCGCCTCGAAGGTCGAAGTCGCCGGCGACAAGGCCACCGTCACCCGCGAAGTCGACGGCGGCCTGGAGACCGTGGCGCTCACACTGCCCGCGGTCATCACCACCGACCTGCGCCTGAACGAGCCGCGCTACGTGACGCTGCCCAACATCATGAAGGCCAAGAAGAAGCAGCTCGACACGGTCAAGCCCGAAGACCTGGGCGTGGACGTGAAGCCCCGCCTGAAGACCCTCAAGGTCAGCGAGCCGCCCAAGCGCGGCGCCGGCATCAAGGTGCCTGACGTTGCAACGCTGGTGGACAAACTGAAGAACGAAGCGAAGGTGATCTGAACATGACCGCACTTGTTATTGCCGAACACGACCACGCGACCGTCAAGCCCGCGACCCTGAACACTGTGACCGCAGCGCTGGCCTGCGGTGGTGATGTGCACGTGCTGGTGGCTGGCGCCAATGCGGCTGAAGCGGCCAAGGCAGCTGCCCAGATCGCAGGCGTTTCCAAGGTCATCGCAGCCGACAGCCCCAGCCTGGCAGAGAACCTCGCCGAGAACGTCGCAGCCCAGGTGCTGGCCATTGCCGGGAACTACAGCCACATCCTGTTCCCCTCGACCGCCAACGGCAAGAACGTTGCTCCGCGCGTGGCTGCCAAGCTGGACGTGGCGCAGATCAGCGACATCACGGCCGTGGTGAGCGCCGACACCTTCGAGCGTCCGATCTACGCGGGCAACGCCATTGCCACCGTGCAGAGCAGCGATGCGACCAAGGTGATCACCGTTCGCACGACCGGTTTCGATGCGGCAGCCGCCACCGGTGGCAGCGCAGCAGTGGAAAACGCTGCAGGCGTGGCGGACAGCGGCAAGAGCAGCTTCGTGGGCCGTGAAGTCACCAAGAGCGAGCGCCCCGAACTGACGGCAGCCAAGATCATCGTCTCGGGCGGCCGTGCGCTGGGCAGCGCCGAGAAGTTCACCGAAGTGATGGCACCTCTGGCGGACAAGCTGAACGCCGGCCTCGGTGCCAGCCGTGCAGCCGTCGACGCGGGCTACGCCCCGAACGACTGGCAGGTGGGCCAGACGGGCAAGATCGTCGCCCCCCAGCTGTACATCGCAGCCGGCATTTCGGGTGCGATCCAGCATCTGGCCGGCATGAAGGACTCCAAGGTGATCGTGGCGATCAACAAGGACGAAGAGGCGCCGATCTTCTCGGTGGCCGACTACGGCCTCGTGGCCGACCTGTTCACGGCCGTGCCGGAACTCGTGAAGGCGCTCTGATCGCATCGCTGCACTGAGCCAGAGGGCATCGTTCGCGATGCCCTTTTCGTATCCGCTGTATCTGGAGACAAGACATGAGCTACACCGCCCCCATCAAGGACATGCTGTTCGACATCGAGCACCTGGCCAACATCGGCGAGATCGCGAAGCTGCCCGGCTTCGAAGACGCAGGCCTCGAGACCGCGCAGGCCGTGCTCGAAGAATGCGCGCGCTTCAACCAGGACGTGATCGCGCCGCTGAACGTGCCGGGCGACCGCAATCCCTCATCGTTCAAGGACGGCGCGGTCACGACCACGCCGGGCTTCAAGGAAGCTTTCGCACAGTACGTGTCGGGGGGCTGGCAGGGTCTGCAGCATCCGGCGGATTTCGGTGGACAGGGCCTGCCCAAGACCATCGGCGCAGCCTGCGGCGAGATGCTCAATTCGGCCAACATGAGCTTCGCGCTGTGCCCGCTGCTGAGCGACGGCGCCATCGAGGCGCTGCTCACGGCCGGCTCCGACGAGCTCAAGGCGACGTACCTCGAGAAGCTCGTGAGCGGCCAGTGGACCGGCACGATGAACCTCACCGAGCCGCAGGCCGGCAGCGACCTCGCCATGGTGCGCAGCCGTGCCGAGCCGCAGCCCGACGGCACCTACAAGGTGTTCGGCACCAAGATCTTCATCACCTACGGTGAGCACGACATGGCCGAGAACATCGTGCACCTCGTGCTGGCCCGCGTGGCCGGTGCGCCGGAAGGCGTGAAGGGCATCAGCCTGTTCGTCGTGCCCAAGTTCCTCGTGAACAAGGATGGCTCGCTTGGCGAGCGCAACGACGTGCACTGCGTGAGCATCGAGCACAAGATGGGCATCAAGGCATCGCCCACGGCCGTGCTGCAGTACGGCGACCACGGCGGCGCCGTGGGCTACATCGTCGGCCAGGAGAACCGCGGCCTCGAGTACATGTTCATCATGATGAACTCGGCCCGCTACGCGGTGGGCATGCAGGGCATCGCGATTGCCGAGCGCGCCTACCAGCATGCGGTGGCCTATGCGAAGGAACGCGTGCAGAGCCGTCCGGTCGATGGCTCCATCAACGCCAGCGCGCCGATCATTCATCACCCCGACGTCAAGCGCATGCTGATGACGATGCGCGCCTACACCGAAGGCTGCCGCGCGATGTCCAGCGTGGCTGCCGCTGCCTACGACGCGGCGCACCATCATCCCGATGCGGATGCGCGCAAGCAGAACCAGGCCTTCTACGAATTCATGGTGCCGCTGGTGAAGGGCTACAGCACCGAGATGAGCCTCGAAGTGGCCTCGCTCGGCGTGCAGGTGCACGGCGGCATGGGCTTCATCGAGGAGACCGGCGCGGCGCAGTACTACCGCGACGCGAAGATCCTGACCATCTACGAAGGCACCACCGCCATCCAGGCCAACGACCTCGTGGGCCGCAAGACGGCGCGCGACGGCGGCCAGACGGCCAAGGCGATTGCTGCGCAGATCGAGAAGACCGAAGCAGAACTGGCCAAGAGCGACAACCCCGCCGCGGCGGCCGTGCTCAAGCGCCTGAAGGCGGCACGCGAAGCCTTCGTCGAAGTGGTCGATTTCGTGGCCGGACAGACCAAGGCATCGCCCAACGCGGTGTTCGCGGGCAGCGTGCCCTACCTGATGCTGGCAGGCAACCTCGTGGCCGGCTGGCAGCTCGCGCGCTCGCTCATCATTGCGCAGGACCTCGCCTCGCGCAGCTTCGACACCGACTTCATGCTGGCCAAGATCGCCACCGCGCGCTTCTATGCCGAGCACATCCTCAACAAGGTGCCGGGCACCCGCGACAGCATCGTCGACGGCGCCGAGAGCGTGACGGCACTGGCGCTCGAAGCGTTCTGATCAGCCTGCTGAAGCAGCGCCGCTGTCGCCCATCTGACGGGCGATGGCGGCCTTCCTCTCTTACTCTTACAAGACCGAACTTATCTCCGGAGACGACATGTCCAAGCTGCCCCCAGTCCTCGCGAACCTGCCGCTGCCGATCATCGGCTCGCCGCTGTTCATCATCAGCAACCCCAAGCTCGTGATTGCGCAATGCAAGGCGGGCGTGGTCGGCTCGATGCCGGCGCTCAACGCGCGCCCCGCCGCGCAGCTCGAGGACTGGCTCGCCGAGATCACCGAGGAGCTCGCGGCCTACAACAAGGCCAACCCCGACAAGCCCGCAGCACCGTTTGCCATCAACCAGATCGTGCACAAGAGCAATGACCGGCTCGAGCACGACATGGAGATGGTCGTGAAGTACAAGGTGCCGATCGTCATCACCTCGCTGGGCGCGCGCACCGACGTGAACGACGCGGTGCACAGCTACGGTGGTGTGACGCTGCACGACATCATCAACAACAAGTTCGCGCAGAAGGCGATCGAGAAGGGCGCCGACGGCATCATCGCCGTGGCGGCCGGTGCCGGCGGCCATGCGGGCGTGAAGAGCCCGTTCGCGCTGGTGCAGGAAATCCGCCAGTGGTTCGACGGCCCCATCGCGCTGTCGGGCTCCATCGCCACCGGCGGCGCGGTGCTCGCGGCGCAGGCCATGGGCGCCGACTTCGCCTACATCGGCACGGCCTTCATCGCGACCGAGGAAGCGCGCGCGAGCGACGAATACAAGCAGGCCATCGTTGACGGCACCTCGGACGACATCGTCTATTCGAGCCTCTTCACCGGCGTGCACGGCAACTACCTCGCGCCCAGCATCGTCAAGGCCGGCATGGACCCGGCCAACCTGCCCGAGGGCGACGTGAAGACCATGAACTTCGGCGGCGGCGAAGGCAGCAAGGCCAAGGCCTGGAAGGACATCTGGGGCTCGGGCCAGGGCATCGGCGCGGTGACCGAAGTGGCCACCGCCGGCGCATTCATCGAGAAGCTCAAGCGCGAATACCAGGAGGCAAGGCAGCGGCTCGCGCTTTGACTGCCTTTGCCAACGGCGCCGCGCCAGTTGCCGGCGCGCCGTCGTCATCATCCGTTGGTCGCATGCCGCTGCTCGATGCGGCGAAAGGCATCGCCTGCGCGGTGATCGTCGGACACCATCTCTCGCGCTACGGCCCGATGCCGGCCGGCGCCTACGCGCTCGCGCCCGATTTCTTCGCCTGGCTGGCCGACGAGGGCCGGCTGGCGGTGCAGGTGTTCCTCGTGATCGCGGGCTTCCTGGCCGCAGCGAGCCTCGCGCCGGACGGCACGCTGCGCGTGGAGCGGCCTATGTCGCGCATCCTGCAGCGCTACGGTCGGCTGATCATGCCGTACCTCGCCGCGCTCACCGTGTGCGTGCTGGTCGCCGCGTTCGTACGGCCGTGGCTCGACGAAGAAGTGGTGCCGGCGTCGCCCACATTCGGACAACTGGTCGCCCACGGACTGCTGTTGCAGGACCTGCTGGGCTACGAGTCGCTCTCCACGGGTGTCTGGTACGTGGCCATCGATTTCCAGCTGTTCGCATTGGCGCTGGTGCTGGTGGGCCTTCCCACGATGCTGCAGCGCTCGAACGGCTCGCTGCCACCGAGCGCGCGGGCGCGCTGGATGCCCATGGCGCTTGTGATCGGGCTGGCCGTGGCCTCGCTGGCGCTGTTCAATCGCAACGCGGGGCTGGACGACACCGCCTTCTACTTCTTTGGCACCTACGGGCTGGGCATGCTGGTGTTCTGGATCGGGCGCGCGACGCGCACCAGCACCTGGCAGAGCGGGATCGCGCTGCTGGCGCTGGTCGGGGCGGGCACGCTGGCCATCGACTGGCGAAGCCGCATCGCCACCGCGCTGGTCACGGCGCTGCTGATCGCCATCGCGCAGCGCCGGAACTGGTTGTCGCCGAAGCATTGGCCGGCGGTGGCCATGCCTCTGGTGCGGCTGGGGCGCATGTCGTACTCGCTGTTCCTGATCCACTTCCCGGTGCTGCTGGCCATGAACGCGGCTGTCGCGAATGCGGGGCCGCACGGGTCGTGGTTCGATGCATGCGGTCTCGTCGCGACCTTCGGCCTTTCGGTGGTTGCGGCGGCACTGCTGTATCGCTGGGTGGAGGCGCGCCCAGCCTCCTGGCGGGCGGTATTCACGCTGTTCGCCGCGCTGCTGGTCAGCGGAATAGTCGTTTCTCATTAAAGGACGGGCGCGCCAGCGCAGGCGCACCGCCCAAATCTTCCTGAACCGGTTGCGTTCGAGCGCTGCAGCGTGCAGTCTGCGGGCTCGTCAGTTGCCCCCATCTCCGGTATGATTGTGGAAATTTCAGTAAATACTGAAAATTCACGAAACTAAGGAATGACCAAGCACTCGCCATCCAGATCGCCGCTTCGGGCTTTCGCGTCGCCTGACGTCGGCGGGGTGGTGCAGGGCGCTGCAGCGCTTTTCTGGCTGCCGCAGGCCGCATTGCTGGCGATGGCGGTGCAGGGGCTGGCTTCGGGGCGCGGCTTCGATGCGGTGATCTGGCCCGCCGGCGCGATCCTTCTGCTCGGGTTGCTGAGGGCGGGCTGCGAGGCTTGGGGGGCGCGTCGGACCTTTGCTCGCGCCAGGGCGCAACTCACTGCGCTGCGTGCGCAAACGGCAGCGGCGCTGGCCGGCGGCTCTCCGCTCGATCGCCGACGTGCGCCTTCCGGGCTGGCAGCCAGCGTGCTCGCCGAGCAGGCCGAGGCGCTGGTGCCGTACCTCGTGCGCTACCAGCCCGCACGCTGGCGCGCGACGGTGGTGCCGGTCTTCATCCTCTGCGCGGTGGCCGCCTTCTCTTGGGTGGCAGCGCTGGTGCTGCTGGTGGCGGCGCCGCTCATTCCGCTCTTCATGGCGATCGTCGGATGGCGCGCCAGGGCCGCGAGCGAGGCGCAGATGGTGGAGATGGGCGGCATGAATGCCTTCCTGCTCGACCGGCTTCGCGGACTGGCGACGCTGCGCGCGCTCGGCGCGGTGGAGATCACGGCCCAGCGCCTGGGTGAAGCCGCCCAATCCCTGCGCCGCAGGACGATGGCCGTGCTTCGCATCGCGTTTCTGTCGTCGGCAGTGCTGGAGCTCTTCTCGGCGCTGGGCGTGGCGCTGGTTGCCGTCTACGTGGGCTTCCACCTGCTGGGCCCGATCGGCTTCGGTGCATGGGGGCGCACGCTGAGCCTGGGCGAAGGGCTGTTCGTGCTGCTGCTGGCGCCTGCATTCTTCGAGCCGCTGCGCGAGCTGTCGGCGGTCTGGCACGACCGGGCCGCGGGCGAAGCCGCACTGGAGGCACTCGACAGGCTGCAGCGCAACGAACTGGCGCTGCCCGGAGCAAATGCCTCACTGACGCGCGCACCGACGGGTGCCTCCGGTGGCCCACCGGCAGTCGCCATCCACAACCTTCATTTCTCCTGGACCGGCGAGCAGCAGGAAGTGTTCGACGGCTACGAGCTTCGCATCGCGCCCGGAGAGCACGTCGCGCTGACCGGCCCCAGCGGCAGCGGCAAGACCGCCATGCTTTCTCTGCTCGCGGGCCTGGTGCCCGCGACGCGCGGCGAGATCGTCATTGGCGGCGTGGCGCTCACCGAACACACGGTGGCGGCGCTGCGCCAGCGCATGGGATGGATGGGGCAGGTGCCGCACGTCTTCGCTGGTTCGGTCGAGGCCAACGTGGCGCTGGGCCGCGTGGGCGTGGACACCCCGCGGGTCGCCGAAGCCGTGCGCTTCGCGTCGCTCGAGGCCGTGGCGCAGGCGCATCCCTCCACATCGCTCGGCGAAGGGGGCGGGGGACTGTCCGGCGGAGAGGCCGTGCGCCTCGCGCTCGCGCGCATCGCGGTGCATCCGCAGGCCGATTTGCTGCTGGTGGACGAACCCACCGCGCACCTCGACACCGAAACCGCCGAGCGGGTTGCCGACGCGCTTGTGGAGCTTGCACGAGGCAAGACCTTGATCGTCGCGACACACGACCCCGTCCTCGCATCGCGCATGGACCGCACCGTGAGCCTCGGCAGCACCGACGCAATGGAGAAGGCTGCATGAGCGAGACGCAAGCTCCCCGCGCCGCCACGAACTGGCTTGACCTGCGCCTGGTCCTGCGCCCCTTCTTCGCCGAGCAGCCGCGCCCGCTGCTGCTCGGCGGCCTGCTCGCCGCAGTCACCGTGCTGGCGGGCATGGCGCTGCTGGGCCTCTCCGGCTGGTTCATCACTGCGACTGCGCTGGCCGGGCTGCATGCCGCAACAGCTTTCGCCTTCGACGTGTTCATGCCGTCCGCCGGCATCCGGCTGCTCGCGCTAGGCCGCACGGCATCGCGCTACGGCGAGCGGCTGGTGACCCACGACGCGACCTTCGCCGTGCTCGCCGCATTGCGCGTCCGCCTGTTCCGAGGCTGGGCGAAGGCCGAGGCTGCGCGCGAGCTCCTGAAGCGTCCGGCCCGCCTGCTGTTCCGCCTGACCTCGGACATCGATGCGCTCGAGTCGCTCTACCTGCGCTTGCTCGTGCCGGCCGCCGCTGCATTGGGCGCTGCATTGCTCGCCGGCACGGTGCTCGGCTTCATGCACCTGGCCATGGGCCTTGCGCTGATGCTCTGGCTTGTGATCGTCGGCTGGGGCATCGCGCTACTCGTCGCCCGGCGCGCGCGTCAGCCAGCCGTGCGGCGCGCGCATGCCATCGAAGCGCTGCGGGCACGCGCGGTCGATCTCGTCGCGGGACAGACCGACCTGGTGATGGCTGGCCGCATCGACGCCCAGTGCGAGGCCCTGATGAACGCCGACACGCACCTCGCCAAGGCCGATCTCGCGCTGAACAAGCTCGAAGCTGCCGCCGGTTTTGCTTACGGTAGCGCGGGCACCCTGACCCTGGTCGGCGTGCTGCTGGCCGTTGGCTGGCTGGTGGGCGAGGGCGTCATCGGCGCTCCGGCTGCGGCACTGGCGCTGCTGGTGGCACTCACGGCGACAGAGCCCTTCGCGGCCCTGCGTCGCGGTGCGCTTGATGCAGGGCGCACGTGGCTTGCAGTGCGGCGCCTCGCACCACGCATGACGCCAGCTGCCGACGAGTACGCCGAGACGACGAATGCATCCGATGTCTCAACCGCGCTGCAACTCGATGGCATCACGGTGATCCACGACGGCAGCCGTACACAGGTCCTGAGCGACCTTTCGCTGACCCTGGACGAAGGTGAGCGCGTCGCGCTGATCGGTGCGAGCGGCGCCGGCAAGTCAACGCTGCTCGCCACCATCGCTGGCGAACTCACGCCGCACTCCGGCACGGTGCGCTCGCAGGCCGCCTGCCTGCTGACCCAGCGCACCGAACTCTTCCAGGACAGCCTGCGCGACAACCTCCGCCTCGCCGCTCCAGAAGCCACCGACGACCAGCTGCATGCGGCATTGCACGCCGCAGGTCTGGAGAGCGACGTGCGTGCCCTGGCCTCGGGCCTTGACACGCGACTGGGCGAAGGCGGCCTCGGCCTCTCGGGCGGCCAATCTCGCCGCCTTGCGCTGGCGCGCCTGCTGCTGCGCCCCGTGCCGCTCTGGCTGCTGGACGAACCGACAGAGGCGCTCGATGCCGCCGTCGCGCACGACGTGCTGCAACGCCTTGCCCGACACGCAGGATCGCGCACCTTGCTGATCGCCACCCATCTGCGCCGCGAGGCAGCGCTGGCCGACCGCCTCCTGTGCATGCGCGGTGGTCGCATCGTCGCCGACCTGCGGCGCGGCAGCGAGGCCTTCGACGCCGCATTGCGCAGCCTGCGCACCGACTGAATCCGCAAGCCAGACAGCCAGCAGGAAACAGGGAACACAAGGAAAGAAGAAAGGAAGAACCCCATCATGGATCTCGACATCGTCGCGTTATCGCGCCTGCAGTTCGCCGTCACGGCGCTGTATCACTTCCTGTTCGTGCCGCTCACGCTCGGACTCTCGATCATCATCGCCATCATGGAGACGGTCTACGTGATGACCGGCCGCGTGATCTGGCGCGACATGACGAAGTTCTGGGGCGTGCTTTTCGGCATCAACTTCGCGATGGGCGTCGCCACCGGCATCGTGATGGAGTTCCAGTTCGGCATGAACTGGAGCTACTACAGCCACTACGTCGGCGACATCTTCGGCGCGCCGCTGGCCATCGAGGGGCTGATGGCCTTCTTCATGGAAGCCACCTTCGTCGGCCTGTTCTTCTTCGGCTGGGACAAGCTCTCCAAGGTGGGCCACCTGATCTCCACCTGGGCGGTGGCCATCGGGTCCAACTTCTCGGCGCTGTGGATCCTCATCGCCAACGGCTGGATGCAGAACCCGGTGGGCGCGGCCTTCAATCCACAGACCATGCGCATGGAAGTGACCGACTTCGCGGCCGTGCTGACCAACCCGGTGGCGCAGGCCAAGTTCGTGCACACCGTGTCGGCGGGGTATGTGTGCGCTGCGGTGTTCGTGCTCGGCGTGTCGGCCTGGTACGTGCTCAAGGGGCGTCACCTCGAACTGGCCAAGCGCTCGATGACGGTCGCGGCCTCCTTCGGCCTGGCTGCCGCGCTCTCGGTGGCCGTGCTCGGCGACGAGAGCGGCTATCTCTCGGGCGAACACCAGAAGATGAAGCTCGCCGCCATCGAAGCCATGTGGGAGACGCAGCCTGCGCCCGCCGCCTTCACCGTCGTCGGCTTCCCCGACCAGGAGGCGCGCGAGACGCACTACGCCATCCACATTCCGGCGGTGATGGGCCTGATCGGCACACGCTCGCTCAACACGGTGATGCCCGGCATCGACGAGCTCGTGAAGCGCGCCGAGGCCCGCATCCGCGAAGGCCTGAAGGCTTATGACGCGCTGCAGAAGATCCGCGAGGCCGGCGGCCCCGACAAGGTGACGCAGGGCGTGCGCGGCGACTTCGAGGACAACGGCATCAACATGGGCTACGCGCTGCTGCTCAAGCGCTACGTGGACGATCCGCGCCAGGCCACGGACGAGCAGATCGCCAAGGCGGCATGGGACACCGTGCCGCAGGTGGCGCCGCTCTTCTGGCTGTTCCGCGTGATGGTGGGCATCGGCATGCTGCTGATCCTGCTGACGGGCACCTTCTTCGTGCTCTCGGCGCGCCGCAAGCTCGACAGCTACCGCTGGTTGCTGAAGGTCGCTGTGTTCGCCATTCCGCTGCCGTGGATCGCCATCGAGTCGGGCTGGCTGGTGGCCGAGTTCGGCCGCCAGCCGTGGGTGATCGAAGGCGTGCTGCCGACCGCGGTGGCCGTGTCGAACCTCGGAGTGAAGACGCTGCTGCTCACGCTCGCAGGCTTCATCGCGATCTACACCACGCTGCTCGTCATCGAGATGAAGCTGATGCTCAAGGCCATCCGCAAGGGGCCTGAGGCAGAGCACGCGCCCGATGAAGGCGACACGCTCTCGCACGTTCCGCCGGCCCATGCGGGCGCGGCCATTCCTTCTCCTTCCGTCGGGAGCGCTGCATGATCCTCCACACACTCCTCGACTATGAAACCCTGCGCTTCATCTGGTGGCTGCTGATCGGCGTGCTGCTGGTGGGCTTTGCAGTAACCGACGGCTTCGACCTGGGCAGCGGCATGCTGCTGCCCTTCGCCGCGCGCAACGACATCGAGCGCCGCGTCGTCATCAACAGCGTGGGCCCGGTGTGGGAGGGCAACCAGGTCTGGCTGATCCTCGGCGGCGGCGCGGTCTTCGCGGCGTGGCCGCAGTTGTACGCCGTGTCGTTCTCGGGCTTCTACCTGGCGATGTTCGTGATTCTCACGGCGCTGATCCTGCGGCCCGTGGCCTTCAAGTTCCGCAGCAAGCGTGAGTCGCCGCAGTGGCGTTCGCGCTGGGACTGGGTGCTGTTCTTCAGCGGCTTCGTGCCCGCGCTGATCTGCGGCGTGGCCGTGGGCAACGTGCTGCAGGGCGTGCCGTTCCGTTTCAACGCCGACATGCACATCTTCTACGACGGCGGCTTCTTCGACCTGCTGAATCCGTTCGCCATCCTCTGCGGACTGGTGTCGGTGGCGATGCTCGTGATGCACGGTGCCGCATGGCTGCTGCTGAAGACAGCGGGACAGGTGGCCGAGCGCGCTCGCACCTACGGCATGGTTGCCGCGGTGCTCACCATCGTGCTGTACGCGGTCGCAGGCGTGCTGCTGGCGACGAGCATCGGCGGATTCCGCATCAGCAGCGTAGTCGACGTGGCGGGGCCGTCGAACCCGATGCTGAAGACGGTCGAGCTGCACGCAGGTGCGTGGACTTCCAACTATGCGGCGCATCCGTGGACGCTGGCCGCGCCGGTTGCCGGCTTCGTCGGCGCGCTGGGGGCATTGCTCGGCCTCGCGCTGCGCCGCCCCGTGTTCGCGCTGCTGACGGCGGCGCTCGGCATCGCCGGCATCATCCTGAGCGTGGGCGCATCGATGTTCCCGTTCATCCTGCCGTCGTCGATCGATCCGCGCGCCAGCCTCACGGTGTGGGACTCGTCGTCGAGCCACCTCACGCTGTTCATCATGCTGGTGGTCACGGCCTTCTTCATTCCGCTGATCGTGGCCTACACCAGCTGGGTCTACCGCGTGTTGTGGGGCAAGGTCGACGAACAGGCCATCCGCGACGAGAGCGGGCACGCCTACTGACAAACGAACGGAGGAAAAACGATGTGGTACTTCGCCTGGATCCTCGGCCTGCCGCTGGCAGCCGCTTTCGCCGTACTCAATGCCATGTGGTACGAACTCATGGACGACGAGGCCGTTCGCAAGGCCAAGCTCGGAACGCCTGAGCCGTCTTCGGGGCAGGAGCGGCTCTAGAAAAGAAAGAGAAGGAAGGCCGTTCGCGCTATTCGGCGGCCTTCTTCTTCGACGCTCCGCCGCCGGTGATGCGGTCCTTGAGCGTCAGCACCTTCGTCACGGTCGCGCCCATGCCCATGAGCTTCATGGCGGTCTCGGGCGCGAGCCGCTGCACGTCGTCGAACCATTTCATCAGCCGGTCGATCAGGTCGTGCATCTCGCGCATGCGTTCCTGCGCGTGGCGCTCCGCGTCGCTCGTGGGCGATTCGAGCAGCGCGTTGCGCAGCATCGAGAGCGTGGGTTCGATCTCGCGGCGGCGGCGCTCCTCTGCCAGCACGCGGAAGATTTCCCATACGTCGGAAGGCGCCTCGAAGTATTCGCGCCGGTCGCCGGGGTGGTGCCGAAGATGCACCAGCCGCCACGCTTGAAGCTCCTTCAGGCCCATGCTGACGTTGGAGCGAGAGAACTCGAGCAGCTCGGCGATCTCGTCGGCGTTGAGCGCGCGCTCCGAAAGGAAGATCAGCGCGTAGATCTGCCCGACTGTGCGGTTGATGCCCCACTTGCTGCCCATCTCGCCGAAATGGGCGACGAACTGGCGGTTGAGGGGAGGTAGATCGGAGGAAGTTGCCATGCGCCGGATTGTCGCGCGGATGGCTGTAATTTCGGGAAATCCTGAAAACTCAATCCGCTGGCGTGCGCCGCCGGTACGAGCCCGGCGCACCGCCGGTCCATGCCTTGAAGGCCCGCTGGAAGGCCGCGCTGTCGGCGAAACCCAGTTCCTCGGCCAGTGCCGCGAGCGGCACGGTGCTGGTGTTGAGCCGCACGATGGCGAGGTCGCGCCGCAACTGGTCCTTCAACGCCTGGAACGAGGTGCCTTCCGTTGCCAGGTGCCGCTGGAGCGTGCTGACCGACATGTGCAGCACGCCCGCCGTGGTCGCCAGGTCGGCCCAGGCGGGGCGATGCTGCTGCAGCACCGCGCGCACCCGTGCGCTCACAGCCTGCTCGGCAAGACGCGGGAGGATCACGTTGGCCGGCGCGGCAGCCAGAAAAACCTGCATCTCCTGCGCGTCGCGGTGCACCGGCGTGTCGAGCGCGCTGGCGTCGAACCACACGGCCGACAGCGGCTGGCCGAACTGCAGCGGCCCCGGAAACACCTTGGCGTAGCCGTCCGCATAGGGCGGCAGCTCGAAGCCGAAGTCGAAGCGGCGCGCCACCAGCCGGCCGCCATGCAGCCACGCGAACAGCCGCCAGTACACCCGCAGCATCAGCTCGTGCAGGAAGTTCTGGTGCGTGGCGAGCTGGATGTTCAGCTTCACCCCGAAGCCCGCGAGCGGGCCTTCGTGCAGCAGCACCAGCGACAGGTCGTCCTGCAGCAGGCTGAAGGTGTGCGCGACGCGTCGCAGCGCCGCCTCGAAGGTGCGCGCGCCCAGCGTGGAACGCGTCATCAGCGCGAAGCTGCCGCAGCGCAGGCGCCGGGTAAGAAAGCCCAGGGCCTCGTCGTCCATGCGCTCCATCAGCAGGGCGAATAGCGCCACGTACTGCTCGGCCGTGACGCGGGCACCGGCTTCATCGAGCAGTGCCGGGGCAATGCCCGCGTCTTCCAGCGCCTTGTCGACGTCGACGAGCGCCTCGCCGGGCCGTGCACGGATGCCCGACAGCATGCCGAGGACGAAGGCGATCGGGATGGTGACGGGCGGCTGCAGCATGTCTCTGTCGATTGACCTTTTCTGCCATGCGATCGAAGCGAAGTGCAATCGCCGGGCGGCGGCTGGATTTCTACCATGCGTCTGCACAAGAACGAGACGGAGACAAACCCATGTACCTGACCCAGGGCCTTCACCGGGCCGTGCAGCAGCGCCCTGACGCCATTGCCGTGCGTTTCGCCGGTCGTGCCCGGACTTTCCGCGACTTCGCCGAACGCGTCGCGCGGCTGGCCGGCGCGCTGCAGCGGCTGGGCATGCAGGCGGGCGACCGCGTTGCCATGCTGTCGCTCAACTCCGACCGCTATCTGGAGTACCAGATGGCCGTGCCCTGGGGCGGCGGCGTGCTCAACCCCTGCAACATCCGTTGGTCGGCCGCCGAGATCCTCTACTCGCTGGAAGACTCCGGCTCCGGCATCCTGCTGGTCGACGAGACCTTCCGGCCCGTGGTCGAGCAGATGCGCGGCCAGTCGAAGAGCCTGCGCGAAGTCGTCTACTGCGGCGATGGGGCCACGCCGGCCGGCATGCACAGCTACGAAGGCCTGATCGACGCCGCAACGCCGGTGCCTGACGCCGTGCGCCGCGGCGAGGACCTGGCCGGCATCTTCTACACCGGCGGCACCACCGGCTTTCCCAAGGGCGTGATGCTGAGCCACACCAACATCTGCAGCTCGGCGCTCGCGGCGCAGGCCGAGGGCCTGGCTCCGGCCGGCGGCAGCTACCTGCATGCCGCGCCGATGTTCCACCTGGCCGACATGGGGCTGGCCACGCCGCACTGGTTCGCGGGCAATACGCATTCGATCATCCCGATGTTCACGCCCGAAGGCGTGCTCAACACCATCGAGCGCGACCGCGTCACCAGCCTGCTGCTGGTGCCCACCATGATCCAGATGCTGGTGGATCACCCCGCCATGCGGGAGCCGCGCGATCTGGGCAGCCTGAAGAACATCACCTACGGCGCCTCGCCCATTTCCGAGGCCGTGCTCAACCGGGCGATGGAGGCGTTCCCCGGCGTCGGCTTCGTGCAGGCCTACGGCATGACGGAGCTGTCGCCCATCGCCACGCTCCTGCCTGCCGAACTGCATACGGCTGAGGGCCGCAAGCGCGGCAAGCTGCGCTCGGCGGGGCGCGCCGCCGTGTGCATGGAAGTGCGCGTCGTCGATGCCGACGACAACGAAGTGCCGCGCGGCACCGTCGGCGAAGTGGCCGTGCGCGGCCCCAACGTGATGCAGGGCTACTGGAACAAGCCCGAGCAGACGGCCGCCGCGCTGCGCGACGGCTGGATGCACACCGGCGACGGCGCCTACATGGACGACGACGGCTTCATCTTCGTGGTCGACCGGATGAAGGACATGATCATCAGCGGCGGCGAGAACGTCTATTCGGCCGAGGTCGAGAACGCCATCAACCAGCATCCCGCGGTGGCGGCCTGCGCCGTCATCGGCATCCCGAGCGAGGAGTGGGGCGAGGCGGTGCACGCCGTGCTGGTGCTCAAGCCGGGGCAGGGCGTGCAGCCCGAAGAGCTGATCGCCCACTGCAAGACGCTGATCGCCGGCTACAAGTGCCCGCGCAGCGTGGCCGTCGTCGACGCGCTGCCGCTGTCGGGCGCCGGCAAGGTGCTGAAGACCAAGCTGCGCGAACCCTTCTGGCAGGACCGCCAGAGAAGCGTGGCCTGAGCCTGCCTGTTTTTTCCATTCGAACTTCCAAGGAGCCTTTCATGAGTCAAGACGTCCATGTGGTCGGGGTCGGCATGATCCCCTTCACCAAGCCGGGGGCGAACCAGCCCTATCCGCAGATGGCCGCCCATGCCACGAACGCAGCATTGAAGGACGCCGGCATCGGCTACGAGCTGGTGCAGCAGGCCTACGTGGGCTACGTGTACGGCGACTCCACCGCCGGCCAGCGCGCGCTGTACGAGGTGGGCATGACGGGCATTCCGGTCGTCAATGTCAACAACAACTGCTCGACCGGCTCGACCGCTCTCTTCCTCGCGCGCCAGGCCGTGGCCAGCGGCGCGGCCGACTGCGTGCTGGCGCTGGGCTTCGAGCACATGAGCCCCGGCGCGCTCGGCGCGGTGTTCAACGACCGGCCCAGCCCCTTCGACCACTTCGAGAACATCACCGACGAGCTGGTCGGCAACGAGCAGGTGCCGCTCGCGCTGCGCTACTTCGGCGGCGCCGGGTTGGCGCACATGCAGCAGTACGGCACGCAGATGTCGACCTTCGCGAAGATCCGCGCCAAGGCCAGCCGCCATGCGTCGAACAACCCGGTGGCGCTGTTCCGCACCGTCGTCACCGAGGACGAGGTGATGGCCGCGCCCGTCATGTGGCCCGGCGTGATGACGCGGCTGATGGCCTGCCCGCCCACCTGCGGCGCGGCGGCGGCCATCGTGTGTTCGCCCCGCTTCGCCGAGCGCCACGGCCTGGACCGCAGCGTGCGCATCAAGGCGCAGGCCATGACCACCGACCGCCCCGTCACCTTCGAGAGCCGCGACATGCGCGAGGTGGTCGGCTTCAGCATGGCGCAGGAGGCCGCGCAGAAGGTGTACGACGCAGCCGGCGTCGGCCCGCAGGACGTGGACGTGGTCGAGCTGCACGACTGCTTCGCGCACAACGAGCTCATCAGCTACGAGGCGCTGGGCCTGTGCCCGGTGGGCGGCGCGGAGAAGTTCGTGGTGGACGGCGACAACACCTACGGCGGCAAGGTCGTCACCAATCCGTCGGGCGGGCTGCTGTCGAAGGGCCACCCGCTCGGTGCCACGGGGCTGGCGCAATGTACGGAGTTGGTCCAGCAGCTCCGGGGCACGGCCGACAAGCGGCAGGTCGAGGGCGCACGGCTGGCGCTGCAGCACAACCTCGGCCTGGGCGGCGCCTGCGTGGTGACGCTCTACGAGCGCGTCTGAGAAAGGCCGGCAGATGATCGACAAGAAGTGGATCGGCCACGAGCTGCCCGCATCGGTGCTGCCCATCGAGCGCACCCGCCTGCAGTTCTTCGCCAAGGCCATCGGCGAGACCGACCCTGTCTACACCGACGCCGCCGCCGCGCGCGATGCCGGCTACCCCGACCTGCCCGCGCCGCCGACATTCCTGTTCGCGGCCGAGCTGGACTCCGGCGCGTCCGACCGGCTGCTGGCCGACCTGGGCATTCCGCTGTCGAAGCTGCTGCACGGCGAGCAGGGCTTCAGCTACCACAAGCCCGCCTGCGTAGGCGACACGGTGACGGTGCGCTCCACCATCACCGACATCTACGACAAGAAGAACGGCGCGCTCGAATTCGTCATCAAGACCTCGCGCGCCACCAACCAGCGCGACGAACTGGTGGCCGAGCTGCGTACGGTGATCGTCTGCCGCCATTGATGAAGGAATCCGCACCGATGAATGCTCCGACATACGACGCCGTGAAGATCGGCGACGAGCTGCCCTCGCTGCAGCTGCCACCCGTGGACCGAACCACGCTCGCACTCTTCGCCGGCGCCTCGGGCGACCACAACCCCATCCACATCGACACCGACTTCGCGCGCAAGTCCGGCATGCCCGACGTGTTCGCGCAGGGCATGCTGGGCATGGCCTGGCTCGGCCGGCTGCTCACGCAGTGGGCGCCGCAGTCGCAGCTGCGCCGCTTCGACGTGCGCTTCCAGGGCATCACGCACCTGGGGCACGCGGTGCGGTGTAGCGGGCGGGTGGTCGAGAAGCTCGAGCACGAAGGCGAGCGCTGCGTGCGCGTGGAAGTACACAGCGCCAATCAATACGGGCAGACGCGCATCGCCGGCGAGGCGCTGGTCGCGCTGCGCTGAATCACACCGACAACGAAAGAACAGAGACATGACACTCAAGCTCGGCGGCAAGGTCGCCCTCATCACAGGTTCGGGTCGTGGCATCGGCCGGGCCATCGCGCTCAAGCTCGCATCCGAAGGCGCGCGCGTCGTCGTCAACGACCTCGATGCGGCCCCGGCCGAAGAGGCTGTTCAAGCCATTCGTGCCGCAGGCGGCGAGGCCGTGGCCTGCGTCGGCAGCGTGGCCGCACCGGACTTCGCCGAACGCTTCGTCGGCACGGCGGTGAACGAGTTCAAGGGGCTGGACATCATCGTCAACAACGCCGGCTACACCTGGGACAGCGTGGTGCAGAAGATGACCGACGAGCAGTGGTACGCCATGATCGACGTGCACCTGACAGCGCCGTTCCGCATCCTGCGCGCGGCGCAGCCGGTGATCCGCGCGCTGTCGAAGTCCGAGACCGAGGCGGGCCGGCGCGTGGTGCGCAAGGTGGTCAACATCTCGTCGGTGGCGGGGCTGTTCGGCAACGCGGGGCAGGCCAATTACTCGACCGCCAAGGCCGGCATCGTCGGCATGACGCAGACGCTGGCCAAGGAGTGGGGCCGCATGAACGTGACGGTCAACTGCGTGGCCTTCGGCTTCATCCAGACCCGGCTGACCGCAAGCACCGCCGAGGCCACCACCGCGAACATCGAGGGGCGCGAGATCAAGGTCGGCATCAACCCGGGGCTGCTGGCGATGATGGAGCAGTCCATTCCGCTGGGTCGCGGCGGCACGCCCGAAGAGGCGGCCGGCGCGGTGTATCTGCTGTGCGCGCCCGAGTCCGATTACGTGAGCGGGCAGACGCTGATGTGCACCGGCGGCCTCACGGGGATCTGAACGTGGACTTCAGCGAAGGCATCGCCTGGGGCGTGGAGGAGGGCGTCGGCCGCATCGTGCTGAAGCGGCCCGGGCACGCGAATGCCCTCGGCGCCGCGAACGGGCGTGCGCTGGTAAGGGCCATCGACGAAGTGCTGGAGCGAAGGCCGCACGCCATCCTGCTGACCGGCGAGGGCCGGGTGTTCTGCGCCGGTGGCGACATCGACGAATTCGTGGCGGCCGGAGAGGCGCTGCCCGAGTTGGTTAACGAGATGCTGGACGGCCTGCATCCGGCATTGCTGCGCCTGTCGAACAACCCTGCGCCGCTGGTCGTCGCGGTGAATGGAGCGGTGGGAGGCGCGGGCGTCGGGCTCGCGTTGTGCGGCGACTTCGTGCTCGCCGCCGAATCGATGAAGCTGCGCACGGGCTACGCGGCTATCGGGTTGTCGCCGGATGCCGGCGCCTCGTACTTCCTCGCGCGCCGCGTGGGGCCTGTGCGTGCGCAGCGGTTGCTGATGCTGAGCGATGCCGTCGACAGCCAGCGCTGCCTGGCGTGGGGTGCCGTCGATGCGCTCCATCCGGATGCCGAACTCGCGGCCGCCGCCGAAGCACTCGTCATGCGGCTCGCCCATGGCGCGAGCGGATCGTTCGCGGCGATCAAGCAGTTGTGCGCTGGTGCGCCCGGTCGGCCCTTCGACGAACACCTCGCGCTGGAGCAGAAGCTGCTGCACGAGCGTGCCGGCAGCGCGGATGCGCGCGAGGGCGTTGCCGCCTTCGTGGCGAAGCGCGCGCCGCGCTTTACCGGAGCCTGAGCGCGGCCGGGTTCAGCTATTGCGCTTGAACAGCTTCGCGATGCCCCAGAGCGCTGCGCCGCCAGCCACCACCGCCACTTTCGCGAACTTGGCCAGGAAGGCCAGCACGATCGCGAAGATGCCCAGCTTCTTCGCCGCCGCGCCCGCCACCAGCGCTGCGAGGCCGTAGGCTGCGACCTTGTCGGTGGACGAGTTGAAGTCCGCGTACTTCTTGCCGTCGTCGTACTGGATCGCGGCGAGCAGCTTGCTGGCGTCCGGCTTGTACTTGTCGAGGTCCTTCGCGTTGGTGATGAGGTTCAGGCTGAGGTAGCCTTCGCGGCCCAGCGCGTAGGTGTTGTAGTTGACGCCCTGGTTGCCGTCGGTGCTGCCCTTGCGCTTGGACAGGGCCGACCACACGAGGCGATGCGACGAGGCCTCGTACTGCGGCTTCTGCGCCCAGCCGGTGACCTCGATGGCGGGAATGCCGCGCTTGGCACGCTCCTCGTTGGCGGCCTCGGTGCCTTCCTTCAGGCTCTTGAGCAGGTCGTCGGCGTTCCAGTCTTTGGCGTCGTCGTCCTTGATGTAGCCCTCTTTCACGAACTTCACCACCGCCATCCAGTCGGCGTCGTCGGCGGGGAAGATCGCGCCGATGAAGGTGTCGTCGGTGCGGTTGCCCATGCTGCGCATCAACTGCGCGGCCGCGGGTGTCGGCACCCACACGTAGCCCGCGGGCAACTGCAGGTGGGCCTGGTCGCGCAGCACGATGTCGGCGGGGCCGAGCTTCTGCACGGCCTTGGCGGCCTTGAAGGCGGCGTCCTGTTCGGCTTCCAGCGAGCTGGCTGTCGAAGCGGGGGCGGACGGGATGCTGGTGGTCGGCGATGCGGCGTGGCTGCCGGTGCTGGCCGCGAAAGCGGCGCACGCGAGCAGCACGCCGGCCGTCAGGCGGGCGGTTTGAATACGCAAGTTCTCTCTCCTCGGTTGTTATCAGTCTGGTGAGCCGGAGGAGTTTAAAGAACTCAGGTGTCGCTCCATTTGCGAAGCAGGTTGTGGTACGTGCCCACCAGCGTGCGGCGCGCCGATTCGTCGGCACCGCTCTGGTTGAGGCGCTGGATCGCGTTGTCCATGTCGAACAGCAGCGCGCGGTCGCCCGCGTCGCGCACGAGGCTCTGCACCCAGAAGAAGCAGGCCACACGCACGCCGCGCGTGATGGGCGTCACCTGGTGCAGGCTGGTGGCGGGGTAGAGCACCATGTCACCGGCCGCGAGCTTCACTGTCTGCATGCCGTGCGTGTCTTCCATCTGCAGCTCGCCGCCGTCGTAGCTGTCGGCGTCCGACAGGAAGAGCGTGGCCGACAGGTCGGTGCGCAGCTTGCGGCCGGTGCGCGGGTCGATGCGCACGCCGCCGTCCACGTGCAGGCCGAAGTGCATGCCTTCGCCGTAGCGGTTGAACATCGGCGGATACAGCAGGTTGGGCAGGGCCGCGCTGATGAAGGTCGGATGGCGTTCGAGCGCGCTGGCCACGATGGCCTGGCATTCGTGCGCCACCGTCGAGCCTTCGTCGATCTGCTGGTTGAACTTGACCGGCGCGCCCTGGTGGCCGGCCGTGACGCGGCCGTCGACCCAGGCATCGCCCGCCGCGTCGAGGCGCGCGCGAACCTGCGCGAGCGCTTCGCGGTCGAGGACGCCGGGAATGCAGACCAGCATGTTGTGCCGAGTGCTCCTGTGAGGCTCAGAGCCGGTAGGTGAACGACAGCGTGGCGGCGCGTCCCGAGCCCGGTACCGCACGGCCGCCGTCCGAGGGGATCAGCGCGTCGTAGTAGTGCCGGTTGGCCAGGTTGAACAGGTTCAGCCGGATGTCGTACTTGGACTGATGGTAAGCCACCATCGCGTCCAGCCGCGCGTAGCCGCCGACCTGCACGAGGTCGGTGTTGTTGGCATAGCGCTTCGCGCTGTAGGTGGTGCCGCCGCCGATCTCCCACTCGGGCGTGATCGCGTAGGTGGCCCACAGGCTGGCCGCATCCTTCGGCGTGTTGGCAGGCACCTTGCCGAGCGTGCCGGGGGCGATGCCGTCGACGATGGTCGCGTCCAGGTGCGTGTAGGCACCGAAGAGCTGCAGCTTGTCGGTGACGCGGCCCGCGACGCCGGCGCGCGCGCCGTTCACCCGCACCGTGCCGGTCGCGCTGTAGGTGCCGTCGCTGTTCTGCGAGCGTGCGTTGGTCTGCGTGATCTGGAAGGCCGCGGCAGTGAGCGAGAGGTTGCCGTCGTTGAAGTCCCACTTGCCGCCGACTTCGTAGGCCTTGTTCTTCTGCGGCGGCAACGGCTGCGTGGCGCCGGTGGTGGCCACGAGCTGCTCGAGCGAAGGGTTGAACGAGGTGCTGTACGACACGTAGTACGACTGCTCGGGCGTCGGCTGCCAGATCGCACCGGCGCGCACGCTGGTGAAGTCGACGGTCTGGCTCTCGGTGGCGAGCGTGGTCGAGGTCGGAATGCTGTTGTAGATGCTCGCGCGGTAGTGGTCCTGCCGCACGCCGGCAACCAGCTTCCACTGCGGGCTCAGTTCGATGGTGTCGTTCACGTAGCCGGCGACGGTCGTCGCGCTCGCCGTGGCCAGGTTGCCGGGCAGCGTGGGCGCGGTGCTCGGCGTGTTGCCCTGGTAGGGCGCGAGCAGCGGCGAACAGGTGGCGTAGCCGCTGGTGCCGCCGGCCGGGTTCAGCGCCACGCCCGCGCAGGTGCCGTTGCGGTAGTAGGTCTGGTTGCTGTAGGTGTCGTGGCCCAGTTCCAGGCCGGCCAGCAGCGTGTGCTTGATCGAGCCGGTGCTGAACTTCGTGTTGAGCTCGGTGAGGTTGAACAGCGACTTGTCGTGGATCGTGCGGTCATGGCTCTGCTGCCGCACCCACAGGCTGCTCAGCGGCAGCGACGAGAACGCAGCCGCCGGCACGGCCGTGGTACCGGTGGAGAAGGGCGTGAACACGCCCTTGGCCGACAGCGTGCCGATGCTCTGCGGCGCGGTCTCGCGCGCATCGGTGGTCACGTCGTTGTACTGGGTCTGGTTGCGGATCGTGGTGTCGGCCGTGAGCTTGTGCTGCACCACCGCGCTGAAGGCCTGGATGTCGGAGATCGTGCGGTCGTCGCTGAAGCCGTAGGCCGTGTTGCGGTCGACCTTCACGGGATGGCCGTTGAGCGGCGGCAGGCCGTAGTCGGGCTGGTCGCGGTTGTGCTGCACCAGCGCCGAGAGCGTGACCTGCGTGGGCGTGTTGATGCCGAACTTCAGCGAGGCGTCGAGGCCGAAGTCCTTCAGCTTCGTCTGCTCGCGCGTGCTGGCGTCACCCTGCTGGCCCATGGCCGCGATGCGGAAGGCCGAGGTGTCGGACAGCGGGCGGTTGATGTCGATGGTCGAGCGCACGAGGCCGGTCGTGCTTGCCGATACGGAGACTTCGCCCGCGGGCGTGAGCGACGGCTTCTTCGTGACCTGGTTGATCACGCCGCCGGTGGAGCCGCGGCCGAACAGCATCGACGACGGGCCCATCAGCACCTCGACCGATTCGAGTGCGAAGGTGTCGCGGTAGTACTGGGCCCGGTCACGGGCGCCGTCCAGGTAGATGTCGGTGCGTGCCGAGAAGCCGTTGAGGTTGATGTTGGTGCCGATCTGCCCGCCTTCGGCGGCGCCGACGGTGAGGCCCGGCACGTTGCGCAGCGCGCTTGCGAGCGAGGTCGCGCCCTGGGACTGCATCACGGCCTGGTTGATGACGGTGACGGACTGCGGCGCATCGCGCAGGTCGGCCGGCAGGCGGTTGAGCGAGGACGGGTTCGCGCCGAAGCTGCTCTTGTCCTGTGCGCCCTGTACCTGCACTTCGCGCAGCGTGGCAGGGACGGAGGTACCGGGGGCCGTCGCGGGTTGCGTGGCCTCCTGTTGCGGCTGCTGCTGTTGTTGAGCGAACGCGGTGGGCAGGGAGGAGGCGCACAGGCCGATCAGGGCGAGTGCGATGGGCGTGCGGCGACGCGTCGGTTGGGAGGTGCGGTTCATCGTGGAGGCTTTGGGGAGTGCAAACAAAAGCAGCAGCGGCCGGATTCTGACTGCGAATGACTCTTGTTTGAAGCTTTCCTCGCACGGTGTTTGGCTGAGGAGACAGCCTGCCGTCTTTACGTTCCAGGTCAGGTGGAAGACAGGTTCGAGGCTTCCTGCATTGCGTTTGGCGAACCGCCCGTTGTTTTCCGCTGTCCTACTTCCAGGGCGTAGGCGCCGGAATCTCGCACACCGGATCGACGTCGACGCTCTTGAAATCCGCCGGCGAGACGATTTCCAGGTACTCCATATCGGGCGAGTAGTCGAACAGGAAGTGCCGGATGCCCGGGCGCTGGTGCACCACGTCGCCGGCCTCGACCAGCGTTTCCTTGTCCTCGTACATGAACCGGGCCCAGCCCTTGACCATGATCACGATCTGGAAGTCCGCTTCATGGCGGTGCCAGCCGGTGCCCGTTTCCGGTGCCATGTTGGCCTTGACCAGATGCGCGATCACCTTGCCGTTGGTGGCTTCGGCGATACCCAGGTCGCGATAGAGAAAAAAGTCACGCAAACCACCCGATACGAACTCTGTGTCGCCGGGCTTCACATGGGAGAACTGGGTGGCGGTACGGTCCAGCATGGGGCGCTCCTTCGCAGGTGGTTGGTGTTGCGCTGCAACACGCATAAAGCGTTCCCGGAGCAGGCCGGACGCCCGTCGCACAGGCTGGCGACGGGCCGGGGTTCAGCGGCCTGCGAAGCCGTCGGTCGCGCGCAGCAGCCGGTCGAGGATGCCGGGCTCCGAATAGGCGTGCCCCGCGCCTTCGACCAGGTGGAACTCGGCCCCGGGCCAGGCCTTGTGCAAGGCCCAGGCGAAGCGCGCGGGGCAGGGCATGTCGTAGCGGCCGTGCACGATCACGCCGGGAATGCCGCGCAGCCGGTGCGCGTCGCGCAGCAACTGGCCTTCCTCGAGCCAGGCGTCGTGCACGAAGTAGTGGTTTTCCAGCCGCGCGAAGGCCAGCGCGAAATGATCGTCGGCGTGGGCCTCGGCAATCGCAGGGCTGGGCAGCAGGGTGATGGTCTCGGCCTCCCACACGCTCCAGGCGCGCGCCGCCTCGGCGCGCACCACAGGGTCGTCACCCGTGAGCCGCTTGCGGTAGGCCGCGATCATGTCGCCGCGCTCGGCCTCGGGAATGGGGGCGATGAACTTCTCCCACTTGTCGGGGAACATCTCCGACACGCCGAACTGGTAGTACCACCGGAGCTCCGCCCGGGTCACGGTGTAGATCCCGCGCAGCACCAGTTCGCTCACGCGTTCGGGGTGCTTCTGGGCGTAGGCGAGGGCCAGGGTCGATCCCCATGAGCCGCCGAACACCAGCCAGCGGTCGACACCGGCGAGTTCGCGCAGGCGTTCGATGTCGGCGACCAGGTGCCATGTGGTGTTGGCCTCCAGTCCGGCGTGCGGCTGCGACCGGCCGCAGCCGCGCTGGTCGAACAGCATCAGGTCGTAGCGCGCCGGATCGAACAGCCGCCGGTGCTCAGGCGAGATGCCGCCGCCAGGGCCGCCATGCAGGAACACCGCTGGCTTGGCGCCGGGCGTGCCGGCGCGCTCGTAGTAGATCTGGTGGCCGTCGCCCACCTCGAGCATGCCGCTTTCGTAAGGTTCGATCGGGGAATACGGCTGGCGCAGTTCGGTCATTGAAGGGTTCCTTTGCCTGTCGATGATTCAGGACGAATCGTCGCACGCTGGGGTACGTTCTCGGAAAGCTGCAATGGCCCGCATTCACTTTCAGGCAGGAGGTGCTTGCGGAAGCGCGGCTTGACGAGCCTGCGGGCCTTCCAGATACTAAACCACATGGTTCACTCAACCGCCCGACCCGACGCCGAAGCACTCGACGCAGTCTTCGCCGCGCTCTCCGATTCCACCCGGCGCGCGGTGCTCGAAACCCTGGGCGAACGCAGCCTCAGCGTGACCGAGCTGGCCGAGCCGCACGACATGTCTCTCACCGGCTTCATGAAGCACCTGCGCGTGCTCGAAGACGCAGGCCTGATCTCCCGCACGAAGGAGGGCCGCGTCGTGCGTTGCGAGCTGTCGCCCCGGCCGATGCAGGAGGCCGCCGTGTGGTTGTCGCGGTACGAGAAGTTCTGGACCGGGCGCCTCGATGCACTGGCGCGCTTTCTCTATCACCAGGAGGAGACTGAATGGAAAAACCTTCCGCCCGAGGCACCGGGCGCCCCTCGCTCACCCTCAGGCGGCACTTCCGTGTCTCGGCCGACAAGGTCTGGCGCGCGTGGACCGACCCGCAAGCGCTGAAGCTCTGGTTCGGCCCCGAGGAAATCGTCTCGGTGCCCATTGCCGAAGTCGACCTGCGCGTGGGTGGCCGCTTTCGCGTGGCCATGCTGGCGGAGGACGGCGAGACGCACGACGTGAGCGGCACGTATCTCGAAGTCGTGCCGGAGCGCAGGCTGGTCTTCAGTTGGGCCTGGCGCAGCACGCCGGAGCGCGAGTCGCTCGTCACCCTGAGCATCGAGCCCGATGCCGAAGGCTGCGAGCTGGTGCTGATGCACGAGCAGTTCTTCGACGAGGCCGCGCGCGACGGCCATACCCATGGCTGGACGGGCGCGCTCGTCAAGCTGGAGATATGGTTGAGCACCGCCTCTGCCTGAACGATTGCCACCTGAACGAATGAAGAACACCTCACCCCCGGCCCGCGCCACGGTGCGCGAATGGACCGGCCTGGCCGTCATCGCGCTGCCGTGCATGCTCTATTCGATGGACCTCACGGTGCTGAACCTCGCGATCCCTTCGATCAGCGAAGAGCTCAAGCCCACGGCCTCGCAACTGCTGTGGATCGTCGATATCTATGGTTTCTTCGTGGCCGGCCTGCTGGTCACCATGGGCACGCTGGGCGACCGCATCGGCCGGCGGCGGCTGCTGCTGATCGGCGCGGCGGCCTTCGGCGTCGCCTCGGTGCTGGCGGCGTTCTCGACCAGCGCCAACATGCTCATCGCCACTCGGGCGTTGCTCGGCGTGGCGGGTGCGACGCTGGCGCCGTCCACGCTCTCTCTGATCCGCAACATGTTTCTCGACCCGGGGCAACGGACTGTGGCCATCGGTGTGTGGATCTCGAGCTACTCGGCCGGGGCCGTCATCGGGCCGGTACTGGGCGGCGTGCTTCTGCAATTCTTTCCGTGGGGCTCGGTGTTCCTGATCGGCGTGCCGGTGATGGTGCTGCTGCTGGTGCTTGGGCCGATGCTGCTGCCCGAATACCGTGATCCCGACGCGGCCCGGCTCGATTTGGCCAGCGTGGCGCTGTCGCTTGGCGCGGTGCTGCCGGTGATCTACGGCGTGAAGCAGATCGCGGAGCACGGGCCGCATCTCGTGCCCGCGTTGTCGATCGTGCTGGGGCTGGCCTTGGGCTGGCTGTTCGTGCGCCGGCAGAAGCGGCTGCCCGACCCGATGATCGACCTGCGCCTGTTCGGCCTGCCGGCCTTCAGTGTCTCGCTCGGCGCTTACATGCTGGCCTGCTTCGTGATGTTCGGCATCTTTCTCTACAACGCCCAGTACCTGCAGCTGGTGCTGGGCCTGTCGCCGCTGCATGCGGGCCTGTGGAGCATGCCCGGGGCGGGCGCCTTCATCGTCGGTTCAATGGTCGTGCCGGCACTGGCGCGGCGCATGCGGCCGGCCTTCGTGATGGGCGGCGGGCTTGCGGTGGCGGCGCTGGGCTTCGGCATGCTGGCCGTGCTGCCTGCGCAGGACGGCCTGGCCTGGATGGTAGGCAGCGCGGTCATTTCCTCGCTCGGGCTGGCGCCGGTGTTCACTTTGGCGACCGACCTGGTGGTGGGCAGTGCGCCGCCGGAGCGCGCGGGCGTGGCCTCGGCCATTTCCGAGACCAGTTCGGAATTCGGCGGTGCGCTGGGCATCGCGATTCTTGGCGCCATCGGCGCGGCCATCTACCGCAACGCCATGGCCGACGCTGTGCCGACGGGCCTCGCGAGCCCGGTCGACGTGGATGCCGCCCGAAGCACGCTGGGCGGCGCGGTCGTGCTGGCCGGGCAGCTCGGCGGGAGCACGGGCGCCGAACTGCTCGATGCGGGCCGCGCAGCCTTGCTGAATGGCCTGCGCCTCACGGCCGGCGTCTGTGCGGCGGTGCTGCTGTTCGTTGGCGGGCTGGTGGCGGTGCGGCTGCGCGGCGCGGGCGGCGCCGGAGAGGCGCGCTCGCCCGAAGCCCCGGGTGGAGCCGCATTGCCGGAGCGTTGACGAAACCCCATACTGGGGCTCCACGACGCAATCACCGGAGCCTCCCATGAGCAACGAACTGCGCAAGAAGCTGCATGACCTGGCGGAACTCTGCGACAACGCCCCCGACCCGCAGACCAAGGCCATCATCGAGGCGATCCGGCTCCAGACGGCGGTGCTGAACGAACGGCTCTTCTCCATCGAGCTGCAGATGACGGCGCTGACCAAGCGCCTCGAAAACACGACCGACTGAGGGGCGGCCGCTTTGTTGGGATAATCCCCGTCATGAGCGGCAACACCTTCGGAACACTCTTCGCAGTCACCAATTTCGGCGAGTCGCATGGCCCGGCCATCGGCTGCGTCATCGACGGCTGCCCCCCGGGCATGGAACTCAGCGAGGCCGACATCCAGGGTGACCTGGACCGCCGACGCCCCGGCACCAGCCGCCACGTCACCCAGCGCAACGAGCCCGATGCGGTGCAGATTCTCTCGGGCGTGTACGAAGGCAAGACCACCGGTACCCCCATCGCGCTGCTGATCCAGAACACCGACCAGCGCAGCAAGGACTACGGGCAGATCGCCCAGCAGTTCCGCCCCGGCCACGCCGACTTCACCTACTGGAAGAAATACGGCATTCGCGATCCACGCGGCGGCGGGCGCTCTTCGGCCCGGCTGACCGCCCCCATGGTCGCGGCCGGCGCGGTCGCCAAGAAGTGGCTGGCCGAGAAGTACGGCATGGTCTTCCGCGGCTGCATGACGCAGATCGGCGAGATCGCCATTCCCTTCGAGAGCTGGGACCATGTGCCCAACAACCCCTTCTTCGCCCCCATCGCCGACGTGAGCGCGCTGGAGGACTACATGGACCGCCTGCGCAAGGCCGGCGATTCGTGTGGCGCGCGCATCCGCGTCACGGCCACGAACGTGCCGGTAGGCCTGGGCGAGCCGCTGTTCGACAAACTCGATGCCGAGATCGCCTACGCAATGATGGGCATCAACGCGGTGAAGGCGGTGGAAATCGGCGCGGGCTTCGACAGCGTCACCCAGCGCGGCACCACGCACGGCGACTCGATCACGCCGACCGGCTTCCTGACCAACAACGCGGGCGGCATCCTCGGCGGCATCAGCTCGGGTCAGGACCTCGAAGTGGCCATTGCGATCAAGCCCACCAGCTCGATCATCAGCCCGCGCCAGTCCATCGACATCAACAACAATCCCGTCGAAGTCGTCACCAAGGGCCGCCATGACCCGTGCGTGGGCATCCGCGCGACGCCCATCGCCGAAGCCATGCTGGCGCTGGTCGTGATCGAGCACGTGCTGCGCAACCGCGCGCAGTGCGGTGACGTGTCCCAGGGCAGCAAGACAGAAGCCGCGTCGCCGCAGGCGTCCTTCCTCTAGTGTCCGAGCCGCCACCAGTGGCCGCCGCAAGGCGCGGCCACCTGCTGGCGTTCGCTGGCCTCTCGGCCAGCTATTTCGCGCACATCGGTTTCTTCAACCCATACCTGCCGCTCTGGCTCAAGGACCTGGGGCTGCCGATCTTCACGATCAGCCTGCTGGCCTCGGTGCAGTCGATCACGCGTGTGTTCGCGCCCTATGCATGGGGTGCGCTCAGCGATCACACGGGGCAGCGCGTGAAGCTGCTTCGCTTCAGCGCGGCGGTGGCGCTGGCCAGCTCCTTCGGGCTGTGGTGGCACGGTGGAGCGTGGTGGCTCGCGCTCGTGCTGCTCGTGATGTTCACGCACACCAGTTCGATGATGTCGCTCACCGAAGCCGCGATGGCGCAACTGGTGGCAGGCGACTGGGGGCGCTACGGGCGCATCCGGCTGTGCGGCTCGGCGGGCTTCCTGCTCACGGTGTTCGTCGCGGGTGAGTGGTTCGAGCGCTTCGGCATGAAGCACTTTCCGGCCTGGGCCGCGGGCACGCTGGCCATCGTGCTCATCGCGACCATGAAGCTGCCAGACCTGCGCGAGCCGCCCGCTGCGCACGACGCGGTGAAGGAGCCCATCGGGCCGGTGCTGCGCAATCCGTCGGTGCAGTGGTTCTTCGCGGCGCTGTTCTTCCAGGTGATGTCTCACTTCTCGGTGTACGCCTTCTTCTCGCTCTACCTCGATTCGATCGGCTACAGCAAGAGCACCATCGGCCTGCTGTGGGCGCTGTCGGTGGTGGCGGAGATCGTGTGGTTCTTCCTGCAAGGCCGGCTCATCGGCTGGATGCCGATGCCGCGCTGGATGCTTGTGTGCAGCATCGCCGGGGTTGCGCGATTGGGCTTGACGGCAGGGCTGGGCGGCTGGATCGCGGCGCTCATCGCGGCGCAGTGGCTGCATGCGCTGAGCTTCGCGGCGCATCACACGACTTGCATTGCGGTGGTGTCGCGGCGCTTTCCCGGACATCTGCGCGGGCGAGGGCAGGCGCTGTTCACGGTGATCGGCTACGGCTTCGGTGGCGTGTTGGGCGTTCTGCTTGGCGGTGCGGTTGCGCAGGCCTTCGGATATCGCACGATGTTTGCAGCTGCCACCTTGTTGGCGGTGCTCGGCAGCCTGTGTGCGTGGCGTGTGGTGAAGCTGGATCGGATGGAGCGCGCGGCGAGGGTCTGAACAGACCTCCCGACAAAGTGTCATGGGCCTTACATGCCCACGTCACCTCGGATTTTTACGCTGCGCGCTTCGTAATCTTTTCTCCCAATTTCCCATGTCCGTTTCCGACGAATCGCGTGGCGCGAGCACGCCACGCATCTCTTCGCCTGTCCAGTCGAACGTTGTCGAACAGAACAACAACACCAGCAATACGGCACCGCGCCGTCAGATGCTCAAGCTCGGTGCTTCGCTCCTGACAGTTGGCGGCAGCGGTGCCTTGCTGGCAGCCTGCGGTGGTGGTGGAGGCGGAGCGCCCGTTCTTCCGCTTCCATCCCCAGCTCCGGCGCCCGCTCCGGCACCAGCACCCGCTCCGCCGGCAGTCGCCGCCAAGATCTCGAGCTTCTCGATCGCCGTGATGCCCGACACCCAGTTCTATGCACGCTACGCGACGGTGGCCGAGAGCGACCAGTACAACAAGCGCTTCGGCAGCGCTCCCTTCGCCGCGCAGACGAAGTGGATCGCCGACAACGCCAAGGGGCTGAACATCCCGTTCACCATTCACCTCGGCGACGTGGTCGACCAAGTCGGCAAGCCTGACCAATGGAAGGTGGCCGATGCCGCCATGAAGATCCTCGAAGACGCGAAGCTGCCCTACAGCGTGCTGGCGGGCAATCACGACGTGCTGAACGATGTCGACTTCAGCGTCGACCCCGTCGGCGGTACCGATGCCAACCGCACTCCCGCGAATGAGCCCTATATCCAGTGGTTCGGCACGGAGCGTGCGAAGAAGCAGGCCACCTTCGGGGCGCGTGACACCAGCGGCTTCCATGAGTACCACGTGTTCGAAGCACAAGGCCAGAAGTTCATGGTGCTGTCGCTGTCGTGGCGCATCTCCGACGCTGGCATCGCATGGGCCCGCCAGGTGATTGCGAAGAACCCGACTCTGCCGGTGATCCTGGTGAACCACCAACTGCTCAACATCGCACCCGACGGCACCAGTCCGCTCGAGACCGACTACGGCAAGATGCTGTGGGACAAGCTGATCCGCGACAACGACCAGATCTTCATGACGCTCAATGGCCACCACCATGGCGCCGCGCATCTCACGAAGGTCAACGACTTCGGCCACAAGGTCGAGGAGATGGTGGTCGACTACCAGATGGCCTACCAGGGCGGCAACGGCCTGATGCGTCTGTACGAGTTCGACCTGACCAACAAGAAGATCAAGGTGCTGTCGTTCTCGCCGTGGGTGCCGCAGAAGCCGGCGGCCACGCTCAACAGCTTCGACCAGGCGGTGCTCACCACGGCGAACGAGGCCTTCACCATCGACATGGATTTCGCGCAGCGCTTCGCGGGCTTCAACAAGAGCTTCGGCACGGGCAGCGCCACCATCGATGGCTCGCTGGTGGACAAGGCCCGCGCGATGATCCTTGCCAACTACAAGGATCCCGCCACGATCGTGCAGCGGCCCGCCACGAATTCGGACGACTACCCCAAGGTGGCGAATACGCTGGCGCATTGGCGCTTCTTCGGTGGAGCGGTCAACCAGCCGGTGCTGCCGGGCACCGTTATCGCCGACGTCACCGGCAGCAATCCGCTGCACCGCGATGCGCTCAATCAAGGCGGCGTGGCAGGGGCAGTGGACGGCGACGTCGTGTGGACCGATGACCGTCACTACCTTTCCGCCGCACCGGGCTCGGTGCGTTTCCTGAACACCATGAGGGACAAGAACGGCGTACCGCCGCGCATGAGTTACTTCCTGACCGATGCAGCCGCCCCGGTCAATGCGCAGACGCTGGAGAACGGCTACACCATCGAAGCCTTCATCAAGATCGACAAGAGCTGGACCAGCGCCAATCAGGCTTGGATGAACATCATGACGCGCGATGGCAAGCGAGGCGACCTCGCCGGCTATTCGGGCGGCGACCCTGAGTCTCCGCCGATGCTGTTCGCCATCTCGAGCCTGCGTGAAGTGCAGTGGGAAGTGGTGCCGAGCCCGGCCGGTACGCGCGCGCCCAAGACCAACTGGTCGGGCGAAGTCATCGCCGACCGTTGGGTCCACATCGCTATCGTGAACGACCCGGTGTCGCACGACACCACGATGTACGTCGAAGGCGCGCCGGTGCTGCGCAACGCATCGGCCATCACCGGGCTGGCCACTCTCTCGGCGGTGTCGCCGTGGGTTGTAGGCGGCGGCTCGTGGGACGGCAACCGCGCCGACGGTTTCTTCGGAAACATCGGCGAGGTGCGCTTGGTGGCAGCAGCGTTGCCGTCGTCGCAGTGGCTCACGGCGCGCAAGCCGACTTGAGTCCCCGACAGGGAAAGGCCGGCCGGCCTACTTCTTCTTGCCGGCCTTTCCCGCCTTCGAAGCCGTCTTCGCCGCACCCTTGCCGTTCTCCTTCTCGAAGATCGCAAAGTACTCCGAAGCCAGCTTCCGCAGCGACCTCCCGATGTTCGCGTAGTCGTACTCGTTGAGGTTCGCCAGCGACACCCGTCCCGATGCGTGCTTGCCGCCGAAGCCCCGGCCCGGCAGCAGCACGATGCTGGTCTCTTCGGCGATGCGGAAGAGGGCCTCGTTGGGCTGCAGCTTGGTCACGATCCACTTGCCGAAGTGCTCGCCGTGCATCTGCGTGGCGATGTCCTGCAGGTCGAGCAGGTGGTAGTAGCTCACCGAGTTCGGGTCGGCCTGCAGCGGCAGGCCGAGCTCGCGGTACAGCGCTTCCTTGCGGCGCGAGACGATGTGCTTCATCGACTTCTTGTACGCCTCGGGCTCGTCCATCAGGCAGAACAGCGAGAACATCACCATCTGCGCCTGCACCGGCGTCGAGAGGCCGGCCGTGTGGTTCAGCGCCACGGTGCGGCTGTCGGCCACCAGCCGGTCGATGAACTTCAGCCTGCGCGGCTCGGTGGTGATCGAGCTGTAGCGCGCGTCGAGTTCCTTCAGCTTCGCTTCGGGCAGCCGGGCGATCTGGCGGTCGAGGATGTTGTCGTCGTGCGTGGCCACCACGCCCATGCGCCAGCCGGTGGCTCCGAAATACTTCGAGAACGAATACACGAGGATCGTGTTGTGCGGGCAGATCGCGAACAGCGATCTGAAGTTGTCCGCGAAGGTGCCGTACACGTCGTCCGTGAGGATGATGAGGTCGGGCCGCTGCTTCACGATGTCGGCGATGGCGGCCAGCACTTCGTCGCTCAGCTTCACTGACGGCGGGTTGCTCGGGTTGCACAGGAAGAAGGCCTTGACCTTCGGGTCGAGCAGCTTCTGCAGTTCCTTCTTCGTGAACTGCCAGTTGTTTTCCGAAGGCGCGTCGATCAGTGCCTCGATCAGCTGGTAATCGTTGAGATGCGGGATCTCGATGTATGGCGTGAAGATCGGCATGCCCAGCGCGATGGTGTCGCCGGCCTGCAGCAGGTGGTTTTCGCGCAGGCTGTTGAACAGGTAGGTCATGGCGGCCGTTCCGCCTTCCACCGCGTACATGTCGAAGGTGCCCACGAAGGGGTGCGTACCGATCATCTCCTTGTGGATGTACTTGCCCACGATGATCTCGCTCAGCCGCAGCATGCGGTCGGGCACCGGGTAGTTGCAGCCGAGGATGGCCTCGCACATCTCGTAGATGAAGTCGCCCGCCGACAGGCCCAGCTGGTCGCGCACGTAAGACACGGCGGCCTCGATGAACCGCACGCCCGGCTGGCCTTCGTGTGACTTGGTGAAGATCTCGAAGCGCGCCTCGATGCCCTCGCGCTGCGGGAAGCCGCCCACGCCCTCCATGTAGATGTAGGAGCGTTCGCTCTCGGTCATGGCGAACAGGCCGAACTGGAAGAAGCCGTGCCGCGGCGTGGTCGCCAGGAAGTTCGGATTCCCGCGACCTGCGTTGAGCATCAGCCTGTCGCTTTGCCGGGCCACCTGGATCAGTGCGTCCTTGAGTTCGAAGGGGCTCAGGTTGCTGAGTTTTTTCACGTCGCTGAAATCCATGGAGTGCTCCTGTCTGAAAGGGTGGAAAAGAAAGAGTGGAGAGTGCGTGCCGTGCTCACACCAGCGCCACGATCAGCGGCCCCAGCAGCGTGAGGAACACGTTGGCCAGCGCATAGGTGATCGCGAAGGGCACGGTGGGAATCGAGTTCTCGGCCTTGTCCAGAACTTCGCCGAAGGCCGGGTTGGCGCTGCGCGAGCCACTCAACGCGCCCGCGAAGATGGCCGTGTTGCTGTAGCGAAGCACGTAGCGGCCGAACAGCATCGTCAGCAGCATCGGCACGATGGTGACGACCACGCCCACGCCGAAGATGGTCAGGCCCAGCTGCTTGATGGTCTGCACCGCCTGCAGGCCCGAAGACAGGCCCACCACCACCACGAAGCCGGCCAGGCCCAGGTCCTTCAGCAACTGCACCGCGCTCGGCGGCAGCGCGCCGAAGGTCTGGCGCTTGGCGCGATACCAGCCGAAGAGCAGGCCCGCGAGCAGCGCGCCGCCGCCCGAGCCCAGCGTGAGCGGGATGTTGCCGAGCTTCACGCTCAGCAGGCCGATCAGCAGCCCCACGACGAGGCCGGCCCCGAGGTAGACGAAGTCGGTCTTCGCGCTCGGCACGATCACGTCGCCGACGATCGCCGCCACGCGTTTCACGTCCTGCTCGGCGCCGAAGATCGACACCATGTCGCCGGTCTGCACCACGGTGTCGGGCCGCATCGGCAGCACCTTGCCCATGCGGCTCAGCTGCACCACGAAGATGCCGTGGCGCACGCCGCCGGCGGTGGCCTTGCGGATCTCGTCCACCGTCTTGTGGTCGAAGTCCTTGTTGGTCAGCACGATCTCGCGCTTGTGCATGGTGAGCTCCATGCCGTCGACCGCGTAGACCTCCTTGCCCAGCAGCGGGGCGCTGGCCACCACGGCGTCGCGACGGCCCACGGCAAGCACGATGTCGCCCCTGTGCAGCACGAGTTCGGGGCTCACCTCGACGAACTTGCCGTCGCGCTTCACCCGCTCGATGGTGATGGTGGTTGCCGGGTTGGCGTTCTCGATGTCGGCGACGGTGCGCTTCGGATCAGTCGCGAGTTCGTAGATGCGGCCGACCAGCGAGGGCGCCGCTTCTTCCTGGTCGGGGCCCAGCACCTTCACGCCGGCCTGCATCGCGGTCTCGGCCGCGATGGCGTCGTCGCGGATGGTGCGGCCCATCAGCTTCGGCAGGATGTTGACGCACACGATGATCGCGCCGAAGGAGCCGAACACGTAGGTCACCGCATAGCCGATCGCCACGTTGGCCTGCAGCCGCGCGGTTTCGGCGGCTTCCAGCCCGAGCTTGCCGATGGCGTCGCCCGCCGTGCCGATGATGGCTGATTGGGTCAGGCCACCGGCTGCCACGCCGGCCGCCAGCCCCTTGTCGAGCCCGCAGAGCCTGGCCATGACGATCACCGTCAGGAGTCCGGTGGCCGCCATCACCGCGGCCAGGATGATCTCTTTTACCGACTGTCTGCCGAGCGAGCTGAAGAACTGCGGCCCGCTCTCGAAGCCCACCGCGTAGATGAAGAGGGCGAAGAGCACGGCCTTCACGCCGTTGTCGACCTGCACGCCGACCTGGCTCACAACCACCGCCACCAGCAGCGAGCCGGCCACGCCGCCGAGCTGGAACTTGCCGAACTTGATCTTGCCGATCCAGTAGCCGACCGCCAGCGAGAGAAAGAGCGCCATCTCCGGCGACTTCTTGAAGAGTTCGTGCAGCCATTCCATGAGTCAGGGTCCTTTCGGTTTGCCGATGTCGTTGGAGCTCATTTCGCCGCGTGCGAGACCAGTCCGGCCAGCGCCACGATGAGCGGACCCATCAGCGGCAGCACCACGTTCGAAATTGCATAAGTGATCGTGTAGCCCAGCAGCGGTGTGGAGTTGCCCGCGGCGTTCTGCACCGCGCTGAGCGCCGGCGTGCTGCACTGCTGGCCCGCGATGGCGCCGAGCAGCACGGGAGCTTCGAGCTTGAGCAGCCGGTGCCCGACGAAAAGCGAAATGCTGGCCGGCACCACCGCCACGGCCACGCCGACCAGCGGCAGCGCAATGCCGAACTTCTTGACGAGCGCCAGCGCCTGAGGGCCCGACGCGAGCCCGACGCAGGCGATGAAGGTGGCCAGGCCCAGGTCCTTCATCAACGCCAGCGCTTCGGGCGGCACGCTCAGGCGGTGCGGGTTCTTCGACTGGTACCAGCCGAAGAGCAGGCCGGTGAGCAGTGCGCCGCCGCCCGTGCCCAGCGAGAACGGAATGCCGCCGAGCTTCACGCTGAAGCCGCCGATGAACACGCCCAGCAGGATGCCCATGGCCGCGTAGCTGATGTTGCTGTGGGTGGATTCGACGACTCGGTCGCCGATGAGCGGTACTGCCCGCGCCACGTCGAGCACCGGGCCGTAGAGCTTGAGCACGTCGCCGCGCTGCAGCTTCAGGTCGTGCAGCAGCGGCATGGCGTTGCCGTCGCGGATCAGGCCGACGATCTGCACGCCGGGCGGAAGCGGCCCGCCCAGCTCGTGCAGTTCGCGGCCGAACCATTCACGTCGGTCGAGCACGACTTCGGTGGTCTCGACCACCGCGTCGAAGGCCGTGGTGTTGGCGAACTCGCGGCCCAGCAGCTCGGCCACGTTCACGAGCACGCTGCGGCGTCCGATGGCGAGCACCTGGTCGAAGGCCTGCAGCCGCAGGCCGGGAGCGATATCGAGGCTCTGGCCGCGCCGCATCACCCGCTCGATGCTGGCGTGACCGCCGAAGATGGCCGTCAGCTCTCCGACGGTGCGCCCCCGGCCCACGGTGACCAGGAACACGCGCCCGATCATCTCGGGCGTGGCGGTGGCTGCGTCGGGCTCGTCGCCACCGCCGCCCATGGTCTTCCAGAGCCGGTCGGCCTCGGCGCGCAGGTCGACGCGCAGCAGCAGCGGAAAGACTTGGCTAGTGACCACGACGATCGCGATCAGCCCGAACACGTAGGTGATGGAGTAGGCAGTGACCACGTTGGCCTGCAGCTGCCGGATGTCCGCCAGCGGCAGCGCAAGCTTGGAGATGGCGTCGGTCGCCGTGCCCACCACGGCCGATTCGGTCGCAGCGCCGGCCATCAGCCCCGCAGCGGTGCCCTGGTCTAGCGAGAGGAAGAAAGCGGCACCGAGCACCAACGCGAGCACCGTCACGACTTCGACGAGGCACAGCAGCCCGATCCGCAGCCCCTTGGCATCGAGATTGGCAAAGAACTGCGGCCCGCCCGAATAGCCGAGCGCAAAGATGAAAAGCATGAAGAACACGTTCTTCACGCCGTCGTCGAGATGGATTCCGATTTGACCGACGACGAGGGCGGCGATCAACGTGCCGCAGATGCCGCCGAGTTGTATGGGGCCGAAACGGATCTGGCCAACCGCATAGCCAATGGCGAGCACGAGGAATAGCGCTATTTCGGGTTGGTTTTTGAGTATTTCGACAAGATCGCCGATCACGACCCGATCCTTTGCCCGGAATGTTCTTGCAGGCAGAGCGCGGCGTCATTTGCCCCGCAACTGATTCGGACGTAATTCATCTGAATCTCACCAGTGTGACTTTGGACACTGGCAGCGGCAGATCGCAAACTTTATGCTGATTTGATAAATCGTCTATTTTTCGCATTGGTTCTTACGATAAATCAACACTTAGAATAATTGTGAAAATATGCATCGGGAGGTGAGTGTGCTGCTCAAATTGCAAACAATATTCTTATCAATTGAATTTTTATTAGGCGGTTTGTTGTATCTGCAAACCGAAGCGCAGCAATGAGCCGCCGGGTCAATATCCAGACGCCCGCGGGCGATGCGTTGCAGTTCCGCCAGCTGGTAGGCCGCGAGGCGCTGAGCCAGCTGTACGCGTTCGACATCGAGCTGCTGGGCAACAGCAACAACGTGGACCCCAAGAGCCTGCTGGGCAAGGCGTCCACCGTGTCGGTGGAGACCGAAGGCGGGGTGCGCTACCTGGGCGGCATCGTCACGCGCTTCGGGCTGCAGCAGGAGGATGCGCGCCATTCCTTCTACCGGATGCGCCTGCGGCCCTGGCTGTGGCTGGCCACGCGGCGCAGCGACTTCCGCATCTTCCAGGGCAAGAGCGTGCCCGACATCGTGATGGAAGTGCTCGGGCGCTACGGCCACCCCATCGAGAAGAAGCTCACGCGCGGCGACTACCGGCAGTGGGACTACTGCGTGCAGTACCACGAGAGCGACTTCGACTTCATCTCGCGCCTGTGCGAGCTCGAAGGCATCTACTACCACTTCAGGCACGAGGAGTCGCAGCACGTGCTCGTGTTCGCCGACGACATCGCCAACTCGCACGGCCCGCTGCCGGGTGGGGAAGAAGTGCGCTACCACCCGCTGGAGAAGTCCGGCATGGGCCAGCGAGAGCGCATCTACGCGTGGGAGATCGCCGAGGAAGTGCGCTCGGGCCACCACTACAACGACGACTACGACTTCGAGAAGCCCAAGGCCGAACTGTCCCACCTGCGCCAGATGCCGCCCGGGCACGACCACGACACCTACGAGAACTACGAATGGCCCGGCGGCTTCGTGCAGCACGGCGACGGCGAGGCCTACGCGCGCATCCGCAACGAAGAACAACTGAGCCAGCGCAACCGCATCACCGGCCGCTCCAACCTGCGCGAACTGGCCACCGGCCACACCCTGCGCCTCGCCGGCCACCCCAAGGCCGACCAGAACCAGCAATACCTGCTCGTGGGCGTGAGCTACCACCTGCAGGAGAACTTGCAGGCCAGCGAAGGCGTGGAAGGCACGGAAGGCTCCGTGCAGCGCTTCGCCTTCGATGCCCAGCCCACCAGCTACGCGTGGCGCCCGCTTCGCAGCACCTCCAAGCCACGCACGCGAGGCCCGCAGACCGCCATGGTGGTGGGCCCGCAGGGCGAGGAGATCTGGACCGACAAGTACGGTCGCATCAAGGTGCAGTTCCACTGGGACCGCCTCGGTCAGGAGAACGAGCACTCCAGCTGTTGGGTACGCGTATCCACCGCGTGGGCGGGCGCCACCTTCGGCATGACCAGCGTGCCGCGCATCGGCATGGAGGTGATCGTCGACTTCCTCAACGGCGACCCCGACTACCCGATCGTCACGGGCTGCGTGCACAACGCCGACACCATGCCGTCGTGGCAGTTGCCTGAGCAGAAGCATCTGTCGGGCATCAGGAGCCGCGAGCTTGGAGGCGGGCGCGGCAACCACCTCGTGCTGGACGACACGCAGGGCAAGATCCAGGCGCAGCTGCGCAGCGATCACCAGGCCAGCCAGCTGAGCGTGGGGCACATCGGGCGCATCGAGGACACGGCGGGGCGCAAGGAGCCGCGGGGGCAGGGGTTCGAGCTGCGAACCGACGGGCACGGCGCGGTCCGGGCAGGCAAGGGGCTGCTGGTCACCACCGAAGCTCGCACGAATGCCCAGGCGCATTCCACCGACATGAGCGAGACGGTGGGCCGTCTCACGCAGGCGCGCGATCTGCACGAGGGCCTGAGCGGCGTGGCGCAAGGCGCACAGGCCCATGACGCTGGTGACCAAGACGAAGTCACCACCAGCCTCAAGGAGCAGAACGACGCCATCAAGGGCCAGGGCGGCAACCGCGAGCAGGGCGAGTTCCCCGAGTTGCAGGAGTCGCACCTGACGCTGGCCAGCGCCAAGGGGCTGCAGACCGTGGCGCAGGGCTCGACGCACATCGTGAGCAACGAGCACAGCGCGCTCACGAGTGGCGGCCATACGAGCGTGAGCGCGGGCAAGAGCCTGCTGGTGAGCGTACAGAGCGCGATCCGCATGTTCGCCTCCAAGGCCGGCATGCGGCTCGTGGCGGCCGGTGCCGACATCGACATCAAGGCGCTGAAGGACAGCGTCAACGTGCTGGCCAAGCTCAACATCACGCAGACGGCCAACAAGATCACCATCCACGCGAAAGAGGAAGTGGTGATCAACGGCGGCTCGAGCTACAGCCGCTGGAGCTCGGGCGGGATCGAGCACGGCACTTCCGGCACCTGGCGCGAGCACGCTTCGGTGCACAGCCTCGTCGGGCCCGCCAACGAAGGCAAGCCCGCGCTGCCCAATCCGCCGCAGGTGCCGAAGGGACAGCTCGACCTGTACCACCAGTACATCAAGCCGACCGGTGAAAAGCGTCAGGGGGTGGCGCAGGGCGACTTCACCGTGGTCGATTCGGAAGGCGGCACGCATGCCGGCACCTTCGACCGCAACGGCTTCGCGACCGTGTCGGGGCTGCCCATCGGCACCGCCAAGGTCACGTTCGGCAAGGACCCTCGTGATCCGTGGGAAGAAGGCAGCTACTACGGTACACCCGAAGACTGGAAGGCAAAGGCCGGGACCGGTGGGGCCGCCGATGGCGCCGGAGGCGGCGTGTCAGGGCTCTCGGGTCTGGCCGGCGGATTTGGAGGCATGACCGGCGCGGCGGGAGGTGCCGCGGGCGCTCTTGCCGGCGTCGCGGGCATGGGCACCAAGGCAGCGAGCGCGCTGGGCCAGGTCACGCAGGCGGCCGGCATCGCGCAGCAGGCCGTGGGCGCGGCCCAGGCGATCCAGCAAGGTGGCGCCAAGGCGTTGCTCGGCCAGGCAAGCCAGGCCGCGACCGGCATGGCGATCCAGGCGGCGGGCGCCAAGCTCGGGCCGATGGGTGTGCCGATCACCGGCGTGATGAGCGGCATGGCTTCCGGCGGGATGAAGTCGGACGTTGCAACCGCCGCCGCCAAACCGATAACCGGGGGCCGAACGCCCGGCTTCACGGGCTGACTCGCGCAGCACGCCGCACCCACCCCATCAACCTCAGGCACAAGCTCGAAGAGAACAAGAAAAAGATGGCAGAAAAGGAAGCAGCCGCGAAGTCGCAGGCGGCGGAGCGCGAACCCCAGACGGCGGTAGCCCCGCTGAACACGATCTTGAAGGAGGACGTCGCCGCGGCAAGCAAGGCGGTGGACGACTGGCTTCGCT
>NZ_RXFS01000011.1 GCF_003952185.1 Variovorax sp. 679 | reverse complement strand
TGCAGTGATCTTCGGAGGCGAGGCGCTGGACCCGCAGCGGCTGCGGCCGTGGATCGAGCGCTACGGGGACGACAGCCCGCAGCTGATCAACATGTACGGCATCACCGAGACGACGGTGCACGTGACCTACCGGCGCATCACGCAGGCGGACCTGGGTCAGCAGCGCAGTCCGGTGGGTGTTGCGATCCCGGATCTGGGGATGCGGGTGCTGGATGGGCAGCTGGAGCCTGTGCCGGTGGGTGTGGCGGGGGAGCTGTATGTCAGTGGAGAGGGGTTGGCCCGGGGGTACCTGAAGCGGGCTGGACTCACCGCCGAGCGCTTCATCGCGACGGAGAAGGGACAGCGCCTGTACCGCACGGGAGACTTGGTGCGGTGGAACAACGAGGGCCAGCTGGAGTACCTGGGCCGGATCGATCATCAGGTGAAGGTGCGGGGCTTCCGCATCGAGCTGGGGGAGATCGAGGCGGGGCTGCAGGCCCAGTCGGAAGTCAGAGAAGCAGTCGTGGTGGCGAACGAAGGCCCGGCGGGCACGAGGCTCGTGGGTTATGTCTCGGGCAATGGCATCGACACGGCAGTGCTCAAGCAGAAGCTGGGAGAAGCGCTGCCGGACTACATGGTCCCGAGCGTGCTGGTGGTGCTGGAGGCGCTACCGCTGAACGCGAACGGGAAGGTAGATCGCAAGGCACTGCCGGCGCCGGAGTTCACGAGCGACAGGGCGTACGAGGCTCCGGAGGGCGAGGTCGAGCAGACCCTGGCATCGATCTGGGCCGAGGTGCTGGGCGTGACCCGCGTGGGCCGCAACGACAACTTCTTCGAACTCGGAGGCGACTCCATCATCAGCCTCAAGCTCATCGCGCGCATTCGCGACGGCGTCCCCGGCGGAAGCTGGCTGTCCCTGATCGACGTGATGCAAAGCGGATCGCTGAAGGACCTGGCGGCGCGTCGGCGCCAGAAGTTCGAGCAGGAGCACAACGCCGTCTGCTTCAACGCAACCGGCAGTGGAACGCCGCTCTATTGCCTGCCGGGCCTGATGGTCAACTCGCGCGAGTTCCTGCCGCTGGCACAGGCACTGCAGGACGATCGGCCGGTCTACGGATTCGCCTGCCATGTCTTCACGCGAAACCGCTGGCGTGGCTTCGATGTCCAGGCCATTGCGGCCGAGTACGCGGACTTCATCGAGGCGACTGCCTTGCATGGGCGTTGCGCGTTGCTCGGCTGGTCGTCGGGTGGCGATCTTGCGTTCGAGGTGGTGCGCCAGTTGCAGGGCCGTGTCGAGATCGAATTCGTGGGCATGGTCGACGTCTTCGAGAACACAGCCCTGCAGGCCACGCGCACCCTGACGGACGCGCAGTGCCGGCAAGCGGAAGAGGCTCTGGCTGCCTGGCTGTCGCGCTCGCAGATGGCCGACCGCTGGCATGAACTGCTCGCACGGATGAGCGGTGCCGAGCGCGCCTACGTTCTGGAGGAAATGCTGTTCGCCGGCCGCGAGTTCCCCCTCGACGGGCCGGGCGAAGAGTCGCTGGAATGCGAGATGTGGATCCGGATCGACAAGCGCCTGCGGGCACAGCAATACGCCTACGACCGCATCGATGTGCCCATGCACGTTTTCCTCGCCGATGCTTCACTGAAGGAGCGCGGCGTCCTGAGGAACTGGTCGGACAGCGCCCCGGTGCTGTCGACCGAGATCGTGCCCGACGCCGACCACCTGAGCATCATCCGCCACCCGCGGATGCTCGCCAGCCTGCGGCAGCACCTGGCACAGATGGAGGTGCCGGCGTAGCGCTATGGCGTGCGGGTCGCGGCCCGCACGCAAGCAAACAAACGGAGAGCGAAAAAGAAAAAAGCGGCCTTCAGAAATGAAGGCCGCTTTCTTGTCTTGGGAAAACGGAAAGAGAAAGAATCGCCGGGAGCTGACGCCCTCCCGGGCGGCGTGGCTCCGTCAGAAGCGGTAGGTTGCCGTCGCGACGACCTTGCGCAGTTCGCCGTAGCGGCAGCTGCCCGAGCTGCAGTTGCTGATGTAGGTCTTGTTGGTCAGGTTGCGTACGTTCAGCGCCAGGCTCCAGCGCTGGAAGTCGTAGCCGACGAGCGCATCGACCAGTGTGTACGAAGGCACCTTGGCGCCGGCGGATTCCTGATACCCGTGGTTGGAGCCCATGAAGCGCGCGCCAAGGCCCACCTTGATGCCGGAATCGAAGCGGTAGTCCGTCCACACCGACAGCTGGTTGCGCGACACGGCCTGCATCTGCTTGCCGATTTCGCTTGCCGTGCTGCTGGCCGTGACCACCGCCTTCGGCGTGTAGGTGTAGGCCGCGATCACGTTCATGTTCTTCACCGGCTGGAAGGCGGCTTCGAGCTCGAGCCCGCGCACCAGGATCTCGCCCGTCTGCTTCGGCTGGTAGGTCGAGTTGTAGGTGATGTAGTTCTGGCGGCGCAGGTCGAAGATCGCGGCGCTGTACTTGCTCTTGCCGTCCAGGGGCTGATAGCGCACGCCGGCTTCGTATTGGCGTCCGGTCTCGGGCTTCAGCGGCTTGCTGGTCTCGGGGTCGATCGTCACCGTCGGCGAGAACGACTCGGAATAGCTGATGTACGGCGCCCAGCCGCTCGGATGCAGGTAGACCAGGCCCGCGCGGCTCGTGAACTTGTGATCCGTGATGCGCGTCGTCGATCCGTCGAGATAGTTGTTCAGGCGAGCGGTCGCGGTGTCGTAGCGGCCGCCCAGGGTAGCGACCCAGTTGCCCCACTTGATCTGGTCCTGCAGGTAGAAGCCGGTCTGCTCCAGGCTGGTCTTCGCGTCGAACCACGGGTCCATGGGGACGACGTCGTTCGTGTACACCGGGTTGTAGCCGTCGATGCTCGAGACCGTGCCGGCGTTGTAGGTGCGCTGGTAGTTGCGCGAACGCTGGTAGTCCACGCCGAACAGGAAGGTGTGCTGCCAGTCGCCCAGCTTGACCTTGGCCTGCGCCTGGTTGTCCATGGTGAAGAGACGCGCGCTCTCCTTGCTGCCGAAGGGGAAGCGGCTCAGCGTGCGGAAGTTGGCCGGATCCGAAGGCACGTCCGGGTTGACGGTCACGAAGCCGCTGTTGTAGACCTGCCGGTAGTCGACCTTGATGGAGCCGTAGCGCACGTTCTGGCGCAGCGTCCAGGTGTCGTTGACGCGGTGGTCGAGCAGGTAGCCCACCATCCACTGGTCCTGGTTGAAATGGTCGAAGCCGGGCTCGCCCACGTAGGTCTTCGGCGAAAACTTGCCGTTCGGGTTGGGCAGCAGCGTGCCGACTTCCGGGAAGCTGCCGTAGGAACTGCCGTCGCGGATGCGCAGGTAGTGCGACAGCAGCGTGAGCGTGGTGTCGGTGGACGGCTTCCAGGTGAGCGAAGGCGCGATGTACGTGCGGTTGTTCGGCAGTCCGCTCGCGTCCAGCTTGGCGTCTCGCACCAGGCCGGTGATGCGGTACAGCACCTTGCCCTGCTCGTCGAGCGGGCCCGAGAAGTCGCCCGCGACCTGGCGGCGGGAGTTGTCGCCGAGCTGCACCTGCAGTTCGCGCAGCGGTTCTTCGGTGGGGCGCTTGCTGACCACGTTGATCATGCCGCCGGGGCCGGTCTGCCCGTAGAGCACCGACGACGGGCCGCGCAGGACTTCGATGCGCTCGGTGCCGTAGTTCTCGGTCTGCCAGACGGCCCAGCCGTTGTTGTTGCGCAGCTGCAGGCCGTCCAGGTAGTAGCCGGGCGTCTGCGCATCGAAGCCGCGGATGATGGTCCAGTCGAAGCGCGAATCGGCGCCCCATGGCGACACGTTGATGCCAGGCGTGTAGGCCAGCGCATCTTTCAGGCGCAGTGCGCCCGTTGCCTCGATGAAATCGGATGTGACGACCGAGATCGACTGCGGGGTTTCGATGATCGGCGTGTCCGTCTTCGTGCCGACGGCATTGCGCTTGGCGACATAGCCCTTGAGCGGGCCCGAAGCCGTTTCGGCCTCGCCTTCCGCGAGGACGGTGACGGTGGGGAGCGCCGATGAAGTGGCCGGCACGTCCGCGGCGCGGCGGACTGCGTAGCCGCCGTTTTCCGTCCGCGTGGCACGCAGGGCGGTGCCCGCGAGCATGGTTTCCAGGGCCTGCGCCACAGTGAGCCTGCCCGACACCGGTTGGGAGCCGACGCCGGCCACCACGTCGCCCGCAGCGAAGACCTGCACGCCGGTCTGCCGCGACAGCTCGTTCAGCGCCGTCGCCACCGGTTGCGCCGGCACCTTGACCTCGAACACCTGCACGGCCGCCTGACCCGGTGCCTGTGCCACGGCAACAGGGCTCAGCAGGCCGAGGGCGGTTCCGAAGGCGGCAGCGAGCGCTGCGTTCAGTAGATGTTGACGAGGCAAGGGACGCATAAGTCAGGGACTCCAGGGTTTCAATTAAAAGTAAGACGTATTTACCTTCGGGCGCGGATGCCGGCCCGATTTCCGGTCTCTGGCGCTTCTATGAGTAAGACGTTCGAACTCATAAAACAGAGACACGCCGTCACAACTTTTTTTGCCCCGGGCCCGATGCCCGAAAAACTCAGGTTCCGATCGCTTCGCGCTCCTGGTGCACGTGGATGGCGGAACCGGCCGGCGTCGCGAGCAGGGCGCTGCCGATTTCGCCGGTGCGTACCGACGTGACCGACAGCAGGGTGTCGCTGAGGCCGTGCGAATCCTCGCAGGCGCCCTGCAGGTAGATGGCGGGGCGGAAGTCCGGCGTGCCCTGCAGCCGGTAGTGCCGGTCGACCGAGTAGTCCCCCAGGTACGGGTCCAGCGGCGACAGCAGCGTCTTGTGATGCTCCCTTGCATAACCCGTGGCGAGCACGACCGCGTCGTACCGGACGGTGCTCTCGCGCATCGCGTTCTGGTCCCACAGCGTGAGGTGCACACCCTGGACGTCGGCGGCCACGCCGCGAATGTCGTGCCGGCGCAGGAAGCGCAGCCGGTTTCCGCCGACCACCCGCTGCTGATAGAACGACTTGAAGATCTCCTGGATCAGCTCGAGGTCGGCCACCGCGTAGTTGGTGTGCCAGAACTCGTCGAGCAGCGCCGCGCGCTCGTCCTCGGAACGGCTGAAGGTGTAGTCGGTGAATTCGGCGTTGAAGATCTCGTTCACGAAGGGGCTGTCGTCCGCCGGACGGATCGAGCGGGCGCGCGTGATGAGGTCGACCTGCGGAGCTCCGGGGCGCCCCTGCAGGTCCATGAAGATCTCGGCCGCGCTTTGCCCCGCGCCCACCACGGCCACGCGCCGCGCGTCGCCGATCTGCGCGATGTCCTGCAGGTAGGTGCTGGAATGAAACACGCGAGGGTCGTTCCGCAGGGTGCGAAAGCTGTCGGGAATGTTGGCCATGCCGCCGATGCTGACCACCAGGTTGCGTGCCAGCCGCTCGACCAGCTTGCCCGCGTGGTTGCGCGAGCGCACGCGCAGCAGGGCCACTTCGCCGCCCTTTTCCTCGGGCAGCACTTCGAACACCTCTTCGCCATAGGCACAGGCGTCGTCGAACTGCTCCGCGGCCCACGACAGGTAGTCGTTGAACTCGTGGCGGCTCGGGAAGAAGCTCTTCAGGTTGACGAAGTCCGTCAGGCGGCCTTTTTCGTGCAGGTAGTTGATGAAGGTGAAGCGGCTGGTCGGGTTGCGCAGCGTCGCCAGGTCCTTCAGGAACGAGATCTGCATGTGCGCATGGTCCAGCAGCATGTGCGGGTGCCAGGCGAAGCTCAGCTGCTTCTCGATGAACAGCGCGTCGAACGGGCGGCCTGCGTGACGCTTTTCGTCGAGCGCGATGGCCAGTGCGATGTTGGACGGGCCGAACCCGATCCCGATCAGATCATGGACGTGTTGCATTGAAGATCGACTCCTGTGTATGAAGAGGGCTCGCGTGTTCAGGCGGCAACCGGGGCCGGAGCGGCGGCCGCAGCGGTCTCGGCCAGCAGGGCCAGGCCCTGGTGCAGCGCTGGGAACAGGCTGTTGTTGAAGTTGTTCCAGCGCAGCTCGAGGATCGATTCTCCGGGCTCGATCCTCGTGTCGAGAACGTCGAAGATGACTTCGCCGGAGTCGATGCCGTTGTCGACGTAGTGGAACGACGCCCCGGTCATGGTGACCGGAGCGACATCGATTTTCTCGAGGGTGTTCCAGTCGACCACCCGCTTGCCCTGCGCGCCGTACAGCGCGTCGAGCGTGGCGTGCGCGCCGCGGCGCTCGTAGGGCGATTCGATGCGCGTGATGCCAGGGTGGATGTTCGCGATCCGCCGGTGAAACGGCGCACCCGGGCGCACCAGTTCGTCGAGGATCACCAGCAGCCCGTCGAGCACGACGACGTCGGCCTCGAGCGCAACCAGCTTGTCGTACAGGCGGCGCTCGAAGTCGCTCTTTCCGCTGGCGCGGTTGGGTGCGTCCAGAGGCAGTTGCCGGTAGGTCGACGCGATGGGGTGCAGCATGTCGTTCAGCCGCTTGCCTTGCGTGCGCAGGTCCGCGGGGAAGATCCATTTCTTGCCCGGCTCGCACGCGAACCCGTAGTCCTGCAGCGACTTGCGGTCGCGCGGCGAAGCCTGGTCATCGTCGTAGATGATCCCCTCGAGCGAGTAGGCGTCGCCCAGCGGCGTACCGTCCAGCGCCTCGGCGAGGTATTCGAGCGGCGACTTCATGTAGCGGCGCTCGCCCTTGTAGTCGATGAACTGGCCGGCCTGGTCGGCAGCTGCATTTCTCAGGGACAGGATGTAGACGAGTTTGGCTTTGGGCATGGGCGTTCGGTGTTGGTCTTGAGTGGTGGCTGATATGCCCCCGCCTGAGAAAGACGAGGCGGCCGCGAATCTGTTCATGTGCGAAGGCGCGAGGCGGCGCTCAGGCTTCCCGTTCTTCCGCTACCGCCCGGTCCTTGCGATACGCCGGTGCGAGCGGGCAGGGGCCGCAGTGCGTTTCGCCGGGCAGCAGGTGGTTCAGGCAGCAGTGGCCATACAGCTTCAGGGTTTCGCAGCGGCCGGCCTCGATCCTGCGCACCTCGCGCCGGGGGGCGTACAGGGGATGGGCGGCTGCCTGCGGCCAGGTCGCGTCGCGCAGCAGCCGGTCCCGGTCCTGGGCGATCGGTGCGGCGCCGCCGGTCAGGGCCAGCGCCTCGTTCAATATGGTTTCGAGATGCCGCGCCGTGTTGCTCCAGAGAATTTTCGGCGCGAGCTTCGTCAGGCGGCCGATGGCTGCGAACAGCGGCTCCAGGTGCTGCCAGAACATCGGCGCGTAGCGCTGCGCGGTGCTGGTGCCCGGCATCGGCCGGCCGAGGTCCCGGATGTGGAAGCTGACCGGGTCGCCCGCGTCGTCGAAGCGCACCCAGACCTGCTCGGGCGCGGCCGGAAATGCGTGCTGCAGCACGCTGGCGGCCGCCACCATGGGAGGCAGCCACATGCCCAGGTATTCCAGGCTCCATGCGGAAGCCACGGCCCGCAGGTCGTCGGCACCGAGATGCCGGGCCTGGCGGTGCAGCAGGTCGGTCAGCAAAGCGGGGTCGCGCAGCAGATCGGCCACCCCGATGGCGCTGGCCGGTGGCTGCGGCGCGCACTGGAGGGCCTCGCCGTGCCTCGCGTGCTCTCCCTGGAACAGGGGCTCCAGCAGCGCAATCATGGCCCGGTCCGGGACCCGGAAGGCAAACGGAATTCGGCGTGCATGCAGCTAGGACGGATGACGGGCTCCGGTGTTCACGCCACGGCCGCATGAACATTTCGGAACGTCGCCCGTTGAATGGGAGAGCGGTTCAGAGCCGCCGGCGACCTTGGTCATCCGCCCGGTCGTCTTTCATTCGTTACCCGTCCGGCTGCTGGGAGGTCCACGCTGCCGGGTCGTTGTCGCCCGAGGGGCGGAAAGACTTTCGCATGACATCTTCGAATGGCAATGCCGCCGAAATCAGGCGCCTGCTGAAGCCTTTTCTTCCGTGGATGGTGTTGTCATCGATCACCGGCATTGCAGCCGGCGTGGCCACGGTGCTGCTGCTGGCCACGATCAACAAGGTGCTGAACACGCCCGGCGGCCTGGCCGGCGGGCTGCTGCTGACGTTCGTCGCGCTGTGCGCGGTGTCGCTGTTCGGTCGCGTGATCTCCGACGTTTCCACCAATCTCGTGGGACAGCGCCTGGTGTCGCAGGTCCGCAAGAGCCTGGCCCAGAAGATCCTGTCGGCGCCCATCGATGCCCTGGAGCGCTACCGCACGCACCGGCTCATGCCCGTGCTGTCGCAAGACGTGGACATGATCAGCGACGTGGCCTTCGCGCTCTCCGCCACCCTGATCGCGCTGGCCATCGCGCTGGGGTGCCTGACCTATCTGGCGGTGCTGTCCTTTCCGCTCTTCTGCGTGCTGATGGCGGCGCTGGTGATCGGCGCCTCCATCCAGGTGGTGGCGCAGACTCGCGGCGTGGCTGGTTTCTGGAAGGCGCGCGACTTCGAAGAGCAGTTGCACAAGGCCTACCGCGGCATCAGCGAAGGTGCCAAGGAGCTGCGCATGCATCGCTCGCGCCGCGCGCTGGTGTTCGGCGAGCAGATCGAGCGCATCGTCGACAGCATCCGCACCGTCAACAGCCGGGCTATCAACACCTACGTGATCGCCACGGCCTTCGGCTCGGCGCTGTTCTTCCTGCTGATCGCGCTGATCCTGGGTTGGGCGGCCTTCCGCCACACCGATCCCGTGGTGCTGAGCGGCTTCGTGCTGGTGCTGCTGTTTCTCAAGGGGCCGATCGACCAGATCGCAGGCGCGCTGCCGGGCGTGGGGCGCGCCAAGGTCGCGTTCCAGCGCATCGCCGACCTGTCGACGCGTTTCGCCAGCCCCGAACCGCACCTGCACCTGGACCGCGCGCCCAGCGAAGTGCGCCTGGGCAGCGCCATCGAACTGCGCGGCGTGCGCTATGCCTTCGAGGCGGCCGAGGGCAGCGATTCGTTCGTGCTGGGCCCCGTCGACCTGCGCTTGAACAAGGGCGAGCTGGTCTTCGTGGTCGGCGACAACGGCTCCGGCAAGACCACCATGATCAAGCTGCTGCTGGGCCTCTACGCGCCGCAGGGCGGGGAGATATTCGTCGACGGCAAAGCCGTCACGCCCGAGGCCCGCGACGACTACCGGCAGCTCTTCACCACCGTGTTCTCCGACTTCTACCTGTTCGAGGACTTGGTGGCCGACGGCTCCGGCGGCGCGGCCCCCACAGGCCTGCCCGAGGCCGCGTTGCCGTACCTCGAGCGACTGGAGATCGCGCACAAGGTCTCCGTGAAGGACGGCTCCTTCACCACTACCGATCTTTCCACCGGCCAGCGCAAGCGCCTGGCGCTGGTGCACGCCTACCTCGAAGGACGGCCGGTGCTGGTGTTCGACGAATGGGCGGCCGACCAGGACCCGACCTTCCGTCATCTCTTCTACACCGAGCTGCTGCCCGAACTGCGTGCCAAGGGGCACCTGCTGGTCGTGATCTCGCATGACGACCGCTACTTCCACTTGGCCGACCGCGTGATCACCATGCGCGCGGGGCGCATCGCGGAAGACCGCGCCCGGCCCCGACTCGAAAGCCTCGCCGCGTGAACGACCAGCCGCAAGCACAGAAAGCCCTGCAGCAGCAACAGCGCCCCGCCTTTCTGGTGCAGCTGCGGGCGGCCAACATCAAGCCGTCCGTGGTGCGCCTCTGCGTGCTCCAGACCCTCGCGGACGCCGGGGAAGAGTGGCAGCGAGGCGAAGAGGTTTTCCGCCGCATGCTGCTGCGAGGCACCTCGGTGAGCCTGACGACGGTCTACCGCATCCTCAGGGAGTTCGAGCAGAGCGGCCTGATCATGCGCGAATGGGTGCGCAGCCGCGGCGGCGCGCTGGCGGTGTTCCGCTACAAGATGCAGGACGCGGAATCCGGCGGCGTGCGCATGCGCTGCGGAGGCTGCGGCGCCGTCGCCGAGGTTCATGACCGCGATCTGCGCGAAGTGCTCACGCGCGTGGCGCTGAGCAGGGGGTTGCCGTCGGCCGGTGCGTTCGACGTGCAGATCCACGGCCCCTGTTCGACGTGCCGCAACCAGGGCGCAACGCCGGCGGGTTCGTATGAGCCGCAATCCGACGAGCCGGGCGGTCACGGCGCCGGAATGCTGCCGCTGGCGGGCTTTCATGCGCGGCCACGCACGCAGCGTCTTTCAGCCTAGCGGGGTGGCGGGTTGAACAGTGGTGTCAGCAGCGGTGCCGCGAAGGGCGCCGGTCGTCGCTATGCGGTGGCTCTGTTGCTCGTGTCGCTGGCGGCCGTGGCGGGCGCCAGCATGCTCTGGGGGCGCGGCTCCGCCGCGCAGGTCGAGTCGGTGCCCGTGGCGCGCGCCACCATCGAATCGAGCGTCACCGCGCTCGGCGTGCTGCAGCCGCGGCACTACGTCGACGTGGGCGCGCAGGTCTCGGGGCAGATCCTCAAGCTGCGGGTGCAACCCGGCGACATCGTCTCCAAGGGGCAGCTGCTGGTCGAGATCGATCCGAGCGTGCAGCAGGCCACTGTCGATGCGGGCCGCGCGTCGCTCGCGGGCCAGCGGGCCCAGCTGGCCGACCAGCAGGCGCAGCACCGCCTCGCTCAGCAGCAACAGGCGCGGCAGCGCCAGATGGCGGCCGACGGCGCGACGCGCGAGGAAGACGTGCAGGGCGCCGAGGCCACGCTGGCTTCCGCCGCCGCGCGCGTGCGCAACCTCGAAGCCCAGATCGCGCAGACCCAGGCCACGCTGAAGGCCGACGAGGCGCGGCTCGGCTACACCCGCATCTATGCGCCGACGGCCGGCACCATCGTGTCCGTCGAGGCGCGCGAAGGCCAGACACTGAATGCGACCTACCAGACGCCCAATGTGCTGCGCATTGCCGACCTGTCGTCGATGACGGTGTGGTCCGAGGTGTCGGAGGCGGACGTGCGTCGCATCAAGGCGGGCATGCCGGTCTACTTCACCACGCTCGGTGAGAGCCGGCGCCAGTGGCAGGGCAAGGTGCGCCAGTTGCTGCCCGCGCCGCCGGTGCCCGAAAACAAATCGGGCAACAGCGACAGCGGAGCACGCCAGTCGGCCGCGGCCAGCAAGGTCGTGGTCTATACCGCGCTCTTCGACGTCGACAACGCCGACGGCGAACTCATGCCGCAGATGACCGCGAAGGTCTCGTTCGTCGAGTACGCCGAGAAGGACGTGCTCACGGTGCCCCTGGCCGCGCTGGTTCCCGTGGCCGGCAGCACCGACCGCTTCACCGCCAGGGTGCTGCGCGCCGACGGCAAGGTGGAGCCGCGCGAACTGCGCATCGGCGCGCGCAACCGCCTGGCCGCACAGGTGCTCGAAGGGGCGCAGGCCGGCGAACGCATCGTCGTGGGCAAGGCGGCGAAGGAATGACGCCGCCGCAGCAGCCTGCGCCCGGGGAGGCCCCGAGGCCCCTGATCGAGTTGCAGGACATCCGCAAGTCGTACGGCGGCAGGGAAGGTGAGGGCGCGGAAGGCGGCAGCCCTGCCGTGACGGTGCTGCACGGCATCTCCCTGCAGCTGCACGCGGGCGAGTTCGTCGCCATCGTCGGCGCTTCAGGGTCCGGCAAGTCCACGCTGATGCACATCCTCGGCTGCCTCGACCGGGCCAGCGCGGGGCGCTACCTGTTCGACGGGCGCGACGTGTCCACCTTCGACGCCGATGCGCTCGCGTGGCTGCGCCGCGAGGCCTTCGGCTTCGTGTTCCAGGGCTACCACCTGGTGCCCAGCGAATCGGTGCTGGAGAACACCGAGATTCCTGCGCTCTACGCCGGAATGCCCGAAGCCGAGCGGCACACGCGCGCCGTCGCATTGCTCGAACGGCTGGGCATGGGCGAGCGGCTGCACCACCGGCCGCACCAGCTGTCGGGCGGGCAGCAGCAGCGCGTGGCCATCGCGCGCGCGCTGATGAACGGCGGGCGGATCATCCTTGCCGACGAGCCCACTGGCGCCCTGGACAGCAAGAGCGGTGCCGAAGTGATGGCGCTGCTGCACGAGCTGGCGGACGCGGGCCACACCGTCATCCTCATCACCCACGACCGCTCGGTGGCGGCGCAGGCGCGGCGCATCATCGAGATCCGCGATGGGCGCATCGTCGAGGACTCGGGCGGCGCGGTGCCGGCGGCCGCCGTGGCCGGCATGGCGATGCCCGATCCGCAGGCTTCGCGCGGCGGAGCCTCCATGGCCGCCGACATGCGCGAGGCCACGCGCACGGCATGGCGCGTGATGTGGAGCAACCGCTTTCGCACCGGGCTCACGCTGTTGGGCATCGTCATCGGCGTGGCGTCGGTCATCGTGATGCTCGCGGTCGGGGGCGGCTCGCAGAAGAAGGTCATGGCGCAGTTCGAGACCTTCGGCACGCGGACCATGTTCGTCTCGGCCCAGGTCGTGAGCACCCGCAATCCCGGGGCGCCGCTGACACTGGCCGACGCGGACGCCATCCGCATGCTGCCCAACGTGGAGGGCGTGGCGCCCTACATCGAGGACAAGGTGGTGGTGCGGCGCGGCAACATCGACCACCTGACCGAGGGCGGCGGCGCCACGATCGACTTCTCGTCGGTGCTCGGCTGGGGCGTGGCCGAAGGCGTGATGTTCGATGCGGACGACGAGCTGCGCGTCGCCAAGGTGGCCGTGATCGGCCAGACGGTGCGCAAGCTGCTGTTCGCGGACGGTCAAAGCCCCGTCGGCCAGGACATCCTGGTGGACAAGGTGCCGTTCCAGATCGTCGGCGTGCTGGCCGCCAAGGGCGCGAACGACGGCGAGGACCAGGACGACCGCGTGGTGGTGCCGCTGTCCGCGGCAACGACGCGCATCTACGGCCACCCGCACCCGACGTGGATCGCCGTGCAGGTGCGCGACATCGAGCGGGCGCAGGAAACGGCGGAGGCCATCGAGGCACAGCTGGCGCGCCAGCAGGCCGGTCGCGAAGTGCGCATCTGGAACCGCGTCGAGGCGCTGCGCGTGCAGACCGAGACGGCGCGCGCGATGACGCTGATGCTGGGGCTGATCGCCATCGTGTCGCTGATCGTCGGTGGTATCGGCGTGATGAACGTGATGCTCATGACGGTGCGCGAGCGCACGCGCGAGATCGGCATCCGCATGGCGACGGGTGCGCGCCAGCGCGACATCCTCCGGCAGTTCATGACCGAGGCGGTGCTGGTGACTTCGGTGGGTGGCACCGTGGGCGTCGTCACGGGGCTGGGCATCGTCGTGGGGCTGATGCTGGCCGGCGTACCGGTGCTGTTCTCGCTGGCGGCGAGCGTCGGCGCCTTCGGCTGCGCCGTACTGACCGGCGTGATCTTCGGGTTCATGCCGGCACGCAATGCCGCGCGGCTGGACCCTGTGGTGGCGTTGGCGGGGGAATGATGGCGCCCAAGACGTGGCCTGGATACGGTGCCCGGTGGGCGGCGTTGCTGTGCGCGGCGCTGACATCCGGCTGCGCATTGCACGGCGACCGTGCCGGGCGCGCGATGGAGCTTCCTTCCGCGTGGCGCCACGCGCAGGCCGGCGACACCGCAAGCCCGATCGATGCGCAGTGGTGGCGCAGCTTCGGCAGCACGGAGCTCGGCGCGCTGATTGCGCGCGCCCAATCGCGGAGCAACGATCTGGCCGCGGCCGTCGCGCGGGTGCGGCAGGCCGACGCGCGGGCGCGCATCGCCGGTGCTGCGCTACAGCCACAGGTCACGGCCAGCCTCGGTATCGGCCGCGAAGGGCGTCTGGGCGGTGCCGCCACTGTCGCCGGCAGCACCTATGCCGCGGGCTTTGCCGCCAGCTACGAACTCGACCTGTGGGGCCGCAGCGCCGCGTTGCGCGACGAGGCGCTGCAAGGCCTGCGCGCCAGCAGCTTCGACCGCGACACGGTGCGGCTCACGGTGACGGCAGACGTCGCCGGCAGCTGGCTGCTGGCGCTGGCCCTGCGCGAGCGCACCGGGATTGCCGGGCGCAATCTCGACAACGCGCGCCGCGTGCTGGCGCTGGTGGAGGCGCGCAGCCGCGCCGGCGCGGTGTCGCCGCTCGATCTCGCTCAGCAGCGCGGACTGGTGGCCGCACAGCAACGCGCGCATGCGGCGCTGCATCAGCAGGCCGGCGACGCGGAGACCGCGCTGGCGCTGTTGCTGGGCACCACGACGCCGGCGTTCGACCTGCAAGGGCCGCGGCTCGATGCGCTTCAGGTTCCCGTCGTCGGCACGGGCGCGCCTTCTGCCCTGTTGGCGCGGCGCCCGGACATCGCGCGCGCGGAAGCGCAGTTGGCCGCCGCCGACGCCAACGTGCTGGCGGCACGCGCCGCGCTGCTGCCGACCGTTTCGTTGAGCGCGACGGTGGGCACCGGAGAAAGCCGTTTCGGCAGACTCTTCGACAACCCGATCTACAGTCTGGCTGCCGGTCTGGCCGCGCCGGTCTTCGATGGAGGGCGCCTGGCCGGCAATCGGCAACTGGCCGAGGCGAAGCGCGAAGAACTGCTGGCCGCCTACCGGGCCGCGATCGTCGGTGCGTTCGCGGATGCGGAGACTGCGCTGAACGGCGTGTCGGCCATCGATGCACAAGCTGCGGCGCAGGCAGCCGAACTGGCCGAGGCGCGACGTGCGGCAGAATTGTCCGAGGCCCGCTATCGGGCGGGTGCCGAGACCCTGCTCGCCTTGCTCGATGCGCAGCGCACTCTCTACGCCGCGCAGGATCTTGCAGTCCAGTTGCGCATGGCGCGTCTGCAGGCGCGTGTCTCGCTCTACCGTGCAATGGGCGGTGGATGGCAGGAGTCCCGGTGCACGGGTGCCGCGCCCGCCGCCGACGAAGGACATACCGAATGCGTTTGATGCTCGTGGCCCTGCATCGCTGGGCCGGCCTCCTGATGGCCGCGTTTCTCTTCGTCGCCGGCCTGACGGGCGCCGTGATCTCGTGGGACCACGAGATCGACGAATGGCTCAACCCGCATCTCACCGATGCCCGCTCGACCGGGCCGGCCCTGCCGTCGCTGGAGCTGGCCCGGCAGATCGAGGCGCGGCATCCGCAGGTGCAGGTGTCGGCGCTGCCGATGGCCGCCGAGCCGGGGCATTCGCTGGCCTTCGCCGTGCAGGCGCGCGTCGATCCCGCCACCGGCCAGCTGTTCAAGCCCGGCTTCAACCAGGTCTTCATCGATCCGGCTTCGGGCGAAGAACTCGGGCGGCGTGAATGGGGTGCGGTCTGGCCGATCAGCAAGGAGAACTTCGTCTCCTTTCTCTACGTGCTGCACTACAGCCTGCACCTACCCAAGTTCTGGGGCATCGACCGCTGGGGCGTATGGCTGATGGGCGCGATCGCGCTCGTCTGGACCCTCGACTGCTTCACCGGCTTCTACCTGACGCTGCCGATGCGCCGGCCGAAGAAGCCGGCGGCAGGCGAGGCGCGCGGGGCCGACGGTGCAAAGGGCTGGTGGCAACGCTGGAAGCCCGCGTGGAAGGTCCGCTGGGGCGGCGGTTCGTACAAGCTGAATTTCGACCTGCACCGCGCGGGCAGCCTGTGGACCTGGGCGCTGTTGTTCATCGTGGCGTTCACCGCCTTCTCACTGAACCTGTACCGCGAGGTGTTCTTTCCGGCGATGTCGCTGGTGTCCGACGTGACGCCCACGCCCTTCGAGCAGCGCCAGCCCGCCCCGGAAGAGAAGCCGGTGATCCCCCGGCTCGGCTATGCGGATGTGCTCGGCAAGGTAACGCAGGAGGCGCAACGCCTCGGTTGGCAGGAGCCCGTGGGGGAGCTCTTCTATGCCGAGCTCTTCGGCATTTACGGCGCGCAGTTCTATGCGCCGGAAGACGAGCACGGGTCGGGCGGCGTCGGGCATCGGATCCTGTATGTCGATGGCCTGGACGGGCGCTTCGTCGGCATCCGGGAGCCCTGGAAAGGCACGGCGGCCGACATCTTCGTGCAGGCCCAGTTCCCGCTGCACTCGGGCCGCATTCTGGGGCTGCCGGGGCGCATCCTGATTTCGGTGATGGGGCTGGTGGTTGCCATGCTGAGCGTGACCGGCGTCGTGATCTGGCTGCGCAAGCGCAAGGCGTACCTGAAATCGCGGGAGCAGCAGCAAGAGAAGCAGGTTGCCGGGCCTATCGTGCTGCCGCCCGCGGCGGGCGCGGAAACGCCCGGTTGAACATTCCGGTCTTCGAAACGTCATTTTCACCAGACGCCTGTGTGCGCCGGCATTTCCCGGCTCGCACCGGCCTCGACGGTCGTCATCCCGAATCAACAGCACAGCGCCTGGAGTAGCAGTGGCCCCGCAAACCCATCCGGAGGCTCCGTCCGCCGAGGAAACCGCATGGCGTCTCTACATGGACCTCAGAGAGAACCCATGCCGCACGGGTGCGTTGAAATTGACGCACTGGCTGCGCGAAGACGAGGCGCATCCGCCCGCGTTCGACCGTGCCCTGCGTCTCTGGGCGCTGGCGGGTGCCGCGCTGGTCGTCAACCGCCGCAGGAACTTTCACCCGCCCACGGGTGGACTCGAATGAAGCACGGAGGGCCGGCCACGCGCACTCTCGTGCCCGACGAGTGCGTCCGCACCGCGGCGTCGCTCTTTGCCTGCATGCACGCTTCGCCGACCTTGCAGAACACCGAGCAGTTGGCGCAATGGCTGGGGAAGGCGCCCTGTCACCTGCGCGCGCTCGACATCGCGCTGGCGGAATGGGGCCTGCTGCAGTCGGGGCACCCTGTCGGGGGCATACCCGGCGCCTGAAGCTGAAGAAAGGGCTTGCTCAGCGCACTTTCAGGGCCACGCTGCCGTCCGGCCGTGGCTCGGTGGCAAGGGGCAGGATCGTCGGCAGCACGGCCACGAGGCCGTCGGAATCGTTGGTGCGGAAGCGGCCCGAGAGCCGCATCGCGTCGATGCGCGAATTCGTGCTGACGATGGGCCGTGCGCGGTAGCTGTTGACAGCGGCCAGCGCGTCGCCGAGCGGCGTGTTCTCGAACACCAGCCAACCGTTGCGCCATGCTGACAGGGCGGCGGTGTCCGTTTGCCTCACCGCGGCAGCGTGGCCGTCCTGGATTTCCAGCAACTCGCCCAAGCGCAGGTCGATCACTTCCGCTTCCGCGCCGGCGGACCCGGCACGCGGCGATACGCGCACGCGCACATGGCCGTGCTCCACGCCCACGGTGACCGGGCCGCCACGGTCGCGTACCGTGAATGCCGTGCCGACCACCTCGATGCTGGCGCCGCGCGTACGTACCTCGAAGGGGCGGTCCGCGTCGCGCGCCACCTCGAAGCGCACTTCGCCGTGCGCCATCTCGACGGTGCGGCGCTGGCGATAGAGCGCCACGTCGATCGCGCTCTGCGGCGCCAGGTCGAGCTGGCTGCCTGGCGAATCGCCACGGCCGTCGGTCAGCGTCACCTTCAGCATCTGCGCGGTCCGGGTTTCGTAGGCCGCGCGAAACACGGGTTGCTGCCAGTACCACTGCACGCCCCGGCCAGCGACCAATCCGGTGCCCAGGAAGGCCGCGAACGAAAGCAGCATCTTGCGGCGCTGCTGGCGGTGCGTCGATGCGGTGGCAGCGGCTGCTGCGGCATTGGCCATCAGCGTGGTTTCGGGTTCGTCGAAGTGCGCGCGCAGGTCGCTCGCCATGCCGCCCAGTGCGTCCCAACGCTCGCGCGCTTCCTGCACGGCTGCCGCGTGTTCCACCGATTTGCTGCGCCACTGGTCGAGCAGCGCGCGGGCTCGGCCCGCGGCCTCGCCGGGCGCGATCTCGCCTTCGACGATTAGCGCGAGCGCGCGCTCGATCAGTCGTTCGCGCGGAGGAGCGCCGGCCGCCATGCTGCCGCCGTTCACGAGAAGTCTTCGGCCAGCGCCGCGTCGAAGCCCTGCCGGCTCAGCACGACCTGGGGTTCGATCAGTTCCGAACGCAACTCGGCGAATGCGCGCGAGCAGTCGATGGTGGCGCGCAACAGATGCTTGGCCACGGCCATCTCGGTGATGTTCAGCCGCTGCGCAATTTCAAGGCGCGTGTGGCCGTAGGCGCGGAACAGCAGGAACACCTCGCGTCGGCGCGGCGGCAGTTGCTCCATGGTTTCGACCACCCGCGCCAAAACCCGTTGCTGGGCCACGACGTATTCGCTGGACTGTGCCGTCTGGTGCGTGCCGATGCCCGCATGCGTGCCGGCCCATTCCTGGGCGACCTTGCGCCGGCGCGCGTCGTCGACGCACAGGTTGCGCGCCACGCGAAACAGCAGGGCGCGAGGCGATTCGATGGCATTCGCTTCCTGCAGGTCCGACAGGGCATCGCCGCGATTGCCGCCGCGCGACTTGAGGGCCGCCGCGTAGACCCGCTCGAAGCTCGACTGCGCGATGTCGGCCGCGTAGTGCGGATCTCTCAGGTCGCGAGTGAGCTGCCGGCGCAAGTCCGCATAGTGAGCTACAAGTTCCTGGACGAGGTCGCGCATCCGGCAGCCTTCTCGCAAGCATCGACGATGGACCCCGGGCCTGCTTGCCCGAACGCACCGGCAAGACCGCCCCGACTTCCGCATGGGAAGAGGCGAGCGGGCCGCGGAGGCGCCTGGCTTTGAAGATCTCGGGGATGGGTGAATAAGAACTATTCTTATTGGAGTGTATCACCGAATTGTTAGCGCAAGACATGACTGTGGCGCGTCACGGATCGACCGGCCGCCTGGCGTCGGGGAAGAGCGAGCCCGACCGAACGCGGGCCGCCGGGCAGGCTAGACCCGGATCACTCGCCCCGGATTCAGGATGTTCTTCGGATCGAGCCCGCGCTTGATCGCCCGCATCATCTCCAGCGCCACCGGCGACTTGTGCTTCTCGAGCTTGTCGACCTTGAGCGAGCCCACGCCATGCTCGGCCGAGAACGAGCCGCCGAACTTCTCGACCGCGTCGTACACCAGCGTGTTGATGCGCTCTTCCTCGTTCTTCAGGAAGGCCCTGGTGTCGATGTTCTCCGGCGCCTGCACGTTGTAGTGCAGGTTGCCGTCGCCCAGGTGGCCGAAGTTGACCAGCCGCACGCCGGCGATTTCGCGCGCCAGCAGCGCGTCGGTTTCTTCCACGAAGGCCGGGATGCGCGACACCGGGATAGAGATGTCGTGCTTGATGTTCAGCCCTTCCTCGGCCTGCGCCAGCGGAATGCTCTCGCGGATGTGCCACAGCTGGTGCGCCTGCGTGAGGTTCTCGGCCACCACCGCGTCGGTCACGCAGCCGTCCTCGAAGGCGGTTTCGAGCAGCGCCTCGAAGCGCGCGCGGGCGTGGTCTTCGGATTCGCTGTCGGAGTTCTCCAGCAGCACGCAATAGGGCACGGCCTCGTCACCGACGAAGGGCACGCGCAGCTGCGGCATGTGCTTGTCGACAAGGCTCAGCGCGAACTTGCCCATCACCTCGAAGCCGGTGAGGCCCGGGCCCAGGTGCTTGTGCGCGAGGCCAAGCAGCGTCACCGCATGGTCGAGCGAGGGCACCGCGGCCCAGGCCGTGAGCTGCGCGGCCGGCAGCGGGTAGAGCTTCATGGTCGCGGCGGTGATGATGCCCAGCGTTCCTTCGCTGCCGACGAACAGGTCGCGCAGGTCGTAGCCCGTGTTGTCCTTGCGCAGGCCGCTGGTGCCTTCCCAGATCTCGCCCTGCGGCGTGACCACTTCCAGGCCCAGGCACAGCTCGCGCGTGTTGCCGTAGCGCACGACTTGCGTGCCGCCCGCGTTGGTCGCGAGGTTGCCGCCGATGGTGCAGCTGCCTTCGGCCGCGAGGCTCAGCGGGAACAGGAAGCCCTGCTTCTCGGCGGTCTCCTGCAGCGTCTGGAGGATGCAGCCGGCCTCGACCGTCATCGTGAGGTTGGCGGCGTCGATCGTGCGGATCGCATTCAGGCGCTGCAGGCTCAGCACCACCTGCGTGCCGCTGTCGTCCGGAATGGAGCCGACCGCGAGGCCGGTGTTGCCGCCCTGCGGAATGACGGCGGTGCCGGCCGCCGCGCAGGCCTTGACCACGTCGGCCACCTGCTGCGTGTTGGCCGGACGCACCACGGCCAGCGACTTGCCTCGCGAGCGCTTGCGCCAGTCCTGCTCGTAGGCGGTGAGGTCGCCCTCGTTGAGCACGTGCGATGCGCCGACGATGGCGCGCAGTTGATCGATGAGGGCAGAAGCAGAAGAAGATGCAGCAGTGGTCATTGGGCGGAAGCCTCCAGTTGGCGGGCAGCGTTCTTGGCGTGGCGCAGACGAAGCCGCACATGCCATGCGCAGGCGGCGAAGAGCACGAGGCACAGCAGCACCTCGATCAGCGCGAGCACCTGGCCCACGCCGTTGGTGTCGCTCCAGGCGCGCACCACGCCTTCGGTGAAATAGAGCCAGATCATCAGGCTGACCCAGCGGTAGGTGTACATGCGGTTCTTCCACAGGCCCGCGAGCGGAATGACGAGCGGCAGCACCTTCAGCGCCAGCAGCGAGCCGCCCGGGCGAAGCGGCGCCAGCCACAGCTCCCACGCGAGGCCCAGCACGATGAGGCCGACGAGGCTGCCCACGGCGGCCCAGCGGGTCGCGCGAACGGAGGAGGGCGGGAGCGGAGTGGCGGACACGATGGGCGGCGAAGAGGAGAGGCGCCCGGCAGATGGCCAGCGGCGACGAAAAGAGCGGATGGCATGATACCGGCCATGAATCGCAGGCAGCTCTGGAGGGATCTTTCGCGCTTCCCATGGCGCAACACGGCAGCGGTGCTGGGCGAGCGTTTCCGCGAAGACCGGCTCGGACTCACGGCCAGCAGCCTGACCTTCACCACCACCATCGCGATGGTGCCGTTCTTCACGGTGGCTCTGGCGCTCTTCACCGTGTTTCCGATGTTCGCGACCATGCAGGGCCGCCTGCAGCGCTGGCTCATCGAGAGCCTGATTCCCGACAACATCGCGCGGCAGGTGCTGGGCTACCTCAACCAGTTCGCGAGCAAGGCCAGCGGGCTGGGCATCGCGGGCCTGGTCGTGCTGCTGATCACCGCCATCGCGCTGATCCTCACCATCGACAAGACGCTCAACAACATCTGGCGCGTGCGCTCGCCGCGGCCCTTCGCGCAGCGGGTGCTCATCTACTGGGCGGCCATCACGCTGGGGCCGGTCATCCTCGCGGTGAGCCTGTCGACCACCTCGTACGTGGTCTCGGCCACCAGCGACGTGGTGGGGCGCGGCATGGTGAAGCTCTTCTTCGACACCTTCGAGTTCGCGCTGCTCGCGGTGGGCATGGCCTCGCTGTATCACTACGTGCCCAACACCAACGTGCGCTGGTCGCATGCGTGGGCCGGGGGCATCTTCGTGGCCGCCGCCATCGAGATCGCCAAGCGGGTGCTGGCCTACTACCTGAGCCTGGTGCCGACGTACTCGGTGCTCTACGGCGCCTTCGCCACGGTGCCGATCCTGCTGGTGTGGATCTACGTGGCCTGGGTGATCGTGCTGCTGGGCGCGGTCATCGCGGCCTACCTGCCGAGCCTGCTCACGGGAGTTGCGCGGCGCGGCGGCACCGCAGGCTGGCCCCTGCAGCTGGCAATGGAAACGCTGCAGCACCTTGCCCGTGCGCAGGCCACGCCGGCCAAGGGCATGGGCGGGACCGAACTGGTGACACGCATGCGCGTCGATGCGCTGCAGCTCGCGCCGGTGCTCGAGACGCTGGTGGCGCTCGACTGGATCGCGCCGCTGGCCGAAGAGCCCGCCAACGAAGACCCGCGCTACGTGCTGCTCGCCGACCCTTCGACGCCCATCGAGCCGCTGCTGAAGGAACTGCTGATGCCGCAGGCCGAGCCGCTTGAGGACCTGTGGCAGAAGGGGCCGCTGCGCTCGCTGAGGCTGGGTGACGTGCTCCTGATCTAGATCTTTACCCTGCCGAGCCAGATATCCCGGTACATCGCCCAGTCGCCCATGAAGGAATAGAGCGGCCGCTTGAACGAGGCGGGCTTGTTCTTCTCGAAGCCGAAATGTCCGACCCAGGCGAAGCCGTAGCCCGCCACCAGCCCGGCCAGCAGCCACAGCGGGTTGAGCGTGACCACCAGCGCCACCAGGCACAACAGCGAGATCGTCGAGCCCGTGAAGTGCAGCCGCCTGCAGGTGATGTTGGCGTGCTCGGTCAGGTAGAAGGGATAGAACTCCGCAAAGCTCTTGAATTGGCGCGGATCGACGGCAGATCCCGAGGCAGTCGTGGTGTTCATCGAGGGTCTCCTGTATCCCCCGGATCCCGTCGGATCTCGTGGAATGGGGGCTTTGTCCATAATAGCCACGACCTTCCGGCCGCACCACCCCGGCCTTCCGATCACACCACCGACGCATCAGCCTTGAGCGCTCTTCCCAGCACCCCTGAATCCGTCGATCCGGCCGGCAGCGATGCGCCGTGGGTCGTCTGCCTCTGCGCCGAATGGTGCGGCACCTGCCGCGACTACCGGCCGCTGCTCGAAGAGGTGGCGCGCGCGCATCCGCAGTTCCGCTTCGCATGGGTCGACATCGAGGACCACGCCGACATCGCCGACGCCTTCGACGTCGAGACCTTCCCGACCCTTCTGGTCGCCGGCGCCGACGGCACGCGCTTCCTCGGACCGCTGCTGCCGCACGCTGAAACGCTGTCGCGCATGCTCTCCGCGCTGCAGCCGCCGAAGCCCTCGAGCCTCGATGTCGACCTGCTGCTCGCCGTGCTCAACAAGAAGCCGACCGTCTTCACGGTCTGACCGGAGCCTCTTCCCATGAAAGTCCTGATCTTCGGCGCCACCGGCATGGTGGGGCAGGGCGTGCTGCGCGAGTGCCTGCTGGCTCCGGATGTGGAAAGCGTCGTCGCGGTCGGCCGCAACCCCACGGGGCAGCAGAACCCGAAGCTGCGCGACCTGGTCCACAAGGACATGTACGACTACGGCGCCATCGAATCGCAGCTGCAGGGCTTCGACGCCTGCTTCTTCTGCCTCGGCGTGTCCTCGGTGGGCATGAAGGAGCCCGAGTACAAGCGCATCACCTACGACCTGACGCTGGCCGCCGCTACCGTGCTCGCGCGGCTCAACCCGGGCATGACCTTCACCTACGTGACTGGCGTCGGCACCGACAGCAGCGAGCGCGGCAGCAGCATGTGGGCGCGCGTGAAGGGCGCTACCGAGAACGCGCTGCTGCGCCTGCCGTTCAAGGCCGCCTACATGTTCCGCCCCGGCATGATCCAGCCGCTGCACGGCATCCGCTCGAAGACGCCGCTGTACGACGCGGCGATCGTCGTGCTCAAGCCCTTGCTGGGGCTGGCGCACAGCCTGTGGCCGAACAGGGTGACGACCACCGAGAAGATCGGCCGCGCGATGCTGGCCGTGGCGCGCAACGGCGCGCCGAAGCCGATCCTCGACCCGGCGGACATCAACGCGCTGGGTTGAGCCGCTGCTTCAGGCAGCGGCCCGCGCCCGCCCCAGCTTGCGCCGGCCCGCACTGGCGATTGCGCCCACGAGGTGCCGCACGAAGTCCTGCGCCAGCGGCGGCAGCGTGCGGCCTTCGAGCGCCAGCACCTGCAGCTGGCGTTGCTGCAGCGGAGCTTCCGCAAACGGTCTTGCCACCACGGTGCCCGCATCGATCAGATGCATCACGGTGAGCAGGCCCGACAGCATCACGTCAGGCGTGCGCAGCAGCGGCAGCAGCACTGACGAGAAATTGCTCACGAAGAGCGCGTGGTACTGCAGCCCCTGCAGGCTGCAGGCCTGGTCGAACAGCTGGCGCGCGGTCACGCCCTTGTCGCCCACGGCCAGCGGATAGCGCACCGCATCGGCCACCGACACCACGCGCTGGCGCGCCAGCGGATGATCGGGTCGCAGCACCGCGTACACCGGCGCGGTGGCCGAATGCTCGATCTTCAGGCCGGGCTCGGGCGCGACCACGTACTTGAGCGCAATGTCGGTCTCGCCGCGCGCCAGCAGCGCACTCACGCCATCGGGTGAGCCCACGTGCAGTTCGAGCTGGCAGCCCGGGTTCACCGACTCGAAGCTGCGCATCACCAACGGCATGAAGTGCCCCGCGAAGCCTTCGGTGCAGGCCATGCGGATGCGTCGCGCGCTCTGTCCGCCGAGGTCGCGCACCTGCTCCACCACTTGCTCGATGTCGAGCTGCGCATTGCGCAGGTGCGCGGCCAGCCGCTCGCCGGCGGCGGTGAGCGCCATGCCGCGCGCGTGTCGCTCGAAGAGGGGCGTGCCCAGGCTGTCTTCCAGCTTGGCGATCTGCCGGCTCACCGCCGACGAGGCTACGAACAGCCGGGCGGCAGCCTGGTTGACCGAGCCGCTGCGCGCCACTTCGAGGAAGTGCCGCATCGGGATGCTGAGGAGCGGTAGCGTCATGGCGGAGCTCGAAGTATTGCCTTCAAGGCAATGGTAGCTTGCCAAAACGATGCTGGAAGCATCGGCCTTCAGGCCTTGTACTTGCTCTCCCGACGGACAGAAAGACAAGGAACCCCTTCATGCAACGCACGGACAGCCTCGCCGCTGCTGCCGCCTACTTCGATGCAGGCAACTTCTTCGCCGACCTCCAGCGCCGCGTCGCCTTTCGCACCGAGAGCGACACCGGCGCCGCCACGCCCGCGCTGGAGGCCTACCTGCGCGAGGAAATGATCCCGCCGCTAGCGGCCCTCGGCTTCGCCTGCGAGGTGATCGCCAATCCGGAGCCGGGCGGCGGGCCGTTCCTCATCGCGCGCCGCATCGAAGACTCGTCCCTGCCCACCGTGATGACCTACGGCCACGGCGACGTGGTCAGCGGGCAGGACGCGCAGTGGCAGGAAGGCCTGGCCCCGTGGACGCTGACCGTGCGCGGCGAGCGCTGGTACGGGCGAGGCACGGCCGACAACAAGGGCCAGCACAGCATCAACCTCGGCGGCCTCGCGGCGGCGCTGGAGGCACGCGGCGGACGCCTCGGCTACAACGTGACCTGGCTCGTCGAGATGGGCGAGGAGGCCGCCTCGCCCGGCCTGCACGCGGTATGCGCGCAGCAGCGCGACAAGCTGCGCGCCGACCTGTTCATCGCCAGCGACGGCCCGCGCGTGAGTGCGGCGCGGCCCATGCTGTTCCTCGGTTCGCGCGGCGCGGTCAACTTCAGCCTGCGGCTGCGCGCCCGGCCGCGTGGCTACCACTCGGGCAACTGGGGCGGCGTGCTGGTCAATCCGGGCACGGTCGTCAGCCATGCGGTGGCCTCGCTGGTGGATGCGCAGGGTCGCATCCTCGTGGAAGCACTGCGCCCGCCGCCGGTCACGCAGGCCGTGCGCGATGCGCTGGCCGGCATCGCCATTGGCGGCGGCGCGGACGATCCCGAGGTCGACGAGGGCTGGGGCGAGCCCGGCCTGAGCGCAGCCGAGCGGCTGGTGGCCTGGAACACCATCGAGGTGCTGGCGCTCGGCGCGGGTTCGCCGCAGCGGCCCGTCAACGCGATTCCTTCGGAGGCCGTGGCGCACTGCCAGCTGCGCTTCGTGGTCGGCACGCCGTGGCAGGACCTGGAGAAGATCGTGCGCGCCCACCTCGATGCGCATGGCTTCGAGCAGGTCGAGGTGCAGGTCACGCTGACCGGCGCCGCGACGCGGCTCGACGTCGAGAACCCGTGGGTGGGTTGGGCGCGCCGGTCCATCGAGGAAAGCAGCGGCCAGCGCCTCGACCTGCTGCCCAACCTCGCCGGCTCGCTGCCCAACGACGTGTTCGCCGACCTGCTGGGGCTGCCCACGCTTTGGGTGCCGCATTCGTACCCCGCCTGCGCGCAGCACGCGCCCAACGAGCACCTGCTCGCGCCGTTGGCGCGCGAGGGCCTGCAGATCATGGCCGGCCTTTACTGGGACCTGGGCGAGCCGGGCCTCGCGCCGTGGGCCGCCGGCCGGCTGCCGCAATCCGTTTCCTCTTCTTCCTGACACGCACCATGAGCCTCGCCATTTCCCGCCGCCGATTCGGCCTGCTGCTTTCCGCCTCCGCCGTGCTGGGCGCCCATGCGCCCGCTTTCGCCCAGGGGGCGTGGCCCGATCATCCGATCAGGCTGGTCGTTCCTTTCCCGCCGGGCGGTGGCACCGACCTCGTGGCGCGCGCGATGGGGCAGACGCTGTCGGAGCACCTGGGCCAGCCCATCGTGATCGACAACAAGCCCGGCGCCTCCACCATCATCGGCACCGACGCGGTGGCCAAGGCAGCGCCGGACGGCTACACGCTGCTGCTTTCGGGCTCCACCAGCTTCAGCGTCAACCCGGCCCTGCGCGCGAAGCTGCCCTACGACACGGTGCGCGATCTCGCGCCCATCGCCATCGTGGCGCGCACGCCGCTGGTGCTTGTGGTGGGCAAGGGCACGCCGTGGCAGTCGCTGCCCGAGCTCATTGCGGCGGCAAAGGCGAAGCCGAAGAGCATCCGCTACGCCACATTCGGCTCGGGCTCGGGGCCGCACCTGGCGGGCGAGCTGTTCGCACTGGCGGCGGGCATCCAGCTTCAGGATATTCCGTACAAGGGCAGCAGCCAGGGCGCGATGGCGGTGATCGGCGGCGAGATCGAGATCGGCATCGACACCGTGGCTTCCGTGGCGCCGCACGTGCGCGCGGGAAAGCTGCGCGCGCTCGGCATCGTGGGCGCGACGCGCTCCAGCATGCTGCCCGAGGTGCGCACGCTGGCCGAGCAGGGCCTGCCCGACGCTACTTTCGATGCCTGGTACGGCTTCGCGGCGCCGGCGCGCACGCCGGCTCCGGTGATCGACAAGCTCGCCCGCACGGTGGTGGCGACCATGGGCAACCCGGTGCTGCAGGCGCAACTGCGCACGCAGGGCATGGAGCCGGTGGCCATCGGCGCCGCGGCATTCCGGGCGCAGATGGAAGGCGAGATCTCGCGCTATCGGGCGCTTGCCCACCGCGCGGGGATCGCGGCTGAGTAGGTCAGGACGACACGAAGTCGCGCAGCGCGAACAGCACCGCGTCGGGCGCTTCGCTCATCAGCGCGTGGCCGGCGTGCACCGTCACCGACTTGGCGTTGCGCGCCTTGCCCACCAGTGCCTTGGTGGCGCGCGGCGGCGTCATCTGGTCGGCGTCGCCGAGCAGGAAGAGCACCGGGCACTGCACCTTCTCCATCGCGGCTTCGCCGTTGGCGTAGTCGTTGCAGGCCTTGAAGCCGATGTGGAACACGTTCGCCTCGCGGTTGCTCGCGAGCACGCGGCGCATCAGCGCGCGCGAGCTGCCGTAGAGCCAGGTGCCCGGGCCGAGCGAGGAGGGCGGCGGTGCCAGCAGCGAGTGCGAGAAGGTGTTGACCATGGTGATGGCGCGCTGCGGGTCGCTCACCGAGCTTTCGAGCAGCGCGGGCGACACCACCATCGGGTAGGCCGTGCCGACCATCGCGAGGTGCGTCACGCGCTCCGGCGCACGCGAGGCTGCTTCCAGCGCGATCAGCGAGCCGAAGCTGTGGCCGACCAGCGCGGCCTTCTGCACGCCGGCCGCGTCGAGCAGCGCGATGACGAACTGCGCCGCCTCTTCCACGCTGGCCGGCGGCGGGCCTTCGCTCTTGCAGTGGCCGGGCAGGTCGACCGCGAGCACGTTCCAGCCGTGGTTGGCGAACCAGCGGCTCTGCAGGATCCACACGCTGTGGTCGTTCAGCACGCCGTGGACGAAGACGACCGTGGGCTTCGCCGCGTCGAAGGGCTTGCCGCCGGTGTAGCAGTAGGTGGTGTGGCCGTTGACGGTGTAGTTCATGTCAGGCACCCGCCTTTTCCGCGGCCTTCAGGGCGCGCTTCAGGTCGTCGATCAGGTCGGCCGGGTCTTCGAGGCCGATCGAGAGGCGGATCGTGCCCTGCGAGATGCCCGCGCCCGCCAGCGCCTCGTCGGTCATGCGGAAGTGCGTGGTGCTCGCGGGGTGGATCACCAGGCTGCGGCAGTCGCCCACGTTGGCCAGGTGGCTGAAGATCTTCAGCGTCTCGATGAAGGCCTTGCCCTGCGCGCGGCTGCCCTTGATGTCGAAGCTGAACACCGCACCGGCGCCGCGCGCGCCGTGGCGCAGCAGCTTCTGCGCAAGCGCATGGCTCGGATGCGATTCGATCAGCGGGTGTCCCACGCGCGACACGAAGGGGTGGCTCGCGAGGAACTCGACCACCTTCTGCGTGCTGTCGATGTGGCGTTCCATGCGCAGCGGCAGCGTCTCGATGCCCTGCAATATGAGCCATGCCGTGTGCGGGCTCATGGAGGCGCCGAAGTCGCGCAGGCCCTCGCGGCGGGCGCGCAGCAGGAAAGCTCCGACGGTGCTTTCCTCGCTGAAGACCATGTTGTGGAAGCCGTCGTAGGCCTGCGTCAGCTCGGCGAACTTGCCGGATTTCTCCCAGTCGAAACTGCCGCCGTCGACCACCACGCCGCCGATGACGGTGCCGTGACCCGACAGGAATTTGGTCGCCGAGTGGTAGACCAGGTCGGCGCCCCAGTCGAAGGGCTTGATCAGGTAGGGCGAGGTGAGCGTGGAATCGACCAGCAGCGGCACGCCGGCCTCGTGCGCGATGTCGGCCACAGCCGGGATGTCGAGCACGTCGAGCCCGGGGTTGCCCACGGTCTCGCCGAAGAAGAGCTTGGTCTCGGGCCGTACCGCGGCGCGCCAGCCGTCGAGGTCGCCGGGCTTCACGAAGGTGGTCTCGATGCCGAAGCGGCGCATCGTGTAGTGCAGCAGGTTCTGCGAGCCGCCGTACAGGGCCGTGCTGGCCACGATGTGCGAGCCCGCGCCCATCAGCGTGGCCACCGACAGGTGCAGCGCCGCCTGCCCGCTGGCGGTGGCGATGGCGCCGATGCCGCCTTCGAGCGCCGACACGCGCTGCTCCAGCACCGCGTTGGTCGGGTTGCTGATGCGCGAGTACACGTGGCCGGCGCGCTCCAGGTTGAAGAGGGCGGCCGCGTGGTCGCTCGATTCGAAGACGAAGGAGGTGGTCAGGTGGATCGGCACCGCCCGCGCGCCGGTGGCGGGGTCGGGCGCGGCGCCGGCATGCAGCGCGAGGGTGTCGAAACCGGGGTCGGAATATCCGGGCATGAGGGCCTTTCTGGGTCTGAGCTGTTGTCTCCTGGCAAAGCCTCGTTACGCCTGCAATTCATGCATGCGCGACAGGGGCGCTCAGGTCGGCGTCGATTGTGGGCTATATTCAAAAACGTCAAGCCCGCCCAGATAGCCGAGATCGAGTTCGAGAGGAGCACACGATGAAAGTCAGCGACATCCTTCGCGTCAAGGGCAATACGCTCTTCACCATCACACCAGACGACCTGCTGGCAGAAGCCGCCAAGACGATGGCGGAAAAGGACATCGGTTCGCTGGTGGTCATGGAGCACGGCGACCTGGTCGGCATGCTCACCTTCCGCGAGGTGATCGTGACCATCGTCGGCAACGGCGGCCAGGTCGGCACCACGCAGGTCCGCAAGGCCATGGACGACGCCCCCGTCACCTGCACGCTGGAAACCGACCTCGACGAGATCCGCCGCATCATGCTGGAGCGCCACGCGCGCTACATGCCCGTGATGGACAAGCGCATGCTGATGGGCGTGATCAGCTTCTACGACGTGGCCAAGGCCGTGGTGGACAGCCAGAACTTCGAGAACAAGATGCTCAAGGCCTACATCCGCGACTGGCCGGAAGAAGACGAAAAGGCCGGCTGATCTGCCTGCCTCCCCTTGCGCGGCGGGCCCCGCTCAGGGCAGCCGCGCGATCTGCGCCTGCAGCAGGGCGTAGAAGCCCTCGGTATCGGCCTCGCTGATCCACAGCGTATTGGGCGTGCGGCGGTTGTAGCCGCGAAAGTCGACCACCGTCGCGCCGGTCGTGAACTCGCCCTTCGTCTCCACATCCACGCTCACCTTCGCGCCCTTGAAGAGCTCGGGCTTCAGCAGGTACGCGATCACGCACGGGTCGTAGATCGGCCCGACCGCCACGCCCCGGCGGCGCAGGCCGTAGGCCATCATCGAATCGAAGATGTCCGCCACCACCTTGCCGGCGTTGTTGCGCATGGCGCGGAAGGGCACGATGCGCTCGGGCGTCAGCAGCACGCGGCGGGCCGCGTCGTGCGACATGGCCGTCACCGGCACGCCGCTGCGGAACACGATCGACGCGGCTTCGGGGTCCGCATACACGTTGAAGGTGGCTGCCGGCGTGATGTTGCCGCCCACGCCCCAGGAGCCATCCATCACCACGATCTCGGCAATGGCCGGCTTGATGTCGGGCGCCGAGTTGAGCGCGGCCGCGAAGTTGGTGAGCGGCCCCAGGCCCACGAGCGTGATGCTCTTCGGCGGCGCGGCGCGCAGCGTCTCGATGATGTACTGCACCGCGTGCTTCGGCTCCAGCGGGCCGCGCGGCTCGTGCAGCGTCGGGCCTTCCATGCCGGTCTTGCCGTGCACGTCGTCGGCGAAGATGGGTTCGCGCACCAGCGGGCGCGGATAGCCGGCATAGACCGGAATCTCTGGCCGGTTGGCCCAGTCGCGCACGATGCGCGCGTTCTTCTCGGTCACCGCGAGCGGCAGGTTGCCCACGCTCACGGTCAGCGCCTTGATGTCGAGCCGGTCGGTGGCGGCCATGGCCATCAGCAGGGCGATGGCGTCGTCCTGGCCGGGGTCGGTGTCGATGATGACCTGGCGCTTGCTCGTCACAGGTGGGAGCCGGGTGGCGGGCGTGCCGGCGAGCGCCTGTGCCAGTTCGACCGGGCTCGGGCTCTGTGCGAAGGCCATGCCCGCGAGGCCGGCGGCGGATGCGCCCAGTAGGGCTCGGCGGGACAGCATGGGCAGGGTCTTCTTCACAGGCTCACTCCTTGATGTTGGCGGTCTGCACGATCTTCTGGTTGCGTGCGTACTCGGCCTGCACGAACTTCGCGAAGGACTCGGGCGTGCCGCTGCCCGGCAGCGCGCCTTGCTCCACGAGCTTGCTGCGCACGCCTTCTTCCTGCAGCACCGCGTTGAGTTCCTGGTTGATCTGCGCGACCACGGCCGGCGGCGTCTTCGCGGGCGCGAAGATGCCGGTCCAGCTCACCATGTCGAAGCCCTTGAGGCCGGGCATTTCGTCGAAGGTGGGCACGTTGGGCAGCGCGGCCAGCCGCTTGGTGCCGGTGATGCCCAGTGCCTTCAGTCGCTTGCCGTTCACGTGCGGGATGGCGCTGGTGCTCACCAGCATCGCCAGGTCGACCTGCTCGCCGATCACGTCGGTGGCGATCTGCGCGCCGCCGCGGTAGGGCACATGGGTGACGAAGATGCCGCTGCGTTCCTTCAGCAGTTCCATGGCCAGCTGCAGCACGGTGCCCACGCCCGAGGTCGCGTAGTTGTACTTGCCAGGCTTGGCCTTGGCCAGCTTCACGAAGTCGGAGAAGGTCTGGGCCTCGAGGCCGGGCCGTGCCACCAGCACCATCGGCGCGGTGTTGAGCATGCCCACCGGTGCCAGGTCCTTCAGCGGGTCGAAGCGGAAAGCCGAGGGGTTCACCAGCTTGCCGATGGCGATGGCGCTGTCGGGGCCGGCCACCAGCGTGTAGCCGTCGGGCGCCGCGTTCACGGCCTTGGCCACGCCGATGGCGCCGCCCGCGCCGGCCACGTTCTCGACCACCACCGACTGCTTGAGCCGCTCGCCGAGGCGCTGGGCCACCAGGCGCGCGTTCACGTCCACGCTGCCCCCGGCTGTGAAGGGAACGATCAGCGTGATGGGCTTGGCCGAGGGCCAGGCCTGCGCGAGGGCGGCGGTGGGCAGGGCCGCACAGAGGGCGGCGGCGAGAAGCAGGCGGCGGGGCGTGTTCATGGCGTGGGTCATTCGTGGTTGGTGTGGGCGGGTCCGGTGTCGAGGCGTGCGCGCAGCGCGTCGAACTCGGCGCTCCATTGCGTGCGCCATTCGCGGCGCTGCGCGTCGTCGATCCACGCGCCGTCGAGGCCGTTGAGCATGAAGCCGCGCAGGTCGTCCAGGCCGAAGCCGAAGTCGCGCACCATCATCAGCCAGGCCTGCGTGGGCGTGACCTTGTGCAGCGTCGGGTCGTCGGTGTTGGGGTGGATGCGCAGGCCCAGGCCGGGCATGCGGCGGATGGGGTGGTCCAGCGCCCATCGCTCGGGCGGCAGGGTGCGCAGGTAGTACGAGTTGGTGGGCACCACGGTGAAGATCACGCCGCGCTCGGCGCATTGCCGTGCGTAGTCGGGCTGGTCGACCACCGTATAGCCGTGATCGATGCGGTCGACCTGCAAGTCGTCGAGCGCGGTGAGCACGTTGGTCCAGGGCATGCCGAACTCGCCGGCGTGCGCGGTGGTCTTCAGGCCGGCCTTCTTCGCCTCGGCATAGGCCTGGGCGAACATCTCTGGCGGACGGTCGACCTCGCGGTAGTCGATGCCGATGCCGATCACTTCGTCGCAACGGTGGGCCTTGACCCATTCGACCATCTCCACGGCCGCCTCTGGGCTGGCCTCGCGGTCGATGGCGGCAATGAGGCGGCCGTCGATGCCGAATTCCTGCTTCGCGTCGTGTATGGCGCGGACGATGGCGCCCTGCGCGAGCGGGTAGGCGATGCCCGACTCGTGCACCGTGCCGGTCGGGTTCCAGAAGAACTCGGCATGGCGCACGTTGTGCGAGGCCGCGTCCTGCAGGTATTCGAACGTGAGCTGGTAAATGTCGCCCGCGCTGCGCACCAGCTGGGCGTCGAGCGCGCGCAGCACCCGCAGCACGCCGACCGGCTTTTCGCCGCGCGTGTAGAAGCCCTCGATTTCGTCGCTTGCCAGCGGCGAACCGGCGCGCTGGTTGAGTTGCTTGAAGGTCTCGTGGCGCACCGTGCCGAACAGGTGGCAGTGCAGCTCGGCCTTGGGCATCGCATGCAGCATCGCCTCCAGCGTGAGGGGCGCGTGGGTAGGGCTGATCATGGCGGGCAGTCTAGTAATGGCACGCCCATAAGGAAAATTTTGAATTTCTATAATTTGATTCAATGAATCAATAACCGGGACTTGCCATGGCCGCCTTGCCCCTGCGCGCGCTCACGCTGCGCCAGCTGCAGTTCTTCTCGGTGCTGGTGGAAGAAGGCCAGTTCGGCCGGGCCGCGCGGCGGCTGGCCATCACGCAGCCGGCCCTGAGCAACGCCATCAAGCAGATGGAGAAGCTGCTCGGTGCCGAGTTGCTCACGCGCTCAACCCACCGGCTCGAACTCACGCCGGTCGGTGCCGAGGTGCTCGCGCGCACCGACTTCCTGGTCAACACCTTCGAGGTGGCGCTGCGCGACATCGAAAGCACCGTGCAGCGCGGCCGGGCCTATGTGCGCATCGGCGTGATTCCCTCGGCCAGCGCGCGGGTGGCGGCCGCTGCCAGCGAATTCCTGCAGGACGGCCATCGCGAGGTGGAGCTGTCCTGGCGCGATGCCCCGTCGAACACGCTGCTGGCCGAGCTGCGCAGCGGCCAGATCGACATGGCGGTGGCCGCCATCACCGAGCCGCCCGGCGGGCTGACCTGCATCGACCTGTTCCGCGACCCGCTGGTACTGGTGGTGCGACGCGACCATCCGCTGGCGGCGGCCGGCGATGCCAGTTGGGAGGCCATCGGCAAGGAGCGGCTGGTGCTCTTCGAAAGCGGCAGCATGCCGGCGCTGGGCAACCCGGCGCGCGCGCAGTTCGCGCAGGGACCGCAGCCTTATCGCGTGAGCTACTCCGAGACGCTCTACGCGCTGGTGCGCGGCGGGCAGGCGCTGGGGCTGATGCCGCGTCTCTACACCTCGTCGCTGCGCGATCCTGAACTGGCGGTTGTGCCGCTGCTGAAGCCGCGCGTCGAGCGCCGAGTGGTGCTGGCCTACCTGCCGGGGCCGATGCGCAACGTGGTGGCGCAGGAACTCATCGCCTTCCTGCGCGAGCGGCTGCCACAGGCCGGCGAGGCGACGGTGCGGCGCGTGAGCGGCAAGGGCGTGCGGACGCGGCGCTGAGGCTCTAACCCATCTGCGTCTCTCGGCGGAAGCGCTCCAGCGTCCAGCCCCCGCCTAGCAGGAACATGCGCGTGTGCAGCGCATCGAGCGTGGCACCAGCGACCTCGCGGCCCAGATAGCTCAGCTGCTTGCATCGCAGATCGGCGAAGCCGGCCTCGTGGTGGCGCGACAGGCGCTGCCAGAGCGCATGCGCGCCCGGAGACTGCCGCGCGCCGCTCATGAGGCAGATGCCCCGGCCCAGCGCCCAGCGATAGACGGCGGAGGCCAGCCCGCGTCGCTGCCAAGCCGGGTGGTATTGCGAATGCGGTGCGCGGATGTGGCGGTCGGCCCTGCGGCTCAGCTCGATCAGCCGGTTGAACACGGTGTAGCCGACGAGCATGTCGCGGCGCAGGTCCTCGATGTAGACGTAGAGCTCGCCGTCGGCCTCGCGAAAGCGTGCACGCAGGCCGGGGTCGCCGAGTGCAAGGCCCGGCATCTCCTGCAGGCGGTCGTGCATGGCGCGCATGCGTTCGTGGACGGGCGCGAGCGTGTCCGCGGGACTGGCCTTGCCTGGATCGACGTCGATGCGCAGTTCGGCCGGCTTGAGGTGCCAGCCCGGCAGCAGGGGAAGGAACGCGAATGGCAGCGCCAGCGACGTCATGCCGTGCCCCTCTGCGCCAGCGTCGGGGAATGCCGCGCCTGCACGCCATGCGGCACCACGAGCACGTCGCCCGTGGACCAGCGCAGCACGCGCAGCGCCACGCTGCCGAGCAGGAAGTCCGTCAGGGCCGAGCGCCTGCGCTTGCCGACCACCAGCAGGTCGGCCCCGGTGTACTGCTGCTGGACGGCCGCCTGCCGCGCAGGGTCGCCGCGCCCGATCGACGACACCACGCGGTTGCGGCGAGCGCTCGACGCATCGGACAGCCACAGCATGCGTTCGCGTGCATGGCGGGCGCAAGCGTGGCGGTAGGCGTCGATCGCCTGCGCCGACACATCCGCGTAGCGCAGCTTGCCTTCGTGCATGGGCGTGAAGGCATGGAACAGCTCGATGTCGGCCTGGTCGTCGAAGTCGCAAGCCAGGTCGACCAGGGTACGCGATTCCTCGACGAGGTCGATGGCGACGAGGATGCGCGCGTAGCCGCCGGGCTGTGCGTGCAGCCGTGTCACCAGCACGGGACGCTGCGCCGCCCGCAGCAGCCGTTCGGCGGGCTGGCCCCGGAAGAGGGCAGAGAGCGAGCGGTCGGGCTCGTCGCCTATCACCACGAGGTCGCACCAGCGCGCCTCGCGCGCGGCGTCTTCGAGCCGCCCGTGCGTGTCGTCGATCTTCTTGACCAGGATGCCGAAGCGCTCGGCCACCTCGAGACACACGGCGCCAAGGCCGCTCGCCGCATCGGCATTCGCAGTGCCCGCGAAAGCCGCAGGCGCATACATGATCTTCAGCAGCGCGCCGTGCGCCGCCGCGATGGAGGCCGCGCGCACCACAGTGCGCAGGCCGTGCGCCGACAGGTCCGTCACCGCCAGGATCGACTGGATGTTGTTCATCGTCAGAGTTCTTTCCGCATGACAAAGCCGGTCGCCGGCCACGTCGAAGCGGCTGGCGACAGGCAAGGGAATCAGCTTGGGAAAGCGCGGCGCGCCCGTTCGGGCGCGCTACCGCGCGAGGCTTGGGCCCGGCGGTCGATGAATGGTGCTGAAGAAGGGGAGGGAGGCTGACCGCCGGGCTCAGAGATCTGCGAGGGTCTGGTGCGACCCTGCGGCCGTCCGCGCAGTGAAGACTGCGCGCGGCGTGCTGCGGATGACTGGCTGGCGTTGCATGGGGGCCGAGTGTAGGAAGGCCCGCGCGCAAGGGCAAACAATGGCCTCACGGCCTTTGCCAGATTGGAGGGGGCCTCTCAGCCGTTCAGCTCGGCTGCGGCATGAATGGTTTCGCGTACGCGCGGATAGATCTGCGCGTTCCACTTGCTGCCGCTGAACACGCCGTAGTGCCCCACGCCGGCCTGCAGGTGGTGCGCCTTCATGTAAGGCCGGATGCCGGTGCACAGGTCTTGCGCCGCCACTGTCTGGCCGACGGCGCAGATGTCGTCACGCTCGCCTTCCACCGTGAGCAGCGCGGTGCGGCGGATGGCTGCCGGGTTCACGGTGCGTTCGCCCACGGTGAGCCTGCCCCGCGGCAGGTCGTAGGTCTGGAACACGCGCTCCACGGTTTCCAGGTAGAACTCGGCCGGCAGGTCGTTCACGGCCAGGTACTCGTCGTAGAAGGTGCCGATGGTGCGGGCCTTCTCGACGTCGCCCTCGACGAGGTGGCTGTACATGTCCTCGAACTGCTTCTTGTGCCGTTCGGGGTTCATGCTCATGAAGGCCGAGAGCTGCAGGAAGCCGGGGTACACGCGCCGCATCATGCCGGCGTGAGGCCACGGCACATGACTGATCAGGTTGCGCCGGAACCAGTCGATGGGCCGCTCGGTGGCGAGCTTGTTGACGGCGGTCGGGTTGATGCGGCAGTCGACCGGGCCCGCCATCAGCGTCAGGCTGCGCGGCGTGGCGGGGTTGTCGTCCTCGGCCATCAGCGCGGTGGCGGCCAGCGCGGCCACGCAGGGCTGGCATACCGCGACCATGTGTACGCCCGGGCCCACGGCCTCCAGGAAGCGGATGAGCTGCAGCGTGTAGTCGTCCAGGCCGAAGCCGCCGTGCCACAGCGGCACATCGCGCGCGTTGTGCCAGTCGGTCAGGTACACGTCGTGGTCGCGCAGCAGGGTGCGCACGGTTTCGCGCAGCAGTGTCGCGAAATGGCCCGACAACGGTGCGGCCAGCAGCACCGGCGGATGCACCGCATCGGTGTCCTTGCGGAAATGCAGCAGGGTGCCGAAGGGCGAGACGAGGGCTTTCTCCTCGTGCACGGTCACTTCCGCACCGTCGACCATCACGCTGTGGATGCCGTAGTCGGGCCGCGTGTGGGTCAGCCGCATGCGCGAGAACACCTCGAACTGGGCTGCCATGCGCCGCAATATGGTGCGCTCCGTGCCTTCCTGCCACAGGGCCTTGGCCAGGTATTGCGCCGCGAGCCGCGCCGGAGAGAGCAGGTCGGCTTGGTTCTGGTAGGCCCGGTACAGCATGAGCTCTTCGCAGGCAAGTTGCGGGCCAGCCGCATGGCATGGGGCTTGCACGCGGCAAGGGCAAAGGCGCAACGCCCAAGGAGAGTTCCGAGATGGCCAAACCCGTTCTCACCATCAGCAGCAAGAACTACGGTGCGTGGGCGCTGCGCGGCTGGCTGATGTGCAGGCTGGCCGGGCTGGACTTCAGCGAGAAGGTCATTCCGCCCGACGATCCGGCCATGAAGGCCGAGATGCTGCTGCTGTCCTCCTCGATGCTGGTGCCCTCCCTGCAGCACGGCGGCGTGAAGGTGTGGGACACGCTGGCCATCGGCGAGTACCTCAACGAGATCAAGCCCAAGGCCGGCCTTCTGCCCGACGACATCGCGGCCCGCGCCCATTGCCGCGCCATCTGTGGCGAGATGCACTCCGGCTTTGCGTCGATGCGCGGCGCGTTGCCGATGAACATCAAGGCTCATTTCAAGAACTTCAAGGTGTGGTCGCGCGCGCAGGCGGACATCGACCGCATCGTTGCCATCTGGCGTGAATGCCTCAAGGCCTATGGCGGCCCATTCCTGTTCGGCAAGCAGCCGGGCATGGCTGACGCGATGTATGCGCCGGTGGTCACGCGCTTCCTGAGCTACGACGTGGCGCTCGACAACGTGTGCTCGGCGTACTGCAAGCGCGTGATGGAGCTGCCGGCCATGAAGGAATGGGTGGCGGCCGCGAAGCAGGAGCCGGACGAGATCGACGAGCTCGACGCGGAGTTCTGAGTCAGGCGGATGCAGGCGGCGGTTCGAAGCCGGCCTGCGCCAGCTTGCGCTCGATGTTCTGCGCCGCCTGCTGCAGGTCGCCCAGGTGGGCCGACACGATCTCGCGCTCGCTCTTCACCGCCGGCAGCCAGGCGCAACTGAGGCAGCCCACCACCAGTTCACCCAGGCGCAATGGCACCGAGATCGCGCCGAAGCGGTCGGGCGAATCCATGCTTGTCGAGGTCGGGTCGCGTGTCACGTAGCCGAGGTCGCGCGCATGCGCCACCATGCGGCGGATGTTTTCGGGGCGCCGCGCGCTGCGGTCGAAGTCGTTGGGCGAGCGCGCCAGCGCGGCGAGGATCTCGCGGCGCTCGTCTTCCGGGCAGAACGAGAGATAGCAGCGCCCCAACGAGGACAGCAGCATCGGCGGACGAAAGCCCAGCGCGCGGTAATTCACGGCCAGTCCGTTGCGCGGCCTGTCGGTGTCGAGGATGAGCATGGCCGTGCCGTCGCGCACACCCAGGTCGATGGGCCACGGCACCACGCGTTGCAGCGTGGCACGCGCGGGCGCAGCCAATGCCGACAGCCGCGTGCGCCATGCCGCCGCCGGCCCCGACTGCCCTGTGGCCGAGGTGGGCACGTAGCGCCGGTCGTGTTCGCTGCGCTCTGCCCAGCCCGCCTGCTGCAGCGTCTTGAGGATGCGCAGCAGCGTGGCCTTCGACAGGCCTGTCTGCCGGTGCAGCTCCTGCAGCGTGACGGCCGAGGAGCGCTGGATGGCCAGCATCACGTCGAGACCGCGGCGCAATGCGTCGATGGATTTCACGCTCTGCGCGCCTGTGGTGTCCGACATGCCGGTCTCCGGAAAAAGGTTCACTGCGTGAAACTATATCTTCTGGCTTCGCAGCCCCGTTCCTACAGTGCGGACGACACCAACGTCGTCCCACCGAGAAGGAAAAGAGCATGTTGTTCCACCCGCGAAACGCGGCCCGTGCCGCTGCAGCAGCCGTTCTTTCGCTATGTGCCGTTACCGCGGCCATGGCGCAGTCCTGGCCATCGAAGCCGATCACCATCGTCGTGGCCTACCCGGCCGGCGGCGACACCGACGCCATCGCGCGCACCTATGCCGAGAAGCTGTCGCAGCGCATCGGCCAGCCGGTTCTGATCGACAACCGGCCCGGCGCGAGCGGGATGATCGGCAACGTCTGGGTCGCGAAAGCGCCGGCCGACGGCTACACGCTGCTCTTCACGCCCAGCACCTTTCCCATCGCGCAGCACGTGCTGAAGGCCGGCCCCGGTGTCGCGCACGACGTGGTGAAGGACTTCACTCCCATCGTCAAGACCGGCAACATCCCGCTGCTGCTGGTGACCGCGCCGGTGACCGGCATCCGCAGCGTCGCGCAGCTCGTGGCCGGCGCGAAAGCCGGCAAGGCCATCAGCTACGGCACGCCGGGCGCGGGCTCGCCGATGCACATCGCGGGCGAGCTCTTCAACAAGGACGCGGGCATCGCGGTCACGCACGCGCCTTATCGCGGCGTGGCGCCGGTGGTCAACGACGTGCTGGGCGGCCATGTCGGCGTGGGCTGGATCACTCCGGGCGCGGTGGCGAGCCACATCGCCGCGGGCAAGCTGGTGCCGCTCGGCGTCGCGGAGCGCCAGCGCACGAAGCTGATGCCCGACGTGCCCACCTTCATCGAACTGGGCTTCAAGGACGTGGACGTGAGCGCGTGGATGGGCTTGCTCGGCCCGAAGGCGATGCCGCCCGATGTGGTGCAGGCGCTCAACAGGCATTTCAACGAGATCCTGAAGATGCCCGACGTGCAGGCAAGGATGGCCGCGCTCGGCATCGAACCCGTGGGCGGCGCGCCCTCGGTGCTGGCGCAGCAGATTTCAGACGACGACCAGCGCTTCGGCAGGCTGGTGCGCGAGTTCGGCATCCGCGCCGACTGAAGAGAGATCGACGAAAAGGAGACTACGCATGTTGAGCGAAGAAAAGAACCGCCTGCTGACCGAAGTGGGCCCCGGCAAGCCGATGGGCGACTACCTGCGCCGCTACTGGCATCCGATCGCGGGCGCGAGCGAGTTCGACGACAAGGCCGTGAAGCCGCTGCGCATCCTCGGCGAAGACCTGGTGCTCTACAAGGACCTGAGCGGCAACTACGGCCTGGTCGACCGCCGCTGCCCGCACCGCAACGCCGACATGTCGTACGGCTACGTCGAGCAGTGCGGCCTGCGCTGCAGCTACCACGGCTGGCAGTACGACCAGAGCGGCCAGTGCGTGCACCAGCCCTTCGAGGAAACGCTGGACCCCGGCGCGCGCATGCGCAAGAACACGAGGATCAAGGCCTACCCGGTGCAGGAGAAGGCCGGCCTGCTGTGGGCCTACATGGGCCCGCAGCCCGCGCCGCTGCTGCCCGACTGGGAGCTCTTCAACTGCGCGAACGGCTTCGCGCAGGCGGTGTTCGCCGAGATTCCGTGCAACTGGTTCCAGTGCCAGGAAAACTCCATCGACCCCGTGCACTTCGAGTGGACCCACAACAACTGGACCACGCGCCTGCAAGGCGAAGAAGGGCCCTACGTGCCCACGCACCTGAAGCTGGCCTTCGAGGAGTTCGAGCACGGCTTCGTCTACAAGCGCCTGCGCGGCGGCGAGCGCGAGGACAACGTGATGTGGACCACCGGCCGCGTCACCCTGTGGCCCAACGGTTTCTTCCTGGGGCACCACTTCGAATGGCGCGTGCCCATCGACGACCACCACACGCTGAGCGTGCTGTGGGTGCTGAGCCGCGTGCCGAACGAGCAGGAGCCCTACGTGCAGGAGCGCATTCCCTCGTGGTACGGACCGATCAAGGACCCGGTGACGGGCCGCTGGATCACCAGCCACGTCGCCAACCAGGACTTCGTGGTGTGGGTGGGGCAGGGCGCCATCACCGACCGCACGCGCGAGAAGCTGGGCCAGAGCGACAAGGGCATCGTGATGATGCGGCGCCGTTTCTTCGAGGAGCTCGAGGCGATGCAGGCCGACCCGGCGCACGAGCCCAAAGGGTTGATCCGCGATCCGGAGAAGAACCGCGACGTGTTCCTGCCCTCGGCGTGCCGCGACGAGATGATCAACGGCTTGCCGCGCAAGGAGCTGGCTGCGCATCCGCTGCTGGGGCCGTACCTGAAGGACTTCTTCGGCCAGGCCGGGCAGCCGGAGGATGTGCGCGCGGCCTACGAGCAAGCCATCGGCCAGAAGGTGGAAGGCGCCACCTTCTTCAAGGTGCACGGCGCCGGCCAGGAGGAGGAAACGGTCTAGCGCCGGAACATCCGGAGGTCGAGTTCGCTTTCCTCGCCCAGCCACATGGCGTGCGTCGTGTGGTCGGCGAGGTCGTCGCCGGTCACGCCGTGCACGAACACGTCGAGCCCATCGCGGTTGGCCTCGAGCCAGCCGATGACCTGGTCGAACTCGGCAGCGTCGAAGGCGAGCTGGCAGCTCCAGTGCGGATGCGGGCCCACCAGCCGCTCGTGCACACGGCCGACCACCACCATCAGCTCATGGCCTGCGCGTTCACAGAGGGCGCGGGCCTGCGCGAGCGTGTCGGGCCCGAAATAGACGTGAGCGTGGTACTGGACGTAGAGGTTTTCTGGTCGGCGCGGCATGGTGCGCTCATTGTGATCCCGTTCGCGCTCCGAGGCGAAAGCGCCCGCTGTAGCGGAACACGTCGCCGAACCAGCGGTGACGCAGCAGCATCTTCATGGTGAAGCGCTCGGCATCTGCGGGGTCGGGACGCTCTTCCACATAGGCCGTGCCCATGAAGAGGCCCAGCGGCAGCGGAATGCGAAACCCCGCGATGCGCCAGACATAGCCCCGGTCGCGGAACACCACCGCGCCTTCTTCCGCGCTCACAGCGAGGCGCATGCCGATGCCGAAGCGCACGTATTCGATCACCTCGCCGGCCTGGCCTTCCGCAAGCTCCATGTGCGAGCGGAAATGGAAGGGCGGCCTCCCGGGGAAGTGGAAGATGCGGTCCCAGTAGAGCGTGGCGTTGTCGGGACGGCAACGGTAGTGCACCTCGATCGGCACCTCGTTGCCCTGATGCGGCACGAGCGCGCCGAACAGCCGGCCGAAGGGCATCAGCAGAGCTGCCCACGGTGCGTGCCAGACCTCGTTCATCGTGCCGCGCACACAGACGTGGTCGTCGGAGAAGGGCGTCATCGTGTAGTGGCGGCGGATGACGTCGCCGAGCCGATCCCACGCGGGGCCGAGCGCCTGCTGGAAGACGGGTTGCATCGTCATTGCGCTGCCGAAGCCGCTGCTGTCGCCGTGGCTTCGGCGCGCGCCTTGTAGAAGCGCAGGATGTTCTCCGAGGCGTCGGCCAGCATGAGGTGCATGACCCGGTCCGCATACCAGTTGAAGCTGGTGCTCATGCGCCACGAAACAGCGACGCGCAGTTCGGTGCCGCCGTCGCGCGGTGTCAGCGTGTAGGTGGCGTCGCGCAGGTCGAAGTACTGGCCGCCGATCATCACGTGGTCGTCGAGCGCACCGGCCGGGAAGGAGTCGGGCGAGAAGCGGAAGCGCCACTTCAGCAGGCGGTTCGGTTGCCACTCGGTGATGACTTCCTCGAAGTGCACGTTCTTCTGCCATTGCACCTTGCGCACACGGCCTTCCGGCGTGTTTACCGTGACGCCAGACTCCGGCATCGGCACGCCGATGCGGTAGGCCCATGCATCGCCGACTTCGGCGGGGCGGATGTCGTAGGCGGCATTGAGCTCGTGCCACACGCGCTCGGCTGGCGCCGCGATGAAAAGCGTGCGCGAGGTGTCGGAGTAGCGGTCGGGGTTGGGCAGCTGGGGCTCGATGGCACCCAGCACCAGCGGCAGCATCGCGAAGCTGTAGACGGCCTGCTTCGGCCAGTTGGTGATGCGGCACACGATGCCCATCGCGAGTCCGCCGACGCTGCCCATGGTGGCGAACAGCGGCACGATGACGATGGCGCAGATCAGGCCCTCGATGAACACCAGCAGCGTGCCGCCGACGAACAGCGAGGTCGCCACCCACGGCGCCCAGATGTAGTAGCCCCAGCTGCGCCGTTCGATGCGCTCGGCCATGTACACCGTGACCGCGCCGCACACGGCGGGCACGAAGTAGACGAAGGAGCCCAGCATGGCCGAGTAGGGATTGCCGGGGGCGCTGCTGAAGACGAGGCGCAGCACGAGCGCAATCGCGGCGCCGGATGCCATCGGCCAGAACCAGCCGAAGGGCATGCCGCGAACGGGCTTGGGTGGCTCGATGGGGGTGAGTTCGGAAAGCCTGCTTTCCTGGGAGTCGTTTTGCATGCGGAAACCTCTTCTTCTCCTCGTTGTGTCGTTTTCGGGGCCTGCCTGTTCAGTCGCAACGGCGTGTCGCGGTGACCATGCAGTAGTCGAAGTCGCGCCAGAACATGCCCAGTGCGAGCGCGCAGTAGCTGGCCACGATGTGCTTGCGCCGCCACGGGCTGAGCCTGCCGCGAGCCTTCCAGAGCTCGGCCAGCGTGAAGCGGGTGGCCAGCACCGGGATGTGCAGCGCGCTCGGTGCCACGCGCCAGCGCAGCGACTTCACTTCGATGTCCTCGAAGCCGTGTGCCTGCAGTGCGGCGACGAAATCGTCGCGCACGGCCAGCGTGGGCACGGCCCAGCTGTCGGCCCACAGGCGATGCAGCCAGCCTGCCAGGCGGCTCGGCTGGCGCCGCAGCAGGAAACCGTCGACCACCGCCAGCCGCGCGCCGGGCTTCAGCAGCCGGGCGGCTTCGCGAATGAAGTCGGCCTTGTCGGTGCCGCTGGCATAGCAGGCGCTTTCCACGGCCCACGCGCCATCGGCCTGCGCGGCGGGCAGGCCGGTGCGGGTGTAGTCGGCCTCGATGTGCGCCATGCGATCGGCCACGCCGGCTGCTGCGTCGAGCTTCGCGGCGATGCGGTTCTGCACTGCGACGTTGGTCACTGTGACGGCGTAGAGCGATGCGTCGTCGCTCACCAGCGTGCGCGCGGTGGCGCCGGCGCCGCAGCCCATGTCGATCACGCAGCGGCGGGTGGCGTCGCCGAGGCGCAAGGCGCGGCCGACCACGCGGTTCATCTCTATCAGCATGCCTTCGCGCCGCAGCGGGTTCAGGCCTGCGCGCCAGAAGCCGAAGTGCATGTTGTAGCTGGGGCTCCAGGCGCTGTAGTCGGTTGCGACCTCGGTGAAGTAGTCCTGCGTGTCGCCGGGTGTGATGGAGATGTCGGCGACGCGTGCGATCGTTTGGCGTGGCATCCGGAAGTCGGGCTGGAAGACGGTGGGCATGGCTCTGTTCCCTCGTTTGGTTGTTCGTCGGGTTTCTTTGTCAGATGCGGCAGTTGTCGTCGCATGAAGGCGCGACGCGCCCGGCGAGCCTCGCGGCCAGCCAGCGTGGAATGCGGTAGCGGTTGCGCGCCAGCAGCGCATAGGCGCGGTCGGCCAGCGGCGCGACGATCGGCAGGTCGAGCAGCAGGCTGCCGCTGGAGAGGCCTACCGCCGTGCGGCAGATGCGTATCGCCGGCACGCCGACGTGCACCCTGCCTTCGGCGTCCGACACATGGATGGCAGCCATCAGCGCTTCGCGCGGTGCGGGGCCGCCGGTGAAGCTAGGGGGTGAGCAGTCGACCAGTTGCAGCCGGCCGACCGCGTCGCGCGCCTTGAGTGCGCCCATTTCAGCGGAGCAGATCGCGCAGCTCGCATCGAAATAGATCGTGAGCGGGTAGGTGGGTGTCGCAGCGGGGCTCATGATGCTCTTTGTTCTCGATATTTCTGTTGAAACAGAAATGATTGGGCAAAAAAAGGGGTGCTCAGATCATGGGAAGGCTGGCGTGGTGCGCGTCGGGGTCGTCGCCCTTGCCACCCTTGTCGTTCGAAGCGGTGTCGCCGCGCACGAAGCGCTGCACGCTCGCACCCAGCGTCATCACCTTGTCGAGCGTACCGGGCGACAGCCGCAGCATCTCGTCGGCCCAGGTGGCGAGCTTTTCCATGAGTTCCATGGTGGAGCGGATGCGGTCCTGCGCATCGGCCGGCTCCTTCTGGAATTCGGGGCTGGAGACCAGCTCGCGCAGCACGCGCACGGTGGGATCGAACTCGCGCTCCTTGCGCTCGCGCACCACGGTGCGGAACAGCTCCCACACGTCGACGCTGGTTTCGAAATAGTCGCGCCGGTCGCCCAGCGTGTGGGTGATGCGAACAAGGTTCCAGGCCTGCAGCTCCTTCAGGCTGTTGCTGATGTTGGAGCGGGCCACGCCGAGCGTGTCGCAGAGCTCCTCGGCGTTCATGGGCTTGCCGTATGCGAAGAGCAGGGCGTGGATCTGCGAGACGGTGCGGTTGACGCCCCACAGCGAGCCCATTTCGCCCCAGTGCAGGACGAACTTGCGTTGAATGTCGGTGAGTTCCATGGCGCCGAGTTTAGGATTTACGAAATTTCTGTCAATAGAGAAATTGAAAAACTGGCGACGATGGTGAATCGGTGGAATACTGTATGAATAAACAGTAAATCGAGTTGCCAAGGAGTCGCAGCCATGCCAGCCGCCCGCATCCCCATCCACGCCATCAAGGGCCGCGGCGCGGCCACGCACATCGCGCACCGTTTCTCGAAGGACGAGCGCAATGCCTTCGACGACGGCTGGGGCACGCTCGAGGAAGGCGCGGCCGAGGCCGAGGAGCTGCCGCCCCTTGCCACCGAGGTGCGCTTCGAGGACGTGAAGTCGGTGCTCACCGGAAACGAATCGCCCGACATCTACTTCGACCGCTCGCTCAACCCGTACCGTGGCTGCGAGCACGGCTGCATCTACTGCTTCGCGCGGCCCACGCACAGCTATCTCAACCTGTCGCCGGGCCTCGACTTCGAGACCAAGCTGATCGCCAAGCGCAACCTCGTCGAGGTGCTGCGCACCGAACTCGGTCGTAAGAGCTACCGGCCGAGCTGCATCGCCATCGGCACCGCCACCGACTGCTACCAGCCCATCGAGCGCGAACTGCGCCTCACGCGATCGGTCATCGAGCTGCTGCAGGAAACGCGGCATCCGTTCGCGCTGGTCACCAAGTCGAGCGCCATCGAGCGGGACCTGGACGTGATCGCGCCGATGGCGGCCGAGCACCTCGCCGCCGTGTACGTGACCGTGACCACGCTCGACGGCGACCTCGCCCGCAAGCTGGAGCCGCGCGCCGCCGCGCCGCATCGCCGGCTGCGCACCATCCGCACCCTGGCGGAGGCGGGCGTGCCGGTCGGCGTGAGCGTGGCGCCGCAGATTCCCTTCGTGACCGAAGACATGGAGCAGGTGCTCGAAGCCGCATGGGAGGCCGGCGCGCGCAGCGCCTTCTACACGGTGGTGCGGCTGCCGTGGGAGGTGGCTCCGCTCTTCAAGGAATGGCTGATGCTGCACTACCCGCAACGCGCGGACCGCATCACGGCGCGCATCCACGAGATGCGCGGCGGCAAGGACTACGACGCCGACTTCGCCACGCGCATGAAGGGCTCAGGGCTTTGGGCCGACCTGATCCACCAGCGCTTCCAGAAGGCGACGAACCGCCTGGGCTACAACCGCGAGCGCATTCCGCTCGACGTCACCGCGTTCCGGCCGCCAGGCGCGGCGGGGCAGGGCAGCCTGTTCTGACCGGACCGGGATTCTTCCTCTACACGTAGCCCAGCGGCAGGGCAGTGGTCTGCTTCAGCTCCTGCATGGCGAAGCTCGAGCTGACGTCGTGCAGGTTCGTGCCCGTGATGAGGCGCTTGTAGACGGCGTCGTAGGCCGCGATGTCGGGCACCACCACGCGCAGCAGGTAGTCGACGTCTCCGCTCATCCGGTAGAACTCGACCACTTCCGGAATGGCATGCACCGTGGCCGTAAAGCTGTCGAACCATTCCTGCGAGTGCGTGCTGGTGCGCACCGACACGAACACCGTCACCGCCACGTTGACCTTGCGCGGATCGAGCAGGGCCACCGAACGCGTGATGACGCCGGCCTCCTTCAGCCGCTGGATGCGCCGCCAGCACGGCGTGGCGGAGAGTCCGACCTGTTCGGCGATCTGGGCCACCTGCAGCTCGGCGTCCCGCTGCAGGAGATCAAGAATCTTGATGTCTATGGAATCCAGTTTCATGAATTCTCTTTAAAAGAGCATTGGATTCCAATATTACCGGCATCGACAGCGCAAAAGGCAAGCCGCTTCCCGGGTCCGGCCCGCAGACTCCTTCAGGAGCGCGGCACCCGCCCGCAACGTCTTCTCCCGGAATCACCCCAATGGACATCTACCTCGACGCCAACGCCACCACGCCTGTGCTGCCTCGCGCACGGGCCGCGGCACTCGCAGCCATGGCCGACGACTTCGGCAACCCCAGCAGCGTACACAGCACGGGCCTGAAGGCGCGCGCGCTGATGGATTCGGTGCGCGCCCGCGCGCGCCGCCTGCTCGGTGCTCCCACGGGCGACCTGCTTTTTCTCAGCGGCGCCACCGAAGGCATTCAGACGGCGGTGCTGTCGGCGTTGAGCTCCCTGCGCGGCCGCGAGGACATCGACTGCCTGCTCTACGGCGCGACGGAGCACAAGGCGGTGCCCGAGGCGCTCAGGCACTGGAACAAGCTGCTGGGCCTGAACCTGCGCGTGCTGCCCATCCCGGTCGGCCTAGACGGTCGTCACGACCTGCAATGGCTGCGCGCGCATGCAGGGCGGGCGGGGCTGGCCTGCACCATGGCCGCCAACAACGAGACTGGCGTCATCAGCGACCTCGACGGCATCGAGCAGGCACTGGCCGGCAGCCCGGCCCTGTGGATGGTCGACAGCGTGCAGGCGCTGGGCAAGCTCGAACTGCGGCTCGCGGCCCATCGCATCGACTACGCGCCGTTCTCGGGACACAAGCTCTACGCCCCCAAGGGCATCGGCCTGCTCTACGTTCGCGAAGGCGCACCGTTCACGCCGCTGATGGCGGGCGGCGGCCAGGAAGGCGCGCTGCGCTCCGGAACCGAGAACATGTCCGGCATCGCCGCGCTCGGCACCGTGCTGGAGGCGCTCGAGGACGGCGAGACCTTCATGGGCAGGCGAACGCTGGAGACGTACCGCGAACGCATCGCCTCGGCGCTGAAGAGCGCGTTCCCCGGCGTGGTGTTCAACGCGCCCTTCGAGCTGAGCCTGCCGACGACCCTCAATTTCTCGGTGCCCGGCCTGGACTCGAAGCTCCTGCAGGACCTGTTCGACGCCGCCGACGTGCGGGTGAGCGGGGGCTCGGCCTGTGGCGCGTCCAAGGCGCTGCCGAGCCATGTGCTGGAAGCGATGGGCCTGCCCGCCTGGCAAGCGGCATCGGCCGTGCGACTGTCGTTTGGCCCGGCCAGCGACCCGGCCTTCATCGACGAAGCCTGCGCGCGCATCGGCTCCTGCGGTGCTTCGCTGCGCGCCAGTTGCCTGGGAACAGCGGAGGAGGCATCGACGCCGGGCAACGCGCTCGACGGCCTGACCCGCTTCGTGGTGGGCGGCGCGTGCTGCTACCTCGTGGCCGATGCCGACAGCCGGCGCTGCGTCGTCATCGACCCGCTGCCCGAGCTGACCGGGCGCATCGCGCAACTGCTGCGCTGCCAGGAGTACACGCTGGTCGCCGTGCTCGACACGCACAGCCATGGCGACCACGTCTCCTCGGGCGGCGAACTGCGCGCGGCGCTTCCCGCGCAGTTCCTTTCGCCGGGCAGGTTCGACGCGCTCGGCTGGCCCCAGGGCGTCGATGCGATCTGCCTCGGGGCGCAGATGCTGACCCGTCTGGCGACCCCCGGGCACACTGTCGACTCGACCGCCTACCTGCTGCACGACGCGCAGATGCACATCCGCCTCGCTTTCGTCGGCGACACCGTGATGCCCGGCGCACTGGGGCGCAGCGACTTCGCACAGAGCGCGCCGCTGGCATTCGGCCCCTCGCTGAAGAAGCTGGAGCAGGCCGCGGGCCCGCGCACGCTGCTGCTCCCGGCGCACGACTACGACGACCGCTTCGCGAGCACGCTGGCGCGCGAATGCGCGGCCCAGCCGTTGCTGGCGCAGGTGCTCGCCGGCAGCATCGACGCGCGGCGGTTCGCCGAGGCCAAAGCCGAACTGGAGAAGGATCTCGCGCTGACTGAATACCAGACCCTGGCATGCGGTGCGCGCGTCGACAGCGGCTGCGCCGGCGCGGGCCACGAGATGAGTGCTGCCGAAGCGCAGCGGCTGCTGCGCGAAAACCCGGGCCTGCTGCTGGTGGACGTGCGCGAACCCTACGAGCAGCGCCTGAGCGAAACGCTGCCCTTCGGCGCCGACGCGCACTGCGAGGCCGTGCCGCTGTCAGGGCTGCTCAATGCATTGCCCGCATGGCTGGCGCTGCCGGCCGGAACCCCGGTGCTGTTCTACTGTCGAAGCGGCAACCGCAGCGCGCAGGCCGCCAAGGCGCTTCGTCGCCTCGGCCATGCGCAGGCATGGAGCCTCTCAGGCGGCCTCGCGCTGTGGCCTGCGCGCGGCGTTGCCGCAGAGCCGAGCGCCGCGGTGCATTGAACGCCCTCGACAAACCATTTGCCCCGATCGACATGGAGAACATGAATTCCACGCGCCGTACCCTGCTGATGGGTTGCACTCTCGGAGCACTTGCATTCGCGGGTGCCAGCCATGCCCAGGGCAAGAGCAGCTCGCCGGAAGGGCGCTTCAGGAAGATCGACGGCTTCGTCTTCGACAAGCTCCCCCTGAACGACGCGATAAGGATCGTGCATGGCAGCGGCAAGCGCAGGCTCGCCGTGTTCTCCGACCCGAACTGCGGCCACTGCAAGCGCATCGACAAGGACCTCAAGGCCATCGGCAATGTGACGGTCTACATGTTCCTGTACCCCGTGCTCGGCGACGATTCGCTCGCCAAGGCACGCGGCGTGTGGTGCAGCAAGGACAGGCAGAAGACATGGTCCGACTGGATCGAGAACGGCACCGCGCCTGCCGCCGCGGCGCAGGGTTGCGACACCACCGGCCTGCAGCGTGGCATCGAGCTCGGTCGCCGCTACAAGGTCGAAGGAACGCCGACGCTGATCTTCGACGACGGCACCCGGGTGCCGGGCGCGATTCCTCCCGCGTGGATCGAGACGCTGCTGGCCGCTCCCGCCAGGTGAGCTGATGGGGCCACCGGCCTTCGTCAACCCGCTTGCCGCAGAGATGCGCGTGCGCAAGCCAGGAAAGGTTCGATCAGCGGGCTCTCCCAGTCGCTGCGCCAGCAGGCCGCGACGTCCATCTTCGCGCTGGCATTGCGCAGGGGCCTGAACACCACGCCCGGCGGTCGGCCGATGCGCGCGCACGCAGGCAGGATGGCCACGCCCTTGCCCGCGAGCACAAGCGCCAGCGCCGACACCATGGTCTCGACCCGCTGCGCGACCGGCATGCTGACGTCGTGCCGCCGCAGCAGCGAGGCGACGACCGATTTGTCCACGTCGCCTTCCGGCACCGGTAGCCCGATGAGCGGAACGCCCTCGAGCCGATCGAGCGGAATGCTGGCCATGCGGGCAAGGGCCGAGTCCGTGCGCACGGCCAGCATCAGCGGCTGGGTGCCGATGCGCTCGACCGAGATGCCCGGCTGGGCGATGGGCGGGATACAGATCGCCACCGACACCTCCGCTTCGACGAGAGCCGACACGTTGTTGACGGCGTTCAGCTCCACGTACTGGATCTCCACGTCCGGCAACTTCGCGCGAAGCGCGTTCTCCAGGCGGGGCAGCACCAGGTAGGAGAGGGCGATCATGGTCCCGACCGTGAGCCTGCCCCTGCTGCCCGAGCCGATGGCGCGGGCGGCGTCGAAGCCTTCGTTGGCGAGCAGCAGTGCCTCCTTCGCGCGCCGGAAGAGCGCATTGCCCGCGTCGGTGATCTCCATGCCGCGCGCCGTCCTGCGAAACAGGGGCGTACCCACCGACTCCTCCAGATGCCTGATGTGGACCGACAGCGGCGGCTGCGCCATGTTGAGCCGCCGCGCCGCCTTGCCCACGCTGCGTTCTTCGGCGACCGCCACGAAATAGCGGAGCGTTCTGAAGTCCGGTGTAGCCATACGCTGTCCATATGCCTTTTCGAGAAAACAGTATTGGACTAGCGAATGCGGCGAATCAATCATTTGCGCATGCAAAAGTTTTCTCCGTCCCGTCACGCGTTTCCCGCGCTTCCGAAGTCCGAAATCTGCGAGATGTCCGCCGCGACGCTGCGCACCCTCGTCGTGCAGCGCAAGCTCTCGCCGGTGGAGATCGTCGGCGAGGTGCTTCGCCGGGCCGACGCGGTGCAGCCGCTGCTGAACTGCTTCATCACACTCTGCCACGAGCAGGCGATGGAGCAGGCCAGGAGCGCGGAAGCGGCACTGATGAAGGGCGAGGCATCGGGCCTGCTCCACGGCCTGCCGTTCACGGTAAAGGACATCGTCGACACGCAGGGCGTGCGGACGACCTACGGCTCCATGCTGCACCGCGACCATGTTCCCGCGCGCGACGCGGTGGCCGTCGCGCGCATGCGTCAGGCGGGCGCCATCCTCATCGGCAAGACGACCTCGTCCGAGTTCGGCGCCAAGTGCCTGACCGACGCGCCGCTCTTCGGCAGCACGCGCAACGCATGGGACGCGACGCGCACCAGCGGCGGCTCCAGCGGTGGCGCGGCGGCGTCCATCGCGGCGGGCGTGGCGCCGCTGGCCATTGCGACCGACGGCGGCGGCTCCACCCGCATTCCCGCCGCCTGCAACGGCGTGGTCGGCCTCAAGCAGAGCCTGGGCGTGGTTCCCCACAGCCAGGTGCAGGACGCCTTCGGCAACTACACCTACGTGACGCCCACCACGCGCGACGTGGCCGACACGGCGCTCATGCTGCAGGCGATGACCGGTGCCCACGGAAGCGATCCGTGGTCGCTCGGCGTGCCGGCCCAGCCGTACTTCGACGCGCTGAAGCCCGGCGGAGACCTTCACGGAAAACGTGTCCTGTACTGCGCGACGCCGAAGGGGCGGCCGATTTCAGCCGACGTCGCCGCCGCGTTCGGATCCGCGCTCGAAACGCTGCACTCGATGGGCGCGCAGCTCGAGGAGATGCCGGGCGAGGGCTATGACGTCGAGTCCGTGTGGCGGGTCATCAACCACACCAGCTGGCGTGGGCGCTTCGCGCCGCTGGCGGCAGCGCACGCCGACCAGCTGAGCCCGTCGCTGCTGAAGCAGCTCGCGCTCGCGGAGCATGTCGACGGCGTCGCCTTCCAGCAGGCCATGTTCGCCAGGACGGCACTCTTCCGCACGGTGCAGGCTCAGCTCGAGACGCACGATTTCATCTTCACGCCGACGCTCTCGCGCACGGCCCTGCCCATCGACCAGGACCTGTTCGGCAGCATCGAGATCGACGGCGAATCCTTCGCCGAGGTGCGGTCGAACTGGTTCCCGTGGACCATGCCTTTCAACCTCACGGGCCATCCCGCCATCAGCCTGCCGTGCGGCGCGGGCAGCGACGGGCTCCCCATCGGCATGCAGCTCGTCGGCCGCTTCCGCGAAGACCAGCAATTGCTGCAGGCCGCCGCGGCCTTCGAGGCCGCGCACCGGCCGGCCAACGCGCTGACCGTGCTGCCCTTCTGAGTCCGTTTTTCCAACTCCGCAGGTACTCCACCATGGCCCCGTTCCTCAAGACACTTCTTCTCGGCGCGTCGATCGCCCTGATCGGCGCGGCCGCGCATGCCGACAACAGCACGCCCATCCGGCTGATCATCGGATTTCCGCCGGGCGGCGCCCTCGACAGCCTCGCGCGCTCGCTGGCGGAAGACTTGCGCACCACGTTCAAGGAGCCCGTGCTGGTGGAGAACCGGCCCGGCGCGTCGTCACGCATTTCCATCGAGGCCGTCAAGGTAGCGAAGCCCGACGGCCGAACCATCCTGATCGGCGGCACGCCGCCCTTCGTGCTCTTTCCGATGACCTATGCGCGGCTGAACTACGACGTCGACAAGGACTTCATTCCCGTCGCGCACCTGGCGAACGTGCCCAGCGTGGTCTCGGCCGGCGCCAACCAGCCGTTCAGGACGATCCCCGAGTACGTCGCGTGGCTGCGGAAGAATCCTTCCGGCGGCAGCGTGGGCATGACCAACCTGGGCGGCGGGCTGCACTTCAGCGTGCTGCAGCTGTCCAAGGCCATCGGCGTGCCGCTCGCGCCGGTCAGCTACAGGGGCGGCGCGCCGCTGGCGACCGACATCATCGGCGACCACGTGCCGCTCGGCGCCGACGCGCTGGCGAGCCAGCTCGAACTTCACCGCGCGGGCAAGCTGCGGATACTCGGCGTCGCGGGCACGAAGCGCCTGAGCTGGCTGCCCGACGTGCCGACGATCAAGGAGTCGGGCTACGACGCCTTCGACCGCGCCAACGCCGCCTATGCCGCTTTCGTGCCGGCGGGCACGCCGAAGGAGGTGGTCGCGAAGCTGGAGTCGGCCTTCCTCGCCGCGATGCGCCGCCCGCAGGTGCGCGCGCAGGTCGACCGCATGGGCCTGGAGCCCACGGGGCTGCCCGGCGCGGACGTGAAGCGGATCATGGCCGAGGACAGGGCCTACTGGCGCCCCATCGTCGAGGCATCGGGATTCAAGAGCGAGGACTGAGAGGGCGATGACCGACGACGCGGACAGGACGGGCTGGGCGGTGCTCGTCGCCGCCAGCGCGGGGGCGCTGCTGTGCTTTCTTAATCTCAGCGCGCTCAATGTCGCGCTGCCCGCGGCGGCGCGCAGCCTGCACGCTTCGCCCGCGCAGGCGAGCTGGATCCTGCTGTCCTACATGCTGGTCAGCACGGTCTGCATCCTCAGCTTCGGGCGGCTGGCCGATCTCTGGGGGCGGCGAAGGCTCTTTCTCTCCGGGCTGTCGCTCTTCATCGCCGCCTGCGCCGCGTGCGCATTCGCGCCGAATGCTGAACTGATGCTGGCGGCTCGCGTGTGCCAGGCCGTGGGCGCGGCGGGTGTCATGGCGAACTCCAGCGCACTCGTGGGCGATGCATTCGGTCGCACCAGGATGGGGCTCGCGCTCGGCATCCTCGCGATGGTCGCGGCGCTGGCCCAGGTAGTGGGGCCGCTGGCCGGCGGCTTCGTCGTGTCGTGGTGGGGCTGGCGCGTTCTCTTCATGCTCAACGTGCCCATCGGGCTTTGTGTGCTGGCGTGGTCGTGGAAGGTCTTGCCCGCGAGCGCCGCGCTGCGTGCCGAGCGCTTCGACCTCGCGGGTGCTGCGCTTTCCTTCGCCGGCATCGGGGGCGTGACCTACGCGCTCTCGATGGCGGGAGCGCGTGGATGGACGAGCGCGCCGGTACTTGCGTTCATGCTCGCGGGGCTCTGCGCCATCGCGCTCTTCTCGAAGGTGCAGTTGCATTCGGCGAGCCCGCTGGTCGACCCGTCGCTGTTCGCCGATCCTGCGCGACGCACCGCGTACGCGGGCATCCTGCTGCTGTCAATGACGCAGGCTGCTCCGCTGGTGCTGGTGGCCTTGTACCTGCAAGCCTGCGCGGGGCTGGAGCCTTCGCAGGCTGGCCTGCGTGTGGCACCGGTCGCATTCGGCATGCTGATGGCCGCGCCGGTGGCGGGCATGCTGATCCGGCGCTTCAGCCCCGAATCCGTCTGCGTGTGCGGAATGCTGCTCGCGGGATGCGCGCTGGCAATGCTGGCCGCGCTGCTGCGGCCGGAGATCGGCGCCGCGCAGCTTGCCGCTTGCCTGTGGGTGCTCGGCCTGGGCATCGGCAGCTTCGTGACGCCGAACAACGCGTCGATCCTGCAGAACGTGCAGCCCCAGCGGCGAGGCATCGCGAACGGCGTGCGCTCGACGCTGCAGAACACCGGGATCATGGTGGGAACCGCACTGGCGTTGAGCGTGGCGCTTGCGCGGCTCTCTCCGGGCTCGCAGCGCATGGTTCTCGGAAGCACTGGTGTGGGGCTTTCCGATGCGGATGTGGCGGCCTTCACCCGGGGCGCCAGTTCGGCGCTGGCCTTGCTCGCGACCCTGTGCCTCGCCGGCTCGGCCATGATCGCCAACAGCCGCCGGCAGGCCGGGCGGCTGCAGTCGCAAGGGTGAGCGCCCGGCGCCGGGCACAATCTGGCGCTTGTCGATCACCATCCCGCGCCTGTGCGGGAGTCCCCTTGCCCCAGGCGGCGCATGCGAATCCACGAACTGAAACAACGGCTGCGAAAAGCCGGAGCCGGCCCCAGCCACGAGCAGCGCATCCTGCGGCTGTGGTCCCACGCGCTGCCCAGGAACAGCGGCAGGCGCCTGCCCGCGAGCTTCTTTCCTGCTTCGCTGATGGAGGAGTTGCCGTCCATCGAAGCCGAGCTTGCGGGGCTCGCGCGCGTCGTCGCGGCGCATCCCGGCGCCGACGGTTCCGAGCGGCTGCTGGTGGCCCTCGCCGATGGCCAGACCGTGGAGAGCGTGCTGCTGCCGCGCGACGGCCTGTGCGTCTCCTCGCAAGTGGGCTGCGCGGTCGGCTGCCAGTTCTGCATGACGGGCCGCGACGGCCTGTTGCGCCAGGTGGGCAGCGCCGAGATCATTGCGCAGGTCGCGCTCGCGCGCATGCGCAGGCCGGTGCGCAAGGTGGTGTTCATGGGCATGGGCGAGCCGGCTCACAACATGGACAACGTGCTGGAGGCGATCGAGCTGCTGGGCACGGTCGGCAACGTCGGCCACAAGAACCTCGTGTTCTCCACCGTGGGCGATCCGCGCGTGTTCGAGCGGCTGATGACCGAGCGCGTGAGGCCTGCGCTGGCGCTCTCGCTGCACACCACCAGGGCCAAGCTGCGCAGGAAGCTGCTTCCGCGTGCGCCAGCCATGACGCCTGAAGAGCTGGTCGAGGCGGGCGAGCGCTACGCGCGTGCCAGCGGCTACCCCATCCAGTACCAGTGGACGCTGCTGGAAGGCGTGAACGACGGGCAGGACGAGATCGACGGCATCGTGCGGCTGCTCTCGGGCAAGTGGGGCGTGCTGAACATGATTCCCTTCAACGCGGTGGACGGCGTGGACTTCAGTCGTCCGTCGCTGGAGCGTTGCGAGCAGATCGCCCGCACGCTGCATGAGCGCGGCATCCTGACGAAGCTGCGGCATTCGGCGGGGCAGGATGTCGATGGCGGGTGCGGACAGCTGAGGGCGCGAGCCGCGGAGGCGGCGATACCGATCCGCAGGATCGAAGTAGTGCGCTGAAAAAGAGAAGCGGCGCCCGGGCCGCGTGCCTCATGCGAAGGAGGCCATCCAGTCGCGGACCTGCCCGGGCGCCTCGACCATCACGTTGTGGCCATGAGGCCCGAGATCTCGCGCACCGGGATCGAGCGAACGGGTCTGCTCCAGCGTCACCATCGCGTCGTTGCCTCCGCGTCCGAGATGAACGGGGCAGCGCGCCAGCGCCATCAGCTCGGACAGCGGCGGCTTGCCCACTGCGTTGGCGCGAGGGTCCATCGCCAGGCGCCAGCCTTCACTGTCGCGTGCGACGCCTCGCGCGGCCACCGGTGATGCCGCGCCGGCAACCGCCGCGAGGCCCGAGACCTTCAGGTAGCGCTCCTGTGCTTCTTCTTCCGTCGGAAACAGCTTCGCGGGCTGGAGCGCCAGCGTCTCCATGCGGCGAAGCTCTTCGTCGCTCCACGCGATCTTGATGCCGGCCGCGAAGACGCGGTGCGGCAAGACGCCGAACCAGCCGGTGGCGAGCGCGAGTGCGATCACGCCGCCGAGCGAATGCCCGAGCACCACGAGGCGTCCTCCGGGCTGGAGATGCGGCAGCACGGCATGCGCCACGCTCGCTGCGAGCTGGCCGATGGCGTAGGAGTCCTGCCTGCCCGAGCGGCCATGGCCGGGCAGATCGGGTGCGAGCCAGCGGCCGTGCCACCGGGTGTCCGCATCGGTCTGCATCTCCGCGCACATCTCTGCGCACATCGGCGACCACACCGCGCCGGTTGCGCCCATTCCGTGCAGCATGAGAAGCAGGTCGGGGCCTTCGCCGCCTTGTTCGATGTACATGTCCACCGCCTTGTCTCCATCGGGTCTTCGATGGCCCGGGAGGATACCCGCGCCGCCACCGGCATCCGGACCTGCATGACTTTGTGCACTAGTTGCGCCTGACCCGCCTCCCGCACAGTCCCCCCGCGCCAGAGAGAAAGCCAGGGCAGACGCCAAGGCTTTGGGGCGCCCTTATCTGAACTGGACGAATGGAGGATGGATTCATGAATGCAAGGCATCTACTGACCGCGATCGCGGTCGCGACGTTGGCCGCGTGTGGAGGTGGTGGCGGCGGAGGAGGCGGTGGTGATGGAGGTGGCATCGGGTTCATTCCTCCTCCGCCGCCCCCACCGCCTCCCCCGCCGCCTCCTCCTCCTCCGCCCCCACCGCCGCCGCCTCCGGAAAACTCCTCGGCCGCGTGCTTCAACGAAGCCGACCTGCGCGAAGGCACCACGGTGGAGCTCGAGCAGGACATCGTCAACGGCAGCAACACCGTGAAGCTGCGCACGGTCACGATCACTCGCGGTCGCGAGTCCTTCAGAGATGTGAGCCCCGTGCGTCGGTTGCGCACCCAGTACTACGGCACCGGTGGGAGCGCGACCGACAGGCAGTACATGGACTACATCGACGGCAAGATCGTGAGGTACGGCGTGCGCAACGGCGGCGAGGATGCGGGTTCGCTGGACTATGCGTACAACGACCCGCCGGTTGTCACGCCCACGATGTCGCCCGGCCAGACGGTCGACATGAACTACACGGTCAAGAGTGTGGAAGGCCCGAACGGCGAGATCCGCAACCAGCAGGTCATCACGGGCACCGACACCTACGTCGGGCGGGAATCTCTCGAAACGCCCATGGGCGCGATCAACGCCTGCAAGTTCTCGGGGGTCGTCCGCTTCCGGCAGGTCGACGGATCGGACCGCACCGAGTACCAGGACAACTGGATCGCGGCCGAAGGGCCCTATCGCGGCCAACTGCTCAGGTTCGCCGCGCGCACGGGCGATACGACCACGAACTTCGTCACGACGAAGATCACCTACACGCCGCGCTGAGCGCAGGGACAGCCTGCGCAGCGGCTGCCCGTTGCATGGGCAGCTGCTGCGTGCCGGCACGCGTCAGCCGGCGTCCACCAGCTCCCAGTGATTCGCCAGGTGCATGAGGTGGGCGCGCATGTACTCCGGCTTGCTCAGCGCGCCGTATGCGAAGTGCGGCGCGAGCGCCGCGCTGTGTCGCTCGAAGCGATTCAGCGCGGCCATCAGGTGGTCGATGGCGGTATCCAGCGGCTGGCCTGAAGCAATGGCCGGTGCGCCGGGGATGGGCTCTTCGAGTCCGTGGCTCATGCGGCCGCGCGCGGAGAACACCGCGAATGCCACGGTGCCCAGCGAGGCACGAAACCAGGTGGGCTTGAGCTGCGGAAAACCGTCGAGCGAGTATTCGACGCTCTGCGCGGCGTGGTGCAGCACGTGGGCCAGGTCCCAACCCGAGCGGGTATGCAGCGGTGCCTCGCGCAGGCGTTCGAGCGTGCGCATGGCGTTGGCGAGGTCGGAGAAATCGGCCATGGCAATCGGGTGGTCGGAGTGGGTGACGACGTATCCGGCCCCGGCGGCGACAGTGCCCGCCAGCAGCGCGCCGCCGGCCAGCAGCATGCGTCGGCGGTGCAGGGCAGGGCGGGCTTCGTCGAGGTGGTCGGTGTTCATGTGGTGCCGGATGCTAGGCACCGTGCTGCATCGAGACTGTCAAATTTGCGACGGTCTTCGATCGCTCCCTGGCGCAGGCGTCGTCCGGGTCAACGCCACCTGTGGCGCGTGCCGCCCGATCGGCGGTCGGCCTTTTCCGGCACCGCGCCCAGCGCGCTCAGTTCCTTGCCGCGCAGCTCGAGCCGGCGCAGGCATTCGAGAAAGACGTCGAGGTGCTCCTCGTCGATGCATTCCAGCAGATCCATGTTGAGACGGGCGATCCGGGGAAAGAGCGCATTGCACAGCTCGCGGCCGGTGGCGCTCAGCCGCACGTGCACTTCGCGGCCGTCCTCGGCATCGCGCCGCCGCTCCACCAGCTTCTTCTCGGAAAGGCTCCGCAGGCCGCGCGAGGTGCGCACCCGGTCGAGCTGCAGGCGTTCGGCGAATGCAGAGGAGGTGATCTCGCCGATCTGCGCGAGCATGCCGATCATTCCCCACTCGCGATGCGTGATGCCGAAGCCGCCTTCGACGAGGCGGGTGGCCATGCCGCTGCCGGCGCGCACGGCGCGGGACAGCCGGTAGAGGAGCAGATCGTCCAGGGAGCGTGGCGCGCGCAATGCGGCCGCATCGGGAAAGGCTTGCATGGAAATCCGGACGAAAAGAAATACGGGCAGGAGGGCCGACCCACCTGGATGGTGGGTAATGGATTAGATTAATTACTCGTTACCATCTATAACCAATCTCGAAGATGGATATTGCCGCAACGGCGAAGCAGTTTGCGGATTGTTTATCCGGCTTCCTGTCAATTCCAATAAGTCAGCTGCTGCTCAGTTTGAATTCCATTTTTCATGGCAATAGGGCGATTTGTCTCTTTCTTTTGAACGGAGCGATTGCAAATCGATGATGGATCGATAGCAATCATGGAATTGATGAGGCAGCAAATGCATTGCAGCCAATCATTCAATCAAGGAAGGATTCCGTGCTCGATCTGAACGAAGTCGCCATGTTCGTGCAAGTGGCGCGCCTGGGCAGCTTCGCCGAGGCGGCCAGGCACCTGCGCATGCCGTCGGCCACCGTGAGCCGCCGCATCCAGCAGCTCGAGGCGCGCCTGGGAACCCGGCTGATGCAGCGCTCGACCCGCAAGCTCACCCTGACCAGTGCGGGCCAGACTTTTCACGAGCGCTGCGGCCCGGCGGTCGAGGAACTGATCGAAGCCGGGCAATCGCACGTCGCGGGCAGCCAGGAGCCGAGCGGGCCGATACGGGTGGCCGCCTCGGCGAGCTTCTTCGAATACTTCGACATGGCGTGGGTGTCGGCCTTTCTGGCCGCGCATCCGCTGGTGCAGCTCGACTTCGTGCTCAGCGACCTTCCGGCCGACCTCATCGCCGACCGCATCGACGTCGCGTTCCGCATCGGGCCCCTGGAAGACTCGAGCTACGTGGCGCGAAGGATCTTCGCGAGCTACGGCGGGCTTCTTGCCAGCCCGGCCTACCTCGCGGCGCACGGCGCGCCCGCCGACCTGCGGGAGCTGGGCGAGCACGCGTGCGTGACGCAGCCGCCGGACACCGGCAATTTCGCCGTCTGGCGCCTGCAAGGCCCCGACGGCGTGGAAGAAGAAGTGCGCGTGCGCGGGCGTTTCACCAGCAATGTCCAGGTGGCGCTGCGCGAGGCTGCGTGCGCAGGACTGGGCATCGTCGCGCTGCCGGCGATCCTGACGGCGGCGGAAGTGGCCGCGGGCCGGCTGGTGCCCGTGCTGCCGGGGTACATGCGGGCGGGGCGCGGGCTGAGCGTCGTCTATCCAAGCCGCCAGCAGCGGCCGCTGGCCGTCTCGGCCTTCGTCGACATGGCGGTGGAAAAGCTCAGCCTGCGGGAGTGGACGCCGTCTTCGGGCGCTTCGATTCCGTGAGTACAGGGCGCGTCAATTTTTTATCCAATTGACCAAAAAATAGCCTAATTCACCTTCCTGCCGGGTGAGCCATATTGGGGCAATTGGCCTTGTTTTGGTGCGCATTGTCTATCGAGCCTGCATCGATTGCATCGAAATTTGAGTGGCTGAATCTCACTTTGTGCGCTAGTAGAAAGCGACAAAGATCGTAAACAATTGTCACATGATGTCTTTCAATGGACACATGTATCGGCAATCCAATTTCGTTTGCGAGTGGCGGCGTCCTGGATTGACTTGAATTGGACGAGTTTTCAATGCGGGCCAATTCATTCATTTTCATCGAGTTTCCCGCCTTCGGGAATGAATGGATTTTCTTGGTCACAGGGAAAGGAAACGGATGCAGATACGCTCCATGAGCACGGCGAAGCAACCAGGCGGCGAGCGGCGCGTGCGCCGCCCCACCGGCTTCACGCTGATCGAGGTCATGGTCACGGTGGCCATCGTGGCCATCCTCGCAGCGGTCGCGCTGCCCAGCTACCGCGACTACGTGCTGCGCGGCCAGCTCGTCGACGGCACCAACGGCCTGGCGGCCCTGCGCGCGGACATGGAGCGCTTCTACCAGGACAACCGGAGCTATCTCAAGACCGGCAGCTTCGTCGCTCCATGCAACAAGACCAACGTCGTCGGCTACTTCACGCTGTCGTGCACCACGAGTCCCGCTGCAACCGCGACGACCTACAAGCTGCAGGCCGTCGGCTCCGGCCCGACCAACGGCTTCACCTTCTACGTGGACCAGCTCGGCGTGCAGTCCACCACGATCAGCAGCGTGTCGGGCTGGACCGGCTGCGACAAGGCCTGGGTGACCCGGCGCGGACAGGCATGCCCGACATGAAAGATCGCCGCCGCATGCGCCTTGCAACGGGCTTCACCCTCATCGAGCTGATGGTGACGATCGTGCTGCTGAGCGTCCTGGCGATGCTGGCCATGCCTTCGTTCACCACCTGGATCAACAACAACAAGGTCCGTACCGTGAGCGACTCGCTGCAGAACGGGCTGCGCTTCGCGCAGGCCGAGGCGCTGCGCCGCAGCCGGCCCATGGTGTTCTCGCTGACCAACAGCCCGGCGCCGCAGACCAGCCTGACGGCCGTTGCCAACGGCAGCGGCTGGTCGATCAACGTCTCCAAGTCGAGCCTGGACGCGAACAGCGCGTTCGTGCAGGCCGGCGTGCTCTCCGACGTCGCATCCGGCGTGCAGATCAGCGGCCCCGCGGCCGTCTGCTTCAACGCCATGGGGCGGGTGGTGACGAACACCGACACCGACGTGAGCGGTGCCAGTTGCGGCACTCCCTCGCCCCTGCAGACCTACGACGTCTCCCTGTCCCCCGGCGCCGACCGCCCGCTGCGCGTGCTGGTCGCATTGGGAGGGCAGGTCCGCATGTGCGATCCGGCCCGCAAGCTGACCGATTCCCCCGACGGCTGTCCATGAAAAGAAGACTTCCTTTTTCGGCTTCTTCCGGCTCGCAGCGGCAGTCGGGATTCGCCTTGCTCGAGGTGCTGGTCTCCATCCTGATCTTCTCGTTCGGCGTGCTCGGCCTCGTCGGCCTGCAGGCGCGCGCCATCTCGCTGTCGACGGATGCGGAGGACCGCAACCGCGCTGCCTTGCTGGCCAACGACATCGCCAGCGCGATGTGGCTGGGCAAGTCGGTCACCGTGGACACCAGCGCGGGCTCGGCCTGGCAGAAGCGCGTGGCCGATCCGGCGAATGGCGGGTTGCCGAACGGCGGCGTCACCGTGACCTCCGTGGCCTCCAACAGCGCCGACATCACGATCACCTGGCGGGCTCCTGCCCGCGCGGACACCGACGGCAGCACCTTCTCCACGCGGGTGACGCTGCCATGAGGCACGCCTTCCCCACGGCGCTGCCGTTCCGGCAGCGTGGCCTCTCCCTGATCGAGCTGCTCGTGGCCATGGTCATCGGGCTGGTGGTGACGCTGGCCGTCACCAGCGTCATCACGGTCGGAGAGGCGAAGAGGCGCACCACCACGTCGACCAACGACATGGACCAGGCCGGCGCGTACGCCTCCTACCTGCTCGACCGGGCGCTGCGCAGCGCCGGCTCGAGCCTGAGCCAGTCCACGCAGCCGACCGACCGGGGCGTGTTCGGCTGCAAGCTCAATGCGGCATCGTTGCTGCCGTCCTCGAATGCATTCCCGGCGCCCTTCAAGAAGAGCTTCCTGGCCGGCGCGCCGGCGAACCTGCGCGTCGCACCGCTGCTCATCGCCAAGAGCCAGTCCGACGCCGGCTCCGACGTGCTGGTGGTCATGGGCGGCGATGCGGTGGCCGGCGGCGTGCCGCGCGGCCTGACGGACCCCGGCAGCGCAACCACGCTCTCGATGGACAACACAGTCGGCATCTCCACCGGCGACCTCGTGCTGGTGAGCCAGAACGGCACCACCGACTGCCTGCTCGAGCAGGTGACTGGTACCTCGGCCAAGGTGCTCACCGTGGGCGGCACCTACTACACGGCCGGCAAGACCACCTCGCTGCAGACCCTGGCCGCCAGCACCTCGACCTACGTCACGCCGCTGGGCAACCCGGCGAACGGCAACGTCCAGTTCCAGCTCTTCGGCGTGGGCGACAACAGCACGCTCTACGGCTACGACCTGCTGCAGGGCGGGGGAACCACCACCGCGCAGGCGCTGGCCGACGGCGTGATCCAGATGCGCGCTCTCTATGGCCTGGACACCAACGGCGACGGCATCCTCGACGCTTGGGCCGACCCGGGCGCGACGGGCTACGACATCGCCACCGTCATGACGACGACCGCCACGCTGCGTCAGATCGTGGCGGTCCGCGTCGCGCTGGTCATGCGCAGCGCGAGCAAGGAAAGAGACCCGGTGTCATCCGCTTCGCTCACCCTGTTCGGCGATGCCGTGGACGCCGCGAAGAAATCGCTCGCGCAGACCGTCAGCCTGAACGGCACGGACGATCAGAACTACCGCTATCGCGTCGTCGACTTCACCGTCCCGCTGCGCAACATGCTCCTGCTGCCATGAAGACGAAGTTGCCCACGCTACCGGGGGCGGCGAAGCGCGAGCGCGGCGTCGTCCTGCTGTTCTGCCTCATCGTCCTCGTGATCCTGCTGGCGGGCGGTGTCGCGGTGGTGCGTTCCATGCACTCCTCGCTGGCCTCCGCCGGCAACCTGGCCTTCAGGCGCGACCTCGTCAACCAGGGCGAGCGGGCGGTCTCGGCGGTGCTCGCCAAGTTCGCCGCCACAGGCACGCTGGCCACCGCGACGGACGACGTGCCGGCCGAGAACTTCAAGGCGAGCAGGCTCGACACCAACGCGCAGGGCATGCCCACGGCGCTGCTCGACGATTCCTCCTTCGCGAGCGTGGGAAAGACGTCCAACGACATCGTGGACACCACCGCGCAGGTGAGCATCCGCTACGTGATCGATCGCCTCTGCACCGGCAGCGGCACGGCCACCAGTGCCAACTGCGTGCAGTCTTCCGCCGCGCCCAGCGGCGGCACGGCAGGCCCGATGCCGCCGCCGGCCCCGCCGACGGCCACCGTCTACCGCCTGAGCATGCGGGTCAGCGGGCCGCGCGAAACGCAGGTGTTCCTGCAGTCGACGTTCACCAAGCCAGATTGATGAGAAAGCACCGCATCGCCATGACACGCGTTTTCCGTCGCCTGCCTCCTGCGCCTGTCGCGCCTGCCGCGCCGTTCACGGCCTTCGGCATCGGTGCGGTGGTCGCCTTCGCATTGCTGCTGGCCGTGCCGGGCACGACCACGGCGGCGACGACGCTGAAGCTCTCCGACCAGCCGGTGTTCGCCACGTCCGATGTGCCGGGCAACCTGGCGCTGGCGTTGTCGGTCGAGTACCCCACCGCCATCAGCGTGGCCAATCTCGGCGACTACGCCGACGCCAGCGAGTACCTCGGCTACTTCGATCCGAAGAAGTGCTACACGTACCAGTACGTCGCCCCGGCGGTGGCGGGCAACGCAGCATCCGACAGCTACTTCCAGCCCGCGGGCGCGTCCACCGGCACCAACAAGCACAGCTGCTCGGGCCAGTGGAGCGGCAACTTCATGAACTGGGCCGCGATGCAGACCATCGATCCGTTCCGCTGGGCGCTGTCGGGCGGCTACCGCAGCGTCGACACCACGAGCCAGACCATCCTGGAGAAGGCATGGGGCTCGGCACAGGGATCGGTGAGCAACTTTCCCCTGCGCGGAACGGACCAGGGCACGGGCCACAAGCTGCCCGCGACGCTTGTGTCTTCCGTCACGCCGTTCAGCAACTGGAGCAACTTCAACTCCAGCATCTGGTCGCGCGGCAACACCATGGTGTTCACCGGCACGGGCGACCCCAGCAAGACCGCAACGGACTTGAGCGACCTTGATTCGGCCAACAGGAACAACGGCGCGAAGTCGGTCTACCAGGTCTACGTGCGCGTGAAGGTCTGCGACTCGTCCGCTGCCGCCGGCGGCGTGGAGGCCAACTGCGTCAAGTACGGAAGCAATTACAAGCCCGAGGGCCTGCTGCAGCAGAACGCCAACAAGATCCGCTATGGCGCCTTCTCCTACCTGAACGCCGGAGGCAACACGCAGCAGGGCGGCGTGATGCGTGCCCCCATGGGCTTCATCGGCCCGACGTATCCGCAGCCGCTGTCCACCGCGGTGGTCACCAACACCCGCGGCGAATGGGATGCCACCACCGGCATCATGAACACCAACCCCGACACGGTCTCCGCCACGGCCAGCGGCGTTTCGCAGAGCGGGGTGATGAACTACCTCAACAAGTTCGGGCAGGCCGCCAAGACCTACATGACGTACGACAACGTCAGCGAGCTCTACTACGCGACCGTGCGCTACTTCGAGAACCTTGGCAACGTGCCCGAGTGGACCAATTCGGTGGCCACGGGCGCGGCGGGCCGGGATGCAAAGCTCGACGGCTTTCCCGCCGTGATCGACTGGAGCGGCAAGGACCCCATCGCCTACTCGTGCCAGAAGAACTTCATCCTGGGCATCGGCGACGACCACACGCACTACGACTACAACGTGGGCGGCAGCTCGATCGTGAAGAGCGGGCGCGCCGCGCCTTCGGCCGTCACGGCGGACACGCTCAACAAGGCCGACACCTGGACGAAGAACCTGCAGACGCTTGAAGGCTTCTCGGCCACCACGCCGTGGTGGAGGACCGGCGGCACGGATTCGACCTACTACATCGCGGGCCTTGCCTACGGCGCGCACGTCAACGACATCCGGCCCGACCTCACCGGCGTCCAGAACATCTCCACCTACTGGATGGACGTCATGGAGTACCAGCGGGCCGAGGACCTGAACCCTTACTACCTGGCGGCCAAGTACGGCGGCTTCAGCCTGCCTTCCAACTACGACCCCGCCAACACCAAGACGCCGCTCACGCAGAGCTGGTGGAACGCGTCGGGCGAGAGCATCAACATGAACGGCACCTCCCGCCTGCGGCCCGACAACTACTTCCTGGCCGGCAACGCGGGGCAGATGGTGAGCGGCCTGAAGGCTGCGTTCATCGACATCGCGAACGCCATCCAGGCCTTCACCACCTCGTTCTCGCTCTCCAGTGCGCAGGTTTCTTCCGCTGGCAGCGCTTCGTACGCATCGCAATACGACTCGAAGGGATGGACCGGCGTGCTCACGGCCAGCACCATCAGCTTCGCCAGCGACGGAACGCCGTCCACCGCGACCGCATGGACGAGCAGCACCACGCTCGAGGCGCAACTGGCCAGCGGCGGTTGGGACACCGCGCGTCGCGTCGCCACCTGGAACGGCAGCAAGGGCGTGGCGTTCCGCGCCACCAGCATCGCCACGGCCCAGCTGGCCGCGCTGGCGCCTTCCTACGCAAAGAGCAACACCTCTACCGACTACCTCAACTACCTGCGCGGCGACCGCACCAACGAAAGCACCTCGACCGCCACCGGCAGCACGAAGGCCCTGCGCAGCCGGACGCTGCTGCTGGGCGACATCGTCAATGCCAAGGTGACGCCCGTGGGAGTGCCCGGCTCCAGCTACACGGAGAACAGCAACCCGGGCTACGCAGCCTTCAAGACGAAGTGGAACGCTCGTCCCACCATGGTCTACGTCGGCGCCAACGACGGCATGCTGCATGCCTTCAACGGCGCGCTCAAGGGAAGCACCGCCGGCACCGAGCAGTTCGCCTATGTGCCCAGTGCGCTGTTCCAGGGGCCGAACGGCACGCCGCAGGTCGACGGGCTCGCGCAGCTCGGAAATCCGAGCTATGCCCACCATTACTACGTGGACGCGACGCCGCTGGCCTTCGACGTCGACCTGGGCAACGCAGGCGGCACCTTCACCACCAAGAGCGACGGCAGCGGCGCCGACTGGCATTCGCTGCTCGTCGGCGGCCTGGGCAAGGGCGGCAAGAGCTACTATGCCATCGACGTGACGGACCCCGCGAGCATGAGCACCGAGGCCGCCGTCGCGGCACAGGTGAAGTGGGAGTTCAGCGACACCACCATGGGCTACAGCTACGGCGCCCCCATCGTCGTGAAGACGAAGAAGTACGGCTGGGTCGTGATGCTGACCTCGGGCTACGGCAACAGCGACGGCAAGGGCTACCTGTACATCGTCAACCCCAATACCGGCGCGCTGCTCGAGAAGATCGCCACGCCCACGTCGTCCAACGGGCTGACGCAGGCCTCGGCCTACGTCGCGGACTTCGGCGACAACACAACCGACTCGGTGTACGCGGGCGACCTGGACGGCCAGCTCTGGCGCTTCGATCTCACGGCCGACAAGGGCAGCACCGGCGCCTATCCGGCACCGACCCTGCTGGCCACGCTGACCGACGATTCCAAGAATGCGCAACCCGTCACCACCGCGCCGCTGATCGAGATCCATCCCGTCACGCGCAAGCGCTTCGTGCTGCTGGGCACCGGCAGGCTGCTCGATTCGTCCGACGTGAATTCGACCGCGACGCAGACCTTCTACGCCATCCTCGACGGCACAGCCGGGGCCTTCAACGCCGTTAGCACGTCCATCACGCGCAGCCAGCTCACCCAAGTGAGCGACGTGACGGCGGGCATCACGCTGTCGAGCACGTCCAAGGGCTGGTACCTCGACCTGGGCGCCACCGGCGGCGTCGGCTGGCGCATGGTGATCAATCCGACCGCATTCAACGGCATCGTCGGCTTCTCCAGCCTGCTGACCACCGGCGACGCCTGCAGCCCCTCGGGGCAGAGCCGGATCTATGCCGTCAACTACGGCACCGGCAGATCGGTACTGCTGCCGGCGACCACCGGTTTCGTCGGTGTCTCCAACTCGGTCATCGACCTGCGCTTCGTCAGCGTGGACGGCACCACCCGGATCGTCGCGGGAACCACCAAGGGCGAGACCCGGAAAGTCGATGCCGATCTGGCGAGCGGCATCTCGCTGCGCCTTCTGAATTGGCGCGAAGTGCCGGCGATGAACTGACATGAATGCGCAGGACAGGAGAAGGCAGTGCTGAGACTCGGTGTCTACAAGTTGCCCGTCGCCGAGATCATCGTGATCCGGACGATCGTGAGGCTGTCCGCGAGCGACGCCGGCTTTGCCTGGCAGCTGGTCGACGCACCGCCGTACGACGCGCTGCTGGTCGACGGCCCGGCCGTGGAGCACGAATACCCCAGGGTGGTCGGCATGGCTGCCGCCGTGCTCAGGCTCACTCGCATGAATTCGGGCGGGCAGCCCGGCACGATGGAGCGGCCCATACGCGCCGACAGGCTGCAGCAGTGGCTCAGGAGCATCGAGCATGCGCTGCGCGAGGCCCAGCCCGGCGGCCTCACGCTGCACGAGCAGACCGCCCTGGAGGTCGAGGTTTCCGACGCGGAGCGATTCATGCTGCGCCGCTGGCCGCCGGCCATGCTGCTGCGCAACGACCTCGACAACATCCGCATGGCGAGCCTGCTGGCGCGGCGCGCATTGAATGCGAGCGAGCTGGCCGACATCAGCCAGCTCCCGTTCGCCCAGTGCGTTTCGTTCCTGCACGCGCTGAAGAAAGCCGGCGTGCTGGAGCTGCACGTGGAGCCGCCGATGCTGCCCCCGGTGCTGAAAGGCGAGGCGGCGGTGCGCGGCGGAGACTTCGCGCGGGGCCTCGTCAACGTCATTCGCCGACGGCTGGGCATCTGAACGCCATGAAGGAGCACAAGATCCTCGTCACAGGCACCGTGGGAGCGGGCAAGACGACCGCGATCGGTTGCGTGAGCGAAATCGAGCCGGTCGTGACCGACGTCTACAACTCCGACACGTCGATAGACAAGGCGCGCACCACCGTGGGCCTGGACTTCGGCCAGCTCACGCTGGACAACGGCGACCGCGTCCGCCTGTTCGGCACGCCCGGGCAGGCCCGCTTCGACTTTCTCTGGAAGATCCTCGCGAGGAACGCGCTGGGCCTGATCGTCCTGATGGACAACTCGCGGCCCAATCCGCTGTCCGATCTGTCCGTCTACCTGGACGGCTTTGCCGAAGCCTTGCGCACCCTGCCTTGCGTCGTCGGCGTGGGGCGCATGGAGGCCCACCCCGTGCCCAGCCTCGACGACTACGCGGAGTGCCTCGCGGCCACGGGCCGGGTGTTTCCGATCCTCGGCGTCGACGTGCGGAAAAGGGCCGACGTGGTCCTGCTGATCGACACGCTGCTGATGCAGCTCGAAGCCGACCTGCGAGGAGAGACGGAGTGAGCATTCGACATGGCCTATCGAGAACGGCAATCGCGCACGCGCAACGCGAGGTGCAGAAGCTGGTCGACGAGCTGATCGGCGTGACCGTCGCCGTGGTGTCCACAGCGGACGGCTTCGACGTCGCTTCCGCGGGCACCGGCGATGCGGACCCCGTCCGCGTGGCCGCGATGGCCAGCTCCATCGTGGCGATCGGCGGCGTGGTTTCCCAGGAGGGCGGGCTCGGCCGCCACAAGAGCGTGATGATCCTGACGGAATCGGGCTTCGCGATCTTCTGCAGCGTTCACCGGCGCGACGTGGAACTCGTCATCAACGTGCTGGCCCGCGACAGCGCGGTGCCGGCGCTCGTGGCCTACAGGGCGACCCAGCTCGGCAGGACCCTCGCCGAGGCATGAGAGCGGATCTTTCCCCGCGCGTGTTTGCGTGGCGCGCGGGCTTCATTTTTGGCACGCAGCAACCCCTCCAACAATCTGACAGGAGAAAAACTTGGCATCCATCAAGCAGACGCTCGACGACATCCTCACCATCGACGGCGCCATGTGCGCGGCCGTCGTCGACTCGGGCAGCGGCATGATCCTCGGCGCCGCGGGATCTGGCGTGGACATGGAGGTGGCCGCCGCCGGCAACACGGAAGTGGTGCGCGCCAAGCTCAAGACCATGCGCGCGCTGGGCCTGAGCGACGTGATCGAGGACGTGCTGATCACCCTCGGCAGGCAGTACCACATCATCCGCCCCTCGGCATCGAAGGAGGGCGTCTTCCTCTACGTCGTGCTCGACAAGCAGCGCGCCAACCTCGCCCTGGCACGCCGCAAGACGCAGGACGTGGACAAGGACATGGACTTCTGAGGACAGGAGAGGAGTCTGCGTCCTGCAGCCCGGCGCCATGCGCGGACCGGGCCCGGTCATCGGCAGAAAGAAAAGAATCCCCGTGCTCGACCTGAACGAAGTCGCGATGTTCGTGCAAGTTGCGCGTCTCGGCAGCTTCGCGGAAGCCGCGCGGCAGCTGCGCGTGCCGTCGGCGACCGTGAGCCGGCGCATCCGGCAGCTCGAAGCGCACCTGGGCACCCGGCTCCTGCAGCGCTCCACCCGCAAGCTGGCGCTGACCAGCGCGGGCCAGTCCTTCCAGGAGCGATGCGGCCCCGCCGTCGAGGCGTTGATCAGCGCCGGTCGGCTGCAGGTCGCGGGCGGCCAGGAGCCGAGCGGCCTGGTGCGGGTGGCGGCGCCGGCCAGCTTCTTCGAGTTCTTCAAGATGGAGTGGGTGGCCGACTTCCTGGCCGCGCATCCACGGGTGCGGCTCGACTTCGTTCTCAGCGATGTCGTGGTCGACCTCATCGCCGAGCGCATCGACGTCGCCTTCCGTGGCGGCCCCCTGCGCGATTCGAGCTTCGTGGCGCGCAGGATCTTCAACAGCTACGGCGGCCTTCTCGCCAGCCCGGCCTACCTGGCGGCGCGCGGCGCGCCCGCCAGCCTGCGGGAGCTCGCCGAGCACGACTGCGTGACGCAGCCGCCGGATGCCGGCAGGTTGTCCACCTGGCGCCTGCAGGGCCCCGACGGCGTGGAGGAGGACGTGCGGGTGAGAGGCCGCGTCATCAGCAACGTGCAGGGCGTGCTGCTGAAGGCGGCCTGTGCCGGCCTGGGCATTGCGGCGCTGCCCTCGATCCTCACGGTGTCCGAGGTGGCCTCCGGCATGCTGGTGCCGGTGTTGCCGCAGTACATGCGGGCGGGCCGCGGCCTGAGCGTCATCTACGCCAGCCGGCAGCATGTTCCGCACGCGGTGGCGGTCTTTGTCGAGATGGCGATGGAGAAGCTCGGCCAGCAGGACTGGGCGCCCGTCCCTGGCCCGGCGGCGTGATCGTGCCTGCGACTTGCCGGCGCGGCTCGCAACGCGGGAGCCGGTCAAGGCGAAGCGCGTGGCACTGCCGGTGCTCCCGGCCACAGCGCACGGCAGGCGGTACGAGGAGTATTTCGGCGTGCCGGTGAAACGCGGCCCGCATGCGGCCATCACCTTTGCCGCAGCCGACGCACTTCGCCCGTTCCTGCCGCTCAACGAGGGCATGTGGCGCGTCTTCGAACCCGACCTGCGCAGACGGCTCGGCGAACTCGACGCCACGGCAACCACCGCGGAGCGGGTGAAGGCGCTGCTGCTCGAATTGCTGCCGAGCAATGCGGCGACCGTCGACGTGGTCGCGGACCGCCTGGCCGTGAGCAAGCGCACGCTGCAGCGCCACCTGGAGGACGAGGGGGGGAAACTTCCGGATGCTGGTCAGCAGCACGCGCGAGAAACTGGTGCGCCGCTATCTGGCGAACACCTCCGTGTCGGGAGGAGAGATCGCCTTTCTGTTCGGGTTCGAAGACCCGAGTTCCTTCTACCGGACCTTCCAGGAATGGACGGGGCCGACGGCGGACACCGCGCGCCATGCCATGCGTCTGAACTGAGGGCGGGGAGTGACGGGGCGTCGACGGCGACGGAGACATCGCCTCGATGCCATCGATGACCCAGCTGGTGCTGCCTCACATGCGCTCGCAGCGCTCGGGAACCATCGTCAACATCACGTCGATGGGCGGCAAGATCCACACGCCGCTGGGCGCCTGGTACCACGGCACCAAGTTCGCGCTCGAGGCCATCAGCGACTGCCTGCGCATGGAAGTCCAGCCCTTCGGCGTCGACGTGGTGGTGATCGAGCCGGGCGGCATCAGGACCGAGTGGGCCGACACCGCCGCCGACAAGCTGCGCGACGTGTCGGGCAAGGGCGCATACGCGGGCCAGGCCAAGGCGATGGCACTGTCGATGGTCGGCGAGGCGAGCCGCAAGCGCCAGTCGCCCCCGCAGTTGATTGCCGACACCATTGCGAAGGCGGTGAGCGCCGGGCGGCCGAAGACACGCTATGCCGTCGGGTTCGGGCAGTTCCTGAAAGCGCCCGTCGGGCACCGCCGCAGCATCGCGCCACCGGAATGGATCGCTGCGATGTCGTGCTCGCTCGCATCCCCGATCCTTGCTCAGGACGCAGATGCGTCCAGAGCCAGCCGCAGACGCGTGACGTTCGGGTTGCCCGGATCGCGCTGCACCTTGAAGCCCAGCCTGCGTGCCAGCGCCAGCATGCCGGTGTTGTCGTAGAGCGTGATGTCGGCCAGCTGTTTCACGCCTGCCGCCGTGGCAGCCTCGATCAGCCTGCTCATGAGCTTGTGGGCGACGCCGCGGTGCTGCCATGCATCGGCGATGACGATGGCGAACTCGGCGACGTGCGCAGTCTCTGGCGTCTCGCCGCGCACGTAGCGCACCACGCCCATCTGCTGCTCGGCACCATCGACCACGGTGGTTGCGATGAGCGCGAGCTCGTGTTCGTAGTCGATGTGCGTCATGCGCCACAGCTCGTCGGGCTGCGGCGTTCGTGGCGACAGCAGGCGGCGATAGCCGGTTTCCTTCGAGAGGCCGTTCACGAAGGCCGTGTGCATCGCCAGGTCCCCGGCGCGGATCGGGCGGATGCGCACCGGCGTGCCGTCGCCCAGTTGCCAGTCCTCGACCAGGTGGCTGGGGTAGTCGAGGGCCGGCATGGCATCGCCCCGGTCGATCAGCCGATGACTTCGGGCCAGTCGGTGTGGAAGAACTGGCCTTCCGGCTTGTCGATGCGCTCGTAGGTGTGGGCGCCGAAGAAGTCGCGCTGCGCCTGCAGCAGGTTGGCCGGCAGGCGCTCGGTGCGGTAGCTGTCGTAGTAGGCCAGCGAGGCGCTGAAGGCCGGCACCGGAATGCCGTTGCCCACCGCCAGCGCCACCACTTCGCGCCAGTTCTGCTGCGTGCGGTTCAGCAGGTCCTTGAAGAACGGGTCGAGCATCAGGTTGCCCAGGGCCGGGTCGGTGCGGAAGGCGTCGGTGATGCGGTTCAGGAAGCGCGCGCGGATGATGCAGCCGCCGCGCCAGATGGAGGCGATGCCGCCCAGGTCGAGGCCCCAGCCCTTCTTGTCGCCCATGGTCTTGATGAGGTCGAAGCCCTGCGTGTAGCTGATGACCTTCGAGGCGTAGAGCGCGTCGTGCACCTTGGCCACCAGCGCCTTCTTCTCCACCGACAGTTCGATCTTCGGCCCCTGCAGCACCTTGCTGGCCGCCACGCGCGCCTTCTTCTGCGACGAGAGCACGCGCGCTTCCACGGCCGCGTTGATGGTGCTGATGACCACCGCGTTCTCGGCCGCGTTGATCAGCGTCCACTGGCCCGTGCCCTTCTGGCCGGCCTTGTCGAGGATGACGTCGACGATCGGCTTGCCGGTTTCCGGGTCTTTCTGCTCCAGCGCCTTGGCGGTGATCTGGATCAGGTAGCTCTGCAGCTCGCCGTCGTTCCAGTCGCTGAAGATGGCGGCCATCTCGTCGGTCGTGAAGCCGGCTGCCTTGAAGAGGCTGTAGGCCTCGCAGATGAGCTGCATGTCGCCGTACTCGATGCCGTTGTGCACCATCTTCACGTAGTGGCCCGCGCCGCCGGGGCCGATGTGGATGACACAGGGCTCGCCGTCCACCTTGGCCGAGATGCTCTCGAAGATCGGCTTCATCACCTCCCAGGTGGAAAGCGGCCCGCCCGGCATGATCGACGGGCCCTTGCGCGCGCCTTCCTCGCCCCCCGACACGCCCGCGCCGATGAAGCGCAGGCCTTTGCTGCTCAGGTAGGCGTCGCGGCGCTCGGTGTCGGTGTAGAGGCTGTTGCCGCCGTCGATGACGATGTCGTCCTTGTCGAGCAGCGGAATGAGTTGTTCGATCACCTGGTCGACCGGTGCGCCGGCCTTCACCATGATCTGGATCTTGCGAGGCTTCGCCAGGCTCTGCACGAACTCTTCAAGGGTCTTCGCGCCGACCAGCTTCTTGCCCGGGTTGGCGGCAATGAAGGCTTCGGTGGTGGCTTCGGTGCGGTTGTAGACGCTGACCTGGAAGCCGCGGCTTTCCACGTTCAGCACGAGGTTCTGGCCCATCACGGCCAGGCCGATCAGTCCGAAATCGCTTTTGTTGCTCATGGCCGGTCTTGCCCTTCCTTTGACATGTGCGTGCGCGGAGCGGCCCGCGCACTGGTTTGGTTCGAGGGCCATTTTGCCGGTGCCGGGCCTGCGGGAGCGTCGGAGGCGGTCTATACCCGATTGGCAAGAGGGCGTGGCTTGGGTATCTTGCTGCCTCCCACGTCGCGCCGGGCACGAAGGTCGATTCCATGAGCAATGCCGCCATCCACCGCTGGTCCACCGATGCCGTGCCTGCCGCGCAGCGGCTCGACTACTGGGTGGGCGCGGTCTGCGAGGGCTTCCTGGAGATGGACGTGACCAGTCCGGTGGCGGCCAGCTTCGGCGCCACCCTCGAATCGGCGCCGCTCGGCCCCATCGTCGTCAACCAGGTGCGCGGCAGCGCGCAGGACGTCTACCGCACGCGCCGCGCCATTGCCCACAGCCGCAACAACTATTTCTATCTGTTGTGCAAGACCGACTCGGCCTGGGTGGCCGTGCAGGACGGCCGCTCCGCACGGCTGCTGCCGGGCGATGCAGTGCTGGTCGATTCGCGCCGGCTCTACGAATTCCACCTGCTGCAATCGGCCGACACCATTTCGCTCGAACTGCCCACGGCCTGGGTCGACTCGTGGATTCCCGATGCCGGCGACCAGGTGGCGCGGCGCATCGACGGGCACGCGGGTTGGGGCGGCGTGCTGTGCGGCTTCGTGCGGCAGCTTTCGCCGGAGATGGCCGCAAAGCCGCCGATGCCCGCTGAACTGCTGGGCGATCAGCTCGGCGGCCTGCTGGCGCTGGCGACCGGACGAGGTCATCCGGACGCGGCGACGAGGGGAGCACGCGCCGCGCTGCGCCGCCGCGTGCTCGACGCCACGCGGGAGCGCCATGCCGAGCCCGGCCTCACGGCCGCGAGCGTGGCGCGCGTGCTCGGAATTTCGGAGCGCAGCCTGCACCGCTGCCTGGCCGGATGCGAAGGCGAGGGCGCGACCACCTTCGCCGGCGCACTGGCGGGCTTCCGCATGGCGGCGGCGCGCCGGATGCTGGGCGATGCACGATTCGACCGGCTCGGCATCGCCGAAATCGGGTATCGCGTCGGGCTGACCGATGCTTCACACTTCGTGCGCCAATGCCGCGCGCACCTGGGCGCCACACCCGGCGAACTGCGGCGCCGGCGCTGAACTGGCGCGAACCGGCCATCCGCGTGGCAGGCATCGGCCATTCGCGGCATCGCGTTATTCCTAAAGTCCCTCTCCATCGCAACAACGAAAGAGACACCCATGTCCGATACCTATGTTCTCGTTCACGGCGCGTGGCACACCGGTGCCGAGATCGAAGCCGTGGCCGACGGCCTGCGCGCGGCGGGCCACACCGTGTACTGCCCCACCCTGGCGGGCAACAACCCCGGCGACGACCGCGCCGTCACCGGCCTGGAGGACGCCATCGCCTCCGCCGTGCGCTACATCGAGGAAAAGAACCTCACGCAGGTCCGGCTCGTCGGCCACAGCTACGGCGGCATGGTGATCTCGGGCGTGGCCGACCGCATTGCGCACCGGCTGAAGCGGCTGGTCTACATCAATGCCTTCGTGCCGCTGGACGGCGAATCGCTCAACGACATGGTGCCGCCGCACTACGTGGCGATGTTCGATGCCGTGGCCGCCGCCAACGGCAATGCCGTGACGCTGCCTTTCGAGATCTGGCGCGATGCCTTCATCAACGACGCCGACTTCGCGACCGCGGAGGCCGCCTACGCGAAGCTCAACCCGCACCCGTACCGCACCTTCACCGACAAGATCAGCCTGAAGCAGCCGCTGGCAGCGCTGGCGCTGGGCAAGTCCTATCTCAACTGCCAGCAGGACATCGCGATGCCGCATGGCATGCCGTGGCATCCGCGCCTGTCGGAGCGGCTGGGCCTGTTCCGGCTGGTGGAGTGCCCGGGCAGCCACGAGATGTTCTTCTCGAACCCGAAGCGGCTCGCGCAGGCGATCATCGAGGCGGGGCGGGACTGAGGCTCTCGCGCCAGTTTCAGCTGCCGCCGAAGAGCGCGTCGTACACGCGGATCGATGCATGGGCGTCGTTCGCGGCGTAGCGGATCTGCGCCTCGGTGAGCTGCCTGTTGGCCCAGTTCGACGTGGTCGCCTTGCGCGACTTGATGAAGCGGCGGTTGAACACCAGCGCCACCGCCGCCTTCACGCCGACAGACTTGCGGTAGCCGCGACGGCGGAATTCGTCGTCGATGTCGAACACGGCCTGCGGCTCGATGCCCAGCCGCTTGCGGATCAGCGTGAGGTCGCCCGAGAGGCCGAAGCCGACCTTGCGCAGCCCGGTGGATGCGATCAGCGCAGCCACCACCGGGTTGCACTCGGTGCGGTGCAGCTGGAACAGCCAGGCCGTGTCGCGCGTGGAGAACTGCACCACGTGCGGGCCACCAGAAACTTCGTTCTTCGCGAAGGTGGGCTTGGATTCGGTGTCGAAGCCGGCGATGCCGGCCGCGAGCAGCGCGGCGGCGGCGCGCTCGGCTTCCTGCAGTGTCTGCACGATCACGATGTCCTTCAGGCCGAGGCCTTCGAAGGGATCGAGCAGCGCGATCTGTTCGCGCTCGGGAAGAGGCGGGAGCTTGGGATTCAGGCTCACCGGGAGGCTGCTTTCGTTGTCTTTGTTGTCTTTGTCTTCTTCACTGCGGTTTTCTTTGCTGTGGCTTTCTTTGCGGGAACCTTCTTCGGCTTCGGCGGCTGGCCGGACCGCAGCGCCGCCTCGTAGGCGAGGCGGCCCCACAGCGCGGCTTCCTGGCGGTCCTCGAAGAGATCGACAGGCGCGAGCCGGTACGACATCGGCATCGACTTGCCCTGGCGCGTATAGGTGAAGGGCGGAAGGTCCAGCCTGTCGAAGTGCGGGGCGCTTTCGGCATCGGACTTGAGGTAGAGCGTGTCGTTGGCGACCAGCGCGATCATGCGGCCCTCGTGCCAGACGCCGTGGCCGCCGAACATGCGCTTCGTCTCGATGCGGCCCAGGCGCTCGAAGACTTCATGCAGGCTTTGGACGAATACGCTCATCGGGTGGGGCTCGCTGCACTCGCGGTGGGCCGCACGGGCGTCGACGCCTGCGCGCCGACCACGGTGTTCCAGGCCTTCACCTGCCAGCCCGTGACGATGCCGTTGAGCACATACGGGTCCAGCTTCGCGAAGGCCGAGGGCACGTTGGGCGAGTCGGCTTCGAACAGCAGCAATGCACCGTCGGGCGGGTTGCCCGTGGCGCCGCCGAGCAGCAGTTCGCCGCGCTCGACGGCCTGCCAGGCAAGCGCCAGGTGCGCATCGCGGAACTCGCCGCGGCGTTCGAGGTAGTCGGGTGCAGTCTCGTAGATCAGCAGGTAGTGCATGAGTAGTTCCGGGCAGAAGTCACGCGAAGTGGTCAGGCGGTGATCTCGATGCGGTTGCCGTCCGGGTCGAGCACCACGCTCTCGTAGTAGCCGTCGCCGGTGCGGCGCGGGCCGTCGAGCAACGGGTAGCCGTCGGCCTTCAGGCGTCGGGTGAGCTCGTCCACCGCCGCGTCGGAGCCCACGCTGATCGCGAGGTGCGTCCAGCCCATGCGCTGCGCGCCGGCTTCGGCCACTACCGGCGAGAGCGTGCTCGTGGTCATGGCCTCGATGCGCGCGCCGTCGCCCAGGCTCAGGAAGCAGGAGGCGAAACCCTTGGCGGGGTTCACGTAGCCCGAGCCGGCGGTGGCGCCGAAGTAGTCGACATAGAAGCGCTTGCAGCGTTCGAGATCGGTGGTCCAGAGTGCGATGTGGTCGATGCGCATGGGGCAGCAGCGAAGGATGGAAGGTCGTTCATTCAGCCGACGCGCCACGGCGGGCGCGAGGGCGACCAATGGTAGGCGATGCGTTCGCGTCCGCTCGTGGGGTGACGGTCGGTCGCGCCGCGTTCGAGGCCATAGCGCTCGTAGAAGCGCTGCGCCGATGTGTTGCTGGCGGCCACGTGCAGCCGCCAGCCTGTGGGAATGCGCACGCAGGCTTCGTCGAGCAGCGCCTTGCCGAGGCCCTGGTTGCGCTGGTGCGGTTCGACGAAGAGCTGGGCCACGTATTCGCGCTGTGCCAGCAGCACCATGAACGCCAGCACCTGGCCTTCGCGCTCTGCCAGCACCACGTCGGCGGGCGGACCGAACTCGGTATGCACGCGGTGCAGCCAGTGGCCGATGGGCTCGACGTGCGGGACGTCCCGGTTGGCCGCGATCCATGCCCGGCGCCAGATGCCGGCCAGCACCATGTTCTCTTCGGCCCCGCCTTCGCGCGACCGCAGGTGGAAGGCGGGAATCTGGGCTGCGGACATGCGGCCCATGATACGGCGCGGGGCCGCCGTGGTCGATGAGGCCTTACACCCTCAGGCGCGCAGTGTCTGCGCGTGATGCGCGATGTGGTCCGCCATGAAGCTCTGGATGAAGTAGTAGCCGTGGTCGTAGCCGGCGTGGCGGCGCAGCGTGAGCGGCTGGCCGGCCGCGAAGCAGGCGGCCTCGAAGACCTCCGGGTGCAGCTGCTCGGCCAGGAATTTGTCGTCCAGCCCCTGGTCCACGAGGATGCCCTGCGGATAGGGCGCCGTGACCTGCGATTTCATGAGCGCGCTGGCGTCGTGCGCCAGCCATTGCGCGCGGTCGGCGCCGGGCAGGCCCAGGTAGCCGGAGAAAGCCTTCTCGCCCCATGGGCACTGCGTGGGCGCGCAGATCGGTGCGAAGGCCGAGAGCGACTTGAAGCGCCCCGGATGCCGCAGCGCCAGCGTGAGCGCGCCGTGGCCGCCCATCGAGTGGCCGAAGATGCCGATGCGTTCGCCGTCGATGGCGAAGTGCCTGGCCACCAGCGGCAGCAGCTCGTGCACGATCCAGCCTTCCATGCGCCAGTGCGTCGCCCAGGGCTCGGCCAGCGCGTCGAGGTAGAAGCCGGCGCCGATGCCGAAGTCCCAGTTGTCCTTGGCACCCGGAATGCCTTCGACCTCGGCGCCGCGCGGGCTGGTGTCGGGCGCGATCAGCGCAATGCCCAGGCTCGCGGCCATGCGCTGCGCGCCGGCCTTGATGGCGAAGGTTTCCTCGTTGCAGGTCAGGCCCGCGAGGTAGAGCAGGGCGGGCACGCGTTCGTGCGCAACCTGCGGCGGCAGGTAGATCGAGAAGCGCATCGGCAGGCCGATCTCAAGCGAACGGTGCTCGAGGAAGCGCTGCGTGCCGCCGAAGGCGCGGTGCTCGGAAAGAATCTTCGGAGTGTTGTCGGTCATTGCGGGGTTGTCTTGGCGCGCATTGCGGGCACGAGTTCGAGCACAGCGTCGGCAAAGACGCGCGGTGCTTCCTGCGGCAGGTTGTGGCCGGCGCCGGGCACGAGACGATGAGAGCGCGGACCGCCGAAGCGGTGTGCATGGGCGGATGCGTCGGCAGGCGGGCGCACGCCGTCGTCGATGCCATCGAAGGTGATGGCGGGCGCGGTGATCGTGGGCTGGGCCGCGAGGCGGCGTTCGATGTCGGCATAGGCCGGGTCACCCGGCACGAGGCCGAAGCGGTGGCGGTACGACTGGATCACCACGTCCACGAAGTCGGGGTGGTCGAAGGCGGCGGCGCTGCGCTCGAAGGTGGCGTCGTCGAACTTCCACGTGGGCGACCAGAGCTTCCACAGCAGCTTCGTGAACGCCTTGCGGTCCTTGTCGAGGCCGGCACGCCCGCGCTCGCTGTGGAAGTAGTACTGGTACCAGAGGCTGTGCTCGTTGGCCGGCGTATCGGGCTCCATCGCCTTCGCGATGTTCTGGATGTTGTAGCTGTTGAGGGACACCAGCCCCGCGCAGCGTTCGGGCCACAGCGCAGCGACCACGCAGGCGGCGCGGCCGCCCCAGTCGTAGCCGGCCAGCACGGCGCGGTCGATCCCCAGCGCGTCGAGCAGCGCGAGCAGGTCGGCGCCCAGCGCGGCCTGTTCGCCCGAGCGCGGTGTGGCATCGCTCAGGAAACGCGTGGCGCCGTAGCCGCGCAGGTACGGCACGATCGCGCGGCAGCCCGCGTCGGCCAGCATGGGCGCGACTTCGGCATACGTGTGGATGTCGTACGGGAAGCCGTGCATCAGCAGCACGGGCGGGCCGTCGGCGGGGCCGGTCTCGTAGTAGGCGATTTCGAGGACGCCCGCTTCGATCTTGCGCAGGGGTTCCATTCTTTCCATCACGAGGTCATCTCCAGAGAGTGAACCGATGTCTTTTCCAGAAACACCGCGGAACCGGCTTTGCCGGGCCGCAGGTGTTGCCCCCTGCAAGGGGGGGCGGCGAAGCGACACGAAGTGCGCGAAGCCTGGGGGTTAGTAGATCACCACGCCGCGGATGGATTCACCGCGCTTCATCAGGTCGAAGCCCTTGTTGATGTCTTCGAGCGGCATGGTGTGCGTGATCAGGCTGTCGATGTCGATCTTGCCTTCCATGTACCAGTCGACGATCTTCGGCACGTCGGTGCGACCGCGCGCGCCGCCGAAGGCCGAGCCTTCCCACTTGCGGCCCGTGACCAGCTGGAACGGCCGCGTGCTGATCTCTGCGCCCGCTTCCGCCACGCCGATGATGATGCTGCGCCCCCAGCCCTTGTGCGTGCACTCCAGCGCCTGGCGCATCACCTTCGTGTTGCCGATGCACTCGAAGCTGTAGTCCGCGCCGCCGTCGGTCAGCTGAACGATGGCGTCCACCACGTTCTCGGTGTCCTTGGGGTTGATGAAGTGCGTCATGCCGAACTTGCGGGCCATGGCCTCGCGCTCGGGGTTCAGGTCCACGCCGATGATCTTGTCCGCGCCCACCATCTTCGCGCCCTGGATCACGTTCAGGCCGATGCCGCCCAGGCCGAACACGACCACGTTGGCGCCGGCTTCGACCTTGGCCGTGAAGATCACAGCACCGATGCCGGTAGTGACGCCGCAGCCGATGTAGCAGACCTTGTCGAAAGGCGCATCCTCGCGGATCTTGGCGAGCGAGATTTCAGGGGCGACCGTGTAGTTGCTGAAGGTCGACGTGCCCATGTAGTGCGCGATGGGCTTGCCGTCGAGGCTGAAGCGGCTGGTGCCGTCGGGCATCTGGCCCTTGCCCTGCGTGCCGCGGATGAGCTGGCACAGGTTGGTCTTGCGGCTCAGGCAGAACTTGCACTGGCGGCATTCGGGCGTGTACAGCGGAATGACGTGGTCGCCTTTCTTGAGGGTGGTCACGCCGGGGCCGACGTCGACCACGATGCCCGCGCCTTCATGGCCGAGGATGGCGGGGAAGATGCCTTCGGGGTCGGCGCCCGAGAGGGTGTAGTAGTCGGTGTGGCAGATGCCGGTGGCCTTGATCTCGACGAGCACTTCGCCGAACTTCGGGCCTTCGAGGTCCACGGTTTCGATGGTGAGCGGGGCTCCGGATTTCCAGGCGACGGCGGCTTTGGTTTTCATGATGTTCGGTCTCGAAAGCGGGGGATGGGTGGGAATTCTCAGGCAGGGCCAGCGGGGAAGATACCCGACATGCCGATGAACCCGGGCAAGTGGCGGAAATCCCAGACCCAGTTTCGCAGCGCGGGAAACTCGTCGAGCGAAATGCCGCCTTCTCCTGCGAGCGCGACGTAGGGGAAGCAGGCGAGATCGGCAATGGTCGCTTCGGGCGACGACGCGAGCCACCGCAGGCCGTCGCCGGCCCGCTCGGCGAGATGGTCGTTGAGCACGCGGAACACGGCGCGCGCGCCGCTGCGGCAGGCTTCGATGTCGAGGTGGTGATAGCCGAGCGCATCGTGCAGCCGGGCGGCGGAGGCGGTGCGGGTGATCTCGTCGGCGGTGGCGAGCCACTGCGCGACTTCGCCGCGCAGCTTCGCGTCGGCGGGATACCAGCGGCTTTCAGTGTCGTAGCGGCTCGCGAGGTAGACCAGGATGGCCTGCGCGTCGCGCAGCACGAAGCTGTCGTCGTCGATCACCGGCAACTGGCCCAGCGGGTTGACGTTCGCGAGGAACGCAGCCGACTTGTGCTCGCGGCCGGGAAAGAAATCGACCGGCACTGTCCGGTACGGCACGCCCAGCCAGGCCAGCATCTGCCGCACCTTGAAGCAGTTGCCCGACAGCGGGTAGTCGTAGAGCTTCAGCGTCGTCATGCGGCAGCCCTCACGCCGAAGCGCATGCCGCGCTCGCGCAGCCATCGCCGGTAGGTGACGGAGGAGGTGTCGCCGCGTGTAGGCGTTTCGGCGCGGCCTTCGAGAGGCATGCGCTTGAAGGCGTGGTTCTCCAGGATCGGTTTGTCCTGCCCGAAGATGGTGTGCTGGAAGGCGATGAGTTCGGCATCGGTGGAGTCGTCGTCGTAGCAGGCGAGCAGCGTGTGGGCGATGACGTGCTCGTCGTCGACCGGCTGCAGGAAGATGCCGATCGCGTCGAGTTCGCCTGCGCGAAAGCTCGACTTGTAGAGCATGGCCGAGAAAGGCTGCATCACGCGGTACTTGTAGAGCACCTCGCTGCCCGAGGCGTCGTGGGCAGCGGAGGCGCGCGGCTGCCAGAAGCGGCAGTCGGTGGCCCAGATCTCGCCGGTCGTGGGCTCCACCTGCACCTGGTACTGCGCCACCTCGGTGTGCGGCACCTTGCCGAGGTAGTCGGCATGCACGAAGGGAAAGTGCGCCATGTCGAGGAAGTTCTCGATCACGCGCAGGCCCGACACCGCGACGCCGATGCCGCCGCAGTCGACGAGGCGGCGGCCGGGTTCGGCGTACTCGGGAAATTCGAACAGGGGGCGGGCGGGGTGGCCGCTAGGGCAGACCCAGAGATAGCCGTAGCGCGGCTGTGCGGCGAGCGGCTGGTCGCCGAGGTGGCAGCTGGGCGTGCCGTCCGCGCCGGTCGACAGCCGTACCGTTTCGCCGAGCAGGCGGGTGGTGCGCGAGGCCGATGGCGCCGGGGCGGGGCCGACGACCAGCCAGTCGTCGAGCATGTTGGGATCGTCGGTGATGAAAGGCATGAGCGTTTCTTTCAGCCTTGAGGCCGTGCTTCGATGTCGGTGCGCAACTGGCGGGCGGCCGCGTGCAGCTTCTTCATCTCGGCCGAGCCGGGGGCTGCGCTGGTCCACAGGTAGATAAAGGAAAGCAGGGGTTGCGCGTCGAGGACAAGCGCTGCGGTTTCCACGCCGTCGAGCGGGCCGCGCCAGGCGGGCGAGGCTTCATCGGCGCTCAGGCCGTGCCGTGCCATTGTTTCGCGCACCATGGCGGCAGGAACGCGAACCGTCAGCGTGCGGCAGAAGTGCCACCCGGCGGGAACGGCATTGCCCAAGCCATCGGGTACGGGAAGCGCATCGGGCGACAGACGGACCCAAAGCATCCCCGCCGCCTCCGCCGTGCCGAAGGTCTTCGCGCAGACGTTGCGCGGCGCCTGCATTGCAGGATGCGCCGGGATGCTGGCGCACTGCCCGCTGCCTGCCTCGTACTGCCAGCCGTGGTACGCGCAAGCCAGGCGGTTGTCGATCACCTGGCCCAGCGTGAAGCGCACGCTGCGGTGGGGGCAGCGGTTTTCCCAGGCCTGGGCCGTGCCGTCGGCTGCGCGCCAGAGCGCGAGTTCCTGGCCCTCGGCGAAGCCAGCGACGATGTTGGCGCCCGGGCGCAGGTCGGCCGAGCGGGCGACGGGGTGCCACCGGACTGTGTTTTCTGGAGTGTTCATGGATCGTGGGGAAAGCGCCGAAAGGGCGGCTGTTCGCCGGTGATACCGTACCGCTTCCACCGCACCGATGAAAGTCACATGAAGAGACGCTGCTTTTCATTCCTGCAACGCTGGGCCGCATGAGCAGGATCGATCTCGCGCTGGTCGAGGCCTTCGTGCTGATCGCCAGGAGCGGCAGCCTCACGAAGGCCGAGAGCCTCTCGGGCGTGTCCAAGGCGACCCTGAGCCGCCAGCTCGCGCGGCTGGAGGAGTTGCTTGGCGCGCAACTGCTGATGCGCAACCCGCGCAGCATCTCGCTCACCGAGGCCGGTCGCGCTTTCCTCGCGCGTGGCGAAGGGCTGCTCGATGAGGTGAAGGGGCGGCTCGAAGAAGCGAGCACCGAGGTTCATGCGCTGACGACGGGCGTCTCCGGCCGGCTCTCGCTGCTGTCGGACACGCAGTTCAGCACTTCCTTCGTCTGCCACGTGGTCAAGCTGTTCCTGGAGGTCCATCCGGACGTGCGCTGCCAGCTCGACGTGGCGAACGGCCTTCATGCGCCCCGGATCGACGACGTCGACTGCTACGTGTGCTCCGAGCCGCCCGATGCGCCGAACCTCGTGGGGCGGCTGCTGGGGCGGCTGAACTACGGGCTGTATGCGAGCCCGCAGTACCTGGCGCGGCACGGCACGCCGTCGTTGCCGGAGGAACTGGCCGCGCACCAGTCCATCGTGATGAAGGAGCCCGCCGAGCGCTCGCAGGTGCTGCTGGTGTCGGGCACGGCCAGCTTCGCCTTCCGCCCCGAGCCCGCATTCGAGACCAACGACCACTGGGTGATGAAGACCTTCTGCATCGACGGCCTGGGCATCGCGCTGCTGCCGGCCTTCTTCGTGCGGCCCGAGCTGGAGCAGGGCGTGCTGGTGCCGGTGCTGCCGCAGTGGCAGCCGGAGCCGCGGCGCATCTACTGCGCCTACCAGCGGCAGCGCTACATGGGCCAGAAGCTGCGCTCCTTCGTCGACCTGATGGCGCGCTGCGTGGTCGACATCGATTCGTACAACTACTACGTCGGATCGTCCACGGCGCGGCGTCGCAGGACGGCCGCCAGAACATAATCGGCAACCGCCAGATTCCCCTCAAGCATCATGAAGAAAATCCTCGTCCTCAACGGCCCCAACCTCAACCTGCTCGGCACGCGCGAGCCCGAACAGTACGGACGCGACACGCTGGCCGACGTCGAGCGGATGTGCAAGGAAACCGGCGCGAAGCTGGGTGTGGAGATCGAATGCCGCCAGTCGAACCACGAAGGCGTGCTGATCGACTGGATCCAGGAGGCCGGCCGCGAAGTGGCGGCGGGCAACATGATCGGCGTGGTGATGAACCCGGGCGCCTACACCCACACCTCGATCGCGCTGCACGACGCCATCAAGGGCGCGAGCGTGCCGCTGATCGAGCTGCACATCTCGAACGTGCATGCGCGGGAAGAATTCCGCCACCACTCGTACATCTCGCCAGCGGCGAAGGGCATCATCGTGGGGCTCGGCGTGAAGGGCTACGTGCTGGCCATCACGGCGCTGGCGACCTGACCCTTCGACCCGATCAATAGAGCTGTTTCGGCGCCGAGGCCTTCCAGCTTCGGCTGATGCGGCCCTGGCTGTCGATGCTTTCAAGGTGCACGTCGAAGCCCCAGAGCCGCGCGACGTGCTTGAGCACTTCTTCCGCCGTGTCGTGCAGCGGCAGGTTGTTGCGCTGCGTGTGACGCAGCGTCAGCGAACGGTCGCCGCGCGTGGCCACGTTCCACACCTGGATGTCGGGCTCGCGGCTGCTGATGTCGTACTGGCGTGACAGCGATTCGCGCAGCGCGTGATAGCCGCTGTCGTCGTGGATGGCGGACACCTCCAGCTCCGATTCGCTCTGGAAGTCGCGGATCGAGAACAGGCGGAAGTCGCGCATCGTCTTCGGGCTCAGGAACTGGCCGATGAAGCTCTCGTCCTTGAAGTTGCGCATTGCGTAGTCGAGCGTGCGCAGCCAGTCGGTGCCGGCGAAGTCGGGGAACCAGCGGCGGTCTTCCTCGGTCGGCTTCTCGCAGATGCGGCGCAGGTCGGTGTACATCGCGAAGCCCAGCGCGTACGGATTGATGCCGCTGTAGGCGCGGTGCCCCACCGGCGGCTGGAAGATCACGCCGGTGTGCGAACTGAGCCATTCCATCATGAAGCCGTCGGCCAGCTGGCCGCGGTCGTACATGGTGTTGAGCAGCGTGTAGTGCCAGAAGGTGGCCCAGCCTTCGTTCATGACCTGGGTCTGGCGCTGCGGGTAGAAGTACTGCGCGATCTTGCGCACGATGCGCACCACCTCGCGCTGCCACGGCTCGAGCAGCGCGGCGTTCTTCTCGATGAAGTAGAGCAGGTTCTCCTGGGGCTCGGCCGGAAATCGCTTCGACGCATCGGCTTCGGCTGCCTGCTCGCTCTTGCGCGGCAGAGTGCGCCATAGGTCGTTCACCTGCTGCTGCATGTGGCGCTCGCGCTCGGCGCGCTGCGCGCTTTCCTGCGCCAGCGAACGCTTCTGCGGGCGGCGATAGCGGTCGACGCCATAGTTCATCAGCGCGTGGCAGGAGTCGAGCAGTTCTTCCACCGCGTCGAGGCCGTGGCGCTCCTCGCATTCGGCGATGTAGTGCCGCGCGTACACGAGGTAGTCGATGATGGACGAGGCGTCGGTCCACATCCGGAACAGGTAGTTGCCCTTGAAGAAGCTGTTGTGGCCGTAGGCCGCATGCGCGATCACCAGGGCCTGCATGGCCATGGTGTTCTCTTCCATCAGGTAGGCGATGCACGGATCGGAGTTGATGACGATCTCGTACGCCAGCCCCATGTGGCCGCGCTTGTAGTTCTTCTCGGTCGAGATGAACTGTTTGCCGTACGACCAGTGGCGGTAGATCATGGGCATGCCCACGCTGGCGTAGGCGTCCATCATCTGCTCGGCCGTGATGACTTCGAGCTGGTTCGCGTACACGTCGAGACCGTAGCCCCTGGCGGTCTTCGCTATCTCGGTGTGGTACGTCTCGATGAGCTCGAAGGTCCAGTCGGACGGGCTGGGCAGGCGCTCCAGCCGGGGCAGGCTGGCGGCGGGCGGAGGAGCGGAAATGACGGTGTTCATGACGTGACCCCCTCCTTCTTGAACAGGTCGCGGAAAACCGGATAGATGTCTTGAGCGTCGGACACCTTGCGCATGGCGAAGTTGGGCTCGACGCCTTCGAGCTGCTGGTATTCCTGCCACAGGTTCTGCTCGGTCTCGGCAACCTGCACGTAGGCGTAGTAGCGCACCACCGGCAGGATGTTGTCGACCAGCAGCTCGCGGCAGCGGCCGCTGTCCTGGTGCCAGTTGTCACCGTCGCTGGCCTGCGCGCCGTACACGTTCCACTCCCCGCTGGGGTAGCGGGCCTTGATGATCTCGTCCATCAGCACCAGCGCGCTCGACACCACGGTGCCGCCGGTCTCGGTGGCATGGAAGAACTCTTCTTCCGTCACCTCCTGCGCCTGCGTATGGTGCCGCAGGAAGACGAGGTCGATCTTCTCGTAGTGCCGCGTGAGGAACATGTACAGCAGCATGAAGAAGCGCTTGGCCATGTCCTTGCGCGCCTCGTCCATGGAGCCCGAAACGTCCATCAGGCAGAACATCACGGCCTTGGCGCTGGGCACCGGCGTCTTCACGCGGTTGCGGTAGCGCAGGTCGATGGGGTCGATGTAGGGCACGTGCCGCATGGTGCGGCGCAGCTCGGCAATGTGCTCTTCGGTCTCGCGGATTTCCTTCTGGATGAAGGGCTGGTCGGCCTGCGGATGCCGCTTCAGGCTTTCGAGGTGCGCCTCCAGGCGCTTGAGTTCCTTGCGCGGTTCGCCGCCCAGCGCGATGCGACGGGCCAGCGCGCCGCGCATCGAGCGCACCACGTGCAGGTTGTTGGGCGAGCCGTCGCTGGTGAAGCCGGCGCGGTGGCTCTTCCATTCGGGCACGTCGGCGATCTGCGTGCGGATGAGGTGCGGCAGCGCGAGGTCGTCGAAGAAGACGCGCATGAATTCCTCGCGCGTGAGGCGGAAGACGAAGTCGTCCTCGCCTTCGCCGCTGTCGCTGGCTTCTCCGCTGCCCGAGCCGCCGCTGCCGCCGCCTTCGGGGCGCTTGATGCGGTCGCCCTTCAGGTACTCCTGGTTGCCAGGGTGCACGTATTCACGGTCGCCGCCTCGGGCGTGGCCGAATACGGGCTCGGACACGTCGTGGCGCGGCAGGGTCACATCTTCGCCTTGCTCCAGTTCGCGGATGTTGCGGCCGCTGACGGCGCGCCTCACCGCTTCCTGGATCTGCCCCTTGTAGCGCCTGAGGAAGCGCTCACGGTTGCCAATGGACTTGTTCTTGCCCGATAGCCGGCGGTCGATGATCTGCTGCAGGATGGCCACGATGTTGTCAACGCTCCTTGCAAAGAGAAAACGAACGGGAAGGCGCTTTTTCTATGAACTCTTGCGCACCCGCAGATACCACTCGCAAAGCAGGCGAACCTGCTTGGACGTGTAGCCCTTCTCGACCATGCGGGTCACGAAGTCCTCGTGCTTCTTCTGTTCGTCGGCGCTGCTCTTGGTGTTGAAGCTGATCACCGGCAGGAGCTCTTCGGTGTTGGAGAACATCTTCTTCTCGATCACCGAGCGCAGCTTCTCGTAGCTGGTCCACGCCGGGTTGCGCCCCGCGTTGCCGGCGCGTGCGCGCAGCACGAAGTTGACGATCTCGTTGCGGAAGTCCTTCGGGTTGCCGATGCCGGCGGGCCGTTCGATCTTCTCGAGTTCGGCGTTGAGCGAGGCGCGGTCGAAGACTTCGCCGGTGTCGACATCGCGGAACTCCTGGTCCTGGATCCAGTAGTCGGCGTAGGTGACGTAGCGGTCGAAGATGTTCTGGCCGTACTCGCTGTAGCTCTCGAGGTACGCAGTCTGGATCTCCTTGCCGATGAACTCGGCATAGCGCGGCGCCAGCAGCTCCTTGATGTAGCTGATGTACTTCTGCTCGACCTCCGGCTGGAACTGCTCGCGCTCGATCTGCTGTTCAAGCACGTACATCAGGTGCACCGGGTTGGCGGCCACCTCGGAGCTGTCGAAGTTGAAGACCTTCGAGATGATCTTGAAGGCGAAGCGCGTGGAGACGCCGCTCATGCCTTCGTCGACGCCCGCGTAATCGCGGTACTCCTGGATCGACTTGGCCTTGGGGTCGGTGTCCTTGAGGTTCTCGCCGTCGTACACCTGCATCTTGCTGAAGGTGCTGGAGTTCTCGGGCTCCTTCAGGCGCGTGAGCACCGAGAGCTGGGCCATCATGCGCAGGGTGCCGGGGGCGCAGGGCGCCTTGGCCAGCGACGAGTTGCGCACCAGCTTCTCGTAGATCTTGATTTCTTCCGAGGCGCGCAGGCAGTAGGGCACCTTGACGATGTAGATCCGGTCGAGGAAAGCCTCGTTGTTCTTGTTGTTGCGGAAGGCCTTCCACTCGCTCTCGTTGCTGTGCGCGAGCACGATGCCGTCGAAGGGGATGGCGCCGAAGCCCTCGGTGCCCTTGAAGTTGCTTTCCTGCGTGGCCGTCAGCAGCGGGTGCAGCACCTTGATGGGCGCCTTGAACATTTCCACGAACTCCAGCAGCCCCTGGTTGGCCAGGCACAGGCCACCGGAGTAGGAGTAGGCGTCGGGGTCGTCCTGGGCGAAGGTCTCGAGCTTGCGGATGTCGACCTTGCCGACCAGCGAGGAGATGTCCTGGTTGTTCTCGTCGCCGGGCTCGGTCTTGGCGACAGCGATCTGCCGTAGCACCGACGGGTAGCGCTTGACCACCTTGAACTGGCGGATGTCGCCGCCGTACTCCTCGAGCCGCTTGACGGCCCAGGGCGAGAGAATCCGGTTCAGGTAGCGGCTCGGGATGCCGTATTCCTTTTCAAGGATCTCGCCGTCCTCGATCGTATCGAAGAGGCCGAGAGGGGATTCGTTCACCGGCGAGCCCTGGATGGCGTAGAAGGGCACGTGCTCCATGAGCTGCTTCAGGCGCTCCGCGATCGAGCTCTTGCCGCCGCCCACCGGACCCAGCAGGTAAAGGATTTGCTTCTTTTCTTCCAGCCCCTGCGCGGCGTGGCGGAAATAGGACACCACCTGTTCTATGGCGTCTTCCATGCCATAGAACTCCTTGAACGCCGGATAGATCTTGATGACCTTGTTCGCGAAGATGCGCGAAAGCCGGGGGTCGTTGCGGGTGTCGACCAGCTGGGGCTCCCCGATGGCCTTGAGCATGCGCTCGGAGGCCGTGGCGTAGGCCATGGGATCGCGCTTGCAGATGTCCAGGTAATCCTGCAGCGAGATGACTTCCTCGCGGGTTCGCTCGTAGCGGGCGGCAAAGTTGCTGATCACATCCATGGTCACGCCTCCTTCAGGTCGATGGGCTTTTGGCCCGATGGCGTGCAGCAAAGGCGTTGCGCAACATTAAAAGGTGTGCCTGCCCATGGCTGCATGCCGCGGAAAACTCCCTTACAACAATCTGCTAACAATCAGCATAAAGCAAAGATTGAACCCGGCAAATCATTTGTTAATTCAGAACCATGCTGACAAGTAAAGTTCCACAAAAAACAAGGAACAAATTTCCGGATTTCAGGTAAATTCAAAGGCTCGCTTTTTTGATTTTCTCCGGGTGAAAACATCTATGCCGAATGGCCATCGTCCGTTTTTGCCTTTTCTCCGGGAAAAAATCGCCTATTGAGCTTCGAGGCTCAAAAAAGAGACGTCTCCTGCTGCAATAACGCGCCATCTGCCGTTCGGTTTATTGCTCAGCCAAAAAAATATAAAAGCAATCCTCGCGCCACTTTTGGATGGGCGGCTTGCATGAACTGGAGCGGGTGACTGGCCTGCTTGCGAGCCGGCATGTCTCTCGATGGTGCGGAATGCACAGACTGCGTGCTTGCGGAGGGGCTTGGAGGTCCGTGTGCACCAGAATGATGATCCCGAAATGACAAAAGGCCGCAGTGCGGCCCTTGTCGGAGGTGGGTGCGCCCACCGCGAATGAAGTCTCCGGTGCTACACCTCAGGCGGGAAGAGGAGCCATGCATCGCGCCGGCGCCCGACTGAACAAGTGTTCGGCCCTTGGGCTTCCCCTTGCTGCACGTCTTTGGTGCCCGCCGATCCCGCTCAGCTGAAGAATTCCTTCGCCTTGTCGAACCAGCCCTTGTCGGTGGGGCTGTGCTTCTCGCCGCCCTTCTTCAGCGACTCGTCGAGTTCCTTGAGCAGCTTGCGCTGGAACTCGGTGAGCTTCACTGGCGTCTCGACGCGCACGTGGCAATACAGGTCGCCCGGATAGCTCGAGTTCACGCCCTTGATGCCCTTGCCGCGCAGGCGGAACTGCTTGCCGCTCTGCGTGCCTTCGGGGATGTCGATGGCGGCAGCGCCCTTGAGCGTGGGCACGTTGATCTCGCCCCCGAGGGCCGCGGTGGTCACGCTCACGGGCACCACGCAGTGCAGGTTGTCGCCGTCGCGCTCGAAGATGTCGTGCTTCTTGAGCCGGATCTCGATGTACAGGTCGCCCGGCGGGCCGCCGTTGACGCCGGGCTCGCCGCTGCCCGTCACGCGCATGCGCTGGCCGTCGTCGATGCCCGCGCGGATCTTCACTTCGAGCGTCTTGTTGCGCTTGATCTTGCCCTGGCCATGGCACGAGGTGCAGGGCTCGGGAACGATCTTGCCGCTGCCGTGGCAGGTGGGGCAGGTCTGCTGCACGCTGAAGAAGCCCTGGCGCATCTGCACCGCGCCGGCGCCGTGGCAGGTCGTGCAGGTGATGGGCTTGGTGCCGGGCTTCGCGCCCGAGCCGTGGCAGGTTTCGCACTCGTCCCAGGTGGGGATGCGGATCTCGGTGGTCTTGCCTTCCGCGGCTTCCTCGAGCGTGATCTCCATCGCGTAGCTGAGGTCGCTGCCGCGGAAGACCTGCCGGCCGCCGCCCGCGCGTCCGCGTCCGCCGCCGAACACGTCGCCGAAGATGTCGCCGAAGGCTTCCGCAAAGCCGCCGAAGCCTTCGGCGCCCGGGCCGCCGCGCATGTTGGGGTCGACGCCGGCATGGCCGTACTGGTCGTAGGCCGCGCGCTTCTGTCCGTCGGACAGCATTTCGTAGGCTTCCTTCACCTCCTTGAACTTGGCCTCGGCCTCCTTCGAGGTGTCGCCGTGGTTGCGGTCGGGGTGGTGCTTCATCGCGAGCTTGCGATAAGCCTTCTTGATTTCTTCCTCGCTCGCGTTCTTGGGGACGCCGAGGGTTTCGTAGTAGTCGCGTTTGGTGGCCATGGCAGGTCGATCGGGAGATCAGGGAAGCAGCGGGAACTCGGGTAGCTTGAAGCGAGAAAGGCTGGAGCACCTTTTCAGGTGTTCCAGCCTTGTCCAGGGGACTGAGGATCAGCCCTTCTTGACTTCCTTCACTTCGGCGTCGACCACGTTGTCGTCGGCCTGTGCATGCGCAGCAGCTTCCGCGCCACCCGCGCCGGTTGCAGCAGATGCGCCGGCGGCGGCAGCCTGCGATTCGGCATACATCTTCTCGCCGAGCTTCTGGCTTGCGGTCATCAGCGTGTTGGTCTTTTCCTCGATCGCGGCCTTGTCTTCACCCTTGAGGGCTTCTTCCAGGTCCTTGATCGCGGCTTCGATCGCGTCCTTCTCGGCGGCTTCGAGGCTTGCACCATGTTCGCCCAGCGACTTCTTCACGCTGTGCACCATGGCTTCGCCCTGGTTGCGCGCCTGCACGATCTCGAGCTTCTTCTTGTCGTCGGCCGCGTTCAGCTCGGCGTCCTTCACCATCTTCTGGATCTCGTCTTCGCTCAAGCCCGAGTTCGCCTTGATGGTGATCTTGTTTTCCTTGCCGGTGCCCTTGTCCTTCGCGCCGACGTGCAGGATGCCGTTGGCGTCGATGTCGAAGCTCACCTCGATCTGCGGCGTGCCGCGCGATGCCGGCGGAATGCCTTCGAGGTTGAATTCGCCCAGCAGCTTGTTGCCCGAGGCGATCTCGCGTTCGCCCTGGAACACCTTGATGGTCACGGCCGGCTGGTTGTCTTCGGCGGTCGAGAAGGTCTGCGCGAACTTCGTCGGGATGGTCGTGTTCTTGGCGATCATCTTGGTCATCACGCCGCCCATGGTCTCGATGCCCAGCGACAGCGGGGTCACGTCGAGCAGCAGCACGTCCTTGCGGTCGCCCGAGAGCACCTGGCCCTGGATGGCGGCGCCGACGGCAACGGCTTCGTCGGGGTTCACGTCCTTGCGCGGTTCCTTGCCGAAGAAGGCCTTCACCTTTTCCTGCACCTTGGGCATGCGGGTCATGCCGCCGACCAGGATCACGTCGTTGATGTCGCCCACGCTGATGCCGGCATCCTTGATGGCCAGGCGGCAGGGAGCGATGGTGCGCTCGATCAGCTCGTCGACCAGGCTTTCGAGCTTGGCGCGGGTGAGCTTGATGTTCAGGTGCTTCGGACCCGTGGCATCGGCCGTGATGTACGGCAGGTTGATGTCGGTCTGCGCGCTGTTCGACAGCTCGATCTTGGCCTTTTCAGCGGCTTCCTTCAGGCGCTGCAGGGCCAGCACGTCCTTGCTCAGGTCGACGCCCTGTTCCTTTTTGAACTCGCCGATGATGTAGTCGATGATGCGCTGGTCGAAGTCTTCGCCGCCCAGGAAGGTGTCGCCGTTGGTCGACAGCACTTCGAACTGCTTCTCGCCGTCGACGTCCGCGATCTCGATGATCGACACGTCGAAGGTACCGCCGCCGAGGTCGTACACGGCGATCTTGCGGTCGGCCTTGTCCTGCTTGTCGAGGCCGAAGGCCAGGGCAGCGGCGGTGGGTTCGTTGATGATGCGCTTGACGTCGAGGCCCGCGATGCGGCCGGCGTCCTTGGTGGCCTGGCGCTGGGCGTCGTTGAAGTAGGCGGGCACCGTGATCACGGCTTCGTTGACGGTTTCGCCGAGGTAGTCTTCGGCGGTCTTCTTCATCTTGCGCAGGATGTCGGCGCTGACCTGCTGCGGGGCCATCTTCTTGCCGCGCACTTCGACCCATGCGTCGCCGTTGTCGGCCTTGGTGATGGTGTAGGGCATCAGGTCGATGTCCTTCTGGACTTCCTTCTCCTCGAACTTGCGGCCGATCAGGCGCTTGATCGCGTACAGCGTGTTCTTGGGGTTGGTGACTGCCTGGCGCTTGGCCGAGGCACCGACCAGCACTTCACCGTCTTCCTGGTACGCGACGATCGACGGCGTGGTGCGGGCACCTTCCGAGTTCTCGATCACACGCGTGGTGTTGCCTTCCATGATCGACACGCACGAGTTGGTGGTGCCGAGGTCGATGCCGATGATCTTTGCCATGTTCTTTACTCCTGAAAGCCTGAAAAATATGTTGTTATGAACTTGTGGATAACCCGTCGCGATTCAAGGCATGAAGCGGGGATTTCCTGTGGGAATCGTGTGTATCCGGGGGATTACTTCGGGGCGCTGACCGTGACCAGCGCCGGGCGCAGCACGCGGTCGTTGATGGTGTAGCCCTTCTGCAGCACGCTCACCACGGTGTTGGGTTCCTGGTCGGCGGGCACCATCGAGATGGCCTGGTGCTGGTGCGGGTCGAACTTCGTGCCGGGGGCGGGAGCCACTTCGATCACCTTGTTGCGTTCGAGCGCGCTCTTGAGCTGGCGCAGCGTGGCTTCGGCGCCTTCGCGGATCTGCTCGGGCGTGGCGTCCTTGATGGCCAGGCCGGCTTCCAGGCTGTCGGTCACGGGCAGCAGGCTTTCGGCGAAGGCCTCGACGGCGAACTTGCGGGCCTTGCTGACTTCCTCGTCGGCGCGGCGGCGGGCGTTCTGCACATCGGCCTGGGCGCGCAGGTACTGATCGGCAAGCTCGGCGTTCTTGGTCTGCAGCGCGGCGAGTTCGCCTTGGGCCACCGCCAGGGCGTCGAGCGCCTCGGCTTCATTGGCGAATTGCGCAGCCTCCAGTTCTTCGGGGCTGGGCTCGCCTTGCAGCATTTGAGAATTCTTCGCGGATTGTTGCGGGTCAGACATTTTTCAAGGAACCGGTACGGGCCGGAAAACAAACAACAGCCAGCCACATGGGGCTGGCTCAGGGCATTTCAAGCGAAAAAATGCGGCCGAAATGACCGTGGAGGCATGAAAAAGGCCCGAAAACGGGCCTTGGAGCCGTCGGGCCGAACGCTCAGTGGGCGTCCAGGAGCTCGACGTCGAACTTCAGGGTGGCGTTCGGGGGGATCACGCCGCCGGCGCCGCGGGCACCGTAGCCCAGCGATGCGGGAATGATCAGCGTGCGCTTGCCGCCGATCTTCATGCCGGCCACGCCTTCGTCCCAGCCCTTGATGACCTGGCCCGCGCCCAGCGAGAACGCGAAGGGGTCGTTGCGGTCGCGGCTGGAGTCGAACTTGGCGCCTTGCACGCCGTCGTTGTAGAGCCAGCCGGTGTAGTGCACGTGCACGTGGTGGCCGGCCTTGGCTTCGGCGCCGGTGCCGACTTCGGTGTCTTCGTATTGCAGGCCGGAGGGAGTGGTGGGCATGGGAAAAGCTCCTTGCGTCGATGTGAGATCAGTGGATCGAAGGCGCGGAGTTTACCGATGCCCGGCCGGCGGCCCTGCCGGCCGTCAGCTGTGGCTGGCGCCGTCGGCGGGTGGCGCGGGTGTCGCCGGGGCGTCGGCGGCGGGTGTCGTCACGGGCGCGGCCGGGGTGGCAGGCGACGCCGCGGCAGGGGGCGCAGCGGGTGCGGCAGGCGCCGTCGCCGCGGCTTTCTTGAGCTGGCCGAGCTGCCACTTGCCGGCAAAGGCCTGCAGGTCGGAGAGGCGCTTGAGCAGATCCTGCCCGCTGAGCGTGAGGCTGTAGCCGTCGCTGCCGTGGCCGACGATGCCGGCTTCGCGCAGTTCCTTGATGCGGGTGTTGAGCGTGTTGGGAGTGATGCCGCCCACGCTGTCCTGCAGGAGCCGGAAGGTCTGCGCGTGGCCGTCGCGCAGTGCCCAGAGCACGCGCAGTGCGTAGCGGGCTTCGAGCAGGGCCAGCAACTGGCTGACGGCTGCGTTTTCCTTGGTACTCATCGACATCATCTCCTCGAAGCTGGGCGGGCCGTCGACCTGTGGGGCAGGGCGACGCCTCGCGTTCTTGTGGTTGGTATGAACCGTCTCGTTGGCCGGCGACTATATCGCAATCGATGAGGATGCTACTAGTTTTGTAGCTGTCAAGGCAAGCTACATGCGGGTTGTGAGACAAAGCCTCACAAATTGGCGTAATCGGCCATGGCTTCGCCCAACCGGATTGCGCGGCCTGGCGACCACTCCGGATTGAAAGCCAGCGCGGGCGCCGGGAACAGCATGACGACGGTGGAGCCCAGCAAGAAACGGCCCATCTCGTCGCCCTTGCGGATGTCAATCTGCTGGTCGGCGTAGTGCCACTCGCGCAGTTCACCCACCCGCGGCGGATTGACCACGCCGTGCCACACGGTGGCCATGCTGCCGACGATGGTGGCGCCCACCAGCACCAGCACGAAGGGGCCGCGCGCCGATTCGAAGACGCACACCACGCGCTCGTTGCGCGCGAAGAGCCCGGGCACGCCGCGCGCCGTCGTCGGGTTCACCGAGAACAGGTCGCCCGGCACGTGGATCATGCGCACCAGCCGCCCGTCGCAGGGCATGTGGATGCGGTGGTAGTCCTTGGGGCTCAGGTAGAGCGTGGCGAAGCTGCCGTGCGCGAACTTCGCGGCCAGCGCGGCGTCGCCGCCGACCAGCGCGGTGGTCGTGTAGTTGTGGCCCTTGGCTTGGAAGATCTGGTCGCCCTGGATCGCGCCGAACTGGCTGATCGCGCCGTCCACCGGGCAGACCAGGTCGGCCAGCGCGAGCGGGCGCGCGCCGGGCTTGAGCTCGCGCGTGAAGAACTGGTTGAAGCTCTTGTAGTGGCTGATGTCCGATTCGAGCGCCTCGCCCATGTCCACGCCGTACTTGGCTACGAAGCGCCGGATGATCCACGTCGTCACGGCGCCTCGTTCCTTGCCCGCGACCCAGCCGGCGAAATTGGTCAGGGCCTGCTTGGGGAACAGGTATTGGGGCAGTACGGCAGAGCGGTCGGACACGTGGGGAGGATCTGGAAAGCGGATCGGAGGGGCATTCTATAAAGGGCTTTTCCGCCGGGGCGTAGGAAGCTTCCCTTGGTTCCCCGGCCCGCTCCGCCCATTCCGCCGGTTGGGCGGATCAGTCCGGCTTGATTCCCGCCGCCTTGATCACCTGCGCCCATTTCTCCACCTCGGCCTTCTGGAAGGCCGCGATCTGCGTGGTGCTCAGGTCGGCCGGCTCCATGCCGAAGCCCTTGAGCTTGTCCTGCATCTCGGGCGTAGCGAGGATCTTGCGGATCTCGGTGTGCAGCCGGTCGACCACCGGCGCGGGCGTGTGCGCGGGCACGAAGATCGCCTGCCACGACACCACCTCGAAGTCCTGCAGCCCCGGCACGCCCGACTCGGCCACCGTCGGCACGTCGGGCATCGAGGCCAGCCGCTTCGACGAGGTGACCGCGATCGCGCGCAGCTTGCCGCTCTGGATATGCGGGCCGGCCACCACGGTGGTGTCGAACATCATGTCGACCTGCCCGCCGATCACGTCCTGGATCGCCGGGCCGCTGCCCTTGTACGGAATGTGCGTGAACTTCACGCCCGACTTGTAGGCCAGCAGTTCCAGCGCCAGGTGCTGCGAGGTACCTGTGCCGGCCGAGGCCGACGAGAGGCCGCCCGCCTTGCCCTTGCTGGCCGCGATCACGTCCTTCAGCGTCTTGTACGGGCTTGCCTGGTTCACCACCAGCACCACCGGGTTGGTGCCGATCAGCGTCACCGGCGCGAACGACTTCTGCGGGTCGTAGCCGAGCTTCGGGTACAGGCTGATGTTGATCGCGTGCGAGCTGATCGTGCCGCCCACCAGCGTGAAGCCGTCGGGCGCGGCGCGCGCGCCGATCTCGGAGCCCACGCTGCCGCCGGCGCCGCCCCTGTTGTCGATGATCACAGTGGTGCCCAGCACCGGGCCGAGCTTCTGCCCGATCAGCCGGCCCAGCACGTCGGTGGTGCCGCCCGCCGGGAAGGGCACGAGATACGTGATGGGCTTGCCCGTGGGCCAGTTGCCACCGCCCTGCGCGAAGGCGGCGGGAAGACCGGCGGCGAGCGAAGAGGCGAGGGCGGTGCGGATGAGGGTGCGGCGTTGCATGCGAAGTCTCCTGTTGATGTGGTGCGTGGTGCGTGGTGCGGTGCGGGCCCCTCAGGGCATGTCGACGATCTCGATCCAGTTCGGGTTCTTGCCCACCTCCAGGCGCTGGGGCTTGCCCAGCGCGCCGGTGGCGGTGTCGATGGCGTAGAGCGCAATGCCGTTCGATTCCTGCCCAGCCGCGATCAGGTAGCGACCGGTGGAGTCGATGGCGAAGCCGCGCGGACCCTTCTCGGTCGGCGTCTGGCCGAGCGGCTGCAGCTGCCCGGTGGCGGCATCGACCTTGAATGCGGAGAGCGTGCTCGACGTGCGCTCCGATGCGTAGAGAAAGCGCCCGTCGGGCGTCAGGTGCAGGTCGGCGGCCCAGGGCTTGCCGGTGAAGCCGGCGGGCAGCGTGGTCGTGCTCTGCTCGAGCTTGAGCGTGCCGCGCGCGGCGTCCCACGCGAACACGTGCAGTGCGGCGTCGAGTTCGTCGAGCAGGTAGACGTGGCGCTGCGCCTTGTCCCAGGTGAAGTGGCGCGGGCCCGACTTCGCGGCGGTGGTGGTCAGCGGCGGGTCGTTGGGCGAGAGCAGTCCTTTCTCCGCATCGAAGCGCCAGCTCGACACGTGGTCGCCGCCCAGGCTGGTGGCGAGCACGAAGCGGTTGCTTGCGTCCGCATGAATGGCGTGCGCGTTGGGCGCCGTCTGGATCAGCTGGTGCACGGCGCCCACTGTGCCGTCCTTGCCGATGCCGTTGACCGTGATCTTCCCGCCCTGGTACGAGGCCGCGAAAAGCCACTTGCCGCTCGCATCGAGGTCGATGTTGGCCATGCTGTCGGCCAGCGGCGCCTCGCCGAGCTTCTGCAGCTTTCCGGTGGCGCCGTCGATCGACAGCGCGGTCACGCGAAACGGCTGCGAACGCAGCGCGGCGTACAGCACGCGCTTGTCGCGGCTCACCACCATCGGCATCACCGTGCCGCCGACATTCAGCGTCTGCACCGGCTTGAGCGAGCCCTGGCTGCGGTCGAGCTCGAGCACCGAGATTTCCTGGCTGTCGGCGTTCGACACGTAGACCCAGGTGGCGGCCGATGCGGGCACGGCCGCGGCCAGCCACAGCAGCGATGCGATGGTCGTCTTCTTCATGGCTGCCGGCTCGCTCAGGGCTTGATGCCCAGCTTGGTGATGAGCTGCTTGAAGTACTCGTTGTCCTTCGCCAGCGTTTCCTTGAACGTCGCACCGTCGGTGTAGACGTAGCCCAGGTTCTGCTTGTCCATCACCTCGCGCAGCAGCGGTTCCTTCGCGGTCTTCGCGGCGATGTCGCGCAGCCTGGCCATCACTTCGGGCGGCGTGTTCTTCGGCGCGCCGAGGCCGCGCCAGGTGCCGATCGAGATGTCGATGCCGCGCTCCTTGGCGGTGGGCACCTTGTCGAAGGCGGGCAGGCGCTTGTCGGCCATCACCATCAGCATCTTGAGCTTGCCGGCCTGCACGTAGGTCGAGACCTCGGCGGGGCTCACGGCCACCGCGTCGACGTGGCCGCCCATCAGCGCCAGCACGGCGGGGTTCGCGCCCTGGAAGGGGATGTGGTTGAACTTCGCGCCCGTCTTGTCCTCGAGCGCCGAGGCTGCCAGGTGCCAGATCGAGCCCGTGCCCGAGTTGCCCACGCCCATCTCGCCCGGCTTCTTCTTCGCCGCGGCGATGAATTCCTCGATGGTGTTGTAGGGCGAGTCGGCCTTTACCGTGATGGCGGCCGGGTCTGCGTTGAGCTGCGCGATGGGCTGGAAGTCGTCGTAGTTGAACTTGGCCAGGCCCAGGTGCGGCAGCGTCAGCAGCTCGACGGTGAGCACCGCGAGCTTGTAGCCATCGGGCTTGGCGTGGATCACCTCGTTCCAGCCGATGGCGCCGCCCGCGCCGGGGCGGTTGACGATCACGATGCTCTCGGACATGTGCTTGCGGCTCGCGTCGGCGAAGGCGCGCGCCAGTGCATCGGTTCCGCCGCCTGGCTGGTAGGGCACGACCAGCTCCACCACGTGGTTGGGATAGTCGTTGCCGGCGGCCTGGGCGGCGGGTGCCGCGGCGCCGAAGGCAATGCAGGCCGCGCCCGTGAGGGCCGCGAGCTTGCGCAGGAATCGGATCGTCATCTTCTTTGTCTCCGTTGTGGTTTGCGTTTGCTGGAAAGGTATTCGGCAGCTGGAGGTTCAGGGCATGTACTGCCCGCCGTTCACCTCGATCACCTGCCCGGTGACGTAGCCCGAGAGCTGTTCCGAGGCGAGGTACAGGAATGCGCCCACGCATTCCTCGGGCTCGCCGATGCGGCCCATCGGAATGCTGGCGCGGAAGTTCTCCAGCATCGCGGGTGTCGAGAAGCGGTCCTGGAAAGGCGTCTGGATGACGCCCGGCGCCACCGCGTTCACGCGGATGCGGTCGCCCACCAGCTCCTTCGCGAGCCCGTGTGTCGCCGTGCTCACGAAGCCCTTGGAGCCCGCGTACAGGTAGGCGGACGGCCCGCCGCCGGTGCGCGCCGCGACCGAAGTCACGTTGATGATGTTGCCGCCGCCGCTCTTGCGCATCAGCGGAACCACCTCGCGGCAGAACGCGAGCACCGAGCGTGCGTTGATGTGCATCACCTCGTCGAACAGGGCGTCGTCGAACTCGGCGATCGGCACGCGCTTTACAAGGCTGCCGGCGTTGTTCACCAGCACGTCGATGCGGTCGCCGAACTGCGAAGCGGCCTGCTTCACGCAGTCGCGGATCGCGGCCGTGTCGCGCACGTCGGCCTTGAGCGCGAAGGCCGTGCCGCCAGCCGCGCGGATGGTGTCGACCACCCGGTTCGCTGCATCGGCGGAGCTGTTGTAGTGCACCGCCACGCGCATGCCGCGCGCGGCGAAGGCGATGGCCACCGCCGCGCCGATGCCGGTGCTGGCGCCGGTGACGAGCGCGGTCTTGTCCCTGAGATCTTCCATGAGAGGTTCCTTGGATGAAGAGGCTGGTCGACGAAAGAAATCAGCGCTGTGCCAGCGTGCGTGTGCGCCGCGGCCGTGCCTCCTCAGGTCACGGGCGCGGGGTTGAAGAGCACGAGCGCGTTGTGCAGCTTCCAGTGCTCGGCCCAGGTCTTCCTGCGGCCGCTGGCCACGTCGAGCATCAGGCGGAACATCTCCCAGCCGATGTCCTCGATGCTGGCTTCGCCGTCGGCGATGCGCCCCGCGTTCACGTCCATCAGGTCGTGCCAGCGGCGCGCGAGGTCGCTGCGCGTGGCGACCTTGATCACCGGCACCTCGGCCAGCCCGTAGGGCGTGCCGCGGCCGGTGGTGAACACATGCAGGTTGATGCCGGCGGCCAGCTGCAGCGTGCCGCAGATGAAGTCGCTGGCCGGCGTGGCGGTGTAGATCAGGCCCTTCTGCGTCGCCTTCTCGCCGGGGGCGAGCACGCCGCTGATGGGCGCCGAGCCCGACTTGACGATGGAGCCCATCGCCTTCTCGACGATGTTCGACAGCCCGCCCTTCTTGTTGCCCGGCGTGGTGTTGGCGCTGCGGTCGACGAGGCCCTTCTTCAGGTAGGCGTCGTACCAGGCCATCTCGCGGATCATGGCCTCGGCCACCTCGGGCGTGGATGCGCGCGAGGTGAGCTGGTCGATTCCGTCGCGCACCTCGGTGGTTTCCGAGAACATCACGGTGGCGCCCGCGCGTACCAGCAGGTCGGTGCAGAAGCCCACGGCGGGGTTGGCGGTGACGCCCGAGAAGGCATCGCTGCCGCCGCACTGCACGCCCACCACCAGTTCGCTGGCGGGCACGGTCTCGCGCTTGCGGGCGTTGAGGCGGGCAAGGTGCTCCTCGGCCTGGCGCATGACCGAATCGATCATCGACATGAAGCCGACGTGTGCGTCGTCCTGCAGGCAGACCACGTCGAGTTCGGCGTCGCCCCCGGCCTCGCCGCGCTTGTCGACGATGGGAATGCTCCCCGGCGGCAGCAGCCGCTCGGGCTGCAGCTTCTCGCAGCCCAGGCTCACCACCATCACCTCGCCGCCGAAGTTCGGGTTGAGGCTGATGTTGCGCAGCGTGCGGATCGGCACGATGGCATCGGGCGCGTCGATGGCCACGCCGCAGCCGTAGGTGTGCTCCAGCGCCACCACGTCGTCGACGTTCGGGTACTTCGGCAGCAGCTCGGCCTTGATGCGCTGCACCGCGAACTCGGTGACGCCCGCTACGCACTGCACTGTCTGCGTGATCGCCAGGATGTTGCGCGTGCCCACCGAACCGTCGGCGTTGCGGTAGCCCTCGAAGGTGTAGCCCTCCAGCGGCGGCAGGGCAGGGGGCTTGACCGTGGCGATGGGCAGGCCGTCGAGCTCGGGCGCGGTCGGCATGCGCATCACGCGCTCGTGCACCCAGCTGCCGCGCGGCAGTGCCTTCAGCGCGTAGCCGATCACCACGTCGTAGCGGCGGATGGCGTCGCCTTCGGCCAGGTCGACCAGCGCGACCTTGTGGCCCTGGGGAACGTTGTCCACCAGCGCGAGGCCGTCGGCGAACACCGCGCCTGCCTTCAGGCCGCCATCGTTCGCGACGATGGCGACGTTGTCCGCCGCATGGATGCGGATGTAGAGCGGTGGGCGGGTGGTCTCGGTCATCGCGGGTTCTTCCTTGCTTTGCTTACTTCACCACCATGAACATGCTGGGCAGCCACGTGGAGAAAGCCGGCACGAAGGTGACCACCGCCAGAGCGAAGATCAGCGCGCCGTAGAACGGCCAGATGGTGCGCATCACCGTTCCCACCGACACACCGCCGATCGCGCAGCCGACGAACTGCGTCGTGCCCACGGGCGGCGTGTTCAGGCCCAGCGCGCAGTTGATGAGCATCACGATGCCGAACTGCACCGAAGTCATGCCGTATTGCTGCGCGATGGGCAGGAAGATCGGCGTGCACAGCAGGATGGTGGCCGCCATGTCCAGGAAGGTGCCCAGCACGAACAGGATGATGTTGATGAGCAGGAAGATCACCCACGGCGTGCTCGTCACCTGCGACAGCATCTGGCCCGTGAGCTCGGCCACGCCGTACAGGCTGATGAGGTAGCCGAAGGTGCTGGAGATGCCGATCAGCAGCAGGATCACGCCGGTGGTGCGCACCGCCTTCGAGGCGGCCTTGATGAAGTGTTCCCACTTCAGCGTGCGGTACACGAAGATCGTGAGGCCCAGGGCGTAGAGCACCGCTACTGCCGCCGATTCGGTCGCGGTGAAGATGCCCGACAGGATGCCGCCCAGGATCAGCAGCACCACGAACAGACCCGGCAGCGCGGCTGCGAACGAGCGCCCCACGATGGCCCAGCCGGGGAAGGTGCCGGCCGGGTAGCCGCGCTTCACCGCCACCAGGTAGGCGGCCACGAGGTTGCTGACGGTGAGCACCGCCGCCGGCAGCAGGGCAGCCAGGATCAGCGCCGCGATCGACACCTTGCCGCCCGCGGCCAGCGAATAGATGATGAGGTTGTGGCTGGTCGGCATCAGCGCACCGACCAATGCCGCGTGGGTCGTCACGTTGACTGCGTAGTCGGCGTGGTAGCCCTCCTTCTTCATCATCGGGATCATCACGGCGCCCATGGCCGAGACGTCCGCCACGGGCGAACCCGAGACGCCCCCGAACAGCGTGCAGGCCACCACGTTCGACATGCCGAGGCCGCCGCGCACGTGGCCCACCAGGTCGCGCGCCAGATTGACGATGCGGTCGGCGATGCCGCCGTAGAGCATCAGCTCGCCGGCGAAGATGAAGAACGGGATGGCGAGGAACGAGAAGATGCCCATGCCGGAGGTCATCTGCTGGAAGCCGACCGCCAGCGGCAGGCCTTCATAGAGCAGCGTGGCCAGGGCCGACAGGCCGATGGAAAAGGCAACCGGCACGCCCAGCAGCAGGAAGAGCGTGAACGAGATGCAGAGAATGAGGAGAGGAATGGTCATGTTTCGGCCGCCTCGGCGCGGACTGGGGCGCTATGGACTGTTCGGGGAATGCCGCGGAACCGGCTTTGCCGGGCCGCAGGCATTGCCCCCTGCAAGGGGGTGGGAGAAGCGACACGAAGTGCGCGGAGCCTGGGGGTGTGCATCGTCATGCCCAGGCAGGTTCGACTTCGCGGCCTTGGGCCAAAGCGATGATGTGTTCGATGGAGAACATCACGATGAGGACGCCCGACACGGCGGCGGGCACGTACTTCCAGCCTTCGGAGATCCAGAGCGTGGGCAATCTGTAGTCCCACACCGATTCGGCGAGCGAGGCGCAGTTCCAGGCCATGGCAACGCCGAACAGCAGGATCAGTGCGTGGATGAGGTATTCCATCTTCAGCCGCAGCCAGTCGGGCGCGAGGACGAGGAAGGATTCGAGCCCGATGTGGCCCGCGTCGCGCACGCCCACGGCCACGCCGAGCATGGTGACGTAGAGCACGAGCAGCAGCGCGAGGCTTTCGGCCCAGGTAGGGGTGTTGTTGAGCACGTAGCGGCCGAACACCTGCCAGCTCACGGCGCAGATCACCGCGACGAGGCCCAGGATGCCCAACCACATGCATGCACGCGCGAGGGTGCGGCAAAGTTTGGTGTACATGTCTTTCCGTTCAAAAAGCAAGCCGCTCTTTCGCTAAACACCGAGGAACCGGCTTTGCCGGCCCTCAGGTGTTGCCCCGGTAGGGGGGCGGCTACACGAAGTGAGCAAGCCTGGGGGCGAGCCTTATTTCGTTTCTTGCACGCGCTTGACCAGATCCTTGAGCTTCGCGTCGGTGATGAACTTGTCGTACACCGGCTTCATCGCCGCCTGGAACGGAGCCTTGTCGACTTCGATGATCTCGGCGCCGCCGGCCTTCACCGTGGCCAGCGACTTCACTTCGCGTTCTTCCCACTGCTTGCGCATGTAGGGCACCGATTCCTTGGCGGCCTGGCGGATCCAGCCCTGCTCTTCGGCGGAGAGCTTGTCCCACGCGCGCTTGGAGAACAGCAGCATCTCGGGAGCCATCGAGTGCTCGGTCTTGCTGTAGTACTTGGCCACTTCGAAGGCGCGTGCGCTTTCGTACGTGGGGTAGTTGTTCTCGGCGGCGTCGATCAGGCCGGTCTTGAGACCCGTGTAGACCTCGCCCATGGGCATCGGCGTGGCGTTGGCGCCCATGGCCTCGAGCATCGACACCCACAGGTCGGACTGCTGCACGCGAACCTTCAGGCCCTTCATGTCGGCGAAATTGCGCACCGGCTTCTTGGCCGTGAACATCGAGCGCGCGCCGCTGTCGTAGTAGGCGAGGCCGATGAAGCCCTGCTTCTCGCACGACTTCAGGATCTCCTCGCCGATCGGGCCGTCGAGCACCTTGTGCAGATGCTCGACCGAGCGGAACAGGAAGGGCATGGTCGGCACCTGCGTCTCGGCGCAGATGTTGTTCATGGGCGCGATGTTCACGCGCACCATCTGCAGCGCGCCGATCTTGGTCTGCTCGATCGTGTCCTTCTCGCTGCCGAGCGAACTGTTGTTGAACACCTTGATGCTGTGCTTGCCGCCCGACAGCGCCTTCAGGCGCTCGCTCATGAACTTCACGGCGGTCACGGTGGGGTAGTCGTCGGGGTGGATGTCGGCCGAACGGAACTCGGTGGCGTGTGCAGCCATGGTGGTCAGCGCGGCTGCTGCGCACGCGGAAAGTGCGATCAGTGTCTTCTTGGCGAATTTCATTTGTCTCTTCCTCTGCTTGGTGGTTGTTGAAAAAGGGTCAGGTGCCGAAGGCCGGTTCGGGAACTCCTTGCGCGCCGGGCCGCAGCGCGAACACACCGCCGGCCAGCGGCTGGTCCGACAGGTCGATGCCGCCGGGGCGGATCGAGGTGACGAACAGGGTGTCGAGCGAAGGGCCGCCGAAGGCGCACATGGCGGGCTTCTTCACCGGCACTTCGAGCGAGCGGTCGAGCCGGCCTTCGGGCGTGAAGCGGTGCAACAGCCCGGCGTCGTTGCCGCAGATCCAGTAGCAGCCGTCGGTGTCCATGGCCGCGCCGTCGGGGCGGCCGGGCAGGGGCTTCATGTCGATGAAGAGGCGGCGGTTGCCTGGCGTGCCGGTTTCCGTGTCGTAGTCGAAGGCCCAGACGGCCTGCACGGTGGGATGCGAATCCGAGAGGTACATCGTGCGGCCGTCGGGGCTGAAGGCGAGGCCGTTGGGCACGATGAAGTCATCGAGGCGCTGGCTTGCCTTGCTGTAGCCCTTGCCGTAGCTGTAGAGGCGACCGACGCGCGCGCCTGCCGCCATGTCGAGCAGCATGGTGCCGGCCCAGAAGCGCCCCTGCCTGTCGCAGCGGCCGTCGTTGAAGCGCATCGCGGGCGCAGCGTGTTCCACCTGCGCGAGCGAGGTGGCGGCGAGCGTGCCGTCGGCCTGCGGCTTCAGCGAGAACAGGCCGCTTTCCATGCCGGCGATCCACTCGCCGGGGGCGTCGGCGCGCGGTGCGATGCAGGCGATCATTTCGTCGGCCTTCCACTGTGCGTGGCCTTCGCTCGCGTGCCAGCGGTTCAGCGCGCGGGCCGGAATGTCGACCCAGTACAGCGCCTGCTGCGCGGCATGCCACACCGGGCTTTCGCCGGTGCCGTTGCGCGCGTCGAGGACGAGTTCAGCTTGCATCGCCTGAGTCGCCGAATGGGCCCTGTGCGGTGAAGGCGCCGCCCTGGTAGATGGCGTTCGGGTCGGTGGGGGCCAGGGGAGGCTGCTGCTCGACCTTGTCGCGGAACACTTCGGAACTGTCCTGCGGCACGAAGCCCAGATGCGCGGCCGCGCTGTTGTCCCACCACACGTCGCGGTTGTTCGACATGCCGTAGACGATCGTGTGCTTCACGTCGGGCGTGAACAGCGACTTCTCGATCAGCGAAGTCAGGTCGCGGTAGCTGAGCCAGGTGCTCATCATCCGGCGGTTGGCCGGCTCGGGGAACGAGGAGCCTATGCGGATGCTCACCGTCTCGATGCCCCAGCGGTCGAAGTAGAACTGGGCCATGTCCTCGCCGAAGGACTTCGACAGGCCGTAATAGCCGTCTGGCCGGCGCGCGGCGTGCGCGTCGATTTGCTCGCTCTGCTTGTAGAAGCCGATCACGTGGTTGGAGCTGGCGAACACCACGCGCTTCACGCCGTGGCGGCGCGCGGCCTCGTAGACGTTGAAGATGCCCTTGATGTTGGCCTCGAGGATTTCCTCGAACGGCCGCTCGACCGACACGCCGCCCAGGTGGACGATGGCGTCGCAGCCTTCCAGCAGCGCATGCACCGCGGCCTTGTCGGAAAGATCGCAGGGCACGACTTCTTCGTGCGCATCGGCGGCCGGCGAAAGCGAGGCGATGTCCGAAAGGCGCAGCACGTTCGCGAAGGGCTTGAGCCGCTCGCGCAGCACCTTGCCGAGTCCGCCGGCCGCGCCGGTCAGGAGGAGGCGGTTCATCTTGTTGTTGTCTGTCATGGTTGCCCGTCCTTGCGCGCAGGAGTCATGGTTTTCGAGGGGCTGCCGCCACGGCGTACTTCCTGAAGCGGCCGGTACGATGCCGACGGAGCGAAGTTGAAGGGGCGCTGCATGTCGGTGTCGTGAAGACCGGAAAACCGCCGGCGGATTCGCCTGCAGCTCCTGGGAGTTGAGTGATAAGTTATCTGTTGTCGTACAACTAGTTTGGAGATTATCATCGTGGCCATGGTTCAGTCGACTGCGGGTAATCCCTTGCTGGCGGAGGCACCGGCGGAAGAGGCTTCCGTCGGTGCCTCCGCGGGCGTCGCTTCTTCATTCGTGGGGCGGCCGCGCCAGCGCGCGCGGGGTCTTGCCCACGGGCTGGTGGAAGACCTCGGCGACAAGATCCGCAGCCAGTCGCTGCGGCCGGGCGACAAGCTGCCGACCGAGTCGGCCATCATGCAGGCCTACGGCGTGAGCCGCACCGTGGTGCGCGAGGCGCTGTCGAAGCTGCAGGCCGCCGGGCTGGTCGAGACGCTGCACGGCGTGGGCACCTTCGTGCTTCAGCCGCGCACGGGCGGGGTGTTCCGCCTCGATCCTGGCGAGATCGCCGCCTCGGTCGACGTGCTGGCCGTGCTGGAGCTGCGCATCAGCCTGGAGACTGAATCGGCCGGGCTCGCCGCGAGCCGCCGAACCGACGAGCAGCTTGTCGCCATGCGCCAGGCGCTCGACGACTTCGAGCGCAACGTGGTCGTGGCGGGCGACACCGTGGGGCCGGACTTCCGCTTTCACCTGCAGATCGCCGAGTCGACCGGCAACCCCTATTTCGCGGACATCATGCGGCACCTGGGCACCACGCTCATTCCGCGAACCCGCATCAGCGCCATCCGCACGCACGAGGGCGGGGCGCCTTACCTGAGCCGCGTCAACCGCGAGCACGAAGAGATCTACGCGGCCATCGCGCGGCGCGACCCCGAGTCGGCGCGCGCCGCCATGCGCATCCACCTGACCAACAGCCGCGAGCGGCTGCGCATGGCTCAGGAGGCCGCGCAGCAGAAGGCGAAGGCCGATGCCTCTACGGGCGCTGATGCGGCCGCGCCTTCGGCTGGCGGCGCCTCTTCTCCCTGAGTTTTTCTTGTCCCTCATGCTGGACAAGTTGTTTTTCTAGTTGTACGATGACTGATAACTTGTGCGCCAGGCCGCGCGAGTTGTGACGACCATCGAACAACAGGAGGCAGCAAGCATGATCATCAACCGACGCGGCGCGCTGGGGGCCGCTCTGGCCACGACGCTGGCCGCCAGCCTGCCTGTGCGCGCCTTCGCCCAGGGCACGCAGGGCGGCACCGGCAACTGGCCCTCGAAGCCGATCCGCATCATCGTTCCGTACCCACCGGGCGGTTCGTCCGACATCATTGCGCGCGCCATCAGCCAGCCGCTGTCCGAGGCGCTCGGCCAGTCGGTGATCATCGACAACCGCGCGGGCGCCAACGGCAACCTAGGCGCCGACCTGCTGGCCAAGGCGCCGGCCGACGGCTACTCGCTGATGCTGTGCGACCTCGGCGCGCTGGCCATCAGCCCGTCGCTGTACCCCAAGCTGCCTTTCGATCCGTCGAAGGACCTGCGCAGCGTGGCCATGCTGGCCTATTCGCCGCACCTGCTGGTGGTGCATCCCTCGGTGCAGGCGAGCACGCTGAAGGAGCTGGTCGAGCTCTCGAAGAAAAGCGATCTCAACTTTGCCGTCACCGCCAGCGGCAGCACCGCGCACCTCGCGGGCATCGAACTGCAGCGCCGCGTCGGTGCCAAGTGGGAATACGTGCCGTACAAGGGCGGCGTTCAGGCCGTGCTCGACACCGTGTCGGGCCAGACGCAGGTGCTGATGAACGGCATGCTCGCCACCTATCCGCAGGTGCAGGCCGGCAAGCTCAAGCTGATCGCGGTTTCCAAGGCCACGCGCATGCCCCTGATCGGCAGCGTGCCGACCATCGCGGAGCAGGGCGCGCCCGGCTACGAGTCGGGCACCTGGCAGGGCGTTGTCGCGGCGCGCGGCGTGCCCGACGCGGTGATCGCGCGGCTCAACCGCGAGCTGGTCCGCATCATCCGCACGCCCGACATCCGCGCCCGCCTTGCGGGGCAGGGCGCCGAGGTCGTGACCATGACTGCGCCGGAGCAGGACCAGTTCTTCGCCAAGGAGCGCGCGCGCTGGGCGCAAGTCATCAAGGAAGCCAACGTCAGGCTCGACTGACCGGCTGCCTCATTCCTCTTTTTCTTTTTTCAAAACATCACTGGACGTTCCCGATGAACCCCCAAGAACTCAAGACCATCATGGGCTCCGGCCTGCTCTCGTTCCCGCTGACCGACTTCGACAGCAACGGCGACTTCAACAAGAAGGGCTACGAGCAGCGCCTCGAATGGCTCGCTCCCTACGGCGCGAGCGCGCTGTTCGCGGCCGGCGGCACCGGCGAGTTCTTCTCGCTCACCGGCGACGAGTACCCCGGCATCATCAAGACAGCGGTCGACACCTGCCGCGGCGTGGTGCCGATCATCGCTGGCGCCGGCGGCCCCACGCGCTTCGCCATCCAGTGCGCGCAAGCCGCCGAGAAGGCCGGCGCGCACGGCATCCTGCTGCTGCCGCACTACCTCACCGAAGCCGGCCAGGAAGGCCTTGCAGCGCACGTCGATGCCGTGTGCAAGAGCGTGAAGTTCGGCGTGATCGTCTACAACCGCGCCACCAGCCGCCTGAAGCCCGACACGCTGGCCGCGCTGGCCGAGCGCAACCCCAACCTCGTCGGCTTCAAGGACGGCGTGGGCGACATCGAGGCCATGGTCGCCATCTACCAGAAGATGGGCGACCGCTTCGCCTACCTGGGCGGCCTGCCCACGGCGGAGGTCTACGCCGCTGCCTACAAGGCGATGGGCACGCCCGTGTATTCGTCGGCCGTCTTCAACTTCATTCCGAAGACCGCCATGGACTTCTACAAGGCCGTCGCCGCCGACGACCTGCCGACGCAGCACCGCCTGCTGAAGAACTTCTTCATGCCGTATCTCGAGCTGCGCAACCGCGTGCCGGGCTACGCAGTGAGCATCGTGAAGGCCGGCGCAAAGATCGTCGGCCACGACGCAGGCCCCGTGCGCGCGCCGCTCACCGACCTGAAGCCTGCCGAGATGGAGCAGCTCAAGGCGCTGATCGACGCGCTCGGCCCGCAGTAAGTCCATCGCGTCCGAACACCACCAACAACAACGGAGACAAGACGCCATGTTCCTCAAGAAGCTCTTCCTGGTCGCTGCTTCGGCCGCCCTGTTCTCGGCCTGCTCGGTGATGCCTGCCGGCAATGCCGCATCGGCCGCGCCCGAGGTTGCCGCCGCCGCCGAGCGCCTTCGCATCGCGATGATCGACCCCACCCCAGCAGCGCTCGGTGGGCTGGTGTCCGACGACCTCAGCTACGGCCACTCGGGCGGCAAGGTCGACACCAAGGCCAGCTTCATCGCCGACCTGCTCGACGGCAAATCCGACTTCGTGACCATCGCCATCACCGACCAGACCGTGAAGGTGGTCGACGGCAGCACCGCCATCGTGCGCCACACGCTCACTGCCGACACCAACGACTCGGGCAAGCCCGGCAAGGTGGCGCTGAAGATCCTCGGCGTGTGGCAGAAGCAGGGCGGCAGCTGGAAGCTGCTCGCGCGCCAGGCCGTGAGGATCTAGCGCGAATGAATAGGAGAGCACTTCTTGCGGCGGCCCTCGCGGCCGCTTCGACCGCGCTGCTGCCCCTGCATGCCACCGCACAGGGCGACGCATGGCCGCAGCAGAGGCCGGTGACGATCATCGTGCCGTTCCCGGCCGGCGGCTCCACCGACATGGTCGCGCGTGCCATCGCATTGCAGCTGCAGACCAAGCTCGGCGGCAGCTTCGTCGTCGACAACCGTCCTGGCGCCACCGGCACCATCGGCACGGGTCAGGTCAAGCGCGCGGCGCCCGACGGCTACACGCTGCTCGTGTCCTCGCTCGGCGCCTTCGTCGTCACGCCGCACCTGCAGAAGAGCGTGCCCTACGACGCGACGAAAGACTTCGACTACATCAGCGTGCCGGTGCAGGCGCCCAACGTGCTCGTCGCGAACGTCGCGCGGCCCGAGCACACGGTGGCCGATGTGCTGACATTGCTGCGCAAGACACCGGGCAAGGTCTCGTTCGCGAGTTCGGGCAACGGCTCGTCCGACCATCTCTCGGCCGAGCTCTTCTGGCAGCAGACCAAGACCGAAGGCGTGCATGTGCCTTACAAGGGCGGCGCACCGGCGGTCAACGACCTGCTGGGCAACCAGGTCGACTTCTCGTTCCAGAACGTGAATGCCGTGCTGCCGCACATTCGCGCTGGCAAGCTGCGCGCCATCGCAGTCACAGGCGACAAGCGTTCGCCCGTGCTGCCCGACGTGCCCACGCTCGCCGAGGCCGGGGTGAAAGGCGCCGAGGTTTATTCGTGGCAAGGCATGGCTGCGCCGAAGGGACTGCCGCCCGCCGTGAAGAAGAAGCTGAGCGACGCGGTCATTGCAGCGATGCAGGACCCCGAGACGAAGAAACGCATGCTCGACCAGGGCCTGGAAATCGTCGCCAGCACCCCCGAAGAATTCACCGCCTTCCAGTTGCGCGAATGGACGCGTTGGAAGACATTGATCGACACCCGCCACATCACCGCAGATTAATGGCACTCCCCCAGGCTTCGCGCACTTCGTGTCGCTTCGCCTACCCCCTCGCCGGGGGCAACACCTGCGGCCCGGCGAAGCCGGTTCCGCGGTGTTCCCCGAAAAGACCGGCTCGGCTTTGGATTGATTCGAAATGACAAATTCAGATTCCGCTTCTCCCGTCCCCGGCGCCCCCGTCGTCACCGGCATGCGCGTGGTCCCCGTCGCGGGCCACGACAGCATGCTGATGAACCTCAGCGGCGCGCACGGCCCGTTCTTCACGCGCAACCTGCTGATCCTGACCGACAGCGCCGGCCGCACCGGCGTGGGCGAAGTGCCAGGCGGCGAGAAGATCCGCCAGACGCTGGAAGACGCGCGCGACCTCATCGTCGGCCAGCCCATCGGCCGCCACAACGCGGTGCTCAACAGCATGCGCAGCGCCTTCGCCGGCCGCGACAGCGGTGGGCGCGGCCTGCAGACCTTCGACCTGCGCGTGACCATCCATGCGGTTACGGCCGTCGAAGCCGCGCTGCTCGACCTGCTGGGCCAGTTCCTCGAAGTGCCCGTGGCGGCCCTGCTCGGCGAAGGCCAGCAGCGCGACGCGGTGCAGATGCTCGGCTACCTCTTCTATGTCGGCGACCGCAAGAAGACCGACCTGCCGTACGAAAGCGACCCCAACGCCGACAACGACTGGTTCCGCCTGCGCCACGAGGAGGCCATGACACCCGAGGCCATCGTGCGTCTGGCCGAGGCCACGCACGCGCGCTACGGCTTCACCGACTTCAAGCTCAAGGGCGGTGTGCTGCGCGGCGAGGAAGAAGTCGAAGCCATCCGTGCGCTGCACGAGCGCTTTCCGAAGGCCCGCGTCACGCTTGACCCCAACGGCGGCTGGCTGCTGCAGGACGCGATCCGCCTGTGCCGCGACCTGCACGGCGTGATGGCCTATGCCGAAGACCCGTGCGGCGCCGAGGGCGTGTTCTCCGGCCGGGAAGTGATGGCCGAGTTCCGCCGCGCCACCGGCCTGCCCACCGCGACCAACATGGTGGCCACCGACTGGCGCGAGATGGTGCACAGCCTCTCGCTGCAATCTGTCGACATCCCGTTGGCCGATCCGCATTTCTGGACCATGCAGGGCTCGGTGCGCGTGGCGCAGCTGTGCCAGGCCTGGGGCCTGACCTGGGGCTCGCATTCGAACAACCACTTCGACGTGTCGCTCGCGATGTTCACGCACGTGGCGGCGGCCGCGCCGGGCAAGGTGACTGCCATCGACACGCACTGGATCTGGCAGGACGGCCAGCATCTGACGAAGGCGCCGCTGAAGATCGAAGACGGCTTCGTGAAGGTGCCCACGCGCGGTGGCCTGGGCGTGGAGCTCGACATGGATGCGGTCGAGAAGGCGCACCAGCTGTACCTGAAGCACGGTCTCGGCGCGCGCAACGACGCGCAGGCCATGCAGTACCTGATTCCGGGATGGACCTTCGACAACAAGAAGCCCTGCACGGTCAGGTAAAGACTCTCCCCCAGGCTTGCCCACTTCGTGTGGCCGCCAACCCCCTCGCCGGGGGCAATACCTGCGGCCCGGCAAAGCCGGTTCCGCGGTATTCCCATAATGACTGGCGCTTTTTGAACAGTATCGAGAAGGAACCCAACATGCAGAACTTCGACAACCTCATCGGCGGCGAATGGCGTGCCGGCGCGGGCTACAGCCCGAACGTCAATCCGAGCAACCTGTCGGACGTGATCGGCCAGTACACGCAGGGCGATGCCTCGCACGTCGACGCGGCGGTGGCGGCTGCCACGGCGGCATTCCCGGCCTGGGCCACGGGCAGCGTGCAGGCACGCTCCGACGCGCTCGACAAGATCGGCAACGAGATCCTCGCGCGCAAGGAAGAGCTGGGCACGCTGCTGGCGCGCGAAGAGGGCAAGACCAAGGCCGAAGGTATCGGCGAGGCCGCGCGCGCTGGCTACATCTTCAAGTTCTTCGCGGGCGAGTGCCTGCGCCTTGCGGGCGAGTTGCTGCCTTCGGTGCGTCCCAACATCGGCGTGGAGATCACGCGCGAGCCGGTCGGCGTGGTTGGGCTCATCACGCCGTGGAACTTCCCGATTGCCATTCCAGCCTGGAAGATCGCGCCCGCGCTGGCCTTCGGCAACTGCGTGGTGCTCAAGCCCGCCGACCTCGTGCCGGGCAGTGCCTGGGCGCTGAGCGAGATCATCAGCCGCTCGGGCATTCCGGCGGGCGTGTTCAATCTCGTGATGGGGCGCGGCAGCGTGATCGGCAATGCGCTGGTCAACCACCCCGGCATCCATGCGATCAGCTTCACCGGCTCGGTGGGCGTGGGCCGCAACATCGCGGTCCAGTGCGTCACCAACCACAAGAAGGTGCAGCTCGAAATGGGCGGCAAGAACCCGCAGGTGGTGCTCGACGACGCCGACCTCGCGCAGGCCGTGGAGCTCAGCGTGCAGAGCGCTTTCTACTCGACCGGCCAGCGCTGCACCGCGTCGAGCCGGCTCATCGTCACCGAAGGCATCTATCCGAAGTTCATTGCCGCCATGAAGGAGCGCATGGCGAAGATCAAGGTGGGCGACGCGCTGGCGCAGGGCACAGACATGGGCCCGGTCTCGTCGAAGTCGCAGCTCGACCAGGACATGGAATACGTCGCCATCGGCAAGGGAGAGGGCGCCACTCTGGCCGCGGGCGGTGAGCTGCTGAAACTGGAGACCGACGGCTACTACATGTCGCCGGCCCTCTTCAGCGAATCGGCCGCGGCCATGCGCATCAACAAGGAAGAGATCTTCGGCCCGGTGGCGAGCGTGATCCGCGTGAAGAACTACGAAGAAGCGCTGGCCACGGCGAACGACACCGAGTTCGGCCTCTCGGCCGGCATCGCCACCACCTCGCTGAAGTACGCCACCCACTTCAAGCGCCACAGCCAGGCCGGCATGGTGATGGTCAACCTGCCGACGGCGGGCGTGGACTACCACGTGCCCTTCGGCGGCCGCAAGGGCAGCAGCTACGGCCCGCGCGAGCAGGGGCACTACGCGCAGGAATTCTTCACGACGGTGAAGACGGCGTACACGCTGGCCTGATCGGTCTTCAGGCGGGCGGAAGCGAAGACGGCGGCGCGCGACGGCGTCTTCGCATGATGTATTCGATGAGCTCGAACACGCCTTCGCTCAGCAGCGCCATTGCAGCCGCCGGCAATGCCCCAGCCACCAGCAGCTCGCGGTCGTTGAGCGCCAGCCCCGTCACGATGCGCTCGCCGAATCCGCCCGCGCCGATGAAAGCCGCGATGGTCGCCGTGCCGATCGCAATCGCTGTGGCTGTGCGCACGCCCGCCAGCAGCGTTGGCAGCGCCAGCGGCAGCAGCACCAGCTGAAGGCTCTGCGGAGGAGTCATGCCCAGCGCGGTGCCTGCCAGCCGCAGGCCGTTGGGCACTTCGGCCAGCCCCGTCACCGTGTTGCGCATGATCGGCAGCAGCGAGTAGAGCGTGAGCGCGATCAGTGCTGGCAATGCGCCGATGGCGCCGAGCATCGAGATCAGCACGGCCAGCAGCGCCAGCGATGGCACGGTCTGCAGCAGGCTCGCGAAGCCCAGCACCACGGCGCGCAGCCGCACATGCGGGAACACGAGGATCGCAATCGGCACGCCGACGAGAATGGCGATGCCCACCGACAGCGCCACCAGCAGCAGGTGCTGGCGCGCGAGCTTCCACAGGTCGGGCCCGAACAGCTTCGCCATGAAGCCGCGGCGTGCTTCCTGCGGTTGCGCACTTGCACCCTTGCCTGTGCTCGCAATGAAGTCGCGCGCGATCGCGTCGAAGGGCGCGCCCTGCAGCTCAGCTCGCGCATTCATCGCGATCATCGCGTGCTCGTCGACCTTGCCTTCGAGCGTCTTCAGCGCGGCCCAGGCCTTGGGCAGCCGCGTGGGCAGGTCGAGCTTGTAGAGCACCACCGCGTCGTAGCGCGGAAAGTATTTCCTGTCGTCTTCCAGCACGCGCAGGCCGAGGTGGTCGATCTTGGCGTCGGTGGTGTAGATGTCGATCACGTCGATCTGCTTCGCGGCCACCGCGTCGTAGGCCAGCCCGTGGTCGAGGCCGGTGGGCGTCTGCGTGAAGCCGTAGCGCCCGGCCAGCCCCTTCCAGCCGTCGGCGCGGCCGATGAACTCGTTCGACAGGCCGAACTTCAGCTCGGGGTGCTTCGCAAGGTCGCTCAGCGTTCGCAGGCCCAGCCGATCGGCGTCGGCCGCGCGCACCGCGAGCGCGTAGCCGTCGTTGAAACCGAGCGGAATCGCAACGCCCAGGCCCATCGGCGCGAGTGCGGCGTTCATCGCCTCGCGCGTGTCCGCCGGCGCGCCCTTGAGGATTTCGAGCGCGATGGTGCCGGTGTATTCGGCATACAGGTCGATGGCCCCGGAGCGCAGCGCTTCGTAGACGATGGCCGTGTTGCCCAGCCCCTGCCGCACGACGGGCGGCGATGCGGTGTGCGGCGCTGCCGTCTGCGCCAGCAGCTCGGCCAGGATGTACGACTCGGTGAAGCGCTTGGAGCCGACGCGCAGCGTCTCGTCCGCCGCCCGCGCGATGCCGCAGACGGCAAGCCAGGCGAGGGCGAAGAGCAGGGCGGCGCGCAGGAAGCTGCGGGGCTGGTGCATCCGGGCCAGTGTATAGACATCGCCCCGTTCGGCGTACCCGCCAATCTCCTACACGCCGTGGTGCGCGGAGCCGATGCGACGGCCGGCCGGTCGGCCCCACAGTCGGGGCAATGAAGAAGACCAAGTCCACGAAAGAAGTCGACCTCCCCGGCCCCGACGTCCACGGCCTGCGCGAACTGCCCGGCCTGCAGGTGGACGGCTACAGCCTGCAGCTGCGCGACAAGGACGGCTTCGTCGGCGACCAGGCCAGCCAGACCGCCTTTCGCGAACTGCTCGAACGCTGGCGCAAGCGCCGCCGCAGGAAGGGCAAGGACCCGCTGGGCCTCTCGCATTCGCGCGATCTCGCCAAGAAGGAACTCGACCGCGCGTTGCAGGAGAAGAAGGCGTCCGAAGCCACCGACCTGATGCATGTGGCCATCGAGGAATTCGCGCAGGAGCTGGCCTTCGTGATCCAGCGCTTCATGCGCCAGCCCTCGTGGAAGAAGGTGCAGCGCATCGTGGTCGGCGGTGGCTTTCCCGAAAGCGACGTCGGCGAGCGCGCCATCCTGCAGGCCGGAGCCATCCTCGAGGAACTGGGCCTGCACGTGCAGATCGCCCGCCTCTCGCACGACGTGGACGATGGCGGCCTGATCGGCTGGGTGCACCTCGTGCCGCCCGCCATGCTGAAGGGGCACGACGCGATCCTCGCGGTGGACATCGGCGGCACCAACGTGCGCTGCGGCATCGTGAAGACGCGTCACCGCAGGGCGCCCGACTTCTCGCTCGCGAAGGTGGTGCGGCGCGAGAAGTGGCGTCATGCGGACGAAGGCCCCAACCGCGGCGGCATGGTCGACCACATCGCTGGCATGCTCGAGGACATGGTGCGCTACAGCGAGCGCAAGAAGATCCGGCTCGCGCCTTTCGTCGGCATCGGCTGCCCGGGCCTGATACGGCCCGACGGCTCCATCGCGCGCGGCGCGCAGAACCTGCCCGGCGACTGGGAAGGCCACGCCTTCCATCTGCCCAGCCAGCTGTGGCGCCGCATGCCGATGATGGGCTCCGGCCCGACGCTGGTGCTGATGCACAACGACGCGGTGGTGCAGGGCCTGAGCGAGCTGCCCTTCATGCGCGACGTGCGGCACTGGGGCGTGCTGACCATCGGCACGGGGCTGGGCAACGCGAGCTTCACCAACAGGCCCTGAGGTCGGGCGCCCTACAGGTCTTCGGCCCGCGGGCCGTCGATGCTCACAGTGGCCGAGGCGCTGGCGGTGTTGCCCGCCGCATCGGTCGCGCGCACTTCGATGTTCGCGGCGCCGGCCTTCCTGGGCGTCCATGCGCAGACGTAGGGGGCGGCGCGCAGCAGGCATGCGGTGCTGCCGTCGACGATGAACTTCAGCTCCGCCACTGCCACGTTGTCGGAGGCGGTGGCGGCGAGCCGAGTCGCCATGCCGGCGGTGGCGGGCGGCACCGCTGCCAGCGCAACCGTGGGCGCCACGGTGTCCGAGGACGCGTTGACGATCACGTTGGCGAACGCGGTCGCGGAGTTGCCCGCCGCGTCGATCGCGATCACGCGGATCGTCTGCGTGCCCGCCGTCGTCGGCGTCCACGTGCACGTGTAGGGCGGCGCCGTGAAGGTGCAGATCGGCAGGCTGTTGGCGCCCATCACCTTGATGCCCGCGACGCCCACGTTGTCGACCGCGACGGGCGCGATGGTCGTGGGCTGGCCCACCGTGGCCATGGCAGGGGCTGCGAGAGATACGGTCGGCTTGTAGGCGTCGGGAATGCCCAGCGGCAGGTCGATGGCGAAGGCCGCGCGGCCCTGCACCGCCTTCTGCTCGAAGGCATCGAAGATGGTGAACCAGGTCGCACCCGGCGAGCGGCCCGGCGCCTGCGCCTTCACGAGCAGGTTGGTCTTGCCGAGCGCGAAGCAGCTGAAGCCGCAGCGCCAGTCGAAGACGAAGCGGCCGTTGGCGTCGGCCACGCCCTGCGCGATCGGCTCCAGCGGTTTCTGCGCGCCCGGATCGCGCCACACCCACACCTGTGCGCCGGCGAGCGCGGCGCCGCTTTCGCGCTCGGTGACGCGCACCTGGGTGGACGTGGTGGCCGCCATGTACTTCGAGGTGCCGAGCCTGGGCCAGTCGCTCCAGTCGGTGTTGACGTTGGCCTTGGTGCCGTCGGTGAAGCGGATCATCTCCAGCATCGCCACGCGGTTGCCGTTCGGGTCGAAGCGTTCCTCGAACACGTTGCCCAGCAGCGGGTCGAGGCGCCATTGCTGGCGCTGCCACCAGTAGCGGTCGGTCGGCCGGGAGAGATCGAGGTCGGCCTTGGGCGCCACGTCGGTGGTGTCGGCCACGGAGATGGCGCTGTAGTACTCGCCCGAGCCGGCGCCGAACACATGCTCCAGTTCGTGCAGCAGCGTCTTGAGCTGGCGGCCGAGGTAGTCCTTCTCGGTGGATTCGGGGGCGGCTGGCGTCACCGCGCGCGACAGGCGCAGCGGATCGTGGATGGCGATCCAGTTGAGGTTCCACGTCACGCCCTTGGGCGGGAAGGTTGTGCTCGTGGTCAGGCCCCCGTGGCTGTAGCCGCGCTGCGACTTCGACACGCACAGCACGATCTCTCGCTCGGCCACGCCCTGGAAGCCGCATTGCGGTGCCGATCCGGGCGCGGCGACCTGCAGGTCCTTGGCCGGATCGAAGACGAAGCTGCGCACGGTCTCGCGCGTGAAGACGGTGTTGACGTCGGCCACGTACTGCGCGAGCCGGCGGCCCGCCTCGGGCACGCCGATGTCGGCCACCAGCTGCGGATCGACGAAGAACTTCAGGCGGTGGACGCTCGGCGTCGCACGGCCGACTTCGTCCATGGCGGCCCAGGTGGTGGTACTCAGCGGCAGCAGCATCGCAAAAGCAAAAGGCATGGCTGCGCCCAGCCGGCGCGCAAGCGCCAGCAGCGAATGAATGAATCGCATCGATTCTTCCCCTTGCTCAGGGGAGCCCGGCAATGATCAAAGGGGTGTCGCTTCGGGCGATTCGATGCTTCCGAATTGCGCCAAAGCGGGCAGACCCCGCCCGTGACCACCTTTGCCGGTCACGCTCCTGCATCGCATCGAGGTCGCCGAAGGCGATACGCCCTGATGGACGCCGATGCTTCTGGAGTGCGGGGAGACTGGCTGCAGACCTGTTCGCTGAAGGGCGGACCGCCCATTCCTGAATGCGAGAGTCCTGTAACCAGGAAGGCCTCAATTTTAAATTTCAGACCTGTAGGCGTGTACCTTCCCGCGACGTAGGTAGTGCCTGTTTATTGGGCACTAAGTCACGTCATCCAAGACGGATTGCGGCAGGCGGGTCAGAAGTCTTCGGGCCGCAGGCCTTCGATGCGCATGCTGGCCGAAGCGGAAGCGACGTTGCCCGCCGCGTCCATCGCGCGCACCTCGATGTTTGCGGCGCCGGGCCGCTTCGGCGTCCACGCGCACACGTACGGCGCGGCGCGCAGCGTGCAGGCCGTCTTGCCGTCGACGATGAATTTCAGCTCGGCCACGGCCACGTTGTCGGACGCCGTCGCGGCAAGCCTCGCGGCCACACCGGCCGCAACGCTCGTCGGCGCAGACAGCGCGACAGCGGGTGGCAGGGTGTCCGAAGGCGGATTGACGATCACGTTGGCGGAGGCCACCGCGGAGTTGCCCGCCGCGTCGACCGCGACCACGCGGATCGTCTGCACACCGGGGGCGCTCGGCGTCCAGCTGCAGGTGTAGGGCGGGGCGGTGAAGGTGCAGATGGGAATGCTGTCCCGGCCCAGCACCTTGACGCCCCACACGCCGGCGTTGTCCACCACGGCCGGCGCGATCACGGTGAGTTGCCCCACCGTGGCCATGGAAGGCGCGGCCAGCGAGACGGTGGGCGGCGTGGCGTCGGCGTTGCCGAGCGTCACATCGATGGTGAACATCGGCTGGCCCTGCACCGCCTTCTGCTCGAAGGCATCGAAGATGGTGAACCAGCTCGCGCCCGGCGCGCGATTGGCGGCACGCGCCTTGACCAGCAGCGTCGTCTTGCCGACGGCGAAGCAGCTGAAGCCGCAGTCCCAGTCGAACACGAAGCGGCCCGAGGCGTCGGCCACGCCCGTCACCAGCATCACCAGCGGCTTGCCGGCTCCCGGGCTGCGCCATACCGACACCTGCGCGCCGGGCAGTGCGGTGCCGGTCTCGCGGTCGGTCACGCGCACCTGCGTGGAGGTGGTGCCCGCCATGAATTTCGAGCTGCCGAGCTTGGGCCAGTCGGTCCAGTCGGTGTTGATGTTGGCCTTGGTGCCTTCGGTGAAGCGGATCAGCTCCAGCGTGGCGACGCGGTTGGCGGCCGGGTCCCGGCGCTGCTCGAAGACGGTGCCCAGCAGGGGGTCGAGCCGCCAGTGCTGGCGGGTCCACCAGTAGCGGTCGGCGTCGTTGGCCAGTGCGAGGTCGGTGACGGGCGCGACGCCGGTGGTGTCGGTGACGGCGATGCTGTTGTAGTACTCGCCCGCGCCGGCGCCGAACACATGCTCCAGCTCGTGCATCAGGGTCTTGAGCTGGCGGGCGAGGTAGTCCTTCTCTGTGGACTCGGGCGCGCCCGGCGTGGGGGCGCGCGACAGGCGCAGCGGGTCGTGGATGGCGATCCAGTTCAGGTTCCAGGCCACGCCCTTCTGCGGAAAGGTCCAACTGGTGGAAAGCCCGCCATGGCTGTAGCCGCGGGTGGACTTCGAGACGCACACCACCACTTCGCCGTTCACCAGTCCGTTGTAGCTGCACTGCGGCGCGGCGGAGGGCAGGGTGAGCTGCAGGTCGGCCGCGGGGTCGAAGGCGAAGCTGCGCACCGTCTCGCGCGTGAACACCGTGTTGACGTCGGCCACGTACTGCGCGAGCCGGCGGGCGGCTTCGGCAGGACCGATGTCGGCGGCGAGCTCGGGGTCGACGATGAACTTCAGGCGATGAGTGCTGGGAGCGGCCCGGCCGACTTCGTCCATGGCGGCGAAGGCGGGTGTTGCCATTCCGGACAACGCGAAAAGCGTTGGTAGGACCGCAAACGCCAGATTTGCCAGGGCACGCAGCGAGAAGAAAGCTCGCATCGGTTTTCCCCGGGGCCGGGGCGCAGGACTCGGACGGACGGCGCTTCGGTCGGCCCCGTGAGAGGCCGCGCCCAAGCGGGCTACCCCGCTACGCAGGGGGTGCCGGGAGATCCGTTCGAGCCCTTCCGATGGCGAACCGGTGGCTGGGCAAGCCTGTCAATCCCCGAAACCGGTAGATATTTTAGTCTGCATGTTCAATTCGTTTCAATTGTGTTGCATTTGTGCTTCCGGCGCCACAGCCTCGCCGCCCAGCGCCTTGTAGACCGCCACGAGATTGACCGCCAGCCGGCTCGTGCTCTGCGCCTGGTCGCGCCGTGCCTGCAGCAAGGTGCGGCGCGCGTCGAGTTCCACGCCGAAGTCGGTGAGCCCGCCCTTGTAGCGGGCAGCCGCGAGTACCAGCGCGTCGCGGCTGCGGCGCTCGCGCTCGGCCAGTTCGGCCTGGCGCTGGCGTTCGGCGGCGTAGGCGGTGAGGGCGGAATCGATCTCGTGCCAGGCCTTGAGCACGGTCTGCTGGAAGGCCACGGCCGCTTCCTGCTGCTGCAGCTCGCGCAGTTCGACGGTGCCGCGGCGACGCCCGCCGTCGAAGATCGGCAGGCTGATCGATGGGCCGATCTGCCATTGCCGGCTGCCCCAGTCGCCGAAGCGGCTGCTGCCCACCGACTCGTAGCCGAAGCCGGCACCCAGCGTCACGCGCGGGTAGAGATCGGCGACGGCCACGCCGATGCGCGCGGTGGCTGCGTGCAGTTGCGCCTCGGCTGCCGCGATGTCGGGGCGGCGGCGCGCGAGCTCGGCCGGCTGGCCCAGCGCGAGCGCGGGCAGCGCCGGGGCGTCGGCCGCGTCGCCGGTTGCGATGTCGGCCAGTTCGGCGTTCAGCGTGCCCGGCGGGGCGCCGGCCAGCAGCGTGATGCGATTCATCGCGTCGGCTTCCTGCTGCAGCAACGCGGGAATGCGAGCGCGCAGGTCGGCGAGCAGTGCGCGCTGGCGCGCCGGGTCCAGATCAGTGACGAGGCCGCCATCGGCGCGCGCCTGCACCAGCTCCAGCGATTCGGCCGCCGCCGCGTTGTCGGCGCGCGCGATGCGCAACTCGCGCTGCGTGCCGCGCAGCTCGAAGTAGTTGCGCGCCAGCTCGGCCTGCACGCTGAGCCGGGCCTGCCGCAGTAGCAACGCCGATGCGCTCGCGTCGGCATCGGCCGCCTCGATGGCGCGGCGCACCCGGCCCCACAGGTCGATTTCCCACGAGGCATCGAAGCCGGCCTGGTAGAGGTTGTAGGGCTCGCTGAGCGTGCGGATGAGCTGGTCGCGGTTGGAGACCGAGGAGCCCAGCGCGTCGATCATCCGTGTGGCGGCGCCGGTCTCGCTCTGGCGCTGCCGGGTGACGCCCGCGCTCGCATTCAGCTGTGGCCCCTGCTGCGCCGCCGTGGTGGTGCGCTGCACGCGGCTTTGCGCGAAGCGCAGGGCAGCAGTCTGCAGGTCGGGGTTGCCGGCGAGCACCATGGCTTCGAGACGGTCCAGCACCGGGTCGCCGAAGGCTTTCCAGTCGCCCGACGCGATGCCGCTGGCGGGCGAGCCCTGTCGCTCCGCGCCGAGCAGCGCAGGCGAGCCGCCATGCCATGCCGACCAGTCGGCGGGGGCGCCAGCTTCAGGCGACTTGTGATCGGGCCCCACGGCGCAGCCGGCAAGAACGAAGGCGAGCGAGAGCGACGCAGTGGCGCAGGCAAGAGAAGAAGAAAGAGGATGGGACATGACGTGCTCCCGTTTTCAGACAAGGCGATTGCGGAACAGCCAAGCCGCCAGCGGCAGCGTGATGGCGGCGATGACGGCCAGCGGAATCAGGTTGTGCCAGACCGTGGCCAGCCCGACGCCTTCGAGATACACGCGCTGCACCAGGTCGATGGCGAAGCGCAGCGGGTTCGCCAGCGTCGCCACCTGCAGCGCGTGCGGCATGTTGCGCACCGGCGTGGTCAGGCCCGACAGCAGCATCAGCGGCATCAGCAGCACGAAGGCGTAGAGCATCGCCTGCTGCATGTTGGCGGACACGGCGGAGATCGACAGGCCGATACCCACGCTCGCGACCGTGAAGAACAAGAGCCCGGTGTAGAGCGTGGCGAGCGATCCCGCCATCGGAATGCCGAACCAGAAGAGCGCCACCAGAAGGATCAGCGAGGACTGCACCAGCCCCACCAGCACCGGCGGCAGCGCCTTGCCGATCATGATCTCGAGCGGCGACATCGGCGTCACCAGCAGCTGGTCGAAGGTGCCTTGCTCGCGTTCGCGTGCCACCGAAAGCGCCGTGAGCAGCAGCGTCTGCAGCATGCTGAGCGCGGCGATCATGCCGGGCAGCAGGTTCCAGCGCGTCTCGAGATTCGGGTTGAACCACGCGCGCGATTCGACGGTCAGCGAAGGCGGCGGCGCGCCCGCGCGCGTGCGCAGCTCGGCGTTGTAGCGCTCGACCACCGCGCTCACGTAGCCCGCCGCCGAGCCCGCGGTGTTGGAGTTGCGCGCATCCAGGATCAGCTGGATGGCCGCCGTCTGCCCCGCGCTGAGCTGCTGCTCGAAGTTCGAGGGAATCTGTATGACGAGCAGTGCCTTCTCGGTGTCGATCACCTCGCGGATGTCGGCCTGCGAGCGCAGCGTGGCCACGCGGTGGAACACGCCCGTGCTGTCCAGGTGCGCGATCAGCTCCGTCGACGCGCCGTTGCGGCTCTGGTCGAGCAGCGCATAGGGCACGTTGATGAGGTCGTAGGTCGCGCCGTAGCCGAAGACCAGGCTCTGCATGATGGCCGGCGCGACCAGGATGGCGCGCGTGGCCGGGTCCTTGAGGATGGTCAGCAGCTCCTTGCGGCAGAGGTTGGCCACGCGAAGGAAGAAGTCGATGAGGGCGTTCATGGCCGTGCTTTCAGTCGAGGCTCTTTCGCGTCACCGCGCGGGCCACCAGCAGCAGGCCCACGGCGTACGCGAGCAGGATCGCGCAGTTGCGCCACACCAGCGGCCAGACGTCGCCCGCGAGGAACAGTGTCTTGATGAGGTCCATGAAATAGGTCGCCGGCAGCAGGTGGCCGATCACCCACACGGCGGTGGGCACGTTGCGCAGGTCGAAGAGAAAGCCCGACAGCATCATCGAGGGCATGAAGGTCGCGATCAGCGCCACCTGGCTCGCAAGGAACTGGTTGCGCGTGACCGACGAGATCACGAGGCCCAGGCTCACGGCCACGATCAGGTAGAGCATCGAGGCGAACACCACCACGACGAGCGAGCCGTACATCGGCACCGCGAACAGGTAGCGCGCCGAGAGCAGGCACAGCGCAAGGCCCAGCATGCCGACCGCGAAGTACGGAATGATCTTCGCCAGCAGGATCTCCACCGGCCGCACCGGCGTGACGAAGAGAGCCTCGAGCGTGCCGCGTTCCCATTCGCGCGCCATCACCAGCGCGGTGAGGAAGGCGCCCACCAGCGTCATGATGAGCACGATGAGCCCCGGCACCAGGTACCAGGTGCTGGTGTTCGCGGCGTTGAACCACATGCGCTGCTCGACCGTGACGCCGCCGGTGGGCGGTGCATCGGCGCCGGTGCTGTTGCCGCCCCGGTCGAGCCGTCGCACCGACGATTGCATGAGCGCACCCGTCACGTAGGCCTGGATGATGCTCGCGCGCCCCGCGTCCGAGCCATGCACGATGAGCTGCACGCGTGCGTTGCCCGCGGCGAGCGAGCGCGAGAAATCGGAAGGCACGCGAACGATGCCGTCGACCTTGCGCTCGCGCATCAGCTCCTCGGCGTCGTGCATCGAGCCCAGCAGCACCGGCGCGATGGTGGGCGAGAGCTCGAGCCCGGCGACGGCCTCATGCGCAGTGGGCGAGGCGTCTTCCATCACCACCGCCACGGGCGCGTTCTTCACGTCGAGCGACATGCCGTAGCCGAAGATCAGGATCAGCACCATCGGCAGCAGGATGCCGATGGCCAGGTTGCTGCGGTCGCGCAGGAGCTGGCGGAATTCCTTGCGCGTGAGGGAGATCAGGCGGGACCAGAAGCCGTTCATGCCGCCACCTGCTTCGTGTCTGCCTGCCGTGCTTTCTCGACGATGCCGATGAAGGCCTGCTCCATGTCGATGCGCTTTTCCCTGTCGTCGCCGAGCGCCTGTGCGCGCACTTCCTGCGGCGTGCCGATGGCCAGCACCTTGCCTGCGTCCTGGATCACGATGCGGTCGCAGTACTCGGCCTCTTCCATGAAGTGCGTGGTGATGACGACGGTGGTGCCGCCTTCGGCCAGCGCCGTGATGCGCCGCCAGAACTCGCGGCGCGCGAGCGGGTCGGCGCCGCTGGTGGGCTCGTCGAGGAAAAGGATCTCGGGCTCATGCAGCAGGCCCGTGGCCATGGCCAGGCGCTGCTTGTAGCCACCGGGCAGCTGGCCGCTGGGTGAGTCGAGCGAGTGGGCGAGGTCGAACTGGCGCAGCACCGTGTCCATGCGCTCGCGCAGCTTCGCGCCGCGCAGGCCGTAGGCGCCGCCGAAGAACGAGAGGTTCTCGCGCACCGTGAGGTTGCCGTAGAGCGCGAACTTCTGCGAGACGTAGCCGATGCGCTGCCGCGCCTGCGCGCGGGCATGCCGAAGGTCGACGCCCGCTACGCGCAGTTGCCCACCGCTGGCGGGCAGCAGGCCGCACAGCATGCGGAAGGTGGTGGTCTTGCCCGCGCCGTTGGGGCCCAGCAGGCCGAAGATCTCTCCGCGCCGTACCGAGAAGCTGGTGCTGGCCACGGCGACGAAATCGCCGAAGCGGCGAACGAGGTTCTTCACTTCGATGACTACTTCTCCGGATTGGCCCGGGCTCTGCTGGGGCGCGATGGCGGCGGCCGGGCTGGCGTTGCCGTCGTTCGATGGCTGCGCGCGCAGCAGCGTCATGAAGCCGTCTTCGAGGCGCGGTGCGACCGGCTCGGTGCGCGCGCCTTCCAGCAACGCGTCGAGCCGCACAGCGTCCGATGCGTCGCGGCGGATGAACCGCACCTCGCCGCCTTGCGGCACCGCATCGACGATGTCCTGCCACGCATCGAGCAGGCGGGCCTGCAGCAGCCGTGGCGGTTCGTTGCCGGGCGGCGTCGCGATGAAGCACAGGCCGTCCGCACGGTCGCGCAGCTCGCCGGGCGCACCCTGCGCCAGCAGCTTGCCGCCATGCAGCACGAACACATGGCTGCAGCGCTCTGCCTCGTCGAGGTAGGCGGTGCTGACGATCACGGAGAGCTGCTCCTCGTCCACCAGCTGCTGCACGATCTCCCACAGCTCGCGGCGCGAGAGCGGGTCGACGCCGACGGTCGGCTCGTCGAGCAGCAGCAGGTCGGGCGATCGCACCAGCGTGCAGGCCAGCCCGAGCTTCTGCTTCATGCCGCCCGAGAGCTTGCCGGCCGGGCGATCGGTGAAGCGGCCGAGGTCGGTCATCTCCATCAGCCGTGCGTAGCGCTCGCGCCGCTTGTCGCGCGGCACGCCGTGCAGGTCGGCATACAGGTCGAGGTTCTCCTGCACGCTCAGGTCGTCGTAGAGGCCGAAGCGCTGGGGCATGTAGCTGATGCGGTCCTGCACCGCCTGCGGGTCGGCCGATACGTCGATGCCGAGCACGCGCAGCTCGCCTTCGTCGGCGCGCATCAGGCCGGCCATGAGGCGCAGCAGCGTGGTCTTGCCGGCACCGTCGGGGCCGACCAGCGCGGTGAGCGTGCCGGCAGGGATTTCGAGCGATACGTCGTCGAGCGCATGCACGGTCGCGGCCGGCGGCTTCGGCACGAAGCGCTTGTGCAGCGAGCGTCCGGCCACGGCCGGCCCGGTGGCGGTCATCAGGGCTTGCCGGTAGAGGAAGAGGAGGGTGGCGGCGTCAGCTGCAGCCGCACGGTGGCCGGCATGCCGAGGCGCAGCCGGTCCTGCGGGTCGTCGACCATCACACGGACTTCGTAGACCAGGCTGCTGCGCAGCTCCTCGGTCTGCACGGTCTTGGGCGTGAACTCGGCCACCGACGAGATGTAGCCGACCTTGCCCGCGATGGCTTCGCCGGGCTGGCTGTCGGTGCTCACGCGGGCTTCCTGCCCGGCGCGCACGCGGCCGAGGTCGGGCTCGGCCACATAGGCACGCACCCACTTGGGATCGGTGATGGCGAGCGTGAAGGCCGGGCGTTGCGGCGAGGCCATGTCGCCGGGCTCGAGCAGGCGCGCGCGCACGACCGCGTTGATCGGCGCCTTGAGCTCGGCCTCGGTGAGCTGGTGGTTCATGAGCGCGAGCTCGGCGCGGGCCGATTCGAGCTGGGCCTGCGCCTGCCCGATGTCTTCCTTGCGCGGGCCGGTCACTACGAGCTGCTGCGCCTTGCGCGCGTTGTCGAGTTGCGCCAGCGCTACCTTGCGCCTTGCCTGCGCGCTGTCGAGGTCCTGCTGGCTCACGGCGCGGCCGGCCGTGGTTGTGCCGATGGCCTGCAGGCGCGCGAGCTGCTGCTGTGCCAGCTCGGCATCGGCCTGCGCGGCGGCCACCTGGGCGTTGGCCTGTGCCACTTCCTCGGGGCGGCTGCCGGTCTTCAGGCGCAGCAGGGCCTGTTCCTGCACGCCGATGCGCGCCTGCGACTGCGCCACGCGCAGCACCAGCGAGCGGGTGTCGAGCCGGCCCAGTACTTGCCCGGCACGCACGCGATCGCCTTCGCGCACCGTCAGCTCGGCGATGCGGTCGTTGGCGTTGAAGGCCAGCGAGACCTGGCGCAGGTCGACGTTGCCGTACAGCACGAGCTGGTCGGAGGGCGTGGCGGAGCGGTTCGCGTACCACCAGCCGCCGGCTGCCGCGACGACGGCCACCACGGCGATGGCAATGAGAGGTTTCCTGTTCATGGCGTGTGTCCTGACGGGGCTGCGGCTCGGAAGTCGTGGTGATGTTATCAAATTGAAATTTGAATTTGAAGTATTTTTTTGTTTGGGTTAGCCTCGGGGCATGGCAACCCGCACTCCGCGCACCGACGGCAACACCACGCGCCTGCACATCCTCGAGACGGCCGGGCGGCTGTTCGCGGAGCAGGGCTTCGCGGAAAGCACCAGCAAGGAAATCTGCACCCGCGCGGGCACCAACATGGCCGCCATCAACTACCACTTCGGCGGCCGCGACGGGCTCTACGAGGCGGTGCTGGTCGAGGCGCACAAGCAGCTGGTGAGCCTCGACGAGCTGATGGCGCTGTCGCTGGAGTCGACCGATCCGCGCCAGAAGCTGCGCGCCTTTCTCACGCACATGGTCGAGATGAGCGCCCAGCCGAAGGCGCCCTGGGGCTTTCGCGTGGTGCTGCGCGAGGCGCTGTCGCCGTCGCCCGCCATGCCGGCGCTGATCCAGCGCGCGGTGTTGCCCAAGGCAAAGCTGCTGCGCGGCATCGTCGGCGAGATCATGGGCCTGCCCGACGACCATCCGTCGGTGCAGCGCAGCCTGCTGCTCACGGTGCTGCCGTGCCTCGTGATGACGGTGGCGCCCAAGGACCTGAGCAGCAAGGTGCTGCCGGCGCTGAAGGACACGAAGGCGCTCGCAGACGAAGTCGTGCGCTACGTGCTCGCGGGGCTCGACGCGGTGGCGAAGGCCGCCGAGCCGCCTGCTGTGCCTAAAGCTGGAAAGCGACGGTGAGCAGCAGCCCCTCGGCCACGTCGCGCATCAACCCTGGCCTGCGCGCGCGGTAGGGCTCGCCGGCCGAGGCCGTGGTCTCGATCCACTCGGCCAGCCATTCGATGTCGCCCTGGCCGTAGAACACCACGGCCGCCTCGTGGTTCAGTAGCAGGCTGCGCAGGTCGAGGTTGATCGAGCCGCACATGGCGAGCTCGTCGTCCACCACCACGGCCTTGGCATGCGCCATGAAGGGCAGCATGCGAAAGCTCACGCCTGCGCGTGCCAGGTCGCGCATGGCGCGCGCGCGTACGAAGTCTGCAAGGCGGTGGTTGGATTGCGCGGGCATCGCGATGGTCACCTGCACGCCGCGCCGCGCGGCCAGCCGCAGGGCGTCGCGCAGGCCGTCGCCGGGCACGAAGTAGGGCGTGATCGCCAGGATGCGATGTTCCGCGCGGAAGCAGGCGTCGATCAGCAGCGCGTGCGCCGTGTCTTCGGTCTGGTCGGGGCCGCTCGGCAGGAACTGGGCCATGGCCGTGCCGGGGCCCGCGGGTACGTCGTCGGCAGTGATCGCGCGGGCCTTGCGGCTGCGCACCGAGGTCCAGTCGTGATCGAACTGCCGCGCCGCCGCGGCCGCCACGCTGCCGCGCAGGTCGAACGAGAGATCGCGCCATGCCTCGGGATGCTTGTCGTTGCCGGTGAAGTATTCGCCCGCGAGGTTGCGCCCGCCCGACCACAGCCAGCGGTCGTCGGCGATGGTGAACTTGCGGTGGTTGCGCAGGTTGCGCGGGCCGATGCGGCGCAGGCTGAAGAAGGGGCGGAACACCGCCACCTCGCCGCCCGCCGCACGCAGCCGGTCGAAGTGATGGCGCGGCAAGGAGAGGGCGCCGAAGCCGTCGAGCAGCACCCGCACCTTGATGCCCTCGCGCGCGCGCTGGGCCAGCCGGTCGAGCACCGCATGCCCGAGCGCATCGTCGCCGATGATGAAGGTGCACACGTCGATGCGCTCGCGCGCGCCGTCGATCACCTCCCACAGCGCCTCGCGCGCGGCCTCGCCGTCGGCATGCATGCGGATCGCGCAGCGCCCCGGCGGCGCGAGGCCGAAGCTCTCGATCAGGTCGGCGGCCCAGTGGCCCGGCGGCACCGAGCGCGGTGGCCGGGGCGACCCCGCCGGGCGCAGCTTGCGCTGGCCGAACAGCAGGTACATCGGCAGGATGAAGTAGGGCATCAGCACCAGCCCCATGACCCAGGCGATGGCGGTGGTGGGGGCGCGCTGCTCGCGGCGCGCGCGCGTGGTCAGCACGTAGACCAGCAGCGCGAAAGTGACGACGAGAAAGTGCTGCGAGGGCGAGGGCAGCCAGTCGAACTCTTGGGTCGGCATGGACCGATGATGCCTCAGCGTTGCGCGCCGTGCCTTCAGTGTCCCTTCAGCGTTGCAGGAAGGCCGGTACGCCGCGCCCTTGCGAGGCCAGGAACCGCATCATCGGATCGACCACCGCGCGCACCGCGGGCCGGTCGCCCACGCGCGTGCGCCAGGCCAGCAGGCGCGGGGTGGCATCGGTCATGCCGGCACCCTTGCGGTCGGCGAACACGCAGGCCATGTAGAAGGCGATGTCGGCGAAGGAGTAGGGGCCGGCGATGTACTCGCGCGTGGCGAGCAGGCCTTCCATGTCGTCGTAGAAGCGCGCGCAACCGGCGCAGGCTGCGATCGCGGGGGCGCTCTGCATGGCCTCCTGCAGGCCGAAGAGCTTGATGACGTTAGGGAAGAAGACCTCGTCGGACTTCTGCTCCAGCTGCCGGGCGCGCGCCCGGTCGGCAATGCCCGCGGGCCACAGCGCGGGGCTGGGATAGCGGTCTTCCAGGTACTCGAAGATCTGCGTCGAGTCGAAGAGCGACACCTCGTCGTCGACCAGCACGGGCACCTGCTGCTTGACCGGGTTGACCCGAAGCACCTCGGGGTGCTTGGGCTCGTAGGCGTCGCCTTCGATGAAAGGCACCATGACCAGTTCGAAGGGCACGCCTTTCTCGCGTGCCGCGATCTCGACCTTGGCGCCGAACATGCTGAGGGGACCGGAGTAGATGTGAGTCGTCATGGTCCCCGACTTCACCAGAAATGGCGCTTCAGGTCGAGCCCCAGACCTCCTGCGCCGTCTCGACCACCAGGCGCAGCTTGTTGCGCTGCGCTTCCACCGCGATGTTGTTGCCGTGCACGGTGCTGGAGAAGCCGCACTGCGGCGACAGCGCGAGCTGGTCGAGCGAGGCGTACTTGCTCGCTTCCTCGATGCGGCGCTTGAGTTCGTCCTTGTCTTCCATCTCGCCGAACTTGGTGGTCACGAGGCCGAGCACCACGGTCTTGCCCTTGGGCAGGTAGCGCAGCGGCTTGAAGTCGCCCGAGCGGGCGTCGTCGTATTCCATGAAGTAGGCGTCGAGGTCCATCTCCTTGAGCAGCGCCTCGGCAACGGGCTCGTAGTTGCCGGCAGCTGCGTGCGTGCTCTTGAAGTTGCCGCGGCACAGGTGCATGGCCAGCAGCATGCCCGGCGGCTTCTGCGCCACCACCTTGTTGATGAAGGCTGCATAACGGTGCGGCAGCTCGTTCGGATCGTCGCCGCGCTTGCGGGCGGCTTCGCGCATGTGCTCGTCGCACAGGTAGGCGAGGTTGGTGTCGTCCATCTGCACGTAGGTGCAGCCGGCGGCGGCCAGCGAGCGCAGCTCGTCGCCGTAGGCCTTGGCCACGTCGTCGTAGAAGGTCGGGTCGAGCTCGGGGTAGGCCTCCTTGCTGATGCCGGCGCGGCCGCCGCGGAAGTGCAGCATGGTCGGCGAGGGGATCGTCACCTTCGGCGTGCGGCCGGCCGAGACCTGGCTCTTGAGGTACTGGAAGTCGGCGAGCTGGATGTCCTTGACGTGGCGCACCTTGTCCAGCACGCGCATCGCTGGCGGAGCGAGTTCCTCGGTGCCGTCGGGCTTGCGGATGGTGACAGGAATGTCGGTCTTCACGCCGCCGAGCTGGTCGAGGAAGTCGATGTGGAAGTAGGTGCGGCGGAACTCGCCGTCCGTGATGCTCTTCAGGCCGATGTCTTCCTGGAACCGGACGATCTCGGTGATCGCCTTGTCCTCGACGAGGCGAAGCTGCTCGGGCGTGATCTCGCCCTTGGCCTTCTGCTCGCGGGCTTCGAGCAGGTATTTGGGGCGCAGGAAACTGCCCACGTGGTCGTAGCGGGCGGGCAAGGCGGCGTGCTGTGACATGGATGACTCCGTCGTGATCTTGGGGAATGAGCGGAACATCGTATCGCCTTCAAAACACCGATGCCTGTATACAGATATCTCGGTGTTTACCCTCGAATGGCTGCTAAATGGTGGAATTCTCAGGATTTCTGTATACATTGAGTATTCATGAAAACGCCCACGACAGCCTTTCCCCTGAACGCCTGGTACGCAGCCGCCTACGACGTCGAAGTGCGCCACGCCCTGTTGCCGCGCACCATCTGCAACCAGAAAGTGGTGCTGTTCCGCCGCACCGACGGGCAGGTTGCCGTGCTCGAAGACGCCTGCTGGCACCGGCTGATGCCGCTGTCGCTGGGCCGCCTGGAGGGCGACGAACTGGTCTGCGGCTATCACGGTCTCGTCTACAACAGCCAGGGCCGCTGTACGCACATGCCCAGCCAGGAAACGCTGAACCCCTCGGCTTGCGTGCGCAGCTTTCCGGCAGTGGAAAAGCACCGCTTCGTGTGGATCTGGCCCGGCGACCCGGCCAAGGCCGACCCGGCGCTCATCCCCGACATGCACTGGAACGACGACCCCGCCTGGGCCGGCGACGGCAAGATGATCCGCGTCAACTGCGACTACCGCCTCGTGGTCGACAACCTCATGGACTTGACGCACGAGACCTTCGTGCACGGCTCCTCCATCGGCAATCGCGAAGTCGCCGAGGCACCCTTCGTCGCCACGCACGGCGACCGCTCGGCCACCGTCACGCGCTGGATGGAGAACATCGATCCGCCGCCGTTCTGGGGCAGCCAGATCCGCCATGCGCGCGGCTACACGGGCAAGGTCGACCGCTGGCAGATCATCCGCTTCGAAGGCCCGTGCACCGTGAACATCGACGTCGGCGTGGCCGAGGCGGGTAGCGGCGCGGTGCCGGGCAACGGCAACCCCGGCGACCGCAGCAAGGGCGTGAACGGCTACGTGCTCAACACCATCACGCCCGAGACCGACAAGACCTGTCTCTACTTCTGGGCCTTCGCGCGCAACTACTGCCTGGGCGAGCAGCGCCTCACGCACGAGCTGCGCGAGGGCGTGTCGGGCATCTTCCGCGAAGACGAGCTCGTGCTCGAGGCGCAGCAGAAGGCCATCGACGAGCACCCCGACCACCAGTTCTACAACCTCAACATCGACGCCGGCTCCATGTGGGCGCGCAAGCTGATCGATCGCATGGTCGAGAAGGAGAAGCCCGCGCGCGCAGCGATCCCGATCCTGCCAGCCGAGAAGGAGGCCGCGTGAAGGTCGCGGCAGTGTCCAACGCCGCCGAGCCCGGCGACAGCGGCAGTTCGCAGGCCGTGAAGGCGCAGCTGCGGCTGCGCGAGATGATCCTCGCGGGCGAGCTGCCCGGCGGCGCGCGCATTGCCGAGGTGGCGATCTCCGAGCAGCTCGGTGTGTCGCGCACGCCGGTGCGTACCGCGCTGATGCGGCTCGAACAGGAAGGCCTTCTCGAGGCGCTGCCCAACGGCGGCTACGCGGTGCGTACCTTTTCCGAGCGCGACGTGGCCGATGCCATCGAGCTGCGCGGCACGCTCGAAGGCCTGGTGGCCCGGCTCGCCGCCGAGCGCGGCGCAGCCCCGGTGGTACTGCGCGAGGCGCGCGCCTGCCTGCAGCGCATCGACGAGCTGCTGCGCGAGCCCGCGCTCGACGACGCGGCCTTCTCGCGCTACGTGACGCACAACGAGCGCTTCCATGCGCTGCTGTGCGAGATGGCGGGCAGCCCCGTCATCGCGCAGCAGCTGGAGCGCGTGATCAACCTGCCGTTTGCCTCGCCTTCGGGTTTCGTCGTGGTGCAGGCCAATTCGCCAGCCGCGCGCGACATGCTCGTGGTCGCGCAGGACCAGCATGTGCAGGTGCTCGACGCCATCGAGTCCGGCGAGGGCTCGCGCGCCGAGGCGCTGATGCGCGAGCACAGCCGCATCGCGCGGCGCAACCTGCGCGAGGCTTTGCATGGCACGCCCACTGCCGAGCAGCGCCCGCTGCCCGGTGTGCAGCTGATCCGCCGGCGCGGCTGATTTCTTCATTTCTCCTTCGTGTTGTTCTCCCGATGAAAAGCGATCTTCAATGGATGCAGGCGCAGGTCGTCGCACTGCGCGACGTCACGCCCACCGTGCGCGAATTCGAGCTGCGCCCCGAGGGCGGATTCGCCGCCGCCCATGAACCCGGCGCCCACCTGCAAGTGCAGGTGATGACGGCGCAGGGCAGGGTGCAGACCCGCTCGTATTCGCTGGTCGGCGAGGGCGACGGCCAGTGCTGGCGCATCGCCGTCAAGCGCCTCGACGACGGCCGTGGTGGCTCGCTCGCGATGTGGCGGCTGGCCCTGGGCGACCGCCTGCAGGTGAGCGCCCCCCAGAACCACTTTCCGCTCGACCTCTCCGCGCCGGGCTACCTGCTGGTGGCCGGCGGCATTGGCATCACGCCGCTGGTACTGATGGCGCAGCGCCTGGGCGCGCACGCGAAGCGCACCGGCGTGCCGGTGAAGATGCTCTACGGCGCGCGCAACGCGGACGAGTTCGGCTACCTCCCGCATCTGCGCGAAGCGCTGGGTGAAGGCGTCGAGGCGCACGAAGGCGCGGCGCCCATCGACTTCGCCGCCGCCATCGCCGCGCTCCCGCCTGGCGGCCAGCTCTATACCTGCGGCCCGGTGCCGATGCTCGAAGCCGTCAAGCGCGCGTGGCACGCGGCGGGCCGTGCCATCGCGGACCTTCGCTTCGAGACCTTCGGCAGCAGCGGCCGGCTGGCCACGCAGTCTTTCCAGGTGCGCATTCCGCGCCATGACCTGGCCATCACCGTGCCGGCCGACTGCACGCTGCTCGAGGCGCTCGACGCGGCCGGTGTGCAGACGCTTTCCGACTGCAAGCGCGGCGAGTGCGGCCTGTGCGCCATGGACGTGATCTCCGTCGACGGCGAGATCGACCACCGCGACGTGTTCTTGAGCGAGCACGAGAAGAAGTCGACCACGCGCATCTGCGCCTGCGTGTCACGCGCCGTGGGTACGCTCACGCTCGACTCCGCGTACCGCGCCGACAGCTGACCCGCGCGGTCCGAAGGTCGCCTTGCGCGATGATCGCGCAGTTAATTTGTCAATCGCGCAACAAAGGTCAACGACGGTGGCTGGCTAGGTGATTGCCTGCTCCGCCGGATGTTGCAAAGTGTTCAAAATAGCCCCGGTTCGCGTTCCGCCCCTCAAAGGAAAAACATGCAAAGACGCCATCTCATCCAGACCGCCGCGCTGTCGGCACTTGCGCTTTCGATGTCGCTGGCCAGCGCCCAGGACAACAAGTTCAAGATCGGCCTGATCCTTCCGATGACGGGCCAGTCGGCCTCCACGGGCCGCCAGATCGAAGCCGCCGCGCGCCTGTACATGGCCCAGAACGGCGACACCGTGGCCGGCAAGAAGGTGGAGCTGATCGTCAAGGACGACACCGGCCTGCCCGACGTGACCAAGCGCCTCGCGCAGGAGCTGGTGGTGAACGACAAGGTCAACGTGCTGGCCGGCTTCGGCCTGACGCCGCTGGCCCTTGCGGTGGCGCCCATCGCCACCCAGTCGAAGACGCCCGAGGTCGTGATGGCTGCCGCCACGTCGAGCATCACCGAGGCATCGCCCTACATCATCCGTTCGAGCTTCACGCTGCCGCAGGTGTCGGTCGCCATGGGCGACTGGGCGCCGAAGAACGGCGTGAAGACGGTCGTCACGCTGGTGGCCGACTACGGCCCGGGCAACGACGCCGAGAAGTTCTTCACCGAGCGCTTCCAGCTCAACGGCGGCAAGGTGCTCGACAAGCTGCGCGTGCCGCTGCGCAACCCCGACTTCGCTCCCTTCCTGCAGAAGGTGCGCGACGTGAAGCCCGACGCGCTGTTCGTCTTCGTGCCCTCGGGCGCGGGCGCCGCGGTGATGAAGCAGTTCCTCGAGCGCGGCATGGACAAGGCCGGCATCAAGATGATCGCCACCGGCGACGTGACCGACGACGACCAGCTCAACGACATGGGCGACGGCGCGCTGGGCGTGGTCACCTCGCACCACTACTCGGCGGCGCACCCCTCGGCGATGAACAAGAAGTTCGTCGAGGCCTTCGAGAAGGCCAACCCCAAGATGCGCCCCAACTTCATGGCCGTGGGCGGCTATGACGGCATGCGCGTGATCTACGAGGCGCTCAAGACCACCAAGGGCCAGGGCGGCGGCGAGGCGCTGCTGGCGGCCATGAAGGGCCAGGTCTTCGAGAGCCCGCGCGGCCCGGTGCTGATCGATGCGCAGACGCGCGACATCGTGCAGGACGTGTACCTGCGCAAGGTCGAGAAGAAGGACGGGCAGCTCTACAACGTCGAGTTCGATGTGATCAAGGGCGTGAAGGACCCGGGCAAAGCAAAATAAAAAAAATAGCTCGCCCCCAGGCTGCGCGCACTTCGTGTCGCTTCGCCAACCCCCTTCTGGGGGCAACACCTGAGGCCCGGCAAAGCCGGTTCCTCGGTGTTTCGCGAAGAGACCGCAAGGCGCGGCCCGTGTTTGAGTAGCTGACATGTTGACCATCCTTTTCGACGGCATCGCCTACGGCATGCTGCTCTTCGTGCTCGCCGTCGGGCTTGCCGTGACGTTGGGCCTGATGAACTTCATCAACCTCGCGCACGGCGCCTTCGCCATGGCGGGCGGCTATCTCACGGTGTTCGCGATGCAGAAGCTGGGCGTGCCGTTCCTGGCCTGCCTGCCGCTCGCGTTCATCGTCGTCGCGCTGGCCGGCGCGCTGCTGGAGCGCACGCTCTACCGGCCGATGTACGGCAAGCCGCACCTCGACCAGGTGCTCTTTTCCATCGGCCTGGCCTTCATGGCGGTGGCGGCCGTCGACTACTTCGTGGGCTCGTCGCAGCAGAACGTGCAGCTGCCCGAGTGGCTGCGCGGGCGCACCGAGATCGGTGACGGCGCGCTGCTGCTGGGCATGGGGCACTACCGGCTGTTCATCATCGGCGTGTGCGCGGTGCTCACGGTGGTGCTGCAGCTCATCCTCTCCAAGACGCGCTTCGGCAGCCGGCTGCGCGCCGCGGTCGACGACCCGCGCGTGGCGGCGGGGCTGGGCATCAACGTGAATATCGTGTTCCTGCTGACCTTCGCGGTGGGGTCGGGGCTCGCGGGGCTGGGCGGTGCGCTGGGCGCCGAGATCCTGGGGCTCGACCCGACCTTCCCGCTCAAGTACATGATCTATTTCCTGATCGTGGTCTCGGTCGGCGGCACCTCGTCGATCACCGGGCCGCTCGCGGCGGCGCTGCTGCTGGGCATCGCCGACGTGGCGGGCAAGTACTTCATTCCGAAGATGGGCGCGTTCACCGTCTACCTGCTGATGATCCTGATCCTGATGTGGCGGCCCCAGGGCCTGTTCACGCGCAAAGGGGGCCGCTGAATGAGCACGCCTCCCGTCGTTGCCGATTTCCAGTCGGCTCTGCTGCGCAAGGCGCGCTGGCGTCCGATCGAGTTCGTCGTCTGGGCCGCGGCTTTCGCGCTGCCGCTCGTGATGCCCTCGCACTCGCTGCTGGTCAACGAGATCGCCATCGTCGCGCTGTTCGCGATGTCGCTGGACCTGATCCTGGGCTACACCGGCATCGTGTCGCTGGGCCATGCCGCCTTCTTCGGCTTCGGCGCGTATGCGGCGGCGCTGTTCGCCAAGCTCGTGATGCCTGACCCGACCGTCGGCCTGCTGGTCGCGATCGTGCTGTCTGCCCTGCTGGGCCTCGTGGCCAGCGTGACGATCCTGCGCGGCAGCGACCTCACGCGGCTGATGGTCACGCTGGGCACCGCGCTGCTGCTGCTCGAACTCGCCAACAAGCTCGACTGGCTCACCGGCGGTGCCGACGGCCTGCAGGGCGTGGTGATGGGGCCGGTGCTCGGCATGTTCGAGTTCGACCTGTACGGCCGCACAGCCGCCTGGTATTCGCTGGCGGTGATGCTGGTGCTGTTCCTCGTGATGCGCCGCCTCGTGCATTCGCCCTTCGGCGCCACGCTGAAGGCCATCCGCGACAACCGGCTACGCGCCATGGCGATCGGCATCCCGGTGGTGTCGCGGCTCGTGGTGATCTACACCGTGGCGGCCGGCATCGCCGGCGCGGCGGGCGCGCTGCTGGCGCAGACCACCGGCTTCGCCTCGCTCGACGTGCTTGCCTTCGACCGTTCGGCCGACGTGTTGCTGATGCTGGTCATCGGCGGCGTGGGCTGGCTCTATGGCGGCGTGGCGGGCGCCATCGTGTTCAAGCTGCTGCAGACCTGGCTGTCGGCCGTGACGCCTCAGTACTGGATGTTCTGGATCGGCCTGATCCTCGTGCTGCTGGTGCTCGTGGGGCGCGACCGCCTGCTGAAGCCGTGGACGTGGTTCGGCACGAGCAAGGGCAAGAAGGGCGGTGCGGCATGACCGACACCGTGCTTTCCACCCATGGCCTCGTGATGCGCTTCGGCGGCATCACGGCCACCAACAACGTGACGATGGAGCTCAAGCGTGGCGCACGCCATGCGCTCATCGGCCCCAATGGCGCGGGCAAGACCACGCTCATCAACCAGCTCACGGGCGTGCTCACGCCGACCGAAGGCCGCATCACGCTGCTGGGCGAGGACATCACCTCGCTCGCGCCGCACAAGCGCGTGGCGCGTGGGCTGGTGCGCACCTTCCAGATCAACCAGCTGTTCGACTCGATGACGCCGCTCGAAACGCTGGCGCTCGTGGTGTCGCAGCATCAGGGCATCGGCGCGCAGTGGTGGAAGCCGCTGGGTTCGAGCAAGGTCATCGCCGAGCGTGCGGCGCAGTTGCTGGAGCAGTTCCACCTCAGTGACGTGGCGCAACAGCAGGTTAAGCACCTGGCCTACGGCAAGCGCCGCCTGCTTGAAATCGCCATCGCGCTGGCCTGCGAGCCGCGCGTGCTGCTGCTCGACGAGCCGGTGGCGGGCGTGCCCGCAGGCGAGCGCGAGGAGCTGCTGCAGACCGTGGCCGCGCTGCCGGCCGACGTGTCGGTGCTGCTGATCGAGCACGACATGGACCTGGTGTTCAGCTTCGCCGACCGCATGACGGTGCTGGTCAACGGCACCCTGCTGACCGAAGGCGACCCGGAGACCATCGCCAACGATCCGAAGGTGAAGGAGGTCTATCTGGGCCACGGGGAGAGCGCCCATGTCTGAACTTCTGCGCATCGAGAACCTGAGCGCCGGCTACGGCGAAGCCGTGGTGCTGCACGACGTGGCCTTCTCGCTCGGCGAGGGGCAGACGCTCGCGCTGCTGGGCCGCAATGGCACGGGCAAGACCACGCTGATCAACACGCTCGCGGGTGCCACGCGCCAGCATGGCGGCAGCATCACGCTGGGTGGCCAGCCACTGCACAAGCTCGCGCCGCATCTGCGTGCCGCGGCCGGCATCGGCTGGGTGCCGCAGGAGCGCAACATCTTCAAGTCGCTCACGGTGCACGAGAACCTCACGGCGGTGGAGCGGCCCGGCAAGTGGAATCCGCAGCGCGTGTACGAGATGTTCCCGCGCCTGGCCGAGCGCAAGACCAACCTCGGCACGCAGCTTTCGGGCGGCGAGCAGCAGATGCTGGCCGTGGGCCGCGCGCTGGTGCTCAACCCGAAGCTGCTGCTGCTCGACGAGCCGCTCGAAGGCCTCGCGCCCATCATCGTGGAAGAGCTGCTGCGCGCCATCCGCCGCATCACGCAGGACGAGGGGCTGGCCGCGATCATCGTGGAGCAGCACCCGCAGGCGATCCTCGCGATCTCCGACGAGGCGGTGGTGCTCGACCACGGAACCATCGTCCACACCGACAGCGCGGCGGCGCTGCGCAACCAGCCGCAGGTGCTCGACCGGCTGCTGGGCGTGGCGCGGTAGCGGACACGACAGACAAATAAAGGAGACAGACAGATGGCGACCCCGAAGACAGTGTTCAGCGGGGGCGCCATGCTGGCGACCGTCGCGTTGTTGCTCGCGGCCTGCGGCACCACCACCGGCCCGAAGAGCCTCTCGCTTGGCGGCAATCCGGCGGCGGCCTGCGCGGCCCTCGTTGCGCCGGTGGCCCCCTCGGCGATAGGCTTGCCCAGCGGCGCGGCGACCATCGATTCCGCGACGCTGGTGCCGGCCTCCGCGCTCGCGGTGGCCGAGCGCGGGCCCAGCCCCGCCTCACGCATCACGCCGGCGATGCCCTCGTACTGCAAGGTGCTGGGGCGCATCGCACCTGTCGATGCCAGCGCTCCGCCCATCATGTTCCAGGTCAACCTGCCGCTCGCATGGAACGGGCGCAGCGTGCAGTACGGCGGGGGCGGCTTCAACGGCGTGTTGATCACCGGCCTCTCTCTGGTGCCGGCTGCGCGCTTCGAACTGCCCACGCCGCTGGCGCAGGGCTACGTGACCTACGGCACCGACTCCGGCCACCAGACCGTGGCCGGCCAGCCGCCACAGGCCTTCGCGCTCAACGACGAGGCGCTGGTCAACTTTGCCCACGCCTCGTACAAGAAGGTGCGCGACGTGGCCGTGGCGCTGATGCAGCGTGCCTACGGGCAGGCGCCGCAGAAGCTGTACTTCATGGGCAGCTCCGAAGGCGGGCGCGAGGCGCTCACGATGGCGCAGCGCTATCCGCAGGACTTCGACGGCATCTTCAGCCGCGTGCCCGTGATCAACTGGACGGGGCTGCAGCACGCCGGCACGCGCAACGGCATCGCCACCTTCGGCGAGGGCTGGCTGCGGCCGGCGCAGGTGCAGCTGGTGCACGACGCGGTGCTCGCGTCGTGCGACGCGGCGGACGGCGTGGCCGATCGCATCGTGTCGAACCCGGTGGCCTGCCTGCAGCGCTTCGACCCGGCCACGCTGCGCTGCGCGGCGGGCACGAGCGGCGACAACTGCCTCAACGACGCGCAGGTGCAGGCAGTGCGCACGCTGCGCACGCCGTGGCGTGCGCCGGTACCGCTGGCCAACGGCATCAACGAGTACCCCGGCTGGGGCATCGGCGGCGAGGCGACGCCGGCCTTCGCCTCGATGGGCGGCTGGAACGCATGGTGGACCGGCGCTGCCGCCCCGACCGTGCCGCCGCAGCCCAGCAACGGCATCGCGTGGTTCTACGGCAGCGGCGCGCTGCAGTATTTCTACGCGCGCAATCCCTCGCTCGACGTGCGCAACTACCGTGCGGAAGACTACGCCGCGCGCATCGCCACCGTGTCGCAGCTCATGGATTCGACCAACCCCGACCTGAGCGCATTCAACGCCCGCGGCGGCAAGCTGCTGATGCTGGAGCACATGGCCGACTACGCGCAGAGCCCTTTCGCCGGCATCCGCTACTACGAGTCGGTGGTCGCGCGCCTGGGCCGCGACAACGTGGACCGCTTCATGCGCCTGTACACCGCTCCCGGCGTCGACCACGTGGGAAGCGGCGCGCCGGCCAATGTCGACATGCTCGGCGCGCTGGCCGACTGGGTCGAGCGCGGCAAGGCGCCGGGCGGCCTGCAACTGGTGGAGCAGGAGGTGCAGCCGCCATTCAAGGTGACGCGTGCGCGTCCGCTGTGCGAATGGCCGATGTGGCCGCGCTACGTGAGCGGCGATGCCTCGCAGGCGGCGAGCTTCCAGTGCAGCAGGTAGCGGAGCGAAGGTTCTAGATGGCGCAGCCGTGCGGCCCGCATGCGGGCGGCTCTGCCGAAGAAGACTGCGACGGTGCGACGAACGCGCCGAGTTGAGCCTTCCACTCGTCCGCACGGCCGAGCCACGGGCCGATGTCGATGCGGCTTGCGGTGCCCTCGGGCTGTGCCAGCACGAAGGTCGGAAAGCCCTGGCCACCCGCGCGTTGCAGGAACTGGCGGCTCTGCGCGATGTGGCGCGCGGTCGCTTCCCCCGACTCTCGCTCGAAGGCCGATGCGAAGGCTCCGGCATCGAAGCCGAGCTCGCCGGCGATCGCCTTCAGCACCTCCACGTCGGCGATGCGTCGGCCCTCGACGTAATGCGCCTGCTGCAGGCGATGGATCATGTCCAGCCCGCCACCCGGGCGCAGCGACTCGGCCGCGAGGATGGCGGTGGTCGGCGGTTCGGAATCCATCACCGCGCCGGTGTCGCGCAGCAGTCCTTCGAAATAGCGTTCGCCGAAGGGCTGGCCCGTCATCTCGGCGATGCGGTGGTCGTGCGGCATCACGTAGTCGCGCCATTGCGGCGTGATCGAGCGGCGGTTGGCGCCGGTCATCATGCCGCCGCCGTGGAACTCGACCTTCAGGCCCGGCACTTCGCGCGCTGCGTCGACCAGCGGCGCGGCGGCGTAGCACCAGCCGCACAGCGGATCGAAGATGTAGTGAAGGGTGGCATTGCCACTCATTGCGGCCATTTCATTTCTCCCTTGATGACCTTCGCGCCGAGTTCCAGCGACGAGGCGTCTTCCAGCTTGGGGTAGCGCTTCTTCATCGCGGCGATGAGGGCGGCGGAGTCCTTGGCCTTGGTCGCTTCGACTTCGAAGGCCTTCAGGTAGTCGCGCGTGAACTTCACCGATGCGACGGTGTACGGCGCCGAGCCGTTGGCGTTCGGCAGGTAGTGGCCGGGCACGACCGTCTTGGGATGCAGCGCCTCGATGCGGCCCAGCGTCTTGATCCAGTCGCGGCGCGATTCGGGCGTCTGCGTGTCGGCCACCCACACGTGGATGTTGGCCGAGACGGGAATGCCGCCGACCACCGCCTTCAGCGAGGGAATCCACGCGAAGCTGCGTTCGGGCGTGGGGCCGTCGAGTCCGACGACCTGGATCTTGCGGCCTTCGAGTTCGATGCTGTCGCCGGCCAGCGGCTGCGGCACGACCAGCGCCTTGGGCGCGTTGTCCTTCAGGATCGGGCCCCAGTGCGCGAGCTTGCCGTCCTTCGAGGCCTGGATGGCGGCCACGGTCTGCGGCGTGGCGACGATCTTCGCTTCGGGGAAGGCGGCCTGGATCACGTCGAGGCCGAAGTAGTAGTCGGGGTCGCTGTGGCTGATGTAGACCGTGGTGAGCTTCTTGCCCGTGGCCTTGATCTTCTGCACCAGCGCTTCGGCGTCGTTGCGCTGGAACTGCGCGTCGATCAGCACTGCGTCGGTCTGGCCGGTGACGATCTCCGAGGAGACCGGGAACATCGACTTGGCGCCCGGGTTGTATACGTCGAGCTTGAGCGGCTGCGCGGCTTGCGCGGCGAGGGGCGCCAGGCTCAGGGTGACGGTGAGGGCGGCGGCGGAAAGGAGGGCTCTGCGGAACATGGCGGTGGTCTTTCTGTGCGTGACGTAAGGGTGTGACAGCGCTGGATGTTTCGAATATTAGGTTGCGTGAATCGAAACAAAAACCCGATCGTTCACAACGAATAGTTTCTGATTCCGGTCGAATAGACGAGCCAAAGCCTCAATCCGAAGCACGCCGTTCCAGGTGCGCCACCAGCAGCTGGGCAGACGGCGACAGCGCCGCCTCGCCACGGAAGCAGATCGCAAAGCGCCGCCGCGCCCATACATCGGTGAGCGGCATCAGCCGCAGCCCGAAGGCGTCGGCGAAGGGCCGCGCCACTTCCGCCGGCACCACGCTGATCGCCAGCCCGGCGCGCACCACGCGCAGCGCCGCGTCGAAGTTGGACACCAGCACCCTGTACACCAGCGGCTTGCCGGCCACCGCCGCCTCGCGCGCCAGCATCAACTGCACCGCACTGAGCGCGGGCATGCCGACGAATTCATGGTCGAGCACCTGCTCGAAGCGCACGCTCTCGCACTGCGCCACCGGGTGCGACGGATGCGCCACGATGGCGAGGTGGTCGCTGCGGTAGTCGCGCCGCTCCAGACCCTCCAGGTCGGCCGCATCCCAGCACAGGCCGATGGAGGCGCTGCCCTCGCGGATGCCGCGCACGATCTCCGGGCTCACGCGCTCTTCCATGTCGACGCGGATGTTGCGGTGGGCCGGGTCCTGCAGGAAGTCGGCCACGTCCTCGGCCAGCGACTCGGCCATGACCGAGGCAGAAGCCAGGATGCGCACATGTCCGCGCACGCCGCCGGCATAAGCCGCCATGTCGCGCTCGATGCGGTTCACGCTGCCGAGCATCGCGCGGGCGTGCTCCAGCAGGGTTTCGCCGGCAGGGGTGGGCACCACGCCCCGGCGCTTGCGCAGCAGCAGCGGCGTGCCGACGGTTTCTTCCAGCTGGGCCAGCCGCTTGCTGATGGCCGATCCGACGATGCTGGCCTGCTCGCCGGCGCGCGCGATGCTGCGCGTCTCGCAGACGGCGACGAAGAGGCGCAGGGTGGTCAGGTCGAGGTCTCTCATGGTGTTCCGTTCTGGAATCAGATGGCTTCCAAAATATACCTTCTGGATCGAGTCGGAACTTCTAACATCCGCTCCGTAACACCCTCACGACGGAGACAAAGTCTTGATTCACGCCTTCCTGCCGCCGCGCGCGGTCGTCCGCGAAGTGGGCCTGCGCGACGGCCTCCAGAGCATCGCCCGCGTGCTGCCCACCGAACGCAAGCTCGAATGGATACGCGATGCGCATGCCGCCGGGCAGCGCGAGATCGAGGTCGGCTCCTTCGTGCCGGCGCACCTGCTGCCGCAGCTGGCCGACACGGCCGAGTTGCTGGCCTACGCGAAGACGCTGCCGGGTCTTTTCGCCTCGGTGCTGGTGCCCAACCTCAAGGGGGCCGAGCGGGCCATCGCAGGTGAGGCCGATCTGATGGTCGTGCCGCTTTCCGCCAGCCACGCGCACAGCCTCGCCAACCTGCGCAAGACACCCGACGAGGTGGTGGCCGAGGTCGGCCGCATCCGCGCGGCGCGCGACGCGGCGGGCTCGAAGACGCTGATCGACGGTGGCGTGGGTACGGCCTTCGGTTGCACGCTGCAGGGCCACGTCGATGCCGAAGAGGTGCTGCGGCTGATGCAGGCGCTGCTCGATGCCGGCGCCGACCGCGTGAGCCTCGCCGACACCGTCGGCTATGCCGATCCGGCGATGGTGCGCAGCCTGTTCGAGCGCGCCCTGCGCATCGCGGGCGACCGGCTCTGGTGCGGCCATTTCCACGACACGCGCGGCATGGGACTCGCGAATGCGTACGCCGCGCTCGAAGTCGGCATCACGCGCTTCGATGCCTGCCTGGCCGGCATCGGCGGCTGCCCGCATGCGCCCGGCGCCAGCGGCAACGTCGATACCGAGGACCTTGTCTTCATGCTCGAGAGCATGGGCGTCGCCACCGGTGTCGACCTGCCGAAGCTGCTCGACCTGCGTCGTCGCGTGGCGGGCTGGCTCGAAGGCGAGACGCTGCAGGGCACGGTGTGGCGCGCGGGCTTTCCGAAGACATTCACGGCCATGGAAGGCGTCGCAGCATGAGCACGGCAAGCAGCGAGGAAAAGCGCCTGCCGCTCACCGGCATCCGCGTTGTCGAATTCACGCACATGGTGATGGGCCCGACCTGCGGCATGGTGCTCGCGGACCTGGGCGCGGAGGTCATCAAGGTCGAACCCATCGAGGGCGACCGCACGCGGCACCTGCTGGGCGCTGGCGCGGGCTTCTTCCCGATGTTCAACCGCAACAAGAAGAGCATCGCGCTCGACCTGCGGCATCCGCAGGGGCTGGAGGCCGCGCTGCGGCTGTGCGTCACGGCCGACGTGGTGGCGCAGAACTTCAAGCCTGGCACCATGGACAAGTACGGCCTGGGCCATGCCGCATTGAGCAAGCTCAACCCGCGCCTCGTCTACGTGAACCACACGGGCTTCCTGCCCGGCCCCTACGAGCACCGCACCGCGCTCGACGAGGTGGTGCAGATGATGGGCGGGCTGGCCTACATGACGGGCCGCCCCGGCGATCCGCTGCGCGCCGGCACCAGCGTGAACGACATCATGGGCGGCATGTTCGGCGCCATCGGCGCGATCGCCGCGCTCATGCAGCGTGTCGAGACCGGCAAGGGGCAGGAGGTGAAGTCGGCGCTGTTCGAGAACAACGTGTTCCTGGTCGGCCAGCACATGCTGCAGTACGCGATCACCGGCGAGGCGGCGGCGCCAATGCCCGAGCGCATCTCGGCCTGGGCGCTGTACGACGTGTTCACCGTGAAGGATGGCGAGCAGATCTTCCTGGCGGCGGTGAGCGACGCGCAGTGGAAAACCTTCTGCGAGGCACTGGGCTTCGATGACCTGAAGGCCGACCCGGCGCTGCGCACCAACAACGACCGCGTGCGCCTGCGGCCCACGCTGCTGGCCGATTTGCGCGAACGGCTGGCTGGTCGTTCGGCGGCGGAGCTGTCGGCGATCTTCGAGGCCAGCGGACTGCCGTTCGCGCCGATCACGCGGCCCGAGGACCTGTACGCCGATCCGCATCTCAAGGCCACGGGCGGGCTCGCGGACATCCGCCTGCCCGATGGCGAGCGCGCTGGAGAGACCGCGCAGACGACGCTGTTCCCGATCACGCTCGACGGCGAACGCCTGGGCGTGCGACTGCATCCGCCGACGCTGGGCGAACACACCCGCGAGCTGCTGGCCGAACTGGGCTATGCGCGCGAACAGGTCGACGCGTTGCACGCCGAGTCGGCGGTGGCCTGATCGAAGCGATTTTTCAAAACCATAAAGAGAGACAAGACCGATGACCACCAGGACACTGATTCCCCCGATGAACCGCCGCGCGTTGCTCGGCCTCGGCGCCTGCGCCGCTGCCGTGGCCGCATGCCCCGCGCTCGCGCAGGGTTCCGACAAACCCATCCGCCTCATCCTGCCGATCAGCGCGGGCTCGGGTGTCGACACCATCGCGCGCGCGGCCGCGCCAGCGCTCGGCAAGGCCTTCGGCCAGCCGGTGGTGATCGAGAACCTGCCGGGCGCGGGCGGCATCACGGGTGCCGCGGCCATCGTCAAGGCCGCGCCCGACGGGCTCACGCTGGGCATGGTGTCGAACAACCACGTCATCAACCCGGCGGTGTTCCGGAAGATGCCCTTCGACGCGATCAACGACGTCACGCCGATCAGCGTGGTGGGCGCGACGCCGCTGGTGCTGGTGGTGAACCCGAAGCTGCCCGCGAAGAACGTGAAGGAACTGGTCGCACTGCTGCGCGCGAAGCCCGAGAGCTACAACTACGCCTCGTCGGGCAACGGCACCATCATTCACCTGGCCGGCGAAATGTTCATGGACGAGGCCGGCGTGAAGGCGCGGCACATCCCCTACAAGGGCACCGGGCCCATGATGACCGACATGATCGGCGGGCAGGTCGAGATGGGCGTGATCGCGCTGCCGGCCGTGCAGCAGCACATCAAGAGCGGTGCGCTGCGCGCCATCGGCCTGTGCGGCGCCACGCGCTCGCCAGCCGCGCCGGACATTCCAACCATCGCGGAGCAGGGGCTGCCGAACTACGCGGTCGAAGGCTGGTTCGCGGTGATCGGGCCGGCGAAGATGCAGGCGGCCGATGTCCAGCGCGTACACGACGCGGTCGCCGCCGCGTTCACCAGCGCCGAGGTGCGCGAGGCGATGGACAAGCAGGGCAACGTCATCAAGCCCACGACGCCGGAGCAGGCGGCGAGCTTCTTCCGCAGCGAGGCCGCGCGCTATGCGGCGCTGGTGAAGAAGGCGAACGTGGTCCTGGAGTAGGGCGCGGTGGTTGTCTACGCCGGCGCCACCGCGCGGTAGAGAGCGCGCACGAAGTCCGACTGCGTGATCATCCCCGCGAGGCGCTTCTCGCCGTCGATGATCGGGATGTGGTGGTGTCCGCCCTCGGAGAACAGCGGCACCAGGTCGACCACGGGCCGGTCGGCGCTGGCCACGCGCACCTGGCGCGTCATGATCTGGCCGACCACCTCGGGCTTGTTCGAGATCACCGTGCGCGTGGCGCGGATCAGGTCGCGCAGCTTGCCCGCGATGCCCTCGTGGTGCTGCAGGTCGAGCTGGCGGAAGAAGTCGGCCTGCGTGACGATGCCCACCACGCGGCGCGTGCGGTCGGTGATGGGCAGGGCCTTGATGCGGTGCTCGTGCATCAGCGCCCAGGCTTCCTGCAGCGGCGTGCCGAATTCCACCGAAATCGGCGCGCGCGACATGATGTCGGCACAGCTCAGCGTGCCCAGGCGCCGCTTGTACGACTCCAGCTCGGTCTGCCGGATCAGCGATTCGAGGTCGTCGCGGCTGATGTCGAGCACCTGGTTGTAGCGGGCCAGCACCGCGTCGATGTCGGCCTGGCTGAAGCGCGCATCGGATGCTGGCGGGCGCTGCGCCACCTGCACATGCGGATAGCGCCGGCCGGTGAGCGTGTTGTAGGCCACGCCGGCCAGCACCAGCAGCAGCGAGTTGGTGAAGAAGGGGAACAGCGCAGCCGAGAAATGCGTGGTGTGCGTCAGCACCGCGAGCAGGGCCGCGGCGCCGCCGGGCGGGTGCAGGCAGCGCGCGCTGAACATGAGGCCGATGGCCGCTGCCACGGCGATGGCGCCGGCCAGTGCCGGATCGGGAATCCAGTTGGCCGCGGCGATGCCGATCAGCGCCGACAGCGTGTTGCCGCCGATCACCGACCACGGCTGCGCGAGCGGGCTGGCCGGCACCGCGAACACCAGCACGGCGGTCGCACCCAGCGGTGCGACCAGCCAGACCGAGGCGTGCAGCGGTCCGGCCAGCCAGTGCGACAGCAGCGCGGTGACCAGCAGGCCGAGGCCCGCGCCCATGACGGCGCGCAGCCTCTCGCGCGCATCGACGGTGGTGCGTGCCGGCAGCCAGGTGCGCGCGTAGGTCCACAGGGCATCGAATCGCATCGGGATCGCGCCTCCGTTGTCTCAGCCTTCGTGGGCCACCTTGCGCCCGATCTCGGGCCAGCGGTCGTGCAGCCACACCCAGGCGACCAGGCCGATGGCGAGCATGCCCATGGAGGTCAGCGCCAGCGCAAGCGTCGAGTGCATCACCAGCGGCGCCACCGCGCCGGCCACGATGCCGTTGGCGGTGGAGCCGATCACTGCCTGCAGCGACGAGGCCATGCCGCGGCGCTCTGGGTGCAGGTCGAGCACCAGCAGCGTGACCACCGGCACCATCAGCGCCCAGCCGAAGGCGAACACCGCCAGCGGCCACAGCGCCCAGGCCACGTGCGCATGGAAGAAGGTGTTGGCCACCACGTTGACCACCGAGGTGACCAGCATGATGACGAAGCCGTCGCGGATCTGCCGCTTGGGCGCGACCTTGCCGGCCATGCGGCCGCTGGCGCGCGCGCCGAGCATGATGCCGCCGATGGTCAGAAGGAAGAACCAGAAGAACTGCTGCGGCTGCAGCGCGAGATGGTCGCCCAGGAAGGCGGGCGCGGCCAGCACATAGAGGAACATGCCGTTGAAGGGCACGCCGCTCGCGAAGGCCAGCAGCAGGAAGCGCGGGTCGGAGCACAGGTCCCAGTAGCCGCGCATCAGGTGCCGCACCTGGAAGGGCTGGCGGTGGTCCTTGTGCAGCGTCTCGGGCAGCAGCTTGTAGTTGGCGGTGAACAGCACCACGCCCACCGCCACCAGGAACCAGAACACAGCGTGCCAGCCCGCATGCACGAAGAGAAAGCCGCCCACGATGGGCGCGATGGCCGGCGCCACGCCGAAGTAGATCGTGACCTGGCTCATCACCCGCTGTGCCTCGGCGGGCGGGAACATGTCGCGGATCACAGCGCGGGAGACCACGATGCCGGCGCCGGTCGACAGGCCCTGCAGCCCGCGGAACAGCACCAGCTGCGTGATGTTCTGCGAGAGCGCGCAGCCCAGCGAGGCCAGCGTGAACACCGCCAGCCCCCACAGCACCACCGGGCGGCGGCCGAAGCTGTCGGACAGCGCGCCGTGGAACAGGTTCATGAACGCGAAGCCGAACAGGTAGGCCGAAAGCGTCTGCTGCATCTCGGCCGGCGTCGCACCGATGGATTGCGCAATGCCCGAGAAGGCCGGGATGTAGGTGTCGATGGAGAAGGGCCCGAGCATGCCGAGCACCGCGAGCAGCACGGCAAGCGCCCAGCGCGGGGCCTGCCAGAGTTTGTCTGCATCGGGATTCATGATGAGGTTTGCTCCGTTCTTCTTATCTGTCGCGATCTGTCGCAAGGACCAAAAAGAAAGCGCCCTTGCGGGCGCCTCCTCGTCAGGGAAATACCGGGAGACCGGCTTAGAGCGTATCAATAAAGCTGCGCAGCTTGTCCGAACGCGACGGATGCTTGAGCTTGCGCAGGGCCTTCGCCTCGATCTGGCGGATGCGCTCGCGGGTCACGTCGAACTGCTTGCCGACTTCTTCCAGCGTGTGGTCCGTGCTCATCTCGATGCCGAAGCGCATGCGCAGCACCTTGGCTTCGCGCGGCGTGAGGGAGTCGAGGATGTCCTTGACCACGTCGCGCAGGCCGGCCTGCATCGCGGCCTCGATGGGGGCCGTGTTGCTGCTGTCCTCGATGAAGTCGCCCAGGTGCGAATCGTCGTCGTCGCCGATGGGGGTTTCCATCGAGATCGGCTCCTTCGCGATCTTCATGATCTTGCGGATCTTGTCTTCCGGGATCTCCATCTTCGCGGCCAGGATGCCGGCGTCGGGCTCGAAGCCGAACTCCTGCAAGTGCTGGCGCGAGATGCGGTTCATCTTGTTGATCGTCTCGATCATGTGCACCGGGATACGGATGGTGCGCGCTTGGTCGGCGATCGAGCGGGTGATGGCCTGGCGGATCCACCACGTCGCGTAGGTCGAAAACTTGTAGCCGCGACGGTATTCGAACTTGTCGACCGCCTTCATCAGGCCGATGTTGCCTTCCTGGATCAGGTCGAGGAACTGCAGGCCGCGGTTGGTGTACTTCTTGGCGATGGAGATCACGAGGCGCAGGTTGGCCTCGATCATTTCCTTCTTGGCATCGCGCGAAGACGATTCGCCTTCGTTCATGCGCTTGTTGATGTCCTTCAGCTCGGACAGCGGCACCACCACGCGCGACTGGATGTCGGCGAGCTTCTGCTGCAGTTCCTGCACCGGCGGGATGTTGCGCGACAGCACCATGCTCCAGGGCTTGCCGGCGGCTGCCTGCTTCTCGACCCACTTCAGGTTGAGCAGGTTGGAGGCGATGCGGTTGCCGTTCTTGTCGTAGCCGCTGAAGTCGCGGATGAACTCGTCCTGCGGGAAGCCGCACTTGTCCACGATGATGCGGCGCAGTTCACGTTCCTTCTTGCGGACGTCGTCCACCTGCGTGCGCACCAGGTCGCACAGCTTCTCGATGGTGCGGGCGGTGAAGCGGATGGTCATCAGCTCGTCGGACACGGCCTGCTGGGCCTTGGCGTACGCCGGCGTGCCGTAGCCTTCCTTCTCGTAGATCTTGTGGATCTTCTCGAACAGGTCGGCGATGCGGTCGAAGCGCGAGAGCGCCTCGTTCTTGAGTTCTTCGAGCTTCTTGGTCAGGGCCTTGGAGCCGCCCTTGCCGTCGTCGTCGTCTTCCTCGTCGAATTCGTCGAAGTCTTCTTCGGCCACGTAGTCGTCGGCCTCGTTGGGGTTCGAGAAGCCGTCGACGATGGTCGAGATGACGACCTTGCCTTCACGGATCTCGGCGGCCAGGCGCAGGATCTCGGCGATGGTGGCGGGGGAGGCCGAGATGGCCTCCATCATGGCCATCAGGCCGCCTTCGATGCGCTTGGCGATTTCGATTTCGCCTTCGCGCGTCAGCAGCTCGACCGTACCCATTTCGCGCATGTACATGCGGACCGGGTCGGTGGTGCGGCCGAATTCGCTGTCCACCGTGGAGAGAGCCGCTTCGGCTTCTTCCTCGGCTTCTTCCACCGTGGTGGCGGTGGGCGCGGTGTTGTTCAGCAGCAGGGTTTCGGCGTCAGGCGTCTGCTCGTACACCGCCACGCCCATGTCGTTGAGCATGGTGACCACGACTTCCATGGTCTCGGCGTCGACCAGCTTGTCGGGAAGGTGGTCGGAGATTTCGCCGTGCGTGAGGTAGCCGCGGGTCTTGCCCAGCGTGATCAGGGTCTTCAGGCGCGAGCGGCGCTTGGCCAGGTCTTCCTCGGAGAGCACGGTCTCGTCGAGGCCGAATTCCTTCATCAAGGCGCGTTCCTTCGCCTTGCTGATCTTCATGCGCAGCGGCTTGACCTTTTCCTCGGTCGCGGCAACCGCGGGCTCGTCGCCGGCCAGGTCGTCCTCGATGTCCGACAGGTCGACGTCGCTCTCGGGCGCTTCCTTGTCAGCCTTGGGCTTGCGGCCGCGCTTGGCGCCGGTGGCGGGCGTCGCGGCGCCGGCGGCCTTGGGCGGGCGGCCGACTTTCTTGGCTGCAGGGGCGGCTGTCTTCTTGGGATCGTCGAGAGAGGTCGATTTCGTGGGCACGGTTTTCACTTTCGTTGCGGCTGCCGATTTGGATGCGGCGGCGGCCGTCTTGGTTGCCGGCTTCGCGCCGGCTTTCAACGGTTTTTCTGTTGCGGGCTTGGTGGCGACGCTTTTGGCAAGTGAAGGAGCAGGCTTCTTTGAACTGGGCATACGACCTCGTTACGGCAAGAAAAGACAAGCGGTATCACAGGCGCACCGTCACGCGGACGGCGCCACCGAGCCCATGCACAGGCATGGACTGAAAACAATTGGGAAAGAGGAATTAATTCCTCAACAGGCAAGATGTCGGGCGAACATTTGGTGTGCAGTCCTTGCGGTTATTGACCCTTTCCGCCGGAATTTACCGTTGGAGTGCGTTGCGCTAGGGGTCGGCCCGGAGGTGCTGCTGTCGCTCTTGCCTAATTTCGCCAGTTGCGAAGCCCTACATTATAGCGTGTTGCGCAAATTTCAAGCAGTTTCTGAACCCGAGGCGCGCAGGCGGGCACGCAATTCGAGCCGCCGGACTTCCAGTGCCTTGTAGCGCTCCAGGGCTTTCGGGTCTTTTCCCACGGCGGCGATGGCTTCGGTCTGCTCGGCCTTCAGGCGGTCGTCGAGCATGAAATCGAGCACGCTGGAGAGTTCCCGGGCCGCGTCGGCCAGGTGCTGCGCCTCCTCGCCCTCGGGGACGGGGCCGGCTTCGGCGACGGACATCAGCCGCTCGGCCAGGGGCTCGAATTCGAGCCCGCGCAGGCCTTCGCGCAGAGCCGCCCAGGGCTGGACGCCGTGCTCGTGCAACTGGCTGTCGAGCCAGGTGAAGAGGGCACCGTGCTGGCCGGGCAGGTCGCAGAGCATCACGTGGAGTTCGTGCGACAACGCCTCCCATTGCGCCATGTTCGACAGCAGCAGCCGCACTGCCACGTCCGGGCGGCTGGGTGGTGCGCCCCGGCCGCGCAGGGGCTCGATGGGTTCCTCGAACTTGCCGCCCCAGCGTTTGCCGCCCTTGCCCGCGAACTTGCGCTGCTGGAATTTGGGCTTGCTATCGCTTTCGTAGCGCGCGGGCTCGTAGTCCTGCGGCGGTGGCATGTCCGGGTAGTAGTCGTCGCCGTCACCGCCGCTGTAGCTCGGAGGCTCGTCGTGGCGCCGTTGCTGCGCGGGGGGGCCGCCTGCCTTGCGCGGACCTGGCGTTGACGCCCAGAGTTCCGACAGCGCCGGCGCGTCGAGCTGAACCAGCGTCGCGATCTCGCTCAACAGCTGCCGCTTGAGCGCGCCATCGGGCATCGCGCTCCAGAGTGGGCGTACGTTGCTGGTCATGTGCGCACGGCCCTCGGCGGTGCTCAGGTCGCAGCCTTCGCGGGCGGCCTCGATCATGAAGCGCGACAGCGGCGTGGCCTCGTTCACGAAGCGGGCGAAGGCCTCGGCGCCGTGCTCGCGGATGAAGCTGTCGGGGTCGTGCTCCGCCGGCAGGAACAAAAACTTGATGCTGCGCACGTCGGTGGCGTAGGGCAGCGCGCCGTCGAGCGCCTTGCGCGCGGCGCGGCGGCCGGCGGCGTCGCCGTCGAAGCTGAACACCACCGATTCGGTGAAGCGGAAGAGCTTCTGCACATGATCCGTGGTGCAGGCCGTGCCCAGCGTGGCCACCGCGTTCGGAAAGCCGAGCTGGGCCAGCGCCACCACGTCCATGTAGCCCTCGGTGACGAGCGCGTAGCCGCGGTCGCGGAAGGCGGCGCGGGCTTCATAGAGGCCGTAGAGTTCGCGGCCCTTGCTGAACACCGGCGTTTCGGGCGAATTCAGGTATTTGGGCTTCTCGTCGCCCAGCACGCGGCCGCCGAAGCCGATGCATTCGCCCTTCACGTTGCGGATCGGGAACATCACCCGGTCGCGGAAGCGGTCGTAGCGCTTGGCTTCCTCGTCGCTGAGCTTGCCTTCCTCGTTGTTGACGATCACGAGGCCGCTCTCCGCGAGCAGCGGATCATCGTAGTCGGGAAACACGCTGGCCAGCGCGCGCCAACCGGCCGGCGCATAACCGATGCCGAACTGCTTGGCCACTTCGCCGGAGACGCCGCGGCCCTTCAGGTACTCGATGGCGCCGGGTGCCTGCCGCAGGTGCTTGCGGTAGGCGTCGCCGGCTTTTTCGAGCACGTCGGTCAGCGTTGATTGTTTCTGGCGCTGGGCGGCGGCGCGGGCGCGTTCAGCGGGGGAGGCGTCGTCCTCGGGCACCTGCAGCCCGTATTGGCCGGCAAGATCGTGCACCGCCTCGACAAAGCCCATGCCCGCGTGCTCCATCAGGAAGCCGATGGCGTTGCCATGCACTCCGCAGCCGAAGCAGTGATAGAACTGCTTGGTCGGGCTGACGGAGAAAGAGGGCGATTTCTCGCCGTGGAACGGGCACAGCCCCATGAAATTGGCGCCGGCCTTCTTGAGCTGCACATAGCGGCCGACGATCTCGACCACATCGGCGCGCGCGATGAGTTCCTGGATGAAAGAAGCGGGGATGGTCATGTAGGCGAAGAGCGGCAAATCATACGCAAGCGGCCGAAGGCCGGCGGTCGGGCGGCATACTGAAAGCGACCGGAATCCACGCATGACGACGCCCGAACCGCTGCAACACATCGCGCCGCTGCTGCGCCACCCCCTCAGATTCGTCTGGAGTGCCCTCAAGGAATTCCGCGCCAACCAGGGCCTGCTGCTCGCGGGCGCGGTGGCGTACTACGCGCTGCTGTCGATCGTGCCGCTGCTGATCGTGAGCGTGATCGCGCTGTCGCACGTCATCGAGCAGGCCGAGTTGCTGCGCACCATCGGTCGGTACCTCGAATGGCTGCTGCCGGGGCAGTCGAAGGCCATCGTGGCCGAGCTGTCGAGCTTTCTCGACCATCGCGACGTGCTGGGGCCGGTGCTGCTGGTGACGATGATCTTCTTCAGTTCGCTGGCTTTCAGCGTGCTCGAGAGTGCGATGGCGGTGATCTTTCATCACCGCAAGGCCGACCACAAGCGCCACTTCCTGGTGTCGGTGGCCATGCCCTATATCTACATCCTCTGCCTGTGCGTGGGGCTGCTGCTGGTCACGCTGGTGTCGGGCGCGCTGCAGCTGGTGGGGCGGGAAAGCGTCGACCTGCTGGGGCGCAGCTGGTCGCTGTCGGGCGTTTCGGGGCTGCTGCTGTACCTGCTGGGGTTGGGCGGCGAGATCTTCATGCTGACCTCGCTCTACCTCGTGATGCCGGCCGGGCGCATGTCGCTGCGGCATGCGCTGCTGGGCGGCATCACCGCCGCGCTGCTGTGGGAGGCCACGCGGCGCGTGCTGATCTGGTACTTCTCGACGCTGTCGCAGGTGAACGTGGTCTACGGCTCGCTCACCACGGCCATCGTGGTGCTGCTGAGCCTGGAGATCGCGGCAACGCTGGTGCTGCTCGGGGCCCAGGTGATCGCGCAGTACGAGCGACTGGACCGCACCGGCAGCACGAAGCTGCCGGAATCTGCAAACGTCAGCGGGGAGCCAGCCGGATCGCTCCGTCCAGGCGAATCACCTCGCCGTTGAGCATGTCGTTCTCGATGATGTGCTTGGCGAGCTTGGCGTAGTCCTCGGGCGTGCCCAGCCGGGAGGGGAAGGGCACGCTGGCGGCCAGCGCATCCTGCACTTCCTGCGGCATGCCGAACAGCATGGGCGTGCCGAAGATGCCGGGGGCGATGGTCATGTTGCGGATGCCGCTGCGCGCGAGGTCGCGGGCGATGGGCAGCGTCATGCCGACCACGCCGCCCTTCGAGGCGCTGTAGGCGGCCTGCCCGATCTGGCCGTCGTAGGCGGCGACGGAGGCTGTGGAAATCAGCACGCCGCGCTCGCCAGTGGCTTCGGGCTCGTTCTTGCCCATGGCGTCGGCCGCCAGGCGGATCATGTTGAAGCTGCCGATCAGGTTGACCGTGACGGTCTTGCTGAACACGGCCAGCGCGTGCGGGCCGTTCTTGCCCACCGTCTTCTCGGCCGGCGCGATGCCGGCGCAGTTGACGAGGCCGACCAGCTTGCCGAGCTTGAGCGCAGCAGCCACGGCTGCCTGGCCGTCGGCTTCCTGGCTCACGTCGCACTTGACGAACACGCCACCGATTTCCCTGGCGACGGCTTCGCCCTTTTCAGCCTGCATGTCGGCAATGACCACCTTGCCGCCGTTCGCGGCCAGCATGCGCGCCGTGCCTTCGCCGAGGCCCGAAGCGCCACCGGTCACGATAAAAACCTTGCCATCGATCTGCATTGAAGTCTCCTGGATGAGACCGGCATTATCGAAGACGCCCCAAGGACGAAAAAAAAGGCCTCATCCGAGGATGAGGCCCTGAATTGGATCCGTGAGGACCCAAGGAGACAACTGGTGGTGGTCGGTTGCTTAGCGCTTGCGCGAAGCGGTTGCGGTCTTCGCGGCGGCGACGGCTTGGGTCGACACGGCGTTGAAGTTGGCTTCGGCGACGTCAGAAGCTTGCTTGACGGCCTTCTGGACCGATTCGAAAGCGTTGTTGGCGGCAGCCACGGCGCTCTTCAGGACGGCAACGGCGGTTTCCGAACCGGCGGGAGCGTTCTTGGAAGCGCTGTCGACCAGGCCGACGAAGGCTTGCTGGGCTTCCGAGGCCTTGGCTTCGAAGGCCTTGGTGAACTCGGCGCCGGTGCCTTGGGCGATGTCGTACAGGTGACGGCTGTAGGCGGCGGTCTTTTCGGCCAGGGGCTGGAACAGGCTGGCTTGCAGCGTCAGCAGCTCTTGGGCGTCCTTGACGCTCAGGGCAGCCTGGGCGGTGTTCTGGGCTTCGGCCAGGGCGGCCTTCGAAGCGGTCACGTTCAGTTCGACGAGCTTCTCGACGCCTTCGAAAGCCTTGGTGGTCAGGCCGAACAGGGTTTCGAGGTTTGCTTTTTGAGCGGCGAGGATTTGGTCAGCGGTCAGGGCCATTTGAGATCTCCAGAAGGGATGATTGAGTGGTCGGTTCACGTTGCGCTGTCTCGCTGTTCATGTTGCGGTGCAGCATGGCCTCAAGTATAGGCAGCTGAGTCTTGCGGGCAAGGGGTTTTTGCTGCCCTGCAGCAATTTAGAAGCCGTCATCTAAATTCGGCTGCCGGGGCGGTCTCCAAGGTTGCTTTCCGCTGCGGAAGCCACTGGCAAAATGCCGCGCGATGAGCGCCCCGACCACCAAGCCCACCCCTCATGCGCGCAGCGGCTACCGCGCATTCCGCAGCATCCCGACGCGCTGGGCCGACAACGACATGTACGGCCACGTCAACAACGTCGTCTATTACAGCTGGTTCGACACGGCGGTGAACGCACTGCTGATCGAGCGCGGCGCACTCGACATCCACCAGGGCCAGACCATCGGCTTCGTGGTGGAGACGCAGTGCAACTACTTTGCGCCGATCGCGTTCCCGCAGACGGTGGAGGCGGGCATCCGGGTGGCCCAGGCAGGTCGCTCGAGCGTGCGCTACGAGATCGCGCTTTTCGCCGAGGGCTCCGATAGCGCCGCGGCGCAGGGCCACTTCATTCACGTCTACGTGGACCGCGCCACGCAGCGCCCGGTGCCGCTGCCCGAGGCGCTGCAGCAGGTGGTCGACTCGCTCAAGGCCTGAGCGGGCCGGCCTCCCGCGCGGAAGACCTTACATGGTCTTCTTCATGGCCTTGATATCGGCCTTGCCCTGGGCTTCATCCGCCTTGGCCTGCTTCACGCAGGCGGCCTTGGCCTCGCCCTTCTGGTCGTCGCATTTCTCCTTCGCGACTTCGTAGGTGGCCTTCACCTTTTCCTCGGCCACGTTGCGGGCGTGGCTGTCGCTGGGCTGGTATTGCTGCTCCAGTTCGGCCTTGGCAACGTCCTGCTTGCCCTTGGCTTCCTTCTGGCAGACGTCCTTGGCGTTGTCCTTCATCGTGTCGCACTGGGTCTTGGCGACCTTGTAGTCGGCCTCGATCTTTTCCTTGGCGACCTTGTATTCGTCCTTGGTCATGGCGCTGGCCTGCGTGGCCACGAAGCAGGTGGAGGCGAGGGCCAGCACGAGGAGGTGTTTCTTCATGGGATTTTTCCTTCCGGGAGTTGATGGAATCCGGGGGCGCCCGGCTCAGTAGCGCTCGAACCAGAGCGCGTCCGGCGAGCGGCCGTCGCGCGATTCCCAGTCCTTGACCTGCTTTTCGGCTTCGTCGCGGCTGATGCCGTGGCGCTCCTGGATGCGGCCGAGCAGCTGGTCGCGCTTGCCGGCGATGACGTCGAAGTCGTCGTCCGTCAGCTTTCCCCACTGCTCCTTGACCTTGCCCTTGAGCTGTTTCCAGTTGCCTTCGATGGTGTCCTTGTTCATGCGAATCTCCTTTGAGGCGGTTGATCCGGCGGGGCTGTGTCCGCCGCCGTGAAATCACTGTCTCCGCAGCGATTCGCCCTGCCGGTAGGACGTGCTGTCCGGCCCCCGTAGGCAGAGGCCGACGCGCGCCGTGATAATCGAACGGCCGCCGAAAGTTTGAGACACCGCGCCCAGCACCATGATCATTCACAGCCTGCTCGACACCGACCTCTACAAGTTCACGATGATGCAGGTGGTCCTGCATCACTTTCCGGGGGCCCGGGTCGAGTACCGCTTCAAGTGCCGCAACCCCGGGGTCGACCTGGCCCAGTTCGCCGGCCAGATCCGCGAGGAAGTGCGCGGCCTGTGCTCGCTGCAGTTCCGGGACGCCGAGCTGGCTTACCTGCGCTCCATGCGCTTCATCAAGAGCGACTTCGTCGACTTCCTCGGGCTCTTCAGGCTCAACGAGAAGTACATCAACATCATTCCCCAGCCCTCGGGCGAGCTCGAGATCCGCATCAAGGGGCCGTGGCTGCACACTATCCTGTTCGAGATCCCGGTGCTGGCCATCGTCAACGAGGTCTACTTCCGCAACACGGAGAAGAAGCCCGATATCGAGGAAGGCCGCCGGCGCCTCGAGACCAAGATCACCCAGCTGCAGGATGCCGGCCTTTCCGACCTGAAGATCGCCGACTACGGCACGCGCCGCCGCTTCTCCAAGGACTGGCACGAGGAGGTGCTGCGCACCCTGGCCGCCCGCCTGGGCGCCGTCACTTCGCCTGCGGTGCAGGCGCCGCCCGGCACGCGGCTGCCGCAGCTCGCGGGCACCAGCAACGTGCTGTATGCCATGAAGCTCGGCATGATCCCGCTGGGCACCATGGCCCACGAGTACCTGCAGGCATGCCAGGCGCTCGGCCCGCGGCTGCGCGACAGCCAGATCTTCGGCTTCGAGAGCTGGGCCCGCGAATACCGCGGCGACCTCGGCATCGCGCTGTCTGACGTGTACGGCATGAGCGCCTTCCTGCGCGACTTCGACCTGTACTTCTGCAAGCTCTTCGACGGCGCACGCCACGACAGCGGCGACCCGTTCCAGTGGGGCGAGCGCATGCTGGCGCACTACATCGCCAACCGGGTCGACCCGCGCACCAAGACGCTGATCTTCAGCGACGGCCTGACGGTGCCGCGCACCATCGAGCTCTACCAGCAGTTCCGCGGCCGCTGCCAGCTGGCCTTCGGCATCGGCACCAACCTCACCAACGACCTGGGCTACGAGCCGCTGCAGATCGTCATCAAGATGATCGAGTGCAACGGCCAGCCGGTGGCCAAGCTGTCGGACACGCCTTCCAAGAACATGTGCGAGGACGAGAAGTACCTGGCCTACCTGCGCCAGGTCTTCGAGATCGAACAACCCCCGGCGTGAAGGCTGTACTGACCCGTCTGGTACGGTACGGCCCCATGCAGAAAAAGAACCTACTTCAGGCGGCTGCGCTGCCGCTCCTCCTCCTCCCCGCGCTGGCTTCGGCGGCCGAGTTCGACGGCGGCAGTCTCTCGCCGCTGTGGGGCGTGCCCTTTGCCGGAATCCTGTTGTCGATCGCGCTGTTTCCGCTGCTCGCGCCCGGGTTCTGGCATCACCACTACGGCAAGATCTCCGCAGCCTGGGCGCTGGCGTTCCTGCTGCCCTTTGCGGCGATCTTCGGCGTGCAGTTCGCCGGCGTGCAGCTCGTGCATGCACTGGTGGCCGAGTACATCCCGTTCATCATCCTGCTGACGGCGCTCTTCACCGTGGCGGGCGGCATCCACATCCGGGGCAACCTGCATGGTGCGCCGGGGCTGAACACGTCGATCCTTGCCATCGGCGCGGTGCTTGCGAGCTTCATGGGCACCACGGGCGCGTCGATGCTGCTGATACGGCCGCTGATCCGCGCCAACGACAACCGCGTGCACAAGGTGCACGTGATCGTGTTCTTCATCTTCATCGTCTCGAACGCGGGCGGCTCGCTCACGCCACTGGGCGATCCGCCGCTGTTCCTAGGCTTCCTGAAGGGTGTCAGCTTCTTCTGGACCCTGCAGAACATCCTGCCCGACACCCTGTTCATCCTGGCGGTGTTGCTGGTGCTGTTCTACTTCATCGACCGCCATTACTACCGCAAGGAGGGCGTGCTGCCGGTCGACCCCACGCCCGACACGCCGGGCATCGGCTTCGACGGCGCCGCCAATTTCTGGCTCTTGGGCGGCGTGGTCGCGCTGGTGCTGCTGAGCGGCTTCTGGAAGTCGCCCGTGGTCTTCGACGTGTTCGGCACCGAGGTCGGCCTGCCGGGGCTGGTGCGCGACGTGGGGCTGGCGCTCATCGCGGTGGTCTCGTACAAGCTCACCGCGCCCAAGGTGCACGCCGACAACCAGTTCGAATGGGGCCCGATGGCCGAGGTGGCCAAGCTGTTCGCGGGCATCTTCCTGACCATCATCCCGGTGATCGCGATGCTCAAGGCCGGCACGCAGGGGCCGTTCGGCGCCATCGTCTCGGCCGTGACGCGCGCCGACGGCCAGCCCGATCCGGCGATGTACTTCTGGGCCACCGGCGTGCTGAGCTCCTTCCTCGACAACGCGCCCACCTACCTGGTGTTCTTCAACACCGCGGGCGGCGACCCGGCGGCACTGATGACCACCTATGCCAGCACCCTGGCCGCCATCTCGGCCGGCGCGGTGTTCATGGGCGCCAACACCTACATCGGCAATGCGCCCAACCTGATGGTCAAGGCCATCGCCGAGAGCCGCGGCGTGCGCATGCCGAGCTTCTTCGGCTACATGGCGTGGTCGATGGCCATCCTGGTTCCGCTGTTCGTCATCTGCACCTTCATCTTCTTCCGCTGACCTTTCTTCGCTGAGAGACAACATCATGAGCAAGCCCAAGATCCTGGTCGCGCGCGCGATCTTTCCCGAAACCATCGAGCGTCTGTCGCAGCATTTCGAGATCGAGTCGAACCAGTCCGACGAAAGCTGGAGCAAGGAGCAGCTGATCGCGAAGCTGCAGGGCAAGCAGGGGGCCTTCACCACCGGCAGCGAGCGCATCGACGCCGCTGTGCTCGACGCTTGCCCCGACCTGAAGATCTGCGCCAACATGGCGGTGGGCTACAACAACTTCGACGTCGACGCGATGGCCGCGCACGGCGTGCTCGGCACCAACGCGCCCGACGTGCTGACCGAGACCACGGCCGACTTCGGCTTCGCGCTGCTGATGGCCACCGCGCGCCGCATCACCGAGAGCGAACACTTCCTGCGCGCGGGCAAGTGGCAGAAGTGGAGCTTCGACATGTTCGCGGGCTCCGACATCCACGGCTCCACGCTCGGCATCATCGGCATGGGCCGCATCGGGCAGGGCATTGCCAAGCGCGGCGCGCACGGCTTCGGCATGAAGGTGATCTATCACAACCGCTCCAGGCTCGACGCCGCGCTCGAGGCCGAATGCAAGGCCAGCTACGCGAGCAAGGAAGAGCTGCTCAAGACGGCCGACCACGTGGTGCTGGTGGTGCCTTACTCGCCTGCTTCGCACCACACTATCGGCGCGGCCGAGATCGCACTGATGAAGCCGACCGCCACGCTGATCAACATCGCGCGCGGCGGCATCGTCGACGACGCTGCCCTGGCCGTGGCGCTGCGCGAGAAGCGCATTGCCGCCGCCGGCCTCGACGTGTTCGAGGGTGAGCCGAAAGTGCATCCCGACCTGCTCACCGTGCCCAACGTGGTGCTGACGCCGCACATCGCCAGCGCCACCGTGCCCACGCGCCGTGCCATGGCCGACCTCGCTGCCGACAACCTCATCGCGTACTTCGGCGGCAAGGGGCCGCTGACGCCGGTGACGCCCGTTCCGGCAGCCAGCAAGTAGGCAGAGAGGCAGCACCGCAACCTTGGACGCCTCGCTGATTCTTGTCGGGCTGGCCGTGCTCGCGGCCGTCCAGCTCGTGCTGGTGATATGGCTGCTGGCCCGCCGGCAGCCTCCGCCTGATCTCAGCGAGATGTCCCGCATGCTGGCCACGCTGGGCGCGGCCAACGAGCGCACCGAGCGCGAGCTGCGCCGCGAGATCTCGGAAAGCTCGCGCGGCGCCCGGCAGGAGACCACGCAGGCGTTCGCCACCTTCCAGCAAGCGCTGGTGCAGCAGGGCGCCGAGGCCACGCGCACGCAGAACGCGCAGCTCGACGCCTTCGCGCTGCAGCTTGCCTCGCTGCAGAAGACGCTGGCCGACACGCTCAACAACCAACTTCAGGGCCTGAGCGAGTCGAACGCGCGCCGCCTGTCGGAAGTGCGCGCGACGATGGAGGCGCAGCTCGCGCAGCTGCAGCAGACCAACGCCGCCAAGCTCGACGAGATGCGCAAGACGGTCGACGAGAAGCTGCAGAACACGCTCGAAGCCCGCCTGGGCGAGAGCTTCAGGCAGGTGGCCGACCGGCTGGAGCAGGTGCACAAGGGCCTCGGCGAGATGCAGACGCTGGCCGTGGGCGTCGGCAGCCTGCAGCGCGTGCTGACCAACGTGAAGACGCGCGGCATGTTCGGCGAAGTGCAGCTCGAGGCGTTGCTCGAGCAGGTGCTCACGCCCGACCAGTACGCCCGGCAGATCGAGACCAAGCCGCGCAGCGGGCAGCGCGTCGACTTCGCGATCCGCTTTCCCGGCCGCGGCGACGACGGCGCGCCGGTGTGGCTGCCCATCGACGCCAAGTTTCCGCGCGACGACTACGAGCGGCTGATCGACGCGCACGAACGCGCCGATGCCGCGGGCGCTGACCTCGCGGCCAAGGCGCTCGAGGCGCGCATCCGCACCGAGGCCAAGTCGATCGCCGACAACTACCTCGCGGCGCCGCACACGACCGATTTCGCGATCCTGTTCCTGCCCGTGGAAAGCCTCTACGCCGAGGTGCTGCGCCGGCCCGGCCTGATGGACGCGCTGCAGCGCCAGCACCGCGTGACGCTGGCCGGCCCGACCACCTTGCTCGCGATGCTCAACAGCCTGCACATGGGCTTCCGCACCCTGGCGCTGGAGCGGCAGGCTTCCGAGGTCTGGAAGGTGCTGGGCGCGGTGAAGACCGAGTTCGAGCGCTATGGCGAGTGGGTCGCGCGCATCAAGGAGCAGGTGGCCAAGGCCTCCGACACCATCGACAAGGCCGACACGCGCGCCCGGCAGATGCGCCTGGCGCTGCGCAAGGTCGAGGCGCTGCCCGAAGCGCAGGCCCAGGCGTTGCTGCCACCCACATCCGGCCCCGAGGCCGACAACAACGAGAAAGAAGAGGGCGAAAACTCCCCGTGAAAGGTTCTGAACTGCTGCGTGTCATCGGCGCCCAGGTGTGCCTGCACGCGACCATGGCCGGCATGCGGCTCGCCACGCCGCTGCTGGCGCTTCAACAGGGCTACAGCGCTGCCGCGGTCGGTGTGCTGATCTCGCTGTTCGCGCTGACCCAGGTTTTCCTCGCGTTGCCGGCGGGGCGCTTTGCCGACCGCTACGGCTTCAAGCGGCCCCTGTGGCTTTCGGTGATCGCGGCGGTCGTCGGCGCGGGGCTCGTGGTGATCTTTCCGGTGTTCCCGGTGATGTGCCTCGCGGCGCTGCTGACCGGCGGCGCCACCGGCGCGACGGTGATCGCTCTGCAGCGGCACGTGGGGCGCTCGGCCACCAATGCGACGCAGCTCAAGCGCGTGTTCAGCTGGCTGGCCATCGCGCCGGCCGTGGCCAACTTCGTCGGGCCGTTCCTGGCGGGGATGCTGATCGACCACGCGGGTCGTTCGCCCGCCGACATGCTCGCCTTCCGCATCTCGTTCGCGGTGATGGCGGCGCTGCCCATCCTCTGCTGGATGCTCGCGCGCGGTGCGCACGAGCCGCCGCCGGCCCCGCCCCTGGCGGGCGCCAAGCCGACGCGCGCCTGGGACCTGTTGCGCGAGCCGATGTTCCGCCGGCTGCTGTTCGTGAACTGGCTGCAGTCGTCGAGCTGGGACGTGCACGCCTTCGTGCTGCCGATCCTGGGACACGACCGGGGCATCAGCGCCTCGGTGATCGGCTCGATCCTCGGTGCCTTCGCCATCGCGGCGGCGGTGATCCGCGTGATCCTGCCGGTGATCGCCTCGCGGGCGTCGGAGCGCAACGTGATCCTGACGTCGACGGCGGTCACGGCGATGGTGTTCGCGGTCTATCCGCTGCTGGACTCGGCCTGGACCATGGGCATCTGCTCCGTGGTGCTCGGCTTCGCGCTGGGCGCGGTGCAGCCGATGGTGATGAGCATGCTGCACCAGATCACGCCGCACACCCGCCACGGCGAGGCGCTGGGGCTGCGGCTGATGACCATCAATGCATCGAGCGTGGCGATGCCGATGCTGTTCGGCTCGCTCGGCGCGCTGATCGGGATCGGTGGCGTGTTCTGGGTGGTCGGGGGCGTCGTGGCTCTCGGAGCGAGGGCGACATGGGGGCTGAAGGTTTGACCGGAGTGTGAAATCCACGTTTCAGATAAGAGTAATTCTCATCTGGTTGACAATTTACTGACTCAAAGTCAGTATCAACGCCTTCCTCAATGACCTTGAAGGCGTCCATGGACTCCCCCATTCAGGCCCAGTCAGCATCCGACCCGCGCCGCCGCCTCGCGCTGGTTGCCGCCGTGTATCTCGGCAGCTTCATCGCCACGCTCGACGTGAGCATCGTCAACGTTGCGCTGCCCACGCTGCAGCGCGCGCTTTCCACCGACCTCGCCGGCCTGCAGTGGGTGATCGACATCTATGCGCTGTGCCTCTCGGCCTTCATGCTGTCGGCGGGGCCGCTGGGTGACCGCTATGGCCGCAAGCGCGCGTGGCTGGCCGGCGTGGCCGTGTTCACTCTCGGCTCGGCGATGTGCGCGATGGCCGGCAGCCTGCCGACGCTGTTGGCGGGCAGGGCGGTGCAGGGTGTGGCCGGCGCGCTGATGATCCCGGGCGCGCTGTCGCTGCTGGCACATGCGTTTCCGGACCCGGCCGAAAGAGCGCGGGTGATCGGCGGGTGGTCGTCGTTCACGGCGCTGTCGCTGATCCTCGGGCCGCTGCTTGGCGGGCTGCTGGTGGATCACGCGGGCTGGCAGAGCATCTTCCTCATCAACCTTCCGGTCGGCGTGCTGACGGTGGGGCTGGGCCTCTGGGGCATCCGGGAGACATCGCACCCCGAGCATGCTGCGCTCGATCCGGTCGGGCAGGTGCTCAGCGTGCTGTGGCTGGGCGCGCTGACCTACGGGTTGATCGCCGCGGGCGAGCACGGCTGGGGCTCGGTGCATGCCGCGAGCGCGCTGGTCGCGGCGGCCGTCGGCCTTGCCTTGTTCCTGATGGTGGAAGCGCGCGTGGCGCGGCCGCTGTTGCCGCTCGGGCTGTTCCGCGACGCGCGTTTCTCGGTCGCCAACTTCGCGTCGTTCGTGCTCGGGTTCTCGGCGTACGCCAGCCTGTTCTTCTTCTCGCTGTTCCTGCAGCAGGTGCAGGGCTGGTCGCCCAGCGACACCGGCTGGCGGCTGGTGCCGCAGTTCGTCGCGACCGGCGTGGTGGCCTCGCAGTTCGGCCGCCTGGCACGGCGCTTCGACGTGCATGCGCTGATGATCGCCGGCTACGGCCTCATCGGCGGCGCGATGCTGCTGCTGACGCTGTTCTCCGCCGATACGCCTTATGCCTTGCTGGCGTTGCTGTTCGTGTTCCTCGGCGCGGGCACCGGCCTCGCGGTGCCGGCCACGAGCACTGCCGTGATGGCGCTGGTGCCCGCGCAGCGTTCCGGCATGGCCTCGGCCACGATGAACGCGCTGCGCCAGGCCGGCATGCTGATCGGCATCGCGCTGCTCGGCACGTTGATGAGCACGCGCGCCACCTCGCTGCTGGCGGATGCGCTGGCGCAGGCCGGCTTGCACGATGCCCGGCAGGCGGCGGTGGCCGCGGTCGGCCGCCATGACCTGGGCGCGCTGGCCTCGCTCGACGCGTCCACCTCGCACGGCCTTGTGGCCGATGCACTGGCCGGCGGCTTCCATGCCGCCGTGGCCTGCGCGGGCATCGCCGGCCTGCTGGCTGCGGGCCTGCTCCTGAGCGTGCGGCCTCGCGCCGCCACTGTGCCTGTCCGCGCGGCCTGAGGCTTCATTCCGCCATGCCCGCCGCCCGTGTTCCGGTGGTGCGCTTTCGCGCGCGCCTTCGTTCGGTTTTTTCCAAGGAGCGTTCCATGATCCATCACGAACTCAGTCAATGGCCCCTCGTCATCAGCGTTTCGGCCGGACTCCAGACACTCGAGGGCATGCATGCCTTCACCGAAGACTGGAACCGCTGGCTCGATCGCGGCGAGCCTTTCGTCTCCCTGCGCGTCTTCGCGGATGCCGACGCGCTGGTCCACCCCGAGGGCAGCGCGCAGAGTGCCAGGCAGTGGCTTCAGGAGCGCGGCGCCGACATCCGCCGCCATATGATGGGCATGGCGAGCGTGGTGCCCGCCAACCAGTACGAGAAAATGCGCAAGATGAATGTCGAGAAACTCTTCGGCGTGCCCGCCAGCACCTTTGCCGATTCCGACGATGCACTGGCGTGGCTCGGCGAGCGCGTGATGGAGCCTCGCGGCCTGCGGCTCGACCTCGCCGCCGTGCGCACGGCGATCCGCTCGGCCCGCCTGGCGGTTGCAGCTTCCTGAGGCAGGCGATGGCGAAGAGCGACGGCACTGTCAACATTCCCGCATCTCCAGAGGGAGAGTCGGCACCGCGCCGTCGCACCAAGGCGCCCGAAACGCGCGCCGCGGCGCTGATGGATGCCGCCGAACGGCTTTTCATCGAGAAGGGCATCGCCACCACCAGCATCGACGAGATCGCAGCCGGTGCGCAGGTGGCCAAGGGCACCTTCTACCTGTACTTTCCGTCGAAGGAAGCGCTGCTCGGCGCATTGCAGCAGCGCTTCGTCGACACTTTCTGCGCGCGGCTGCAGGAAGCCATGGACCGGCACCGGCCCGACAACTTCCACGCGCGGCTGAAGGCCTGGGTGGAGACTGGGCTCGAAACCTACCTCGACAACGTCGCCCTGCACGACGTGGTGTTCCACGAGTACCGCCCCGAAGACCGCCGCATGCGCAACGACAACGCGGTGATCACGCAGCTGGTCGCGCTGCTGAAGCAGGGCGACGGCGCCGGCTTCTGGGACGTGGAGGACGCGACTCTCACGGCCGTGATCCTCTTCAATGCGCTGCACGGTGTGGCCGACGACGCGGTGGCGATGGGGCAGACCGGCGAGGCGGAGCGCAAGCGCCGTGCGAAGGCGCTCACGCGGTTCCTCGAGCAGGCGCTGCATCCGGCCGAGGATGACGGCGCCGAGACCGATTGAACCGGGAGCGGGTCAGAGCTTGTAGAAGCGCTTGATCGCGCTCCACGCGTCTTCCGGCGCGTCGACGTATTCGAAGAGCTTCACGTCGCCCGGCGAGATCACGCCTTCCTCGACCAGGAAGTCGAAGTCGATCAGCCGCTTCCAGTAGTCCGAGCCGAACAGCACGATCGGCACCGGCTTCGACTTCTTCGTCTGCACGAGCGTGATCACCTCGAACAGCTCGTCGAGCGTGCCGAAGCCGCCCGGGAACGCTACCAGCGCCTTCGCACGCATCATGAAATGCATCTTGCGGATGGCGAAGTAGTGGAACTTGAAGCTCAGCGCCGGCGTGACGTACGGGTTGGCTTCCTCTTCCATCGGCAGCGCGATGGCCAGGCCGACCGAGAGGCCGCCGCCCTCGTGCGCGCCGCGATTGGCCGCCTGCATGATGCCGGGGCCGCCGCCGGTGCAGATGAAGAGCTTGTCCTGCGGCTCCTTGCCGTTGCTGTACTCGGCAACCAGCTTGCCGAAGGCGCGCGCCTTCTCGTAGTAGTGCGAGTTGCGCGCCAGCCGGCGCCAGCGTTCTGCGGCCGTGGTGTCGCCGCTGAGCTCGGCCTGCGCAATCATGGCCGCGGCGTCTTCCTCGCTGCGGAAGCGCGCGCTCCCGAACACGACCACGGTGTTCTCGATGCCGTGGGCGCGCTGCTCGATGTCGGGTTTCATCAGCTCGAGCTGCATGCGGATGCCGCGCGTCTCGCGGCGCAGCAGGAACTCGGGGTCGGCGAAGGCGATGCGCGAAGGATCGGGGTCGAGGGGAAGGCCCTGGTCCGCGTGGGACTGGAGCGTGGCCCAGGCGTCGGCCAGGCGCTTGTCGTGAAGGTTGTGCGTGTTGTTCATGAAGAAACCGGACAGATTGACCCGGGTGATTGTGCAGCGTTGCAACCATCATGCCCATGAGGTGCGGGAAATGAAAAAGGCTCCTTGCGGAGCCTTTTTCATTGGTGGTGGTCAGCCGGTAGACCGGAGCTCAGACGCGCTTGCGGTATTCGCCGGTGCGCGTGTCGATTTCGATCTTGTCGCCTTGCGACACAAACAGCGGCACGCCGATTTCGAAGCCGGTAGCGATCTTGGCGGGCTTCATGACCTTGCCCGAGGTGTCGCCCTTGACGGCGGGTTCGGTCCAGGTGATTTCGCGTTCCACGCTGGTCGGCAGTTCGACCGAGATGGCCTTGCCGTCGTAGAACACCACTTCGACGGCCATGCCGTCTTCGAGGTAGTTCAGGGCGTCGCCCATGTTCTCGGCTTCGACTTCGTACTGGTTGTACTCGGCGTCCATGCAGACGTACATGGGATCGGCGAAGTAGGAGTAGGTGCACTCCTTCTTGTCGAGCACGATCTGGTCGATCTTGTCGTCGGCCTTGAAGACCACTTCGGTGTTGAAGTTGGCGATCAGGCTCTTCATCTTCATGCGCACGGTGGCGGAGTTGCGGCCGCCGCGGCTGTATTCGGTCTTGAGGACGACCATCGGATCCTTGCCGTGCATGATGACGTTGCCGGCGCGGATTTCTTGAGCGATTTTCATAACAGGGTCTCTGGATGTTGGCCGCTCGGTGCGCGGGGCCTTCGGCTGCCGTCTCGATGCTTGTTTCGACGTTCGCCGGGATGTCTGGCCCCGCGGTACATGTCCCGCGGCAGGTTTAGCGGAGAGCATTTCGGATCGATGAGATCCGGGCCGAAATCCGCAAAGCCCACTATTTTAGCTTTTTTGGGCGACGAAATTCCGCAGTTGCGTGACCAGGTCGTCCTGCGCGAGCAGCCGCGCACGGGCGTTCAGGGCGGTTTCCTGCCACTGCCCCTGTATTTCCGGCACAGGCAGGGCGCCGTTGCCGAAGCCATTCCAGGCGTGGTGAAAAAGCCTCAGCGAAGGCGGGGCGCCGATCCAGTCCAGCCAGGCGTTGAGCTTGACGTGGTGGGCGTCGTCGTCCTGCGGGTAGATCTGCCAGACCAGCGGTGCGCCCGCCCAGAGCGCGCGCACCAGCGAATCCTCGCCACGCACGAAGTTCAGGTCGCAGGCCCACAGAAGATGGTCGAAGTCTGGCTGCGTGAGGTAGGGCAGGTATGAAATTGATAGCGCGCCGTGCCCTTGAGGCGAGGGGGCGCTTCCGAGCAGTGCCTGAACCGCCTGCGTGGCGCGCCCCGCCGTCACCAGCAGGCGGGTGGGTTGGCCGCCTTCGGCGAGCCGGGCCAGCAGGTCAGCCAGCGCCGGGGGCTCGTAGCAGAAGAGGGAAACCAGGCGCTCTTCGCTCCGCCATGGGATCTGAAGGGCGGCCAGCCATGGCGCGCGTTCGAAGCGGGCCCTGCGCTCCATCAGGCCGGGTTCGCGCAGCAATCCTCCGGTGGCGGGCGTGAAGCCGGGATAGAAGAAGCGCTTCGTCAGTCCGGCGCCGGGGCCCTTGAACACCGGCGAGGGCAATCCGTGCAGCCGCTCGACATAGGGTTCGGCCGAAAGGTATTCGAGGTTGACCCAGGCCAGGCCCGGTCCTTCGGCGAAGCGGGCGATCAGCTCCGGCGCCGGCTCGCAGCCGAAGGCTTCGATCAGCACATCGGGTGCTGGTTGCGCAACGGCCGCTCGAAGCGCTGCGGGATCGAGCCAGTCGATCACCTCCACGCCGTCACCGCCTGATGGCGCCATCCAGTGCAGCGCGGTCGCGTCGTCGACCCATAGCCGCACCAGCTCGCCGAGTCCGGCCAGCTGGCACGCCAGTCGCCAGCACACGCCGAGGTCGCCGTGGTTGTCGATGACCTTGCAGAAGATGTCCCATCGCATCGAGGATTGCATGGTCGCGAGTGTGCCCGTGTTCGCGGATGGCCCTTGCTATGCTGTCCGGCACAACCACCACCGGAGAGAGAACCCATGAGGATGAAGACCTTCCGTGCCGCGAAAACCGTGCTCGCCGTCTCCCTGGCACTTTGCGGCATGGCCGCCGCAGTGGCGCAGACGCAGACTCCACCGTCGCTCACGCCGCAGCAGCAGCGCTTCCACGACATCTACAAGGAGCTGATCGAGATCAACACCACCCACTCGGTGGGCGACAACACCGCAGCGGCGCGCGCGATGGAAAAGCGACTGGTCGAGGCGGGCTTCGCGCCTGGCGATATCCAGATCTTCGAACCCTTCCCCAAGAAGGGCAACCTGGTGCTGCGCTTCAAGGGCGACGGCAGCAAGAAGCCGCTGCTCCTGCTGGCTCACATCGACGTGGTCGAGGCCCGCCGCGAAGACTGGAAGACCGATCCCTTCAAGCTGCAGGAAACCGGCGGCTACTTCACCGCCCGTGGCGCGATCGACGACAAGGCGATGGCCGCGGCGCTGGTCTCGGTGGTGGGGCAGCTCAAGCAAGAAGGCTTCAAGCCCAAGCGCGACCTCATCCTGGCTCTCACCGCCGACGAGGAGCGCGGCGATGCGCTCAGCAACGGTGCCTTCTGGCTCATCAACAACAAGCCCGAACTGCTGCAGGCCGAGTTCGGCATCAACGAGGGCGGCGGCGGCGAGCTGCGCGGTGGCAAGCCCAACCTGCACCGCATGCAGGTCGCCGAGAAGATGTACACCACCTACATGCTGGAGGCGCGCGACGTGGGCGGCCACAGCTCGGTGCCGACGAAGAACAACCCGATCTACGCACTGTCGGCCGGCCTGGAGCGGCTGGGCAACTACAGCTTTCCGGTGAAGCTCGCGGACGTCACCAGGACCTACTTCGCGCGCAGCGCGCCGTTCGCAACGGGCCAGCTGGCCGAGGACATGCGCGCTGTCGGCAACGGCAACCCCGATCCGGCGGTGATCGAGCGCATGTCGGCCAACCCGGCCTACAGCGCACAGTTCCGCACCACCTGCGTGGCGACGATGGTGCAGGCCGGCCATGCCGAGAACGCGCTGCCGCAGTCGGCCAAGGCCACGGTCAATTGCCGCATCCTGCCGCACGACGATCCCGACGAGGTGGAGCGCCTGCTGACCCAGGCCATCGGCAACGACAAGATCGTGGTGCGCAACCTGGGCAAGCCGCTGCGCAGCCCGGCCTCGCCGCTGAATGGCGACCTCGTGAAGACGGTGGAATCGATCACGCAGCAGATGTGGCCCGGCGTGCCGGTCGTGCCCGCGATGAGCACCGGCGCCACCGACAGCCGCTTCATGCGCAATGCCGGCATCCCGATGTACGGCGTGACCGGCATGTTCCTGGAACCGTCGGATGCGCGTGCGCACGGCTTGGACGAGCGCATCGAGATCCAGCGTCTGTACGACGGACGCGAGTTCCTGTACCGGCTGGTCAGCGAACTCGCGAAGTAGTACGGCCCTTCACAGGGCCACGAGGACCCTGTGGGTTCTCAGGGCGAGAAGGTATCGCCCAGCACGATGCCTTCGCGCCGTGGGTCGGCACCGCCGGTGAGCACTGGCTTGCCGCCGACGTTCGTGCGGATGACAGTGCTCACGCCGCTGGACTGGGCGCCGAGGTTCATCATGTGGCCCATGGCGCGAAGCCCCTCGATCAGCGGGTCGTTCTTGCCGTCGTTGGTCGTGTTCACGTTGGGATGCTCGCCGCCCACGTTCGTGAGGCTGTAGGTGGCACCGGGGGGCGTGGTCGGTGGGGTGTTGTTGGCACCGAAGTTGACCAGCGACGTGGCTTGCTGCGCATCGAGTCCCCAGTCGAGCGCGCCAACCAGTGTCTTCACCACGTACTGGATGATGGTGCCGCCGCCCGGAGAACCGGTGCCCATGACGAACTCACCCATGCTGCCGTCGGCGTTCTTCCGGAACACCAGCGTCGGCGCCATCGTGCTGCGCGGGCGCTTGCCCGGGGCGACGCGGTTGGCTACCTTGAAGCTTGGAGTCACGCTGGTGTCATCGGGGTGGAGCGCAAAGTCGGTCAGCTGATTGTTCAGCATGAAGCCCTGCGTCATGTGGTACGAGCCGAGCGACGCTTCCACCGTGGTGGTCATCGAGACCACGTTGCCCTGTTTGTCGACGATGGTGAAGTGTGTCGTGCCGTGCTCTTCGGTCTTGTCGATGCCCAGCGGCACCGAGCCGAGGTCGCCGGCCGTTGCCTTGCCCATGCTTTTCGTCAGGCTGATGAGGCTGGCGCGGCCCTGCAGGTAGGACTGTTTGAGCATCATGTCGGTCGAACCGCCCGGCAGCGGCACGAAGTCGGTGTCGGCCACGTACTTGTCGCGGTCGGCATAGGCCAGGCGCTCGGCCTCGCTCACGAGGTGCACGCCCATCACGGTGGGCTTGCCGCCTTCGAGGTCGATGGCTGTCGGCTTGTACAGGCTCAGGTTGAAGGTTTCCAGGATGCCGAGCGTCTGGGCGACGGCGATGCCACCCGAGGAAGGGGGCGGCATGCCGCAGACGTAGTAGTCGCGGTAAGTGCTGCACACCGGATTGCGCCGCTTGGCCTTGTAGTTGGCCAGGTCGGCCATCGTGGTCATGCCGGGCGTGATGGCCGAGCCGTCGTTCGCAGCGGTCGTGATGCCGATCTTGTCGACGATGCCTTGCGCGATGCTGCCCGTATAGAAGGCGTTGGCGCCCTGGGTTGCAATGGTGTTCAGCGTCCTCGCGTACGCCGGGTTCTTCAGCTTCGTGCCCAGCGCCTTCGGTGTGCCGTCCGCATTGAGGAAGTAGGCCGTGGCTTCGGCGTCGCGCTTGAGGCTGGAGGCCGAAAGGGAGATGGCGGCAGCCATGCGCCCGCCGATCGAGAAGCCGTCGGAGGCCAGCGTGATGCCGTAGCCAAACAGGTCTTTCCACGGCAGCTTGCCGTGGTCCTGGTAGGCCAGGTCGAGCATGCGCACTGCGCCCGGCGTGCCGATGGAGCGGCCGCTGGCGCGCGCGCCGCCCGGCTTGGGCGCCGTGGTGTCGGCGCCGGTCGGGTCGATGTAGCGAAGGTAGTTCTCGTTGGCCGCGGCCGGCGCGGTCTCGCGGCCGTCGTAGGTCTGCACTTTCTTCGTCGCCGCGTCGTAGTGCAGCATGAAGGCGCCGCCGCCCAGCCCGCTCGACTGCGGTTCGACCAGCCCGAGCACTGCCTGCACGGCCACCGCCGCATCGACCGCGCTGCCGCCGGCCTTGAGGATGTCGCAGCCCGCGCGCGTGGCCAGCGGATGGTTGGCCACCACCATGTAGTTCTTGGCGTAGACCAGCTTGTGGCCGGGCACGTAGCCCGATGCCGGCTCGGGGGCGGCGGGGTCGCCCGCGTCGCCAGAGCCGACCACCACTGACGAACTGCCACTCGGGATGAGGCAGCCGGTATCGGGTGCGGCCGGTGCGGGTGCCGGCTGATTGGCCGCGTTGATCGCTGCGATCGCCGCAAGGGTGGCTGCCGTGTTCTGCGCGTCGTTGTTGGAGCCGCCGCCGCAAGCCGCCAGGCTCAGGGAGAGAGCGACAGGCGTGAGCGTCCACCAGACGCGTCTGTTGTTGTTTTCCTTCATGGAGATTCCCGAATAGGTTTTTTGAAAAAACACGGGCGCTCCTCGCGCCCGTGCCTCATCTTCAGCACATTTCGTTCCAGCCGTGTCGGGGTTTGCGCGCAGACGGCTGCCGGGCCCCATGCCGCGCGCCACAATAGCCAGCATGTCAGACGTGCATTCCGAACAACTGCTCAGCGAAGTCGCGGCCCTGCCGCAACTGCCCGGCGTGTACCGCTATTTCGATGCGGCCGGCGCGGTGCTCTATGTGGGCAAGGCGCGCAACCTGAAGAAGCGGGTCGCCAACTACTTCCAGAAGAGCCACGGCGGCACCCGCATCGGCCACATGATCTCGAAGATCGTGCGGATGGAAACCACGGTGGTGCGTTCCGAGGCCGAGGCGCTGCTGCTCGAGAACAACCTCATCAAGACGCTCAAGCCGCGCTACAACATCCTGTTTCGCGACGACAAGAGCTATCCGTATCTCAAGATCGCCTCGCACCAGTTTCCGCGGCTGGCCTACTACCGTGGCGCGGTCGACAAGAAGCACCGCTACTTCGGGCCGTACCCCAGTGCCTGGGCGGTCAAGGAATCGATCCAGCTGCTGCAGAAGGTGTTCCGCCTGCGCACCTGCGAAGACACCGTGTATGCCAATCGCACGCGGCCCTGCCTGCTGTACCAGATCAAGCGCTGCAGCGGGCCGTGCGTGGGCCACATTGCACCCGAGGCCTACGCGCAGGACGTGGCCAGTGCCGAAGCCTTCCTGCTGGGCGACACGCAGCTCGTGCTCTCCAAGCTCGAGCAGCGCATGACGGCGCACGCCGAGAAGCTCGAGTTCGAGCAGGCGGCCGAGCTGCGCAACCAGATGTCGGCCATCTCGCGCGTGCTGCACCAGCAGTCCATCGAAATCGCCTCCGACAAGGACGTGGACATCCTGGCGGTGAAGGTGCAGGGCGGTAAAGCCTGCGTGAACCTCGCGATGGTGCGCGGCGGCCGGCACCTGGGCGACCGCCCGTACTTTCCGGTGCATGTGGAAGACGCGGCGCAGATCCATCACGGCGAACTCGACGATGAAGAAGGCCTGCCGCCCGCTGCGGCGGTCCCGGTCGAGGTGCAGGTGCTCGAGGCCTTCATCGCCCAGCACTACATCGACGTGCCCGTGCCCGCCACGCTGGTGTTGAGCGAGCAGGTGAGCCGCGAGCTGATCGAAGCGATCTCGCAGCAGGCCGGTTCGCGCGTGACGGCGGTGTTCCAGCCGCGCGAGCAGCGCCGGCATTGGCTGGAAATGGCCGAGACCAACGCCAAGCTGCAGCTCGCCCGGCTATTGGCCGAAGAGGGCTCGCAACAGGCGCGCACGCGCGCGCTGGCCGACGCGCTGGAGCTTGCGTCGGACGATCTCGACAACTTCCGCGTCGAATGCTTCGACATCTCGCACACCGCGGGCGAGGCGACGCAGGCTTCGTGCGTGGTGTTCGAGCACCATGCCATGCAGAACAAGGAGTACCGCCGCTACAACATCGAAGGCATCACGCCGGGCGACGACTACGCCGCGATGCGCCAGGTGCTGCACCGCCGCTACGGCAAGCTGGCCGAGGCCATGGCGGCCGAGACCGATGCCCTGCCTCCGGGCGACGCCGAGAGCGACGGTAGCGAGGCGCCGCCCAAGACCCGCACGGCCCGCATGCCCGACCTGGTGCTGGTGGACGGCGGCAAGGGGCAGGTGTCGATGGCGCGCGAGGTGTTCGGCGAACTGGGCCTGCCGCTGTCGCTGATCGTCGGGGTCGAGAAGGGCGAGGGCCGCAAGGTCGGGCTCGAAGAACTCGTGTTCGCAGACGGCCGCGAGAAGGTCTACCTGGGCAAGGACTCGGCCGCGCTGATGCTCGTGGCCCAGATCCGCGACGAGGCGCACCGCTTCGCCATCACCGGCATGCGGGCCAAGCGCGCCAAGGTGCGGGTGGGCGGCAGCCAGCTCGAGGACATTCCGGGCATCGGGCCGAAGCGGCGCGCGCGGCTGCTGCAGCGCTTCGGCGGCATCCGCGGCGTGACGGCGGCGAGCGTCGAGGACATCGCGTCGGTCGAGGGCATCGCCTCCGACCTGGCAGAGGAAATCTACAAGGCGTTGCATTGAGCGCATGACCCTCGAAGAGGGGCGGCGCTGCCATGACACAATCAAGCGATGTTCTGGACACTACCGACCATCATGACCTGGACGCGCATCGTCGCGATCCCTTTGATCGTCGGCGTGTTCTACCTGCCGATGGCCGAGCCGATGCGCAACCTGATCGCCACGGTCATGTTCATCGTCTTCGCCGCGACCGACTGGCTCGACGGCTTCCTGGCACGCCGGCTCAACCAGACCTCGGCCTTCGGGGCCTTTCTCGATCCGGTGGCCGACAAGTTCCTGGTGTGCGCGTCGCTGCTGGTGCTGGTGCACCTGAACCGGGCCGACGTGTTCGTGGCGCTCATCATCATCGGCCGAGAGATCGCCATCTCGGCGCTGCGCGAATGGATGGCGCAGATCGGCGCCAGCAAGAGCGTGGCGGTGCACATGATCGGCAAGGTCAAGACGACCGTGCAGATGATCGCGATTCCGTTCCTGCTCTATGACGGGCGCCTGTTTGGCGTGATCGACACCGGCGTCTGGGGCCAGTGGCTGATCTGGATCTCTGCCGTGCTCACCATCTGGTCGATGGTGTACTACCTGCAGAAGGCCATTCCGGAAATCCGGGCTCGTACCAAATGACCCCGGCAGCCGCAGGCCGCGGCGCGGGCTGGCTGCGGTCGATGCCCGCGGTCTTCGTGCTCATCTGGAGCACGGGTTTCATCGTCGCGCGCTACGGCATGCCGTACGCGCCGCCTCTCAAGTTCCTGGCAGTGCGCTTCGCCTTGTCGCTGGCATGCTTCACCGCGTGGGTCGCGTTCGCGCGGGTCGAATGGCCGAAGCAGCGCGCCCAGTGGGGGCACCTAGCGGTCACCGGCATCCTGATGCAGGCGGGGTACCTTGGCGGCGTCTGGGCTGCGGTGCGCGAGGGCATGGGCGCGGGGTTGGTGGCGCTGCTGGTCGGCATCCAGCCTGTGCTGACGGCCGTCTGGCTGTCGTTCACCGGCGGGCGCATCACGGGGCGTCAATGGATTGGGTTGGGGCTGGGCTTCGCGGGCCTCGTGCTGGTGGTGCTGCGCAAGCTCGGGCAGGGCGGCGAGGTCAGCGTGCAGACCATGGCACTCGCGCTGATGGCGCTGGTATCGATCACGGCGGGCACGCTGTACCAGAAGCGCTTCGTCGCGCCCTGCGACGTACGCAGCGCGAGTGCCGTGCAAATGGCTGCTGCCGTGCTGGTCACCTTGCCGTTCGCTGCGCTGGAGTCCGACAGCATCCACTGGAACCTGCATTCGGGTGGCGCGATGGCGTGGTCGGTGCTGGCGCTTTCGCTGGGCGGCAGTTCGCTGCTCTATATGTTGATCCAGCGCGGCACGGCCACTGCTGTCACCAGCCTGCTCTATCTGGTGCCGCCTTGCACGGCGGTGATGGCCTGGCTGCTTTTCTCCGAGCCGATCACGCTGGTGACGGTGCTGGGCATCGGGCTTACCGCTGTGGGCGTTAGCCTCGTGGTGCGCAACGGACGCTGAGCGGTCCGATCCTTCTTTTCTAGCGCCCGCCGGCCTTGCCCGGCTTCCAGGGCTCGCCGCGAAACTGCTCGACGAGGTGATCGACCAGCAGGCGCACGCGGCGCGGCGTCTTCGGACGCCAGGGCGCGATCCAGTGGATGTCGGCTTCCGCCATCGCGTACTGCGGCAGCAGGCGCACGAGTTCGCCGCTGGCGAGTTGCGGCGCGATGTCCCAGAGGCTGCGCAGCATGATCCCGTGTCCGGCCAGACACCAGTCGCGCACCATCTCGCCTGAGTTGCTGGTCAGCGCGCCCTGCACGCGCACGCGCGCCGTGCTGCCGTCGCGCGCGTGGCGCAGGGTCCACACCGCGTGCTGGCGCTGGCTGGCGTCGCCGTTCTCGCGCGCGACCAGGCAGTCGTGCGAGGCCAGCGCCTCGACCGTGGCCGGCGTGCCGCGGCGCTTCAGATAGTCGGGCGAGGCGGCGAGCACGCGCTGGTTGCGCGCGATGCGCCGCGAGATCCAGTCGGCCGCGTGGCGCTGCTGCACGGCCCAGAGCCAGACCGCGCCGTCGTAGCCTTCGGCGCCGAGGTCGGGCAGTTGCTCGGTCAGCAGCAGTTCGACTTGCAGTGCGGGGTGGCGGGCCTGGAAGGCAGCCACCGCCGGCCCGAGCCAGCGCCGGCCGAAGCCGAAGGTGGCGGCCAGGCGGATCGTGCCGGTCAACTCGTTCTGCCGTTCGCCGAGCTCGTTCTCGAGCGCGGCGAAACCGTCGAGCAGCGCTCGCGCATGCAGGCAGACCGCCTCGCCCTCGGCCGTGGCGCTGAGGCGCCGGGTGGTGCGCTCGAACAGCCGCTGGCCCAGGCGCATCTCCAGTGCACCGAGCCGCTTGGTGACGACAGAAGGCACGACGTCGAGCGTGGCCGCCGCGCCAGCCAGGCTGCCCTGGTCACGAATGGCCAGCACCAGGGCGAGGTCGCTTCGGTCCATCGAAGATTGATTCATGCCGAAATGGAAAGTATGAATTGGCCGATTGTTGCTTGATGGCGCGCAGGCCGCAACGCACAATCGTCGCCGTGACGGCCTCATCCTTCCTTTCCTTCCCCACCTTCGACATCGAGCGCAACGGCGTGCGCATCCATGGCCGCATCGGCGGGCAGGGGACGCCCCTGCTGTTGCTGCACGGTCATCCGCAGACGCATGCGATCTGGCACCGCGTGGCGCCCGCGCTGGCCGAGCGGTTCACGGTGGTGGCGGTCGATCTGCGCGGCTACGGCGACTCGGGCCGGCCGGCGCCGGATGCGGAACATGCCGTCTACAGCAAGCGCGAGATGGCGCTCGACGCGCTCGCCGCCATGCGGCACCACGGCTTCGACCGCTTCGGCGTGCTGGCGCACGACCGTGGCGCGCGTGTCGCGCACCGGCTCGCGGCGGACCACCCCACGGTCGTCGAGCGCATGCTGCTGCTCGACATCGCGCCCACGCTCGCGATGTACGAGCAGACTTCCGAAGCCTTCGCGAAGGCCTACTGGCACTGGTTCTTCCTGATACAGCCGCCGCCGCTGCCCGAGGCGCTCATCGCATCCGACCCCGTGCGCTACGTGCGCAGCGTGATGGGCGGGCGGCACGCCGGCCTCGCGCCCTTCGCGCCCGAGGTGCTGGCCGAGTACGAGCGCTGTGCCGCCATTGCGGGCACGGCCGAATCCATCTGCGAGGACTACCGTGCCTCCGCCACCATCGACCTCGCGCACGATCGCACCGACATCGCCGCCGGCCTGCAGCTGGCGCTGCCGCTGCGCGTGCTGTGGGGCGAGCATGGCGCCGTCGGCAAGGCCTTCGACGTGCTGGCGCTCTGGCGCGAGCGCGCCGCCGATGTGTCGGGCCGCGCGTTGCCGTGCGGCCACTATGTTCCCGAAGAGGCCCCGCGCGAGCTGCTCGCCGAGGCCCTGGCCTTCTTTTCACCTTTGCAGCAAGTACACCCAGGAGCCAACTCATGAGCACCCACAGAATCGCAGTCATCGCCGGCGACGGCATCGGCAAGGAAACCATGCCCGAGGGCCTGCGCGTGCTCGATGCTGCGGCGCGCAAATTCGGCATCGACCTGAAGTTCGACCACTTCGACTTCTCGAGCTGGGACTACTACGAGAAGCACGGCCAGATGCTGCCCGACAACTGGAAGGACCAGGTCGGCGGGCACGACGCCATCTTCTTCGGCGCGGTGGGCTGGCCCGAGAAGATTCCGGACCATGTGTCGCTGTGGGGCTCGCTGCTGATGTTCCGCCGCGAGTTCGACCAGTACATCAACCTGCGTCCCGCGCGCCTGATGCCCGGCATCATTGCGCCGGTGGTGCGGCGCGACGGCACGCCGCGCGAGCCTGGCGAGATCGACATGTACATCGTGCGCGAGAACACCGAGGGCGAGTACTCCAGCATCGGTGGTCGCATGTACCAGGGCACGCCGCGCGAGATCGTGGTGCAGGAAACCGTGATGTCGCGCGTGGGCGTCGACCGGGTACTGAAGTTCGCGTTCGAACTCGCGCAGTCGCGGCCGAAGAAGCACCTGACCAGCGCCACCAAGTCGAACGGCATCTCCATCACCATGCCGTACTGGGACGAGCGCGTGGCCGAGATGGGCAAGAGCTATCCCGACATCAGGCTCGACAAGTTCCACATCGACATCCTCACGGCCCACTTCGTGCAACGGCCCGACTTCTTCGACGTGGTGGTGGCGAGCAACCTGTTCGGCGACATCCTGTCGGACCTGGGGCCGGCCTGTACCGGCACCATCGGCATCGCGCCCAGCGCCAACCTCAACCCCGACCGCACCATGCCGTCGCTGTTCGAACCGGTGCACGGCTCGGCGCCCGACATCGCCGGCAAGGGCATCGCCAACCCGATCGGGCAGATCTGGTGCGGCGCGATGATGCTGGAGTTCCTGGGCCACAAGCAGGCGCACGACGCCATCCTGTCGACCATCGAGAAGGTGCTCGCGCCCCAAAGCGGAGCACCGCGCACCCCCGACATCGGCGGCAAGGCCAGCACCGCCGACCTGGGCAAAGCCATCGCCGATGCGCTTTGAGCCGCCACGAAAAAAGACTTCACGAAACGCCCCTAAAATCGCGCGCTCCGCTGCTCGGCATGGCCTCGTGTCTTATTGACACCCTGCAGACCAGTGGTTGTAATCCTCGCTGGCAGTGCGCTGCCGAGGCGTCAGTCCTGCCAGGCTCTTGTGTCGCATCGCTTGCGGCCAGGTCGCAGCTGACGGAAGCCGACCAACATTTTTTCTACAAGGGGCCCTTGTGAACAAGACCGAACTGATTGAGCACATCGCAAAGAACGCCGACATTTCCAAAGCCGCAGCGACCCGCGCGCTCGAATCCACCATCGGCGCCATTCGTACCACGCTCAAGAAGGGCGGCTCTGTTTCGCTCGTCGGTTTCGGCACTTTCGCAGTAGGCAAACGCGCGGCCCGCACCGGCCGAAATCCCCGCACCGGCGACGCGATTAAAATCAAGGCCGCCAAGATCCCGAAGTTCCGTCCCGGCAAGGCGCTGAAAGACGCGCTGAACTAAGGCGTTAGACTCGGAAAGTATTCCAGGTGGGGTGCTTAGCTCAGTTGGTAGAGCGGCGCCCTTACAAGGCGTAGGTCGGGGGTTCGAGCCCCTCAGCACCCACCACCACCCGATGCAAAGGCGAACCACAAGTTCGCCTTTTTTATTGCCGTCCGACTGCCGTCGAAAAAGAGTGTTCAAGCATGTTTGATACCTTCCGCAAGTACAACAAAGTCGTGATGATTTTCTTGTTCTTGCTGATCATTCCCTCGTTCGTGTTCTTCGGTGTCGAGCGCTATCAGGGTTTCGGCCGCGACGAGAAGGTCGCGCGCATCGAAGGGCACGACATCACGAAGCCCGAGTGGGATCAGCAGCACCGCATCGAGACGGATCGCATCCGCCAGCAGTCGCCCAATGTCGATCCGACGCTGCTCGAGTCGGACGCCCTGCGCTACGCCACACTGGAGCGCATGCTGCGCGACCGCGTGCTGGCTGCAGCGGCTGCCAAGGCCAACATGACGGTGTCCGAAGACCGCCTCTCGCGCACTTTCGCGCAAGACCCGGGCCTGGCTTCGTTCCGCACTCCCGACGGCAAGTTCGACCGCGAGACCTTCCAGCGCGTGACAGGCCGCACGCCTGAGCAGTACGAAGCATCGGTGCGATCCGACATGGCAACGCAGCAAGTGCTGCTGGGCATTTCGAATTCGGCCTTCACGCCGCCGGCCCTGGCCGCCACCACCGTCAACGCCTTCTACGACACGCGTGAAATCCAGGTCGCCCGCTTCAGCCCCGAGAGCTTCGCATCGAAGGTGACGGTGAGCGATGCCGACATCGAGACCTACTACAAGGACCACACGGCACAGTTCCAGGCGCCCGAGCAGGCCAGCATCGAATACCTGGTGCTCGACCTCGATGCGGCCAAGAAGAACGTTGTCGTGAACGAGGCCGATCTCAAGACCTATTACGAACAGAACGCCTCGCGCTTCGGCACCAAGGAAGAACGCCGCGCGAGCCACATCCTGATCACCGCGCCGTCGAGCATGTCCGCCGCCGATCGCGAAAAGGCCAAGGCCAAGGCCGAGCAATTGCTGGCTGACGTGAAGAAGGCGCCCAATACCTTTGCCGAAGTGGCGCGCAAGAATTCGCAGGACCCGGGCTCGGCGGAGAAGGGCGGCGACCTCGACTTCGTGACCAAGGGGGCGATGGTCAAGCCTTTCGAAGATGCGATGTTCGCGCTCAAGAAGGGCGAAATCAGCAACGTCGTCGAAACCGAATTCGGCTACCACATCATTCACCTGACCGACGTCAAGCCGGCCGTTGTGCCGCCCTTCGAGCAGGTGCGTGCAACCATCGAGAACGAAATGCGCTCGCAGCAGGCAACGCAGGAGTTCGCGAAGGCCGCCGAGACCTTCACCGATGCGGTCTACCAGTCGCCCGAGAGCCTCAAGCCGGCGGCCGAGAAGCTCAAGCTCACGATCAAGACGGCCGACAACGTCGCGCGCACCGCGGCACCGGGTGCCACCGGCCCGCTGGCGAGCCGCAATTTCCTGAATGCGTTGTTCGCAGCCGATTCGCTCGAGCGCAAGCAGAACACCGAGGCGATCGAAGTCGGTCCCAGCCAGCTTGCATCGGGCCGCGTGACGAAGTACACGCCGGCGCACCCCGTGCCGCTGGCCGACGTGAAGGACAAGATCCGCGCGCAACTCGTCGCCGAGCGTGCTGCCGTGCTTGCCAAGACGGAAGGCGAAGCGAAGCTCGCCGCCTGGACTGCCAAAGCGGATGGCGCAACCTTTGGCGCGCCCGTGACGGTGTCGCGTCGCGACGTGCAATCGCAGCCGCTGCCGGTCATCGACGCCGCGCTGCGTGCCGATCCTTCCAAGCTGCCCGTGCTCGTGGGTGTGGACCTGGGCGCGCAAGGCTACACGGTGGTCCGCGTGACCAAGGTCGTTCCGCGCACGCCGCCGCCGGCCGAGCTTGCAAAGCAGGAGCAGATGCAGGTCGGCCAGTCCGTGGCTGCCGCCGAAGATGCCGCGTACTACAACATGCTGAAGGACCGCTTCAAGGCGGAGATCCTGGTGCCGAAGCCGGCTGACACACTGCCGCCTGCCGCGAGCCGTTGATACGCGCGCACGGCGCACTACCGGACGCACACAGCCCGAGCCAATCATTGGCTCGGGCTTTTTTCATGGAGCGCGATCAGGTCGCACGAGGGACAACTTGTGCCCTCGCTTCTTGCCAGAATCCCGCCCATGGGAACCCTCTACCTTGTGCGCCACGGGCAGGCCAGCTTCGGTGCTGCCGACTATGACAACCTGAGCGAACTCGGACACCGCCAGTCCGTTCGCCTCGGCGAGTACTGGCGCGAGCGTGGCATGAAGTTCGATGCCGTCATCACCGGCACGCTGAAGCGCCATCGCCAGACTTGGGAGGGCATCGCCAAGGGGCTGGGCCTCGAGCGCGACGACGTGTTGCCGTGGCCTGGTCTCAACGAGTACGACAGCGAGGCGGTCATCGCCACCATCCACGAAGGCAAGCTCGAGAAGCCCGATTCGCCCGAGATGTACCGGCACCACTTTCGCCTGCTTCGCGAAGGACTGAGCGCCTGGATGCAAAGGCGGACAGCGCCGGCCGGCATGCCGAGCTATGTCGACTTTCTCGCTGGAGTGACGACGGCGCTCGATCACGTGCGTGAAAAGCACCATGGCGCTAAGGTTCTTGTGGTGTCGAGTGGCGGGCCGATCAGCACGGCGGTGGGGCATGTGCTGGGCACGAGCGCTGAGACGACGATCGAACTCAACCTGCGCATCCGCAACACGTCGGTGACCGAGTTCGCGTTCACGCCCAAGCGGCACATGCTCGTGACTTACAACACGCTGCCGCACCTTGACGGTCCGGCGTACGAAGACTGGATCACCTACTCCTGAAGAGTGGCTGCTTCAGGCTTGCCAGACGCCGTAACCGGCCTTGCGCAGAGCGATGCCGAGGTCGACCTCCATCAGGCGCGCGTCCTCGTAGGTCATCGGGTTGTAGCGTTCGTAGAGTGAGGGCAGCAACCGCAAGCCGAATTCCTGCACGAAGCTGTTGGCCTGGATGCCGGCCTTGTGCTTGTCGAAACGGATGTCGGGGTCTAGGCCGGTCATGCCGACATGGACGAAAGGCTTGCCGAGCTGGTAATCGGGGTTGGCGCGCCTGAAGCGGCCGTTGTTCCATACGCGGTCGTCCAGCTCGACCACATAGACATGATGCTTTGCGCGCGCCTTGCGAGGCATCACTGCAGCGGCCGTGCGCGGTAGGCGGCACGGCCCCTTCTTCGCATCAGCTCTTGCGCTTGATCAGGCCGTAGATGAAGAGCAGCACGATGGCGCCCAGCACCGAGGCGATGAAGCCCGCGCCCTGGCCGGCGGTGTACCAGCCCAGCGACTGGCCGACGTACGTGACCACGAGCGAGCCCGCAATGCCGATGATGGTGGTGACGATGAAGCCCGCGGAGTCATCGCCCGGCTTGACTGCCCGTGCCACAAGACCCACGACAAACCCGATCAGAATGGTCCAGACGATGCTCATGAAGAATTCCTTTGGTGTGATGTGGTGAGGTGGGAATTGGCCGGAAACCATGCCCGTCTGCGCGGGTCGCATTCATGATAGCGGAGCGATGTGCATGCCGGCGATGACGACGAACATCGAAAGGCCACGCGGGAATTTGTGCCGGACTTCGTGATGCGGGCGTTGGGCGACGTCCTACAAATTCGTTGTCGTTGTCGTTGCGGTGGCCGACCGTTCGCACGCCATGCGCCGCTTCGATGGTGCAGGGTGGGGCGAGAGGCCTGACGGCTCGATCGGATCGAAGGTGAAATCACCCCGCCCAGGCCGACGGCGGCAGAGGGAAATGTGGCTTTCAAGCTGTTTGATCGATGCCACCTGTCGAAACGGCGATTTTTAACGCTACAATCGTAGGCTCTGCGGTGGCTGTAGCTCAGCTGGTAGAGTCCCAGATTGTGATTCTGGTCGTCGTGGGTTCGAGTCCCATCAGCCACCCCAATAAATATCTCCTCGCTGCTATTGCGCAATAGCGGTATTCAGAGGATCTCGACGCCGGGCTTGACCCGGCGTTGTCATTTTCGGCGGCCGCATCTTCTGCAGCCCTCGTGCCGAAGCTCCTTTTTCTCACCCTGCCTGCATATAAGACGTCAACGGCGGCGTCCACTTTGTGTTGCGAGTTGTTGCACTAATGCAATGCGCCACCGTTTTTTTCGTCCGGCAAGGCACTTGTGGCAAATGTAAACTGAATTAAAATCGCCCCGTTTTCAATTCAAGGAGTCCAACAATGGCTTCGACCCTCGCCGATATCAATTCCCAGATCAAGAAGCATGACGAGCAGATTGCGCAATTGCGCAAGCAGGCCGAAGACCTGCGTAACCAGGAACGCGCGGGCGTGATCGAAGAGTTGCGCAGGAAGATTGCCGAATACGGTTTGACGGCTTCCGACCTGAAGCTGGCCGGCCGGGTGGGCTCCGTCAAACGCGCCGCAGGCGCCGTGCCGGCCAAGGCAGCTGCCAAATATCGCAGCCCGACCGGCGAAACCTGGTCTGGTGGCCGTGGTCGCAAGCCGCGCTGGGTGACCGAGGCATTGGCAGCAGGCAAGTCGCTTTCCGATTACGAGATCAAGTAAGTGCCTCTGTTTTCTCTGGGCAGGTGCCCAATAAAAAAGCCCGCGCATGCGGGCTTTTTTATTGGGTGCCGAAGATGAAGAGGAGTCTCGGCGCGCTCAGTTCACCATCACGAGTTTTCCTTTGACGCCGCGCGAACCCATGTGGGCGTATGCGGCCTTCAATTCGGCCATCGGCATCGTGCTGTCGATCACCGGCTTGATCTTTCCTTGGCCGTACCACTGCGCCAATTCCGCCATCATCTGAGCATTGGCCTTGGGCTCGCGTTTCGCAAAATCGCCCCAGAACACGCCGACCAGCGAGGCGCCTTTCAGCAGCGTCAGATTCAATGGAAGCGACGGAATCGGGCCCGATGCAAAACCGACGACCAAATAACGGCCGCGCCATCCGATGGAGCGAAACGCCGGCTCTGCAAAATCGCCGCCTACCGGGTCGTAAATGACATCCGGGCCTTTGCCGTCGGTGGCGGCCTTGATGGCATCGCGAAAACCGTTGGGAAGCGAATGCGTCGTGTAGTTGATCGTGGCGTCGGCGCCAATGGAGCGGCAAAGCTCGCATTTCTCGTCGGTGGAGGCTGCCGCTATCACCTTGGCTCCTGCGGCCTTTGCGATCTGGATGGCTGCGGTGCCCACGCCGCCGGCTGCGCCGAGCACCAGCACGGTCTCGCCGGCCTTGAGCTGCGCGCGGTCCATCAGTGCGTGCCACGATGTGGCATAGATCATGATGAAGGCGGCCGCATCGACGTGGCCGAAGCCTTCGGGCAGCGGCATGCACAGGGCCGCGGGCGCCAGCGTATGGGTGCCGAAGCCGCCGGTACCGGAAAGGCAGGCCACGTTCTGCCCGACCTTGAGGTGGGTGACGCCTTCGCCGACCGCCTGGACGACACCCGCGTACTCGGAGCCCGGCACGAAGGGCAGGGGCGGCTTCATCTGGTATTTGTTCTGCACGATCAGCAGATCGGGGAAATTCAGGCTGGCCGCCTTGATTTCGATGAGCACCTGGCCCGGGCCCGGGGTGGGTGTCGGCAACTCCTTCCAGGTCAGCGCGTCGACGCCGATGGGGTTCTCGCAAAGCCATGCATGCATGCCGGGGTCTCCTTCAGATGGGTAATGTTGGGGCAATGTTGCGGGCGATGATAGGGGCCGCGGCGGGGTGGGCTTGTCCCTGCTGCGACGCACCCGAAGCCTACAATCCGGTGCATCCAGAGGCACCATGAAGATACTTATTTCCAATGACGACGGCTTCCAGGCGCCGGGCATCGTCGCCCTGCACGACGCACTCAAGGACATCGCCGAAGTCGAAGTGGTCGCACCCGAGCACAACAACAGCGCCAAGTCGAACGCGCTGACCCTTGCGGCGCCGCTCTACGTGCGCGAGGCGCACAACGGTTTTCGCTACGTCACCGGCACGCCGGCCGACTGCGTGCACATCGCGCTCAAGGGCCTGCTCGACTACCGGCCCGACCTGGTGGTCTCCGGCATCAACAACGGTGCCAACATGGGTGACGACACCATCTATTCAGGCACCGTCGGCGCGGCGATGGAGGCTTACCTCTTCGGCATTCCGGCCATTGCCTTCTCGCAGATCGAAAAAGGCTGGGCGCACGTGGATGCTGCGGCCCAGGTAGCGCGGCGGCTTGTGCAGCAGATCGAGCGCGAGCGCATGCTTGGAAGCGGAGCCTTCCTGCTCAACGTGAACGTGCCGAACCTGCCTTTCGACGAGCTGAAGCCAATCAAGGTCTGCCGGCTCGGCCGACGCCATGCTGCAGAGAAGGTGATCACGCAAGACAGCCCGCGCGGCGAGACCATGTACTGGATCGCCGGCGCCGGCGGTGCCAAGGACAGCGGCGAAGGCACCGACTTCCACGCCACCGCGGCCGGCCACATCGCACTGACGCCGCTGCAGATCGACCTGACAGACCACGCCAACCTTGGCCAATGGCGCGAGACGGTGGCCCGTCTCGGCAACTGACATGGCCACGCAGCGGCCCGGTTTCCCCGTTCGCCTCACACCCACCGCCCCGGCCGCCACACGTGGGCGCATGCCTGCCGCGCCGGTCAAGTCCGTGGTGCCTTCCACGCCATCGATGGCATCCGACGCCGTGCGTGCGCGCATGGTGCAGAAGCTCGCGGCGCAGGGCATTTCCGACCAGCGCGTGCTGCGCGCAATGGGCACGGTGGAGCGGCATCGTTTCGTCGACAGCGCGCTGGTGAACCAGGCCTACGAAGACACCAGCCTGCCGATCGGGCTGGGACAGACCATCTCCAAGCCCAACGTCGTGGCCCGCATGATCGAGCTGCTGATGGGCGCTCCCGCGCTGGCGGGAAAGCCGCAGGACAAGCTGGGCCGGGTGCTTGAGATAGGCACGGGTTGCGGCTACCAGGCCGCCGTGCTGAATCATGTGGCGACCGAGGTCTACAGCATCGAGCGCCTGCGCGGGCTGCACGAGCGCGCGCGCTCCAATCTGCGGCATTTCCGGCTGGCGACGGTGCACCTGATGTTGGGCGACGGAATGATCGGCTATGCCAAGGGTGCACCCTATGCCGGCATCATCGCCGCGGCAGGCGGCGAGGCAGTGCCGGAGGCATGGATCGAGCAGCTTGCGGTGGGCGGCCGCATCGTGGCGCCGACCCACTCCGCGAAGGGCGGCCAAGCCCTCGTCGTCATCGACAAGACCCCTCGGGGACTGGAGCGCCTCATTCTTGAGGCGGTCCACTTTGTCCCCCTAAAATCTGGTATCGCTTGAAGGAACAACAAATGCAGGGTTTTGGCAATCGGAGTTGGTTCGCTGGCGTCACGTTGGCCTTTGTGCTCGTGATCGCAGGCTGTTCCACACCGCGTGGGCCGGCACCAGTCGAAGACCGCGGCACGATGACGCGCGCGCCAGGTGCAACGGTGCCCGGCGGCCCGCCCATCACCACCGATGCCAACGGCAAGCCGCTTGCCGGTATCGAAAATTATGGCAAGCCCGGCTATTACGCCGTGCGCCCGGGTGACACCATTCGCCGCATCGGCGCAGAGACCGGGCAACGCTGGCAGGACATCGTCCGCTGGAACAACCTCGACAACCCGGACCTGATCGAAGTCGGCCAGGTGCTGCGCGTGATTCCGCCGGCTGGCTCGGCGGGCACTGCCGTTGCGGCCGCTCCCGCCACGTCGTCCGGCACTTCGTCCGAAGGCGCCGTCACGAAGCCGGTTGCTCCGCAGCCCGCTGTGGTGCCTTCGACGCCGTCCAGCGGCGCGACCAAGCCGCCGGCAGTGGTCACGGCTTCACCGGCAAGCCCCGGCAGCGGAAGTTCGGGTGATGAAGACCTCGGCTGGATCTGGCCCGCGAGCGGCTCGCTGATCGCCGGCTTCGACGAAGCCAAGAACAAGGGCTACGACATCAGCGGCAAGGCGGGCGACCCCGTACTGGCTGCCGCCGACGGCCGTGTGGTCTACGCGGGTGCTGGCCTGCGCGGCTACGGCAACCTGATCATCCTGAAGCACAACAACACCTACCTCACGGCGTACGCACACAACCAGGCGCTGCTCGTGAAGGAAGACCAGTCGGTTCAGAAGGGCCAGAAGATCGCCGAAATGGGCAACAGCGACGCCGATCGCGTGAAGCTGCATTTCGAGATCCGCCGTCAGGGCAAGCCAGTCGATCCCTCGCGCTACCTGCCCAACCGGTGATGCCATGGCTGCCTCCCGCCCCCGCCGCACGCTGTTGCCTGTGCGCGGGTCGACGGGCAAGGGCAGTTTGCCTTCTGGCAATGGGCATCCCGAGTTCGCCGGCGAGAGCGCACGGCCCCCGGAAGAAGACGTAGATCCATCGTCGGCGGCGGATGCCGCATTGCCCGTCAACGGCGCAGCGGGTGAACTGGTCGGCGGCGAGGGTGCCGATGCGTTGACCATCTACCTGCGGCAGGTCCGCCGCACCGAACTCTTCACGCCCGCAGAGGAATACCAGACCGCCTGCGCTGCGCGCGCCGGAGACTTTGCTGCGCGGCAGTCGATGATCGAACATAACCTGCGGCTGGTGGTCAACATCGCCAAGAGCTACCTGGGGCGGGGTGTGCCGCTGTCCGATCTCATCGAGGAGGGCAATCTCGGCTTGATGCACGCGATCACGAAGTTCGAGCCTGAGCGCGGCTTTCGCTTCTCCACATATGCGACCTGGTGGATCCGTCAGTCCGTCGAGCGCGCGGTCATGACGCAGGCACGAGCCATCCGGCTGCCGGTGCATGTGGTGCGCGAGTTGCAGCAGGTGCTCAAGGCTCGCCGCACGCTCGAAGGCGATGCCGAATTCGTTGCACGCCGGCCGGATGGCGTGCGTGTGGAAGACATTGCCGCGCTGCTGGGCCGCGACGTGCAGGCGGTTGCCGACCTGCTCGCCCTGTCAGAGGCCCCGCGCTCGCTGGATGCGGGTGATTCCCGGGGGGACGAGGGCTTCACGCTGGCCGACACCGTTGCATCCGAGGATGGGCAGAGCAGTCCGACCGATGTGGCGCACATGCGCGAGGTGGAGCGCCTGCTCGACCGCTGGGTGCATGCCCTCGACGCGCGCGAACGCGAGGTGCTGGAGGGGCGCTACGGCCTGCACGACCGCGAGCCCGAAACGCTGGAGGTGCTGAGCGTGCGCCTCGGCCTCACGCGCGAGCGCGTGCGGCAGATCCAGAACGAGGCCCTGGCCAAGATGCGCCGCCAGCTGGCCCGCTCCGGCGTGGGGCGCGACGCGCTGTTCTAGCGGCGTCCGGCCACGCTGAGACAATCGGGGGATGACGGAATCCATTGAAGAAAAGAAAGTCCCCACGAATCCCGGCGAAGAATGGCTGAAGGTCGAGTCTCTCGACCTCGATGCGCAGGGCGTTGCGCACAAGGCCGACGGCATGGTCGTGTTCATCGAAGGCGCGCTGCCTTTCGAGGAGGTGCAGTTCAACGTTCATCGCCGCAAGAACAACTGGGAGCAGGGCACGGTCACGGCCATCCGCCGTGAATCGTCGCAGCGGGTTCGCCCCGGCTGCCCGCATTTCGGCCTGCACACTGGCGCCTGCGGCGGCTGCAAGATGCAGCACCTCGACGCGGCCGCCCAGGTGGCCGTGAAGCAGCGTGCGCTGGAAGACAACCTCTGGCACCTCGGCAAGGTCAAGCCCGAGAACCTGCTGCGGCCGCTCGAAGGGCCGGCCTGGCATTACCGCTATCGCGCGCGCCTTTCGGTGCGCCATGTGGTCAAGAAGGGCACGGTGCTGATCGGCTTTCACGAACGCAAGAGCCGCTATCTGGCCGACATGCAGGTATGCCCGGTGCTGCCGAAGCAGGTCAGCGAAATGCTGATGCCGCTGCGTGAGCTGATCGGCTCGATGGACGCGCGGGACACCTGCCCCCAGATCGAACTGGCCTGCGGCGACGCGTCCGATTCGACGCGGCTTGGCACGATCGCCCTGGTGCTGCGTCACCTCGAGCCGCTCTCGCATGCCGACATCGACCGCCTGAAGGCCTTTGCCGAGAAGAACGAAGGCGTCCAGTGGTGGCTGCAGCCCAAGGGGCCGGACACCGTGAAGCTGCTCGAAGAAGGCGGCACGCCGCTTGCCTACAGGCTGCCGGAGTTCGGCGTCACGATGCCGTTCAAGCCTACCGATTTCACGCAGGTCAATCCGCACATCAATCGTGCGCTGGTGGGCAAGGCGCTGCGCCTGCTCGACGTTCAATCCGATGAGCGCGTGATCGACTGGTTCTGCGGTCTCGGCAACTTCACCCTGCCACTGGCGAGCCGGGCGCGCGAGGTGCTGGGCATCGAGGGCAGCGACACGCTGGTGGCGCGCGCGACCGACAACTTCAAGAGAAATCAGCCGGCCACTTCGGCTCGCCGTGAGCTATCGCCCGCGACGTTCGTGGCGCGCAACCTGTTCGAGATGACACCGGAGATGCTGGTGGCCGACGGCAGCGCCGACAAGTGGCTGGTCGATCCGCCGCGCGAAGGCGCGTTCGCGCTGGCCAAGGCCATCGCCGACCTTCACCAGCAGCCCGAGCTGCGCACCAACGGCTGGACGCCGCCCAGGCGCATCGTGTATGTGAGCTGCAACCCGTCGACGCTTGCGCGCGATGCCGGTTTGCTGGTGCATCAGGCGGGCTATCGCTGCACTCATGCGGGGGTGGTCAACATGTTCCCGCACACGGCGCACGTCGAGTCGATCGCAGTTTTCGAACTGGAATGAAAAAGGGCCCCTCGGGGCCCTTTTTGCTGGTGCGCGTGATGCGCCTGCCTGCTTGTTCGCTCAGTCGCGTTCGCCACCGAAGATGCCCAGCAGCGCCAGCAGGCTCTGGAACACGTTGAACAGGTCGAGGTACAGCGCAAGCGTGGCACTGATGTAGTTGGTTTCGCCGCCGTCCATGATCTGCTTCAGGTCATAGAGCATGTAGGCCGAGAAGATGCCGATGGCAGCCACCGAGATGACCAGCATGCCCGTGGTGGAGCCAACGAACACGTTGATGATGGCGCCGAACATCAGCACCAGCGCGCCGACGAACAGGAACTTGCCCATGCCCGACAGGTCGCGCTTGATGACCGTGGCCAGCGAAGCCATCACGAGGAACACGCCGGCGGTGCCGCCGAAGGCCGTCATGATGAGTTCCGAGCCGTTCTTGAAGCCGAGCACCATCGCGATCAGGCGCGACAGCATCAGGCCCATGAAGAAGGTGAATGCCAGGAGCACCGGCACGCCGGCGGCGGAGTTCTTGGTTTTCTCGATGGCGAACATGAAGCCGAAGGCACCGCCGAGGAAGACGATGAGGCCGAGGCCGCCGGTGAGCGACCGGGTGATGCCGGTGCTGACGCCGACCCAGGCGCCCAGCACGGTGGGCAGCAGGCTCAACGCGAGAAGCCAGTAGGTGTTGCGCAGCACGCGCTGGCGCTCGGCCTGCGCCAGCGGTTGTCCGTAGCTGGAAGAGGTATCTAGGGTGGTAACGCGGTCGTTCATGGCCGGAGCTCCTGTGATTGCTGCAATGACGCAGTTGGGCGCATTCTAGGGGGCCGCAAGAGGGGGTACTGAAAAGACCGTATGCGGGGTGTTCCCAAGCCCTGAGGACACCCTTGGCGGCATGGCCGTTATGCTGTCGGGTTTTCACGCAAACCGAGCTTATCCATCATGAAGACCAAGTCATTCCTCGAACTCGCCGACGTCAAGACCATCGCTGCAGCCGCCGAAGCCGAGGCCCTCAAGAACAACTGGGCGGTGACCATCGCGATCTCGGACGACGCCGGCAACCTGCTCTGGCTGCAGCGCCTGGACGGCGCCGCGGCGCTGTCCTCGCACATCGCTCCCGCCAAGGCGCACACGGCAGCCATGGGCCGCCGCGAAAGCAAGGTCTATGAAGACATCATCAACGGCGGCCGCACGGCTTTCCTGACGGCGCCGGAAGTGCAGGGCCTGCTCGAAGGTGGCGTGCCGATCGTCAAGGACGGCCACGTGATCGGCGCCGTTGGCGTGAGCGGCGTGAAGTCGAACGAAGACGCACAGATCGCCAAGGCTGGCATTGCGGCTCTCGGCCTCTGATTTTTCTTCCGCGCAAAGCAAAACGCCGACTTCGAGGTCGGCGTTTTTATTTGGGCTGCTTCAGCGTGAAAAAAAGCTTGGCTAGTCGGCGAACCGTTGGCTAGCAAAAAACGACCCTTCGGAGATGAATCTCCTTGAGTCGCCCCACGATGAAACTTGCGCGAAGGGGCGGGCTGGGTGACTTACTTGGTCAGGATCAGCTTGCCGAGTTTGGTGGCTTGAAGCCGGTAGAGGGAACCGTTGTGCATGATGCCCACAGTCTTGCTTCCTTTCAGAAGCTCCGTGCTCTCGAGCATCGGCACCGGACGCGTTGCCTGGATGGACGCATGGCCGCCACCCGATTGGTCGAGCGAAGGATGGTTCAGGACAGAGAAGGCATTCGGTGTGGCTGGCATCTGGAGTTCCCTTATCGAAGCGATGAGTGAATGATAATGATTCGCAACAAGAAGTCAATCATCACGATCAACTTTTTTTCCTTGTGCTTTTTCAGATCACTTCGCGTCGGGTTCCGTGACGAAGCCGATCTTGCGTACGCCGGCTTCGCGGGCTTCTGACATCGCCTTGGCCACGCGCTCGTAGCGAACGGCCTTGTCGCCGCGGATGTGCAGCTCGGGTTGCGGTTCCTTGGCCGCTTCGGCGGCGAGACGGCCTGGGAGTTCGCTGTCGTCGATCTTCTGCTCGTTCCAGTAGTAGGAACCATCAGCCGTGACGCTGAACAGGATGTTCTGCGGCTTGGGCTGCTCCGGCTCGCTCGAGGCGCGCGGGAGGTCGATGTTGACCGCGTGCTTCATCACCGGCACGGTGATGATGAAGATGATGAGCAGCACCAGCATGACGTCGACCAGCGGCGTCATGTTGATTTCGTTCATCACCTCATCGGGTTCGTCTTGTGTTCCGAAGGCCATGATGCTCAGCCCTTCTTGAGCGGAACCACGATGGCATCGCCGGCGCCGCTCTGGACGCGAGCGCCGGTCACGAAGTAGGCGTGCAGGTCGTGGGCGAAGGCGTTGAGCTTGGTCAGCACGAACTTGTTGCCGCGCACCAGGGCGTTGTAGCCCAGCACCGCGGGAATGGCGACGGCCAGGCCGAGCGCCGTCATGATCAGCGCTTCACCGATCGGGCCCGCCACCTTGTCGATGGTGGCCTGGCCGGCGGAGCCGATGCTCATGAGCGCGTGATAGATGCCCCAGACGGTACCGAACAGGCCGATGAACGGCGCGGTGGAACCGACCGAAGCCAGGATCGCGAGGCCGGTCTGCAGGCGGGCGGTGAAGGCGTCGATGCCGTTGCGCAGCGCGCGCGTGATCCAGTCACTCACGTCGAGCGCATCGTGCAGATGGGCCTTGGTGTTGCGGTGGTGGGCTGCAGCTTCGCGGCCTTCGAGGGCGAGCGCCCGGAACGGGTTGCTGTCGTCCTGACCCAGCTTGTTCAGTGCGGTGGCGAAGTCTTCGCTGTGCCAGAAGTCCTGCGAGTGCTTGGCGAGGCGCTTGTAGCGGATGACGTCGAGCGCCTTGACGATGATGACGATCCACGACGCGAGCGACATGCCGATCAGCAGCACCGCCACGGCCTTGGTGACGAAGTCGCCCTGATTCCAGACGTTCATCAAGCCAAATTGGGAATCCATTACTAATGCTCCAAAAAATTACTGGGAAAGAACAAACCTGATGGGGGCTCTCAACAGGTAGACGGTGGCCTCGTTGGCCCCTGGCTGCTTGATTGGCGTGACCTGCGACTGCATCACTGCATCTCGCGCCGCCTGGTCGAGCCGGTCGTATCCGCTCGACTTGAAGATTTCCGCGCGCTTTGGAATGCCGGAGCTGTTGAAGTACACGGACACGATGACCGTGCCGGTTTCGCCCAGGCGCCGGCTCATGGCCGGAAAAACAATGCGCGGCTCGCGGATGTACTGCGTTTGCCCTTCGCTGATCTCGATCAGCTTGGGAGCGGGAGGCGCGGCGGGCGGTGGAGCGGGCGGTTCCGGTGGCGCTGGCGGTGCAATAGGCGCTGGCGGCGGGGGCGGCTCGACGCTGCCCACGGGGGCATTGGGGGCGGGGACCGGCTTGGGCTCCCTGATCGCCTGGGGCCGCGGCGGAGGCGGGGTCTTGGCGGCCTTGGGTTGCGGTGTGGGCGGCGGGGGAGGCGGTGGCGGAGGAGCAGGCTTGGGCGGCTCCAGCAGCTGGCTGATGATCTCGACGGGAATCACCACTTCGGCGGCGCGCCGCAGCAGCCCGCTTTGAAGCGCCCAGAGTGCAGCTGCGTGAAACAGGATGACGCCACCGGCAATGACGACATTGCGCGAAAGGCCGAGGACGGAAGGAGGGGGGGCGAAGCGGTCAGACACGATCAACCATTCGAATGCGGGCACCACGGAAGGTGCCCCGATTGCAGCAAAACCGCTACGAAGACGCCAGTGGCGCTACTTGCGAAAGATCCACCAGACCGAACCCGCTACCAGGATCAGGCTGCCGCCGAGTGCCGAGACGAGTTCCATGCTTTGCTTTCCTTGATGGAGTTGGCAAGCTGGATCGCCCTCGGGCCCGATTCGCAATTCAAGGCGGCGACCGGGTGGGAGGCGCTGCACTGCGCGACGATATCGCGCGCACAGCTTTCACATTGACCACACTGGGTGGCTACGCCAAGTTCGAATTGCACTTCGTCGAAAGTCATGCCGGCCCGCACGTGACGTGCGATTTCTCGGTCGGAGACTCGGCGGCAGACACAAACGATCATGGCGGTGAAAGCGGCAGTTGGCTGGCTGTTGGATGTGGACGATTATAAATAAGAATCCATCGCATTCACAATAACTATGTGTTACCGATTCATGCAACACCCGGGCCGCTGAAGTCAGACTTCCGACCAGAGCCGCAAGAGGTTGTGGTAATGCCCGGTCAGGGCCACCGTTTCCTCGCATTCGCCCAGGCGGGCGCGCAGCCTCTGGATGTTCTGGTCCAGCTCGAAAAGCATGGAGCGTTGCTGATCGCTGCGCACCATGCTCTGGAGCCAGAAAAACGAGCAGATTCGCGCTCCCTGCGTCACGGGGTGTACGCGGTGAAGGCTGCTTGCGGGGTAAAGGATGAGATCACCGGCTGGCAGCTTCACCTCGTGCGAGCCGTAGGTGTCGATCACCTCCAGCTCGCCGCCCTCGTAGTCCTCCGGGTCGCATAGGAAAAGCGTGCACGACAGGTCGGTGCGCAGTTGCTGGCCGCTGCCGGGCAGGGCGCGCACCGCGCCATCGACATGAGCGCCATAGTGCTCGCCTCCCTCGTAGCGGTTGAACAGGGGCGGCACGAAGCGCGACGGAAGCGCGGCCGAGAAGAAAAGCGCATGCCGGGCCAGCGCCGCCAGCACGATCTTGCCCAGCTCCAGCCCGATCGGCGAATGCTCCGGCAACTGGCGGTTGCGCTTGACCTGCGCGCCCTGGGCGCCGACCGTCTCCCGGCCGTCGGTCCATTGCGTGGCGTCTAGCGCGGAACGCATCTCGCGTACCTGGTCGGGGCTCAGCACCTCGGGCACATGCAGCATCATTTTTCAGGAACTCCGCAATGAGAAAAGCCCCGGCGCGGGCCGGGGCTCGAGTGTCGCACTGCACCGGATGAGGCCGGAGCGTGGAGGAGGACCGTCAGAACGCGAAGTTCGCGGTGATCTTGGCCGAGCGCGGCGTGCCCGGCGTGTAGCGGTAGCCGCTCTTGTTGATGGCTGCCACGTAGTCCTTGTTGAACAGGTTGTACACGTTCAGCTGGATGTCGATGTTCTTGTTGATGCGATAGGACGCCATCGCATCGAACACCCAGTACGAGTCGACGTACGCTGGAGTGCCCACCGCGCCGTCGGTGCCGCGCTGCAGCTTGCCGTTGTAGCGGGCGCCGCCGCCGAGCGTCAGGCCGAACGGGAGCTGGTAGGTGGTCCAGAGCGTGAAGGCCTTCTTCGGCGTGTAGGCGAGGGCGGTCGAGCCGTCTGCCAGCACCGAGGGGCCGCTCAGCACGCGGGTGTTCATGGTGGTGAAGCCCGAGCTCACGCCCCAGTTGTCGGTCAGCGCGCCCGACACGCCGAGCTCGATGCCTTGCACGCGCTTCTTGCCGGTCTGGAAGTACTGCTGCGTGACCGAGTCCTGAACGACTTCGTTGCTCACGTCGGTGCGATACAGCGCCGCCGTCAGGGCCACGCGCTTGTTCATCACGTCCCACTTGGTGCCGACCTCGTAGGTCTTGGCCTTCTGCGGCAGGAAGTCGGTACGCGCTGCGCTGCTGCCGGTGCCGCCGGCGGCCAGCTGGAAGTTGGCGCCGCCCGGCGGCTGCGCGGCGGTGCCGTAGGCCGCGTAGACGCTGCTGTTCTCGGTCGGCTTGTAGACCAGGCCGATCTTGCCGGAGAGCAGGTTGTCCGACAGCTTCAGGTTGGTCGGCGTGATCGTCGAGGTCTGCGGGCCGTTGCCGGTGCGCGCTAGCGTCAGCGCGGTGGCGTTGTAGGTGGTCGAGTAGTGGTCGTAGCGCAGGCCGGCGGTCAGCTGCCATTGCTCGTTGAACTTCAGCGTGTCGAAGGCGTAGAGGCCGATGGTGTCGGTGCTGCCGTCCGAGCCAGTGCCGTTCGCGATGCGGTTGTAGCCGCTCACGTAGGGGTTCGGGTTGTAGAGGTTGGCGGCGGGCCACGAGCCGGCGGCGGCCAGCGTGGTGCCCACGCTCGCGAAGCCCGGCGCGTAGAAGTTGTTCGCGGTCTGCTTTTCGCGGATGAATTCGAGGCCGCCGTTGAACGAGTGGCCGATGCTGCCCGTGTTGAACTTGGCCGACACGCTCGTCTGGTTGGTGAAGATCGTGTTTTCCTGGTCCTTGTTGGTGGGCAGGTTGCGCGTGATCGTCCAGCTTGCCGGGATCGTCGGGATCACGGTGTTCAGGAAGCCGGCCGTCACGGCGGGCAGGGTGCCGGCGCCGTTCGTCGACGTCAGGCCGCCGCCCATGAACGACGTCAGCATGTAATCCTGCGAGGTCTTGCCGTAGCGGGTGGTGTTGCGGATGGTGATGTCGGGCGTCAGGTCGTGCTCGATGCGCGCGGTGAACATGTCGGCGGTCACGTTGTCGAAGTCCGAGCTGGTGCCGTAGAAGTTGCTCGAATCGGCGCGCGCGGCGGCGTTCAGGTAGGTGCGACGCGCCAGGCCGCGGGTGATTGCGGTGGCGTCCGGCGTGGTGTAGCCCGGCAGGCCGATGGTGGGCACGCCGCCATCTGGAATGTTGTTCTGCTTGACGTGCAGGTAGTCGAGGAAGATGCGCGTCGGGCTGTTCAGGCCGAGGGCGAGAGAGGGCGCGATCGCCCAGCGCTTGTTCTTGACGAAATCGCGGCCGGCCACGCCGCCGTCTTCGCTCACCGCATTCAGGCGGAAGGCCGCGCCGATGCCGTTGGCGCTGCTCAGCGACTTGTTCCAGTCGACGCTGCCACGTTTGAAGCTGGCGCTGCCGAAGCTCAGGGAGCCCAGGAAGCTGTCTTCGAGCTTGGGCTTCTTGGTGACGAGGTTGATGTAGCCGGTGGGCGAGGTGCGGCCCACGTCGGTACCCGAGGGACCCTTCACGACTTCGACCTGGTCGATGTTGAACACGTCGCGCGACACCGAGCCCAGGTCGCGGATGCCGTCGACGAAGATCGCGCTCGAGCTGTCGAAGCCGCGCATGAAGACGGCGTCGCCCGTGTTGGTGTTGCCGTTCTCCCCGAGGAAGAAGGTACCCACGCCGGGGGTGTTGCGCAGCGCTTCGGTGAGTGTGGTCGCGCCCTGGTCGCGAATGATCTGTTCCTTGATGACCTGGACGGTCTGGGGCGTGTTCATCAGCGGGGCCGTGAACTTGGGGTTCGACGAGTTGTCGGCCTTGTAGTCGGCGGCGGTGGTGGAGTCCTGCACGCGGACTTCAGGCAGTGCCCCGCGCGCCTGGGACTGGGCAAGAGCGCCTGGTGCCGCAATGGCCATCAGCGTGGCGGCGGCAGCGCCTGAGAAGTGTGGAACGGCGCGCGCAACGGTGTGCTTGCGGCTCTTGATGTAGGCCATGAAGGTTTTCTCCGAAAGGGGGGCGGACGGCAGGACTCGACTGGCGATGTCCTGACGGTCTGCGTTCCTTGGAGAAACGAGGGGACTGGCTGGGTGAGTCGATTCACGAAGCGTCGTAAATCGCTGCAAATGATATTGGTTCTCAATATCAAAATTGACCGGTGAGCCGAATTAATCCAAAAGTTGTGCTCGATTTGTTGCTGTCACGCAACTGACGCAATGGCCGCGCCTCAGTAGACATCGCGGCGATAACGCCCGCCGATCGTCAGCTCGTCGATCAGCGCATCGCCGGCAATCTGCCGCAATGCCGCGTCCACGCCCGATGCCATGCCCTGCAGGCTTCCGCAGACGTAGACGGCCGCGCCGCCGCGCAGCCATTGCAGCAGGGTGTCGGCCGACTGCAGCAACCTGTGCTGGACGTAGAAGCGCTCGGCCTGATCGCGCGAGAACACCATGTCGAGCCGTTGCAGCACGCCGCCGGCCTGCCATGCTTCGATTTCTTCTCGATAGAGGAAGTCGTGGGCGGCCTGGCGCTCGCCGAACACCAGCCAGTTGTCGTGCCTGCCCATGGCTGCACGAGCCCGCAGATGCGCACGCAGGCCCGCGATTCCGGTGCCGTTCCCGATGAGGATCAAGGGGCGGGCTTCGTTGCCGTCCAGCCGGAAGCCCCGATGTGGCCGCAGGCGCAGGGCTACCGTGTCGCCGATGCTGAGGGTGGAGGTGAGCAAGCCCGATGCCGCTCCGAGCGTGCCGTCCGGATGCTGTTCCTGCCGCACGAGCAACTGCAGTTCGCCGTCGGCGTATACGGAGGCGATGGAGTAGTCGCGCGGGCGCGCCGGATCGCTTGCAACGGCTACCTGTGCGAGGTCGCCCGAAGCCCAATTCGGCATCGCGCCGGCCTGCGGCACCAGGCCCAGATGGAAGACCGGTCCGCCAGCGCTACCCGGATTGAGGCGTGTGCGCTCGACGAGCCGCCATTGGGTGAAGCCATCGATTGCGGCATCGGCGATGCCGGGTTCCGGCATCTCGCCCCACTGCCCCTGCCATGCAGCCAGCGCGGCCGGGTCGCTGTTGTCGACCTCGATGCGATCGAACTCGCGCCTGGCGCCCGCTGCCTGCAGCCATTCGTCGAGCGTGCGGCCAAAGCCGCAGAAGTTGGCGTACTGCCGGTCGCCCAGTGCGAGCACGGCGTAGCTCAATGAAGGCAATGCTGGCGGTGAATTCGTCATCAGCCGTTCGACGAACACGCTGGCGCCATCGGGCGCATCGCCCTCGCCGTAGGTGCTTGCGATGAATAGCGCGCGGCGCGCAGTGGCCAGCGTCGAGGTGTCCAGCGCGTTCAGTTCCATCACGCGCGCAGGCGTGCTCGCGGCGCTCAACTGCCGAGCAGTCTGCCAGGCGATTGCTTCGGCCTGGCCGGTCTGGCTGGCGAACAGCACGAGCACCGGAGGCTCGTCACCCCCTCCCGAAAGCGCCACGGCATCGCGTGCGGCTGCGGCTTTTCGCCTGTGCTCGCGCAGGTAGATCGACGCGCAAAGCAACGCATATGCCGCCAGGGTGGAGCCTGCGCCCAGCGCGCGCCAGCCGAAGTCGTTCATGTCCTGCCCGGTGAGGGCCAGGCGGGTGTCGCCCTTGCGGCAGGCAGTGGATCTCCATGGCTCACGAACAGCGCGGCAATGCCGTGCTGCTGCGCAAAGTCGAATCCTTCGTCCGGGCCCAGCACCGTCAGCACGGTGGCCAGCGCGTCGGCCTGCATGCATTCCGCGTGCAGCGCGGTGACGCTGGCCAGTGCATGCGCGACTGGTTCGCCCGTGCGCGGATCGATGGTGTGCGACCAGCGACGCCCCCCGTGCGAACGCCGGTGCCACCGGTCGCCCGATGTGGCGATGGCCATGTCGGCAAGCGCTACGCGTCGCGCCCCGGACGGATCACCATCGACGAGCACTTGCCAGGTTTGCCCGCCGGGGCGCTTGCCGATGCCTCGCAGTTCCCCACCGATCTCTAGAAGTGCGTCGGCAATGCCCAACTCGCGCAAGGCCTCGATGCCGTGATCGACCGCGAAGCCCTTGGCAATGCCTGACAGATCCAGCGTGACGCCACCTGGCTGCAGCAGCGAGCCATCGGCAGCATCGAAAGCCAGTCGCGACCAACCGACGCGTTCCTTTGCCTCGGCCAGAACACTCGCGGCAGGCAGGCCGCTTTCTTCCCCTGCATCGGGACCGAAGCCCCAGCAGGAGACCAGCGGGCCGACGGTCGGATCGATCGCGCCGCCGCTGGCCGTCGCCCACTCGAAGGCGCACCGCATCACCGTCGCGAACTCCGCAGGTAGCGCATGGCGCGACCCGGCCTGAGCCCGGTTGAACCGGCTGATGTCCGAGTCGGGCTCCCAGTGGCTCATCTGCGCGATCACACGGTTGAGCGCCGCCTCGACAGCTGCTCGCACTTCCGCGAGCGGCAGCATGCGCGGGTTGTCGAAGCGCAGCGACCAGGTCGTGCCCATGGTCTGCCCGCCCAGCTGCTGCAAGGTCGCGGGATCGGCGGGGCGAGGTACGGCCGCGTTGGCGTAGCCGCCAGCGCGCCAGGTGCTGAACGAAATGCCCAAGGTGGCGTTCTGCGTCAGGGCATCACTTCAAGGGTGGCCGCGTAGTTCAGGCGGCGTTCCTTGGCTTGCGGCACCGTGGTCTTGTTGTCCTTGGTGCTGGCGTCGAGCCAGTACATGCCGGCGGCCGGCCAGGTGACGCTGAACTGGCCCTTGTCGTCGGTCTTGAGCTTGATTTCCTCGAGCTTGTCGCGGTACTGGGTGTTGCCCGCCGTCACCGTCACTTCGAGTCCCTTTGCGGGCTGGCCGTCGAGGTTCAGCGTGAAGATGGCCTTCTCACCCTTGACCAGGTCGGTCGGGCTGCCGGTGGAGATGAGCTCCAGACCCTGGCCGACAGGCTTGAGCGCGGAAGGCTTGCCGACGGTCACGAAGGTCTCGATGCGGCCGAGCGATTGGGTGATCGTCACTTCCTGCGCGTCGGCCGGAATCTCCTTGCCGATGGTTTCGGCGGTGCCGCGCGCACGCTTGGCCTGGCCCGTGGCCTTGTCCTTCCAGCTCGCGAAGGCGCCGGCGTTGATCACGGCGATGCGGTAGGTGCCCGCCTGCGCAACGCTCACGTCGAACACGTTGCGCAGCTTGAGCTTGGCTTCGGTCTCGGGTTTGATGGTGCTGCCGTCGGGCGCGGTGATCTGCAGGCCGTCGAGCCGCAGCGGCGCGTGGTTCGCCACGAACAGGTCGTTCGACACCGCGGCATCGACGGTCACGGTGTCGGCCTTGGAGAACACGGTGGAGGAGGGCAGCAGCCAGGCGTTGTGCGCCTGTGCGAGCGATGCGGCGGCAGTGAGGGCGATGGCGAGAGAGGCTGCGCGCAAGTTGAAATGGGTCATGGCAGTTCCTTGATGTGACGGGCTGGCGAAAGACGAGGGCTGTGCGTTGTCGCTCAGGGCTTGAGTTCGAGCTTGATCTCGCCAAGCTCTTCCTTGCCCGTGGCGGTCGGCTGCGCCGCGGCCGTCGGAGGCCACTGGAAGGGAATGCTCACGACTTCGCGACCGCCGACTTCACGCGCGGCCTCGACCACGAGCTTGTAGGCGCCCGGTGCGAGCTTGGGCATGGGTGCCGTGCCTTCGGTGAAGCTCAGCTGGTGCTTGCCGGCGGGCTTGGTCGCGCCCGTCACTCCGTCAACCGGTACGGAGAGCTCGCGGCCGCCGCGGCGCCACCACTGGCGCATGTCCTTCAGCCACTTCGTGCCTTCGCCCTCGGGGTTGTTGGTCTTGACGCGCACGTCGTACCAGACGGCCAGCGTGCCGGCGACGGTGTTGTCGGCGCGCTCGATCCAGGTCGCCACATAGGGGCGGTGGTACTCGGAGACATTCAGCCGGGGAATCTCGATGTTGACAGCCAGTCCCGACGCGAAGGCCGGAGCCGCGAACAGCGCCGAGATGGCCAGCGGCGCGAGTGAGTAGCGAACGTGCACGGGAAACCTCTTTCCTGGATCTGGATTGATTGATGAACGGAATCAGTGAATGAACAGCAGCGCGAGCAGCACCGGCACGACAAGCCCCATGCCGACCATCGGCCAGGTGAACGGCCGGTTGCCCGCATGCATCTTGAGAATGAAGAGGCCTGTGATCGCGAAGACCAGTGCGGCGCCCGCGAAGATGTCGATGAACCAGCTCCAAGCGGCGCCTGTGTTGCGGCCCTTGTGGAGGTCGTTGAAGTAGGAGAGCCAGCCGCGGTCGGTGCGCTCGTATTCGATTTCGCCGTCGGCCAGGCTCAGGCGCAGCCAGGCATCGCCGCCGGGGCGGGGGAGCGACAGGTAGATCTCGTCGTCGGACCACTCGGCTTCGCGGCCTGCGGTGGAGATGTCCCAGTGCTTCTGCACCCAGGCCTGGAATTCAGGGGGCAGGGGGGCTTTCCCCTTGAGAGCCTTGGCGGCGGGCAGCTGCTTTTCGAGCTGTGCACGAAGGGCTTCGTCGATGGAGCCGCTCAGCTTCGTGACGGTCGGCTTGGCCTCGATCTGCCCTGCATGATTGAGGGTGAAGCCCGTGACGCTGAACAGGATCATGCCGATGAGGCAGATCGCCGAGCTCACCCAATGCCATTCGTGCAGGGTCTTGAGCCAGTAGGCACGGCGGCGGTTGTCGGGGCGGGTGGCAGTCATCGAAGGCGCGGATTTTATCTGCGCAAATGAGAATGACTGTTATTCGTGGGCGGTTAAGTTACGTAAAGCAATAAAAAACGGGATCGAAGTCCCGTTGATCGAAGAGGGGCAGAGGCCCGCCTTATTCGAGTTCGCCCATCTGCGACTGCAGGTAGTTCTGCAGGCCGACCCTGTCGATCAGGTCGATCTGGGTTTCGAGGAAGTCGATGTGCTCTTCGGTGTCGTCCAGGATCTCCTGGAGCAGGTCGCGCGAGACATAGTCACGCACCGATTCGCAATGCGCGATGCCGTCCTTGATGGTGGCCTGAGCGCCGGTCTCGGCGCCGAGGTCGCAGCGAAGCAACTCGGGCACGTCTTCGCCGATGTTCAGCTTGCCCAGGTCCTGCAGGTTCGGCAGGCCGTCGAGCATGAAGATGCGGTCCATCAGCTTGTCGGCGTGCTTCATTTCGCCGATCGATTCCTCGTATTCCTTCTTGGCCAGCTTGTCCAGGCCCCAGTGCTTGAGCATCCGGTAGTGCAGGAAATACTGGTTGATCGCAGTCAGCTCGTTCTTGAGCTGCGCCTGCAGGTGTTCGATGACTTTGGGGTCGCCCTTCATGATTTTTCCTTGTTCTGAAAGCGGTGATTGTCAGAGGCGAAAAGGCGCGTTTGCAAGCAAACCCATGCTGCGCCGGTCTGCATGCGTGTGATGGTGATACACGTTCGTATTGCGGCTGCGAAAGGGCGCCCGAAGCTCATCGTGAACATAGCGAGTTGCAATACTTTTGATAGATATCAACTATTAAATTTGATGGATTGGTAGTTATACTGATGGCTCGCCCTTTTCATCAGCCACCACAAGGAATCACCAATGTCCCTGATCAACACCGAAATCATTCCCTTCAAGGCCACCGCGTATCACAACGGCAAGTTCGTGCCCGTCAGCAACGAGAACTTCAAGGGCAAGTGGTCGGTCGTGGTGTTCTACCCGGCAGACTTTACGTTCGTGTGTCCCACCGAACTCGGCGACCTGGCCGATCACTACGCCGAATTCCAGAAGCTCGGCGTCGAGATCTACGGCGTGTCGACCGACACCCATTTCACCCACAAGGCATGGCATGACACCTCGGACACCATCGGCAAGGTCAAGTACCCGCTGATCGGCGACCCGAGCCAGCAACTGGCCCGTGCCTTCCAGGTGCTGATCGAAGAAGGCGAAGACGCCGGCCTGGCCTATCGCGGCACCTTCGTGATCGACCCCGAAGGCAAGATCAAGACCATCGAAGTGCACGACAACGGTATCGGCCGCGACGCCGCCGAACTGCTGCGCCGCGTGAAGGCTGCCCAGTACGTGGCTGCCCACCCCGGTGAAGTCTGCCCCGCCAAGTGGACCGAAGGCGCCGAAACGCTGAAGCCCTCGTTCGACCTCGTCGGCAAGATCTAAGCGCCTCCCGCGCGAAAGCCCGGGCGCTCACGAGGCCCCGGGCTTTTTTTTCCCCAGTTGATAGTTTCCAGTTATCGAAAGAGAGTCCCTCATGCTCGACGCAAGCACCAAAGCCCAATTGAAGAGTTACCTCGAGCGCGCCACCCAGCCGATCGAGATCGTCGCCTCGCTCGACGACAGCAAGGCCTCGGGCGAGATGCTGTCGCTGCTGAAGGACGTTGCCGAATCGTCCCCGCTGGTCAGGCTGACCGAAAGCCGCGACGACAACCACCGCAAGCCCTCGTTCTCGGTCAACCGCCCGAGCGAAAACCACGGCCCGCGCTTTGCCGGCCTGCCGATGGGCCATGAATTCACGTCGCTGATCCTCGCGTTGCTGCAGATCGGCGGCTATCCCCCGAAGGTCGAGCAGGCCGTGCTCGACCAGATCAAGGCGCTCGACGGCGACTTCGAGTTCGAGATCTACGTCTCGCTCACCTGCCACAACTGCCCCGACGTGGTCCAGGCGCTGAACCTGATGGCGGTGCAGAACCCGCGCATCCGCACCACGATGATCGAAGGCGGCACCTTCCAGGACGAAGTGAAGGAACGCCAGATCATGGCCGTGCCGACCGTGTTCCTCAACGGCACCGAGTTCGGCCAGGGCCGCATGAGCCTGGAGGAAATCCTCGCCAAGATCGACACCAGTGGCGTCGAGCGCGAAGCGAAGAAGATCGCCGGCAAGGACCCCTTCGACGTGCTGATCGTCGGCGGCGGCCCCGCCGGCGCGGCAGCCGCCGTGTACGCGGCGCGCAAGGGCATCCGCACCGGCGTGGCCTCCGAGCGTTTCGGCGGCCAGGTGCTCGACACCATGGGCATCGAGAACTTCATCTCGATCAAGGAAACCGAAGGACCGAAGTTCGCCCACGCGCTCGAGGAGCATGTGCGCGACTACGAGGTCGACATCATGAATCTGCAGCGCGCGAAGGCGCTCGTGCCCGGCAGCGATCTCATCGAGGTGAAGCTCGAGAGCGGCGCGTCGCTCAAGAGCAAGTCGGTCATCATTTCGACCGGCGCGCGCTGGCGCAACATCAACGTGCCCGGCGAACACGAGTTCAAGAACAAGGGCGTGGCCTACTGCCCGCACTGCGACGGCCCGCTGTTCAAGGGCAAGCGCGTGGCGGTGATCGGCGGCGGCAACTCGGGCGTCGAAGCGGCGATCGACCTCGCCGGCATCGTCGGCCACGTCACGCTGATCGAGTTCGATACGCAACTGCGCGCCGACGCCGTGTTGCAGCGCAAGCTCCGGAGCCTGAAGAACGTCGACGTGTTCACCAACGCGCAGACCACCGAGATCACCGGCGACCAGAAGGTCAACGGCCTGATCTACAAGGACCGCGCGACGGGCGAGTCGAAGAAGGTCGAGCTCGAAGGCGTGTTCATCCAGATCGGCCTGGTGCCCAACACCGACTGGCTCAAGGGCACGGTCGAGCTGTCGAAGCACGGCGAGATCATCGTCGACGCACGCGGCCAGACCTCCGTGCCGGGCGTGTTCGCGGCGGGCGATGCGACGACGGTGCCGTTCAAGCAGATCATCATCGCGGCCGGCGACGGCGCGAAGGCGGCACTCGGTGCGTTCGACCACCTGATCCGCACATCGGCCCCTGCATGAGTAAGCCTTAAGTTGTTTCAATGAGAACTGTTCTCATACAATAAAAGGCTCGAGCCGAGACTTTTGTTTCGGCCCCTCATTGCCAGCCAGGTCACCGCGCGCAGCCACCTGCGCCCGAAGGTCCAGCAAGCAGTTTCTTAACTGTTTCTGGACCTTTTTTCGTGGCCGCCAAAACCAACCTCCGTCCTTCCCATCGCCTTGCCCTCCTGCCTTGCCTGATCGCCTCCGGGCTCAGCCTTTCGGCGCCCTCGTGGGCCCAGCAGCGTCTGGCGGCGCTCAACGAGGTGGTTGTGAGCGGTTCGCGCTCCGAGCAGGCCAGGGACGACCTGCCGGTGAGCACCGAGGTCATCGGCCGCGACGACATCGAGTCGAAGCAGATCACCGACATCCGCGACGCGGTGCGCGACCTGCCCAACGTGTCGGTCAAGCGTGCGCCCGCGCGCTTCGGCCTCGCGCAGGGCAACACCGGCCGCGACGGCAACGCGGGCTTCAACATCCGCGGCCTCGACGGCAACCGCGTGCTGCTGCTGACCGACGGCATCCGCACGCCGCGCAGCTACGTCTTCAGCGCCAACGCATTCGGGCGCGACTACTTCGACATCAGCCTCGTCGAGCGCATCGAGATCATCAAGGGCCCGGCCTCCGCGCTCTACGGCTCCGACGGCCTCGCGGGGCTGGTGAACTTCATCACGCGCGACCCCTCGTCCTACCTGCGGGACGGCAAGAGCTTCGGCGGCAGCGCCAGCATCGGCTACAGCGGCGACGACAACGGCACGCACGGCGGCGTCACGCTCGCGGGCAAGGCCAACGACACGCTGCAGTGGCTCATCTCGGCCAACATGGGCCGTTCCAGCGCGCTGGAGAACATGGGCACCAACAACGCCGCCAACGTCGACCGCACCACGCCCAATCCGCAGCGCGACCGCAACAAGGCGCTGCTCGCCAAGGTCATCCTCACGCCGAACGCCGACCAGCGCCACGCGTTCACCTTCGAGCACGTCGACAAGACCAGCCGCTACGACCTGCTCTCGGGCGTCGCCAAGCCGCCTTACGCCTCCACGTCGGTCGTCGGCCTCAACGCGAAGAACGACCTGCAGCGCGACCGCTTCACCTACGACGGCCGCCTGCGCCTGAACTCCGCCGTGGCCGACAACCTGCTCGCCGTGGTGAGCTACCAGAAGGCGAAGTCGCGCGAGTTCATCTACGAGGACCGCTTCACCGCCGCCGACCGCACGCGCGACGTCACCTACGACGAGAGCACCTGGCAGTTCGGCCTGCAGGCCGACAAGACCATCCGCATGGGCGACTGGGCGCAGAAGATCACCTACGGCTTCGACTACACCCGCACCAACGTCGAGAACCTGCAGACCGGCCTGGTGCCACCGGCCGGCGAGAGCTATCCGCTCAAGCGCTTCCCCGACACGCGCGAGACCTCGTCCGCGTTCTACGTGCAGGACGAATTCGTTCACGACCGCTGGAGCATCACGCCCGGCATCCGCTTCGATCGCTTCTCGCTCGATGCGAAGCAGGCCGGCTTCAACGCGCAGGCCGTTTCGCTTTCAGGCTCGGCCGTGTCGCCGAAGCTGGGTGTGCTGTTCCGGGCCACGCCGCAGTGGAGCGTGTACGGCAACTACGCCTCGGGCTTCAAGGCGCCCAACGCGTTCCAGGTCAACAACTTCTTCGAGAACGTGATCTCGGGCTACAGGACGATTCCCAACCCGAACCTCAAGCCCGAGAAGAGCCAGAACATCGAGCTCGGCCTGCGCGGGCGCACCGGCATCCTGAGCTTCGACGTGGCCGCCTTCACCGGCGACTACAAGGACCTGATCGAGAACGATCGCCAGGTTGGCGGCGTGTTCGGCTCGCGCACCAACCCGGCGACCTTCCAGTCGGTCAACATCGGGCGCGCGCGCATCAGCGGCTTCGAGATCAAGGGCGAACTCGACTTCACCAGCAACGGCAGCGGCTTCTCCGTGCCCTTTGCCTACGGGCAGGCGCGCGGCCGCGACCGCACCAACGACCGGCCGCTGAATTCCATCGACCCGAGCAAGGCCAGCGTCGGCATCAAGTACCAGACGCCGGTGTGGAGCGTACGCCTCGATGCCGTGAACCACGCGCGCAAGAAGTGGTCCGACATCGACCGCACCGAGGTCACGACCGGCACCCAGTTCCAGACGCCCGCTGCCACCACTTTCGACGTGAGCGCCCAGTGGCGCATCCGCAAGGATCTTCGCCTGAACGCATCGATCACCAACCTCACCAACAAGCGCTACTGGATGTGGAGCGATGTGCGCGGCCTGGCCTCCACGTCGAGCATCCGCGACGCCTACACGCAGCCGGGGCGCAGCTTCAACGTGTCGCTGGTGGCGGACTTCTGATCGCCCCCATCGCCATCCCCGAACAAGGAAAGGAAACCCGATGATGAATGCCGTAGACATCCGAGACCGTTTCGCCGCACTGCGCGCCAAGGGCATGCGCCACAAGGACGCCGCCGCGGCCATGGCCCTGTCTGAAGGTGCGGCCGTGGCCGCGCACGCCGGCACGCACGACAAGGCCCTGCGCGCCACGCGTCTGCGCGGGCCGTGGGTCGAGCTGCTGCAGGCGCTGGAGCTTTGCGGCCCCTTGCTGGCGCTCACGCGCAACGAGACCACGGTACACGAGAAGACCGGTGTCTACGAGAAGGTGTCGGGCAGCGAGGCGATGGGGCTTGCCCTGGGCGAGGCCATCGACCTGCGGCTCTTCTTCAGCCGCTGGCATGCAGGCTTCGCGGTGAGCGAGGCGGCCGCCAACGCGGGTGTGCCGCCGTCGCTGAGCCTGCAGTTCTTCGACGCGCAGGGCGTGGCCGTTCACAAGATCTTCGTACGCGACGCGACCGACCGCGACGCGTTCCTGTCGGTCGTCGATAGCTTCACGGCGCCCGACGAGCCCGTTGTGTTCGTCGCCCCGGAGGACAAGGCTGCGCCACAGGACGACAGCGCCATCGACGTCGGTGGCCTGTCCGACTCGTGGCGCGGCATGCAGGACACGCACGAGTTCTTCGGCCTGCTGAAGAAGTTCGGTGTCGAGCGTCAGCAGAGCTTTCGCCTGACCGAAGGCGAGTTCACGCAGCGGGCCGAGACGGGCGCCGTCCGCGGCCTGCTGCACGAGGCCTCGTTCGACGGCACGCCGATCATGGTGTTCGTCGGCAGCCCCGGCTGCATCCAGATCCATACCGGCCCCGTGGCGCGCATCGAACCGATGGAGATGAAGAACCCCGACGAGAACGCCCCGCCGATCCGCTGGCTCAACGTGCTCGATCCCGGCTTCAACCTGCACCTGCGCGAAGACCGCATCGCCAGCGTCTGGATCGTCGAGAAGCCGACCAGCGACGGCGTCGTGACCTCGGTCGAGGCCTTCGACCAGCAAGGCGAACTGATGGCGATGTTCTTCGGCGCGCGCAAGCCCGGCGTGCCGGAACGCGAGGAGTGGCGGCGCATCGTGCGCGAACTGCCGCGCCTTCAGGCCGAGGGGCAGGCCTGATGACTGTCTTCTTCAACGAAATATCTCGCCGTCTTCCGCAGCGCCGCGACGTGCTGCGCCTGCTTGGCGCTTCGTCGCTCGGCGCCGCCGCGCTGCCGCTGTTCGCGCAGGACGCGAAGCTGCCGAAGCTCGTGACCGTCAGCGGCGCGATCACCGAGGTCGTGTACCTGCTGGGTGCCGAGGCGCAACTCGTCGGCACCGATACCACCAGCCTGTATCCGGCGGCCGCACGTGTCACGCCGAAGGTCGGCTACATGCGCCAGCTGTCGGCCGAGGGGCTGCTGTCGCTCAAGCCCGACGCGATCATCGCCACCAACGAATCGGGTCCGGCCGTGGTGCTCGACCAGGTCCGCAGCGCGGGCGTGAAGGTCGAGATCATCGAGGCCGACCACAGCTGGGGCGAGGTGCAGCGCAAGGTGCAGGCCGTCGGCCGTGCCGCGGCGCGCGAGGCGCAGGCGCGCGAACTGCAGGTGAAGCTCGATGCCGAATGGGGCCAGGTGCAGCAGCGCGTGGCCGCCGCCGCCGGGAAGGGGCGCAAGCCGCGCGTGCTATTCGTGCTCTCGCACAGCGCCAGCCCGCAGGTTTCGGGCGAGAAGACCGCCGCGCATTCGGTGATCGGCTTCGCCGGTGGCGTCAATGCGCTCGGCGGCTTCCAGGGCTACAGGCCGATGACGGCCGAGGCCATGGCCAGCGCCGCGCCGGACATCATTCTCACCAGCACGCAGAGCATCGAGGCCCACGGCGGCGTCGACCGGTTCTGGCAGCGGCCCGAGCTGGCGCTTACGCCGGCGTTCAAGAAGCGCAGTCTGATCACGCAGGACGCGCTGCTCCTGCTGGGCTTTGGCCCGCGCATGCCGTCGGCCGTAGCCGAGCTGCACGAGAAATTCCTGGCTGCGCTGGCATGACGCAGCGCTTCACGGCCCGGGCCGTGCTGGGCGGCAGCTTGATGCTGCTCGTCGTGGCCTTCTTGGTGGGCGCGGTGTCGGGGGCTTATGCCATCAGCCTGCCGCAGCTCTGGAATGTGCTGGCGACGCTGGGGCAGGGTGCCGACAAGTCGCCCGAGCATCTCGTGTTCCTCAACATCCGCCTGCCGCGTCTCGTACTCGGCGTGGCCGCCGGCGCGGGGCTCGGCATGGCGGGCACCCTGATGCAGGGGCTGTTCCGCAATCCGCTGGCCGATCCGGGGCTGGTGGGCATCAGCAGCGGCGCGGCGCTGGCGGCGGGTGTGACGATCATCCTCGGCGCGTGGCTGTGGCCCGTGCTGCCGCGCACGCTCGGCAGCTGGACGCTGGTGCTCATGGCTTTCGGCGGCGGGCTGTCGGTGACATTGCTGATCTACGGGCTGTCACGCAGCGAGGGCGGCACCCGAATGGCGCTGATGCTGCTGGCGGGCATCGCGGTCAACGCGCTGGCGGGAGCGGGGCTCGGCTTTCTCAGCGTGATGGCGACCGACGAGCAATTGCGCAGCCTGCAGTTCTGGCTGCTGGGCAGCTTGGGTGGGGCGCGCTGGAGCGCCGTGCTGCTGGTTGCCGTGGCGGTGCTGCTTTCATGCGTGGCGGCGCGCTCGCTGGCCGAGCCGCTGAATGCCATCGCGCTGGGCGAGGCGCAGGCGGCGCTGCTCGGCGTGGACGTCGAGCGCACCAAGCGCCGGGCCATCGTCGTCACGGCGGTGGCGGTGGGGGCGGTGACGGCGACGACCGGGATCATCGGCTTCATCGGCCTGATCGCACCGCACTGGGTGCGCATGGTGGCGGGGCCCGATCACCGCGTGGTGCTGCCGGCGTCGGCACTGCTCGGCGCGGCGCTGGTGCTGGCGGCCGACACGGTGGCGCGCACGGCGATGGCGCCGGCTGAACTGCCGCTCGGCGTGCTCACGGCGTTCATCGGCGTGCCGATGTTCCTGTGGATGCTGCGACGCTTCAGGGGGCGCATATGACAGCGGTGCAACGCGATCCGATGGCTTTGTGCTGTACCGGCGTCGAGGTCCGGCTCGACGCGAAGACGCTGCTCGCCGACGCCTCGGTTCATCTTTCGCCGGGCCGGGTGACGGCCATCCTCGGGCCGAACGGCGCGGGCAAGTCGACGCTGCTGTCGGTGCTGGCAGGCCAGCGTGCGCCGACGCAAGGCAGCGTGACGCTCGACGGGCGGCCGCTCGCGGACCACGGCATGCAGGCACTGGCGCTGCGCCGTGCCCTGATGCCGCAGGAAAGCGCTGTCGCCTTCGACTTCACCGCGCAGGAGATCGTGGCGCTGGGGCGTTATCCGCACCGCCGCGCGCCGGTCCACGACGAGGACGCGATCGTCGACGAAGCGATGGCGCTGACCGACGTGTCGGTGCTGGCGCCGCGCATCCTCAACACCCTGTCGGGCGGCGAGAAGGCGCGGGCCCACATGGCGCGGGCGCTGGCCCAGCTGTGGCACCCGAGGCCCGATGGTGCGACCCGTTGGCTGCTGCTCGACGAGCCCACCGCGGCGCTCGACCTTGCGCATCAGCACTCGGCGATGCGCCTGCTGCGCGCCTGGGCCGGGCGCGGCGTGGGTGTGGTTGCCGTGCTGCACGACCTGAACCTGGCGCGGCGCTATGCCGACGAGGTGGTGGTGCTTGGGGGCGCCTCGGGCGGCTTGACGCAGGGGGCGACGGCCGAGGTGCTCCAGCCGGCGCTGATCGAGGCAGTCTGGGGCACGCCGTGCCAGCCCGTCACGAGTGCGGACGGCACGGTTCAGTACCTTTTCGGCTAGGCCGGCCGGTTGCTGTTTGCTATCCAAAAAGTAGCAATTTCAGTAAACCAGCCGCTCCGGCCGCAGCTCCTGCAGGATCGTGGTGGCGATTTCCTCGATCGACTTGGTGGTGGTCGAGAGCCAGCGGATGCCGGCGCGCCGCATCATCGCCTCGGCCTCGGCCACCTCGTGGCGGCAGTTCTCGATGCTGGCGTAGCGCGAGTTCGGCCGGCGCTCGTTGCGGATCTCGCTGAGCCGTTCGGGCTGGATGGTCAGACCGAAGATCTTCTTGCGATGCGGGATCAGGGCCGGCGGCAGCTGCCGGCGGTCGAAATCTTCGGGAATCAGCGGGTAGTTGGCGGCCTTCAGGCCGTGCTGCATCGCCAGGTAGAGCGAGGTCGGCGTCTTGCCGCTGCGGCTCACGCCCACGAGGATCACGTCGGCGCCCTCCAGGTCGCGATTGCTCTGGCCGTCGTCGTGCTGCAGGCTGAAGTCGATCGCGGCGATGCGATCGTTGTATTCCTTGCTCTTGCTGACGTCGCTGAAGCGGCCGATGCGGTGATTCGACTTCACGGCCAGCTCGATTTCCAGCGGCCGCACGAAGGTGCCGAACATGTCCAGCAGCATGCCCTTGCAGCCGGTTTCGATCACTTCCAGAACATCCATGTTGGCCAGCGTGGTGAAAACGATGGGTCGGACACCTTCGATTTCGGCAGTGTGGTTTATCTGCCTCACGGCCTGGTGCGCCTTGTCTACCGTGTCGGTGAAGGGCAGCCGGACGTGGCGCGGCTTCATCTCGAACTGGGCCAGAACGGCGTTGCCGAAGGTCTCGGCGGTGATGCCGGTGCCGTCGGAAATAAAGAAAACAGTGCGTGAGTGCATGGTCATGCGGCCTTGTCCTGCGGCGCGGACAACCTTGCCCCGCCTACAATCAGGGCCATTATCGGGAATCCGCTTCCCAACCCCAATTCTCTCCATGCACATCGCGCCCGCACCCAAAGCAACGACAACGATCGTGCCGCGCCTTTTGCATGCGGCACCGGTTTCAACTTCTGGAGCTTTCCCATGTCTGCACTTTTCGACGCGACCGCCCTGGTCGTACCGTTTGAAAACCTGAGAATGACCGACGTCGAGGCGGTTGGCGGCAAGAACGCCAGCCTCGGCGAAATGATCTCGCAGCTGCCGCAGGGCGTGCGGGTGCCCACCGGTTTCGCGACCACGGCCCACGCATTCCGCCAGTTCCTGGCCCATGACGGCCTGGCCGACAAGATCAGCAAGCGGCTCGCCGCGCTGGACGTCGAGGACGTCCGCGCACTGGCCGCCGCCGGCGCGGAAATCCGCGGCATGGTCGAGGCCCAGCCGTTCCCGGCCGACCTGCAGAAAGCCATCACCGAAGCCTTCGCGACGCTGAGCGCGGGCAACCCGGCCGCATCGTTCGCGGTGCGCTCCTCGGCCACCGCCGAAGACCTGCCCGACGCCTCCTTCGCTGGCCAGCAGGAAACCTTCCTGAACGTGGTTGGCATCGACGACGTGCTGCACAAGATGAAGGAGGTGTTCGCCTCCCTCTACAACGACCGCGCCATCAGCTACCGCGTGCACAAGGGCTTCGAGCACGACGTGGTCGCGCTGTCGGCCGGCGTACAGCGCATGGTGCGCTCCGATCTCGGCGCCGCCGGCGTGATGTTCACCATCGACACCGAGTCGGGCTTCGAGGACGTGGTGTTCATCACCTCCAGCTATGGCCTGGGCGAGACGGTGGTGCAGGGCGCAGTGAACCCCGACGAGTTCTACGTGCACAAGCCGACCCTGAGAGCCGGCAAGAAGGCCGTCATCCGCCGCAACCTCGGCTCCAAGCTGATCCAGATGGAATTCGCCACGCCCGAGGAAAAGAAGGCGACCGGCAAGCTGGTGAAGACCACCGACGTCAAGGCCGAGCAGCGCAACCGCTACTCGCTGACCGATGCGGACGTCGAGCAGCTCGCCAAGTACGCGCTGGTGATCGAGGAGCACTACGGCCGCCCGATGGACATCGAGTGGGGCAAGGACGGCACCGACGGCCAGCTCTACATCCTGCAGGCCCGCCCCGAGACCGTGAAGAGCCAGCAGCAGGGCAAGGCCGAGCAGCGCTACAAGCTGCTGGGCAAGGGGGCAGTGCTGGCCGAAGGCCGCGCCATCGGCCAGAAGATCGGCACCGGCCCCGTGCGGCTCGTGCACAGCATCAGCGAAATGGACCAGGTGCAGGCCGGAGACGTGCTCGTCACCGACATGACCGACCCCAACTGGGAACCGGTGATGAAGCGCGCCGCCGCCATCGTCACCAATCGCGGCGGGCGTACCTGCCACGCGGCCATCATCGCGCGCGAGCTGGGCATTCCGGCCGTGGTCGGCTGCGGCGACGCCACCGACCTGCTGAAGGACGGCACGCTGGTCACGGTGAGCTGCGCCGAGGGCGACACAGGCTTCATCTACGACGGCTTGCTCGAGACCGAAGTGACCGAAGTGCAGCGCGGCGTGATGCCCGAGATCGACATCCAGCTGATGATGAACGTGGGCAATCCCCAGCTCGCCTTCGACTTCGCGCAGCTGCCGAACCACGGCGTGGGCTTGGCGCGGCTCGAGTTCATCATCAACAACAACATCGGCGTGCATCCGAAGGCGATCCTCGACTACCCGAACGTCGACAACGACCTGAAGAAGGCCGTCGAGTCGGTGGCCCGCGGCCACGCCTCGCCGCGCGCGTTCTACGTCGACAAGGTGGCGGAGGGCATTGCGACCATTGCCGCCGCCTTCTGGCCCAAGAAGGTCATCGTGCGCCTGTCGGACTTCAAGTCGAACGAGTACCGCAAGCTGATCGGCGGCAGCCGCTACGAGCCGGAAGAAGAAAACCCGATGCTGGGCTTCCGCGGCGCGGCGCGCTACCTGAGCGCCGATTTCGGCGAGGCCTTCGCCATGGAATGCGAGGCGCTCAAGCGCGTTCGCAACGACATGGGCCTGACCAACGTGCAGATCATGGTGCCCTTCGTGCGCACCCTGGGCCAGGCCGAGCGCGTGACCGGCCTGCTCGCCGAGCACGGCCTGAAGCGCGGCGAGAACGAACTCAAGCTGATCATGATGTGCGAGGTGCCGAGCAACGCCGTGCTGGCCGACGAGTTCCTGCAGTACTTCGACGGCTTCTCGATCGGCTCGAACGACCTGACCCAGCTCACCCTGGGCCTGGACCGCGACTCGGGCCTCGAACTGCTGGCCGCCGACTTCGACGAGCGCGATCCGGCCGTCAAGGCGTTGCTGAGCCGCGCCATCAAGGCCTGCAAGTCGCAGGGCAAGTACGTCGGCATCTGCGGCCAGGGCCCCAGCGACCACCCCGACTTCGCGCTGTGGCTGGCGGAGCAGGGGATCGAGTCGATCTCGCTGAATCCCGACAGCGTGATCGACACCTGGCAGCAGCTCGCCAAGCGCTGAGCCGGGCGAAGGCCGAAGCTCCTGAATTGCGGAAATCCCCATGGGGGGATTCCCGCGACTCGGGAGTGTGATTTGAAACAAATTGCGTATTTGATGCCAGACTGGCAGGACTCACGGGCGTATCCCGGAAGGGAAGACCACCATGATCCTCGTCAAGACAGAAGCAGGGCACCAGGCGCTGAAGGATCGTTCGATCCCGCTGTCGCCGCGCCAGCGCTCGGCGTTCATCCTGTTCGACGGCAAGCGGTCGGTCGATGACGTGCTGGCTGCCGGCATGGGCATCGTCCGCGAAGACATCGACCAGATGGTCGGGCTGGGCGTGCTGGAGCCGGCGGCGGGAAGCGCGGCGCCTTCCAAAGAGGTTGCGGCGCCTGCCCAGGGCTCTTCTGGCCGCAGCAGGCAGCAGCGCTACAAGGATGCCTATCCCATTGCGACCCAGCTGACTGGTGGCTTGGGCCTGAAGGGCTTCAGGCTCAACCTGCAGGTCGAGGCCGCGACGGGCTACGAAGACCTGCTGGCGCTGGCGCCGAAGATCCGCGCGGCAGTCGGCGACGAGAAGGCTGCGGCGCTCGACAAGGCCCTGAACGACTGAGCATCTTGCCGGAGTGCGGCCGACAGGGCTATAATCACCGGCTTTGCCTTGCCACACTGCGCCCGACGCTGCAGGTGGCTTTTCCTCTTCCTCGGAAGAATCCACAAGGAGTGCCATGCGTCACTACGAAATCATTTTGCTGATCCACCCGGATCAGAGCGAACAAGTTCCGGCCATGCTGGAGCGCTACAAGGGCCTGATCACGGCCGGCGGCGGCAAGGTCCACCGCGTCGAAGACTGGGGCCGCCGTCAGCTGGCTTACCAGATCAACAAGCTCAGCAAGGCCCACTACCTGTGCGTCAACATCGAAGCTGAACAGACCGTGATGGGCGAACTCGAACACGCGTTCAAGTTCAACGACGCCGTTCTGCGTCACCTGACCGTCCAGAAGAAGAAGGCCGAAACCGGTCCTTCGTCGATGATGAAGACGGTCGAGCGCGAAGAGGCCCGCAAGGCCCAGCAGGCCGAGTACGCCGCCAACAACAACTGATGGCGTGACTGCCGCCGCTGCGGCAACCGGGGTCAACCAGCTTCTGCTGACCGCCTCCGTTGCCGAACTCGGAACCCTGCGATTCACGCCAGCCGGCTTGCCAGCCATCGATCTGAAGCTCGAACATGAGTCGACGCTCCAGGAGGCAGGAAAGCCCAGGCAGGTGAAGACGGCCCTCAAGGCCGTTGCCTTCGGCGCCATCGCCGAACGGCTCGCAAGGCAGTCGATGGGAAGTCTCTGGCGTTTTCAGGGATTCCTCGCGACACCGGGCAACGGCAAGCATCCGGTCCTGCACATCCAGGATTTTCAGCAAGATTAATTTTCGACAAGAGGTCCCGAAATGGCCACGTTCAAGAAATTCAACAAAGACAAGCGCCCGAAGCGCAACACCCAGTCGCTGCTGTTCAAGCGCAAGCGCTTCTGCCGCTTCACTGTCGCTGGCGTCGAGGAAATCGACTACAAGGACATCGACACGCTGCGTGACTTCATCAGCGAAAACGGCAAGATCATCCCCGCCCGCCTGACCGGCACGCGCGCGATCTACCAGCGCCAGCTGAACACCGCCATCAAGCGCGCCCGCTTCCTGGCCATGGTGCCGTACAGCGACCAGCACCGCGTCTAAGGAGTCCCGACCATGCAAATCATTCTTCTGGACAAGGTTGTCAACGTCGGTGCCCTGGGCGATATCGTCAAGGTCAAGGACGGCTACGCTCGCAACTTCCTGATCCCGACGGGTCTGGCCCGTCGCGCCACCGCCGCCAACAAGGCCGAATTCGAAGCCAAGCGCGCCGAACTCGAAAAGGCTGCTGCCGCCAAGCTGGCCGAATCGCAAGCTCAAGGCGAAAAGCTTGGTGGCACGACCATCAAGCTGACGCAAAAGGCTGGCGTCGACGGCCGTCTGTTCGGCTCGGTCACCAACGGCGACATCGCCGAAGAGCTGGGCAAGCAAGGCTACAAGGTTGTCAAGTCGCAGGTTCGCCTGCCCAACGGCCCGATCAAGGTCGTCGGCGACAGCACCGTGAGCGTTGCCCTGCACACCGACGTGGTGGTCGACATCACCGTGACGGTCTACGGCGAAACCGCCTGATTGTCCACAGCGCCTCGTGCGCTGCACAAAAGCCGCCTTCGGGCGGCTTTTCTTTTTCCGCGCCGAGGTTGTCCCGTCTTTTCCAGCCGATTGCACTGGAAGATCACCGTTTATTCACAACCTTGTCCACACTCGCATCGACCTGCGCGGCTTAGCATGCAGGGTTGCAAGGGAAGTCCATGTCCGCCGTTTTCTCCTATGCCGACAATGACCCGTCGGCCGATCGCCAAGTCGCTCAGCTGCGCATTCCGCCTCACTCCATCGAGGCCGAATCGAGCGTGCTCGGCGGCCTGCTGCTCGACAACGGCGCCTGGGACCGCATGGGCGACCTGCTGGTCGACGGCGACTTCTACCGCCATGAGCACAAGCTGATCTACGCGGCCATCGGCGGGCTGATCAACGCCAGCAAGCCGGCCGACGTGATCACCGTCTACGAGCAGCTGCAGAACCTCGGCAAGGCCGACGAGATCGGCGGACTGGTCTACCTGAACTCGCTCGCGCAGTACGTGCCCAGTGCGAGCAACATCCGCCGCTACGCCGAGATCGTGCGCGAGCGCTCGATCCTGCGCAAGCTGGTCACCGCCAGCGACGAGATCGCGACCAACGCCTTCAACCCGCAAGGCAAGGCGGTCGACAAGATCCTCGACGAAGCCGAGCAGAAGATCTTCAACATCGGCGAAGAAGGCACGCGGATGAAGCAGGGCTTCCAGAGCATGGATGCCCTGGTGGTCGACCTGCTCGACCGCGTGACGGAAATGGCCGAGAACCCGAACGACATCACGGGCGTTCGCACCGGCTTCAATGACTTCGACAAGATGACCTCCGGCCTGCAGCCGGGCGACATGATCGTGCTGGCCGCGCGCCCCTCGATGGGCAAGACCTCGCTCGCGATCAACATCGCCGAGCACGTGGCGCTCGACGAGGGCCTGCCCGTGGCCGTGTTCTCCATGGAAATGGGCGCCGCCCAGCTGGCGGTGCGTATCGTGGGCTCCATCGGCCGCATCGACCAGGGGCATCTGCGCACCGGCAAGCTCACCGACGAAGAGTGGCCGCGCCTGACCGAAGCCATCGAGAAGCTGCGCACCGTGTCGCTGCACATCGACGAGACGCCGGGCCTCTCGACCAGCGAACTGCGCGCCAACGCGCGCCGACTGGCGCGCCAGTACGGCCGGCTGGGCCTGATCGTGGTCGACTACCTGCAGCTCATGTCGACCAGCAGCTCGGGCGACGAGAACCGCGCCACGGCCGTGGGCGAAATCTCGCGCGGCCTGAAGATGCTGGCCAAGGAGCTGAAGTGCCCGGTGATCGCGCTGTCGCAGCTCAGCCGCGGCGTGGAGAGCCGCACCGACAAGCGCCCCATGATGAGCGACTTGCGCGAATCCGGCGCCATCGAGCAGGACGCGGACATCATCATGTTCATCTACCGCGACGACTACTACAACAAGGAGTCGAAGGAGCCGGGCGTGGCCGAGGTGATCATCAGCAAGCACCGTAACGGCCCGACCGGCACCGTCAAGCTCGGTTTCCTGAAGCCGCTCACCAAGTTCGAAAACCTGGTCGGCTACAGCAACAACGACGAGTACTGACGGGGCGCCTGGCCGTCGTCAGCCGGAGCTGTTGCCGCTGCCTTCGTTGGTCCAGGGCGGCAGGGCATGCGGCTTTTGCGGCATGACCTTGCCTTGCACCGCTTCGGCCTGGACCTGCCGCAGCAGGTCGGCCAATGTCTTTCCCGGCTCGTCGCGGAAGCGTTCCGGCAGAACCTCGATCGCGTCCATGCGATCCAGGCGGAAGCCCCGGAAATCGTTGCGCAGTTCGCACCAGGTCGAGAGCGTCCAGACCTTGCCCCAGTAGAAGCAGCCGAGCGGTCGTACGGTGCGCTCGCTGGCATCGCCCGACACGTCGCGGTAGTGCAGCCGCAGCTTGCTGTGCGACTGGGTCGCTTCGCGCAAGGTCTGCAGCCGTGCGCGCAGGGCGTCGTCCAGGCCCAGCCCCGGCGCGTAGAGCGCAAGCGCCTCGGCCGAGACCCGTGCCGCCGACGGCAGCACAGACAGGATCTTGCCCAGCCCGGTCTCGATGTCGCGTGCCAGTGCCGGATCGACCCAGCTCTGTGCGAGCCGCGCTGCAGCCACCAGCGCCGAAGCCTCGTCCTGCGTGAACATCAACGGCGGCAGCTCGAAGCCGGCGCCCAGCCGGTAGCCCACGCCGGCCTCGCCCTCGATGGGCACGCCCTGGTGCTGGAGATCGGCCACGTCGCGGTACACGGTGCGCTCCGACACTTCGAGGCGCTGCGCCAGGAACGCGGCCGTGGTCAGCCGGCGCCCCCGGATGAGCTGCACGAGCTGGAACAGGCGGTCGGCGCGGCGCATCAGCGGATTCCGGTGAGCTTCTTCGCGAAGTCTTCGACGAAGTAGCGCTTGCCGCGCTGCGCGACCGTGTGGCCTTCGGCCTCGAGCCTCGACATCTGCGCCTCGACGCCCCCGGGATACTTTGCGTTGAGCTCGCCGCCGATCTTGAGGGTGCGCCACCAGGGTGTGCAGCTCTCTGCGTCGGACGCCTCCTCGGCGGCATGCGCGACCATGTGCGCGAAGATCGCCGTGGTCACGGTGCAGCCGATGGTTGCCTGGTGGCGCAGCGCGATCTCCTCGCCGATGCCCATCACCGTCGCGAGCCGGCCTTCCGGGATGCTGCGCATCGCGGCTTCCACTTCCTGCGGCGACGGCGTGGCGATGGTTCCCTCGCCGTGCCGGGGGCGCATGGCGGCGGGAATCTCCTTGACGTTCGGCAGGTGAGGGTAGCTGGCCAGGCGGTCGCGCCAGCTCTTCTTGAGGCTCATGAAACTCCGATGTGGATCGCCACCTTGTCAGGTCCTTCGTAGGCTTCGAAATCGCTGCGGTAGCTGCGTGCGATTTCCGGGTGCGCCTCGAAATACTGCCAGATGCGCTGCCAGGTGGCGATCACCATCTGCGGCATCTCGCCCTGGCCGGTGAAGACGAGGTAGTCTCCGGCCTCGATGGCGAGGCTGCCGGCTTCGCCCGAGACGGCGACGCCCGCCGTCACGTCGAAGGCGCCGTGGGCGTCCGATTCGTAGGCCGAATAGGCGCCGAAGATGCGCTCGTCGCCGGTGCGGCCGGGTGTCGATTCAGCGATCTTTTCGCCGAAGAATCGGCCCCACAGCGCCCCGAGGCGGGCTGTTGCGGGATTCATCTCCTCGCGGTTGGTGGTGCGGACGGTGAGGCCTGCGATGCGAAAGGCTGCCTGATGCTGGCGAACGGGTTCCATGTGCTTTCTCCTCAGAGCAATAGTGTTTTTAGATCGGCCTTCATGGCCTGGGCGATCAGCTTCATGTCGGCGTCGCTGACATCGAACATGCCGAAGCGGAATTTGTAACCCCATTGCTTGGGGTTCTCGATGAAAACGAGGCGCTCGATCAGCGGTGCAATCGGCGCCTCGTGCGAGGCTGCATAGATCACGTCGCGCCGCCATGGCACGAAGCCGTTGCCCATGTCGAACTCGTACGGCTCGCCGGGCTGCACGATGCCGATCGACACGAAGCTCTGCAGCTTGTCCGTGCCCCCGAACACCGTGGCTGGCGAGTAGTACGCCACGCGGTCGCCCGCCGAGAGCCGCTTGAGCGGCGCATGCTTGCCATGGCCGACCTGCAGGAAGCCGAGCGGCCGATGGTCGCGGCCGCGCCGCGCATGCTCGGCGCTGGCCACGGCGATCCAGTTGCGCTGTGCCACGGCGGATCACTCCTGCGCGTGCAGGCCGACTTCGTTGCCCTCGGTGTCGCGCAGGCGGGCGATGAAGCCCAGGCCGGGCGGCAGGGCGGACTTGGGTGCCACGATCTGCCCGCCGGCGGCTTCGATGCGCGCGAGCACGGCGTCGATGCTCGGGTTGCAGTCGAGGTAGATGCGGATGCCCGTGCCGGCGCGCGCGCTGGCATTGGCGCCGGCCTGCAGCGCGCCGCCGGTGGCGGGCTTGTCGTGCGGGAATACGGCCAGCGTCTCGCCGCCGAAGTTCTCGCGGCGCAGCTTGCGGGCCAGCACGGTCTCGTAGAAGGCCTGGGCGCGGTCCATGTCGGCGACCGGGATCTCGAACCAGCTGATGGCGTTTTGCATTCGGGACTCTCTCTTTCTTTCGTTGCGTTGGAAGGAGCCCCGATGGTGCGAGCGGCCTACTGACAGCGTCTTGTCAGTAGCCTGTCACCACGGATGAAAAAAGCCCGCGCTGCTCTTGGAGCATGCGCGGGCTCGCGTGGGGCCTTGCCCCGTGGATCAGAGCACGTCGCTCGCGAAGTCGGCCAGCCGCGAACGTTCGCCGCGCGCCAGCGTGATGTGGCCGCCGTGCGGCCAGCCCTTGAACTTGTCGACCGCGAAGGTCAGGCCCGAGGAGCCTTCCGTCAGGTACGGCGTGTCGATCTGCGCGAGGTTGCCCATGCAGATGATCTTCGTGCCGGGGCCGGCGCGGGTGATCAGCGTCTTCATCTGCTTGGGCGTGAGGTTCTGCGCCTCGTCGATGATCACGTACTTGTTGAGGAAGGTACGCCCGCGCATGAAGTTCATGCTCTTGACCTTGATGCGGCTGCGGATCAGCTCGTTGGTGGCCGCGCGGCCCCATTCGCCGGCACCGCCGCCGTCGCCCTTGGCCAGGAACTCGAGGTTGTCGTCGAGCGCGCCCATCCAGGGGCCCATCTTTTCCTCTTCGGTGCCGGGCAGGAAGCCGATGTCCTCGCCCACGCTCACGGTGGCGCGAGTCATGATGATCTCGGTATAGCGACGGTCGTCCAGCACCTGCGTGAGGCCGGAGGCCAGCGCCATCAGGGTCTTGCCGGTGCCGGCGGTGCCGGTCAGCGTGACGAAGTCGATCTCCGGGTCCATCAGCAGGTTCATCGCGAAGTTCTGCTCGCGGTTGCGCGTGTTCACGCCCCAGACCGCGTTCTTGCCCGAGCTGTAGTCCTTGAGCGTCTTGAGCACAGCGGTCTTGTCGCGGATCTCGGTGACGCGGGCGTACATGCTCGGCTCGCCGGGTGCCTCGAAGTACACGAACTGGTTGATGAAGAGGTTGGGCACCAGCGGGCCGCTGATCCGGTAGAAGGTGCTGCTGCCGCTCTGCCAGCTTTCGACGGTCTTGCTCTGGCGGGTCCAGAAGTCGGCCGGCAGCGCCAGCGAGCCGGCGTACAGCAGGTCGCCGTCTTCCAGCGTCTTGTCGTTCTGGTAGTCGTCGGCGGCCAGGCCCAGGGCGCGCGCCTTGACGCGCATGTTGATGTCCTTCGACACCAGCACCACTTCCTGCTTCGGCCGACCCGGGCGGTCCTTGGCGTATTCGTCGCGCAGCGCGTGCACCACGCCGAGGATCTGGTTGTCGGCCTTGCCCTGGGGCAGGCTGATCGGCAGCGAATAGTCGAGGGGTGCGGTCTGGAAGAACAGCCGGCCGCCGGCCTCGCGATGGCCGGTGGTGTCGAGCTTCAGGCCCTTGTCGATGTCGGCGTCCTGGGCGGCGGCCAGCGCGTCGAGCGTACGGCTGGTCTGGCGGCCGTTGCGCGCGACTTCGGTGGTGCCCTTCTTGTGGCCGTCGAGCTCCTCCAGCACGATCATCGGCAGGAAGATGTCGTGCTCCTCGAAGCGGAACAGGCACATGGGGTCGTGCAGCAGCACGTTCGTGTCGAGTACGAACAGCTTGGCCGGGCCCGTGGACTTGCTGCGCTTGGGGCGTGCCGGCGGCTGGGGTGTTGCGACGGGAGCGGGGGAGGGCGTGACGGTCGGCGCCTTCGTCTCGACCTGCACGAGCGCCTGCGGCTGGGGAGTGCTCACCGGCGCGGGTGCGGGTGGGGTCTTGGATCTGGCCTTGCGCGCGGGGCGCACGGCTTCGCCGCCGCCGGCGCCTTCGGTGCCAAGGCTGTCGAACAGTTCCAGCGGCTGCGGACTGCGCGCCACGGCTTCGTCAGCGCGCGAATCACCGGAACGGCGCGAACCCCGGTGCGAGGACCGGGCGGGCGCATCGAGTGCGTCCGGAGAGAGCAATGCAGCGCGTTTCGTGGGGGCGGGGGGCAGTGGCATGTGTCAGATCGCTCGCAGAAAGTGGGAACCAGAAAACGAAAAAGCCGCCTGAAGACCAAGGCGGCTTTGTTCGGAGGATGCGGTCGTGGAGCTCAACGGCATGAAGCCATTATGCACACCGCCGATGACGCGCCAGGGGCTCTTTACGCTCCGCGTTGGGCATTTCCCACGCAGGAGCGCAAAAGCGCACGGCCGGCTTGCCGGGCGACGATCAGGCGGCCTTCTTGAGTGCCTTGACGGCCTTGAGCACGTCGTCGACATGGCCGGGAACCTTGAGCCCGCGCCATTCGGCCTTCAGGATGCCGTCGGCACCGATCAGGAAGGTGCTGCGTTCGATGCCCTTGACCTTCTTGCCGTACATGATCTTGTTCTTGACCACGCCGAACATGTGGCACATCTTTTCTTCGGTGTCGGCGATGAGCTCGAAGGGCAGCTCGAGCTTGGCCTTGAATTCGTCGTGCGACTTCATGTTGTCGCGGGACACGCCGAACACCGTGGCGCCGGCTTTTTCGAAGTCCTTGTAGCGGTCGCGGAACTGCATGGCTTCGGTGGTGCAACCCGGAGTGTTATCTTTCGGGTAAAAATACATGACCAGCACGTGGCCGAGGTGCGAGGTATTCGAGACCTTGATGCCGCCCGTGGCGTTGGCGTCGAATTCAGGAATGGGTTTGTTGACAACGATCGCCATGAAACTTGTTTTCTCCGTTAGATTCCGCTCCCGAGCCCTCTCGCCCCGTTTCGGACAGGGCTTGCTCTAAAGAGTGGAGGATTGGTCGTTGCTAACTTTGGGGTAGCTGGCCTGTTCGCAACCCGGTATTTTACCCCGAAAACACCCCTCTCAGCCACCCGCGGGGCTCTCCACCAGCAGGGCCGCGATCACGTGCCGGCCTTCTCCGGCCAGGATGTTGTAGGTCCGGCAGGCTGCCGCGGTGTCCATGGTTTCGACGCCGGTACGCTGGGCCATCAGCGGCTTCAGCCAGGCGGGCTGGGGGAAGCGGATGCGGTTTCCGCTGCCGAAAATGATCAATTCGGCGCCCAGGGCCGCCAGTTGCGCGAAATGTTCGGGGCCGAGCTGGTCGAAGCTCGAGCAATTCCATTCGAAGCGCTCGCCGCGTGAGCCAACCACCACGCTGCCTTCGACTTTTTCGTTGTTGATGGCCACCCAGCCGGGGCCGTGTGCGGTGAGAGACTGAGCGTCGGATTTGTCGGGCTGGAGCTTCATCTGGGCACTGGGAACTGTGGTCAAATTATAGGTTTTCCCTAGTGCCACGGGGCTCGCAAGGGCCTTTGATTCCGCGTAAGCAAACTCCAACCCCGCGCCCGGGAGGGCCCTTTGAAGCAGCTCAAGAAATCGGCCAAGCTGGCCAACGTTCTCTATGACATCCGCGGTCCCATCATGGATGCCGCCAAGCAGATGGAAGAGGACGGCCAGAAAATCATCAAGCTCAACATCGGCAATCTGGCCGTGTTCGGCTTCGATGCTCCCGAGGAAATCCAGCAGGACATGATCCGCAACCTGCCCACCTCGGCCGGCTATTCGGACAGCAAGGGCGTCTTCGCGGCACGCAAGGCGGTGATGCATGAGACGCAGAAGCAGGGCATCGCGGGCGTCACCCTCGACGACATCTACCTCGGCAACGGCGCCAGCGAGCTGATCGCCATGTCCACGAACGCGCTGCTCAACGACGGCGACGAGCTGCTGCTTCCGGCCCCCGACTATCCGCTGTGGACCGCCTCCACGAGCCTGTCTGGCGGTACGCCGGTGCACTACCTGTGCGACGAGGCCAATGGCTGGATGCCCAACCTCGACGACATCCGCGCCAAGATCACGCCGCGCACCAAGGGCATCGTGGTCATCAACCCGAACAACCCGACCGGCGCGCTGTATTCCGACCAGCTGCTCAAGAGCATCGTGGAGATCGCGCGCGAGCACGGCCTCGTGATCTTCGCCGACGAGGTCTACGACAAGGTGCTGTACGACGGCGTCAGGCACACAGCCATCGCCAGCCTGTCGACCGACGTGCTCACGCTCACCTTCAATTCGCTGTCCAAGAGCTACCGCTCGTGCGGCTATCGCGCCGGCTGGCTGGTGGTGTCGGGCGACAAGCGCAGCGCGCAGGACTACATCGAGGGCCTGAACATGCTCTCGAACATGCGCCTGTGCGCCAACGTGCCGGGCCAGTGGGCCATTCAGACGGCGCTCGGCGGCTACCAGAGCATCAACGACCTCGTGTGCGATGGCGGCCGCCTGCGCCGCCAGCGCGACCTAGCCTACGAGCTGATCACTGCCATCCCGGGCGTGAGCTGCGTCAAGCCGAGCGCCGCGCTCTACATGTTCCCCAAGCTCGACCCGGAGGTCTATCCGATCGAGGACGACCGCCAGTTCTTCCTCGAGCTGCTCAAGGAAACCCGCGTGATGCTGGTGCAGGGCACCGGCTTCAACTGGGCCACGCCGGACCACTTCCGCATCGTGTTCCTGCCCCACGAGGACGACCTGCGCGAGGCCATCAACCGCATCGCGAGGTTCCTGGAGCAGTACCGCTTGCGACGCAAGCAGCGAGCATGACGCCTGCCCGCATCACTGCCGCCGCGGCGCTGTCGTTCGCCGCGTTCTCCGCAGGCGCCGCCGGCAAGGAGTCCGTTTCGTTCTCGCACAACGACTGGGAGCTGGCCTGCGACAACACCCGCACCTGCCGCGCAGCCGGCTACCAGGTGGAGAGCGGGAGCGCCCTGGAGCCGGTGTCGATGCTCATCACCCGCAACGCGGGCCCCGGCACCCCCATCGAAATCGACTTGCAGACTGGCGGCCAGGCGGATGCCAAGGGCTCGATGCGCTTCAAGGTCGGAAAGGCCACCTTGTCCGGTCTCAAGGACAGTGCCGTCAGCCTCGACCAGGCGCAGATCCGCACCGTGCTGCCCGAACTGCTCAAGGGGGACGACGCCACGCTCACGGACAGCGGCGGACACAAGTGGGTTCTTTCGCTTGCCGGCCTCAACGCCGTGCTGCTGAAGATGGACGAGGCCCAGGGCCGCGTCGGTACGCCCGGCGCGCTGGTGCGCCGCGGCAACAAGCCCGAATCCTCCGTGCCGCCGCCGGTGCCGGCACCCGTCGTGAACGTGGTCGTGCCGCCCAAGGCGCGCACCGGCGACGACGCCCTGGCCGCGCGCATCTTCCCTTCCCTGAAGCTGGACAGCGTCAAGGAAGCCTGCAACAACCACGACGACTTCAACGCCAAGTCGCTGAACGTCTCGCGCCTGACCGACCGCAAGGTGCTGCTGTCCTTCGGCTGCGGCATGGGCGCCTACAACTACTCCAGCCTGCTCTGGATCGCAAACGACAAGCCGCCCTATGCGCCCGTCGCCATCGAGGCGAACGGCGACTTCGACGGGAAGGACGCCAGCGTCACGTCCTCCATGAAGGGCCGCGGCATCGGCGACTGCTGGTCGAGCGAGACCTGGAGCTTCAACGGCAAGGACTTCGTGCGTACCGGCGCCTCGGGCGACGGCATGTGCCGAGGCTTTGCCGGCGGCGCCTGGAGCCTGCCGCGCTACGTCAGCCGCGTCGTGCTCTCCGAGCCGTCCGCCACCCCATCCAAACCATGAACGCCATGAGTGCGACTCTCCCAATGAAATCCATCCAAGTAGGCCTGCTAGGCGCAGGCACGGTCGGCAGCGGCACCTTCAAGGTGCTCCAGCGCAACCAGGAAGAAATCAAGCGCCGCGCCGGCCGCGGCATCGAGATCACCATGGTTGCAGACCTCGACACCGCCCGCGCCCGCGAAGTGGCCGGCGAGGGCGTGAAGGTGGTGAGCGATGCGCGCGAAGTCATCGCCAACCCCGAGATCGACATCGTCATCGAGCTGATCGGCGGCTACGGCATCGCGAAGCAGCTCGTGCTCGAGGCCATCGCGGCCGGCAAGCACGTGGTCACGGCCAACAAGGCGCTGCTCGCGGTGCACGGCACCGAGATCTTCGCGGCCGCGCACGCCAGGGGCGTGATGGTGGCCTTCGAGGCAGCGGTGGCCGGCGGCATCCCCATCATCAAGGCGCTGCGCGAAGGCCTCACGGCCAACAGCATCCAGTGGCTGGCCGGCATCATCAACGGCACCACCAACTTCATCCTGTCCGAGATGCGCGACAAGGGCCTGGACTTCGCGACCGTGCTCAAGGAAGCGCAGCGCCTGGGCTACGCCGAGGCCGACCCGACCTTCGACATCGAGGGCGTGGACGCGGGCCACAAGGTCACGCTGATGAGTGCCATCGCCTTCGGCATCCCGGTGCAGTTCGACAAGGCCCACATCGAGGGCATCACCAAGCTCGCCGCGCAGGACATCAGGTACGCCGAGCAGCTGGGCTACCGCATCAAGCTGCTGGGCGTGACCAAGCGCACCGCCAAGGGCATCGAGCTGCGCGTGCATCCCTCGCTCGTGCCGTCGAAGCGCCTGCTGGCCAACGTCGAAGGCGCGATGAACGCGGTGGTAGTGCACGGCGACGCCGTGGGCACCACGCTCTACTACGGCAAGGGCGCCGGCAGCGAGCCGACGGCCAGTGCCGTGATCGCCGACCTGGTCGACATCACCCGCCTGCACACGGCGGATGCCGCGCACCGCGTGCCGCACCTGGCCTTCCACCCCGACGCGATGAGCGACCTGAAGGTGCTGCCTATGTCGGAAGTCGTCACCAGCTACTACCTGCGTCTGCGCGTGGCCGACCAGGCCGGCGTGCTCGCCAAGGTGACGGGCCTGCTCGCCACCGCCGGCATCAGCATCGACGCCGTGCTGCAGCGCGAGGCCGATGAAGTGGGCGGCGAGGGCTCGACCCAGACCGACCTGATCATCCTCACGCACGACGCGCGCGAAGGCACCGTCAACGACGTGCTGGCCGAGCTGCAGGCGCTGCCGACCGTGCTGGAGCCGATCGTGCGCATCCGCAAGGAAGAGCTGTCCTGATCTGACTGACTGCCGCCATGGAATGCCGCCGTGCCCACGCTCATTGCCACATTCGCGCTGGTCGGGTTGCTCCGGTTCGCGCATGTGGAAATGCCGCGCTGGCACTTGGCGTTCTGGTTCGCGGTGCTGGTCACTCTTGCGCTGTTCGGCAGCCTCGGCTGGCGGCAGCTGGTTCTCAACGCCGCCGGCAGCTTCCTCGCGGCCTGGGCCTATTTCTCGGCGCTCGACGCAACGGACAATGTCGAGCACCGCACCTTGCACTACCTTCTTCTTTTCTTCGGCATGCTGGCGTTGATCGGCTCTCGCTTCTGGCTTGACATCCGCCACTATGGAATCGGTCTCTAGGAATATCCCGTGAACTACCTGAGCACCCGCGGCCACCCCGACCGCAAGCGCTTCTGCGAAATCCTCCTCGAAGGCCTCGCGCCCGATGGCGGCCTTTACCTGCCTGAAAAGTACCCGCAGATCGACACCGCGACGCTCGCCAGATGGCGCCAGCTGCCGTACGCCGAGCTGGCCTTCGAGATCCTGTCGCTCTACATCGACGACATTCCATCGGCCGACCTGAAGGCGATCTGCGCGAAGACCTACACCGCTGAAGTGTTCGGCACCGACGAGATCGTGCCGCTGCGCGAGCTGGAAGACGGCGTGTATCTCGAGGCCCTGTCCAACGGCCCCACGCTGGCCTTCAAGGACATGGCGATGCAGCTGCTGGGCAACCTGTTCGAGTACGAGCTGACCCGCCGCGGCGCCGAGCTCAACATCCTGGGCGCCACCAGCGGCGACACCGGCAGTGCGGCCGAGTACGCCATGCGCGGCAAGAAGGGCGTGCGCGTCTTCATGACCTCGCCCGACGGCCGCATGAGCCCGTTCCAGCAGGCGCAGATGTTCAGCCTGCAGGACGCGAACATCCACAACATCGCCATCACCGGCGTGTTCGACGACTGCCAGGACATCGTCAAGGCCGTGTCGAACGACCTGGCCTTCAAGCGCAAGTACCGGATCGGCACGGTCAACTCGATCAACTGGGCGCGGCTGCTGGCGCAGGTCGTCTACTACTTCGCCGGCTACTTCCAGGCCACCGCGAGCAACGACAAGCCCGTGAGCTTCACCGTGCCCTCGGGCAACTTCGGCAACGTCTGCGCGGGCCATGTGGCGCGATCGATGGGGCTGCCGATCCAGACGCTGGTGGTCGCCACCAACGAGAACGACGTGCTCGACGAGTTCTTCCGCACCGGCGTGTACCGCGTGCGCGGCGCTGTGGATACGCACGAGACCTCCAGCCCGTCGATGGACATCAGCAAGGCCAGCAACTTCGAGCGCTTCGTGTTCGATCTGGTCGGCCGCGACCCGGCAAAGCTGCGCAAGCTGTTCGTGGACGACCTGGGCCTGAACGGCAGCTTCGACCTGAGCTCCGACCCTGCATTCGCACAGGCCGCCGGGCGCTTCGGCTTCCGCAGCGGCCGCAGCACGCACGCCGACCGCCTGGCCACCATCCGCGACACCGACAAGCGCTTCGCCACGCTGGTCGATCCGCACACGGCCGACGGCCTCAAGGCCGCTCGCGAACAGCTCACCCCCGGCGTGCCGATGGTGGTGCTCGAAACCGCGCTGCCGATCAAGTTCGCCGCCACGCTGGTCGAAGCGCTTGGCGAAGAGCCCGCGCGCCCGAAGAAGTTCGAAGGCATCGAGGCGCTGCCCAAGCGCGTCGTCAAGCTGCCGGCCGACGCGGAAGCCGTGAAGGCTTTCATCGCAGAAAACTGTGACTGACCGTAGCGGCTTTTCGGCATGAAGGTCGTCGGTTTCGCCGGCTATTCGGGCGCGGGCAAGACCACGCTGCTCGAGCGCCTCATTCCTGCGCTCAAGCGGCTCGGCCAGCGCGTGTCGGTGGTCAAGCATGCGCACCACAAGTTCGACATCGACCATCCCGGCAAGGACACGTACCGCCATCGCGAGGCAGGCGCCTTCGAGGTGGTCGTGGCGTCCGACAAGCGGCTGGCCGTGATGCGCGAATTCGAAGTTCCCGTCGAACTCAGCGTGCACCAGCTGCTGGCCGAGGTGCACCCGGCGGCCGACTGGGTGCTGGTCGAGGGCTTCCGGCACAGCGACGTACTCAAGATCGAGATCTGGCGTGAGCCGGAAGCAGGCGAGCCTTTGCGGCCTGTGCTGTATCCGGAGGATCCCTTCGTCACCGCCGTGGCCACTGACGCACCGGACAGCTTGCCGTCGCCCACCGGGCGGCCGCTGTTCGACCTCAACGACGCCGAGGCCATTGCGAAGTGGTTGATCGACAGCGGCGACCGCTTCGAATACAACCCCGATCACCATGGCTGATTCACCCGTTCCCTTCGCCGCCTCTTCCTCGCGCCCGCCGTTGATGCCTCTGGACGAGGCGATCGCGGTGCTGCTTGCGAAGGCCTCGCCGAAGCTGCCCACCGAAAGCGTCGGCACCTTCGAGGCCGACGGCCGCGTTCTCGCGCAGGACCTGGTTTCCGGGCTGACCGTGCCGCCGCGCGACAACAGCGCGATGGACGGATATGCCGTGCGAGTGGCCGACTGCGCCGCGCCAGGCGCCGAGCTGAAGGTGGCGCAGCGCATTCCCGCCGGCACCGTCGGCACGCCGCTCTCGGCCGGCACCGCGGCGCGAATCTTCACCGGCGCGCAGATTCCCGAGGGCGCCGACGCCGTCGTGATGCAGGAAGACACCGCCGCCACCCCGCAGGAAGGCGGCCTGGGTTCGGTGCGCATCGCCATCGTCCCGGCAGCCGGCCAGTGGATTCGCCGCGCGGGCGAAGACGTGGCTTCCGGCGACGTCGTGCTCAAGAGGGGCGAGCGCCTGACGCCCGCCGCGCTGGGCCTCGCGGCCAGCGTGGGTTTCGACCGCCTGCAGGTCGCGCGCAAGCCGCGCGTGGCGATGCTCTCCACCGGCGACGAACTGGTGATGCCCGGCGAGGTCACGCCCGACGCGATGAAGCCCGGCGCCATCTACAACTCCAACCGCTTCTTCATGCGGGCCCTGTTGCACAGGCTGGGCTGCGAGGTGAACGACCTGGGCATCGTGCCGGACAACCGCGAGGCCACCATCGTGGCGCTGCGCGACGCTGCCGAGGTCAGCGACCTGATCATCACGACCGGCGGCGTTTCCGTCGGCGAGGAAGACCACATCCGCGCGGCGCTGCAGTCGCTCGGCGAGCTGCAGCTCTGGTCGCTGTCGATGAAGCCCGGCAAGCCCTTCGCCTATGGCTCCATCGCGCGCAGCAACGGGCAGGGCGCATGCCATGTGACGGGGCTGCCCGGCAACCCGGTGTCGAGCTTCCTCACCTTCCTGATGCTGGTGCGGCCCTTCCTGTTGACGTTGCAGGGTGCGACGCGCGTGGCACCTGAAGCGGTGAAGATGCGCGCCGATTTCGACTGGCCGCGTGCCGACAAGCGCCGCGAGTTCCTGCGCGCCCGTCGAAATACCGCGGGCGGGCTCGACCTGTTTGGCAACCAGAGCTCGGGCGTGCTCACGTCGATGGTCTGGGGCGACGGCGTGGTCGACAACCCGGCGGGCCACACGATCAAGTCGGGCGACACCGTCGATTTCATTCCCTTCGCATCGCTGCTGGGCTGAACCGCATGAAAGTCCAGGTCCGTTATTTCGCCTCGGTGCGCGAGGCGCTTTCCAGCAGTGGCGAAACCGTCGACACGCAGGTCGAGACGCTTTCGGCCCTGCGCGACGAACTCATCGCCAGGGGTGGTGCCTTCGCCACCGCGCTTGCACGCGGCAAGGCGGTGCGCATGGCGCTCGATCACGTCATGAGCGACGAAGCCGCAGCCTTGAGCGAAGGCTGCGAAGTCGCCTTCTTCCCGCCCGTCACGGGCGGTTGAGCCGCTCCTCCAGCGCCACGAGGCGCTCGCGCAGGCTGTCGGATGCGCGGGTCATTGGCGAGCGCAGTTCGTCGCGCATTTCGCCACGGTGGGCCAGCAGCGCCTTCACCGGGCCGGGATTCGGCTCGGCGAACAGCAGTTCCACAAGCGGCTGCAGCGCCTGCCATTCGGCGCGTGCCTCGGCCAGCCGGTTTTCTGCCAGCAGCTTCACCAGTTGCACGAAGCGCCGCGTCTGCACATTGCCGCTGGCCGCGATGGCGCCCACGCCGCCTTCGGCCATGGTGCCGAAGATCTGGTGGTCCTCGCCCGTCAGCACCTGCAGCCGGCCATCGGCGATCACCGCGCGCGTCTTGGCCATGTCGCCGCCGCAGTCCTTGATGCCGCGGATGCGTGGGTGCTCCGCCAGCGCCAGCAGCGTCTCGCGGGCGATGGTGACGCCCGTGCGGTAGGGAATGTCGTAGACCAGCACCGGCACCGTGCTGGCATCGGCGATGGCGTGGAACCATTCGAGCAGGCCGGCCTGCGAGGGGCGCACGTAATGCGGCGCGGCCACCAGAAGACCCGCCACCGGGCGTTCGGAGAGCTTGCGGGCCCAAGCCGTGGCCTTGCCCATGTGATAGCCGGAAACGCCCATCACGACCGGCAGGCCGCCGGCCGCGCCCAGCACTGTGTCGAGCACGGCCAGTTGCTCGGTCTCGTCGAGCGCGGCCGCCTCGCCGGTGGAGCCGCAGGGCACGAAGCCCGTCACGCCGTCGTCGGCGAGGCGCCGGACCAGCGCTGCGAGGGCGGTGTGATCCACCGCGCCATCGCGGAACGGGGTGACGAGGGCCACCCAGAAACCGGAAAAGTCGGGGGTGTTGGGGCTTGGTTGTTGTTGAGGCACGCGGGCTTCCTTTCAGGAATCGACCGATGGAAAGAACCATCGTCCGATGCGCGCGCAACCCAGTAGGGGCCAAAGCCTTTTGCAGGTTCCGTCGCTCATCCGACGACGGAACCTCGGCTCCGGTCAGACGAGCTTTGGTTTTTTGGCTTTGCTGCTGCTGCCTTGGCCTGCGCGGCGGCCTTCGGGGTGCGAAGGCACCGGGAAGAGCGTGGGCGTGGGAAGGCAGGGCATCGCCACAGTCTATCGCGATGACACAATTCGGACATGAGCCTTGCGCGTGTTTCGATCCAGACGAACGATTTCGACCTCTCCCGGGAGGTCGCCGCGTTGCGCGACGGCGACAGCCGTGTGGGCGCTGTCTGCAGCTTCGTGGGCACGGTACGCGATCGCAACGACGGCAGCAGCGTCGCGTCGATGGAACTGGAGCACTACCCCGGCATGACCGAGAAGGCCATCGAGGCCATGATCGACGAGGCCCACCAGCGCTTCGACATCCTGGGCGCGCGCGTGATCCATCGTGTCGGACTGCTGCAGCCGACCGACCAGATCATGATGGTGGCGGTGGTCTCGGCCCATCGCGGCCAGAGCTTCGAGGCCTGCGAGTTCCTGATGGACTACCTCAAGACCCAGGCGCCCTTCTGGAAGAAGGAGCAGACGCCCGAGGGCGCCCGCTGGGTCGATGCGCGCGTGGCCGACGACGCGGCGCTGGCGCGCTGGGGCATCAGCGCCCCGAATGCTTAAAGAGGCTTGAAGCCGCTGGCCTGGATGATCTTTTCCCAGGTCTGCGTGTAGGTGCGCACGCGGCCCGCGAACTGGCCCTGTGGCTCGTAGCCGACCGTCAGCCCCATCGTCGTGAGCTTCTGCTTCACGTCGGGCATGGCCAGCACCTTCTGAAGCGCGTCGCCGTACTTGTCGATGATCGGCTGCGGCGTGCCCACCGGCGCGAAGATGCCGTAGTAGGGTAGGTCCTCCAGGTTCGAGAAACCCAGCTCGGTGAAGGTCGGCACGTTCGGGATCACCGCCTGGCGCTTGGCACCGATGGAGGCCACGATGCGCACCTTGCCCGCCTTGTGGTTCTCGATGAAGTCCGGCACCGAGGCGATGCCCGCGGTGATCTGGTTGCCCAGCATGTCGGCCGTCATGGGCGCGCTGCCGCGGTAGGGCGCGGGCTGGACGTCGATCTTGTACTTGTCCGAGATCATCTTCACCAGGAACTCCGGAATCGATGCCGGCGCCGGGATGCCGATGGTTTCCTTGCCGCCCTTCTGCGTGCGGACCCACTTCACGTACTCATCGATGCTCTTGGCCGGCGTGCCGCCCGATACCGCCAGCACGTTTGCGAAGGTGGCGAAGCCGGCCACGGGCACGAAGTCGGTGGCGGGGTTGAAGCCCGGGTTCTTCACCACCTGCGGCAGGATCGAGATGGTGTGGTCGTGCGACAGGAACAGCGTGTGGCCGTCGGCCGGGGAAGACTTCAGCACCGTCGCGGCGATCTGCCCACCCGCGCCGGCGCGGTTCTCGACCACCACGGGCACGCCCAGCACGTCCTTGAGTTTTTCGCCCAGCGTGCGTGCAATGGCGTCGCTTCCGGCACCGGCGGGGAAGCCCACCAGCAGGCGGATCGGCGTGCCGCTCTGGGCGTGGGCCGGTGCCAGCGCGGCACCCGACAGACCCAGCGCCAGCAGCATTTGCACCCCGAGCGACACGACATTGCGCCTTGAAAAGGACATGATGGACTCCAAAAACAGCAGAAGTGAAAAGTAAAAGAAAAAAGCCCCCAAGCGGTTTTGCACTTGAAGGGACGGCCGACGGCCCTATTTTGAATGCAGGAATCAAGCCATGCGACAAGACAAACTCACCACCAAATTTCAGGAAGCACTGGGCGACGCGCAGTCGCTCGCGCTGGGCAACGACAACGCCTACATCGAGCCGGCTCACTTGCTGGCCGCGATGCTGCGTCAGGACGACGGTCCGCGCGCCCTGCTGGAGCGTGCCGGCGTCAACGTGCCTGGCCTGCTCGCCGCAGCCGAAGCCGTCATCAAGAAGCTGCCGCAGGTGCAGGGCCACGACATCGTGCAGGTCGGCCCCGAGCTCGGCAAGCTGCTGCAGGCCACCGAGAAGGAGGCCATCAAGCGCAATGACCAGTTCATCGCCGGCGAGCTCTTCCTGCTGGCGCTGGCCGACAGCAAGGCCGACATCGGCAGGATCGCCAAGGAAAACGGCCTGAGCCGCAAGTCGCTCGAGGCCGCCATCGACGCCGTGCGCGGCGGGCAGGGCGTGAACAGCGCCGACGCCGAAGGCCAGCGCGAAGCCCTCAAGAAATACACCCTCGACCTCACAGAGCGCGCCCGGCTGGGCAAGCTCGACCCGGTCATCGGCCGCGACGAGGAAATCCGCCGCGCCATCCAGGTGCTGCAACGCCGCACCAAGAACAACCCCGTGCTCATCGGCGAACCCGGCGTGGGCAAGACCGCCATCGTCGAAGGCCTGGCGCAGCGCATCGTTTCGGGCGAGGTGCCCGACTCGCTCAAGGGCAAGCGTGTGCTGTCGCTCGACATGGCCGCGCTGCTGGCGGGCGCCAAGTTCCGGGGCGAGTTCGAGGAGCGCCTGAAGACCGTGCTCAACGAACTCGCGAAGGACGAAGGCCAGACCATCGTCTTCATCGACGAGCTGCACACCATGGTGGGCGCCGGCAAGGCCGAGGGCGCCATGGACGCGGGCAACATGCTCAAGCCGGCGCTCGCGCGCGGCGAGCTGCACTGCGTGGGTGCCACCACGCTCGACGAGTACCGCAAGTACATCGAAAAAGACGCCGCGCTGGAGCGCCGCTTCCAGAAGATCATCGTGGGCGAGCCCAGCGTGGAGGCCACCATTGCCATCCTGCGCGGCCTGCAGGAGAAGTACGAAGTGCACCACGGCGTGCAGATCACCGACCCGGCCATCGTGGCCGCGGCCGAGCTGAGTGATCGCTACATCACCGACCGCTTCCTGCCCGACAAGGCCATCGACCTGATCGACGAGGCCGCGGCCAAGATCAAGATCGAAATGGACTCCAAGCCCGAGGTCATGGACCGCCTCGACCGCCGCCTCATTCAGCTGCAGATCGAACGCGAAGCCGTGCGCCGCGAGAAGGACGAGGCCTCGCAGAAGCGCCTCGGCCTGATCGAGGACGAGATCGAGAAGCTGCAGAAGGAGATCGCCGACTACGACGAGATCTGGCAGGCCGAGAAAGCCCAGGCCCAGGGCAGCGCGCAGGTGCGCGAGGACGTGGACAAGATCAAGTTCCAGATCGAGGAGTGGAAGCGCAAGGGCGACTTCAACAAGGTCGCCGAGCTCCAATACGGCCAGCTGCCGGCGCTCGAGAAGCGCCTGAAGGAAGCCGAGGCGAATGAGGCCACCAAGGGCAAGTCCAGCGCGCCCACGCTGCTGCGCACGCAGGTCGGTTCGGAAGAAATCGCCGAGGTCGTGGCGCGCGCCACCGGCATTCCGGTCGCCAAGCTGATGCAGGGCGAGCGCGACAAGCTGCTCGTGATGGAAGACAAGCTGCACGAGCGTGTGGTCGGCCAGGACGAGGCCATCGGCGCGGTCGCCAATGCGATCCGCCGCTCGCGCTCGGGCCTGTCCGATCCGAACCGCCCGACCGGTTCGTTCCTGTTCCTCGGCCCCACGGGCGTGGGCAAGACCGAGCTGTGCAAGGCGCTCGCGGGCTTCCTGTTCGACAGCGAAGACCACCTGATCCGCATCGACATGAGCGAGTTCATGGAGAAGCACTCGGTCGCCCGCCTGATCGGCGCGCCGCCGGGCTACGTGGGCTACGAGGAGGGCGGCTATCTCACGGAAGCCGTGCGCCGCAAGCCCTACAGCGTGGTGCTGCTCGACGAAGTCGAGAAGGCCCACCCCGACGTGTTCAACGTGCTGCTGCAGGTGCTCGACGATGGCCGCCTTACCGACGGCCAGGGCCGCACCGTGGACTTCAAGAACACCGTGATCGTGATGACGAGCAACATCGGCTCGCCCATCATCCAGTCCATGGTGGGCAAGCCCTCGGAAGAGATCAAGGAAGCGGTGTGGGACGAGCTGAAGAACTACTTCCGCCCCGAGTTCCTGAACCGCATCGACGAGACGGTCGTGTTCCACGCGCTCGACGCGAAGAACATCGAATCGATCGCCGCGATCCAGCTGAAGGTGCTGCAGGCGCGGCTCGCGAAGATGGACCTGGGGCTGGAGGTTTCGCAGGCGGCGCTGGCGGAGATCGCCAAGGTCGGCTTCGATCCGGTGTTCGGCGCGCGTCCGCTGAAGCGCGCGATCCAGCAGCGCATCGAAAACCCGCTGTCGAAGCTGCTGCTCGACGGAAGCTTCGGGCCGAAGGACACGATCGAGGTCACGACCGACCCGATCCAGTCGCCCGGCCAGTTCGCCTTCCGCAAGGCGGGGGAACCAACGGCTGTCGCTTCGGCCTAAAGTCGGATGATGAACTTCGTAATACGCGTCATTCTTCTGCTCCTGGGGCTGGTTTTCGCGGCCAGCCTGGCTGTTGCGGTCATGCTGCTGGCGGCCGTGTGGGGTGTTCGCTACGCCTGGGGGCGGCTCACGGGCAAGCCCGTGACCCCCTGGGTCATGCGCTTCAACCCCCGCTCGGGCTTCGACAAATTTCGCAATGCGGCACAACCGGCTGAACCGACTGCCGCCGACGTTGCCAACGCCCGGGCACGTGGCGAATCGGTGGAGCGCCCTGTGCGCATCCGCGGCAGCGTCAGCGACGTGACCGACGTTTCGCCGAAATCGGTTTCCCCGCGCGGCTGAGCGCCGCAGGTATTTCGGGCGCGACAGCCGGTCGCGCCGTTCGCCGTCAGAATCGTCCTCCTGGAGCCGTGGCCTTCCGGCCGCGGCTTTCTGCTTTCATCCAGGAGAGACATTCCATGACTTCGCGCGACATCTTCGTGGTCGGCACCGCCCGCACCGCCATCGGCACCTTCGGCGGCTCGCTGAAGGACGTGCCCAACACCCAGCTAGCCACCACTGCCGTCAAGGCCGCCATCGAGCGCAGCGGCGTCGCCGCCGATGCCATCGGCCACGTGGTCATGGGCAACGTGATTCCCACCGACGTGAAGGACGCGTACCTGAGCCGCGTGGCCGCCATCGATGCGGGCTGCCCGATCGAGACGCCGGCCTTCAACGTCAACCGCCTCTGCGGCTCGGGCCTGCAGGCCATCGTGTCGGCAGCGCAGGCCATCGCATTGGGCGACTGTGACATCGCCATCGGCGGCGGCTCGGAGTCGATGAGCCGCGGCCCGTATTTCGACACTTCTGCACGCTATGGCGCGCGCATGGGCGACGCGCTGCTGGTCGACTACATGCTGGGCATCCTCCACGACCCGTGGGAGAAGATCCATATGGGCATCACCGCCGAGAACGTGGCCGCGCGCTACGGCATCACGCGCGATCAGATGGACGAGCTGGCAGTGGGCAGCCAGCAGCGCGCGGCGGCTGCCATCGCGGCGGGCCGCTTCAAGGAGCAGATCGTTCCGGTCGAGGTGAAGACGCGCAAGGGCGTCGTGCTCTTCGACACTGACGAGCACGTGCGCGCCGACACCACCGTCGAGACGCTGTCGAAGATGAAGCCCGCGTTCAAGAAGGACGGCCTCGTTACCGCCGGCAACGCCTCGGGCATCAACGACGGCGCGGCTGCCGTGGTGCTGGCCAGCGGCGAGAGCGTCAAGGCGCGGGGCCTGAAGCCACTGGCGCGCCTTGTCGGCTATGCGCACGCCGGCGTCGAGCCCGCGTACATGGGCATCGGCCCGGTGCCCGCCACGCGCAAGGTGCTGGAGCGCACCGGTCTGAAGGTCAGCGACTTCGACGTGATCGAGTCGAACGAAGCCTTCGCGGCGCAGGCCTGCGCGGTCATCAAGGAGCTGGGCTTCGATCCGGCCAAGGTGAATCCGAACGGCTCGGGCATCTCGCTGGGCCATCCGGTGGGCGCGACCGGCGCGATCATCACGACGAAGGCGATCGCCGAGCTGCAGCGCACGGGCGGCCGCTATGCGCTGGTCACGATGTGCATCGGCGGCGGGCAGGGCATCGCAGCCGTCTTCGAACGAGTCTGAGCGCATGCTTCGTCCGAGCGTCCTGATCGACCCCGACGAGGTCGACTTCAGCGCCATCCGGGCGCAGGGCGCGGGCGGGCAGAACGTCAACAAGGTGTCGAGCGCGGTGCACCTGCGCTACGACATCCACGCGAGCTCGCTGCCGGCCGATGTGAAAGAGCGGCTGCTCGCGCTGCGCGACAGCCGCATCACGCAGGAAGGCGTGTTCGTGCTCAAGGCGCAGCAGCACCGCACCCAGGAGATGAACCGCGCCGATGCGCTCGCGCGCCTGCAGGCGGTGATCGACAGCGTCGCCACGCCGCCGCGCGTGCGGCGCGCCACCAAACCCACCTACGGTTCGAAGCAGCGCCGGCTTGAAGGCAAGAACCAGCGCTCGCAGATCAAGAGCTTGCGCGGGCCGGTGCGGGATTGATCGTGCCAGCGCCGCCGCGCAGCCGGCGGATCTGCAGGCCGACGCCGATCAGGTAGAGCACGAGCAGTACCCCGGTGATCGCCTTGAGCTCCGGCGCATCCGCGTTCGGCAACAGCGGGGCGCCGAGCGGCAGGCGCGTCAGCGTTTCGGTGAAGGCCGGAATCCAGTGGAACAGGAAGCTCGCCGAGAACGCGATGGCCTCGACGTAGCGCGCCCACTTGCCGAAGAGAACGCCCCGTCCGGCGAGCGCGCCCACGGCCAACGCCAGCAGCGTGATGACGCCCAGCGCATGCGGCTTGCCGAAGCCGCCGTGCTGGAAGATGCCGAAGCCCGTGAGGCACGTGAGCACGGTGGTCCACACGAAGAGCCGGCCGAGCCCGGTGCGCATCGTGATTTCCTTGTAGCGGAACAGGGCCAGAAGCCCCGCGACGACGGCGACCAGGCTGATCGCGGTGTGAACGGTACCCAGGGACGTGAGTCCCAGCCATCCTGTCGGTGCCATGCGGACCTCCTCGTGATCGTGGTGCAGCATTCTGGCGCTTTGTCCTGAATTTGCCGAATCTGGGCGAAATTGAGTGCAAAAGGCCCTGCTTTACGGGTCTGAAACACGTCCCAAGCACAATCGGGCTCATGAGAAGAATTCTCTTTTCGCACGCGAGGCTGGTCGCCGCGCTCCTTCTGGCACCCACCGCCGCGCTGCTGGGTGGTTGCGACCCCGGAGTGGCCGGGCAGGTGCAAAGCACCGCACCAGCGCCCGAACTCAAGTGGGAAGAGCTCATTCCCAAGAGCTGGGATCCGACGAAGCGCTACCGCAACATCAGCCTCGAAGCCCTGCGAGACAACGATCCGCGCGCGATCCAGATGCTCGACGAAATGCGTGCCGTCTGGGACAACGCGCCGGTCAACGTGGCGCTCGACGGCAAGGCTGCCAAGCTGGCGGGCTTCGTCGTGCCGCTGGACAACACGCAGGACGGCATCCGCGAGTTCCTGCTGGTGCCGTACTTCGGCGCCTGCATCCACACGCCGCCGCCGCCCGCCAACCAGATCGTGCACGTGGTCGCGGCATCGGCCGTGAAGGGCCTGCATGCGATGGACACGGTGTACGTCAGCGGCATGCTGAAGGCCGCGCGCTATTCGTCGGTGGACATGGGCGTGAGCGGCTACGAGATCCAGTCGGCCGCGGTCGAGCGCTTCGTGCCGAAGCAGCCGCAATGACCGTGCTCAGCCCATGCGCTGGGACAAAAAATCCAGGAACGACGTGATGCGCGCCGACAGCTGCGTGTTGCGGTAGTACACGGCATTCACCGGCTGGCGCACGTCCGCCGTCTCCTTCGCCAGCACCTGCACCAGCGCGCCGCTGGCGCGGTCGGCACCCGTCATGAAGTCCGACAGGCAGACGATGCCCACGCCGGCCAGCGCCAGCTGGCGCAGCGTTTCACCGCTCGATGCCACCAGCGTGGGCGCGATGTTCCATTCGTCGCCATGCACGCCGCGCAGGGGCCAGCGGTTCAGCGATTCGGGTTGCGTGAAGCCCAGCAGCGAATGTTCTGCAAGGTCGGCCACCTTGCGCGGCTTGCCGTGTGCCTCGAGGTACGCAGGGCTCGCGAGCACGCGCAGCCGGTGCGTGGCGAGCGGGCGCGCATGCAGCGTGGAGTCGCGCAGCGGGCCGATGCGGATCGCGATGTCGGTGCGGCGCTCCAGCAGGTCGATGGGCAGGTCGTCGGTGTCGAGCTCCAGGCTGATTTGCGGATAGAGCCTGCGGAACTCCGGCACCAGCGGCACGATGGCGTGCAGCATGAAAGGCGAGGCCGCGTTCACGCGCAGCCGTCCGGCCGGCTGCTGGCGGCGCGCGGCCATCTGCTCTTCGGCGTCGTCGATGGCATCGAGGATCGCGCGCGTGCGCTGCAGGAAGGCTGCGCCTTCTTCCGTGAGCTCGAGCCGCCGCGTGGTGCGGCGAAGCAGCGTGGTGTCGAGCTTCTGTTCGAGCCGGCTCAGCGCGCGGCTGATGCCCGAGACGGTCTGTGCGAGCTGCTCCGACGCGGCCGTGATCGAGCCCGTGTCCACCACCGTGCGGAACGCGACGAGTTCTTCGATGGTGGTCTTCATGGGCGCTGGCGCGTCAGGCGGCGGTTTCCTGCTCCGAAGTCACCTCGACGCGCGGCATCAGTGCCGCGAGCGCCTCGCCGTCGGTGCGGTAGCTGAAGAGCATCGGCCCCGGCGCCAGCAGGCCGGCGCTTTCCAGCACCTGCATCGCGGGCAGCTTCATTCCGCTCAGATGGAGGCGGATGCCCTTGGATTCCATCATCCGGCGGATCGAGCCGAACACCTCGGCGCCGGTGATGTCGATGCGGTTGATGGGCTGCGCGAACAGGCACACGTCGGTGAGCCCGGGTTGCTCGGCCAGCGCCACCGTGAGCGCGCGTTCGAGCGTGGAGGCGGAGGCGAAGTCGAGCTCGGCATCCATGCGCAGCGCGTAGAGATTCGGCGCCAGCGGCGGCAGCTTCCACAGGTGGCGGTCGCGCAGGCTGCCGTCGGGGTGCAGGCCCACCTCGATGATGCGCGGGTGCAGGTGGCGGTACATGTAGTGCGCCAGGGCGGCCAGCAGCCCGCCGAGCACGCCCCAATAGATGCTGGGCGCGGTCGCGATGGTCAGCACGAAGGTGCCGAAGGCGATGCCCGCCTCGATGCGCGAAATGCGCCACAGCGCGGTGAAGCTCGCCGGCTTCACCAGCCCGAGGATGGCCGTGACCACCACCGCAGCCAGCACCGCCTGTGGCACGTGATAAAGCAGCGGCATCAGCCACAGCAGCGCGCCTGCGACGACGACCACGCTGAAGAGCGTCGCCCAGCCGGTCTGCGCACCCGCGTACAGCGTGATGGCCGAGCGCGAGAACGACGAGCTTGTGGGAAACGCGCCCGTGAAGCCCGACGCCAGCTTGGCCAGGCCCTGGCCGATCAGGTCCTGGTTTTCGTTCCACAGCGTGCCGGCGCGCGCGTTGTCGACCTTGGCGCTCGACGCGGTTTCCAGGAAGCTCACCAGCGTGATCATCAGCGCCGGCAGCACCAGCGCGCTGAAGGTGCTCACCGGCAGCAGGCCTGGCCAGTAGAACGAGGGCAGGCCCGAAGGCAGGCTGCCCACCACCGCGCCGCCGCGCAGCGCGTAGTCGACGAGCCAGCTGATGGCGGCAGCGCCGGCCACCAGCGCCATCGTGGTCGGAAAGCGCGGCAGCATGCGCTTGCCCAGCCACAGCACCGCGATGCTGCCGAGCCCGAATGCGACGGCCACGAGGTCGGGCAGCGGACCGCCCTGCAGCACCTGCGGAATGGTCCGCCCCGTGAAGCCCAGCAGCGCGGGCAACTGCGAGATGGCGATCAGCACCGCCGCACCCTGCGTGAAGCCGATGAGCACCGGCGAATTCACCAGCCGCAGCAGCCAGCCGAAGCGCCCCGCGCCCAGCACGATCTGGATCGTGCCCGACATCAGCGTGAGCCACACCGCCATCGCCACCCACTCGGCGCTGCCCGCCACCGCCAACGGCGCGAGCGAGGCGCCGACCAAGAGGCTGGTGAGCGCGGTAGGCCCGACCGACAGCCGCTGCGACGAGCTGAACATCACGGCGATCAGCGCCGGGAACAGCGCCGCGTACACGCCAGTGACCAGTGGCATGCCCGCCAGTGCGGCATACGCCACGCCTTGCGGAATGACCATCAGCGCGACTGTGATGCCGGCCATCGCCTCGTTGCGCAGCAGCGCTGCGGAAGGGCGCGGCCAGGCCAGGCAGGGAACCCAGCGGGACAGGCGCTGGCGCAGGGAAGGAGAGGGGGCAGCCGGGGTCATGGGTTCTTGCTGGCGCACTGGGGAAAACTGAAGGCACATGCGCGGTGCGCCGCGCGGGAGCGATGCGGAATGCGGAGCGGGGTCAGATCAGCGAAGTGGCGTTTTTCAGGACGTAGTCGCAGGCCTTTTCCTTGACCTTCGACGACAGGCCCTTGAAGTTCAGCGACTTGCCGTCGCCGCCCTGCAGCAGGCCCTTGGCACCGCTGGCGAAGCCGGTCTCCTGCTTCTTCTGCCCGGTGATCTTGGCGAGCAGCTTGTCCTTCACCGAGGCCGCATCGCCGCCCAGGTAGTTGTTCTTCACGCAGTACTGCAGCACGCCGGCAGCGTTGCCCATGGTGCTGGAGCCGATGGCGGGCATCTTGAAGCCCAGGCTGCTGCCGAGGTTGCCGAGCGCGGATCCGCCGGCGCCGCCTTGCGAGTTGGCGGTGGCCGCCTCGCCGGCTTTTTCCTTCAGTTGATCGAGCAGGTCGTTGGCTTGCGCCGAGGCGCCTGCGGCGAGCAGTGCCAGGGCGATGAGGGTGGAACGGGCGTGCATGGTGTCCTCCTGTCGGTAAGCGTGATGGAAAGCGGCCATCAGCATAACGGAGACGCCGGAGCGAAGCCCCGGGTGCACGCGAGCCTGCTTACTTCGAACGTGGCGGGCGCTTTTCGAGCAAGGGTGCGCTGGTGCCTTGCACGCCGACCAGGCCGAGCACCGTCACCAGCGAGTTCTGCGCGCCCTTCCAGCCGTCGGTCACGTCGATCCACTCGCTGAGCGCGTGGAAGCCGCCGGTCTTGCCGCCGCCGCCGATGATGATGGCCGGGATGCCCAGCGACATCGGCACGTTGGCGTCGGTGCTCGCGCCTGTCAGCAGGGTCTTGTGGCCGAAGGCGGCGTTCGAGCGCGTGGCGGCCTCGACGATCACCGTGTCCGACTGCGTGCGGCCGCCTGGACGGTCGCCGATGAGCTTGGTGCTCACGCTCAGCGTGTTGACGTTCCAGCGCTTGTTCTCCTCGACCACGGCTTCGTCGATGGCCGCCAGGATCTTCTTCTCGGTCTCGAGCAGCGGCGCCATCTCGTCGGAGCGGATGTCGACCGCCATGCGCGCATCGGGCGCAATGGTGTTGACCGAGGTGCCGCCACCGACCGTGCCGACGGTGAAGGTCGTCTTCGGGAAGCTCGGCGTGCGGATGTCGGCGATCTTTGCGATGGCGCGGCCCATGCCGTGGATGGCGCTTGGCACCTGGCCGAAGGCGCCGTAGCTGTGGCCGCCCGGGCCCTTGAAGGTCACTTCGTAGCGGTGGCTGCCCGTGCCCAGCATCAGCACCGAGCCGTCCGGCGCGGGCTCCAGGCCGACCATGCCGTCGATGTCGAGGTTGTCGCGGAAGATGGCCTTGATGCCGCGCAGGTTGCCGAGCTCTTCTTCGCCGACATTGCCGACGATCAGCAGATCGCCCACCGTCTGGATCTTGTTGTCGTTCAGCACCTTGAGCCACGACAGCAGCACCGACAGGCCGCGCGTGTCGTCCGAGATGCCGGGTGCGTAGAGCTTGCCGTCGCGCTCCTTCACCTTCACGTCGGTGCCGGCGGGGAACACGGTGTCGAGATGCGCCGAGATCAGCAGCTTCGGGCCGTTGCCCGTGCCCTTGCGCAGGCCGACCACGTTGCCTTCTGCGTCGATCTTCGCGTCCGAGAGGCCCAGCGCCTTCATGCGGGCGAGAAAGGCCTCGGCGCGCTTCTGTTCCTTGAAGGGCGGGGCTTCGATCTCGGTGAGCATCTTCAGGTCTTCGACCGAGCGCTCGTGGTCGGCCTTTACCGCATCCAGCAGCTTCTGGATGGCGGGCGAGGCCATCAGCTGTGTGTAGGCCTTGTCCACCTCGGGCCGCACCTGCGTGGGCGTGGCGGCGACGGAGCCGCCCTGGGCGTGCGCGAGGCCGGCGGCAGCGGAGGCCAGGGCGAGGACGAGAGGGGCGAGGCGAAGCGACACGGGGCGAGGCATGGTGCGGGATGTCCTTGTAGAGGTGAGGCCGGGCAGGGAAGAGCAGCGATGTCAATGCCGCGTCTTCAGCAATTCTTACGGCTGTGTTAGGCGGACGCTCTGGTTTAATCTTCGGCGTCGTCAGTTTTTCTAACGAGGCCCGCCATGCGCCGCCACATTCCCAGTACCCGCGCGCTGCTGATCTTCGACGCGGTGGCCCGCCACCACGGTGTCGGCAAGGCCGCGGAGGAGCTGTGCCTCACGCACAGCGCGGTGAGCCAGCAACTGCGGCTGCTGGAAGAGCAGATCGGCGTGCGGCTGGTGCAGCGCACGGCGCGCGGCACCGAGCTCACCGAGGCCGGCAAGCGCTATCACGGGCAGATTTCCGGTGACCTGCTGCGGCTGCAGAACCACACGCTGGAAGCCATGGCGCAGCGCACCGACGGCCTGCGCCTGCTGGTGGGGGCCGTGCCGGTGCTGGCCGAGGGCTGGCTCACGCCGCGGCTGCCCGAGTTCATTTCCCGGCACCCGGGCTGCAGCCTGCACCTGCAGGTGTTTCCGACGCATCTCTACATGGAGGACATGCCCTTCGATGTGGGCGTGCAGTACGACGACGCCGTGTGGCCGGGCGCGAACGCACTGCAGTTGATGGGTGAATCGTGCGTCGCGGTGTGCTCCCCCGGGGCGAAAGGGCGGCCGGCCATGGCGCGCGGCGACTTCCGCGCGGCGCCGCTGCTGCAACTGCGCACGCGCATGGGCGCGTGGGAAGAGTGGTTCGGGCAGGCCGCGCATCTGCGCGCACCGGAGAACCTGGTGGCCGGGCATCGCTTCGACCTGTTCTCCTCGCTGGTCGCGGCGGTGCGCGCCGACCTGGGCGTGGGGCTGGTGCCGGAATA
>NZ_RXFS01000010.1 GCF_003952185.1 Variovorax sp. 679 | reverse complement strand
GGAGGAGTCGTCCGACAGTTCGGCGAACGACAGGCTGAAGGTCGGCTACGCGCCGAATCCCGATTACTTCAAAGACTGCCTGGGTCAGGGCGCCACTAGCGCGACGGGCGATGCGTACGATCGGGAACGCCCGGCCGTGTCGGACAACGTACGGCTGATCACCAGCGAGTTTTCGGTGGTGAACAGTGTCTTGAAATGCAAGGGAAGCGGCAATGCCATACCGCAGCCGATCGTCGATGGCGTCGAGCGCTTCGACATCATGTACGGCGTCGGCGCCTCGGCCGGAAGCGAACAGGTGGTGCGCTATGTGACGGCCGATGACGTCGCAAATTTCAAGCAGGTTCGCACGGTGCGTGTCTGCCTGCAGCTCGCGGGCAGTTCCAGGAGCAACCCGGGCGGCGGCTATACCGACTGCGACGGAGCGTCGCAGACCAGCAGCGACGGCAGGCTGCGACGCGTCTACACGGCCGTGTTCGCGCTGCGAAACAACCTGGGCGCGCTATGAAGCTCTTCCTTAGTCTTCGCGCGCCCCAGGCACAGCACGGGTTTTCGCTTTTCATCGTGATGATCATGCTGCTGCTCTCGGCGCTACTGGTTGTGGGCGGCGCGCGGATGGCCCAACTGCTCGAATCGGTGGCGGGCAACCAGCGCGAATACCAGCGCGCCTTCGAGGCCGCCGAAGCCGCGCTGCTGGATGCGGAGCGCGACATCCGGCAACTGGCCTTTGCCAGCGCAACTCAGACCTACGTGGCGTGTTCGACGCTTCCGGCGTCGCGCTGCCGCAAGGCTGACGATGGCCGCGTCTTCCCCGACCGGGACACGGGTTGGGTGACTGCCTATATGAACGACGGCGCCAACAGCTGCGAGCGAGGCATCTGCTACTTCGCCGAGGACGGCTCGGTGGCAGCTGCATCCGGCAGCGAGGCCTACCGGTTCTGGACCCGCGATTCGTACGTGAACAAACATGTGTCGTACGGGCGGTTCACTGGCGCGCCCACCGCCGGCAATCCGGCATTGGATGGCGCCAGGTACTGGATCGAGGTCATCGACCGCAAGAACAGCAAATACCCGCTGTACCGGATCACCGCATTCGCCACAGGTGCCCGCAGCGCGGGCACCGCGGGCGGCACGCGGGTCGAGTTGCAGATGTCCTTCGATCCGGACCCGGTCACCAAAGTGAATTGAGCATTGCGAGAGGGAGGGGTATGAACATCGAGAAGTTTTCGAGGAACGCCGCAGTGTGCGGCCTGATGCTGGCGCAGACCGTCGGCCAAGCTGCGCAGTATTCGCTGGCGCAAGCCCCGCGCAGCACTGCGGCCAGGGAGCCGGCGCCGAACGTGATCGTGTCGGCCGACAACACGGACCGCATGGCCGTAGGGGATGACATTGGGGCCTTGAAGGCCGCACTCAGGGGGGGCTTTTCCGAGGCCAACATTCCCAATGACCGGGTCCGCCTTGCCTGGCAGGCGCTGGAGCAGGGGGCGTCCGACCGAAACTGCGCTGCATTCTTGAGCAGCAGATTCCCGTGCCTGATCGGCGGTCGTGTCAACGCGAACCTGATGCGCTCGCTGGATAGCACGCACCGCGCCAACTTCATGACCTGGTTGGACATCCTGCAACTTTCTGGCAGAGGGGCCGCAGACCAAATGATGATCCGCGCCGGCGATTACATGAAGACCACTGGCCGGTACAGCCCCTATTCGGACGACCCGGGGGTGGAGGAGGCCACGCAGTCGGGCTGCCGCAGGTCTTTCCATATCCTCTTGACGGACGGGTTCGGGATGATCCGCAGATCGCCGGGCTTCGGAAACGAAGACGGAACGCGCCGCGTCCTGCCCGATTCCGTGATTTATGAGCCGCGAGCTCCTTACAGGGATAACTTCGGAGACGCACTGAATGGGACGCTGGCTGACTTGGCCTTTCACTATTGGGCCACTGATCTGCAGCCGGGCATGCCGAACAAATTGAGGACGCTTGTCGCTGAAGCTGGTGATGTAACGGTTGGGGCGACAACGGTCCCCGAGTACTGGAATCCCAAGAACAATCCGGCTACCTGGCAGCATCTGACGACCTACACCATCGGACTCAATACAGTGTCATGGGAAGGGCGACCGTATATTTCGGCGACCGCAGTGCAGCCCGCCTACAGCGGAGATTATTCTGGGCTGGTCGACGGCTCGATCTCTTGGCCCTATCACAACCGGATCGACCTCTGGCATACCGCACTCAGCAGCCGCGGCACGTTCATACCAGCTTCGAACGCCCAGGCACTTCGCGACGCCATCAAATCCATCCTCGACAGGATCCTGACCGACACCAGCCCCCGGCAGACCTCCATCTCGGCAAGCACTTCAAGGCTGTCGACAGGCACGATCGTCTATCAGTCGGGCTACGACCCGTCGAACTGGTCGGGGGTGCTGACTGCCACGAAGTTCGACACCAACGGCAAGCTGGCGAGCAAGCCCGAGTGGTCCGCGGGCGACCTGCTGGATGCGCGCATGGCGAAGGCGGGGGCGCACGTCAGCGATCGCAAGGTGCTCAGCTTCTCGGGCACCACTGTGGCAACGACCACCAGCACGGCGACCGTCGGCTCTGGCGTGCCGTTCAGGTGGGACCGTCTGAGCGACGCGCAAAAGGCGGCGCTCAAGGGAAGCACTGCCACCGACGCCAAGAGCACAGCGTTTGGCCGGGCTGTGCTCGACTTCCTGCGCGGCGACCGCAGCAACGAGGACACCGGCCTGGGTTTGCGCAAGCGCAGCCACGTGCTCGGCGACATCGTGGGTTCCAGTGTCTGGTACACGGGTCAGCCCAGGAGCGGCTTCACCAGCGACGCTTACGCCACGTTCGCCTCGACGGCCCGCACGCCGATGGTCTACGCAGGCGCCAACGACGGCATGCTGCATGCCTTCAACGCGGGAACTGGCAGGGAAGAGTTCGCCTATGTGCCCGAAGGCCTCTACGGCACGGCGGCCGCGCCCAATCTCAAGCGGCTCAGCGAGGGCGCCTACTCGCACAGGTATTACGTCGACGGGAGCGCCTTCGTTGCCGACATCTACATGGGCGCGGCAGCCACCGCCAAGACCACCAACGCCGAGAAGGCGGCGGGGTGGAAGTCTTTCCTCGTGGGCACGCTGGGAGCGGGCGGCAAGGGCTACTTCGTGCTCGACGTCACCAAGCCCGAGAACATCTACGAGTCCAGGGCTGCCAGCGTGGCGCTGATCGACACGACCGCGCTCTCCGACCGCGACCTGGGCCACCAGTTCCAGCAACCCGCGCTCGACTCTTTCTCCAGGCGTGCGGTGCAGGTGGCGCCGCTGAACAACGGGCGCAAGGCCGTGATCCTGGGCAACGGCTACAACAGCACGAGCGAGAAGGCCGTGCTGTGGATCCAGTATCTCGACGATGACAAGTCGGTCCTCAAGATCCCCGCTCCCGCCACACAGGACGCTGGCACCGGCAATGGGCTGTCTGCCCCGCGGGTGGTGGACCGCGACGGCGACGGCAAGGTCGACTACGCCTATGCCGGCGACCTGCGCGGCAACCTGTGGAGGTTCGACCTGAGTGATACCGACAGCCGCAAGTGGAAGGCCACCATGGGCTCGGGCGCCACCCCATCGAGCCTCGACAACGTGCCGCTGTTCGCGGCTGGTGCCACCCAGCCGATCACGGCAGCGCCGGTGGTCGTAGGCCATCCGCGCGGCGGCTACATGGTGGTGTTCGGCACGGGGCGGCTGTTTGCCTCTGGTGATGACGGCACTACCGCCGGCCAGTACCTGTATGGTGTTCGGGACCCGGCCAACGGCGATGCGGGCACTGCGGCACTGACCGACCTGGTGGCGCAGACCATTGGAGTCGCCACCGTCGAGGAAGACGGTGGCGAGTTCCGCACCGTCTCGGCCAGCGACGTGAGCTACAGCGGTTCGGACGCCAAGCGTGGCTGGTCCCTTCAACTGCCGACCGCCGGGGAGCGCATCGTCTACCCAGGCGATGCGCTCAGCAGCAGTGCAGGCTTGTTCTCGACCACCATTCCTGGCACCGGTAGCAATTCAGCTGATTGCACCGCCGGCACCGGCGATGACGGCTGGTCGATGGTGATCGACTTCTTCAGCGGCTCCGCTCCCGACGGCATTGCCTACAACGCGTCCGCCACGGCGGGCAGCTATCTGGGCTTCCGAAACCGTTCGGGCAAGGACGACATCGCCTTCGAGCCGCAAGACCGGGCAAAGGGCAAGGACGTGATCTGCAATGCGGCAGGCGACTGCAACACGCCGAAGCGGCCGGATGTCGTCCGCCGCTTCGGCTGGCGAAATCTGATGTCGTCGTCGAACTGACGATGCAACCGAGGCAAGTCATGAAGAACAAGCAATCCAGGGCGCAAGGCCGTGAGCAGATTCGCTCGCGCGGCTTCACGCTGATCGAACTCATGATCGTGACGGTGGTGATCGGCATCCTCGCCGCCATCGCCTACCCGAGCTATACGCGCTATGTGCTGCGGGCCAAGCGAGCCGACGCGAAGCAGCAGTTGCTGCAGGCGGCGCAGTGGACCGAGCGCTACCTGACCGCCAACGGCAGATATCCGCCCGACAACGTCGCGTTGCCGGCCGGGCTGCGCCAGGCTCCATCGTCCGGTACGGCGAACTACGCCATCAGTTATGTCGCAAGAACTGCAACTGCAACTACCTACACACTGAGAGCCGTTCCGGAGGGTGCGTCGAGCAACGACGAGTGCGGAACGCTCACGGTGAACCAGCAGGGCGTGAAGCTGGCTGCCGGCAGTACCAACGCCTCGGATGCGCTGGTGCAGCTCTGCTGGAATCGTTGAGGCGCCGGTTGCCGGGGCTCAGATGTCCCGCAGCAACTGCCGGAATTCGTCAACGTCCTCGAAGCTGCGGTACACCGAGGCAAAGCGCACATAGGCGACCTTGTCGAGCTTCTTGAGTTCGCGCATGACGAGCTCGCCCACCTTGGTCGAGTCGATTTCGCGCAGGCCGCTGGCCAGCAGCTTCTGCTCGATGCGCAGCAGTGCGTTGTCGATCTGTTCGATGCTCACCGGCCGCTTGCGCAGCGCCAGCATCATCGAGGCGCGCACCTTGGTCGAATCGAAGTCGGCGCGGCTACCGTCCTTCTTCACGACCACCGGGAAATTGACGTCGGGCCGCTCGTAGGTGGTGAAGCGCTTGTCGCAGGCGCTGCACTGGCGGCGCCTGCGGACGAAGTCGGCGTCTTCCGAAACGCGGGTCTCGACGACCTGCGTTTCAAGATGGCCGCAAAAAGGGCATTTCATGCGGCCGGGTCTTCTTCTTTTCGGAGATCAGCGGTAGACAGGGAAGCGGCTCGTCAGGGCGTGGACCTTGGCGCGCACGGCTTCGATGTTCGCCGCGTCGCGCGGGTTCTCGAGCACGTCGGCGACCAGGTTCGCGGTGATGCGGGCCTCTTCGTCCTTGAAGCCGCGGGTGGTCATGGCGGGGGTGCCGATGCGCACGCCGCTGGTGACCATCGGCTTTTCGGGGTCGTTGGGGATCGCGTTCTTGTTGATCGTCATGTGGGCGCTGCCCAGCACGGCTTCGGCTTCCTTGCCGGTGATGCCCTTGGCGCGCAGGTCGACCAGCATCACGTGGCTTTCGGTGCGTCCGCTCACGATGCGCAGGCCGCGCTGGGTGAGGGTCTCGGCCACGATCTGTGCGTTCTTGACCACCTGTTGCTGGTAGGCCTTGAACTCGGGAGACATGGCTTCCTTGAACGCGACGGCCTTGGCGGCGATCACGTGCATCAGCGGGCCGCCTTGCAGGCCCGGGAAGATCGCGCTGTTGATGGCCTTCTCGTGCTGCGACTTCATCAGGATGATGCCGCCGCGCGGGCCGCGCAGGCTCTTGTGGGTGGTCGAGGTGACGATGTCGGCGTGCGGCACCGGGTTGGGATACACGCCAGCGGCCACGAGGCCGGCGTAGTGGGCGATGTCGACCATGAAGATCGCGCCGACGTCCTTGGCCACCTTGGCGAAGCGCTCGAAGTCGATGCGCAGCGAGTAGGCCGAAGCGCCCGCGATGATCAGCTTGGGCATGTGCTCATGCGCCTTGCGCTCCATCGCGTCGTAGTCGATGGCTTCGTTGGCGTCCAGGCCGTAGCTCACGACGTTGAACCACTTGCCGCTCATGTTCAGCGGCATGCCGTGGGTCAGGTGGCCGCCTTCGGCCAGGCTCATGCCCATGATGGTGTCGCCGGGCTTCAGGAAGGCGAGCATCACGGCTTCGTTGGCCGATGCGCCGCAATGCGGCTGCACGTTGGCGGCGTCGGCGCCGAAGATCTGCTTGACGCGGTCGATGGCGAGTTGCTCGGCCACGTCGACGTGCTCGCAGCCACCGTAGTAGCGCTTGCCCGGGTAGCCTTCGGCGTACTTGTTGGTGAGCTGCGAGCCCTGGGCGGCCATGACGGCCGGCGAGGCGTAGTTCTCGCTGGCGATCAGCTCGATGTGATGTTCCTGGCGTGCGTTCTCGGCTTGAATCGCAGCCCAGATTTCGGGGTCGGTCTGTTCGACCAGAATGTTGCGTTGGTACATGGCAGTCCTTTGAAGACGAGGTCCTTGTTCTTCAACCAAACAAGGGCTGCCCAGGCGAACGGCTGAACGCCTGTTGTGGTCAGGCGGCACGCTTCCCAGTGGTATTCCACGTCAGCGCGTGGCACCTTGTTAGGGTGCTGCGCCTATCGCCAGTCGCGTACGGGGCCGAGTGTAGCTCACACCCGGCCGGAACGACTTTAGGAAACAGAGGAAAGCAGGGCGACCTTTGCGGGCTGTTCCGTGCTTTCTTCAGCCTTGATCGGAGCCGGCGTTGGCGTCACGTTGGGAATCGGCTGTGCGCGAACGGTGGTCCGGGGCGATTGCACCGACGGCGCACGGCCGTTGGCGACCTGCAGCAGGCGCTCATGCTCGGCCATCACCTTGCCGGCATAGCCGCCGTCGTCTTCCAGGTTGGCCGCGCCCACGTAGTAGCGCAGGCCGCCTTCGAGCGAGCCGGCGCGTGCAATGCATTCCTGCAGCACCTTCACGCCGACGCGCATGTTGGTCACCGGGTCGAAGGCGGTGAGCGTGCCGCCCGCGCTTTCGTACTTGTCGCCGTGCACGCGGGTCATGACCTGCATCAGGCCCTGGGCGCCGACGTGGCTCTGGGCAAAGGGATTGAAGCTTGATTCCACGGCCATGATGGCCAGGATCAGCGTCGGGTCGAGCTTGGTGCGCTTGCCGATGTTGTACGCCTCGGCGACGAGCACGCTCAGCGGCTCGGGCGCCACGCTGTACTTCTTGCTCAGCCAGTAGGCCACGGCCGCCTGCTGCTTGGGCAGGTCGGCGGGGCTCGCGGCCGTGGTGCGCTCGATGGCGGTCGGCTCGAGGTCGGTGGCTTCGGGCGCGGGCTTGCGCGACTGCAGCCAGCCCATCAGTTGCTCCTCGCCGGTCTTGCGCAGGTCGGGCCGCGCCACCAGGGCGAGGGCCGCGAACACGATGGCCAGACCGACCAGTGCAAACCCGTTGTGGGTAATTTCAAAAAAGCCGTCTGCCACGTCGGACACGAAGGTCCTCAGCCCTCGGGCCGTGGCATCAAACGCCTTGTTCATCGCTCTTCCTTTCTGTGCGGCACCCGTGTCGCAACGCCATGGAAGGCGATGGATGAAGGCAACGGCGCTTGGATTGGTACGAATCAGGCTCCGCGCATGGAGTGAAGGGGGTTAGGAGCGCGGCGGCCTGATCAAGCCGGGGGAATTCGGCAGCGGATTCAGGTGGCCCCTCTGCGTCGGGCAGTCAGGGCAGCGCGGATTCTAGCGTGGCTAAATACCCGGTCAAGCATAAGAATTTGTTTTCTTATGCTAATAGTTGTTTTAAAAAATGGTTCCCAAGAGGCATTTCGGTTTACGGGAAACCCCTTTGTAAAACGCGTTTGCAATCGGAGGGTGCGACGCCTAATCTGGACGGGCCTGGCTTTTCAGGCGTTCTTCCAAGGCCCGGCAACCCGAGGTGCAAGTCAAGGGTTCAGCGGTTGAGGAGCCACGGTGGCAATCTCTTGCTGCCAGCACGGCGGGAACCATTGACTTCCGGTCGCGCGAATCGATGGCATGGGTTTTGTGCCCGCCATCAAGCCCGGTGACGAGACATTCCGTCGACTCACCGGGCTTTCTTCATCTGGGAGACCCCGTGAAGCCCGTTCTCCGGTATTTCTTCCGGGACGGGGCTTGCGTCCTTTCTGCGTACGTAGCGTTGGCGCATGTTTGCGGCACACTCCAGCGATGGACGTAGCTTCGATCAAACAGAACAAATGGGTGCGGCGTGGGATCGTCGCTTTGCTGGTGTTGTTGGCTTTCTGGGTGATCGCCTGGCTCGCGGTGCCGCCGATCGCCAAGAGCCAGATCCAGAAGATCGCGAGCGAAAAGCTCGGGCGGCAGGTAACGGTTGGCAAGATCGACTTCAAGCCGTGGACGCTCGAGCTCACTCTGACCGACCTGCGCATTGCCACCGCCGACGGCAGCAAGTCGCAGGTGGCCGTCAACCGCATCTATGCAGATGCCGAACTGCAATCGATCGTGCGCCTCGCGCCGGTGATCGACGCGGTCACCATCGACGGCCCCGCCATCCTGCTGACGCACCTGGCCGACGGCAAGTACGACATCGACGACATCCTGGCCAAGCTCTCGGCCGGCCCGCCGCCCGACCCGAACGCGAAGCCCGCGCGCTTTGCCATCTACAACATCGCGATCAATGGCGGTTCCGTCGATTTCGACGACCAGACCGTCAAGCGCAAGCACGAGTTGCGCGACTTCGTGCTCAAGGTACCGTTCCTGAGCAACCTCGATTCCAAGCGCGACATCAACACCGAGCCCAAGCTCGCGTTCGCCCTCAACGGCAGCAAGTTCGACTCGGCGGCCTTCACCACGCCCTTCGCCGACAGCCGCAAGACCGACGCCCACGTGCAGTTCAAGGGGCTCGATCTCGTTCCGTACCTCGGCTACATCCCCGGCGGCCTGCCGGTGAAGCTGCAGGCGGGCAGCCTCGATGCCGACCTGAAGATCGGCTTCGAGCAGGGCGCGACCACCGGCCTGAAGATCACCGGCACGGTCGAGGCCCACACCACCAAAGTGTCCGATGCGCGCGGCCGCGACCTGCTGGCCTTCGAGTCGCTCAAGCTGGCGCTGGCCGACGTGCGTCCGCTGGAGTCGGTGTTCCACCTGAGCGAAATCGCGCTGGCCAGCCCGCAGCTGACGGTGGCGCGCGACGCGGCCGGCAAGCTCAACCTGCTGGCCACCGATCCGGCCACCGGCGCCACCGAGAAGGCCGCGCCGCTGCCCGCCGCTGCTGCAAGCGCGCCGGCCGGCCAGCCGGCGCCAAAGCCGGCGCTGAAGGTGCAGGTCGACAAACTGGCCCTGAGCGGCGGCCGCATCGGCTGGCGCGACGAAACCGTCAATCCCGCCGCGGCCGTGGATGTGACCAACCTTGGCATCGACGTCGCGGGCGTCACCTGGCCGATGGAGAAGCCGGCCGAGTTCAACGGCAGCACGGCCGTCGCCGGCGCCTCGCTCAAGTTCAAGGGCACCGCCACGGACAAGGTGGCCGACGTCCAGGCCGAGGTCGATGCGCTGCCTCTGTCGCTGGCCGCCCCTTATCTTGCACAGAGCCTGGAGCCCACGCTCGACGGCAAGCTCAGCGGCCAGATCGACATCGCCTGGGCCCAGCCCGACCTGAAGTTCAAGGCGCGCCGCCTGTCCGCCGACGGGCTTGCGCTGACCCAGGCCAAGACCGCGCTGGCCAGCGTCGGGCGCTTCGAGCTGGTCGACGCCGAGGTCGACATGACGAAGCACACGCTGAACGTGGCCTCTTTCACCGCGACCAATCCCAAGGTGCGTGTGGAGCGCGACAGCGAGAAGCGCTGGATGTTCGAGCGCTGGCTCAAGACGCCGGCCGGCGGCGGCACGAAGGAGGTCGAGGCCAAGGTCGCGGCCCCCAAGCCCGCGGCCGCCGAAACGCCGCAACCCGGTGCCAACACCAAGCCCTGGGCGCTGACCATCGGCACGCTGGCGGTCGACAACGGCGCGCTTTCCTATTCGGACAAGGCCAGCGCGACGCCGGTGACGGTGGAAGTCACGGCCTTCAAGCTGCACGCCCAGAAGATCGCGCCTGAAACCAATACGACATCGCCGCTGGAGGTCTCGGGCCGCATCGGCTCCGGGCGCTCCGACCCGGGCCGCTTCGACTACAAGGGCAACGTCGTGCTCAAGCCGCTCGCGGCCGAGGGCCGGCTGGAGGTGGTGTCGTTCCCGGCGCACACCTTCAAGGCCTACTACGCGGACGCGCTCAACGTCGACATCCGCCGTGCCTTCGCGAGCTATCGCGGCACGGTGCGCTACGCGACCTCGCCCGCGGGCATGAGCGTCAAGCTGGCCGGCGACACCGCGCTCGACGACTTCCGCGCCAACAGCGTCTCGCTGACCCAGTCGCCCGGCTTCGACCGCAGCAACAACCAGCTGCTGAGCTGGAAGACGCTGAGCCTGCGCGGCCTGCAGGTCAGCATGGCACCCAATGCGCCGCCGAACGTGGACGTGCGCGAAACCACGCTGACCGACTTCTTCGCCCGCGTGATCGTCGATCCCACCGGCCGACTGAACCTGCTGAGCCTGACCAAGAAGGGCGAGGCCGAGGCGAACGCCGCCGCGGCGGCGGCCGGCGAGGCCAGCACCCGCAAGGGGCCGGGCGGAACCACCACGACCACCACGGCGAAGGCCCCGGCGCCGAAGCCCGCCGGTCGCGCGATGTCGGCGGAAGAGATGGTCGGCGGGGCGCCCGAGCCCGCCAAGCCAGCGGCAACGACAGTCGCCGCGGCGCCCGCACCGGCCGCTGCCGATGCGGGGCTGGCGCCGGTCATCAACTTCGGCCCGATGAGCCTGGTCAACGGCAAGATCGACTTCACCGACCTGTTCGTCAAGCCCAACTACTCGGCTGACCTCAGCGAGCTGACCGGCAAGCTCAGCTCGTTCTCGTCGAATCCGCCCAAGGGCGAGAGCGGTCGGCCCGCGCTGGCCGACCTCGAGCTGCGCGGCAAGGCCCAGCAGACCGCCGCGCTGGAAATCACCGGCAAGCTCAATCCGCTGGCCAAGCCGCTCGAGCTCGACATCACCGCCAAGATGCGCGACCTCGACCTGGCGCCGCTGTCGCCGTACTCGGTGCGCTACGCTGGCCATGGCATCGAGCGCGGCAAGATGAGCATGGACGTCAACTACAAGGTCGCGCCCGACGGCCAGCTCACGGCCACCAACAAGCTGGTGCTCAACCAGCTGCAGTTCGGCGACGAGGTGGCGGGTTCCACCAACAGCTTGCCGGTGAAGCTGGCCGTGGCGCTGCTGGCCGACCGCAACGGCGTGATCGACGTCGACCTGCCGCTCAGCGGTTCGCTCAACGACCCGCAGTTCAGCGTCGGCCCGCTGATCTGGAAGGCCGTGGTCAACCTGATCGTCAAGGCCGTGACGGCGCCGTTCAGCCTGCTCACCGGCGGCCTGGGCGGCGGCAGCGGCGAATCGAGCGCCATCACCTTCGAGCCCGGCAGCTCCGACCTGAGTGCCGCCGCGAAGGAAAGCCTGGACAAGGTCGCCAAGGCGCTGACCGACCGGCCCACGCTGCAGATGACGGTGATCGGCACTTCCAGCCTCGACAAGGAGCGCGACGCCTACCAGCGCCAGCGCGTGCGTCAGCTCACCTATGCCGAGAAGCGCCGCGTCGCGGTGCGCGGCGGCCAGACCGGCACCGAAGTGCCGCCCGTCACCGACGCCGAATACCCCGACCTGCTGACGGCCGTGTACAAGCGCGCCGACATCACCAAGCCGCGCAACCTCGTCGGCCTGGCGAAGGACCTGCCGGTGCCGGACATGGAAAAGCTGCTGTTCGCCAGCGTGCCGGTCGACGAGGAGTCGATGCGCCAGCTTGCCGTCGAGCGCGGCGCGGCCGTGCGCGACTACCTGCTGGCGAAGAAGCTGCCGAGCGAGCGGCTCTTCCTGGGCGCGGTGCGCACCAGCGCCAGCGGCAGCGACTGGAAGCCGGGCGCCGAGCTCAGCCTGACCATGAAGTGACCGGGCGGGACGCGGTGATCCAGTCCCGGGACTTGGTTTTTTTCCACGGCTTGCTATATATGTAGTCCGTCAATCTCCTTGCCCACGACCCTGCGTGCGCCTCCGTTTCATGACGGAATTCAATGGCCGGCCGCAAGTGGGTGAAAATGTCGATGTGCGCCGGCCTTTGCCGGCGCCTTCGCTTTCCCTACCAAGACAACGATTTCGCGCAGTGACCTCTACTTCTTCCAAGCCACACGACATTCAGGCCCTCGACACGCTCACCGGCGGCGCCTTCACCGCGCCGACTTCCGGCGAGCGCGCTGCGCGCATCCGCGATTGGCTCGCGGGCAACCCCGCGCCCGAGCAGATGCAGGAAGTCTTCAAGGAGCTGAGCGGTCGTGACAAGGGCGCCGCGCGCCTGCTGCGCGAAAAGCTCGACGAACTCAAGCGAGCCAAGGGACAGGAGGCAATTGCCGCCGAATGGGCTCAGAAGGCCGAAGTGCTGCTGGCCCAGTCCAAGCTCAACATCGCCGATGCGCTCGCCTGGCAGCGCGACGCCGCCAAGGCGGGGGCGCCGCTGTCGCGCGAGCCGCTGGCCGGCCTGAAGCTCAAGCTCTCCGAGCGTGTCAAGGGCATCGAAGACCTGCAGCACCGCGCGCAGGTGCACCGCGAAGCAGCCGTGCTGTTGGCACAGCGCTTCGAAGTGCTGTCCACCAAGGGCTGGCAGGACGCCCAGGTCGCCGAGGAATCGCTGCGCGCCGACGTGACCCACTGGCAGCAGCAGGCCGCCGAGATCACGGCCGACGCCAACTGGAGCAGCCTCGACGCCAAGTTCGCGCCGCAGCTCGAATCTTCGAAGTCGCAGCTGCTGGTGGTGTCCGACGCGTTCCACAGCGCGCTGGCCCAGGCTGTAGCCGCCGCCGCGGATGCCGCGGCACCGCTGCCGCCCGTGCTCGTGTGGGCCGATGAATTGCGCGCCGCTCGCGGCGAAGTGGTGGCGCCCAAGCCCGCCGCTCCCGCCCGTCCCGCTGCGCCCAAGGTCGACCCGGCCGTGCGCGCCGCCGCCCAGGACGCCGTGCAGGCTGCGCTGGCCAAGCTGGAACAGGAAACCGCAGAAGGCCATGGCAAGGCCAGTGCCGGCGCTGCCGCCGCGCTGCGCGCAGTACTCAAGGAGCATGGCAAGCTGGTCGAAGCACCGCTCGAAGCCCGCGTGCACGCCGCGCTGGTGGCTGCCGGCGAGCTCGAAGGCTGGCAGCGCTGGAGCGCCGACAAGGTTCGTGAGGACCTCGTCGCCAAGGCCGAAGGCCTGCTCAAGCGCCCCGAAGGCCAGGCGCTCGGTGGCCGCAAGATGCAGGAAACGCTGCGCTCCCTGCGCGACCAGTGGAAGCAGGCCGACCAGGGCGGCGTGCCGAACCATGCGCTCTGGAAGCGTTTCGACGAAGCCTGCAACGAAGCCCACAAGGTGGTCGAGGCCTGGCTCGAGAAGGTTCGTGCCGATGCTGCCGAGCATCGCGCGCTGCGCGTCGCGCTGATCGAGGAGGTCAAGGCCTGGGCGGCGGAGCACGCCGGCGCCGCCGATCTGAAGGCGCACAACCGCGCGCTGCATCAGTTCGCCGACCGCTGGCGCGATGCCGGCCATGTGGGTGAGAAGGTGTTCGCCGAATTGCAGCCGCTGTGGAACGAAGCTTTCGGCGCTGCCCGCGCACCGTTCGAGACGGCGCAGAAGGCCAGCGTCGAACGCCGCCAGGCCATGATCGCCGAGGCGACCGAGCTCGGCGCCCAACCGGTGCTGCGCATCGACGCCGTCAAGGCGCTGCAGCAGCGCTGGCAGGCCGAGGCGCAGGGCGTGCCGCTCGACCGCCGCCATGAACAGAAGCTGTGGGACGCGTTCCGCGCGCCCATCGATGAAGCCTTCAATCGCAAGACTGCCGAGCGCGAGAAGGCATCGGCCGCAATGAACGAGCACGACCGCAATGTGCTCGAGGCGTCCAAGGCGCTCGACGCGGCCAATGCCGCCGGCGATGCGCAGAAGATCCGTGCGGCCATTGCCGGCCTCGAAGCCGCGTTGCGCGGCGAGGTGCCGCCGCCCGCTCCGAAGGCGGAGCAGCAGCCTGCCGCCGAGTCCGGCGAGAGTGCTGCCCAGGTTCCTGGTGAGGGCGATGCGGAAGCATCGGCCGCCAGCGATCAGGCCGAGGCCGCAACGGAAGCTGCACCGACCGAAGGCAATGCCGATGCCGAAGTTGCCGCCGAGGCACCAGCCGCAGCCCCGAAGCCCGCGCCCAAGCCCGTCGTGGCCATGCGCGGCGACGACCGCCCCAGCAGCAAGAAGGCTGCCGAGACGGCGCCACCGGCCCGTGGTGCTGGTGGCCGTTTCGGCGACCGGCGCGACGGCGGTCGGCCGGGCGCGGGCGGCCCGGGCCGCTCGGGCGATCGCGGTGCTCCGCGTCCGGATGGCCGCGGCGATCGTGGCGGTGACCGTGGTGCGCCGGGCGGCCGCTTCGGCGACCGTCCGCCGCGCTTCGAAGATCGCGGCCCACGACTGGGCGACGCGGCTTTCCGCGCACAGCGCGAAGCGCTCGAGCGTGCCGACATGGCGCTGCGCAAGCTCGCTGCGCAGGCGCATGGCGAGGCCCTGACCCAGGTGCTGGGCGCATGGGAGCAGCGCGATGCCAGTCGCCTGCCGAGCATCCAGGAGCTGGGTCGCGCGGTCACGCCCGCGGTGCGCAGCGGCTGGTCGCAAGCCATCGGCGCCGCGCCGACGGCCGCCGCGAACGATGCCGCCGAAGCGCTGCTGCGCCTCGAGATGGCCGCCGAGGTGCCGACGCCCGCGGAGCAGCTCGATGCGCGCCGCGCCTTGCAACTCAAGCTGCTGACGAAGCGTGGCGACCCGGCGCCGGCACAGACCTGGGGCCAGGACGCGGGCAAGGTGCTGGCCGCGGCGCACGATGCCGCCAGCGCGCGACGCCTGCAGAACGCGCTGAAGGCGTTGCTGCGCAAGTAAGAGAACAAGCCTGTGGCCACGAAAAAGGCGCCCCGCGGGGCGCCTTTTTCATTGGCGCGTCGGCGCCAAGGCAAGGTCTGTCAGACCTTTTCGCCGATGGCCGGTGTTTGCACGGCCGCCGCATGCTCGGCGATGTAGCCATTGCGGATCTTGCGCCGCGCGAAGAGCCCGCCGATGCCCAGCAGCAGGGCGATGGCGCCGACGATCAGCGTGCCCTTGTCGGTGGCGCTCGACGCAGCGGCCTTGTCCTTCACTTCCATGATCTTCTGCACATCGGCCAGCGACACCACGGGCTTGCCCTTGAGCTTCACCTCGTAGACGAGGTTGTTGTCCGATGGATCGACGCGCACGTCGACGGCTTCGTCGATCAGCGGTTCGAGCTTGCTGCGGCCGACCGCATAGTCGACGCGCCATTTCTCCGTGCTGCCGTCGGCCAGCTTGGCGTCGAGAACGAAGTAGCGGCGGGTGGAGCTGCCGCCGCGGCGCCGCTTGGTGGTTTCCGTGACTTCGCTGCCGCCGACGACTGTGCCGCTCTTGGCGACCAGGTCCTCGACGGCGGCGCCGTGCGTGTCCGCGCCCGCCTTGAACTGTGCGTACGCTGCCCAGCCCAGGATGCCGATGCCGAACACCAGCGCAATCCACGCCTTGCCCGTGAGTTGATAGAACCAGTCCCTCATGTTGTTTACCTTTTTGGTGAGTTGATAACCCATCGATGGTAAGGGTTGTGCTGCTATCGAATGGATAGCTGTCAACCGAGAGTGGGCGAGGGCTCAGGGCCTTTTAGGAAGAAAGAATTCATCGAAAATCGCGAGCACGCCGGGGAAGTCGCGGGCGAAGTTCGGGCGGTTCACGAAATAGGCCTCACAGGCTACCGCGAAGAACTCGCTGATCGACGTGGCGCCATAGGCGTCGAGCCACGGTTGCTCGGTGCCGAAGCGCTCCGCCTTGATGGTCTGCTCGCGGAAATCGTCGTAGGCGGGCTGCAGCACGGCCATCCAGGCCGCACGGGACGCGCGCGAACTGCGCTGGCCCGCAAAGCCGGGCGGCAGGGGCGGGCAACCGTTGGCATTGCCGCTGCGCATGTCGATCTTGTGGGCGAACTCGTGGATCACGACGTTGTAGCCGCGCTCGCTGGTGATGCTGCTGGCCAGCACGTCGTCCCAGCTCAGCATGACTGGGCCGCGCTCCATGGCTTCACCGGCGACGACTTCGCCGTATTCGTGCACCACCTGTGCTTCGTCGATCACCTTGCGCCGCGCCACCACCTCGGAGCGGTGCACGACGATGCCGACGAAATCGTCGTACCAGTTCAGCCCGCCCTTGAGGTGCAGCACCGGCAGAACGGCCTGCGCCGCGATGGCCAGCGCCACTTCGTTGGTGATGGTGAAGCCCTTGGCGCCGTGGAATTCCTTGTCGCGCAGGAATTCGGCCGTCAGCGTTCGCAGGCGCTGGCGGTCGGAGTCCGGCAATGCGCCCAGGAAGGCGTAACGCCTGAGCGTGGCCTGCCAGGCGGCCTCGGGGATCGGGGGCAGGGCGCGCAGGCGGCGCAGCCACTTGAACATCGTTGGTGGCGGCGCGGCTAGCGCAGGTCGACGCGCTGCGCGCCGGCGGTGGACAGGCACAGCAGCTGTGCGCGCGGCGGATGCGCGGCCGCATCCCAGTCGCTCAGCACGACGCGGCGCAGGCCATTGCCCAGGTCGTGATCGGCCGGGCGGTGCGTGTGGCCGTGTACCAGCGCGCGGGCGTTCGCCTGCAGCAGCCAGTCGCGCGCCGCGGCGGTGTCGACATCGGCCCAGACCATCGACGGATTGCGTTTGCGGTCTTCGCTCTGCACGCGCATGGAGCGCGCGAGCGCGCGGCGTTCCTCCAGCGGCCGTGCCAGGAACGCGGCCTGCCACTCGGGCGTGCGCACCTGCGCGCGGAACTTGAGGTATTCGGTGTCCTCGAGGCAGAGGATGTCGCCATGGCTCAGCAGCCAGCGCTGGCCGTGCAGCACCAGCACCGTCGGGTCGTCGAGCAGCGTGAGGCCGCATTGCGCGGCGAACGCGGGGCCGACGAGGAAGTCCCGGTTGCCGTGCATGAAGAACACCGGCAGGCGCTGCGCGGTGCGGCGCAGCAGTTCGGCGCATTGCGCCTCGAAGCCGGGCTGCGTCGCGGAATCGTCGCCCACCCACACCTCGAAGAGGTCGCCGAGGATGATCAGCGCGTCCGCCGGCGTGGTCTGCAGATAGCCCTGCCAGGCCTCGAAGGTGGCGGGCTCGCCGGCCTGCAGGTGCAGGTCGGAAATCAGGTCGACCGTGCGCCACGCGGGTGGCGCCACCAGCTCCTGAAAAGCCTGGCTCGCCACGTTGTTCATGCTGCTGATGATGCCGCGTTGCGCCGGTTGCCGGTCATTCGGCGGTGACGACGGCCTTTTCGATCACGACGTCTTCGAGCGGCACGTCGTCATGGAAGCCCTTGCGGCCCGTCTTCACGGCCTTGATCTTGTCGACCACCTCGGTGCCGCCGACGACCTTGCCGAACACGGCGTAGCCCCAGCCCTGCGCCGACGGCGCGGTGTGGTTCAGGAAGCCGTTGTCGGCCACGTTGATGAAGAACTGCGCGGTGGCCGAGTGGGGCGCGCTGGTGCGGGCCATGGCCACGGTGTAGTTGTCGTTCTTCAGGCCGTTGTTGGCTTCGTTCTGGATCTCGGCGTCGGTGGGCTTCTGCTTCATGCCGGGCTCGAAACCGCCGCCTTGCACCATGAAGCCCGGGATCACGCGGTGGAACACCGTGTTGTCGTAGTGGCCCTTCTTCACGTACGCGACGAAGTTCTCGACCGACTTCGGGGCCTTGGCGGCGTCGAGTTCGAGCGTGATCACGCCGAGGTTCTTGATGTGCAGTTCGACTTGGGGGTTGCTCATGAGAGGACTCCTACTTGAAAGGGATTACTTCGCCAGCAGCGTGGCGGACTTGATGGTGACGGCCTCGAGCGGCACGTTCTGCATGCCGCCCTTGTTGCCGGTGGCCACCGCGCGGATCTTGTCGACCACGTCGGTGCCGGCGACGACCTTGCCGAACACGGTGTAGCCGTAGCCGTCGGGGTTGGGCGCGTTGAGCGAGTCGTTGTTCTTCACGTTGATGAAGAACTGCGAGGTCGCGGAATTCGGATTGCCGGTGCGGGCCATGGCGATCGTGTACTTGTCGTTCTTCAGGCCGTTGCCCGCTTCCAGCGGAATGGGCGCGCGCGTGGACTTCTGCTGCAGGTCGGCCGTGAAGCCGCCGCCCTGGATCATGAAGCCGTCGATCACGCGGTGGAAGACCGTGCCGTCGTAGTGCTTGTCCTTGACGTATTGCAGGAAGTTCTCGACCGTCTTGGGCGCCTTGGCCTCGTCGAGCTCGACCACGATGTCGCCGGCCGAGGTGGCGAGCTTGACGCGCGGCGTTGCCGATTGCGCGTGGCCGGTGGCGGCGAACGCGAAAGCGGCGGCCAGCACGAGAGCGCCGCGGCGGCTGAGGCGGGAGAGGGCGTTGATCGTCAAATGAAGCTCCGTTTGCGGATGAGGGAATGGTGCCGCGCGGTGGGCGTCGTTGCGGTGCCCGAAGCGGCGGCGACTTGCTCTTACTTGCTGGTGCGGCCGACCGGCTTGCGGATGACCACCGGGGCCGCGGGCAGGGCGGCGGCTTCGGCCTCGGTCTTCGAGCTGAAGATCTGGCGGATCAGCGCGAGCTTGGGCGCGACGCTGGCGTTGGTGCTCGCGAACTGCTGGGCACGCACGTATTCCTGGGCCGCGAGGCGGGCGTACACGTCGCCGAGGTTCTCGTGCGCCGTGGCGTAGTTCGGGTTGAGCTTGAGGGCCTGCTCGAGGGCGGCGCGCGCCTGGTCGAACTTGCTTTGCGACGCATACAGCGCGGCCAGGTTGTTGTAGGGCTCGGAGAGCTCGGGGAAGTCTTGCGTGAGTTGCGTGAAGGCGATGATGGCCTCGGCCTGCTTGTTCTGCTCGGTGAGGATCACGCCGCGCAGGAAGCGCATCTGCGGATCGCGCGGCTTGCCGGCGATGTAGGTGTCGGCCTTGGCGAGCGCCTCGTTCGATTTGCCCTGGCGCAGCAGCGCGTTCACGTCGTCGTATTCGTTCGCATGGGCCGCGGAGCCCCACAGGCTGAACAGCAGGGCGAAGGCAATGGAGAGTCTGGAGAAGGCGGCGTGCTTCATGAAGCCTCGACGGAAATGGGGGGAGATGCAGGCTTGCGGGCTTGGGGAACACCCGGACGCTGCGCGGTGGCAGCCGTTTATACTTGGTTTCATTGTAGCCGAGGGGCCATGTCCAACCTCTCGCGACCACAGCCCCCGTCACCCCTGAAAAACACCGTCTTTCGCCCGTGCCGCACGCGCGCGAAATGACGTTTTCCGAATCTCATGAGTCTGCGCATCTACAACACGCTATCGCGTGAATTGGAGGAATTCTCCCCATTGCAACCGGGACAGGTGCGCATGTACGTCTGCGGCATGACGGTCTACGACCTCTGCCATATCGGCCACGCCCGCATGATGATGGCGTTCGACGTCGTGCAGCGCTGGCTGCGCGCGAGCGACTACGCCGTGACCTACGTGCGCAACATCACCGACATCGACGACAAGATCATCGCCCGCTCCGTGCAGCGCGGCATCACCATCCGCGAGCTGACCGACGAGGTGATCGCGGCCATGCACGAGGACATCGGCGCACTCGGCATCGAGCCGCCCACCATCGAGCCGCGCGCCACCGAATACGTGCCGCAGATGCTCGGCATCATCGAGAAGCTCGAGCAGAAGGGCCTGGCCTACCGCTCGGACAACGGCGACGTGAACTACGCGGTGCGCAAGTTCCCGGGCTACGGCAAGCTGTCGGGCAAGTCGCTCGACGAACTGCATGCGGGCGAGCGCGTCGCCGTGCTCGACGGCAAGCAGGATCCGCTCGACTTCGTGCTCTGGAAGGCCGCCAAGCCGACCGAGCCCGCCGACGCCAAGTGGGAGAGTGCTTACGGCACAGGCCGGCCGGGCTGGCACATCGAGTGCTCGGCCATGAGCTGCGCCACCCTGGGCGAGACCTTCGACATCCACGGCGGCGGCGCCGATCTGCAGTTTCCGCACCACGAGAACGAAATCGCCCAGAGCGAAGGCGCCAACGGCAAGCCGCTGTCGCGCTTCTGGGTGCACAACGGCTTCGTGCGCGTGGACAACGAGAAGATGTCCAAGAGCCTGGGCAACTTCTTCACCATCCGCGAGGTGCTGCAGAAGTACGACGCCGAGAGCCTGCGTTTCTTCCTGGTGCGCACGCACTACCGCAGCGCGCTCAACTACAGCGACGCGCATCTGGACGACGCCCGCAATTCGTTGAGGCGCCTGTACACGGCGCTCGATCTGGTCGCGCCGGCCGAAGTGTCGATCGACTGGGCACAGCCTCATGCCGCGCGCTTCAAGGCCGCCATGGACGAAGACTTCGGCACGCCCGAGGCCATTGCCGTGCTGTTCGAGCTGGCCGGCGAGGTCAACCGCACCAAGTCCGCCGAGACAGCCGGCTTGCTGAAGGCACTGGCCGGTTCGCTGGGCCTGCTGCAGGGCGACCCGCGAGCTTTCCTGCAGGCGGGCAGCACGCTCGACGAAGCCACCATCCAGGGCAGGATCGACGCGCGCGCCGCCGCCAAGGCCGCGAAGAATTTCGCCGAAGCCGATCGCATCCGCCAGGAACTCCTCGAGCAGGGCATCGTGCTCAAGGATTCGCCCACGGGCACGACCTGGGCGGCTGCGCAGTGAACGGAACGACGAACCCCATGCCCGCCACCCGGAAGACCAGCGTAACGATCTACACGCCGGACTATTGGGAGGAGGCATGCAAGCATCTCTCCCGGAAAGACCGCGTCATGAAGCGGTTGATTCCGAAGTTCGGCGACGCCTGCCTCGAGTCGCGCGGCGACGCGTTCACCACGCTCGCACGCAGCGTCGTGGGCCAGCAGATCTCGGTGAAGGCCGCGCAGTCGGTGTGGGACAAATTTGCTGCGCTGCCGCGCAAGCTGACGCCGGCCAACGTGCTCAAGCTCAAGGTCGACGACATGCGTGGGGCGGGGCTGTCCGCCCGCAAGATCGAGTACCTCGTCGACCTGGCCCTGCATTTCGATTCGGGCCTGGTGCACGTCGATGCGTGGAAGGACATGTCGGACGAGCAGATCATCGACGAGCTCGTGGCCATCCGCGGCATCGGCCGCTGGACGGCCGAGATGTTCCTCATCTTCCACCTCATGCGCCCGAACGTGCTGCCTGTAGACGACCTGGGGCTGCTCAACGGCATCAGCGTCAACTACTTTTCGGGCGATCCGGTCAGCCGCAGCGATGCCCGCGACGTCGCCGTGGCCTGGGCACCATATTGCAGCGTGGCGACTTGGTATATTTGGCGATCGCTGGACCCCGCCCCAGTCGTGTACTAGGACCACCCCCAGGCTGTGCGCACTTCGTGTCGCTTCGCCAACCCCCTCAAGGGGGCAACACCAGCGGCCCGGCGGAGCCGGTTCCGCGGTGTTCCTGGAATTGGCACGATGGATCGGTGGGCAGCAAATTGAAATAAACAGGAGAAGACGTTGGCGAAACGAACCTTCCTCGACTTCGAGCAGCCCATTGCTGAACTCGAAACAAAGATCGAAGAATTGCGCTATGTGCAGACCGAATCCGCGGTCGACATTTCTGAAGAGATCGATCAGCTCGGCAAGAAGAGCCAGCAGCTCACCAAGGATATCTACAGCGACCTGACGCCCTGGCAGATCACCAAGATCGCGCGGCATCCGGAGCGTCCCTACACGCTCGACTACGTCAACGAAATCTTCACTGACTTCGTCGAGTTGCACGGCGACCGTCATTTCTCGGATGACCTGTCGATCGTGGGCGGCCTCGCGCGCTTCAATGGCGTGCCTTGCATGGTCATTGGCCACCAGAAGGGGCGCGACACGAAGGAGCGCACCGCGCGCAACTTCGGCATGAGCAAGCCCGAGGGCTACCGCAAGGCGCTGCGGCTGATGAAGACGGCCGAGAAGTTCAAGCTGCCGGTGTTCACTTTCGTGGACACGCCCGGCGCATACCCCGGCATCGATGCCGAGGAGCGCGGCCAGTCGGAAGCCATCGGCCGCAACATCTTCGAGATGGCGCAGCTCGAGGTGCCGATCATCGTCACCATCATCGGCGAAGGCGGCTCCGGCGGCGCGCTGGCCATCTCGGTCGGCGACCAGCTGCTGATGCTGCAGTATTCGATCTACTCCGTGATCAGCCCTGAGGGCTGCGCTTCCATCCTCTGGAAGACCGGCGAGAAGGCGCAGGAAGCGGCTGATGCATTGGGCATCACGGCTCACCGTCTCAAGGCGCTGGGGCTGGTCGACAAGATCGTGAACGAACCCGTCGGCGGTGCGCATCGCGACCATCGCCAGATGGCGGCCTTCCTCAAGCGCGCGCTCAACGACGCGTTCCGCCAGGTCAGCGACCTGAAGCCGAAGGAATTGCTGGAGCGCCGCTACGAACGCCTCCAGAGCTACGGCCGCTTCAACGACACCAAGGCCGACAACGGCAGGTAACGCTCGGGCGCTGCCATGAACTCCGCTTTCGAACGCGCCATTGCCGCGTTCGAGCCGGCGTACTGGCCGCTGGCGGTGGGTTTCAGCGGAGGCGCCGATTCGACGGCCTTGCTGGCCGCCTGCGCAGCGCGCTGGCCGGGGCAGGTGGTCGCATTCCATGTGCATCACGGGCTGCAGGCCGCGGCCGACGGCTTCGAGCAGCATTGCCGCGCGGTATGCGAGCGCATGGCCGTGCCGCTGGTCGTTCATCGCGTCGATGCGCGGCATGCGCAAGGCGAAAGTCCTGAAGATGCCGCCCGTCGAGCCCGCTACGCGGCGTTTGCCGAAATGGCGCGCGCCGATGGAGCAAAGACGGCCATCAAATCCGTGGCGCTGGGGCACCATGCCGACGACCAGGTCGAAACCCTGTTGCTCGCGCTGTCGCGCGGCGCGGGGCTTCCAGGACTGGCGGCCATGCCGGCGCACGCGCGGCGCGACGGGCTCGACATCTACCGGCCGCTGCTCGTGGTTGCGGGCGCGGAAATCCGCGAATGGCTGGCCGGCCGCGACCTGCCCTGGATCGAAGACCCGACCAACGGCGATGCGCGCTACACCCGCAACAGGATCCGCTCGGTGCTGTTGCCGGCGCTGGAGCAGGCCTTTCCCCAGTTTCGCGCCACGTTCGCGCGCAGCGTGGGCCACGCCGCGCAGGCGCAGCAGTTGCTGAACGAGCTGGCGGCGCAGGACCTGGAGAGCGTTGGCAGCCCGCCGCGCATCGCCACGCTGCAGACGCTGACGCGCGCCCGCCAGGCCAACGTGCTGCGTCACTGGCTGATGCAGTCGCACGGCTGCGCGCCCAGCGCCGCGCAGCTCGACCAGTTGCTCGACCAGGTTCGCGCCTGCACCACGCGCGGCCACCGCATCCACCTCAAGGTGGCTGCCGGCTTCGTCGAGCGGCAGGGCGATTTCCTGCATTGGTACAATGTTTCGCCCTCGCCGAAGACTTGGCTCTGACAGCTTGCAGGGCGCCGCCTCCTAAGCGGCCCTTTCCCTTTCTCTGATTTCACCCATGGCATTGATCGTTCACAAATACGGCGGTACGTCGATGGGCTCGACCGAGCGCATCAAGAATGTCGCCAAGCGCGTCGCCAAGTGGGCGCGCGCAGGCCACCAGATGATCGTGGTTCCGAGCGCCATGAGCGGCGAGACCAACCGCCTGCTCGGATTGGCCAAGGAACTGGCGCCGAGCAAACCCGGCGTGGCCCACAACCGCGAGCTCGACATGCTGGCCTCCACCGGCGAGCAGGCATCGTCGGCGCTGCTGGCCATCGCGCTGCAGGCCGAGGGCGTCGAGTCCGTGAGCTACGCGGGCTGGCAGGTTTCGGTGCGCACCGACAACTCGTACACCAAGGCCCGCATCGAGAGCATCGACAACGAGCGCGTGATGGCCGACCTGAATGCCGGCAGAGTGGTGGTCATCACCGGCTTCCAGGGCGTGGACGACGAGGGCAATATCACCACGCTGGGCCGTGGTGGCAGCGACACTTCGGCCGTGGCCATCGCCGCGGCCATGAAGGCGAACGAATGCCTGATCTATACCGACGTCGACGGTGTCTACACGACCGACCCGCGCGTCGAGCCCGATGCGCGCCGCCTCACCACCGTGAGCTTCGAAGAGATGCTCGAGATGGCGAGCCTGGGCTCCAAGGTGCTGCAAATCCGCTCGGTGGAATTCGCCGGCAAGTACAAGGTGCCGCTGCGCGTGCTTTCGAGCTTCACGCCGTGGGACATCGACATCAATGAAGAGGCCAAGTCCGGCACGCTGATCACTTTCGAGGAAGACGAAAACATGGAACAAGCCGTCGTATCCGGCATCGCATTCAACCGCGACGAAGCCAAGATCTCGGTGCTCGGCGTGCCCGACAAGCCCGGTATCGCGTATCACATCCTCGGTGCGGTGGCGGACGCCAACATCGAAGTCGACGTGATCATCCAGAACCTCAGCAAGGACGGCAAGACCGACTTCAGCTTCACCGTTCACCGCAACGAGTACGCGAAGACGATCGACCTGCTGCAGTCGAAGGTGATGCCCTCGCTGGGCGCGACCGAAGTGGTCGGCGACACCAAGATCTGCAAGGTCAGCATCGTCGGCATCGGCATGCGCAGCCACGTGGGCGTGGCGAGCAAGATGTTCCGCGTGCTGAGCGAAGAGGGCATCAACATCCAGATGATCTCGACCAGCGAAATCAAGACTTCGGTCGTGATCGACGAAAAATATATGGAATTGGCAGTGCGCGCACTGCATAAAGCCTTCGATCTGGATCAACCGGGTGCCTGAGTAGTGGCATAATCTCGGCTTCTTTCAGGAACTGTGACCGAGTGGCCGAAGGTGCTCCCCTGCTAAGGGAGTATGGGGTGTAGAGCCTCATCGAGGGTTCGAATCCCTCCGGTTCCGCCAAGTTGATGAAGCCCCGTTGATCTTCGGATTGACGGGGCTTTTTTCATCGTCGGGGAAAGCTGCCAGCATGGCTCTAAAGCCATCGGCGGCTTTTTTTTCGTCTGCGTTTTCTGACTGCTCAAGGTCTTCGGCCATGGCAGTGATGAATGCTCTTGCGGGGTCTTCGCCCAGTACGGCACGGAGCTTTCCTCGCACCCGCCAGTTACATGGCCGCTTCCCTTGTTTCATCTGTATCAGCGTTGGGGCTGTCGTCTCTAGGAGGGCGGCGAGCTTGACCTGGCTCCCTGCGACGGCAGCGGCGGCTTCGATGAGTTCGGCGACGGTAAGGGGTGTTGCAAGTTGCGACATGGTGATGTACTCTCGGGGTGTTGCAGTTTGCTATAGGTTGCAGATTGCTCATTCTAGGAGCGGCCATGGCTATCACCCCAATCTCGCAGTTTCCCGGATCGGGAATGCAAATCTCCTTCGCTGCGTTCGCGCAGCGTCCTGAGTGCCCCCCTGCTGGTGCCTCGCAAGAGGTAAACGAGGTCGCGCCGAGCTTGGCCGCTCCCTCGGCCTCCGGCCAGCAGGCGGGCACACCCTTGAGGGTGCTCGTGGCGTGCGAATACAGCGGCCGCGTGAGTGCTGCTTTTCGAGCCGCTGGCCATCACGCATGGTCGTGTGATCTGCTGCCGACAGAGGGTGATCCCGCCTGGCATATCCAGGGTGATGTGCGGCACGTGCTGGACCTCGGTTTCGATCTGATGGTTGCGCATCCCACCTGCACCAGGCTTGCAAACAGTGGTGTGCGCTGGTTGCATCGGCCTCCCGCGGGGAAGACAAAGGCGCAGATGTGGGCTGAGCTAGAGGAGGCTGCAGCGTTCTACCGCGAGCTGCGTGATGCGCCGATCCCGCTCAAGGCCATAGAGAACCCGGTGATGCATCGCTATGCCCGGGAGCTGATCAAGCCGGGTCCTCGGCAGGTGGTGCAGCCGTACTGGTTCGGTGATCCCGAGTTCAAGGCCACCGGGCTGGAGCTGATCGGTCTTCCGCCGCTCAAGCCTACCAGGATGCTCACTCCTCCGAAGCCGCGTACGCGTGAGCACGCGGAGTGGTCAGTGGTTCATCGCGAGTCGCCCGGCCCGGATCGTTGGCGTCGTCGCAGTACGACTAGGCAGGGCATCGCGCAGGCGATGGCTGCTCAGTGGGGTGCGCTGTGACCCCTTCTCAACGCTGGTCCCTGATTCGTCGCCGGGAGTTCTGGACGCAACGGCGTCTCTTCTGACGCGCTAGCGGTGAGGGCCTTGCCTAGCCCATGACGGGACAGGTCGTTGCCAAAGGGCGGCACGACGTACTCCTGATGGCAGGGCTCTCACCGCTAGCACGTCGCTAGAGCCCGCCGCTACATGCGGTCATTTAGGAGTCAACCATGTCGCAATTCAGTTCCATCCTCGAAGTTCTCGCTATCGAGAACGAAGTCCGCACCAGCAAGCGGACCGGCAAGGACTACAACCACTTTGCCGCTCGCTGCGTGCTGCGCGATGAAAAGGGCGGCGTCATCACCGTGGGTACGCTGCGCAGCGATCAGGTGATGCCCGAACTGCGCGATCAGATGAAGGTTGGTCTGTTCGCGGCCACGTTCTCCCTGCGTGTGCCCGACTTCGGCGACGCCAAGGGTGACATCGTCTCCATGCTCACCGGCTTCGTGCCCGCCTCAGGCCGCGTGCCGCAGCAGCCGCAAGCACCGAAGGCCTCGTGATGCTCACGCCAGCCATCGCCCTTGCATTCGGCCTCGCTGGCTTCCTGCTGGCGGTGGCTGTCGTTGCGCTCATGTGGATCGACGGTGAGCGCGCTGAGAGACGCGAACGCATCGAGCGTGCTCGTCGTCGCGTACACGCTGACGTGCCGAGGATCAAATGATCTGCGCCCAGCCCGATGCCAGCGGTGCTATCACTGCCGCGCCTTCGCAGCCTGCGGACCTGTCCACGTGTCCCGTGGTGCTGATCACTGGCTCGGAGCTGAGCGCAGTCACTGGTATTTCTTTCCCTGCGCCTGCCGACTTCGCAGCAGCCTGGTCGGTCGGCTTCACCCTCGTCGTCGGTTCTTTCGTCATCGGTTGGTATGTCGGTGTTGTTCTTCGGTCCATCAGGTCGTGACAGCAGCGATGAGCGTCGCATCGTCGTGAGACGCCCGGCGTTCATCGGTGTCGTCCCGGAGTCCCGGGCCACCTGTTCAACAGAGGAGTTATCCATGAACAAGTTTGCTCGCATCGTTCGCAAGAACAAGGGTGCCGTTGCGCTCGCTTCGCTGGTCGGTGGCGTTCCCGCCTTCGCCGCTGGTCCTGACTTCAGCACGCTCACCGCTGCTGTGGACTTCGGCACCGTCGTGACCGCAGTGCTGGCCATCGCGGCGCTGATGATCATCCCCAAGGTGGCCGGCTGGGGCGCGAAGAAGGTGCTCGGTTTCATTCGCGGCTGATGCACCTGCCCCGGCTTCGGTCGGGGCACATAGCAGAGCATCTTCGAGGAGGTACTGCGCTATGTGGCTCATCTTTGCTTTCTTCTGCGGTGTGTGCTGCGGCGCTGCGTGCGTCGCCGGGATGTGGAATGTCTAGGCTCGCTTCGCTCCTGCTGTCTTGCCTGGTGTTTTGCGTTGGTTCGGCACATGCGTCTGTTCCCATGGTGCCCGGTGACAGCTATTGGACGCGTTCTGCCGCGCCCAGTGAGCGCTACTCGGCCATGCAGGCGGCATGCCAGGGCTATGTGCCTGCCCTTCAGGCGCAGTTTGCCAATCAGCCTAGCTTCACCTTTGGTTTGACCGCTTGCAATGCAACGTCGTCTACGACTGGTTCGGCAGTCGTGACCAGGTATGTCAACGGCGCGGCGTATGACACCTTCAGCGATGGTAACTACTACGTTGCTTCGCAGATGCAGTGTCCTGCGAACAGCGCGGCTGATGGTGCTGGCGCGTGCCAGTGCAGCACTGGCTATTCTGAGTTGAATGGCTCGTGCATCGATGCGAAGCAGGCGCAGTGCGCCAGTATCAAGGGCACGTCTGCTGGAGACTGGTGGCACGACACGGGTGATGCGCTCGGCCTGCCTGCGCAGTCCACCTTCTATCTCTGCAACAAGTACAGCTCTGCTGGTGGTGGTCGGTGTGTCGTCAAGGTAGAGCCGTCGGAGTGCACGCAGGCGCAGGGCGGGTGGTGGCGGTGCACTGGCGGGGGTGTGTTCACCGGTGACCTCGCGCCGGATAACGGCAAATGCTCGCCAAGCACGCAGGGTGCTGGTGATGGCACGACTAAGACCAACCCCATGCCCTCGTCGCTGCCTGTGCCTGGCACGGACCCGCCGCAGGCTCCTCCGAAGCCTGACCCGAACACCGCTGCGCCCGCACCGTGTCCCCCGGGTACGTTTCCTGGCCAGGTCAACGGCAGAGACATGTGCGCGCCGTCGAGTGCGTCGAACAGCGGCGTCAAGTGGTCATCGTCGCCGGGTAGCGGCGTTACGTCCTCGACCGACGCTAGCGGCAACACGACGACGAACAGCACGACCGGCAACACGGTGTGCAGCGGTGGCCAGTGCACGACTACGAACACGACGACCACGACGGCCACGGATGGAAGCGGCTCGATCATTCTTCCCGGCAGTTGCCCTCCAGGCTCTGTGGTGAACGGCAAGCCGGGTTGCCAGCAGACGAACAGCAGCACGCAGAGTCAGTCCGATTTCTGCAAGGCCAATCCCACCTCGACTCAGTGCGGCGGCAACGGTGCGCAGGTCGGTGGCCAGACTGGCGGCGCATGCCAGCAGAACCCCAGCGCGGCAGGCTGCGGCGGCACACCTGGTGGAACGAACGCCGGAGATCTCTACACCGCGAAGGGCCGCACCATGCAGCAGGTGCTTGGTGACGCAAAGAACAACCTCCAGCAGTCTCCGCTTGGCGGCGCTGTGGGTAACTTCTTCAGCGTTGCCGGTGGTGGCAGCCCGCCTGTCAGCAGCGGCAGCATCAGCATCTTCGGTAGGACCGTTGCACTCAATTTCGACATCTGGTCGACGTCGTTCGCGACGAACGTGCTGGCCATCGTAAAGACGGTCCTGATGGTCGTGGCCGCGTTCATGGCCTTCCGCATTGCAGTAGACAACTGAGGGTCGCCAGCATGCTTCAGCAACTGACCGATTGGCTGTGGAACGCGATCAAGGCCGTCTTCCTGGCCATCTGGCAATTCGTGCAGGACGCGTTCATCGCGTTCGCCGATGCCGTCATCAGTGCCGCTGTCGCGTTGATCACCGCGATCCCCATTCCGGCGTGGCTGTCGGGCGGTTTGCAGTCCATGTGGTCCGGCATGGACGGCGGTGTTCTGTGGATCGCGACGCAGTGCGGCGTGCCCCAGGCGCTGGCCATCATCGGTGCGGGCTACGCCTTCCGCATGCTGCGCAAGTTCCTCACGCTGTTCCAGTGGTGACCTGACATGGCAATCCTGTTCGCTGAAGGTCTTCCCAGGTCGGGCAAGAGCTACGAGACGATGGTCAAGCACATCATCCCGTGGCTGCAGAAGGGCCGCGAGGTGGTGGCGTACATCGAGGGTCTCGAAACCGTCGAGTGCCAAGAGAAGATTGCGAAGGTCGCCGGTATCCCCCTGGAGCGCGTGCAGCAGTTGCTGTTTCCGCTGACGCGTGAAGATATGCGCCCACGTGAGGAGAAGCGCGGCGGCAAGCTCGCACAGATCGACGGCCTGTGGATCGAGAAGACCCGCGATAACGCTTTGCACGTCTACGATGAGGCGCAGAACTGGTGGCCCAATCGCACCAAGCCCAGCGACGCGCTCACGCAGTTCGTTACGGAGCACGGCCATCGTGGTATCACCATCGTGCTGATGGGCCAATCGCTCATGGACGTGCTCGCGCTCTGGCGCCGGCGTGTCGACCAGAAATTCACGTACCTGAAGCTCAGTGCGCTCGGCCGCGACAGCAATTACCGCGTGACCGTCTACAAGGGGCAGGGCAACGATGAATTCGTCAAGGTCGGCGACAAGCTCAACAAGTACGACCCGAAGTATTTCGGTACGTACAGCAGCCACGTCAGCACCGACACCGACACCGACACGTACACCGACAACCGCGTGCTGGTGTTCAAGGGCGCAGCGTTCAAATACGGCGTCCCGCTGACCATCGCGCTCGGCATCTGGGGCGCGTACAACCTCTGGGCTTACTTTCACCCGAAGCCTGTGACTGCGGTCGCAGCGAATGGCGATCTACCGCTAGGTTTCAAACCGATGTGGGGCGGCAAGGGCCCGCCTACGGTGCCCACGGGCGCTACAGGCGCACGAAATGCTCAGGGCAAGGGTGAGGCCGCGCCCGATAACAGAACGCCCGCGGAGCGCTATTTCGGTGACCTGACGCAAAAGGGGGCAAGGGTCCGCCTGGCTGGCCTGCTGCGCTCGCATGACAAGCTCGTGGGCACTGTCGAATGGCTCGACGGGAACACGCGTGTCATCGAGCGCGTCAGCATCGAGACGCTGCGCGAGGTGGGTGTCACGGTCAGAGTGAATCGCGACACGCTGCTGCTCGAGGCGGGTGACTGGAAAACGCTGGTCACGATGTGGCCGGCCGATGAGTCAGAGGGCCGGGTGTCGCAGACCAGGCAGGAACAGATCAGGGGCGGAGGGCGCGAGGCACGAACGGACGATGCAGTCGCCGGCACGCCTCTAGCTCCTCCCGGGCTCATGATCATCGACGGCTCGAAGGGTTCAGGTGTCCCAGCGGCCCCGGCCGCGCCGCTCCAGCAGACCCCAGCGCAGCCCCGGGTGCCGGCTGGCTCGAAGTGGTCGTTTCAGGTCGGCGGTGGTCAGTGAAGGGTGAAGCTGTAGGTCCTGAGCGTTTCGCGGCACCGGGCCACGTGTGCGGCGTATCCGGTGAGTTCCTTGCTGCTGCGTTCAGTCAGTTTGCGCTGTGCCCTCTTCACCTGTGCAGCCAGCTTGCGCGCCTTCTTGCCTGCCGCGCGCGCCCAGTCGGGGGTGGTCTTTGGCTCGGGATAGCTGATGCGCCCTGCAGCCTTGAATGCCGCGCCGCGCAGACTGCGGATCGCGCGAAGGGCCTTCGTCGTCGGGCGCGAGGTGGCCCACACCAGCAGGCGGCCGAAGGGCAGTGGCAGTTGCAGCGCCATGGCGTCGGGGTGCTTGCGGTAGTTGGCTGCGATCATGGTGTGGGTCTTTCGGTAATACCTTCAGCAGTCGCTTCCTCGTTCCCCCGCAGGGCGGGGGCGGAGGGGGTGGGTTGCTCATGCAACAAGAAAAGTCCGGCCAGTGCCGGAACCCCGCATAGAAAACACCCCCGTTGCGCCCCTCGCAAAAGCGCGGGGTCAACGGGGGTGTTTGCGGGGTTCCAAGCTGGTCGGACTTTTCCGGGCGTAGCGACGACAAATGCACCGGGCGTGCCACAGCGAAGCGACAAGGCGAAGCCGACTGGCGCGACTGGTGACTTGTCGTCGCGGCTAGATGCTCATGGCACGTGTGCGGCTCTGCCTGTGCGCCTGCTCGGTTGCTTGCCATGCGAGGGAGCGCCAGCGGCTGCGGGCTCCGGCCCTCAATGCCAGCTATGCGCCGGCACGCGGGCTATCGGTGCGCGCGAGGCCGTGTGCGCGCGGCGAAGGTCAGGCGCTTGCGCCGACCGAGGCCGCGCGCAGCGCGGCCTAACTTGTTCTTAAAACACTTTGGAACACACCTCTATGGCTCGTCAGTACCGAGGCCCTCGTGGGGCTTATCAAAGAACCATCGGACGCATGTCCGATGTGGCTCGTATCCGCATGGCGAAGGGATGGACGCAGGCTCGTCTTGCGCAGGCTGCTGGTTGCTCGGAGCGCGCTGTTCGCGAGCATGAGCGGCACGACTGGCCTAACGGTAAGGAGGCTGGGCGCTTGTTGCATCGACAGTTGCTCGATGCACTGCGGTGAGATCTCTTCGTTCCGGTTTTAGAGCCTGGCTCTGAAACCGGCAGGGTCGGCCGTGAGTTCCGGTTTGAGGCCGGCGCGGCAAAAAAAGACCCGGCGACGCGTCAACGTCCCGGGTCCGGATTGGCAGAGAAGCTAGGAGGAAACCATGCCAATGGAGCGGTATGTTAACGGTCTGTGGTTCGAAGGGGTAGTGGTCCCCGACAAGTGGGTGATCCGCACCTGGGAGGCCAATGGCGTGATGGAGCGCAGCGCGGCGCCCTACGTCATGTGGCGCGAGATTCACGATTTCGGGTTCAAGCACGACGGGTGGACACCGATTCGCCCGGTCGATCCGGTCGAGGATGCGGAGTTGATCGAGGAAAGGCGCGAGAAGGCCCTCAGATCGGCCGCCAACAGGGCCAAGACGACTTGCCGCAGGGTGATCATCACCGAAGGCTTTAACGAGCTTCTGACGCTGACCTACCGCGACAACCAGCCGGACCGCGAGCTGTGCAAGGTCCACTTCAAGGAATGGGTCCGCCGAATGAAGCGTGCCCTTGGTGGTCAGTTCCGCTACTGCGCAGCGTTCGAGCGGCAAGACCGAGGCTCAATGCACGTTCATCTGGCGACGCACAAGCTGCCAAAGAACCCGATGTACGAGGGTGTCCGCATCAAAGCGTTCGAGCTGGGCACCAAGGTCTGGCGGTCCATCGTGGGTAAGGACAACGGCCTGTGCTTCGTCGGTGGAAAGAAGCGTGGCAAGTGGCATCGCAAATGGACGCTGGCCAAGATGGCGGCCTACGTCTCGAAGTACATCACCAAGGACTACAAGGACGCGCCCAGCGAGTCCAATCGCTACAGCCGCAGCAATGGTGTCCAGGTGGGCGAGGTTCACACCATGGAAGTCGAGTGCAGCTATGCGGAGCTGATCGGTCTGTGCTACGAGCACCTGCCGGGCGACACCACGATTGCCCTGCGAGCGAACCACTTCAACGATAGGTTGTGGTTCTGCAAAGAGTCAGTCGGCCCGCATGTCGGGCAGGTGAGCTGTTGAGGCTGTGCGGTGCCTTGCTGGTTCCCGCTCTGAGCGCATGCCTCGTTGTGCGTCGAGCATGCCGTCGCGGACTGCCCAGCGAATTACGAAGTAGAGGACGGTCAGCGCGATGGCTGTTCCGATGATGCTTAGGGCAATGCCCGCAAGCCATGCCTGTGCGATGAGCCGCTCGAATTCTTGGGTACGCATTGGTCTTCTCCTTTGCGTTAGTTTATTGGCGCTCACATGTTTGGGGCTGGCCTATGTCGTCGTCTTTGGTGTTGACTGTGTCCGGCCAAATGCATCACGCCTTTGGGCGTCTTACATTTGGAGGATTAAATGCTCGTAGGTTATGCACGCGTATCAACGCGCGAACAGGAAACGCACCTTCAGTTTGACGCGCTCAACAAGGCAGGGTGCGAGGTGATTTTTCACGAGAAGGCCAGTGGTGCGTCACAGAGGGGCCGGCCGGAATTGGCGCGCTGTTTGGGGTCGCTGAAGCGCGGTGATGTGTTGGTGGTCTACAAGATCGACCGGATTGCTCGTAGCCTCTTCGACTTGCTCGACATATTGCGTCGGTTGGAGCGTGTTGGGGCAACGATAAAGAGTGTGACTGAGCCGCTTGATACGACGAACAGCATGGGTGTGTTCGTGGTGCAGATACTGGGGGCGGTTGCCCAGTTGGAGCGTTCGATGATTCGGGAGCGATCGATGGCTGGTCAGCTGGCAGCACGTGAGCGTGGCAGGGAACCTGGGCGTGGTCGCAATCTCGATGCTGACGTTGAGGCTAAGGTTGTGGCGCTGTACCGTGAAGGTGGTGTTACTTACCGGGAATTAGCTCAGGCATATGGCGTATCGCCCTCGGTTGTTAAGCGTGCTGTCTACCGTGTAACGAAGGGCGCGGACTATTGGAAGAAGCGGAGCGACTAGGGTCGAAAACATCCGGTTCCGCCAAGTTGATGAAGCCCCGTCGATCGTTTGATCGACGGGGCTTTTTCTTTTCCCTTGCCGCACAGCTTCGAACGCAGTGCGATTGCTTTTCCTCGCGGAAGTGGGTGTAAGCGGCCGCGTGGCGCTGAACTTTCGGACGCATGGAACTGAACTCGCTGTCCATGCGTCCGGTTTGTAACATGCGTCCGCGCCCCTGAGGGCCGATGCCGGCACCTCCAGCCTAGTTGCCCACAGGCCCTAAAACCCCGATCCCACGGCGTTTCAAAGCCGTTTGTACCAGCAGAAAAGCCCCGGTTAGCGGGGCTTTCTTTCGTGGTGCCGGGCATAGCCCGGGAGGCAATCAGTCGTCGGTATAGGCCCCGCCGACCGCCGCGATGGCCCGCCGCATGGCGGCCTCCAGTTCGGCCAGGTCGCCAGCGAAGCCCCAGTGCTGGGGCTCTTTGGCCGCCCGCTCGGCATGCAGACGCTTCTGGTCGAGAAGCTGGGCGAGGAGGACCGTGATGTTGGCACTGCGGATCTTGTAGGCCTCGGTCGCGCTGCAACGACGCGAGACCTTAAGCAGCTCGCCGCCGACAGCCGGGGGAACAGCCAGCTCGCCGCCGTTCTTGGCTGCCTGCCGGCCGGCGTCAAAGGCCGCCTGCAGCGCCGCCTGGATGCCCCAGACCGAAACCTCATGGAAATCGAGGGCGTCCCTGTTGCGGGTTTCGAGAGTCTCGATGCGGAAGTGCTTCTTGGCGATGGCGAGGAAAAGCGTTTTCATGATTGCTGGTGGGCGGTGAGTTGCGATGCCTCCAGTACCGCTCTGGTGCCGCGCCCCAGCAAGCTATCCAGACCAAGGCAGTCTGGCACTACCGCACCGCCTTGAAGTTGCTGATCAGCACCTCGCCCACGGCTTGGTTGCCCTTGGCGCTGATGCTGTACCGCGTCTTGACCGCCTCGATGCGGAACCCGGCGAAGGTCTCTCGTACACCGGGCGTGTCGTTCAGGCTCACGATGAATTTGCCCTTCAGGCCTGCCAGAAGGCCCGCCAAGCGCGCGAAGTCGTCTCGACTGAACACACCCTCGCCATAGTCCTTTTCGTTGCCCCAGTAAGGCGGGTCCACATAGAACAGCGTGCCCGGCTTGTCGAAGCGCTGGATGACCTGGTCGTAGGGCTTGTTCTCGATGAAGACGCGCGCCAGGCGCACGTGCGCGTCGCTCAGCTCCTCCTCGATGCGCAGCAGGTTCAACCTCGGCCCGGCCGTGGCCGCGATCCCGAAGGTCGGCTTGTGGATCTTGGCCCCGAAGCTGGTCTTGGCCAGGTAGAAGAACCGCGCTGCCCGCTGGATGTCCGTGAGGGCATCCGGGGGCAGTGACAGGAAGGCGTCGAAGTCATCACGCGCCACCAGCATCCAGCGGAACTGCGCCACCAGCTCGGCCAGGTGATGCTTCACGCAGCGATACAGGTTGGTCAGCTCGCGGTTGATGTCGTTGATGATCTCAACCTTGCTTTCCGGTTTTTTAAAGAGCACCCAGGCCGCGCCTGCGAACACCTCGCAGTAGGTCTGGTGAGCGGGCATCCGCTCGATGATCTGGTCAGCGAGGCGGCTCTTGCCGCCCAGCCACGCCAACGGGCTTTTCTGTTGCGCCATCACGTTCCTCGTGGTGTGACGCTCGCCGGCGTGCTGGTGTGGGGCTCGGGTCGCTGCGATCAGCGGCACTGGCCCTCCAATGGTTCATGGTCCCGCAGCGCGGGCACTTGATCTCGATCCTTACTGCATCGGCCATCGCGAGCTTTCGCCCGCAATGGCCGCATCTGACTTCCTGCATTCGGCACCACCTATGATTCGCCCCGCCTAGCTAGGTGGCAGGGTCTTCGGTCGATGCCGTGCGCGATCACGGCGGAGACGGGTGGAGCGGGTGTTCCTGCACCCAAACCACTCGCCCTGTCTTTTTTTGCTGGCTAACTCGGCCAGCCCGTTGTCGTGTCGTAACCCTCCAGGCCGGGGCGATCATTCGCTGCGAGCAGCATGGCGATCGCCTCCAGGTGCACCCTCTCGTTGGAAAAGCACTGCTCGCGCTTCACGATGAATGCGGCATAGGCTGTCTCAAGATCTGCGGCCGTGATGGCATACCAGGTCGGCGGCTGGTCGAGCTGGATATCGATCGAGGACACGCCAAGTGCCGTATGTTGCAACGCGATAGGTCCGACTCGCGCGAGGTCCGCATCGGTGGGACGGAACCGCCGCCCGCCCGCCAGCTCGACGCCTTCGGCGATCAGCGACACGCGCTTGCCCGAAACGGCCCAAGTCGCATACATCGCGACATCCGAGAGCGGAGGTGGCGGCGCGACATTGGTGAGCAATCCGTCGACGACCCAGTACCCAGTTGGCGTTGCGTAAGGATCGAACTCGGGCGGCAGCGGCTCTTCGAGCTCAATCCTCCCTTGCCAGCTCTCCACGTCGGGATAGGTCGAGGCATCCGTGTCCTGCCACTGGATCACCTGCAGATTCGAGAGAAGGTACAACGCGTATTTCATATCACCTCTGCAGCATGAAGAATCCTGGGCCACCAGCGCCGCCAATGCCACCATTGCTCCCGCCAGCGGAGCTTCCGTAGCCGCCACCGCCGCCCCCGCCACCGCCGCCGTAGTTGCCGCCTGGGCGTCCTTGAACGCCGGTGCTGCCGGCGCGCCCACTGCCGCCACCGCCACCAAAAGGCCCGCTGGCGCCTTGGCCACCATTGCCTACGCCGCCGTTGATCCCTCCCGCGCCGTCGTTCCCGTAGCCGCCCAATGGGTCTCCGTTGGCAGGCGTGCCTCCTGCGGGCGTGCCCGCGCCTGACCACGGCACCCCACCAGATCCGCCGCCACCCGGCGCACAAGTCGCCAGCGTCGTGGCGCCCGATGTCATGGTCGTCGCTGTCCCATTGCTGCCAGCACCACCGGCCACAGTTGGGGTACCTGCATTCCCTCCGGTGCCCCCCGTTGTTGGCACGGTGATGGTGTAGGCCGTGTTGGGAACGACGGCAATGGGCAGGCAGATCACTGGAGATCCAACGCTGCCGCCTGCGCCACCGCCGCCGACACCCAGAGAGTTCGTTGCGCCACCACCGCCACCACCGCCGCCGCCGCTGCCGGTCCCCGATCCCCAAACCTGATACACCCCAGCAGGACAGACCCAGATGCTGGTACTGAGAAAGCGGCTGACGCGGGGGCCCTGCAGCATCTCGACGAGCCACGCAGAAACGCCATTCGAGCGAAGGTGCACGATCTCACCTTGCGCCATCGTGAAGTTCGTGGTCAAGCCAATGTCGATGATGTCCGCACCCGCGCAATTCACTGTCACGGTGTTGGCGGAGGTATCGGTGCGGCGCAGCGCAAGAGGCAGCCCGCGCACGGCAGACGCCCCTGGCAAATTGAGGATCACATTGCCAGCTGCCGCATTGATGAGGAGCAGCCCTCCGTCTCCAGGCGTCAGCGTCGTCGTGCCGTTCCCGATCACCCGGGTGCCGGCACCCGCCATGCGGCGAATGGCTTGCAGCATCTGCGTGAGGTCGCCGCCAGATGCGACGAGACCACCAGCCTCCAGCGTGTTGACGATCTCCTGCTGTACACCGTTCGCCCACAGGTAGCTGAAGTAGGTCGCCAACACGCCTGCGCCCGGATTGCCGGGCCCGAAGCCGTGCTTGCCGACCCCGAAGAGGTCTAGAACCTTGTTGGAGGTTTGAATGAAGTCCATGTTCGCCTTAAGGTGCGTAGCCCAGGAGGGCAACGGTGTGTGCTGGCTTGTGGCGCCCGATCACGCATTCGAGCTGGGTGTTGCCCCATCGACGCAGTTGCACGTCGCAGGGGCTCTCGCAAGTGGCCTCGAAGATGGCCGTCGATATCGGGACATTCAGACGCCAGAGCCCGATGAAGTCCTCGCCGTTGACCGGGCTGTCGCACGGATCCATGCACGTCATCGGGTCGAACTCGGTGATCGTGCAGCCTGGATAGCCCAGACTCGCCGCGAGCGCGATCATGTACGGGCGCGAGAGGTCGCCACGACCACGGATGCGCGCCAGCAGATTCAATCGCCGAGCGTCGGCAGGAGCACCAGCTCCGCCGATACAGGCATCCGGCAGGCTGTAGTTGCGCTCCCAGTCCCCGAGCAAGACAACGGTCCGATCAGGCTGTTGCTCCGCGAACAATGTGTCCGCACTGTTCAGAGCTTCATCCAGGACCGCCGCCGTCGACGCCGCCTCCGCGCGCACACCTGGCGCATTGCGCTCATAGGCTTGCGGCGGCAGGCAGGCGATCAGTGCGTCTTGGGTGTTCACGGTCAGGTCAGCGTCTTCAGGCCGCAGGTAACGATTTGGAGGGCCAGGGATGTCACCGAGCTTGTCACGTTGGTTGCAGGTGCAACCAGCGTGACGTCCGTCACTCCGCGTACGTTCATGAGGGCTTTGATCAACGCGGCACGCACGAGCGTTTCACCAGGAGCCAGTGCTGCAAACACGGCATCGATCGCCGCTGTGAGTGCTGGCAGCAGATACGTCGCGCCAGTCGCTTCGGCCACGACTGGATCGAGCGTGTAGCCGGAAGCCAGCGCAAGCATGGCCGTCACTGGCGTGACGATGGGCGTAGGAGCCAAGGCCAGGACGGGGCTGCTGTTGCGCATGCCGACTGGACGCCGTACGTCCAGGACCGCCTGGACGGCCGCGAGCAGCGGTGCATCCGGCAGGCCGGTGGCGGGCATGGGAACAACGTCGACCGTCCCGGCACCGCGGCGGACATCGAACACGAAGACCCGAGCCACACCCGGCACCGCGAGGGTCCAGCGCTTGTAGTCGTCGATGTTGCCGCCCTGGGCCTCTTCGCCGAGCCACAGCAACAGGCGCGAGAGCAACGAGTCGTAGCTCTCGATGTCCGCTCCGCCCGTCATCGTCAGGATCGTGGCATTGCCCGTGATCCCGGCTGGCGGAGCATTGACCGTCGCGGCCGTATTGGGCGACTGGTTCCCGGCGGCCCCGGCCGCAGTCGCGGCGGCCGCGAGGTCGACGTAGCCGCCGGCGCCAGCGACGCCGGCGGCAGTCGCTGCGTAGTAGATCGACTGCGCCGTGAAGGCCTGCTGCCCCACGGCCACAGGCGAGCCCTCTGTCCCGAAGAAGCGCACCGTACCAGTGGCCACCGATGCCGCCTTGCGGTAGATGTTGCGCTGGTTGGCCATCTTCTCCATCAGGTCGTCGTCGGCCAGGTCGGGAAACGCCTGGCGGTAGACCCACATCTGGTGGGCGTACAGCCCCTCCACGACGGCGGCCGTAGCCGTGGCACGCACGAAGTGGTCGCTGTCCGGGCCGATCGCCGCGTCGGGCCACTGGTTCGCAACAGCCTGCAGGTAGCGGTTGCGGATCTGGTCGAAGGATGGAACGGGGTACGAAGACATGTTGAAAGCCTCTTCAAAGGGGCGTGAAGGGGTCAGGCGACGCGCACCGGGAACTGGAAGGTGTGCCGGGTGCCGACCGCGTCGACGATCTCGATGGCAAGCAGCAGACGCCCGCCTGCGGTGGCATCCTTCTCACGCACAGTGCTGATGTCGATGGTCTTGGCCCGCCCGTCATCGAGCAGCGGCTTCAAGGCCGCGTGCGAGTACTGCAGTGCCAGGCGTTCGACGCGGGCCGTGTCCTTCTCGCGCTGCAGTTCATGCAGCCGTGAGCCCAGCGTGATATCGCCGAACCACTGGCCCAGCGGTGTCTCCAGCCGCAGATAGGCCGCATTGACCAGGCCGTTGGCAGGATCGCGCACCAGGTCGCCCACGGGCGCGGTGGTGGGCTCGTAGTCGCGCGTGAGGGGATTGATCCATGCATCCATCAGGGATTGGGGCCGAGAGTGACGGCGCCGGTTTCGTTGTGGTTGTGTGTGCTGCCGAGGTTCTTGCCGTCCTGCCTGATGGAGCTGGCCGCGTCATAGGTCAGGTTGCAACTCTGGTAGTTGAAGGCAACGTTGTTGAAGTTGACGGTGCCGCCGCCCATCGTGGCCACGGCCGCGCCAATGCCGCCGGTGACCCCGCCCACGGTCAGCTGCATAGCCTGCAGCAGCTGCGTGGTCTCGAGGCGAGGCGTCTCGAAGCGAGACTTGGTCGACGTCTGCACGAGAAGATCCGGGGTCACCAGCTCGATGCGCTCCGAGGCCTCGACGCGGAACACCTTGGTCTCCACGAAGACCTTCTCCTGCGCCTTGACGTGGATCGAGCGGTCTTTCTTGAAGTGCGCGAAGTCGCCCCACTGGTTGTAGGCGCAGCTCTCGCCCTGGTTATCGACGACGAAACGGTAGTCGCCATGCTCGGTGGCCACCACCACCGATGCGCTGGTGCGGCCGCCGAGCGGCAGCACGATGTACTCGGTCCCGCTCGGCGGCGCGGAGGTGAAGCCGAAGTGCTGCATCAGCTCCATCTCTTCCAGGTCTTCGCCGGCCAAGCCCTCGCCGGAAACCCGCTGCACCTTCGTGGAGATGGTCAGCCTGGAGAGTACGGCGCGCAGGCCCTGGCGCACGCCAGCCTGCATGCGGCTCATCTCCCGGCGCATGACGTCGATCGGGCTCAAGACGAACCTCCCGTGAGGTCGACCACCCGACCAGGCAGCGAGTTCTTGCCACGCCGGTGCTTGCGGTTGCTCGGGTGAGCGTCGAGCAGCCATACCCCGTCTTCCTTCATTGTCAGGGTGGTCGTGGTGCCGACGCGCTTGTTCGACGTGAAGCGGCGCCCCGTCAGGAAGTAGATGCCGTCGATGCCATGCGGCTCGCTCTTCACCGAGATCCGCTGGCCAGGCATCCAGGCCACGCCGTCCTCGGTGTAGTGGCCCAACACCGTGGCGGTGAGCGTGTAACCACGCAGGCGAGCATCGCTGATGATCTTGCGCCCACGGGCGCGCGCCACTTCTTCGTTGATGGCTTCGTGGTCGACCACCACCTTCGGCCGGTACACGGTCATCCCGTCGTCGCGTACCTTCGCGCGCACGTTGTTGCGCCCAGAGCGCTCACCACCGCCAGTGCCGCCGGCATGCGCCTGGCCCAGTACGGTGACCTCGCTGTATCGCTCGGAGATCGAGCGACGCTCCGAGAGACGCTCCACGTTGTTGCCCTTGCCGTCGCTGTTGAGCACCAGCGTGGCCACCGGCGGCAAGTCATAGCGCGGGCGGCCGACCACGAGTGTGCCGTCCGGGTCGAACCACGGCCACAGGCCATTCGCTTCGGCCGCACGCCGCAGCGAATCCCACGCCGTATCGCCCGGCTCCAGGTTGACCTTCTCCCGCAGGATCTTGTTCTCGGCGTCGATGCGGATCCGCGTCACACCCAGCGGCCGCACGATCTTGGTCACGACGTCTCCCAGGCTGAGCTGACGCATGGAGAGGATCGGCGTCGAGCAATCCAGCAGCACGCCGGCGCCGTCGCGGCCGCTCAGCTGCAGATCCTGGCCATTCTTGTGCACGTCCAGCTCGCGATCGTCGAGGCTGCCGCTGAGAACCGTGGTCGACGTGCCTTCGCGCACCAGGCGCACCTCGACCGCCGCACCTTCCTTGACCTCGGGCGGCAACACCATCCGCGTCTTCGAAAGGCTCATGCGATAGGCGTCGGCGGGGATGAAGAGGTCGCTGTCGATGTCGTAGTGAGTCCAGCCACGCTGGGCCTTTCCACCGATCAGTACCTCGACTTCAACGGGCGTATGCATAGAGCACGTCCCCCCGTTCGATCAGCACCTGGCGGCCCAGCTGGTTGAGTGCCACCAGTTCGGATGCCCGGTCCGGCGTGCCGTACATGGCATGGGCGACCAAGCGCACCGGGCCCGACACAGGACTTTCGCGCTGCACCAGCGGTGGGCGCAGGTTGATCACGGCCCGCGCGGCCTCCTGCACCTGCCAGGCTAGCGTGGCCAGCGCGGTGCTGGCCTGGCCGCTGGCCTCCGGACTCAATGCAGAGCGTGCCGCGTCGATCGCAATCTGGCAGGTAGTGCGTGTCTGTGCCGTCAGTTGCTCGATGTCCTTGCGCTGAAGCATGGGCACGTCGGCCTCGCCGGCGAGCACGATCGCGGCAGCCTCGGCGATCGCCGCCGCGCAGTGGACTCGCGCATGCGCCTGGACGATCGCCACGTCGGTCAGCATGGCGGCACTTGGCACAGGGACATTGGGGAGCAGCACCAAAGTGGCGGGCGCTAGCTGCGTGCGCACGACGTTGAAATCCGCGATGGCCGATACCGCCGTGAGCGCGACCGCTGGGCCCTCGTAGACCGCGCTGCGGCCGCCGAAGGACAGTCCCTGAAACGCCCGGTCGACCGTGGCCACGAGGTCGGCCGCGTAGGCCCTCGGATACAGCAGCGGATCCAGTGCGCTGAGCAGAAGTCCCGAGGAGCCCGTGATGGACAGGATCCGACCCACGTAGCTCTGTGCCTGGCTGAATGCGTCCGTGAGCACTGAGATGCGCGGCAGGTCGAAGGAAGTACTTCCCACGAAGCGCTCAAGAGCATCATCTGCGCTTGCCCTGCACGACTGCGCGCCCGAGGCGATCGCGTCCGTCATGGTCGACGTGCTGCTCTCGGAGAACACCAGCTCGCGGACGCTGTCTTCCGTGAAGATGACGTGGACCACGGCGCCGTCGACAAAGTCGGCATCGTGCTCGTCTTCCCAGGACGTCGCCATCACGGTCATCAGGCCGTGAATCGGGTGCACCAGGTCGCCGGTACCGGGCAGCTCCAGCGCGTCGACGAACTGCTGCAGCTCGCTCTCGTAGTCGTCGCCGAAGAACACTGCGCGCACGCGCACCCGGCGCGGGCCGAGGCCCATGTCTTCAAGCTCGGCCCCTGCGGTATAGGGGTACTGGTGCTCGGCCACTGCGCGATCGCCAGCGCGGCCGACGCGCTCGATCTGGATCGGGATTCCGCGGAAGCTCGCGTCGAGAAGGGTGTCTTGCCAGGCCATCGGTCAGTTCCTGCGCGCGTCGAGACTGTTTTGCTGGTTGGTCGACGCGGCGATCTCGCGGCCGTCGAGCGACACCTGAATCGGGCGATTGCCTGCCGCCTTCGTCTCGGCGATCAACTGGTCGAGCTTCTGGGTGAGCGTGTTGCGGTCCTGCTCGAGCTGGGCCTTTTCCTGCTCAAGCTTGGCGATATAGGCCGGGGAGGCACCTCCCTCGCGCGATGCGTCGGCGAGCTGGCCCAGCTCGCTGATGCGCGCGTTGCGCGAGGCGATGCGATCGGTGAGGCCCTCCTTGCTGTTGGCGCGCTCGCTGAGCGCATATCCGGTGGCGAGGATCGGTGCGCCCACGGCCACGAGGCCGGCGGCCGTACCGCCAACGACGACGCCTGCTGTACCCAGCGCCACGCCACCGGCCGTGCTGACTGCGCCTGCAGCGGGACCGTTCATGATGCCGCTGCGCGCTGCAGCTGCTGCAGCACCGCCGGCACCAGCGGCTGCAGATCCACCCAACAGATTCTTGATGGCGCCACCGCCCAACAGCATCAATGCGCCACTCGCGACAGCTGCCGCTGCTGTCAGGGCGGTGATGCCCAGCTTGAGCGTCTCCATCGCGGTGCCGAGCTCTGGGTACTTCTGGTAGAGCTGAGTCGTGTGCTCGGCGAGTTTGCCGATCGCTTCATTGGCCCCGCCAAGGCCATTCGTCTGGGCTATGAGCTTCTCGTTCTCGCTCTGCTGCACCTTGAAGTCAGCGGTCTGAGAAATCAGCGCGAAGTTGCTTTCCCCGTATTGACCGTTGGCACCAAGCACCGTCTTGTTGACGCCCTTGATGTAGTCCTTCTTGTTGAGCTCCGCGATCAAAGGCATCAGGGCCTGCCGGTCCTGGATGATCTTCCCGATCGCGCTGCCCTGCAGGATGTCAACCTGCGAATCCAAAGATGCCTTCCGCTCTTCGTCGCTTCCTGCCTCAGAGGCCTTCTTGCGCAACGCTACCAGGCGCGGGTCCTTGCCTGCGATCTGGTCGACCAGGTTAACGAACGCGTCAAGCGAGTTCACGCCCTTGGCACGCGCCGCAGCGAGCGAGCCGGAAAGGTCGATGCCCAGCTTCTTCGCGTCTTGTGCCGTGTCGGAGGAATTGATCTTGAGCAGCAGGTTCAGCAGGTTGTTCCCTGCCTCGTCCTTGCTGCCAGCAGTGATCACCGAACCTTGAGCCGACGCAAGGATCCGGGCATATCCCTCCATGCCATTGAGACCGGACATCTGCGCCGAGGCAAGGAGCTTCGGCAGCCATTTGGCCATGTCCTTCAGCTCGAAACCACCAGCCTGGCCGGCTGCCAGCGCCATGTCGAGCATCTTCGGAATGTCAGCCTCCTTGAAGCCGTTCTGCAATGCTCTGACGACGATGGTCGACAGATCGCCCACGCTGGCATTGCCGGCGGCGGCGTATCTGGACACGGTGGGCAGCAGACTCTTCGCCTGATCGGGTGTCACCGAACCGCTGGCCAGCATGTCGTTCAGGCCACCAAGGATGTCCTCACGCTTGCCGCCGCCAGCGCGCATAGAAGCGACCACGATGTCATCCAGCTCGCGCATGCCCTTGATGCGGCCGGGCAGATTTCGATCGGCGAAAGCAGTATTGGCCGCATCGGCCAGTTGCCGGTCGTAGGTGCGGGCCTGCTGCAGGGGCTGCGCCACCACCATCTTCGCCGCCTGGAATGCGGCCGCGCCAGCCGCCACGCCCTTGACGATGTTGCCGGTAGCGCTCCAGGCGCTACGCAGCCGCTCGGCGAGACTGATCGCGCGTTGCGTCTCACGGGCAAGGTCCGCTGCTTGCCTGGTGGCCTGCTGCGGCCCCTTCATGCTGGCCAGCGTGGTTCCGAGCTGCGTGCTGGAGGCGTTGCCCTTCTGCAGCTCCTTCTCGATCTGCTTGAGGTTCGACTCCACTTCACCCATCGCGCGCCGCAAGGGCGCCACCAACTTGTCGTTCAAGCTGGTGGTGAGGGCGATGCGAAGATCTGTCATGTCGGCGGAGGCTTGCGGCGTGGAGTTCGGGGTGGCTTGCGCTTCTCGCGGCGGCTCACGTAGACCGTGGGGTATTCGTGGCCCTTGCGGCCGGCCGCCGCGTTAAGGATCACCACTGCGTCGGCCATCGTGACGTCGGCCGACTCCGTCCAGCTCAGACCGGCTTTGACGAGTCCGTGGCGGATGCGGAGGAGTTCGGCGCGGCCGCGATCGCGGCCTGCCGCTTTTTTTCGAGTTCCCCCGAGGCAGCGTCGAGCTGGTTGTAGTCCGACGGGTGCATCGAGCACAGCAGGTCGTAGGTGATCTGCTTGGGCTCCAGCGTGCCGAGGCGGACCAGCTGGCGGGCCATCAGCGCCGCATTGACGGCGACGCCGTTGTGCCCGCCCACCTGGTCGACCGCGTCGATGTTGTCGCCCAGCGTTGGCAGGCGCATCTCGAAATCGCGGTGCAGAACACCAGCGACCTCGACGCCTTGCTTCAGCGTCCCGGTGATCGTGATGCCCTTGACGCTCATTCGGTCACCTTGCGCACGGCCACGAGGGAGATGTCACGGCGCGCCTCGCCTTCGGCCTGGTACTCCTCGCCCACGTCGGTGCTGAAGCAGTCCAGGTAGCTCACGCGCTGGCCGCCATCGCCCGGATCGATCGTGAGCTTGGCGCCCTCGATGTTGTCCCAGTCGAGCGGACTTCCCTCGATCGGGATCACTGCAGTGACGCGCAGATCGTATGTCTTGATCCCGCGACTGAACCCGGCAATATTGCGCAGACGGTTCATCGTCTTGACCGGACGGCGCCCGGTATTGGTCTTCGGCGACACGGTCGCCACTTCGACTTCGACGCCATCGACTTCCAGGCTGATCGAGCCGACGTATTCCTTCAGTGCCATGCTGACTCCTGTTCAAAAGCTCGTTGGCTTGGCGACCGAGCGCACCAGCCACATGAAGCCGGTCTGCAGTTCGGTCTTCGCTATCGCGGCTGCGCGGCCGTCGACTAGGCCGGTTGCGGCCTGGACGCGCTCCACGAGCGCTCCGACCTCGGCGGCCTTGACCTTGATCTCCTCGATCAGCGCCACCTCGTCGGCGCTGAGCTGGCGGTAGCCAGCGACTTGCGGTGTTGCACCCATGTTCGGCCTCACAGCAGGAGGTCGAGGCGACCTGCGAACACATGCAGCCCGTTGACCACGTCGGTCGGGATCTTGGCGTTCAGGCGATTCGGATCCTGCGAATCACGCTCGACCAGCAGCGCGTCCTTGTTCGCCTCCACGGCCTCGACGATCTCCAGCTCCTCGCACTTGAGCAGCACGTCGAGCAGCTCGCTCTTCACCTTGGCCGGCGTGCGCTCGCTGAGCTTGTCGCGCGGAAAGCGCAGCTCGATGCGCGTGCGGCAGGCCTTGGCCACGTAGTCCATCGTGCGGATGGTGGTGAGGTCCAGCCAGCTGATGTCGGCCACGCCGGCCGGGTTCTGCGTGTAGGTGGTGATGGCGCGCACGATCTGCACCACCTCGCCAGGGCCGACTTCCAGCGGCGTCACGCCGTTGTTCAGGGCCGACTCCTCCTCGGTACGCAACAGACGACTGGCGATCGGCGGCGGCGCCACGTTGACCAGCGCGAGCGTATTCAGCGGTCGAGCCGGGTCTTCTTCGCCCGCGATCACTGCGGCGTAGCCCGCCGCGACCTCTTCGGCTGGCGTGTATGTGCCTGGCAGGCACGCCATCGTCATGCGCTCCGAGTTGAGCAGCGGGCCGAGAGTGGTGGCAGTGGCCAGCGTGCTGGTGAGCGCGAAGACGCCGATCGCGCGCCGTTGCTCCATCGGGCCGCTGACGAAGTTCAGATGCGTGCGCAGCGGCAGCAGCGAGGCCTGCAGCTGGTACGAAGTCACCAGGACTTCGTGTCCACCTTGTGCCGCGGCTGCAAGCGGTGCCGTGATGTCGGCGTCGTTCAGACCGCCCGTGAAGGCTGTTGCAACGGCCGTCACACCGGTGGCGCTGGCCGTGGCGGCGAGCTTGACGTTGTTGCCCACCAAGCCCTTGTTGCGGTTCGTCAGCGTCACCACGCCGGCAACGGCTGCCGCCGTAACGGGCAGGTCGATCTTGGCGTTGATGGCCGCAGCGACTGCGGCCGCGATGATCGTCGCTGTATCTGCGGTCGCCACCGGCACGACCAGTTCGGTGGCAGCGATGTTGACGTACACCGAACCCGCATCAGCGGCCGGCCCGGTGTAGGTGATCGTCGCAGCACCGGCCACGCCGGCGGCGTTGTCCGGCACGGCCAGCACGAACAGCTGCAGGTAGGGGTTGGCGATGATCGCGCCCTTAACCATGCGGTGTGCCTGACTGCCACGACCGAACAGGCCGGCAGCGGTCTCGGCATCGAAAACCTGCGTGATGGAGCTGGCCAAGCCCACCGTGGTGGTCGTGATCTGAGCCACGATCAGCACGCGCTGCAGGTTGCTCGGCAGGGTGCGCACCGCCAGGCGGTTGTTGTACTCGAAGTACTTGCCCGGCTTACGGATGCTCGCAGGGATTTTTTCGAAGGAGATGTTGGGGCTGGACATGTGGATCAGTCCTTGTTGGTGGCTGCCGGCGCAGCCGACTTGGCGGGCTTGGTCACTTCGACCAGGTCACCATCCGCCAGCCGGCGGATGTAGTACGTGGTCATTTCCAGATCCACCGACATTTCGTCGGTGATGTACTTGCGCGGATCGTCTTCGCGCGGCACCTTCACGCCAGGGGCGGCTTTCACGAGCATTTCAAGGACTCCTTCAGGGTCTCAGGGTGAGCAGGTCACTGGTGTCGACTTCCTCGTCACCAGGCTTGATCAGGTAGTTCAGGCCGATTCGCAGCAGGTCATCACTGCCGCTGTTGTCGTCGGGGATCTCTTCGACCCACGTGGTGCTGAACGCCTGCGCATAGATCGCCATCGCGTCGCGCTGCGCCATGCCCTTCATCACCGAGCGGATCGCACCAGGCGTGAGCGGCTGGATCGCTAGCCCCAGCTTCTGGTTGGCCAGGGCCAGCTTGTTGTCTTCGATCAGCTGGTACACGCCCACGTCGCGCGCCAGCACAGGGCCGCCCATGCGGCCATCGTTCTCTCCGAGGGAGCGCTGCGCGCTCAGAACCTCGAAGGTGCCGGTGAGACGAAAGCAACGGCGGCTGATGCGAGTCGACTCGGTCACCTTGTCGAAGGTCACCCAGGCGGCCGGCACCGTGCGAACCCAACCGAAAAGCTCGTCGTCGAGCTGGGCGCCGTAGCTCTCGATCGTCAGGCCGGTGTAGGGCCGGCTGACAGCGCGCAGACGCGCCAGCATGGCTTGTTCGATCTGTTGGATGGGACTGGTCACAGCACCCCCGGCAGATCGCCGAACATCCGGTCGCCCGTGCGCACGGCCGTCGAGCCACCGGTAGGCGCGGGACCGCCGCTTCCAGCGAGCAACAGATCGCCCAGCAGGATGTCGCCCTTCGCAACACCTTCCAGGAAGCGCACGGCGTCCTTGTAGCGGTTGCGGATCTCCTCGGTGACCATGATCTCGGTGCCGGTGCCGTGGTAGCGGGCCACGTCGATCACCACCCGTTGCAGTGCCTTGGGCGTCGCGGCGGGTTGGCCATCCGAGCCGGCCAGCGGCAGCAGGTAGCGGCGACCCACGTGCCCATTCACCTCGTCCTCGGCCTCGGCCAGCAGCCGCGCCAACTCGACCAGGTCAGGCGACCCGGTCTTGGCGCGGTCGCTGAGTGCGACGGCTTCCCGCTCGCCCAGGCGGGCGATCAGGTCTTGGGGCGTGGCGTAGGGCATGTTGACCCGCCTTACTCGGCCTTGGCCGCGACGGGCTTGACGACCTGCGGGCCGATTTCGATCGCCTGCTCTTCGGACAGCTCGACCGTGTCGCCAGGCACGAAGTCCTCGTTGTCCAGCGACAGGTTGCTGAGCACCTCGAAGGTGGCGGTGGGGCCGGCCTCGGCGACGGTGCGCTTGTTGCGGGTTGCCATCGTTGTGCCTCCCTTACGCCACGGCGTTCTGAAAGAAGCAGCCGACCTCTTGGAAGGCCACCAGCTCCTTGACGTGCTCACCCACCCGCACCCATTCACCGCCGTCCAAGCCGATCTTGGCGTCGGGGATGGTGCCGGAGACCATGTCGCCCCACTGGGCAGTGAAACCGAAGGTCGGCAGACCGCCCTTCGTGTCGCGCACCGACTTGTCGACACGCAGGAAGGCCGCGTGCTTGCCCCACAACCGCGCATAGGCGGCCGCCTGGCCCTTCTTGGAGGCGTTGGCGAAGCTCTCGCCCACGTGCACGTCGTCCAGCTCCAGCAGGTCGGCGACGGCCTTGCGCTGGATCACACCCGCTGCGCCAGCACCGCCCATGCCCCGATCGGCGTTCAGCACTGCGGCGACCACCTTCGGATGCATGCGCAGCTTGGTCCACACGGCACGGCCCAACACGCCGACGTTGGGGCGCACCAGCATCGAGTCGAACATGGTCAGGATTGCGCTGACGGGATCGCTGTTGGCGTAGTCGCTCCACTGGCTAGTGCCGGCGAGCGTGGTGCGAAGGCTGGCAGCGTAGGTGCCGAGGGCGAAGTAGAGGTCCGCCACACGCTTCTCGCGAGCCATCCTGACCAGCAACGCGGTGCGCTCCGCCGCGGCATCGCGCGGATCGTAGTTGGTGCCCTGGGCGTTCTTGATGTCCTTGTTCGGCACCGGATCGTCGAGGCCGTAGTCCTCGGTGGAGTCGGTGACGTCGGTACCGCCGAACTCGACGGTGTTGGGCGAGCCCGTCCGGCCGACGCGCACGTCGGGGATCGTGAAGACCTCGTCCGTCGCGAACTTGGTGTAGATGAACTTCTCGGACGGCACCGGGATGCGCGGGCAGACGTCGTCGGCGATGAAGCCTGTGGGCTTGATGCCCATCGCGATCTGCGTGAGACGCGGCTGGACTGAGAACGGAGCGGTGTTGGTGCTCATTGGATTCCTTCAGGTTGAAAGTTCGGGTCAGCCTTGCATCACGCAGGGCGAGATGAAGACCGAGCCGATGTCGCCCAGGACGCCCGCGACCTCGGCAAAGCCGACGAGCCGCGCGTTGGCGCCTGCAGCCGGCGCAGCCACGATGGCCCGGCCACTGGCGTCGCTGGTGAGCGGATCACCTGCTGCCACGGCGCCGCCGTACTCGACCTCCGCGATGCCCAAGCGCACGCCATCGATGCGATCGCCTGCCACCGCAGCGGCGATGCGACCGGTGACGCCGACCAGCTTGTCGGTGGCTGCAGCGCCAGCGAGGATGCCGCCATCAGCCGCGCCGAACTTGAAGATGCGGTATGACGGGATCGCGCCCTCGGCGCTGTAGTTCTTGCTGAACAGTTCATTGCGCATCGCGCTCACTCCTTGTCGGTTCCGGCCTCGACGGCGTCGATCGCCTGGCCCATGCTGATGTGCTGGCCCTTTTCGGCCAGGCGGTTGCGGTACGCGGCCGCGCGGTCGGAGACCTGTCGGTCGGTCGGTGCCTTGCCGCCGCCGCCCTTGCCGGCGACCTCGGCGAAGCTCACGATCGCAGGCAGCGCCTGCAGCTGCTCGCGCAGCACCTCGTGCAGGGGGCGCGCGGCTTCGCCGTCACCGAAGCTCACGCATGCGGAGTCAACCGGCGTGGCGAGGTGGTCCAGCGAAGCTACGAGCACTTCTTTGGCACCAGCAGGCCAGCGGGCCTGGGTGATCAGCGTGTCGGCGAAGCTCACATGCTCCGCGTGGCGCGTGTCCGCTTCGCGCGTGCGCTCGGCGTTCTGCAGCGTCTGGATCTGCTGCCTGGCAGCGTCCAGCTCGGTCTGCAGCTGTTCGGGGGTCTTCGGTGTAGGCATGTGCTCCTGTTGAGTGACGGATCGGGGATCGGCAAATGAAGCGCTGCCGAAGGGGCGCTGAGAATCGCCTTGCTCGGCCGCGCGCTGACTGACCGCGCGCAAGCCGTCGATCTCCCAGTCGGGCAGCAGGCGGTCAGCGACCTCCTGCCCCTCCTTGCTGATGAGCCAGTCGCGCAGCCCACGGAACATCCGGGCGATGCCCGCACCGCTGAAGGCCGGCAGGTCGCCATCGGAAAAGGAAACCGTCACCACGCCATCGTCGGCATCCGCGAAGCTGATGACCTTCCCGTTCAGCCCCTTGAGCGCAGGCGTCGCTCCGCCCAGGTATCCGACGTGCCGCAGGTACCACTTCCCGGGCGTGGGGTTGTTGGGTGCGGTGGGAGTGAAGAAGCTGGCGCTGGGATGCTTGAAACGCCCTTTGCGCCGCAGTTCGTTGAAGTCAGGATCGACCTGATCTTCGACACCGACCAGCTTTCCATCGGCGAAGCTCAGCTTGTCGATGTAGCCAAAGGAGGGCGAATCCAACTTGGGGTGCCCGACCACGATGGGTGCTTCGCACAGGTTCGGGTCGTAGGTCTCCACGACCTGGCGCAGGACGTCCTCCGTGAAGTCGACCACCACGCCTTCGACGCTGGTGGCCTTGCCGACTCTGGAGATGTTGATGGTTGCCATGCCGGCGACTGTGCCGGCCGATGGTTCAACTGCGCAGAGTGACGCGCGTCACGTCATCACGGCGGGGATGCAAGCCCGTTGCGGGCGATGGCTCGGTTGTAGAAACGCTGCGACTCTTCGACGATATCGCGCAGATCTCGCGGCGTCATGCGCAGCGCGTTGCGCGCCGGGATCTTGCTGCCCGGGTGGTTGACCTGGCGCACCACGATGCCCCCGAACGACAGCGCGCGCTTGTTCCGAGCCCGGATCACATGCGGTTTGGTTTGCCCGCCGAGGAACTGAATGGCCGCGTAGACCTTGTTGGAGCCGACCGTGGCCGTGTTGGAGTCCGACTGCCGGACCATCGACGAGGCGAGCTGTCCCGAGCGCTGCAGGATCTTGCCCGGCCAGGTGCCTTCCTTCGCGCGGGCCATCTTGGTGCCCGGGTGCAGATCCACCCACGCAGGGCGTCCCTGCTGCTCGAAGTTGTCCTCGACGGCGCGCATCATGATCCCGGCCACCGAGCGCATGAGAGGCCGCTTGTCGGCCATCTCGTTCGCGGCGCGCTGCAGCGCGGCGAGCACCGGCTTGTATTCGATGCCGAACTGGATCACCGAGTCTTCGCCTTCCTCTGGAAGTTCTGCACGCGAGCGCCGCCAGGCTGAGCCTCCAGGTCGAGGGTATAGACGGCATCGGGCTCGTCCAGAACCAACCAGCGATCGTCGAGATCCGTCGTCAGCACACCGCGCTCGAGCACGTCGGGGATGCGGCGGTATTCATCCACGCCGAGCTTGGTCCGGGCAAGCTGCTGCCGCTTGAGCAGCTCGGCGCCCAGCGTGACCACCGCACCGTCGAAGTCCAGCTCGGCCTGGCGCGCGGGCGCCGCGATCCCGACTGGGAAGCTGCCTTCCGGTGCCTTCGCCTGGACGAAGCGTTCGAAGGCCGGCCCCTGCACGGCGGTCTCGACGTAGCGCTTCGAGAGCTGCACGTCGTTCGCGGCCAGTGAGGGCTGCCAGGTCGCGGCGCCCGGGCTGTTGCTGAAACCTGCATCCGGCTGGAACTTTCCGCCAGGCAACGACTTGTCGCTGTAGCGCGTGACGTTCGCGCTGCCGCCCGAGCGCAGTGGCACCTGGACCTCCTGCAGCTTGCCCTCGGTGCTGTCGACCTGCAGCTTGCGTCGGGTGATGTCGGTCTTCGAGAAGTTGCGCACGCGGCAGCGGCAGTTGAAGCCGCACGGCGGATAAAAGGTCTTCCAGCCCGGATCGTCGTACCGGAAGATCTTGCCGTTCATGGCGCGGTGCGCCGGCCGCGTCTTCGCGTCGAGGATGGCCACGTACTGCCAGTACGGCCGCTCCTCGGCCTCCTCGATCATGTCGGCATAGCGCCCGGCCATGTAGGCGCTCTGCATGTTGGTCTGAAAGATGGTTTTAAGGCGCGTGGGCGTCAGGCCCTTGGCGATGACGCCCTCGGCGTCGACGCGGCCGGCCGCCTGCAGCTCGGCCGTGGTGCCCGAGCGCCCCCACCAGCCCTTGCGCTGCAGCTCGGGCACCAGGCCGTCTTTCCACTGCTGCAGCGTCTGCCCATTCTTGAGCGCCTTGGTCAGCGAGTCCTGCATGTCCTGGAGCACGTCCAGCTTCGCGACGTTCGCGGCCGTGAAGCCGCGCGCATGCTGTCCGTCCAGCCACTCAGTCCACGGCCCGGTCACCTGGGCCTGCTTGGCCTGCAGGTGCGCGATCGCCTTCTCGGGAGGCAGGCCTATTGCGAAACTGGCATCTGCCGCAGAGATGGTCAATCGCGCACTCCCAGCTTGCGCTCCACCACACGGCGCGCCAGATCCGTGTTGTGAACCTTGCAGATGTGGCCCGCGATCTCGGCTGCTTGATCGCGATCGCGGTCGTTGTCGCTGAGCGGCGAGACCAGGTCAACCACGAACTCTCCGCCGGCCGGATCCTCGCACCCAGCGTTGATCCAGGTGCCATCGCCCCAAGGCGCACCGACCGGAAACCAAGGTTGGTCGATCACCGAGAGTTTCATTGGGCCTCTCCTTGAACCGAGTCGCGGCCGATCAGATCGGACACGAAGAACGCCTGCGTCATCAGCTCCTGCAGGTCGGTGGCGTCCATTTCGGGCCACGCCGCCTCAAGCGCCTGGCGCACCTCCTCGGGCGTGCGAGCCGCCTCGATCGCACGCAGGGCGGGAGCCAGCATCTTGCGCACGGCGGAGGTGATGGCGTCCGCCGGCAGTTGCTCGATCGCCGCGTCGACCACGGCCTGGTCGACGGGCATGCCGCCAGTCGGGCTGGTGCTGGCCAGGTCTGCAAAGCTGGCTGAGTCGCCATCGGCGGGCGGGCCGCCGCCGGTGCTGGCAGGTGCGGCTAGATCGCCAGGCTGCAGGTTGTAGACGCGCTCGAAATACTTGGGGGTGAGATTGGCGCCCGCACGCCGCAGTTTCTCGTCGCGGCCGGCCAGCACATCGTCGACCTCTTCCTGTTCCCAGAAGCAATACACCGGCGGCTCGGCGCCCGGGAAGTTGACCTCGCAGAAAAGGCGCACGAGCTGGTTGAGGCCATCACCAACCATTTCCGCGTCGTCGTCGCGCAGGTGCTCCTCGATGCCGGCTGCGGCCTCGGCGCTGGCCTTGTTGCTCTGCATCTCGACTGACTGGTTGTTGCCGAGCAGCGCGATGCTGATCTCGCTTCGGCAGAACATCAGCAGCTCCTTGTACATCTCGGCGCTGGCGGTGCTGCCGGTCTGCAGCAGCTCGACGCTGGCGTCATCGGGAATGACGGCCACCGCGTCGCGCACCATGCGTGCAAGCTTCTCCGCGAGATCGTTGACCTCCGTCTCCTTGGCCTGGCGCGGCAGCTTGCCCACAGCCCACGGCATGCCGTACTTCTCAGTGAAGGCCACCCAGAACTTCAGGCCTCCGCGCTTGAAGGCAACGGGCCAGAAGCATGCAGCCAGGTCGGCTTCGCCGAAAGGGTTCTCCCAGCTGCGCATCTTGCCGACCACGATGAACTTGCGCGGGTCCACGGGAATGCCCGCAATGTTGGATCTCGGCTTGAAGCGCAGCGATGCATCCGTGGCGTCGAAGCCGAACCATTCGCCCGGCTTGCAGATCAGGTCAGGCATCAGCAGGCCATCGGCCTGGCGCCACATCACCTCGCCAACGCGGTAACCGAAGAAGGCACCGTCATTGAGGTCGCGCACCAGCTGCTGGACGTTGAGCTTGGCGATCAAGGTGTTGCAGGCTTTGAGCACCCGCGCGGGCGTGTTCGAACGCTCCTTGTCGAACCCACGCTCCATTGCCAGCACCGCCGAGGACCGGCGGCGGCGGATACCCTTGATCAACGGGTCGACCAACAGGTTGCGGTAGACATGCTGATCCTGGCCCATCGCCTTCAAGATCGGGTCGGGGTTCGGCAACAGGCCCATGAAGCCGGACAGATCGCCAGCCGCCAGGCGAGTCGCGATCTGGCCGGACAGGCCGCTGGCGGTCTGCGGATCCTTGTCGGCAAACGACCGGAACTCGGTCGGGGAAATCCACAATCCGGAATTCATAGGCTTCCTCCGGTCCAAAAGTGCCCCGCCGGCGCGTTTTGGCGCCTTAAGTGCGCTTTCAAAGATTTTTCTGGGGGGATGGGTGCGTCAGGGGCGCCGAGGCACCGATTTGGGGCTGGCCGGAAATCGGTCATGACAGGTACCCCTTGAGCTGGTTGTTGACCGATCCGGAAGACGACGCCGGCCGGCTGGCCACGTTGACTGGCCCAGCCGCCGTTTCCGTGGCGTGCTGGGCCAGGGCCAGCGCCCAGAACCGGTCGGCGTGCCCGTCAGGCGTGCTCTCGGCCACGAAGCGGATGTTGCCGGCGGGCGTGGTCACCTTCTGGACCTTGCGCAGGTCGGCGCGGATCTTTGGGTCTTCGGGGATCCGGAGCTTCCGGTCCTCCATCGCCCCCTTCAGCGGGTAGGCCAGCGCTTCCTTGACCTGGCCGGTGAAGCTGACACCCTCGATGCGCGAGGTGCCGAACCTGTCCTGTGCGTCATCGACCCAGCCGATACCCAGACCGGTCTGGTCGATGCATACCCGCTTGCAGATCTCGAACCACGGCCACAGGATCTTCTCCTGGTCGCTCTTGCGCATCTTCTCCATCGTCTCGATGTGGCGGGTGTAGAGCACATCCCCGAGCTGCTCGACCACCCACAGCACCGTCAGGTCTTTCTTGCGACCGATGTCCACGCCGGCGTACAGCGGACCGACGAAGGGGCCTTCGAGACCCCGTTTCCAATCCACGCCACCAGCGTATTCGCATGCGGTGATGAGGCCATATTCCAGGAACTTGGCATCGTCGTCAGCTGGGATGCATTGGTATTCCTGGTCGAACGACTCTTCGTCGGCTGCACCGTTCTTCACGAAGTCGAAGTACTCGGCCTCGTTCATGCTCTGCTGCTCGGCGTCTTTGGGCAGCGCCTGCTGCAGCTTGAACAAGAAACCCTGTTCCAGGGCATCCTGCAGCGTGACGCGGTGCAGGCTGATGCGCTTGGGGTTGCCGCCGTGGCGGGCCTCGCGCACCAGCTGGTTGAAGAAGCTGTGCGAGCCGCGGTGCGTGCTCACCAGCTCCATGCTGCCACCCCAGGTGATACCGGGATAGGCGATCGCCCAGAGCTTGCGCTGGTCGGCGTGCAGCGCGAACTCGTCCAGGATGCGGCTGCCGCGCTTGCCGGCCTGGGCGTCCGGGTTGCTGGACATGCTGTGGATGCGCCGACCGCTGGCGAACTGCAGCACGTAGGCGCTGATGCGCTTCTCAGCGTCGAGCACCACCTCGCCCAGATCCTTGGCCGCGCGGTTCATCACTGTGGCCCACAGCTTGCAATCCTCGATGAACAGGCGCGCCTGGATGTCGTCGCGGCTGCTCACCCATTCATCATGCCGGGCGCCCTGTGCCGCTGCGCGCTCGTCGGCGCCATACGCCGTCGACCAGCTGATGCCGATCTGGCGCGACTTCTCCATCAGCTTGATGCGCGATTCGTCCTTGATCCACTTCGACTGAAAGGGAAGGAAGATGGCGTCCCGATCCTTCGGGATGCACTTGGCGCGGCCCTTGAGTGTGCTCATGCTCAAACGATGCCCAGCGCCTCGCGGATGGCAGCCTTGGTGTCAGGCGTCACGCCGCCCTTGTTCGGCATGGCTTCGAGTTTCGCGCGCTGCTCTTCCAGCAGCTCGCGCCGGGCCTCCGCCCGAGCCTCCGCCGCCCAGCGCTTCTGGCTGACGGCGCTGCGCGTCATGTCGGCGACGGAGCGCGAGAACTTGGTGAGGTCGATTTTCTTGGGGTCGATCTCCAGATCCATCAGGATGGCGAACATCTTCTCCTGGGTGAGACGCACCAGCGCCTCGCTCATGGCCCCTTCGTTGTCCGGGCTGGCGGCCACGATGGCGCGGGCCTGCTCGGTGCTGGCCTTCAACTGCGCCATGCGCTCTTCGAACTTGCTGCCGTAGCGATGCAGCGAGCTCTTCGAGATCGCGGCGCCCTTGGCCTTGAGGTCGATGGCCAGCGCGACGTAGTCGCTGAAGCCGCGCTTTACCAGCTCGTCGTCAAGCCATTCCTTCAGCTCGCGCGGTAGCGCGTCGACGGTGCTTCGCTTGGGCATGAATCAGCCCTTCGCATAGTTCTGGGGCCGAGCGATGCCAGGCTCGCAGTCCACGGTGTACTCAACCAGGTCGACGCCCCAGCGGGTCAACTCGACGAACCAGCGATCCAGCGGATCGCGATTGATCTTCACCAGCTCGCGCTCTTCCAGATAGTCGAGCTGGCGGCGCACCTCCAGTTCGGAGGCATCGGGGTACACCGTGCGGATGATGGGCAGCATGGCGCTTGTGTAAAGGCCTTGCGGCCGCGACACGTTGGTGATCTGCAGCAGGTGCCAGCGCACGGCTTCGCGCCGTGCCTTGTCGAGCAGGATCTGGTTGATGATTTCAGCCACGGTTCTTCCCTTCGATGAGCATGCGTTCGATGGTCAGTCGCAGGTTGTCGACGGTGACCTGGAACGAAGCGATGACACGCGTGAAATCCTCGCGCCGCACGTAGTCGCGCGGCAGCTCGACGCGCAGATCCGTGAGATCGCGCTCCAACCGGCGATCGCTCTCGTCCTGCGTGGTGAGGCGCTGGTGGATGGCGTTGAACTTCTCGTCCAGGGATTTCGCGGACTGGGCGAGCATCATCTTGGCGATGCCCCAGAACGCGCCGAGGATCATGGTGGTTAGGGTGATGAACTGCCAGAGCTCAAGTTCAATCTTCATGGGGTGATGTCGGCTGCTGGTTGAGGGGCGCGGCACACGTTGGCCGCATCGGCCTGCAGGCCGATCACTTGGTCGCGGAGCTGATCAGCTGCTGCTGCCACTGACTGATATCGCGTTGCGCAGCTTCCGAGAAGCTCTCGGCCGGTGGCGGCTTCGCGAGCGAGGGCGGCAACGCAGGCAGCGTCACAGGACGCGGGCAGCTGACGCCGATTGAGGGCTGCAATGGTGGCGAGCAGGCGACCACGCTCAGTAGCGGCAGCAGCATCGCGAGCATCGCGAAGCGCCGCCAGGCGGGCTTGTTCATCGGCATTCCTTTCGGAGTTCTTCATTCGGATCAACAGATCCGCGTTGGCCTGGCGCTGCAGCTGCGCGCTGGCCTCCAGATCGGTGCGCGTCTGGGCGTCCCAGCGGCCCTGCACGTTGGCTTCGCCCAGGCCGACCCAATGCGCGCGAAGCGCCACGCCGGCAGCGACCACTGCGGCGGCGATCGCGGCCAGGACTGCGAGGCGGATCCAGTTCATTTCGGAGCGTCTTCCTGGTCGACATGCAGACCGGGCTGCAGCAACACCCGGCAGACCACGATCAGCACAGCGAAGGCGAGGCTGATGTACGGCCACCAGTTCTGGGGCACCAGTGGCTGCAGAAGGGGCAGGACGTCGGCCTGCACCATCGAGAGGGCGGCCAGCGCGACAGCAGCCCAGATGCTGGCCATCTTCCAGGCCTGGCGGATCTCGGGGATGAGTTTCATGCGTGCCCCCGGGCTGTCTTGCGATGGCGGGCCACATTGCGCTTCTTCGCCGCTACGCGTTGTGCGTGGCGATTGCTCCAGCCATAGGCGGCGCGCCTGGCTGAGCTTCGATTGCCAGGGTTGCCGGAGAACACGGGGAGGATGGCCCGGCCGCGCCGTGCGGTCGCGGGCGGTGCCGCGCGCTCTACCTGGTTAGTCACGGCAATCGGGTTCGCGAAGACCGCGCTGAACGCGAGCGCACTCGCAAAGAGGGAGGATCGACCAAGCATTTCAGTCCTTTCGAAGGTCGTTCAAACGATGCCGAGGGCTTCTTTGGCGATCGCCCAGCGATTCAGGCGATCGGCGTAACCGTTGAGGCCGCCATTGATACGGCGGGTGATCTGCTCGAAGTTGCCGGCATCAGCCAGCGCATTGAGGCCCCTCATGTCCCAGAAGTCGGCTGCGCTGTAGGCGCCCCACTCGGGGTCGCAGAGCTTTTCGGGGTGGTCTTCGAAGTTCGGCACGCGCGTGCCAAAGCGCACGCGCAGGCGATCGCGCACCTTGATGCAGTTGGCTCGGCCAGTGGTGCCGACAGGCCCGTGTGCGCGGTAGAGCCAGCCATCGCCAGGCTGGGTGTTGCCCAGGTTGACTCGCCCCCACTCGCCGCCGTAGATGCGATTGGCGATCTCCACCTGGTCGGCGGGATGTGCGGCGGTCCGCCCATAGGTGAGCGCATCGAGTCTGCTGATGCGATCGCGCGAGAACTTCGCGATCAGTGCCTCGGCGGAATAGTTGAGGCTCTCGACCAGTCGGCTCAGCCCGGCCGATTCGTGGCCGAGCTGGGCCAAGAACGCGGCCTGGCGCTGGGGCGTGTTGATGGCATAGGCGACCATCGCCGCGTTGAGGTACACGACGAAGGCCTCCGCACGCTGCAAGGCAGCGCCGGTGCAGGCGGCGATCTGTTGAAGGGAAAGCATGCCCGGCAGAATGCCGGGCGGGGGGCGATCAAGGCAGTGTGACGGCCGTCACTCCGCCTACTGCTCGGTCAAGGCGCCGGCAACTGCGACTCAATGCTCACGACCAGTGCCCCGGCTTGGCGTGCTTGATCGGCGGTGAGGCGCCCGCAGTACAGATCCTTGTTGGACACGTCGCCAGCGTGCGCCTTATCAGCGTGACGCTTCAAGATCACTGCATACCACGCGCACCCCACGATCGCAGCGGGCGGCTGCTCCCGAGCGGCTTCAGATGCCCAGACATACGCAAAATTTCGCATTGCTTGGTAGTCCCCTTTGCGTGCCGCCGCCTCGCTCAAGGTGAGGCGGGCCCGCACCGGCGAGGACAGTTGTTGCTCCAACTTGGAGACATCTAGTGGCTGGCCGTGGGCGACCATCGCAAGCGCCGCGAGTGCCAACCCGCACAAGACATGAAGCTTCATCTCTACCCTCGTCAATTCAGTGTGATGCCTGCCCAGCGCAGACGGCCCAGAATCTGAAAGTCGCGTTCGCCGTCATCATCCGCCGTGATGTCGAACGGCGGAAACTCCGCTTGATTTTTGCTCGATACGCGAAGCGTGCGGCCTGGCAAGCGTTGAAGGCTCTTGATCAAGAGCGCGCCGTCGAGGCGAACCATATGAACACCTTCAGTCGTGGCATCGCAATCTCTGCGATCCAACATCGCAACGTCGCTGGGATGCAGTAGGGGCTCCATCGACCGGCCACGCACACCAACCAGCGCCAGCTCATTGTGAGAGATACCCAGTGCGTGGCGGATGTAGGACCGCTCGAACGGGCGCATGGCCTTGACCAACTCCAGATCGTTGAAGACGCCCGGGCCCGCACTTGCCGCGATGTCGAAGTGCGGAACATAGATGTAGTCCCCGACTTCGACAGCTACGAGGGACATGGGCACCGACTCGGCTGCTGATGCTCGCGTGATCTGTGTCTCCGTGCCGTCGCCGTGCCCAGACTCAAAGCGGCCTTGAGGAAACGGTGACCCTAGAAGTAGCCACGCTGCGGAGACGTCGGTCGCCTTCGCAATTTTGAGAATCAAGGAAGCATCCGGCACGGCCTTGCCTCTCTCGATCTTGCTGACCGTATTGCTGTGGACTCCGATGGCATCGGCGAGGTCTTGCTGAGCTGTGGCGCCGCGCGCCAGCTTCACCCGTCCGCCAATCACGCTGGCGACGTCGACCCCCTCTATGGCATCGCCCTCGTCTGCATCCACTCCTGGAACATGACGAGACGCGGCTACTTCACTCTTAATTGTGTCCATAAACACAATTAGATGTTGGCGAGACTGGCCGGTCAACTGTGGATCCATACATACGGTCAACAGGGGAACCCCTCGGAGTGGGTCGTCACAAAAAAAGTTGAGCAGACCTCTTTTGAATTCACTCAATTGTGTTTATGATTCCAATCATGGACACACAAACGGTTGAAGTCACCGAGGATTGGCACCCCGCCGACGTGGTGGCGGCCCTCCGAAAGAGGGGTACTTCACTCAATAAGATTGGTGTGGCTCACGGCTACACACACATTCAAGGGGTTTTGACTCGCCCGTGGTGGGCGGTCGAGCAGATCGTGGCAAGTGCGCTACAGCTGCCGCCGGCAGAGATCTGGCCGTCCCGCTACGCGCCTGGCGTCTCGCGAGAACACGCGAAAAAGCTGACGCGCAACAAGCGCGCGCTTCGTGAGATTCGTCGGAGGGCTGCGTGACTGCATACGCAACAGCATCCGATCTGGCCGGGCTGCCCGGCTTCCCCTCATCCGAATTTCGAGCCAGGGCAGCAGCAGCGCGCCTTGGACTCCCGAGCCGTCCCCGCCCCGGTCGAGGCGGCGGCCTTGAATATGCAGTCGAGGCATTGCCTCCAGCGGCCCGGCTCGCATGGGCCGCACGTTGCTCAGCCGCGAATGAAGGCCAGATGGCCTCCACGCAAACCGCGACCCAAGCCCGCGCATCAGCTTCCCGTGGGCCGGCGCTGGTCACAGGCTGGCGCAAGGATCGCCAGGACGCGATCGCGCGCGTCCTCGTGCTTTTTCAGCGGTTCTGGCAGGCCTACGGTGGTCCGCTGACGCCTGCGCTCAAGGCGTTCTGCCATGCCTGGAGCGGTGGCCTGTGCTCGATCGATATCCCGGCTGACGCCTCTCTGCGCGAAGCCTTCCCCCGCATCACCTTCAGCAGCCTGCGTGCCTGGCACCTCGGCGTGCAAGAAAAGGGACTGGCGGCCATCACGCCGCGCGAGCACCACCGCAAGGGCCAGTACGCCGCATTGGCCGGCGAGGTTGGCAACGCGATGCTCGCTCTCCTGATCGACAAGCCGCACCTCTCGGCTCAAAGCCTCTACGACGCGCTGGAAACCCAGTTCCCCAATCTCCCCACCGTGCGCTCATTCCGCCGCGCGCTGGGGTACTGGAAGTCGCAGAACGCCCAACTGCTCGAAGCCGTCGTCAACCCGGATGGCTGGCGCAACAAGTACATGAGTGCCGCTGGCAGCTACAGCGAGGGCATCACCGCACCCAATCAGAAGTGGGAAATGGACAGCACGGTGGGCGACGTGATGCTCACCGATGGCCGGCGCCACCATGTGGTCGGCGTGATCGACGTCTTCACGCGCCGCCGCCTGTTCATCGTCACGCGCACTAGCCGCGCCAACGCGATCATGAGCCTGATCAGGCTAGCGATCCTGGCATGGGGCGTACCCGAGGAGATCAAGACCGACAACGGTGCCGACTACGTCGCCGAAGTTCTCGAATCGGGGCTGTTGGGCTTGAACATCAAGCACTCGCTGTGCCACAAGTTCTCCCCACACGAGAAGCCGCACATCGAGCGTGCCATCGGCTCGCTGATGCACCAGTTGTACGAGACCTTGGGCGGGTACGTCGGCCACAGCGTCGCCGAGCGTAAGGGCATCGAGGCCCGCAAGGGCTTTGCCGAGCGGATCATGAAGGACGAATCCTTCACGGCGGAAATGAGGCTGTCGCCCGAGCAACTGCAGGGCGAGATCGACGCCTACTGCAATCGCCTTCTCGACAAGCCACGCAGCTACCTCGCCGACCGCACGCCTCGCCAGATGGCGACGGGCTTCCAGATCAAGTCGATCGGCGAACGTGCGCTCGACGTACTGCTAGCACCCAGCGCGCACAACGGCACAGCCCGCGTCGGCAAGAAGGGACTTCGGATCGGCCGAGGCGGCTTCTACAACCACGCGCTGCTCGGTGGCATGGAGGGGCAGACCGTCCAGGTCAAGATTGACGACACGAACATCGGCCGCTGCTGGGTGTTCGATCTCGACGGCATCTTTGTCTGCGAGGCCCTCGATTACGCCCGCCTGGGCATCAACAGCGCCGAGGTCGCGGCTGAGCGCAAGTCGCACCAGCTCAAGGTGCTGCGCGCGTCCAAGAAGCAGCTCAAGGCGCTCACGAGCGAATTCGATACGAACGCCGCCATCGCGGCCATCAACCGCCGCAACACCGACGCGGCCATTGAAGCCTCCGCCAACGTGGTGCCCATCCATCGCGCGCCGATGGAGCACACCAGCCCGACCATCGAATCGATCACCGCCGCAGATGCGCCCGTGGTCAGCGATGCGCAGATCACCGCCGCACAGGTGGCGCTGGCCGAGCGAATGGTCAAGCCGGCCGAGGTGAAGCCCCTGCAGACCACGCCCCAGGAGCGCTATGCGCGGTGGCTGCTGCTGGAGGCGCGCGCGCAGCGCGGCGAGGCGCTCACCCCCGAAGAAAAGAACTGGTTTGAAGGCTACGTGAATGGTGCCGAGTGGGCATCGCAACGGCGCTTTTTCGAGACGTTTGGGCTGACCCCCGAACAGGTGCTGGCTGGCTGAGCGATCAGGCGGCGGGCAAAAAAACGCCCGGCAAGGCTGGCAGGCCGAACCGGGCAATCACTTGAAGTGAAGGAACGGAGTATGACAAAAAAATTGGCAACAGCGGGCGGCTCGGTCGCGCCGACCAGCAACATCGGCCTCATCCACACCACGATGGAAGCGCTGACGGAGCGCTCTGCGGGCCTGCCGGGCATCGGCACCTTCTACGGCCCCAGCGGCCTTGGCAAGAGCTTCGGCGCTAGCTACGCGAGCCACCCTGCCGGTTTCAACGGAATCTATGTGTGCTGCCGCAGCATTGAGACCAAGAAGAGCTTCGCCGAACTGATCTGCAAGTCGATTGGCATCCAGGCGCGCGGCAACGTCCCAGCCATCTTCGACGAGATCGTGCAGGTGCTGGTGGCCAGCAACCGGCCGCTGATCGTGGACGAGGTCGACTACATCGTCGACAGCCGCACACTGGAATTCATTCGCGATCTGCATGACGCCTCGGGGGCGGCCGTGCTGCTGATCGGCGAAGAGCATCTGCCCGCCAAGCTCAAGAAGCACGAGCGCTTCGACAACCGCGTGCTGGTGTGGCAACCGGCCGTGCGCTGCACGCCGGCCGACTTCGATCACCTCGCGAAACAGTACGTCGGCGACATCGAGATCGCGCCTGAACTCAAAAAGCGCGTGCTCAATGAGACCAACGGCATCACGCGGCGCGTCGTGGTCAACCTGGAGAACATCAAGCGCTGGTGTGATCGCCAAGGCACCAAGGTTGCACCGGCGGATGCCCAAGTGGATCTGTACACCGGCACCGCGCCGGGCCGGAGGCTCGCCTGATGGCACGCAAGCCGATCCAGCACGAGCTGGTGGGCATGCTCACCCCGCGCCAGCGGCTGTGGCAGACCATGCGCAAGCTTCGCAGCTTCACCGTGATGGAACTGCAGGACAAGACCTCGCCGGTCGTCAACCTGTGGACCTGCAAGACATACGTCCAGTGGCTCGCGAAGGCTGGCTACCTGGCAGCCGAAGAGCGCGATGCGGGGTCCGCAGCGCTGTTTCAAGAGTTCACCTATCGCGTGATCAAGGACTCGTTCGAGGCCCCGCGCGTGACGGGCGAAGGCGGCAAGGTTGAACAGGGCGTGGCCACGTTGGCGATGTGGCGAGCGATGAAAGTGCTGCGCCAGTTCGACTATCTCGACATACAGCGAGCCGCGAGCGTCGGGGAATGCCAGGTCAGCCAGCAGTCGGCAAAGGCCTATGTCAACGCGCTCAGCCGAGCAGGCTACTTCCGGACGACCCGCCCCTCCAAGCCGAAGGTGCCAGCGCAATACCGATTGATACGCGACACCGGCGCACAAGCGCCCGCCATCACGCGCCGCAAGGTTGTCTTCGATCGGAACACGGGCGAGTTCTCCAACCTTGAGACGGCTCAGGAGGTGTGCGATGGCATCGAGTAAGACGCCTGCGGCCAAGCCACTGCCCGCCGATGCGCTGGAAGCCTTGCAGAAGCTCTGCGGCGCGACCACCCAGGCGGCAGCGGCTCGGCGGCTGGGCGTGAGCGATGCGGCCGTCAGTGGCGCCCTCAAGGGCCGCTACATCGGCAACGTCGAGCGCCTGGCCGAGCGCATCCGTGGCGAGCTGCTCAACGCAGTGGTGGAGTGCCCGGTGCTGGGTTCCATCACCGCGCGGATCTGCCAGGACGAGCGCGAGAAGCCGTTTCACACCGCCAACCCGATGCGAGTGCAGATCTGGCGCGCCTGCAAGAGCTGCCCCAACAACCCCAGCAACTTCAAGGGAGGCAAGTGATGGCTTCACGTTACGACCGTCCTTTGCTGCCCTGGATCCGGCGCCGTGCACGCAGGTTGATGCGCTGCCACGGCGTGCCGCGTCATGACGCAGTCCAGGACGCGGCCAACGACTACCGCTTCTTCGTAGGCCGAGGCTCGGCCGCAACCGCATGGAGACCCGTATGAACCTCATGAGCCGCCTGTTTGCCGACGCGCGCAGCGCACGGCGTCTGCGCGCTGCACGCGCCGAGATCCGTCGCACCGAGCGCGCCCTGGCCAAACGCTTCCGGCAGGACAACCCCGGCTACGACGAGCTGTCGGATCCGCTGTTCATCGCGATCATGGTGCTCGCTGCCCTCGTGATCGTGCTGGATGTACGTGGCGCAGGCGATGCCTCCGTCATCCTGACCTGGCTGCGTGTCGCCGCCTCTGCGATCTGGAGCTGGGCATGAGCACCGTCGCATCCAACACCCGCCGGCCGCACCTGACCAGCCCGACCCAGCGCGCCATCCTGCAGTACCTGCAGATGCATGGCGAGTGCACACAGGAGCAACTGGCGGCCGGCGTGCACCGGTTCTCGACCTGGCGCATCACCGCCGACAGCGTGCCTGGCGCACACAGGAACTGGCTTCCCGACCATCTCGGCCAACTGCGCGCGCAAGGGTACGTCTGCAAGCGGACGAACCAAGCCGGCGAGGTGGTGTGGTTCGTCGGCACCGAGCCGGTGGAGAGCGTCGCACAGGTCCCCGAGTTTCAGCCACCCACCACGGTTGCGGCGCCACGGCACATCGATGTGATGTTCGGTGCGGTCTATCGGCCCGCCATGTCTGCGCCAGCGCGCGCCGGCGCCGCCGCCCACACGCAGATCCCGAGCCTCATCGGAGGCCGACGCGTTGCCTACCGCGCCCCGATGCCCGAGCAATTCCACGCCGTCCCCAGCCGCCAGGAGGAATCCCCGCAATGAAGACCGTCGTTATCACCGATCGCTTGGACGCGGTCCCCAGCAAGCGTGTCGACGAGATAGGCGCGTTGCTTCAGCAGCTCATGAACGCGGTCGAATCGACCGATGCCGACATCGCGCTCAACGCGCTGCTCGGTGCCTACGTCAACTTGGCGCTCAAGACCAATCGCCTCAAGACCGCCTCGAAGGCCATGCAGCACGTGGTCGCGACCGTGCAGCAGATCGAGAAGCCCGCCGGGGCGAAGGATGCATCCGAAAGCGCCAGACCGGTCGCCAGCTCGATTCCTGACTTCATGGCGGCTTCAAACGCGCTGATGGATCAGTTGGAAGTGCAACTTGAAGGCACTCCGATCTACGTGCTGCTGACTGCGCTGCTGAACCTGTTCACACGCATCGCGCGCCAGTACCCCGAATCCACAGGCGTCAGTGCCCAAGCTGCTCTCCAGGCATCCCAGATGCTCACGACGGCCGCGACCAGCACCACACCTGGCGCGACGGTCCACTGAAGGCATCACCATGATGCAGATCACCTCCGCCCAGGTGCTGGCCGAGCTACAGCACCACATCGGCAAGGCGAACGGAATCCACGTTCGTGAGCTGGTACAGCGCATCACGGGGCAGCTCGCGAACCCCGACATGTTCCAGCGCCAGGTGCGCGACATCGTGGTCGAGCTGCGCAAGCAGGGCCTTCACATCTGCGCCACGCCCGCCGCCGGCTACTTCATGGCCGAGAGCGCGGAGGAGCTGATCGAGACATGCGTTTTTCTCTACGACCGCGCGATGACCACTCTCGTGCAGATCAGTGCCATGCAGGGCGTCTCACTGCCCGATCTGCGCGGGCAGCTTCGTCTTCCCACCTGACCAATTTTTCATCCGGAGAACCTCATGAACGAAAGATCCATTCACCCCGGCTATTGGGAAGACGCCAACGGCGCCCTGATCCCGACCAGCAAGATCAAAGAGATCGACAAGGACCGCCATCGCGTGGTGACCCAGCTCGTCGAGCAGGCCAAGGTCGAGAGTTCGCGCCTGGTGGCGTTCAAGGTCGCTGCAATGCAGGCCGTCAACGACTTCGTCGAGCGCAGCCTTGCTGCCTATGAAGTGAAGCATGGCGGCAAGAAGGGCAACGTCACGTTGGTGACTTTCGACGGCCGCTACAAGATCGTGCGTCAGATGCAGGAGTCGATCACCTTCGACGAGCGCCTGCAGGCGGCGAAAGCCCTGATCGACGAATGCATCCAGAGCTGGAGCAAGAGCAGCAACGTCAACCTCAAGGTGCTGGTGAATGACGCGTTCCAGGTCGACCAGCAGGGCAAGATCAGCACTGGCCGCGTGCTCGGCCTGCGCCGCCACGACATCGACGATGAAAAGTGGCAGTTGGCCATGAAAGCCATCGGCGACAGCATGCAGGTCGCCAGCACGAAGCCCTACATCCGCTTCTACGAGCGCGACCCGCACTCGGGCGACTACTTCCCCATCAGCCTGGACGTGGCGGCTGTATGAGCACCGTCTACACCCCCATGAAGGGCACGCTGCCCTGGAAGGTGATCGAGTTCCTGACCACCAACCCGGACGAGACGCTCACCGTCGATGACATCAGTGTCAAGTTCGGTGTGCCCGTGCGCGGTCTGCCTGTCCAGCTGACACCGGCGGTCGATTCCGGCGCCTTGGTGCGTGCCGAACACGAGGACGAGGATGAGATGGTGTACCGGCTCGGCGCTGGCCACCCGAAGATCAAGGCAAGGCCCAGCGTCCATCCCGCACTCGGTCCGGTGGGTGCAGCCCTGACGGGCGGCGCTGCAACGCGCAGGCCTCGCACCTACATCGATGCGTCAGCGATCCAGATCGACTGCGACGTTCCGATTCCAGCGCACGCCGGCAACGGTCGCACGAAGTGGGCTGCGCTACTCGATCGCATGGACCGCCAAGACAGTGCCGAGCTGCCTTACTCGGTGCGTGCGTCGCTCCAGAAATGCGTCAGCGAGTACGCGAAGAGCACTCAGAAGAAATTCACGATCCGCCGGATCGATGGCAACACGTTGCGCATCTGGAGGACCGAGTGATGGCCGCCGCAACCGTTGCCATCGATGTGAAGGTGCGCGATCTCTCTGGCGCCTATGTCACCGGTACTGTGCGCGGGCGGCGCTGCAGCTGCACGCACAGTGCTCAAGAAGCTGCGAAGCGACTGGGCGAGAAGATCTTCGGCGAGGGCTTCCTTCGCGTCGAAGAACTGGCCCGCCTGGAGGCGGGGGCATCCATGTGGCGGATCCACGGGGAGGAGGTCGCGTAATGGCCACCCGTGCCGCCAGCAAGTCCAACCAGGCAATGTGCTGCCTGACCGTGGGCTTCGTTCAGATCCTACTGCCCGCAGATGCGGGCCTCAAGGTCGCCGCGTTGCTGCGCGGTGCCGTGGATGGCCACCTGCGCTATGACGCCGCCGTCGATCGCGTCTTCGAGATCCAGGGCGAAGTCGACGTCGAGTACTGCGCCATCAAGGCCGGCCAGGTGCGCATGCCGAAGCCGCCCACCGCATCACCAGCGCCACTGGCCATAGGGCGCGAGCCACTGAAGCTCACTCATGGCTGATTCCGTCTCCCTCCTTGATCAGGTTGAGCCGACCACCGGCCGCTTGGTCTTCTCCCCGGCACCCTCGGGTGCCGGGGCCTTTCTTGAAAGGCCTTCCATGTCCAAGTTGACAGACGCCGAGCTGCAGATACTGCAGGACGGCTTCTACCCCGTCCCCGGCGATCTGATGCAGCGAGCCGCCGCCGAGATCGCGTACCTGCGCGGATTGATCAACAACCCGCACACCGAAGAGTTTCTCTCTGCGGTGCAGTATGAAGCAGCGCATCAGCGCTATCGCTTCGGCGAGGCGCACGACCGCCAGAAAAGCGCGGAGAACTGGCACTGGCTGCTCGGCAAGCTGGCGGGCAAGTGCCTGCGCGCCGTCATCACTGGTGACAAGGAAAAGGCCCTGCACCATACCGTCAGCTCGGCGGCGTCGCTGGCGAACTGGTTTCAGGCGATCAAGCTCGACACGTCCGGCTGCGGTGAAGGGCTGGATCTCGATCTGCCGTCGCTGGATACGAGCGAGGCCGACGCGCAGCACGTCGCAATGGGCAGCATCCTTCTGCGCACTGGGGGCAACGATGGCCACCGCTGATCGCAAGAAGCCCGCGAAGCTGCAGGTCAACATCTTCTCGACCACCTGGAAGGACGTGGTTCGCTTCGACGCCGACAACGACTTCCAGTCGATGGAGGTGATGGACGCGGCGGCCACGCTCGGCCGGAACAGCTTCGGCGATCGTTCGCGCTTCCGGATCGTGCGAGAGGATCCCGCCTTCACCGGCCAGGATGCCGACGTGATGACCGAGTGGACGCCCGGCAAGGGCTGGAAGGCGGTGCAGCATGGATAGCACCGTCATTGCCTTGTTCTGGTTCGTCGTCGCCTTCGCCGTGTTCGCTGGCGTGGCGTGGCTCTGCGGCTGGCAGCCAGTGGACATGCGCTCCGTGTTCCGAAAGGGCACGCCGGCGCACGGCGACGAACACGCGGCCTTCGAGGGCTACTGGGAGAAGGCCGGCGACGGCCGCTCGAAGATGGCTGCATGGGCCGCCTGGAAGTTCCGGGCGAACACGGCGCGCAGGCCCGGCCCGACAACACCTTCGGAGATCCTCGGCTCCCTGTTTGGCATCGCAGGCGCATGGCTGCTTGCCACGCAGTTCCATCCAGCCTGGGGCTTCGGTGCGTTCCTGGTCAGCAACCTTGGCTGGATCGCCTTCAGCGCGACCTTGCGGCATCGCTGGCTGCTCGTGCAGCAGCTGTTCTTTCTGGGCTCGAGCCTCATTGGCTTGTGGAACTGGTGGCTCGGGCCGCTGGTGCTGGGGTAGGCAATGAAAGACGCCCAGATTCTGGAGTTGGTTGAGTGCATGCAGCCCAAGCCTGGCCATGCATTCGACTTCGTCGGTTTTGCTCGCCTTGTCATTGCAGCCCATGTGATTGAACGCCGGCAAATCGCTGAGTCGCTTGAACTTGAGCCAGGCGCCACGCCACGGACCTGGAAGTTCACGACGAAGCACGCGGCGGTCAGCTCGGCCAAGGTGGCGCAAGGATTTCTGCGCTTCGTTGTACGCCCTTCGATGAACCCTCCTGGGTTCGGCGTGGATCCAGCGCACAACCGCATCCGCGTATTGCAGCAGCTCTGGCGCTCGCCATCTGGCGGAGAGCCGTGGTGGGAAGACGTCCCGCTCGAAAGCGAGGAGGGGTGACGATGAAACGCCAGATCCACGTCGTGATGGCCTGCACCGACTACGAAGGCGACAGACCGCTGCGTGGCTTTGCCGAAGCGGGCGCCGCAGCGGCATTCAAGGACAAGCTCGAAACCTACAGCGCCAGGCGCCCGCCAGCACCAGCCGAGTGCGTCGACACACCCGAGAACGACGCAGAGCATGAAGCGTGGTGGAAGAAGCTGGAGCGCTGGCGCGAGCGCCACCCGGCCGGCAAGGACCACTCCGATCACAACCACTTCGAAGTCATCGGACTTCCGTACACACCATGAATCGCTTCTGTGACGCTTTCAAGTGCGGCGCCACCGTGCAGTCGGGCCGCTTTCTGTGCCCGAATCACTGGCGCATGGTGCCCGTGGCCACGCAGCAGACCATCAACGCGCGCTACCGAGCGGGCCGGGCCAACTTCGGCTTTCTCAGTGACCTCGTCTATCTGCAGGCCTGCGTTGACGCCATCGACGGCATTGCCCGTAGCGAGTTCGGCGCGGGGCACCAGGCTGGCCCAGGCTCCTATCACCGACTGCTGCGCGTTGCGCAGCGAAAGGCCACGACATGAGAGCCCCCACCAATCGGCAACTGGCTGCGGGTCAGATCCGCAGTCTGCGCGCGCTACGCAAGAAACTTCTCTCGATGGCTGCCCAGTGGGATGGCCTCGACCAGTTCAACCTCAGCGCGCTGGAAGAGTTGGCCGATCGCTGCGAAACAGTGGCGACCGAGATGCTTGACGACTCGCCATCTGGAGACTCCTGATGGACAACAAACTAGCGTGCCTCTCGGGCCATCGACGCCTGCTTGCAACTTTCGACAAGTCCCTCAAGGCCCATGACGACTGCGGAGAACGGCTTCCCAGCTCTAAGGAAGATGCCTGTTTGCGTGTCGTACTCGGCAACGAGGCGCTCGAACACATTGATTGCCAAAGCCGTGAGCCGTCGCAGACCGAAGGCGAGCTGGACTATTTCGACGTCGGGCAGTTCATGGATCGGCATCGCCTTCGCCGCGTCGTATACGTCGCCAAATGGCTCCTTGGCCAAGAACAACGATCTGCGGGTCTGCTCGTCGGTCTCCGCAGTCACGAGCGCGGTTCGGGACTCGATCTCCAACATGAGCAGCCGTGCGAGGGTGGCGATCACCTCGATCAGCGCTCGTTGCTTGTCTCGCTCCACCTCGGCTGCGTGCTTGCGCGTCGCTCTGATCTGTGCCACCGCGATGCCCCCGGCGACAGCCAGAGCTGTGATGGCGCCCCAGGCTTGCACCCACGATGCACATTCGCTCCTCGACAAGCCGATGTTGATCAGCATGCAGGTCTGTCCGATCTCGTAAGCCATCTCTGCCTCCAGTGTTCGATGGATGCAGTATCGCCCGCGTCAGTCTTCGAGGTCGAACTGTCCCTGCAGCGTTCGAATGATCCGCGCGATGTCGCGCCGATGAGCGCTGCGGTCGGTCAGTATCGGCACCGTCCAGGTCGGACCGCCTTCACCATCGCCTCCGGTACCGACAACGCCCCCACGATGCACATCGGTGAGCAGCCCTCGAAGGTCGGGGATCGCCTCAATCCGCTCAATCAACATCTGCTGCAGTTGCGCGGCAGTGCGAGAGGGCTTGGACATGGCGGCTTACTGAAACGGAGCCGCTCGCACGGCCTGCAGAGTCGCATGCATTCGGTGCATTGGCCAAGGTTCGGCAGTTTCCATCTTGGCCTCTGGGCTGCGCTCTTCGGCCAAGGCGAGGGCTTTCGCAATGTTCGTGGCCGCGAGCCAATGCTGCCCTCGAAGAACTGCTGCCATTGCCAGGAGCAAGAACTCGGTTTCCCACAGATCTGGGGCATGCCTCTCCTGCTCGATTGCGTTCAGAACCACCTCGATCGCGTCTTCGACGCTCTTCTTTCGTTGTGCCGGATTCAGCCCGTGAAGCTGATCGCTGGTAGGTATCGCTGCGTTCAATCCTTGGATGTTCATGCGGGCTCCTTCAGAGTGGGTCGCCAATGTAGCAGGGGGACCGCGTGATGCCCTTCTATCGAATCCCAGGGGGCGGCGTGATCCACATGAGAGGCGCCAAGCTGCCGGCGCCATGCAGCGAGCAACTGCTGCTCGATGGGCAACTGGTGCTATGTGCCTACCCCAGCGAGTTTCTCTGTGATGGCCCTCGTCAAGACGCGCACGGCACCTGCGATCGCCCGCTGTGCCCACGTCATGCAACCCAGGTCGGCCCCGATAGCCACCTCTGCCCGCGCTGCCGCACCGAGGCCATCGAAGGGATCGGCCAGCGCAGCCTTTTCACTCACCTGATCGAGCCATGAACCCTCCTGAATTCATCAGCACCGAACCTTGTGTTTTGCATCCGTTGCCACCCGATGCGTGGCAAGGTCGTTGGGCCATCGAAGGTGGCCGCTGGACCGACTGGAAAGAGTCGACGGAGGTCGCCTGCCGTGAAGCAAAGGCCCAGTTCCCTGACACCTACGAATGCCGCGCTCTCTACGCGTCGGCATCAGCAGCACGGACATCCAAGGGCACAACCGACGACGATGTCGCATTGCTCCATCGCGCCCTGCAGATCGCAGATGACGCGATGTTCGATGTGCTGCAGGTCAGTTGCGTGGACCAAGACGGTCACGACCTGGTCTTGGGACTCACCAACGCCAATGCTGTCGAGGTTCACTCCCTTACCGAGGCCGATGAGTACCTCGTTGAGGCCTTCGAATGGCTCCAGCGGCGCGGGTACGTGGCGCTGGCGAAGGACTCGTCGGGCGAACACATCGTCGTGGAGCGGAGGCCTGGCGAATGAGCAAGCTAGCCCGCGACCATCGCAACTCCGACCTGGCCAAAATCCACCTGGCCAAGAAGCAGCTCGCCATGAGCGACGAGGACTATCGCGACATGCTGTGGACACAGGGCCGCGTCCGCAGCTCCAAAGATCTCGATCACGTTGGCCGCGCCAACGTGCTGGAGTACCTCAAGAAGATCGGCTTCAAGACCATCGCGAAGCCCGGCGGCAAGCGGCCACGGCGCCCGGTACCGCCAGCAGACAAGCTGAAGCTCATCCGCCGGATCCGCGCGCAGCTCATCAGCCTCGATCGCAAGCCAGACACCTACGCTGATGGCATCGCGAAGCAGATGTTCGGTGAGCAGGCGCCGGATTTCTACGAGTGGTGTAACCACGACCAGCTGCATCGTCTCTCCGCCGCGCTGGGCGTTCAGCAACGCCGGGAAGGCGCCGCCACGCAATGAGCCACAAAGCGGTCAACGATGGGCAGTTCAGCTTGTTCGACGAGACGGTGCAACTGCGCCAGATCGAGCACGTCGACTCCTTGCCGAAGACCGCTCAGGCCCTGGTCGACGTGATCGGTATCGATGCCACCATCGACCTGGTCAAGATGTTCGCCGGCGACGAGATCAAGATCCCAGAGGTGGTCGACGGCACGTCGCGCATGTGGGCGGTGTTGGTCGAGTGCGTTGGGCGCGAGGCGGCGGTCCAGCTCGTCGGTCGGTTTGGCGGCGTCAGTGTGTACGTCGCGAAGTGCGAGGCCGCATTGAAGGTGCATCGGAACCGCGAGATCATTCAGAGCTACGATGCCGGTGAGCCCTTCGATGCGATCCGCCGGAGGTACAAGTTCAGCCGGTCCTATCTCTTCCGGCTGCTTAAAAAATCTGTTTGAAGACCATGAAAACTGCTGAACTGACTGGTGTTGTGCTCGACTTCTGGGTTGCCGAGGCGGAAGGCTATGAACCCGTGTCCGGCAAGACGATCCCAAAGGGGGACTTCATGTGGAAAGCGCCTCGTGCGATCAGTCCGGCTGTCGGCTGGATGAGCCACAAGTTCTCTCAGGACTGGGCGTTGGCCGGTCCAATCATCGAGCGGGAAAACCTTTGCGTCGCGCCTAATGGGCGACCAGGAAGCGGTTGGCATGCCCTGGTGAAGACCACTGGGGGATTCCTTTCTGACGAGTACCAAGGTCCGACACCGTTGATTGCGGCGATGCGGGCCTACGTGGCGTCCAAGTTCGGCGAGGAAGTGGCTGACATGCCTGACAGGTCAAAGTAGCTTGACTGGGTGAAGCGGCGCGCGATATCTTGGTTATCCACAGGCGGATTTAGCCAGACAAAAAGCCCCTGAAAAGGGGCTTTTTTTCGGTTGCTGCGTGCGAGTTTGGTGCGAGTTCTGCCTAAATGGTGGGCAAATTGCGTGCGAGTTCGAACTCCTCCCTTGTTGAGCCTTCTAGAAAATCTCTTGAGATTTCAATGAGTTACCCAACTCGCACGCCACATCTGAACTCGCACGGTAGCGTGCAAGTTGGGCAGGAGCGGGGACGTGGTGGGGCCATCCAGAGCTATGGCAGCAGGACCGCTCCACCAAGGGAGTCCCCTGGGGCGGGCGCGGTCTTTCAGGGCTACTGGCCGAGGCATCAGACGGGGCGCAGGGGCGCATTGCCATGCGTCCGCGAGGGTTGGCCGCCTCAACAGTCCAGATGGCCCCAAAAGGCCCGATTTCATTGGGGCGGCCCGTTTCTTCCGGCCACTTCCCGGATCTTCCCGGTCAGTTCAGGGGCATGCGTCCGTTCACAGTGGGTCTGGCCTAGCGACTCTTCGGCGCCTGCTCCTTGCGCCGCTGTGTCGTGGTGACACCGGCGAAGCCCCAGTTGTCGGTGTCGATTTCCTCGATGGCGATGTGAGTCCACTCCGGCGGCTTGTGCAGTACGCGTTCCAGCGTCTCGGTGACCTCCTTGATGACCTGGGCCTTCTGCTCGGCGGTGTTGCCTTCACGGGTGATGCGGATGCTGACGAATGGCATGGTGTGCTCCTTGGATGTGTCGATGGAAGAGGGCGCTTCAGCGGCCCGCGCTGAAGCCGCCGTCCACCGGCAGCACCGTGCCGGTCACGAAATCCGCGTTGACCAGGTAGAGCACCGCGTCCGCGACCTCGTCCACGCTGGCGATGCGGTTCAGCGGCGCCAGCTTGCCCAGGAAGTCGTGCGATTGCGGCGCATGCATCGGCGTATCGACCAGGCCCGGCGCGACGGCGTTGACGGTGATCCCGTGCGGCGCCAACTCGAGCGCCAATGCGCGCGTGGCCTCGTTGATGCCGCCCTTGAGCGCCACGGCCAGCAGCGCCGGCACGTTGCTGTGCGGCTGCATCGCCAGTGCCGCCGTGATGTTGACGATCTTGCCCCGCTTGCGTCCGATCATGTGGCGAGCCGCTTCCTGCGAGGCGTACAGCACGCCCTTGAGGTTGGTGGAGATGTTCTGCTCGATTTCCTCCGGGGTGAACTCCACGAAGGGCTTGGCGGTGAAGATGCCGGCGTTGTTCACCAGCACGTCCACGTGGCCGAAGCGGGCGATGGCCTGTTCGAACAGGTGCCTTGCGGAGTCGGGCTGGCCGGCATCGGCCGCGACGGCGAGGAAGCGGTTTCCCGCATCCAGCTTCCTGGCGGCCGCCTGCAGGCGCTCGATGGAGCGGCCGGTGCCGACCACGTTGTAGCCCTGCTTCAGGAAAGCCTCGGCCAGGCCCAGGCCGATGCCGCTGCTGGCGCCGGTGATGACGACGGTGTTGTGTTCGGAGTTGCTCATGGTGTACCTCATGCTGGTTGGGTTTCAGGAAGGCCGGCGGCGGGTTTTCGTTATCGCTCGCCGGTTGCATGAAACTGTATTGATTGCATGAGATGCAAAAAATAGGACTCCAATCACTTGTATTGATACATGGAGTAATAGATGGAGGGATGTGCACGGGCGATCCGGCACGGCTCCGCCGGCGGAGGCGCCGAAGCCCGTTGGTTGGCCGGCGCTCCTGTCCCGCCGGCCCTAGGCCCTATGTACCGAGCAGCTCCGGAAACCCTGCCAGAACCGTCCTGCACCGGTCGCAGAGCATTCCCTCGTCGCCATCGGTGTCCCCATCCAGCGAAGCGTCGTGCCTCCAGCACCTTCTGCAGCGCAGCGATGCGGTGCGCCTGACCTTCACGTCGACGCTGCCGGCTTCCTTCAGGGCCACGTCGGCGACGATGAAGATCGACGGCAACTCAGAGTCCATGAGGGAAAGCGATTCGACGACTTCGGCAGGCGCCTCGATGACGACGCTGGCTTCGCCCGAGCGGCCGATGGCCCCCGAGGATCGGAGCTCCTCGATCGCTTTCATCACGCTCGGTCGCAGCTGCCTCGCATGCCGCCAGTACTCCAGTTCCGAAGCCGCTTTCGGGTCGTCGCTCATGCGGGGTGGCATGGCTTCGTCCCAGGTGTGGAGGAACACGCTGTCCTCCGCGTCCCCGAGCAGCACCGTCCAGGCCTCTTCGGCCGTGAAGCTGAGGATGGGCGCCACGAGCAGCAGAAGGTTCTTCAGGATGGCGTGCAGCGCCGTCTGCGCGGATCGCCTTTCGCGGCTGTCGCGCGCGCTGGCATACAGCCGGTCCTTCAGCACGTCGAGATAGAAGCCGCCGAGTTCCTCGGCGCAGTAGCCGTGCACGAGCCGCGTCACGGCGACGAAGTCGTAGTCGCGGTAGCCCTCGCGGCATTGCGCGGCAAGCTCGCGGCAGCGAACCAGCGCGTGCCGGTCGACGCTTTCGAGATCGCTCACGGGCACCCGATCGGCGTTTGCATCGAAGTCCGACACGTTCAGCAGCAGGAAGCGGATCGTGTTGCGGATGCGCCGGTACATCTCGACGACACGGTCCAGGATTTCTTCCGACACGGAGATGTCCGTCGAATAGTCGGTGCTCGCGATCCACAGCCGGATGATGTCCGCCCCTCGCGTGCTCGCCACCTGCTGGGGGCTGACCGTGTTGCCCAGCGACTTGCTCATCTTCTTGCCGTTTCCGTCGACGGCGAAGCCATGCGTCAGCACTGCCTTGAACGGCGCGCGGCCGTCCGCCGCGCAGCCCGTCATGAGCGAGGAGCCGAACCAGCCCCGGTGCTGGTCGGAGCCCTCCAGGTACAGGTCCGCCGGATAGCCGTGCGCGTCGGGGCGCCGCGCGTCCCTGTACACGGTTGCGTGGATTGAGCCGGAGTCGAACCACACGTCGAGGGTATCGGACAGTTTTTCGTACTCCGACTCATCCACGCCCAGGTCCGCGGGACTCAGCCGAGTCCAGGCGGAAATGCCTTCGAGCTCCACGCGCCGCGCCACTTCCTCTATGAGGCGCGCGGTCTCGGGGTGCAGCGAGTTGTCGCTGCGCCTGACGAAGAACGCGAGGGGAACGCCCCATGTGCGCTGGCGCGAGACGCACCAGTCGGGCCGGCCGTCGATCATCGCTTCCATGCGCGAGCGGCCCGAGGCCGGGTAGAACGGCACGTCGCTGATCGCCTCGCGCGCGGTCTCGCGCAGCGTGCGCGCGTCGCCTGTTGCGGGGCGGTCCATGGCAATGAACCACTGGGTCGTCGAGCGGAACAGGATCGGCGTCTTGTGGCGCCAGCAGTGAGGGTACGAGTGCTCGATGCGCTCCTGCCTGAGCAGCGAGCCGTCGGCCTTCAGCATTTCGAGGATCGCCTTGCTGCCTTCCTCGAGCGACATGCCACCGATGGCAGGCAGGCTTGCTACGAAGCGGCCCGCGCCATCGATCACGTTGTCTCCGGTGATGCCGAGGCCGCGGCACAGCTCGAAGTCTTCTGAGCCGTGCGCCGGCGCGAGGTGGACGAGGCCGGTGCCGGTGTCCAGCGAGACAAAATCGGCGGCCACCAGGGGCACCGAGACGTCGTGCAGCGGATGCTTCAGCATGAGTCCGACCAGGTCGGTGCCGGAGGCAGTCGCGCAGAGTTCGTGCTCGACTCCGAAGGCCTGCAGCAGCTTCCCGCCGGTTTCCGCTGCCAGCACCAGCAGGCCATCGGGTGTGTCGTACAGGCCGTAGCCGGCCTGCGGGTCGAGGCCCACGGCCGCATTGCCGGGCAGCGTCCAGGGCGTCGTGGTCCAGATCACGAGCCGGGCCTGCTTGCCGGGTTCGGGTGCGCACTTGAAGCGCGATGCGAGATCGACGGCATCCACGACCCGCATCCCGACATAGGCGGTCGTCGAGCGCTTGCTTGCGTATTCCAGCTCCGCCTCGGCCAGGGCCGACTGGCAATCGACGCACCAGTTCACCGGCTTCTGGCCGCGAAACAGCAGGCCGCGCTGCCGGATGCGGTCGAGAAAGCGGATCTCGTTGGCCTCGGTCTCGAAATCCATGGTGCGAAAGGCCCTGTCCCAGTCGCCGAGCAGGCCCAGGCGCAAGAAGTCCTTCTTCTGGCTTTGTGTCTGCGAGAGGGCGTATTCACGACATAGTCGCTGCACCTGCTCGGTCGGCAGTCCCCGGCCGTTCGTCTGTTCGATGCGGTGCTCGATGGGCATGCCGTGGCAGTCCCAACCGGGAATCCATTGCGAATCGAAGCCATCGAAGAAGCGGCTCTTGAAGACCATGTCCTTGAGCACCTTGTTCACCGCGTGCCCGATGTGGATGTCGCCGTTCGCATAGGGCGGGCCGTCGTGCAGCACGAACGGCGGGCGTCCCGCGGCCGCCGCGCGCATCCGCTCGTAGATGCGCAGCCGGGCCCAGCGCTCGACCAATGCCGGCTCGCGCCGGGGCAGGTCTCCTTTCATCGGAAACGGGGTCGTCAGCAGGTTCAGGGTGTTCTTCAGGTCTGGCATGTGATGGTTTGTTCTTGTCGAAGGAAGCGATCGGCGGCGTCGGCCTCAATCCCTGTTGCGCAAGGCCGAGCCGGCGGCCAGCAGCGCAATGAGGCTCGCCGCCGCCGCGAACACCACGTACCAGGCAGGAGCGAGCGGATTCCCGGTCCGCGCGATCAGCGCCGTTGCAATGAACGGCGCGAAGCCTCCGAAGATCGTGACAGCGAAGTTGTAGGCAATGGAAAGGCCCGTGGACCTCACCTCCGGCGGATAGAGCTCCGCCATGGCAGCGGGCGCGGGGCCGGTGAAGCCGGCGATCAGCACAGCGAAGACGAGCAGCACGATGGTCAGGGTCGAGGGATTGGGCACGGCCGTGAGAAGCCACAGCGCCGGATAGGCCAGCACGAGGATCGCGGTGGCGAAGCCGATCAGCAGGGGCCTGCGTCCGATCCGGTCCGACAGCGCGCCGAAGAACGGCGCCAGCACCACCAGCACCATCAGCCCCGCGCCATTCGCCCACAGCGACACGCTTTGCGGCAGCTTCAACGTGCGCACCGCATACGTCGGCATGTAGACGAGAAAGAAATAGGTGCACACCGTCCACACGATGGTCACGCCGAAGCCGGCGATGATCTCCTTGCGGTAGGAGCCGAGCGCCTGCTTCAGCGGTGACGCCTGCCGGTGCACCGCCTTCGCCTGCCGGAAGCTCTCGGGGTCCTGGGTCCGGGTGCGGATGTACCAGCCCACCGGTCCGATGATCAGCCCGAACAGGAACGGAACCCGCCATCCCCATGCCTCGAGCTGTTCCGGGGTCAGCACGTCGGTGAGCGTCGCGCCGAATACCGAACCCAGCAGCAGCGCGCCGGCCTGGCTCGCCTGCTGCCAGCTCGCGAAGTAGCCCCTGCGGCCCTTGGGCGCGTGTTCGACGAGAAATGCCGTCGCGCCGCCGACTTCGCCGCCGGCGGAGAAGCCCTGGATCAGCCTCGCCAGCACGAGCCACACGGGCGCCCAGAGGCCGGCGTCGGCGTACGTCGGTGCGAAGCCGATCATGGCCGTGCCCAGTGCCATCAGCAGGATCGTGGTGGACAACGCGGCCTTGCGCCCGCGCGAATCGCCGAGCGAGCCCAGCACCACCGCGCCGATCGGGCGCATCACGAAGCCCACGCCGAAGGTCGCCACCGTCAGCAACAGCGAGGAGGTCTCGTCGCCAGTGGGAAAGAAGAGCCTGGAAATGGTGAGCGCGAAGAAGCCGTAGACGGCGAAGTCGAACCACTCCAGCGTGTTGCCGATGACCGCCGCAAGAATCGTCCGGCGCGTGGCGTCCTGGGCTTGTGCGCCCTGTGCCGCTGGGGCGTTGGAGGAGAGGGGCGCGAAGTTGCTGCTGGCGTCCGCCAGCGCGGCTGCGTCGAGATTTTTCATGCTGTCTTGAGAGTTGAAGTGGAACGCGCGGCAGGCCTGGAAAGCGCCCAGGCGCCGGCCGATTGCATGAAGCGGTCGGCTGCCAGCAGCTGGGTCGCCGAGATCCATTCGTCGGGCTGGTGCGCCTGGACGATGGAGCCCGGGCCGCACACCACCGTCGGGATGCCGACCTGCTGGAAGAAGCCCGCCTCGGTGCCGAAGGGCAGGTCGGCCTCGGGCCAGAGCGCTCCGAGTTCGCGCGCCACCGAGACGGCCGTGTCGTTGTCGCGCGCCGACAGCGCCGGCACGCCGGCGACCTGCATCGCCTGGACGGTGACGCCCGCGGGAAGATCGGCCAGCGCCTCGCGGACCGTGGCGCGCACGAGCTCGGCCGCCGCCTCGTCCTGCGGGCGGAACTCCCACAGCACCTCGCAGCAGCCAGGCACGATGTTGATCGCGGTGCCTCCGTCGATGCGGCCGATGTTGATGGTTGCCTCGCCGCCTTCGCTGGCAAGGCGCCGCCGCAACCCGGCCAGGCGGGTGACCAGGTACGCGGCCGGTTCGATCGCGCTCGCGCCGAGCGACGGATCGCTCGAATGCGCCGGCAGCCCCGTGAAGATCGCCCGATGCCCGAAGAAGCCGCGATGCCTGACGCCGACCCGCATCTCCGTCGGCTCGCCGATGATGGCCAGCGCGGGCGACGGCACCTGGGTCTTCAGCTGCTCCACGAGTTGCGGAACGCCGAGGCAGCCGATTTCCTCGTCGTACGAGAAGGCGAGGTGGATCGGGCGACTCAAGGCGTGCTGCCGCCACGCGGGCACGGCCGACAGGCATGCGGCGATGAAGCCCTTCATGTCCGCCGCGCCGCGGCCGTGGAAGCGGCCGTCGCGCTCCGCCAGCTTGAAGGGATTGGCGCTCCAGTTCTGGTCGGTCACGGGCACGACGTCGCTGTGCCCCGAGAGCACCATGCCGCCTGGCGCGTCGGGGCCGATGCTGGCAAGCAGGTTCGCCTTCCGCTTGTCCTCGTTGTGCACGAGCTGCACCTTGACGCCGTGCCCCGCGAGGTAGTCGGCGATCCAGTGGATCAGGTCGAGGTTCGATCGATGCGAGGTCGTGTCGAAGGCCACCAGGGTGCGCAGGATTTCGATGGTGTTCATGCGACACGCTCGGCCAGGGGACTCCTGGCGCTGTTGTTGCCGTTATTGCCGTTGCTTCCGGCGGTGTCGGCGTGGCCGCCGCCCAGCCGCTCCTGCACGAGCCGCATCGCCGCGGCTTGCGTCGGCGTGCCGGTGCGGTCCGCGAGTTCGAAGACGCGGTGCAGCGTGGCGCCGATGGCTTCCACCTGCGCATCCACCTTCGCGCGGTTGAAGCCCTCGTGCTCCGAGGCCACGCGGATCAGCCCGCCCGCGTTGATCACGAAGTCCGGCGCGTACAGGATTTCCATGTCTCGCAGCTGCCTGCCGTGTTCGTCGCGGGCCAGCTGGTTGTTGGCGCCACCGGCGATCACCCGGAACTTCATCTGCGGCAGGGTCCGGTCGTTCACGACGGCACCCATCGCGCAGGGCGCGAACACGTCGGCCTGCGCGGCGTAGATCGCATCGGGTTCCACCACCCGCGCATCGAATTCGACGGAGGCCCTGCGCGCGAGTGTCCCGTCGACGTCGGTCACCACGAGGTGCGCCCCGGCGCCGGCGAGCAGCCCGCACAGGCTCCAGCCGACGTTGCCCAGGCCCTGCACGGCCACCGTCAGCCCGCGCAGGTCGCGGCCGAGCCGGTGCGCGACGCTGGCGACGATGCCGTGATAGACCCCCAGCGCCGTGGTCGGCGAAGGATCTCCCGTGCCGCCCAGAGCCTCCGGCAGGCCGACCACGTGCCGCGTGCTCTGCCGCACCCAGGCGAAGTCGTCGACGGTGGTGCCCACGTCCTCCGCCGTTATGTAGCGGCCCCCGAGGCGGTTGACCGCCACGCCCATGGCCCGCAGCAGCTCGGGTGTCTTGCTCTTGCGCGGGTCGCCGATGATCACCGACTTGCCGCCGCCCAGGCCGAGCCCGGCGGCCGCGGCCTTGAAGGTCATGCCGCGCGACAGCCGGAGCACGTCTCGCAGGGCGGAGGCTTCGTCGGCGTAGGGGTACATGCGGCAGCCACCCAGGGCCGGCCCGAGCCGGGTGCTGTGGATGGCGATGATGGCCCGCAGCCCGACCCGGTCATCGGATATGAAAACGACCTGTTCGTGGTCCGCGAAGGACTCGGTGGAAAAAACTGTCATCTGGTTCTTCTTGAATTTCGTGTGAACGAGCGCGGACCGGCTTCAATGCAAGGCCGCCGCATCAATACCCGCGGAAGCGGGATAGAAACAGCAACAGGCGACGTAGATACAGCAGCAGCTCCACTTGGCGGACATCGAGATCCATGCCCGATAGGGGAAGGACTTCAGAGCTTGCCTGGCGAAATGATTGCGTCATGTGTTGGCCTCGCTTTGAGGTGCAGCATGACAGGAGGAAGCACCGTTATATTGGCGAAAATTTCTCTCGGCAGAAGATCAGGAGAGAGATTTGCGATCTGCGTTTGTCTGGCTGCCAGAGCCGATCTCATCGAAGAGTCTTTGGTACTCATCGAGTGCAAGGTTCCGCAGGGATTGATGATTTTCGAGATCGGAGTTCAGCTTGATGACCGAAATATCAAACTGTCCTGCATCGGCAGAATTTTCTGGAAGAAGTTTGAACAAGGGAGCCGGATCGCCTTGCCCATCCGATTCCATCGCCAACGAAATACCGGGTATCGCAGGCTCACCATCCGGGATCAGGCAAGTCCAGACAAGGCCGTGCCGTTCGACGGCGGGAAACATCGTGACCATGAAGCAATCCGCCGTCTTCGGCGCGAGCTTCTCCGGCACCTTCGTGCATTGCCCGTCGGAGCCGAATCGCAGCCCGTGGTAGGCGCAAACCAGTTCCTCTCCCTCGATGCGGCCGCCGCTCAGGGGCAGCCCGCGATGCGGGCACATGTCGCGGCCGACGCGGATGCCGTCGGGCAGCCGGTAGACGACCAGCCGCAGGTTCAGCACCACCACCTGCCTGGGCTTGGCGAGCGCGGCGTCGGCGCGGCAGACCGGAAACCATTGCCTTGCCAGAACAGGCCAATCCTGTTCGGAATAGGTGCAGTTCGAAGGAACAAAGCCCTCGGGCAGGGGGCGTGAGGAAGCCGCTTCTTTCGATGCTTCGACTTGCTGCATGTCTTCCCCGCCTCTGTCTCTGTCTACTTGACCAGGCCGATCCGGATTCTCCGGTTGTGCTGTCCCTTGTTCTCGATCTTCAGGATGCGCAAGGGAGCCGACTGCGAAGTCTTCGTCAGGTGCGTTCCACCGCAGGCCTGCCGGTCGAGGCCGACGATCTCGATGATGCGCGTGGTGCCGTCGGCCTGGGCGGGCGGTGCGACCGAGCGGCTGCGCAGCACGCCGGGTTCGCGCGCGAGCGCGGCCGAGTCGAGGTACACCGCGTTCACCTGCAGGCCGTCGGAGATCAGGCTGTTGAGCTGCGGCTCGAGCTTGCGCAACTCGTTGTTGTCGACCGCCGGCAAGTCGAAGTCGATACGGGCGGTGCCGTCTGCCGCCATCTGCACGCCGGTGACCAGCGAGCCTTCGAAGCGCTGGTAGACGAGCGCGTTGAGGATGTGCAGGCCCGTGTGCAGCTGGCTCATCATCGAGCGGAAGTCCTGGTCCACGCTCGCGACGACCTTGTCGCCCGGCGTCTTGCCGATGTCCGCCTCGTCGAAGAAATGCCAGGCGTTGTTGCCCTCCATCTCGATGCGGTCGATCTTCACCTCGCTGCCGTTCCACTGCAGCGTGCCGCGATCCGCCAGTTGCCCGCCGCCACCCGGATAGAAGTAAGACTTGCTGAGAAGAACTGCATTCGGCCGGCGCGCAATGACGTCGGCCTCGAATCGGAGGCAATCGGGTTCGATATGGCAAAGGTAAGGAGACATGAATTCCTCGGGTTGTGCGGGATGCTTTTTTTGCTTGCTCAGGAAAAACGCCGGGCTGTCACGATGCCGGCCAGGATGATCACGGCGCCCACGAATTCGGTGACGCTCAGGTATTCGTGGAACAGGTACGCGCCGAACACGGTGGCTATGACAGGCTGTATCAGCAGCGTGATCGACGACATCGCGGCTGGCAGCTTGGCCAGCGCATAGGCAATGAGGCCCTGGCCTCCGACATGCGAAACCACCGCCAGCGCCACCAGCATCAGCACGCCGTGAAGCGTGTGCGGAACGAGCGATTCGCCGCGCAGCAGCGTGATGGGCAGCAGCACGATGAACGTGCCCACGCTGCTCCATGCCATGACGGTCATCGTCCGGTAGTTGGAGCGCACGAGGCTCACCGCCAGCAGGTAGGAGCCGTAGAAGACCGCCGTGAGCAGCCCCAGCAGATTGCCCGCCATGTAGTTGGAGCCGAAGTCGAGGCGGTGGCCTATGAGGATGAACGCGCCGGTCAGCGCGAAGAGCATTCCGAACAGGAAGCCGCGCTTGAACCTCTTTCCGAGAAAGATGTTGGAGCCGAGCACCACGAAGATGGGCGCGAGGTTGGCCAGCAGGTTGGAGTTGGCCAGCGTGGTCAGCGTCATCGACCAGTGGTAGAGCGCCAGGTTTCCCGAGAAGATGAAGCCGACAAGAATGAGCTTGACCGGAATGGCCGGCAAGCGTTGCTGTCCGGAGGATGGGCTGCCCGTGGCCACGGGCTCGGCCCTGGCCGCAAGCATGTCGAGCAGGAAGAAGATCGGGATAGCAAGGGCAACCCGGTAGACCGCGCTGGCGGTCGGGGGCAATTCGCTGTGGCGCAGGAATACGCCGCCCAGCGCCAGGGCCGCTGCGCCCAGCAGCAGCGCAACGAATGAGAAGAAGCTGCTTTTCGAGGCAGCCGGTAGTGCGATGGTTGTCGTCATGTTCTGTTTGATACGACCGAGTCTCCATCGGTCGTATCGCTCGGTTTGTTGTGAATGATCTGGAGGACAGACATGGCGGCGAAAGCGAAGAGCTAGGGCCGTAGAGGCTCTTCGAAGCCTTCGATCACCATGAGCTGCATGTCGACCGCGGCGTCTTTTCTCAACCCTTTTGCATGGGTGTATTCCGGTGATTCGTAGAACTTCTTCGCCGCGTCCGCTGTCTTGAACTCGACAAGAACCACGCGCCTGTCATCGTGAGCGCCTTCAAGGTGCATGCGCTCGCCTCCCCGCGTCAGAAACCTGCCGCCGAACTTCTCGATGATCCCGGGCGTGAGTTGCTTGTACTCGTTGTATTGGTCCGGATCCACGATGGACATCCGGCCAATCAGATAGGCGACCATGTGGCTACCCGATCCGCTTCAGTGGTGGTGAACGCCGTGTCCGAGCGTGGATGGATCCAACCGCCCGTGGACTAGACGTAGGCCACCTTGCGCTGCGACTGCGCGGCGGCGGCGACGCCGGACTGCAGCAGGGCTGCGTCCAGAACGTCCCAGAGGCCGGTCAGCGAGTCGAGGAAGTCGTCCGCGCCTTCGATGACCAGGTGGGCGTACTCCGTCTTCAGCGCGAGCTCGACGGCGGTGCGTGCGTTCTGCTCGTGGTGCTGCTCGGCGCCGACTTCGCCCCAGTGCTCCAGCAGGTAGTGCATTTCGGGCACCTCGAGATCGGCGTTGTAGATGCCGCTGTCCACCAGGCAGTACTTCTCGCCCGGAATCAGCTGCTGGTTGGAGATCATTTCCAGCGCCAGCGTGGTGCCGAGGTTGCGGTAGGTGTTCTCGATGTCCGTCAGCTTGCGGTGGTCGAACACGCCGATGGCCTTGCGGACCTGCGTGGTCAGGCCGGTTTCCATGTCGTAGCCGGGCAGGGAGCCGAGCAGCTGGTCGGAGAAGGCCTTGAGCTTCGCCTCGACTTTTTCCTGGTTGTAGAGGTCCGCGAACACCGGCTTCTCGGCCGACTGGTTGATGATGTATCCCGCCATCGTTGCCAGCTCGGGGCCGTGGCCCGATTCGCTTTCGACGATTTCCTCGAGCAGCTCGCTTTGCCTGTGCAGCCCGTGCGCCTTCAGTGCGTCGGGAAAGGCCCATCCCGGACGCGTCGACGCGCAGAAGCTCTGGATCTGGTGGAAAAGTGCCCCGACGACGGGCGGCTCCGGTTCTACCTTCGCCCAATTCTTGAAAATCGGGTGCGAATAGCAACGATGACTTTTAACTCTTTCGACCAGATCGGAAATGGTAACGCTCATTTCTTTCTCCTAATTACGGTTGGTTAAAAAACGCCATGGGGAAAACGGAAGAAATTGAATTGCTTGATTACTTGCTTGCCATCAGCATGCGCCCTCCAGGGTGATCGAGTACTTCGATCCGCACATTGGAAAATCCAGCGCGGAACAATTTTTCAGACCATTCTTCTTCGCTCAGAAGCCTCCTGGACATGAAATGGTTGTGAAGGTGGTTGAATGCCGCGGCAAACGGTTTTTCCCAATTGGATTGGGCAACCGGAATTGCATCGACGATGATCAGCGTGCCCTTGATCGCATGGGCGCAGCAGGCGCGCAGCAATGCATCGAGCGTTTCTTCCTCGGCGGGAAGAAGGTCGTGCATGACGAAGCCCGCGTGGATGATGTCGGCGTCCTTGATGAGCGACGCGTCTTCCACGAGCACCTGGATGGGGGCCGTCACGAATTGCAGCCGGTCGCTCATGCCGGCGTCCTTGGCGGCCTGGACGGCCTGCTCGGTGGCCGATGCGCTCAGGTCGATGCCCACGCCCGTGGAGCCGGGAATCTTGCGCAGCATGCGGATCAGGAAGCCGCCCGAGCCCGATCCAAGATCCACGATTTTCTTTGGTGCCATCGCGACGATGGCGTTCTCCGGCTGGGGGTAGAAGGATTTTTCCCCCATCCATTTCGACGTCCGGGCAACCAGGCCGCCGCTGCGCGGATATTTGGCTTGCGCCTCCTCGTTGCGTTCCGAGAATTCCTTCGCGTTGTTGATCAGGGGCGCGCAGGCGCGAAGCGCCCAGGAAAGGTATCCGACCTCGTTGATCAATTCATCGAAATTGCTGCCGACCTTGTAGGTCGGCGGTGCCTTGGTGCCGAGGTCTTCGATGATGCCGGCCTTGCTCAGCGAATCGAGGTAGGCCGAAATGACGGATTCCTTGATTCCGCAGGACCGGGATGCGGCCGCCGCGTCCACGATCGGCGATTTCTGGAGGAAATCGATGACTCCGTATTCAGCGCCTATTTCCAGCAGGATTGCGGAGCCTGCGAGAGAAGAACCAGTAATGCCGCGATCAACATTTTGCATGGGTCACCTGTGGGTTAAACACTATTGAAAACGAACTGATTACTTTGCTATGGCCGAAACCATTTAGTTGCACGATAGTCAGCGCGCCGGAACCCGTATTGGCAAAAATTGCGGCATAGCAGCATGCGCAAAGAAAGAAGCCCCGAAAGAATTCGATCGGTCGGGGTGAGGGCGGTGCAGGCGAATAAAAGCCGGCCCGGCGCGTTCATCCCGCGCGAGCCGTATGGATGGGAAAAGTGCAGGCCCTCGGCGCGTACCGCGAGGGGGAATTCAGCGGGTCAGTTGATCCGCGCGCGGACGTACTGCAGGGGCGTCATGCCGAAGGTGCGCTTGAAATGCCGGGTGAGGGCGCTCTGGTCGTAGAAGCCGCTCGCCACGGCCGCCTCGATGAGCGGCCGGCCTGCGGTGAGATGACTGAGAGCCGCCCGCAGACGCAGCTGCGTCAGGTACATGTGGGGTGTCAGGCCGATGAGGCGGTTGAACGCGCCGATCAGCTGGAAGGGCGTCAGGTCGGCGGCCGACGCCATCTGCTCGAGCGTCAGTCGTTCTGCAAAGGCATCGCGCAGCAGTTCGAGAACCGGTGCGAGCACGCCGCGGTCGGCCGGCACCGGAAGCACGCGCTGGCCCGGCTGCGCGTGGTTCTGGAAAAGCGTTCCGAAGCTGTGGACGAAGAGCTCCTGCTGTCGCAGTGGATCCCATTGATCGCTGTCCCCGTCGAAGGCCCGATGCAGTTCCAGGAAGCTGGCGATGAGCTCCGGGTCGCTGAAGATGTTGGAACCAAAGTATCGGGTCTGGTCGATGCCCAGCGTGTTCATCAGGTGCCTGATGCCCGGGTCGGCGAGGTAAAGCGCCCGGTATCGCCAGCGTGTGCTGCCGCCCATGCGACCCGAATGAGGCTCGGAAGGATTGAAGACCAGCAGCGCCTGCTGCTGGGCGATGCCCGTGCGGCCGCGGCTCTTGAATTCCGCGCCGCCCACTTCGGTGACCGCGATCACGAAGGAATGGTGCACGTGCGGCGCGTATTCGTGCGTGGTGAAGTCGGCGTGCAGCATGTCCATGCCGGGGATGCCGGATGCATGCCAGTAGCGCGACGTGTTCAGAGGGTCCAGCTTGGCCAACGAAAACCTCCGTTTGGATCAGCGGTTGCAACGCACCCTTCGTTCAACCGGTCGATGGCACCTGAATGGTGAGCAGGGCCGTCTCGTTCCGGTGATTACAGCGCGATCTTGGGTGAAGCGGGGAGCTTCCGGTCGCGATACCTTGCTTCAAGCAAACGCTATGCCATTCCTGCAGGCAGGCTTGCGTGCCGTTCGTGCGCGATGCCCGATGCGGGAAAGATCAGGTTCACGAATCGCGGCGAATGATTCACCATGCTGCGCGGCGCAAAGCCATTCCATGGAGATCTTCATGAACATGCCTCTCGAGAGCACAGAACTGGCGTTTCAGTTTTCGCTGGCCGACGGCGTCGAAACGCACAAGGTATTCAACCAGGCCGAGCCCTGCATCGGCCACAACGCGTTCACGGGCGACGTGGCTCTACGGGAACTAGCTCGCAAGCATGCACCATGGAGCATTCCGAACGCGACGGCTCTCGGTGCATTGGCAGGCGACGAGCAGGTGCAGGACCTCGCGCGACTGGCCAACGAGCACAACCCCCAGCTGCGCACGCACGACCGCTTCGGCAACCGGTTGGACTGGGTCGAGTTCCATCCCGCGTGGCATCAGCTGATGAGCCTGGCCTTTGCGCATGGCGTGCCCGGCCTCGCATGGACGACCAGCGAACAATCAGGCCACTTCGCGCGCGCGGTGCTGAGCTACCTGTGGAACCAGGTCGAGAACGGCACCGGCTGCCCCACCGGCATGGCGTACGCCGCGTGCGCCGGCTTCGAAGGGCGGCCTGAATTCGCGCTGTGGCGAGAGAAGACGCTCTCGGGCCAGTACGACCCGCGTCGCCTTCCGCTCTCGCAGAAGACTGGCGCGGTGATCGGCTATGCCATGACCGAGAAGCAGGGCGGCTCCGACCTGCGCCAGACGCAGACCACGGCTGCCTTCATCGGCATCGACAACGGCGTGCAGGTCTACAGCATCACGGGCCACAAGTGGTTCTTCTCGGTGCCGACCTCCGATGGCTTCTACACGCTGGCGCGAACGCAATCGGGTGTGAGCTGCCTCTTCGTTCCGCGCTTTCTTCCGGACGGCAGCGCCAACCGCGTCGCGGTGCAGCGCCTGAAGGACAAATGCGGCAACCGCTCCAACGCGTCGAGCGAGGTGGAGTTCAACAAGACCTGGGCGATGCTGGTCGGCGAAGAGGGGAGTGGCATCCGCGAGATCCTCACGCACGCGCACCTGACGCGGCTGGACTTCGCGGTCGGCTCGGCGGGCCTCATGCGACAGGCGCTGACATTGGCGATAGGCCACGCATCGACGCGCGACGGCTTCGGCAGACGCATGGCCGACCTGCCCATGCAGACCAACGTGCTGGCCGACCTCGCGCTCGAAAGCGAAGCCGCCATGCTGTCGGCGATGCGCGTCGCGCGCGCGACCGACGGCATGGTGTCGAACGAACGCGAGCGGCTTCTTGCCCGCGTGGCGACACCGGTGGTCAAGTACTGGAACTGCCAGCGCGCGACTTACTTCGTCTACGAGGCATTGCAGGTGCACGGCGGCAACGGCTTCATCATGGAGAACCCGATCGCGCGGCTGTACCGCGAGGCGCCGCTCAATTCGATCTGGGAAGGCACGACGAACATGATGTGCATGGACGTGGTGCGCGCACTGGGCCGGGAGAAAGGCGCGCTCGATGTGTTCCTGGACGAGGTGTCCGTGCCGGAGGCGGCCGGCAATGCCGCGCATGCGAAGTTCATTGCCGGGCTGCGCGACGATCTCGGTGCGGGTGCGATCGACGAAGGCAACGCGCGCGCCATCGTGACGCGCATGGCCCTTGCGCTACAGGCGAGCGAGATGCTCAGGCACAGCGACGGTGCGGTCGCGCAGCGCTTCGTCGAATCGCGATTGGGCGGCCATCACGCCGGCGTGATGGGAACGCTCGTCGCGGGAGCGGACCTGCGAGACATCGTCTCGCGCGCCGCACTCAACGGGCGGTGAAGCCCGGCGGGTCGTAGGCCCGGATCGGAGGCAGCGCTTCGTCGAAGCGCTCGATCTGCACGGTGCTCAACTGCCCGGCGCATCCCTGCGCCAGCGACGATGTCCCGATGTCGCGCGTGAGCACGTTCGGATTGCCGTGCGCGCACATCGGCCTGTTACTGGCGTCGAGCACGGGGTCGTACCAGGCGCCCGTGGGCAGTTGCACGACGTCTTCGCGCATGTCCGTGCACAGGTGCGCGCTGGCCAGGCAGGCGCCGACCTCGTTGAAGAGGCGGACGATGTCGCCCTCGCGGATGCCGCGCGCGGCCGCCGCCGAGGGGTGCATGGTGCAGACCTCGCGCCCGTTGCGCTTGCTGGCCTGGCTGTGGGCGCCGAAGTCGAGCTGGCTGTGCAGCTTGGTGTGCGGCTGGTTGGCCACCAGCCATAGCGGGTGGACCGCGTCAGGCGCGAACTTCGGCGGCAGCCATGCCGGATGGCCGGGACAGTCCGCGTAGCCGAAGCCCGCCACCGTGGGAGAGCTGACCTGGATCTTTCCGCTGGGAGTGGCCAGCCGCGCGCCTTCGGGGTCGTTGCGGAATGCGCGCAGGATGCCGCCGTCGTCGTCCCGCTGCGGCAGCGTGATCTCGCCGCGCTGCCAGAAGGCCTGGAAGTCCGGTGCTTCGAGGCCGAGTGCCTCGAGGCCCGCGCGCGTGCGCTCGTACAGGTGCGCGAGCCATTCGCGGGTGCCTCGTCCTTCGCTGAAAGCTTCGAGCCCGCCCAGGCGCCGAGCCAGGTCGCAGAAGATGTCGTAGTCGTCGCGCGCGAGCCCGTGGGGCTCGCAGACGCGGTGCATGGCCACCATCAGCGGATCGGTGGGCGTGGCGCCGATGTCCTCGCGCTCCAGGGTCATCGTGCAGGGCAGCACGATGTCGGCGTGGCGGGCGGTGGCTGTCCATGCGATCTCGTGCACGACGAAGGTGTCGAGGGTACGGAAGGCCTCGCTCAGGCGCCGCAGATCCTGGTGGTGATGGAACGGGTTGCCGCCGGCCCAGTAGGCGAGCCGGATGTGCGGATAGGTATGGCGCTTGCCGTTGTAGTCGAAGGGCTGGCCGGGGTTCAGCAGCATGTCGCTGATGCGGGCCACCGGAATGAATGCCTTGACCCCGTTGTCGCCCTGGGGCAGCGCCGCGGTGGGTACGGCGTTGTTGCGCTTGCCGTAGTGCGCCAGGGTGCCCAGGGCGTAGTTGTAGCCGCCGCCGGGCAGGCCGGGCTGGCCGAGCGCGGCTGCCAGCACCGCGCCCATCCATACGGGCTGCTCGCCGTGCTCGGAGCGCTGCAGCGAATGCGAGACCACCACCAGCACGCGCTTGCCGACCAGGTCGCGGGCCAGCTGCGTCAATTGCGCCGCGGGCAGCCCGCAGATTGGGGCGGCCCAGTCGCAGCTCTTGGGCACGCCGTCGCTGCGCCCCATGAGGTAGTCCTCGAAGGTGTTCCAGCCGTCGCAGTAGCGCTCGATGAAGTCGCGGTCGTGCGAACCGTCGGTCACCAGCTGGTGGACGAGGGCCAGCATCAGCGCGGTGTCGGTGCCCGGCACGGCGCTCAGCCATTCGAAGGCCGCTTCCTCGGGAAGGTCGCTCTTCAGCGGGCTGATGGAGACAAAGCGGCAGCCTCGTGCCGCGGCCGAGCGCATGGAGTCGCGCTCGACGTGCCGGCTGATTCCGCCCGAGGCCACGCGCGAGTTCTTGAGCGCCATGCCCCCGAAGGCCAGCACCACGTCGGTGTGCTCGACGATCTGCTCCCAGGTCACGTTGCGCCTTGCCACTTCCTCCATGGTGCCGACGACGTGCGGCAGCATCGGGCCCGAAGCGCCGGCGCTGTAGCTGTTGACCGAGCGCACGTAGCCACCCAGCGTGGTGTTCAGGAAGCGATGGACCTGGCTCTGCGCGTGGTGAAAGCGCCCCGCGCTCGACCAGCCGTAGGAGCCGCCGAAGATGGCCTCGCAGCCGTGCTCGCGCTGCACGCGCCGCAGTTCGGCCGCCAGCCTGTCCAGGACCTCGTCCCAGGCCATGGGAACGAAGCTGTCTTCGCCGCGCCGCGCATCGGGGCCCGGTCCGCGCTCGAGCCAGCCACGGCGCACCATGGGTGTGGTGACGCGTGCGCGGTGGTGAATGGCGGTCGCGAAGTTCTCGATCAGCGGATTCGGGTCCGGGTCGCCGGGATATGGCCGCACGACCAGCGCCCCGTCTTTCCAGCCCGCGGAGAAGACGCCCCAATGGGCGCTGTGCGGGCGCATGGCAATGCCGGCTTCCGGCGCGATGGTGGACAGGGGCACCTGGGAGTCACTCCACCTTGAGATTGCCGCGCTCCACGCCGCGCCTGTAGTTCGCGATGTCCTGCAGCACGAAGTCCTTGAAGGCGGCGCCGGTGCGCGTCGCTTCCTGCGCGCCGTCCGCGCGGTACACGCGCAGCACCTCGGGTGCCTGCATGGCCTGCTTCACGGACTGGGCGATCTTGTCGATGACGGGCTTGGGCGTGCCCTTGGGTGCGGCGAGGCCATACCACTGCGTCATGACCACGTCGATCCCCGACTCCTTGAGCGTGGGCACGTCGGGCATGGCCGGGATCCGCCTATCGCTGCTCACGGCCAGCAGCCGTAGCTTGCCGCTGCTGATCTGCCCCATCAACGGGGTGTAGGGCGCGAAGAAGCTGTCGACCAGCCCACCCATGAGGTCGGTCATGACCGGACCCGATCCCTTGTAGGGAATGTGGAGGATGTCGAGGTTGCCCTGCTGCTTGACCATTTCCATCACGATCTGCGCCGCGCCGCCGGCACCGGTGGATGCGTAGGTGAGCTTGCCGCCCTTGGCTGCGGCGACGTAGTCCTGGATGGTCTTGATCTTCGAGTTGCCGCTGACGACCAGCCCGTAGGGCGTCTCGACCAGCTGGCTGATGAAGACGAAGTCGTCGGGCACCTTGTAGGGCAGGTTGGGGCGTATGGCAGGCGCGCTGCCGACGTTGCCGCTCATCGCCAGCAGCAGGGTGTACCCGTCGGGCTTGGCCTGCGTCATCAGCTCGGCCGCGATGTTGCCGCCGGCGCCCGGCTTGTTGTCGACCACGATGGGCTTGCCGATGTGCTTGCCCATTTCGTTGGCGATGGTCCGGCCGTAGAGGTCGCCGCCGCCGCCGGGGGGAAAGCCGATCAGCAGGCGGATCGGCTGCTCGGGATAGCCGGCGGCCATGGCCACCATTGCAGCGCCTGCCAGGTATGCCGCGGCGACCATGCGGAAGCAGCGTCCGATCGAAGGGATTCTTTGCACGGGTTGTCTCCAGTCTGTTCTTGTGTAGAGGGGCGGAACGGTTCAGGCCGCGCCGGTGGCGATGGGCGCGCCCGGCTGGGCGCTCCATTCGCTCCACGAGCCGGGGTACAGCGCCGCGCCTTGCAGTCCCGCGACTTCCATCGCCAGCAGGTTGTGGCAGGCGGTCACGCCCGAGCCGCACTGGTTGATGAGCTGGGCGCCGGGGCGTCCGCCGGTGACGGCGTCGAATTCGCCGCGCAGCAGGGCCGGCGCCTTGAAGCGACCGTCCGGCCCCAGGTTGTCCTTGAAGAGCCGGTTGCGGGCGCCGGGAATGTGCCCACCGACCGGGTCCATCGTCTCGTTCTCGCCGCGAAAGCGATCAGGAGCGCGGGCGTCCAGCACCAGCCGTTGCGCGGCGTCGATGTTGGCCCGGACCTCGTCGTAGGACACCGTCGCGACCAGCGGAGCCTTCAGGCTGAAGCTGCCCTCGGGGCGCGGTGCCGGTCTTTCGGTGTCGAGCGCGTGGCCGGCGGCCTTCCACGCGGCGATGCCGCCGTCCAGCACGGCAACCTGCCGGTGCCCGGCCCAGCGCAGCATCCACCACAGGCGCGCGGCGTACATGCCGCCGGCGTTGTCGTAGGCCACCACCTGCGCGTCGGCGTTCAGGCCCATCGCAGCCATGGTCCTTGCGAAGGCTTCGCGCGAGGGCAGGGGGTGGCGGCCGTTGCGTCCGGTCCTGGCGGCGGACAGCGCGTGTTCCAGGTGCAGGTAGAAGGCGCCGGGAATATGCCCTGCGTCGTAGGCGCGCTGGCCCGCCTGCAGGTCCGTGAGTTCGAAGCTGCAGTCGAGCAGCAGCAGCGCGGGGTCTTGTTTCTGTGCCGCGGCGAGTTGGTCGGGGGAAATCAGGGTGTCGAAGATCATGGAGGAGAAGAGTCGGTGAAAGGTGCGGAAGGAAGGGGGTGCGTGCCTCGCCTAGGGCGAGATCTCCCTGAGCAGGGCCGGGGTGACGGCACCCTTGTAGCGCGCGATGTCTTCTTCGATGAACCTGCCGAATGCATCCATCGGAAGGTCGCGCTCCGTCGCGGCGTCGCGCCGGATCGCATCGCGCACTTCAGCGGTCGCGAGTGCCCGGCGCAGATGCCCGGCCAGGTGCTTCACCACCGGCTCGGGTGTGCCGGCCGGCGCGACGAGGCCGTACCACTGGGTCACGGGAACGTTCACGCCCAGCTCCTTGAAGGTGGGCACGTCGGGAATGGCGGGGTTGCGCGCATTGCCCGTGATGGCGAGAAGGCGCAGCTGACCCTGGCGGACCTGACCCACCAGCGGCGAGGCGGTCGCGAAGAAGCAGTCGACCTGGCCTCCCAGCATGTCGGTGATGGCGGGACCCGAGCCCCGGTAGGGCACGTGCAGCATCTCGATGCCGGCCTCCTTCTTGACCATCTCCATGCCGATGTGCGCAGCCGCGCCGGCACCCGTGGAGGCGAAGCTGAGCTTCTGCGTCCGGGCTGCGTCGAGCAGTTCGCGCGCGCTCTTGAAGCGAGAGTTGTGGGCCACGAACAGGCCATGCGGCGCTTCCAGGATCAGCCCGACGGGCGTGAAGTCTTCGGGCACCTTGTACGGGATCGCCTGCGGCCTCAGTGCGGGCGCCACCGCGAGGTTGCCGCTCATCGCGAGCAGCAGCGTGTAGCCGTCGGGCTTCGCCTTGGCCACCGCGTCCGCCGCAATGTTGCCGCCGGCCCCGGCGCGGTTGTCGACGATCACGGGTTGCCCCAGCGTCTTGCCGAGTGCGTTGGCGATCAGCCGGCCGTACAGGTCGCCGCCTCCGCCGGGAGGAAACCCGACCACCAGCCTGACCGGCTGCGCGGGATAGGCGGCGAGTGCCGGCATGGCCGCCAGGCCCAGCAGGCCGGCCAATGCCAGCGCCATGCGGCGGCGGCGCATGGCCGCGCTTGCGAAGGTTGTCATGGGCTGTCTCCGTTTTGCTCTTGTGTGTACCGATCGGCGATTCAGGCGCGGCGGCTCAGTCCTGCAGCCAGGCCTTCTGCTGCTCGACGACGCGGTCGACGGTGGCGCCGCACTGGCCCAGGTACTGCAGCGGGTCGGTGAGGTCGCGGATCTCGGCGTCGCTCAGCAGCTTCGAGAGGCCGGGATGGCTGCGCATGGCGTCGGCGAAGTCGAGCTTCGACGTGATGCCGTGCATCGAGGCTTCATAGATCCATTCGTGCGCAGTCTGCTTGCCCACGCGCTCCGACAGTTCCAGCATGACCCGCTCGGACAGCAGATAGCCGCGCATCCGGTCGAGGTTGGCGGCCATCGCGTCGGCGTTGACCTTGAGCCCGGCCAGCAGGTTCTTCGCCTGGAACAGCATGGCGCCGGCGATCATGCAGCACTCGGGCAGCGCCTTCCATTCCATCTTCCAGGCGATGCCGTCGCGTTCGCTCTCCTGGACCATGCCCTCGACCATCATCGCGGCGTTGTAGCGCAGCGGGCGCGACAGCCCGGCCAGATTCTCGGCCGATGTCGGATTGCGCTTGTGCGGCATGGTCGACGAGCCCAGCTTGCCGTCGGAGAAGCCTTCTTCCACCTCGCCGAATTCGTTGCGCTGCATGTTGAAGAGTTCGTTGCCGATCTTCGAGAGCGTGGCGCCCAGCATGGCCAGCAGGTTGGCGTACTCGGTGAAGCGGTCGCGCGCCGGCGCCCAGCTGATGGCGGGCGTGCCGAGGCCCAGCTTGTCGAGCATGAGGCGTTCCAGCTGCTCGGCCTTCGGGCCCAGCGACGCTTGGCTGCCCACGGCACCGGCCAGCATGCCCACCAGCACGCGCGGGGCCGCCTGCACCAGCCGCTCGTGATGGCGGCCCAGCTCGTCGAGCCACACCGCGCACTTGTGGCCGAAGGTGATGGGCAGGGCCTGCACGCCGTGCGTGCGGCCGGCCATCGGAACGTCGCGGTGAGTGGTCGCGAGGCGGGCGAGCTCCTTGCCGACCGCCTTGATGTCGCGCAGCGCCACGGCGTGAAACTCCTTGAGCTGCAGCGCCACGCCGGTGTCCACCACGTCCTGCGTGGTGGCGCCGTAGTGCACCCACTCGCCGTTCTCCTTCGAGCAGCGCGACTGCAGCTGCTTCAGCGCGGGCACCAGCGAGTGCTTGATGCGGCGGATCTCGACCGACATCGCGCCGATGTCGATGTTCTCCACCTGCGCCTGCATGGCGATTTCGCGCGCGGCGGCTGGCGGGATGATGCTCAGCTCGGCCTGCGCGGCGGCCAGCGCGGCTTCGAAGTCGAGCCACTTCTGCACGCGGTTCTCCTCGCCGAAGATCCGGCGCAGTTCGTCGGTGCCCCACAGATGCTGGAGCGATTGCATGTCGAATACGGAAACTGGCATTTGAGTCCTGAAGTGCTAGAGGGAAGAAGGGCGTGGGGTGGCGACGGGCAGGGGCAACACGCGCCCCGGATTGAAGGTGTTCGCGGGGTCGAGCGCATGTTTGATGCGCGCCATCAGTTCCAGCGCGACGGGCTGCTTGTATTGCAGGAAGGCGCCCTGCTTGAGACGCCCGATGCCGTGCTCGGCGGAGATCGAGCCCTGCATGCGCGCAGTGATCGCATGCACCACGTCGTGCACGGCTTCCTCGCGCGCGCGGAATTCCGCGTCGGGCATGCCGGGCGGCTTGCTCTGGTTGTAGTGAAGGTTGCCGTCGCCCACGTGGCCGAAACAGACCACGCGAATGCCGGGAAGCAGGCCTTCCAGCGCGGCGCCGGCTTCGGCGATGAATTCAGGGATGCGCGACACGGCGACGGAGATGTCGTGCTTGATCGACGGTCCGTCGAGTCGTTGGGCCTCGGGCACGTGTTCGCGCAGAGCCCACAGTGCGTGGGCCTGCTGGCCGGACGCGGCGAGCACCGCATCGAGCACGAGGCCTTGCTCCATCGCGCCGGCCAGTGCGTCTTCCACCGCGGGCGTCGGGTCGAGCAGGGCGGAGGTCTCGGAAACGTCGAACAGCACGGCCCAGGCGTGCTCGCCCGCCAGCGGGTCGCGCATGCCGGGCGTGCCGTGCGCGAGCACCTGGGCCAGCGCCTCGCGTCCGATCAACTCGAAGGCCGTTACCCGTTCGCCGACGGCGTCGCCCAGGCGGGCCAGCAGTTGCACCGCTGCCTGCGGATCGCGCACGGCCACCCAGCCGGTGACGACCTTGTCCGGCCTTGCATGGAGCTTGAAAGTGGCCGCCGTCACGATGCCGAGCGTGCCTTCGCCGCCGATGAACAGCTGCTTCAGGTCGTAGCCGGTGTTGTCCTTGCGCAGTGCTCCCGATGCGTCGAGCACGCGACCGTCCGCCAGCACGACCTCGATGCCCAGGGTCAGGTCGCGCGTGTTGCCGTAGCGCAGCACCTGTTCGCCGCCGGCGTTGGTCGAGACCACGCCGCCGACGGTGGCGCTGCCTTCGGACGCCAGCGAGAGGGGAAACAGCCGGCCGGCGGCGGCAGCGGCTTCCTGCGCCGCGAGCACGGTGCAGCCGGCTTCCAGGGTCATGCTGTTGTCGAGCGGGTCCACATGGCGCACCCTGGTCATGCGGTCGAGGCTCAGCACGATTTCGCGGCTCGATGCGTCCGGCGTGGAGCCACCTACCAGTCCCGTGTTGCCGCCCTGCGGCACCACGGGAACTCCCCGTGCCGCGCACATCGCGACCACGCGCGAAACCTCTTCGGTGCTTGCCGGCCGTACGACGGCGCGCGCGGTGCCAGGGTAGTTGCGGCGCCAGTCGCTGACGTAGCGCGCCGTGGATGCGTCGTCAGTGAGCACATGGGCTGCGCCGGTGATGGCACGGAGCTCTTCGACGAATGGGTCGGCAGGTTTCGACATGGATTGCGCGGTTCCGCGATGGCTGCGCCGCGGGGCGGCTGGTTGTCTCTTCGTTTTCTCGTTTGTTTCAATGAATAAAACAAACTTCAATAAATGAAACTGTAGGATCGCAGGAGGCAACTGTCAACCCGGATAATCCGCAGCCCGGAGCGCCCACCATGAAAAATCAAGAAATCGATACCGCAGCGTCCGTCGGACCCAAGCCTCCCGCCGGCGTGCTGGAGCGGGGCATTTCCATCCTCGAGTGCTTCAGCGAAGACCGGCTGCGCATGTCCCTGCGCGAGCTGGCCGAGAGCACGGGCCTGGACAAGGCCACGCTGCTGCGGCTGCTCGGCGTGCTGACGCGCGCCCGGATGATTCACCGCTTCGAAAGCGGCAGCTACGCGCCCGGTCCGGCGCTGCTGCACATGGGCATGCTCTACCGCAGCACCTTCGACCTCGGCACGCGGCTGCAGCCGGTGCTGCACGAGGTGATGCGGCAGACCGGCGAGACGGTGGCCTTCTACATCCGCAGCGGGGAAGAGCGCGTGTGCCTCTACCGCGAGAACACGGCCAGGGAGGTGCGCCACCACGTCGAGGTGGGAACGCGCATTCCGCTCGCCGCCGGTGGCTCCTCGGCCCACATACTCCTGGCCTTCACCGGCGGCACTACCGAGCATCAGGCCGAGATCGACGCGAAGGGCTATGCGATGACGCGCGCCGAACGCGTCGCCGAGATGGCATCGGTCGCGCTTCCGGTATTCGACGGCGACGGCACCTTTCTCGGGGCGCTGGTGGTCATCGGCCTGGCGTCGCGCCACAGCGTGGCAGCCCAGCGCAAGGCCGCGGAGATCGTGCGGCACGAACTGGCCCTGCAGGGGTTCGCCAGCAAGGCCCCGAGCGGCTGGAGGCCGGTGCTGCAGGCCTGACGCCGACGCCGGGCACGGTCAGTGGCCGAAGAGCCCGGCCGCCGGCAGGCATCGTTCGCCGTCCTGCGATGCATCCGCGAAGGTGGCGCACCAGTCGGCGATCCGCGTGGCTTGCGCATCGGTCATCGCCGGCACGAATGCGCGCATGCGTGCCTGCAGCTGCGGCCAGTCGAAAGGATCTTCCGGGTCTCCGCGGCGCAGTTCGCGCAATGCGCTGAAGCTGCGTCCGTCCTTCATCGTGATGGTCACGCGCGCGGGACGCTTCTGCGGAAAGGCCTGTTGGAAGCCGTCGTCCGTCGCCACGCGCACGCGCTCGGCCAACGCCAGCAGCGTCGGCGAGTGCAGGTCGGGCGTTTCCATGTCTTCGATGCCCAGCCGGCCGCTCGACAGCAGGGTGGCCATCACGTAGCGCAGGCAGAAGGCGGTCTCCGCCGCCTTGGACGGCCAGTGCACGCCGGCGATCTTCAGCGCGTGGGGAAAGATGGTCACGTCCACCGACTCGATTTCCTGCGACGCGGGGCTGTGCCTGTCCATGATTTCGCGTGTGGCATCCAGCGGCGTGAAGAGCTGGGCGCAGCAGGGCCAGGCCTTGATGGTGGCGGTGTTCAGCCGTTCAGGGGCGTCGAGATCGCCGTCCAGGGCGGCCAGCGGGCCGTCTCCCTGCAAGAGCGCGTAGAGGCCGCGCCGACCGGTGACGAAGGCGCGCGCGCCGGGGAATCCCGCCTGCGCGGCCCATGCGGCCATCATGCCGTTGCGCACCGCAAAGGCCGGGTGCAGCGACTTCGACTCGTGCGCCTCGTCGTCCACCAGTTGCCACAAGCCGGCGGATTGAGTCGCTGCGATCCCCATCGCGTGGTGCAGCTGCGCTTGCGGCAAGCCCAGCGCAACCGCGCTCGCGGCCGCCGCGCCTACGCAGCCGGCCGTGGCTGTGGCATGAAAGCTGGCGGCATGGCGGGTGCCCAGCGCTTCGCCGACACGCAGCGCCACCTCGTAGCCGGCAATGATCGCGTCGGCCGCTCGTCGTTTGGGCAGCGGCTGTGCCGCGGCCAGAGCCATCACCGGCGAGATGGCGACCACCCCCGGGTGCAGCATCGCGGCCCGGTGCGCGTCGTCGATCTCGCGCAGGTGAGCGATGCCGGCGTTGGCGAAGCCCGCAGCCAGCGGCTGCAGCGGGTCGCCGCCGAAGACCGAGGCCGGCCCGTGCCCCGGCATGCCGGCAGCCGCTAGACGTTGCAGCGCGGCGGCGCCTTGCGTGTCGATCGCGGCCCATCCGGCGGTGAACCAGTCGAGCAGGGCCTGGGCCAGCCGGTCTCGAGTCGCTTGGGCAACAGGGCGGTCCTGCAGGGCAACGAGGTGTGCCGCCAGGGCCGATTCCGGGTTTCGGGTCATATAATTTATTTTGTTCAATGAAATGTCTTTCATTATATGAACCAAGCTTCGCTGACGATCGAGCCTTTCTTCGACCGCGCAACCTCGACCTTTTCCTACCTGGTCGATGACGGCGCGGGCTCCTGCGCGGTCATCGACCCGGTGATGGGCTACCAGGCGAATTCGGGGCGGACCGACCCTGCTCCGGCGGAAGCTGTGGCCGAGGTGATCGTCCGGCGCGGATTGACCGTGCAGTGGCTGCTGGAGACGCATGCGCATGCCGATCACCTGTCGGGGGCGCCATATCTGCGGCAGCGCTTCGGCGGCACGCTGGCCGTGGGCAGCGGCATCACCGCAGTGCAGCGCGTGTTCCGGGGCGTCTTCAACGCCGAAGATCTTGCGGTCGACGGTTCGCAGTTCCAGCATCTGTTCGCCGACGGCGAGGCATTCCGCATAGGGCGGCTGCGGGCCAGGGCCCTTCATGTATCCGGCCACACGCCTGCCGACGTGGCCTATCTCGTCGAGGACCCGGCCGGCGGGCCTGCGGCGGTGTTCGTGGGAGACACGCTGTTCATGCCCGACGCAGGCACGGCGCGCTGCGACTTTCCCGGCGGCGATGCACGCGAGCTCTATCGCTCCATACAGCGGCTGCTCGCACTGCCCGGCGACACCCGTCTCTACCTCTGCCACGACTACCCGCCCGCCTCGCGCGAGCCGACCTCCAGCACCACCGTGGCCGCGCAGAGGGAAGGCAACATCCATGTGCGCGACGGCATCGGCGAAGAGGAATTCGTGGCCCTTCGTCGCGCGCGCGATGCCACGCTGGCGATGCCTGCCTTGATGCTGCCTTCGGTCCAGGTCAACGTCCGCGCCGGGAGCCTCCCGCCCGCCGAGGCCAACGGCGTTGCCTACCTGAAGATCCCCGTCGATCGCCTGTAGTTGCCCGGCGCGGGCTTGCGCTCAAGCCGCCTGAGCCTCGCGCCGCAGCGGCAGCCACAGCACGAACCGCGTCCCCGTCGGCCGCGATTCCCAGCTGACGGTGCCGTGGATCGACCGCGCGCGCCGCCGCTGGTTCTGCAGGCCCCGGCCCGATGACGAGGACATCGCCTTGTCGATGTCGAAGCCCTGTCCGTTGTCTTCGATCGTCACTTGCACGCCGGCGTCGTGCAGCGAGGTTGCCACGCGTATCTCCGTCGCGCGCGTGTGCCGCAGGATGTTCGAGATGCTCTCCTGCACGATGCGCAGGATGTGCAGCGCGCTCGACGGGTCGAGCCATTCCAGCGCGGGCAGCTCCCGCACTTCCCAGCGCAGCGAGACGCCCGTGCCTTCGAGCCGCGGTTCCAGCCTGTAGCGCAGCGTGGCCAGCAGCAGGAGCAGGTCGGCCTCGATAGGCTCCAGCGAATCGAGCGTGAGCTTCAGGTCGTCGAGACAGCTCTTGAGGATCTGCGACACCTTGTCGTCGCTCATGCCGCCGCCCTCGACGGAGCGGATCGCGCTGATGAGCGACGAGCCCAGTCCGTCGTGCATGTCCTGCATCAGGCGCTGGCGTTCGTCGCTGATGGTCTGCAGGCGCTCGATCTCGCGCAGCCGGCGGTGGCTGACTTCGAGCTCGGCCTCGCGCTTCTGCAGGCGCTGCGCGAGGCTGGCGTTGAGCTGCTCGACTTCGCCGATGGCGTGCATGTAGCGGCGGTACATCAGCACGCCGAACACGCTGAAGGTGACGGCGTTGGTGTACGCGCCCAGGTACCAGCCTTCGGGGCTGATGAAGTTGTTCTGCAGCAGCCAGTCGGTGATGCCCAGAAGCACGCAGATGCCGATGCCCGCGGCCACCAGCCGGCCCTCGGTGGAGCGGCGCCATGCGCTGACGCCGCCGACGAGGCAGACCGCGGTGCCCATGAGTGCGGCGATCGCGTAGATCAGCGGCGTCACCTGCGGCGTGTTCTGCACGATGGCCAGGCCGGGCACCGTGACGATTCCGACAGCAGTGGTCGCCACGACCACGCCCCGGGTGAGCCACTTGAGTTGCCGGCCGTGCAACTGGCGCAGGAAGAAGTGCACGACCATCACCAGCCAGAAGAGCGAATTGACGGTCAGCCATGCGAACCAGTCGTTGACGACCGGCAGGCTCACGTAGAAATGCAGCCCGCGCATGAAGGAGGTGGCGGCGAGGTTGAAGAAGAGCAGGTAGCCCGTCTCGTCGCGGCGCCTGAACCACACGAACAGGGCGAACACGCCCACCGCCATGAAGGCCGCGCCCAGCATCGCGGGAAGCTCCTGCTGCAGCCACTGGCGCATGCCGTGGCGACCTCTCAGCGCGTCGACCGGGCCGAGCCACAGAGACGACAGCGCCACCTGCGCGCCGCGCGTGTGTTCGAGGCGAAGGAGGATCTCGGTGGGCGGGGTGTTGCCGGCGCCGCTGTCGTCGAGCTGGACCCACAGCGGTGTGCGGGTGCTGTTCCACAGCGGGCCCGACTGCTGCGCGCGATGGACCAGCCGGCCGTCGACGTAGACCGCGATGGTCCCGTCGGTCTTGATGCGTGCGCCGTACAGCGCCAGCGGCCCGGAGCCGGCTGGCAGGCCACGGGTGCCCAGCCTGATCCAGGTGGTGCGTGTCGTGTTGGTCGAGGTGTTCTCTGCCTGGCGCAGCAGCGCGATGGGAAGGGCCAGCGGCAAGTCGACCTGCTTCCAGCTGTCGGGCAGGGCATGGCTGTCCTGCCTGGGCGGCGGTGCGCTGAAGCCCGATGCGTCGTCGACCTGCCAGTCCGCCCGCGTCAGGTGCAGCAGGCCATCGGATTGCCGCAAGCCGGTCGCGCCCACCAGGAAGACGCCGATGACACCCAGCAGCGCCATCGAAAGGACGAGCACCACGTTGGCGAAGAAGGGCGCGGGACGGTAGTTCAAGAAATGCAGGAGCAGGAGGCGCGTCCGAAGCCGACGCGCAAGCATGTAACCTATTTTCTCACTTTGTAACCATCTGGGCGGTGTCTTGCTTCCTTGGGGTTTTCATCGTGGCGGACGCTGCGACAGGATCCACTGCGACAGGACCTGTGCGTCGGCCTCCGAAACCTGCGTCTGCCGGGGCATGATCACGCGGCCCCAGGTGCCCACGCTGCCGTCGCGGATCTTCCCGGCGAGGCGCGCCGCCGCTTCCCCGTCGCCGCGATAGCGCTCGGCGATCTGCGCGAAGCCCGGGCCGACCTGCTTGTGGACGAGGCCGTGGCAGGCCAGGCAGGCGTTCTTGCGGGCCAGGTCCACGGGCGTCGTTTGGGCCATTGCCGTGGCGGGGTGGATCGCCAGCGCGATGGCCAGCGCACTGCCCGTGAATGCGAAAAGGAACTTGCCGGGGGTCTCGATCTTCATGTGGCGGGATGACTTCTGCCGGGGCATCGTCGCACAGCGGGCAGGCTGCGCCGGTCGTCGTGCATTCACGACAAGGTGATTCAAGAGTAACTATATGTATGGTTAAATCCCCGCAACTATCGCGAAGAAGACGAGGGATTGCATGAAGCTGTTGCTGAGCATTGCGTTCGCCGCCGTGGCCCTGGCCGGTTGCGCCAGCGCACCGACCACACCCACCGAGCCCGGAACGGGCACCGGCACTTCCTATGTGCCCATGGTCGCCATGGAAGGCGTGGACAAGGTGCGCTACGACAACGACGTTGCCGATTGCCGCACGGCCGCCAACCGCATCTCGGCACGCAGCGATACCGGCGACGCCATGTGGGGCGCGCTGGGGCTGGGCCTGATCACGGTGCACGGGCAGGGCATCGTGGCCGCGGCGTCGTACACCGGCATCACCGCCGCCATCATCGACTGGAACGGCCGCCCCAGCCCTGAGCTGATTGCCGAGCACCAGCAGATCGCCATCGTGCATTGCATGGCCAAGCGCGGCTATCGCAACCTCGACCCCAACGTGCGCGACTCGTTCTACGGCAACACCTTCGACCCGGGCGTCATCGTGAAGCCGCGCCGCACGGGTGTCGACACCTACAACGTCGAAACGCTGGCCAAGGCCGGCCGCTGCAACCTGCAGCCGCGCGCCGAACTCACGGCCAAGGGCCCCGGCTACGAAACCTACAACGTGCCTTGCGACAACGGCGGAACCTGGGCGGTGCGCTGCGAGTTCGGCAAGTGCCGCGTGCTGGCGCAGGCGGTCATCCGCCGCTCCTGATTCCCGGGCCGGGCTGCCTCGCCAGCCCCAGGCTCACTTGACGATCATTCCCTTGAGCGCCGGGTCCGGCGGCGGGGCCTTGAGCTTCATCTGGCGCATCGTCTTCACCAGCAGCTGGGCGATCATCACGTTGCGGTGCCGCTTGCTGTTGGCGGGCACCACGTACCACGGCGCATGCTCCGTCGACGTGGCAGCCAGCGCGTTCTGGTAAGCCTGCTGGTAGGCGCTCCACTTGGTGCGCACTTCCAGGTCGTCCATGCTGAACTTCCATTGCTTGCCGGGCGTGTCGATGCGCGCTTGCAGGCGCTCGCGCTGCTCGTCCTTGTCGATGTGCAGCATGCACTTGACGACCACCGTGCCGGTCTCGGTAAGCAGCCGCTCGAAGTCGTTGATCTGCGCGTATCGGCGCTTCGTCTCGGCCTTGTCGATCCAGCCTTCGACCACGGGCACCAGTACGTCCTCGTAGTGGCTGCGGTTCCACACCATGATCTCGCCGGTGCGCGGCACGGCGGCGTGGCAGCGCCAGAGGTAGTCGCGCGCGCGTTCGTCCACGGTCGGCGCCTTGAAGGCCGTCACGCGCACGCCCAGCGGCGAGGTGCGCGAGAACACCCAGCGCACCGTGCCGTCCTTGCCGCTGGTGTCCATGCCCTGCAGCACCAGCAGCAGCTTGCGCCGGCCTTCGGCGTTCAGCAGGTCCTGCAGTTCGTCGAGCTCGACCGCCAGCGCGTCGACCTCGGTCCGCTGCGAGGCTTCGTCGCCTTCGCAGAAGGGCGTGTCGCCAGGGTCGATGTGCGAGAGCTTGAACTTGCCGCCGACGCGGTATTTCTTGAAGCTGGCCATGAAGCGGGACTCCGTGAAGAACAACGAAGCCGACAGCGTAAGCGATCGGACCCGGCGGATGGTCGTCAGCGCCCGTCGTCTTCGGGAGGCAGCGAGGCGCTCCAGCGGCTGTCCCAGTCGGCGTGCTGGCGCACCGCGCCGTCGAGCTCGCGCCTGTCGCGCTTGGTGGGGCGGCCCTGTTCGATGGCCAGCGCGGGCTCGCTGCCCACGCGGCGCATCTCGCGGAAGGCGGCCTGCGCTGCCAGGCTCTCTGCGGTTTCCTCGTAGAGCTGCTGCGCGACCGGCGCTGGCCCGCGCTGTCCGCTGAGGCCGCGTACCGTCACGGTCCGTGTCAGCGGGCCCATGCGCATGGCGACGGTATCTCCCGCCTTGACCTCGCGCGAAGCCTTGGCGACGTCGCCGTTCACCTGCACGCGGTTCTTGCCGATTTCCTCCGCGGCCAGCGAGCGCGTCTTGAAGAAGCGGGCGGCCCAGAGCCATTTGTCGATGCGCAGACGGTCCATGGATGTCTGAAAGTGGAGGTCAGGAATTGTGCCCCGAGACGGCCTGCCAGAGTGGCAGGCGCACGACCGCGTCCAGCCCGATCACCCGGGCGGCGCCGTCCGTCGGGCCCGGTGCGTCTGGCGCGGTGCGGTTGTCGAGGCTGATGCGCCCGTCCAGCGCAAGCACGATCTCGCGGCAGATCGCCAGCCCCAGCCCCGAGCCGCTCGACGTGCTACCCGCCGCGAAGGGCGCGAACAGGCGCTGCCGCAGCTTGGGCGAGATGCCGGGGCCGCCGTCGCGCACCACGAGCACGGCATCCGGGCCTTCCGTGCGCACCGTCACCGACAGCGCGGCACCCGGCGGACTCTGCTTGATCGCGTTGTGCAGCAGGTTGCGCGTGAGTTCCTGCAGCATCCACTGGTGGGCGCGCACCGGCACGGGCTCGTCGATGGCGAGTTCGAAGTCGAGCGCCTTGTCGGCCACCAGCGGCGAGAGGTCGAGCGCGATGTTCCGCGCCACCTCGCCGAGGTCGAGCGTCACCGATTCCGGCTGCTGCCGCAGCTGCTCCACCTTGGCGAGCGACAGCATCTGGTTGGCCAGTGTGGTCGCGCGGTCCACGGTGCCGCTGATCTCGCCCAGTGCCTGTTCGGGCGCCACGTCGCCGCGCTGCGCCGACTGCACCTGTGCCTTCAGCACCGCCAGCGGCGTGCGCAGCTGATGCGCGCTGTCGCGCACGAAGCGCTTCTGGTGATCGAGCAGCCGCTGCAGCCGGCCCATGACCTGCGTGGTGGCGTCGATCAGCGGGCGCAGCTCGCGCGGCGCGTCGGGCGCGTCGATGGGCGAGAAGTCGTCGGCCTGGCGTTTCTCGATGGCTTCGCCCAGCTCGCGCACCGGCCGCGTGGCGCGCTGCACCACGAACACCGTGACCAGCGCGATCACGCCCATCAGCAGCAGCTGGCGCCACAGCGTGTCGATGAGCAGCTTGCGCGCCAGCGTCTCGCGCAGCTCCAGCGTCTCGGCCACCTGCACCACCGCCATGCCGCGGCCGCGCGCACTGGCCACCGGCTGCAGCAGCACCGCCACGCGCACCGGCTGGTTGCGGAACTGCGCGTCATAGAAGTCGACCAGCGCCGCGTAGGCACTGCGGTCGGGGATGCGGCCGCGCCAGAAGGGCAGCTCGGCAAAGCCCGAGATCATTTCGCCGTCGAGCGCCGAGACCCGGTAGAACAGCCGGCTGCGGTTGTCGGCCTCGAAGGCTTCCAGCGCGGAGTAGGGCACGATGGCGCGCAGCCGCGCCATGTCGTCGTAGCCCTCCACGTCGAGCTGCTCGCCGATGGTCTTGGCCGATGCGAGCAGGGTGCGGTCGTAGGCCGTGGTGGCAGCAGCCATGCTCTGGCGGTACAGGCTCACGCTGTTGATCACGATGAACACGGCAATCGGCGCGAGGATGCCGAGCAGCAGCCTGGCGCGAAGCGAGATCGCACGGGTCATGGAGTTGACTTGCAGGTCGGGAAACGCCGCGGAACCGGGTTTGCCGGGCCGTAGGCGTTGCCCCCTGCAAGGGGGTTGGCGAAGCGACACGAAGTGCGCGAAGCCTGGGGGTGGATCATGTTTCAGGGCGAAGCAGATAGCCCAGCCCGCGCATCGTCATCAGCACCGCGCCGGTGCCCACGAGCTTCTTGCGCAGCCGGTACACCACCACCTCGATGGCCTCGTACTGCACGTTGGCCTCGCCCGGGAACACCAGTTCGAACAGGCGTTCCTTGGTCACGGCATGGCCGGGCTTCATCATCAGCGCCTTCAGCAGCGCCAGTTCGCGCGGCGTTAGTTCGAGCAGCTCGGCGCGGTTGTAGATGGCGCCGTTGTCGGGCTCGAAGCGCAGCCCGCCGATTTCCTGCGGGTTCAGCCCCGCGTCCTGCCCGGCAACACCGTGGCTGCGCCGGCGCAGGGCCCGGATGCGGGCCTCGAGCTCGTCGAGGTCGAAGGGCTTGGGCAGGTAGTCGTCGGCGCCGGCGTTCAGGCCGACGATGCGGTCGCCGACCGTGCCGCGCGCCGTCAGCAGCAGCACCGGCGTGCGCAGGCCCTCGGCGCGGGCCTGGGCCAGCACCTGCAGGCCGTCGATGTTGGGCAGGCTCAGGTCGAGGGCGACCACGTCGGGCTCGATGGCGCGCCATTGCGCGACGGCCTCGGCACCGTCGCCGCAGACGCGCACATCGATCCGCCGGCGCCCGAGGGTGCGCTGCAGGGTGATTTGCATCGAGGGGTCGTCTTCGACCAGCAGCAGCTTCATACGGTGGGGGCGGGAGTGCGTACTTTGGTGTTTTCCCCAGTCTGGCGGACAGCCAACTGACAGCGGGGCGGCGCATGATAGCGCTCAGCTCCAAGTCAGCTACCTTTCAAATTCCTTCCAATCCAGGAGACACGCATGCGTCGCGACACCTTTCTGAAGTCACTGGCCGCACTGGCCGCCGCCGGGGCCCTGCCACTGTCCGCGCGGGCTGGCGCCAACGTCAAGATGATGATCCCGGCCAACCCGGGCGGCGGCTGGGACACCACCGGCCGTGCACTGGGCAAGGCGCTCAGCGACGCCAAGGTGGCCGACACCGTCACCTACGACAACAAGGGCGGCGCCGCCGGCGCGCTGGGCCTGGCCCAGTTCGTGAACGGCTCCAAGGGCGACGCGAACGCGCTGATGGTCATGGGCTCGGTCATGCTGGGCGGCATCATCACCGGCAAGCCGCCGGTCAACCTGTCGCAGGCCACGCCCATCGCGCGCCTGACCACCGAATACAACGTGTTCGTGCTGCCGGCCAACTCGCCGTTCAAGACCATGAAGGACGTGGTCGAGCAGCTCAAGAAGGACCCGGGCAGCGTCAAGTGGGGCGGCGGCTCGCGCGGCTCCACCGAGCACATCGCCGCGGCCATGATTGCGCAGAAGGTCGGCGCCGATCCGTCCAAGATCAACTACGTGGCCTTCCGTGGGGGCGGTGAGGCCACCGCCGCCATCCTGGGTGGCAACGTGACCATCGGCGGCAGCGGCTACAGCGAGTTCGCCGAGTACATCGCCGCCGGCAAGATGAAGCCCATCGCCGTCACCTCCGGCCAGCGCCTGCCGGGCGTGAACGTGCCCACGCTGAAGGAACAGGGCATCGACGTCGAGATCGGCAACTGGCGCGGCGTATACGGCGCCCCCGGCATCTCGGCCGAGCAGCGCAAGGCGCTGACCGACATGGTGCTGGCCGCCATGAAGAGCCCGTCGTGGGCCGAGTCGCTCAAGAAGAACGACTGGACCCCGGCCGTGCTGTCGGGCGAGGCTTTTGCCAAGTTCGTCGACGACGACTTCGCGAGCCTGCGCGCCATCATGGCCAAGTCCGGCATGGTCTGAACTTGGCTCGCCCCCAGGCTGCGCGCACTTCGTGTCGCTCCGCCTTCCCCCTACCGGGGGCAACACCTGAGGCCCGGCAGAGCCGGTTCCTCGGTGTTCCTGGAAGGGGGCTTCTCGTACCCCGACACCGGGAGAAAAAATGACAACTCCAGAATCCTCGGCCCCGCCGCAACCCGCGGTCACCTGGCCGCAAACCCTCGTCGGCGCCGGCGTGCTGCTGACCGGCATTGCGCTGGCCTTCGGTGCCATCGGCATTTCCTCCGATGCCGGCTACGGCGGCGTCGGCCCCAACTTCCTGCCCTGGCTGGTGTCCGTGGTGCTCGTGCTGTGCGGCGCCTGGATCCTTTGGGAGGCGCGCACCGGCGGCTTCCGCGAGCTCGACGCTCCCTCGGGTGCCGAGCACGCCTACTGGCCCGGCTTCGTCTGGGTGTCGGCGGGCCTGCTGCTCAATGCGGCGCTCATCACCACGCTTGGCTTCATCCTGAGCTGCACGCTGTGCTACGTGCTGGCCGTGCAGGGGCTGCGCCGCGCGAGCGGGCAGGCCGGCGTCAATTCGCCGCGCACCTGGCTCACCGACTTCATCGCCGGCGCGGTGATCTCCGCACCCGTGTTCTGGACGTTCACGCAATTCCTGGCCATCAACCTGCCTGGACTCACTTCGACCGGGTGGATCTGACATGGAAATCTTCAACGCACTCATGGCGGGCTTCGCGGCCGCCATCACTCCCGTCAATCTGCTCTGGTGCCTGGTCGGCTGTGCCCTGGGCACGGCCGTGGGCGTGCTGCCCGGCATCGGCCCGGCCGTGGCGGTGGCCATGCTGTTGCCCATCACCGGCAAGGTCGACATCACGGCCTCGATGATCTTCTTCTCGGGCATCTACTACGGCGCCATGTACGGCGGCTCGACCACTTCCATCCTGCTGAACACGCCCGGCGAAACCGCCAGCATGGTGACGGCGATGGAGGGCAACAAGATGGCCAAGAGCGGACGCGCGGGCGCCGCGCTCGCCACGGCCGCCATCGGCTCCTTCGTGGCCGGCACCATCGCCACCGTCATCGTCACGCTGTTCGCGCCCTTCGTGGCGGAGTTCGCGGTCAAGCTCGGCCCGCCCGAATATTTCCTGCTGATGCTGCTGGCCTTCACCACGGTGAGCGCGGTGCTCGGCAAGAGCACGCTGCGCGGCATGACGGCGCTGTTCGTCGGCCTCGCGGCCGGCTGCATCGGCCTCGACCAGATCTCGGGCCAGGGCCGCTACACCGGCGGCATTCCCGAGCTGCTCGACGGCATCGAGATCGTGCTCGTGGCCGTGGGCCTGTTCGCCGTGGCTGAAGTGCTGTACGCCGTGCTGTATGAAGGCAAGGTGGTCGAGGGCCAGAACAAGCTCAGTCGCGTGCACATGACGAAGCGCGACTGGAAGCGCTCGATTCCCGCCTGGCTGCGCGGCACCGCCATCGGCACGCCCTTCGGTTGCATTCCGGCCGGCGGTACCGAGATTCCGACCTTCCTGAGCTACGCGACCGAGAAGAAGCTGGCCAAGGACAAGGAAGCCAAGGCCGAGTTCGGCACCACCGGCGCCATCGAAGGCGTGGCAGGCCCCGAAGCCGCCAACAATGCCACGGTGACGGCCGCGCTGATCCCGCTGCTCACGCTGGGCATTCCCACCTCGAACACCACCGCCATCCTGTTGGGCGCGTTCCAGAACTACGGCATCCAGCCGGGCCCGCAGCTCTTCACCACCTCGGCCGCGCTGGTCTGGGCGCTGATCGCCTCGCTCTACATCGGCAACGTGATGCTGCTGGTGCTGAACCTGCCGATGGTCGGCCTGTGGGTCAAGCTGCTGAAGATTCCGAAGCCCCAGCTCTACGCCGGCATCCTGATCTTCGCGACGGTGGGTGCCTACGGCATGCGCCAGAGCGCGTTCGACCTGTTCCTGCTGTACGCCATCGGACTGCTGGGCGTGGTGATGCGCCGCTTCGACTTCCCGACGGCCCCCGTGGTGGTCGGCATGATCCTAGGCCCGCTCGCCGAAGCGCAGCTGCGCAACGCGATGTCGATCGGCGAGGGCAGCGCGGCGGTGTTCTTCCAGCGCCCGATGTCGATCACGCTGGTCGTCATCGTGGTGGCCGTGCTGATTCTTCCGCGCCTTGCAAAGCGCATGAGCGAACGCAAGCTGCAGAGGCTGGCGCAGCTGGACGCCTGAGCTTCCTCGAAGCCCGCTTCGGTGGGCTCAAGCAAAAGAAGCTGCGGCATTGCCGCAGCTTTTTTCATTTCCGACGGGGCGTTCTACCGTCCCGCCGCAGGGGTCTCGACCAGGTCGTCGTCGATGTGCGGATCGGCCGGCTGCCCGCGCAGCTTGCGCACGGTGCGCCTGATCCAGTGCTCGATGTCGTCGATGTAGGTGAACACGGCAGGCACCACCAGCAGGCTCAGCACGGTGGAGGTGATCAGCCCGCCGATCACGGCCATCGCCATCGGCGAACGGAAGCTCGAATCCGCGGTGCCGAAGCCCACCGCGATCGGCAGCATGCCGGCGCCCATGGCCAGCGTGGTCATGATGATGGGCCGCGCGCGCTTGTGGCAGGCGTCGCGCAGCGCGTCCCAGCGGTTCATGCCGTGGTCGCGGCGCGCCACGATGGCGTACTCCACCAGAAGAATCGAGTTCTTGGTGGCGATGCCCATGAGCATGATGAGCCCGATCAGCGACGGCATCGACAGCGCCTTCTGCCCGATCAGCAGCCCCACGAACGCGCCGCCCAGTGCCAGCGGCAGCGCGCACAGGATGGTCACCGGGTGCAGGAAGTCCTTGAACAGCAGCACCAGCACGATGTAGATGCACAGCACGCCCGTGAGCATGGCCAGGCCGAAGCTGGCGAACAGCTCGGTCATGACTTCCGCGTCGCCGATCTCGGCGATGCGCACGCCCGGCGGCAGGTTCACGATCGACGGCAGCTTCGTCACCGCGGCCTTGGCGTCGCCCAGGCCCACGCTCGAGAGTTCGATCTCGAAGTTCACGTTGCGCGAGCGGTCGTAGCGGTCGATCACGGCCGGGCCGCCTTCCATGCTGAGCGAGGCCACCTGGCTCAGCATGACCGGCCCGCGCGTGCCCGGCACCGAGAGGCGCCCGAGCAGGTCGATGTCCTTGCGCGCCGAGTCTTCCAGCTTCACCACGATCGGCACCTGCCGCTGCGCGAGGTTGAGCTTGGCCAGCGACTGGTCGTAGTCGCCCAGCGTGGCCACGCGCAGCGTCTCGGCAATGGCGGCGCTGGTCACGCCCAGGTCGGCGGCGCGCGCGAAGTCGGGGCGCACGGCGATCTCGGGGCGGATCAGGCTCGCGGTGGAGGTGATGTTGCCAAGGCCGGGAATGGTGCGCAGGTCTTTTTCGACCGCGCTCGCCGCGCTGGACAGCGCCACCGGGTCTTCGCCCGTGAGCGCCAGGATGTACTTCTCGCCGGAGCCGCCCAGGCCCACCGTGCTGCGCACGCCGGGCAGCGTTTCGAGCGCGGTGCGGATCTGGTTCTCGATCACCTGCTTGCGCGGCCGGTCGCCGCGCGGGTCGAGCTTGATCGTGAGCGTGGCCTTGCGCGTCTCGGGCGTGCCGAAGTTGGCGAACGGATCGCCGCCCGCGCTGCCGCCGGCCACCGTGGTGTAGACGCTCTTCACATGCTGGATCTTCATCACGCGGTTGCGGATTTCCTCCGCTGCCGCGGTGGTCTGCGCCAACGTGGAGCCGGGCGCGAGCGAGAGGTAGATCTGCGTCTGCGAGTTGTCGTCAGCCGGAATGAAGCCGGTCTTGAGCAGCGGGATCATCGCCAGCGAACCGAAGAAGAAGAGGGTGGCCAGCACCATCGTCTTGAAGCGGTTGTGCGTGCTCCACGTCACCGCCTTCATGTACCAGCTGAGCCAGCCCGGCTCCTTCTCGGCGCCGACCACGGGCTTGAGCATGTAGGCGGCCATCATCGGCGTGAGTACCCGAGCCACCACCAGCGACGCGAACACCGCGAGCGATGCCGTCCAGCCGAACTGCTTGAAGAACTTGCCGGCCACGCCGCTCATGAAGGCCGTGGGCAGGAACACCGCGATCAGCGTGAAGGTGGTGGCGATCACCGCCAGCCCGATTTCGTCGGCCGCCTCCATCGCCGCCTGGTAGGGCGTCTTGCCCATGCGCAGGTGGCGCACGATGTTCTCTACCTCCACGATGGCGTCGTCCACCAATATGCCCACCACCAGCGACAGCGCGAGCAGCGAGATCACGTTGACCGAGAAGCCCAGCAGGTGCATGCCGATGAAGGCCGGAATCACCGACATCGGCAGCGCAATGGCCGACACGAAGGTGGCGCGCCAGTCGCGCAGGAACAACCACACCACGATCACCGCGAGGATGGCGCCTTCGTACAGCAGGTGCAGCGAGCCGTTGTATTCCTCTTCCACCGGATCGACGAAGTTGAAGGCCTCGGTCAGCTCGATGTCGGGGCGCGCGGCGCGCATGTCGGCCAGCGCCTTCATCACCGCGTGGCCCACTTCGACTTCGCTGGCGCCGCGGCTGCGCGCCACCTCGAAGCCCACCACCGGCTTGCCGTTGAGCAGCGCGGCCGCGCGCGGCTCGGCGATGGTGTCGCTCACGCGCGCCACCTGGTCGAGGCGGACGCGGCGGCCGTCGCTCAGCACGATCTGCATGTCGGCGAGCTGGTCGGCCGACTTCACGGTGGCCATGGTGCGCACCGGCTGCTCGCTGCCACCCAGGTCGAAGCGGCCGCCCGCGCTTTCGGTCTGAACCTGGCGCAACTGGCGCGAGATGTCGGCGGCCGAGGCGCCCAGCGCCTGCAGCTTGCTCGGGTCGAGGTCGATGTGCACCTGGCGCGTGACGCCGCCCACGCGGTTCACCGCGCCCACGCCGGGCAGGGCCAGCAGCTTCTTCGTGACGTCGTTGTCGACGTACCAGCTCAACGCCTCGGCATCCATGGCGGAGGAGGCGATGGTGAAGGCCAGCACCGGCTGGGCCGCGAAGTCGAGCTTGGTGACGACCGGGTCGCGCACGTCGGCCGGCAGGTCGGCGCGCACGCGCTGCACTGCGGAGCGCACGTCGTCCACGGCTTCCTGCACCGGCTTCTCGAGCCGGAACTCGACGATCAGCGTGGCGGCGCCGTCCTGCACCTTGGTGGTGATGTGCTTCAGGCCCTGCACCGTGGCGATGGAGTTCTCGAGCTTGCGCGCGACATCGGTCTCCAGCTGCGAAGGCGCGGCGCCGGGCAGCGAGGCCGAGACCGTCACGGTCGGCAGGTCGATGTCCGGAAAGTTCTGCACCTTCATCGCGTTGAACGACAGCAACCCACCGAAGGTGAGCAGCACGAACAGCATCACCGCCGGAATCGGGTTGCGTATGGACCAGGCGGAAACGTTCATGGGCGTGTTCCTTTGATGAATTTCTGCGGCCGCTTACTTGGCCGTGGCTGCGGAGGCTGCCGACCTGGCCGGCTGCGCCGTGGGCGCTGGTGCATCCACCACGCGCACCAGGTCGCCGTCGTTGAGGAAGCCCGCGCCTTGCACCACCACCTGGGCGCCGTCGGGCAGCGCGCTGGTGATCTCGATGCGGTCGTTCAGGCGCCGGCCGATTTGCACCTTCAACTGCGCCACCTTGTTGTCGGGCTTGAGCAGGAAGACGTTGTTGAAGCCGTCGCGCGGCACGATGGATGCCTGCGGCACCGTCGGCGCCGTGCTGCGGCCCAGCTCGAAGTCGCCACGCGCGAACATGCCGGCCTTGATGCCGGTGTTCTGCTGCACGTTGGGCAGGTCGACATACACCAGCGCCGCGCGCGTCTGCGGATCGACCGTGGGCGCGACGCTGCGCACCTTGCCGCGCACCTGCGCGCCGCTGGCGCTCACCACGAAGGCGGTGGTGCCGACCGCGACGCGGCTCAGCTCGGCCGACGTCACTTCGGCACGCCATTCGAGCCGGCCCTGGCGGATCAGCCGGAACAGCTCTGTGCCGGCCGACACCACGCTGCCGACCGTGGCGGTGCGCGCCGAGATCACGCCGTCGTCGGGCGCCAGCACCTGGGTGTTGCGACCGCGTACCTGCTGCGCGGCCAGCACGGCTTCGGCAGCCTCGGCGCGCGCCTTGGCGGTCTGCTCGGTGGTCTGGTACTGGTTGATCTGCTGCTGGCTCAGCGCTCCCGTGGCCTGCAGCGTGCGGGCGCGCGCGGCATTGCCGGCGGCGTCGGCCGCCGTGGCACGGGCTTCCGCCAGCGAGGCGCGCGCCTGCGCGATGTCGGCCTGCACCGTTTCGGGCGAGAACACCGCGAGCACCTGGCCCTTCTTGACCACGTCGCCCACGTTCACGCGCACTTCGGCCAGCTTCAGGCCGTTGGATTCGGAGCCGACCACCGCCTCCTGCCAGGCGGCCACGTTGCCGTTGGCCGCGAGCGTGAGCATCAGCTCGGTGGCCTCGGGCCTGGCGACGGTGACGGTCAGTGCCGGCTTGGGTGAGGGCGCAGTGCCCTTGGCCCCGGCGGCGGATGCGGGCTGGGCCGCCTTGTCCGACGGCTTGCCGCCCGTCATGAAGAAGATCGCGGCGATGACGACGGCCAGCGCGATCAGCGCGATGGCGAGGGTGGAACGCTTCATTGTTTTCATGGCGACGTCGCGACCTTGGTGGCCGGGGTGGTGGTCATAGATGACGATTCGAAAGAGGAGGGCGCCGGGGCCGACTGGCGGTTCCAGCCGCCGCCCATCGAGCGGTACAGCGCCACCCATGCCTCGGTGCGCTCGCGCTGCAGCGTGACGCGCGCGGTCTGCGCCGAGAACAGCGTGCGCCGCGAATCCTCCAGTTCGAACAGGCTGGCGAGGCCGCCGCTGTAGCGTGCCTGCGTGGCGTCGAAGGAGGCCTGGTAGTTCTTTACCGCGGCATCGGCATCGGCCGTGCGGGCGTTGGTGGCGTCGAGGTTGACCAGCGCCTCCTCGACTTCGCGCACGGCCTGCCGCACGTTCGAGCGGTAGAGCGACACGGCCTCGGCATAGCGGGCCTTGGCCGCCTCGGTGTTCGCCTTGCGCGAGCCGCCGTCGAGCAGCGGCACGGTGAGCGACAGCGGGCCCACCGTCCAGGTCTCGAGCGACTGGCGCACGCCGTCGACACGGTACTGCGTGCGGCCGATGGAGCCCGACAGGGTGAGCTTGGGGTAGCGCTCGGCCTCGGCCGAGCCCACGTCGGCGCTGGCGGAGGCCACGCCGAGTTCGGCTGCGTACACGTCGGGCCGCTGCGAGATCGCCTCGGCCGGCACGCTGGCGATGCTGCCGACGGCGGGCAGCGCGCGCTGCGCCGGCGCGGCCGCGAGCTTGCCTTCGAGCGTGGTCTCGTCGACGCCGCTGAGCGCGACCAGCGCCTTGCGCTGCACCGCGCACTGGGCGCGCTGCTGCGTGAGCCGGCCGGAGGCGTCCGAAGCGCTGGCGCGGGCAAGCGCGGCGTCGGCCGGTGCGGTGAAGCCGGCCTTTGCCGAGAGGTCGGTGAGCCGCGCGGTCTCGGAGCGCGAGCGCGCATCCGATTCGGACACACGCAGCTGTTGCTGGCACGCGCGCTCGGCAAAATAGGCGTTGGCCGTTTCGGCCGCCACCGCCACACGCGCGTCGTGCCACTTGGCGTTGGCGCTGCTCTGCTTGGCCTCGGCGGCGTCGCGGTCGGCGCGCAGGCGGCCGAACAGGTCGATCTCCCATTTCGACTGCAGGCCGGCCTGCAGCGTGGTGATCGGCGTGCTGGCCGAAAGGCTGCTGCTCGAACTGCTGCCGGAAGAAAAGCCCGAGGTGCCGCGGCTGGCGGATGCGGTGCCGTCGAGGCTGGGCAGCAGCGCGGCGCCGGTCTGCACGCGCGTGAAGCGCGCCTCGGCCACGCGCGCGGCGGCGCTCGCGACGTTGGGGCTCGCGGCTTCGGCGGCGGCGATCAGCTCGACCAGCAGCGGATCGTCGAGCTGGCTCCACCAGTTGGCCAGCGAAGCCAGCGAGCCGCCGTGGGGCAGGGGCGCATGCCATTGCGCGGGCACGGGTGCTTCCACCTGCGCCGGGGGGCGCGTCAACGCACAGCCGGAAAGGCCGACGCCGAGGCAGAGGGCCGTCATCAGATTCAGTCGGAGTTTTCTCTTCATTGCTTCTTCTGCTTTCTCTCGGCGCGCCTGCGGGCCGCCTCGACCTCGACCAGCGCCAGCGCGTAGCTCGTGAGCCGGTCTGCCCAGGCGTCGATGGCGCGCGGCGTGCGCAGCAGCGAGGGGCGGATCGCCTCGATGAAGTCCTGGCTCACGTAGAGCTGCATCGACAGCCCGGTGATCGCGAAGGTCAGGCGATGGATGTCGTCGTCGGCGCGCTCCACCTTCAGGTGGCGGCACAGCAGGTCGGCGATGGCGCGGTGCGGGCCCTTGATGTCGCGCTCCAGCTCCTCGGCCCAGCGGCTGGTGGGCTCCAGCATCTCGCGCATGTGCAGCTGGATGCATTGCCGCACGATCTCGCCCTGCTTGAGCGGGTCGATCATCGACACCATGCACAGGCGCAGCGTGTCTTCGAGCGACTGGCCGGGCGCATTGCACGCGGCGATCAGGTCGCTGGAGTCGCCGCCCATCGGCTCGCTGAAGGTGGCCGCGTACAGCCCCTCCTTGTCGCCGAAGTAGTAGCTGATGGCCGAGATGTTGACCTCGGCCTCGCGGGCGATCTCGCGCGTGGAGGTCTTGGCGAACCCCTTCTGCGCGAAGAGCCGCAGCGCGGTGTGGAGCAGCCGGTGGCGGGCCTCGGCGCCATCGGCGCGCGGCGCGCGGCGCGGGGCCTGGGTGATCGGGTCTCTCGCGTTCATGGCCGGCATTACACCATGCATGAAATCAAACGATTGATTTACTTAAGGCTTGCTGAAGGGTTTTCTACGAGAACTCGTAGCCTGAGCGATTGCTGAAGACCGGCGGTGCCGGGCAGGCCTCGTTCGCAGGCGCGCTACGATCCCGCCATGCCCGCTGCCCCTGCCACCGCAACGCCCTCGCTGCCCCTCGATGCCGAGGGAATTCTCGCGCTCGCCGCGCGCTCGATGTTTCATTTGTTTTCGAGCATCAGCCAGGGCATGTTCCTGGTCGACAGCACCGGGCGCATCGTGTGGGTGAACGAGGGCTACCGGCGCTTTTTGCCGGCGCTTGGCTTCTCGTCCATCGACGAGTTCATGGGGCACATGGTGGAGGACGTGATTCCCAACACCCAGATGCGGCGCGTGCTCGAAACCGGCGAGCCGATATTGATCGACCTGCTGACCAACAAGGCCGGCACATTCGTCGTCAGCCGAATCCCGCTGCGCGAGGAGCGCGAAGGCGGCGAGGGCGGCCTGGGCAAGGTCATTGGCGCCATCGGCATCGTGCTGTTCGACCAGCCCGAGACCACGCTGCAGCCGCTCATCAGCAAGTTCGCGCTGCTGCAGCGCGACCTCGACGACGCGCGGCGCGAGCTCGCGAGCCAGCGCAACAACCCGCTCTACCAGCATGCGCCCGACGGCCAGCGCCGTTCCAAGTACACCTTCGCGAGCTTCATCGGCAGCAGTCCGGCGGCGGTGGAAGTGAAACGACATGCGCGGCGCGCGGCGCAGTCGACCAGCCCGGTGCTGCTGCTGGGCGAGACGGGCACCGGCAAAGAGCTGCTGGCACATGCCATCCATGCTTCGTCCGCGCGCGCCAAGGGGCAGTTCGTCAGCGTGAACATCGCCGCCGTGCCCGACACGCTGCTCGAAGCCGAGTTCTTCGGCTTCGCGCCTGGCGCATTCACCGGCGCCGACCGCAAAGGCCGCGAAGGCAAGTTCAAGCTGGCCGACGGCGGCAGCCTGTTCCTGGACGAGATCGGCGATATGCCGCTGGGCCTGCAGGCCAAGCTGCTGCGCGCACTGCAGGAAGGCGAGATCGAGCCGCTGGGCTCCAACAAGCTCGTGCCCTTCGACGCCCGCGTGATCGCCGCCACCTCGCGCGACCTTCCCGAGCTGGTGCGGCGCGGCCAGTTCCGCGAGGACCTGTACTACCGCCTCAACGTGCTGCCGCTGCGTGTGCCGCCGTTGCGAGAGCGGCGCGCCGACATTCCAGCGCTGGTCGAGGCGCTGGGCGAAGACATGGCGCTGCGCAGCGGCGAAGCCCCACCCGAACTCACGCCCGACGCGCTCGCACTGCTGGCGGGCCAGCACTGGCGCGGCAACATCCGCGAACTTCGCAACGTTCTGGAGCAGGTGACGATGCGAAGCGACTCGCAGCGCATCGATGCCGTGCAACTCGAACGCATCCTGCGGGAAGCGGGACTGGAGCAGATCGAGCTGCCGGCCGCTTTGCAGAGCGCGCACGATGCGGACGAAGAGGCGGCGTTGCTGCGCCCGCTCGCGCAGCAGGTGGCCGAGCTCGAGCGCAAGGCGATCGCGGCGGCGCTGGCCTCCACCGGCGGCAACAAGCTGGCGACGGCGCGGCTTCTGGGAATTTCGCGGGCGACGCTGTATGAGCGGATGACAAATCAGTAGTCAACTGCAATCGAATTTCAGTCAAATGGGAGGGGGATCTCGATGAAGGGTTTGCTTGCACGACTCAAGGGGTTGGGTGGCCGTGGAGGTGTGTCGGCCGGATCGACGGTGCAGTCTGCTCGGCAGGAGAGCGCAGGCGTGCTGATCAATGCGTACTGCACGCACAGCGATGTCCCGGAGCCCGATTTCCCCCACGTGCCTTTTGCGCGCCGCGATCTCTCCGATCCGGAACTCGCGAAACATCTGTCGGGATTTGTTGGGTATGTGCTGAGCAGGGGGACCGGTGAGATGTCGCGCAACCGCTATCACGTGATGCGCCATATTCAGCGCGTGCAGCAGCATTTGAGTTTCTCGGTCGAGGAGTCACAACTTGACGCACTTTCGGGATGGGCACAGCGCGCGAATGCAATCCTGTTCCTGCCGGACGGTGGTATCCGCGATCCCAACGGGCGGGTGTTGTTGTCCGCAGCAGGGGATGCGCCTGATGAGGCAGCCGCGCTTCCCTATCCCGTCGAGGCTTGGGAGCGAAAGGCGCGGACCGAGGCGATGCTTGCGTCGCGCGGCATGCCGGTGCCGCAGCATCTGCCGCCTCTTGTTTCGGAGCCCGAGTTGCGCTTGCGCGCACCGCAGGAACTCGCGGGCAGGGCGTTCGCGCTGCTGGCTGTGTCGGCCCGCGCCGAGTCGGTGGTGAGTGGTGAACCGTTGTCGATGGGTGACCTGTTCAGGCGACTGCCTTTCGCGCAGAAGAACTTGACAGCGGGCGAGCGAGCCTTTCTTGCCGCAGACATGCCCGACGAATCGACAGTGGTGCAGTTCGGGTGGCGTTTCGAGTGTCTCTTCACGCTCGAGTGGGTCTTGGGCCTGGTTGACGAGCTGCCATTTCCCGCAGCGATCTGCGATGTACCGCTTGCCACTCGTGTGATGTTGAATGTTGGTGCCTCTGCCGATGCGATGCAGACTCTGAAGATGCGCGAGGACAGTGAGATCCTCGATGCACTGGATTTGCACTACCGGCTTCACTGGCTTGTGCGCCAGGCACGCCTCAAGAAGGAGGTGCTTCCACAAGGCGTCGACGCTGGTGTCGTGCTGGAGCGGCACCGTGCATTGAACTGGCTCGTGCGCTTTGAGGATCATGACTGGGACGATGTCGATACACCCACATGACAATGGCGCCTGCTCTTGCTATTTCGCTATCCCGCTACTCATGAAGACATCGATCCGTTCCCTTGTTTTTGTCGCAGCGTGCGCTATCGTCGGCCTCGCCAACGCCGCACCCCAGTGCTCCAGCGACGCAGTCGTCCGCGCGAAGAAACTCCTGACCTTCCATTTCGGCGAAGACGACCGCATCAGCATCAGTCCCGACGTGAAGGAGCTGCCGTCCATCCGCAATCCCGCGAACAGCAAGCAGCAGTTCAAGGTGCTCGAGGTCTGGGGATCGATCTACAAGGGCAACTATCGGATGAGGCTGATCTATCACGCGTCGGGTGCCGACTGCACCCTGATGGGCCAGGAAATCCTGGAGTACGCGAGCCTGTGAGCATCAAGGCGCTGCGCTCCACCTTCGGCCCCAACTGCCATTGGTGCGGCCTGCCCATGGATTTCGACGAGCCCGCGGGGCGGCCGGAGTCCGCCACCATCGAGCATCTCGTCGACTCGACCTTTGGCGGTATCCGCTCGTCGAAGCACCGGCGACTGGCACACGCGGCCTGCAACCACGCGCGCAACGAGTTCCGCATGCAGGCCGAGCGCCAGTTCGAGCAGTGGGTCGCGGAGCGGCAGGTCTCCGGGAAAGCCCTGACTGAAAAATAGACACTCGTCTGAAATCCAGGCAATGCAAGTGTTCTGAATTCAGCCTGACGGCGTTTCTCTCGAATGAAGAAATGTTTGTTATCAATGGCTTAGAGGATGGCACGGAGTGTGCAATATTCAGTCACCTTTTTCAGGAGACAAAGAATGAACCGTCGCCACCTCGTCGCGCTGGCAGCGCTCGCCACCTGCGCCGCAGCCGCCCCGGCATGGGCCCAGTCCAACGAAATCCGCATTGCCCACATCTATAGCAAGACCGGGCCGTTCGAGGCCTACGGCAAGCAGACGCAGACGGGCTTCATGATGGGCCTGGACTACGCCACCGGCGGCACCATGGCCGTCAACGGCAAGAAGATCGTGGTGATCGAGAAGGACGACCAGGGCAAGCCGGACGTGGGCAAGTCGCTGCTGGCGACGGCCTATGCCGACGACAAGGCGGCGCTCGCGGTAGGTCCGTCGTCATCGGGCGTCGCGCTCGCGATGCTGCCGGTAGCGGAGGAGTACAAGAAGATCCTGCTCGTGGAGCCCGCCGTGGCCGATTCGATCACCGGCGACAAGTGGAACAAGTACATCTTCCGCACCGGCCGCAATTCGAGCCAGGACGCGATCTCCAACGCGGTGGCCATCGACAAGCCCGGCGTGACCGTCGCCACGCTCGCACAGGACAATGCCTTCGGCCGCGACGGCGTGAAGGCCTTTGGCTCGGCGCTCAAGAAGGCCAAGCTCGTGCATGAGGAGTACCTGCCGCCCGCCACCACCGACTTCACGGCCGGCGCGCAGCGCCTGATCGACAAGCTGAAGGACCAGCCGGGCCGCAAGATCATCTGGATCGTCTGGGCCGGCGCGGGCAACCCGTTCAAGATCGTCGACCTCGACCTCAAGCGCTACGGCATCGAGATCGCCACCGGCGGCAACATCCTGCCGGCCATGGCCGCCTACAAGGCGCTGCCGGGCATGGAGGGCGCGGCCTACTACTACTTCGGCATCCCGAAGAACCCGGTGAACGAGGCGATGGTGTCGGCTCACTACAAGGAATTCAAGACGCCGCCGGACTTCTTCACGGCTGGCGGCTTCTCCGCCGCGATGGCAGTGGTGACGGCGCTGAAGAAGACCAACGGCGACACCAACACCAACAAGCTCATCAGCACCATGGAAGGCATGAGCTTCGACACCCCCAAGGGCAAGATGACCTTCCGCAAGGAAGACCACCAGGCGATGCAGTCGATGTACCACTTCAAGATCAAGGTCGACCCGGCGTTCGCCTGGGGCGTGCCGGAGCTGGTGCGCGAGATCAAGCCTGAAGAGATGGACATCCCCATCAAGAACAAGAGATAAGAGCTCGCCCCCAGGCTGCGCGCACTTCGTGTCGCTACGCCAACCCCCTACCGGGGGCAACACCTGCGGCCCGGCAAAGCCGGTTCCGCGGTGTTCCTCGAATTAATTTCAGTTTCGCCCCGGATGGCCGCCGGGCGAAGCGCCAGCCTGCGCCTTTCGCGGCGGCGTGTTGTTCCCACGGCCGATTCGATTCGTCAGTCAGCAAAGCAAACGTTCGATACCCACAACAGAAGGAGACAGCGATGCCAGCGATGAAATGGAAGAACTGGAAGGGACTTGCCGCGGCCGCGGCGATGACGGTGGCGGCGCATGCCGCGCAGGCGGCGGTGCCGCTGCCCGCGCTCGGTGCCAATCCGGCGGAGGTGAGCGTGTCGGGCCTTTCGGCCGGCGGCTTCATGGCGGTGCAGCTGCACGTGGCCTATTCGGCCACCTTCAAGCGCGGCGCAGGCGTGGTGGCGGGTGGCCCGTACTACTGCGCCGAGGGTTCGGTGGTCAACGCCACCGGGCGCTGCATGACCCACAGCACCAGCATCCCGGTGTCGTCGCTCGTGAGCACCACCAACAGCTGGGCGGCCAGCGGCACGATCGACCCGGTGTCGAACATGAGCAATTCGAAGGTGTACATGTTCTCGGGCACTTCGGACAACACCGTCAAGCAGCCGGTGATGGACGACCTGAAGACCTACTACCAGAGCTTCGTGCCGGCGGCCAACGTCGTCTACAAGAACAACATCGGCGCGGGCCATGCGATGGTCACCGACGACTACGGCAGCGCCTGCAGCACCACCGCCGCTCCATACATAAACAACTGCGGCTTCGACCTCGCGGGCGAGATCCTCACGCAGCTCTACGGGCCGCTGAACCCGCGCAACAACGGCACGCTGGGTGGCACCTTCACCGAGTTCAACCAGTCGGAGTTCGTCTCCGGGCACGGCATGGCCGCCACCGGCTGGATCTACGTGCCGCAGGCCTGCACCACCACCTCGTGCCGCGTGCACCTGGTGCTGCACGGCTGCAAGCAGAACTACACCGACGTGAGCGACCAGTACGTGCGCAAGACCGGCTACAACCGCTGGGCCGACACCAACAACATCGTGCTGATCTACCCGCAGACCAGCACGGCGGCCACCAACAGCTGCTGGGACTGGTGGGGCTACGACAACGCCAACTACGCGAAGAAGTCCGGCCCGCAGATGGCGGCAATGAAGGCGATGATCGACCGCGTCACCGGCTCCTCGGGCGGCAGCGGGCTGCCGGCGCCCACCGGCGTGGGCACATCGGGTGCGACCAGCAGCAGCATGGTGATCGGCTGGGCCGGCGTGATGGGCGCGAGCGGCTACAACGTGTACCGCGGCGGCAGCAAGGTCAACTCGGCACCCGTCGCTGCCACCAGCTACACCGACACCGGCCTGGCTGCGTCCACCACTTACAGCTGGACCGTGGCGGCGCTCGACGCCAGCAACGTGGAGGGCGCGATGTCGACGGCGGCCACCGGCACGACCACCGCGGGTTCCGGCGGTGGCGGAACGTGCTACACCGCGAGCAACTACACGCACACCGTCGCCGGGCGTGCCTACGCGCTGTGGGGCCTGACCTATGCCTACGGCTCGAACCAGTCCATGGGCCTGTGGAACATCTACGTGACGACCACGCTGAAGCAGACCGGCCCCAACTACTACGTGATCGGCACCTGTTGAGGCAGGCCGGTCTTCATTCTGTTTTCCGATTCGCAATGACCAACAACGATGCTTGAGACCCGAGATCTGACCATCCGCTTCGGTGGGCACGTGGCCGTCAACAGTGTGAGCTGCGCTTTCGCGCCGGGCACGCTGACGGCCATCGTCGGCCCCAACGGGGCGGGCAAGACCACCTACTTCAACCTGATCTCGGGCCAGCTCAAGGCGAGCGCGGGCACCGTGTCGCTCGACGGGCATTCGTTGTCGGGCCTGTCCCCCTCCGCACGCACGCACGCGGGGCTGGGGCGGGCCTTCCAGCTGACCAATCTCTTTCCCAACCTCACGGTACTGGAGAACGTGCGCCTTGCGGTACAGGCCACACGCGATGGCGCGCACCGGCGCGGGCTCAACCTGTGGAGCATCTGGAGCGACCACAAGGCGCTGACCGAGCGCGCCGACCAGATCCTGGCCGACGTGGCGCTCAAGTCGCGCGAGCACGCGACGGTGGCGAGCCTGCCGCACGGCGACCAGCGCAAGCTCGAAGTGGCTCTGCTCATGGCGCTGGAGCCCAAGGTCTTCATGTTCGACGAGCCCACGGCCGGCATGAACGCAGCCGAGGCGCCCGTCATCCTCGACCTGATACGCAAGCTCAAGCAGGACAAGAGCAAGACCATCCTGCTGGTCGAGCACAAGATGGACGTGGTGCGCGAACTCGCGGACCGCATCATCGTGCTGCACAACGGCACGCTGGTGGCCGATGGAGAACCGGCCGAGGTGATCGCCTCGCCGGTGGTGCAGGAGGCCTACCTGGGCGTTTCGAAGGAGGCCGCATGAGCAGCACCGCTGGAAACCTGCTGGCCCTCGAGGGCGTGCACACGCACATCGGGGCCTATCACATCCTCCACGGCGTGGACCTCGCCGTGCCGCGCGGCCAGCTCACCATGCTGCTGGGCCGCAACGGCGCGGGCAAGACGACCACGCTGCGAACCATCATGGGCCTGTGGCATGCGTCGCAGGGCAGGGTGCGCTTCGGCGAGAAAGAAATCACCGCCCAGCACACGCCGCAGATCGCCGGCCTGGGCATTGCCTACGTGCCCGAGAACATGGGCATCTTCTCCGACCTCACGGTGAAGGAGAACATGCTGCTCGCCGCACGCGGCGCGAAGAGCGCGCAGCAGATCGACGACACGCGCCTGAAGTGGATCTTCAAGCTCTTCCCCGCGGTCGAGAAGTTCTGGAACCACCCGGCGGGCAAGCTCTCGGGCGGGCAGAAGCAGATGCTGGCGGTGTCGCGCGCCATCGTGGAGCCGCGCGAGCTGCTCATCATCGACGAGCCCAGCAAGGGCCTGGCGCCCGTGATGATCAACAACATGATCGACGCCTTCGCCGAACTCAAGCGCAGCGGCGTAACGATTTTGCTGGTGGAGCAGAACATCAACTTCGCCCAGCGACTGGGCGACACCGTCGCGGTGATGGACAACGGCCGCGTGGTGCACGCCGGCTCCATGGCGGAGTTCTCCGCCGACGCGCAATTGCAGCAATCGCTGCTCGGACTGGCCCTATGAGCGCAGTGCCGGGCCGTCCCAAACAAGCTCGCGCCCCCTCGGGGGGCAGCGCAGCACATGAAATGGCAAGCGTGGGGGTACTACTATGAAACTCGAATTCGACTGGCGGCCGTTGCTGCTGGCCCCGATCCTCGCGCTGGTAGCGCTGCCGCTCACCGGATCGTTCTCCACCTGGCTCACGCTCACCGTGGCGGGGCTGGCCATGGGCATGATCATCTTCATCATCGCTTCGGGCCTCACGCTGGTGTTCGGGCTGATGGACGTGCTGAACTTCGGCCACGGCGTGTTCATCGCGCTCGGCGCCTTTGTGGCGAGCAGCGTGCTCGGCCTGATGGGCGACTGGACCGGCTCGGGCGAGCTGTGGCGCAACCTCGTGGCGGTGTTCCCGGCGATGCTGGCCGCGATGGCGGTAGCGGGCGCGATCGGTTTCGCCTTCGAGCGCTTCATCGTGCGGCCCGTGTACGGCCAGCACCTGAAGCAGATCCTCATCACCATGGGCGGCATGATCATCGGCGAGGAGCTCATCAAGGTGATCTGGGGCCCGGCGCAGATTCCGCTGCCGCTGCCGGACGCCTTGCGCGGCTCGCTGCTGGTGGGTGACGCGGCCATCAGCAAGTACCGCCTGCTTGCGGTGGCGGTGGGCGTGGTCGTCTTCGGCGTGCTGGCGTGGACGCTGGGCCGTACCAAGATCGGCCTGCTCATCCGCGCCGGCGTGCAGGACCGCGAGATGGTCGAGTCGCTGGGCTACCGCATCGGGCGCCTCTTCGTCGGCGTGTTCGTGGTGGGCAGTGCGCTGGCCGGCCTGGGCGGCGTGATGTGGGGCCTGTTCCAGCAGAACCTGGTGCCGCAGATGGGCGCGCAGGTCAACGTGCTGATCTTCATCGTCATCATCATCGGCGGGCTGGGCTCGACAGGCGGGGCGCTCATCGGCGCGCTGCTGGTGGGGCTGATGACCAACTACATCGGCTTCCTGCTGCCCACGCTCACGCAGTTCGCGAGCATCTTCCTGATGGTGGCCGTGCTGCTGTGGCGCCCGCAGGGCGTGTACCCGGTGGCGAACCGCTGAAAGGGGGAGAAGATCACATGTTCCTGAAACGACTCCTCTCCAACGACATGCCCCGCAGCCGGCTGCTTGCATTGCTGCTGCTGGCGGTGTTCATCGCGCTGGCCTTCGCGCCGTTCATCTTCCCGGGCGTGAAGGCGCTCAGCGTCGCGGCCAAGATCCTGGTGTTCGTGGTGCTGGTGGCCAGCTTCGACCTGCTGCTGGGCTACACCGGCATCGTGAGCTTCGCGCACACCATGTTCTTCGGCATCGGGGCATACGGCATCGCCATCTCCGCTTCCCGGCTCGGGCCCAACTGGGGCGCGGTGCTGGTGGGGCTGGGCGCATCGCTGGCAATCTCGCTGGTGCTCTCGTTCGCCATCGGCCTGTTCTCGCTGCGGGTGCGCGCGATCTTCTTCGCGATGATCACGCTGGCCGTGGCCTCGGCCTTCCAGACGCTGGCTTCGCAGCTGTCTGACTTCACCGGCGGCGAGGACGGCCTGACCTTCAAGCTGCCCGAGCTGATCTCGCCGAGCTTCGAGTTCGCGGAAGAGCCTTTCCTGGGTGTCTCGCTCGATGGGCGCCTGCTTTGCTACTACCTGCTCTTCGTGGCGGCGGTGGTGCTGGTGCTGGCGCTGCTGCGCATCGTGAATTCGCCCTTCGGCCGCGTGCTGCAGGCGATCCGCGAGAACGAGTTCCGCGCCGAGGCCATCGGCTATCGCGTGGTCGTGTACCGCACCACGGCCGCCGTGCTGTCGGCGCTGTTCGCCACGCTGGCCGGCGCCATGCTCGCGATCTGGCTGCGCTACAACGGCCCCGACACCTCGCTGAGCTTCGAGATCATGATCGACGTGCTGCTGATCGTGGTGATCGGCGGCATGGGCACCATCTACGGCGCGGCCATCGGCGCGGTGCTGTTCGTGGTGGCGCAGAGCTACCTGCAGGACCTGCTGCGCATCGGCAACGAGGCCGCCAGCGGGCTGCCGTGGCTGGCCGCACTGCTGTCGCCCGACCGCTGGCTGCTGTGGCTGGGCGTGCTGTTCGTGCTGTCCGTCTACTACTTCCCAACCGGCATCGTCGGAAAACTTCGAGCGAGAGCGGCCAAATGAAGCCCACCCCCAGGCTTCGCGCACTTCGTGTCGCTACTCCTACCCCCTTGCAGGGGGCCGTGCCAGCGGCCCGGCAAAGCCGGTTCCGCTGCACGTCTGAACGGGACTCACAGAAATGAACATTCCACTTTCCCGCTACGCGCAGCTCGCGGGCCGCGAGATCCACTGGCTCGAATGGGGCTCGCCCGAGGCGCCCGTGGTCATCGCCTGGCACGGCCTGGCGCGCACCGGCCGCGACATGGACGAGCTGGCGCAGCATTTCGCGTCGCGCGGTTTCCGCGTGATCTGCCCCGACACCATCGGCCGCGGCCTGAGCCAGTGGAGCCCGCTGCCCGACGAGGAATACAAGCTCTCGTTCTACGCGCGCATCGCGAATGCGCTGTGCGACGAGCTGCGGCTGGGGCGCGTGCACTGGGTCGGCACCTCGATGGGCGGGGCGATCGGCACGGTCTGCGCGTCGGGCCTGTTCGAGCCGCGCATGAAGGCGCGCATCGCGAGCCTGGTGCTCAACGACAACGCGCCCGAGCTGGCGCAGCCGGCCATCGAGCGCATCCGCGCCTATGCGGGCGAGCCGCCCGCGTTCGACACGGTGGCCGAGCTGGAGGCCTTCTTCCGCACGGTCTACAAGCCCTACGGCTGGCTGAGCGATGCGCAGTGGCGCCGGCTGACCGAAAGCTCCACGCGCCGCCTGCCCGACGGCCGCGTCACGCCGCACTACGACCCGGCCATGGTCCGGCAGTTCAGCGCGCACGACAACGACTACCTGATCTGGCCGCACTACGACGCCATCGAGGCGCCGGTGCTGTGCCTGCGCGGGGCGGAGTCCGACCTGGTGCTGCCCGGCGTGGTCGAGGAAATGAAGCGGCGCGGCCCCGGCGCGGCCGGCAGGCTGCAGGTGATCGAAGTTCCTGCCTGTGGTCACGCGCCCGCGCTCAACGTACCCGGACAACTTGAGCCCATCGAGGGGTTTATCCGCGCGGCCGGCCGCTGAGGCTGCGGCGGCGTGACAATCGCCGCCCACCTCAACCACCAGGCCGAGCAACAGGCCTCGAACATCATGGCGCTTTCGCTGTACGACATCTCCGTGCCCGTCTTCGCGCGCGGCCTCGGCCAACTCACCCACCTGCTCGACAAGAGCCTGGCGCATGCCAAGGCCAATGGCATCGACCCGGCCACGCTGGTCGAGGCCCGCCTTGCGCCAGACATGCTCACGCTGGTCGGCCAGATCCAGCGTGCGAGCGATGCCTCGAAGCTGGGTATCGCACGCATTTCGGGCATCACCGCGCCGAGCTTCCCCGACGAGGAGAAGACCTGGGACGATCTGGTCGCCCGCATCGCAAAGACGCAGGACTTCCTGGCGAGCGTGGACCGTGCGCAGGTCGACGGCCAGGAAGAGCGCGCCGTGACCATCAAGACCCGCGAAGGCGAGGCGCAATTCCCCGCGCAGCGCTACCTGCTGCAGTTCGCGCTGCCGAACTTCTTCTTCCACGTGACCACCGCCTACGACGTGCTGCGCCACAAGGGCATGCCGATCGGCAAGATGGACTATCTCGGCAAGTTCTGAGGCGATGAAGGCCGGCGGCCCTGACCTTGGTCTTTACGCCGCCGGGACAAACTTCAAATTGCCGTGACACATGCGCACGCCCGGCGCGCGCCGCGAACAATCGCGCCAGACCGCTGTCGGTCTGACATTCGAGCGAGGTTTGCGATCATGAACATGTTGTCCAGAAGGGCGTTCTCGGGGCTCGCCGTCGGCTCCTCCGCGCTCGCGGCCGCGGTGGGCGGCGCGTGGCCGGTGCGCAGTGCGCTGGCCGTGTCGCCGGGCCTGCGGGACTACGGCAAGGCTCCCGAGTTCGCGGGCATCGACAAGTGGCTCAACTCGGAGCCGCTCACGATGCAGGGCTTGGCCGGCAAGGTGGTGCTGGTCGATTTCTGGACCTACTCCTGCATCAACTGCATCCGCACGCTGCCGTACGTGGTGCGCTGGTACGAGAAGTACAAGGACCAGGGCTTCGTGGTGGTGGGCGTGCATTCGCCCGAGTTCGCCTACGAGAAGTCGACGCGCAACGTGCAGGACGCGATCCAGCGCTTCGGCATCCGTTACCCGGTGGCGCAGGACAATAGCTTCACCACCTGGAAGGCCTACAACAACCAGTACTGGCCCGCGTTCTACCTGGCCGACAGCAAGGGGCAGGTGATGCGGCAGCATTTCGGCGAGGGAGAGTACGCCGAGATGGAGGCTGCGATCGAGACGCTGCTGGGGCGCAGGCAGCCGACCTGAGCAGGGCGCCGGGCTACTTCGCCGGCTCGACGATGCGCCGCACCGCGGCCTTGCCCGCGGGCGTGAGCACCGGGCCGAGTTCGGCGTAGGGCACTTCGATGGCGATCTCGCAGCCGGTGCCGTATTCGGGCTGCGAGAAGCGCATGCCCTTGGCTTCCAGCGTGAGGTCGTAGTGGGCGTCTTCCTCGTAGTTGGACTTGCAGTTCTCCTCGGCCTTCGACGGCTGGATGCCCGCGTACTTGAACAGGAAGCGGCGCAGCTTCGGCGGCATCGGGCCGCTTTCGGTGCCGGCGATCTGCCCCGGCGCTTTCTGCGGCTGCACCTGCGGGCGCGGGCCGAACCATGACCACGGGTCGACCTGCTTGCCCGTCTGCAGATCCCACGTGCGGTAGAACCACGAGATGCCGGCGCGGCCCGTGCCGGCCGCCCATGTGTAGTTGCGGATGCTGAGCCACTGCGAGGTCCAGTAGGACGGAGCGGCTGTGTTCTCGTCTTCGGCCGGCTCGCCGACTTGCCCGAGGAAATGGCGGCGCTTGTCGAAATACTCCTGGACCGTTTCCTTGCTGGTGTCGAAGTCGCGGCGGAGTTCGCGGTTGATGGCCGCCAGCGTGGGCTCGGGGCCGGAAAGCTCGATGGTTTCCTGCCCGGCGAAGCGCAGGCGTCGGAAGCTGCGACCGGTCGCGTATTCCTCTTTCTTCCCGATCTCGATCTTCGGCGGTGCTTCGAGCTGGCCTGCGTAGCCGTCGCTTGCGCAGGCCTTGTCGCCGCCCGTCGCATCGGTCAGGCTCAGCCGGATCGGCAGCGTGGCGGGCGCGCCCTTCACGCTCTTCCAGGTGCCTGTGAGCATCGTGCCTTTGACGGGGTCCAGCGCCCACAGGCCGGTTTCGCCGCCTTCGCGCCAGAAGCTGTCCTTGTCGGAGCGGCCCAGCGCGATCGCCTTCTTGTACTGCTTGTAGAAGTAGCTGCCGCTCGGATAGTCGGAGTTGAAGCAGGCCACGATGGCCTTGGTGCCGAGCGTGCCTTCCCATACACCCCTGGGTACTTCGGCGGGCCCGGCCGCGCAGGCCAGCATGGGCGACAGCATCAGGAGGCTGCCAAGGCATCGAGCGTGGAGAGGGATCATGGCTTGCGCGCGGAGATCGAATACATCAGCGGAATGCGCGGCATGCCTTCGGGCGGCGCCATGCGGCGGCCGCCGATGTCGCGCATGCCCTCGAAGGGCTTCCAGCCGTTGGCGTACGGGTACTCGTCGAGCCGCTCGATGACGAGCCCGGCCTGCGACAGCGCCGTCGTCACCTGGCCCAGGCCCCAGGTGAACTCGAAGCTCGGGTGCGGGTTGGCAAAGTTCTCCACGCCGCGCTCGTAGCCTTCGCGCACCAGCCCGTCGCCGGACTCGGCCACGTAGTCGCCAACGCCTTCCTCGGGCACGGGGGCTTCGTTGAAGTAGTCGTAATGGAACTTCCAGGCCGGGTCGAACACCAGCGCGAACGGATGGAACTCGACGAAGACGAAGCGCCCGCCGGGCTCGAGCATCTGCGCCACGCCGCGCGCCCAGGCCGCGATGTCGGAGAGCCAGCACAGCGTGCCGTACGAGCAGAACACGACGTCGAAGCGTTCGCCGCGCATCTGCGCCTCACGGAAGTAGTCGTAGACGTCCGAGCGCACGAAGCGCGCCGCGATGCCCGACTGCTGCGAGAGCCGCGTCGCGAAACCGACGGCTTCGTCGGCGATGTCCACGCCCGTCACCTCGGCGCCGAGGCGCGCGATGCTCAGGCTGTCCTGCCCCGCGTTGCATTGCAGGTGAAGCACGCGCAGGCCCTTCACGTCGCCGAGCAGGCCGGCTTCCTCGGGGAAGAGGGTGGAGCCGCCCTTGCGGAAGAAGGCGGCCTGGTCGCCCTTGTGGCTGTTGTGCGCGACGGTGGCCGCGTTCCACGACAGCCGGTTGGCCTCGTGCAGTTCTTGCTTCATTTGATGATGGGTGTTCGTTGCGTGTGCCAGCCCGCCAGGTTGCGTTCGGCGATGTCCGCGAGCGCGGTGATCCATGCCGGGCTGTCGTTGAGACAGGGGATGTAGCTGAAGGCCTGGCCGCCTGCGTGCAGGAAGGCTTCGCGGCCTTCCATGGCGATTTCTTCCAGCGTTTCTAGGCAGTCGGCCGGGAAGCCCGGGCACACCACGTCGACGCGCTTCACGCCGGATGCGCCGAGTTCGCGCAGCGTCGGCTCGGTGTAAGGCTCCAGCCACTTGGCGCGGCCGAAGCGCGACTGGAAAGTCACGCGGTACTGGCTGTTCGAAAGCCTCAGTCGCGTCGCGAGCAGGCGGGCGGTTTCGAGGCACTGCGACTGGTACGGATCGCCCAGCGCGATGTTGCGCGCGGGAATGCCGTGGAAGCTCATCAGCAGCACTTCGCCGCGGGCTTCGGTCTTCCAGTGCTTCTCGATGCCTTGTGCAAGCGCCTCGATGTAGGCAGGGTCGTCGTGATAGTCGTTGACGAAGCGGAATTCGGGCACACGGCGCTGCTTGCGGCTCCAGTCGTTCACCGCGTCGATCACGCTTGCGGTGGTGGTGCCCGAGTATTGCGGGTAGGCCTGAAGCACCAGCACGCGCGTGGCGCCTTCGGCCTGCAATGCATCGAGCCGGGAGGCAATGGAGGGGCTGGCGTAGCGCATCGCGTCGCGCACCATCACGCGGTAGCCGCGCTCGCCGAGCCAGCCGGCGAGCAGCGTGGCCTGCTTCTGCGTCCAAACCTTCAGCGGCGAGCCTTCGGGCATCCAGATGCTCGCGTACTTGGCGGCCGACTTGGCCGGGCGCGTGCGCAGGATGATGCCGTGCAGGATCAGTGCCCAGATCGCTTTCGGAATCTCGACCACGCGCGGGTCGCCCAGGAAGTCGGCGAGGTAGGGGCGCACGGCCGCTGCGGTGGGGGCGTCGGGGGAGCCCAGGTTGCACCAGAGCACGGCGGTGCGCGGGGTACTCGGGGAGGCGTTCTCTTGGGTTGGAGGCATGCGATATTCTCTCAGGCATGACTTCCGTTTCCCCGGCGCAAGCGGGCGCCGCGCCCCTCGATCTCAAGCGCATCTCGGCGATCTCGCTGGACCTCGACGACACCCTCTGGCCGATCTGGCCGACCATCGAACGCGCCGAGGCCGTGCTGCATGCCTGGCTGCTGCGCGAAGCGCCGAAGACGGCCACGCTGCTGATGACGCCGGGCATCCTGCGCGAACTGCGCGAAGCCACCGCCAGGGAGCGCTCGGACCTTGCGCACGACCTGAGCGCGCTGCGCCGTGAATCGATCCGCACCGCGCTCGTGCGTGCCGGCGAAGACCCTGCGCTGGCCGAGCCGGCCTTCGATGCCTTCTTTGCCGAGCGCCAGCGCGTGACCCTGTACGACGACGCGCTGCCGGCATTGAAGTGGCTCAGCGAGCGCTATCCGCTGGTGGCGATTTCGAACGGCAACGCGGACATCCACAAGACCGGCGTCGGCCGGTGGTTCCGCACCGCCTTCAATGCGCGCGCCTTCGGCAGCGGCAAGCCGCATGCGCCGATCTTTCGCGCCGCCGCCGCATCGATCGGCCTGTTGCCGAAGGACGTGCTGCATGTGGGTGACGATGCCGAGCTCGACGTGGTCGGCGCGCTCAATGCCGGCATGCAGGCGGCGTGGCTGGTGCGCGACGAGCGCCCGTGGGTGCACGGGGCCCGGCCGCAGCTGATCGTGCCGAACCTGCACGCGCTGTGCATGGCGCTCGGCGCCTGAGCAGCAACACGGTCAGGCCAGAAACACCGCGGAACCGGCTCCGCCGGGCCGCAGGTGTTGCCCCCTGCAAGGGGGTAGGCGAAGCGACACGAAGTGCGCGAAGCCTGGGGGTTAGCCAAATACAGGTCTGAAGAAGCTGCGTTCGTAGCTGAGGATGCAGCGGGTTTCTTCCGCGTACTTGAATGCGGCCTGGCATTCCGGGTCCTGCATCGAGTCGGCGCGGTATTTCTCGTAGGCGGCCAGGCTCGGGAAGCTGAACATCGCCAGCGCCACGTTGTTCGTGCCTTCCGACGGCAGGAAGTAGCCGTGGTGCTTGCCGCCGAACTTCTCGACCAGCGGGATCCAGAGCCGGCCGTAGTGCTCGAATTCCTTGAGCTTGTAGGCATCGACGATGTAGCGCAGGTAGCAGGTGACCATGGTGTCCGTTCCGGAAGGTGGGCTGATGAGGGGTAATTGGCGCGGCCTCTGCAGCGAGGCGCCTGGCTGACTATAGTTTCCCGTTCGTTTTCCAACGCCACTCTTGCGGCCTCGCGCCGGGCAGGAACCCAAAGTGCATCTCTCCAACTGGCTCATCTTCTGCGGCGTCACGCTGCTCGTTGTCTTCACCCCGGGGCCGGCCGTGCTGCTCGCGGTCTCGAATTCGATGAGCGTGGGCCCGCGACGGGCGATGATCAGTTCGCTGGGCAATGCGGCAGGGCTCTTCGTGGTGTCCGCTGCCGCGATGGCCGGGCTGGGCGTGGTGCTCTCCACTTCGGCCCACGCCTTCATGGTGCTGAAGCTGGCCGGCGCAGCCTACCTGATCTACCTGGGCATCAAGCAATGGCGCAGCCAGGGCAGCGTGTTCGCCGACGTTCAGGGCAGCCAGGGTGCCGCGGCGCCGCGTTCGAGCTGGCGGCTGTTCGGCCACGGGATGACGGTGGCGCTGACCAACCCCAAGGGCATTCTTTTCTTTTCGGCGCTGTTCCCGCAGTTCCTTACGCAGGACGCACCCATCCTCACGCAGTTTGCGGTGCTGACCGGCACCTTCGCCGCGGCCTCGGTGGTCGCGCACTCGTTCTACGTGCTGCTGGCGCGCCTGCTGCGCAAGCAGCTTTCCGATCCGCGTCGCACGCGCATCTTCAACAAGGTGTCGGGCGGAGCCTTCGTGCTGCTGGGGCTCAGCCTGCTGCGGCTGCGCAACAAGACGGCCTGATCCCGTTCTTCTCCTCAGTCGAGCCCGAAGCGCTCGCGCAGCGCCGCGCAGAAGTCTGCGGTGCCGCTGATCGACAGGGTGATGGTGTCGTAGCTCGGGTCGTCCTCGCTCGACTCCTGCAGGTCGCAGTCCCAGGTTGCGCCTTCGTCGAGGGCTCCGCGTGCATCGGGAAACGTGGCCTCGGCCCAGGCCAGCACGATGGCGATTTCGGCGCGCACTTCGGGTGTCCTGTCCGGCGATGTCGATGCCATCGCGTCGAAGGTGCCGTGGCCCTCGGTGTCCTCGCTGTAGTCGAAGTCGAGGTAGCGCAGCTCGGTCGTCATGGGGCGAGTGCCTTTGCAGCGGCGAGTCCGCTGAGGACCGCGCCTTCGAGGGTGGCGGGGTAGGGGCCTTCGACGTAGTCGCCGCAGGCCTGCAGGCCCGGCGCGATGGCCGAGGGTGGCCGTGCGAGGCCGGGCGTGCAGGCGAAGGTGGCGCGTTTCTCGACCACGGTCTGCACGAGCTGCAGGTTCGCCTGGCCCAACTGCGCAGCGGCTTGCGCGATGACCTGCTCTTCCAGGACCTCGCGTGAAGCCTCGTTCGCGCTCACGACCATGGCGAGCACGCCTTTCAATCCACCGAGCTGACCGCGGTCGAACGCGAACTGGGCCGGCGCCTTGGCCGGATCGCTGCGCAGCGCGAGCATCGGCTCCGCTAGCGGCGTTGCGCCACGCACGTAGATGGTTGCGATGGCCTCGAAGCGCAGGGCTTCGGTTGTTTCGCACCAGCGGTCCGCCTGCAGGCCGGATGCGCGGACCAGCCGCGCAGCATCCCATGGTGCGCAGGTCAGCACGACCTGGTCGAAGACTTCATCGTCGACGCGCCATTGCCCGCCATCCGGTGCGATGGCTCGTACGCGGGTGCCGATGCGCGCTTCGGCGCCGTGCCGCGCCAGCCATCGAATGGCGGCGTCAGGCAGCAGCGCGCCCAGATCGGCGCGCGGCAACAGCAGGTCGGCGCCACCGCTGCCGCTGAAAAGGGCGTCCTTCAGCACGCGCAGGAAGACTTCGCCGCTCGACTGCGCCACGGGCGTGTTGAGCGCGGAAACGCACAGTGGCTCGATGAGCTCCTGCATCACGCGCGGCGTGAGGCCGGTGCAAAGGTCTGCGACCGTCGTGGCGCGACCGCAGCGAAAGCCCGAAAGCCGCCATCCGATCGCGGTGCGAAGCAACGAGGACCTGTCGCTCCAGCTCCAGCCTCGCGCCGTGAAGATGCCGGCAAGCAGATCGAGCGGTGCCGGCAGCCGAGGCAGCTTGAGTCCGCCGCCGTCGGCGAAGCGCAGGGAAAGCGGCAAGCGCAGCAGCGCGCCTTCGACATCCACGCCGACGTCGCGCATCAGCTGGAGCGTGGCGGTGTATGCCCCGATCAGGATGTGCTGCCCGTTGTCCAGCGCCAGCCCTTGCATGTTGTCGACCCGCCGCGCGCGGCCGCCCGGCATGTGCGCGGCTTCGAACAGCGTGACCGCATGGCCGAGGCGCGTGGCCTCGACCGCGCAGGCGAGGCCGGCCCAGCCGGCGCCGATGACGGCGACTCTCATGAATACAGGTGCTCGGCGATGAAGCGGCCGCGATCTTCGTCTTCAGCGTCGCGACGCGATGGTGATAAGCCCCCACTTGCAGAAACACCGAGGAACCGGCTTTGCCGGGCCTCAGGTGTTGCCCCCGGTAGGGGGGTGGCGAAGCGACACGAAGTGCGCGGAGCCTGGGGGCGAGTCATATCCGCCCCAGCGCCTGTACTTTCCACGCCAGCCAGAACTTGCGCACCGGTGTCAGGCTCACGCGCTGGTTCAGCACCTGGAAGTCGTCGCGCTCGATCTCGCGCAGCAGGGTGCGGTAGATGCTGGCCATCATCAGGCCGGGCTTCTGCGAACGGCGGTCGGCCAGCGGGAGCAGGGCGAGCGCCTCGTCGTACGCGACGTGGGCGCGTGCGGCCTGGAACTTCATCAGTGCGACGAAGCGCTCGGAGTGCACGCGGTTGAGGATCTCGTGCGCCTTCACGTCGAACTTCTGCAGCTCGTTCACCGGGAGGTAGATGCGTCCGCGCAGGGAGTCTTCGCCCACGTCGCGCAGGATGTTGGTGAGCTGCAGCGCCAGGCCCAGCTTGTGGGCGTAGGCGGTGGTCTGCGCGTCGGTCTGGCCGAAGATGCGGGCTGCGACTTCGCCGACCACGCCGGCCACCAGGTGGCAGTAGCGCGAGAGACCCTGGAAGTCGAGGTAGCGGGTCTGGTCGAGGTCCATCTGGCAGCCGTCGATCACCTCGTTGAGCTGACGCGCCTCGATGCCGTAGGCCGTGGCGTGCGGCATCAGCGCCTGCATGACCGGATGGCGCGGCGTGCCAGCGAAGGCCTGGGCTACCTCGGTGCGCCACCAGGCGAGCTTGGTGGCGGCCACGCCGGGGTCGCTGACTTCGTCGACCACGTCGTCGACTTCTCGGCAGAAGGCATAGAAGGCCGTGATCGCGGCGCGGCGCGGCTTGGGAAGGAACAGGAAGGCGTAATAGAAACTGCTGCCCGAGGCGGCGGCCTTGTCTTGCACGTATTGCTCGGGGGTCATCGGGGAGGCGCTGCTTTCATGGGCGCTGATTGTCTCCGCATCCGCATGGCCTTCCAGAGCAGCACCGGCGCATCGATCTTGCCGATGGCGGGGCGCTGGGAGAAGGTGTCGAAGCTCAGATCCTCGATCTTGTCGAGGATGCGCAGGCCGCCCTGCACGACCAGGCGCAGCTCCCAGCCGGCCCGGCCCGGCAGGCGGTGCACCAGGGGGGCGCCCCGGTGCATGAGCTCGCGCGCCCAGTAGACCACCACTGCTATCAGGTTGATAGCTTCCTGTGGTGGTTCGGCGCGCGATAGCGGGGCGAAGACTTTGAAGTTCTCGGGCGTCAGGCCGCGCCGGTCGCAGTCGGTCAGTGGAAAGTAGAAACGGCCGCGCGGCAGGTCGACGCTAGGGTCCTGCCAGAAGTTGATGAGCTGCAGGGCGCTGCAGATGGCGTCGCTCTGCGCCAGCGCCTGCGCATCGTGCACGCCGTAGAGGTGCAGCAGCAGACGGCCCACCGGGTTGGCGGAGCGGCGGCAGTAGTCGAGCAGCTCGGCGCGGTCGGCGTAGGTGCCGCGGTCGCGGGTTTTCTCGATGTCCTGCATGAAGGCGCTCAGCAGGTCGGCGAACAGGTCCTCGGGCAGGCCGTGGCGGGCGATGCTGTGGGCAAGCGGGCCGAAGACGTGGGGCCAGCGCGATTCGGGCAGTGCTTCGCCGCGGGCCGCGGCGGCGAGTTCCTCACGGTAGGCGCGCAGATCGGCCAGCCGCTCGCCGGGGGAGGCGCTGCCTTCGTCGGCGATGTCGTCGGCTGTGCGCGCAAAGTGGTAGATCGCGGCGATCGGCGGGCGCAGGTGCGGCGGGCATAGCCACGAGGCTACGGGAAAGTTTTCGTAGTGCGCGGGCGGCGCGGCGAGGTGGGGAGTGGCGGACACGCCACGATTGTCAGCGACGACGCAATGCCCCGGCACTATGCTCGCGGCGTCGCCACTACGAATTTCCGCTTCATGAAAGCATCCGCTCCGGCTTCCGGGCCCCAGGTTCCAGCGTACGGCGAGGCGGCACATCCGGCGGGACCGACGCTCATGATCGCGGCGCTGGGGGTCGTTTTCGGCGACATCGGCACCTCGCCGCTCTACGCCTTCAAGGAGACGATGAACCCCGAGCACGGCGTGCCGTTCTCGCCCGACTCGGTGCTGGGGCTGCTTTCGCTGATCTTCTGGGGGCTGATGTTCGTGGTCACGCTGAAGTACGTGGTGTTCGTGCTGCGTGCCGACCACGACGGCGAGGGCGGCATCCTGGCGCTGCAGGCGCTCGCGCGCAACGCCGTTGCGGGACCGAAGACCAGGCCCTGGGTGTGGAACGCCATCGGGCTGCTGGGCCTGGTGGGCGCGGCCATGTTCTACGGCGACAGCCTGATCACGCCGGCCATCTCCGTGCTGTCGGCGGTCGAGGGGCTGGAAGTGCAGGCGCCCGTGCTGCAGCGCGCTGTGCTGCCGATCACGGTGGCGATACTGGTCGCGCTCTTCATGGTGCAGAAGAAGGGCACGGGCACGGTGGGCAAGATCTTCGGGCCGGTCATGCTGCTGTGGTTCATCGTGCTGGCGGTGGCGGGCGCGTGGCAGGTGCTGCAGCAGCCGCAGGTGCTGGCGGCGCTGGATCCGCGGCGCGCGCTCGGCTTTCTGGTCGAACACCGGGCGCAGTCCCTGGCGGTGCTGGGCGCGGTGTTCCTGGCGTTCACGGGTGGCGAGGCGCTGTATGCGGACATGGGGCATTTCGGTGCCAAGCCGATCCGGCTGGCGTGGCTCTTCATCGCGCTGCCCGGGCTGGTGCTGAACTACTTCGGGCAGGGGGCGCTGGTGCTGGCGAACCCGGCGGCCATCGACAACCCGTTCTTCCGGCTCTTTCCCTCATGGGGCGTGCTGCCGATGGTGGTGCTGGCCGCGATGGCGACGGTGATCGCCTCGCAGGCGGTGATTTCGGGCGCGTTCTCGCTCACGGCGCACGCGATGCGCATGGGCTACCTGCCGCGCATGCGGGTGATCCAGACCTCGGGCACGGCCATCGGGCAGATCTACGTGCCGGCCGTCAACTGGCTGCTGATGGTGGGCGTGCTGCTGCTGGTGCTGGGTTTCCGCAGCTCGGGGGCGTTGTCGGCGGCATACGGCATCGCGGTGTCGATCACGATGGTGACGACCACGCTGCTGGCCGGCATCGTGGCCTGGGGGCTGTGGCGCTGGAACAAGGTGGCGGTGGTGGTCGGCGTGACGGCTTTCGCGGTGGTCGACCTGACCTTCGTGATCGCCAACAGCCTGAAGGTGGCGGAGGGCGGCTGGCTCACGCTGGCCGTGGCGGCCGTGGTGATGGTGCTCTTCACCACCTGGGTCAAGGGCCGCCGTCTGGGGCTGGAGGCGGCCGCGGCCGAGAGCCTGCCGCTGAGGCCTTTCGTCGAATCGCTGGCGCAGCACATGCCGCACCGGGTGAGCGGCACGGCCGTGTTCCTGAACCCCGACGCCACGGCGGTGCCGCATGCGCTGTTGCACAACCTCAAGCACAACCAGGTGCTGCACGAGCAGGTGATCGTGCTGCGCGTGATGCCCTGCGACACGCCCCGCGTCGACGCGCGCATTCGCATCGAGGCCGAGCAGCTGATGGAGGGCATCTGGATGGTCACGGCGCGCCACGGCTTCATGGAGCGACCCGACGTGCCGGAATTCATCCGCATCCTGGCGTACCAGAAGACGCTGGCCATCGACTCGATGAAGACGTCCTACTTCGTCTCTCGCGCCTCGGTCGGGGAAGAGAACCTGCCGGGCATGAACCCGATCCGGCGCGCGCTTTTCGGCTGGCTGCAGCGCAATGCGGGGCGGGCCTCGGACTATTTCGAGCTGCCCGACAACCGCCTCGTGGAGATGGGGCAGCGCACGTAGCCGGAGGGGCCGGGAGAAGGGCGATCCAGGCCCTAGTGACCAACGGGTCATTGACACTGGTTCACGTTTACCCTAGATTACTAACCAGTGGGTCAGTAATGATCCGGTTCGTCCTTTCCAGGGTGTCTCATGACCGCCTCCACAGTCTTCCCGTCCCGTGTGCGCAGCGCCGCATGGCTGCTGCTTCCCGCCATCTTTCTGGCCGGTTGTTCGCCCAAGCCAGCGGCTGAAGACCCCGTCCGCGCGGTCAAGTTCGTGACCGTGGGGGCGAGCGAGTTCGATGCCCAGCCCGAGTTCTCTGCCGAGGTGCGGGCGCGCGTCGAGTCGCGGCTGGGCTTCCGCGTCGGGGGCAAGATCACGAAGCGCCAGGCCGAACTCGGCCAGCACGTGCAGGCCGGCCAGGTGCTCGCCCAGCTCGATCCGCAGGACTATCGCCTTGCCGCCGAAGCAGCACGCGCCCAGCAGGCCGCCGCGCTGACCAACCGTGACCTGGCCGCTGCCGACCTCAAGCGCTACACGGAGCTGCGGTCGCAGAACTTCATCAGCGGCGCCGAGCTGGAGCGCCGCGAAACCACCTGGAAGGCTGCGCAGGCCCAGCTCGAACAGGCACAGGCGCAGCTCGCCTCGCAGGGCAACCAGGCCAACTACACGACGCTGGTGGCCGACGTGGCCGGCATCGTCACCGCCATCGAGGCCGAGCCGGGCCAGGTGGTCCAGGCCGGCACGCCGGTCGTGCGCATCGCGCAGGACGGTGCGCGTGACGTGGTGTTCGCAGTGCCCGAAGACCGCGCCACGCTGATCAAGGCCGGCTCGCCCGTGACGGTGCGTGGCTGGTCCGGCGGCAACGAGCTGCAGGGCCAGGTTCGCGAAGTGGCGGCCAGCGCCGACGCGGTCACGCGCACCTACTCGGTCAAGGTGAGCATCGATGCAGCCACCGCGCCACCGCTCGGCGCCACGGTCTACGCGCGTCCGCAGGCGCTGGCGCACGCCGGCGCCACGGTGATGAAACTGCCGACCAGCGCGCTGCGCCAGGAAGGCAAGGGCTCCGCCGTGTGGGTGCTCGACAAGTCGACCATGACGGTGCGTTCGCAGCCGGTGCAGGTGGCCACGGCCGACGGCAATGAAGCCGTGATCGCCGGTGGCATCACGCCCGGCATGATGGTCGTGGCCGCGGGCGTGCATGTGCTTTCGCCGGGCCAGAAGGTCACCATCTACCAGTCGAAGGAGGCGGCGGCCGCCGCCGCCAATGCCGGTGCGAAGGAGTCGGTACAGCCGGTCACGGCCGTTGCCGCGACGAACAAGGAGATCGCAGCGGGTGCCGGCAAATGAGCGGCGGCGCAGCGACTCCCACTGACAAGCCCTCAGGCTTCAATCTCTCCAAATGGGCGCTGGACCACGCGCCCCTCACGCGCTACCTGATGGTGGTGCTGATGGTGCTGGGCGCGTTCGCGTACTTCCAGCTCGGGCAGGACGAAGACCCGCCGTTCACCTTTCGCGCGATGGTGGTGCGGACCTACTGGCCCGGCGCCACCGCCCAGCAGGTGGCCGAACAGGTCACCGACAAGCTCGAGCGCACGCTGCAGGAGGCGCCGTACGCCGACAAGATCCGCAGCTATTCGAAGCCCGGCGAGTCGCAGATCATCTTCAACATCAAGGACTCTTCGAAGTCCACCGAGGTTGCCAACGTCTGGTACACGGTGCGCAAGAAGATCGGCGACATGCGCGCCACCTTGCCAGCCGGCGTGCAGGGGCCGTTCTTCAATGACGATTTCGGCGACGTCTATGGCGTGATCTACGCGCTGGAGAGCGAAGGCTTCAGCTACGCCGAACTCAAGACGCTGGCCGACGACGTGCGCCAGCAACTCCTGCGCGTGAAGGACGTGGCCAAGGTCGACCAGTTCGGCGTGCAGGACGAGAAGGTCTACATCGAGATCTCGCAGAAGCGCCTGGCCCAGCTGGGGCTCGACTTCAACGCCGTGCTGGCGCAGCTCGGCTCGCAGAATGCCATCGAGAGCGCGGGCACGATCCAGTCGCCGCTCGACGTGGTGCAGGTGCGCGTCGCGGGCCAGTTCACCAGCGTCGACCAGCTGCGCGAGATGCCCATCCGCGGCAGTTCGGGCAACCAGCTGAAGCTGGGCGACATCGCCGACATCCACCGCGGCTACATCGATCCGCCGTCGGTCAAGATGCACCACCAGGGCAAGGAAGTGATCGGCCTGGGCGTGTCGATGGCCAAGGGCGGCGACATCATCGCGCTGGGCAAGGCGCTGAAGGCCACCACAGCCACCATCGACCAGCGCCTGCCGGCCGGCGTGAAGCTGGCGCAGGTGCAGGACCAGCCGGTGGCCGTGGCGAGCTCGGTCAACGAGTTCGTCGGCGTGCTGATCGAGGCCGTGGCCATCGTGCTGGCCGTGAGCATCATCTCGCTCGGCCTGCACAAGGGCGGGCGCTTCGGCTGGTACATCGACATGCGCCCGGGGCTGGTGGTGGCGATCACCATTCCGCTGGTGCTGGCCGTGACCTTCCTAGCCATGAACTACTTCGGCATCGGGCTGCACAAGATATCGCTGGGCTCGCTCATCATCGCGCTCGGCCTGCTGGTGGACGACGCGATCATCGCGGTCGAGATGATGGTGCGGAAGATGGAAGAGGGCTACGACAAGGTCCGCGCCGCCACCTTCGCCTACGACGTGACGGCCAAGCCTATGCTCACGGGCACGCTCATCACCGCGGCGGGCTTCCTGCCGATCGGCATCGCCAAGTCGGTGACGGGCGAGTACACCTTCGCGATCTTCGCGGTGACGGTGATCGCGCTGGTGTTGTCGTGGATCGTCTCGGTGTACTTCGTGCCGTACCTCGGCACCCTGCTGCTCAAGGTGAAGCCGCACGACCCCGACGCGCCGCCGCATGAGCTGTTCGACACGCCGTTCTACAACGCCTTCCGTCGCTCGGTGAACTGGTGCGTGCAGCACCGCTGGATGACCATCGGTGCCACGGTGCTGATCTTCGCGCTCGGCATCTTCGGCATGGGCAAGGTGCAGCAGCAGTTCTTCCCGGATTCGAGCCGGCCCGAGATCCTGGTCGACATCTGGTTCCCCGAAGGCACCTCGTTCGCGGCCAACGAAGAGGTGGCGAAGCGCGTCGAGCAGCGCGTGATGCAGGAGGCCGGCGTGAAGACGGTCAGCACCTGGATCGGCTCCGGCGTGCCGCGCTTCTACCTGCCGCTGGACCAGGTGTTCCCGCAGACCAACGTGTCGCAGCTGATCGTGCTCGCCAAGGATCTGAAGGTGCGCGAGACGCTGCGCATCAAGCTGCCGCAGGTGCTGGCTCAGGAGTTTCCCGAGGTGCGCGGCCGCGTCAAGCTGCTGCCCAACGGCCCGCCGGTGCCGTACCCGGTGCAGTTCCGCGTGATCGGCCCAGACCCGGCGCTGCTTCGCGGCCATGCCGACGAGGTGAAGGCCGTGCTGCGCGACAACGCCAACATGCGCGGCGTGAACGACAACTGGAATGAGTCGGTGAAGGTGATCCGCCTCGAGATCGACCAGGCCAAGGCCCGCGCGCTCGGCGTGACGAGCCAGGCCATCGCGCAGGCTTCCAAGACCATGTTCAGCGGCACCACCGTGGGCCAGTACCGCGAGAACGACCTGCTGATCGACATCGTGCTGCGCCAGGCGCCCGACGAGCGGCAGGCCATCTCGGACATCGGCAACGCCTACATCCCGACGACCTCGGGCCGCTCGATTCCGCTGACGCAGATCGCCAAGCCGGTGTTCACCTGGGAGCCGGGCGTGATGTGGCGCGAGAACCGCGACTACGCCATCACCGTGCAGGGCGACGTGGTCGAGGGCCTGCAGGGCGCGACCGTGACGGCGCAACTGCTGCCGAAGCTGCGCGAGCTCGAAGCAGGCTGGGTGGCGGCCGGGCAGGGCGCCTACCGCATCGAGGTGGCAGGCGCGGTGGAGGAAAGCAGCAAGGGCTCGGCCTCCATCGTGGCCGGCGTGCCGATCATGCTGTTCCTGGTGTTCACGCTGCTGATGCTGCAGCTGCACAGCTTCAGCCGCTCGCTGCTGGTGTTCATCACCGGCCCGATGGGCATTGCCGGCGTGGCCGGCGCGCTGCTGGTGCTGAACCGGCCCTTCGGCTTCGTCGCGCTGCTGGGCGTGATCGCGCTGATGGGCATGATCCAGCGCAACGCGGTGATCCTGATCGACCAGATCGAACTCGACCGCGCGGCCGGCGTGCCGGCGTGGGACGCGATCGTGGAGTCGGCGGTGCGCCGGCTGCGGCCGATCGTGCTGACGGCCGCTGCGGCGGTGCTGGCAATGATCCCGCTGTCGCGCAGCGTGTTCTGGGGGCCGATGGCGGTGGCCATCATGGGCGGCCTGATCGTGGCGACGGTGCTGACGCTGCTGGCCTTGCCGGCGATGTATGCAGCGGCGTTCCGCATCAAACGCGAACCCGACGAACCGCAGGGATTGCCCGAGCCAAAAGCGGTCCCGATTAGCGTTTAAAATCGAGAGCTGACCGATTTCAAGCGGATGGTCTTCGGCCCACGGGAATCCGTGGCGCACAGAGGCCGTCCGCTTTTGCATTCACCTGAAAGATTGGCACTGCGCGGGTGGCGAAATTGGTAGACGCACCAGGTTTAGGTCCTGACGTTCGCAAGAACGTGCCGGTTCGAGTCCGGCCCCGCGCACCAGCCCTCTGCTACGTAGCCCGTTCTATCGAGCAGTGAAAAAGCCCCGTTCCGTGAGGAGCGGGGCTTTTTCTTTTCCACCAGTTCTCACCAGTCGTTGTCGCCGCTGCTGCTGTTGTCGCTGCCGAAACTGCCGCCGCTGCTCGAGTCGTCCCAGGAGCTCGTGTCCTTGATGCCGAAGTCGTTGTCGACGATGCGATCGGACTCCGGGGTGGTCGACGAAGGCCAGAGGCCGCGGCCCATTTCGGTGTTGCCGTTGTCGGCGGTGTGGGGCCTGCCGCTGTCCCCGCTGTCGATCACGTTGTTGTCGCCGCGATGCATCCAGTGGCGCACCGCTTCCTGCGCGACCATTGCGCCGACGCCCACTGCCGCTCCCGTGGCGAGGGCCGAGCCGAGGCCCATTCCGGGGCTGGCGGCGGGCGGTGGCGCGGGCGTCCAGTTGCCGGCAGCCGGGCCATAGCTTCCATAGCCCGCCGGCGCGCCCTGCATGCCGGGCATGCCCGGGCCGGGGCCGTACGACGGAGCAACCGGTGCCGCGGGCGGCGCAACCCGGCGCCGGAAGGCGAGATAGCCGACGACCAGCAGTCCCAGCAGGGCGATGGGCATCCACGGCACGGAGCCTGTCTTGCTCTCGGCAACGCGCGGTGCCGGCGTGGCGGGCTCGCTGACGCGCGAGGGCGTGCTTCCGACTTGCGGCGCCGGCTTGTCGAGCTTGTTCGTGAGCCGTTCGACGGCCTCGGGCTTGGCGAAGTCGAGTTCGGGCGACAGCGTCTTCGCTTTCGCCAGTTCGCTTCTCGCGTCGTCGAGCTTGCCTTCGGCCGCGAGCAGCTCGGAATGGACGAAATGCGCCTTGGCGCTGTTGGGGTGATTCTTCAGCACCTTCGCGATCATCGCGTCGGCATCGGACATGCGACCGCCGTTGGCGGCTTCGTAGATCTGCTGGATGGTCGGCCCTTTCGGAGCCGGCGCGTCGGTCCTGGCCTGCGCGAGCGATGGCATGACGAATGCCACGGCGAGGGAGAAGGCGAGGGCGGCGAACATTCGCTGGAGCATGAGAGTTTTCCTGTGCGTTCCCGTGAAGGACGATGAATCGACGGTCACTCTACGAGCCGAATATTGGCCAAACCTGACCGCCGTCTTGGCTGTGCTTCAACCCCGTGAAAACCCGCTTTCCCGCCGGATTAGAATCCCGGGTTGCCCAGTTTTGCAGGCGGCACCCGCGTGCCTCCGCATAAATCCCGCCAGCGCGTGTAAGTCCTTGATCTGTATTGATAAAAAAGATGCAGGCCCCGCGCAACAGCCCCCTTACCAGGAAGACATCATGACCGTGACCGTTGAAACTCTCGAGAAGCTCGAACGCAAGATCACGCTGACCCTGCCGGTCGGCACCATCCAGTCCGAAGTCGATTCGCGCCTCAAGAAGCTCGCGCGCACCGTCAAGATGGACGGCTTCCGTCCCGGCAAGGTGCCGATGAACGTCGTGGCCCAGCGCTACGGCTACTCGGTGCACTACGAAGTCATGAACGACAAGGTCGGCGAGGCCTTCTCGCAAGCCGCGAACGAAGCCAAGCTGCGCGTTGCCGGCCAGCCCCGCATCACCGAGAAAGAAGACTCGCCCGAAGGCGAACTGGCCTTCGACGCGATCTTCGAAGTGTTCCCCGACGTCAAGATCAACGACCTGTCGGGCGCCGAAGTCGAGAAGCTCTCGGCCGAAGTGGGCGACGACGCCATCGACAAGACCCTCGACATCCTGCGCAAGCAACGCCGCACCTTCGCCCAGCGCGCGCAAGACGCCGTGGCGCAAGACGATGACCGCGTGACGGTCGACTTCGAAGGCAAGATCGACGGCGAGCCCTTCCAGGGCGGCAAGGCCGAAGACTTCCAGTTCGTCGTCGGCGAAGGCCAGATGCTGAAGGAATTCGAAGACGCCGTGCGCGGCATGAAGTCCGGCGACAGCCGCACCTTCCCGCTGTCGTTCCCGGCCGACTACCACGGCAAGGACGTGGCCGGCAAGCAGGCCGACTTCATGGTCACCCTGAAGAAGATCGAAGCCTCGCACCTGCCCGAAGTCAACGAGCAACTGGCCAAGTCGCTCGGCATTGCCGAAGCCACCGTGGAAGGCCTGCGCGCCGACATCAAGCGCAACCTCGAGCGCGAAGTGAAGTTCCGCCTGCTGGCCCGCAACAAGAACGCCGTGATGGACGCCCTGGTGGCCAACGCCGAGCTCGACCTGCCGAACGCCAGCGTGCAGTCGGAAGTCAGCCGCATGGTCGAAGGTGCCCGGGCCGAGCTCAAGCAGCGCGGCATCAAGGACGCCGACAAGGCTCCGATCCCCGACGAAGTGTTCCGCCCGCAAGCCGAGCGCCGCGTGCGCCTGGGCCTGGTGGTGGCCGAGCTGGTGCGTGCCAACAACCTGCAGGCCAAGCCCGAGCAGATCAAGTCCCACATCGACGAGCTGGCCGCCAGCTACGAGAAGCCGGCCGACGTGGTGCGCTGGTACTTCAGCGACAACAACCGCCTGGCCGAAGTCGAGGCCGTGGTCATCGAGAACAACGTGACCGATTTCGTCCTGGGCAAGGCCAAGGTCAACGAAAAGTCGGTGTCGTTCGACGAACTGATGGCGCAGCAGCAAGGCTGATTTCCGCCTCCGCCGCCCGCAACGCGAATGGGGCTTGTGCTTTGCGGCACGAGCCCCATTTCACTCTGACGTACAGTTCAGAAACAGCGAACGATTCCATTTCTCGGAGAGCAAATTCATGAGCGCACAGGAAATCCAAGGCCTCGGCATGGTCCCGATGGTCATCGAGCAATCGGGCCGCGGCGAGCGGTCTTATGACATTTATTCGCGTCTCCTCAAGGAGCGCATCATTTTCCTGGTGGGCGAGGTCAACGACCAGACCGCCAACCTCGTGGTGGCCCAGCTGCTCTTCCTCGAGAGCGAGAACCCGGACAAGGACATCTCGTTCTACATCAACTCCCCGGGTGGCAGCGTGAGCGCCGGCATGGCGATCTACGACACCATGCAGTTCATCAAGCCCGACGTGTCGACCATGTGCCTGGGCTTCGCGGCCAGCATGGGCGCCTTCCTGCTGGCGGCCGGCGAGAAGGGCAAGCGCTTCTCGCTGCCCAATTCCAAGATCATGATCCACCAGGTGCTGGGCGGCGCACGCGGCCAAGCGACGGACATCGAGATCCACGCGCGCGACATCCTGCGCACCAAGGACCAGATGAACCGCATCCTGGCCGAGCGCACCGGCCAGCCGCTGGAAAAGGTCAAGGCCGATACCGAACGCGACTATTTCCTGACGGCCGACGAGGCCAAGGACTACGGTCTGGTCGACCAGGTCGTCGCCAAGCGCGGTTGAACGCCGGCGCCGAGGGCGCCAAATGGCAAAAAACGGCGTTTTCCACACGGGAAACGCCGTTTTTGTTTAGTTATCATTGTCCATACCCTGTAACGAGGCAAAAGTCCATGGCCGATAAAAAAGGCTCCTCCAGCGAAAAAACGCTTTATTGCTCGTTCTGCGGCAAGAGCCAGCACGAGGTCAAGAAGCTGATCGCGGGCCCTTCGGTCTTCATCTGCGACGAGTGCATCGACCTTTGCAACGAGATCATCCGCGACGAACTCCCTGCGGGTGAGGAAGCGCGCGAGGCACGCAACGACCTGCCGACGCCGCTCGAGATCAAGACCAACCTCGACAACTACGTGATCGGCCAGGAGCCGGCCAAGCGCATGCTGTCGGTGGCGGTCTACAACCACTACAAGCGCCTGCGCCACAAGGAAAAGGCAAAGGGCGACGACGTCGAGCTCAGCAAGAGCAACATCCTGCTGATCGGCCCCACGGGTTCGGGCAAGACGCTGCTGGCGCAGACGCTGGCGCGCATGCTCGACGTGCCGTTCGTGATGGCCGACGCCACCACGCTGACCGAAGCCGGCTACGTGGGCGAGGACGTCGAGAACATCATCCAGAAGCTGCTGCAGAGCTGCAACTACGAGGTCGAGCGCGCACAGCGCGGTATCGTCTACATCGACGAAATCGACAAGATCTCGCGCAAGTCCGACAACCCATCGATCACGCGCGACGTGTCGGGTGAGGGCGTGCAGCAGGCCCTGCTGAAGCTCATCGAAGGCACCATGGCTAGCGTGCCCCCGCAGGGCGGGCGCAAGCACCCGAACCAGGACTTCCTGCAGATCGACACGACCAACATCCTGTTCATCTGCGGTGGCGCGTTCGCGGGCCTCGAGAAGGTCATCGAGAACCGCACCGAGGCCTCGGGCATTGGTTTCGGCGCGTCGGTCAAGAGCAAGCAGCAGCGCAGCATCACCGAGGTGTTCCGTGAAGTCGAACCCGAAGACCTGATCAAGTTCGGCCTGATCCCCGAGCTCGTAGGCCGTATGCCTGTGGTGGCCTCGCTCGCTGAGCTTTCCGAAGACGCGCTGGTGCAGATCCTGACCGAGCCGAAGAACGCGGTGGTCAAGCAGTTCACCAAGCTGCTGCAGATGGAGGGCGTGGACCTCGAGATCCGCCCGGCGGCGCTCAAGGCGATCGCGCGCAAGGCGCTGGCCCGCAAGACCGGTGCACGCGGTTTGCGCTCGATCCTTGAACAGTCGCTGATCGACACCATGTTCGAACTGCCGAACGCGACCAATGTCGACAAGGTGGTGGTCGAGGAATCGACCATCGACGAAAACAAGCCCCCGCTGCTCGTGTACCGCGAAGCGGCGAAAAAGGCTTAAAGCCAAAGACGCGAAGGATCTGCATGTCTGGCCATACCCCTCTGCCTCCCGAAGCACTCGACCTGCCGCTGCTGCCGCTGCGCGACGTCGTGGTGTTTCCGCACATGGTGATTCCCCTCTTCGTCGGCCGCCCCAAGAGCATCAAGGCGCTCGAGCTGGCCATGGAGGCGGAGCGCCGCATCATGTTGGTGGCCCAGAAAGCCGCCGCCAAGGACGAGCCCTCGGTCGAGGACATGTTCGAGGTCGGCTGCGTCTCGACCATCCTGCAGATGCTCAAGCTGCCCGACGGCACTGTGAAGGTGCTGGTCGAGGGCCAGCAGCGCGCACGCGTGAACCGCATCGATGACGGCGAGACCCACTTCTCGGCCAACGTGACGCCCGTCGAGGCATCCGAAGGCGGCGAGAAGGGCACCGAGGTCGAGGCGCTGCGCCGCGCGGTGATGCAGCAGTTCGACCAGTACGTCAAGCTGAACAAGAAGATTCCGCCCGAGATCCTGACCTCGATCTCGAGCATCGACGATCCGGGCCGCCTGGCGGACACCATTGCCGCCCATCTGCCGCTCAAGCTCGACAACAAGCAGGCCGTGCTCGACCTCGACGACGTCAAGGCGCGCCTGGAAAACCTGTTCGGCCAGCTCGAGCGCGAAGTCGACATCCTCAACGTCGACAAGAAGATCCGTGGCCGCGTGAAGCGCCAGATGGAGAAGAACCAGCGCGACTTCTACCTCAACGAGCAGGTCAAGGCCATCCAGAAGGAGCTCGGCGAAGGCGAAGAGGGCGCGGACATCGAGGAGATCGAGAAGAAGATCAAGCTCGCGAAGATGTCCAAGGAAGGCCTGAAGAAGGCCGAGGGCGAGCTCAAGAAGCTCAAGCTCATGTCGCCCATGTCGGCCGAGGCCACCGTGGTGCGCAACTACATCGACGTGCTGATCGGCCTGCCCTGGAGCAAGAAGACCAAGATCAAGCACGACCTGGCCAATGCCGAGGCCGTGCTCAACGCCGACCACTACGGCCTCGAGAAGGTCAAGGACCGCATCCTCGAATATCTCGCGGTGCAGCAGCGCGTGGACAAGGTCAAGGCGCCTATCCTGTGCCTCGTGGGGCCTCCGGGCGTTGGCAAGACCTCGCTGGGGCAGTCGATCGCCAAGGCGACCGGCCGCAAGTACACCCGCATGGCGCTGGGCGGCATGCGCGACGAAGCCGAGATCCGCGGCCATCGCCGCACCTACATCGGCGCGCTGCCGGGCAAGGTGCTGCAGGGCCTGAGCAAGATCGGCACGCGCAATCCGCTGTTCCTGCTCGACGAAATCGACAAGCTGGGCACGGACTTCCGCGGCGACCCGTCGAGCGCGCTGCTCGAGGTGCTCGACCCCGAGCAGAACCACACCTTCGGCGACCATTACGTGGAAGTCGACTTCGACCTGAGCGACGTGATGTTCGTCGCCACCTCGAACTCGATGAACATCCCGCCGGCGCTGCTGGACCGCATGGAAGTCATCCGCCTCTCGGGCTATACCGAGGACGAGAAGACCAACATCGCGATCAAGTACCTGCTGCCCAAGCAGATGAAGAACAACGGCGTGAAGGATGACGAATTGCACGTCACCGAAGAGGCCGTGCGCGACATCGTGCGCTACTACACGCGTGAAGCGGGTGTGCGTTCGCTCGAGCGCGAGCTGTCCAAGATCTGCCGCAAGGTGGTGAAGGGCCTGCTGCTCAAGCAGCTCACGCCCAAGGTCACGGTCAATGGCGCGAACCTCAACGAGTTCCTGGGCGTGCGCAAGTACACCTTCGGCCTCGCCGAGAAGCAGAACCAGGTCGGCCAGGTGGTCGGCCTCGCGTGGACCGAAGTCGGCGGCGACCTGCTGACGATCGAGGCCGTGACCATGCCCGGCAAGGGCGTGATCAGCCGCACCGGTTCGCTGGGCGACGTGATGAAGGAATCGGTCGAGGCCGCGCGCACGGTTGTGCGCAGCCGCTCGCGGCGCCTGGGCATCAAGGACGAGGCGTTCGAGAAGCGCGACATCCACATCCACGTGCCCGACGGCGCAACGCCGAAGGACGGCCCGAGCGCGGGCGCGGCGATGACAACGGCCTTCGTGTCGGCGCTCACGGGCATCCCCGTGCGCGGCGACGTTGCGATGACCGGCGAAATCACGCTGCGAGGCGAGGTGACGGCCATCGGTGGCCTGAAGGAAAAGCTGCTGGCCGCGCTGCGTGGCGGCATCAAGACCGTGCTGATCCCCGAGGAAAACACGAAGGACCTGCAGGAGATCCCCGAGAACGTGAAGAACGGTCTCGAGATCGTGCCTGTGAAGTGGATCGACAAGGTGCTTGAGATCGCGCTTGAAAAGATGCCCGAGCCGCTGTCCGACGAAGAAGTCGCTGCGTCAGCGGCTGCCGTGGCCGAACTGGCCAAGCAGCGGGCAGGCGCGCCCGCTTCCGAAGGTTCGGTCAAGCATTGATCGAGCAATCGCAGAACTTGTAGAGCCTCGAAAAACTGGTATATAATTCAAGGCTCGAAACGCGGGAATAGCTCAGTTGGTAGAGCGCAACCTTGCCAAGGTTGAGGTCGAGAGTTCGAGACTCTTTTCCCGCTCCAGTTTTGAAAAAGGGAAGCAGCAGCTTCCCTTTTTTTCGCTAGTTCGATTTCGTATTTCTGCGTGGCGCGATAGCAAAGCGGTTATGCAACGGATTGCAAATCCGTCTAGCCCGGTTCGACTCCGGGTCGCGCCTCCACTCTCTCGGTTCAACCAGATTCGACCCCGAACACCAAGCCCCGCCAACCGACGTTGCCGGGGCTTGTTTTGTTTGGGTTATCGTCGATGTCCAACCTGACGCCCGGATGGTGAAATTGGTAGACACATCGGACTTAAAATCCGCCGCTTCCTTAATCGGGGCATACGGGTTCGACCCCCGTTCCGGGTACCAAACTTACAAGGGAGCATTAGATGCCTCGCTACAACGCTCCATTTGAGATCCATGTGCACGGCGACGTGCCGTTGCGTTCGGATGCGACCTTCGAGCAGATCCAGGAGGCGCTCAAGCCGCTCTGGAAATACGCTGGCGCCAAGTCGCTGGCCGATGGCGCCACCAGCAGCTACGAGGAAGAACCCGGCATCCGCTTCGAGCAGAAGGACCACATGCTCCAGATGTGCTGGACTGTGGCCGGCGACGAGGATTTCCGCCAGGCACTCGACGAGATGTGCATGGGCCTGAACGAGCTCTCCGAACGCGGGGCGGCCATCGAGGTCACCTTCTACGACACCGATTTCGACGAGGAAGAGGGCGACCCCGAAGAAGAATCGCGCGACGACTTCCTGATGCTGTTCGTCGGCCCGAATCCGGCCGCGATCATGCAGGTGCAGCGCGACCTGCTGGTGGAAGACGTCGTCAATCTCATGGAGCGCCACTTCGACGGCGCGGAACTGGGCGGCGTGGTCGCTGAGATCGACCGCCTCTTCAGCGACCGCTTCGACGCACTCGTGAACTCGCTCGAGATCGGCAAGCGTCCGCGTGGTACCGGTGGGCCGGGCAGCGGAGGCAGCGGTGGTGGCCATGGCGGCGGCCGCCGTCCGCGCCACCTGCACTGATCCAGACCCGCTAGCTCGCGAGAAGAGGCCTCATGGCCCTGTTTCCCGCCTCCGCGCTGCGCCCTGGCGTGCGCAAGCGCGAGGTGTTCGGCTGGGCGATGTACGACTTCGCCAACTCGGGCTACACCACGGTCGTCATCACCGCTGTATTCGCCGCCTATTTCGTGGGCGGCATCGCCAAGGGCGCACCATGGGCCGCCTTCGCCTGGACGGCCGCGCTCAGCACCTCGTATGCCATCGTGATGCTCACGATGCCTGCCATCGGCGCCTGGGCCGACCTGCGCGCGGCAAAGAAGCGGGTGCTCGTCCTCGCGACCATCGGCTGTGTCTTCGCGACGGCGGCGCTTGCCTTCACGCCCAGCTTCTCGGGCGCCACCGGCGTCGCGCTGGCGATGGCGCTGATCGTCGTCTCCAACGCCTTCTATTCCTACGGAGAGTCCCTGACGGGCGCCTTTCTGCCAGAGCTCGCCACGGCCGAGGGTATGGGCAAGGTAAGCGGGTGGGGCTGGGCCTTCGGCTATGTCGGCGGCATGCTGGCGCTGGGCATCTGCCTTGCCTACGTGCTGTGGTCGCAGGCAAGGGGCCTGCCGGCGGCGCATTTCGTGCCGGTCACGATGCTGATTACGGCCGCCATCTACGGGCTGGCCGCCTGCGCCACTTTCGCGCTGCTGCCCGAGCGCGCGCAGCCCCGAGCCGCTGATGCCGGGCTCGGTGCATGGCAGCAGTTGCGCGCCACGTACAGGCAGGCACGGGCCTATCGCGACTTCATGTGGCTGCTGGCCTGCACGGTCTGCTACCAGGGCGGCGTGGCGGTGGCCATCACGCTTGCGGCCATCTATGCGGAGCAGGTGATCGGCTTCGTGGCGAGCGAGACCATGGTACTGATCTTCGTGCTCAACATCGCGGCGGCGCTGGGCGCCTTCTCTTTCGGCTACGTCCAGGACCGCATCGGCCACAAGGTCTCGCTGGCCGCGACGCTGGTCGCGTGGATCGCGGTCTGCATCATTGCCGCGATGGTGACGACCAAGGGCGGCTTCTGGTGGGCCGCATCCATCGCCGGGCTGGCCATGGGATCGAGCCAGTCGGCGGGCCGCGCCATGACGGGCTACCTGGCGCCGCCGCTGCAGCTCGCGGAGTTCTTCGGCCTCTGGACCTTCGCTACGCGGCTGGCGAGCATCGTCGGTCCGCTGAGCTTCGGCGCCATCACCTGGATGACCGGTGGCAACCAGCGCATCGCGATCCTATCGACCGCGGTGTTGTTCGTGGCGGGGCTGTTGTTGCTGCTGCCGATCGACATGCAGCGCGGCCGGCAAGCCGCGCTGCGTGCTTGACCAGCCTTTGGATCAAGGCAGCTTGTCGCCGAAGAGGCTGTCGTTGGTCAGCGGCCAGCCAACCTCCGGTGCGTAGCGCTTGGTCCAGTTCGCCGGGTCCTTCACTCGAGCCGCAAAGGCCGCCAGGTCCGTGCGGTCGAGTGAACCGGTGTAGATCGCATTCGTCTGGTTGGCGGGCGTCACCGTGAAGCTCATGCCCGTGCCGGCCGTCGTGACGGCATCGGGGATGCTGCCCGCTGTGCCGCCCAGAGTGATGGTCGCAAGGTAGTTGCCGACAGCTGTGATCTGTCCCGCCTGACCGTCGCCCAGTCCGGCGATGGTGCCGCCTGCGATGGCATAGACGGTTTCCGATTTGCCAATACCGCCCGGCGACCCGAGCGTGAAGCCCTTGTCCGCGATCGGATTGCCCGTGACGTCGGTCTGGATGGTCACGATGGTGCCGGCCGGCAGGTTCTGGTCGGCGGTCCAGAAGAAGGCCGATTCATTGGTGATGCCGGTGAATTCCGCCGTGCCCGCCTTGCGGTCGCGGTCGGTGAAGAGCACCTGCGTGCCGCCGCTCACGGCCTTCAGCAGCACGAAGGCATAGGCATCGGGTGCTTCGGCATTGGCGGCCATGAAGAGCAGGTCGCCGGCGATCAGCGGCGTGGCGCCGGCGGTCGTCGTGAAGCTCAGCTTGGTCGCATCGGAAATGCCCGCGAAGGCGTTGCCGGCCGCGTCGGTGACGGCGTTCGCATCCACCGTGACGTAGTAGCCGGTGCTGAGTTCGAGCGGTGCCGTCGGCACCAGCTTCACCACGTTGAAGGCCACCTGCAGGCGCGCGGCGGGGCTGTTGGCGTGGAAGGTCTCGATCACGGTGCCGTCGGCCTTGCGCAGCACGATGCTGCCGGAGCCCAGGCGCACGGCCTCGTTGAACGACAGCGTGATCGACGTGTCGAGGTTGACGCCCACGCGGCCGGCGGCCGGCATCGATTTCTTCAGCATCGGGGCGGCGGTATCGACCAGGGGCTTGCCCAGGCGTACGACGAAACCGTCGAATTTCTGGTCCGCGGGGGGCAGGTCCTTGGAGGCGGTCTTGCCGTCCCACTTGGTGTCGCCGTTGTCCAGCAGCAGCTGGACCTGCGTGCCGGCCTTCACGGGGCCCGGTACCTCGACCACTGACTCGAAGCTGCCACCGGTTTTCTTGCGCAGCGTGTCGAGGTCGTTCGACAGCTCGACCGGCGCGCTGTTCGGGTTGCCGTCCCAGGCGAACAGCGCGAAGTTGCGGTCCACCTCCGGCACGCTGGGGCCCGCCGGGCCGGCGGTGATCAGGTAGTTGCCGTCGGTGCCCTTGTCGATGGAGCGGATGCCGCGGCCGCCCAGTTCCAGCTCGATGGGGGCGCCGAAGGCGGCCTGCGTGGCGGTGCCGGCGATCAGTGCTGCGTAGTTCTGAACCGGCACGATCAGCGCCTTGGCACGCACCGTCGCGCCCGTCTGCGGCGCGCGGAAGCCGAGCCACAGGGCGGTGTCGCCCGGCGAACTTGTCATGCCCTCGATGGAGAAGCCGTCGACGCGCTCGGGCACGATGCCGGCGCCGGCCGACACCGCGAAGCCGAGGCGGTTGGCGCCGAGGCCGTGGCCGTTGCTCACGTCCCAGGCGACCAGCTGTGCCTCGAGCTGCGAGAACTTGCCGACATAGTCGAAGGTGGTGGCCGCGCCGGTGCCGCCAACCTTGACCGCGAAGAGGTGCGAACGATCGGCGGCCGCGTCGGCGCCGTCCTTCTTGTTGCTGTTGGAGCCGGTGAGATACAGCGTGTCGCCGATGCGCGTGCCAGCCTCCAGGTCGAGTTCCTTGGCCAGCTTGGGGCCTTCGAGCTCGTAGCTCCATTCCTTCACGGCGGCACCGCCGCCGCGGGGGTAGACGCGCAGCACGTTGGCCTCGTCGTCCGCCACGATCATGAAGTTGTCGGGCAGTGCGAAAGCGGTCGATGCGTCGGAAGAGCCCTTGGTGGTGCCCGCATTGGGAGTGAAGCGGGCCTCCGACACGAGCTGGTCGGGCTCGGGCTGCGCGGCCGGAGGTTGTGCCGGCTGGGCCGCTGGCGGCGCGGTGTTCGTGGGCGGGAGGAATCCACCGAAGCCTGAGCCGCTACTGCCGCCTCCGCAGGCGCCCAGCATCAGCGCGAGCGCGCCGGCGAGCAGGAGGGGCTTGAAGGGAATGCGGGCCTGGAAGTGTGAGTTCATTGTGCGCGGCAATACTTTTTGACAAACCGCGCATGCTGGTACTTTTGTGTGACGACCCGGTGAAAAAGTAGTTTCGGGTCAGGCCTCCGTCAGGGTGTCTGCTGCTGGAGCGACTTTGGCACCTTGTAGCGCTCTCCGTCGTAGCGCAGCGTGACGGTGTTGAACTTCGGGGGCAGCGCCTTCTCCACGCAGCCCTGGTCTTCCTGCTCCTGCGCCCGGCTTTGCAGCAGAGTGCGCGACAGCTGCAGGTCGCCGAAGCCGTTGCTGCTGCCCTTGCCGACCGACAGCATGGTGCGCAGCTTCTCGAAATGGCCGGTGCAGGTGGAGTCCCACCCGCCGTGGTCGTGATCGAGCTCAATCTCCTGCAGCACCTGGCGCAGCTGCTTGCCGTGGTGCACGTAGAGCCGCACCGTCTCGCTGGCCAGCGGGTTGCCGGGCGAGTCGCTGCCGCGATAGCGCACGCGCAGGCCGAAGGCGCGCGCCTCGGGCGACAGCACGTAGCGCGCGGTGTCGATGCGGATGTCCTGGATCGACGTGGCGGCGTCCTCGTCGAGCGCCTCGGGCTGCATGAGCCGGCCGATCACGGTGTCGCGGTCGGTGTTGCCGTTGTCGGGGCGCTGGATCAGCAGGATCTCGAGGTCGAACACCTTGGCGCCGCGGTCGGTTGTTTCGCGCGGCATCGGCAGCACGACGATGCTGCGTCCCGGAAAGGCCGGCCACACCTTGCAGGCCGCGAGCCGCTCGTCGAGCTGGCGATTGGGATGCAGCTTGGCGTGCATGCGCTCGGCAAGCCCGCTCTCGCAGGCTGCATGGCTCAGGCCGGCAACCGAAAGGCCCAGGAGGAAGAGGGCGGAGAAGGCGGCGCGGCGCGGCAGGCGCATGGTTCGGTCTTTGGGCTCAGGCCGTGGCTGCAACGGAAAGCCCGAGCCATTTGGCGGCTGCGGCTTCGAGCACGGCGACATTGCCGCTGCTCTGCAGCAGAAGACTACCGCTGCTGCCCTCGGCAAGCTGGCCCGCCGAGGCGAGCAGGCGCCGCGTCTGCTGGGCGACCGGCACGCCCGTGTCGATGAAGCGCAGCGTTGCCGGCGCATGCCTGCTCAGCTCCTCCTTCACGAGTGGATAGTGCGTGCAGCCGAGCACCACCGTGTCGACCTCGCCGGGCGCATCGCCGAAGGGGCCGGCCTCGGCCATGTAGCGTTCGCTCAGTGCCGCGATGCCGGCCGAATCGAAGCCTTCGATGGCTTTCACGAGTCCGTCGCAGGGCACGGGCCGGACGTCGGCCGACCCGGCAAACGAGGCGCGCAGCGCGGCGTACTTGGCGCTGGCAAGCGTGCCGCGCGTGGCCAGCACCGAGATGCGCCCGGTGCGGGTTGAGGCCACAGCGGGCTTGAGGCCAGGTTCCAGCCCCACGATCGGCAGGTCGGGGTTCTCGGCCCGCATCAGGTGCACTGCGGCGGTCGTTGCCGTGTTGCACGCGATGACGAGCGCCTTGATGCCGTGCTCGCGCCGCAGGTGCTCGATTACCCTGCGCGACTGCTCGATCACGTAGGCGTCTCCGCGTTCGCCGTACGGCGCATAGGCCGTGTCGGCGAAGTACACGAAGTTCTCGTGCGGCAGCTCGGCCCTCAGCGCGGCCAGCACGCTGAGACCGCCGACGCCGCTGTCGAAGACGCCTACGGGGCTCAAGCTTCTTCCATCATGATGGTCTTGAACTCGCCGCTGGCGATGCGCTTCTGCCACTCGGCCGGGCCGGTGATGTGCGCGCTGGTGCCGCCGGCGTCGACCGCCACCGTCACGGGCATGTCGACCACGTCGAATTCGTAGATGGCTTCCATGCCCAGGTCCTCGAAGCCCACCACCTTGGCGGTCTTGATGGCCTTGCTGACGAGGTAGGCAGCGCCGCCCACGGCCATGAGGTAGGCGCTCTTGTGCTTCTTGATGGCCTCGATGGCGACCGGGCCGCGCTCGGCCTTGCCGATCATGGCGATCAGGCCGGTCTCGGCCAGCATCATCTCGGTGAAGCCGTCCATGCGCGTGGCGGTGGTGGGGCCGGCGGGGCCGACAGCCTCGTCGCCCACCGGGTCGACCGGGCCGACGTAGTAGATGACGCGGTTGGTGAAATCGACCGGCAGCTTCTCGCCCTTGGCCAGCATGCCCTGGATGCGCTTGTGCGCGGCGTCGCGGCCGGTGAGCATCTTGCCGTTGAGCAGGATCGTGTCGCCCGGCTTCCAGCTCGCCACTTCGGCGGGCGTGAGCTTGTCGAGGTCGACGCGTTTGCTCTTCTTTTCGTCGGGTGCCCAGTTCACGTCGGGCCACAGGTCGAGGGAGGGCGCCTCGAGGTAGACCGGGCCGCTGCCGTCCATCGTGAAGTGCGCGTGGCGCGTGGCCGCGCAGTTGGGGATCATCGCCACGGGCTTGCTCGCCGCGTGCGTGGGGTACATCTGGATCTTGACGTCGAGCACGGTGGCCAGGCCGCCCAGGCCCTGCGCGCCGATGCCCAGTGCATTGACCTTCTCGTACAGCTCGATGCGCAGCGCCTCGACCTTGCTCAGCTCGGCGCCCGACTTCTTCTTGGCCAGCAGCTCGTGCATATCGAGGTCGTCCATCAGGCTTTCCTTGGCCATCAGCGCGGCCTTCTCGGCCGTGCCGCCGATGCCGATGCCCAGCATGCCCGGCGGGCACCAGCCGGCGCCCATGGTGGGCACGGTCTTGAGCACCCAGTCGACCACGCTGTCGCCGGGGTTCAGCATGACCAGCTTGCTCTTGTTCTCGCTGCCGCCGCCCTTGGCGGCCACGGTGACCTCGAGCTTGTCGCCCGGAACGATCTCCGTGAAGATCACCGCGGGCGTGTTGTCCTTGGTGTTCTTGCGGTCGAACTGCGGGTCGGCCACGACCGAGGCGCGCAGCGTGTTGTCGGGGTGGTTGTAGCCACGGCGCACGCCTTCGTTGATGGCGTCGTCCAGGCTGCCGGTGAAGCCGCCCCAGCGCACGTCCATGCCCACCTTGAGGAACACGTTGACGATGCCGGTGTCCTGGCAGATCGGGCGCTGGCCCGTGGCGCTCATCTTGCTGTTGGTCAGGATCTGCGCAATGGCGTCCTTGGCCGCGGGGCTCTGCTCGCGCTCGTAGGCGCGGGCCAGGTGGGCGATGTAATCGGCGGGGTGGTAGTAGCTGATGTACTGCAGCGCGGCGCTGATCGATTCGATCAGGTCGGCCTGCTGGATCGTGGTCGTCATGGTGGGGGGAGTTTTTTGGAGTGTGAAACGCCCCCCGATTATCTCAGCCGGGGCGCCTAGTGCGCCGCAGCCCGGGCTTGATCCACCCAGCCGTCGAACAGCTGCTGGTGCGCCCGGATCCACCCATCCGTGTGGCGCTCTACATCCTGCTGCGTGTTCGCACCCTGGCTCATGCGCAGGTTCTGGGCGTTGATGTCGCCGATCGGCAGCTTCATCACCTCGAAGAGCTTCGCTGCCGCCGGGTTCTTCTCGACGAAGGCCCGGTTGGCGACGATCTGCTCCTGGTTGGCCTGGAAGCCGTAGTTCTTGCCGTTGGGCAACTGGGTGTCGACGTTCCCGCCGTCGCCTTGCGACGACGAGAAGGGCACCTGCAGCCACACCACGTCGGCACCCGGGCGCAGCACGGCGCTCACCCAGTAGGGCGTCCACGTGTAGTACAGCACCGGCTTGTCCTGCCTGAAGCGGGCGATGGTGTCGGCCATCAGCGCGGCGTAGCTGCCCTGCCTGTGGGTGACGGTGTCGCGCAGCTGGTAGGCCGTGAGGTGGCTCTCGATGGCCAGCTCGCAGCCCCAGCCGGGGTTGCAGCCCGTGAGGTCGGCCTTGCCGTCGCCGTCCGTGTCGAACAGCTTCGCGATGGCCGGATCCTTCAGCTGCGCGATGTTGGTGATGCCGTATTGCTCGGCCGTCTTGCGGTCGATCAGGTAGCCCTGCACCGCGCCGTCGGAGTACACGCCCTTGCGCCACAGCCTGGCGTCGCCGCCGCTGTTCTTGTAGAAGTCGGCGTGCAGCAGGCTCCAGTGGTTGGCCATGAAGGTGGCGTCGCCGTTGGCGATGGCCAGGTGCTCGGTGGCGGGCTCCAGGTCCTTCATGGGCTCGACCTTGTAGCCGAGCTTCTCGAGCGCGCGCATCACCAGCAGCGTCTGGAAGGCTTCCTCGGCGAGCGAGCTTTTCAGCGGCTGCACCGTGATGCCCTTGCCCGGAAGGTCGTTGGCGGCCTGGGCGGCCACGCCCGAGGCTACGAAGGCGAAGGCCAGCAGGCCGCGTGCGATGAGGTGGGGTTTCTTGAGCATGTGTCCGGCGCCTCCTGTCACTGGGCCTGCGTTGACAGGGCGGGTGCCGGCTCGGCGTCCGCGCGGCCGGGAGCCACGGCGCGCTGCAGCATCCGCAGCCCAAGGCCGACCGGTCCGGTATGCCACCAGCGGCGGCCACCGCTGCGGCGCGACTTGCCCATGGCCTGCGTCAGCCGGTCCAGCGAGATCGCCAGCAGCACGATGCCGAGGCCGCCCACGGTCGCCAGGCCCATGTCGAGCCGGCCGATGCCGCGCAGCACCATCTGGCCCAGGCCGCCCACGGCGATCATCGAGGCGATCACCACCATCGACAGCGACAGCATCAACGCCTGGTTGATGCCCGCCATGATCGACGGCATGGCCAGCGGCAGCTGCACCTTCACCAGCATCTGCCACGGTGAGGCGCCATAGGCGCGCGCGGCTTCGATCAGGTCGGGGCGCACCTGGCGAAGGCCGAGGTTGGTCAGGCGCACCAGCGGTGCCAGCGCGAAGACGATCGTGACGATCACGCCCGGCACGTTGCCGATGCCGAACAGCATCACCACCGGCACGAGGTACACGAAGGCGGGTGTGGTCTGCATCGCGTCGAGCACCGGCCGCATGATCCGCTGCGCCCGGTCGCTGCTGGCCAGCAGCACGCCCAGCGGCAGGCCGATGACCATGCAGAACACCAGCGAGGTCAGCACCAGCGACAGCGTCACCATCGCCTCGGGCCAGATGCCGAGCATGGCTACCAGCAGCAGCGCCACCGTGGTGCCGATGGCCAGCGCGCGGCCGGCGAACTGCCAGGCCAGCAGGCCGATGAGCGCGATCATCGCGAGCGTGGGCAGGCCGGTGAGCATGGCCTGCACCCAGTTCAGCGTGCTGTCGATGGGCAGGCGAACGGTCTGGAAGAAGGGGCGGAAGTGCTCGACCACCCAGCCCAAGCCGCTGTTGATCCAGGACTCGACGGGAAGGGAGCCGTCCCAGAGACGGTGCAACTGGAAGCCGCCGGTGGCGGCGTCGGCCTGGCCGGCCAGTTGGTGGGCGGCGTTCACCGGAGCGTCGAGCCAGGCGCTGGTTGCCGAGGCGTCGGGCGCGGCCGAGAGCGCTTCCCATGGATCGACGAAGGTCGGGGCCGCGGGCGCATCCAGCACCGGCGCGCTCAGGTCGGAAGGAAGTGTGTTGTCGTTCATCGTTCAAGGTCCTCCGTGAATTCAGTGCGGCTCGGCGGCGAGTGCGGGGGCGGCGTTGGGCGAGACGGGCTCGATCGGCGGCGTGTCGCGGTCGAGGAACTTGAGCAGCGTCGTCTTGCTGATCGCGCCGCAGAAGCGGCCGTCGCTCGCAACCACCGGCAGTGCGCACGGCGCCTGCGCGAGCTGGCCGATCAGGCCCGCCACGGGGGCTTCGGCGTCGATGCGCGGCAGGTCGTCGAGGAACGCGTGCTGCAGCCCGAGCGGGCCCGAGTGCCCGTCGAGCGCGCTGCGCAGCGTGTCCGCCGACACCACGCCCAGGTAGCGCCTGTTCGGGCTGGTCACGTAGGCGAAGTCGCGGTCCTGGTCTTCCAGCAGCTTGAGCGCCGCGCGTGCGCCGCGCTCCGGATGCTCGCAGACCACCGTGAGCGACTTGCGCGCGATGTCACCCGCCTTGAACACCGCCGCAGCATCCACGCCGCGCACGAAGCTGCGCACGTAGTCGTTGGCGGGGCTGCGCAGGATCTCGTCGGGCGTGCCGACCTGGATCACCTGGCCGTCCTTCATGATCGCGATGCGGTCGCCGATGCGCATGGCTTCGTCGAGGTCGTGCGAGATGAAGACGATGGTGCGGCGCTGCTCCTGCTGCAGCCGCAGCAGTTCCGACTGCATCTCGGTGCGGATGATCGGGTCGAGCGCCGAGAAGGCCTCGTCCATCAGCAGGATCGACGGGTCGGAAGCCAGCGCGCGTGCCAGGCCCACGCGCTGCTGCATGCCGCCGGAGAGCTCGTCGGGGTAGCTGTCGCCCCAGCCGGCCAGGCCCACCTGCGCGAGCGCCTTGTCGGCCTGCGCGAGGCGCTCCTTCTTGCCGGTGCCCGAGAGTTCGAGGCCGAAGGCGGTGTTCTCGCGCACCGTCATGTGCGGCATCAGCGCGAACGACTGGAACACCATGCTGATGTCCTTGCGGCGCAGCGCGCGCAGGTGGGCGTCGGAGTGCTCGTTGATGTCCGCGCCGTCGATCACGATGCGACCCGCGGTCGGCTCGATCAGCCGGTTCAGCAGGCGCACCAGCGTCGACTTGCCCGAACCCGAGAGGCCCATGATGACGAAGATTTCTCCAGCCTGGATCTCGAAGGTGGCGTCGAACACGCCGATCGACTGGCCGGTGCGCGCCAGGATCTCTTTCTTGGAAAGTCCTTGCCGGACCAGCTCCAGGGCTTGCTCGGGCTCGTCGCCGAACACCTTGAAGACATGGTCGATGAGAATTCCTTTGGCCATACGTCGGGGCTCCTTGGGTGAAGGGTTGACAGATCGCCACCCTCCGAAAGGGCGACGCGACCACGCCCCCAGCCCAACGGATGTGGGCTGCCGACAGGCACTGAGGACGACAGGGCGACGAAGCCAGTGCCCGCCGGATGCTTCATTCGCAGCGCGACGGGCCTGGTCGAGGGGCGCCGCCTGGATGAGCGTGACGTGGCAATGGGGACGGAAAGATCCGGCCGGTTTGCCGGGCATGGCCCGGCGGGAGCACCTTGCACCGCGACGGGATTCGAGGATCCGCGAGTAGTGAAGGCTTGACCAACAGCGTCATCATGACTTGTTGGTCGTCAGAAGCTATGGATCATAACTTTTTGACATGATGAGGTCAAGGCGAAGGCCGTGGCGCCTCTGTCGGCGACAGCGCAATGCCCTCGTCAGATGAGAGCTACTCTCATCGGGGCGATACTCCGGGGCGCGCCGGAAAGCGGCGCGACCTTTCATGATCCTGCGGAGCTTTTTCTCATGACGACTTCCCCCAAGACCCGTGCCGAGCGCGATACCTTCGGACCGATCGACGTGCCGGCAGACAAGCTGTGGGGCGCGCAGACGCAGCGCTCGCTGCAGAACTTCGACATCTCCGGCGAGCAGCAGCCGCGCGAAATCATCAAGGCGCTGGCCCAGGTCAAGCGCGCTTCCGCCGTGGTCAACCACGCGCTGGGCCTGCAGGACGAGAAGAAGACCAAGGCCATCGTGGCCGCGGCCGATGAAGTCGTCGCCGGCAAGCACCCGGGCGAGTTCCCGCTGGTGGTGTGGCAGACCGGCTCGGGCACGCAGACCAACATGAACGTCAACGAGGTGCTGGCCAATCGCGCCAGCGAAATCCTCGGCGGCGAGCGCGGCGAAGGCCGCCTCGTGCACCCCAACGACGACGTGAACCGCAGCCAGTCGAGCAACGACGTGTTCCCGACCGCCATGCACGTGGCCGCCGTCGAGGCCATCACGCACAGGCTGCTGCCCGCCATCGCCAAGCTGCGCGGCACGCTTGAGCAGAAGTCGAAGGACTTCGCCGACATCGTGAAGATCGGCCGCACCCACCTGCAGGACGCCACGCCCCTCACGCTGGGCCAGGAGTTCTCGGGCTATGTCGCGCAACTCGCGCACGGCGAGGCGCACGTGCGCGCCGCGCTGCCGCACCTGTGCGAACTGGCGCTGGGCGGCACGGCCGTCGGCACCGGGCTCAATGCGCCCAAGGGCTATGCGGAGCAGGTGGCGGCCGAGCTGGCGAAGCTCACGGGCCTGCCGTTCGTGACCGCGCCGAACAAGTTCGAGGCCATGGCCAGCGTCGACGCGCTGGTGCACGCCCACGGCGCGCTGAAGACGCTCGCAGCCAGCATGAACAAGATCGCCAACGACGTGCGCTGGCTCGCCAGCGGCCCGCGCAGCGGCATCGGCGAACTGAGCATTCCCGAGAACGAACCAGGCTCGTCGATCATGCCGGGCAAGGTCAACCCGACGCAGAGCGAAGCCGTGACGATGCTGGCCGCGCAGGTGTTCGGCAACGACGTGGCCATCAACATCGGCGGCGCCTCGGGCAACTTCGAGCTGAACGTGTTCCGCCCGATGGTGGCGCACAACTTCCTGCAGAGCGTGCGCCTGCTGGCCGACGGCATGGTGAGCTTCAACGACCACTGCGCCGTGGGCATCGAGCCCAACCGCGAGCGCATCACCGAGCTGGTACAGCGTTCGCTGATGCTGGTGACGGCGCTGAACACGCACATCGGTTACGACAAGTCGGCCTACATCGCCAAGAAGGCGCACAAGGAAGGCACCAGCCTGCGCGAGGCGGCGATCGCCTCGGGTCACCTGACGGCCGAGCAGTTCGACCAATGGGTGGTGCCGGAGAACATGACCGGCCGCTGACCAGGCCCGCTCAAACAAAAAAGGACCCGCGAGGGTCCTTTTTTGTTGCCTGCGGCTCAGTAGCCGATGGTGTAGCGCTGGCGCGAGTGCGCAGGCCTTTCGAGCTCGTCGATGAACGCGATCGCGTAGTCCGCGAAGGTGATCCAGCTGCGGCCTTCGGCGCTCACGAGCAGGTCGTTGCTGCCCAGGCGGAACTTGCCCGTGCGCTCGCCTTCGACGAATTCGGCGGAGGGCGAAAGGAAGGTCCAGTCCAGGTCCTTCTCGTTGCGCAGCGTGTCGAGGAACACGCCGCCGGCCGAGGCTTCGGCGCGATAGGCATCGGGGAAGTTCGGCGTGTCGATCACCTTCAGGCCGGGCGCTGCGAACAGGCTGCCCGCGCCACCGACCACCAGCAGGCGCTTCACGCCGGCGCGCTTCGTCGGCTCGATGATGGCTGCGGGGGGCACCGTGGCGAAGTGCGCGGCGCTGAACACGGCGTCGTGGCCGGCCAGAACCTTTTCGAGGGCGGCGCCGTCGAGCACGTCGAGGTCGATGGCCTTCACGTTGGCGCGACCGGCCAGCTTGGTGCTGGCCTTGCGAGCGATGGCGGTGACGGTGTGGCCGCGGCGCAGGGCCTCTTCGAGAAGCTGGCTGCCGGCGCGCCCGGTGGCGCCGATGATGGCGATATGGCTCATGAGTGACTCCTGTGAAAGATCGGATGGGATGAGTCGAATCTTAGGTTTCTGCTTTCGAAAGAAATACCTCGATTTACGCGCTTGTTTATTCCTAAAATCGTTCGAATGGACCGATTGAATGCAATGCGCGTGTTCGTGGCGGTGGTCGATTCGGGCAGCCTTTCAGCCGCTGCCGACAAGCTCGACATGTCCCGCCCTGTGGTCACGCGCTACGTGGCCGAGCTGGAGCAATGGACCGGCGCGCGCCTGCTGCACCGCACGACGCGCCGCCTGAGCCTCACTGCCGCCGGCGAAGAATTGCTGCCACGCTGCCGTCAGGTGCTCGAGCTCACGGGCGACATGCAGGCCGCGGTGCGGCACCCCGCCGAGGCACCGCGCGGGCAGTTGCGCATCACCGCCAGCACCTCGTTCGCGCAGGCCCAGCTGGCCGATGCGATGGCCGAGTATGTGCGCCTGTACCCGGGCGTGGCGGTCGACCTGGTGCTGCTGGACCGTGCGGTGAATCTCGTCGACGAGCGCATCGATCTCGCGATCCGCGTGGCGGCGGAGATCGACCCCAACCTGATCGCGCGGAGGCTCACCGACTGCCGCTCGGTGGTGTGCGCGTCACCGGGCTACCTGAAGGAGCACGGCCGGCCGTCGAGCGTGGAAGAGCTGGCGCAGCGCAACTGCCTCACGCATTCCTACTTCGGGCGCAGCCTGTGGAACTTCACGCGCAAGGAAAGCGGGGAGCCGGTGTCGGTGGCCGTGGGCGGCAACGTGTCGACCAACGATGCGGCGAGCCTGATGCACCTGGCGAGGGCAGGGGCCGGCATCGCGATGCTGCCGACCTACCTCACGTCGGAGCTGTTGCAGAAGGGGGAATTGGTGCGGCTTTTTACCGATTTCGAGCCGCAGGTGGTGGGCATGTACGCGGTGTATGCCTCGCGCAAGCACATGCCGGCAACGCTGCGCACGATGCTCGACTTCCTGGCCGCGCGTTTTACCGAAGTGCCTGCGTGGGACGTTGTGCAGCACGCAGGCTAGGGGCAGGGCTCAGTGGCCGTCGCCGGCGTGGGGCGGCGGGCTCATCAGCCGGTCGGTGTAGGCGATGGCCATGGCCGACAGCAGGAACGCGATGTGGATCACGGTCTGCGCGATCAGCACGCGGTCGGTGTAGTTGTCCGCGTTGATGAAGGTCTTCAGCAGGTGGATGGAGCTGATGCCGATGATGGCGGTGGCCAGCTTCACCTTGAGCACCGAGGCATTCACGTGGCTCAGCCACTCGGGCTGGTCGCGGTGGCCTTCGAGGTCCATGCGGCTCACGAAGGTCTCGTAGCCGCCCACGATCACCATGATGAGCAGGTTGGAGATCATCACCACGTCGATGAGCGCGAGCACCACCAGCATGATGACCGTCTCGTTCAGCGTGCCGACCGGTGCGGTGGTCTTGTAGCCGATGCTGGTGATCAGCGCCTGCAGCGCTTCCTTGCTGCCGAAGGCGGCCTCGACCAGGTGCAGCAGCTCGACCAGGAAGTGCACCACGTACACGGCCTGCGCCACGATCAGGCCCAGGTACAGCGGCAATTGCAGCCAGCGGCTCGCGAAAATCAGCTTGGGCAGGGGCCGCAGCGGCGAACCACGGCGTGGTACGGGCGGGTTCCGGGTGTCGAAGGGATCGGGTGCGGACATCGGCAGGGCGGTGTTTGAGGACCGGGGATTCTAGGGGTGTCCCAGTGACGCACTCGTGATAACCCCGAGTGGGCTATCGGACAGGCTCTAACATCGCAACCGTCAGTGACCCGTAAGTGGGTCCGCCGACATTACGGCCGCACCCATCCTGGAGACAAAGAGCATGAGCAGCAGCGCATCGAAGAACATTGAATCCGTCCTGGTCGAGAACCGCGTGTTCCCGCCCGACGCCCGCGCCACCGATGGCGCGCGCATTTCCGGCATGGCTGCCTACGAGGCCCTGTGCAAGGAGGCCGAGCAGGACTTCGAAGGGTTCTGGACCCGCCTGGCCAAGGGCAACCTGCAGTGGACCAAGCCCTTCACGAAGACCCTCGACGAATCGAATGCGCCGTTCTACCAGTGGTTCGGCGACGGCGAACTCAACGCCAGCGCCAACTGCCTCGACAGGCACGTCGGCACCCCGGTCGAGAACAAGACCGCGATCATCTTCGAAGCCGACGACGGCACTGTCACCAGCGTCACCTACAAGGAGCTGCTGGCCCGCGTGAGCCAGTTCGCCAATGCGCTGAAGGCGCGGGGCATCAAGAAGGGCGACCGCGTCATCGTCTACATGCCGATGACCATCGAGGGCGTCGTCGCCATGCAGGCCTGCGCGCGCATCGGCGCCACCCACAGCGTGGTGTTCGGCGGTTTCTCGGCCAAGGCGCTGCAGGAGCGCATCATCGACGCGGGCGCGGTGGCGGTCATCACGGCCAACTACCAGCTGCGCGGCGGCAAGGAACTGCCGCTCAAGGCCATCGTGGACGACGGCATCGCGCTCGGCGGTTGCGAGTCGATCAAGACCGTGTTCGTGTACGAGCGCACGCCCACCGCGTGGAATCGCGTCGAGGGCCGCGACATCAGCTTCACCGAGGCGCTGAAGGGGCAGGGCACCGAATGCGCGCCCGTGCCGGTCAACGCCGAGCACCCGCTCTTCATCCTCTACACCTCGGGCTCCACCGGCAAGCCCAAGGGCGTGCAGCACTCCACCGGCGGCTACCTGCTGTGGGCGAAGCTCACGATGGACTGGACTTTCGACATCCGCCCCGAAGACGTGTTCTGGTGCACGGCCGACATCGGCTGGATCACCGGCCACACCTACGTCGCCTACGGCCCGCTCGCGGCCGGCGCCACCCAGGTGGTGTTCGAGGGCATCCCGACCTTCCCGCACGCGGGCCGCTTCTGGCAGATGCTCGAGAAGCACAAGGTCAGCGTGTTCTACACGGCGCCCACCGCCATCCGCTCGCTCATCAAGGCGGCCGACGGCGACGAGAAGGTGCATCCGAAGAACTGGGACCTCACGAGCCTGCGCATCCTGGGCTCGGTCGGCGAGCCGATCAATCCCGAGGCGTGGATGTGGTACCACCGCAATATCGGCGGCGAGCGCTGCCCCATCGTCGACACCTTCTGGCAGACCGAAACGGGCGGCCACGTCATCACGCCGCTGCCGGGCGCCACGCCGCTGGTGCCGGGCTCGTGCACGCTGCCGCTGCCGGGTGTCATGGCCGCCATCGTCGACGAGACGGGTAAAGACCTGCCCAACGGCGCGGGCGGCATGCTGGTCATCAAGCGGCCGTGGCCCTCGATGATCCGCACGATCTGGAACGACCCCGAGCGCTTCAAGAAGAGCTATTTCCCCGAGGAGATGGGCGGCACGATCTACCTCGCCGGCGATGGCGCGGTGCGCAGCGCCGACCGCGGCTACTTCCGCATCACCGGCCGCATCGACGACGTGCTGAACGTGTCGGGCCACCGCCTGGGCACGATGGAAATCGAGTCCGCATTGGTCTCGAAGACCGACCTCGTGGCCGAAGCCGCCGTGGTGGGCCGCCCCGACGACGTGACCGGCGAGGCGGTGTGCGCCTTCGTCGTGCTCAAGCGCGCGCGCCCGACCGGCGAGGAGGCCAAGCAGATCGCCAACGAGTTGCGCAACTGGGTCGCCAAGGAAATCGGCCCCATCGCCAAGCCGAAGGACATCCGCTTCGGCGACAACCTGCCCAAGACCCGCAGCGGCAAGATCATGCGGCGCCTGCTGCGCAGCATCGCCAAGGGCGAAGCGATCACGCAGGACACGTCGACTCTTGAGAATCCTGCGATCCTGGAGCAGCTGTCTCAGACCAACTGAGCACTAGTGCTGTAGGACGTGGCCGTTAATGCGGCCATTTGCGCCGAACGGGGCTCTTCGCTGAGGTAAAACCGTCGCAACCACCGTGCGCCTCGATGCGCACGGGTTCCGACGTGTTCGATCTTTCCGAAGGAGGCCCCCATGGGCGTGAGATCCGCTTTTCTCTTTGTCGTCGTGCTGCTCATTGCGGCGCTGGCCACGCTGAACTGGGGCACGCTGTCCGCGCCCACCGATGTGTGGCTGGGTTTCATGACCGTCTCGGCACCGCTGGGCCTGATCATGCTTGGCCTGACCACGGTGCTGGCCGCCTTCTTCCTCGTCTACGTGCTGTACCTGCACAGCTCGGTGCTCCTGGACACCAAGCGCCACACCAAGGAAATGCAGGTCCAGCGCGACCTGGCGGACAAGGCCGAGGCTTCGCGCTTCACCGAGTTGCGCAACTTCCTGGAGGCGCAGGAGAACAAGCACATGGCGCAGAACGCCGATCGCCAGTCGGCGATGCTGGCGCGGCTGGAGCAGCTCGAGACCGCGATCCGCCTGCGCTCGGATCAGACCGACAACACCATGGCCGCGCACATCGGCCAGCTCGAGGACCGCATCGAGCGCCGGCCGGTGCCCGCGGACATCAATCCGCAGGCCTGAGGCCTCCGGGGCTTACTTCGTCGACAGCACCCAGGCGGCGAGCTTCTTCGCGTCGGCTTCGCTGACCTGGTTGTTCGCCGGCATCGGCACCGGCCCCCACACGCCAGAGCCGCCCTTCATGATCTTGCTGGCGAGGGCGTCGACCGCGCCCTTGTCGTCCTTGTACTTCGCGGCCACGTCCTTGAACGACGGGCCGAGCACTTTGCGTTCCACCGCGTGGCAGCTCATGCAGTTCTTCGAGGTTGCCAGCGCCAGGTCGGCGAAGGCGGGCGCGGCGAGTGCCGCAAGGCCGAGGCCCAGGGCTGCCGACAACAAGACTCTTTTCATGGGGATGTAATTGGTAAGGGCTGAGTTACATTCGACTCAACGCGATTGTAGGTAGCACCGTGCACGGCGCACGGATGCGTTGCCAGTACGACCCGGAGGGATTCGCGATGTGGTTTCTCGGCTTGGGCCTGCTTGCGCTGGCCCTCAAGTATTTCGAAGTGGGCATGGTTGCCAGCTGGAGCTGGTGGATCGTGCTGTCCCCGTTCGCAATGGCCGTCGCATGGTGGGCCTGGGCCGACTCGTCGGGCTATACGAAGCGCAAGGTCGTCGAGCGGGAAGACCGGCGCAAGCAGGCGCGCATCGACCGGCAGAAGACCAACATGGGCATGAAGACCAGCAACGGGCAGCGCCCGCGCCGCTGAGTCGCAGCCGCCGTCGGCCCGAGTCCCCGCACTGCATGCTTCACGCTGACGTGCCATGGACGAGGAAGCCACCACCCGAGCGCTGATCGTCTTCGGACTTTCGCTGCTGCTTGGCCCGGCCATCGGCGGGCTCGTGGGGTGGCTCAAGAACTTTTTCTGGGGCGTGGGCGTAGGCGCATTGCTGATCGGCTGCGCCGGGCTCTATGGCTCGGCCACCATCGGCTGGCACCGGTACCAGTCGATTGCCGGCACCGCCAGCGTGCAGGGCAGCCTGGTCGAGTTCGTCGACGAGCGAACCACGGATGGCAAGGGCCGCACTACGGTGTCGCGCGCGCCCGTCGTCGAATACACCGCATCGGATGGGCAGAAGCGCCGCGTCAAGGGGCTGGGCGGCGGACTGTCGGACAAGGAGTGGGGCGATCCGGTGGAGGTGCGCTACAGCGTGGCCGACCCTTCGCAGGCACTGGTGGCCGATTTCCAGAACATGTGGGGCGGTGTCTGGGGGCTCGGTATCTTCGGCGCGTTTCCGGCGATGTTCGGCCTGTTCTTCATCGGCATGGCGCTGAAGGAAGGGCGCAGCGGGTACGGCTACGGCAGCAGGCCGCCACCGGCGCGCGAACCCACCCCCGGACAGAAGCTCTGGCGCACGCGCGGCACCGTGCTTGCCAACCTCGTCTTCCTGGCCGGCTTCGCGCTGGTGTTTCTCTATCCCGATCCGAACCCGATGAAGCAGTTCGGAGCGGGCTTCATGACCATCGGTGCCGGCGCCATGCTGCACTTTCTCGTGCAAAGCCTGCCGCCAGCGATGGAGTTCCAGTCGCGCAGCATCCTCGCGATCGTGGGCCTTGGCTTTATCGCCTTCGGCTACGGCGCGTGGATGATGGCCTAGACAAGGCTCGCCCCCAGGCTGCGCGCACTTCGTGTCGCTACGCCTTCCCCCAACCGGGGGCAACACCTGAGGCCCGGCGGAGCCGGTTCCTCGGTGTTTCTCGAAGGGTCAGAACTTGTCGAGGACCGCGCCCGAGCTGGCGCTCGACGCGTTGAACGCGAACTTCGCCTGCACGCCGCGGGTGTAGCGCGGGGCCGGTGCCTTCCAGCCTTCGCGGCGCTTGGCGATCTCGGCTTCGGGCACGTTCAGTTCGAGCTTGAGCTCGTGCGCATCGATGGTGATCGAGTCGCCCTCGTTCACGAAGGCGATGGTGCCGCCGGCCGCCGCTTCGGGCGCCACGTGGCCCACCACCATGCCCCAGGTGCCGCCCGAGAAGCGGCCGTCGGTGATCAGGCCCACGCTCTCGCCGAGGCCCGCACCGATCAGCGCACCGGTCGGCGCCAGCATTTCGGGCATGCCCGGGCCGCCCTTGGGGCCGAGGTAGCGCAGCACCATCACGTCGCCAGCCTTGATCTTGCCGTCCAGGATGGCCTTGAGCGCCGACTGCTCGTCGTCGAAGACGCGCGCCGGGCCGGTGATGACCGGGTTCTTCAGGCCGGTGATCTTGGCGACCGCACCTTCGGGCGACAGGTTGCCCTTCAGGATCGCGAGGTGGCCTTCGGCGTACATGGGGTTGTCGATGGTGCGGATCACATCCTGGTCGGCGCGCGGCACGTCAGGCACGTCCTTCAGCACCTCGGCGATGGTCTGGCCGCTGATGGTGATGCAGTCGCCATGCAGCAGGCCCGCGTTCAGCAGCACCTTCATGACCTGCGGAATGCCGCCGGCCTGGTGCAGGTCGACCGCGAGGTACTTGCCCGAAGGCTTCAGGTCGCAGATGACCGGCACCTTCTTGCGCATGCGCTCGAAGTCGTCGATGGTCCATTCGACGCCGGCCGTGTGCGCGATGGCCAGGAAGTGCAGCACCGCGTTGGTCGAGCCGCCGGTGGCCATGATGACCGCCACCGCGTTCTCGATGGCCTTCTTGGTCACGATGTCGCGCGGCTTCAGGTCTTTCTTGATCGCCTCGATCAGCACCTTGGCAGACTCCTTGGCCGAGTTGGCCTTCTCGTCGTGCGGGTTGGCCATGGTCGACGAGTAGGGCAGCGAGATACCCAGCGCCTCGAATGCGCTCGACATGGTGTTGGCGGTGTACATGCCGCCGCACGAGCCGGTGCCGGGAATGGCGCGCTTCTCGATCTCGAGCAGGTCTTCGTCGCTCATGTTGCCGGCGGCGTTCTGGCCCACGGCTTCGAACACGCTCACGATGTTCAGGTCCTGGCCCTTGTAGCGGCCCGGCAGGATGGTGCCGCCGTACACGTAGATGGCCGGCACGTTGGCGCGCAGCATGCCCATGAGGCCGCCGGGCATGTTCTTGTCGCAGCCGCCGACCACGAGCACGCCGTCCATCCACTGGCCGCCGACGCAGGTCTCGATGCAGTCGGAAATGACTTCGCGGCTGACCAGCGAGTACTTCATGCCCTCGGTGCCCATGGCCATGCCGTCGGAGATGGTGGGCGTGCCGAACACCTGCGCGTTGCCGCCGGCTTCCTCGATGCCCGCGATGGCCGCGTCGGCCAGCTTTTGCAGGCCCGAGTTGCAGGGCGTGATGGTGCTGTGGCCGTTGGCGACGCCGACCATCGGCTTCTTGAAGTCGCCTTCTTCGTAGCCCATGGCGTAGAACATCGAGCGGTTGGGGGCGCGGCTCTTGCCTTCGACGATGTTGGCGCTGCGGCGGTTGATCTGGATTGGCTTGGTGTCCATGGTGTCTCTTCTGTCGTGGGGAGATCGGTGGGAGCCCAAGTATCGGACTTCTGATTGATTGCTTCCAATCCATTTTCGAGTGCAGATTGATATGCTTGGCATATGAATGAAGTCCTGATCGACCTGCGGGCCTGGCGCCAGTTCGTCGCAGTGGCCGAAGAGCTGCACTTCGGCCGCGCCGCGCTGCGCCTGCACATGACGCAACCGCCTGTCACGCAGGCCATCGCCCAGCTCGAGAAGACGCTCGGCGTGGTGCTGTTCGACCGCACCCGGCGCCGCGTGGCGCTAACGCCCGCCGGCGAGGCCCTGTTGCCCGACGTGCGCGAGCTGCTGGCCCGCGCACAGGCGCTGCCGGCGCGGGCCCGGGCGGCGGCGGCGGGGCAGGTGGGGCGGGTGCGCATCGGCTTCGTCTCGACGGTGGGTTTCGAGCAGTTGCCGGCGTGGGTGCGCGAATTCCGCGTGCTGTGCCCCGAGGTGGCACTCGAACTGGTTGAGGCCACCGGCGACGTGCAGCTCGAAGCCTTCGCGCGCGGCGAGATCGACGCCGGGCTGATGCTGCATTCGCCCGGCGCCGCGCCGCCAGGGCTTGCGCGACTTGCCGTGTCGGAAGAGCCCCTGGTGCTCGCGCTGCCCGCGCGGCATGCGCTCGCGAGCATCGACAGGCTGCTGCTCGCCGACGTGCTTGCCGAGCCGCTGGTGATCTTCCCGCGCCGCATCGTGCCTTCGCTGCACGACGCCATCTTCGACCTGTACCACGCGGCCGGTCGCACGCCGCAACTGGGGCAGGAAGCTATCCAGATGCAGACCATCGTCAACCTCGTCTCGGGCGGCATCGGCGTGGCCTGGGTGCCGGAGAGCGTCACGCAGTTCCGCCGCGCGGGCGTGGTGTACCGGCGTGCTGCGGAATTCGCGCCGGCCGCGCGGCGCCGGAGTGCGCCTGAGCTGCCCGGCTGCGAAACCAGTCTGGTGTGGCCTGAGGGCGCGGCCAATCCGGCGCTCGCGCGCTTCGTTGCCTTCGTGCGCGAGCGAGGCGCCAGTTCGAAGAACCGGGAGGAGGGCACCGAGTGAAGGCGGGACCTCGGCCTGACTGACGTCCCCGGGGCCGGCTCAGCGCGCCTTGCGGGCCCGTCCGGCAGTGGGTTGCGCGGGTCGATCGAGCGCATCGCCCAGCACCGTTTCAAGCCAGCCCGCGAAGGCCTGCATGCGCCGCGAAAGATTGCGTCGATGCGGGTACACCAGTTGCACCGGCAGCGGCTCGGCGCGAGCGTCGGGCAGCACCTCGATCAGCTCTCCGGCCGCGAGGTGCTCGCGTACGTCGTACGCCGGAATCTGGATCAGGCCGAGCCCGGCCAGCGCGCAGGCGATGTAGGTCTCGGCATTGTTTGCCGCCACCTGGCTGCGCATGCGCAGCGTCGCGGTTTCTCCGTCGCGTTGCCATTCCCACGGCGCGGCGCGCCCGCTGGTCGGCGAGGCGTAGTTGACGGCCGTGTGCTGCGGCAGGTCGGCGGGCGTGCGCGGCGTGCCATGACGGGCCAGGTAGGCAGGGCTCGCGCAGTTGATCAGCGTGAACTGTCCGAGGGGCCGCGCCACAAGGCTGCTGCTGGCCATCGGGCCCACGCGCAGCGCGCAATCGACGCCTTCGAGCACGAGGTCCACCGCCCGGTCGCTGGAGCCCAGCTCGAGCTCGATGGCCGGGTGGCGCCCGAAGAAATCCGGCAGCGCAGGCGCGATGAGCCGCCGCGCGATGCGGCTCGGCACGTCGACCTTGAGCCGGCCGCTGACCTGGCCGTTCGCGGGCAGGAACTGCTGTTCCATGTCTTCCATGTCGGCCACCAGCGCGCGGGCGCGCTCCAGCATCACTTCGCCGTCGGGCGTGAGGCCCACGCGGCGCGTGGTTCTGTGCAGCAGGCGTGAGCCGAGGCGGGTTTCGAGCTGCTGCACGGCCGTCGAGACGCTCGCGCGCGGCAGGCCCAGCCGGTCGGCGGCGCGCGTGAAGCTGCCTGTCTCGGCCACGCTCACGAAAACCTGGAGGAGGTCGATGCGGTCCATCGTCGCTGTTCGATATCGGTTTGATTGTTCGTGATTTATTGAACAGTCTAGCCTTGGATGAGTGATTTATCAGCGACTGTGCCATCAATAGACTGAAGGCTCTCGTCACGCATCACGCTTTACTTCAAGGAGCTCACCCATGTCCGCACGTACCCTCAAGAACAAGGTCGTCGTCATCGCCGGCGGCGGCAAGAACCTCGGCGCGCTCATCGGCCACCAGATGGTCGACGGCGGCGCCCGCGGCATCGCCATCCACTACAACAGCGACGCCTCGCGCGCCGACGCCGAGAAAACCGCCGCCGCGCTCAAGGCCAAGGGCGCCGACACGCTGCTGGTGCAGGGCGACCTCTCGGTGGTCGAGAACAGCGTGAAGCTGTTCGACCAATCCGTGAAGCACTTCGGCCAGGTCGACATTGCCATCAACACCGCAGGCGTGGTCATCAAGAAGCCGATCCTCGACGTCACGGAGGCCGACTACGACAAGAGCTTCGACGCCAACGCCAAGGCCGCCTTCTTCTTCATCCAGCAGGCGGGCCGCACGCTGGCCGACGGCGGCAGCATCGTCACGCTGGTGAGCTCGCTGCTGGCGGCGTACACGCCGTTCTATGCGATCTACCCGGGCTCGAAGGCGGCGGTGGAGCACTACACGCGCGCCGCGTCGAAGGAGTTCGGTGAGCGCGGCATCTCGGTCAACGCCATCGGCCCCGGCCCCATGGACACGCCGTTCTTCTACGGGCAGGAGAGCAAGGAGGCCGTCGAATATCACAGCAGCGCCGCCGCGCTCAGCAAGTTCTCGAAGAAGGGCCTGACCGACATCGAGGACATCGCGCCCATCGTGCGCTTCCTTGTCACCGAAGGCTGGTGGATCACCGGCCAGACGATCTTTGCCAATGGCGGCTACACGACTCGCTGATCCGGCAAGATGCCGCCTGGAGGACGAACGACATGCACACGATCATGGTGATGGGCGGCGGCTTCGCGCTGCTGGTGGTGTTCCTGCTGGCCGGGCGCCTGCTGGGCGATGGCTCCGCGGCGGCGCTGGCGGTGGCGGCCAGGTGGTTCATTCCGGCGTGGTTCGTCGGCGCGGGCATCAACATGGCCGTGGGCGTGATCAAGGCGGGGTACTCGGTGGCCGAGGAGTTGCCGATTTTCCTGCTGATCTTCGCGGCGCCGGCCGTGGTCGCGGGGCTGCTGTGGTGGAAGTTCGGGCGCTGATTTCCGCCTGAAAAGCCCCGCCTCGGGCCCGACATTCGGCCGGGGCACAATCCGCGGATGCTCATGTATCCGCAGATCAACCCCATCGCCCTGCAGCTCGGGCCGGTGGCCATCCACTGGTATGGCCTGACCTATCTGGCCGCGTTCGCGCTGTTCTACTTTCTCGGCACGCGCCGGCTGCGGCACGAGCCGTTCCGTTCGCTGGTGGGGGCGGGCGCATGGCAGCGCAAGGACATCGAGGACATCCTTTTCCTCGGCGTGATGGGCGTCATCGTCGGCGGGCGGCTGGGCTACTGCCTGTTCTACAAGCCCGAGTTCTATCTCACGCATCCGCTCGAAATCCTCTACGTGTGGCAGGGCGGCATGAGCTTTCATGGCGGGCTGCTCGGCGTGATCGGCGCGATGGTGTGGTTTTCGCATTCGCGCAAGCGCCCGTTCTGGCAGGTGATGGACTTCGTCGCGCCCTGCGTGCCTACCGGCCTCGCAGCCGGCCGCGTGGGCAACTTCATCAACGGCGAGCTGTGGGGGCGCTTCAGCAGCCCCGACCTGCCCTGGGGCATGGTGTTTCCGCAGAGCAATTCGATGCTGCCGCGCCACCCGTCGCAGGTTTACCAGTTCCTGCTCGAGGGGCTGCTGCTCTTCGTGGTGATGTGGCTCTATGCGCGCAAGGAGCGCAAGCAGGGGCAGGTGGCTTCGGTGTTCCTGATCGGCTACGGCGTGCTGCGCTTCGTGGCCGAGTACTTCCGCGAGCCCGACGATTTCCTGGGCTTGCGGGCGCTCAACCTGAGCCAGGGCCAGTGGCTCAGCGTGCCGATGGTCATCGCCGGCATCGCGCTTTGGTTCTGGTTCGGCCGCACCGCCGGCAAGGCCGCTGCCGCGCGCGCCTGAGCCGTTCCGGCTGCTTCAGCCGGAAGTTCGCAGGGTAAGTACCAGCCGCGCACGGCGTGCGCGGCCCTTGCGCCGGATCGGATGCGGGCTCAGAATTACGCGTAATTACAGGAAATTACGCTGCACTTGCTGCCCCGATCCGTATGCGCCTGGTCCCCAACTCCCTGCATGACGAAGTCGCCGCCACGCTGCGCGAGCAGATCTTCGCCGGCACGCTGGCTCCCGGCAGCTTCGTCGATGAAGTCGCCCTGTGCGAGCGGCTTTCCATCTCGCGCACGCCGCTGCGCGAGGCGCTCAAGGTGCTCACCGCCGAAGGCCTGCTGCGGCACGAGCCGCGGCGCGGCTGCTTCGTCAACGAGGTGACCGAGCGCGACCTCGACGAGATCTTTCCCGTCATCGCGCTGCTCGAAGGCCGCTGCGCCTACGAGGCCGCCCGCAATGCCAGCGATGCCGAACTGCAGGAACTCGACGCGCTGCACGAACGGCTGGTGCGCCATGCCAAGGCGAAGCGCATCAATGACTACTACGCCACCAACCACATCATTCACGAGGCGATCATCAAGCTCGCCGACAACAAGTGGCTGGCGCAGGTGATCGGCGACTTGCGCAAGATCCTCAAGCTCGCGCGGCTGCAGCAGTTGCATGCGCCGGGGCGGCTCGACCAGAGCCTGTCGGAGCACCTTGCCGTGTTCGCGGCGCTGAAGGCGCGCGACAGCGAAGGCGCCGACGCCGCCATGCGCACCCACATGACGCGCCAGCGCGAGGCGCTGCGAGAGGTCATGCGCAATCAGAAATCCAGGGTCATGCCGTGACCGTCCCATCAAGCATTGGAGTGTTTCGATGAGTGCGACCGAATGGTTCCAGGCGCGGCTGCGTTCTGGCGAAAAGTCGAAGGTGCCGGTGGCACCCGAAGGCGCGTCGAAGGGCGCGTCGAAGAATGCGCCCAAGCCCAGTGCGCGTCCGATCGCCGAGCGCCTGCAGGCCACGCTGCGCAAGGCCGACGAGGCGCTGTCTCCGCGCGCGCTGCGCCGTGTGCTGGCCGACCTGCAGGCCGTGATCGACCCGCGCGTGAGCGAGGTCGAGGGCGGCCGTCGCGCCCACGCCATCGCGGACGCCTACCGCGCCGCCACCGCAGAGGAGCGCCGCGACTACTGGGCGCTGATGAGCGAGCATTTCGCCGCCGACGCGCAAAAGCTCAAGACCGCCCGCGACCAGCACCAGGCGGCTGTCGGCACGCCCGACGAAGGCCAGGCCGAGCTGCGCCTGCGCCGCGCACTGGTGTCGCCCCGCATGCGCCTGCTGCAGCGCTTCGCGGTCGAGCCCGAGGGCATGCGCTTCCTGGTCGACCTGCGCGCCGACCTGCTGCCGTGCCTGAAGTCCGACAAGCGCCTGCTCGCGCTCGACGCCGAGCTCGAACAGCTTTTCTCCACCTGGTTCGACGTGGCCTTCCTCGAGCTGCGCCGCATCGACTGGGACTCGCCGGCCTCGCTGATCGAGAAGCTCATCCGTTACGAGGCGGTGCACGACATCAAGAGCTGGTCCGACGTGAAGAACCGGCTCGACGACAGCGACCGCCGCTGCTACGGCTTCTTCCATCCGCGCCTGCCCAACGAGCCGCTGATCTTCGTCGAGGTGGCGCTGGTCGACCGCATCAGCGACGGCATCACGCCGCTGCTCGACGAGGCCGCCGTGCCGGTGCTGCCGGCAAGGGCCACCACTGCGATCTTCTATTCGATCAGCAACACGCAGAACGGCCTGCGCGGCGTGAGCTTCGGCGATTCGCTCATCAAGCGCGTGGTCGAGACGCTGCAGGAAGAACTGCCGCGCCTGAAGACCTTCGCCACGCTCTCGCCGATACCGGGCTTTCGCACCTGGCTCGCGAAGAACGCCGCCGACCTGCTGCCCCGCCTCGACGAGAAGCGCGAGGCCGAGCTCGGCCGTCTCATCGGTTCGCTGCCGCCGACCGCCGAGCGCCTGCTCGCCGCTGTGGACGCAGCCGCCACCTTCGACGCGAAATCGCCGCTGCGCCAATGGCTGCTGCAGGCCGCCGCCGAATACCTCGGCCGCGCGCTGGTCGACGGCACGCCGGCCGACCCGGTCGCGCGCTTTCACCTGGGCAACGGCGCCCGCGTGGAGCGCCTGAACTGGGCGGGCGATCCGTCGCCCAAGGGGCACAAGCAGTCGTACGGGCTCATGGTCAACTACCTCTATGACCTGAAGCGCCTGGACAAGCATCGCACCTGGCTGGCGGACGGCAAGGTGGCTGTATCGGGAGACGTCGAAGGCCTGTATTTCAAAAAAGGCTGAGGTCCGGAAGAAGTTCAGTCAAGAGCCGGCGCGCCAAAGGCCGGCAGCCGCATCGTGCGGCAAGATCCACAACGACAGACAGGAGATGAGACAAATGAACCCAAGCTTTCAACGCCGCGACGTACTGCGCGTGGCCGCCGCCGGTGCGGCTGTCCTGTGCGGCGCCGCGCGGGCCCAGCAGGGCTGGCCGACCAAGCCCGTGACGATGATCGTGCCGTTCCCGGCCGGTGGCGGCACCGACGCCTTCGCGCGGCCGATCTCGGGCCAGTTCTCGCGCATCGCGGGCCAGACGCTGGTCATCGACAACCGCGGTGGGGCAGGGGGCACGCTGGGCGCCAGCATCGCAGCCAAGGCGCCGGCCGACGGCTACACGCTGTTCATGGGCGCGGTGCACCATGCGATCGCGCCGTCCGTCTATCCGAAGCTCGACTACGACATCGAGAGAGACTTCGTGCCGCTGATGCTGCTGGCCAACGTGCCGCAGGTGGTGGTCATCAACCCGAAGCGCGTGCAGGCCAACACCATCCAGGAATTCATCGCGCTCGTGAAGCGCAACCCCGGCAAGTTCAACTACGGCTCGGCCGGCTCGGGCACCTCGCACCACCTGGCGGGCGAGCTGTTCAAGCTTCAGACCGGTACCTTCATCACCCATATTCCGTACCGCGGCGCGGGCCCGGCGCTGTCCGACCTGATCTCGGGCAACGTCGACCTGATGTTCGACGGCCTGGGTTCCTCGTCGCAGCACATCAAGAGCGGCCGCATCAAGGCGCTGATGGTGGCCGGCAGCAAGCGCAACCCCGCCTTCCCCGACGTGCCCTGTGCCGCCGAAGTGGGCCTGCCCGACTACACCGTCACCACCTGGTACGGCCTTTGGGCGCCCAAGGGCACGCCGGCCGATGCGCAGGCGCGCGCCATCGACGACATGAAGAAGGCGCTCGCCACCGACGACCTGAAGGCCATCTGGGCCCAGAACGGCTCCGAGATCCCGACCCTCACCACCACGGCCTACGGCGCCTTCGTCAATGCCGAGATCAAGCGCTGGGCAGCGGTGGTGAAGGCGTCGGGCGCCAAGCTCGAATGACCGCAGGCAGTTCCATTTCATTGCGCCGCGAAGGCGCCATCGCGGTCGTCACGCTGTCGAACGCGGGGCGGCTCAATGCCATGACGCGCGCCATGTGGCGCGAGTTGCGCGCCGTGTTCGACGGCCTGCGCGGGGACGGCAACGACGCCCCGCGCTGCGTGATCGTGCGCGGCGAGGGCGGGGCCTTCTGCGCGGGCGGCGACATTTCCGAGTACCCGTCGTTCCGCTTCAAAGAGCCCAGCCTGCGCGAATTCCACGAGAACGAAGTGTGGGCGGCGCTGCAGGCCATGCTCGACTGCCCATTGCCGCTGGTCGCGCAGATCGAAGGCGCCTGCATGGGCGCGGGCATCGAGATCGCGAGCTGTTGCGACATTCGCCTGGCCGGCGCTTCCGCGAAGTTCGGCGCGCCCATTGCGAAGCTGGGCTTTCCGATGGCGCCGCGCGAAGCCGCGCTGGTGCATGGAGCCATCGGCGACGTGCTCGCGCGCGACATGCTGCTGGCCGCCGGCGTGCACGGTGCGCAACGCCTGTACGACGCGGGCTTCCTGCTGCAGGTGCTGCCCGACAACGAGGTGGCGCTCGCCGTACAGTCGCACGCCCAGCGCATCGCCGTGCTCTCGCCGCAGGCCGCGCGCCTGCACAAGGCGACCTTCGCCGTGCTGCGCGCCGGCGCCCCCTCGGCCCACGGCTTGCTTGCGACTGCCTACGATTACGCCGATTCCGCGGAGCACCGCGAGGGCATCGCCGCGTTTCTCGCCAAGCGCACCCCGAATTTCTGAAGAGAAGACCTGTCCGAATGACGAAGACCGCCAACGCCAACCTGTTCGCCGCCCTGCGCGCGGCATTTCCCTCCGACCTGGACGGCATCGCCGTCGAGACCGACAACGGCCTGTTCTATTCCTGGCGCGACATCGAGCGCGCCAGCGCCATGATCGCCAACCTGCTCGATGCGCTGAAGCTGGAGAAAGGCGCGCGCATCGCGGTGCAGGTCGAGAAATCGGTCGAGGCGATGCTGCTGTACCTCGCCACGCTGCGCGCGGGCTATGTGTTCCTGCCGCTGAACACGGCCTACCAGAGTGCCGAGATCGAGTACTTCATCGGCAACGCCGAGCCGGCCGTGGTGGTGTGCACCAGCCGCAATGCGTCATGGGTGGCTCCGATTGCCGTCGCGGCGGGCACGAAGCACGTCTTCACGCTGGACGACGACCGCACCGGCACGCTGCTCGAAGTGGCCGCGCAATGCAGCGACCGGCACACGCCTGCGAAGCGCAAGGCCGACGACATGGCCGCCATCCTCTACACCAGCGGCACCACCGGCCGCAGCAAGGGCGCGATGCTCACGCATGGCAACCTGCTGTCGAACGCGCAGGTGCTGAAGGACTACTGGGGCTGGACCGAAGGCGACGTGCTGATCCACGCGCTGCCCATCTTCCACGTGCACGGCTTGTTCGTCGCGCTGCATGGCGCGCTGCTCAACGGCAGCAAGATGCTGTGGTTCGCGAAGTTCGATCCGAAGCGCGTCGTGCAGAAGCTGCCCGAGGCCACGGTGTTCATGGGCGTTCCCACCCTGTACGTGCGGCTGCTGGCCGAGCCGGGCCTCACGCGCGAGGCAGTGCGCAACATGCGCCTGTTCGTCGCGGGCTCGGCGCCGCTGCTGATCGAGACCTTCGACGAATGGCGCGAACGCACCGGCCACACCATCCTGGAGCGCTACGGCATGAGCGAGACGGTCATGCTCACCTCCAACCCCTACAAGCCGGAGCAGGGCGAGCGCCGCGGCGGCACCGTGGGCTTCGCGCTGCCGGGCGTGCAGCTGCGCGTGCGCGATGACAGCGGCCGCGAGTGCACAACCGACGAGATCGGCAACATCGAGGTCAGCGGTCCCAACGTGTTCGCGGGCTACTGGCGCATGCCCGAGAAGACCAAGGAGGAGTTCACCTCCGACGGTTTCTTCAAGACCGGTGACGTGGGCAAGATCGATGGCCTGGGCTACGCCGTCATCGTTGGGCGCAGCAAGGACCTGATCATCAGCGGCGGCTACAACGTGTACCCGGCCGAGATCGAGGGCTACATCAACGAGATGGCCGGCGTGGCGGAGAGCGCCGTGGTCGGCGTGCCGCACCCCGACTTCGGCGAGGTGGGCGTGGCGATTGTCATTCCCAAGGCGGGCGCGGCGCTCGACGCCGATGCCATCGTGGCCGAGCTGAAAGCCCGGCTCGCGAACTTCAAGATTCCGAAGCGCTGTTTCGTGGTGCCCGAGCTGCCACGCAACACGATGGGCAAGGTGCAGAAGGCGCTGCTGCGGGCGGAGCACAAGGAGCTGTTCTCCGCCTGAGCGCCCCCGCGTGCTCATGCGGCGGGTGCGAGCCCGTTCATGAGCCCGCTGCCCGCGTGGCAGTTGATGTACTCGTAGCTCTGCTCGTCGGCCTTCAGCACCGACACCTCGTGGTACACGCGCAGCTGCAGCTGGAAGTTCAGCGCCTGCACGTAGCGCATGAAGCTGCCGAAGATCGCGACGTGCGTCGGATGCGACTCGGCCCAGCGTTCCATGTCGGCCAGCGAGCGCCACCAGCTCAGGCCGAATGACTTCTGCAGCGGCGAGCCGTGCGCGTCGAGGTGGCGCATGTAGCGGTTGCTGTAGCAGCCGATCGGCTGGCCTTGGTCGCGCAGGAAGTCCATGCCCTCGCGCAGCACGGGCTCCATGTCTTCCAGGTAGAGCTTGCGTTCCTGGCCGGTGGTGTCGGTCCACTCCTGGCCGGAGCGGATCATCGCGATGTTCTCGTGGCCTGCGATGCGCACGCGCTGCCCGGGTGCTGGGGCACCTGCGATCACCGCGCGAGCGCCCGAAGGCGCCATCGCATCGGTCTGCGACAGCGGAATGCGGTCGCGCATCGAACCCCAGTAGCCGTGCTCCTGCAGCTCGCCGCTGGCGCCGCCCATGATCACGCCGACACCTTCGAAGCGGTCGGGCGTGTTGAACCTGGTCTCGAAGTGCTCTACGCGCGGCGACGCGATCTCGCGGAAGTAGCCGAGGCCCTCGCCGAGCCGTTCGTCCGAACGCCACCATGCGTCGATCTCGGGCGTGGCGCACCAGCGTGCGAAGGCTGCAGCATCGCCCCAGTAGGCGATGGCGATCATGTTGTCGAAGCCTTGCGCGTCGACGTAGTGCGTCAGGTCGTGGTGTCCCGGGCCGTCGGGCAGCGCGAAGTCGCGAGCGATCTTCATCAGCGCGGCGCAGGCACGGCCTTGCATTTCGGGGCCGCGAGACTGCACACCGAAGTAGCCCATCACGACCTGCTTCACTGCAACGGGAGCCCGTGCCGACCACACGGGGTAGGGCGGCACGTAGTCGTCTTCCACGCGGCGATGGCGCGTGCGGGGGCACTTGAGGTGCTCTGCGATGGCGGATTCCATGGCGTGCCTCCGTGCGTTCAGGCCGCGACCGGCTCGGGCACGCTGCTCTCGGGCTCGGGTGATTGCTGCACCACCACGGGTTCGCGGCGCGTCTTGTTCAGCAGCAGCTGCGTGACGTCGGGGCGCGAGTAGTGGCCGCTGGGATCGGCGGCGGCCTTGGCGAGCGAGATCATGCCGAGGTCGATGTCGGCGACGACAAGGCCTTCCTCGTCCTCCGCCAGCGGCGTGCCGAGTGGCGAGCCGTCGGGTGCGTAGATGCGCGCATAGCCGCCGCCGGTGCGCAGCATCTGCTGCTTGCCCGCGTCGGTGCACATCAGCTCGCTCATGGCCTTCGATACGGTGGCGCAGGGCGCGACGACGAAGCACTGGCCCTCGGCCGCATACACCTGGCTCGCCGCGTTGTTGACCTCGGGGCCCAGTGCGTAGGCCGCGCCGCGGTAGAGCGAGAAGCTCGGCCACGCGCCGCAGTGGATCTGCTCGTTCTGCGAATACATCGCGTACTTGCTCAGCGGCTGCAGGTGCTCCCAGCACGACAGCGATCCGATGTTGCCCAGCGGTGTCTGGACCACGGCAAGGTCCGAGCCGTCGCCCTCGCCGAACACGGTGCGCTCCACATGCGTGGGCTTGAGCTTGCGCCGCGTCTGCACCGTGCGGCCCTGGTCGTCGATGAGTGCCTGTGCGATGTAGAGGCTGCCGGCCGCCTTCTCGCTGTAGCCGAGCGATACCCAGATCCCGAGCTTGCGCGCCGCCTGCGCGATGCGTTCGAACTCGGCCGAGCCGACGACGAGCGAGTTGTCGTGGTAGCGCTGCACGAACTGCATGCCCCAGGCCGGCGAGTCGAGCCAGATCCACCAGGGGTAGCCGGGCACCCAGGTCTCGGGAAAGGCGATGAGCTTCACGCCCTGTTTCGCGGCCTGCGCCATCAGGTCGATGGTCTTGTCGATGGTGCCGTCGAGGTCGAGGAACACGGGGGCGGCCTGCACTGCGGCAACGCGCAGCTTGGGATGGACGGTGGTCGGCATGGTGGTTCTCCAGATGCAATGAAAGTAACGAAGCGTCCGCCGCATGCCTGCACCGGGTTTGCGCTGTGGCATGCGGGTTGCTTGAAGCGTAGATTCGCGCCGCCGGAACGCCTTGACCCGGATTGGCGGCGTTCTTGTTCCAGCGTTGCATGCCCTTGCCGCCCAGGCTTTCCGAGGAACCCCGATGAACCAGTTGCTCAGCACCGACGCCGTTCCGCGCGACCAGCGGCTTGCCTACTGGACCGACATGATCTGCAACGTGTATGTGCAGTTGGGCTGCGATCCCGCGCGCGAAGGCGATGTGGGCGACTTCGAGGGCAGCATCCGCCAGCACACGCTGCCCGGTCTCGACGTGTCGGTCGTCACCTCGAGCCCGCAGAAGGTGATGCGCACGCCGGGGCACATCTCGCATTCAGGCGACGACTATTTCCTCGTGAGCATCCAGGCGCGCGGCCGCGGCGTGGTGCGGCAGGACGGGCGCGACGCGGTACTGTCGGCCGGCGATTTCGCGCTGTACGACAGCACGCGGCCCTACCAGCTGCTGTTCGACGAGTCTTTCGAGCAGATCGTGCTCAAGCTGCCCGGCGAACGTCTGCGCAGCGAACTGCGCGACACCGAGGCGCTGACGGCCACCACGGTGTCGGGCCGCGAGGGCGCGGGGCACCTGCTGCTGGGCATGATCCACACGCTGCGCGAGGACATCGACACGCTGCAGCCTGCGTCGGCGCTCGCGGTGGCCAACGGCGTGCAGAGCATCCTTGTGGCGGGGCTGCAGACGCTGCCCGCCGCGCGTGCGCCATCGCTGAGCAATCTGACGGCATATCACCTTGCGCGCGTGAAGCGGCTCATCGACGAGCAACTTGCCGATCCTTCGCTGTCGGTGGGCACGCTGGCTGCCGGGCTGGGCGTGTCGGTGAGCCACATCCACCGCGTGTTCAGGAGCGAGCCGCTCACGCCGTCGCAGTACATCTGGGAGCGCAGGCTGGAGGCGTGCAGCCGCGACCTGCTGGAGCCGCGCCTCGCGGGCCGCCCGGTGGCCGACATCGCCTATGGCAGGGGATTCAACGACGCGGCGCACTTCAGCCGCGCGTTCAGGGAGCGCTTCGGCTGCTCGCCGCGCGAGTGGCGGCAGCAGCAACAGCGCACGCACTAGCTGCTGCTACTGGACCAGCAGCACCGTCGTGTCCGTCTCGGCGATCACCTTGGTGGCGACCGAGCCCATCAGCGCGCGACCGAAGATGCCGTGGCCGTGCGTGCCGAGAACGATCAGCCCCGCCTGCGCCGCGGCGGCCGACTTGAGGATCTCTTCGGCGATGTGCCCGTGGCGCGCATCGACCGTGTAGTTGCTCACGCCCTGCGCGGCGAGCTGCGCCTTCACCGGCTCGATGACCTTGGCGCTTTCCTCGGCGTAGTAGTCGGAGACGATCTCCTTGCTGAGGTGGCGCGTGACGTGGCCCGAGATGCCGGTGGACACATGCACGATCACGAGGTCATGGCCGTCCACGAACATGGCGCGGTTGGCGATGAGATAGGACAGTGCCTTCTGCGTGTAGGCGCTGCCGTCGACTGCGATGAGGATTTTCATGGCCTCGTTATACGGCGCGCCCTTTCGGGGCGGCAACGAGTCGCACCTCCCGGCGAAGGGCTTTGGGCCCCGCCGGATCAGCCGTGCAGGCCCTTCCAGAGCATGTAGGCCGCAAGCAGGTAGAGGATGCTCGCGAACACCCGCTTGAGCTTCTTCACCGGCAGGTTGTGCGCTGCCTTCGCGCCCAGGGGCGCGGTCAGCACGCTGCATATGGCGATCACTGTCAGCGCAGGCAGCCAGATGTAGCCGAAGGAGCCGGCCGGCAGGCCCTGCACCGACTGGCCGCTGACCGCATAGCCCAGCACGTTCGCCACCGCGATCGGAAAGCCCAGCGCCGCGCTGGTGGCCACCGCGTTGTGGATCGAGATGTTGCACCACGTCATGAACGGCACGCTGATGAAGCCGCCGCCTGCGCCCACGAGGCCCGAGATGAAGCCGATCGCGCCGCCCGCAGCGAGCTGGCCGCCCGTGCCCGGCATCTGGCGCGTGGGGGCGGGCTTCTTGTCGAGGAACATCTGCGTGGCGGAGAAGCCCACGAACAGCGCGAAGAAGATCGCCAGGGCAGTGCCCTTGAGCAGAGAGAACACGCCGAGGCTGCCGATCAGGCTGCCGATGACGATGCCGGGCGCGAGCCGCTTCACGATGTCCCAGCGCACCGCGCCGCGCTTGTGGTGCGCGCGCACGCTCGACACCGAGGTGAAGATGATCGTCGCCATCGAGGTTGCGATGGCCATCTTCACCGAGAGATCGGCCGGCACGCCGCGATGGCCCATGATGATCGTGATGAACGGCACCATCAGCATGCCGCCGCCGATGCCCAGCAAGCCTGCGAGAAAACCGGTGCCGAGCCCGAGGACGGCGAGTTCGGCGATGAGGATGGGGTCGAGCAGGCTGGAGACGTTCACGGAAATGATGTTTCAGAAAAGGCAACGGCCCCGAGCAGTGCGTGCAGGGGGCCGTGGCGGAATTAGGTGTCTGCAAGTGGGCGCCGGACTCGCATCCTGAACCGGGGTTCAGGTGGGCGAGGGCAGCAAGACTTCGGGTTCATCTGACGCGAGATGATCACACCCGTCGAGCGATTTACCAAGCCCGGCTCCGTAGAGCATTGGAACAAGGACATATAAAGCCCAACGCGCACCGCAGACGGATCGGATTTTACCGCTCCGGCCGTGCCGGTGGAACCCGCTCAGAGCAAATGTCCATCGCCCGCCAGGGCCTGATCGAGTCTTTGAATGAGTTGGGCGGCCTTCGGGTCGGTCTCTGTGGTATCCGGTGCTGCGGCAACCACGGGTGCGGCGGTGGCGGCCGCCTGCTGGGCGGCGAGGTCGAATGCGAGATTCAGCGAGGCCAGCACGGCGATGCGGTCGCGGGCCTTGACTTTTCCCGCGTCGCGGATCTTGCACATGGCAGCGTCCACGCGTTCGACGGCTTCGCGCAACTGCGCCTCGCCGCCATCGGGACAGCCGAGCAGATAGCTCTGTCCCATGATCTGTACTTCAATCTGCTTCATGCGGGGGAATCTTCGGAAGGTGGTTCAGCCGGCAACCGTTCGAGCAGGGCATCGAGGCGCGTGCGGGCAGCGACGAGGCGCGACTTCAGGGCGTCGCGTTCGCGCGTGAGCGCATCGACCTGTTCCTGCAGCAGCGCGTTGGTGCGCTGCACCTCTTCATGACGCACGAGCAGTCGTTCGACGCGCTCGGCGATCTGATCGATGGGGCTGGAGGCGGGCATGGTTGGCGATTGTAGTTTCCCGGGGAAGGCGGTCCCGCCGAGGCTGGGGCGTGGCATGGATTCTGCTGCCTTCCAGTTGCCTTTCAAACTCCTAGAAGCAGCCAATGACCACGAAGAGCAACACTTTATTCAGCCGGCGCGACCTGCTCGCGCTCATCGGCAAGACCGCAGGGGGCGGCGCGATGTACCAGGCGATGACCTCTCTCGGCTTTGCTGCCGAATCCGGCTACAACGGACCACCGAAGCTCGACGGCGCGAGAAAGGGTGCGTCGGTGCTGGTTCTTGGTGCAGGCCTGGCCGGCATGGTCGCCGCGCTCGAGCTGCGCAACGCGGGCTACTCGGTCAAGGTTCTCGAGTTCAGCAATCGCGCAGGCGGCCGATGCTGGACGCTGCGCGGCGGCGATACCTTCACGGAGCTGGGTGGTGCCGTGCAGCAATGCGGTTTCGCCAAGGGCGAGTACTTCAATCCGGGGCCGTGGCGCATTCCCTATCACCACCATGCGGTGCTGGGCTACTGCAAGCGGCTGGGCGTGGCGCTGGAGCCCTTCATTCAGGTCAACTACAACGCGCTGGTGCATTCGAGCAAGGCCTACGGCGGCAAGCCTCAGCGCTACCGCCACGTGCAGGCCGACTACCAGGGCCATGTCGCCGAACTGCTCGGCAAGGCCGCGACGCAAGGCAACCTCGACGCGGCCCTGACGAAGGAAGACAAGGAGAAACTGCTCGAAGGCCTGCGCCGCTGGGGTGCGCTCGACACGCAGTTCCGCTATCGCGAAGGCACCGTCAGCAGCGACCGCCGCGGCTATGAAGTCGACGCGGGCGGCGGCCTCATGCCGCTGGCGAAGCCTTCGAAGCCGCTCGACATGAGCGAGCTGCTGCAATCGAATCTTTGGCGTTACATCGCGAGTGGGCAGGACTACGAATTCCAGAGCGCGATCTTCCAGCCCGTGGGCGGCATGGACATGATCGCCAAGGCGTTCCAGAAGGAAGTCGGCAGCCTGATCCGCTACGGAGCCAAGGTCACGAAGATCGAGCAGAACGACCGCGGCGTGACGGTCACCTACGCCGATGCGTCCAAGGGCGGTGCGGTCGCGCAGGCCAAGGCCGACTGGTGCCTGTGCACCATTCCGCTGTCGGTGCTCAGCCAGATCGATATCCAGGTGGGCTCGGCAATGCAGGAGGCCATCAACGCCGTGCCCTACGGCGCATCGGTGAAGGTGGGCCTGCAGTTCAAGCGCCGCTTCTGGGAGGAGGACGAGCACATCTACGGCGGCATCAGCTACACCGACCTGCCGATCTCGCGCATCTCGTATCCCTCGACGCGATACGGAGCCAAGGGCAAGTCGGTGCTGCTGGGCGCCTATGTGTTCGACGGCCCGAACTCCTACGAATTCACGGCCATGGCTCCCGAAGAGCGCGTGCGCCGCGCGGTCGAGTTCGGCACGCAGCTGCATCCGCAGTACGCGAGCGAATTCGACAACGGCATCTCGGTGGGCTGGCACCGCGTTCCGGGCTCGCATGGCTGCTACGGCATGTGGACCGACGAGACGCGCCAGAAGCACTACAGGAACCTGTGCCAGGTCGATGGCCGCATCGCGCTGGCCGGCGAGCACGCTTCCTACATCCCGGCCTGGCAGGAGGGCGCACTGCTCTCGTCGCTCGATGCCATCCAGCGGCTGCATGCCCGCGCCGTGGCGCAGGCCGCGTGAACGAATGAAGGAGGAAACACGCATCATGAATCACGGCACCAGAACCTTCATCAGGCGCGCACTGCTCGGCCTTTCGTTCGCCACGCTGGCCTCGGTGGCTGGCCAGGCCGCTTTTGCGCAGTCGCCGGAGCCGGCCTTTTCCGTCGGCCCCCGGTTCCAGGAAAGCTCGGGCGAATCGATCTACCGCGCGACCTGCCAGGGCTGCCACATGGCGCAGGGGCAAGGGGCGAAGGGCGCGGGCGCGTACCCGGCGCTCGCCTCGAACCCGAGGCTCGCGAGCCCCGAATACCCGCTCTACGTGGTGATCAACGGCCAGAAGGGCATGCCCGCCTTTGGCAAGATGTTGAGCGACGAGCAGATCGCCGCCGTGGTCGGCTACGCGCGCACCCATTTCGGCAACCAGTACCCCGACGCCATCGAGGCGGAGAGCGTCAAGAAGCTGCGGCCTTGATGAAGCTTCTTCTTCCGCTGTCCGGCACACCCTTCCTCCACTCCAGCAGAGAGACAACCCGCATGACCATGACCTCCATCACGAAGAAGCTGGCGCTCGTCGCCGCAGTGTTCGCAGCCGGCTGCGGCGCAGCCAACGCGGCCGATGAAATCATCCGCCACCGCATTCCGAATTCGACCTTCCCGATCGCGGCGGCGGTGGAGGTCCCGTCGTCGTTCACCAACGTCTACCTCTCCGGCCAGGTGCCGCCGCTGCAGGACGCGGCTGCGCCGAAGAACAGCGCGGCGGCCTATGGCGGCGACACCAAGGGCCAGACCGTCGGTGTGCTCAAGGCCATCGAGAAGAGCCTTGCGGGCCTGGGCCTGACCATGGGCGACGTGGTGAAGATGCAGGTGTTTCTCGTCGGCGACCCGGCCAAGGACAACAAGATGGACTTCGCCGGTTTCATGGAGGGCTACACCCAGTTCTTCGGCACCACCGCGCAGCCCCGGCTGCCGGTGCGTTCGACGATGCAGGTGGCGGCGCTCGTCAATCCGGCCTACCTGGTCGAGATCGAGGTGACGGCGGTGCGTCCGGCCAAGTAAGCCGGACAAGGCAGCGTGCGCGCCCGCTACTCGCTCAGCCGCACGTAGGTGGCCAGCAGCGCGCTCTTGGCGACGACGCCCAGCAGCACGGGGTTGCCGGCGCTCTCGATCACCGGCAGGCGCTCGCCCAGGTGGTCGAGAAAGCGCTGCAGCGCCTCGCCCAGCCCGGTGTCGGCGGTGATCGGCTGGATGATCTGCGAGAGCAGGGCGGCTGCCGTCGTCTCCCGGGGCGCCGTGCCGAGCGCCGAGAGCGGCACGACGCCGAGGTAGCGGTTGTCCGTGTCGACGACGTACAGGTACTTCACGGGGTACTGCAGGAAGAGCTTGCTCATGGCCTCGCGGTCCGCCTGCGGGCCGACCACTGTCTCGGCCGGCTGCACGAGGTCGCGCATGTGAAGCCCGCGCAGGCGCATCTGCGCGTCGCGCTGTTCGTTGCGGTGCAGCGTGATCTCGTACATGGAGCCCGCGTTGGCCGAGCGCGCGACGAAGTACGCGATGACGCTCGCCGCCATCAGCGGCAGCATGACCTGGTAGCTCAGCGTCATCTCGAAGATCATCAGGATGGCCATCAGCGGCGCCTGCGTCGCGCCCGCCAGGAAGGCGCCCATGCCGACGATGGCGTAGGCGAACGGCGCCGAGGTGGCTGCCGGCCACAGCGCCTGCACGCCCTGGCCGAACAGCGCGCCAACCATGCAGCCGAAGAAGAGGGCCGGCGTGAACACGCCGCCCACCGCGCCCGAGCCGGCAGTCGCCATCGTGGCGACCGCCTTGGCGACCAGCACCATCGCGATCAGCGTCCACGGCCAGGGCGTGTGCAGGACCGAGTTGACCACGCTGTAGCCGTTGCCCCAGACCTCGGGCATCGGCACCGACACCGCGCCCATCACGAGCCCGCCCAGGGCCAGCCGCCACGGCAGCGCGACAGGCAGCCGCGAGAACAGTGCCCGGCTGCCCTGCAGCGCACGCAGGAAGCCGACGGCCGCAAAGCCCAGCAGCACGCCGAGCACGCAGAACAGTACGACCTCGGTGCCGTGGATCTCCGGGAAGGCCGGCATCCTGTACGGCGGCTGGTAGCCGGGCAGCGCACGCATCGCGACGTTGGCGACCACCGAGGCGATGATGATCGGCCCCACGCTCTCCATCGCGATGGAGCCGAGAACGATCTCCGCAACGAAGAAGGCACCCGCGATGGGCGCGTTGTAGGCGGCCGTGAGGCCGGCCGCCGCACCGCAGGCCACCAGCAGCCGCAGCCGCTCGGCCGGAAAGCGGAACACCCGCCCGAGCAGCGAAGAGGCCAGCGCCGCCAGCTGCACCATCGAACCCTCGCGCCCGATGGAGCCGCCGGTGCCGATGCTCACCAGCGACGACGCGCTGCGCGCCAGCGTCTGTGCCACGGGAATGCGCCCGTCGCCGAGCACGATGGCCTCCATGTAGTCGGAGGTGGCGCTGCGCACGGCCACGCGCTTTGCGAGCACCAGCAGCAGCCCTGCCACCAGCCCGCCCAGCGTGGGGCAGGCGATGCGCGCCCACCACGGCAGGTGCTTCGCCATCGCCACCAGCCCTTCGCCCGGCCCGAGCACCAGGTGCTCGAAGGCCAGCAGCGCCGCGCGGAAGAGTTCGGTCGCCAGCGTGCCGAGCAGGCCGGCCACGATGGACCACAGCAGCATCGACTGCCAGCCCGAGACACCGAAGAGACGCTGCAGCGCCGAGCGAAGATTCAGGAAGACCGAGGCGGGCCGCATCATGGCCGCCGATGTTAGCGGTACCGCAACTTTCGACTTAAGCACCGCCGGGCAGGGCATAGAATTCCGCCCGTTGGTGCTCGCGCCGTGGTTCGCACGGCGCAGTTCAACGGGAAGCAGGAGTGGAAGCCCCCGGTTCACACCGGAACAAGGCCGAAGCCGCCTGCGCTGCCCCCGCAACGGTCAAGCAGACGGCGCCGAAAGGCGCCAACCCCTTTCCATCGAAGCCACTGGACGCCCTGAAACAGGTGTCTGGGAAGGCGGCGAGGGGCCGTTCTGCCAGCCCGGATACCGGCCAACAAGGCGGCTGCCGCATGTGTCGACAACGACGCATGTCGCAGCCATTGCGCCCAGGCGCCGGCGGGGAGGCCGGCCAGGGGTATTGACGTCCGTTCGCTTGATTCATGATTTCCCACGTTTGCTTTTCCCGCAGCCGCGCTCCCGCGCGCCGTTTCCGCCACGCCTGCCTGCCGCTGGCACTGGTTTCCGCCTTCGGCGGCCTGGCGGCCCATGCGCAACAGGCGCCCACCCTCGGCGAAACGGTGGTCACGGCCAACCGCACGCCGCAGCCGCTGTCGGACCTCGTGGGTGACGTCTCCATCATCGACCGCCAGGCCATCGAGCGCAGCGGCGCGACCGGCGTGGCCGACGTGCTCGCGCGCCTGCCCGGCATCGAGATCTCGCGCTCCGGCGGCGTGGGCAACACCACCAGCCTGTTCATCCGCGGCGCGGAAACCCGCTTCACCGCCGTGTACCTCGACGGCGTGCGCATCGACTCGCAATCGACCGGCGGCGCCGGCTGGGAAGGCATCCCGCTCGCGCAGATCGACCGCATCGAAGTGCTGCGCGGCCCGGCCGCCGCGGTGTACGGCTCCGACGCCGTGGGCGGCGTGATCCAGCTCTTCACCAAGCGTGGCGAAGAGGGCGTGTCGCCCTACGCGGGCATCGGCATCGGCAGCTACGGCCTGCGCAAGATAGAAGGCGGCGTGAGCGGCAAATCGGGCCTGTTCGACTACTCGTTCGGCGTGGCGCACGAGGAGAGCAAGGGCTTCAACGTGCAGCCGGTGGAAAAGCGCAACGTGGTCAAGGACGGCTTCACCAGCCCCGACCGCGACGGCTACAACAGCACCTCGGGCAACGTGAAGCTGGGCTTCCAGATCACGCCCGACCAGCGCATCGAGGCCACGCTGCTCGGCAGCGACATCAAGGCCGGCTACGACACCACCGTTGCCTACAAGACCAAGCTGCCGATCATTTTCCGCAACGACGAGTCGAGCAACACGCTGCGCACCGCCGGCCTGACCTGGTCGGCCAAGTGGAACGACGTCTACAGCACCCGCGTGCAGGTGACCGACTCGCAGTCCGTCTACAAGACGCAGCCTTCGTTCTACCGCACCGAGACCAACCTGCGCGGCTACCTGTTCCAGAACGAGTTCCGCTTCGGCCCGCACCTCGTCACGGCCACCCTGGAGCGCCGCGAGGACGCCCTCGAGAACGCGCCCACCACCACCTCCAAGCTGCTGTCGCGCGACCGCTCGCAGGACGCGATCTCGCTCGGCTACGGCTTCGTGCAGGGCCCGCATTCGCTGCAGCTGCACGTTCGCCACGACAAGGACAGCGAGTTCGGCGGCAGGACCACCGGCAGCGCGGCCTACGGCTACGCCATCACGCCTTCGCTGCGCTTCACGGCATCGGCCGGCACCGCCTTCCGCGTGCCCACGCTGTACCAGCGCTTCAGCGAATACGGACTGGCCACGCTCAAGCCCGAATCGAGCCGCAACGTCGAGCTGGGCCTGCAGTACACCGAAGGCGCCACGCAACTGGGCGTCGTGGCGTACGGCAGCCGCGTGCAGAACCTGATCGTGTTCGACGGTTCGGCCAAGGGCTGCGCCTCCTCCTTCGGCTGCTACGCGAGCACGGCGCGCGCGCGCTACCAGGGCGTCACGCTGTCGGGCAGCCACCGCATCGGCGACGTCACGCTACGCGGCTCGTTCGACTTCCAGGACCCGCGCGACCTTGCCACCCACAACCTGCTGGCCCGCCGTGCCCAGCGCCACGCCACCCTCGGCGCCGACTGGCGCATCGCCGGCTGGACGCTGGGCGCCGAGGTGCAGACCTCCGGCCGCCGCTACGACGACGCAGCCAACAGCGTCAAGCTCGGCGGCTACACCGTGCTGAACCTGTCGGCCACCACGCAGATCACGCGCGACCTCAACCTCGTCGCGCGCGTCGACAATGTGGGCAACAAGGACTACCAGTTCGCGCGGCTGTACGCCACGGCAGGCCGCACCGCGTACGTCGGTCTCAAGTGGACGCCTCACTGACAAGCCAAGCTCTCCAGCCAGGCGGCACCGCCGGTGCCGCGGCGGCCTCGTGCGCCGCGGTGCTGGTGGCTGCTCCGGCCTCGGGGCAGGGCAAGACCACCGTCGCGGCGGCGCTGACCCGGCTGCACTCGCGGCAGGGCCGGCGCGTGCGCGCCTTCAAGTGCGGACCCGACTTCCTCGATCCGTACTGGCTGGCGCTGGCCACCGGCGCGCCGGTGCATTCGCTTGATCTCTGGATGACTGGCGAGGCCGACTGCCGCGAGCGCCTGCACGCGGCAGCGGCCGAATGCGACCTGCTGATCGTCGAAGGTGTGATGGGCCTGTTCGACGGCACGCCCAGCGCCGCCGACCTGGCGCAGCGCTTCGGCTTGCCGGTGCTGGCGGTGATCGATGCGCACGCCATGGCAGGCACCTTCGGCGCACTGGCCTTCGGGCTGCAGAACTTTCGTTCCGGCCTGCCGTGGGCCGGCGTGCTGGCGAACCGCGTGGCCAGCGAAAGGCACTCGAACATGTTGAAGGATGCGCTGCGCGACCCCTCGCAGTGGCTCGGTGCCTTGCCGCGCGATGCGGGGTTCACGCTGCCCGAACGGCACCTGGGGCTGGTGGCCGCCACAGAGCTCGGCGACGCGATGGCGCGACTCGATGCGGCAGCCGACGTTCTGGCCGGCACGCCGCTGGGGCGCATGCAGGTTGGCGATCTGCCGCAGGTACGTTTCGAAGCGCCCGCGTCCGGTGATGCGGAGGCCGTGCCGCCGCTGCTTGCCGGCCGCACCATCGCCATTGCGCGCGATGCTGCCTTCTCGTTCATCTACCCGGCAAACCTCGATGTGCTCACAGCGCTGGGCGCGCGGCTGTCCTTTTTCTCGCCGCTCGCAGGTGACGCCTTGCCGGCCTGCGACGCGGTCTGGCTGCCCGGCGGCTACCCCGAGCTGCATGCCGAAGCGCTGGGCGCCTGCGCGCCGATGCGCGAATCGCTCGCCGAGCATGTCGCCTCGGGCAAGCCCGTCTGGGCCGAGTGCGGCGGGATGATGGCGCTGTTCGACGAACTGGCCCGGCAGGACGACCCGCAGGTCCATCGCCTCTGGGGCCTGCTGCCGGGCCGCGTGACCATGCAGAAGCGGCTCGCCGGCCTCGGCCCGCAGCAGCTCGCGCTCGGCAAGCATGTCTTGCGCGGCCACACCTTTCACTATTCGAGCTGCGAAACGCCGCTCGTACCCGCTGCCCGCACCACCCGGCCCGGCGCGACGCAGGCCGCCGGCCCGCGCGGCGGCGAAGCGCTGTATGTGCACGGCCCGGTGCGCGCGAGTTACTTCCATGCGTGGTTTGCGTCCAGTCCGCAAGCCACGGCCCGCCTTTTCGGCGCCATGCCCATCGAGTTGGAGAGCCATGCCGCATCAACCGACCAAGCCTAGGACAGCAGGGCACGAGTTCATCCTGGGCGGCCAGAAGAGCGGCAAGTCGCGCCGCGCGGAGCAGCGCGCCATCGACTGGCTCGCTGCCGACGCCCGAACGCATCGCGCCGTGCTGATCGCCACCGCGCAGGCCTACGACGACGAGATGCAGGAGCGCATCGTGCGCCACCAGGCCGACCGCGCCGAGCGGGTGCCCGGCATGCGCACCATCGAGGAACCGGTCGAGCTCGCGCGTGCCATCGTCACGCAGAGCACGCCCGAGACGCTGGTGGTGGTCGACTGCCTCACGATGTGGCTCACCAACCTGCTGATGCCGATGCCCTCCGAAGACGCCCGCCCCGTGACGCGCACCCCCGCGACGCACATCGCGATGCTGCTGGTCGCGCTGCGCGATGTACCCGGGCCGGTGGTGCTGGTGGGCAACGAGATCGGGCTCGGCGTGATCCCGATGGGTCGCGAGACGCGAGCCTTCGTCGACGCGCTCGGCCGGCTCAACCAGGACGTGGCCGCCGCCTGCGAGCGCGTCACGCTGATGGCAGCCGGCCTGCCGCTGAGCCTGAAGGCGCCCGCGGCATGAAGACGATGCGTACTTTGCTGGCCATGCTCGGCCTTGCCTTGTGTGCGCTGTCGGCGCATGCCCTGGACGTGGTCGACGAGCGCGGCGTTTCCGTGAGCCTGCCGCAGTCGCCGCAGCGCATCGTCTCGCTGCTGCCGTCGCTCACCGAATCGGTCTGCGCGCTCGGCGCCTGCGACCGGCTGGTGGGCGTGGACCGCTATTCCAATTCCCCCGGGCAGGTGAAGGCGCTGCCGCAGCTCGGCGGCGGCATCGATCCGAACGTGGAAGCCATCGTCGCGCTCAAGCCCGACGCGGTGCTGCTCGCCAAGTCCTCGCGCGTCACGCAGCGGCTGGAGGCGCTGGGCATGAAGGTGCTGGTGCTCGAACCCAAGAGCCACGCCGACGTGCGGCGCGTACTCGACAAGCTCGACCAGGTGCTGGGCACGCACGAGGCGCCGAAGGTCTGGCGCGTGATCGATGCCAGCGTGTCGGCCGCCGCGCAGTCGGTGCCCGCGGGCGCAAAGGGCATGCGGGTGTATTTCGAAGTGAACAGCGCACCGTACGCGGCGGGCGAGTCGTCGTTCATCGGCGAAACGCTCACGCGGCTCGGCGTGAAGAACATCGTGCCGGCATCGCTCGGTCCGTTTCCCAAGCTCAACCCCGAGTACGTGGTGCGAGCCAATCCCGACCTCATCATGGTCAGCGTGCGCAGCGCGCAGGGGCTGGAGCAGCGGCCCGGCTGGGCCGGCATCCGCGCGGTGCGCGAAGGTCGTATCTGCCGCTTCAGCGCGGAACAGTCCGACGTGCTCGTGCGCCCCGGCCCGCGCATGGACGAGGCCGCGCGGCTGATGGCGCAGTGCCTGGTCGACAAGGGCGGCAGCGGCAAGGAAGGCAGTCGGTGAACGCGGCGCGAAGGCACACGATTCACCTGCGCCGCGTCCTGCTGCTCGGTGCCGGCCTGCTGGTGCTGGGTGCGGCGCTGCTGCTGCTGGGCCTGGGCATCGGCAGCACCGGCTTCGAAAGCCTGTTCGCGGCGCGGCACGACCCGGTGGCGCTGCAGATCGTCTGGGACATCCGCCTGCCGCGCACGCTTGGCGCGTGGCTGGCGGGCGCGCTGCTGGGGCTGGCCGGCGCGGTGGCGCAGGGGCTGTTCCGCAATCCGCTGGCCGATCCGTACCTGCTGGGCAGCGCCTCGGGCGCCTCGCTGGGCGTGGCGCTGGCGCTGCTGATGTTCGGTGGCTCGGCCGCCAGCATGCAGTGGGTGATGCGGCTCGGGCTCACGGGCGCCGCCTTCCTGGGCGCGGTGCTGGCGGTGATGCTCACGCTGATGCTGGCGCGCGGCGTGCAGCAGACGCTGCGGCTGCTGCTGGCTGGCGTGATCGTCGGCGTGGTGCTCGGCGCCGCGAAAGACCTCATCACCATCGCCTCGGCCGACATCCTGCAGGCCATCCAGGGCTTCATTCTCGGCAGCACCGGCCTCGTCGGCTGGAGCGCCTGCGCGGTGATGGCGATGGTGGGCGCGGTCTGCCTGCTGGCGGGCTGGGCGCTGGCGCCCGTGCTCGACGGGCTCGCGCTCGGCGAGGCCACGGCGCGCAGCCTGGGCCTGCCGCTGGGCGCGATGCGCGCGGCGCTGATCGTGGTGCTGGCGCTGGCCACCGGTGCGGCCGTGGCGCAGACCGGGCTGATCGCCTTCGTCGGCCTGGCGGCGCCGCACCTCGTACGCTCGGTCGTCAAGACCACGCATGCGCGGCTGATCGTGCTGTCGGCGCTGATGGGCGGGCTGCTGCTGATGGCGGCCGACCTGCTGGCGCGCTGGCTGATCGCGCCCCAGGAACTGCCGGTGGGCGTGCTCACGGCCGTGCTGGGCGGCAGCTACCTGCTGTGGCTGATGCACCGGCGCGGCGCGCGCGGAGGCGTGGCATGAGCGGCCGGCAGAACAACGCGCCCGCGCTCGAGGCACGCCGCGTGAGCGCCACGCTCGGCGCCACCGAGGTGCTGCACGACATCGACCTGAAGCTGTCGGCCGCGCGCTGGACCAGCATCGTCGGCCCGAACGGCGCCGGCAAGTCGACGCTGCTCAAGGCGCTCTCGGGCCTGCTCGCGCACCGCGGCGAGGTGCTGCTCTTCGGCGAGGCGCAGAACAAGGTGCCGGCCCGCATCCGTGCCCAGCGTCTTTCCTGGCTCGGACAGAGCGGCACGGGCGAGGGCAGCGCCGACGACCTGATGGTCTACGACGTCGCCATGCTCGGCCGGCTTCCGCACCAGCGCTGGCTGGCCGTGCCGGGCGAGGCCGATCGCGAGGCCGTCGAGCGGGCGCTGCGCACCACGCAGGCCTGGGACTGGCGCGACCGCCCGCTGGGCCAGCTATCCGGCGGCGAACGCCAGCGCGTGCTGCTGGCGCGCGCGCTCGCGGTCGAGGCCGAGCTGCTGCTGATGGACGAGCCGCTCGCCAACCTCGACCCGCCGCATCAGTCCGACTGGATGCAGACCGTGCGCGCGCTGGTCGCCGAAGGCCGCACCGTGGTCAGCGTGCTGCACGAATTGCCGATGGCGCTGGCGAGCGACGAACTGGTGGTGATGGACAAAGGCCGCGTCACGCACCACGGCGGCTGCGACGACCCGGCCACCCATGCCGCGCTGGAACAGGTGTTCGACCACCGCATCCGCGTGCACCGGGTGGCGGACCAATGGATCGCATTGCCGAAGTAAGCACAGAACACAGGAACCGACACCATGCAGATCGAAACACCCCCCAGCGAGAAACCGTACGAAAAACCCGAGGGCGAACGCCGCGGCCTCGTCATCGTCAACACCGGCGACGGCAAGGGCAAGAGCACGGCCGCCTTCGGCCTTGCGCTGCGCGCGCATGGTCGAGGCAAGGCCGTGAAGATCTACCAGTTCATGAAGGTGCCGACCGCGCGCTTCGGCGAGCACCGCATGTTCGAGCAGATCGGCATTCCGATCGAAGGGCTCGGCGACGGCTTCAGCTGGAAGAGCCAGGACCTCGAACGCTCGGGCCAGCTCGCGCGCGACGGCTGGGAGAAGGCCAAGGCGGCGATCCTGTCGGGCGAATTCTTCCTCGTGGTGCTCGACGAGATCACATACCCGCTGATCTACGGCTGGCTGCCGCTCGAAGGCGTGCTCGAAACGCTGCGCGCGCGGCCCAAGCATGTGCATGTGGTGCTCACCGGCCGGCGCTGCCCGCCCGAGATCATCGAGCTGGCCGACACCGTGACCGAGATGACGCTGGTCAAGCACGCCTTCAAGGCCGGCATTCCGGCGCAGCGCGGCATCGAGGATTGAGCGCCATGGCGCAAGCGTTCGAGGCCGGCGAGGCGAGGGCGGTGTACCGCGCCATCCACGAGCGGCGCGACATGCGCCATTTCGCGGGTGGCGAGGTTGCGCCGGAAGTGCTGCGCCGGCTGCTCGATGCGGCCCACCACGCGCCCAGCGTCGGCTTCATGCAGCCGTGGCGCTTCATCCGCATTCGCGGCGAGGCGTTGCGGCAGCGGCTGCACCGCGTCGTCGAGAACGAGCGCGTGCTCACGGCCCGCGCGCTCGGCGAACGCGAGGACGAGTTCATGCGCCTGAAGGTGCAGGGCCTGCTCGACGCCGCCGAGCTGCTGGCGGTGACGCTGGCCGACGGCCGCGAGAAGCACGTGTTCGGTCGCCGAACCCTGCCGCAGATGGATCTGGCCTCGGCCTCCTGCGCCATCCAGAACCTCTGGCTCGCGGCGCGTGCCGAGGGGCTGGGCATGGGCTGGGTGTCGCTCTTCGATCCGGCCGAGGTGTCGGCGCTGCTCGGCCTGCCCGAGGGCGCCGAGCCCATCGCCTTGCTGTGCCTGGGGCCCGTGCACGGCTTCTATGAAGAGCCGATGCTGCAGCGCGAACGCTGGGCGAAGCGCGAGCCGCTCGCGTCGCTGGTGTTCGACGAGGGCTGGGGCCGGCCTTCGGATCTTTTCGATCAACCGTCCTCCGTGGAGCCGACCTGATGCTGGCCTTCGACACCGTTCTCTTCGAGCTGGCGCGCCTGTTCCTCTGGCCGGTGACGCTGGGCGTGCTTCTGTCCTTCGTCTATGCCGTGTACTGCCTCGGCGCGTTCGGGGTCGAGTACTGGCAGCGCCGCCGCGACCCCCTGCGCGCGCTGGTGCTGCAGCCCCACGCGCAGGCCAGCCAGGAGCAGATGGAGCTGGTCGTGCTCAAGCAGCTGGAAGGCGTGCGCCTGTGCAGCCGCGTGGCACCGATGCTGGGGCTGATCGCCACCATGATCCCGATGGGGCCCGCGCTGGTGGCCGTGGCCTCGGGCGAATCGCAGGGCGTGGCGCAGAGCCTGGCTCCCGCGTTCGCGAGCGTGATCGTGGCGCTGGCATCGGCCTCGATCACCTTCGTTGTCTACACCGTGCGCCGCCGCTGGCTGATGCGCGAGCTGGTGACGGTGCTCGACGCGCGGGACCGGCTGTCATGAGCGCCGCGCCGGGCCGCCCCAATCAAGCTCGCTCCCGCCCGGCGGGAAGGCGCGCAGCGCCAAGGGTGCACCGATGAGCCGTCGCCAGTTCTCGATATTGAGCAGCCTGGACAGCGACGACGACGACCCGGTGCTCTCGACCATCAACCTGATCGACGTGTTCATGGTGGTGATCGGCATGCTGATGATCGCGGTCATCAACAACCCGATGAACCCCTTCGCGCAGGACAAGGTGACGATCATCCGCAACGAGGGCCAGCCGAACATGGAGATCGTCACGCGCGAGGGCCGCAAGATCACGCGCTTCAAGGCCAGCGGTGCGACCGGGCAGGGTGACGGCGAGAAGGCCGGTACCGCCTGGCGGCTGAAGGACGGCACGATGGTCTATGTGCCGGCGGATGCAGTGCCCGCGCAGGACGGGAAGTGACGCGGGTCTTTCTTTTCTGGTTCCTGGCGGTGGTGCTCGGGTTCGTGGCGCCAGCGCGGGCCCAGCCTGCAGGTGAGCGAGTTGTCGTCTTGAGCACGTCGCTGGTGTCGCCGGCGCGGGTGGTGCGGCTGCAGTCCGCTGCGCGCGAGGCCGGGTTGCCGCTGCAGGTGGTGTCGGCGTCGCAGGATTCGCCGGAGACGCTGGCCGCCGCGCTCGAAGGCGCACGGCTGCTCGTCATCGACGCACCGCACATCAGCGTCGCGCAGGCGGCAGCTGCGCGCTTCGGCGACACGATCTCGCGCGGCGCAACGCCATATGTGCTGATCGGCGAGTTCGCGCTGGTGGCCAAGGGGCAGGCTTCCGTTGCCGCGCCGCTCGCGGCCGAGCGCGGCGTCGATGCCGCGTGGGCGCAGCGGCTGCGCGAATACTGGCGCTTCTCCGGGCCAGCCAACCTCGGCGCGGCGATGAAGGCCCTGTCGCAGCCCGGCAGGCTGGACGGCCTGCCCGATCCCGTGCCGCAGCCGCTGGCCGGCCTTTATCACCCGGGCTGGCCTCGCATCGAGACGGACATCTCCGCCGTCGAGCGATTGCCCGGCAGCGGCGGCACCGTCGCCATTGCCATCAACAGCGCCACCGTGACAAGCGACGACACCGGCTGGCTCGACGCGCTGATCGCCTCGCTGGAACAGCGTGGCCTGCGCGCCTACGCGTTCTACGGCCCGCGCCAGCAGAAGGACCTGTTCTTCCGCATGACGCATGCCGGCGAGCGGCGCGTGGCCGATGCGATCGTCAATGCCTCGCTGGTCTTCAGCCCGAACGAGCGCAAGGCAGAGCTCGAGCGCATCGGCGTGTCGGTGCTGCAGACATTGCCCTCGCTGGCCATGGATGCCACGCAATGGGCGCAGAGCAGGGACGGCCTCGCGCAGACCGACATCGCCGCCTACTACAGCCCGAGCGAGCTGGCCGGCATGACCGATCCGATGCTCGTGAGCGCCCGCGACGCCGCCACGGGCACGCTGCAGCCGTTGCCCGCGCAGATCGACGCGGTGGCCGGCAAGGCGGCCGCGCTGTTGCGGCTTCAGCGCACGCCGTCCGCCGAGCGCCGCGTGGCGATGCTGGTCTACAACTACCCGCCGGGCGAAGCCAACTTCGGCGCCTCGTTCCTCAATGTGCCGCGCAGCGTGAACAACATGCTCGCCGCGATGAAGTCGGCCGGCTACCGCACCGAACTGCCGGGCGCCGACGCGCTCATCGCGCAGGTGCAGGCGACGATGCGCGCCTACTACCCGACGGGGCATGGCGACGAATTGCAGCCGCTGCTCGACAAGGGACTGGCCGATGCGATGCCGCTGCCGCGCTACCTCGCGTGGTTCCGGTCGCTGCCGGTGGAAACGCAGCGCCGGATCGAAAACTATTGGGGTGCACCCGAGAAATCGACCATGCTGCGCCCCGTCGCGGGCGAGCCGGCCTTCGTGATTCCACGTGTGCAGTTCGGCAACGTCGTCGTGCTGCGCCAGCCGCCGCGCTTCGAGCCCGGCACGCAGGTGGCGGGCAAGGCCGAGCAGGTGTATCACCGCTCTTCAATTCCGTTGAGCCATGGCTACCTCGCCACCTACCTCTGGCTGCGCACGCAGTTCGGCGCCAGCGCGGTGGTGCACGTGGGCACGCACGGCACCGTCGAATGGTCGGCGGGCAAGGAGCGCGGGCTGTCGGTGCAGGACGACCCGCTGCTCGCGCTGGGCGACCTGCCCAACGTGTACCCGTACATCATGGACAACCTCGGCGAGGCCACCACCGCCAAGCGCCGCGGCCGCGCGACCATGGTGAGCCATTCGACGCCGATGTTCGCGCCCGCGGGCTTTCGCCCCGGCGTGCAGGAAACGCACGAGCGCATGCACGATTGGGAGACGCTGTCGCCCGGACCCGTGAAGACAGCGCTGGAGAAACAGCTGACAGCAGAGTTCGTTGGGCAGCACTACGACCGTGACCTCGGCTGGACGCCCGCGCGCATCCGCTCGGACTTCGCGGGCTTCATCGCCGTGCTGCACCCGTATCTCGACGAACTCGCGCAGACCGCGCAGCCGCTGGGCCTTGCGACCTTCGGGCAGGCGCCCGATGCGCAGCGGCGGCGCATGACGATCCTGCAGATCCTGGGCAAGCCGCTGGTCGAAGCGCTTGGCGAAGACATCGACGAGGCCTTCCTGATCGACGCGAAGAACGTCGCCGGCTCGCGGCCGGCGCGCTGGGTCGAGCTTGCGCTGAGCGATGCGCAAGCTGCCGCGGCGATGGGCAAAACCGCTGCCGACGCGCAGAGCCTGCGCGAGCTGGCGCAGCGCGCGCAGAAGCTCGACGCCGTGCTCGCGCACAACGAGGAAATCGAAGGCCTGCTGACCGCTCTCGACGGCCGCTACCTGAAGTCCAGCTACGGTGGCGACCCGGTGCGCAATCCCGATAGCCTGCCCACCGGCCGTAACCTCTATGGCTTCGACCCGAGCCGCGTGCCCACGCGCGCGGCCTGGGACACAGGCGTCGCCGCAATGGATGCCTGGATCGCCGAACACGCGAAGTCCCATGCGGGCAAGGCGCCGCAAAAGATCGCCTTCACGCTCTGGGCCGGCGAGGCCTCGCGCCACCAGGGCGTGCTCGAAAGCCAGGCTTTCTACGCCATGGGCGTGAAGCCGCGCTGGGACGAGGGTGGGCGCATGGCCGGCATCGAGATCATTCCGGGCTCGATGCTGAAGCGGCCGCGCATGGATGTGCTGGTCAGCGTCACCGGCTCCTACCGCGACCAGTTCCCCGCCGTGATGCGCTGGCTCGACGAGGCGGTGCAGCAGGTGGCGGCCCTGCGCGAGCCCGGCAATGCGGTCGCGCAGCACAGCGACGCGATGGCGCGCAGGCTGCGTGCGGAAGGCGCGTCGGAGCAGGAGGCCCGGCGCTGGTCGACGGCGCGCGTGTTCTCGAACGAGCAGGGCAGCTACGGCGCGGGGCTGGAAGAAGCGGCGCTCGCCAGCGATGTGTGGAAGAGCCAGCAACGCGGCGGCGGCGATGCGCAGATGGCGCAGCTCTACATGGACCGCATGGGCCACGCCTACGGCAAGGGCCTCGACGGCACGGCCCGGCCGGGCGCCTACGCGGGCAATCTCATGCAGGTCGATGCGGCGCTGATGGCGCGCAGCTCCAACCTGTACGGCGTGCTGACCAACGACGACCCGTTCCAGTATCTCGGCGGCATCTCGCAGGCCGTGCGGCAGCTCACCGGAAAGGACCCGGCGCTGTACGTGCAGAACCTGCGCGACGGTAGCGCGGTGCGCACCGATACCGCGGCTGGCGCCATCGCGCGCGAGATGCAGACCCGCTACCTGCATCCGCAGTGGATCGAGGCGCAGAAGGCCGAGGGCTACAGCGGCACGCTGCAGGTGTTGAAGACCGCGCAGTTCCTCTGGGGCTGGCAGGTCACGGCGCCGGCCACCGTGCGGCAGGACCAGTGGCAATCGCTGCACGACGTCTACGTGCGCGACGGGTACCGGCTGGGCACGCGCGAATGGCTGGAGGGCGACAACCGCGCGGCCTTTGCGCAGACGCTGGAGCGCATGCTCGACGCGGTGCGCCTGAACTACTGGAAGCCCGATGCCGCCACGAGGCGCGAACTGGCGAAGGCTTATGCGGAGGCTGTGCGCGCGACCGGGCTGCGCGAGCGCAATGCGGGCGTGCAGCGGTTCGCCCAGGCGGAGCTGGTGCCGCATGCGCCTTCGCCCAGATCGATGCCGGCGGCGACTCCCGTGATTGTGCAGCCGCCTGTGCCCGCTCCGGCCGAAGCCCCGGCGGCGGAGCCTGCATCGGACGATTCCCAACCCGTCAGGGGCTTGAAGCTCGAGCCGACGCCGGCCGAGGTGCCATCGCCCAAGGCCGAGACAGTCGTCCTCCGGCTCTGGGTGGCTCTGGGCGCCGCGTTGCTCGTTGCGCTCGGTGCGCTGATGCAGTGGCGCCGGGGCAGGGCGCACGCCTGATTCGCGAGGCGAGAATGGCGGATTCCATGCCTCACCAGATCCCCGAATACGCCCTCGCTGTCGCCGCCGCGCTGTGGATCGCGCTGGCCATCGACCGCTGGCTGGGCGAGTCGCCCGCGCCGCTGCATCCGGTCGTGTGGATGGGGCGCTACCTCGGTATGGGTTCGCGCATTGCGCCGCCGGCGTACCCGGCGAAGCGGGTGGATCTGCCGATGTTCTTCATCGGTGCGTTGCTGTGGTGCGTGGGGGCGGCATGCGTCTGGGGCATCGCCATGGCCTTGCAGACGCTCGTCACGCTGTCGCTGCCCGCGTGGGCGGTCGCGCTGTTGCTGGGCCTCCTGCTCAAGCCGCTCTTTGCCTGGCGCATGCTGCGCGACGAAGTGCTCGCGGTCGAATCCGCGCTGGCGGTTTCGCTCGATGCCGGTCGCAAGCAACTGGCGCGATTGGTGAGCCGCGATGTCTCACAGCTCAGCGAGCGCGAGGTGCGCGAAAGCGCCATCGAATCGCTCGCGGAAAACCTCAACGACTCGCTGGTCGCCCCGGTTTTCTGGTTCGTGCTGCTCGGTTTGCCGGGTGCGGCGCTCTACCGTTTCGCCAACACCGCCGATGCGATGTGGGGCTACCGCGGCGAGCGCAATGGCCGTGACTGGACCTGGCTCGGCAAATGGGCTGCGCGCGCGGACGACGTGCTCTCGTGGATTCCTGCGCGCATCACCGTGCTGCTGCTTGCGCTGGCTGCGTGGCGCTGGCCCGCTGGGCTGCCTGAAGAGGCGCGCCGCACACCGTCGCCCAACAGCGGCTGGCCGATGGCGACCATGGCGCTGCTACTGGGCGTGCGGCTGGCGAAGCCGGGTGTCTATGCACTGAACGCGGAGGGGCGAGCGCCTTCCACGTCCGACATGCAACGCACCGCGCAATTGGGCGGACGGGCCGCCCTGGCCCTGGGTGTGTTCGCGTCGCTGGCCATCGTGGCGACCACCGGCTGGAGATGGGCATGAGCACGGTCCTGCACGGCGGTCCCGACGCGATAGGCGTGGCGCCGCATGACTTCTCGACCAATGGCAACGCGGTAGGTTCGTGCCCGGCAGTGCTGTTCGCGCTGCGCGCTGCCGATGCCGCGCACTATCCGGACCCGCACTACACGGCGCTGCGAGGCCGTCTGGCGGCCTTTCATGGCGTGACGGCCGATCGCATCGTGATCGCGGCGAGTGCGAGCGAGTTCATTCATCGCATCAGCGCGGTTGTCGCGCAGGGCGGGGGCAAGCAAGTCTGGTTGCCGGCGCACAGCTACGGCGACTATGAGCGTTCCGCCCGAGCCTGGGGCTTGCAGGTGGTACGCGCGCCGCAGCCACATGCCGATGCCGCGCTGCGCTGGTGTTGCGAACCGTCGAGCCCGATGGGGCAGCCGCAAGCCGATCTGCCGGTGCAGGCTGCGAGCACCCATGGGGCTTGCGTGCTCGACATGGCCTACGAACCGCTGCGGCTCGAAGGCCGGCCATCGCTCGATGCCGTACAGCGCAACCGCATCTGGCAGCTGTGGACGCCGAACAAGGCAATGGGCCTGACCGGTATCCGCGCCGCTTACGCGATCGCCCCCGAGGACGTCGATGCGCTTTTCATTCAGCGCGTCGAAGAACTGGCTCCGTCATGGCCGCTGGGTACGCACGGTGTCGCGATGCTGGAAGCCTGGACCGGCGACGAGGCGCAACGCTGGCTCGCGCAAAGCCTCCAGACCCTGAAGGACTGGAAAGCCCGGCAACGCGCGCTGTGCGAATCGCTGGGCTGGCAATGCCTTCCGGGCGACGCCAACTTCTTCTGCGCACGCACCGACCGGCCGTATCCCGGCGTGGCCGCCGCGCTGCGCGCCGCTGGCATCAAGCTGCGCGACTGCGCTTCTTTCGGCCTGCCGGGTCATGTGCGCTTGGGAGTGCAGCCCCCCGCCAGCCAGCAGGCTTTGAAGGACGCCTGGACAAGCGTGCCCTGAACACATACACCCACGACAACCACAAGAAGAACATGCTCTACGCCATCACCACGCTCTTTCTCTGCCAGCTTGCCGGCGAACTGCTCGTGCAGTGGCTGGGCCTGCCCATTCCCGGACCGCTGATCGGCATGGTGCTGCTGTTCATCGGCCTGCTGGTTCGCGGCAGCGTGCCGCAGGTGCTGACCGACACCTCGGGGCATCTGCTGCGCAACCTGATGCTGCTGTTCATCCCGGCCGTGACCGGCGTCATGCTGCATTTCGAGCGGGTCGGGCGCGAGTGGCTGCCATTTCTCGCGGCCGGCATCGTGGGCGCGGCCTTCACCATGACGGTCACGGCGCTCACATTCCGCTGGATGATCCGCATCACCGGCAAGGACGCCCAGTGAGCGCGCCCGCCAAGCTCTTCGAGATCTGGGTGTTCCTGGCCCAGTCGCCGCTGCTGTGGCTGTCGCTCACGTTGCTGGCTTACCTGGGCGCGCTGTGGCTGCATGCGCGCAGCGGGCGCAATCCGGTGGTCAACCCGGTGCTGGTGTCGGTGATCGTCATCGTCTCGGTGCTGCTGCTCACGCGCACGCCCTACGACACGTACTTCGAGGGCGCGAAGTTCGTGCATTTCCTGATCGGCCCCGCCACCGTGGCGCTGGCCGTGCCGCTGTACGGGCAGATCGACCGGCTGCGGCGGCTGTGGCTGCCCATCGGCGTGGCACTGCTGGTGGGGTCGGTGGCGGCCATCGTGTCGGCCGTCGGCATCGCTTGGGTGCTGGGCGGCTCGCACGAGCTGATGATGTCGCTCGCACCCAAGTCGGCCACCATGCCCATCGCGATGGGCGTGGCCGAGAAGATCGGCGGGCTGCCTTCGCTGGCGGCGGTGGCTGCGGCCATTGCCGGCATCTCGGGCGCGATCATGGCCACCGGGCTGCTGAACCTGCTGCGCATCCGGGAGCCGGCGGTGCGCGGCTTCGCGGTCGGCATGGCCGCCCACGGCATCGGCACGGCGCGGGCCATCCAGGTGAACGAGACGGCGGGCGCCTTCTCGGCGCTCGCCATGGGGCTGAACGGCATCGCCACGGCGTTGCTGGTGCCGCTGATCGTCAGGTTGATGGGAGCCTAGGCAGGATGGCGAAGCCCGTACCAGGGGCGTATCCGATGGAACTGGTCTGGCCTGCGAGGGCCTACCTGGCCAGCTACGTGTCGGCGCTGAACCGCGGCTGGGCGCGCGACGAGACGCGGCCGGAGTCGGGTGCCGAGGAGCGCGCTGCCATCAAGGCCGACCCCGACCGCTTTCTTGCCAGCCTCGTGGACCGCGAAGCCAGGGGAGGGCGCATCCGCATGCCCGACGGCTCCAAGGTACGGCGCCTGCCGGGCTACAAGTGCTGGATGTGGGACGGCGAGTTCTGCGGCAGCATCGACCTGCGCTGGCAGCCGGGCACAGACGCCTTGCCGCTCTACTGCCTGGGCCACATCGGCTACAACGTCGTGCCCTGGAAGCAGCGCAAAGGCTACGCGACGCGCGCGCTGGGCTCGATGCTGAAGCTGGCCGCGGGCGAGGGCCTGGGCCGCGTCGAGATCACCACTAGCCCGGGCAACCTCGCGTCGCAGAAGGTGATCGAGGCCAACGGCGGCGTGCTGATCGAGACCTTCATCACGCTGCCGAGCCAGGGCAGCCTGACCAAGTTGCGATATCGCATCGATCTTTGAACATCGGAAAAAGGAATCCCATGGCCCAGTACACAGCAGAAATCCTCTGGCTCCGGGGCGAGCAGGACTTTCTCGCAAACACCTACAGCAGGCGGCATTCGCTGCGCTTCGACGGCGGAGCGGAGGTTGCAGGCTCGTCGTCGCCGCACGTGGTGCCGCTGCCGATGTCGGATGCCTCGGCGGTCGATCCCGAGGAGATGTTCGTGGCCTCGCTGTCGAACTGCCACATGCTGTGGTTCCTCACGATGGCGGTGAAGCGCAAGTTCGTCGTCGACCGGTATTTCGACGCGGCCACCGGCGTGATGGAGAAGAACGCGGAAGGCAAGATGGCGATGACCGTCGTCACGCTGCGGCCGGAGGTCGTCTTCTCCGGCGACAACCTGCCGACGCGCGAGCAGATCGTGCAGATGCATCACCGGGCGCACGAAGAGTGCTTCATCGCGAACTCGGTGAAGACCGAGGTGCGCTGCGAGCCGGTGTTCTGACGGCGTCAGCCGACCAGCGAGCGGCTTTTCATTTCGAGCCGCGTGATCAGGCGTTGCAGCGCGCTTTCGGCGCCCGGCGGCAGCGCCAGGAAACGGAAGCCCAGCTGGTGCTGCAGCGCACCGTTCGGCAGCGTGGTGGAGCGGCTGGACACGAGTTCCATGTCGAGCGCGAGCCGGCCGAGCGTGCCGAGCGACAGTTCGCAGTCACGGAGGTATGAGCCGATCGGCAATGCGGCTGCGCGTTCGTCCCGGGTGCGAAGGCCGACGCCGCCGAGCGACAGGTCCTGCACTTCGAAGGAGAACGCGTCGCCCTTGGGCAGGCTGCCCGTGCATGTGTACGAATCGGCGATCGGCGCATCGACGCGGAAATACTCCCGGCGCTGCATGTAGAAGAGCGTTTCGGGGAAGTCGGCCTCGAAGGCCGGCAGGCCCTCGTAGCGCGTCTCGCGCGGCGTGGCGATGGAGAACTCGATGCGCACGCCGTCCTGCTGGGCCTCGAAATGACAGCGCGGCGCCGCCAGCAGACCCCGGTTCTGCTCGGGCGATGCACCCCAGTCGAAGGTGAAGACGCGGGCGCGCGTGTCCACGTCGAGGAGCTGCGTCACGAGGTGGCCGCCCGCGTACTGGACGGTGAGGTTGTCGCGGCGACTGGCGAGGTTGCGCAGGTGAACGCCGATCTCCACCGGCGTGCGGCGGCCGAATTCGCTCGTGCCCTCGTCTGGCGGGGCGTGCGGCTGATCGAGCGCTTCGGTCTCGCCGTTCGACTGGTCTGTATCCATGAGCTTGCCGGTATGTATGTTCTTGCGGGCGCGTGCCAGGGGCTCTCCCGGGCCTTCGGGCGGCCTCCGTCGAGGCCGCGGTACGCGCGTTCAACCGGAAATCCGGGCGGCTTTCCGGTGTCGGGCCGATCTTATTAACGGCACCAACCGGCCAGAATTTAGGGCGCCGGCGTGAATCGTGTGTTGCAGGTGCTGCGCAATCAGCGCCGCTGGAGCCTCGGATTCTTCGCGAAGAGTTCGGCCGCCCAGTCCACGAAGGCGCGCACCTTGGCGCTCAGGTGGCGGTTGGGCGGGTACACCACGTGGATCGGCAGCGGTTCGCGGTTCCAGTCCGGCAGCAGCTGGATCAGCTCGCCACTCTCGATCAGCGGCTCGGCCATGAAGGTGATGCACTGCGAGATGCCGAAGCCGCCCAGCACCGCCGTGATGTGGGCGTTACTCTCGTTCACCGCCACGCGGTAGGGGCCGTTCAGCTCGATCTGCTCGTCGCCCTTCCTGAACTCGTGCGGGTATACGCGCCGCGTGGTGCCCGAGAAGTAGCTCACCACGTGGTGGCGCTTCTCGATGTCGTTCGGGTGCTGCGGCACGCCGTAGCGCTTTACATAGGCCGGTGACGCCACGGTGACGAAGTCGAGCGTGCCGATGCGGCGCGCCACCAGCGATTGGTCGTTGAGCTCGCCCGCGCGGATCACGCAGTCGACGTTGTCGCTGATGAGGTCGACGGTGCGGTCGCTCACGCCCAGGTCGACCTGGATGTCGGGGTAGCGGTCGCAGAAGCTGGCCAGCGCGGGCAGGATGATCAGCCGCGCCACCGAAGTGCCGACGTCGATGCGCAGCCGACCCGTGGGGTTGGACTGCGCATTCGTCATGCTGGCTTCCATATCGTCGAAGTCGTTGAGCAGGCGCGCGGCCCGCTCGAAGTAGGCCGCGCCGTCGGGCGTGACCGTGACGCGCCGCGTGGTGCGGTTGAGCAGCTTCACGCGCAGGCGCGACTCGAGCGCCTGGATCTGCTTGGTGACGGTGCCCTTGGGCAGGGCGAGCGAGTCAGCCGCCCGGGTGAAAGTGCCGGCTTCCACGACGCGGACGAAGATCCGCATGGCCTGGATCTGATCCATTGAATGCCTGTTCTTGGTACCCGGCCCACACCGGGGGACGCGGATTCTCACACAAGCCGCCCGACCTTTGCGGAGCGCCCGGATTGTTGTCGGTTTGGAAACAGAGTGGGGGCATGTTTCCTGTTTAACGCTGCATCGGGCGACTTATATTTCAACCATCGCCCAAATCCCCGAGGTCGCCCATGTCACCCGTTCCATCGTCCCGTTCTGCCGAAGCTGCTGCCCGCGCTGCGGCGCAAGGCGTGGAAGCCGATCTGTCGATCGAGCTGCCCGGCCGCGAACCGGTCGGTGCCCGTGTGTACGGACAGCGCGCCAAGGGTGACGTGGCACCGCTGGTGCTGCATTTCCATGGCGGCACCTTCGTCTGCGGCGGCCTCGACAACGGCCGCAACGTGGCGCGGCTGCTGGCCGGGGCGGGTGCGGTGGTGGTGTCGCTGGCCTACCCGCTGGCACCGCAGTCGCCGTTCCCCGAGCCCATCGAGGTGGGCTATGCCGCACTTGAATGGCTCTACAAGCAGCGCACCAAGCTCGGCGGCAAGGGCGCGCAGGTGTACCTGGCCGGCGAGGAAGCCGGTGGCAACCTGGCGGCCGCGGTGGCGTTGATTGCCCGCGACCGGGCGCATCCGCCGCTCGCAGGCCAGATCCTGCTGTCGCCCATGCTCGACCCGTGCGCCGGCACCGCCTCGCTGCGCAATGCCACCAACGACGCGGCCGAATGCCGCTGGGCCAGCGGCTGGGAGAAGTACCTGAGCTGCCCCTCGAACGCCATGCACCCCTATGCGGTGCCGAGCGGCTCGCTGCGGTTGTCATCGCTGGCCCCCGCACTGGTGCTGGTGGGCGCGGACGACGCCATGCGCGACGAGGCGCTGACCTTCGCGGGCCGCCTGCGTGCAGCCGGCATCGAGGTCACGAGCAGCGTTCTGCCGAGCGCGTCGAACTGGCCGAAGGCGCTGTACGACACCGAGAACACGGGCTGCGTGGCCTGCGAAGCATCGGTGCAGCAGCACTTTCGCGAATTCTTCAGCGCGACCACGCCGCCACCCGTGACGGCGAACCACCCCAGCTAGTTTCCCGCCGGTCACCGGCTGCCTGATCGACACGCTGCCAGCGCGGCAGCGTGCCGGGGCCTCTTTTTCCCTGAAATCCGCCTCCTGGTGCCAAAAGCGCCGGGGTGGCCTGTTGCATCCCAAAGTCATCGAGAAGGACTCATCATCATGTCGAACAACGAGAAAAAGCTGTCTTCCGCCGCCCGCAAGGGCCTCTGGCCCGCCGTGACCGGCCTCACCGCATTGCTGGCAGTGGCTGCCGCGGTGGTGGGCATGTACAGCTTCAAGGCCGAGGCCAACAACGCTCCGGCGGCGCCCCAGGCCACGCCGGTGTCGGTCGCCACGGTGGCGTCGAGCGAGATCAACGCCTGGGACGAGTTCTCGGGCCGCCTCGAAGCCGTCCAGCGCGTCGACGTGCGCTCCCGCGTCGCGGGCGCAGTGCAGTCAGTGCACTTCCGTGAAGGCGCTCTGGTGAAGCAGGGCGACCTGCTGGTCACCATCGACCCCGCGCCGTACGCGGCCGAGGTCGAGCGCGCCGAGGCGCAGGTGGCTTCCGCGCAGGCCCGCCAGTCGTTCAGCCGCAGCGAGCAGGAGCGCGCCAAGCGCCTGTGGGACGACAAGGCCATCGCCCAGCGCGAGTACGACGAGCGTGTGAACGCCGGTCGCGAAGCCGAAGCCAACCTGCGTGCGGCGCAAGCCTCGCTGCAGTCGGCGCGACTGAACCTGGGCTACACCCAGGTTCGCGCCCCGGTGTCGGGCCGCATCGGCCGCATCGAGGTGACGGTGGGCAACCTGGTGGCGGCCGGTCCGGGCGCCCCGGTGCTGACCACGCTGGTGTCGGTGAGCCCGATCTACGCGAGCTTCGACGCTGACGAGCAAGTCATCACGCGGGCCCTGAAAGACCTGCCGAGCGGCTCCAGCGCCCGCGGCCAGATCGAGAGCATTCCCGTGCAGATGGGCACCGCCGGCCTCGACGGCACGCCCTTCACCGGCAAGCTGCAGCTGATCGACAACCAGGTCGACGCCCGCAGCGGCACGGTGCGCGTGCGTGCCTCGTTCGACAACAAGGACGGCGCGCTCATCCCCGGCCAGTTCGCCCGCATCCGCATGGGCCAGGCCCGCAACGACACCGCGCTGCTGGTGAGCGAACGCGCCATCGGCACCGACCAGAACAAGAAGTTCGTGATGGTCGTGGGTGAGGACAGCAAGGCTGTCTACCGCGAAGTGACGCTGGGCGCCTCGATCAACGGCCTGCGTGTCGTGAGCAAGGGCCTGAAGGCGGGCGACCGCGTGATCGTCAACGGCCTGCAGCACATCCGCCCGGGTGCGCTGGTGGCGCCGCAGCAAGTGACGATGGACGCCAAGGCGGACCCCAAGCAACAACAACCGGAACGCGTGGCCGAGGCTGCGAAATCTTGAACCACCCCCAGGCTTGCTCACTTCGTGTAGCCGCCAACCCCCTCGCGGGGGCAACACCAGCGGCCCGGCAGAGCCGGTTCCGCGGTGTTCCTGATCCTGATATGGGAGCCACCTGGATGCCGCATGCATTGCATGCGGCGTGGACCGCGCACGACGCGGTGGAGTAAACGAACATGAATCTCTCAAAATTCTTCATCGACAGGCCGATCTTTGCGGGCGTGCTGTCGCTACTGATGCTGATAGCGGGCCTGATCGCCTTGCGCGGCCTGCCGATCTCGGAGTACCCGGAAGTCGCGCCGCCCTCGGTGGTGGTGCGCGCCCAGTACCCCGGCGCCAACCCGAAGGTGATCGCCGAAACCGTTGCCACTCCGCTCGAGGAGCAGATCAACGGCGTCGAAGGCATGCTCTACATGGGCAGCCAGGCGACCACCGACGGCGTGCTGACGCTCACCGTCACCTTCCGCCTGGGCACCGATCCCGACAAGGCACAGCAGCTCGTGCAGAACCGCGTCTCGCAAGCCGAGCCGCGCCTGCCCGAGGAAGTGCGCCGGCTCGGCATCACGACCGTCAAGAGCGCGCCCGACCTGACGATGGTGGTTCACCTCGTCTCGCCGAACAATCGCTACGACATCAACTACCTGCGCAACTACGCAGTGCTGAACGTGAAGGACCCGCTGGCGCGCATCGAAGGCGTGGGCCAGGTCCAGATCTTCGGCGGCGGCGACTACTCCATGCGCGTGTGGCTCGACCCGCAGAAGGTCGCGCAGCGCGGCCTCTCGGCTTCCGACGTGGTGGCCGCCATCCGCGGCCAGAACGTGCAGGCCGCGGCCGGCGTGGTCGGCGCTTCGCCTGGCCTGTCGGGCGTGGACATGCAGCTGTCGATCAATGCGCAGGGCCGCCTGCAGAGCGAGGAAGAGTTCGGCGACATCATCGTCAAGAGCGGCACCGACGGCGCCGTCACGCGTCTTCGCGACATCGGCCGCCTCGAGATGGGCGCCGCCGACTACTCGCTGCGTTCGCTGCTGAACAACGACCCGGCCGTCGGCATGGGCGTGTTCCAGGCACCGGGCTCCAACGCGCTCGACATCTCGGCCAATGTGCGCAAGACGATGGCCGAGCTCAACAAGAACATGCCCGAGGGCCTGGAATACCGCATCGCCTACGACCCGACGCAGTTCGTGCGCGCGTCCATCGAATCGGTGATCCACACGCTGCTCGAAGCCATCATGCTGGTGGTGCTGGTCGTGATCCTGTTCCTGCAGACCTGGCGCGCTTCCATCATCCCGCTGCTGGCCGTGCCGGTGTCGGTGATCGGTACCTTCGCGGTGCTGCACATCCTCGGTTTCTCGATCAACGCGCTGAGCCTGTTCGGCCTGGTGCTGGCCATCGGTATCGTGGTGGACGACGCCATCGTGGTGGTGGAGAACGTCGAGCGCAACATCGAGGCGGGGCTCACGCCGCGTGAAGCGACCTATCGCGCAATGCGTGAAGTGTCGGGCCCGATCATCGCCATCGCGCTGGTGCTGGTGGCCGTGTTCGTGCCGCTGGCCTTCATCAGCGGCCTCACGGGCCAGTTCTATCGCCAGTTCGCGGTGACCATCGCGATCTCGACGGTGATCTCGGCGATCAACTCGCTGACGCTGTCGCCTGCGCTCGCCGCCTTGCTGCTGCGCGGCCACGACGCTCCCAAGGACGCGCTGACGCGCGGCATGGACCGCGTCTTCGGCTGGCTGTTCCGCGGCTTCAACCGCTTCTTCCATCGCGGCTCCGAGGCCTACAGCGGCGGCGTCAAGCGCGTGATCTCGCGCAAGGCCCTGATGCTGGCCATCTACCTCGCGCTGATCGGTGTGACCTTCGGCCTCTTCAAGGCGGTGCCCAGCGGCTTCGTGCCGGCGCAGGACAAGCAGTACCTGATCGGTTTTGCGCAATTGCCCGACGGCGCTACGCTCGACCGCACCGACGAAGTGATCCAGCGCATGGGCGAGATCATGAAGAAGAACCCGAACGTGGAAGACGCCATCGCCTTCCCGGGCCTGTCGATCAACGGCTTCACCAACAGCTCGAACTCGGGCATCGTGTTCGCCACGCTCAAGCCCTTCGACCAGCGCAAGCGCCCCGACCAGAGCGGCGGCGCGGTGGCCGGCCAGCTCAACGGTGCCTTCGCCGGCATCCAGGACGCCTTCATCGTGATGTTCCCGCCGCCGCCGGTGGCGGGCCTGGGCACCACGGGCGGCTTCAAGCTGCAGCTGGAAGACCGCGCCTCGGTGGGCTACGACCAGATGGACGCGGCAGTGAAGGCCTTCATGGCCAAGGCCTACCAGGCGCCCGAGCTGGCCGGCATGTTCACGAGCTGGCAGGTCAACGTGCCGCAGCTGTATGCCGACATCGACCGCACCAAGGCGCGCCAGCTCGGCGTGCCGGTGACGGACATCTTCGACACCATGCAGATCTACCTCGGCAGCCTGTATGCGAACGACTTCAACAAGTTCGGCCGCACGTACTCCGTGCGCGTCCAGGCCGATGCGCCTTACCGCGCCCGTGCCGAAGACGTGGGCCTGCTGAAGGTGCGCTCGACCTCGGGCGAGATGGTGCCGCTGGCCGCGCTGATGAAGGTGAATTCGACCTTCGGTCCGGAACGCGCCATGCGCTACAACGGCTACCTCGCCGCCGACATCAACGGTGGTCCGGCGCCGGGCTACTCGTCGGGCCAGGCGCAGGACGCGATCACGAAGATCGCTGCCGAGACGCTGCCCAAGGGCGTGAGCTTCGAGTGGACCGAGCTGACCTACCAGGAGATCCTGGCTGGCAACTCCGCCTTCCTGGTGTTCCCGCTGGCCATTCTTCTGGTGTTCCTGGTGCTGGCCGCGCAGTACGAAAGCCTGACGCTGCCGATCGCGATCATCCTGATCGTGCCGATGGGCATCCTGGCCGCGATGACCGGCGTGTGGATCTCCGGAGGCGACAACAACGTCTTCACGCAGATCGGGCTGATAGTGCTTGTCGGGTTGAGTGCGAAGAACGCGATTCTTATCGTGGAGTTTGCGCGGGAGCTCGAATTCGCCGGCCGCACACCCGTGCAGGCCGCCATCGAAGCCAGCCGCCTGCGCCTGCGCCCGATTCTCATGACCTCGCTGGCCTTCGTGATGGGCGTGCTGCCCCTCGTGCTGTCCACCGGCGCGGGCTCTGAAATGCGCAAGGCCATGGGCGTGGCGGTGTTCGCCGGGATGATCGGCGTGACGGCCTTCGGCCTGTTCCTGACGCCGGTGTTCTATGTGCTGCTGCGCCGCCTCGCGGGCAACCGTCCGCTCAAGCTGCATGGCGAAGTGCCGCATGGCGACGACTTCGTCTCGGCCGACCATCCCGTGACGCCGGCATCGCACGGCGGCTCGGGCGGTGGCGGACTGCATCCGGTGCCTGCGTCGCCGCGCCCCTCGCACGGTTCGCATGACTGATCGGGAAGAACAAAGAAAGCTGATCATGAAATTCTCAGTACAACCCTTGGTGAGGCCTCTTCGTACCGCCTTGCTGCCGCTGATGGCTGCCCTGGTGCTCGCCGGCTGTGCCACCGTGCCCTCGGGCCTGCCCGAGATCACGACCACGGCCCAGTTCAAGGAGCAGGGGCCCACGCCGCCCGCCGGCTTCACGCGTGCTGTGCCTTCCGAGGCGCAATCGCGCGGTGCATGGTGGCTGGCGTTCAACGACACGACGTTGAATGCGCTGGTCGAGAAGGCCGACGTCAACAACGGCAACATCCAGGCCGCTGCCGCGCGGCTGGCCGAGGCCCGCGCGCTGGCGCGCAGCGCCAACGCCGACCGCCTGCCGCAGATCGGCCTGAGCGGCGGTGCCAACCGCGGCGCCGGCCTGGACAAGGCCACGGCCAGCACGCGCCCGGCCACGATGACCAACATCGGCGCCACCTTCTCGTACGAGGTTGACCTGTTCGGCCGCCTCTCGGGCGCCAGCAACGCGGCGAATCTCGATGCCGCCGGCCGCGAGGCCCTGCTGCAGAGCACCCGGCTCGCGGTGCAGGCCGAGACGGCTCAGACCTACCTGCAGCTGCGCGCGCTCGACGCCGAGCGCGTGCTGGTGCGCGAACAGGTCGAGGCCTACCGCGACACGCTGCGCCTGTCGCAGCGCCGCGAGCAGGCCGGCGACATCGCCGAGCTCGACGTGGCGCGCGTGCAGACCGAGGTGTCGTCCACCGAGTCGGACGCGCTCGCGCTAGACCGCCAGCGTGCCCAGGTCGAGCACGCGCTCGCGGTGCTGGTGGGCGATTCGGCTTCCAGCTTCGGCTTGCGCAGCGATGACTGGTCGACGGCGCTGCCGTCGATTCCTGCCGGCCTGCCGGCCACGGTGCTGACGCGCCGGCCCGACGTGTCGGCCGCGCAGAGCGCCGTGCTGGCCGCACAGGCCCGCGTGGGCGTGGCGCAGGCCGCGTGGTTCCCGAACATCTCGCTGACCGGCGCCGCCGGCTATGCCTCGCCCGAGATCGGCGACCTCTTCAAGTGGTCGGCACGCTCGTGGGGCGTGGGCGCGCTGCTGTCGCTGCCGATCTTCGACGGCGGCCGCCGCGAGGCCGGCGTGCAGGGCGCCAATGCCCAGCTCGACGGTGCGCTCGCGAGCTACCGCACGCAGGTGCTGGTGGCCTTCCAGGAGGTCGAGGACCAGCTGGCAGCCATCCGCACGCTGCAGGAACAGTCGGTGGTGCAGGCGCAGGCCGTGACCTCGGCGGCGCGTGCGACCAGCCTGTCGGACACCCGCTACCGCAACGGCTACATCAGCCAGCTCGACCTGCTCGACGCGCGCCGCAGCGAACTGCGCAACCGTCGCCAGGCGCTGCAGGTGAAGTCGGCGCAGTACCAGGCGGCCGTGGGCCTGATCCGCGCCATCGGCGGGGGCTGGGACGTGCCGGCGCCCGTGGCGGCGGCCGGCGGCGCGAAGACCACCGTGGCCGTGCGCTGAATCGGGGGCCGAGGCGCGATCGGCCTTGTAGAAATTGACAGCCTGAACGCCGCAAGGCGGTCTTGCGCCGTCGTGGGCTCAGCCGGCATTGCCGGCGAGGTTCGCGGCGGCGCTTATTTTTTGCAGCTCCAGCGCGCCCATGGCCATGGCGTTGGAATAGCTGGTCTGCGGGCTGGCCGCGGTCCGGTAGATCCGGTAGTCGAGGGTCTCGGTGCTTGCGTCGCCGTGGTGGGCCTCGAGCAGGGTCCAGAAGAACTGGCCGGGCTCGTGCTCCTCGACGGTCAGCGCCAAATCGTTCAAGGCTGGCATGGGTTCCCTGGGTGCGATGCGAACGTGCTGTCGCGGGTGTACGCAGGAAATCCGCAACCGGATTCACCGGGGTGCATTTGCCGCGCCACACCGTGAAAGATGTCGCAATTAGCGGGTTCCAGCCGACCCTTTGGGGGCGCTCGCGGCGCTCAACGACAATCCGCCGATGAGTTCAAAGGCGAATAGCGGGCCGGCGCGGTGCGTCATGGTCCTGGGCACGACCAGCGGCGCCGGCAAGAGCTGGCTGGCCACGGCGCTGTGCCGCTGGTATGCGCGCCGGGGCCTGAAAGTGGCGCCCTTCAAGGCGCAGAACATGAGCAACAACGCCCGCGTGGTCGATGGCGGCGAGATCGGCAGCGCCCAGTATTTCCAGGCCCTGGCCGCCAATGCGCTGCCCGACGTGCGCATGAATCCGCTGCTGCTCAAGCCCGAGCGCGACACCCACAGCCAGGTGGTGCTGATGGGGCAGGTGAACGAGGAGCTCTCGGCCTTGCCCTGGCGCGGCCGCAGCGAGCGCGTGTGGCCCGAGATCTCGGGGGCGCTCGACGAGTTGCGCGCCGAAAACGACGTGGTCGTGATCGAGGGCGCCGGTTCGCCGGCCGAGATCAACCTGATGGCCAGCGACATCGTCAACATGCGCATCGCCCGCCACGCGCAGGCGCGCTGCCTGCTGGCGACCGACATCGACCGCGGCGGCGCTTTCGCCCACCTGTACGGCACCTGGGCGCTGCTGCCCGAGGCCGACCGCGCGCTGCTGCGCGGCTTCGTGCTCAACAAGTTCCGCGGCGATGCCTCGCTGCTCGCGCCGGCGCCCCAGCAATTGCAGGAGCTGACCGGCGTGCCCACCGTTGCCACGCTGCCCATGTGGTGGCAGCACGGCCTGCCCGAGGAGGACGGCGTGTTCGACGACCGCAGCCGCGCGAGCGGCACGGTCACGCGAACCGTGGCGGTGGTCGCATACCCGCGCATCAGCAATCTCGACGAATTCCAGGCGCTGAAGAATGTGCCCGGCGTGCGCCTCGTCTGGGCGCGCACGCCGGCCGACGTGGCCGGGGCCGACTGGATCGTGCTGCCCGGCTCCAAGCACACCAGCGGCGACCTGGCCTGGCTGCGCGCGCAGGGGCTGGACCGCGCCGTGGCCGCGCATGCCGAACGCGGCGGGGTGGTGCTGGGCATCTGCGGCGGCCTGCAGATGCTGGGCGAGGCGCTGGTCGATCCGCACGGCATCGACGGCAACGCGCCGGGACTCGGCCTGCTGCCGCTGGTGACGGTGTTCGAGCGCGAGAAGACGGTGCGGCATCGCGTCGCGCGCTTCGGCGAGCTGACCGGTGCCTGGGCGGCGCTGTCCGATGTGCCGGTCGCCGGCTACGAAATCCATCACGGCCAGACCGCAGAGCACCCGCAGATGGCGCAGGACGGCCAGGCGGTGATGCCCGACGGGCTGGCCTGGCAGAGCGCGCGCGGCAACGTGCTCGGCATCTACCTTCACGGCCTGTTCGAGGACCCTGGCGCGCTGCATGCGTTGTTCGGCGCCTCGGCGCCCACCCTCGAGGCCACCTTCGACGGCCTGGCCGACTTCATCGACACCCACTTCGACGCCGGCGTGCTCGCCGGACTGATTGCATGACCGAACTCATTCCCGCCATTCCGGACATCGGCGACGCCGCGCTGGCCGCCCGCCTGCAGGCCGTGCTGGACAACAAGACCAAGCCGCTCGGCGCGCTGGGCCGGCTGGAGGCGCTGGCCTTGCGCATCGGCTGCATCCTCGGCACCGAAAGCCCCGTGCTCGAGGCTCCGCAGATGCTGGTCTGCGCCGGCGACCACGGGTTGGCGGCGCGCGGCGTCTCGGCCTACCCGAGCGAGGTGACCTGGCAGATGGTCGAGAACTTCCTCGCCGGCGGAGCGGCCGTGAGCGTGCTCGCGCGGCAGCACGGGCTTGCGCTCACCGTGGTCGACTGCGGCGTGCGGCAAGACTTCCAGCCCCGCCCGGGGCTGGTGTCGCGCCGGATCGCCGCGGGCACTGCCGACGCTTCCCTGGAGCCGGCCATGACCGCCGCGCAATGCGCCCAGGCGATCGCCAACGGGCGCGAAGTCGTGAAGGTGCTGCCGGGCAATGCGCTGCTGCTCGGCGAGATGGGCATCGGCAACAGTTCGTCCGCCGCGCTGCTGCTGTCGCGGCTGGGCGGGCTGGACATCGACGCCTGCATCGGCATCGGCACCGGCCTCGACGGGGCAGGGCTGGCGCGCAAGCGCGAAGTGCTGCGTCAGGTGCTGGCGCTGCACGCCGACGCGGCGGCACCGCTCGATGCCTTGGCGGCCTTCGGCGGTTTCGAGCTGGCAACGCTGGTCGGCGCCGTGCTGCAGGCGGCTGCCGAGCGCAGGGTGATCGTGGTCGACGGCTACATCGCCAGCGCGGCGGTGCTGGTGGCGCAGGCGCTGCAGCCCCACGTGGTGCAGCGCTGCGTGGCGGCGCACCGCTCGGCCGAGCCGGGGCATGCGCTGCTGCTGGAGCGGCTGGGGCTGGAGCCGCTGCTGCTGCTCGACCTGCGGCTGGGCGAGGGCTCGGGAGGCGCGCTGGCCTGGCCGCTGCTCGAATCCGCCTGCCGCATCCTGCGCGAGATGGCGAGCTTCGAATCGGCCGGCGTGTCGCGCAAGGACGCATGAGCGTCGCGCCGGGCCGCCCCAAGCAAGCTCGCACCGCAGTGCGAAGCACGAAGGTACTTCAATGAACAGCATCCGCCATTTCCTGCTCGCGCTGCAGTTCTTCACCCGGGTGCCGGTGACGGGGCGGCTGGCCGCATGGGTCGGCTACAGCCCGCAGATGCTGCGCGCGAGCGCGGCGCACCTGCCCGGCATCGGCTGGCTGGTAGGCGGGGTGGCGGCGCTGGTGTTCGCGGGCGTGGCCGTTGGGTTGTCCGGCGTCGGTGGCGCGCTGGCGGCGGCCGTGCTGAGCACCGTCGCCACCGTGATGCTCACCGGCGCATTCCATGAGGACGGGCTGGCCGACGTGGCCGACGGCCTCGGTGGCTCGGCCAACCGGGAGCGGGCGCTGGAGATCATGAAGGACTCGCGCATCGGCGCCTTCGGCACCGTCGCGCTTGTATTGGCGCTGGGCCTGAAGTTCGCGCTGCTCGCGTTGCTGGCCGGGCGCGGCCTGGCGGCTGTGGCCATTGCCATCGTGGGCGCGCACGTGCTGTCGCGGCTGATGCCGCTCTTCCTGATCCGCTGGCTGCCCTATGTGGGCGACAGTGGTGCGAGCAAGGCCAAGCCGCTGGCTGATGCGATCAGCCGGGGAGCGCTGGCGATCGCCGTGGTGTGGACTGTTCCGGCGGTGGCGCTGCTGCTGTGCGCGCATGACGCGGTGCATGTCGTGGCCGCCGTTCTCGCGGCCGTTCTTGCCGCGGGCTGGATGGCGCGTCTCTTCCTGCGCAGGCTGCAAGGCTTCACCGGCGACGGCTTGGGCGCGACCCAGCAGGTCTGCGAACTCGCGATCTACCTCGCGCTGGCCTGGAGCGCATGACCACCCTCTGGCTCCAGCGCCACGCCCCGGTAGTGGCCGAACCCGGCCTCTGCTACGGGGCGACGGACCTCGAAGCCCATGCGGACGCCACGCTGGCCGCCGCCGAACGGATCGCGCCGCTGCTGCCGGCCGGCATCGCGCTGCGCAGCTCTCCTCTGAGGCGCTGCGCCGCGTTGGCGGAAGCCATCGCCGCACTGCGCCCGGACCTGCCTGTGCAACACGACGCCCGGCTGGCCGAGATGGATTTCGGCGCCTGGGAGGGCCGGCCCTGGGCCGACATTCCCCGCGAGGACTTCGACGCCTGGACCGCCGATTTCGCGGACCTGCGGGCCGGCGTGCACGGCGAGAGCGTGCGCGCCTTCATGTTGCGGGTTGCACAGGCGCACGACGAATGGCTGGCGCAGGAGCGCGACGTGCTCTGGGTCACGCATGCCGGCGTATTGCGCGCGGTGACCTTGCTGCAGCGCGGCATCCGTTGCCCGGCCACTGCGGGCGACTGGCCTTCCGGCGAGATGCCATTCGGCGGTTGGCTGGTTTTCGACAATCCATCGCTCACCTGACATGGGCGGCGGTGCCTGATCGGCGCCCTCTATTTGCCGCTGCCGCCGCGTTCGAGCTCGTACCGCATGCGTTCGGCCACGGCGCCGCGCCCGTGGGCGTCCAGCTTCATGTAGATGTTCTTGAGGTGCCACTTGACCGTGTCGAGCGACACGCCGAGCGTGAGCGCGATCTTCTTGTTCGGCAGCGACTTCAGCAGCAGTTCGGCGATCTCGGCTTCGCGCAGCGTGAGCAGGCGGGTCAGGCGCTCGTCGTCCCGGAAATGCGGCACCGGCGGAGGCTCGATGCGCACCTCGAGCTGCGATTGCGCCAGCGCCTCGATGCGCTCGATGAAGAAGCCCAGGACCGGGTCGAGATTGGGTATCGCGCCGGCCGTGCGGATCAGCTGCAGGGCGTTGTCGTGCGCGCCCAGCAGGGTCTGCAGCAGCCCCAGCGAATGACCCAGCCGCAAGGCCTTGCAGACGCGCGCGTTCGACGCCTCGGTGCGGCCGAGCCTGCGCTCGACCTCGGCCGCCTGGAGCTGGAGCGTGACCGAGAGGCTGAGCTGTCCGCGTTCCTCGTAGCACTGCGACAGGGCGTCGATCCGTGCCAGCACGGGCAGCAGTTCGCCGTCGTGCATCGCCATGCGGATCCGCGCCCGCTCCACGATGTCGGCAATGCGCCGGAGGGTGCCGGGCTCGACACCCGGGTGCCGGTCGTGCAGCGCTTCCAGTTCCTGCAGGGAGGCTCGCGCCGCGTCGGTCTCGTCGTTCGCGAGCTGGATCCCGAGCTGTTCCAGCAGCACGCAGGCCAGCGTGCGGTCCATGCGGAAGCGCCGCAGGAAGCACCCGGCCTGCGCGAGGTGTTCCAGCGCCTCGCGCCAGCGGCCGGCCGCTTGCTGGGCGCGGTTCGCCACCAGGATCATGCGCAGGCTGGTGTCGGGAATCAGGCCGTCGTGCGTGCCGAGTTGTTCCTGGATGAAGCGCGCCGCCACCAGCGGGCCGTGCTGCTCGTACAGCACCTCCACCAGCAGCTGGGCGGTGAGCCGGGCCGCCTCGGCGCAACGCGCGCCGCGCTCCTGCGCCTCGCCGAGCACCTGGCGGTAGATGCGCTCCGCGCGGTGCATCTGTCCCTCGACGGCATACGACAGCCCGACCAGGCACTGGCCCACCAGCGACCCGAACAGGGTGCCGACGACGGGCTCGCCGTCGATGCGCGGTGTCGGCTCGTCGCGCTGGATGCACCGCGCCTGCACGAACTCGCCGCGATGCAGGTGCAGCCAGGTCAGCACGTTGCGCCGCCCGGCCAGCGCGAACTCATCGGCCGACGGCGGCGGGGCCAGCAACTCGGGCAACAGCCGCGAGAGCGCGTCGTTGTCGTCGTTGCGGATGGCGAACAGGCAGCCCAGCAGCGTCAGCCGGTAGCGCATGGCCGGTTCGAGGGCGCCGGGCTTTCCGCGCAGCCGCTGGATGCTGCGGGCGCAGTCGTCGAGGCGGTAGTCGGCCAGCTCGACCCAGGCAGTCCAAAGACCGAGATTGGAGTTGTCCTTGATCGTTTCGGCGTCGAGCTGGCGCACCAGCGCGATCATTTCGCTCATGCGGCCCTGCACGAACAGCGCCTGCGCACCGTGTTCGGCCAGCCAGGCGGCGGTTTCGCGGTTGCCGGCCGCCAGCGCGTGCCGCACGGCCTGGTGGTGCATGCCCCGGGCCATGAACGAGTGGCAGGCCGTGGCATGAATCTTCAGCCGCTCGGCTTCGGGCCAGGCCGAGAAGCGCAGGAGCAGCACGCTGCGCAGCAGCGGGTGCATGTGCCACCAGTGCTCCTGCGCGGGCGAGGCGGACGCTTCCGGCGCGGCGGACAGCAGGCCCTCGCGCGCCAGCGGTTCCAGCAGCTCGGCGCACTGGGCCGGCGTGTACCCGTCGCCCACGAGGTCGGCGCACAGCGACGCGCTGAAGCGCGTGCAGGCGGCGCAGCAGATGAGCAGCCGCAACTGCGTCGCCGAAAGGCGGGGGAAGACGTGCGCGTGGAAGTACGCGGCAAATGGCTCGGGATCGGGCACGCCATGGACCAGGGGCGACTGCACGCCGCGCCGGCGGCGCACGTCGGCGCTGGCCAGCCGAAGCAGCGCCGGCCAGCCCTCGGTCAGCCGGTGGATCGCAGCGGCGGCGCGCTCGTCGAGTTGCGGCAGGCGCATGCCGAGGTAGTCGATCGACTCCGGCAGGCTGAAGCGCAGGTCGTCGTTGCGCAGTTCCAGCACCGTCTTCGAGGCCGGGGTGTGTCCCAGCGTCATCGGCAGTTCGTCCTGGCTGGCGAAGACGCACAGCAGGTTGGCCGGCGCGTACTCGACGAGCAGGCGCAGGGCGTGCAGCACGTTGCCGCTCTGCGCGCACTGCACGTCGTCCACGATCAGCACGACCCTGCGGCCGTGCGCTGCAATGCCGCGCACGAGCGCGATGACCAGCCGCTCCATCGCCAGGGCGTCGGGGCGGGCATGCGCCATCGCCTGCTTCGGAATCGCCGTGTCGATGCCGGCCAGGGCCGTCATCAGGGCGGTCATGAAGTGCAGGTCGCCCTCGGGAAGGTCCGCGAGCCTGAGCCATGCGATGCCGGCGTCGGCCGATACGAGTTCGCGCTGCCAGGTGAGCAGAAGCGAGCTCTTGCCGAAGCCGGCGGGTGCACGCAGCACCACGCATCGGCGGCCGTCGGGCCCGTCGAGCCGGTCGAGCAGGCCCTGGCGGACCAGGAGACGGCGGCTCCGGGTGCGCTGCGCTGGTGTGCCGGGTGTTGAGGCAGATTGCATTCGTGCGGATTCTGGGTCATCTCGCGCGCGGATCGGATCCCATATTCAAGGGTTTGCCCATTCCCACCCTTCGAGGGTGGGGTGGCGCGCGGTGGCGCTGCCGATGAGAGCGGGGAGACCCCGCAACCAATTTGGAGAACGCCACATGTTCGGTCTTTCGAATCTCAGGATCGGAGCCCGCCTCGGGCTGGGTTTTGCGCTGTTGCTGCTGTTGCAGCTCCTCATCACCGGCATCGGCCTGCACGAGATGGCGAATCTCTCGGAGCGCGTCGCCTTCGCGACCGAGATCGGGGAACGCAAGCTCGACGAGCTCAACAACGTGCAGTCGGCCATCGGCAAGCGGGCCATCGCGGCGCGCAACCTGGCGCTGGTGACGGACTCGGCCTTGCAAAAAGGCGACATCGAACTCGTCGGAAGCTCCCAGCGCGAGATCGACAAGGGCCTGCAGGGTCTGGCGACGGTGATGGCCGATCCCGCCGCCGCAACCCCGGAGGAGCGCCGGATGCTAGAGCAGCTCCGTGCGCTGGAGGCCCGGTACCTGCCCATCGCCGGCAACGTCGTCGCCCTCGCCACCTCGCGCCAGACCGACGCCGCCGTCAAGGTGCTGACGCAGGAATGCATGCCGCTGCTCAACCAGGTGCTGGCGCATGTCTCTGCCTTCCAGTCGCTGCTGAGGAAGAGCGCCGACGAAGGCACGGCATCGACGCAGGCCGCGTACCTGCGCGCGAAGTGGATGATCCTCGGGATCAGCTGTGCCTCGCTGGCCGGCGGCCTGCTGCTGGCTTTCCTCATGACGCGCTCCATCACGCGGCCGCTGGGCCAGGCGGTGAACGTGGCGCAGCAGGTGGCCTCCGGCGACCTGACGGCGCGCATCGAGGTGTCGGACACCTCGGAGTCGGGCATGCTGATGCGCGCGCTGCGCTCGATGAACGACGAGCTGGCCAAGGTGGTGGGGCAGGTGCGCGACGGCACCGATTCCATCGCCTCGGCATCGGGCCAGATCGCCTCGGGCAATCGCGATCTCTCGTCGCGTACCGAGGCGCAGGCCAGCTCGCTGGAGCAGACGGCGGCGGCCATGCAGGAGCTCACCGGCACCGTCAGGCAGAACGCCGACAACGCGCGGCTGGCCAACCAGCTTGCCGACTCTGCCTCGCAGGTGGCTTCGCGCGGCGGCGCGGTGGTCGATCAGGTGGTGGAGAAGATGGCGTCCATCAACGCCTCGTCGAGGAAGGTGGTGGAGATCATCGGCGTGATCGACGGCATCTCGTTCCAGACCAACATCCTCGCGCTCAATGCGGCGGTGGAGGCGGCCCGCGCGGGCGAGCAGGGGCGGGGGTTCGCGGTGGTCGCGTCGGAGGTGCGAAGCCTGGCGCAGCGCTCTGCCGCCGCGGCGAAGGAAATCAAGACGCTGATCGGCGATTCGGTGGACGAGGTGAAGGCGGGCAGCACGCTGGTCAACGAGGCCGGCAAGACCATGGAGGAGGTCGTGGGCAGCGTGCGGCGGGTGACGGACATCATGGCCGAGATCACCGCGGCCAGCCAGGAGCAGGCGGCCGGCATCGGTCAGGTCAACGATGCCATCAAGCAGATGGACCGCACCACCCAGCAGAACGCGGCGCTGGTGGAGCAGGCCTCGGCCGCGGCGCAGTCGATGAACGACCAGGCCGCAGGGCTGGTGCACGCGGTGCGCATGTTCAAGCTGGCCTGAGCGGGCCTGCGTTCAGTTCTTCAGTTCTTCTGCCGCCACTGTTCGCGCCAGAGCTTGTCCAGCTGGGGCGCCAGCGCCTGCGGCGGCGTGCCCACGAGGCGGTTGGCGCCGTTGCGCTGCACCAGGCCGTAGATGCGGCCGGAGCCCTGGTCGTAGAGCGCAATGGCGTTGTTGTCGTAGCAGTCGTGCGGTTTGCAGAAGGCGTGCAGCAGGTAGCGCGTGCCGTCGATCGTGACCCATTGCGGCTCCGGCGCCGGGCCTTCGCGGCGCACCAGCCAGCGGTCGTTCTCGCGCGGGCCCAGAGCTGCGCGCCAGGCCTTCTGCATGGCGGGGCCCTGCGCGAGCGCGGCGGGGCTTCCGGTGGGCGGGGGCGGCACCTTGGCGGCAGGCTCGGACGGGGGAGGCAGGGCCCGCTCGGCACCGTTGCAGCGCCAGTAGCGCTGCTTCATCATCTCGGGCCCGAGCTGGCCGGCGACCGGCTTGTCGGCATCCAGCGCGATGTACTGGCCGCGCGATCCGCGGTAGACGAGGAAGGTCATCGAACCGGCCTTGCCCGCGTCGCTCATCAGCGCCACATCGAAGCCGGCCGGCGGCGGGCTGTTGCCGAAGAAGCTGTAGGCCGTCTGCGGCTCGCGGGCGACCACGCGGCGCTTGCCGCTCTCGGCGATCAGCATGTCCTGGCGCACCTGCAGCGTGGGAGCCGAGTTGTCGGCGCAGTTGGCGGACCAGCGGCCCGTGTACTGCCCGATGGAGTTGGGGAACTGGCCGCCGCCCTGTTGTGCCCAGGCCGAGGCCGGGAGTAGCGCGGCCAGCAGGGCCGCGCCCAGCAGCGTGCGGGCGTTCGTCGATGTGGTCTTGCTTCTCGTCATTCGTCGCTGTGTTCTTTCTTCATCTCTCAGGCCGTCTTCGGCGCGGGCGTCTTGGGCTTGTAGGAGCAGAAGCTCGCCACCGCGCATTCCCAGCAGCGCGGCTTGCGCGCCACGCAGATGTAGCGGCCATGCAGGATCAGCCAGTGGTGCGCGTGCAGCCGGTACTCGGGTGGGACGCGCTTCTCGAGCTTCAGTTCCACCTCCAGCGGCGTCTTGCCCGGCGCGAGGCCGGTGCGGTTGCCGACGCGGAAGATGTGCGTGTCGACCGCGATCGTCGCCTCGCCGAAGGCCACGTTGAGCACCACGTTCGCCGTCTTGCGGCCGACGCCGGGCAGCGCCTCCAGTTCGGCGCGGGTGCGCGGAACCTCGCCGCCGTGCAGTTCCACCAGCATGCGGCAGGCCTCGATCAGGTGTCTGGCCTTGCTGCGGTACAGGCCGATGGTCTTGATGTATTCCTCCAGCCCCTCGACACCCAGGTCGAGGATGGCCTGCGGCGTGTTCGCCACCGGGAAGAGCTTGCGCGTGGCCTTGTTCACGCCCACGTCGGTGGCCTGCGCCGACAGCAGCACGGCGGCCAGCAGCTCGAAGGGGGTGGTGTACTCGAGCTCGGTCTCGGGCTCGGGGTTGGCCGCCTGCAGGGTGGCGAAGAAGAGGGGGATGTTGTCTTTTTTCATGGGGCTTCGTGAGGGCGGCACGCGCAATATATCGTCGAAAGCCGATAGCCTTACGCAGCTTTATTGCCCCGGCTTTGGTGACAATGGCACCCAGAAAGTGAGACTGACCATGCAATTCGCCTCCCGCCTCGACAACGTCGAGACCTCCGCCATCCGCGAACTCTTCAAGCTGCTGGGCAAGCCCGGCATCATCAGTTTTGCGGGCGGCTTCCCCGACAGCGCCATGTTCGACGTCGAGGGCCTCAAGGAGGCGAGCCATAAAGCACTCACCGAAGAACCCGGCGCCGCCCTGCAGTACGGCGCCACCGAAGGCTACGAGCCGCTGCGCACCCAGCTCGGCGCCTTCATGAAGACCAAGGGGGTCGACGTCGAGCCGAGCGGCCTGATCGTCACCACCGGCAGCCAGCAGGCGCTGGACCTGCTGGGCAAGACCATGATCTCGCCCGGCGACAAGGTGATCGTCGAGGGCCCGACCTTCCTGGCCACCATCCAGTGCTTCCGCCTCTACGGCGCGCAGCTCATCAGCGCGCCCATCGACGCCAACGGCGTGAAGACCGACGAGCTCGAGAAGCTCATCGCCGAGCACAAGCCCAAGTTCGTCTACCTCATTCCCACCTTCGGCAACCCCAGCGGCGCCATGCTGAGCCTGGAGCGCCGCAAGAAGGTGCTCGAGCTGGCCGTGAAGTACAAGACGCTGATCGTCGAGGACGACCCCTACGGCGACCTCTACTTCGGCGAAGCCCCGCCGCCTTCGATCATGTCGCTGAGCAAGGACGTGCCCGGCAGCCGCGAGCTGCTCGCGCACTGCGGCAGCCTCAGCAAGGTGCTGAGCCCCGGCCTGCGCATCGGCTGGATGATCGCTCCGCCCGAGCTGCTGGCCAAGGCCACCATGTGCAAGCAGTTCAGCGACGCGCACACGAGCACCTTCTCGCAGGCCACGGCGGCCCAGTACCTCAAGAGCGGCCGCATGCCCGCAACCCTGGCGCATGTGCGTGAGGTGTACGGCCAGCGTGCGCAGGCCATGGGCGCGGCGCTCAAGCGCGAGCTGGGCGATGCGGTGAGCTTCACCCAGCCCAACGGCGGCCTGTTCTTCTGGGCACGCCTCACGGGCGCCAACGGCAAGCTGGCCGATGCGAACGAGCTGGCGAAGCGCGCCATCGAGAAGCTCGTGGCCTTCGTGCCCGGCGCGCCGTTCTTCGCCGAGAAGCCCGACGTGGCCACGCTGCGCCTGAGCTTCGCGACGGCCGACGTGGCGAAGATCGAAGAGGGCGTGAAGCGCCTCGGCCAGGCGCTGTAAAAGACGCTGTCGATCAGGGGGACCGGTGCAGCCTGGGCGCCGCGAGCAGGTCCAGGTTGTCTGAGATGGCCGCATCCACGTTCGGATAGCGGCCTTTCATCTTCGAGAGCGTCATGATGGTCTGCAGCGCCTTCAGGTCCTTGACCGAGGGCGCGACCTTGATCTGCGCGATGGCGGCGGTGGGATTGCCTCCGTTGATCAATGCCATCACCTTGCTTGCCCAGTCGTTTGCGCGCGCCATGTCGTCTTCACCTGCTTTCGTTCGAAGCGCCGACTGTACACAGCGCGGCGCCGGTCGCTGGCATGACCATCACGCTGCAGTTGCGAATCCTCCGAAGAACGACCGTGCGTTGGCTTCCAGGCTCTCGAGGTGATAGCCGCCTTCCTGGACGATCAGCGTCGGCAGGCCGAGCGCGCCGATGGCCTTGCCCAGCCGTCCGAAGCCCTCGGTCGTCACCGCGACCTGCGACTGCGGATCGTCCTTGTAGATGTCGAAGCCCAGCGCCAGGACCAGCGCGTCGGGCGCGAAGCGGCGCAGCGCTTGCGTCGCGTCGTCGAGCCGCTCGAAGAAGACTGATTCCGGTGCGCCGTGCGGCATCGGGAAATTGACGTTGAAGCCTTCGCCCTCATCGGCCCCGCGCTCGTCCTCGTAGCCGGCCACCGCCGGGTAGAAATTGGTCGGGTCGCCGTGGATCGAGACGTACATCACGTCGCCGCGGCCATAGAAGATCTCCTGCACGCCCTGGCCATGGTGCATGTCGGTGTCGAGCACAGCCACGCGGGCAAAGCGCCCGCGCAGCGCCTGGGCGGCGATGGCGGCGTTGTTGAGGTAGCAGAAGCCGCCGGCGGCATCGACGCGCGCATGGTGGCCGGGAGGGCGGCACAGCGCATAGGCCGCGCGGGCGCCTTCGGTGATGGCTGCCGCGCCGGCCACCGCGCTCTGGGCCGACCAGTACGCCGAGCGCCAGGTCTGGGCCCCGACCGGGCAGCTGCCGTCGGCCAGGTAGCGTGCCGCCTTGGCGAGGATGCCGCGCAGGCGGTTGGGCTCGCGCACGAAGATGTTCGACATCACCTCGTCGCCCCAGTCGGAGGGCATCTGCTTCCATTCGGCATGGGCTTCCTCGAGGAAGCGCAGGTAGTCGTCGCCGTGCACGGCGGAAAGGGGCGCCATGCCGGCATCGGCCGGCGTCCGCAGCTCGAAGCCCAGCGAACGCACGGCTTCGACGAGCCGCAGCGCGCGCTCGGGGACTTCCTGCGGGGTGCGCATCTGCCCGCGCGACAGGTAGCTGCGCGGGTGGTGCAACAGTTGTTCCGGATGAAAAAAGGTCAGCATGGATGACTCGGCGTGGTCGCCGCGGAATGGGCCCGGCGGCCATGGTAGCCAGCAAGTTCGGTGCCCATCCCACATTGGTTACGATCACCCATGAGAAAAACCTTCCAGCTTCAGGTCGAGGGCAAGCACCCCGACCGTCTACTCGAAGCCATCAAGCACGAGATCCGCAAGTACATCAAGCGCGAACGGCGGCGCGCATTGCCCGAAGGCGCCGACTTCTGGGACTTCGACTGCAGGTTCGGCGCGTCGCAGGAATCGGCCGAAGTCGTTCACCTTTCCGCCATCACCGGCCTGATCGACGGCGTGGTGAAAGAGGCCGGCAAGCAGTTCTACATCGAGATCCTGGCAAGGCCGGCCAAGCGCAAGCCGCGCCCCGCGGGCGAAGAAGCGGCGTCGCCCGACGCCGAAGACTGACCCTCGCTCAGACCAGCGCCTGCGCCAGCCGCAGGCCGTGGCGCTGCTCCGCATCCTGCAGCGAGCGCGCAATCGACGGGTGCAGCAGCACCCCGTCCTTCGACTGAACTTCCCGACGCTTCAATCCGCCTTCGCCCGGCAGCCGCACAGGCTTCGCCGGGTCGATGGGCACGTTGCCGCGGCACTCTGCCGCCACATGGTCCATCTGGCGCAGGAAGGCGTCCTTGCCGCCGAAGGCGTTCAGGTCGTGCAGCGTGATGTGCACCGTCGCGCCCCAGCCCTCGCGCGGGTCGGCCCGGCCGTGGCCCGCGAGGCCGGCCGTGAGCGTTTCCACCAGCAGTGCCATGCCGTAGCCCTTGTGCCCGTGGCTCAGTCCGCCGACCGGCAACAGCGTGCCGGGCGGCTGGTCGAACAGCACCTGCGGGTCGTTCGACGGCTTGCCGGCGGCGTCGATCAGCCACTCCTCGGCGAAGGTCTCGCCTGCCGCGCGCTTGCGGTTGCTCATGCCGTTGGTGGTGATGGAGGCCGAAATGTCGACCATCACGCCGCCTTGCGACAGCGGAAAGCCCATGGCCAGCGGGTTCGGCGTGAACACCGCCTGTGTGCCGCCGAAGGGCGCGACGCTGGCGGCATTGGGGTCGGAGCAGGCCAGCAGCATCAGCATGTCTTCCTGCAGCGCGCGCAGCATGTAGACGGCAAGGCAGGCGATGTGATGGCTGCGGCGGATGACCAGCGAGGCCGTGCCCAGCTCGCGGGCGCGCGGCACGAGCAGGTCCATGCCCTGGTCCATGAGCCAGGGGCCGGGCAGGCGCTTGCCGTCCCACAGCACGGCGGCGGGGCGGTCGGACAGCACCTCGGGGGCGCCGTCGCGCGTCATTCCTCCGGATTCGAGTTCCTTCACGTACCCCGCCAGCAGGGCCAGGCCGTGCGTGTCGTGGCCCAGCAGGTCGCCTTCGACCAGCGTGCGGGCCACGCTGTCGGCCTTCGACGGTGCGAGCCCGGCCTTCTGCAGCAAGGCACTGGCGTAGTCCCTGAGCGCGTCGGCACGGTAGAGCGGGGCGGTGTCGGTCATTTCAGTATTTCCAGCACGCGGTCAAGGCCGCCTTCGTTGATGGCCACCATGGCCTGCTCGCGAACCTTCGGCTTGGCGTGGTACGCGACGGAAAGGCCGGCCTCGCCCATCATCGGCAGGTCGTTGGCGCCGTCGCCCACGGCGATGGTTTCCTGCGGCGAGATGCCCATCAGCGAGGCCACCTCGAGCAGCGTGCGGCGCTTCTCGGCGCCGTCGCAGATGTCGCCCCAGCTCTGTGTGACCACCTCGCCCGTGAGCTTGCCGCCGGCCTCGTCGAGCAGGTTGGAGCGCGCGAAGTCGATGCCCAGCCGGTCCTTCACGCGGTTCGCGAAGAAGGTGAAGCCGCCCGACACCAGCAGCACCTTGAGGCCGGCCGCCTTGCATGCGGCCACCAGCTCGCTCGCGCCGGGGTTGAGCTTCAGGCGCTCGTCGTACACCTGTTGCAGCGCCTCGACCGGCACGCCTTTGAGCAACGCCACGCGGCGGCGCAGGCTTTCCTTGAAGTCCTTGATCTCGCCGCGCATGGTGGCTTCGGTGATGGCGGCGACTTCGGCCTTCTTGCCGACGGCATCGGCGATCTCGTCGATGCATTCGATGTTGATCAGCGTCGAGTCCATGTCGAAGGCGATCAGTTTGAAGTCGGCGAGCTTCAGCGGCGGCTTCACGCGCTGGATGACGAGGCCGGGGGAGATTTCAGTAGCGCTCATGCGGTGACGGTTTCCTTGACTGTGGGTTGGCCCAGGCTGCGCAGCACGTCGCGCACCATCTGGGCCCGATCCTTGGGTTCCTTCAGCTCACGCTCGATGCGCAGCTTCTCGTTGCCCGCGAGCTTGATGTGCTTGTTCTTCTGGATCAGCTGGATGATGGCCATGCCATCGACCGGCGGATCTTTCTTGAAGGTGATGTTGATGATGCCCGGCGCAGCGTCGACCTTCACCACGCCATAGGGCCGCGCGAGCACGCGCAGGCGGTGGGTGTCGATGAGCGTCTGCGCCTGGGGCGGCAGCTTGCCGAAGCGGTCGACGATTTCTTCCAGCAGCGTGTCGATCTGGTCGGGCGTCTTCGCCGTGGCCAGCTTCTTGTAGAACGATAGCCGCAGGTGCACGTCGCCGCAGTAGTCGTCGGGCAGCAGGGCGGGGGCGTGCAGGTTGATCTCGGTCGTGACCGACAGCGGCGACAGCAGGTCGGGCTCCTGCCCGGCCTTGAGCGCGCGAACCGCCTCGCTGAGCATCTCGTTGTAGAGCTGGAAGCCGATTTCCATCATGTTGCCGCTCTGGTTCTCGCCCAGCACCTCGCCGGTGCCGCGAATCTCCAGGTCGTGCATGGCGAGGTAGAAGCCGGAGCCCAGTTCTTCCATCTGCTGGATGGCGTCGAGCCGCTGCGCCGCCTGCTTGGTCAGGCCCTCGGTGTCGGGCACCATGAGGTAGGCATAGGCTTGGTGGTGAGAGCGCCCGACGCGGCCGCGCAGCTGGTGCAGCTGCGCCAGGCCGAACTTGTCGGCGCGGCTCATCACGATGGTGTTGGCGGTCGGCACGTCGATGCCGGTCTCGATGATGGTCGAGCACAGCAGCAGGTTGTAGCGCTGCGCCACGAAGTCGCGCATCACGCGCTCCAGCTCGCGCTCGGGCATCTGGCCGTGGGCCACGGCGATGCGGGCCTCGGGAAGGATCTCTTCCAGCTTCTGCCGGCGGTTCTCGATGGTCTCGACCTCGTTGTGCAGGAAGTAGACCTGCCCGCCGCGCTTGAGCTCGCGCAGCACGGCTTCGCGGATCACGCCGGTGCCCTCGTTGCGCACGAAGGTCTTGATGGCCAGGCGCCGCTGCGGCGCGGTGGCGATCACGCTCAGGTCGCGCAGGCCTTCGAGCGCCATGCCCAGCGTGCGCGGAATCGGCGTGGCGGTGAGCGTGAGCACGTCGACCTCGGCGCGCATGGCCTTCATCGCCTCCTTGTGGCGCACGCCGAAGCGGTGCTCCTCGTCGATGATGAGCAGGCCCAGGTTCTTGAACTTGACCGACTGCGAGAGCAGCTTGTGCGTGCCGACCACGATGTCGACCTGGCCCTCGGCCAGTCCCTTGGCGGCGGCGGTGATTTCCTTGGCCGAGCGGAAGCGGCTCATCTCGGCCACCTTCACCGGCCATTTGGCGAAGCGGTCGACCAGCGTCTGGTAGTGCTGCTCGGCCAGCAGCGTGGTCGGCGCGAGGAAGGCGACCTGCTTGCCGCCGGTGACGGCAATGAAGGCGGCGCGCAGCGCCACCTCGGTCTTGCCGAAGCCCACGTCGCCGCACACGAGGCGGTCCATGGGTTGGGGCGAGATCATGTCCTGCACCACGGCGTGGATCGCGGCCTTCTGGTCGGCGGTTTCCTGGAAGCCGAAGTCGTTGGCGAACACCTCGTAATCGGCCGGCGAGTAGCGGAAGGCATGGCCTTCGCGCGCGGCCCGGCGGGCGTAGATGTTGAGCAGCTCGGCGGCCGAGTCGCGCACCTGTTCGGCAGCCTTGCGCTTGGCCTTTTCCCATTGGCCGGAGCCCAGCTTGTGCAGCGGGGCCTCGTCGGCACTGACGCCGGTGTAGCGGCTGATCTGGTGCAGCTGCGAGACGGGCACGTAGAGCGTGGCCTTGTCGGCGTACTCCAGGTGCAGCATTTCCTGCAGCAGCGGCTTGCCGTCGGGGCCGTTGCCCTGGCCCAGGTCCATGTGGATCAGGCCGCGGTAGCGCCCGATGCCGTGCGCGCTGTGAACCACCGGATCGCCCACGTTGAGCTCCGACAGGTCCTTGATGAGCGCCTCGACGTCGCTGACCTGTTCCTGTTTCTTGTTGCGCCGGCGCGTGGTGGGCGCGGTGGCGAACAGCTCGGTCTCGGTGACGAAGTCGATGCCTTGCTCGCGCCACGCGAAGCCCGAGGCCAGCGCGGCGGTGGCGATACCGGTCTTCTCGTCGGCGGAGGCTTCGAACTCGGCCAGCGAATCGAAGGCCGGCGGGCTCACGCCGCTGGCGCGCAGGAAGTCGAGCAGGCTCTCGCGGCGGCCGTCGCTCTCGGCGATCAGCAGCACGCGGTGCGGTGTCTTCGCGATGTGCGCTTTCAGGCCGACCAGCGGGTCTTCGGCGCCGCGCACCACGGCGAAGGGCGGCAGCCTGTCGAACTCGGCGTACGGCGCATCGGTGGTCACGTCGCCCCGTATGGCGAGCTGCGCGTGGGGCTTGGCGCGCTGGTAGAACTGCTCGGCGTTCAGGAAGAGCGCCTCGGGTGGCAGGGCCGGGCGTTCGGGGTCGCCGCGCACCAGCCGGTAGCGCTCGTTCGTGTCCTGCCAGAAATGCTGGAAGGCGGGTTCGAGGTCGCCGTGCAGCACCACGGTGGCGTCAGGGCCGAGGTAGTCGAAAACCGTGGCCGTCTCGTCGAAGAACAGCGGCAGGTAGTACTCGATGCCGGCGGTGGCCACGCCGTTGCCCATGTCCTTGTAGATGCGGCTCTTGGTCGGGTCGCCTTCGAGCAGCTCGCGCCAGCGGCTGCGGAAGCGCCCGCGCGCGTCGTCGTCCATCGGGAACTCGCGGCCCGGCAGCAGCCGCACCTCGGGCACGGGGTAGAGGCTGCGCTGGGTGTCGGGGTCGAAGGTGCGGATGCTGTCGATCTCGTCGTCGAACAGGTCGACGCGGAAGGGCACGGGCGAACCCATCGGGAACAGGTCGATCAGGCCGCCGCGCACCGCGTATTCGCCGGGGCTCACCACCTGAGTCACGTGGGTGTAGCCGGCCAGCGTGAGCTGGGCCTTGAGCTTCGACTCTTCCAGCTTCTGCTTGGCCTTGAACTGGAAGGTGTAGCCGGCCAGGAAGGACGGCGGCGCCAGCCGGTAGAGCGCAGTGGTGGCGGGCACCAGCACCACGTCGGCCTCCTTCTGGCTGATGCGCCAGAGGGTGGCCAGGCGCTCGCTGATCAGGTCCTGGTGGGGCGAGAAGCTGTCGTAGGGCAGCGTCTCCCAGTCGGGGAACAGGGCGCAGCGCAGGTCGGGCGCGAAGAAGGCGATCTCGTCGATCAGGCGCTGGGCGTCGTTGGCGTCGGCCGTGAACATCGCGGTGGCGCGTCCGGCTGCTTTCTCGCGCATGGCCAGCTGCGCCAGCAGCAGTGCATCGGCCGACAACGGGGGACGCGGCAGCGTGAAACGCTTGCCCGCCGTGAGGTGGGGGAGGTCCATGGAACGCTTGATGGAAATGCACAACACCCCGCGCCGGCTGGCGAGGGGTGTGCGTAGCGGGCAATTCTAGAATGGCGGCCCTTTATCCGCTTGTCGGCCGCAGCCGACGCAGGGCCCTCATGTCCTCTTCCCGACTATTCGTGCTGATCCCGTGCGCCGGCTCCGGCCACCGCGCGGGGCATGCGCAGTCCACGCAGCCCAAGCAGTACCGGCGCCTGGCCGGGCTGCCGATGGTGGCCCACACGCTGGAGGCCTTCCGCGCACTGGCGGGGCGCTTCGCCGGGCTGGCGCTGGTGGTGTCGCCGGACGACCGGGACGTGGATGCGGTGCTACCGCGCTTTCCCTCGGAGAACGAATACCTGCTGCGCGTTGGCGGCGTGACCCGGGCGGCCACGGTGCGCAACGGACTGGTGGCGCTGAGGCAGAAGGGCGCGGGCGCGCACGACTGGGTACTGGTGCACGACGCGGCGCGCTGCCTGGTCAGCTCCAGCCAGATCGAGGCGCTGATCGCCGCCTGCGAGCACGACGCCGTCGGCGGCCTGCTGGCGCAGCGGCTGGCCGATACGCTGAAGTCGTCCACCGCCGAAAGCCGCGTGGCCCAGACCCTGTCTCGCGCCGACAAATGGCTGGCGCAGACGCCCCAGATGTTCCGTATCGGCATGCTGCTCGATGCGCTGGAGCGCACCGGAGACGCCGTGACCGACGAGGCCAGCGCCATCGAGGCCATCGGCCTGTCGCCGCTGCTGGTGCCGAGCAGCGCCCAGAATTTCAAGGTGACCTTTCCCGAAGACTTCGCCCTGGCCGAAGCGGTTCTGCTGGGCCGCAGGAAGGGTCTGGCATGACCGGCGCTTTCAATATCCGCATCGGCGAAGGCTGGGACGTGCATCAGCTGGTGGCGGGGCGCAAGCTGATCCTGGGCGGCGTCGAGGTGCCGCACACCACCGGGCTGCTGGGCCACTCTGATGCCGACGTGCTGCTGCACGCCATCACCGACGCGCTGCTGGGCGGCGCGGGGCTCGGCGACATCGGGCGGCACTTTCCGGACACCGATCCGCAGTTTCGCGGTGCCGATTCGGCGGTGCTGCTGGCCGAGGCGGCGCGCAGGGTGCGCGCGGCTGGCTGGGAGATCGGCAACGTCGACAGCACCGTGATCGCGCAGGCGCCCAAGCTCGCGCCGCACATCCCGCTCATGTGCCAGCGCATCGCCGACACGCTGGGCGTGGCACTGGAACAGGTGAATGTGAAGGCCAAGACGGCCGAGAAGCTGGGCCCGGTGGGCGAGGGCCGCGCGATGGAAGCCCGCGCGGCCGTTCTTCTCCACAAATAAGTAGAGAAGGAAGCGGCCGGCGCTCAGGCCGGCTTCTTGGCGCCGCTGCCCTGCGGCTCGCCCGGCCTGGCGCCGGGGGGCATCGCACGGGGCATGCGGATGTGCGCAGCCAGGCCGCGCCCTGGCGTGCTCGTCAGCGCGAAGGTGCCGCCCATGCGCTCGATGTTCTTCGCAACGATCGACAGGCCCAGCCCCGCGCCTGCGGCCGAGGTGCGCGCCGCATCGCCGCGGAAGAAGGGCTTGGTCAACTGGGCGAGCAGGGCGGGCTCGACGCCCGCGCCGTGGTCGCGCACCTTGATCAACACCGCGTCGTTGTTGGCCTGCGCCTGGATCGTCACGTCGGCCACGCCCGTGGAAGGCGTCTTGCCGTAGCGCCGCGCGTTCTCGACCAGGTTGGAAATGACGCGCGTGAGCTCGACCTCGTCGCCCATCACGCGCAGGTCGGGCGGCACCTCGACCTTGATGTTCATCTCCTCGTAGTCCTGCACGGCGTAGGTGCAGGCGTCGACCACGTCACGCAGCAGCACCGGCTTGGGGTCGACGTGGTCGGGGCGGGCGTAGTCGAGGAACTTGTCGATGATCGCGTCGAGCTGGGCGATGTCGGCGGCCATGTGGTCGCGCGCGTCCTCGTCGGCCACGCTCATCTCGGTTTCGAGCCGCAATCGGGCCAGCGGCGTGCGCAGGTCGTGCGAGATGCCGGCCAGCATGATGGCGCGGTCCTGCTCGATCTTGGCGAGCTGGTCGGCCATGCGGTTGAAGCCGATGTTGACCGCACGAATTTCGTTGGTGCGGGCGCGCTCGTCGAGCCGGTGCGCCTCGTATTCACCCTCGCGCACCTGCATGGTCGCGCGCGACAGCTGCTTGAGCGGCAGGTTGATGAGCCGGGTGATCAATGCCGCGCCGGCCAGCGACAGCGCCATGGCGGTGCTCAGCCACACCAGCCAGGTTCGCCCGCCCACGCGGCTGAAGCGCGTCGGGTCGAGCAGCAGCCAGTAGGTGTCGCTCTCGATGGTGAAGCCGATCCACAGGCCGGCCTCGTCGTTCACCCGGCTTGCAACCGTGGTGCCTTCGCCGAGCTGGTCGATCAGCTCCTCGGTCACGCGCAGGTCGAGCGCGCCGCTGGTGTAGGGCTGGAAGCGGTCGTTGGGTTCGCGCGGCAGGATGCGCACGCCTTCCTGGTCGGCCAGCGTCTTGATCAGCGACACCCGGGTGATGGCGTCGGAATACACCAGCGCCGCGCGCGTGAGGTTCACGAGCGAGGCGATCTGGTGCGCCGTTTGAATGGCGCGTGGCTCGTATTCGAGCGAACGGAAGGTCTGCAGCCAGGCGACCGTGCAGCCGATCAGCAGCAAAGCGAGCAGGAAGAAGGTGCGCCAGAAAAGGCTGAAGCCCAGCTTGAGGCCGGGGCGGCGGTCACGTTGCGCGCTCGCTTCGAGCGGGCTCGGCATCGTGACCTGCGCGCCGTCCTCCTGGGCAGAGCCTGGTCCGGTGGTTTGGCCGACGGCCACCTGTCAACGTGGCGTCAGGCCGTGCCGTCCGGCACGAACACGTAGCCCACGCCCCAGACGGTCTGGATGTAGCGCGGCGCAGCGGCGTCGGACTCGACCAGCTTGCGCAGGCGCGAGATCTGCACGTCCAGGCTGCGGTCGAAGGGCTCGAACTCGCGGCCGCGCGCCAGCTGTGCCAGCTTCTCGCGCGACAGCGGTTGACGCGGATGGCGCACCAGCGCCTTCAGCATCGCGAACTCGCCGGTGGTCAGCGAGAGTTCTTCGCCATCCTTCTTCAGGGTGCGCGAGCCGAGGTCGAATGCGAACGGGCCGAAGGTGACGGTCTCGTTCTCGGTGGAGGGGGCGCCCGGCGCCTCGAGCGGCGGACGGCGGCGGAGAACGGCATGGACGCGGGCCAGCAGTTCGCGCGGGTTGAAAGGCTTGCCGAGGTAGTCGTCGGCGCCGACTTCGAGACCGACGATGCGGTCCACGTCCTCACCCTTGGCGGTGAGCATGATGATCGGCGTGCGGTCGTTGGCGGCACGAAGGCGGCGGCAGACGGAGAGGCCGTCTTCGCCGGGCATCATCAGGTCGAGCACGATCAGGTCGACCGTGTCGCGCAACAGGATGCGGTTGAGCGCCTTGCCGTCCTCGGCCACGATCACTTCGAATCCTTCTTGCGTCAGGTAGCGGCGCAGCAGGTCGCGGATGCGGGCGTCGTCGTCGACGATCACGATCTTGTCGGTGCGAGCGGGAACTTGAGTCATTTCTACAACGTTGAATTTGTAACAGGGCCGATTCTGAAGGCGTTGAGGGGTCGTTGAGCCGGATTTACTTATGGTTTGACACTAAGTTACAAAACTTGCGGACGCTCGCGGTCTGGTCATCCGACGTTAGCCGGGAGGTGGCAAAGTCGCGCTTCCTGCCGACTTCCGATCAATGAGACGTCCTACATCCGCCTTGCCGTTCATCCTTGTTTTCGCCTGCGGGTCCTCGCTGGCGATGTCCGGCGATTTTTTCAGGGTGGGCGAAACGCGTCGCAGCGAAGTACGAGACGCCGTGGCGGCGCACCGGGCCGCACAGCGCGAGGAGGTCCGCCGCGGAGAGGCCATTGCCGGGCGGCGCCTCACGCCCGCCGAGCTGTTCGAGTTGCGACAGCAGGTTCGCGGCCAATGGACCCCGCCCGCCACGGGTGCTTTGCTCAATTCGGCAGAATCGCAGCCGGCCGAGCGGATCGTGCCGGTGCCGCCGGCTGCGGCCCGCCCGTTGCCCATCGCGCCGTCCAGCCAGCGCCGCTGACGCAGCGCAGCGCTGATGAGCCGGCCTGCGGGCGCAGGCCAAGTCCTTTCATACCAACATCGGGAGATTCGCCTTGAAGAAAAAAATCAAACTGCTCGCGGCCTGCACTGCCCTGGCTGCTGCCGGCACCGCACTGGCCCAGAACGCCGCTGCGCCGGCGCCCCAGAACGTGCTGCAGCTCATGGCATCGGGTGCGGTCGAAGTCCAGCAGGACATGCTGAGCATGACGCTCGTGACCACCCGCGACGCGAATGACGCGGCCACCGTGCAGACGCAACTGAAGGCAGCGCTCGACGCCGCGCTGGCCGAAGCGAAGAAGAGCGCCCAGGCCGGCCAACTCGACGTGCGCACCGGAAACTTCAGCCTGTCGCCGCGCTACACCAAGGACGGCAAGATCAACGGCTGGCAGGGCTCGACCGAGCTGGTGCTCGAGGGCCGCGACTTCCCGCGCATCACGCAGACGGCCGGGCGCATCACCACGCTCAGCGTCGGCAACGTGGGCTTCGGCTTGAGCCGCGAACAGCGGGCCAAGACCGAGACCGAGGCGCAGACCATCGCCATCCAGAACTTCAAGCAGAAGGCCGACGAGCTCGCCAAGGGCTTCGGCTTCAGCGGCTACACACTGCGCGAGGTGTCGGTGAATGCGAACGACAACGGCCCGATCCGCCCGCGCATGATGGCGGTGCAGGCCAAGTCGTTCTCGTCCGCCGATTCGGCCGTGCCGGTCGAGGCCGGCAAGACCAGCGTGATGGTCAACGTCTCGGGCTCGGTGCAGCTCAAATAAGAGAGGCGCGTACCGGCGGGCTACCCATTACTGGGCAGTCCAGCCGCCGTCCATGGCCCAGGCCTGGCCACGGACCTGGTCGGCCGCCGGCGAGCACAGGAAGACGGCCAGTCCGCCCAGTTGCTCGACGGTGGTGAACTGCAGCGAAGGCTGCTTTTCACCCAGCAGGTCGTTCTGCGCCTGTGCGACCGTGATGCCTTCGCGTGCCGCGCGGTCGTCGATCTGCTTCTGTACCAGTGCGGTCAGCACCCAGCCCGGGCAGATGGCATTGACCGTGACGCCGGTGGTCGCGGTTTCGAGCGCGACCGCCTTGGTCAGGCCGACGACGCCGTGCTTGGCCGCCACATAGGCCGACTTCTGCGCCGAAGCCACGAGGCCGTGCGCCGACGCGATGTTGATGACGCGGCCCCAATTGGCCTCGCGCATCGCGGGGATCGCCAGGCGCGTCGTATGGAACGCGCTGTTGAGGTTGATCGCGATGATGGCGTCCCAGCGTTCGACGGGGAAGTCTTCCACCTTGGCCACGTGCTGGATGCCGGCGTTGTTGACGAGGATGTCGACGCGGCCGAACTTCGACGCGGCGAACTTCATCATGTCCTCGATCTGGTCGGGCTTGCTCATGTCGGCGCCGTGGTACTCGGCGCGCACGCCGAGCGCCGCGATCTCGGCCTTGGGTGCTTCGGCGTCCCCGAAGCCGTTGAGCACGATGTTTGCTCCCTGTTGGGCGAGAGCCTTGGCGATGGCGAGGCCAATGCCACTGGTGGACCCCGTGACAAGCGCGGTTTTGCCTTTGAGCATGAAGATCAATCTCCGGATGAATTAGGATGCGACGAGACAATTATCCGCACCAGAACAACATCGTTTCCATGACCGAACCGACGCTTCATTACGTGGCGTGCGATGACGCCCAAGGCGGCCATCGCATGGCTTATTGGCAATGGGGCGACGCGGGCAGCGCACACGTCGTGATCTGCGTGCACGGGCTGACCCGGCAGGGCCGCGATTTCGATCTGCTGGCGCAGGCCGTCGTCGAGCGCACCGGCGGCAAGGTGCGCGTGGTCTGCCCCGATGTGGCGGGCCGCGGGCGCAGCGACTGGTTGCGCGATCCGTCTCTTTATCAGGTGCCGGTGTACGCGGCCGACATGGTTGCGCTGATTGCGCAACTGCAGCGCGAACAGGCCATCGACACGCTCGACTACCTAGGCACCAGCATGGGCGGGCTGATCGGTTTCGTGCTGGCGGGGCACAAGGAGTTGCCGCTGGCCCGCTCCATTCGTCGCTTCGTCGCGAACGATGTCGGCCCGACGATCGAGCCGGTCGCATTGCAGCGCATCGGTGCCTATGTCGGCAAGAACGGCAGCTTCAAGAGCGTGCAGGCGGCGGCCGATGCCATGTGGGCGTTGTCGACCACCTTCGGCCCCCATACACCGGCCCAGTGGCTGGCGCTGTCGCGGCACATGGTCGTGCCTGCCTCGCAGCGCACTGCCGACGGCTCTGCAAAGATGGAGGCGAACGGCGGTGAAGATGGCTCCTGGCTGCTTCACTACGACCCGGCCATCGGCGTGGCGCTTCGCGCCATCACGCCCGAGGCCGCGGCGCAGGGCGGCGCGATCATGTGGAGCCTGTACGACGCCATCACGGCGCGCACGCTGCTGACGCGCGGTGCCGAGTCGGATCTGTTGTCGCGCGAAACGGCCCTGGCCATGACGCAGCGCGGCCCGCGTGCCACCTTGGTCGAGTTCGAGGGCGTGGGCCATGCGCCGACCTTCGTCGACCCCGCACAGATCGCCGCCGTCACCAACTTCCTTTTCGACTGATCGAGCGATTGAGTGAGCGAAGCGTGAAGCGCGATTCTTCGAGTCTCCAGACGACATCCGCGTCCGACGCGATGATGGTCGACTATCCGCTGTCCGCGGCAACGGCCGAGCGCACGCCGGTGATGGAGAACATGCTGGCGCGCGCGCGTGCCTTCGCCGAGCCTCTGATCGCCGACGAGAAGCTCGACACCGGCGAGAACACGCTCGCGCACGCAGACGCGGTGGCCGCCATCGTCGCGAAGATGGGCGGTTCCGAGGCCATGCAGGCTGCGAGCTACCTAGTCTATTCATGCCAGCACCTGAACCGCCCGCAGGAAGTGATCGCCAAGGTGTTCGGCGACAACTTCGCGGCGCTCGCGGTCGAGACGACCAAGCTCGTGCGTGTGCAGGAGCAGGCGCGCTCGGCCTCGCAGGGGCATCACAGCGAAGGCGCCGGTGCGCAGACCGAGAACGTGCGCAAGATGCTGCTTGCGTTCTCGCGCGACCTGCGCGTGGTGATGCTGCGGCTGGCATCGCGCCTGCAGACGCTGAGGCATGCGGCTGCGAGCAAGCAGCCGGCGCCCGAAGGCGTGGCGCGAGAGTCGCTGCAGGTGTTCGCGCCGCTGGCCAACCGGCTGGGTATCTGGCAGGTGAAGTGGGAAATCGAGGATCTGTCGTTCCGCTTCCTCGAGCCCGAAACCTACAAGCTGATCGCGCGCCTGCTCGACGAGAAGCGCATCGAGCGCGAAGGACACGTCGAGCAACTGCGCTCGCAGCTCGAACGCGAGTTGCAGGCCGAGGGCGTCAAGGCCGTGGTGCAGGGGCGGCCCAAGAACATCTACAGCATCGTGAAGAAGATGCGTGGCAAGTCGCTCGACTTCGAGCAGGTCTTCGACATCCTCGCGCTGCGCGTGGTGGTGCCCGACGTCAAGGATTGCTACGCCGCGCTCGCGTGGGTGCATTCGCACTTCCAGCCCATCGACGAGGAGTTCGACGACTACATCGCGCGGCCGAAGCCCAACGGGTATCAGTCGCTGCACACGGTGGTGCGTGAGCTGGTGGACGGCAAGGCGGGCAAGCCGATCGAGATCCAGATTCGCACCGAGGAGATGCACGATCACGCCGAGCACGGCGTGGCGGCGCACTGGGCTTACAAGGAAGCGGGCCATAAAGGCTACGCGGGCGTGTGGGCCAGCGGCGAATACGACGCGAAGATCGCGGTGCTGCGGCAACTGCTGGCGTGGGAGCGCGATCTTTCGGGCGGCCTGCAGGGGCAGGGGCTGTTCGACGACCGCATCTACGTGCTGACGCCGGACGCAGCGATCGTCGAGTTGCCGCAGGGCGCTACGCCAGTCGACTTTGCCTATACGGTGCACACCACGCTGGGCCATCGCTGCCGCGGGGCGCGTGTCGACGGTGCGATGGTGCCGCTGAACACGCCGCTGTCGAACGGGCAGACGGTCGAGATCATCGCGGCCAAGGAAGGCGGGCCTTCGCGCGACTGGCTCAATGCGGAGCTGGGCTATCTGGCCAGCCATCGTGCGCGCGCGAAAGTGCGCGCGTGGTTCAACGCGCAGATCACGCACGAGACCGTGGCGCGCGGGCGCGAGGCGGTCGAGAAGCTGCTGCAGCGCGAGGGCAAGACGGCGGTGCGGCTCGAAGACCTGGCCTCGCAGCTCGGCTTCAAGTCGGCGGACCATCTGTTCGAAGTGGTGGGCAAGGACGAGTTCTCGCTGCGCAACATCGAGACGCTGCTGCGTCCGCCGGAGCCCGCACCGGGCCCCGACGATGGTGTGCTCATCAAGAAGGCGCGCGGCAGCGAGAAGTCGGGCAAGGGCGGCGTGCTCGTGGTGGGGGTGTCGTCGCTGATGACGCAGCTTGCCAAGTGCTGCAAGCCGGCGCCGCCCGATGCCATTCGCGGCTTCGTCACGCGAGGCCATGGCGTCAGCGTGCACCGCAGTGACTGCAGCAACTTTCGCACAATGGCCGCGAAGGATGGCGAGCGCGTCATCGATGTGGAGTGGGGCGTTGCGAAGAAGGGAGCCGACGCGCCTGTGTATGCGGTGGACGTGGCCGTCGAGGCGGCCGATCGCCAGGGCCTGCTGCGCGATATCTCCGATGTGTTCGCGCGCGAGAAAATGAATGTGATCGGCGTGCAGACGCAGTCGATCAAGGGCACTGCATGGATGACGTTCACTGTCGAGATCGCGGATGCAGCGCGTCTCACGCAGGTTCTTGGAATGGTCACTGCAGTTATTGGTGTGCGATCTGCACGTCGTCGCTGAAAAACGCGATTTCTCCTGCTACAATAGCTGCTTCTCGGACACATCCTTAGGCGCGTAGCTCAGCTGGTTAGAGCACCACCTTGACATGGTGGGGGTCGTTGGTTCGAGTCCAATCGCGCCTACCAATTTCTGTTTCAATCCCGGCCAACCACCGGTTCAGTTGAACAGAGCATGCACCGGGTTCCCCGGTGCGTTATTCATCCCCTTGTGATGATGCAAGCAAAGACCCTAGCCATGTTCTCGTGCTACCTTGGTCGCTCTGCAACTCCATTCCATTTTTCTTGATAAGCGATCTGATGAATACGCGATCAACATTCGTTGATCGGGCTCATGCCGACAGGCGCCTGGCCGCGTTGCTAAAGCAGGCTCCCATCGAGTTTGCGCGTGCTGTCTACGGCATCAACGACTACGAAAGCGGGCGCACCGACACCATGGCGGCGCGCGAAGTTGTGCGTGCCCAACGTCATGGCATGCCGCTGACCGAAGAGCGTGCCGAGCAGCGCGCCCGCGCTTATCTGCCGACGGTGGGCCAGGAGCACTGTCCACGCTGCTGGGTCGTGTATGGGCAGAAAAGCCCGCTGCGATTCCGTGAGGCCGCTGAAGAGCGGCCGGAGGTGGCGGGTTGCCAGGCGTGTGGCGCGGAGTACGCGACATCGGCGGATTGAGGAAAGTGTCCGGGCTGGTCAGGGTAAACCTTGTCGCGGCGCAGCAAAACCGCTCCCTAGAATCATCCGATGACATGGGCGTCCATGTGAAGGAGTCCGCAGTGCAGAGCAAGAAGTCCGGGGCTAAGCCGGTGCAGCGTGTGATCAAGAAGTACCCGAACAGAAGGCTCTACGACACGGAGACATCCACGTACATCACGCTGACCGAGGTGAAGCAGTTGGTCATCCAGAGTGCCCAGTTCGTGGTGCGCGATGCCAAGACCGGCGACGACCTGACGCGCAGCATCCTGCTGCAGATCATCCTTGAGGAAGAGGCGGGCGGCGCGCCGATGTTCACCGAGCAGGTGCTGGCCAACATCATCCGGTTCTACGGACAGGCGATGCAGGGCTACATGGGGCCGTATCTCGAGAAGAACATCCAGGCCATGACCGAGGTGCAGGCGCAGCTCGCTGAAAAGGCCGAGGGCCTGACGCCCGAGATGTGGTCGCGCTTCATGACCATGCAGTCGCCCATGCTGCAGGGGCTGATGGGCAGCTACGTCGAGCAATCGAAGAATGTCTTCCTGCAGATGCAAGAGCAGATGCAGAAGAACACCGAGCAGGTGCTGGGGGCCTTTGGCATCAAGCGTCCCTGAGTGCAACGCGGTCTTCCGGAAGCGAAGGCTATCCGGCGGATGCCCCGCCGTCACCGATAGCTGGGACAATAGAGGCATATGAGCGAAGTTGCCTCCCCCGAACGTACGACCGCGCCGACCGCCCCCAAGGTCGGCTTCGTGAGCCTGGGCTGCCCCAAGGCCCTTACCGATTCCGAATTGATCCTGACCCAGCTGAGCGCCGAGGGTTATCAAACCGCCAAGACCTTCGAAGGCGCCGACCTGGTTATCGTCAATACCTGCGGCTTCATCGACGACGCCGTGAAAGAAAGCCTCGACACCATCGGCGAAGCGCTGGCCGAGAATGGCCGAGTGATCGTCACCGGTTGCCTTGGTGCAAAGACCGGCGACCAGGGTGGCAATCTGGTGCGCCAGATGCATCCGAGCGTGCTTGCCGTGACCGGCCCGCACGCGACGCAGGAGGTCATGGATGCAGTGCACGCCAACCTGCCAAAACCGCACGACCCCTTCATCGATCTGGTGCCGAACACTTTCGGTGTCGCCGGCCTCAAGCTGACGCCGCGGCACTATGCCTATCTGAAGATCAGTGAGGGCTGCAATCATCGCTGCACCTTCTGCATCATTCCTTCGATGCGCGGCGATCTTGTGTCGCGGCCGGTGGGCGACGTACTCAGCGAGGCCAAGGCCTTGTTCGAAGGCGGTGTGAAAGAGCTGTTGGTGATCAGTCAGGACACTTCGGCCTATGGTGTCGACGTGAAGTACCGCACCGGATTCTGGGATGGCAAGCCGGTCAAGACTCGAATGCTCGAACTGGTGCGCACGCTGGGCGAGATTGCCGAGCCGTACGGTGCGTGGGTCCGCCTGCATTACGTGTATCCGTATCCGAGCGTCGATGAGGTCATTCCTTTGATGGCGAGCGGCCAGGTGTTGCCGTACCTTGATGTGCCCTTGCAGCACAGCCATCCCGATGTGTTGAAGCGAATGAAGCGTCCGGCGAGCGGCGAGAAGAACCTGGAGCGGTTGGCGCGTTGGCGCGAGGTGTGCCCGGAGCTCGTGATTCGCAGCACCTTCATCGCAGGCTTCCCTGGCGAGACGGAGCAGGAATTCGAGCACCTGCTCGACTTCATTCGCGAGGCAGAGATCGATCGCGCTGGCTGTTTCGCCTACAGCCCCGTCGAGGGCGCCACTGCCAACGACATTCCGGGCATGCTGCCTGAGGCAGAGCGCGAGGCGCGTCGGGCGCGCTTCATGGAGGTTGCAGAGGCTGTGTCGATCGCCAAGCTCCAAAGGCGCATCGGTTCGACGATGCAGGTGCTGGTCGATTCGGCTCCAGGCATGGGTCGCAAGGGCGGGGTGGGGCGCACGTATGCCGATGCGCCGGAAATCGACGGCACCGTTCGATTGCTGCCGCCCGAGAAGATCAGCAAGACGCTGAAGGTGGGTGAGTTCACCCGCGCGCGTATCGTGGGTGCCGAGGGCCACGACCTGATCGCACTGCCCATCTGATGCCGATCCGGATGGACAAGAAAAAAGCCACCGGAGACCGGTGGCTTCTTTCGGATGACCTGGCGGGGGTCAATTCGGATTTGGTGCCCAGAAGAGGACTCGAACCTCCACGATGTTACTCGCTAGTACCTGAAACTAGTGCGTCTACCAATTCCGCCATCTGGGCTGACTCTGCTTTTCAGCAAAGACTGCGAGTATACACAATTTGTCGAGGTGGCCTGGAAAAAACGGGTCGCGCGGAAAAAATTTGGCACTTGTCCGGCTCTTGCCTGTCCGGTTGCGCTGGCCTTTCGATGCGGATTCGATCGGCAATGAAAAAAGCCACCGGAGGCCGGTGGCTTGAATCGATTGACCCGGTAAAGGTCTGTTTAAACTTGGTGCCCAGAAGAGGACTCGAACCTCCACGATGTTACTCGCTAGTACCTGAAACTAGTGCGTCTACCAATTCCGCCATCTGGGCCCACGTAGTTGCAGAAGCAACTGCGTTTTGAATTTCAGGAAAGAAGGAGATCATATCAAAAATAATGTTACTTCCAGCGGCTTGCTGGACGAAATCGAAGGAACTGTCCAGGGACATCGTGACGGGCACGGCTTCGTGCAGCGCGACGATGGTGAAGCAGACATCTTCCTGCCGCCGAACGAGATGCGCGCGGTGCTGCACAAGGATCGCGTCAAGGCGCGCATCGTGCGCCAGGACCGCCGCGGCCGCCCCGAGGGCCGCGTGGTGGAAATCGTCGAGCGCCCCGAGCAGCCCATCATCGGCCGCCTGTTGCACGAAGGCGGCATCTGGCTCGTCGCACCGGAAGACAAGCGCTACGGCCAGGACGTCCTGATTCCCAAGGGGGCAACCGGCCCCGCGAAGGTGGGGCAGGTCGTGGTCGTGCAACTCACCGAGCCGCCGGCACTGTTTGGCCAGCCCGTGGGCCGGGTGAAGGAGGTGCTGGGCGAGATCGACGACCCCGGCATGGAGATCGAGATCGCCGTGCGCAAGTACGGCGTGCCGCATGAGTTTTCCGCGGAATGCCTGGCGGCAGCCAAGGCATTGCCCGAGAAGGTCCGTCCCGCCGACAAGAAGGGGCGCGTCGACCTCACCGACATTCCGCTCGTCACCATCGACGGCGAAGACGCACGCGACTTCGACGACGCCGTGTACTGCGAGCCCGCAAAGGTGGGCCGTGGCAAGGGCTGGCGCCTGCTGGTGGCCATTGCCGACGTCAGCGCCTATGTGCAGACCGGCTCGGCCATCGACATCGACGCCTACGACCGTGCCACCAGCGTCTACTTCCCGCGTCGCGTGATCCCGATGCTGCCGGAGAAGCTGTCGAACGGCCTGTGTTCGCTGAACCCCGAGGTCGAGCGCCTGTGCATGGTGTGCGACATGCTGGTGGCGGCCGACGGCGAGATCTACGCCTACCAGTTCTACCCGGCCGTGATGTTCAGCCATGCGCGCTTCACCTACACCGAGGTGGCAGCCATCCTCGGCAACACGCGCGGCCCCGAAGCGGCGAAGCGCAAGGATCGCGTCAAGGACCTGCTGAACCTCGCCGACGTCTACAAGGCGCTGCTCAAGCAGCGCGGCAAGCGTGGTGCGGTCGATTTCGAGACCACCGAGACGCAGATCATCTGCGACGACGCCGGCCGCATCGAGAAGATCGTGCCGCGTACGCGAAACGAGGCGCACCGCCTGATCGAGGAAGCGATGCTCGCGGCCAACGTCTGCAGCGCCGACTTCATCGCCGAAGGCAAGCACCCGGGCCTGTATCGCGTGCATGAAGGCCCCACGCCCGAGAAAAAGGAAATCCTGCGCGGCTACCTGAAGGCCATGGGCGTGGGCCTGAGCATCACCGACGACCCCAAGCCGGGCGAGTTCCAGGCGATTGCGGAGGCCACCAAGGAGCGCCCTGACGCGCAGCAGATCCACACCATGCTGCTGCGCTCGATGCAGCAGGCGATCTACACGCCGATCAACAGCGGCCACTTCGGCTTGGCCTATGAGGCCTACACGCACTTCACGAGCCCGATCCGTCGCTATCCCGACCTGCTGGTGCACCGCGTGATCAAGGCGATCCTGGGTAACACGCGCTACCAGTTGCCCATGCTGCCCACACCCGGCGAAGCGCATGCCAAGCTGGCCAAGCGGCTCGCGTCGCGCGTGAAGGCACCCACGGCCAAGCCGCAGAAAGCGACCGTCGCGCCCAGCAAGGAAGTGCTGGCATGGGAAGCCGCGGGCCTGCATTGCAGCGCCAACGAACGTCGTGCCGACGAGGCAAGCCGCGACGTCGAGGCCTGGCTCAAGTGCAAGTACATGCGCGAGCACCTCGGAGAGGAGTACGGCGGCGTGGTCACGGCGGCCACCACCTTCGGCATCTTCGTCACGCTCGATGCGATGTACGTCGAGGGCCTGGTGCACATCACCGAGCTCGGCGGCGAATACTTCAAGTTCGACGAGATGCGCCAGGAGCTGCGCGGCGAGCGCACAGGCATCCGCTATGCCATCGGCACGCGGGTGAGGGTGCAGGTGAGCCGCGTCGACCTGGACGGTCGAAAGATCGACTTCCGCCTCGTGCGCGAAGGCGAAGAACTGACGACCCGCGCGATGAAGGACAAGGGCGCCGCATCATCGGGCGTTCCGGTCAAGGCCTCGGCCAAGCGCAGCACGCGCCACAAGGCGGAAGCCGGCAAGGCCGAGCCGCGCGCGGAGCGCCCCACCTCGGCCGCGGCCGGGGCCCAGTCGGCGATGCAGGCCTTCAAGTCGGCGGTCAAGAAGGCCGCGAGCAAGATGAAGGGCAAGGGGCGCAAGCCGCGCCGCTGATGACGCTCCGTCCACCGTACGAACCATCCCATCGACAAACCGAAAAGAGAAAGAGACAGACAGCATGAGCGCTGAAGACAACAAGGGCCGTATAGCCATCGTCACGGGTGCCGGTTCCGGCATCGGCCGCGCCGCGGCGCTGGCGCTGCTGGGCGACGGATGGAGCGTGGCGCTGGCGGGGCGCCGGCTGGAGCCGCTGGAACAGGTGGCGGAAGAGTCGGGCGCTGGCGCGCGCGCCTTCGCCGTGCCGACCGACGTGTCGAATGCCGGCTCGGTGCAGGCGCTGTTCGCTGCCACTGTCGAGCGCTTCGGCCGCGTCGACCTGCTGTTCAACAACGCCGGCGTGGGCAACCCGCCGGGCCCGTTCGAGGACTGGACGCCCGAGCAGTGGCAGGGCGTGGTCGACATCAACCTGACCGGCATGTTCTTCTGCATCCAGCAGGCCTTCCGCACGATGAAGGCGCAAACGCCGATGGGCGGCCGCATCATCAACAACGGTTCCATCTCGGCCACCGCGCCCCGGCCGAACTCGGCTGCGTACACGGCGACCAAGCATGCGGTCGAGGGGCTGACCAAGACCGCTTCGCTCGATGGCCGCAAGTACGACATCGCCGTGGGCCAGGTGGACGTGGGCAACGCCATGACCGAGCTGGCCGCGCGCATGGCCAAGGGCGTGCCGCAGGCCAACGGCGAGTTGGCCATCGAGCCGCTGATCGACGTCAAGATCGTCGGCCAGTCGGTGCTCTACATGGCGAACCTGCCGCTGGAGGCCAACGTGCTGTTCCACACCATCATGGCGACGAAGATGCCTTTCGTCGGGCGCGGCTGACGCTTTTCAGATGGGCGCGCGGCGGGCCAGCGCGCCGGCGGTGAGCGGGGCCGCGTCGGCCGGCCATGTGTCGGCGATGTGGCCATGCAGCCAGACGGCTTCGCGCGCCGCTTCGAAGGCCGGCCGACCCGCGGCCAGTGCCGAGGCGATCATGCCGGCCAGCACGTCGCCGGTGCCTGCGGTCGCCAGGCGGGCATTGCCACTCAGGTTGATGACCGGTGGGGTATCGGTGGTGCCGGCAATGACGGTGCCCGAGCCCTTGAGCACAGCCACTACATCGAAGCGCGTGGCGAGTTCCCGAGCGGCAGCCAGCCTGTCAGCTTGAATCTCGCCGGCTGTGCGGCCCAGCAGGCGTGCAGCTTCCAGCGGATGCGGCGTGATCACCGTGGGCATTCCGCTTCTTCCCCGCGATGCCAGCTGGGCTTGCAGCGCGTCATCGGTCGCAATGGCATTGAGGGCGTCGGCGTCGAGCACCAGGGCCGTGGCTGTCGAGAGCACGCGCGGCAGTAGTTCGCGCACGGTTTCTCCGCCGCCGCAACCGCAGACAGCCGTCATGCCGGAGAGGTCGAGTGCCCGGGCGTCGCGCAGCATCAGCTCGGGTTGTGCAGTGTCGACCGGGGCTGCATCCGGATCGAGCAATCCGACGAATACACGTCCCGCACCGCCATGCAATGCCGCCGAGCCGGCCAGCAAGGCGGCGCCCGCCATGCCGGACGCTCCACCGATCACCGCGACATCGCCATAGCTGCCCTTGTGCGAGGCGTGGGCGCGCGGCTGCGCATCGGGTGCGCCGGCGATCCGGGCGACTGGCTGATCCTTGAACGCGCTGCACCCCAGATCGTCGAACCACACGGTGCCGGCTGCGTCGCGGCCCTGGGCGGTGAACAGGCCGGGCTTCAGCGTGAGAAAGGTGATGCACGTACGGACCGACGAAGTCTGCGCGCGGTCGGTGCCGTCGGGCCGCGTGCCGGTATCGGCATTCAGGCCGGATGGCACATCGACGCAGAGCACAGGCTGGCCGCTTGCGTGCATCTTCGCCAGCCATTCGGCCATCGTGCCTTCGGGTGGTCGCGTCGATCCGATGCCGAGCAGCGCGTCGATCGCCAGTTCATAAGCCAATGGGGGTGTTGGCGCGAAGGTGACGCCCGCGTCGCGGGCGCGCTGCAGCGATGTCTTGGCATCCGGCGGCAGGCGGCTCTCGTCTCCCAGGAATGTGACTACTGGAAAGAAACCTCGATGCCGCAGTTGGGCCGCGGCCTCGAAGCCGTCGCCGCCGTTGTTTCCCGGTCCGCAGGCTACCCAGATCGTGCGAGCGTGGGGGGCAATCGCCATCGCAAGCCGCGCGACTGCGAGCCCTGCGCGTTGCATCAGCGCGTGGGCGGGCAGGGCGGCCGCCGCAGCCTGCTCGATGCGACGCGTGGCGGCGATGTCGAACAGGTCGGCAGCGGTGGCGGAGGTGATGCGTTGCATCGGCGCATTGTGCCGTCGCGTCGTGTTCCTATCATCCGGGGATGAACTTCAAGAGCATCGGTTGGCTGCTTGTCCTGCTCTTTACGGTGCTCGCCGCTTTCCTGGCCGGGGCGGTTGCATGGATTGCCGGAGCGGGCTGGGTCCTTGGCCTGCTGGGCGCTGTGTGGACCGTCTTCGTGCTGGCCGACCTGAAGCGTTGGGTGCCTCTGCGAGACGCGGCCTGGGCCGCCAATGTCGGCTTCGGTTTCAGCGTGATCCGCTGGTTCGATCTGCCGGCCGAAACTGTGTCCGGCCCGATGCGCCTGATGCTGCTGGGCGCCGGCGTGCTGTGCCTGGTCTTCTTTGCGTTGGTTGCTCCGGCCTTGCTCGGGTGGATCGCCCAAAGGCTCTGGCCCCCGCCGGAACCCGAACTGCCGGTCGAGCGGCCCGCGAGCCCCGAGGCCCTGCGCCGCTGGGATCCTAAAGACTGAGCCGCTCGACCCCGAGCCCTTCGAGGTCGATGCCCGGATCCTGCCCGGCGATCAGGTCGCCCAGCACGCGCGCGCTGCCGCAAGACAGTGCCCAGCCGCTCGATCCATGGCCGAGGTTGAGCCAGACGCCGGGAATGCCGCTGGCGCCCAGCACCGGCGGCCCGTCGGGCAGCATTGGCCGTGCGCCTTTCCATTGCTGCACGCCGGACTGCAGCGTGGCCGCGCCTGGGAACCAGTCGTGCAGCACCTTGTAGAGCGTCTGCACCGCGGCCGGATTCATCGTGTCCAGCGAGCCGCCGATTTCGGCGCTGCCGGCCACCCGCACGCGCTGGCCCAGGCGGGAAATGGCGACCTTGTAGCGCTCGTCCATCACGGCGCTGCGCGGCGCGTTGAGCGGCTCGCGGATCGGCGCGCTTACCGAATGGCCGTAGACCGGCGCCATTGGGATGCGCAGGCCGAGCGGCCGCAGCAGCGCTGCGGAAGCCAGGCCGGCGCAGACCACGACCGCGTCGTAGCGAACCGGGTCGGAGCCGCTCGCCAGCGACAGCGAGGTGGGGGCCGCCCGGCTCAGCGGTGCGATGTCGCAGTTGAAATGAAACTGGGCACCGAAGGACTCGGCTTCCCACTTGAGCAGCAGCGCGAACTGGCGGCAGTTGGCCACTTCGTCCTCGGGCAGGTGGATCGCGCCGACCAGCGGGGTGTCGGGATTGAGGGCGGGCTCGATCAGCCGGGCTTCGTCGGCGTCGATTTCCTTGAAGACGCTGCCGGCCGCGCGCAGCACGTCCAGGCCGGGCTGCACCAGTTTCCTGTCGCGCTTGGAGCGCAGCAGCACCATGTAGCCGTCGCTGCGTTCGTAGCTGAGCTCGCGAGCCTCGGTCACTTCGTGCAGCCGGTTGCGGCTGTAGAAGGCCAGTCGCTGCATGCGGGCGCGGTTGGCCAGGTAGGTCTCGAGCTTGCAGGCCTTCTGCCAGCGCGAGAGCCAGCCGAGGTCGCGCGAGGCCAGCGGCCAGCGCAGCTTGATTGCGCCGTGCGAGGACAGCAGCGAGCGCAGCACCTTGCCGCGCATGCCGGGGGCGGCCCATGGCGTGACGTATCCGGGAGCGACCACGCCGGCGTTGGCGAAGCTGGCTTCCTCGGCGGCGGCGCCCCGGCGCTCGAACACGGTCACTTCATGGCCGTCGGAGACCAGTTCCCAGGCGGTTGTGACGCCGATGATGCCGGCGCCCACGATCGCGATTTTCATTGAATGTTCAGGATAGGAGATGTGGCTCGCGCCCGCGGAAGCGGACGCGTCGGCCTTTATTCTTGCAGCGCGCGCTCGGTCTGGAGCGCCACCGCGAGGATGGCGTTGTCGTGCAGCGCGGCGTGCCACAGCATCAGGCCCACCGGCAGTTCGCCGGCGGCGTGGCAGGGCAGCGAGATGGCGCAGCCGTCGAGCATGTTGACGATCGACGGGTTGCGCAGCAGCAGGGCATTGACGCGGAAGAATTCCTCGTCGCGCTCGGCACCCGGTGCCACGCTGGCGATGGACGGCGCGGTGATCGGCACGGTCGGCGACAGCACGGCGTCGAACGGCGCGAGCGCGGTTTCGACGCGGGCGATCCAGTCGCGGCGGGCGTGGATCAGGTCGATGTATTCATGCGCCTTCATCGTGGCGCCGCGCAGGATGCGCTGTGCCACGCGCGGGTCGTAGCCCGCGCCGCTGCGCTCCAGCAGCAGGCGATGCCAGGCGTACGACTCGGCGGCGGAGAAGCCTCCGGTGGCGTTGATGGCCGCCAGTTCGGCGAGTTCAGGCAGTTCGATCTCCACGATGCGGGCGCCGGCGGTGCGAAGCGCCTTCAGCGAACGCTCGAAGGCGGCAGCCACGGCGGGCTCGATGCCGTCGAAGAACACGTTCTTCACCACCGCCAGCCTGTAGGCGGCCAAAGGGGCGTTACCGGCGGTCACCCGGCGTGCGGCAAGGATCTCGTGCGCGGTGATGGCGTCGCGCACCGAGCGCGTCATGGCGCAGACGGTATCGAGGGTGGTCGAAAGCGGCAGCGCACCGGCCGCGGGCGTCAGCCGGGCCGTGTTCTTGAAGCCGACGATGCCGTTCAGGGCTGCCGGGATGCGGATCGAGCCGCCGGTGTCTGAGCCCAGGCCGATGAACGCGGCCCCGCTGGCCACCGAGATCGCGGCGCCGGACGACGAGCCACCCGGAATGCGTGGCGTGGCGGCGTCACTCGTGTTGGCCGGCGTGCCGTGATGCGGGTTGACGCCGACGCCCGAAAAGGCGAATTCCGTCATGTTGGTGCGGCCGGTCAGTACGCCGCCCGCGGCACGCAGCCGGGCCACGGCAGGGGAGTCGGCCTTTGCGGCAGGCGCGTGGGCCAGGACGGCGGAGCCGGCAGGGGTAGGCTGGCCTTCGATGTCGAACAGGTCCTTGGCCGTGAATGGGAGGCCCGAAAGCCGGCTCTCGGAGTTTGACGCAGCCGCTGCCTGACGGGCTTCGTCGAACATGGTGCGGGTGAAGACGTGCGCGCAGGCCGGGGACCGGGCGACGTCGATGGCATGCTCCATTTCGGTGCGTGCATCGGAGCCACCTGCCAGAAGGTCGAGACGGGTGGCGTGAAGGTCGTTCATGTGTGGGGCAGTAGGCTGCGTGGACAGCCCGGGTTCAAGGGAGAGGGCGGCGGCCGTGCTATACTCTTTGGGTTTCGCTGGCTGAGCAACGGCTCCCGTTGCATCCAGTCGAACACATCCGCAAACCGGCCCAATCAAGGTGTTGTGACTCAGTTCAAAGAGCGCAAAACGGGCTGGATTTTAGACCCAACCTTTGGAGTAATTTCAATGTCTACCACCATGCGCGAAATGCTGGAAGCAGGTGTCCATTTCGGTCACCAAACCCGCTTCTGGAACCCCAAGATGGCTCCGTACATCTTCGGCCATCGCAACAAGATTCACATCATCAACCTGGAAAAGTCGCTCCCGATGTTCCAGGATGCGATGAAGTACGCCAAGCAGCTCACCGCCAATCGCGGCACGATCCTGATGGTTGGTACGAAGCGCCAGGCTCGTGAAATCGTGGCGGCTGAAGCCCGCCGCGCCGGCGTGCCCTTCGTCGACACCCGTTGGCTCGGCGGCATGCTGACCAACTTCAAGACGGTCAAGACCTCGATCAAGCGCCTGAAGGACATGAAGGCCCAGCAAGAAGCCGGCCTCGACAACCTGAGCAAGAAAGAGCAGCTCACGTTTACGCGCGAAATCGAGAAGCTCGAGAAGGACATCGGCGGCATCCAGGACATGGCTGCGCTGCCCGACGCCATCTTCGTGATCGACGTGGGCTTCCACAAGATCGCCGTGGCCGAAGCCAAGAAGCTTGGCATTCCGCTGATCGGCGTGGTGGACTCCAACCACTCGCCCGAAGGCATCGACTATGTGATTCCCGGTAACGATGACTCGTCGAAGGCTGTCACGCTGTACGCCCGCGGCATCGCCGACGCGATCATCGAAGGCCGTAACAGCGCCACCGGCGACGTGGTCAAGGCCATCGCCGAAGGCAGCGACGAATTCGTCGAAGTCGAAGAGGGCGCTTCGGCCTGATTGGCGCGCCCGCGAGCCTGAAGAAGGGGCTTTGGTGCCCCTTTTTTTTAACCTGATTTTTGAAATTCACGGAGATACAAAATGGCTGCAATCACCGCAAGCATGGTTGGCGAGCTGCGCGCTAAGACCGACGCGCCGATGATGGAATGCAAGAAGGCCCTGACCGAGGCCGACGGCAACATGGAAAAGGCCGAAGAGCTGCTGCGCATCAAGCTCGGCAACAAGGCTGGCAAGGCATCGAGCCGCATCACCGCTGAAGGCGTGGTGGCTGCGTACGTTGACGGCGCCGCCGGCGCCATGATCGAAGTCAACTGCGAAACCGACTTCGTCTCGAAGAACGACAGCTTCCTGGCCCTGGTCAACGCCGCCGCCAAGCTGATCGCCGAGAAGAATCCGGCCGACATCGCCGCGCTGGGCGCGCTGGCCTACGAGCAGGACGGCTTCGGCCCCACGCTCGAAGACGTGCGCAAGGGCCTGATCGGCAAGATCGGCGAGAACATGAGCTTCCGCCGTTTCAAGCGCTTCGCCGGCAACGGCAAGCTCGCTTCGTACCTGCACGGCACGCGCATCGGCGTGATGGTCGAGTTCGAAGGCGATGACACCGCCGCCAAGGACGTCGCGATGCACATCGCCGCCATGAAGCCCGTGTCGATCGCCGCTTCTGACGTGCCTGCCGAGCTGATCGAAAAGGAACGCGCCGTGGCTGCCGGCAAAGCGGAAGAAGACCGCAAGACGGCCGAGGCCGAGGGCAAGAAGCCGCAGCCGGCCGACATCGTTGCCAAGCGCATCGAAGGCGGCGTGCAGAAGTTCCTGAAGGAAGTCTCGCTGCACAACCAGCCGTTCGTGAAGAACGACAAGCAGACTGTCGAGCAGATGCTCAAGGCCGCCAGCACCACGATCAAGGGCTTCACCCTGTACGTGGTCGGCGAAGGCATTGAGAAGAAAGTTGACGACTTCGCCGCAGAAGTCGCTGCACAAGTCGCGGCCGCCAAGGCTGCTGCCTAAGCCTTTACGGCTCCAGCGACGGTGCGCTCGCGCGTACCGTCGCTTTTTCATCGCTACGTTTTACACTCGTCCCGCCCAAACCAAAGGAAATTGCCCATGTCTGATGCCCGCCCAGCCCACAAGCGAATCTTGTTGAAGCTGTCGGGAGAGGCATTGATGGGCGACGATGCCTTCGGCATCAACCGCGCGACCATCGTGCGCATGGTGCAGGAGGTGGCCGAGGTCGTGAACATGGGCGTCGAGGTGGCGGTCGTGATCGGTGGCGGCAACATCTTCCGCGGCGTCGCGGGAGGCTCGGTCGGCATGGATCGCGCCACTGCAGACTACATGGGCATGCTGGCTACCGTCATGAACTCTCTGGCTCTGGCCGATGCGATGGACAAGCAGGGTCTCGTGGCCCGTGTGATGTCCGCCATCGCCATCGAGCAGGTGGTCGAGCCCTATGTGCGTCCCAAGGCCCTGCAGTACCTCGAAGAGGGCAAGGTCGTGGTGTTCGCGGCCGGCACGGGCAATCCGTTCTTCACCACCGACACCGCCGCCGCGCTGCGCGGTGCCGAGATCGGCGCCGAGCTGGTGCTCAAGGCGACCAAGGTCGACGGCGTCTACACCGCCGACCCCAAGACCAACCCCGATGCAACGCGCTACGCCACGCTGACCTTCGACGAGGCGATCGCGAAGAATCTCGGCATCATGGACGCCACGGCCTTCGCGCTGTGCCGCGACCAGAAGCTGCCGATCAAGGTGTTCTCGATCTTCAAGAACGGTGCGCTCAAGCGCGTCGTCATGGGCGAGGACGAGGGCACGCTGGTGCATGCCTAGGAGTATTTGAGATGACCATTGCAGACATCCGCAATGCGACCGATGCGAAGATGAACCAGTCGCTCGCCGCATTCCAGAACAACCTCACCAAGATCCGTACGGGCCGCGCCAATTCCGCGCTGCTCGATTCCATTCACGTCGAGTACTACGGCTCGCAAGTGCCGCTGAGCCAGGTGGCCAACGTGTCGGTGCTCGACTCGCGCACCATCAGCGTTCAGCCCTGGGAAAAGGGCATGGGCGCCAAGATCGAGAAGGCCATCCGCGAAAGCGACCTGGGCTTGAATCCCGCCTCGATGGGCGACCTGATCCGCGTGCCGCTGCCTGCGATGAGCGAAGAGCGCCGCAAGGAAATGACCAAGCTGGTCCGCAACGAAGGCGAGAGCGCCAAGATTGCCACGCGCAACCTGCGTCGCGACGCGAACGAGTCGGTCAAGAAGCTGGTCAAGGACAAGCTGGCGTCGGAAGACGACCAGAAGCGCGCCGAAGTCGAGATCCAGAAGGTCACCGACCGCCACATCGCGGAAATCGATCGTCTGGTCGCGGCCAAGGAAGCGGAGATCATGGCCGTTTGAGGCCTGCCATGGCCTCGTCAGCGCCGCGCATTCCCCACCACGTTGCCGTCGTCATGGATGGCAACGGCCGATGGGCCACGCGGCGCTTCCTGCCCCGCATCGCGGGGCACAAGCAGGGCGTCGAATCGCTGCGCCGCTGCGTCAAGGCATGCGCCGAACGCGGCGTTGGCGTGCTCACGGTGTTCGCCTTCTCGTCCGAAAACTGGAACCGTCCCGTCGAGGAAGTCTCGGGGCTCATGGAATTGATGGTCGGCGCTCTTGCCCGCGAGGTCCCGAGGCTCAGCGCCGATGGCATACGGCTGCATTTCGTCGGCGAGCGTGCCGGTCTGTCGCCGAAGATGGTGAAAGGCCTCGTCGAAGCCGAGGCCGCCACGGCGCACAACACGCGAATGGTGCTCAACGTCTGCTTCAACTACGGCGGTCGTTGGGACATCGCGCAGGCCGCAGCGAGACTGGCGGCGCAGGGCGAAGCAATCACCGAGTTGAGCCTCGACCGGGCCATGGCCCTGGCGCACGTGCCCGATCCCGACCTGTTCATCCGCACCGGCGGTGAGCAGAGGTTGTCAAATTTCCTTCTCTGGCAGAGCGCCTACGCCGAGCTTTTCTTCAGCGACAAGCTGTGGCCCGAATTCGACGAGGCCGCGCTGGACGAGGCCATTGCCGCATTCCAAGGCCGCGAGCGGCGCTTCGGCCAGACCTCCGCGCAAGTCTCTTCCACCGCCGCGGCCTGAAGGCGCGGCAACCCCCTTCCGCATGCTCAAGCAACGCATCATCACGGCGGTCGTGCTTCTCGCGATCCTGCTGCCGGCGCTGTTCTATCCAAGCTACATCCCCTTTGCCTGCGTCATGCTGGTGCTGATCGGCGCCGCCGCCTGGGAGTGGGGGCGCCTGAACGGGTACGGCCAGGGGTTGTCTCTGTTCCTGGGCGTCGAGATGGTGGTGCTGTGCGCGCTGTCCTGGTGGCTGAGGCTGCTGGAGCAACCGTTGGTGCTGATGTGGACCCTGGCCAGCGCGGCCTGGGTGCTGGGCGGTGCCGCGCTGCTGCGTGTCGCGGTGCCGGGCTGGCCCCGCATTCCACGTGGGCTGCGGCTGGTCGGCGGCCTGCTGGCGCTCTGGGTGGCGTGGCTGGCTGCTGTGCAGGCACGCATGATCGGCATCAACTTCCTGCTGTCGATCCTCGTGCTGGTGTGGGTGGCCGACGTGTTCGCCTATTTCGCCGGCCGCGCCTTCGGTCTGAAGTTCACCCGCAGCAAGCTCGCGCCCGCGATCAGTCCCGGCAAGAGCTGGGAAGGCGTGTGGGGCGGCATGATCGGCGTGGTGGTGCTGGCGTTTGCCTGGGTCTGGGCCGACAAGGCTGCGGGCGCGACGGTGGCCAGCCTGTATACCCGTCTCAACGAGCGAGGATGGTGGCTGCTGCTGCTCGCCGCGCTGTTCCTCGCGGCCATGAGCGTCGTGGGCGACCTCGTCGAATCTCTCATCAAGCGCAGTGCCGGCGCCAAGGACAGCAGCCGGCTGCTGCCCGGCCACGGCGGCGTCCTCGACCGCGTGGATGCCCTCTTGCCGGCGCTTCCCATTGCCATGATGCTGGCTTTCCTGTGAACCCTTCCAGAAGACAACGTGTCACGGTGCTCGGCTCGACCGGTTCGGTCGGGGTGAGCACGCTCGACGTCATTTCGCGCCACCCCGAGCGTTTCGAGGTGTTCGCGCTTTCCGCCGCAACCAAGGTCGACGAACTGCTGGCGCAGTGTGCGCAGTTCTCGCCGAAGTTCGCTGTGATGGCCAGTGCGCCGCACGCTGTGCTGCTGGCCGAAAAACTGAAGCAGAACGGCCTGAAGACGGCCGTCTTGATGGGGGATGATGCTCTCGAAACGATAGCGTCCCACGAGGAAACTGATTCCGTGATGGCCGCCATCGTTGGCGCTGCGGGTTTGGGGCCGTGCCTGGCCGCCGCTCGCGCTGGCAAGCGGCTGCTGCTGGCCAACAAGGAAGCGCTCGTCGTCGGCGGCGAACTCTTCATGCGCACTGTCCGCGAAGGTGGTGCCACGCTGCTGCCGATCGACAGCGAGCATTCCGCCATCTTCCAGTCGCTGCCCGAAGACCCGTCCACCTGGGCACGGCGCGTCGACAAGATCATCCTGACCGCCTCGGGCGGCCCGTTCCGCACCCGCGCGCCGGAAACCCTGAGTGCGGTGACGCCCGAGCAGGCCTGTGCCCATCCGAACTGGGTGATGGGCCGCAAGATTTCGGTCGACTCGGCCACGATGATGAACAAGGCGCTCGAGGTGATCGAGGCGCGCCACCTGTTCGGTATTTCGCCCGACCAGATCGAGGTCGTCATCCATCCGCAGAGCGTGGTGCACTCGATGGTGCAGTTCACCGATGCATCGGTCATCGCCCAACTGGGCACGCCCGACATGCGGGTGCCGATCGCGGTGGGCCTGGCCTGGCCCGAGCGCATCGAGAGCGGCGCGGCCCGGCTCGACTTCCGGCAGATGGCCTCGCTGACTTTCGAATCCCCCGACGCAGCGCTCTTTCCCGGCCTGGGGCTGGCGTGGCACGCGCTGCGCGCCGCGCCTGGCACGACGGCGGTACTCAATGCCGCCAACGAGGTCGCAGTTGAAGCATTCCTTAACCGCCGCCTGCGTTTTGATTGCATACATGCGGTGAACATGGAAACTTTGGAGAGGGTCGCTCCCTCCAAGCCGGCATCGCTGGCCGACCTGCTGGCGATCGATGCCAGCGCGCGCGCGGCGGCCAATGCCGCGGCGCTGCGTTTCGCAGCCTGACGCTCTCCCCGGAAACCAAGGATCCCGATGCTGCTCACCGCCATAGCCTTCGTAGTTGCACTCGGTGTCCTGATCGCGGTGCACGAGTATGGCCACTATCGCGTCGCGGTGGCCTGCGGCGTCAAGGTAGAGCGCTTTTCCGTCGGCTTCGGCAAGGCGCTGCTCCGTTGGCAGCCCAAGCGCCAGCATCCGGGCCAGCAGACCGAGTTCGTCATCGGCGCATTTCCCTTCGGCGGCTACGTCAAGATGCTCGACGAGCGCGAGGGCCCCGTGGCGCCCGAGGAGCGCCATCGCGCCTTCAACACCCAGCCCTTGCGTTCGCGCGCGGCCATCGTGGCCGCCGGCCCGATTGCCAATCTGCTGCTGGCAGTGGCGCTGTACACGGCGGTCAACTGGATCGGGGTGCAGGAGCCGGTCGCCACGCTGGCTCGGCCTGTGGCGGCTTCCCTGGCCGAGGTGGCGGGCCTGAAGGGCGGCGAGCACATCACGCGGGCAGGCTTCGACGGCGACCTGTCGCCGGTCCAGTCCTTCGAGGATCTGCGCTGGCGCATGACGCGCGGCGCCCTCGACGGCCACGACCTGACGCTCGAAGTCGCGGGCGAGGGCGGTCGGCCGGCGCAACAGCTGGTGCTTCCGCTGAGCCGCATGCAGGCGAAGGACGCCGATCCGCAGATGTTCCGCAAGATCGGTGTGCTGGCTCCCCTGACCCGGCCCGAGATCGGTGAAGTCATGAAGGGCAGCGCGGCCGAGGCGGCTGGGCTGCACAACGGCGACGTCGTGCGCGCCATCGGCGGCACGGCGATCATCGACGGGCAGCAACTGCGCGAAGTGATCCGGGCGTCGGTCGACGGCGACCAGCCGCGTACCCAGGCCTGGCAGATCGAGCGCGGTGGACGGTCGCTCGTCATCGACGTGAAGCCCGAGGTGCGGGAAGAGGGCGGTGTCAAGGTGGGGCGCGTCGGTGCGTACGTCGGTGCACCGCCCGAGATGGTGACGGTGCGCCAGGGTGTGGTCGACGGCGTATGGCGTGGCGTGGTGCGCACCTGGGAGGTGTCGGCGCTGACCGTGCGCATGATGGGCAAGATGGTCATCGGCGAAGCGTCGCTCAAAAACCTGAGCGGTCCGCTCACGATCGCCGACTACGCGGGCAAGTCCGCAAGCCTCGGTTTCACTCAGTATCTGGTCTTCCTGGCACTCATCAGCGTGAGCCTCGGGGTCCTCAATCTCATGCCGCTGCCGGTCCTCGATGGGGGACACCTGATGTATTATCTTTGGGAGGGCCTGACCGGCAAGAGCGTCTCCGACGCCTGGATGGAACGGCTTCAGCGCGGGGGTGTGGCCCTGCTGCTGGTCATGATGTCGGTCGCACTCTTCAACGACGTCACGCGGCTCTTTGGTTAACTTTCTGCCCGGCCCTTTCCGTGCCGGCTCAATTCACAGATGAACAAAAACTTCAGTCGCTTTCGCCTGCGTAGCGTTGCCGCGGTGGTTGCCAGTGCGCTCGCAGCCACGGCAGCCTGGGCCGTAGAGCCTTTCACGGTGCGCGACATTCGCGTCGAAGGCCTGCAACGCGTCGAAGCCGGCACGATCTTCGCGTCGCTGCCGCTGCGCGTGGGCGACACCTACAGCGACGAACGCGGCTCCGCCGCGATCCGTGCGCTGTTCGACCTGGGGTTGTTCAAGGATGTGCGCATCGACGTGAACGGCAACGTGCTGGTGGTCATCGTCGAAGAGCGGCCGACCATCGCGGACGTCGATTTCGTCGGCGCCAAGGAATTCGACAAGGCTGCGCTGCAGAAGGCGCTGCGCGAAATCGGCCTGGCCGATGGTCGTCCCTACGACAAGGCGCTGGCCGACCGCGCGGAGCAGGAGCTCAAGCGCCAGTACGTGAGTCGCAGCCTCTACAACGCGCAGGTCGTGACCACCGTCACGCCCATCGAGCGCAATCGCGTCAACCTGACCTTCACCGTGACCGAAGGCGATTCGGCCCGCATCCGTGAAGTGCATGTGGTCGGCAACAAGGCCTTCAGCGAGTCGACGCTTCTGAGCCTGTTCGATCAGGACAGCGGTGGCTTCATGAGCTGGTACACGAAATCGAACCAGTATTCGCGCGCCAAGCTCAACGCCGACCTTGAAACCCTGCGCTCGTACTACATCACGCGCGGCTACCTCGAGTTCCGCATCGACTCGACCCAGGTCGCCATCTCGCCAGACCGCAAGGACCTGACGGTGACCGTGAACATCACGGAAGGCGAGAAGTTCGTGGTGTCGAGCGTCAAGCTCGATGGCAATTACCTCGGCCGCGATGACGAGTTCAAGTCGCTCATCACCATCAAGCCGGGCGAGCCGTACAACGGCGAGCAGGTCACCGAGACGACCAAGGCCTTCAACGACTATTTCGGCACCTTCGGCTACGCGTTTGCGCGCGTGCAGGCGCGGCCCGACATCGACCGCGTCAACAATCGCGTGGCGCTCACGCTGCAGGCCGAGCCATCGCGCCGCGTGTACGTGCGGCGTGTCTCGGTCGGCGGCAACAACAAGACGCGCGACGAAGTCATTCGCCGCGAGTTCCGCCAGTACGAAGCCTCCTGGTACGACGGCGACAAGATCAAGCTCTCGCGCGACCGCGTGGACCGCCTCGGCTTCTTCACCGAGGTGAATGTCGAAACGCAGGAAGTGCCCGGCTCGCCCGACCAGGTGGACCTGACCGTCAACGTGGCCGAAAAGCCCACCGGCAGCCTGCAGCTTGGCGCCGGCTACTCGAGCGCGGAAAAGGTCGCGCTGACCTTCGGTATCTCGCAGGAAAACGTGTTCGGCTCGGGCAATTTCCTGGGCGTGCAGGTCAACACCAGCAAGTACAACCGCACGCTGTCGCTGACGACCACCGACCCGTACTTCACGCCGGATGGCATCTCGCGCACGATCAGCCTCTATCACACGACGACGCGACCGTACTCGACGACGATCGACGGCGACTACAAGCTGGTGAACCAGGGCGCCTCGATCCGCTTCGGCGTTCCGTTCAGCGAAGTCGACACGGTCTACTTCGGCGTCGGCCTCGAGCGCTACGCCTTCGATCCCAACAGCGTCACGGCCTTCTCCGGCCTGTATACGCCGCCGACATACCTCAACTACTTCCAGTGCAAGAAGGACGCCACGGGCCTGTTGGTGACGAGTTGCGATCAGAAGAGCGTCTGGGGTGTTCCGCTGACCGTGGGTTGGGGCCGGGACAATCGCGACAGTGCGCTGGTTCCGACCACGGGTCGCCTGCAGCGCGCGAACCTCGAGCTGGGTGCCGCCGGCGACATGAAGTACCTCAAGACGAGCTACCAGTACCAGCAGTTCTTCGCGATCAACAAGCAGTACACCTTCTCGATCAACGGCGAAGTGGGCTATGCCAAGGCGCTCGGCAGCAAGGTGTATCCGATCTTCAAGAACTTCTACGCGGGTGGCCTGGGTTCGGTTCGTGGCTTCGAACAGAACTCGCTGGGTCCGCGCGACGCGCCGCTTCCGTTCCAGACCGAAGGCGCGGCTATCGGCGGCACCAAGAAGGCGATCTTCAACGCCGAGCTGAGCACGCCGTTCCCTGGCGCCGGCAACGACCGCACGCTGCGCCTGTACGGCTTCTTCGACGTCGGCAACGTGTTCGGTTCGCGTGCTCCCAACGTGAGTGACGAGCAATGGAAGGCTGAGAAGAGGCTGCGCGCCTCCGTCGGCCTTGGCGTCAGCTGGATCTCCCCGCTGGGCCCGCTGCGCCTTGCCTATGCCTTCCCCATCAGGTCCCAGAAGGAGGTCACGGACCCCAAGACGGGCCTGGTCACGATCCCGAAGGATAGAATTCAGCGCCTCCAATTCCAGATCGGAACGTCTTTCTAAATGAAGCATTTGATTCGCGCCGCGGCCGGTGCGTTGTTGATTCCCGCTTTTGCGCTTGCAGTGGCACCCGCCCAGGCGCAGGAAACCTTTCGCATCGGTTTCGTGAACCCGGACCGCGTGCTGCGCGAAGCGCAGCCGGCCAAGACCGCCCAGGCAAAGCTCGAGGCCGAGTTCCTGAAGCGCGAGAAGGATCTGACCGCGCAAGGCGACGCTCTGAAGGCCGCATCGGAGAAGTTCGAGCGCGAGGCGCCCACTCTGTCCGAGAGCCAGCGGGTTTCCCGTCAGCGTGCACTGGTCGACCAGGACCGCGATTTCCAGCGCAAGCGCCGTGAATTCCAGGAAGACCTGAACGCGCGCAAGAACGAAGAGCTCCAGCAGGTCTACGAGCGGGCCAATCGCGTGGTGAAGCAGGTGGCCGAGGCGGAGAAGTACGACGCCATCCTGCAGGAAGCGATCTACATCAATCCGAAGCACGACATCACCGACAAGGTGATCAAGGCGCTGAACGCGTCGGTCGGCTCTCCTGCCCCCGCGGCCGGCAAGTAACGCCGCGAACCGGCGTGTCACTGCAGCTCGGAGCCATTGTCGACGCCCTCGGGGGCGAGCTTCATGGCGATTCGGCTCTGTCCATCGAGCGGCTTGCGCCGCTGCAGAATGCGCAGCCCGATGCGCTCAGTTTCCTGAGCCATCCCAAATACCAGCAGGAGCTGGCGACCTCGAAGGCTGCCTGCGTGATCGTGTCGCCCGCCATGCGCGAGGCCGCTGCGGCGCGCGGGGCCTTCATTGTCACGCCCGATCCGTATCTCTACTTTGCCCGTCTCACGCAGCTCTGGAAGGCGCATCACGCGCGTCCGGAGGCTGATCGCATCCATCCCAGCGCAGTGATCCACGCCGAGGCGCAGGTCGACGCTACGGCGCGCATCGGTGCGCTGTGCGTGGTGGAGCGGGGCGCGCGCATCGGTGCGGGCACCGTGCTGAAGTCGCGTGTGACGGTCAGCGAGGACTGCACCATCGGCGAGCGCTGCCTGTTGCATCCGGGCGTGGTCATCGGCGCCGACGGTTTCGGCCTTGCACCGCACGAAGGGCGCTGGGTCAAGATCGAACAGCTGGGCGCGGTGCGCATCGGCGACGACGTCGAGATCGGCGCCAATACCTGCATCGACCGCGGCGCGCTCGACGACACCGTGATCGAAGACGGCGTGAAGCTCGACAACCTGATCCAGATCGGCCACAACGTGCGGGTCGGCAAGAACACCGCCATGGCGGGCTGTGTCGGCGTGGCCGGCAGCGCGACCATCGGCGCCAACTGCACGTTCGGCGGCGGCGCCATCGTGCTGGGTCACCTGACGGTGGCCGACGGCGTGCATGTGTCGGCCGCGACTGTGGTCACCCGTTCGATCCACAAGGCCGGCCAATACACCGGTATGTTTCCCATCGATGACAATGCGAGCTGGGAAAAGAATGCGGCAACGCTCAAGCAGTTGCACAGCCTGCGCGAACGACTGAAGGCGCTGGAGAAGGCTCCCTCGAAAAAATGACGACGATGCAGGACCAGAAAATCATGACGACGACGCTCGATATCCATCAAATCCTCAAGCTGCTGCCTCACCGCTACCCGTTCCTGCTGGTGGACCGCGTGCTGGACATGGAAAAGGGCAAGCGCATCACGGCGCTCAAGAACGTGACGATGAACGAGCCGTTCTTCAATGGTCACTTCCCGCACCGGCCGGTGATGCCGGGCGTGCTGATGCTCGAAGCCATGGCCCAGGCCGCGGCCCTGCTGTCGTTCCATTCGCTCGACATCGTGCCGGACGACAACACCGTCTACTACTTCGCCGCCATCGACGGCGCGCGCTTCAAGCGCCCCGTGGAGCCCGGCGACCAGCTGACGCTCGAGGTCGAGATCGAGCGCATGAAGGCGGGCATCTCCAAGTTCAAGGGGCGGGCCCTGGTGGGCAGCGAACTCGCCTGCGAGGCGACGCTGATGTGCGCCATGCGCCAGATCAACTGATCCGGCCACAGCCGAAGCCGATTCTTCAATAGGCATGACCCAGGTTCATTCCACGGCCATCGTCGACCCCCAGGCACAACTCGACGCCTCGGTGTCGGTCGGGCCCTATACCGTGATCGGTCCGCACGTTCGGGTCGGCGCGGGCACTACCATCGGCGCGCACTGCGTGATCGAGGGGCGCACGACCATCGGGCGCGACAACCGCATCTTCCAGTTCTCGTCTCTCGGCGCCGTGCCGCAGGACAAGAAATACGCCGGCGAGCCGACCGAACTCGTCATCGGCGACCGCAACGTGATCCGCGAGTTCTGCACCTTCAACCTCGGCGTGCCGGGGGCGGGGGGCGTGACGCGCGTGGGCAGCGATAACTGGATCATGGCGTACACGCACATAGCGCACGACTGTCGTATCGACAACCACACTACGCTGGCCAACAACACCACGCTGGCGGGGCATGTGCACCTGGCCGACTGGGTAACGGTCGGCGGACTCACGGGCATTCACCAGTTCGTTTCGGTCGGTGCCCACGCCATGCTCGGCTTTGCCAGCGCTGTCACGCAGGATGTGCCGCCCTTCATGCTGGTCGACGGCAATCCGCTGGCCGTGCGTGGCTTCAACATCGTCGGCCTGCGCCGGCGCGATTTCTCCGCCCAGCGGCTTGCGGCTGTGAAGCAGATGCACCGCCTGCTGTACCGCCAGGGCAAGACGCTCGAAGAGGCGCGTGCCGGCATCGCCGAGCTTGCGACGGAAATGCCGGAAGCTGCCGGCGATGTCGCGTTGATGGAAGCCTTCCTCGCCAACTCGACGCGCGGCATCGCGCGCTGAAGTGACGGCGATGCAGAACGACGGACAGCGACGCTTCGCGCTGGTCGCGGGCGAAGCCTCCGGCGACCTGCTCGCGGGCCTGCTGCTCGACGGCCTCCTGGCTCGTTGGCCAGATCTCCAGACTGCCGGCATCGGCGGCCCCCGGATGCTGGCTCACGGCTTCCAGAGTTGGTGGCCGCAGGAAAAGCTCGCGGTGCGCGGCTACATCGAGGTGCTGCGGCACTACGCGGAAATCGCCGGTATCCGCCGCCAACTCAAGGCCCGGCTGCTGCGCGAGCGGCCCGAGCTGTTCATCGGCGTCGATGCGCCCGATTTCAACCTCGACCTCGAAGCCGGCCTGCGCAGCCAGGGCATGAAGACGGTGCATTTCGTCTGCCCGTCGATCTGGGCTTGGCGGCCGGAGCGCATCGAGAAGATCCGGGCGGCGGCCGACCATGTGCTGTGCATTTTCCCGTTCGAGCCTGCCTTGCTGGCGGAGCAGGGCGTGGCTGCGAGCTATGTCGGCCACCCCGTCGCCAACGTGATCCCGATGACGCCCGACCGGGCCGGTGCGCGCGCCGCGCTGGGCTTGTCGCCCGATGCGCCGGTCGTCGCCTTGCTGCCGGGCAGCCGCCGCTCCGAAATCCGCTACCTGGCCGCACGTTTCTTTGCTGCCGCAGCGCTGATGCAGAAGGCACGGCCGGAACTCCAGTTCATCGCCCCCATCATCCCGGGCTTGCGCGCAGAGGTCGAAGCCTTGTTGCAGGCCAGCGGCATGGCTGGGCGGGTGAAACTGCTCGACGGCCAATCGCACGCCGCGCTGGCCGCCTGCGATGTCACGCTGATCGCCAGCGGGACTGCCACGCTCGAGGCGGCGCTGTTCAAGCGGCCGATGGTCATCGCCTACAACATGAACTCGCTGTCGTGGCGCTTCATGCAGCGCAAGCAGTTGCAGCCCTGGGTCGGCTTGCCCAACATCCTGTGCCGCGAGTTCGTGGTGCCGGAGTTGCTGCAGGAAGCTGCCACGCCCGAGGCACTGGCCCAAGCCACGCTGGCCTGGCTCGACGCGCCGGAGAAGACGCAGGCCCTGCAACAAAGATTTTCAGAGCTGCATGTGCAATTGCAGCGCGATACGCCCACACTTTGCGCCGATGCGATCCAGAAAGTTCTTGAAGGCTGAGCAGGCCCCGCTGGTGTGGGATGCGCCCGGCCTTATCGCGGGCGTCGACGAAGCGGGCCGGGGCCCCCTGGCCGGGCCCGTGGTGGCGGCGGCCGTGATCCTGGACGACATGCGGCCCATCCCCGGCCTCGCGGACTCCAAGGTACTGACCGCCCTGCAGCGCGAACGCCTGCACGACCAGATCCTCGCCAAGGCGCTGTGCTGCTCCATCGCGCAAGCCACCGTCGAGGAGATCGACACCCACAACATCCTGCAGGCAACGATGCTCGCGATGCGCCGCGCGGTCGAGGGGCTGCGGCTCAAGCCGGTGAAGGTGCTGGTCGACGGCAACCGCCTGCCGACGCTCGACGTGCTGGCAGAAGCCATCGTCAAGGGCGATGCGCGGGTCAAGGCGATTTCCGCCGCGTCGATCCTGGCGAAGGTGCATCGCGACCGGCTGTGCGAGCAGCTGCACACCGAATTTCCGCATTACGGCTTTGCCGGCCACAAGGGCTATGGCACGCGCGAGCACCTGGAGGCGCTGCAGCGCCATGGCGCCTGCGTGCATCACCGCAAGTCGTTCAGCCCTGTGGCGGCGGCGTTGGCCCGTACGGGTGGCGTGCTGAGCGTGATGCGGCCCGCCGAATCCGGAAAGCCGGCAGAGATGGCCGGCTCAGCTGTGCCCTGAAATTCGCCACGATGACTGCAGATACCGGCGCCAGCCACATCAGCTCGCGCGACAACCCGCTGCTCAAGGACTTGCGCAAGCTTGCGCAGGATCCGGGTGCCTATCGCAAGCTCGGTCGCCTCTGGCTCGAAGGAGACCACCTGTGCCGGGCGGCGCTCGAGCGGGGCGTCAAGCCTGCCATCGCCGTGTTCTCGGAGTCTTTCTGGCCCAAGGCGCCGGCCGAATGGTCGGTTGGTGCTATCAAAGCAGTAGTCGTTGCCGACGATCTGCTGCGTGGCATCAGCGGGTTGGAATCTCCCGCGCCGATGGGTTTCGTGCTCGATGTGCCAGCCAGGCCCGAATTGCTGCCCAACGCTTCCAGCGTAGTGCTCGACCGCCTGCAGGACGCGGGCAATGTGGGCTCCATCCTGCGCAGCGCCGCCGCCTTCGGCTTCACCCAGGTGATCGCGCTCAAGGGCACGGCAGCGCTGTGGGCTCCGAAGGTGCTGCGCGCCGGCATGGGCGCTCATTTCGGCCTGCGGCTGATCGAGGGCGTGGATGCCGAGGTGCTCGAGGGCCTGAAAGTGCCGCTGGTGGCAACCAGTTCGCATCGCGGCGAATGGCTCCACAAGGCCGAATTGCCGCATCCATGCGCCTGGCTGATGGGCCATGAAGGGCAGGGCGTGTCGCCCGTGCTGGAGGCCCGCGCCACCCACCACATCCGCATCGCGCAGCCGGGCGGCGAGGAGTCGCTCAACGTGGCCGCCGCCGCCGCAATCTGCCTGCATGCGAGCGGAGCAGCCCTGCAGGCCAAATAACACACCCAGTCCGGGCTACAATCGGGGGCTTACTCGCAAATCAGCGTCGCCCGGCCGCCTACAACGCCATCTTCCCCTTAAGCAGCAGTCCCCAGGCTACACGCCTGAGGCTCCGGGCGACCGTAACCATCCGGAGAACCCAGTGCTTTTGTCTCTCAAGGGAAGTTTCCCGCCCGCCATCCTGGCGCTCGCAGACGGCACGGTCTTTCTCGGCAATTCGATCGGAGCCGCCGGCTCCACGACCGGTGAAGTGGTGTTCAACACCGCCATGACCGGCTACCAGGAAATCCTCACCGACCCGAGCTACTGCCAGCAGATCGTGACGCTCACGTATCCGCACATCGGCAACTACGGCGTCAACGGCGAGGACATCGAAGCCGACAAGATCCATGCCGCGGGCCTGATCATCAAGGACCTGCCCCTCGTCGCCTCCAACTTCCGCAAGACCGCGACGCTGACCGAGTACCTCGTGTCCGGCAACACCGTGGCCATCGCGAACATCGACACCCGCAAGCTCACCCGCCACCTGCGTACCAACGGCGCGCAGAACGGCTGCATCCTGGGCCTGGCCGCGGGCGAGACCGTGACGCAGGCGCTGATCGACAAGGCCATCGCCTCAGCCAAGGCCGCGCCGAGCATGTCGGGCCTCGACCTCGCCAAGGTCGTGTCGGTCAAGCAGACCTACGAATGGACCGAGACCGAGTGGAAGCTGGGGTCGGGCTACGGTGTGCAGATCACGCCGCGCTTCCACGTCGTCGCCTTCGACTACGGCGTCAAGAAGAACATCCTGCGCATGATCGCCCAGCGCGGCGCGCGCATCACCGTAGTGCCGGCGCAGACGCCCGCGGCCGACGTGCTCAAGCTGAAACCCGACGGCATTTTCCTGGCCAACGGCCCCGGCGACCCGGAGCCCTGCGACTACGCCGTCAGCGCCGTCAAGGAACTGATCGAGACCGGCATTCCCACCTTCGGCATCTGCCTGGGCCACCAGATCATGGCGCTGGCCTCGGGCGCCAAGACCTTCAAGATGAAGTTCGGCCACCATGGCGCGAACCATCCGGTGAAGGACCTCGACAACGGCCGCGTGAGCATCACCAGCCAGAACCACGGCTTCGCGGTCGACGAGAAGTCGCTGCCGGCCAACCTGCGCCCCACCCACATCAGCCTGTTCGACAACACGCTGCAGGGCCTGGCGCGCACCGACAAGCCCGCGTTCTGCTTCCAGGGCCACCCCGAAGCCTCGCCGGGCCCGCACGACATCGGCTACCTGTTCGATCGCTTCACGGCACTCATGGAAAAGAACAAGACGGAAAAGACGGAGAAAGAGAATGCCTAAGCGCACAGACCTCAAATCGATCCTCATCATCGGCGCCGGCCCGATCATCATCGGCCAGGCCTGCGAGTTCGACTACTCCGGCGTGCAGGCCTGCAAGGCCCTGCGCGAAGAGGGCTACAAGGTCATCCTGATCAACAGCAACCCCGCGACGATCATGACCGACCCGGCCACGGCCGACGTCACCTACATCGAGCCCATCACCTGGCAGACGGTCGAGAAGATCATCGCCAAGGAACGCCCCGACGCGATCCTGCCGACCATGGGCGGCCAGACCGCGCTGAACTGCGCGCTCGACCTGTGGCGCAACGGCGTGCTCGACAAGTACACGGGCGCAGCCACCAACAAGCCCGTCGAGCTGATCGGCGCCACGCCCGAGGCCATCGACAAGGCCGAAGACCGCCTGAAGTTCAAGGACGCGATGACCAAGATCGGACTGGGCTCGGCCCGCTCCGGCATCGCGCACTCGATGGACGAAGCCTGGGCGGTGCAGAAGAACGTCGGTTTCCCGACGGTCATCCGCCCCAGCTTCACGCTCGGCGGCACGGGCGGCGGCATCGCCTACAACCCGGAAGAGTTCGAGACCATCTGCAAGCGCGGCATCGAAGCCTCGCCGACCAACGAGCTGCTGATCGAAGAATCGCTGCTCGGCTGGAAAGAGTACGAGATGGAAGTCGTGCGCGACAAGGCCGACAACTGCATCATCGTCTGCTCCATCGAAAACCTCGACCCGATGGGCGTGCACACCGGCGACTCGATCACCGTGGCTCCCGCGCAGACGCTGTCCGACAAGGAATACCAGATCCTGCGCAACGCCTCGCTGGCCGTGCTGCGCGAGATCGGTGTCGACACCGGCGGCTCGAACGTGCAGTTCTCGATCAACCCGAAGGACGGCCGCATGGTCGTCATCGAGATGAACCCGCGCGTGTCGCGTTCGTCGGCACTGGCCTCCAAGGCCACGGGCTTCCCGATCGCCAAGGTCGCGGCCAAGCTGGCCGTGGGCTACACGCTCGACGAGCTGCGCAACGAGATCACGGGCGGCGCCACGCCGGCGTCGTTCGAGCCCTCGATCGACTACGTGGTCACCAAGATCCCGCGCTTCGCCTTCGAGAAGTTCCCGCAGGCCGATTCGCGCCTCACCACCCAGATGAAGTCGGTGGGCGAGGTGATGGCCATGGGCCGCACCTTCCAGGAGTCGTTCCAGAAGGCGCTGCGCGGCCTCGAAGTCGGCGTCGACGGCATGAACGAGAAGACGCAGGACCGCGAAGTGCTCGAGAAGGAACTGGGCGAGCCCGGTCCCGAGCGCATCTGGTACGTGGGCGATGCCTTCGCACAGGGCATGAGCGTGGACGAAGTGTTCGCGTTCACCAAGATCGACCCCTGGTTCCTGGTTCAGATCGAGGAGATCGTGAAGATCGAGCTCGAACTCGAAACCAAGTCGCTCGACGATATCGACGCCGCCACGTTGCGTCTGCTGAAGCAGAAGGGCTTCTCCGACCGTCGCCTGGCCAAGCAACTGCGCACCACCGACACGGCCATCCGCGAGAAGCGCCGCGCCCTGGGCGTGCGCCCGGTCTACAAGCGCGTGGACACCTGTGCGGCCGAGTTCGCCACCAACACGGCCTACATGTACTCGACCTACGAAGACGAGTGCGAGGCCGACCCCAGCGACAAGAAGAAGATCATGGTGCTCGGCGGCGGTCCCAACCGCATCGGCCAGGGCATCGAGTTCGACTACTGCTGCGTGCATGCCGCGCTCGCCATGCGAGAGGACGGCTACGAGACCATCATGGTCAACTGCAACCCCGAGACCGTGTCGACCGACTACGACACCTCGGACCGCCTGTACTTCGAGCCGCTCACGCTCGAAGACGTGCTCGAGATCGTCGACCGCGAGAAGCCGCTTGGCGTGATCGTGCAGTACGGCGGCCAGACGCCGCTGAAGCTCGCGCTCGACCTCGAGGCCAACGGCGTGCCGATCATCGGCACCTCGCCCGACATGATCGACGCTGCCGAAGACCGTGAGCGCTTCCAGAAGCTGCTGCACGAACTCAAGCTGCTGCAACCGCCGAACGCCACCGCGCGTACCGAAGTCGAGGCGCTTGAAAAGGCCGCGGCACTGGGCTACCCGCTGGTGGTGCGCCCGAGCTACGTGCTGGGCGGCCGCGCGATGGAAATCGTGCACGAGCAACGCGACCTCGAGCGCTACATGCGCGAAGCCGTCAAGGTCAGCAACGACTCGCCGGTGCTGCTCGACCGCTTCCTGAACGACGCTGTCGAGTGCGATGTCGACTGCCTGCGCGACGCCGAGGGCCAGACCCTGATCGGCGGCGTGATGGAGCACATCGAGCAGGCCGGCGTGCACTCTGGCGACTCCGCCTGCTCGCTGCCGCCCTACAGCCTGAGCGCCGAGACGGTGACCGAGCTGAAGCGCCAGAGCGCCGCCATGGCGGCCGCGCTGAACGTGGTCGGCCTGATGAACGTGCAGTTCGCCATCCAGCAGAAGGACGGCAAGGACGTCATCTACGTGCTCGAAGTGAACCCGCGCGCATCGCGCACCGTGCCCTACGTGAGCAAGGCCACCGGCATCCAGCTCGCCAAGGTAGCGGCACGCTGCATGGCCGGCCAGTCGCTGAAGTCGCAGGGCGTGACGAAGGAAGTCACGCCGCCGTACTTCAGCGTGAAGGAAGCCGTGTTCCCGTTCGTCAAGTTCCCGGGCGTGGACACCATCCTCGGCCCCGAGATGAAGTCGACCGGCGAAGTGATGGGCGTGGGCAAGACCTTCGGCGAAGCCTTCGTGAAGTCGCAGCTGGGTGCTGGCACGCACCTGCCGAAGTCGGGCAAGGTCTTCATCTCGGTGAAGAACAACGACAAGGCGCGCGCCGTCGAGGTGGCACGCGGCCTGGCCAAGCTGGGCTTCGAGCTGATCGCGACCAAGGGCACGGCCGCCGCCATCAATGCTGCCGGCATCGAGTGCGCGACGGTGAACAAGGTGACCGAGGGCCGCCCGCACATCGTGGACATGATCAAGAACAACGAGATTGCACTGGTCATCAACACGGTGGAAGAGCGCCGCAACGCCATCACCGATTCGCGCCAGATCCGCACCTCGGCTCTGCAGGCCCGCGTGACGACCTTCACCACGATCTTCGGCGCCGAAGCCGCAGTCGAGGGCATGGGCTTCATGGACGAGCTCGGCGTGATCTCGGTGCAGGAAATGCACGCGCAACTGGCCACGGCCTGAGCGGCATCGCCATCATGGAAACGCAGCTCGTCGAACTCGGCCTGACAGACTGGAGCGCGGCCACGCCCAACGAGGCGTGGATCGCGGAACTGGAAGCGGGCAAGGTGCTGTACTTTCCGCGCCTGGGCTTCGAGCTGCTGCCCGAGGAGCGCAGCCTGCTGACGCCCAACCTGCTGTCGCCGGACGTGCGCAACATCAGCCTCGACGCCAACGGCAAGCTCAAGGGCGCCGTGGGCGACGAGGCGGTGCAGCGCACGGCGGCCGCGATGGTGGGCCGCTTCCGGGCGCAGGCCACGCGGCTCATCCATGGGCTGCTGCCGCACTACGCGCCGGCCTTGCGGCTCGCGCCCACCAGCTACCGGCCGGCGCAAGTCGAGACGCGGGTGCAGTCGTGGCGCGCCGACGACCGGCGTCTGCACGTCGATTCGTTCCCGTCGCGGCCTAACTACGGCGAGCGGATCCTGCGCGTGTTCACCAACGTCAATCCTGAAGGCGCGCCGCGCGTGTGGCGTGTGGGCGAGCCTTTCGAGGACATCGCCAAGCGCTTCCTGCCGCGCGCCAAGCCGTATTCGCGCTGGCAGGCGAAGCTGCTGCAGGCGCTGCACGTGACCAAGTCGTTCCGCAGCGAGTACGACCACCTCATGCTGCAACTGCACGACGGCATGAAGTCGGACATGGCATACCAGGAAAGCTCGCCGCAGGAAACCGCCAAGTTTCCGCCGGGTTCGGTGTGGGTGTGCTTCTCCGACCAGACCTCGCACGCCGTGATGGCGGGTCAGTACATGCTCGAGCAGACGCTCCACCTGGACGCTTCCAAGCAATACAATCCCGCTTCGAGCCCGCTCGCCATCCTGAGCCGGCTGACTGGACGGACGCTCGTCTGAGCGCCGTCCCCCATCGACCGCCGAACGGCAGCGTTCGGCGGTTTCGCTTTATGGAGAACTAGATATGGCGACCATCCCCATCACCAAGCGCGGCGCGGAGAAGCTGCGCGAAGAATTGCGCCGGCTCAAGTCGGTGGACCGTCCTGCCATCATCAATGCGATCGCCGAGGCGCGCGCGCAGGGCGACATCAGCGAAAACGCCGAGTACGAATCGGCCAAGGATCGCCAGGGCTTCATCGAAGGCCGCATTCTCGAAATCGAGGGCAAGCTCTCCGCTTCCCAGGTGATCGATCCGACCGAACTCGATGCGGGCGGCAAGGTGGTGTTCGGCTCGACCGTCGAGCTCGAGGAAGAAGACAGCGGCGATGCTGTCAAGTACCAGATCGTGGGCGAGGACGAGGCTGACCTGAAGCACGGCCTCATCAACGTGTCCAGCCCGATCGCGCGCGCGCTCATCGGCAAGGAAGAGGGCGACACCGCCGAGGTGCAGACGCCCGGCGGCCTCAAGCGCTACGAGATCGTGGCGGTCAGCTACCTCTGATTGCCGCGCGCATGATGGACCTGAAGGACCGTATTGCGCTGATGCTGGCTGCCTTCTGGTGGGGCAGCCTGACGACGATCGGCTTCCTGGTCGTGCCGATGCTCTTCGCGAAGCTGGGCAATCCGGCGGTGGCGGGCAATTTCGCGGCGCAGCTGTTCGAGGCTCAGAGCTGGATCGCCATCGCCTGCGGGGTGATCCTGCTGATCCATTTCAGGTCGAAGGCCGATGAGCGCATGAGCGGGCCGGCGATGACGACCATCTTCTTCATCCTGGGGGCGCTGCTGCTGGCGTTGCTCCAGCAATACGCAGTGGCCCCGCGCATCGTGGCGCGCGAGAACCTGAAGCTCTGGCACGCGATGGGCACCGGCATGTACTTCGTGCAGTGGCTCTGCGCCGGCGTGGTGCTGTGGCGCATTGGAGGCCGCACGGCGGGCTGAAGACGGCGACATGGCAAAGAAAAAGCCGACCCGAAGGTCGGCTTTTTCGTTTCTACCTCTCGCGCTACCTATTCTTTCCAGAATTCCGCGACCCAGCGTGCCGGCTTGATGAACCGGAAGGCTCGGTTGCGGCGGCCCGCGAGGGCGTCAGGTGGATTGCACTCGCCATGGAACACCATGATGCGCGCGCCCTCCGGCACGAAGGGCTCTTCCCAGTAGTTGGTCGGCCAGGTAGGAATGCCGTGGTACTTGAAGCTCGGGCACCAGCCGTCGGGCCAGTAGGCCAGCTTGCCTTGCTTGTGAAGCACGTCCGACAGGTAGGTCTGCTCGTTGCGGTACTCGGCCTGGACCTTGTCCATGTTGTTCCGGAAATACGCCAGCACGTCGGCATGGGCGCCCAGCTCGAAGCGGTAGACCGACGAGTTGCCTGTGATCCGGCCGCGCCGCCAGGGGCGGTCGTAGTCGTGGATGATCAGGAACTCTCCCGGTTGCTCGAAGAAGGCGTCCAGGCTGCCCACAACGACCACATCGAGGTCGAGAAAGAGGGCGGGGCCGCGCAGGCCGTGCAGGTCCTGCTCGAAGGTGGTGAGCTTCTTCCAGGCGCCGTCACGCTGGCCGGGGGCCAGGTGCAGATTGAGCGGAGGAATCGGCAGGCAGCTCACCTCGGGGTGGATGCCGTTGCCGTCGTCGGTCAGGCACACGAACTTGAAGTCGCCGCTGAGGTTGCGGCGGACCATCGCGTAGAGCCGGTTGACGTATTCGGGGCCGTATTTCGTGCCCCACTTCATGCAGAGGATGTGGCGCTGGGCGCCTTGCACTGCTGACACCAGGCTCAATCCGCCTGGTTGCGTTTCTTGGCCGACAGGGGCCGTTTCGCCTTGGCGCGCTTGATGGTGCCGCCGGGCGTCAGGCGCTGGTTGCCGAGCACGCGCAGGGTCTTGATCTCAGGCCGCTGGCCGCCGCGCTTGCTGTACTTGACGATCTTCACATCGCGCGGGCCGGGCATGCGGTCTTCGTCGACCACGCGTTCCTTCTCGACCTTGGGGCGCCACAGCACCAGCAGCTTGCCGATGTGCTGGATCGGGGCGGCGTCGAGCTCTTCGGCCAGCTCGCGCAGCATGGCGTCGCGGGCCAGGCGGTCGTCGGAGAAAACGCGGATCTTGATCAGGCCGTGGGCCTTGAGCGCCGCGTCGGCTTCTTTCTTCACGGCTGGGGTGAGCCCGTCTCCACCGACCATGACGATCGGATCCAGGTGGTGAGCTTCGGCGCGGTGCACCTTGCGCTCGGCAGGGGTAAGTTGAATGGCGGGCATCCCCGTATTATCGACCCGTACACGAAGACCCCCATGAGCACCAAAGCCAAAAGCAAGAAAGTCAACAAGGCGTGGCTGCACGACCATATCAACGACCCCTACGTGAAGCTGGCCACGAAGGAGGGCTATCGCGCGCGCGCCGCCTACAAGCTCAAGGAGATCGATGAGGCGCTCGGCCTCGTCAGGCCGGGCCAACTGGTGGTGGACCTCGGTTCCACCCCCGGCGCCTGGAGCCAGTACCTGCGGCGGCGCATGTCGCCCGGCGGCGCCGCGTCCGGTGAGCTGAACGGCACCATCATCTCGCTCGACATCCTGCCGATGGAGCCCATCGAGGGCGTGACTTTCCTCCAGGGGGATTTCCGCGAAGACGCGCTGCTGCAGCAACTGCTGGGCGTCCTGGCGGGCCGCAAGGCCGATCTTGTCGTTTCGGACATGGCGCCCAACCTGTCGGGCATCCATTCGGCTGATGCCGCCAGGGTGTCGCACCTGATCGAGCTCGCCATCGACTTCGCCCAGCACCACCTGAAGCCCGAGGGAGCGCTGGTGGCCAAGGTTTTCCACGGCAGCGGCTACGACGAGCTGGTGAAGCTCTTCAAGGCGAATTTCCGCGTGGCGAAGCCCTTCAAGCCCAAGGCGTCGCGGGACAAGTCGGCCGAGACTTTCCTGGTCGGCGTAGGACTGAAGGCCGTGGATACGCCTTGAAACCGTGCCAAGCAACACGGCCGGCGGCACAAAGCCATGCCAGGCTATGGCCGCATTAGGGAAATGCCCGCTTTTCGTAGCTTGAAAAGCCTAAAATGGGGCGCAATTGCGTACCCACAGCGCGTTTTTTCATCCACCTGTCACGCGCCTTAGCCTGGAGTTTCGTTTGAACAATCAGTGGTTTTCCAAAGTTGCCGTATGGCTCGTCATTGCCATGGTGTTGTTCACTGTGTTCAAGCAGTTCGACACCCGCGGTGGCGTCGGCTCGGGGACAGTCAGCTACTCCGAGTTCCTGGACCAGGTCCGGAACAACCAGATCAAGAGCGCCGTCATTCCTGAAGGCGCCGCCGGCGGCGAGATCATTGCCGTCACCAATGACGATCGCAAGATCCGCACGACCGCCACGGTCCTCGACCGCGGCCTCGTGGGCGACCTGATCGACCACAACGTCAAGTTCGACGTCAAGCCGCGCGAGGAAAGCTCCCTGCTCATGACCCTGCTGGTCAGCTGGGGCCCGATGCTGCTGCTGATCGGCGTCTGGATCTACTTCATGCGACAGATGCAGGGCGGCGGCAAGGGCGGGGCGTTCAGCTTCGGCAAGAGCAAGGCCCGCATGATGGATGAGAACAACAACACGGTCACTTTCGCCGACGTCGCGGGCTGCGATGAAGCCAAGGAAGAAGTCCGTGAAGTCGTCGACTTCCTGAAAGATCCGCAGCGCTTCCAGAAGCTCGGCGGCCGTATTCCCCGTGGCCTGCTGCTGGTCGGCCCTCCCGGCACCGGCAAGACGCTGCTGGCCAAGTCGATCGCCGGCGAAGCCAAGGTGCCTTTCTTCTCGATCTCGGGGTCCGACTTCGTTGAAATGTTCGTCGGCGTGGGTGCTGCCCGTGTCCGCGACATGTTCGAGAACGCCAAGAAGAACGCTCCCTGCATCATCTTCATCGACGAAATCGATGCTGTGGGCCGTCAGCGCGGCGCCGGCCTCGGCGGCGGCAACGACGAACGCGAGCAGACGCTCAACCAGATGCTGGTCGAGATGGACGGCTTCGAAACCAACCTCGGCGTGATCGTGGTGGCAGCCACCAACCGCCCCGACATCCTGGACGCCGCGCTGCTGCGCCCCGGCCGTTTCGATCGCCAGGTCTACGTCACGCTGCCCGACATCCGCGGCCGCGAGCAGATCCTTGGCGTTCACATGCGCAAGGTCCCGCTGGGCCAGGACGTGAACCCGAGCGTGATCGCCCGCGGCACGCCCGGCATGTCCGGCGCCGACCTGGCCAACCTCTGCAACGAAGCTGCCCTGATGGCCGCCCGCCGCAACGCGCGCGTGGTCGAGATGCAGGACTTCGAGAAGGCCAAGGACAAGATCTTCATGGGCCCCGAGCGCAAGAGCATGGTCATGCCCGAGGAAGAGCGCCGCAACACGGCCTACCACGAGTCCGGCCACGCCCTCATCGGCAAGCTGCTGCCCAAGTGCGACCCCGTCCACAAGGTCACGATCATTCCGCGCGGCCGCGCCCTCGGCGTGACCATGAGCCTGCCTTCGCAGGACCGCTACAGCTATGACCGCGAATACATGCTGAACCAGATCAGCATGCTGTTCGGTGGCCGCATTGCCGAAGAAGTGTTCATGCACCAGATGACCACCGGCGCCAGCAACGACTTCGAGCGTGCCACCAATCTGGCGCGCGACATGGTCATGAAATACGGCATGAGCGATGCCCTGGGCCCGATGGTCTACGCCGAGAACGAAGGCGAAGTGTTCCTGGGCCGTTCGGTCACCAAGACCACGAACATGAGCGAGCAGACCATGGAAAAGGTCGACTCCGAAGTGCGCCGCATCATCGACGAGCAGTACGCCCTGGCGCGTCACCTGATCGAAGAGAACAGCGACAAGATGCACGCCATGGCCAAGGCGCTGCTCGAATGGGAAACCATCGACAGCGAACAGCTCGACGACATCATGGCCGGTCGCGCTCCGCGTCCGCCCAAGGACTGGACGCCGCGCATCCCGCCTTCGGGCAATGGTGGCAGCGGCGGCACGCCGGCCGTGTCGACCGACCCGGCTCCCAACGCAGCGTGAGCGCGAGCCAGGCGTCAAACCACAACGGGGCCTCTGGCCCCGTTTTCGATGGCGGGCACTTGGCTGCCGGCGCCGCCTTCTGGCAGACCTCCCGCTTCCGCATCGATCTCTCGCGGCCGCGCGTGATGGGTATCGTCAACGTCACGCCCGACTCTTTCTCCGACGGCGGCGCTCACGCCTCCACCGAGACGGCACTTCGGCACTGCGAGCAGCTGCTGAAGGAGGGGGCCGACATCCTCGACATCGGCGGCGAATCGACCCGCCCCGGCAGCCCCGCGGTGCCGCTCGAGGCTGAGTTGGCGCGCGTGCTGCCCGTGGTGCGCGAGGCGGTGAAGCTGAACGCGCCGATCTCCGTCGACACCTACAAGCCCGAAGTCATGCGCGCTGTGCTCGAGCTGGGCGCGGACATCGTCAACGACATCTGGGCGCTGCGCCAGCCGGGAGCGCGCGAAGCCGTCGCGGCACATCCTTCGTGCGGCATCTGCCTGATGCACATGCATCGAGACCCGCAGACCATGCAGGCCGTGCCCATGGCGGGCGACGTGATTCCCGAAGTGCTGTCGTTCCTCGAGGCGCAGGTGCAACTCCTGCGCACGATGGGAGTCGATCCCTCGCGCATCACGCTCGACCCCGGCGTGGGCTTCGGCAAGACGGTGGCGCAGAACTTCGCCTTGCTCGCGCGGCAGTGTGAACTGCTTGCTGGCGGTTATCCGCTGCTGCTGGGCTGGTCACGCAAGTCGTCGATCGGCGCGGTCACCGGCATCGAGGTGGCGGGCGAGCGCATCGTGCCCAGCGTCGCCGCGGCGGTGCTGGCGGTGGACAGGGGAGCGGCCGTGGTGCGCGTGCACGACGTGCGCGACACGGTGGTGGCGCTCGCGGTATGGCGCGCCATGAAGGCGCAAGAGTCGCAACAACAAACACAAGAGCAAATATCAACAACATGACCCGTAAATATTTCGGCACCGACGGCATCCGCGGCACCGTCGGCCAGGCACCCATCACGCCCGACTTCGTCCTGCGCCTCGCGCATGCCGTGGGCCGTGTGCTCAAGAAGAGCCAGTCGCGCCCCACGGTGCTCATCGGTAAGGACACCCGCATCTCGGGCTACATGCTCGAATCGGCCCTTGAATCGGGCTTCAACTCGGCCGGCGTCGACGTCGTGCTGCTCGGCCCGCTGCCGACACCGGGCGTGGCCTATCTCACGCGCGCCCAGCGGGCCAGCCTCGGCGTGGTGATCAGCGCCAGCCACAACGCCTACCCCGACAACGGCATCAAGTTCTTCAGTGCGCAGGGCACCAAGCTCGACGACGCCTGGGAGCTGGCCGTCGAGGCCGCGTTGGAAGAAGACCCGGTGTGGGTCGATTCCGCCAACCTCGGCAAGGCCCGCCGCCTCAACGATGCGCCCGGCCGCTACATCGAGTTCTGCAAGAGCACCTTCGCCAACGACCTGACCCTGCGCGACATGAAGCTGGTGGTCGATGCGGCGCACGGCGCGGCCTACCAGGTGGCACCCAACGTGTTCCACGAGCTGGGTGCGGAAGTGACGAGCATCGGCGTTTCGCCGGACGGGCTCAACATCAACAAGGGCTTCGGCGCCACGCATCCCGAGGCACTGGTGGCTGCGGTGACGACGCAAGGTGCCGACTACGGCATTGCCCTCGACGGCGATGCCGACCGCCTGCAGCTGGTCGATGCCAGCGGGCGCCTGTTCAACGGCGACGAACTGCTCTACCTGATGGTGTCCGAGCGCATCGCGCGCGGCGACAAGCCGGTGGGCGTGGTCGGCACGCTCATGACCAACAAGGCCGTCGAGATGGCCTTGCGCAAGCAGGGCATCGAGTTCGTGCGCGCCAAGGTCGGCGACCGCTACGTGCTCGAGGAACTCGACAAGCGCGGCTGGCTGCTCGGCGGCGAGGGCTCCGGCCACCTGCTGGCGCTCGACCGCCACACCACCGGCGACGGCATCGTGAGTGCCCTGCAGGTGCTGCAGGCCTGCGTGCGCAGCGGCAAGACGGTGGCGCAGCTGCTCGAAGGTGTCACTCTCTTTCCGCAGACGCTGATCAACGTGCGCCTCGCGCCCGACCAGGACTGGAAGGCCAACAAGGCGCTCGCGACCGAAACGCAACGCATCGAGGCCGAGCTCGGCGACAGCGGCCGTGTGCTGATCCGCGCGAGCGGCACCGAGCCGCTGGTGCGGGTGATGGTCGAGGCGCGCGATGCCGCGCAGTCGGAATCCTGCGCCAGGAGGCTGGCAGCCACGCTGGAGCCTGTCCGATGAAGCAGATCGAGGTCCGCATGGCCGACTATCGCGATGCGGCGCAGGCCGCCGCGCTGGTGGGCCTGCTCGATGCCTATGCCAGCGACCCGGCAGGCGGCGGTGCGCCGCTCGACCCAGCGGTGCTCGCGGGCCTGCCTGCGGCCCTGGCGGCACGCCCGCAGGCCTTCAGCGTGCTGGCTTACGACGGCGAGCAGCCCGTGGGCCTGGTCAACTGCATCGAGGGCTTCTCGACCTTCGCCTGCAAGCCGCTGGTGAACGTGCACGACGTGGTGGTGCTGGCCAGCCATCGTGGACAGCGCGTGGCGCAGAAGATGTTCACGCAGGTGGAGCAGGAGGCGCGCAGGCGCGGTGCCTGCAAGCTCACGCTGGAGGTGCTGTCGGGCAATGCGCCCGCGCTGCGCGCCTACGAGCGCGAAGGATTCATGGGCTACCAGCTCGATCCGGCATTCGGCAACGCTGTCTTCCTGCAGAAGAAGCTCTGAAGCCCGCTTGCTGAAAAGACAAAGGGCCGAGGCGTATCAGTCGCCATCGGCCCTTGTTGTTTCTTGTCCGACCTCTCCCGGCAGGAGAGGAGGGGACGAATCAAGTCAGAAACGCGTCACCGGCATTTCGGCATCGGCCTTGCCCGGTGCGTACTTGCCCAGCTCCCACTTGGCGATCGCGTTGCGGTGCACTTCGTCCGGACCGTCCGCGAAGCGCAGCGTGCGTGCGCCGGCATAGGCAGCCGCCAGCGGGAAGTCGTCGCACATGCCGCCGCCGCCGTGGACCTGCATGGCCCAGTCGATCACCTGGCAGGCCATCGACGGCGCGACGACCTTGATCATCGCGATCTCGTTCTTGGCGACCTTGTTGCCGGCCACGTCCATCAGCCACGCGGCCTTGAGCGTGAGCAGGCGGGCCATGTCGATCTTGCAGCGAGCCTCGGCGATGCGTTCCTGCGTCACCGTCTGCGAAGCCACGGTCTTGCCGAAAGCCACGCGCGAGGAGGCGCGCTTGCACATCAGCTCCAGCGCGCGCTCGGCCAGGCCGATCAGGCGCATGCAGTGGTGGATGCGTCCGGGGCCGAGGCGGCCTTGTGCAATTTCGAAGCCGCGGCCTTCGCCCAGCAGCATGTTGCCGGCCGGCACGCGCACGTTCTCGAAGTACATCTCGACGTGGCCGTGCGGCGCGTCGTCATAGCCCATCACGTTCAGCGGACGCACGATGCGGATGCCCTTGGCGTCGGCCGGCACCACGATCATGCTCTGCTGCGAGTGGCGCGGCGCCTCGGGGTCGCTCTTGCCCATGGTGATGAAGACCGCGCAGCGCGGGTCGGCCGCGCCGGAAATCCACCACTTGTGGCCATTGATGACGTACTCGTCGCCCTGGCGCTCGATGCGCGTCGAGATGTTGGTGGCGTCGCTCGAAGCCACTTCGGGCTCGGTCATGGCGAAGGCCGAGCGGATCTGGCCTTCGAGCAGCGGCTTGAGCCAGCGTGCCTTGATCTCTTCCGAGCCGTAGCGCGCGATGGTCTCCATGTTGCCGGTGTCGGGCGCCGAGCAGTTGAAGGCTTCAGAGGCCCATGGCACCCGGCCCATGATCTCGGCCAGCGGGGCGTATTCCTGGTTGGTCAGGCCCGCACCGTCATAGCCCGATGCTGCGGCGCTGTCGACCGGCAGGAACAGGTTCCACAGGCCCTGGGCCTTGGCCTTGTCCTTGAGCTTCTCGACGGTCTTGAGCGCCGACCAGCGCTTGCCGGCCACCGTGTTGGCGGCCAGCTCGGCGTGGTACTCGGCTTCGGCCGGATAGATGTGGTCGTCCATGAATGCCTGGACGCGTTTCTGCAGGTCTTTGGTCTTGGCCGAGTATTCGAAATCCATCTTCGTCTCCTGGTGGGGTGGGGCGGCTTATGCCTTTTGGGCAAACTGCCAGGCCATTTCGGCCATGGGGCGGGCGCCGCGGGCAGAAGCCACGGCTTGCTCGCTCGACGCGGTTCCGGCCTCGACCCGCTTGGCAATGCCTTGCAGGATCGCGGCCATGCGGAACAGGTTGTAGGCCTGGTAGAAGTTCCAGTCGGGCGCCAGCGCCTCGGGTGTGCTGATGTGGGTGCGCTCGCAGTAGCGGCGGATGTATTCGCTCTCGGTGGGAATGCCCAGCGAGACGAGGTCGACGCCGCCGATGCCGCGCCCCGTGCTGGGCGGCATGTGCCAGGACATGCAGTGGTAGCTGAAGTCGGCCAGCGGATGGCCCAGCGTGGAGAGCTCCCAGTCGAGCACCGCGATGATGCGCGGCTCGGTGGCGTGGAACATCACGTTGTCGAGGCGGTAGTCGCCATGGACGATCGACACCTTGCTCTCGTCGCGCGCGCTCGCCGGCATGTGCGCGGGCAGCCAGTCGATCAGCCGCTCCATGGCATCGATGGGCTGCGAGAGCTCGCCGGCACCGTCGGCCGAGGCCTTGTACTGCTTGCTCCAGCGACCGATCTGCCGCTCGAAGTAGTTGCCGGGCTTGCCGTAGTCGGCCAGGCCGCGGGCGGCGAAGTCGACCGTGTGCAGCGCCGCGATCACGCGGTTCATCTCGTCGTAGTGGGCGTCGCGCTCGGCGTTGCTCATGCCGGGCAGCGACTGGTCCCACAGCACGCGGCCCTGCATGAACTCCATGACGTAGAAGGCGCGGCCGATGATGCTCTCGTCCTCGCACAGGCAGTACATGCGCGGCACCGGCACGTCGGTGCCGGCCAGGCCGCTCATCACCTTGAACTCGCGCTCCACCGCATGGGCCGAGGGCAGCAGCTTCGCGACCGGGCCCGGCTTGGCGCGCATCACGTAGCTCTGCGTGGGCGTGACCAGCTTGTAGGTCGGGTTCGACTGGCCGCCCTTGAACATCTCGACCGTCAGCGGGCCCTTGAAACCGTCGAGGTTCTTCCCGAGCCAGGCCGCGAGCGCGTCGACGTCGAAGGCGTGCTGTTGCGAGACGGCACGGGTGCCGATGAAGTTGGAGAAGTCCTGGCTCATGTCGGTATCTTTGTCTGCCTGCGTTCTAGTTTTCAGCTTCCGAGACGCGCATCAGCGCCGCGCGGTCGAGCACCACGAGGCCACCCGGCTCGATGCGGATGGTGCCCTCGCGCTCCATGGTCTTCAGTTCCTGGTTGACGCGCTGGCGCGATGCGCCCAGCAGCTGCGCCAGTTCTTCCTGCGCCAGTTGCAGGCCGATGCGCATCTGGCTGCCGTCTTCCAGGTTCGGCACGCCGTAGCTGCGTACGAGGTGAATGAGCTGCTTGGCCAGCCGCGCGCGCAGCGGCAGGGTGTTGAGGTCTTCCACCAGCCCGAACAGCGTGCGGATGCGGCGCGCCTGCAGCCGCATCAGCGCCTCGTACAGTTCCACGTGCGAGGCCAGAATCTTCTGGAAATCGGCGCGCGCCACGCACAGGATGGTGGTGTCGCCATGCGAGTAGGTGTCGTGCGTGCGCCGGTCTCCGTCGAACATCGCCACGTCGCCGAACCAGATGCCCGGCTCCACGTAGGTCAGCGTCACCTGCTTGCCCGAGACGGCCGTCGAGCTCACGCGCACCGCGCCCTTGGCGCAGGCAATCCAGTGTTCGGGCGGATCGCCTCGGGCAGCGATCAGGTCGCCGTCCTTGTAGCGTTTGACGAAGGCGCATCGGAGGATGTCGTGCCGCAGCGATGGAGAAAGGGAAGAAAACCAGCGACCACTGTTGATCGCTTCACGTTCTTCGATGGTAAGAATGGGGTCGTCCATTGGTCTGTCCTCTCGGCGACTGGAAAGCTGGTGGGTGTCACGGGAGCGACGCCGTCCGGCGTCGCTCGGGGACTGGGCTATTCGTACTGCGGCGGCTTCTTCTCGAGGAACGCGGCGATGCCGATGCCCGCGTTCGCGTGGTGCAGGTTGCGCACGAAGTGGTCGCGCTCCTGCGAGAGCTGCGAGGCCAGCGTGGCGCCCCGCGCCTCGCTCAGCAGTTCCTTGATGCTGGCCAGCGAGTTCGGCGCGCGTGCGTTGAGCCGGGTTGCCAGCGCCAGTGCGCCCGCGAGCGCCTGGCCGCTTTCGGTGAGCTCGTTGACGAGACCCAGCGCGTGCAGGCGCGGGGCGTCGATGCGTTCGCCGTTCATCAGCCATTCGCTCGCCAGCTGGCGCGGCAGCTGCTGCCCCAGGTGCCAGCTCAGGCCGCCGTCGGGCGACAGTGCCACGTTGCTGTAGGAGGCCGCGAAGACCGCGTCGCGTGCCGACACCACGAAATCGCAGGCCAGCGCGAGCGAGAAGCCCGCGCCCGCCGCCGCGCCTTCGACGGCCGCGATGACGGGCTTGGGAAAGGTGCGGATCGAATCGATCCAGTTGTGCAGGCCCTCGATGCTCTCGGCCTGCACCGAGCGGTCGAGCTGCCGGTTGGCCAGCAGGCGCTGCAGCGAGCCGCCGGCGCAGAACCACGCGCCTTCGCCCACGATGACGACGCTGCGGATCTCCGCGCTGTTCTCGGCGCCGTTGAGCGCCTCGATGCCCGCGGCGTAGATTTCGGGGCCCAGTGCGTTGCGCTGGGTGGGGTTGGCGATCGTCAGCACCATCGTGCTGCCTTCGCTCGTGCTCTTGAGTTCGGCGGTCATGGCTTTGTCGTGTGCCTGTTTATTCTTCTTCGTGCAGCAGGCTCAGGCCCAGCGCGCCGCGGCGGCGCAGCCACGGGCTCGGGCGATAGCGCGGGTCGCCGTACACCGTCTGCAGGTTGAACAGCACCTCGAGCATGTTGGTCGGGCCGTAGAGGTTGCCCATGGCGAGCGGGCCGCGCGGGTAGCCGAGGCCCAGTTGCACGGCGGTCTCGAGGTCGGCCGGTGTGCACACGCGCTGCTGGCACATGTCGGCGGCGATGTTGACGATGGTGCCGATCACGCGCTGCGTGACGAAGCCGCCGCTGTCGCGGATCACGCTCACGGCCTTGCCGTCGCGCGCGAAGAGGGCGTGCGCGGCGTCGCGGATGTCGCGGCGCGTGGCGGGGTTGGTGGCGAGCACGCGGCGCTTGGTGGCGGCATCGTCGATCAGCATGTCGATGCCGACGGTGCGCGTGGCGTCCAGGCGCTCGACAGCGGCCACCGTGGTCACGTCGAAGCCCAGCGGTGCGACGAGGATCAGCGATTGCGGCGCGGCCGTGGCGCCGCTGTCGATTTGTGCACCCAGCGTGTTCACGAGGCGCAGCAGCTCGGCGCGGCGCGCGGCGCGCGGCGACACCCAGACCGAGGGCGTGCCCTCGACCACCGGCGCGGGCGCCTCGGGCACCTGCTGCATCACGCCGTCGTTGTAGCGATAGAAGCCTTCGTTGGTCTTGCGGCCCAGTGCGCCGGCAGCCAGGCGCTGCGCGGTGATCACGCTGGGGCGGAAGCGCGGCTCCTCGAAGTACTGGTGGTAGATCGACTCCATCACCGGGTGCGACACGTCGAGCGCGGTCAGGTCCAGCAGCTCGAACGGGCCGAGGCGAAAGCCGGCCTGGTCCTTGAGGATGCGGTCGACGGTCGCGAAGTCGGCCACGCCTTCGCCCACGATGCGCAGCGCCTCGGTGCCGTAGCCGCGGCCCGCGTGGTTGACGATGAAGCCGGGCGTGTCCTGCGCCTGCACGGCGCTGTGGCCCATCTGCGTGGCATAGCCTGCGAGCTGCTTGCAGACTTCAGGCGCGGTCTTGAAGCCCGCGACCACCTCGACCACCTTCATCAGCGGCACCGGGTTGAAGAAGTGGAAGCCCGCAATGCGTTCGGGGCGCTTGAGCCCGGCGGCGATGGCCGTTACCGAGAGCGACGAAGTGTTGGTCACCAGCGTGGCTGTCTCGGCCACCACGCCTTCGAGTTCGCGGAACAGCTTGCGCTTGACTTCCAGGTCCTCGACGATGGCCTCGATCACCAGGTCGCAGCCGGCCAGCGCCTGGATCGAATCGACCGCCTTCACGCGGGCGATGTATGCGTCGCGCGTGGCTGCGTCGATCTTGTTCTTCTCGTGCAGCTTGTTCCATTGGGCGACGAGGGCTTCGCGGCCACGTTCGGCAGCACCCGCGAAGCTGTCGAGCAGCAGCACCTCGCTGCCTGCCTGCGCGGCGATCTGCGCGATGCCGCGCCCCATGGCGCCGGCGCCGACGACGCCGATTCGGGAGTAGTTCACTGTCATTTGCTGGAGATTTTCACTGGTTGGGTGGTATCCGGGCCTGCCACGCAGGCGTCGCCGCAGGTGCCATGCATGCAGGTGCTGCGGTCGAAGGCTCCGATTTTGCAGTCCCGCGCGGGTGAGGCGTGACGGGTTTTACGCGGGGGCGCGCTTTCAGGGCGTGCGGCGGCTGCGGTCGATGGCCACGCTCAGCGAAATGGCGATCAACACCAGGGCCAGGCCGACCCAGCTCATCCAGGCCGCGGCGTCGTTGGCGAGCAGCCAGCCGCCGAGTGCAGCTCCCACCGCCTGGCCGGTATAGATGCCGGAGCTGTTGAGCGCTACCGAGCCCGGCGCGAGCCCAGGCGCCAGGCCCACCAGCCGGGCCTGCTGCGCCGAATTGGTGGAGAAGCAACCCAGGCCCCAGGGAACGAGCACCACGGCCAGCCAGGCGAGCGTGGAGGCCAACGGCCACAGCAGCAGGCTCGCGGCGATCAGCACCGTCGTGACCAGCACCATGCGGCCCGCGCCCACGCGGTCGATGTACCGGCTGACCACCATGTTGCCGGCCAGGCCGAAAACGCCGAACAGCGCCCACATCACGCTCAGCGTGGTGGCGTCGGCGCCGAAGCTCTGCTTGAGGATCGGGCCGAAGTAACTGAACAGCACGAACTGACCGGCACCCTGCAGCGCCGTGACCGACACGATGCCCATCAGCACCGGGCTGCGCAGCACGCGCGACCATGCGGCGGCCGTCAATGCAGCGGGGCGGATACCGTTCGGCAAGGTGAGCCAGATCGCTGTCGCGCTCGCGACACTGAGAACCGCGATGGCCGCGAAAGCCATGCGCCAGCCCAGATGCCCGCCGATCAGCGCGCCGATGGGCAGGCCAAGCACCGAGGCCATCGACCAGCCAAGGAAAACGAAGGTGACGGCGCGCCCGCGATGCTCGGGCGGCACCAGCAGGCCGGCGCAGGCAGCCGCCTGTGGTGTGAAGATGGCCGGCGCAATCACCGTGAGCATGCGCACCGGCAGCAGGGCGCCGAAGCTAGGCATCAGCGCGCAGAGGACGTGCCCGGCGGCGTACCAGAGCAGGGAGAGGGCGAGGAGCTGCCGGCGGTCCCAGCCCGCGACAGCGGCGGCCAGCAGCGGGGCGCCTATGCACATCACCGCCGCGGCGGCCGTGATGAGCTGCCCTGCCGTGGCGGCCGTGACCGAGAGCGAGGAACTGATCTCGTTGAGCGTGCCGGGCACGACCATCACGCCCGTGCCGATCACGAAGTTGCCGACGAGCAGCGCCCAGAGCGCACCCCGGGACGCCGGCTGGCTCACCGGCGGACCTGCAGTGCGCCCGGATTCACGATGTTCGTGGGGTTGCCGTTGATGTAGCTCACGACGTTGTCGAAGGCCTGGCCGAAGTAGCTCTCGTAGCTTTCCTGCTCGACGTAGCCGATGTGCGGCGTGCAGATGCAGTTTTCGAGGCGCAGCAGCGCGTGGCCCTGCAGCGGCGGCTCGCTCTCGAACACGTCGACGGCCGCCAGCCCGGGGCGGCCGCGGTTGAGAGCGGCGAGCAGCGCATCTGCCTCGACCAGTTCCGCGCGCGAGGTGTTCACGAAAAGGGCAGTCGGCTTCATGCGCGAGAGGTCTTCCAGCGTGATGAGGCCGTTGGTTTCCTCGTTGAGCCGCAGGTGCACCGACAGCACGTCGGCCGCGGCGAAGAATTCGTGGCGGTTCTGCGCAACCTGGAAGCCGTCGGACCGCGCCTTTGCGCAACTGGCTTCACGACCCCAGATGACGACCTGCATCCCGAAGGCCTGCCCGTAGCGCGCGACCAGCTGGCCGATGCGGCCATAGCCCCAGATGCAGAGCGTCTTGCCCTTGAGCACGGAGCCGATTCCGAAGTTGGGTGGCATCGACGCCGACTTGAGCCCCGACTGCTGCCACGCACCGTGCTTGAGGTTGCTGATGTACTGCGGCAGCCGGCGCATGGCGGCCATGATGAGCGCCCAAGTGAGCTCAGCTGGCGCCTGGGGAGAGCCGGAGCCCTCCGCCACGGCCACGCCACGTTCGGTGCAGGCCGCAACGTCGATGTGCCCGGCGACGCGCCCGGTCTGCGAAATGAGCTTGAGCTTGGGCAGCTTCTCGATCAGCTGACGCGAGATCTGCGTGCGCTCGCGGATCAGCACGATCACGTCGGCGTCCTTGAGGCGAACCGACAACTGCCCAATGCCTTTCACCGTGTTGGTATAGACCTTGGCCGCGTATGCGTCCAGCTTGGAGGCGCAGCGCAGCTTGCGCACGGCGTCCTGGTAATCGTCGAGGATCACAATGTTCATGGCGTGCCATTGTGCCTCGCAGCATTGGAATGTCGCGCCCGCGAACGTTTGGATACCCACCCCCAAGCCGCTCGCAGAGCCGTTCGGGCTCAGTGCAGCCGCGTGGAATGCGGGGCAGTCGCCAGGGTTTCGGCGGCTTCGAGCGCGGCCAGTCGGTCGAGTTCGGCGCATACGTCGGCCATGCGGCCGGAGATCAACACACGGTTATTGCTGCACTGACGGCCCTTGCCGTCGACCACGCGGACCACGCGCAGGGGGCGAACCGGCATACTGGCCGTTGCGTCGGGCGTGGCACCGCTACCCGATCGGGCAGTACAGGCGGGGCGCACCGCCACATAGCGCAGTCCGGCAGAAGACTCAGCGGTGTCGAGGTGATTCCTGCGATGAGCGCGGCGTGCCGGCATCAAGCGGCTGGCCAGCGATTGCAGCGGCATCCAGATATCGGCGATGGCGAGGAGGGCGATTCCCATGTGAACTCCAAGAAAGTATGAGGTTGAACACAGGCAGGATTTCTTGAATCGGCCGCGACAGGGTGATGGCGACTCTTCGCCATACGCCCGCCACCTGTCGAGGCCGGATGGGGGATGAGGTGCCGGGCCGCAAAGGCCGCCCGGGGCCTACATCAGCATGGTGTTCCGGATGAGACCGACCGCGAGGCCTTCGATTTCGAAGGGCTCGCCGGGCTGGACGATGATGGTCGGGTAGTCGGGATTCTCGGCGTGCAGTTCGATGACCTGCTTGTTGCGTTTCAGGCGCTTGACGGTCACTTCGTCCCCCAGGCGTGCGACCACGATCTGGCCGTTGCGCGCCTCCTTGGTGGCTTGCACCGCGAGCAGGTCGCCGTCCATGATGCCGGCATCGCGCATCGACATGCCGCGCACCTTGAGCAGGTAGTCGGGCTGGCGCTGGAACAGCGTGTTCTCGACGTAGTAGGTCTGGTCGACGTGCTCCTGCGCCAGGATGGGCGAGCCGGCTGCGACGCGGCCGATGAGCGGGAGCGCCAGTTGGGCCATGCCGGGCAGCGAGAGCGAGAACTGTCCGCCTTCGCGATGCCGCGTTTCGTTGAGCGAGCGCAATGCGTCGCCTTTGAGGCGGATGCCGCGCGAGGTGCCGCTGACGAGTTCGATGACGCCCTTGCGTGCCAGCGCCTGCAGGTGCTCTTCGGCGGCATTGGCCGACTTGAACCCGAGTTCGTTGGCGATTTCGGCGCGCGTGGGTGGCGCACCGGTACGTGCGATTGCGCTCTGGATCAGATCCAGGATCTGCTGCTGGCGGGCTGTAAGCTTCACGGCGAACTGCATATGTGGTTCCTTGCGGTACTGGCTGGATATCCAGTGGCTGTATTTTTAACCAGTTTTTTTAAGTTGACAAGCCATGGTCAATTCCTCTTCGCCTGAACTGCTCCGTCGTGTGGTGGTTCTGGGTACCGGCGGCACCATCGCGGGCAGGGCCGCCAGCAGCGACGACAACATCGGCTACACCGCCGCACAGGTGGGCGTGGCCGACCTGCTGGGCGGAATCGAAGCGCCCGAAGGCGTGACGCTCGAGGCCGAGCAGGTGGCGCAGGTCGACAGCAAGGACATGTCCTTCGACATCTGGCAGCAACTGGCCCGGCGCTGTGCGCAGTGGCTGGCACAGGCCGATGTGGCTGGCGTGGTGATCACTCATGGCACCGACACCATCGAGGAGACCGCGTTCTTCCTGCACTCGGTGCTGGCGCCGTCCAAGCCGGTGGTGCTCACATGCGCGATGCGTCCAGCTACTGCGTTGTCGCCGGACGGGCCGCAGAACGTGCGCGACGCGATCAGCGTTGCCGCGACGCAGGGGGCTCGGGGCGTGACGGTGGTGTGCGCCGGTGTCGTCCATGGCGGCGTAGACATCCTGAAGGTGCATACCTACCGGCTTGACGCCTTCGCGTCGGGCGACGCCGGGCCTGTCGGCTACGTGGAGGAGGGTGAGGTGCGCCTCGTCCGGGCGTGGCCGCAGGGGGAGGCATTGCCGGCGACTAAGCTTCTGGGTACGGCTGGCGTGCAGTGGCCTCGGGTCGAGATCGTCATGAGCCATGCCGGTGCCTCTGGCGCGGTGATCGACGCGCTCCTGCTGTCTGTAGGCACGGAGCCCCTGCGCGGGCTGGTGCTCGCCACCACCGGCAACGGCACCCTGCACCATGCGCTGGAAGCGGCTGCACTCAAGGCACAGGACGCCGGAGTCTCGGTGATTCGGGCCACGCGGTGCGTGAGCGGGCGAATCCTGCCGAAGGCCGGAGATGCGCTTCGCGATGCAGGCGCGCTGACGCCCGTCAAGGCGCGCATCGCCTTGATGCTGGAACTGCTGGGGTAAAAATGAAACCGCCCCTGTCGAAGGGGCGGTTGCCGTGAAATCAGGTCAGCTGCTCAGCGCAGCGAGTGCACGTTGCGTGATCTCGTCGACCGTGCCGACACCCTTGATTGCGCGGTACTTCGGCGCAGCGGCGGGATCGGTCTTGGCCCAGGCGGAGTAGTAGTCGACCAGAGGACGCGTCTGCTGGCTGTACACGTCGAGCCGCTTGCGCACGGTTTCTTCCTTGTCGTCCTCGCGCTGGATCAGGTCTTCGCCGGTCACGTCGTCCTTGCCTTCCACCTTGGGCGGATTGAACTTGACGTGATAGGTGCGGCCCGAAGCCGGGTGCGAGCGACGGCCACTCATGCGCTCGATGATGTCGCCGAAGGGCACGTCGATCTCGAGCACGTAGTCGAGCTTGACGCCGGCGGCCTTCATGGCGTCGGCCTGCGGAATGGTGCGAGGGAAACCGTCGAACAGGAAGCCGGCGGCGCAATCGGGCTGCGCGATGCGTTCCTTCACCAGATTGATGATCAGGTCGTCGCTGACCAGCGCGCCGGCGTCCATGACAGCCTTGGCCTGCAACCCCAGCGGTGTGCCGGCCTTGACTGCGGCGCGCAGCATGTCGCCGGTCGAAATCTGGGGGATGCTGTATTTCTGGCAAATGAAGGCCGCTTGCGTGCCTTTGCCCGCCCCGGGCGCGCCCAGCAAAATTAGTCTCATGGTGTCCTCGGACGGTTCTTAGATTTTGTGTCGCGCCAAGCGTCGGCCCCAAGGCTGGGCGAGGCGGAGTTGCTTCGAGGATAGCATGCGTGCCCCCGAGGAATTCCCGCTGCCTGCAGCCTTGGAGACGCCTCGGGGCTCAGGAGCCGGCCGCTGCGAAGATCGCGCGCACGCGTGCCAGGTCTTCGGGCGTGTCGATGCCAGGGCCCGGCGCGACATGGCTCACATGCACGGCAATGCGATGGCCGTGCCAGAGCGCGCGCAACTGTTCGAGCGCTTCCGTCGCCTCAACGGGGGCCGGCGGCAAGGAGGGAAAACGGCGCACGAAGCCCGCGCGATAGCCATAGATTCCGATGTGGCGCAACGGAGCAGGAGCAGGCAGCACCGCTGGCGCGGCTCCATTGGCAGAGCCATCACGCCACCACGGGATCGGCGCGCGACTGAAGTACATCGCGTTGCCTTGTGCATCGAGCACGGCCTTCACCACATTGGGATTCATGAAGTCGCCGACCGAATCGATCTCGTGGGCGGCGGTGCTCATGGCCGCTTCGGCGTGCGTGGCCAGCGTGGACGCCACGGCGTCGATCAGCGCGGGATCGATCAGCGGCTCGTCGCCCTGTACGTTGACGACGATATCGTCGCCATCCAGGCCCAGTTGTTCGCAGGCTTCAGCCAGCCGGTCGGTGCCACTGGGGTGGTCCTGGCGGGTGAGGATGGCTTCGACGCCGTGGGTCTTGCACGCCGCGATGATGGAAGCATCGTCGCCCGCGACCACCACGCGCGACGCGCCGGATTCACCGGCGCGCTGCGCCACGCGCACCACCATGGGTACGCCGGCGATATCGGCCAGGGGTTTGTTGGGAAGTCGCGTCGAGGCCAGCCGCGCCGGCACCAGAACAGTGAAGCTCACAGCCCGAGCTCTTCGTCGGAGAGCGTGCGAGCCTCGTTCTCGAGCAGCACCGGAATACCGTCGCGCACCGGATAGGCGAGGCGCGCGCTGCGCGAGCACAGCTCATGCTTCTCGGGGTTCCAGGTCAGCGGCCCCTTGGTGACGGGGCAGACGAGCAATTCAAGCAGCTTGGTATCCATCGAGCGATGATAGCTTTGCGTCGAGTGCGGCGAAGAATTCCGCGGAGGGCGCGAACTCCAGCGGTACGGCCAGCGCATCTGGCGCCTTGCGCCACAGCTTGACGGCGTCTTTCTCCGTGCAGATGAGGGTTCGAGTGGCGTCCGGCGGTTGCTGCCAGCTTTCGAAGTCGAAGTGATCGGGCAACGCGATGGCTTCGGCAAGCGTGAGGCCGCGCGCGCGCAGCATCTCGAAAAAGGCTTGGGGCCGCGCGATGGCCGCGAGCGCGATCACGGGCCGTCCTGCAAGCGAGGCCAGCGGCACTCGTTGGCCATCGCCGCGCAGGGCTTCAGCCGCGAGAGCCCGGGTAGCGGTATGGCCTCCGGCGAAGGCCGGTCGCGCGCCGCTGTGCAGCACAAGGTCGCAGCGGCGCGGCCAGGCCTCGCGCAGCGGGCCGGCGGGCAGCCGCCAGCCATTTCCGATGCCCCGGTCGTCGAACACGCAGATCTCGATGTCGCGGGCGAGCGCCAGATGCTGCAGGCCGTCGTCGCTCACGATGACTTGCGTGCCCGGGTGCCGTTCGAGAAGGGCGCGCGCTGCATCGATGCGACGGCGCGCCACGAACACCGGCGCCCTGGTGGCATGGTGGATCAGCGCGGGCTCGTCGCCGACATCCCGTGGGTCGCTGTCGCCGAGCACTTCGCGGCAGTCATCGGTGCGGCGTCCGTAACCGCGCGACACCACGCCGACTTGCACGCCCCGCGCCTGAAGATGCCGGACGACAGCCATGACGACTGGTGTCTTGCCGGCTCCACCTGCAATCACATTGCCGACCACGATCACCGGCACGCGCACCCGCGCGGTCCGCAGCCATCCCGCGCGATACAGCCAGCCGCGCACCGCGAAGAGCGCGGCGTAGACGAGCGACAGCGGCCACAGCAGGCAAGCCAGGGGGCCTCGACGCAGCCAGGCGTCCTGCAGCTGCTGCGAGGAACCCGTGTTGCCGCCCTTGCCGCCGTCGGTAGGCACTCAGTGCCCGGCTTGCGCCGTCGACTGGGCCGCGAAGGTGATCTGCATCAGTCCGGCGCGGCGCGCGGCTTCCATCACCGTCACCACGGCCTGGTGCGGACTGGTCGCGTCGGCGCTGATGATCACCACGCTGTCCTTGCCGCCCGTTGCAGCTGCGGCGAGGGCGGCCGTCACGGTTTCGACGCTGCGGTCGGCTACGGCGTTCTTGTTGACCGAGTAACGGCCGTCGGCCGAGACCGCCACGATCACTTCCTTCGGATAGTCGCGCTGCGCGTCGACGTCCGCCGTGGGCAGCCGCAGCTGCATCTCGGTGAACTTGCTGTAAGTGGTCGACAGCATCAGGAAGATCAGGATCACCAGCAGCACGTCGATGAACGGGATCAGGTTGATCTCCGGCTCGTCGCGCGCGCCGTGGCGGAACTGCATGCGGGCACGGCTCATTTGCGCAGCGCGTTCAGGTGGCGGGCGAAGCGCTCGCCGGAAAGTTCGAGGTTCAGCAGGTACTCGTCGACCCGGCTGCGGAAGTAGCGCCAGAAGATCAGCGTCGGAATGGCGACGATGAGGCCGAAGGCGGTGTTGTAGAGCGCGATCGAGATGCCGTGCGCCAGTTGGGCCGGGTTGCCGGAGCCGACAGCGCCGCTGCCGGGCGACTGCGAGCCGAAGATCTCGATCATGCCGATGACCGTGCCCAGCAGCCCCAGCAGCGGGGCTGCCGAGGCGATGGTGGCGAGCGCCGGCAGGTAGCGTTCGAGCTTGTGCGCCACGGTGCGACCCGAGGCCTCCATGGCGGCGCGCAGGTCGTCTTCGGTGCAGCGCGGATTGGCATTCAGCGCGCGCAGGCCGGCAGCCAGGACCTGACCGAGCATCGAGTTGCGTTCGAGCTTTGTCACGATATCCGGACCGGGAATGGTGCCGTGCGATGCCGTGATGGTTTCATCGAGGAGCTTCGGCGGCAGTACCCTCACGGTCTTGAGGCTCGTGAAACGTTCTATAACCAGCGCGAGCGCAATGATCGAACATGCGAGCAAGGGCCAGATCGGCCAACCCGCGGCAACTATGATGGAAAACAAGAAAATCCTCCGGCCCGTAGACTGCAAATGCGCGGCGATTATCCACTGAGCCCACCATCGTCACGCGCCTTGTTTTTGTGTCGGCAAGGACGCACAGATTCTGTGGATAACTTTGTGACTAACCTGCTGCGCAACTCGCCCGAGCCCGCATGGGGCGGCCTTTTCGCTGGATCGACTGAATTTTGAGCAGCACTTTTTTCAATGAAATCAATGGCTTGCACGAGAAACCGTGCGCTTGTCCCGCCCTGGGGCCTGAAGAAGGGGGCCGTGCTGCCCGTTGTGGAAGAGTGGCATCCGACCGAGCGTGCGTTTTGTGAACCAGCGTGAACCGAATTCCGCGCCGGGGCCGCGAGTCTGGGCCGTCGGGGCCTTGTGCCGGGCTGTCGCCGACGCACTCGACGCCCGCTTCAACCCGGTGACGGTGCGCGGCGAAATTTCCGGTTTCTCTCGCGCGCCAAGTGGACATTGTTACTTCGCGCTCAAGGACGAGTCCGGTCAGCTGCGCTGCGCGATGTTCCGCCGTGCCGCCGGCCTGCTCGATTTCTCACCGCGCGATGGCGATCAGGTCGAGGTCCGCGGACGCCTCGCGGTGTACGAGCCGCGCGGCGATCTGCAACTGGTTGTCGAGAGCCTTCGGCGGGCCGGGCAGGGCGCCTTGTTCGAGCAGTTCATGCAGCGCAAGGCGCGGCTGGAAGCCGAAGGCCTCTTCGACCCGGCGCGCAAGCGGGCGCTGCCGACCATCCCGCGCTCGATCGGCATCGTCACTTCGCTGGGTGCGGCTGCTTTGCATGACGTGGTCACCGCGCTACGAAGACGTGTTCCACACATTCCGGTTGTGCTTGCCCCGGCGGCGGTGCAAGGGGCCAACGCGCCGGCCGAACTGGTGCGGGCGCTGCAATCGCTCTATGACCTTGCGCCGGCTGTCGATGTGATCCTGCTGGTTCGAGGCGGCGGCTCCATCGAAGATCTCTGGGCCTTCAACGACGAGACTCTGGCGCGGACCATTGTTCGGAGCCCGGTACCGCTGGTCAGTGGCGTGGGGCATGAAACCGACTTCACCATCGCCGACTTTTGCGCCGACCTGCGCGCCCCTACGCCCACTGCCGCCGCCGAACTGGTGAGCGCACCGCGCGACGTGTGGCTCGGTGCGCTCGATCTGATCGAGGAGCGGCTCGGCGATGCGCTGGGCGGGCGCGTCGACGTACTCGGACAGCGTCTGGATCAGGCGGCGGGCCGCCTTGGCCGCCCTTCGAATCTCGTGACTCGCCAGCAGTTGCGGCTTGCGCATCACGCGCAGCGCCTTCGCTACACGGTGATGTCCAGAAGAGAGCGCCTGACGCAGGTGCCGCGCCTGATCGCGGCCGACTTTCCCTTGAAGTTGGGGCGCGCGGTGGTGCAGCGCCGCGACCGGCTGGAGCGCGTGGCCCTGCGCATGCGATTGCTGGATCCGGCGTTGGTCTTGCAACGTGGCTATGCGTGGCTGACCGACTCAGGTGGCCGTGCGGTCGTCAGCACCGCGCAACTTGCACCCGGCGACGCTGTCAAGGCGCGGCTCGCCGATGGCGAAGTCGACCTGACCGTCACGCCGGGCGGCGCAACGGGAAGGCGTCCGACGCCACCTCAATAATTACTTCCTAGAATCCCTGATTCCCACAACCAACCCACGAGAAAAAACCATGGAACATGTGCTCCCACCCCTGCCGTACGCCCTGGACGCGCTGGCACCCGAGTATTCGAAGGAAACCCTCGAGTACCACTACGGCAAGCACCACAACGCCTACGTGGTGAACCTCAACAACCTGCAGAAG
>NZ_RXFS01000001.1 GCF_003952185.1 Variovorax sp. 679 | reverse complement strand
TGGCAGCACGGGCACGAGCTACACGGGCCTGCCGCGCTCCTCCACCGGCTACGACTTCGGCATCCGCCACGCGTTCTGAAGTTGAACGCGCGCCGCGCGGGAGAAGGGGGCATTTGCTGCCCTTTTTCTCCTGCGCGGCTTTTTCGTTTTCCGCTCCTTCATCCATCCACCCATCTATCTGGAAGCGAGCTTTCGACAATGAACCGAATCAGACTTCTTGCAGGCGTGCTGGCGGCCTCCGGGCTGACCGGCTGCATCATGCTGCCGCCGCCTCCGATGCCGTATCGCCCACCACCGCCGATGCTCTTCGGCGATGCTCGCAGGCCGCCGCCTCCCGGATGGGGAATGTGCGCGGCCGACGGTGCTCCCGTGCAGGAACGCTGCGCGCGCGACGTGCCGGGCGAGCCCGGACCACAGCCTCCTGGAGCACACTGATGAGCGGTGCGCAGCTGCAATCGGGCAACCTCGGCGCCATCATTGCCGGCGCGATCCTGCTGGGCCTCGGCAGCGTGGTCTGCATGATGCTCTCGCTGTTCATCGCCAACCTGCGGCAGAGCGCGAAGGCGCAGGAGTTCGCGGCGCAGGCAAGGAGAGAAGCACGGCAGCGCCTGGACGCCAGCCGTGCACAGGACCTGCGGCCGCTGCTCGACGCGGCCGCGACCCAGGCCGATGGCAGCAAGGCCATCCGCCTCGACATCCGGCTGCCGCATGAAGCCGTGCGCGTGTTCGCGATAGAGGAGGAGCTGCGCGAGCTGCTCGCGAAAGTCACGGCCTATGCGGCCAGCGTGATGCGCGCCGGGACGACCTTGCAGGTATCCGCGCACGCGGAAGGCGAGCAGGCGGTGATCCACTGGCGCGACCTCGATGCCGTCGATGCGCGCCCGCTGCTCGCGAGGTTCTTCGACAGCACGCACGCGTCGGCCGCCGCGGCCAGCGCCAAGGCCTGCGAACGCATCGCCGACCATCATGGCGGGCGCATCTATTCGGCGCCCCATGGCGACGGCGTGCTTGGGCTGACGCTGCGCCTGCCGCTGCTGCGGGCATGACCGCAACCGGCGAACATGGACAAACGGTAATGAAGCTGCGGCGCTTTCTCTGATCCAATGGCGGCCAGGACGGCCCCGGCAGCGCCCGCGCGAGCGATGGGCTGCCGGCCGGCCTCATCGCCATGATGGCCATGATCGCCATGAGCACCAGAACGCAGCCACTCCCCAGCCTTCTTCCTTCACCGCCGGTTCCTCCCGCCGCTCCTCAACGGAGCGCCACGCCGCAGTGCTAGGCGCCACCGCCATGTGGCGCTGCCTCATCGTCGAGGACGACGCCGACAACGCGCGCTACATCGCCGACGGCTTCCGTTCGCTCGGCCACGTGGCGGTGATCAGCCGTGACGGCGCGGACGCGCTCGCGCGTGCCACCGGCGAGCCGTGGGACCTCGTCATCCTCGACCGCATGCTGCCCAACGAGGTGGATGGCCTGTCGATCCTCTCGACGATGCGCGCGCTGGGCAAGAAGACGCCGGTGCTGGTGCTCAGCGCGCTGAGCGCGCTCGACGAGCGCGTGCGCGGACTCAAGGCCGGCGGCGACGACTACCTCGCCAAGCCCTTCGCCTTCTCGGAGCTGGCGGCGCGTGCCGAGGCACTGGTGCGGCGCTCGCGCACCGGCCCCGAGATCCGCATGCTGCAGATTGCCGACCTCACGCTCGACCTGGCACGCCGACATGTCGAGCGCGGCGGCCGGCCCATCGCGTTGCAGCCGCGGGAGTTCAGGCTGCTGGCCTATCTCATGATGCATCCGGGCCAGGTCGTCACGCGCACCATGCTGCTCGAGGCGGTGTGGGACTACCAGTTCGACCCGCAGACCAACGTGATCGACGTGCAGGTCAGCCGCCTGCGCGGCAAGCTCGATGCAGGCGGCGCCCCGACGCTGATTCACACCGTGCGCGGCGTGGGCTACACGCTGGCAGCGCCGCAATGACCGCGACCCTGCGCCGGCTGTGGCGCTCGGTCGGTTTCCGGCTCGCCTTCTACTACGGGCTGCTGGTGGCGATCACCATGCTCGCGGCGCTGGCCATCGTCTACATGCAGACGGTGGGCGTGCTTCAGCAGCGCATGGTGCGGCAGGTGGCGGCGAGCATGCAGCAGCTGATGGTGCGCTACGACGCGCGCGGCGCCGACGGCGTGGCGGGCGAGATCGCGAATGCGCTTTCCGACGGCCGCAACTCCGACAACGAGATCTACCTGCTGACCGACCGCGAGGGCCGCAAGCTCGCGGGCAACCTCGACCAGATGCCCTCGCAGGCCCCCGACGCCGGCGACGGCGTGCACCGCCGCGTGGTGCGCGCGGGCCAGACCGTCATCGCCTACCTCGTGATGCGCCCGTTGCCCGACGGCGGACTGCTGGTGGTGGGCCACGACCTGCGCGACCAGGAGTCGATCGAATCGCTGGTGGCCAGCGCCAGCGCGGCGGCGGGCATCGTGGCGGTGCTGCTGCTGATCGGCGGTACCTTCGTCTTCCGCCAGGAGCTGGAGCGCAGCGTGGGCGCGGTGCGGCGCACGGCGGCTCGCATCGCGGCGGGCGAGCTGCAGGAGCGCGTGGAGCCTTCCTCGGGCGAGGAGGACGAGTTCGCGCTGCTGGAGCACGACATCAACGCGATGCTCGATCGCATCCAGTCGCTGATGGACGGCGTGCGCCACGTCTCCAACACCATCGCGCACAACCTGCGCACACCGCTTACGCGCGTGCTGGTGCGGCTGCGCGCGGCCGAGGCCGGACTCGGCGCGGACGATCCGCAGCGCGAGGCGGTGGCCACCGCCATCCGCGAACTGGAGGAACTGGCCGTGGTGTTCGAGAAGCTGCTGCAGATCGCCGAGGTCGAGGCCGGCGCGCGGCGGCAGCAGTTTGCGCCGGTGGCGCTGCACGTCATTGCCGACGACGTGGCGGAGCTGTACGAAGCCGTGGCCGAGCTGCGCGGCATCGTGCTGCTGCGCGAGCCCGCCGACATGGCCATCGCGCTGGGCGACCGCGACCTGCTGGCAGGCGCGGCGGCCAACCTGCTCGACAACGCGCTGAAGTACGCGGGCAGCGGCGCCACCGTGCGCATCGGCACGCACACGGTGGATGGAAGGGCGCAGCTCTTCGTGCAGGACGACGGGCCGGGCATTCCGGCCTCCGAGCACGAGCGCATCGGCGTGCGCTTCCACCGGCTCGACCGCAACGTGCCGGGGCACGGGCTGGGGCTGGCCAGCGTGCTGGCGGTGGTGGCGCTGCATGGCGGTCGGCTGGACTTCGCGGATGCGAAGCCGGGGCTGCGCGCATGCATCGACCTGCCGATGTCGGACGGCTGAGCGCACTCTTTCTCCCGCTCCCTCGTTCCCAACATTGCCGAACGGCAATGTTTTGTTCATGCACGGCGGCGCCGTGAATTCCTAGGATCGCCTGAGCGCACATCTCGTGCGGATCAACGCAGTTCCAGGAGACATCAACGGTGAGAATCAAGAGTCAGAGAGACTTCTGCTCGGGCGTGCTCTTCAGCGCCTTCGGCGTGGCCTTCGCATGGGGCGCCACGACCTACAACGTCGGCACCGGCGCCCGCATGGGGCCGGGCTACTTTCCCCTGATCGTGGGCATCCTCATCGCGCTCATGGGCGTGCTCATCACGCTCAAGGCGCTGGCCGTGGAGACCGACGACGGCGAGCCCATCGGGCGCATCGCGTGGAAGCCGCTGGCCTTCATCATCGGCGCGAACCTGATGTTCGGCGTGCTGCTGGGCGGCCTGCCGAGCATCGGGCTGCCGTCGATGGGGCTCATCGTCGCCATCTACGCGCTCACCTTCATCGCCAGCCTTGCCGGAGACAACTTCGGCTGGAAGGGCGTGACCGTCCTCGCGACCATCCTCGCGCTCGGCAGCTACCTGGCCTTCGTGGTCGCGCTGAAGCTGCAGTTCCAGGTGTGGCCGACCTTCATCTCGGGCTGATGCGCAAAGAAGAACAACAAGACCAAAGACAAGACACATGGACCTGATTACCAATCTCTCGATCGGCTTCGGCGTCGCCTTCACGGCGCAGAACCTCGTCTACGCCTTCGTCGGCTGCCTGCTGGGCACGCTGATCGGCGTGCTGCCGGGCATCGGCCCGGTCGCGACCATCGCGATGCTGCTGCCGGCCACGTACGCGTTGCCGCCGGTGTCGGCGCTGATCATGCTGGCCGGTATCTATTACGGCGCGCAGTACGGCGGCTCCACCACCGCGATTCTGGTCAACCTGCCGGGTGAGTCTTCATCGGTGGTGACCGTGATCGACGGCTACCAGATGGCGCGAAAGGGGAGAGCCGGACCGGCGCTCGCCGCGGCCGGCCTGGGCTCGTTCTTCGCCGGTTGCGTGGGCACGCTGATCCTGGCCGCCTTCGCGCCGCCGCTGACCGAGCTGGCCTTCAAGTTCGGCCCCGCCGAATACTTCTCGCTGATGATCCTGGGCCTGATCGGCGCCGTGGTGTTGGCTTCGGGCTCGCTGCTGAAGGCCATCACGATGATCCTGCTGGGCCTCGCGCTCGGCCTCGTGGGAACGGACGTGAACTCGGGCGTGGCGCGCTACAGCTTCGACATTCCGGAGCTCACCGACGGCATCGGTTTCATCGCCATCGCGATGGGCGTGTTCGGCTACGGCGAGATCATCGCCAACCTGGCCGTGCCCGAGCACGAGCGCGAAGTGTTTACCGCCAAGGTGAAGGGCCTGTGGCCCACCAAGCAGGACTTCAAGGACATGATGCCCGCCGTGCTTCGCGGCACGGCGCTGGGCTCCGCACTGGGCATCCTGCCCGGCGGCGGCGCGCTGCTGTCGGCCTTCGCGGCCTACACGATCGAGAAGAAGATCAAGCTCAAGAAGGGCGAGACGGCTTTCGGCAAGGGCAACATCCGCGGCGTGGCGGGCCCCGAGTCGGCCAACAACGCCGGCGCGCAGACCTCCTTCATCCCGCTGCTGACGCTGGGCATCCCGCCCAACGCTGTGATGGCTCTGATGGTGGGCGCGATGACCATCCACAACATCCAGCCCGGCCCGCAGGTGATGACCAGCAACCCCGAGCTGTTCTGGGGCCTGATCGCCTCGATGTGGATCGGCAACCTGATGCTGATCGTGCTGAACCTGCCGATGATCGGCATCTGGATCAAGCTGCTGACCATTCCCTACAAGTGGCTCTTTCCGTCGATCGTGCTGTTCTGCGCGGTGGGCGTGTACTCGGAGAACAACAACACCTTCGACGTGTGGATGGTGGCGATCTTCGGCATCGTGGGCTACCTGTTCCTCAAGCTGAAGTGCGAGCCCGCGCCGCTGCTGCTGGGCTTCATCCTCGGGCCGATGATGGAAGAGAACCTGCGGCGGGCACTGCTGCTGTCGCGCGGCGACTGGAGCGTGTTCGTCATGCGGCCGCTGTCGGCGGGCCTCCTGATCGCGGCGGCCCTGCTGCTGATCGTGGTGCTGCTGCCTTCGGTGAAGGCCAAGCGGGAAGAGGCCTTCGTGGAGGACTGACGGCCGGGGAGGAGAGGCGGGGCGGAACTCCGCGCCATACTTGCGGTCCCAGCTGCCGCCGCCTTCCTCCTCTTCGATGCCCGCCGTGCGACTTCCTTCTTCCCTGAGCCTTCTTCGTGCGCTTGCCGCCAGTGCAGCGTTTCTGGCCGCTGGTGCATTGCACGCGCAGGCCCTTCCACCGGGCGTGCGGCTGGGCATGTCGGCCGGGGAACTGCAGGCCGCGTTGCCCACCGCCGAGCGCGTGCAGCGGCCCCAGCGCTTGAGCGGTGGCCTCGTCGGCAACTGGCGCGCGGCGCCGGTCGAGATGGCGGGGCTGATGTTCGAGCCGACCTTCTTCTTCGCGGCCTCGGAGCTGAGGCGCGTCGAGTACGTCGCCTCGGCGCAGGCCACGCCGGACGGCGGCACGGCGGCCTTCGCGGCGCTGGTGCAGTGGGGCCGTGGTGCGTTCGGCACCGAGCTTTCTTCGCGCGACCCGGGCAGCGCGTATGCCGCATGGGTGAGCGACGACACCGACATCTACGTGCAGCAGCAGTCCGGCGACCCGCGCCGCGCCAGTGTGCGGCTGGTCTACAAGATGCGGCAGCTGCGCGACGGCAGCGAGCTCTGATCTTCGCCGCCGGGCTGCCTCAGGCGGCGGCCAGCATGCCCCGCTCCTCGATGAACGCGACCACGTCGGCCACGCCCGAGAGCGTCTTGAGGTTCGTCATCACGTAGGGACGCTGGCGGCGCATGCGTTGCGTGTCCTGTTCCATCACGTCGAGATTGGCGCCCACGTAGGGTGCGAGGTCGGTCTTGTTGATGACGAAGAGGTCGCTCTTGGTGATGCCGGGGCCGCCCTTGCGCGGGATCTTCTCGCCGGCCGCCACGTCGATCACGTAGATCGTGAGGTCCGACAGCTCGGGGCTGAAGGTGGCCGCGAGGTTGTCGCCGCCCGACTCGACGAACACCACGTCGGCGTCCGGGAAGTCTTCGAGCATGCGGTCGATGGCCTCGAGGTTGATGGAAGCATCTTCGCGGATCGCGGTGTGGGGGCAGCCGCCCGTCTCCACGCCCATGATGCGTTCGGCCGGCAGCGCGCCGGCCACGGTCAGCAGGCGCTGGTCTTCCTTGGTGTAGATGTCGTTGGTGATGGCGATCAGGTCGTACCTGTCGCGCATCGCCTTGCAGAGCATCTCGAGCAGCGTGGTCTTGCCGGAGCCGACCGGGCCGCCGATGCCCACGCGCAGCGGGGGCAGTCTCTTGGTGCGGTTGGGAATGTGGTGCAGGGCGGAGGTCATGGGGTGGTGTCCGGTTCAGCTTCGGAAGAGGCGGGAATATTGTGTTTCATGGCGGGCCGACAACACCGCCAGCAGGGGCGCGAAGGCCTGGCGCTCGTCGTCGCCGAGCGCCATGGCGCGGGTCGCGGCATCCGGGATTTCCTGTGCCAGCCGTCCGAGGATGCGCTGGCCCGCGCTCTGGCCCAGCGGCACGGCCTTGACGGCGGCGGCGACCATGTTCTCGGCCCAGCCGAAGGCGAAGGCCAGGCAGGCGTCGTGCACCGTGGCGCCGGCGCGGCTGGCCGCGAAGGCGAAGGCGATGGGGTAGCTGGCGGGCAGGTCGGCGAAGACTTCGACCGTGTCCGCGTGATGCAGCTTGAGCCACTCGACGAAGGAGCGGCCCATCTGCTCGGTCTGCAGGAAGAACTCGGCCGACTCACGGGTGCTCAGCACCCACTCGTTGAGCTGGCGGATGCGCGGCATGTCGCTGGCGCGCCAGGCCGCGACGGCCTGCGCGAAGACGGCCAGGTCGCCGCGCGCGAAGCCCAGGTGCAGCTGGTCGGCGAGCCATTCGGCGGCGCGTGGTTCGGAATCGACACCGGCCCATTCGACGGCGGCCTCGACGCCCTCGGAGTACGAGAAGCCGCCCACGGGCAGGGCTGGGGAAGCGAGCCAGATCAGCTGCAGGAGGCTTTGGGCAGACACGTCAGTCGTTGCGCCTTGCGTCGTGTTCAGTGCGAGTGGCCATGGTGGCCGTGACCATGATCGTGGTGCGAGTGGTCATGGTCGTCGAGCAGCTCCGGCGCGAGCACGAGCGGCTTCGGGCCTTTGCCGGCACTGCTGCCATGCGAGTGGCCGTGGTCGTGGTGGTCGTGCCCGTGATGGTCGTGGCCGTGGCCATGCGAGTGCTCGTGCGACCCGTACGCGCCACCCTCGGGCTCGAAGGCCTCTTCGACCGCCACGACGATCAGGTGCATCGAACGCAGCATGTCGGCCAGCACGTGGTCGGGCTCGATCTTCAGGTGGTCGGGCTTCAGCTCGATCGGCACGTGCCGGTTGCCCAGGTGGTACGCCGCGCGCGTCAGGTCGAAGGGCGTGCCATGGGCCGTGCAATGCGTGATGCGCAGCACCGGCTGCGGCGCCGCGACCACGCGCACCAGCGAGCCGTCTTCCGCCACCAGCACGTCGCCGCCCCGCACGGCGGTGCCGCGCGGCAGGAACACGCCGATCTGGCGGCCCTGCGAGTCGGTGGCGTCGAAACGACTCTTCTGGCGGATGTCCCAGTCGAGCTCGATGGTGGCTGCGCGCTTGAGCAGCACGGGCGCGAGGCCGCGGCCCTGGGGCATGAGTTTGTTGGCGGTGAGCATGGTGCAAATGGAGCGCCCCGGAGAGCGCCCGCTGGCTGGATGAATACCTTCGAGGATACGCAGCCTGTCAAGCAGGCGCACTCCCCGGGGCTTCAGAACAGGAAATAGCGCTGTGCCATCGGCAGCAGCTTCGCCGGCTCGCAGGTCAGCAGGTTGCCGTCGGCGCGCACCGCGTAGGTCTGCGCGTCGATCTCCATCTTCGGCGTGTAGCCGTTGTGGATCAGGTCCTTCTTGCGCACGTTGCGGATGTTCTTCACCGCGCTGAGCTGCTTCTTCAGGCCGTAGCGTTCGCCGATGCCCGCGGCCAGCCCGGCCTGCGAGACGAAGGTGAGCGAGCTTTTCGCGAGCGATCCGCCGTAGGCGCCGAACATCGGGCGGTAGTGCACCGGCTGCGGCGTGGGGATCGATGCGTTCGGGTCGCCCATGGCCGCCAGCGCGATGGTGCCGCCCTTCAGGATGGTGAAGGGCTTCACGCCGAAGAAGGCCGGCTTCCAGATCACGATGTCGGCCCACTTGCCGACCTCGATCGAGCCCACCTCGTGCGCTATGCCGTGCGCGATGGCGGGGTTGATCGTGTACTTGGCGACGTAGCGTTTCGCGCGGAAGTTGTCGTTGCGCGCGCTGTCCTCGGGCAGCGTGCCGCGCTGCAGCTTCATCTTGTGCGCGGTCTGCCAGGTGCGGATGACGACCTCTCCGACGCGGCCCATGGCCTGGCTGTCGGAGCTGAACATGCTGATCGCGCCCAGGTCGTGCAGCACGTCTTCCGCGGCGATGGTTTCCTTGCGGATACGCGATTCGGCGAAGGCCAGGTCTTCCGCGATGCCGGCGTCGAGGTGGTGGCACACCATGAGCATGTCGACGTGCTCGTCGAGCGTGTTCACGGTGTAGGGCATCGTCGGGTTGGTGGAGGAGGGCAGGAAGTTGCTCTCGCCCACCACGCGAAGGATGTCAGGCGCGTGGCCGCCGCCCGCGCCCTCGGTGTGGAAGGCGCAGATGCCGCGCCCACCCACGGCGGCGATGGTGTTCTCCACGAAGCCCGATTCGTTGAGCGTGTCGCTGTGAATGGCCACCTGCGTGTCGGTGGCGTCGGCCACGTCCATGCAGTTGCTGATGGCCGCGGGCGTGGTGCCCCAGTCTTCATGCAGCTTCAGGCCGATGACGCCGGCGTCGATCTGCTCGTGCAGCGCGTGCGGCAGGCTGGCGTTGCCCTTGCCCAGGAAGCCCAGGTTCATCGGGAAGGCGTCGGCCGCCTGCAGCATGCGTTCGATGTGCCAGGGGCCGGGCGTGGAAGTGGTGGCGAAGGTGCCGGTGGCGGGGCCGGTGCCGCCGCCGAGCATGGTGGTCACGCCGGAAGAAAGCGCCTCCTTGATCTGCTGCGGGCAGATGAAGTGGATGTGGCTGTCGATGCCGCCCGCGGTGACGATGTTGCCCTCGCAGCTGATGATCTCGGTGCCCGGGCCGATGACGATGTCGACGCCCGGCTGCACGTCGGGGTTGCCGGCCTTGCCGATGGCTGCGATGCGGCCGTCCTTCAGGCCGATGTCGGCCTTCACGATGCCCCAGTGGTCGAGGATGAGTGCGTTGGTCAGCACGGTGTCGACCGCGCCCTGCGCGCGGGTGCGCTGCGATTGCGCCATGCCGTCGCGGATGGTCTTGCCGCCGCCGAACTTCACCTCTTCGCCGTAGCCGCCGGCGCGAAGGGTGTAGTCGGCCTCGACCTCGATCAGCAGTTCGGTGTCCGCAAGGCGGACGCGGTCGCCCACGGTGGGGCCGAAGATTTCAGCATAGGCGCGTCGCCCGATGGTGGCCATGTTTCAGAGCTTCCCTTGAACGAGGCCGCGAAAGCCGTAGACGATGCGATCGCCGGAAAAATCGACCAGCTCGACCGTGCGCTGCTGGCCCGGTTCGAAGCGCACAGCGGCGCCCGAGGCGATGTTCAGCCGCATGCCGCGCGCGGCCTCGCGGTCGAAGCCGAGCGCGCCGTTGGTCTCGGCGAAGTGATAGTGCGAGCCGACCTGGATCGGCCGGTCGGCGGTGTTCTGCACCACCAGCGTGAGGGTGCGGCGGCCGGGGTTGAGCGCGTGCTCGCCGTCGTCGGTGAAGAGTTCGCCAGGGATCATTGCCGGCTGCCTCAGATGGCTTGCGCCAGCAGCGTCGCGCCCAGGCCGAGCACTGCGGCGCCCGCGATGCGCGGCAGCCAGGCGTTGGCATGGCGCAGTGCCCAGCCGATCGCGATGCCGGCGGCGTGCAGCAGCACCGTGGCGCTGACCATGCCGGCCAGCGTGAGGGCCGCGCCTTCTTCGCTGGCCAGTTCGTAGCCATGCGCCACGCCGTGGAACACCGCGAACACGCCGACCACCGCCATCGCCGCCACGGCCGGCAGGTGCACGCGCGTGACCACCAGCAGGCCCAGCACCAGCAGCGAGGCCGCGATCATCGGCTCGACCGCCGGCAACTGTACGCCGGCCATGCCCGTCAGCGCGCCCACCAGCAGCATGCCTGCGAAGGCCAGTGGCGCCCAGAGCAGGTCGGGCCAGGCGCGGCGCGCGGCCAGTGCGCTCCAGAAGCCGACCGCGACCATTGCGGCCAAGTGGTCGGCGCCGGTCAGCGGGTGCAGAAAGCCGGTGACGAAGCCATGGTGCATGCCGCCGTCGACGCCGGTGTGGGCGCTGGCCGCGAGCGGCAGCAGGAGGGCGAGCAGAGCGAGGGTTCTGGAAGCGTTGTTGCGCATGGAAAGTCCTTTGTTCTTCGAATTTCAGACGATGGGCTGGTGCACGGTGACCAGCTTGGTGCCGTCGGGGAATGTGGCTTCGATCTGGATGTCGGGAATCATCTCGGCGATGCCGTCCATCACGTCGGCGCGGGTCAGCACACTGCGCCCGTCGCTCATGAGCTCGGCGACGCTCTTGCCGTCGCGTGCGCCTTCCATCACGGCGGCGGAGATCAGGGCGATGGCTTCGGGGTAGTTGAGCTTCAGGCCGCGGGCCTTGCGGCGTTCGGCGAGCAGCGCCGCGGTGAAGATCAGCAGCTTGTCTTTTTCGCGCGGAGTCAGTTCCATGGGATCGGCATCGGGTGGCGGAGAGTGGCGGCCATTATGGGCAAGCCGGCTTCTTTGCAACAGTCGTGCCCTGTTCGCCAAAAGTCGTACGGATGGCACGGAAGATGCACCGAAACGGTGTGAACACCGAAGCCGCCTCTGCCACCCCGGACGACGCTCCCCAGCGCATCGTCAAGGTGCGGCGCGACTACAACAGCTGGGTCGCCAGCGAGACGCTGGAAGACTACGCCCTGCGCTACACGCCGCAGCGCTTTCGCAAGTGGTCCGAATGGCGGGTGGCCAACACGGCCTTCGGGGCGGCGTCGTTCCTGATCCTGGAGGCGGTGGGCGCCACGCTGCTGGTGCAGTACGGCTTTGCCAACGCCTTCTGGGCGATCCTGGCGACGGGGCTCATCATCTTCCTGGCGGGCGTGCCGATCAGCGTGTACGCGGCGCGCTACGGCGTCGACATGGACCTGCTCACGCGCGGCGCGGGCTTCGGCTACATCGGCTCCACGCTCACTTCGCTGATCTACGCGAGCTTCACCTTCATCTTCTTCGCGCTCGAGGCGGCGGTGATGGCCTATGCGCTGGAGCTGGCGCTGGGCATTCCGCCGGTGTGGGGCTACCTGGTGTGCGCGCTGGTGGTGATCCCGCTGGTCACGCACGGGGTGTCGGCCATCAGCCGGCTGCAGCTGTGGACCCAGCCGCTGTGGCTGCTGATGCTCGTGGTGCCCTTTGCCTATGTGCTCGTGCGCGATCCTGGTGCGTTCGCGGGCATCGTGCACTACAACGGAGTGCGGTCCGGCACCAAGGGCTTCGATCTGCACCTGTTTGGCGCAGCGCTCACGGTTGGCATCGCGCTCATCACCCAGATGGGCGAGCAGGCCGACTACCTTCGCTTCATGCCCGCGCGCACTGCGACTACGGCGCGCCGCTGGTGGGCCGGGGTGCTGGCCGGCGGGCCGGGCTGGGTGGTGCTGGGCGTGCTCAAGATGCTGGGCGGGGCGCTGCTGGCCTACCTGGCGATCACGCACATGGTGCCGGCCGACCGCGCGGTCGACCCGAACCAGATGTACCTGGCGGCCTACGAGTACGTGTTTCCGCACTACGGCTGGGCGGTGGCGGCCACGGCGCTGTTCGTGGTGATCTCGCAGCTCAAGATCAACGTGACCAATGCCTATGCCGGTTCGCTGGCCTGGAGCAACTTCTTCTCGCGCGTGGCGCACAGCCACCCGGGGCGGGTGGTGTGGGTGGTGTTCAACGCGCTCATCGCCTTCATGCTGATGGAGATGAACGTGTTCGAGGCGCTTGGCGACGTGCTCGGGCTGTTCGCCAACATCGCCATCGCCTGGATGATGGCCGTTGTGGCCGACCTGGTCATCAACAAGCCGCTGGGGCTGTCGCCGCCGGGCATCGAGTTCAAGCGCGCGCACCTGTGGGACATCAACCCGGTGGGTGTGGGCGCGATGGCGCTGGCCTCGGGGCTGTCGATCACGGCGCACCTGGGCGTATTCGGGCCGCTGGCTCAGGCGTTCTCTGCGCTGATCGCGCTGGGCACGGCGCTGGTGGCCTCGCCGCTGCTGGCGTGGGCGACGGGCGGCAAGTACTACCTGGCGCGCGGTCCGGCGGCAGCCTTCGAGCCCGCCGCCGGACCGCGCGCGGTGCGCTGGGCGAAGGTCGAGACGGGCAGCTACCAGCGCCTGAAGGTGCAGCAATGCGTGATCTGCGAGCGCGAGTACGAGGGGCCGGACATGGCCCATTGCCCCGCCTACCAGGGCGCGATCTGCTCGCTGTGCTGCACGCTCGACGCGCGCTGCGGCGACCTGTGCAAGCCGCACGCGAGCCTGTCGTCGCAGTGGTCGGCGGTGCTTCGCTGGATGCTGCCGCGCCGCAGCTGGCGCTACCTCGACACGGGGCTGGGGCATTTCCTGCTGCTGATGCTCATCATCGTGCCGCTGCTGGCCGTGGTGTTCGGCGTGCTCTACCAGCAGGAGCTGCGCGCCTTCGCCGAAGGCGCGCTGGAGCTGGCTTCCGAGTCCGACGTGGCGGCCGCGCTGGCGGGCGTGCAGAAGCTGTCGCTGCGCTCGGGCTTCCTCAAGGCCTACATGGCGCTGCTGGTCATCGCGGGCATCGTTGCGTGGTGGCTGGTGCTGGCGCACCAGAGCCGCAAGGTGGCGCAGGAGGAGTCGAACCGCCAGACCCACCTGCTGGTGCGCGAGATCGAACTGCACCGCGAGACCGACCGCGCCCTGCAGGCCGCCAAGCAGGCCGCCGACGAGGCGCGCGAGATTGCCGAGCAGGCCAAGCAGGCGGCCGACCAGGCCAACCAGGCCAAGAGCCGCTACATCAGCGCCATCAGCCACGAGCTGCGCACGCCGCTCAACAGCATCCTGGGCTATGCGCAGCTGATGGGCGAAGACCACTCGGTGCCGCCGCATCGCCAGCAGGCGGTGGCCGTCATCAAGCGTGGCGGGGAGCACCTGCTGTCGCTCATCGAGGGCACGCTGGCCATCGCGCACATCGAGGCCGGCAAGCTCACGCTGCATGCACGGCCGATGCGCTTCGCCGACACGCTGCGCGAACTGGCCGACATGTTCGAGCTGCAGGCGGCGGAGAAGGGGCTGCAGTTCCGTTTCGAAGCGGCGGGGGCGTTGCCCGAGGTGGTGCGCGCGGATGAAAAGCGCGTGCTGCAGATCCTCATCAACCTGCTGGGCAACGCGATCAAGTTCACGGCGGTCGGGCAGGTCACGCTGCGGCTGGCCTATGCGCGCGAGTTCGCTTCCATCGAGATCGAGGACACGGGCCCCGGCATGCCGGCCGGGGACATCGAGCGCATCTTCGAGCCCTTTGCGCGCGGCAACGCGACGGGCACGGCCGCCGCGCCGGGCGCGGGGCTCGGCCTCACCATCGCCAAGATGCTCACCGACCTGATGGGCGGCGAGATGAAGGTGAGCAGCACGCCGGGCGTGGGGTCGCTCTTCTGCGTGCGCCTTTTCCTGCCGCGCGTGCACGACACGACGGCCGGCTCCGGCCGCCCGCTGCCGGTGCAGCGCGCGCGGCGCGGCTACGAGGGCCCGCGTCGCCGTTTGCTGGTGGTGGACAACGAAGAGGCCGACCGCGACCTGCTGGGCCACCTGCTCGCGCCGCTGGGCTTCGAACTGCGCAGCGCGGCCAGCGGACACGACGCGCTCGACCTCATCGCGGCCGGCTACCGGCCCGATGCGATGTTCGTCGACCTCGCGATGCCCGGCATCGACGGCTGGGAAACCATCCGCCGCGCGCGCAAGCTGGGGCTGACCGAAGCCTCGGTGGCCATCGTCTCGGCCAACGCATTTGACAAGGGGCTCGACAACGACGTGGGCATTGCGCCGGAAGATTTCTTCGTCAAGCCCGTGCGCCATTCCGAATTGCTCGACTGGCTCGAGCGCCGGCTCGGGCTGCAGTGGACCGACGTTGCCGCCAGGCCCGCCGCCGCTGCGGCGCCGCGCGCGATGCAGGCCCCTTCGCTGGCTCGCCTGCGCGCGCTCGACGAGGCCGTGAGCCTGGGTTACTTCCGCGGCATCATGAACCAGCTCGACGACATCGACGCCGCGCAGCCCGAATGCGCGGCCTGGACCGACGCCCAGCGCGCGCTGGCCCGGCAGTTCCAGTTCGAGGCCATGAGCCGCGCGCTGGCCGAGGCCGTCGAAAGCGCCGCATGACCCCGCCGACGCAACCTCCTGCCATGGAAACCTCATCGCTCGCCAAGACCCTGCGCGAACAGCAGGGCGCCAACAGCGACCTCGTGCTGATCGTGGACGACGTGCCCGACAACCTTGCGGTACTGCACGACGCGCTCGACGAATCGGGCTACACCGTGCTCATCGCCACCAACGGCGAACAGGCGTTGCAGCGCGCCGTGCAGGCCAAGCCCGACATCGTGCTGCTCGACGCGATGATGCCGGGCATCGACGGCTTCGAGGTCGCGCGCCGGCTCAAGGCCGATGCGGCCACGGCGCACATTCCCATCGTGTTCATGACGGGCCTCACCGAGACCGAGCACCTGGTGGCCGCGCTCGAGGCCGGCGGTGTCGACTACGTCACCAAGCCCATCAAGCCGAAGGAAGTGCTGGCGCGCATGAACGTGCATCTGCAGGGCGCACGTCGCGCGCGGCAGGACGCTCAGCAGGCCGGCCAGGCGCGCAACGCGCTCGATGCCTTCGGCTACGCGAGCATCACGGTGCGGCTGCCCGAGGGGCGGCTGATCTGGCAGACGGCGCTCGCGCGCGACCTGCTGCAGCGCTACTGCGACACGCGCGCGCCGGAAACGCCGCCGGCCGTGCTCGAATGGCTGCGCAGCCACACGCCCGACGCACGCCAGCGCGGCATCGAGCCGCCGGCGCTGTCCATCGTGCAGGGCGCCAGCAGCCTCACGCTGCGGCTGCATCAGCAGACTGGCAGCGACGACGACGGCGACGAGTGGATGATCATCATGCGGGAGGTGTCCGACACCGCCGTGATCGAAGCGATGAGCCTGAGCCTGAAGCTCACGGCGCGCGAGGCCGAGGTGCTGTACTGGGTGGTCAAGGGCAAGACCAACAAGGACATCGGCGAGATCCTCGGCAGCAGCCCGGCCACGGCCAAGAAGCACCTGGAGCGGGTTTACGTGAAGCTGGGCGTGGAGACGCGCACGGCTGCGGCCGGCGTGGCCATCAAGCGCATCCGGGAGCTGCAGCCCCAGTTCGAAATCTGAAGGGTACCCACCGCGCGGCGCCGCGTCATGGCGCCTTCTTGCCGCCTCCCTAGAATGGTTCGAGGGCCCACGGGATGCGAGCGATGAAGAACAGCAGCAGGTACAGCAGAACAATGCCCCGGCCGCCATGGCGCGGCTGGATGCTCGCGGCTTCCGGTCTGTTCACGGGACTGGGCGCGCAGGCCGCAGGGCATTTCGACGTGGACGACGCCAGCACGCTCGATCCGGGCCAATGCCAGTACGAGACCTGGTGGGGCCGCACGGGGGTGGAGCCCATCACCGGTTTTCACTTCGGGCCCGCCTGCCGCGTCGGGCCGTTCGAGCTGGGCCTGAACCTCGACCGGACCTCGGTGGACGGCGTCCATTCGGTGACCGGCGGACCGCAGCTCAAGTGGAATTTCTACGGACAGGCGGCCGACGCGCCATTCAGCGCCGCCGTGTCGATGGGGGCGGTGTTCGACATGAAGCGCGGCGGCCGTGCGGGCGGCCAGTTCGTCGTGCCCCTTACCTGGCGGCCGCTCGGCAGCCTGCAGATCCATGCGAACGTGGGCGCCGACTGGGCCACCGGAACCGGCGTACGCACGCCGCGCGGCGGCATCGGCGCCGAATGGGCGCTGAACGACACCGTCTCGCTCATCGCCGAGCGCAGCCGTGCGTCGAACGTCTGGACCTCGCGCATCGGCGGCCGCTTCAGCATCACGCCGCTCATCAGCGTGGACGTGAGCGCGTCGCGCACCGGGCCGCAGGGCGTGCGCGGCTTCGTGATCGGGCTGAACCACGAGTTCAGCTGGAAGTGAGCTTCCCTCCCGAGCCTGCCTATCGCAGGTAGCGCTGTATGCGCTTCTCGTCTTCCGCCAGCTGCTGGCGCATGAGTGAAATGAAATCGCGCGCGGTGGCCGACAGCACCTTGCCCGCGGGCAGCGCCAGCAGGCAGGTGAAGTACACGTCGACCGAGAACCTGCGCACCACCAGGCCGCGCTCCGCGTAGTCGAGCGCGGTGATCGGGTTGACCAGCCCCACGCCCAGGCCACGCAGCGCCATCTCGCACACGCTGGCCGCGTAGGGCGTCTGCACCAGCACGCGCAGCGCCACCCCGTGCGGCGCCAATGCCGCCTCCAGCCGCTGGTGCGAAGGGTCTTCGGGGTTGAGCGAGATGAAGGGCGCCTCGGCCAGCTGCTCGGGCTTGATGGTCTTGAAGCGGGCCAGCGCATGGTCGGGCGGCATCACCACCACGCCCGGGGAGCGCGCGAAGGTCGAGTGGTCGATGCCTTCGAGCGAGAGCTCGTCGGCCATCAGCCCGAAGTCGGAGATGCCCATGGCCACGCGGTCGCGCACATCCTTGGAGCTCAGCACCTGCAGCGACACCTGCGGCCAGGGGCTCGCGCCGCGGTGCGCCTTCAGCCGCGCCAGCGCGCGCGGCATGAAGCCCAGGCCGTAGGCCGGAAAGCTGCTCAGCTCGAGCTGGCTGACGCCGAAGTCGCGCAGGCTGCGCACCCGGTGCTCGATGGCGTCCATGCCGATGAAAACCCGCTCCACCTCGACCCACAGGGCGCGCGCCTCGGGCGTGGGCACCAGCCGCCCGCCGGTGCGCTGGAACAGCAGCATGCCGGCCTGGGTTTCGAGGCGCTTGAGCGACTGGCTGATCGCGGGCTGCGTCACATGCAGCAAGGCCGCGGCCTTGCGGGTGGAGCTGCTGCGCATGAGTGCCCGGAATGTTTCGATTTCGCCGAATCGCATCGATAAGTTCTGTTATCGGTTGAGTATCTGAGGCTGCGTAATTTTATTTCCGATTGCATAAGATTTGGGCACAACTTCATACGCATGACCCCGTGACGACATCGCCCGTTCTGGACTTCAAGTTCGCAGCTCCCCCGCTGGACCCGCAGGCCAACTCCTTGTCCACGGGGCATTCCCCCGGTCTGGTGCGCGACCGGACCCCCAAGCCCCTGCGCAACCCGAACCTGCGCGGCCTGCAGTGCCTGCGGTGCGATGCGCTCTACCCGGTCACCCTGACGCACGACGGCTGCCCGGCTTGCAAGCGCGCGGGCGTCCACGTGGCGCTGCGCGCCAGCTACCTGCCCGACAGCGCGGAGTTCATGCCGATGCCGTACACATCCAGCTTCGCGCTGGGGGAGGGGCAGACGCCGCTGCAGGACATGCCCGAACTGGCGCAGCAGTTCGATGTGGCGCGCCTGTCCATCAAGGACGAATCTTGCAATCCCACCGGTTCGCACAAGGACCGCATGACGGCGGTGGGCGTTGCGCAGGCACTCGATTTCGACGCTCACACGCTGGTGCTGGCTTCCTCGGGCAACGCGGCCGTTTCGGCAGCGCACTACGCCTGGGCCGCGGGCCTGGGCTGCGAGGTCGCAACCTACGAGGGCATGCCGGCCACCTACGCGCGGCAGCTCGATGCGCTGGGCGCGCGGCGCTATGTCTTCTCCGACAACGCGGGCCGCTGGGCCTTCGTGCGCGAGCGCTCGCAGCACCCCGGCTATTTCGCGCTGACCAACTACCGCCTGCCCGCGCTGGGCAGCGCGCCGCTGGCGATCGAGGGCTACAAGCCGATCGCGCTCGAATGCGTGAACGACGGCGGCCTGCCAGACCACGTCGTCATTCCCACGGCGCGCGGCGACCTGGCGTGGGGCATCTACGCCGGCTTTCGCGATCTGCTGGCTGCGGGGCGCATCGCGCGCCTGCCGAAGCTCTGGCTGGTGGAGCCCTTCCCGCGCCTCGCGCGCGTGTTCGCGGGCGGCGCCATCAACGGCAGCTATCCGGGGCACACGGCGCAGTTCTCCACCGCGGGTGCCACCGTCACCTACTTGCAATGGCAGGCCGCGACGGCCACGGGCGGCGGTGCGGTGGTCGTCGACGACGAAGAAGCGCGCGGGGCTCGTCGCGCGCTCACTGCAGCCGGCGTGAGCGCCGAGCTGTGCGCGGCCGGCGGCCTTGCCGCGCTGCGTCAATTGCGTGAGAGCAACTCCATTGCGGCGGACGCGCACGTGGTGCTGATGCTGACCGCCAATGCGAGTGGCGATCCGAGCTGGCCCGATCGCCCGATCTAACCTCTTCAGGAATCCAACATGCCGACGATGAATCGCCGGGCCTTCGTGGCCTCCGGCTCTGCAGCCCTGCTCGCCTCTTCCGTCAGCCCCGCTTGGGCGGCCTACCCCGACAGGCCGGTGAAGCTCATCGTGCCGTGGGCCGCCGGCGGCAGCACCGACGCCATCGCACGGGCCATGGCGCAGCGCATGAGCCAGACCATCGGCAGCCCGGTGGTGGTGGACAACAAGCCCGGCGCCGCCGGCATGATCGGCACCGACGCGGCGGCCAAGGCCGCGCCCGACGGCTACACCATCGCCATCGTCGAGCTGCCGCATGCGATTGCTCCGGCGGTGACGGCGAAGCTGCCGTACGACCTGCTGCGCGACTTCACGCCGGTGACCATGATCGGCACCTCGCCGCTGGTTTTCTTCGCGGGCATGGGCGACGACAGCAAGGATTTCAAGACCTTCCTGAAGACAGCAGCAGCTGCAGCGGCGAAGGGCGCGCCACCGGCCATCGCGCACAGCGGCGCGGGCACGGTGAGCCATCTGGCGGGGGAACTGCTGGCGAACCGCACGAAGATCAGGTTCAACATGGTTCCGTACCGCGGCTCGGCGCCCGCGCTCACCGACGTGGCGGCGGGCACCGTGGCGGGCCACTTCGCGACGCTGGCCAGCGGCTCCAGCCTGCTGGGCGGCAACCGCATCCGCCCGTTGCTGGTGACGAGTACGCAGCGCGTGAATCTGCCCGGCCTGCAGAACGTGCCGGCGCTCGCCGAGAACGGGCTCAAGGGCCTGGAGATCGACCAGTGGTGGGCCATGGTGGCCCCGGCCACCACGCCGCTGGAAGTGATCGAGAAGCTGCGCCGCGAAGCCATCGCCGCGCTGGAGCATCCGTCGGTGAAGGAGCGGCTGTCGGTGCTCGGCGTGCAGATGAAGGGCTCGACGCCGGCCGAGCTGCGCGCCTTCCTGCGCTCGGAGGCCGAGCGCTGGCAGAAGGTCGCGCAGGAGATCGGCCTGCAGCCGCAGTAAGCGGCAGGCGCTCTCTCTTCTTCTATTTCGCGTCGCTGTACACCGTGGCGCGCGACACGCCCATGTGCGCCGCCGCTATTTCGGCGCCGCGGCGTACTTCCAGCATTCCGGCCTTCTTCAGCTCCTGCACCAGCTGCTTGCGGTCGGCCGGCTTCAGCGAGCGCGGCGTGGTCGCGCGTGCGGCCGCGAACTCGTCGATGCGTGCGTGGATGCGGTCGGAGTGATTGCCGCCGGCCTCGAGGTGCTCGTGCACTTCCTTGTCGTCGATGCGCGTGAACTGCGAGATCGCGCCCTGGAAGCTCTGGAACAGCGTGAGGTCGACGTTCAGGCACAGCGCGGCCACGTATTCGCCGCTCTCGTCCTTGATGCCGATGGAGGTGCTCTTGACCTTGCGCCCGTCGGGAAAGGTGTTGGCGTAGTTCGCGATCACCGCCGGGAACCCCGGGTCGCGGATGCGCGCGAGGCCGAGCTCGGTGACCGACTCGCCGACCTCGCGGCCGCTCAGGCTGTTCTCGATCGCATGGATCGCGTTCTTCGGATTGCTCAGGTCGTGCACCACCACTTCGCAGAAGGGCGCGAAGGTCTGGCCCAGGCCCTCGGCCATGTTGCTGAGCATTTCCAGGAGCTGCTTGTTCGGCTTCTTCTTCATACCGGGACTGTATCCAGCTCTGGACGAACAATCTGATTTATACAAAAAGTACAGTGTTGGATGTATTATCCAGTATTGTTCGGTTTGATCCAGGAGCCACGAATGACAGAACGCGCACGCTACGTCGATCCCCGCACCGGCAGGCACCACGAGCTGTCCGAGCGCCGCTGGCGTTCGGACGACGGCAATCCCATGCTGGTCACGCCGCTGCTTGGCATCGGGCGGGACGACATCGATTCGCGCACGCGCTCGCTGTGGCGCTACCGCGCGGCGCTGCCGGTGGCCATCGACAGGCCCGCGAGCATGGGCGAAGGCTGCACACCGCTGGTGCAGAAGCGCTGGGGCGACTTCGAGCCGCATTTCAAGCTCGAGTGGTTCAACCCGACCTGCAGCTTCAAGGACCGAGGGGCGGCGGTGATGATGTCCTTCCTGCGCCAGATCGGCATCGACTCGGTGCTGGAAGACAGCTCGGGCAACGGCGGCGCGGCCATTGCTGCTGCGGGCGCGGCGGCCGGCATGCGCGTGAAGGTGCTTGCGCCGAGCTACACGCCCGCGCCGAAGGTGGCGCAGATCCGCGCCTTCGGTGCCGAGGTGCAACTGGTGCCCGGTCCGCGCGAGGAGTCGGAATACGAGGCCGTGCGGCAGTCGGAGTCGATCTTCTATGCGAGCCACAACTGGCATCCGTTCTTCCTGCAGGGCACGAAGACGCTGGCGTATGAACTGTGGGAAGACCTGGGCTTCGCGGCACCGGACAACGTCGTGATCCCGACCGGAGCGGGCAGCAACGTGCTCGGCTGCTGGATCGGCTTCAAGGAGCTGCTGGCGGCGGGGCAGATCGCGAAGCTGCCGCGCATCTTCGTCGCGCAGCCGCTGAACTGCTCGCCGATCGACGCGAGCTTCATGTCGGGTGTCGACACGCTGGTGGAGCGCGCCGTGCAGCCGACCATTGCCGAAGGCACGGCGATCAGGCGGCCGGTGCGGCTTGTGGAGATCCTGCATGCGCTGCGCGAGACGAACGGCAGGACCGTGGCGCTGACCGAAGAGCAGATCGCGGGCGCGGTGCGCCGGCTCGCGGCCTGCGGCCTCTACGCGGAGCCGACTTCCGCGTCGGCCGCCGCGGCCATCGACGTGCTGGCGCAGCGCGGAGACATCAAGGCCACGGAGACGACGGTGGCACTGCTGACGGGCACGGGGCTGAAGTCGACGCAGTTCATGACCGGTCTGTTCGGCGACCAGGCGGCGGCTGGCGCCTGACGGGCAGTCGTCGAGAAAAAAATGGCTCCCATGCCACCCGGTATGGGAGCCATCTTCATGCTGGCCGATTCAGCTGTCGGCCTCCCTCCCTCATTTCCACTTCCAGCCGACACCGGCGTTGAAGCCCCATTCCTTGCCCGTGGTCGAAACGCCCGCGCCCCAGGACAACCTGCCGTCGCCGGTCAGTGCCTTGAAGGTCAGCGCGAGGGCGCTGTAGCCCTTGTAGCTGCCTACGCCCACACCCACGGTCTTCTCGCCCGGCGACAGCGTGGGCAGGTAGGTGCCCGACATCGCAAAGGCCATCGCCGTGCCCGAGTAGGCGATGCGGGCCACGTCGCCGACCTGGCTGCGCACCTGGTTCAGCTGGTTCATGTTGACCGCATCGGTCGGCAGCACGCCCGGCGCCAGGTTGGAGATGCGCGTGCCGCCCGGTGCCTGGCCGTTGCCCAGCATGACCTGGCCGTAGTTGACCGAGCCGTCCGGATTGGTCGCGTACTGAACGCCGCTGGCCCGCACAGCCGCCTCGGATGCCTTGAGCTGCGCCACGTTGGTCGCATCGCTGTCGGCCGCACCCGCCGCCACGCCGGTGATCTGGCGGAACTGTTTGCTGGCCGTGTCGCCCACCGCCACGGCTGCCTGCGTGCTGGTCGTTGTATTGACCGCAGCCTGATGCGGTGCGGGCGCATTGCCGGGCAGGTAGCCCGCAACACCGGCGGCGGTGGACGCCACCGAGCCGGCGCCCAGCGCCACGCCCTCGCTTTGCTGCACCACCGCGCCGAAGCCGATGGCCGTGCCCTTGACGACGTTCCGTGCCCGGCTCAGCGGAGTGCCGCCGGCATCCGCGTTGTCACCCAGTGCCGCGCCGCCGCCGCCTGCGCGGGAGCTGACGCCGATGGCCTGCGACCCCGTGGCGAGTGCCCCGGTGCCGATGGCGATCGCGCTCACGCCCGTGGCTTCGGCGCCGAAGCCCATCGCCAGTGCGCCGTTGGCAGAGGCTCTTGCGCCGTTGCCGGCGGCGAGGGCGTTGGGGCCGCTCGCCACAGACTGGGGACCGATCGCCACGGCCCTGTCGCCGCTCGCCACCGAATCGTTTGTCGTCGAGTTCGCGTGGAAATACTTCGTGCCCGTGTTGTAGATGCTGGTGACCGACGTGCTCAGGCTGCCGAGGTTGCGGTTGGTCGTGGTCAGGCTGGTCGAGAGGCTGCCGATGTTGCTCGTCACGGTGTTCAGGCCGGTCGAGGTGGACGTGGAAAGGCTTGCGATGGTGTTGTTCGTCATGCCCAGAGTGGTGGACAGCGACGCGGTGGCCGTCGAGAGCTGGCTGACGTTGACGGCATCTGTCGGCGCGCCGCCTGCGGCAAGGTTGGTGAGCCTGCGCTCGCTTCCGGTGGCCCCTATGGACACTTCGCCCGCGGGCGTCGCGCCAGAGATGGCTGCGCCCGCGGAAGGCGTGTAGCCGGCCACGCCCTGCAATGCGGCGAGCGAACTGGCCGTGCTGCTGGCCGCTCCGATGGCGACGCTGCCGTCATAGTGCGCAGTCGCTCCGTTTCCGAGCGCTACGGCGTCCTGGCCGGCCGCGCGGGTCGCTGCACCGATCGCCACGGCGCCGCTGCCGGATACGGTTGCGGCCTGACCGATGGCCACGCCGGAGGTCGCGCCGCTGGCGACCGAGGACTGTCCCCCGATGGCGAGGCTGTCCGCCGCGGCGGCCTGGGCTCCCTTGATCGAATTGCCGCCGATGGCAATGGCGCCGCTGCCCGAGGCAGTCGTGGAGTCGGCGGCCGACAGGGCGGTGGCTCCGTCGCCGCCTGCCCCGCCGATCGCGACCGAATTCAGGCTCCGGGCCTGCGAACCGAAGCCGACCGCGGTGCTGCCGGTGCCCGAGGCGTCGGCGGAGAGGCCGACCGCGCTGCCCCACTGGCCGGCGGTGCCGGAAAAACCGAAAACGGCCGAGCCGTTGCCGGTTCCCTTGGAGTAGGTGCCGAACACCGAAACGCCGTTGAGGCCGCCGCCGCTCGCGTCGCAACCCAGGATGTTGGACCAGGTGCCGCTTCCGTCGACAGGCTGGGCATTCGTTCCGGTGACGGCCACTCGTCCGATCGTTGCGGTGGTCGTGGTGCTGCAGTTGCCCGGTGCGTAGGTCGATGCGCTGGCGTCCGGGGCCGTCAGTTGAAGGCCGGCGGCAAGAGCTGCGATCGTCATCGCGGACAGCTTGAAGCGAGTCTGGCCGGTGACGCTGTTGCGGTAAGGCTTGTTCATGGAGTTTTCAGAAATTGACAAAGAAAATGGGTAATTGCAGAAATGAAAATTCCCGCATGACGGATTCACGGTGTTGGAAAACGCAATGCCAGAAGCCGAAGCAAAGCGCCAGCACGGCAATTGCCGTGTTGGTCCATTGATGTCGGAAATTCGTGGGGAAGGAGGCGGCCGGTCTGTCGGCTATGGGGCGGGACGGGATCCCGCTTCGATCACTTGCCCGTGATCGATGCCGCAGGTGGCGAGGGGAGGCCTAGCTGCAGGGCTCGAGTGAAATCATTCCATCCTCTCTCTGTTTATTCGGCTACGAATGTCATGGAGAGGCGTATTGCCGGTTTCCGCCATGACCTTTTGGGTGGCGGAATGTAGCGATTGGCAAGCGAATTGGACAATGACCGTTAATGCCAATTAATGACGGTCTTTAATGGGTGCGACGAGTCGCTGGAAAATGGATTCCTGCTTTGAAGTGCAAATAAATTCGCGCTTTCAATTTATCTTCTCGAATGAATCGTGCGCGCAAACTAGTCACCGGCGCATTGATGACAAAAACTGGCGAAGAGTGCCGGATCGGCGATGCCAGGAATGTTCTTTTCCTGGCATTAAAAAATTCACGCTTTCAATGCCGGGCGTTGCGCTACCAGGGCCAGGCGATGCGTGTGCCCACGCCGGTTTCGGCCGCGCGCGCATGAAGCAGGCGCGCGACTGTCAGGTCCTGCAATGCGAGGCCCGTCATGTCGAAGACGGTGATGTCTTCCGGCGCCCGCTCGAATTCCGCCTTGTTGCTCAGCAGGTCGCCCAGTTCGACGCAGGCCGTGGCGGGCGCCCATTGCGTTTCGCCGATCTGCTGCGCCTGCGTGCGGTCATCGACGAAAAGGCGTGTCCGGGGCAGCAGGCCTTCAGGGAGTTCACGCTTGCCGCGGGTGTCGGCACCCACGCAGTTGAGGTGCGTGCCGGGTTGCACGGCTTCGAGATCGAAGAGAGCGCCGCTGCCCGGCGTGGCGGTGATCACGATGTCGCTGCCGGCGACCGCGGTGTTGCGGTCGCCGGCAGGCGCGATGTGGCAGCGGCCGGCGAAATGGGCCTCGAACGCCGCGTTGCGCTGGCCGTTCGCACTTGCATATAGAACCTCGCGCAGCGAGGGGATCAGGCGCAGCGCGAAGTCGAGCTGGATGCGCGCCTGCACGCCGGTGCCGAACAAGCAAAGCCGCGTGCTGCCGGCCCGAGCGAGCCGCTGCAGGCCGAGTCCGCCCGCCGCACCTGTGCGCACGGTCGTCACGGTGTTGCCGTCGATGACGCACAGCGGCCGGCCGGTTGCGGGGTCGATCAGCAGGATGGTCGCCTGATGGGGCTCGCCGCCGCGCTGCCGGTTGGCTGGCCAGAAGCCCGCAGCCTTGAAGCCGAGCAGGCCCTGGGCCTGCACGTCGCCGGACTTGATGCCGAACACCCCGCCCGTTCGCAGCGGCTCGCGCACGACCGGAAAGACGCGGCCCTCGCGCTCGCTGTGCAGTACGAAGGCCTCGCGCACGGCCAGCAGTACTTCGTCGGGGGTAAGTAGGGCGTCGACCTGGGTCTTGTCGAGCAACAGGAGCCGGGCGTCCGCGGGGGCGATGGAGGATGTCATCTGGAAATATTATCTATCTCCAGACAAAAAATCAAAGCCCGTGGCCTATGCGCTCAGCGTCCGGTGTGCACCTTGATGCGTATCGTCGCCACGTCCCAGCCACGGTTCCTGAGCCGGGTGACCAGCATCGGCGACAGCTGGCGCAGCTTGGCGGCCGCGGCACTGCCCTTGACCAGCAGGCACCAGACATCGCCTTCGGCCGGCCCGGCCTGTACGGCGCCGCGCATGGCCGGAGGGATCAGTCCTTCCACCGCTTTCAGGCGCTCCGTGGTGTCGCGCGCACGCGCCATCAGGCTGCCCAAGGTGGGGGCGCCTTCCGCAGCTTGCTGCAGTGAGATGGCGGGGGGAAGTCGGCGATACATGGGTAATCCTGGGGTCAGAAACAAGACAGCTAAAATGCCCGGTTTGCCGGCGTCCTCGCCGGAAAAAGGCTGCTTGCTTTCATTGAAAGCGCGCCCAACTGCTTTCACCATATCTTAGGGAATCCGGTCGAAGTGCCTGCCGTATCTCATCAGGCGCCCGCCCATCTCCACCCATGGCAACCAACTTCCTGACCCAGATTTTCGGCAGTCGCAACGACCGGCTGCTCAAGCAGTATCGCAAGACGGTGGAACGCATCAATGCGCTCGAACCCGAGTTCGAGAAGCTCAGCGACGACGCGCTGCGCGCCAAGACCCAGGAGTTCAAGGATCGCATCGCCAAGGGCGAAACCCTCGATGCCCTGTTGCCCGAAGCCTTCGCCACGGTGCGCGAAGGCTCCAAGCGCGTCATGAAGATGCGTCATTTCGACGTACAGATGCTCGGCGGCATGGCGCTGCACAACGGCAAGATCTCCGAAATGCGCACCGGCGAAGGCAAGACGCTGACCGCCACGCTGCCGGTGTACCTGAATGCGCTGTCGGGCAAGGGCGTGCACGTGGTCACGGTGAACGACTACCTCGCCAACCGCGACGCGACCTGGATGGGCCGCCTCTACAACTTCCTCGGCCTGTCGGTGGGTATCAACCTGCCGCAGATGCCGCGCGAGGAAAAGCAGGCCGCCTACCGCAGCGACATCACGTACGGCACGAACAACGAGTACGGCTTCGACTATCTGCGCGACAACATGGTCTACGAGCCGGGCGACCGGGTCCAGCGCGGGCTGAACTACGCGATCGTCGACGAGGTTGACTCGATCCTGATCGACGAGGCTCGCACGCCGCTGATCATCAGCGGCCAGGCCGAAGACCACACCGACCTCTACCTCGCCATCAACAAGGTGGTGCCGCTGCTGACGAAGCAGGAAGGCGAAGCCGACCCGCGCACGGGCGAGGGCGTCACGGTGCCCGGCGACTTCACGGTCGACGAGAAGACGCACCAGGTGTTCCTGACCGAAGACGGCCACGAGAACGCCGAGCGCATCCTGGGCGAATTCAAGCTGCTGCCCGAAGGCGCGTCGCTGTACGACCCGGCCAACATCACGTTGATGCACCACCTGAACGCGGCGCTGCGCGCCCGTCACCTGTATCACCGCGACCAGCACTACGTGGTGCAGCAGGGCGAAGTGGTCATCGTCGACGAGTTCACCGGCCGCCTGATGACAGGCCGCCGCTGGAGCGACGGCCTGCACCAGGCCGTGGAAGCCAAGGAAGGCGTGGAGATCCAGGCCGAGAACCAGACGCTGGCTTCCATCACCTTCCAGAACTACTTCCGCCTGTACGGCAAGCTGGCCGGCATGACTGGCACCGCCGACACCGAGGCCTACGAGTTCCAGGAAATCTATGGTCTCGAGACCACGATCATTCCGCCCAACCGCATCAGCAAGCGCGAGGACCAGCTCGACCGCGTCTACAAGACGACGCGCGAGAAGTACGAGGCGGCCATCCAGGACATCCGCGAGTGCTACGAGCGCGGCCAGCCGGTGCTGGTGGGCACCTCGTCCATCGAGAACTCCGAAATCATCGACGGCCTGCTGACGCAGGCGGGGCTGCCGCACCAGGTGCTCAACGCCAAGCAGCATGCGCGCGAGGCCGACATCGTGGCGCAGGCCGGCCGCACGAAGATGATCACCATCGCGACCAACATGGCCGGCCGCGGCACCGACATCGTGCTGGGCGGCAACATCGAGAAGATGATCGAGGCGGTCGAGAACGACGAAGGCCGCGACGAAGCCGCCAAGCAGGCCGACATCGAGCACATCCGCGCCGAGTGGAGCAAGGACCACGAGTTCGTGAAGTCGCTCGGCGGCCTGCGCATCATCGCGACCGAGCGCCATGAGTCGCGCCGCATCGACAACCAGCTGCGCGGCCGTTCGGGCCGCCAAGGCGACCCGGGCTCCTCGCGCTTCTACCTGAGCCTGGATGATCCGCTGATGCGCATCTTCGCGGGCGACCGCGTGAAGGCGATCATGGACCGCCTGAAGATGCCCGACGGCGAAGCCATCGAGGCCGGCATCGTCACGCGCAGCATCGAGAGCGCTCAGCGCAAGGTCGAGGCGCGCAACTTCGACATCCGCAAGCAACTGCTCGAGTACGACGACGTTTCGAACGACCAGCGCAAGGTGATCTACCAGCAGCGCAACGACATCCTCGACGCGGGCGACCTCACGGCGCAGATCGCCGCGCTGCGCGAAGGCTGCTTCACAGACCTCGCCCGCCAGTACGTGCCGAGCGAATCGGTCGAGGAGCAATGGGACCTGGACGGCCTCGAGAAGAGCCTCTTCAACGAGTGGGGCATCGACATGCCGCTCAAGAAGGAAGTCGAGGCCTCCGACGCCATCGCCGACGAAGACATCGTCGAGAAGGTGCTCAAGAACGCCAACGAGACCTTCGACGCCAAGGTCGCGCTGATCGGCCAGGAGAACTTCACCCAGTTCGAGCGCATGGTGCTGCTGCAGAGCATCGACACCCACTGGCGCGAACACCTGGCTTCCCTCGATTACCTGCGCCAGGGCATTCACCTGCGCGGCTACGCGCAGAAGCAGCCCAAGCAGGAATACAAGCGCGAAGCCTTCGAACTCTTCGGCCAGCTGCTCGACTCGGTCAAGAACGAAGTCACTCGCCAGCTGATGACGGTGCGCGTGCAGTCGGGCGAGCAGCTCGAAGAGGCTGCCGAGGCGCTCGAGAGCCGTGGCGAGAACGTCACCAACATCACCTACAGTGCGCCGACCGAAACCGGCGAGGTCGAGGTGCGTGTCGACGAGGAGAGTCAGCGCCGTGCAGCGGCCGCCGGCGCCGGTGCGCTGAGCGCCGAAGCCATGGCCTTTGCCCGCGTCGGCCGCAACGATCCGTGCCCCTGCGGCAGTGGCAAGAAGTACAAGCAGTGCCACGGCAAGCTGAATTGATAACGTACTCCCCCAGGCTTGCCCACTTCGTGTGGCCGCCAACCCCCTCGCCGGGGGCGATACCGGCGGCCCGGCAGAGCCGGTTCCGCGGTATCCCTGGCGTCGGGAAGTGAGCCTTGTTGGTGCCGATGAAAAATTGATACGCAAGAAGGAATAGATGCCATGCCCGTGAACCTGTCAGCCCCTGATCCCGCCGCCTTGTTCGCGGTGCCCGGCGTCCGCATCGGCGTGGCCGAGGCGGGCGTGCGCAAGGCCAATCGCAAGGACCTGACGGTCGTGCTGATCGACGAAGGCTCGGCGGTCGGCGGCGTGTTCACCCAGAACCGCTTCTGCGCCGCGCCGGTGCAGGTCTGCCGCGACCACCTGGCTGCGAACCACGGCATCCGGGCGATGGTCATCAACACCGGCAATGCGAATGCCGGCACGGGTGAAGACGGACTGATGCGCACGCGCTCCACCTGCATCGCGCTGGCGCGCAAGCTGGAGATTTCGCCCGAGCAGATCCTGCCGTTCTCGACAGGCGTGATCATGGAGCCGCTGCCCATCGACCGCATCGAGGCGGGCCTGCCTGCCGCTCTCGCCGATGCCAAGGCGGACAACTGGGCGCGTGCGGCCGAGGGCATCATGACCACCGATACGATCCCCAAGGCATTCAGCCAGCGGGCGCAGGTCGGCGGCGCCAACGTCACCATCACCGGCATCAGCAAGGGCGCCGGCATGATCCGCCCGAACATGGCGACCATGCTCGGCTTCATGGCGACCGACGCGAAGATCGATCCGTCGCTGATCCAGCCGCTGGCCAGGTTGCTGGCCGACGCCTCGTTCAACCGCGTGACCATCGACGGCGACACCTCGACGAACGATTCGTTCGTGGTCATCGCGACGCAGAAGGCCGCGAACGCGACCATCACTTCGCTCGACTCGGCCGACGGCAAGGCGCTCGTGGCCGCCATGCAGGACGTGGCGCGCAAGCTGGCGCAGGCCATCGTGCGCGACGGCGAAGGCGCGACCAAGTTCATCACCATCCAGGTCGACGGCGGCAAGGACGCTGCCGAGTGCAAGCAGGTGGCTTATGCCGTGGCGCATTCGCCGCTGGTCAAGACGGCCTTCTATGCCAGCGACCCGAACCTGGGCCGCATCCTCGCGGCCGTGGGTTACGCGGGCATCGCCGACCTCGACCAGACGGGCATCGACCTGTTTCTCGACGACGTGCACGTGGCTGTCAAGGGTGGGCGCAATCCGTCCTATCGCGAGGAAGACGGCCAGCGCGTGATGAAGCAGAGCGAGATCACCGTGCGCATCGGCCTGGGCCGCGGCAATGCCAGCGAGACCGTGTGGACCTGCGACTTCAGCCACGAGTACGTGACGATCAATGCCGACTACCGGTCATGAATGAGCAGTTCCAGAAGCTGATCGAACGCGCCGAACAGCTCATCACCCGCATCGAATCGATTCTTCCGCAGCCGCTGGCGGAGCCCGCCGACTGGAACGCATCCATCGCGTGGCGCTACCGTCGCCGCAGCTCGGGCCATGGCGTGCTCGAACCGGTGAAGCATGTGGCGGCGATGTCGCTCGATTCGCTGAAGGAAATCGACGTCCAGAAGGAAAAGATCGCGCGCAACACGCAGCAGTTCGTCGAGGGCAAGCCTGCCAACAACGTGCTGCTGACCGGTGCGCGCGGCACGGGCAAGTCGTCGCTGATCCGCGCTTGCCTGCAGGCCTATGCGCCGCAGGGGCTGCGGCTGATCGAGGTGGACAAGGCCGAGCTCACCGACCTGCCCGACATCGTCGAGGTGGTGTCGCAGCGGCCCGAGAAATTCATCGTTTTCAGCGACGACCTGAGCTTCGACGAGGGCGAGCCGGGCTACAAGGCGCTGAAGTCGATCCTCGATGGTTCGATCGCGGCCTCGACGCCCAACGTGCTGATCTACGCGACCAGCAACCGGCGCCACCTGCTGCCCGAATACATGAAGGACAACCTCACGTACACCCACACCGAGGACGGCGAGGTCCATCCCGGCGAGGTGATCGAGGAAAAGATCTCGCTGTCGGAGCGCTTCGGCCTCTGGGTGAGCTTCTATCCCTTCAGCCAGAACGAATACCTGACGATCGTGGGCCAGTGGCTCTCGTCGTTCGGCGTGGACGAAGCCGCCATCGCGGCGGCGCGGCCCGAGGCGCTTGTGTGGGCGCTGGAGCGCGGTTCGCGCAGCGGCCGCGTGGCCTACCAGTTCGCGCGCGACTACGCGGGGCGGAGCAAGGCGTGAGCGAACAAGCCCGCAAGCACACGGAAGTCGCGGTCGGCGTGCTGATCCGCCTGGCCGACGACGCGCTGCTGCTTTCCACGCGGCCCGAGGGCAAGGCCTATGCAGGCTTCTGGGAGTTTCCCGGCGGCAAGATCGAGGCCGGCGAGACGGTCGAAGAGGCGCTGCGGCGTGAGCTGCAGGAAGAGCTCGGCATCACCATCGGCGGTGCCGAGGTCTGGAAGGTCACGGAGCACGACTATCCGCACGCGCTGGTACGTCTGCACTGGTGCAAGGTCACGGCCTGGAGCGGCGAGTTCGAGATGCGCGAAGGCCAGCGCATGGCCTGGCAACAGCTGCCGCTGGACGTGACGCCGGTGCTGCCGGGCGCGTTCCCGGTGCTGCAGTGGCTGTCGGAGGAGCGCGGCCTGCCGTTCGTGCCGCCGCCGGTCGTCGCGCCTGCAGACGCGCAGCAGGCCAACTGATCGCTTGATGCACCCCAAGTACCGTCCGGACATCGACGGCCTGCGCGCAATCGCGGTGGGCTCGGTGCTTGTGTATCACGCGTTCCCGACGGCGCTGATGGGCGGCTTCATCGGGGTCGACATCTTCTTCGTGATCTCGGGCTTCCTGATCACGACCATCATTCTCCAGAGCCTCGCGGTGGGCGATTTCAGCTACCGCGACTTCTACGCGCGGCGCATCCGGCGGATCTTCCCGGCGCTGCTCGTGGTGCTGTTCGCGACGCTGTGCGCGGGCTGGTACCTGCTGCTGTCCGATGAGTTCGCCGAGCTCGGCAAGCAGACCGTGGGCGGTGCGGCCTTCGTCGCCAACTTCGTGTTCTGGGGCGAATCGGGCTATTTCGACACGGCCGCCGAAACCAAGCCGCTGCTGCACCTGTGGTCGCTGGGCATCGAGGAGCAGTTCTACATCTTCTGGCCGCTGCTGCTGGGGCTCGCGTGGCGCAAGGGCTGGCCGATCGTGCGCGTGGTGCTGGCGGTCGCTGCGGTCTCGTTCGTGGTGAACGTGACGACGGTGCATCCGTTGCCGGCGGCGTCGTTCTATTCGCCGGCCTCCCGGTTCTGGGAGCTGATGGTGGGCGGCATCCTGGCTTGCATGCGATTGAAGCCGCCGACGCCGAGCGCCTGGCGCAGCCATGTGCAGTCGGTGGTGGGCGTCGGGCTGATCGTGCTCGGGCTGGTGATGATCCGCAGCACGAAGGCCTTTCCTGGCTGGTGGGCGCTGCTGCCCACGCTGGGCGCGGTGAGCTGTATTGCCGCGGGGCCGAACGGCGTGCTCAACAAGTACCTGTTGTCGAACCGCGTGATGGTGTGGATCGGGCTCATCAGCTATCCGCTGTACCTCTGGCACTGGCCGTTGCTGGCCTTCGTGCGCATCGTGGAGGCCGATCCGCTGCATCCCTCTCCGGTCTACCGTGCCGGCGCGATGGTGGCCAGCGTGCTGCTTGCGTGGGCCACGTACCGTTTCATCGAGCGCTATGCGAGAAACCGTCCTGGCCCGGGCATCCTGAAGGCGTTGGGTGCGGGCATGGTCCTGATCGCCGCCCTGAGCGCCGCGATCTTCTTCGGCGCACCCCAACCCCGCAACAGCAGCGAGAGGCTGCAGATCGTCGCCAACGCCACGCTGGACGCCGACTATTACGCCGGCTTCAAGCTCGACCAGATCGGCGAGCAGCTGGTCTACAAGACCGGGAGCGGGCCGAAGCGCGTGCTGTTCGTGGGCGACAGCCATGTGCAGCAGTACGCACCGCGCGTGATGGAGCTGTCCCGCACGCTGGCGATGCCGGACAAGTCGGCCTGGTTCGTGACCCAGGGCGCGTGCCCGGCGGTGCCGGGCGTCTACGCGGACAAGAACATCGGCTGTGCCGAGCGCCGCGACGCGATGCTGGCCTATGCGATGGGTCCGGAGATCGATTCGGTGGTCATCGGTGGCTGCTGGAACTGCTATTTCGTCGGTCACGGGGCGCTGGAGTACTACTACCGCGGGCCCGACAACCAGGTCCATCCGTTCCAGGGCGGCGACGGCATCGAGCGCGCGCTCGTTGCGCTGGAGGCCACGCTGCGCGAGCTGGCGCGGCACAAGAAGGTCTTCCTGCTGCTCGACAACCCCGGTGGCCCCGAGTTCACGCCCAAGCGCCTGATCGAAGGCAGTCGCCTGACGCACATGGAGGCCATGACCTCCTCGCCGACGGTGCCGCTGCCGGCCGACCAGAAGCAGCTCAACGACAGGTTGCGCGCCATCGCCGGAGCAAGCGGGGCCGAGCCCATCGACGCGATGGCGGTGCTGTGCAAGGACGGCAGCCATTGCCTGGTCACGCTGCCCGACGGCGCGCCCGCATACAAGGACGCCGACCACCTGCGCCCGCGCTACACGCGGGAAGAAGCCAGCTATTTCGACCCCACGGTGCGCGCCGCCCCCGCGCAGCAGCCGTCGCGCTGAGCGAGTCCTCGCCCGCCCCGACCGATCGACGACGACGATGCATCCCAAGTACCGCCCGGACATTGACGGCCTGCGCGCCATCGCGGTGGGCTCTGTGCTGGCGTACCACGCCTTTCCGAGCCTGCTGCCGGGTGGCTTCATCGGGGTCGACATCTTCTTCGTGATCTCTGGCTTCCTGATCACGACCATTCTTCTGCAGAGCCTGGCGGCGGGCGACTTCAGCTATGGCGACTTCTACGCACGGCGCATCCGGCGGATCTTCCCGGCGCTGGTGCTCGTGCTGTTGGTGACGCTGGCCTTCGGCTGGTATGTGCTGCTGCCGGGAGAGTTCTCGCAACTGGGCAAGCAGACCACCGGCGGGGCAGCTTTCTTCGCCAATCTCGTCTTCCTGGGCGAGGCGGGCTACTTCGACGCCACGGCCGAGACCAAGCCGCTGCTGCACCTGTGGTCGCTGGGCATCGAGGAGCAGTTCTACATCTTCTGGCCGCTGATGCTCGGGCTGGCCTGGCGCAAGCGTTGGCCGATGCTGCGCGTGGTGCTGGCGGTGGCCGTGATTTCGTTCCTCGTCAATGTGCTGACGGTGCAGCCGCATCGCGCAGCCGCTTTCTATTCGCCGCTGTCGCGCGCCTGGGAGCTGATGGCGGGCGGGCTGCTGGCGGCCATGCGGCTGCAGGCCGCGGCATCGGGCGCGGCGGAATCGCGCCCTTGGACGAAGCACCTGCAGTCGATCGTCGGCGTGGGCCTGCTTGTGCTGGGCCTTGTCATGACGCGCAGCACGAAGGCGTTTCCGGGCTGGTGGGCGCTGCTGCCGGTGCTGGGCGCGGTGAGCTGCATCGCGGCGGGGCCGAACGGCGTGCTCAACAAGTACCTATTGTCGAACCGCGTGATGGTGTGGATCGGGCTCATCAGCTATCCGCTGTACCTCTGGCACTGGCCGCTGCTTTCGTATGCGCGGATCGTGACCGGTGGCGAGCCGCCCCTGAACCTGCGAATCGCGCTCGTGGTGGCGTCGGTGGTGCTGGCCTGGGCGACGTATCGATTCCTCGAGCGCTTCGTCAAGCTGCACCTTTCGCAGGCGATGCTGCGCGGACTGGCAGGCGGCGGTGCGGCCCTTGCGCTGGCCGGTGTGCTGGTCTTCCTGGGTGCTCCGCAGCCGCGCCATGACAGCCCGGCCCTTCAGGCGGTGGCCGACGCGACGCGCGAGGACAACTACTACGACGGCTTTGAAGAGTCAGCTCTGGGCGGGCAGTTCGTCTACCGTGCCGGCAGCGGCAAGCGCAACGTGCTGCTGATCGGCGACAGCCACGTCGAGCAATACGCGCCGCGTGCGCTCGAACTGGTGCGCACGCAGCCCGACAAGGCCCGTACCGTGTACTTCGCGACCAAGGGCTCGTGCCCGCCGGTACCGGGCCTGTTCAGCAGCCTGGACACCGGCTGCGACGAGCGGCGCGCGGCGGTGCTCGACCTGGCGCTCAAGCCGGAGGTCGATTCGGTGGTGCTCGGGGCGTGCTGGAGCTGCTACTTCACAGGCGCGGGGCCGACGGTGAACTTCTTCGTCGACGGCAGTAAAGCCGTGCACCCGTTCCTCGGCGGCGACGGCGTCGACCTCTCGCTCAAGTCGCTGGGCGAAGTGCTGAAGCGCCTGTCGGCGAAAAAAACGGTCTACCTGGTGCTCGGCAACCCGGTGGGCATGGATTTCGACCCGCTCGGGCAGATCCAGGGCAGCCGGCTTGGCAAGATGACCGCTGCCTCCGGGCAGCCCGGGGCACCGATGCCGGAAGACCAGGCGCGATTCAACGAGCGGCTGAAGCAGGTGGCATTGGCCAACGGTGCGCGCGTCATCGAGCCGTTCGCCAGCCTTTGCGCCGACGGGCGGTGCCTTCGCAGCATGCCCGACGACGGTTCGCCCGCCTACAAGGACATCGGCCACCTCCGGCCCCGGTACGCGCGCAGTTTCGCGACGTACATCGATCCGGCGCTGCTCGACGACAGCCCGGCGGGGAAGTAACTACTGGATCTTGGGGTCGCCGAAGGGCTCGTCGTCCGGCGGGGCTTCGGCCGGCATGCGGAATTCCTCGCTGGCCCATGCGCCCAGGTCGATGCCCTTGCAACGGGCACTGCAGAAAGGCCGATAGCTATTGCCCGGGGCGTAGATGCTGTCGCCGCCGCAGGTGGGGCAGCGCACGATCCGCTCGCCCTTGTCGTTCACCGTCCCGGTCATGCGCAGAGAGTCAGCTCGAAAGGCGTGTCTTCCGGGCTCTGGTGCAGGCGGTCGTCCGAGTCCTGGCGCATCAGGCGCACTGAAACCATGAGGCGGTTGCCGCTGATTTCCGGAATCAGGCCAAGCTTGGGGTCGATGCGCAGGCGCAGCAACTGGAAGCTGCGGCCCTGCGGCAGGTTCTGCTGGAACTGGCCGTTGACGGCAATCACCTTGTAGGGCACGTCGGCGTCGCGCAGCAGCTTGAGCAGCAGGTAGATCGACGAGGCCAGCGGCGAAAGCGTGTTCGACCAGCGTTCGAGATCGGCGCGGCGGCTGGCGACGGGGCGGTGCTGCCAGGCGTAGTAGGCGGGCAGGTCGAACTCGCAGGTGCCGCCCGGAATGCCGGCGCGGCTGCGGATGCTCATGAGCCACTCGTTCTCGGTCAGTGCCTGGCCTGCCTTGCCGGCGACGCTGTTGAGGGCGGTGAAGTTGCCCTCGAGCTGGCTCACGACCTGATCGAGCACGGTCTCGGCGATGGCCGGATTGCCCCGGTAGCTGTTGAAGACGTTCTTGTGCTTGTCCAGGTCGCGCAGCACGTCGGCCTTGAGATCGGCGCGTGCGGCCACGTCCATGATCTCGAAGATCGTGACCAGGGCGTAGTGGTGGGACAGCGGGGATTCGGCCGGCACCAGCTCGCCGAGGCGGCGGAACAGGTGCTCGAGCCGCAGGTACGTGCGGATGCGCTCGTTGAAGGGGTACTCGTAGAGGATCACGCGTATCGGTTTTTCACGTCGGGTTCGAGCTCATTGCGATCTGGTGGCCGGTGGCGGGAACACCTCGCGCACAGCCTCCAGCATACGCTGCCCGAAAAGAATGTAACCCCGGGTCGATACGTGGGTCTCGTTGGCGGGGAAAAGATCCTTCATCTTGAAACGGTTCTGCTCCGCCAGGGCGAACAGGTCCGGCCCGATATTCTGCGGGTTGAACGCGGCCCGGAACTCGTCGGCATGGTTTTGTTGCAAATACACGCTGGTCTTGTTCGGCACCACCATCCATACCACCTTGTAGGGCGCGGCGGTGCTTTCGAAGCGCTTCATGAACTGCGCGGACTGGGCGGTCAGCGCCGGATTGACGCGGTCTTCGGCGGTCATCAGCAGCTTGTCGCAGGCGCGGTGGCTGAACTGCTTGCAGCCGTCGGGCACCACGCGCGCGTCGATCAGCGGGCCCCAGCGCTCGGGCGTGTTGGTCCAACTGTCGGAGGCCAGGATCTCCTTGGTGTTTTGGTATGTGAACCAGCCGCTGAGCAACTGGGCGTCCCAGTTGAGCTGGAAGCCGGGGGCGGGCCTCGACGGGTTCTCGAAAGGCGGCGGCGTGGGCTTGAAGGCGTGCTTCATCGTCTTGCACGACTCGGACTTCTCGATGCGGTCGGACAGCAGGCGCTCGATGCTCTCCACGATCACGACCTTGCCCTTGAAGCCGGACTTCTCGAGCCAACCGGGGAAATCGTCGCAAAGGACGCCGCCGAGGTTGTCCCAGTGCGTGGTGGTGACCTTGTAGCCCGCGCCCACGAGAGACGACTGCCATGCATAGCGCACGGAGAAGCTGTCGCCGATCACCAGGATGTCGGATTCATTGATGGGCCAGGTCTTGACGTCGGCGTCCGAAATGGGCGGCGGCGGTTCGTGCCAGCCGAATTCGCGCTCGGAGATGCGTCCGATGCGGGTCAGGTCGCCGTAGGGGATGGGCGTGAAGAGGCTGACGAGCAGCAGGGCGCAGCACACCAGGTAGCCGGCGGCGAAGATGCGAAGCCAGGTCCTGGCCGATTTCGTGTCTTCCATATCAGCTCTCCACCGTGCCGCGCGTGACCCCCGGTGCGTGAATCGGGCGTGCCCCATTCGCAAGACGCCGCGGAACCGGCTTTGCCGGGCCGCCGGCGTCGCCCCCGGCGAGGGGGGAGGAGAAGCGACACGAAGTGCGCGAAGCCTGGGGGAGTTTCATTTCAGAACTGGAAATAGAGGAAGGGGCTGTAGCTGCCGAATTTCGACACGCACAGGCCAAAGAGATAGACGCAGCCCAGTCCGGTGATCCAGGTGGCCAGGCGCTGCAGGCGCGGGCGTCCGGCCAGCCCCGCGACACTGGGAATCCAGCGGTCGAGCGTGATGGTGGGCGGCAGCGCCAGGCAGATCACGATGCCGACCAGGAGGGTCTGGAAGAACTCCGGCTTGCGAAACGGCACGCGGAACTCGCTGAAGGCCGACACGGGCGCGCCGTGCATGCCCAGCATGCCCTTGTAGATCTCGATGGCGGCCGCCATGCTGTCGGCGCGGAACACGACCCAGGCGATCATCACGCAGACGAAGGTGATGAACCAGCCGATCACACGGCCATACCAGGTGGTTTCGGTCTTGCCGCGACGCACCTTGGCGTTCCAGAAGTGGTTGACCATCAGGTAGAAGCCGTGCAGCGCGCCCCAGATGACGAAGGTCCAGGCGGCGCCGTGCCACAGGCCGCCCAGCAGCATCGTCAGGAAGAGATTGATGTAGCGCCGGGCCGGGCCTTTGCGGTTGCCGCCCAGAGGCACGTAGAGGTAGTCGCGCAGGAAGGTCGACAGCGAGATGTGCCATCGGCGCCAGAACTCGATCATGTTGGTCGACTTGTAGGGCGACCTGAAGTTGAGCGGCAACTGCACGCCCACGCACAGCGAGAGGCCGACGGCCATGTCGGAATAGCCCGAGAAGTCGAAGTAGATCTGCAGCGTGTACGCCAGCACCCCGAACCAGGCCGTGTACAGCGAGGGCATCACGCCTTCGTGCACGCCTTTGAACATCATGTCGGCGTACTGCCCCATCGGGTCGGCGATCAGCATCTTCTTGGCCAGGCCGAAGACGAAGATGCCCAGGCCCAACGCGATGTTGTTGGCGTTGATCCTGTAGGTGGCCGGGCTGTTGAACTGCGGCATCATCTGCGCGTGATGCAGCACGGGGCCCGCGATCAGGTGCGGGAAGTAGGTCACGAACAGCACGTAGTGGATGAAGCTGCGTTCGTGCACCTTGCCCTGCCAGCAGTCGACCAGGAAGGCGATCTGGGTGAAGGTGTAGAACGAGATGCCGATGGGCAGCACGATGTGCACCAGGTCGATCTGCGCGAAGCCCGCGGCGGCCAGGCCGGCATCGATGTTTTCCAGGAAGAAGTTGGCGTACTTGAAGACGGCCAGCACCCCGAGATTGATCACAAGGGCGATGATCAGCAGGGCCTTGCGGTGCTTGTCTTCGCGGCCCGGGGAAGGCGTGAGCCGCAGCCCGAACCAGTAGTTGACGCAGATCGACCCCAGCAGCAGGGGAAGCGCCTTGACGCTCCACCACCCGTAGAAGAAGAGGGATGCCAGTGCCAGGAAACCCGCCGCCGACCGGGGACTGCGCGCACCGATCAGGAAGAAGCCGATCAGGACCAGCGGGAAGAAAACAAAGATGAAGGGATACGAATTGAAAAGCATCGTGAGGGGCGCTTGGGCGTGCGCCGTTTGACGTGATCGTCGTGTAGCCGTCGCGGCGTCAACCCCAAATTATCGCGTGCCCGCCCGAACCCACCGTTCCCAGAGACCCCGGACCTGCTGAGCGAGTTCCTCCAGGGTCAGGGACTCGTTGTAAACAACCGCGTCGGCGGCGGCCCGGCGCGCCCTGCGCGGGGCCTGCTGGGCGATCACCGCCTTGACCGCTTCGGGCGCCCAACCCGAGCGCGCGACGACGCGCTTCAACTGCGTTTCCTCGGTGGCGTCGACCACCAGAACCCGGTCGACGATGGCGCGCCAGCGACCGGACTCGACGAGCAGGGGGACGTCGAATACGACGGTCGCTTCCTCGCCGGCCGCGGCGGCCTGGCGCTGGGTTTCGGCACCGATCAGAGGGTGAAGGATGGATTCGAGACGGGCCTTGGCGCCAGCGTCCGCGAAGACGATCCGGCGCATCGCGGCGCGGTCCATGCCGCCGTCCGGGTCGATGACTTCGGGGCCGAAGGCGGCCTCCAGGGCGGGCATCGCGATGCCGCCAGGGAGTGCGATGGCTCGCGCGATGGCGTCGGTGTCCACCAGTACCGCCCCCTGGGCCACCAGCAGCCCGGCAACGGTACTCTTGCCGCTGCCGATGCCACCTGTCAGGCCGATGCGCCGCACCATGCGGTGTGTCAATGGATCAGTGCGCCCAAGGGGAAGGCGAACGGAATCCATTGCCTCACGACTTCCGGACCCGCCACGAGGCAGACGAGGCCCGCGCCGGCCAGGAAGGGACCGAAGGCGATGGGAATGTCCTTGTGTGCCAGCTTGCCGGCGATGCGCAAAGAAATGCCTATCACCGCGCCCACCAGCGAGGAGACGAGGATGATCGCGATGAGATAGTCGGCGCCGAGCCATGCACCCAGCGCGGCCAGCAGTTTGAAGTCTCCATAGCCCATGCCTTCCTTGCCCGTGACCAAGCGAAAGCCATGGTACACAAGCCAGAGGCTCAGATAGCCGAACACGGCGCCCCAGACGGCCGAACTCAGCGAGACGCCGGTCCACCCCATGGCCGCGCCGATCAGGCCGAGCCAGAGCAAGGGGTAGTTGAGCGAGTCGGGCAGGAACTGGGTGTCGAAGTCGATCAGGAACTGGCAGATCAGCAGGGCGCCGAAGGCAGCCCACAGTGCCCCGGCTGGCGTGATGCCGAAGCGCCAGGCGCACAGGGCGAACAGGGCGCCCGTGATCAGTTCGACCAGCGGGTAGCGCGGGCTGATCGCCGTTTTGCACGATGAGCAGCGCCCGCGGAGCGCGGCATAGCTCAGCACGGGGATGTTCTCGTACCAGCGGATCTTGTGCCCGCAGGTTCCGCATCGCGACGCGGGGCGCATCAGGTCGAAGGGAGGTTGTTTCTCGACGACCTCCGCCGCCTTGTCGGCTGCGGCTTCCAGTCCGGCGGGAGCCGCGACCTTGGACCCGAAGGCGAGCGACCACAGCGAGGGCGCATCCTTCGACGACATGAGATTGCCGACCGCGTCAGCGAGCCATTCGCGGTACATCATCACCGGTACCCGGTAGATGACGACGTTCATGAAGCTGCCGATCAATAGCCCCAGGACACCGGCGAAAACGGTGTCGAACTCCCGCGAAACGAGCATCAAACGACCTGGCCGAGCTTGAAGATGGGCAGGTACATCGACACCACGATGCCGCCGATGATGGTGCCGAGGAACACGATGATGATCGGCTCCATCAGGCTGGAGAGGCCCGCGACCATGTCGTCGACTTCGGATTCGTAGAAGTCGGCGGCCTTGCCCAGCATGTGATCGATGGAGCCGGACTCCTCGCCGATGGCGGTCATCTGGATCACCATGGAGGGGAACAGGTTGACGTTGGTCATGGCCGCCGTGAGGCTGGTGCCGGTGGAAACCTCCTGCTGGATCTTTGCCGTGGCATCGCCGTAGACGGTGTTGCCCGAGGCGCCGCCTACGGAGTCGAGGGCTTCGACCAGAGGAACGCCGGCGGCGAACATGGTGGCCAGCGTGCGGGTCCAGCGGGCGACGCAGGATTTTTCGATCAAAACCCCGAAGACCGGGATTCTCAGCAGGATGCGGTCCATGGTCTTTTGTACGCGCTCGTTGCGCTTCCAGGCCTGCATGAAGAAATAGAGTCCACCGCCGATGCCGCCGAAGATCAACCACCAGTAGGACACGAAGAATTCGCTGATGCCGATCACGATCAGCGTCGGCGCGGGCAGATCGGCGCCGAATGACGTGAACACCTCCTTGAACGCCGGGATAACGAAGATCATGATGATGGCGATCACCACGAAGGCGACCACGATCACCGAGATTGGATACATCAAGGCCGACTTTATCTTGGACTTGATCGCTTCGGTCTTCTCCATGTACGTGGCCAGCCGGTCCAGCAGTTCTTCGAGAATACCGGCCGCTTCGCCAGCCTCCACCAGGTTGCAGTAGAGGTTGTCGAAGTACTTAGGGAACTTGCGAAAGGCCGCCGACAGCGAAGTACCGGTCTCGACGTCGCTGCGGATGTCGTTGAGCAGCTTGGCAACGCTTGCGTTCGCATTGCCGCGCCCGACGATGTCGAAGGACTGCATCAGGGGCACGCCGGCCTTCATCATGGTCGCCAGTTGGCGCGTGAAGATCGCGATGTCCTTTGGCTTGATCGCCTTGCCCGAGCGCATGCGGCGCTTCTTGATCTTCGAAGCGAGCACGCCCTGGCGGCGCAGTGCGGCCTGAACCTGGTTTTCGCCGGCGGCACGAAGTTCGCCTCTTACCAGCTTGCCGTTGCGGTCCTTGCCTTCCCATTCGAAGACAAATTCCTTGTGCGTGGGCTGGGTGCGGGGGGATGCCACTGTTGCCATTCGATCTCCGGTATTCGGTATGTTCGTTATTCGTTGGTGCAGGCCACCACTTCTTCCAGAGAAGTGAGACCTTGCATGACTTTCCGGAGCCCCGATTGGCGCAGCGAACGCACGCCTTCGGCTTCGGATTGCTGCGCGATGTCGAGCGCGCTGCCGTCACGCAGGATGATTTCCTGGATGGCCTCCGAGATCGGCATCACCTGGTAGATGCCGACGCGGCCCTTGTAGCCACCGCTGCAGGCGGAGCAGCCGACGGGGCGGTAGGGCTTCCAGGTGCCGTCCAGGTCTTCTTCCCTGAATCCTGCTTCGAGCAACGATTCGCGAGGGATGTCGGCCGGCGCGCGGCAGACGGTGCACAGGCGCCGCGCGAGGCGCTGCGCAGTGATCAGAATCACGCTCGACGCGATGTTGAAGGGCGCGATACCCATGTTGCGCATCCGAGTGAGCGTGGTCGGCGCGTCGTTGGTGTGCAGCGTGGAGAGCACCAGGTGGCCGGTTTGCGCGGCCTTGATCGAGATATCGGCGGTTTCGAGGTCGCGGATTTCGCCGACCATGATGATGTCTGGATCCTGGCGCAGGAAGGCGCGCAGCGCTGCCGCGAAGGTCAGGCCGGCGCGTTCGTTGACGTTGACCTGGTTGACGCCCGGGAGGTTGATTTCCGACGGATCTTCCGCCGTGGCGATGTTGACGCCCGGCTGGTTCAGCAGATTCAGGCAGGTGTAGAGCGACACCGTCTTGCCCGAGCCCGTGGGACCGGTGACGAGCACCATGCCATAGGGGCGACCGATGGCATGCAGCAGCCGCGCCTTTTCGTCCGCGTCGTAGCCGAGGGCGTCGATCCCAAGGCGAGCGCTGCTCGGGTCGAGAATACGCACGACGATCTTCTCGCCGAACAGCGTGGGCAGCGTGCTCACGCGGAAGTCGATCACGCGGTCGGGCCCGATCTTGAGCTTCATGCGGCCGTCCTGCGGCACGCGTTTCTCGGAGATGTCGAGCCGGGAGATGACCTTGATGCGCGAAGCCAGCTTGTCCTTGATGACGGTGGGCGGGCTGGCGATTTCGCGCAGTTCCCCGTCGACCCGGAAGCGCACGCGGTAGTTGTGCTCGTACGGCTCGAAGTGGATGTCCGAGGCCCGCATGCTGACGGCGTCGAGCAGCATCTTGTGCAAGAAACGTACGACCGGCGCGTCTTCGACTTCGGCGATCGCCTGATCGTTGCTCTCGTTCGCGGTATCGGCCGAGACCTCGTCGAACTCGAATTCGCTGCCGACGATGCTGTTGATGGTTTCCGCGGCGCTGACGGCGGCAGCTTCGATCATTCGCGACAGCTTGTCGTATTCGGCGATGACCCAGTCGACGCCCATCTGGGACGCGAACTTGATTTTTTCTGCCGCCTGCTGGTCGGAAGGATCGGCTGTGGCAACGATCAGCCGGTTGTTGCGCTTGCTGAGGACGACGATGCGGTACGCATGGCACAGCTTCTGGTCGACCAGATCCTTCGGAAGGCGCTGCGGATCTATGGCGTCGAGATCGAGCAGCGGGGCGCCGAAGGCGGTGGAGAGGGTGTGGGCGAGATCAGCTGCTGAGACTGCGCCGGAGCCGGTCAGCTCCGCGATGAAGCTGGTACGACCGCTGAGGGACTTCTGGTAGATGTCCTCGGCTGATCTGGCAGGAAGCTTGCCGGCCGAAACCAGGGCGCGCGCAAGCCCGGGAAGGGCAATCTGCGAGGGTTCTTTAACAGGAAGTTCGGCAGCGGCCATTCAGCGAGTGAAAAAGATGTGAAAATTTGCTTCACGATCATCGCTGAACACTCCTGTGCTGTAAATCGCTACACAGCAACAGGCATGGCCATTTGTCTATTTATGCCAGCCAAAGGCTGGTCGGGGTGAGAGGATTCGAACCTCCGGCCTCTACGTCCCGAACGTAGCGCTCTACCAGGCTAAGCTACACCCCGATGGTTGCAAGAAAAAAGAAATCGTCCTAGATGCCAACTCAGGAGAGGTGTTCAGGCACGTCGCTCAAGCAACTGAGCCGCCAATTGTAGCAAACCTGAAGCGTGCGAATTGGACGGGAAATCTTTTAATGCATGAATCGCACGCTGCGCCTCGGCGGCGGCGGCGGCGCGCGAAGCATCCAGGGCCCCGGTTTCACGGACGATCTCGACGACCTTGCCCAACTGGGTTGTGTCTCCGGCTTCAATGGCGGCACGCACCAGTTCGCTTTGAGCAGGAGTCCCTCGTTGCATTGCGAAGATGAGCGGCAGCGTGGTCTTGCCTTCGCGCAAGTCGTCGCCGACGTTCTTGCCTGTTTCGCTGGCGTCGCCCGCATAGTCCAGTACGTCGTCGATTACCTGGAAGGCGGTGCCGAGTGCCTGGCCGTAAGTGGCGCAGGCTTCTTCCACTTCGGGCGTGGCGCCTGCCAGCACGGCGGCGAGGCGGGTGCTGGCTTCGAATAGCTTTGCTGTCTTCGACCGGATCACGCGCAGATAGGCTGCTTCGTCCAGCGACGCGTCGTGCATGTTCATCAGCTGAAGCACTTCGCCCTCGGCGATCACGTTGGTGGCTTCGGCCAGGATCTGCATCACGCGCATGTTGTTGGCATCCAACATCATCTGGAATGCACGCGAGTAAAGGAAGTCGCCGACCAGTACGCTGGCTGGATTTCCGAAGGATTCGTTGGCGGTCGCCCGTCCGCGCCGCAAGGTCGACTCGTCGACCACGTCGTCATGCAGGAGCGTGGCCGTATGGATGAACTCCACGACGGCAGCCAGGTTGAATCGCTGCTCGCCCGTATAGCCCAGTGCGCCCGACATCAGCAACAGGAGCGCCGGCCGCAGGCGCTTGCCGCCAGCGGAAATGATGTATCTGGAAACCTGGCTGACCAGCGGCACGCCCGTATCGAGGCGGCGGGCAATCACATGGTCGACTTCGACCATGTCGCCGGCAATCAGGTCCAGCACGGTGGCGGTGGGGGAGGTGTCGGCGGCGGGAACTGGCAAAGCGGAGGCGCTGGGCGCTGCTGGGGATGAGGGTGGCCCAGGCTAGGGAAGGGCCGGAAGGCGCAAATTATAGGGAGCCAACGAGGTTTGCCGGGGCTGCGTGGTGCCAGAGCTGGTTAGCAGGCACAAACCGCGCTATAATCTTGGGCTCTGCGGAATTCGCCGCGGAGACTCATTTCTAAGAGGTTTACATGTACGCGGTCATAAAAACCGGTGGCAAGCAGTATCGCGTTGCTTCCGGCGAGAAAATCAAAGTAGAACAGATTGCTGCGGACGTAGGCCAGGAAATCGTGATCGACCAGGTTCTGGCCGTCGGCAACGGCGCTGAAATCAAGGTTGGCACGCCCCTGGTGTCCGGTGCAACGGTGACAGTCACTGTGCTGTCGCACGGTAAGCACGACAAGGTTCGCATCTTCAAGATGCGCCGTCGCAAGCACTATCAGAAACGTCAAGGCCATCGCCAGCAGTTCACCGAACTGCAAATCGGCGCGATCGCTGGCTAAGGAGCAGATTCCATGGCACAGAAAAAAGGCGGCGGCTCAACGCGAAACGGGCGCGATTCCAAGCCCAAGATGCTCGGCGTGAAGGCTTTCGGCGGCGAACTGATCAGCGCAGGCTCGATCATCGTGCGCCAGCGCGGCACCCAGTTCCACCCCGGCGTGAACGTCGGCGTGGGCAAGGACCACACGCTCTTCGCCCTGGTCGACGGCCACGTGTCGTTCGGTCAAAAGGGTGCACTCAACAAGCACACGGTCAACGTGACCCCCGCGGCGTAAGCCCCGAGTCACTTCGATCTACCCGAGGCCCCGCATTGCCGGGGCTTCTTCATTTGTAAACTGGACATCCCATGAAGTTCGTCGACGAAGCCTTCATCGACATCGCCGCCGGCGATGGCGGCAACGGCTGCGTGTCGTTCCGTCATGAGAAGTACAAGGAATTCGGCGGTCCCAACGGCGGCGACGGCGGCCGTGGCGGCCATGTGTTCGCGGTGGCCGATTCCAATCTCAACACGCTGGTCGACTTCCGCTATTCGCGCCGCCACGAGGCCAAGCGCGGCGAGCACGGCATGGGCTCCGACATGTTCGGCGCTGCTGGAGACGACATCACGCTCAAGATGCCGGTCGGCACGATCATTTCCGATGCTGAAACCGGCGAGGTGCTGTTCGAGTTGCTCAAGGACGGCGAAGTCATCACGATCGCCAAGGGCGGCGACGGCGGCTTCGGCAACATGCGCTTCAAGAGCGCCATCAACCGCGCTCCGCGTCAGAAGACCCCGGGCTGGCCCGGTGAGAAGCGCAGCCTCAAGCTCGAACTCAAGGTGCTGGCCGATGTCGGCCTGCTCGGCATGCCGAATGCAGGCAAGTCGACGCTCATCAGCGCCATCTCGAACGCCCGCCCGCGCATTGCGGACTACCCCTTCACCACGCTGCACCCGAACCTGGGTGTCGTGCGCGTCGGCCCCGAGCAGAGCTTCGTGGTGGCGGACCTGCCCGGCCTGATCGAAGGCGCCTCCGAAGGTGCGGGCCTTGGTCATCTTTTCCTGCGTCACCTGCAGCGTACGCGCCTGCTTCTGCATGTGGTCGACATGGCGCCGTTCGACGACAGCGTCGATCCGGTGGCACAAGCCAAGGCCATCGTGGGCGAACTGAAGAAGTACGACGCCGATCTCTACGAGAAGCCGCGCTGGCTTGTGCTGAACAAGCTCGACATGGTGCCTTCCGACGAGCGCGCGGCGCGCATCAAGGACTTCGTGAAGCGCCTGCGTTTCAAGGGTCCCGTGTTCGAGATTTCCGCGCTTACGCGCGAAGGCTGCGAGCATCTGGTGCAGGCCATCTACCAGCAGGTCAAGGCACAGCAGGTGGCCGAGCACGAGCCGGTCGAGGTCGATCCGCGCTTCGTGCCCCTGCCGCCCGAAGGCTCCTGAGCGGCATCGGTCGGCCGGTGCCGGCCGGATGGAAGACAGCAGCAACCCAAGCAGCATTCAAGACCGTTACAACCCCAAAATGACCTCGTCGAACTCCGGATCCACTGCCTTGCGGGATGCCCGCCGTATCGTCGTCAAGGTGGGTTCCAGCCTCGTGACCAACGAGGGGCGCGGTCTCGACGAGGCCGCCATCGGCGAGTGGTGCAGGCAACTGGCAGCGCTGGTGCGCGACGGGCGCGAGGTCGTGATGGTGTCGAGCGGTGCAATCGCCGAAGGCATGAAGCGCCTCGGCTGGCGCACCCGGCCGCATGAAATCAACGAACTCCAGGCGGCTGCGGCCGTCGGGCAGATGGGCCTGGCCCAGATGTACGAGACCAAGCTGCGCGAGAACGAGATCGGCAGCGCACAGGTGCTGTTGACCCACGCCGACCTGGCCGACCGCGAGCGCTACCTCAATGCCCGTTCTACGCTGGTCACGCTGCTCAAGCTGGGCGTGGTGCCGGTCATCAACGAGAACGACACGGTCGTCAACGACGAGATCAAGTTCGGCGACAACGACACGCTCGGCGCCCTGGTGGCCAACCTGGTCGAGGCCGATGCGCTGGTCATCCTCACCGACCAGAAGGGCCTGTACACCGCCGATCCGCGCAAGGACCCGGACGCGAAGTTCGTGCACGAGGCTGCCGCAGGCGACCCGGCGCTTGAGGCGATGGCCGGCGGCGCGGGCTCCAGCATCGGCAAGGGCGGCATGATCACCAAGATCCTCGCGGCCAAGCGCGCCGCGGGCTCGGGCGCCTCCACCGTCATCGCCTGGGGACGCGAGGCCGATGCGCTGCTGCGTCTTGCGAAGGGCGAATCCATCGGCACCCTGTTGGTAGCGCAAACCGCCAAGCACCAGGCCCGCAAGCGCTGGATGGCCGACCATCTGCAGCTGCGCGGCTCTGTCGTCGTCGATGCGGGCGCGGCCGCCAAGGTGCGGGCCGAGGGCAAGAGCCTGCTGCCGATCGGCATGACCAGTGTTTCGGGCGAGTTCTCGCGCGGCGACGTGATCGCGGTACGTGACGTCGATGGCGTCGAATTGGCCAGGGGCCTCGCCAACTACTCGAGCGTGGAGGCGCGACTTCTGTGCCGCAAGCCTTCATCCGAGTTCGAGCGACTGCTGGGCTACGTGGCGGAACCGGAGATGGTCCACCGCGACAACATGGTGTTGATGCCGGCAGGCTGAAAACGACAACGGGGCCCGAGGCCCCGTTTGTTTTTCCGCTTGGTTGCGTTACTGCACTTCCCGGATCGGGTTGCGGATGTTCTGAACCATGTCCCCCACCGAGGCACGCGGCGCGTTGCCGCGGCACAGGGCCTGCGTCGCCAGCTTTCGGGTGTAGCTGGAATTCATGTCGCCCAGCCGTTTCCATTCCGGCTTCGCCACGTCCTGCCACGTGCCGTTGTTGTAGCGGGCGTAGCTCTTCATCTCGGCCGTGGAGCACCGAACACCCTCGTAGAAGGCGTTGGTCGCGCCACCAGCACGGTTCTGGGCAACCACCACATAGCGCACGATCCCGTCGCCCGTGATGGCGATCGTCTGCGGGTCGACACCGAACTTCAGGCTCATGTAAGGCGGCATCTCGATCGGCAGCAGACGCTTTTCGCTGAAGGCCGGCGGTGGCGGCGTGGCCGTTTCTTCCCACTCCCTGTCCGTCTCGTAGCGCTTGGGCGGCGGCGGCAGACCGGCCTGCGCCCAGTCGGGGTTGTCGGTGTCGTGCGGGCCCGAGGCGCACCCCGCGAGGATGCCGAAGCAGGCCAAAAGAAGAACGCGCTCAGCGTTGCGTCGGAAGGGACGGCGGTGCTTGGTTGTCGTGGACAGGAGGTTCATTGCTCGCAGAAGGAATGTCGGGATGCGGATCGAAGCTGCCGCCGGGCGGCAGATCCAGTCCGGGAGGCGCCCCGGCGTCCGGCGAATGGCGCTCGAATTCTCGGGCGCGCACGTTGCTGCGCAGGAAGCGGTTGCGGAAATCCTGCCTCGGCAGGTAACGAGCAAGCTCGGTGAGCGCCATCTCGTAGACGCCGCGCTTGAACTCGACGACGACGTCGAGCGGCACCCAATAGTCATGCCAGCGCCAGGCGTCGAATTCGGGATGGTCGGTTGCACGCAGGTTGAGATCCCAATCGTGGCCGACGAGTTGCAGCAAATACCAGATTTGTTTCTGGCCCTTGTAGTGGCCCCGTGCGTCACGGCGGATGAACCGATCCGGCACCTCGTAGCGCAACCAGTCGCGGGTACGGGCCACGATGCGCACGTGCTCCGGGTGGAGCCCCACTTCCTCGTGCAGTTCCCGGAACATGGCTTGCTCGGGACTTTCGCCGCGGTCGATGCCGCCTTGCGGAAACTGCCAGGAATGAGTGCGTATGCGTTTGCCCCAGAAAACCTGGTTTCTCTGGTTGAGCAGGATGATGCCGACGTTGGGCCTGAAGCCGTCCCGGTCGAGCATAATCAAACCCCAATTTTTGAACTGAGTCGATTATGCATGCCGGGTTGCCCTCGGCAAGCTGCGATGCAGGCTCTCAGGGTCTCTCCGGGGGAGCAGTTCCCCACTTCCCAACTTCGAATCCAGCGATTCCCATCACCGCGATCCCGATGAAAGCTTCCCGATTTTTTGTCTCCACCCTCAAGGAAGCGCCCGCTGACGCAGAGGTCGCGAGCCATCGGCTCATGATGCGTGCCGGCATGATCAAGAAGCTCGGCACGGGCATCTACACCTACATGCCCATGGGGCTGCGCGTGATCCGCAAGGTCGAGGCCATCGTCCGTGAGGAGATGAATCGCGCCGGCGCCGTCGAGATGACGATGCCCGTGGTGCAGCCGGCCGAGTTCTGGCAGGAGACTGGCCGTTTCGAGAAGATGGGCCCCGAGCTGCTGCGCATCAAGGACCGGCACGACCGCGACTTCGTGATCCAGCCGACCAGCGAAGAGGTCGTGACCGACATCGCGCGCCAGGAAATCCGCAGCTACAAGCAGCTGCCCAAGAACTTCTACCAGATCCAGACCAAGTTCCGCGACGAGCGCCGTCCGCGCTTCGGCCTGATGCGCGGGCGTGAATTCATCATGAAGGACGCCTACAGCTTCGACCGCGACCTCGACGCCGCCAAGGCCAGCTACCAGGTCATGGCGCAGGCCTACCGCAACATCTTCGACCGCTTCGGCCTGCGCTATCGCGCCGTGGCGGCCGACAGCGGCGCCATCGGCGGCGACCTGAGCGAGGAATTCCAGGTGATCGCCGCCACCGGCGAGGACGCCATCGTCTATTGCCCCGACAGCAGCTACGCCGCCAACATGGAAAAGGCCGAGGCACTGGCCCCGGCCGGTCCGCGCCCCGCAGCCACCAAGGCGCTCGAGAAGACGCCGACGCCCGGCAAGAGCACCTGCGCCGACGTGGCCGAACTGCTCGGCGTGCCGCTCTCCACCACCATCAAGTCGCTGGTGCTGGCCACCGACATCGTCGACGAGGCCGGCAATCCGAAGGGTTCGCAGGTCTGGCTGCTGCTGCTGCGCGGCGATCACGACATGAACGAGATCAAGGTCGGCAAGCTCCCGGGCCTGAACCAGGGCTTCCGCTTCGCGACCCTGGCCGAGATTGAGGACCACTTCGGCTGCAAGCCCGGCTACCTGGGCCCGCTGAACCTCAAGAAGCCCGTGAAGCTCGTGGCCGACCGCGAAGCCGCCGTCATGGCCGACTGGATCACCGGCGCCAACGAAGTCGACTTCCACATGACGGGAGTCAACTGGGGCCGCGACCTGCCCGAGCCCGATCTCGTCGCCGACATCCGCAACGTGGTCGCGGGCGACGCCTCGCCCGACGGCAAGGGCGTGCTGGCCATCGAGCGCGGCATCGAAGTCGGCCATGTGTTCGTGCTGGGCACCAAGTACAGCAAGGACATGAACGCCACCTACCTCGACGAAGGCGGCAAGCCGCAGTTCCTCGAGATGGGCTGCTACGGCATCGGCATCACCCGCCTGCCGGCGGCCGCCATCGAACAGAACCACGACGAGCGCGGCATCATCTGGCCGGACGCGATCGCACCTTTCACCGTGGTGGTCTGCCCCATCGGCATGGACCGCAGCCCCGAGGTCAAGGTGGCGGCCGAGGCGCTCTACGAAGAGCTGCTGGCCAAGGGCGTCGACGTGCTGCTCGACGACCGCGGCGAGCGCCCCGGCGCGATGTTCGCCGACTGGGAGCTGATCGGCGTGCCACACCGCGTGGTCATCTCGGACCGCGGTCTCAAGGAAGGCCAGCTCGAGTACCAGGGCCGGCGCGATACCGCGGCCACCAAGGTGCCCGTGACCGGCATCGCCGACTTCATCGCCGGCAAGCTCGCAAAATGAGCCTGGAGGGCAGCCTCTCGCGACGCCAGTGCCTGGGCGGCGCCGTGACCGCTGGCGCCCTCACCGTGCTGTCGCTGCCGCAGGCCGCCTTTGCCGGTGCGCAGATCGAGGAGCCGCTGATCGACTCGGTGCGCACCGCGTTGAGTTCGGCCATCCACAACAAGGCACCGCCGGTGCCGCAGTTCGCGAACACCGAGGCTCGCCTGGCCTATCTGCGCTGGCTTGGCGATATGAGCGAGCGCCTCAAGAAGAAGATTGCCGATGCACCGTCGCGTATCGAATTCCTGCAGACCGTCTGGTACGAAGCGAAACGCTCGGGGCTCGAAGTGAGCCTGGTGCTCGGGCTGGTGCAGGTCGAGAGCAATTTCCGCAAGTTCGCAGTGTCGAGCGCCGGCGCTCGCGGCTACATGCAGGTCATGCCGTTCTGGACGCGCGTGATCGGCGACAGCGACCCGGCCAAGCTCTTCCACATGCAGACCAACCTGCGCTTCGGCTGCGTCATTCTTCGCCACTACCTCGACCGCGAGAACGGCGACCTGTTCATGACGCTCGGCCGCTACAACGGCAGCCGCGGCAAGTCGCCGTATCCGAATGCGGTGTTCTCCAATCAGCGGCTCTGGGTGTTCAACGACAGGGAGCGCGAGAAGGAAAAGGACAAGGACCGCTCGGCGGCCTGACGTCTTCCTGCTCCGGCCTGTTCAGTTCGCGGGCGCTTTCGCGGTGCCCGTGCCCTTGGTGACCATCACCTGGTCGATGCGGTAGCTGTCGACGTCCATCACTTCGAAGGTGTAGCCACCCCAGCTCACGTTGTCGGTGCGCTTGGGCACGCGGCGCAGCATCACCATCAGGAAGCCGGCCAGCGTCTCGTATTCCTCCGAGTGGGGCAACTCGTCGATGTGCAGCGCGCGCTGCACGTCCTGGATCGGCGTGATGCCGTCGATCAGCCAGGAGTTCTCGTCGCGCTGGACGATCTGCTCCTCGTCGGGCGTGGACACCAGGTCACCCATCACCGTGCTCATCACGTCGTTGAGGGTGATCACGCCCACCACGAGGCTGTATTCGTTGACGATGATCGCGAAGTCTTCGTGCGCCTGCTGGAACTGCTCGAGCACCTCGGTGAGCGACAGCCGGTCCGGAATGACCAGCGCCTTGTGCAGCGGCAGACCCTGGTCGAAGGCCAGCGGCTGGCCGCTGAGCACGCGCTGGAACATGTCCTTGGCGTCGACATACCCCAGCACGTGGTCGATGTCGCCGTCGCACACCGGGTAGGCCGAGAAGGGCTCGGCCACGATGCGCGCGCGCAGCACCGACTCGGGGTCGTCGTGCAGGAACCAGGCGATGTTGTCGCGCACCGTCATCACGCTGCTGACCAGGCGCGTGTCGAGCTCGAACACGTTGGCGATCACCTGCTGCTCGCGCACCGCGAGCACGCCGGCCTGCGCGCCGGCTTCGGTCATCGCAAGGATGTCGGCCGAGGTGATCTTGTCGTCGCGTGCCATCGGCATGCCGAGCAGCTTGAACAGCAGGTCGGTGCAGCGCGTGAAGAACCACACCAATGGCTTGAAGGTGGTGATCAGCAGCTGCATGGGCCCGACCATGCGCACCGCCAGCCGCTCGGGGTTGCTCATGCCCAGCCGCTTGGGGAACAGGTCTGCGAACACCAGGAACACCGCGATGATGATGACGAACGAGCACAGGAAGGCCGCGCTGGCAGAGGCCTCGGGGCTGAGCCACTTCTCGAAGAAGATGGCGAAGTACGGGCTGAGCGAGCCCTCGCCGACCACGCCGCCGAGGATCGCCACAGCGTTGAGCCCGATCTGCACCACAGTGAAGTAGTGGCCCGGCTGTTCCTGCACGCGCAGCACCTTCTCGGCCCGGGGGTCGCCTTCATCGGCCATCTGGCGCAGGCGCAGGCGGCGCGAGGCGGCCAGGGTGATTTCGGCAAGGGAGAAGAAGGCGCTCAGCGCTATCAGCAGCGCGATGATGAGCAGGCTTTGGGTCAGGGTCATGTTGGCACGTTGAAGACCGTCATGGTGCCATGACTGAGGGGCCATTCCAGCAACACCGCGGAACCGGCTTTGCCGGGCCGCAGGTGTTGCCCCCGGCGAGGGGGTTGGCGCAGCGACACGAAATGCGCGAAGCCTGGGGGAGAGCCTATGTTCCGCCGTGGGGGTGAGTGGGGTCGACCCAGAGGACCGATTCGGGCTTTTCGACAGGCTCGATGTCGAGGTTCACCGCCACCGCCTCGCCATCGCTGCGGCACAGCACGCATTCGAGCGTCTCGGTCGCGCTGGCGTTGATTTCCTGGTGCGGCACGTAGGGCGGCACGTAGATGAAGTCGCCCGGTCCGGCCTCGGCGGTGAATTCGAGCTTCTCGCCCCAGCGCATGCGGGCCCGGCCGCGCACCACGTAGATCACCGATTCGAGATGTCCGTGGTGATGAGCGCCGGTCTTGGCGTCGGCATGGATGGTCACCGTGCCGGCCCAGAGCTTCTGTGCGCCCACGCGGGCGAAATTGATGGCGGCTGCCCGGTTCATGCCGGGCGTCTGGGCGGTGTTGACGTCGAGCTGGTTCGCGCCGATCACCCGCACGCCATCGTGCTTCCAGGCCGGGGCGGCACTGTCGCTGCCGTTGTCGCCGCCGTCTTCATGGGAATGGCCGTGGTCCGCGTGATCGTGACTCATGGCCGTTCCCGCGGGGTCAGGCGTTGGCGCCGTTCACCACCTGCTGCAGCTCGCCCGACTCGTACATCTCCATCATGATGTCCGAGCCGCCGATGAACTCGCCCTTCACGTAGAGCTGCGGGATCGTGGGCCAGTTGCTGTATTCCTTGATGCCCTGGCGGATGCCGTCGTCTTCGAGCACGTTCACGGTCTTGAGCGTCTTCGTGTCGACGCCGACCGCCTTCAGGATCTGGATCGCGCGGCCGGAGAAGCCGCACATCGGGAAGCTGGCATTGCCCTTCATGAAGAGCACGAGGTCGTTGGTCTTGACGAGATCGTCGATGCGTTGCTGGGCGTCGGACATGGGGACTCCTGAAAAAATAGGCTGGGGGGATTATTTCACCGTGCGCCAGATTCCGCCGGAGCAGCGCTGGATGCCGGCGAGGTCGTCGCGGCTTTGCACTTCGGCGAAACCGCGCTCGGCGAGCAACTGGCGCACGGCCGCGGCCTGGTCATGGCCGTGTTCGAGCAGCAGCCAGCCGCCTTCCGCGAGGTGGGCGGGGGCGTTCTGCACGATCTGGCGGATGTCGTCGAGGCCATCGACGCCCGAAACCAGGGCGGAAGACGGCTCGTGGCGCAGCGCGGGCAGATGGGGATCGCCGGTGGCGATGTACGGCGGGTTGCTGGCGATGACCGCGTAGCCGTTGCCGGCGCCGTCGAGCCAGTTGGCCTGGGCAAAGCGCACGGGCAGGCCGAGGCGCCGGGCGTTGGCCTGGGCGACCGCGAGCGCATCGGCGCTGGCATCGACCGCGTCGACCTGCGCATCGGGGCGGGCGTGTTGCAGGGCCAGCGCGATCGCGCCGCTGCCCGTGCCGAGGTCGAGCGCGCGCGGAGCGGCATGGCCTTCGAGGCATTGCAGGGCCCATTCGACCAGCGTTTCCGTGTCGGGCCGCGGCACGAGCACACGGGCATCGACCTGCAGGTTGAGGCCGTGGAATTCCTTCTCGCCCAGCAGGTAGGCGACCGGCTCGCCAGTGCGGCGCCGCGACAGCTGCGCGGCCAGCGCGGACCACGCCGCATCGGGCATCGCGTCGGTGTCGTGTGCCAGCAGCCAGGCCCGGTCGTGCGGGGCGCGGCCCAGCGCGTGCAGCAGCAGCAACTGGGCGTCGAGCCGGTCCACGCCCAGTGCGATGGACGCGGCCAGCGCCTGCGCCACGGTGGCCGGCAACGGGTTCTCGATGGCGGTCATCATGCCGGCAGGCTCGATTCCAGCTCGGCCAGCTGCTCGGCCTCGCGCGCGGCGCGCAGCGCATCGAGCACGTCGCCGAGATCGCCTTCCATGATGGCGAGCAGCTTGTAGAGCGTGAGATTGATGCGGTGGTCGGTCAGCCGCCCCTGCGGAAAGTTGTAGGTGCGGATGCGGTCCGAACGGTCGCCGCTGCCGATCAGTCCCTTGCGCATGGCGGCGTCCTTGGCGGCGCGCTCGCTGCGCTCCTTCTCCTGGATGCGCGCCGACAGCACCTGCAGCGCCTTCGCCTTGTTGCGATGCTGGCTGCGGTCGTCCTGGCATTCGGCCACGATGCCGGTCGGGATGTGCGTGATGCGCACGGCCGAGTCGGTCTTGTTGATGTGCTGTCCGCCCGCACCGCTCGCGCGGTAGGTGTCGATGCGCAGGTCGGCCGGGTTGATCTGCACGGCCACTGTCTCGTCGGGCTCGGCCAGCACGGCCACGGTGCAGGCGCTGGTGTGGATGCGGCCCTGCGTCTCGGTGGCCGGCACGCGTTGCACGCGGTGGCCGCCCGATTCGAAGCGCAGGTGGCCGAACACTTCGTCGCCCACCACGCGCACCACCACTTCCTTGTAGCCGCCGAGCTCGCTCTCGCTCTCGCTGACGATCTCGCAGCGCCAGCCCGCGCGTTCGCAGTAGCGCGTGTACATGCGCAGCAGGTCGCCCGCGAACAGGGCCGATTCGTCGCCGCCCGTGCCGGCGCGGATTTCGAGGAAGGCGTTGCGCGCGTCGTCGGGGTCCTTGGGCAGCAGCAGGCGCTGCAGCTCGTCCTCGAGCTGCACCAGTTCGGCCTCGGCGCCTGCGATTTCCTCTTTCGCCATCTCGGCCATGTCGGGGTCGTCGAGCATTTCCTTGGCGCCGGCGATGTCGGCCTCGCGCTGCCTGTAGCGCTCGTAGCGGCCGGCGATCTGCGTGACCTCGGCATGCTCGCGCGAGATGGTGCGGTACTGCGCCATGTCGCTCATGATGTCTTCGCGCGAGAGCAGGAAGTCGAGCTCGCCCAGGCGCTGGGCATAGCGTTCGAGTTGGTGGCGGAGAAAGGATTTCACGGGGGAAAGAGGCTCGAAAAAATGGGGATGTGCTGCCGTGCGAGGGCAGGGCGCATGAAAGCCGCAGCCATGCAGGCCGGGCCGCCGACGAGCGTCGCTAACGCTCTTTGCGCAGGAACAGGCGCGAGATCGTCTGCGCCGTCTGCTCGCGCGAGGCGGCGTCGCCCGCGTGCAGCTCGGCCATCGCGCCGTGCATCATCTTCTGCGTGAGCCCGCGCGACATGGCTTCGAGCACCGCGTCGATCGATTCGCCCTTGGCCAGCAGCTTGCGCGCGCGGGCCATCTCGGCGGCGCGCCACTCGTCGGCCTGCGCGTTGAGTTGCTGGATCAGCGGCACCGTGCCGCGCTGGCCCAGCCAGTGCATGAAGCTCTGCACGCCGGCATCGATGATCACTTCGGCCTGCGCCACGGCAGCCTGCCGGTTGGCCTGGCCCTGCTGCACGACCTGCGCAAGGTCGTCGACGGTGTAGAGGTAGATGTCTTCCAGGGCCTTCACTTCGGGCTCGATGTCGCGCGGCACGGCCAGGTCGACCATGAACATCGGACGGTGCTTGCGCGCCTTGAGCGCACGCTCGACGGCGCCCAGGCCGATGATCGGCAGCGTGCTGGCGGTGCAGCTCACGACGATGTCGAATTCGGCCAGCCGCGAGGGCAGGTCGGCCAGCCGCATCGCCTCGCCGCCGAAGCGCGAGGCCAGCTTTTCGCCGCGTTCCAGCGTGCGGTTGGCGATGGCGATGGCCTTGGGCTCCTTCGCCGCGAAGTGCGTGGCCGCGAGGTCGATCATTTCGCCCGCGCCGACGAACAGCACGCGCGTCTTGCGCAGGTCTTCGAAGAGCTGGCCGGCCAGGCGCACCGCGGCGGCAGCCATGCTGATGGAGTGCGCGCCGATCTCGGTGGCCGTGCGCACTTCCTTCGCGACGGCGAATGAGCGCTGGAACAGCTGGTTCAGCGTGCTGCCGAGCGCGCCGGCCGTCTCGGCGGCACGCACGGCGTCCTTCATCTGGCCGAGGATCTGGGCTTCGCCGAGCACCATCGAATCGAGTCCGCTGGCCACGCGGAAGGCGTGGCGCGCGGCTTCGTCGTCGTGCAGGGTGTAGGCATGCGAGCGCAGCAGGGCAGGGGCGACGCCACCGCTTTGCGCCAGCCAGCCGAAGGTGTGGTCGAGCGCGGCGTGCTCCGAGGCGCAATAGATCTCGGTGCGGTTGCAGGTGGAGATGATCGCGGCCTCGACCTGGGGGTGGCGGCCGGTGGCGAAGGAACTGCGCAGGCTCTGCAGGGTGGGGGCGATCTGGTCGAGCGCGAACGCGAAACGACCGCGCAGATCGAGCGGCGCGGTCGTATGGTTCAAGCCGAGGGCCCAGACTGACATGGCCGTGATTATAAAATCAGCAGCCGCACGAGGCTCGCCAGGGGACAAATGGCTTTCCCTATGACAGCCATAACCCCGGACGCATGTTCCGGCCCCTGCGCAATCCCCTCCGATGGACCTGCTGGCCCTCCTGAACCACCTGCTTAATTTTGTAGCACCCGCGGCTTTCCTGGCCCTGGTGCTGGCCTTTGCCGGGCGGTTCCTGGGCGGCGGGCGCGCCGGCGTTCCGCGCTGGTGGGTGCAGTTCGCGCTGACCTTCGCGGCCGGCGTCGGGGTGCTGGTTGCCGGGCTCGTGGTGTTCGGGCGCGACGGGGCGATGGTGACCTATGCCGCGCTCGTCGTGGTCTGCGGCACAGTCCAGTGGCTGGCGATGCGCGGCTGGCGCCGCTGACGACCGGCCTTCAGCCCAGCCGGCGGATCATGTAGACCGATTCGCCCGGATAGGTGGCGAGACGGGCCTGCTGCTCGGGGCCGGCGGGTCGCGCGGCCTCATACCCCTGGCGCTGCCAGAAACCCACCGACGATTGCACCGACACCAGCGTCGAATGGCGCCAGCCGGCCTGCATCGCATGGGCCCAGGCATGGCGCACCAGCCGGGGCCCCAGCCCCAGGCCCGAGGCGCCCGGGTGCACCGCCAGGTCGTGCAGGTAGAGCGAATCGGCCTGTGCGGCCACTTCGAATTCGCCGTGCAGCGGCGTGAGCTTGCCGGCCACGGACGGATAGCCCGCCAGATAGGCCCGCACGCCGCCCTCGTGCTCGGCCACCCATCCCGTGTGCGGCGCGGCACCGAGCCGCCGCGCGATCAGCTCGCCGTCTTCCACGAACCCCGCGCCGTAGCAGGCGAGCTGGATTGCCAGCACCGCGTCGAGATCGTCGGCACGCATGGCGCGCACGAAGACGGTGTCCGACGCCATCAGGCCAGCAGCAGCTTGTCGTCGTCCAGCTTCTCGCCGCGGGTCTGCTCGAACATGCGCAGCAGGTCGGGCACGTCGAGTCCGGCGCGCTGCGGCCCGGCCACGTCGAGGATCACCTGGCCCTCGTGCAGCATCACCGTGCGCGAGCCGTAGTCCAGCGCCTGGCGCATGCTGTGCGTCACCATCATCGCGGTGAGCTGGCTGCCTTCGACGATCCTGGCGGTCAGCTCCAGCACGAAGGCGGCGGTCTTCGGGTCGAGCGCGGCCGTGTGCTCGTCGAGCAGCAGGATGCGCGAGGGCTTGAGGGAAGCCATCAGCAGGCTCACCGCCTGCCGCTGCCCGCCCGAGAGCAGGCCGATGCGGTCTGCCAGGCGGTTCTCCAGCCCCAGCTTCAGGATCGACAGCTTCTCGCGGAACAGCTCGCGCAGGTTGCGGTTGAGCGCGAAACCGAAGGCCCGGCGCTCGCCGCGCTTCCAGGCCAGCGCCATGTTCTCCTCGATGGTCAGCGCCTCGCAGGTGCCGGCCATCGGGTCCTGGAACACGCGGGCCACCATGCCCGAGCGCTGCCAGGCGTTCAGGCGGGTCACGTCCTTGCCGTCGATCTCGATGCTGCCCTTGTCGACGATCAGGTCGCCGCTCACCGCATTCAAAAAGGTCGACTTGCCCGCGCCGTTCGAGCCGATCACGGTGACGAACTGGCCGGTGGGAATTTCCAGGCTGAGCCCGCGCAGCACGCGGTTCTCGATCGGCGTGCCCGGGTTGAAGGTCATCTCGAGTTGTTGGGCGCGCAGCATCAGTTCTTCCCCTTGAAAAGCCCGCCCAGCTTGCGCTTGTAGGCTGGCACCAGCAGCGCGAAGGCCACCAGCACGGCGGTCACCAGGTTCAGGTCTTGGGCCTGCAGGCCCATGAAGTCGGTGTTCAGCGCCATCGCGATGAAGAAGCGATACAGCAGCGCACCCAGGATGCACGCCAGCGTGGTGATGATCATGCTGCGCGCGGGAAGCAGCGTCTCGCCGATGATCACCGCGGCCAGCCCGATCACGATCGTGCCCACGCCCATCGAGATGTCGGCCGTGCCCTGGCTCTGCGCGAACAGCGCGCCGGCCAGCGCCACCAGCGCGTTCGACAGCGCCAGGCCCGCCATGGTGTGGAAGTCGGTCGAGATGCCCTGGGCCCGCGCCATGCGCGCGTTGCCGCCGGTGGCGCGCATCGCCAGGCCGGCTTCCGAGGCGAAGAACATGTCGACCACGATCTTGGCCGCGATCACGATCAGCAGCAGCAACAGCGGCTTGGCCCACTGCTCCGGCATGCCGCCGAAGCTCGCCATGCTGAACACGGTGGGTTCGGTGATGAGCGCCACGTTGGGCTTGCCCATCACGCGCAGGTTGATGGAGTACAGCGCGATCATCACCAGGATGCTCGCGAGCAATTGCATGATCTTCAGCTTCACGTTGAGCCAGGCCGTGACCCAGCCCGAGACGGCGCCGGCCACGCAGGCCACCGCGGTGGCGGCGACCGGGTTCCAGCCGGCGACGATCAGCGTCGCGGCCACGGCGGCACCCAGCGGAAAGCTGCCGTCCACCGTGAGGTCGGGAAAGTTGATGATGCGGAACGACATGAAGACGCCCAGCGCGACCAGTCCGAATATCAGACCGATCTCGATGGCGCCCAGCGAGGCGATGAGGGACATGTGGGGAGGCTTCCGGCAGGCGGCGAGGCAGAAACGGACGCGCCCCGGTGGATGAAACCGGGGCGCGGGCCCGTCGGGGGCTTACTTGGTGCTCACGACCTTCGCAGTCTTCAGCAGCTCGTCGGACAGCGTCACGCCCTGCAGCTTGGCCGCGCCGGGGTTCACCACCAGCTCGAAGTTGGTGCTGGTCTGCGAGGCGATGGTGCCGGGCTTCTCGCCCTTGAGGACGCGCACCACGATCTTGCCGGTCTGGCGGCCGATGTCGCTGTAGTTCAGGCCCAGGGCGGCCACGGCGCCGCGCTCGACGGTGGCGGTGTCGGCAGCCACCACGGGCAGCTTGGCCTGCTGGGCCACCTTCACGATGCCCTCGAAGGCCGAGACCACGTTGTTGTCGGTGGGCGTGTAGATCACGTCGGCCTTGCCGACCAGGCTCTGGGCGGCGGTCGGCACGTCCACCGTGCGGGCGGCGGCGGCTTCGACCATGGTCATGCCGGCGGCCGAGGCGGCCTTCTTGAGCGACTCGACGATGGCCACCGAGTTGGCTTCGCCGGGGCTGTAGATCACGCCGATGCGCTTGGCGTTCGGCACCACCTGCTTGATCAGGCCGACATGCTTCTCGAGCGGCGACAGGTCCGACACGCCCGTCACGTTGGTGCCCGAGGGCTCCCAGTTCTTCACCAGCTTGGCGGCCACCGGGTCGGTGATGGCCGAGTACACCACCGGAATCGTCTTGGTGGCGGCCACCACGGCCTGCGCCGACGGCGTGGCGATCGCGACGATCGCGTCGGGCTGGTCGCCCACGTACTTGCGGGCGATCTGGGCTGCGGTGCCCACGTTGCCCTGCGCGCTCTGGTAGGTGAACTTCAGGTTCTTGCCTTCCTCGTAGCCGGCGGCCTTCAGCTCGGCCTTCACGCCGTCGCGCACGGCATCCAGCGCCGGGTGCTCGACGATGGCGGTCACGGCCACCGACTTGGTGTCGGCCGCGAACGAGGGCGCGGCGGCGAGCATGCCGAGAGCCAGGGCCACTGCGCTGAAGGGAGTGCGAAGCAAAGCGTTTTTCACGTGAAAGGGTCTCCGGGTGGGGAATGGATGCGTCTGAAGCCGCCGGCGGGTGCCGGCGGCGGGGGATTCAGCGGCCGGGGTTCGCGGCATGCGGCCCGGGCGCCACGGAGTCTAGATCGTACTTTGCACAATTAAGGTGCATCAAAGCCTCGGGCTTACCCCGCTTTGCGCCATAAAATTGCATTCAATTGGTGAATTGGGAGATGAAATTGCATGAGATCGAACTCGACCGGATCGACCGGAGGATTCTTGAGCACCTGCAGGCCCACGGCCGCGCGTCGAACCTGGAGCTGGCGGAGGTGGCCAATCTCTCGCCCGCCCAGTGCCTGCGGCGCCACCGGCGGCTGGAAGAACTGGGGCTCATCAACGGCTATGCGGCGCGGCTGAACGCGCGCCACATCGGGCTGGGCGTGATCGCCTTCATCCACGTGACCATGGCGCGCGGCCATGTGGACGAGCTGCCCAAGTTCCAGGACCTGATCGCGGACATGAAGCAGATCCTGGAGTGCTACTCGGTGACGGGCGACTTCGACTACGTGCTCAAGGTCGTCGCACGGGACCTGGAGGCGCTCTCGCAGTTCCTGATGCACACGCTGATGCACATGCCGGGCGTGTCGGCGGTGCGCTCCAGCGTGTGCCTCAACGAGATCAAGTCCACCACGGCGCTGCCGCTGGAGTGAATCGGAAGAGGGCGGGGCCTCAGGTCGGCAGGCCCGGTATCGGCGAGGCTGGCGACGAAGGCACGGCCGCCGGTGCGGCGGGGGCTTCCGGCACGGCGGTCATCACCATCGTCGGTACCGCCAGCGGCAGCGAGGCCTTCTTGAGGTCGTCGAGGATCACGAACAGCAAGTCGCTGCGCACGCCGCCCGCCAGGCGCGGGCTCGCCACATAGGCGATCGCCTGGAAGATCAGCAGCCCGTTCTCGATGCCTTCCAGCGTGAGCGACGGCGCCGGCGTCTCCAGCACGCCCTCGTGCGCCTTGCAGGCTGCGAGCATCAGCTCGCGCACGCGCTGCGCGTCGGTGGTCAGCGGCATCGGCAGGCGGATCAGCACCCGGCCCTCGGCATTGGCCAGCGTCATGTTGCGCACGGTCTTGGTGATGAACTCCGAGTTCGGCACGATCAGCGTCGAGCGGTCGCCCAGCTGGATCTCGGTGGCGCGCACGTTGATGCGCCGCACGTCGCCCTCGGCCGTGCCCAGCACCACCCAGTCGCCCACCTTCACCGGCTGCTCGGCCAGCAGGATCAGCCCCGAGATGAAGTTCTGCACGATGGCCTGCAGGCCGAAGCCGATGCCCACCGACAGCGCACTCGCCACCCACGCGATGCGCTCGATGCCGATGCCCAGCGCCGACAGGGCGAACGCCACCACCAGGATGCCGCCCACGTACCCGAGCAGCGTGGTGATCGAGCTCTGCATGCCCGGCTCGAACTTGGTGTTCGGCAGGTAGCTGCGTTCGAGCCAGCGCTTGAAGATCCGCAGCAGGATGAAGCCCGCCACCGCCACGCCGACGGCGCTCAGGATCGCGCCCGGCACCAGCTGGAACTCGCCCACCTTCACGCCGGTGCCGAGCTTGCCGCCGCGCTGGAACACCTCGCCCGGCCCCGTGCCCAGTGGCGCGGCCAGCGCCACCAGCATGTAGAAGAAGAGGGCCACCCGACTCAGCGCCGACAGCACCGTCGCAACCTGGTCGAGCGTCTGCGGCGCGAGGTTGAAGCTCTTCTGCAGCCGCTGGCCGAAGGCTGCGCGCGACGACACCGTGGCCATGAACACGTCGTCCGCGAACTTGAACAGCACGTAGAAGGCTGCCGCGACGATGCCGCTCCAGGTCAGCTGCGAGGCCAGGAAGCTGGCGAGCGCCACGTAGCCGACGGCCACCAGCACCCAGATCGCGATCATCAGCGCGCCGATCAGCGCCACCAGCAGGCCGACCCACATCGGCCGTTCGGGCAGGCCCGCCTCGGCCGCGTCGGCGCGCAACGGCTTCACGACATAGAGCACCGTGGCGACCAGCGCCGTCAGCACCAGCGCCGTGAGCACGTGCGTGGCCACCACGGCCGCGAAGCTCGCGTCGATCAGCGAATTGACCTCCGCCGGCGTCCATGCCAGCGCAGCCACCAGCGCCACCAGCCAGGGCAGGGCGGCCAGCCGCGAGGCCATGGCGTCGGGAATCGGCGGCAGGCGCCACGAAGGCCGGCTGGTTGCCAGCAGCCCGCGGCCCAGCCCGATCACGAAGGCCATGAAAACCATCGCCTGCGCCGTCGAATTGAGCACCTTGCGCGCCTGCGGCTCCCAGGTGGCGAACTCCTTCAGCACCGCGACGAAGCCATGCGCGGCCACGGCCACCAGCAGCACGTGGCTGGCGACGATGCCGATCACCAGCAGCGAGCGCCGCAGCCGGCCCGCCGGCAGGAAGCGCGCGGCCAGCTTCACGAGCAGGGCCTCGGCCGCCCAATTGCCGAACACCGCGAGCAGCAGCGCGCCGATCAGCGCCGCGATCACCTGCAGGCGCGTCTCGGGCTGCGTGGCGGCCATCAGGCCATCGTTGACCGAGGACGCCATCGCCTGCAGCCGGGCCAGGTCGTCGGGCCAGGCTTCGCGCAGGTCGCTCCAGAACTCGGCCGTCAGCGGCGAGGCCGCGCGCTCGGTGAGCTCCGCCTCGAACAGCGCCCGGCGCTGCGTGACCAGGTCGGTGCCGCGCTGCCGCACGTCGACCGACAGCAGGCGCGCGAGGCGGATGTCGGCATCCAGCGCGTTGCGCTCCTTGGTCAGGCGGGCGCGCTGGCGGGTGATGTCGGGGTCTTCGGTGGCGCCGGCGGCGGGCGGGTTGCCGAGCTCGCCGAGCTTGGCGTTCAGGTCGGCAAGCTCGCCGGTGCGCGCAGTGACGAACTTGTCGGCCTGGACGCCGATGTCGTTGATCTGCGTGAGCAGCTTGCGCGCTTCCTCGTCGGTCTCGGCGGCGGTGCTGAGCTTCGTGAACTGGGCGCGCAGTTCCGCCACCGTGGGGGCGGGAGTTGCGGCGGCCGCGGCGGCACTGTTGGCGTTGCCGCCGAGCTCAGGCTGCGCCAGGGCGCCGCCGCACATGCACAGGGCCGCGAGGCACAGGCTCGCGAAGCGTAGGGTCCAACTCATGGCCGCATCATAGAAGCCGCCATTTCGTAAGGGCCGGTAAGAAATGCAGCCCCTGTTCGGCGGCGTCAGCCGGCGGGGCTGAACAGGTCGACCCTGTCGGTGATGATGCCGTCGGTGCCCAGGTCGATCAGCCGCTGCGCGGCCTTGTCGTCGTTCACGGTGTAGCTCAGCGTGCGCATGCCTGCGCCATGAACCAGCGCCACCACCGCCGCGTCCCACAGCGTGTGGTTGCAGACGATGGCCGAGCAGCCGAGCTCCCTGGCTGCTTCGAGCCAGCCGTCCCAGAGCTTGTCGAGCAGCAGGCCTCGCGGCAGTTCAGGCTGCACCGCCTGTGCGCCCTTGAGCGACTCGACCTGGAAGGATGTGAGCAGCGGCGGCACGGCCGCGCCTTGCCACAGCCGGGCGGCTTCGCGCGCCACCACTTCGCCGGTTTCACGCTCGCTGCCTGGCGTCGGCTTGATCTCGATGTTGAGCAGGTAGTCGTTGGCCAAGCAGAAGCGCGCGAGGTTCTCCAGCGTGGGCAGCGGTTCGCCCGCATAGGCGCGCGAGTGCCAGCCGCCCGCGTCGAGTTGCGCCAGCGCGCTCCAGGGCTGCGCGCCACCGGTGCCGTGGCCGCTGGTGGTGCGGTCGAGCGTGGCGTCGTGCATCAGGAAGACGACGCCGTCGGCGCTGAGCTTGGCGTCGCACTCGAACATGCGGTAGCCGTGCGAGGCGCCGAGCCGGAAGGCGGCGAGCGTGTTTTCGGGCGCGAGCTTGCCGGCGCCGCGGTGCGCGACCCAGCGGGGGTAGGGCCAGGGTGTCGACAAGGCCATCGCTCAGTCGGCCCTTTTGCCCGAGCCGGCGTCGAACCAGTGCAGCTTTTCTTCGCGTGCGGCGATCTTCACCGTGTCGCCGGCAACGGGCGGGTGGTCCGCCTCATCGGTGCGCATGATGATCTGCTCGTCGCCGATGCGGCCGTACACCAGCCGTTCGGCGCCCAGCAGTTCGACGTGCTCGACCTGCACCGACCAGCCGTTCTCGTCGAGCACCAGGTGCTCGGGGCGGATGCCCAGGATCTGGCCGGGGCGCACGCCCGGTGCGTGCTTCAGCAGGTTCATCGGCGGCGAGCCGATGAAGCTCGCCACGAAGGTGGTGGCGGGGCGCGAGTACACCTCCTCGGGCGTCGCGAACTGGTCCATCACGCCGCCGTTCATCACGATGATGCGCTGCGCCAGCGTCATGGCCTCGACCTGGTCGTGCGTGACGAACAGCGAGGTGATGCCGAGCTCGCGGTGCAGTTTCTGGATCTCGAAGCGGGTCTGCGCGCGCAGCTTGGCGTCGAGGTTCGACAGCGGTTCGTCGAACAGGAACACCTGCGGCTGGCGCACGATGGCGCGGCCCATGGCCACGCGCTGGCGCTGGCCGCCGGAAAGCTCGCGCGGCTTGCGTTCCAGCAGGTGGCCGAGTTCGAGGATCTTCGCGGCCTTGTCGACGCGCACCTTGATCTCGGCTGGCGGCACCTTGGCGATCTTCAGGCCGTAGGCCATGTTCGCGAACACGCTCATGTGCGGGTACAGCGCGTAGTTCTGGAACACCATGGCGATGTCGCGCTCGGAGGGTTCGAGCTGGTTCACCACCTTGTTGCCGATGGCGATCTCGCCGGCGGAGACTTCCTCCAGGCCGGCCACCATGCGCAGCAGAGTGGACTTGCCGCAGCCCGAGGGACCGACGATGACGATGAACTCGTGGTCGGCGATCTCGGCGCTCACGCCGTGGATGACCTGGTTGGCCTTGGGCCCGTGGCCGTAGCGCTTGATGACGTTGCGTAGGGAAAGAGCAGCCATTCTTTATTTCTCGGTATCAACAAGGCCCTTGACGAACCACTTTTGCATCAGCACCACCACCAGCGCGGGTGGCAGCATGGCGAGGATGGCGGTGGCCATCACCACGTTCCATTCGTTCTGGCCGTCACCGCCGGCGATGAGCCGCTTGATGCCGACCACGATCGGGTACATGTCCTCGTTGGTGACTGCCAGCAGCGGCCACAGGTACTGGTTCCAGCCGTAGATGAACTGGATCACGAAGAGCGCGGCGATGCTGGTCTTCGACAGCGGCAGCAGCACGTCGAAGAAGAAGCGCATCGGGCTCGCGCCGTCCATGCGCGAGGCCTCGGTGAGTTCCTCGGGCACGGTCAGGAAGAACTGCCGGAACAGGAAGGTGGCCGTGGCCGACGCGATCAGCGGCACCGTGAGGCCCGCGTAGCTGTTCAGCATGCTCAGGTCGGACAGCACCTTGTAGGTGGGCAGGATGCGCACCTCCACCGGCAGCATCAGCGTCACGAAGATCGCCCAGAAGCAGATCTTCTTGAACGGGAAGCGGAAGTACACGATGGCGAAGGCCGACAGCAGCGAAATGGTGATCTTGCCGATGGCGATGACCAGCGCCGTCACCAGGCTCACCCACATCATGTGGGCCACTGGGGCGTTGGAGCCCGCGCTGCTCGCGCGGCCGAAGAGCGCGCCCTTGTAGCTGTCGAGCATGTTCGAGCCCGGCAGGAGCGGCATCGGCCGCTGCACGATTTCCTGCGCGGTGTGGGTGGACGCCACGAAGGCGAGGTAGATGGGGAAGGCGACGATCAGGACGCCGAGGATCATCACCACGTGGGCAAGGATGCCCTGGGTGCTTCTTCTTTCAACCATGTCAGTACTGCACCTTTTTCTCGACGTAGCGGAATTGCACGATGGTGAGCGCGATCACGATCACCATCAGCACGACCGACTGGGCGGCCGAGCCACCCAGGTCCAGGGCCTTGAAGCCGTCGTGATAGACCTTGTAGACGAGGATTTCCGTGTCCTTGCCCGGGCCGCCCTCGGTGGCGGCGTGGACGATGGCGAAGGTGTCGAAGAACGCATAGACCACGTTCATCACCAGCAGGAAGAAGGTGGTGGGCGACAGCAGCGGGAACTGCACCGTCCAGAAGCGGCGCCACGGGCGCGCGCCGTCGATGGCGGCCGCCTCGATCAGCGACTTGGGAATGGACTGCAGGCCGGCCAGGAAAAACAGGAAGTTGTAGGAGATCTGCTTCCACACCGCGGCCATCACGATCAGCGTCATCGCATGCTTCGAATTGAGCAGGTGGTTCCAGTCGATGCCGATCTTGCCGAGCGCATAGGCGACCACGCCCAGCGAGGGGGAGAACATGAAGACCCACAGCACGGCCGCCACCGCGGGCGCCACGGCATACGGCAGGATCAACATGGTCTTGTAGAACATGCCGCCGCGCACGATGCGGTCGGCGAACACCGCCAGCGTCAGCGAGAGGCTGAGGCCGATGGTGGCCACCAGCACCGAGAAGACGGCGGTGGTCTTGAAGGACTCGCCATAGGCCGGGTCTTCGAACAATTCCTTGAAGTTCTGCAGTCCAACGAAGTCGACGGAAGTGCCGAACGCGTCCTGCTGCTGCAGCGATTGCAGGAGGGCCTGCCCCGCCGGCCAGAAGAAAAACACGAATATCACCGCCATCTGCGGTGCCAGCAGCAGCCAGGGCAGCCAGCCCGAGCGAAAGAAAACGCGTTTTTCCATGAACCCTCTACGTAAAAAATCCCGCCGCGCCCACTCTTGTAGAAGAGTGAGCGGGGGCGGGCGATATTAGCCGGACACGCGAGGGGTCCGGTCGTCGATCGTCAGCTCTTGTTGGCCTTCTGGAAGCGTTCCAGTTGCTCGTTGCCTCGGGTCACGATGGCGTCGAGGGCTTCCTTGGCCGTTTTCTTGCCGTTCCAGACCTGTTCGAGCTCTTCGTCCTCGATGGCGCGGATCTGCACGTAGTTGCCCAGGCGGATGCCGCGGCTCTTGTCGGTGACCTTGCGGATCATCTGCGTCACGGCCACGTCGGTGCCGGGGTTCTGCTTGTAGAAGCCCGAGTCCTCGGTGAGCTTGTAGGAGGCCGTGGTCACGGGCAGGTAGCCGGTGCGCTTGTGGCTGGCGGACTGCACTTCAGGCGTCGAGATGAAGCTGAAGAACTTGGCCACGCCCTTGTACTCGGCCGGCTTCTTGCCCGACATGACCCACAGGCTGGCGCCGCCGATCACGGTGTTCTGCGGTGCGCCGGGAACGTCCGGGTAGTAGGGCAGGGGAGCCAGGCCGTAGGCGAACTTGGCGTTCTTGGCCACGTTGCCGTAGAAGCCCGAGGACGTGTTGATCATGGCGCACTCGCCCGACACGAACGAGGCCTCGGGCACGTTGCCGCGGCCCTTGTAGATGAAGAGGCCCTGCTTGGCCATGCTGGCCAGGTTCTCGATGTGGCGCTGGTGCAGCGGCGAGTTGACCTTCAGGCGCGCGTCGAGGCCCTGCAGGCCGTTGGCCTTGCTGGCGAACTCCACGTTGTGCCAGGCCGAGAAGCTCTCGACCTGCGTCCAGTTCTGCCATGCCGTGGTGAACGGGCACTTGTGGCCGCTGGCCTTGAGCTTGGCGGCGGCGGCGACCACTTCGGGCCAGGTCGACGGCGCCTTGTCGGTGGGCAGGCCGGCGGCCTTGAAGGCGTCCTTGTTGAAATAGAAGATGGTGGTCGAGCTGTTGAACGGGAAGCTCAGCATCTGGCCGTTGGGGGCGGTGTAGTAGCCGGCCACGGCGGGGATGTAGGCGGCCGGGTCGAACTTCTCGCCCGCGTCCTTCATGACCTGGCCCACCGGCACGATGGCACCCTTGCTGGCCATCATGGTGGCGGTGCCCACCTCGAACACCTGCAGGATGTGCGGTGCGTTGCCGGCGCGGAAGGCCGCGATGGAGGCCGTCATCGATTCGTCGTAGGTGCCCTTGAAGGTCGGGATGACCTTGTATTCCTTCTGGCTCTCGTTGAACTGCTTGGCCAGGTCGTTGACCCACTCGTTGTTGACGGCGGTCATGGAATGCCACCACTGGATCTCGGTCTGGGCCTGCGCCACGTTGAAGAGCGTGGTGGCGGCCAACGCCGATGCCAGGGCGAGCGTCTTGAATCGCATGAAGACTCCTGAAGGGAAAAATGGAAAGCGCGGATGCTAGGGCATGTGCATGACACAGCCGCGTCACATTGGCGCACGGCGCACGGGTTTCCTCCAATCGGGGAAACCCCTTTGGCACCGCCTGCCCTTTGGCCCTGTTCGCGTCAGGCCGGCACGGGCCGCGAACCCGCATGTTGCGCCGCACCATGCTAGCATCGCCCTCCCTTTTTTTGGCCTAGCCTGTCGCCATGGCCGGGGCTTCCAAGAGACCTCCATGAGCAGCAAAACATCCCTCGACAAAAGCAGGATCAAGTTCCTCTTGCTCGAAGGCATTCACCCCTCGGCCGTGGAGGTGCTGCGCGCCGCCGGCTACACCAACATCGAGTCGCTGCCGGGCGCGCTGCCCGACGCCGAACTGAAGGCGAAGATCGCCGACGTGCACTTCCTGGGCATCCGCTCGCGAACCCAACTGACGGCCGACGTGTTCGCCGCCGCCCACAAGCTGGTGGCTGCGGGCTGCTTCTGCATCGGCACCAACCAGGTCGACCTGGAAGCCGCCCGCGAGCATGGCGTGGCGGTGTTCAACGCACCGTACTCCAACACCCGCTCGGTGGCCGAGCTGGTGCTCGCCGAGGCCATCCTGCTGCTGCGCGGCGTGCCCGAGAAGAGCGCGGTGGCGCATCGCGGCGGCTGGCTCAAGTCGGCCGAGAACGCCTACGAGATCCGTGGCAAGACGCTGGGCATCGTGGGCTACGGCTCGATCGGCGCGCAGCTGTCGGTGCTGGCCGAGGCGCTGGGCATGCACGTGGCCTTCTACGACGTGGTCACCAAGCTGCCGCTGGGCAATGCGCGCCAGGTGCGCGAACTGCACCAGCTGCTGGCCCAGAGCGACATCGTCACGCTGCACGTGCCCGAGACGCAGGCCACGCAATGGATGATCGGCGCGGCCGAAATCGCGGCGATGAAGCCCGGCTCGATCCTCATCAACGCCTCGCGCGGCACCGTGGTCGAGATCGAGCCGCTGGCCGAGGCCCTGAAGGCTCGCAAGCTGCTGGGTGCCGCCATCGACGTGTTCCCGGTGGAGCCGCGCAGCAACAAGGACGAGTTCCTGTCGCCGCTGCGGGGCCTCGACAACGTGATCCTGACGCCGCACATCGGCGGTTCGACCATGGAGGCGCAGGCCAACATCGGGCTGGAAGTGGCGGAAAAGCTGGTCAAGTACAGCGACAACGGCACCTCGACGTCTTCCGTCAACTTCCCCGAGGTGGCGCTGCCGGCGCACCCGGGCAAGCACCGGCTGCTGCACGTGCACCGCAACGTGCCGGGCGTGCTGTCGGAGATCAACAAGATCTTCTCGGACAACCAGATCAACATCTCCTCGCAGTTCCTGCAGACGAACGAGAAGATCGGCTACGTGGTGATGGACATCGACGCGGCCTCTTCCGACCTGGCCCTGGAGAAGCTCGCGAAGGTGAACGGGACGATCCGCAGCCGCGTGCTGTTCTGATCCGGGGCGGTCGGGGCAGGGTTGGGAGCGGAAAGTTGCGCTTGGCACAAGGTCGCAACCCCCGCCACGAGGCAAGACCCCAAGCCCTGCAATAAAATCCCCAGCCCGGCTATGGGTGCGCAGCGCCCGGCCGAGGCGCCCCACCCGATGAATGCTCCGACCGCGTTGAACACGCTGTTGTCGCAGGCCGCAGAGCCTGTACGACTGCGCGAGATCCCGTACAACTACACCAGCTTCTCCGATCGCGAGATCGTGATTCGCCTTCTGGGCGAACGCGGCTGGGAACTGCTCCAGACCCTGCGCGCCGAGCGCCGCACCGGCCGATCGGCGCGCATGCTCTACGAGGTGCTGGGCGACATCTGGGTGGTCCAGCGCAACCCCTACCTCGTCGACGACCTGCTCGACAACCCGCGCCGCCGCGGCCAGCTGGTCGATGCCCTCAGGCACCGCCTGGCCGAGGTGCAGAAGCGCCGCACCCCCGACAGCGACCTGCCGCGCGACCAGCTCGTGGGCGAGCTCACCGGCCTCGTCGGCGAAGCTGTTGCCGCCTTCGACACCAAGTTCCGCGACGTCGCCGCCCTGCGCCGCAAGGCCACCCGCGTGCTGGGCCGCCTCACGGCCAAGGACAACATCAAGTTCGACGGCCTCTCGCGCGTGGCCCACGTCACCGACGCCACCGACTGGCGCGTGGAGTACCCCTTCGTCGTGCTGTGCCCCGACAGCGAGGCCGAGATGGCGCTGCTGGTGAAGGGCTGCATCGAGCTGGGCCTGACCATCATCCCGCGTGGAGGCGGCACAGGCTACACCGGCGGCGCCATTCCGCTGACCTGGAACAGCGTCGTCATCAACACCGAGAAGCTCGAGGCGATGACCGAGGTCGAGCATGTGCCGCTGCCCGGACTGGCCGACCCCGTTCCGACCATCTGGACCGAGGCGGGCGTCGTCACCCAGCGCGTGGCCGACGCGGCCGAGCGCGCGGGCTTCGTCTTCGCGGTCGACCCGACCTCCGCCGAGGCCTCGTGCGTCGGCGGCAACGTCGCCATGAACGCGGGCGGCAAGAAGGCCGTGCTGTGGGGCACGGCGCTCGACAACCTCGCCTCGTGGCGCATGGTGACGCCGCAGGCCGAATGGCTCGAAGTCACGCGCATCGGCCACAACCTCGGCAAGATCCACGACGTCGACAGCGCCGTGTTCGAGCTGCAGTACTACGCCGCCGACGGCAGGACGAAGCTGCGCAACGAGCGCCTCGAGATCCCGGGGCGCACCTTCCGCAAGGAAGGCCTCGGCAAGGACGTGACCGACAAGTTCCTTTCGGGCCTGCCCGGCATCCAGAAAGAGGGCTGCGACGGCCTCATCACCAGCTGCCGCTGGGTGGTGCACCGCATGCCGGCGCACACGCGCACCGTGTGCCTGGAGTTCTTCGGTAACGCCAAGGACGCGGTGCCCAGCATCGTCGAGATCAAGGACTTCATGTTCGCCGAGCAGAAGCGCTCGGGCGTTCTGCTGGCCGGTCTCGAGCACCTGGACGACCGCTACCTCAAGGCCGTGGGCTACGCCACCAAGTCGAAGAAGCACGGTGGCCTGCCGAAGATGGTGCTGTTCGGCGACATCGCGGGCGACGACGCCGACGCGGTGGCGCGCGTCACCTCGGAAGTGGTGCGCATTGCCAATTCGCGCAGCGGCGAAGGCTTCATCGCCATCAGCCCCGAGGCACGCAAGAAGTTCTGGCTCGACCGCAAGCGCACGGCCGCCATCAGCCGCCACACCAACGCCTTCAAGATCAACGAGGACGTGGTGATCCCGCTGCCTCGCATGGCCGAGTACAGCGACGGCATCGAGCGCATCAACATCGAGCTGTCGCTGCAGAACAAGCTCGCGCTCACCGACGAGCTCGAGGCCTTCCTCACGCGCGGCAACCTGCCGCTGGGCAAGACTGACGACGCGCACGAGATTCCGGCGGCCGAACTGCTGGAAGACCGCGTCGCGCAGGCCGTGGCGCTGGTGCAGGAAACGCGCGCGCTGTGGGCCGGCTGGCTCGAGAACGTCGACACGCTGTTCTCGCAGCTGCAGGACCACTCCCTGCGCGCCAGCTGGAAGACCCAGTTGCGCCAGCCGCTGCAGGCCATCTTCACGGGCGCCGAGTTCGCGCCGATCCTGGCCGAGTGCACCGCCATCCACAAGCGCGTGCTCAAGGGCCGCGTGTGGGTCGCGCTGCACATGCACGCGGGCGACGGCAACGTGCACACCAACATCCCCGTGAACAGCGACAACTACGACATGCTGCAGACCGCGCATGCCGCGGTGGTGCGCATCATGGCGCTGGCGCGCAGCCTCGACGGCGTGATCTCGGGCGAGCACGGCATCGGCATCACCAAGCTCGAATTCCTGAGTGACGAGGAGCTGCGTCCCTTCACCGAATACAAGGCCAGGGTCGACCCCGAAGGCCGCTTCAACAAGGGCAAGCTGCTGCGCGCGCCTGCCGGCAAGCCCGAGACGCTGCACGCAGACCTGACCAACGCCTACACGCCGAGCTTCGGCCTCATGGGGCACGAGTCGCTGATCATGCAGCAGAGCGACATCGGCGCCATTGCCGACAGCGTGAAGGACTGCCTGCGCTGCGGCAAATGCAAGCCGGTGTGCGCCACGCACGTGCCGCGCGCCAACCTGCTGTACAGCCCGCGCAACAAGATCCTCGCGACCTCGCTGCTGGTGGAGGCCTTCCTCTACGAGGAGCAGACGCGCCGCGGCGTGAGCATCAAGCACTGGGAAGAGTTCGAGGACGTGGCCGACCACTGCACGGTATGCCACAAGTGCCTCACGCCGTGCCCGGTGAAGATCGACTTCGGCGACGTGTCGATGAACATGCGCAACCTGCTGCGCAAGATGGGCCAGAAGAGCTTCCGCCCCGGCAACGCGGCCGCGATGTTCTTCCTGAACGCGACCAATCCGCAGACCATCAAGGCGGTGCGCGCCGGCATGGTGGGCGTGGGCTTCAAGGCTCAGCGCCTGGCCAACGACCTGCTGCGCGGCCTCGCGAAGAAGCAGACCTCCGCGCCCCCGGCCTCGCTGGGGCCGGCTCCCGTCAAGGAGCAGGTGATCCACTTCATCAACAAGAAGATGCCGGGCAACCTGCCGAAGAAGACGGCGCGCGCGCTGCTCGACATCGAGGATGCGGACTACGTGCCGATCATCCGCAACCCGAAGGCGACCACCTCCGAGACCGAGGCGGTCTTCTACTTCCCGGGTTGCGGCTCGGAACGCCTGTTCTCGCAAGTGGGGCTCGCCACGCAGGCGATGCTCTGGCACGCGGGCGTGCAGACCGTGCTGCCGCCGGGCTACCTGTGCTGCGGCTATCCGCAGCGCGGCAGCGGCCAGTACGACAAGGCCGAGAAGATGATCACGGACAACCGCGTGCTCTTCCACCGCGTGGCCAACACGCTGAACTACCTCGACATCAAGACGGTGGTGGTGAGCTGCGGCACCTGCTACGACCAGCTGCAGGGCTACCAGTTCGACAAGATCTTCCCGGGCTGCCGGATCATCGACATCCACGAGTACCTGCTCGAGAAGGGCATCACGCTGGCCGATGCGGCCGGCGGCGGCTACCTGTACCACGACCCCTGCCATTCGCCGATGAAGCAGCAGGATCCGATGAAGACCGTGAAGGCGCTGGTCGGCGACAACGTGCTCAAGAACGACCGCTGCTGCGGCGAGTCGGGCACGTTGGGCGTGTCGCGGCCCGACATCTCCACGCAGATCCGCTTCCGCAAGGAAGAAGAGCTGAAGAAGGGCGAAGCCGCGCTGCGCGACAGCGGCAAGGTCGGCGAGAAGGACAACGTGAAGATCCTCACCAGCTGCCCCAGTTGCCTGCAGGGCCTCTCGCGCTACGGCGGCGACCTGAACAACGGCTTGCTCGAAGCCGACTACATCGTGGTCGAAATGGCCAACAAGATCCTCGGCGAAGACTGGATGCCCGACTACGTGGACGCCGCCAACCAGGGCGGGATCGAACGGGTGCTGGTGTGACGGCGAAGAAGGTGCAGCAAGGCTGCGTGCTGTGCGAGGGCCCGGGCGGGCGCCTCGTGTTCGAGGGCGCGAAGCTGCGCGTGATCCATGCCGAGGAAGCGGGCTTTCCGGCCTTCTATCGCGTGGTGTGGCAAGACCATGCGGCCGAGTTCTCCGACCTCGATGCCGCCGACCGCACCCTGTGCATGGAAGCGGTGACGGTGGTCGAGCAGTGCCTGCGCGAGCACCTGAAGCCGGCCAAGATCAACCTCGCCGCGCTCGGCAACATGGTGGCGCACCTGCACTGGCACGTCATCGCGCGCTTTGCAGACGACAGCCATTTCCCGGGCTCGGTGTGGGCGCCGGTGCAACGCGAGCGGAACGCTGCGCAAGAAGCCAGCATCGCCGCGCGCCTGCCCGGCATCGAGGCTGCGATGATCGAGCGCTTGGGCAACAGGAGCTTCTGATGGCAGGCTTGAAACCGGGCGCACCGACGCCGCAATCGATCACCGTGCATGGCCAATCGCGCGTGCTCGAAGTGGGTTTTTCGGATGGCGCGACCTTCCGCATTCCCTTCGAGCTGATGCGCGTCTATTCGCCGTCGGCCGAAGTGCAGGGCCACGGCCCGGGCCAGGAAGTGCTGCAGACGGGCAAGCGCGAGGTCGAGCTCGTCGACCTCGAGGCGGTCGGCAACTACGCAGTGCAGCCGACCTTCAGCGACGGCCACAACACGGGCATCTACTCGTGGGATCTGCTCTACGAACTGGGCGAGAAGCAGGCCGAGCTGTGGGCGACCTATGAGCGCCGATTGGCCGAGGCGGGCGTCGATCGCGACGCGCCGATGATCGAGAAGGGCGGCCACGCCTGCGGCAGCCACTGAGCCTGCGGGATCGCCTGAAAATCCGCGCGCGCTATTGAAAAGATAGCCCTACGCCCAGAAAGGGCGGGGCGGAAAAAGCAACAAATGTCCGCCGTGCGCGCGGGGTCGTCAGCTTGATGTGAAGGCTTCCGGCCTAACATCGGTTGCATGAGTACCACACACTTCGGCTTCGAGACAGTCGACGAAAGCGAGAAGGCCAGCCGCGTGCGCGGCGTCTTCGATTCGGTCGCATCGCGCTACGACATCATGAACGACCTGATGTCGGCCGGCCTGCACCGCGCCTGGAAGGCGTACACCGTGATGGTCGCGAACGTGGGCGAAGGTTCGCGCGTGCTCGACATCGCGGGCGGCACCGGCGACCTCGCACTGGCCTTCGCGAAGAAGGTCGGCGCGAGCGGACAGGTGGTCCACACCGACATCAACGAGGCCATGCTGCGCACCGGCCGCGACCGCCTGCTCGACGCCGGCGTGGTGCTGCCCACCATGGTCTGCGACGCCGAGAAACTGCCCTTTCCCGACAACCACTTCGACGTGGTCACTGTGGCCTTCGGCCTGCGCAACATGACGCACAAGGACGCTGCGCTCAAGGAGATGAACCGCGTGCTCAAGCCGCGCGGCAAGCTGCTTGTGCTCGAGTTCTCGAAGGTCGCGAAGCCGCTCGCCAAGGCCTACGACTGGTACTCCTTCAACGTGCTGCCCCGACTGGGCAAGCTCGTGGCCGGCGATGACGCGAGCTATCGCTATCTCGCCGAATCGATCCGGATGCATCCCTCGCAAGAGGAGCTCAAGACCCTCATGAAAGAGGGCGGTTTCGGACATGTGGACTATCACAACATGACTGGGGGAATCGCTGCCCTCCATGTTGGAATCAAGTGTTGATAAAGCGGATCTTTCGCTCGAGAGGAGACGACGATATGAAGAGTTTGGGTTCTTTGTTTTTGGCGGCCGCATTGGTGCTGGTCAGTGTTCAGGCCGAGGCTGCCCGCATGGGTGGCGGCAAGTCGGTGGGGCGCCAGTCGTCCAACGTGACGCAGCGCGAGTCGGCAGCACCGTCGGCACCCGCGCAGCAGAGCGCGACCAACGCCGCAGCGGCCAAGCCCGCGACGCCGGCACCGGCAGCCGCTGCACCGAAGCGTCCGTGGGGCGCGATGCTCGGTGGCCTCGCCGCCGGCCTGGGCCTTGCATGGCTCGCTAGCTCGCTGGGCCTCGGCGCCGGCTTCGCCAACATCCTGCTGATCGGACTGCTCGTGCTGGCTGGCGTGGTGGTGTGGCGCATGATCAAGTCGCGCTCGCAACCCGTCGCCAACCGCCAGGGCGGTTTCGCCTTCCAGGGCGCGGGCGCAAGCCCGAGCAACGCAAGCGCTCCGGCGCAGTACAGCCCGAACAACGTGGGCAACGATGCATCGGCACGTCCGTGGGAGCGCAACACCGCTGCCTTCGACGCCACGCCGCACGGCAGCAGCCTCTCGGCAGCGGGCGCCGCGGCAGGCGGCAGCATGATCGGTTCGGCACTCGGCGGTTCGCAGTCGTGGGGCATCCCCGCGGGCTTCGACGTCGACGGCTTCCTCGGTGCCGCCAAGCGCAACTTCGTGACGCTGCAGGACGCATGGGACCGCGCCGACGTGTCGACGCTGCGTTCGATGATGACCGACGGCATGGTCGACGAAATCCGCTCGCAGCTGGCCGACCGCGCCAGCCACACCGGCGGTGCCTCGAACAAGACCGAAGTCGTGATGCTCGACGCCAAGCTGCTCGGCATCGAAGAGCTGCCCGATGCGTACATGGCCAGCGTGGAGTTCTCCGGCATGATCCGCGAAGACGCCTCGGCGGGCCCGGGCCCGTTCCGCGAAGTGTGGAACATGACCAAGCCTGTCAGCGGCAACAGCGGCTGGCTGGTGGCGGGCGTGCAGGCCCTGCAGTAAACAAAGGCTCGCCCCCAGGCTTCGCGCACTTCGTGTCGCTTCTCCCACCCCCTACCGGGGGCAACACCAGCAGCCCGGCAAAGCCGGTTCTGCGGTGTTTCTGAAAAAGGGCATGTGGTCTGTGAGTCGCGGGGCGCTACAGTGACGGGATAATGGGGACATGGCCACACCATCGTCCCCATTTTCTTTTCTAGGCGAGCTCTTCAACACCATTGGCGAGCGCCTGCAGCCCCCGGACTGGGCGGTCCACGAGATACAGAACCGCGTGGTCCTGTTCCTGAATCATGTGCTCCAGCAGGAGCCCGAAGCCCAGCAGCGGCTGTTGCGCCAGCAGGGGCGGGTGGTGCGCTTCCAGTGGCGCTTCGTGACCATGGAGCTGGTGGCCACGCCAGCCGGCCTGCTCGACCTGGCGCCCGCCGGCTCGGTGCCCGAGCTGACGCTCACCGTCACCGATGACTCCCCCTTCGATCTCGCCCGTGCCGCGCTGCGCGGCGACAAGCCTGCCGTGCAGATCATCGGCGACGTGCAGTTGGCGGCCGAGGTCAACTGGCTGGTCGACCATGTGCGCTGGGACGTCGAGGACGACCTTGCCCGCGTGATAGGTGACGTGCCCGCGCACACGCTGGGCAATGGCGTGCGACGCGTGGTGGGCGCGTTGCGGCAGTTCGTCGGCGACCGCACGGCCAAGGCCGGTTCGGCGGGCACGGCCGAATGAGGCGCTTCTACCGCGGCCTGTTCATCGTCTGGGTCGCACTGCGCTACGGCCTCGACGAGCTCGTGCTCTCGAGCTTCCAGAAGCCCTGGCTGCGCGTGGTCACGCGCATCGTTTCCTTCGGACGCAATCTCGACGCGCCGCGCGGCCAGCGGCTGCGCGAGGCGCTCGAACGCCTGGGCCCGATCTTCGTGAAGTTCGGCCAGGTGCTGTCGACCCGGCGCGACCTGCTGCCGCCTGACATCGCCGACGAGCTGGCCTTCCTGCAGGACCGGGTGCCGCCGTTTCCCTCGTCCGTGGCCATCGCCACCATCGAGCGTGCGTTCCGCCGCCCCGTGAGCGACGTGTTCGTGCAGTTCGACGAGACGCCCATCGCCAGCGCGTCGATCGCGCAGGTGCACTTCGCGACCATCCGCACCAACCAGGGCGAGGAGCGCGAGGTGGCGGTCAAGGTGCTGCGCCCCAACATGCGCGGCGTGATCGAGAAAGACCTGGCGCTGATGGCCATGATGGCCGGCTGGCTCGAGAACCTCTCGGCAGACGGCAAGCGCCTGAAGCCGCGCGAGGTGGTCGCCGAGTTCGACAAGTACCTGCACGACGAGCTCGACCTGGTGCGCGAGGCCGCCAATGCGGCCCAGCTGCGCCGCAACATGGCCGAACTCGACCTGGTGCTGATCCCCGAGATGTTCTGGGACTTCTGCTACCCAGAGGTCATCGTGATGGAGCGCATGAAGGGCGTGCCCATTGCGCAGATGGACCGCCTGCGCGCCGCCGGCGTCGACATTCCCAAGCTGGCGCGTGACGGCGTCACGATCTTCTTCACGCAGGTGTTCCGCGACGGCTTCTTCCACGCCGACATGCACCCCGGCAACATCCAGGTGAGCCTGGAGCCCGAGACCTTCGGGCGCTACATCTCGCTGGACTTCGGGATCATCGGCACGCTGACCGAGTCGGACAAGGAATACCTCGCGCAGAACTTCGTGGCCTTCTTCCGGCGCGACTACAAGCGCGTGGCCGAGCTGCACCTCGAAAGCGGCTGGGTGCCGGTGGGCACCCGCATCGACGAGCTGGAGGCGGCCATCCGCACCGTCTGCGAGCCGTACTTCGACCGGCCGCTGAAGGAAATCTCGCTGGGCATGGTGCTGATGCGGCTGTTCCAGACCTCGCGCCGCTTCCACGTCGAGATCCAGCCGCAGCTGGTGCTGCTGCAGAAGACGCTGCTCAACATCGAGGGGCTGGGCCGCAACATCGACCCCGAACTCGACCTCTGGGCCACGGCCAAGCCCTTCCTCGAGAAGTGGATGGTCGACCAGATCGGCCCCAAGAAGCTGTTCCAGCAGCTCAAGGCCGAGGCGCCGCGGTACGCCAAATTGCTACCCCAATTGCCTCGATTGCTGCACGATTTCCTGGAAAATCGCCCGGTCGACAACCGCCGCGAACTGCTCGAACTGCTGGCTCAGCAGAAGCGCACCAATCGGTTGCTGCAGATCATCGTCAGTAGTGGCATAGGTTTTGTATTGGGATTGCTCGTCATGCAATTCCTGATGCGCGTGCGCTTTTTCTAGAGGAGTCTCCGCCGTGTTGTTGACGCTGGTCATCGTCTATCTGCTGGTCACCATCGCGATCGGCCTCTATGCCGCCAAGAGGGTGAAGAACACCACGGACTTCGCCATCGCCGGGCGGCACCTGCCGCTCTTCATGATCGTCACGACCACCTTCGCGACCTGGTTCGGCTCCGAAACGGTGCTCGGCATCCCGGCCAAGTTCATCGAGGGCGGGCTCAACGGCGTGATCGAAGACCCGTTCGGCGCGGGTACCTGCCTGATCCTGGTGGGCCTGTTCTTCGCCGGCAAGCTCTACCGCATGACCTTGCTGACCATCAGCGACTACTACCGCGAGCGCTACGGCCGCGGCGTCGAGGTGGCCTGCTCGCTCATCATCATGCTGAGCTACCTGGGCTGGGTGTCGGCGCAGGTCACGGCGCTGGGGCTGGTGTTCAACCTGCTGTCGGGCGGCTTCGTCAGCATCCCGATGGGCATGGTGATCGGGGTGGTCTCGATCCTGGCGTACACGCTGTTCGGCGGCATGTGGTCGGTGGCCGTCACCGACTTCATCCAGATGATCATCCTGGTGGCCGGCTTGGCCGTGATCGCGATGTTCGCGGGCAACATGGCCGGCGGCGCCGACAAGGTGGTGGCCTTCGCGGTCAGCAAGGACCTCTTCAAGTTCTGGCCCGAGCCGAACCTGCACGACATGGTGTTCTTCTTTGCGGCCGCCATCACGATGATGCTGGGCTCCATTCCCCAGCAGGACGTGTTCCAGCGCGTGATGTCGGCCAACAGTGTCAAGGCGGCCCGGCGCGGCCCGGTGATCGGCGGCGTCGCATACATCCTGTTCGCTTTCGTTCCCATGTTCCTGGTGGCCAGCGCGCTGCTGATCATGCCGGAGCAGACGGCCGCGCTGCTGAAGGAAGATCCGCAGAAGGTGCTGCCCACGCTGGTGCTCGAGAAGATGCCGTTCGTGATGCAGGTGCTGTTCTTCGGTGCGCTGCTGTCGGCCATCAAGTCGACCGCCTCGGCCACGCTGCTGGCCCCCAGCGTCACCTTTACCGAGAACATCTGGCGCCAGTTCCGGCCGGCCGGCACCGACCGCCAGAACCTGATGACGATGCGCATCACGGTGCTGCTCTTCAGTGCGGCCGTGCTGGCCTATGCGATCCGCATGCAGGGCACGTCGATCTACGAACAGGTGTCGAGTGCCTACCAGGTGCCGCTGGTGGGGGCCTTCGTGCCGCTGGTGTGCGGGCTGTACTGGCGCCGCGCCACCACCCAGGGGGCCGTCGCCTCGATCGTCCTGGGCATTGGCGTGTGGCTGCTGTTCCTGAAGGTTTCATCCTGGGGCGCCGTATTTCCGGCCCAGCTGGCGGGCGTGCTGTGCTCTTTCGCCGGCATGGTGGTCGGCTCGCTGCTGCCGCAATGGTTGGCGAACACTCACACGCCGCACCGGCCGCTGGCCACCGAACCGGCCTGAAGCCCGGGCTCGGCGGCCGGGCCGGGCGTCCTTTGGCGGGGGCGCCCCTATAATCGAGGGCTTTGCGAGCGGCCGTTGCGCCGCTTTTAGACCCCATTTCCCCATGCCCATCTACGCCTACAAGTGCAGCGCCTGCGGCTTCGCCAAGGACGCTTTGCAGAAGATGTCCGATGCGCCGCTCACGGTGTGTCCGGCGTGCGGCGCGAGTGCGTTCGAAAAACAGGTCACGGCGGCCGGCTTCCAGCTCAAGGGCTCGGGCTGGTACGTGACCGATTTCCGCGACGGCGGCGGCAAGAAGTCCGAGCCGGCCACGGCACCCGCTTCCGCCGAGTCTTCCTCTTCCACCACGACCGCCGCGCCGAGCCCCGCTCCGGCGCCCGCCGCACCGGCTCCCGCGCCGGCCGCGGCCAGCGGCGACTGAAACACTCCTGACCGCCATGCTCGCCCTGCGCAAATGGTTGCTGTCCGGCCTGCTGGTCATCGTGCCGCTGGTCATCACGCTCGGCGTGCTGAACTGGATCATCGGCACGCTCGACCAGACGCTGTGGCTGCTGCCCGAGCAGTGGCAGACCTGGCTCAGCGACCACAAGGTGCGCGGCCTGGGCGTGCTGCTCACGCTGGCCATCCTGCTGGCGGTGGGCGCAACGGCCAGCAACTTCGTTGGCAAGCGCCTGCTCGGCTGGGGCGATGCCGTGGTGCGCCGCATCCCGGTGGTGCGCTCGATCTACTCCAGCGTCAAGCAGGTGTCGGACACGCTGTTCTCCGAGAACGGCAATGCCTTCCGCACGGCGGTGCTGGTGCAATGGCCGCGCGAAGGCGTATGGACCATCGCCTTCGTGACGGGCGCGCCCGGCAACGAAGTCGCTGAACACCTCGGCGAGGGGGAATTCCTCAGCGTCTACGTGCCGACCACGCCCAATCCCACGGGCGGCTACTTCGTGATGCTCAAGCGCAGCGACTGCATCGAACTGAAGATGAGCGTGGACGAAGCGCTCAAGTACATCGTCTCGATGGGGGTGGTCGTTCCAGGCGGCCCCACCACGGTGGCGGTGAAGTCTTCCAACTCATAAAAGAACGAACGCGCCCTCGAGGCGCCGGAATGGATTCCTATGGCCATGCGTACTCACTATTGCGGTCTCGTGACCGAAGCCCTGCTGGGCCAGACCGTCACCCTTTGCGGCTGGGTCAACCGTCGCCGCGACCACGGCGGCGTGATCTTCATCGACGTGCGTGACCGCGAAGGCTACGTGCAGGTGGTGTGCGACCCCGACCGCGCCTCCACCTTCGCCGTGGCCGAGAACCTGCGCAACGAGTTCTGCGTGCAGATCACGGGCCTCGTGCGCGCACGTCCCGAAGGCACCACCAACGACCAGCTCAAGAGCGGCAAGATCGAAGTGCTGTGCCATGAACTGAAGGTGCTGAACCCCTCGGTCACGCCCCCGTTCCTGCTGGACGACGACAACCTGTCGGAAACCACCCGCCTCACGCACCGCGTGCTCGACCTGCGCCGCCCGGCCATGCAGCGCAACATGCTGCTGCGCTACAAGGTGACGATGGAAACGCGCAAGTTCCTCGACGCCAACGGATTCATCGACATCGAGACGCCGATGCTGGGCAAGTCCACGCCCGAAGGCGCGCGCGACTACCTCGTGCCCAGCCGCGTGCACGACGGCAGCTTCTTCGCGCTGCCGCAGTCGCCGCAGCTCTTCAAGCAGCTGCTGATGGTGGCCGGCTACGACCGCTACTACCAGATCGTGAAGTGCTTCCGCGACGAAGACCTGCGCGCCGACCGCCAGCCCGAATTCACGCAGATCGACATCGAGACCTCGTTCCTCGCCGAAGAGGAAATCCGCGAGATGTTCGAAGGCATGATCCGCAACGTGTTCCGCAACGCCGCTGGCATCGACCTGCCGGTGTTCCCGACCATGACGTACGCCGACGCGATGTTCAAGTACGGCTCGGACAAGCCCGACCTGCGCGTGAAGCTCGAATTCACCGAACTCACCGAGCTGATGAAGCGCGTCGAATTCAAGGTGTTCTCGAATGCCGCCACCATGACCGGCGGCCGCGTCGTCGCACTGCGCGTGCCCGGCGGCGGTGCCGAGGGCGGCCTGTCGCGCGGCGAGATCGACGCGTACCAGGAATTCGTCAAGATCTACGGCGCCAAGGGACTGGCCTACATCAAGGTCAACGACGCGCAAGCCGGCCGCGAAGGCCTGCAGAGCCCGATCGTGAAGAACCTCGACGACAACGCGCTGGCCGAGATCATCGCCCGCACGGGAGCCCGCAACGGCGACATCCTGTTCTTCGGCGCTGACAAGGAAAAGGTCGTCAACGACGCCATCGGCGCGCTGCGCGTGAAGATCGGCCACAGCGCCTTCGGCAAGAAGAGCGGCCTGTTCGACGACCGCTGGGCACCGCTGTGGGTGGTCGACTTCCCGATGTTCGAGTTCGACGAGGAAGGTCAGCGCTGGAGCGCCGTGCACCACCCGTTCACCGCGCCGAAGGACGGCCATGAAGACCTCATGGACACCGCGCCCGAAAAGTGCATCGCCAAGGCCTACGACATGGTGCTCAACGGCATCGAGATGGGTGGCGGCTCGGTGCGTATCCACCGCGAGGAGGTGCAGAGCAAGGTGTTCCGCGCGCTGAAGATCAGCGCGGAAGATGCGCAGCTCAAGTTCGGCTTCCTGCTGGACGCGCTGCAGTACGGCGCGCCGCCGCACGGCGGCATCGCCATCGGCCTGGACCGCCTCGTCATGCTGATGACCGGTGCCGAGTCGATCCGCGACGTGATCGCCTTCCCCAAGACCCAGCGCGCGCAAGACCTGCTGACGCAGGCCCCGAGCCCGGTCGACGAGAAGCAATTGCGCGAACTGCACATCAAGCTGCGCAACGCGCAAGCATGATGCTCGCCCCCAGGCTGCGCGCACTTCGTGTCGCTTCGCCAACCCCCTACCGGGGGCAACACCTGAGGCCCGGCAAAGCCGGTTCCTCGGTGTTCCGCGAAGAAGCCTGAGCGCCTCCGATGACGACCGACTCTCGGCCCTGGAAGATCCCGGAGTCGGTGCTGGTCGTGATCCACACGCCGGCGCTCGATGTGCTGCTGATCCGGCGCGCGGACGCCGAATCCGACTTCTGGCAATCGGTCACCGGCAGCAAGGATTCCGCCGACGAGCCGCTCGCGCTCACCGCCGCGCGCGAGGTGGCCGAGGAAACCGGCATTCATTGCGGTGAAGGCACGGCGCTGGCCTTGCAGCTTGTCGACTGGCAACTGCGCAACGTCTACGAGATCTACCCGCGCTGGCGCGCCCGCTACGCGTCCGGTGTCACGCACAACACCGAGCACCTGTTCGGCCTGCGCGTGCCTGAGCGCATCGTGCCCACGCTCGACCCGCGCGAGCACACCGACTGGCGCTGGCTGCCGTACCGCGAAGCCGCCGACGCCTGCTTTTCCCCATCGAATGCCGAAGCCATTCTGTTGCTGCCAGAATTTGCGCGATGAACCAGCCGGCAGCAGCAGCAGCGGTGCAGAACCTCCGCGTCGCGACCTACAACATCCACAAGGGTGTGCAGGGCATCGGACCCGCGCGGCGGCTCGAGATCCACAACCTCGGCCACGCCATCGAGCAACTCGATGCCGACATCGTCTGCCTGCAGGAAGTGCGCAAGATGAACCGGCAGGCGGCCGCCCGTTTCGCGCGCTGGCCCGAGCTGCCGCAGGCCGACTTCCTCGCGCCCGAGGGCTACACCGCCGTCTACGAGACCAATGCCGTCACACGCCACGGCGAGCACGGCAATGCGCTGCTCACGCGCTGGCCGGTGCTGGGCACCAACCACCAGGACATTTCCGACCACCGTTTCGAGCAGCGCGGGCTGCTGCACGTGATGATCGACGTGGAGGGCCGGCGGGTGCACGCCATCGTGGTGCACCTGGGGCTCATCAAGGGCAGCCGGGTGCGGCAGATCGCACGGCTGCGCGAGTTCATCGACCGCGAGGTGCCGCCCGGCGAGGCCGTGGTGGTGGCGGGCGACTTCAACGACTGGGGCGCGCGCATGCGCTACGCCATGAACGCCATGGGCCTGCGCGACACCAGCGACCTGCGCGGTCCGCGCACGCTCACGTATCCCTCGCGCCTGCCGGTGACTCAGCTCGATTTCGTCTACGGACGCGGGCTGGCGCCGCAGGCCTGCGTGGTGCCGCGCGGTCCGATCTGGGCCCGCATGTCCGACCATCTACCGCTGGTGGCCGATTTCACGCTGATCTGAGCTCGCCCCCAGGCTTCGCGCACTGCGTGTCGCTTCGCCCACCCCCTACCGGGGGCAACACCTGCGGCCCGGCAAAGCCGGTTCCGCGGTGTTTCCCCTCTGGAGGTGCTGAAAAAGCGTTCACTGATACCATGCACGGATGTTGAGGAAAACCGACGTCGACCCGCGCCCCGATCGAAACGACGATGACGAGGGCACGCCCGTCTCCGTGAAGATCCGCGAGCGCATCACCGCCGCGCGCAAGCGCTTCAACGCCAACGACAACATCGCCGAGTTCATCCAGCCCGGCGAGCTGGAGACCTTGCTCGACGAGGTCGAGGTCAAGATGAAGGGCGTGCTCGAAAGCCTGGTCATCGACGTCGAGAACGACCACAACACCGACAACACCGCGCGCCGCGTCGCCAAGATGTATCTCAACGAGGTGTTCAAGGGCCGCTACGTGGCGCCGCCTTCGCTCACCGAGTTTCCCAACGCCGAGCACCTGAACGAGCTGATGATCGTCGGCCCGATCACCGTGCGCAGCGCCTGTTCGCACCACTTCTGCCCGATCATCGGCAAGCTCTGGATCGGCGTGATGCCCAACGAGCACACCAACGTGATCGGCCTGTCGAAGTACGCGCGCCTGGCCGAGTGGGTCATGGGCCGTCCGCAGATCCAGGAAGAAGCCGTGGTGCAGCTGGCCGACCTGATCCAGGAAAAGACGCAGCCCGACGGCCTTGCCCTCGTCATGGAGGCCGAGCACTTCTGCATGGCCTGGCGCGGCGTGAAGGAAATGGACAGCAAGATGATCAATTCCGTGATGCGCGGCGTGTTCCTGAAAGACCCGAGCCTGCGCCGCGAATTCCTGTCCCTGCTGCCAAGAAAGGGCTGAGCCATGCTGGTCCGACTCCTCTACGCCAGCCGCGCCGTCGACACCAGCCCCGAGGCCGTCGAGGCGATCCTCGCGCAATCGCGCACGCACAACACGACCTGCGGCATCACCGGCATCCTCTGCTACGGCGCCGGCACCTTCTTGCAGGCCATCGAGGGCGGCCGCATGGCGGTCAGCGAACTCTACGGCCATATCCAGCGCGATGCGCGCCACAAGGACGTGGTGCTGCTGCACTACGAAGAGATTTCCGAGCGCCGCTTCGGCGGCTGGACGATGGGGCAGGTCAACCTGTCGAAGCTCAACGCCTCGACGCTGCTGAAGTATTCCGAGAAGCCCGAGCTCAATCCGTACGCGGTGTCGGGCAAGGTCTCGCTGGCGCTGCTCGAGGAACTGATGGCCACGGCTGCCATCGTCGGCCGCCACTGACCGCGGGGTGCCGCTCTCCGCATTCGCACTGATCCTGCTCGCCGGGATCATCCACGCCAGCTGGAACATCGCCGCCAAGAAGGCGAACGGCGACGCGCGCTTCAGCTTCCAGGCGAGCGTGTTCAACATGGTCATCTGGGCCCCGCTGGGCATCGTGCTGGGCTGGAACGTGGTGCCGGGCTGGGGCCGGGCCGAGTGGGGCTTCGTCGTGCTCAGCGGCGCACTGCATGTCGTCTACTTCATCGTGCTGCTGCGCGGCTACCGCAAGTCGGACCTGACGGTGGTCTATCCGCTGGCGCGCGGCTCCGGGCCGCTGCTGTCGTCGCTGGTGGCGGTACTGTTCCTCGGCGAGAAGATCAGCCTCGTGGGCGTGGCCGGCATCGTGGGCGTGGTGGCCGGCGTGTTCCTGATCGCCGGCGGTCCGCGCCTGTGGCAGAAGGCGCACGACCCCGCGCAGCGCGCGCGCGTGCACAAGGGCATGCGCTACGGCGTGCTGACCGGCGCCTTCATCGCGGCCTACACGGTGGCCGACAGCTACGCGGTCAAGTTCCTCGCGATGTCGCCGATCCTGCTCGACTACATGGGCAACCTCGTGCGGATCGTCCTGCTGCTGCCCGCCGCGCTGCAGGACCGCGCGACCACCGTGCGCATGTGGCGCGACCAGTGGAAGTACGCGCTGCTTGTGGCGGCGATCAGCCCCGTGTCGTACGTGCTGGTGCTCTACGCGGTGCAGCAGGCACCCATCTCCCATGTAGCTCCGGCGCGCGAGGTGTCGATGCTGTTCGCCGCGCTGATCGGCGGCCACCTGCTGCGCGAAGGTGACCGGCTGCTGAGGCTGCTTGGAGCGATGTTCATCGCCGCCGGCGTGGTGGCGCTCGCGATGGGCTGAGGCCGTGCTGTTGTTCGGCTGCGACTTCTCCAGTGCGCCGACGGCACGCAAGCCGATCGTGATTGCCGCTGGCGAATTGGCCGGCACCGACCGCTTAGTGCTGGGCAGCCTGCAGCGCTTTTCGACGCTCGACGACTGGGGCGATTGGCTGCGCGCCACGCCGGCCTGGACCGGCGGCTTCGACTTTCCATTCAGCCTGCCGCGCGAACTCGTCGAGCACCTGCGATGGCCGCGGCAATGGGAGCCGTTGATCGCCCACTACGCCAGCCTGGGCCGCGCGGAAATCCGCGAGACCTTCGCCGCCTTCTGTGCGGCGCGCCCGGCCGGTGGCAAGTTCGCGCACCGTGCCACCGACGGGCCCGCGGGCTCCAGCCCCTCGATGAAGTGGGTCAACCCGCCGGTGGCCTACATGCTCCATGCCGGCGTGCCGCGCCTGCTGGCGGCCGGCGCGCGTATTCCGGGCCTGCATGCCGGCCGCAGTGCCGATCGCGTCGCGCTGGAGGCCTATCCGGGCCTGCTGGCGCGCGAGTTGATCGGCCGGCGCAGCTACAAGAGCGACGACCTGCAGAAGCAGACCCCCGAGCGCCGCGCCGCGCGCGCCGACCTGCTGGCCGCGCTCGAAGCCGGATCGCCCCGCCTCGGGTTGAGGCTCGTCCTCGCCAAGTCGCAGCGGGCGGAACTGGTGGCCGATGCCCGAGGGGACGACATCGACGCGGTGCTGTGCCTGCTGCAGGCCGCCTGGGGCCAGCAGCGCGCCGGCAGCCCGGGGCCCGGCCATGGCTTGCCGGAAAACCTCGATCCGCTTGAAGGATGGATCGTCAGCGCCTGAGCCTCGTTGTCCTACACCGCTTCGGGATTCCGTCGGCATTCGCCCCCGCTGACCGGCGCCTAGATTGAGGGCAGTGGGTCATTCCGGCCCACGCATCTCATCACTCCCCCAGGAAGGAAGCGACATGAACAAGGACCAAGTGGCAGGCCGCGTCGAGGAAGCCAAGGGCAAGCTGAAGGAAGTCGCCGGCAAGGTCGTCGGCAACGAGAAGCTCGAAGGCGAGGGCCTTGCAGACCAGGCCGCGGGCAAGGTGCAGAAGACCTACGGCGACCTCAAGGAAAAGGCCAAGGACGCGATCAAGTCGGGCGCCGACAAGTTGTGAGCTGACGAGGCCATGGGGCGCTCCCGTGGCCCGTTCCGGCTTGCCCTTTTCATTTCCGTGAGCGACAGGAGGATTTACATGAACAGAGCGAATCGACACATCGCCCAGCCGCCCTCGCGGCATTCGCGCGCGTGGCTCGCCGTGCTCGTGGCCGGCGCGGCATTGACGCTGGCCGCCTGCGACAAGGCCGACAACCGCAGCGCCGGAGAAAAGCTCGACAGCGCGGTGGCGAAGACCGAACAGGCCGCCGACACTGCGGCGGCAAAGACGGGTGAAGCCGTCAAGGACGCCAAGGCGAAGCTCGAGTCGTCCAGCACTGTTTCCGATGTCAAGGAAGCCGCCAAGGACGCCGGCGCCGCCGTGAGCGCGACGGTGAGCGACGCAGCCATCACGGCTTCCGTGGCGGCGGGCCTGGCCAAGGACCCGGACCTGAGTGCGATCAAGATCGACGTCGACACCAAGGGCGGCGCGGTGAGCCTGAAGGGCCCGGCGCCCACGGCCGCCGCCAAGGCGCGCGCCGAGGAGATCGCCAAGGGCGTGCAGGGCGTGACCTCGGTGGACAACCAGCTCGAAGTGAAGGGCTGACCCTGATCGGCCCGGAGCTTCGCTTCGCCCATGAAAAAGCCCGGCTCGAGCCGGGCTTTTTCATGGGGGTCTTTTCATGGAGGCGGAGGAGGCCTTCGCATCAGCGTGTTGATGAGGTCCGCCACGTCGGATGTCTTCAGCACCGCCGCCACCACCGCCGTGGCGGACAGCAGGCGCCAGGGCTTCACAAGCACAAGCACCGCGCCGGTGGCTGCGGCGGCCGCCATCAGCTTGGCCGGTTCCTTGTGCGCGTAGTGTTCGAGCACCGGGCGCGCCAGCTGGCCGACCGCATGCGCGGGATGCCTGCGCCACCAGCGCTCCACCACGCTGCGGCCCACCGCGAGCCACATGTTCTCGTCGCGTCGTCTTTTCCTTGGTGAGTGGCCATGGCGCGGGTCATCCGGCGTCGCGGCGGCTTGCGAGGCTTCGCTGCCGTACGCGTATTCCAGATCGTTCTGCCCGTCGCCTTCGGCCGGCGCGCCCGCGTCATCGTTCAACTGCCGCACCAGTGCGCGGCGCGAGAGCGCCAGCCGCTGCTGCGGGGTGAGCGGTGAAGGACGGCGTTCAGCGGCCATGGTGCGCTCCGGCCTCGCGCAGGGCCTGCAGGTCGGCATCGAGCTGCGAGCGCAGGTCGTCGAAGGCGTAGCCCGGAGCGGGACGGGCCGCGTACCAGGCGAAGATGAGCGCAATCACCACTGCGACGGCTGGCACGGCCACCAGCACCCAGTGAAAGCTGCCTTGCATCACGCCCAGCAGCACGGCAACGCCGATCAGCCCGAGGGCCAGCGTGGCGCTGGCCACCGCCAGCAGGGCCGCGACGAGGCGGGCGACAAGGCCGCGCCCCGCCTGAGCGGATTCCTGGCGGACGAGGGCGGCGTAGTTGGCGAGGTGTTCGGCGACGAGTTCCGGATGCCCGAGTACCGTGGCGAAAATCGGATGGAGCATGGTGCCGGGATCGATCGGCGACGGCCCCGGGATCAGTAGTCGTCCCGGCTGCGGCGGCTTGCCAGCACGATGAGCGCCGTGATGGCGGCACCGGCGGCCGCGGCCAGCAGCACCGAGCGCACCGGCTGGTCGGAGATGTAGCGGCCGGTGACGTCGGCGGCCTGCTCGATGCGGCGCTGCGCGCGCGCCCCGGTGGTGGACGCGGCGTCCAGGCCGCGCTGAACGGCTTGCTGCACGCGGGCTGCCAGTTGCTCGACGGCCGGTTCGGAATCGCGCTGCAGGTCGCGGACCTTTTCGCCCGCCGCATTCACCGCGTTCTGTGCATAGGCGCGGGTCGTCTCGACCGCTTCGCGGGCGGTCTGGCGCGCGTCTTCGGCGAGTTGCGAGGGGGTCTTGGTCGTCGTGTTCATGTGAAGGTCCTTTCCGGAAAAATGAAATGCGCAAGCCTGTTGATCGTAACGACGCTACTTGCGTCGTAGCAAGCCGGCAAGGAAGCTCGCGATCGCGAGGATCACGAAGATCACGAAAAGGATCTTGGCGATGCCTACCGCGCTGGCGGCGATGCCGCCGAACCCGAACAGGGCCGCGATCAGGGCGATGACCAGAAACACCACGGCGTAATGCAGCATGTGGAACTCCTTCGAGGCTTGCCTCGCTGTCTTGAAGAACATCGGAACGGCGCATCCGGCAACCCCGAAGGGCAACAGCCGGATGGCACAGGAGCAACCTTAAGCGGGGGCCGGCGCCAGACCTGTCAGCGGCCGGGGTTGGGGTGCGTAGGAGATGGCCGAGTCGCCCGGCGGCGGTGTGTGCGGAAGTGCCGCCTTCGCAGGGGAATCAGGCCGCAGCAGGCTTGACGACCGGGAGCATGGCGCTCAGCCGCGTGCCCTTGCCCGGCGCCGACGAGACCGTGAGCCTGCCGCGCGCCGCCTCCACCCGGTGCCGCATGCCCGCGAGGCCGTGGGTCGACGGCCGCATGCGCTGCGTGTCGAAGCCCTTGCCGTTGTCCGCGACTTCCACCACCACGTGGTTCTCGTAGTTCTTCAGCACGATGGTGGCTTCGCTGGCCTCGGCGTACTTGCCGATGTTGGTGAGGCTTTCCTGCACCATGCGGTAGATGGTGAGCTGGCGCGATTCGTCCATGCTCACCGGCTCCAGCACCATTTCCACCCGAAGGCCCGAGCGCTCCCCGAACTCGCGTCCCAGGATCTCCAGCGACGCGACCAGCCCCAGGTTGGCCAGCGACGACGGCCTGAGGTCTTCGATGATCCGGCGCTTGAGCGCGATGCCGCTGTTGAGCAGCTCGGTCAGGTGCTGCAGCCGCTGGATCGCGTCGGGTGTGTCGGCCAGGCGCGACTTGAGCCGTGCCACGTCGAGCTTGGCGGCGGTGAGCAGCGAACCCAGCTCGTCGTGCAGCTCGCGCGCGAGAAAGCCGCGCTCGGTCTCGCGCACGTCCTGCAGGTGGGTGGCCAGTTCGGCCAGCGAGGCGGTGCGCTCGCGCACCTCGTCTTCCAGCGCGTTGCGCTCGCGTTGCAGCGCCTCCTGCTGGCGCTCGCCGATGGAGCGCAGCGCGTGCGTCTGGCGCAGGTAGAGGAAGAAGGCGAGCAGCGCGGCCAGCGCCACGACGGCGGTGCCGACGCGCGCCAGCTGCAGCGAGCGCAGCACCTGCGCCTGGCTCAGGCTCAGGGTGCTGTTGCTGATCTTCACCAGCTCGCCCGCCGTCGCGCGGATGGCCTCCATCTCTTCCTGGCCCACGTCGGTCGTGATGACGAACTTCCAGGCGTCGTCCTTGCCGTCCTGGCGCAGGCGCACGCTCATGTCCATTTCGGCGACCTTGCGCAGCACGTGCTTCGACAGTTCGGCCAGCTGGGTGAGCTCGGTCGGGCGGCCGGCATACAACCGGCGCAGCGTGGCGAGGTGGCCGTCGACATGCTTGACCGCGTCGTCGTAGGGTTTTCTATAGCTCGCCTCGCCGGTCAGCAGGTAGCCCCTCTGGCCGGTTTCGGCATCCAGCATGTTCTGCAGTATCTGGTTGAGCGTGCCCCGCACCTGCTGCGCCTCGTCGATGTCGGCAAGGGCGCGGGTGGACTGCCGGTAGCCGGCCTCGTTGATGCCGACGAGGGCCAGCGCGGCCAGGGCCGCAAGCAGCAGGCTCACGGCCATTCTTGGAGGGGCTAACCAGTGCATGACACTTTCAGGGTTGCTTGGACGCAAGTTCGTGAATAATTGATAACAATCAGGGACCAGGCAGGTTGCGACGCCCGCGTACGCAACACATCGACGAAAGTAACAGATGATCAAAATCGGAATTGTGGACGACCACGCCATCGTGCGATCGGGCCTCCGGCAGTTCTTCTCCGAGCACGTGGACCTGCGCGTGGCGGGCGAGGCAGCCAGCGGCCGCGAAGCCATCGAACTGGTGCGCACCACGGAGCTGGATGTGCTGGTCATGGACCTTTCGATGCCCGGGCAAAGCGGTATCGATGCGCTCGCCATGATCCGCGCCAAGGCGCCGGACGTGGGCATCCTGATCCTGAGCGGCTACCCCGAAGAGCACTACGCGATGAACCTGATCCGCCAGGGCGCGAGCGGCTACCTCAACAAGGAATGCGATCCCATCGAGATCGTCAACGCCATCCGCACCATCTCGCTGGGCCGCCGCTACATCACGCCCGCTGTGGCCGAACTGCTGGCCCGCCAGCTCGACCGCAAGGACGACGCCGCGCCGCACGAGCAGCTCTCGGAGCGCGAGTTCCAGGTGTTCCTGAAGCTCGCCAAGGGCGAGACCGCCGGCGACATCGCCAAGACGCTGTCGCTTTCCGTGAAGACCGTGAGCACCTACCGCACGCGCCTGATGGAGAAGATGAATCTCTCCTCCAACAGCGACCTCACGTACTACGCGCTGAAGAACAAGCTGATCGACTGAAGCCGGCCGGCTGGCGGGGAAGGGGCCCGATGCGGCCCCTCCTTCTTTTGGCTCAGCCCGCACCGGGCGCGGAGCGCGAGGCCCGGTCGCGTGCCTGGACCAGGCAGAACTCGACCAGCGCGTCGATCTCGTTCGACTTGTCGAATACCGCGTCGACTCCGAACTCCGCGCAGCGCCTCCGGATGTCGGGCGTGGCGTAGTTGCTGAGCACCACCACCTTCTGCACCGGCTTGCGGGCCTGGCAGGCCTGGAGCACGCCCAGGCCGCTGCCCTGCTTGAGGAAGAGATCGACGATGACGAGATCCCACTCGCCGTCGTGGCCGAGCAGCCATGCGCGTGCACCGCTTTCGGTTTCGGCGAAGCCGACGACGGTGGAGCAGGTGAGTTCTTCCAGCGTGCCAATGAGGTTTTCACGGATCGTGAGGTTGTCTTCGACAACATAGGTCTGCAATCTGGAGTCCATGCCGAACCGCTCTTCCTCCGAGGTTGGGCAGGCGCATTCGCAGCGCGCCCGTTGGCAGGAAATGCCTGTAGACGAACTGTGAGGCGTTTCCGTTGCGCATCATGCAAGCTTCGGCGTGTGGCTGTTGTAGGCGGGTTCCGACGCATGCATCCGCCAAGCCGCCTGCGAAGCGTTTCGTAGGCAATGCCTCACGGTTTCTGCGGCCCGCCGCCGACCGGGGCAAGCCCATTACCGGAGTTACAAGGAACCCATGGAAAAGAACGAGACGACGAACGACATCCCGCGCCGCCGGCCGCTCTGGCAGAAGCTGCTGGCCGGCGTCGTGCTGCTGTTCGTCGCATTGGCCGTCGGGCTCGCCTTCTTCCCGTGGGACGTGCTGCGCGAGCCCGTCAACCGCTACGTCAGCGAGAAGACCGGGCGCAAGTTCGAGATCACGAGGCGGCTCGACGTGGGGCTCGGGTGGCGGCAGGCCACCGTCAGCTTCGACGGCCTCGAGTTCGCCAACCCCTCGTGGGCGCGCGACCCCTACCTGGTCAAGGCGGACCGTGCCGAGTTCGACATCCGCATCTGGCCGCTGGTCTCCGGCAAGGTCGACATCCCGCGGCTCGCGCTCTTCTCGCCCTCGGTGGGGCTGCAGATGGAAGCCGACGGCCGCCGCACCTGGGCGCTCGGCAAGGACACCTCCGAGGGCGGCACCGTGCCCACCATCGGCCTCGTGCAGGTCGACACCGGCGCGGTCGATTTCCTCGCCAAGCACCTGGGCGTCGATCTGCACGCCGACCTGAGCTACGACAGCAGCCGCGGCGAGATGCCGCTGAGCTACCGCATCAAGGGCCGCTACAAGGGGCAGCCGCTGACAGCCAGCGGGCGCACCGGCAACGTGCTGCAGATCGGCGCCACCGGCGCGTCGCCCTTTCCGCTGGAGATCAGCGCGGCCGCCGGCCAGACCCAGCTGAAGGCGACCGGCACCGTGGCGCGGCTGGCGGGGCTCGACGGCATCGACGCGAAGTTCGAGATCAAGGGCCAGACGCTGGGCGCCCTGTTCCCGCTGCTGGGCATCGCGCTGCCGCAGACCTCGCCCTACATCGTGAGCGGCAAGCTGGACAAGCGCGGCAAGCTGTGGGAGGCCACCGGCCTCAAGGGCAGGCTGGGCCTGTCCGACATCGCCGGCGACATGCGCTTCGACCAGGCCGGCAAGCTGCCGCACCTGGCGGGCGACCTGCGCTCGCGCGTGATGGACATGGACGACCTGGGCCCGCTCATCGGCCTGCCGCCCACGGCGCGCACCGCCGCCACCGTGGAGGGCGTGGCGCCGCCGCCCACTGTCGCCCAGGTCAAGCGCCCCGGCGGCAAGGTGCTGCCTGCCGTGCCGCTCGACTTCGAGCGCCTGCGCGCCATGAACGCCGACGTGAAATACACGGCGGACCGCATCCGCAACGTGCGCGAGGTGCCGCTCGAACGCGGCAGCGTCCAGGTGAAGCTGGCCGAGGGCGTGCTCACGCTCGACCCGCTCGAGCTGGGCGTTGCCGGCGGCAGGCTGGGCGGCGCGATCCGCATCGACGGCTCGAAGAAACCGGCGGACATCCGCGCCTCGCTCGACGCGCGGGGAATGCAGCTGGCCCGCCTGTTCCCGAAGCTCGAAACCACGGGCAACAGCGTGGGGCGGCTGGACGGGCGCATCAATCTCTCGGGCTCGGGCAGCACCGTGGCCAACTGGCTCGGGGGCGTGTCGGGCGACGTGGCGGTCATTTCGGGGCGCGGCCAGTTCGGCAACCTGATTCCGGTGTTCGCCACGCTGGTGGGCGGCGACATCATCAAGTTCATGCTGCGCGGCGACCGCAACGTCGAACTGCGCTGCGCGGCGCTGGCCTTCGACGTGAACAAGGGGCTGATGACGGGGCGCACGCTGGTGGTGGACACCACCAACGCCGTCTTCATTGCCACCGGCCAGGCCAACCTGGCGACCGAGGGGCTGGACTTCGTGGTCCGTCCGGAGCCCAAGAGCAAGAGCATCCTGTCGATCCGCACGCCGCTCGTGGTGAGCGGCACTTTCGCCGATCCGAAGGGCGGCCTCGAGATCGCGCCCCTTGCCGGGCGCGGGCTGGCCGCGCTGGCGCTGGGCGCCATCAATCCGCTGCTGGCGCTGGCGGCGACCATCGAGACCGGTCCGGGGGAGGATTCAAACTGCAAGGGCGTGCTGGCACAGGCCAACAAGCCCACTGCGGGAGCTGCGGCCAGCGGCGCCGCCCGTGCAAAAGCCGCGAAGCAGCCTTCCCAGCCTTCCTAGAGGGCCGAGGCAGGAGCCGCGCGCTGCGCGCAGACGCTGCAGTGCGGGTCGCGTGCGACCCGCAGCGTGTCGAAGGAGGTGCTGCGTCCGTCGAACATCAGCAGCCTGCCTGCCAGCGACGGGCCGATGCCGGCCAGCAGCTTCAGCGCCTCGCTGGCCTGCAGCGTGCCGATGGTGCCCACCACGGGACCGAACACGCCCAGCACCGCGCAGCGCGTTTCCTCGAAGTCCGCATCGGGCGGGAACAGGCAGGCGTAGCAGGGCGAGGCGTCGTCGCGGGTGTCGTAGACGCTCAGCTGGCCGTCGAAGCGGATCGCCGCGCCCGCCACCAGCGGCTTCGCATGGGCGACGCAGGCGCGGTTGACGGCCTGCCGGGTGGCGAAGTTGTCGCAGCAATCGACCACGACGTCGGCCTGCGCGACCAGGCGCGACAGCAGCGCCTCGTCGGCGCGCAGCGCGTGGGTTTCGATGGCGATGTCGGGGTTGATGTCGCGCATGGCCTGCGCGGCGGATTCGACCTTGGGCAGGCCGACGCGCCCGTGGGTGTGGGCGACCTGGCGCTGGAGGTTGGTGAGGTCGACTTCGTCGTCGTCGACCAGCGTGATGCGGCCGACGCCCGCTGCCGCGAGGTACAGGGCCACCGGCGAGCCCAGCCCGCCGGCGCCTATGACGAGAACCCGTCCGGCACTGACGCGGGCTTGGCCGTCGATGCCGAACTCTTCGAGAAGGATGTGGCGCGAATAGCGCAGCAGCTCGCTATCTTCCATGCGCCACCGGGCTCAGTTTTCCTTCTTCTCTTCCTTGTTGTCGACGATGACCTGCGTCTTGCTGACAAGCACCGGCTGACCCTTCAGGCGGTTGAGCGCCTGAACGAGCGGGAAGTCCTTGTCGGTGCCGAACTCGGGCACCTTGCGGTCCTGCGGCGGCTTCTTGGCTTCTTCCTCGAGGCGCTTGCGGGCTTCGTCGCGTGCCTTTTCGCGTTCCGGATCCTTGACTTCGGGACCCTGGCCGCTGGCCAGGTGCTTCTCGAGGTCGGCCTCGCGCATGCGCAGGGCGGCGAAGGGGCTGCCCTCGGCGCTCTCGTCGACCAGCACGTTGGGCACGATGCCCTTGGCCTGGATCGAGGTGCCGCTTGGCGTGTAGTAGCGCGCGGTGGTGATCTTCAGGCCCGTATCGGGGCCGAGCGGGCGCACCGTCTGCACCGAGCCCTTGCCGAAGGTCTGGCTGCCCATGATGGTGGCGCGCTTGTGGTCCTGCAGCGCGCCGGCGACGATTTCGCTGGCCGAGGCCGAGCCTTCGTTCACCAGCACCACCAGCGGCACGGTCTTGAGCGCGGCCGGCAGGCTGCGCAGCGGGTCGCTGCCCGAACGGCGCTGGTAGAACTCCGGCGCCGCCTTGTAGACCGACTTGCTTTCGGCCAGCTGGCCGTCGGTGGTGACCACCGTGACGTTCTCGGGCAGGAAGGCAGACGACACCGCCACCGCCGCGTCGAGCAGGCCGCCCGGGTCGTTGCGCAGGTCGAGCACCAGGCCCTTGAGGTTCGGGTCTTCCTTGTACAGCTCGTCGATCTTCTTGACGAAGTCGTCGACGGTGCGTTCCTGGAACTGGGACAGGCGGATCCAGCCGTAGCCCGGCTCCATCATCTTGCCGCGGACCGATTGCGTGCGGATTTCCTCGCGCGTGATCGTCACGGGGAAGGTGCGGCTCTCGTCCTTGCGGAAGATGGTCAGCAGCACCTTGGTGTTGGCTTCGCCGCGCATGCGCTTGACCGCCTCGTTCAGCGACAGGCCGCGCACGGCGGTGTCGTCGATCTTGGTGATCAGGTCATTGGGCTTCAGGCCGGCGCGGAATGCCGGGGAGCCCTCGATGGGCGAGACGACCTTGATCAGGCCGTCTTCCTGGGAAATCTCGATGCCCACGCCGACGAAGCGGCCGGTGGTGCCTTCCCTGAATTCCTTGAAGGACTTCTTGTCGAAGTACTGGGAATGCGGATCGAGCCCGGCAACCATGCCCGAAATGGCGTCGGAGATGAGCTTCTTCTCGTCGACCGGCTCGACGTAGTCGCTCTTGACCATGCCGAAGACGGCGGCGAGTTGCTGCAGTTCCTCGAGTGGCAGCGGCGCGAGCGAGCCGCGCGCGACTGTCTGCAGCGAGACGGTGGTCAGGACGCCTGCAACGGCGCCGGCGGCGACCCAGCCTGTGATCTTCAATTTCTGGCCCATCATGAGTGGTTGTCCTTGTCGGCGGCTGTCAGTCCAATATACACAGCTTGGAAGCAATTTGTTTGCCGGGGTTCCACGGGTGGAGTGCCGGACGGGGGCTTTGAAGCGGTCTTTACCGGCCTTTTTCAGCCCTTGCCCTGCGACGCCACCGCGGCGGCGGCCTGTTCGGCTGCCGCGGCATCGCCGAGGTAGTAGTGGCGCAGGGGCTTGAGGTCGTCGTCGAGCTCGTAGACCAGCGGAATGCCGTTCGGGATGTTCAGACCGACGATGGCGTCGTCCGAGATGCCGTCGAGGTACTTCACCAGCGCCCGGATCGAGTTGCCGTGGGCCGCCACCACCAGGCGGCGCCCGGTGCGGATGGCCGGCGCCATCGATTCGTTCCAGAAGGGCAGCACGCGCGCGACCGTGTCCTTCAGGCACTCGGTCAGCGGGATCTGCTCGGGCGACAGCTTGGCGTAGCGCACGTCGCCGCGCTCGCTGCGCGGGTCGTCGGCTTCCAGCGGCGGGGGCGGGGTGCCGTAGCTGCGGCGCCAGACCAGCACCTGCTCGTCACCGTATTTCTTGGCGGTTTCGGCCTTGTTCAGGCCCTGCAGGCCGCCGTAGTGGCGCTCGTTCAGGCGCCAGGAATGCACCACCGGCAGCCAGGTGCGGTCGAGTTCGTCGAGCGTGTGCCACAGGGTGCGGGTGGCGCGCTTGAGCACGCTCGTGTAGGCGACGTCGAAGTCGTAGCCTTCGGCCTTGAGCAGCCGGCCGGCCTGCTTTGCCTGTTCCACGCCGGTTTCGGTCAGGTCGACGTCGGTCCATCCGGTGAAGCGGTTTTCGAGATTCCAGGTGGATTCGCCGTGACGGATCAATACCAGTTTGTGCATGTGGGAGGCCTTTGGCTGCGCTTGCGAAACCTCGCATTCTAAAATCCCCGGTTTGCCATTCAAGGAACCCCCGTGAAATTGATCGAATTCGTCACCGCGAACTGGATGCTGATCCTGATCGCGCTCAGCTCGGGTGCCATGCTGGCCTGGCCGCTGGTGCGGGGGGCGGGCGGCGGAACGCTCACGGCGCAGGGTGCCGTGCAGCTCATCAACCGCGAGCGCGCGGTGCTGGTCGACGTGCGCGAACCGGAAGAATTCGCCACCGGCCACATGATCGGCGCCAAGAACGTCCCCCTGAACCAGCTCGAGGAAAAGCTCGCTGGCGCGGTCAAGAACAAGAACGTGCCGCTGCTGCTGGTGTGCGCCACCGGCGCCCGCGCCCAGCGCGCCGTGGCCATGGCCAAGAAGCTGGGCTACGAGCAGGCCCAAGCGGTGGCCGGCGGGCTCAAGGCCTGGAAAGACGCTAACCTGCCGGTTGAAAAAGCCTGAGGCCCCCTGAGATAGAGCGTATGCAAGCAGTCAAGATGTACACCACCGCCGTTTGCCCTTACTGCACGCGTGCGAAACAGATCCTGAAGTCCAAGGGCGTCGAGCAGATCGAAGAAATCCGCATCGACACCGACCCCCAGGCCCGCAACACCATGATGGAAATCACCCAGCGCCGCACGGTGCCGCAGATCTTCATCGGCGACACCCACGTGGGCGGCTGCGACGACCTGATGGCACTCGACAGCCGCGGCGGCCTCGTCCCGCTGCTGCAGGGCGCCTGAAACACATCGCGCCCGGAACCGTCTTGTGACCGGGCGATAATCTTCAGCTCATCCATCTGCAGCCCGCTGCGGGAACCTCTCCCCGGCGGGCATTGTTTTGATCCTCGAAAGTTCAGCCATGGCCGACCAGCAAGCCCAAGATCCCGTGTTCCAGATCCAGCGCGTCTACCTCAAGGATCTGTCGCTCGAACAACCCAACTCGCCCGCGATCCTGCTGGAGCAGGAACAGCCTACCGTCGACATCCAGCTCGGCGTGGACGCCCAGCCCGTGGCCGAAGGCATCTTCGAGATCACCGTGTCGGCCACCGTGCAGACCAAGATCGGTGACAAGACCGTGTTCCTGGTCGAAGCCAAGCAGGCCGGCATCTTCGAGATCCGCCACCTGCCGGAAGAGCAGATGGGCGCCATCCTCGGCATCGCCTGCCCCCAGATCGTCTACCCGTACCTGCGCGGCAACGTGGCCGACGTAATCCAGCGCGGCGGCTTCCCGCCCGTGCACCTCGCCGAAATCAACTTCCAGGCGATGTACGAGCAGCAGCAGGCGCAAGCCGCCGGCCAGGCCGCGCCCTCGCTGGCACAGTAAGACGGCCCAACGCCGTAGCAGCCGCCAACGCCGATGAAGATCTGCGTTCATGGCGCCGGTGCCTGGGGCACGGCAGTCGCCGTCAACGCGGCGGCCCGCCACGAGGTCACGCTCTGGGCGCGCGACGCCGCCCAGGCCGACGCCATGTCGGCCGCGCGCGAAAACACCCGCTACCTGCCCGGGCTGGCCCTGCCGGCCTCGCTGGCCGTGCGCGCGGGCGACATCGCCCAGGCACAGGCCGGTGCCGACCTGGTCATCGTGGCCACCCCCATGGCCGCCCTGCGCGAACAACTCGTCGCACTGCGTGGCACGACCGCGGCGGTGGCGTGGCTGTGCAAGGGCGTCGAGCCTGCGCTCGATGCATCCTCACCCGTATCCTTCGGCCTGCTGGCCCACGAAATCTGGGCCCAGGTTGCTCCTGATTTGAGAGCGGGCGTGCTCAGCGGCCCGAGCTTCGCGCAGGAAGTCGCCGAAGGGCGGCCGACCGCGCTGGTGGCCGCCAGCCCGCACGCCGCCGTGCGCGACATGCTGGTCGACGCCTTCCACGGCCCTGCGCTGCGCGTCTACGCCAACGAGGACATCGTCGGCGTGGAAGTGGGCGGCGCGGTCAAGAACGTGCTGGCCATCGCCACCGGACTGTGCGACGGCCTCGCGCTCGGGCTCAACGCCCGCGCGGCGCTCATTACCCGCGGCCTCGCCGAAATGACGCGTTTCGGCCTTGCACTCGGCGCCCGCGCCGAGACCTTCATGGGCCTTTCGGGCCTGGGCGATCTGGTGCTGACCTCCACCGGCGACCTGTCGCGCAACCGCAAGGTCGGCCTGCTGCTGGCGCAGGGCCGCACGCTGGCACAGGCCGTCGATTCGCTGGGCCACGTCGCCGAGGGCGTCTACTGCGCCCGCACCGTGGTGCAGCGCGCTCGTGGCCTCGGCCTCGAGATGCCGATCGCCGAAGGCGTGGTCGCCCTGCTCGATGGCCGTGTGAGCCCGCAGGACGCCGTGACGGCCCTCGTCGGCCGCGACCCTGTGCCGGAAACGGTGCAGGCGTTCCCCCGTCAATCCCCCTGAGAAAAACGCAGAGACAAAGAGAGCCATGAGCCTTCGCTTTGATTTTTCAGCGTCGGCCGTGGCCGCGCTGGCCTTGTCCGATGCCACCCGCGCATTGCAGGAAGACGTCGCCGACGGCGACCTCACCGCGTCGCTGGTCGATCCGGCCCGCACCGCCCGCGCCCGCGTGCTGGCGCGCGAAGCCGCCGTCGTTTGCGGCGCCCCCTGGGTCGAGGCCACGCTGCGGCAGCTCGATCCGCAGGTGCGCATCCACTGGCTGTGCGCCGAAGGCGAGCGCTGCGCGGCCGACCAGACCGTGCTCGAGATCGAAGGCTCCGCCCGCGCGCTGCTGACCGCCGAGCGCACCTCGCTCAACTTCCTGCAGCTGCTGAGCGCGGTCGCCACCAAGACCGCCCTCTACGCCGACGCCGTGCGCGGCACGCGCGCGCGCATCGTCGACACCCGCAAGACCATTCCCGGCCTGCGCCTCGCGCAGAAGTACGCCGTGCGCACCGGCGGCGGCCTGAACCACCGCATCGGCCTGTACGACGCGGTGCTCATCAAGGAAAACCACATCGCCGCGGCCGGCGGCGTGGCCGCGGCCCTGCGTGCAGTGGCGCCCGTGGCTTCGCAAGCCGAATTCGTCGAGGTCGAGGTCGAGACGCTGGCCCAGCTGCGCGAGGCGCTGGAAGCCGGCGCACGCATGGTGCTGCTCGACAACATGGACCTGCCCACGCTGCGCGAGGCCGTGCGCATCAACGACGAGGCCGGCGAAGACCGCAAGGCCGTGCTGGAGATATCCGGCGGCGTCACACTGGAAGGCCTGCGCGCCCTGGCCGAAACCGGTGTAGACCGCATCTCGGTGGGTGCGCTGACCAAGGATGTGAAAGCCATCGACTACTCGATGCGTTTCCAGGAAGGCTGATCCGCCCATGTCGTCTCCGGTCATCGACGTCGACTACGAACAGCCCGCCGAAACGAAGGCGGGCGCCGTCTGCGACACCCGCCACGCCTGGGCGCGCGTGCCGCCCGAGCCTTCGCCCCACGAGCGCGTCGCGCTGAAGGAGCGCATCCGCCGCCTGCTGCGCGACCGCAATGCGGTGATGGTGTCGCACTTCTACGTGCACCCCGACCTGCAGGACCTCGCCGAGGAAACCGGCGGCATCGTGAGCGATTCGCTCGAAATGGCGCGCTTCGGCCGCGACCATGCCGCGCAGACGCTGGTGGTGTCGGGCGTGCGCTTCATGGGCGAGACCTCGAAGATCCTGTCGCCCGAGAAGCGCGTGCTGATGCCCGACCTGGACGCGAACTGCTCGCTCGACCTGGGCTGCCCGGTCGACCAGTTCAGCGCCTTCTGCGACCAGCACCCCGACCGCACCGTGGTCGTCTACGCCAACACCAGCGCGGCCGTGAAGGCGCGCGCCGACTGGCTCGTCACCTCCAGCTGCGCGCTCGACGTGGTGAACGCGCTGCATGCGGCGGGGCAGAAGATCCTCTGGGGCCCCGACCGCCACCTGGGCGACTACATCCAGCGCCAGACCGGCGCGGACATGGTCAGCTGGAACGGCGCGTGCATCGTGCACGACGAGTTCAAGGCGCTGGAGCTCGAACTGCTCATGAAGGAGCACCCGAAAGCCAAGGTGCTGGTGCATCCGGAGTCGCCCTCGGACGTGATCGCGCTGGCGGATGCGGTGGGCTCCACCTCGGCCATCCTGAACGCGGCGCAGCGCATGGACGCCAGCGAATTCATCGTCGCCACCGACAGCGGCATGCTGCACAAGCTGCGCACGCTGAACCCCGGCAAGGTTTTCATCGAGGCGCCCACGGCCGGCAACGGCGGCACCTGCAAGAGCTGCGCGCATTGCCCATGGATGGCGATGAACGGGCTGGTGGAGCTGGCCAACGCGCTGGAGACGGGCGCCGGAGAGATCCACGTCGATCCGGCATTGGGGCTGCGGGCACGGGTGCCGATCGACCGGATGCTGGCATTCACGGCAGGGCTGAAGAACGGGCAGGCGCCCGGCAGCCTGGTCGCCGGCATCGGCGCGGCCTGAGCGGGCGCCGGGCGGGCGGCGGCTAGAAGTCGACCGTGCAGCTGTCGCCCAGCGCCTCGCGCCAGACCTTCACGCGCGCCAGCGAGGGCCGCAGGTCGGGCAGCGCATCGGCGATGAACACGCACAGGTTCTCCAGCGTCGGCGGATGCAGTCCCGCCACGTCGTCCAGCAGGTGGTGGTCGAGCTGCTCGCGCACGTCTTCCAGGCGGCGGCGCAGCAGGCCCAGGTCGATCACCATGCCCGTTACGGGATTGCGCTCGCCCGCGAGCCACACTTCCGCGTGATAGGTGTGGCCGTGGATACGGCGGCTGCCTTCGACTTCGATCTCGCGCTTCAGCGTGTGGGCGGCGTCGAAGAAAAAGCGTTGGCTGATGGTGAATCGCATCGTCAAAAAGAAACTCAGAGGGAAAAGGGCCGCTTTCTCAGCGGATGCCGGTGATCTTGTGCGTCTGCACGCTGAGGCGCCATGCGGGCTGCTTCATGCATTCGGCAATGCAAAGCTCGGTGTTCGCGACGCGGTCGGGCCCGTCCATCGGCTGCAGGAAACGGTGAGTGAATTCGCCGGTGCGTGCCATCGTGTCAAGGTCGAACTCGCCCTGCGGCCACACCAGCTTCAGCTCCTGTCCGCGCTGCTGCACCCAGGGCGCGCCGGCCTTGGGGCTGATGCACAGCCAGTCGATGCCCTCGGGCGCCTCGACCGTGCCGTTGCTCTCGACCGCGATGCGGAAACGGCGCGCATGCAGCGCGTCGACCAGGGCCGCATCGACCTGCAGCAGCGGCTCGCCGCCGGTCAGCACCACCAGCCGGTGGTCGGCATCGGTGGCGGGCCATTGCGCGGCGATGGTGTCGGCGAGCTGGTCGGCGGTCTTGAACTTGCCGCCCAGCGTGCCGTCGGTGCCGACGAAATCGGTGTCGCAGAAACGGCAGACGGCGGAGGCGCGGTCTTCCTCGCGGCCCGTCCAGAGGTTGCAGCCTGCGAAGCGGCAGAACACGGCCGGCATGCCGGCCTGGCCGCCTTCGCCCTGCAGCGTGTAGAAGATTTCCTTGACGCTGTAGGTCATGGGGCCGGCGTCTCGATTTCGAGGTTGTCGATCAGCCTCGTGGTGCCCAGGCGCGCGGCGGCCAGCGCCACCAGAGCGTCGCCCGCGGCCGGCGCCTGCAGGTCGGAGCGGCGGCGCAGCACGAGGTAGTCGGGCTTCCAGCCGCGTTCGGCCAACGCCTGCATGGCCCGCGCCTCGATGGCCGACAGGTCGCGCTCGCCCGAGCGCACCGCCTCGGCCATCGCCTTCAGCGCCTTCGACAGCTGTACGGCCTCGGCGCGCTCGCTCTCGCTCAGGTAGCCGTTGCGCGACGACAGTGCGAGGCCGTCGTCGGCGCGGAAGGTCTCGCCGCCGACGATCTCGATGGGTAGCGCGAACTGCCGGACCATGTGCCGGATCATCATCAGCTGCTGGTAGTCCTTCTTGCCGAACACCGCCACGCGCGGCTGCACGCACTGGAAGAGCTTCATCACCACCGTGCACACGCCGATGAAGAAGCCGGGGCGAAAGTGCCCTTCGAGGATGTCGGCCAGCGCCGGGTCGGGGTGCACCTTGCAGGTCTGGGGCTCGGGGTAGAGGGCCTTCTCGTCGGGCGCGAACAGCACGTCGCAGCCGGCGGCGCGCAGCTTCTCGCAGTCGCTGTCCCAGGTGCGCGGATAGGTGTCGAAGTCTTCGTGCGGCAGGAACTGCAGGCGGTTCACGAAGATGCTGGCCACGGTCACGTCGCCCAGCGGCCTGGCCTGCTTCACGAGGGCCAGGTGGCCTTCGTGCAGGTTGCCCATGGTCGGGACGAAGGCGGGGCGCTTGAAGTCGGCGAGGTGGCTGCGCAGGTCGTCGATGGTGTGTGCGATGTGCATAAGGGTTTCCTTCCTTACCAGGCGTGGAGTCGGTCGTCGGGGAAGCTGCCGTCCTTGACGGCCTGAACGTAGGCCTTGAGCGCGGGCAGCACGCCCGGCGCGTCGGCCATGAAGTTGCGCACGAACTTCGGCATCTTTCCGAGGTTGATGCCCAGCATGTCGTGCAGCACGAGCACCTGTCCGGCGGTGGCCTTGCCGGCACCGATGCCGATGGTGGCGCAGTGCTTCAGCTCGGCTGTGAGCTCAGCGGCCAGCGCGGCCGGCACCATTTCGAGCACCAGCATCGCGGCGCCCGCGTCCTGCAGCGCGTGGGCCTGCTGCTTCAGCAGCGCGCCGGCGGTGTCGCCCTTGCCCTGCACGCGGTAGCCGCCCAGCGCGTGCACCGTCTGCGGCGTCAGCCCGAGGTGGGCGCACACCGGAATGCCGCGCTCGACCAGGAAGCGCACGGTCTCGGTGGTCCAGCCGCCGCCTTCGAGCTTGACCATGTGCGCGCCGGCCTGCATCAGCACCGTGGCGCTGCGCAGCGCCTGTTCGCGCGATTCCTGGTAGCTGCCGAAGGGCAGGTCGGCAATGAGCCAGGCCGTGCCCTGCACGCGGCGCAGGCCGCGCGAGACGCTGTCGGTGTGATAGCGCATGGTGTCCAGGCTCACGCCCACCGTGCTGTTCAGGCCCTGGCAGACCATGCCGAGCGAATCGCCGACGAGCAGGCAGTCGACGCCGGCCGCGTCGGCCATGGCCGCGAAGGTGGCGTCGTAGGCCGTCAGCATCGCGATCTTCTCGCCGCGCGCATGCATGTCGGCCAGGCGCGGCAGGCTCACGGGCTTGCGCGACGCGGGCGGGGAGGCCGGAGGCAGGGTGCCGTAGGGCGAGGCCGGCGGTGCTTCCGTCATGGCGGTGGTGGGCGTGGGGTTCGACATGGTTGGGTTTCTCCCTGCGGGCGTCGGTGGCCGGGCATCCTTGAGTGAAGAAAACGAAGCGGGTAGGGCTAGCGGTCGTCCGGCGGCACCAGCACCGTGGGCGCGGTGGGCTCGGCGAGCGAAGGATAGTCGCGGCTGAAATGCAGGCCACGGCTCTCGTGGCGGGCCTGCGCGGAACGAACGATCAGCTCGGCCACCTGTACCAGGTTGCGCAGCTCGAGCAGGTCGCGCGTGACGTGGAAGTTCGCGTAGAACTCCTGGATCTCGGCCTGCAGCAGCGCGATGCGGTGGCTCGCGCGCTCCAGGCGCTTGTTGGTGCGCACGATGCCGACGTAGTCCCACATGAAGCGGCGCAGCTCGTCCCAGTTGTGAGAGATGACCACGGCTTCGTCGGCGTCGGTGACGCGGCTGTCGTCCCAGGCGGGCAGTTCGGCACGTTCGCGCACCGGCGCCGAGGCGATGGCCCCCGCGGCGGCGCGCGCGAACACCATGCACTCGACCAGCGAGTTGCTGGCCAGCCGGTTCGCGCCGTGCAGGCCGGTGCAGGCGGTCTCGCCGATGGCGTAGAGGCCCGGGATGTCGGTGCGCCCGTTCAGGTCGCTGAGCACGCCGCCGCAGGTGTAGTGCGCGGCCGGCACCACGGGAATCGGCTCGCGCGTGATGTCGATGCCCAGCTCCAGGCAGCGCGCCAGGATGTTGGGGAAGTGCTCCTTCAGGAACGCGGCCGGCTGGTGCGAGATGTCGAGGTACACGCAGTCGAGGCCGTGCTTCTTCATCTCGAAGTCGATGGCGCGGGCGACCACGTCGCGCGGCGCGAGTTCGGCGCGTGCGTCGTGCTTCGGCATGAAGCGGGTGCCCCCCGCCGATTCGGGCAACTTCAGCAACCCGCCTTCGCCGCGCACCGCCTCGCTGATCAGGAACGATTTGGCGTGCGGGTGGTACAGGCAGGTCGGGTGAAACTGGATGAACTCCATGTTCGACACCCGGCAGCCCGCGCGCCACGCGGCGGCGATGCCGTCGCCGGTGGCCGTGTCGGGGTTGGTGGTGTACAGGTACACCTTGCCCGCACCGCCCGTGGCCAGGATGGTGTGCGGGGCGCGGAAGGCCAGCACCTCGTCGGTTTCGTCGTCGAGCGCGTAGAGGCCCAGGCAGGCCGGGTCTTCCAGCCCGAGCTTGGGGCCGGTGATCAGGTCGACCAGCGTGTGGTGCTCGAAAAGCGTGATGTTCGGCGTGCGCCGCACGCGCTCGATCAGCACCTGCTGCACGGCTGCGCCGGTGGCGTCGGTCACGTGCACGATGCGGCGCTGGCTGTGGCCGCCTTCGCGCGTCAGGTGGAGGTCGCCATCTTCTTCCGAGAACGGCACGCCCAGCTCGCGCAGCCAGCCGATGGCCTCGGGCGCATGCTCGACCACGAAGCGCGTGGCCTCGGGGTCGCACAGGCCGGCGCCGGCCACCAGCGTGTCTTCGACGTGCGCGTCGAAGCTGTCGCCCGCCGCCAGCACCGCCGCGATGCCGCCCTGCGCCCAGGCGCTGGAGCCGTCGTTCAGCGCGCGCTTGGTCAGTACGGCCACGCGGTGCGTGGGCGCCAGGTGCAGCGCCGCCGAGAGGCCGGCGAGGCCGCTGCCGACGATGAGGACGTCGAAATCGCGCACGGCGGAAGTCACTGGGTATGGGGGCTGGTTAGGGTCAGGCCGGCGAATAGGCCAATCTGACGTAGATGGGAGCGAAGGCTTCAGCCTGCGTGATGTCGATCAGCGTCTCCTTCGCGAGCTCCAGCATCGCGATGAAGGTGACGATCAGCACCGGCACGCCGCGCGACACGTCGAACAGCTTCTCGAACTCGACGAAGCGCTGTCCCTGCAGGTGGCGCAGCACGATGCTCATGTGCTCGCGCACGTTGAGTTCCTCGCGCGAGATCTTGTGATGCTGCACGAGCTTGGCGCGCTTCATGATGTCGGCCCAGGCGTCGCGCAGCTCGATCACGTCCACGTCGGGAAAGCGCGGCTTCAGCGACTGCTCGATGTAGACCTGCGCCTTCCAGAAGTCGCGGCCGTAGGTCGGCATGGCGCTGATGGCTGCCGCCTGCAGCTTGGTCTGCTCGTACTCGAGCAGGCGGCGCACGAGCTCGGCGCGCGGGTCTTCGGCCTCTTCGCCGTCGGCCACCTTCTTGGGCGGCAGCAGCATGCGCGACTTGATCTCGATCAGCATCGCGGCCATCAGCAAATACTCGGCCGCGAGTTCGAGGTTCGTCTGGCGGATCTCGTCGACGTAGCTCAGGTACTGCCGCGTGAGCCCCGCCATCGGGATGTCGAGGATGTTGAAGTTCTGCTTGCGGATCAGGTAGAGCAGCAGGTCCAGCGGGCCCTCGAAGGCCTCCAGGAACACCTGCAGCGCCTCGGGCGGGATGTACAGGTCCTTCGGCATCGCGAACAGCGGCTCGCCATAGAGCCTCGCGAGCGCGACCTGATCGACCACCTCGGGCATGTCGACCACCAGCGTGCCGTTGTCCTCGTCGCTCTTCATTGGGCTGTTGCTATCGTTTCAATAGCGGTCAGCGCAATGCGGACGGGTGCGTGCTGCCAATTCGGCATCAGCGGATTTACTTGGCCTGGGTCTGGTAGACGTACGGCTGCATCGGTACGCGGGCTTCGCTGTACTCCTCGAGCAGGCCGCGGTCGAGGTGCTTGTCCCAGAGGAGGGCGCGGCCGGCGCGCTGTTCGGCCTCCAGCGTCGGCTTCTTTTCCTTCATCTCCTCGATGAAGTTCGTGATCTCGGAGGTGTAGTGGGGGCGGCGGAAGATGGACATAGACTGGACCTTTGTTGGCGCGAATTTTACCGGGGACGACATGAAGCGAATTCAGGGATGGCGGATCGGCATGGCAACGGGGCTCCTGGCGGCGGTGATCGGGCTCGCGGCCTGCGACTCGAAGAACATCTCCGAGCTGGAGGAGGGCGTATCGACGGAGGCCGACGTGCGCGCGCGTTTCGGCCAGCCCGAGAACGTCTGGGACGCGCCGAACGGCGGCCGCGTGTTCGAGTACAACCGCCAGCCCGCGGGCCAGAAGAACTACATGATCACCATCGGCCCCGACGGCAAGATGAGCGCGCTGCGCCAGGTGCTCACCCCCGAGAACTTCGCGAAAGTGCAGCCCGGGATGATGATGGAAGACCTCCGCAAGATGCTGGGCAAGCCCGCCAAGGTCACTCCCTATGCGCTCAAGCGCGAGACCGAATGGGAGTGGCGATGGGTGCAGCCGCCGAACTCGGCCATGGTCTTCACCGCCACGCTCAACGACGACCAGCGCGTGGTGCGCAGCGGCTCTTCGCCCGACCGGGGAACCGAAGCGCCGTAGCTGCCGCTATCGACCCCGAGGACTGGCAGCGTTTCCTTCCGCCGCCTGCTCGTCGAACCGCCGCTGCAGCAGTTCCATGGCCGCGGCCGCCAGCGCCTGCAGTTCGGCCACCTTTTCCGGCGACAGCTGCCGTGGCTTGAAGTCGTAGGCGCACAGGGTGCCCACGGTCTGCCCGTTCAGCACCAGCCGGCTCGCCGCGTAGAAGCGCACGTGCGGCGGCCCTTTCACCAGGGGATGGTCCGCAAAGGCCGGGTGGCGCGTCGTGTCTTCCGCTACCAGGAAGGCGTCGTCCGAGCGAAAGAAAACCTCGCAGAAAGAGGTCTCGGCGGGCGATTCGGACGCCGGAAGGCCCAGGCAGGACAGGAACCAGTCCCGCTTTTCATCGAGCAGATTCACCATCGAAACCGGCACGCCGAAGCTGGTCGACAGGGTTCGGGTGAGGTCGTCGAACACGCGTTGCGGCGATGTGTCCAGGAGTGCGAGGCGGTGCAGCAGGGCCAGCCGCTGGGGGGAATTGCGCATGCCGGAGTATTGACGATCGAGGCTGCGGGAGGCGGGTTGCGGCGGGTGGGATTTGTCCGGATGCAAACTTTCGATCAACTTATCCAAAACAAAGGATGCAGATACATTTTTGACATTAATTGACATTTCGTCACCGACATTACCGGGGCCGTCAGATGCACATCCTGCTTGTCGCAAGCGCGTTCAACAGCCTGACGCAACGGGTCCTGGCCGAACTGCAGGACCGCGGCCACACCGTCGGCGTGGTGCTGGCCCTCGGCAACGACGACGATCTGCGCGAAGCCGTGCGGGCGCATGCGCCCCAGCTCATCGTGGCGCCGATGCTGACCAGCGCGATTCCCGAGGACATCTGGAGCACCAACACCTGCCTGATCGTGCATCCTGGCCCGCCGGGCGACCGGGGGCCCTCGTCGCTCGACTGGACGCTGCAGGGCGGCGTGGAAAGCTGGGGCGTCACCGTGCTCGAGGCCGTGGCCGAGATGGACGCGGGCGCCGTCTGGGCGTGGTCGCCGCTGAAGGTGCCGCCGCTGGCCGGCAAGAGCGATCTCTATCGCGGCGAAGTGGCCGACGCCGCCGTCGATGCGGTGCTGCTCGCGGTGGAGCGTTTCGCCTCGGGCAGGCACAAGCCGCAGAAGCAGAAGCCCGCCGCCCTCGCCGCGGGCTGGCGGCCTTTCATGAAGCAGGCGCAGCGCCGCATCGACTGGGCCACCGACTCGACCGAGTTCGTGCTGCGCCAACTGCGCGCTGCCGATTCGCAGCCCGGCGTGCTCGACGAACTGCTCGGCGCGCAGTGGTACCTGCACGGCGGCCACCCCGAGGACGAGCTGCGCGGCAGCAGACCCGGTGAGCTGATCGCTACCCGCGCCGGTGCCATCTGCCGCGCCACCGTCGATGGCGCGGTGTGGATCCAGCAGCTGCGGCCCTGGCGCGAGCCCGGTTCGCGGCTGCCCAGCTACAAGCTGCCCGCCGTCGAGGCGCTGGGCGAGCTGCTGCCTTTCGAAGTACCGGAGGTGCCCGCACCGCTGCAACTGCCGGCCGGGCGCCGTACCTGGTCCGACATCCGCTACAGCGAGCAGGGCACCGTCGGCGTGCTGAACTTCTCCTTTTCCGGCGGCGCGATGAGCACCGTGCAGTGCCGGCGACTGCTGGAGGCCTACCGCTTCGCCTGCACTCGCCAGACCTCGGTGCTGGTGCTGGGCGGCATGCGCGATTTCTTCTCCAACGGCATCCACCTCAACGTGATCGAGGCGGCGGAAGACCCGGCCGAGGAGTCGTGGGCCAACATCCACGCGATGAACGACCTGGTCGAGGCGGTGCTGACCACCACCGACCGGCTGACCGTGTCGGCGCTCGGCGGCAACGCGGCGGCTGGCGGCGTGATGCTCGCGCTGGCCGCCGACGAGGTGTGGTGCCGCGACGGCGCCGTGCTCAACCCGCACTACACGCTGATGGGCCTCTACGGCTCCGAATACTGGACCTACATCCTGCCGCGCCGCGTGGGCGAGAGCGGGGCGCTGCGGCTCACGCAGTCGGCGCTGCCGGTGAGCGCGAAGCGTGCGGTCGAACTCGGCATGGCGCAGCGCGTGCTGCAGGCCGCGCCGGAAGAGCTGGGCGCCGAAGTGGCTCGGCTCGCCGCGCAACTGGCTGCTTCACCGGATCTCGCCGGGCGTATCGCGCAAAAGAAGGCGATGCGCGAGCAGGACGAGTCGGCGAAGCCGCTGCAGTGCTACCGGGATGAGGAACTGACGCACATGCGCCGCAATTTCTTCGATGCCCGCGAACCGCACGCGGGGCTGAGGTCGGCGTTCGTGCGCAAGGAGAGGGCGTCGCACACGCCGCCGCACGTGGCCCGGCTGGGCCTGGCGGACTGAGACTCCAGCCCCGTTTTCCCGCTGCCTACTTGCTGTCGGGAATCACCGCATCCGCCGCCGCGCCCACGGCCTTGCCGGTGATGCGCGCGGTGCCGATGGCCGCGTCGGCCGCCAGCCCGACCGCACCGGCGCCGATGCTCACGGCCGTGTCCGCGACGGTCACCACGGCGCAGCCGCCGAGCAGGGCCGAGAGCGAGATCAGCACAAGGGCGCGATGCAGCGTGGTCATGAAGTGGTCCTTGCCTGTGCGGTAGGCGGTCAGCGAACCCGCATGCCCGGCGTCGCGCCCGGCCAGGGTTCGAGCACGTGGATGCCGGGGTGTGCCTTCTCGTCGCCGTGGCTCGCCGCCAGCACCATGCCTTCGCTCACGCCGAACTTCATCTTGCGCGGCGCGAGGTTGGCGACCAGCACCGTGAGCTTGCCCACGAGCTGCTCGGGCTGGTAGGCCGAAGCGATGCCGCTGAACACGTTGCGGGTCTTGCCCTCGCCGGCGTCGAGCGTCAGGCGCAGCAGCTTGGTCGAGCCCTCGACCTTCTCGCAGGCCACGATCTTCGCGATGCGCAGGTCGATCTTCGCGAAATCGTCGATGGTGATGACGGGCGCGATGGCTTCGCCGCCCGGCAGCTCCGTGGCTTGCGTCGCCACGGGGGCTGCGGCAGGCTCGGGCGCGTCGAACAGCTTGTCGACCACCTTGGCGTCGGCGCGCTGCATCAGGTGCTTGTATTCGCCGATGGCGTGGCCAGCGGGCAGCGACTGCGCGGCATCGGCCCAGGTCAGCGGCTGGATGTTCAGGAAGGTCTCGACGTTCAGCGCCAGCGCCGGCAGCACCGGCTTCAGGTACAGCGTGAGCAGGCGGAAGGCTTCGATGCACACCGTGCACACGTCGTGCAGGCGCGCCTCGGCGCCTTCCTTCTTGGCCAGCTCCCAGGGCTTGTTCTGGTCGACGTACTCGTTCACCTTGTCGGCCAGCGCCATCACCTCGCGCAGCGCACGGGCGTAGTCGCGGCCGTCGTACAGCGAGTGGATCTGCTGCGCTGCGTCGCGCAGCGTGAACAGCAGCGCGTCGCCATCGGCCGACACTTCGCCCAGCTTGCCGCCGAAGCGCTTGCCGACGAAGCCCGCCGCGCGGCTGGCGATGTTGATGTACTTGCCCACGAGGTCGCTGTTGACGCGAGCGACGAAGTCCTCGGGGTTGAAGTCGATGTCCTCGTTGCGGCCGTTGAGCTTGGCGGCGATGTAGTAGCGCAGCCATTCGGGGTCGAGCCCGATCGACAGGTACTTGAGCGGGTCGATGCCGGTTCCGCGGCTCTTGCTCATCTTCTCGCCGCTCACGGTCAGGTGGCCGTGCACGTACACCGCGTCGGGCGCCTTGCGGCCGCTGAAGTGCAGCATCGCGGGCCAGAACAGCGTGTGGAAGGTGATGATGTCCTTGCCGATGAAGTGCACCTGCTCCAGGTCGGGGTCGGCCATGTACTCGGTGTACGAGATGCCGTCGCCGCCGAGCTCGATGCAGCGCTTGTCGAGCAGGTTCTTCAGCGAGGCCAGGTAGCCCACGGGGGCGTCGAGCCACACGTAGAAGTACTTGCCGGGCGCATCGGGAATCTCGATGCCGAAGTAGGGCGCGTCGCGGCTGATGTCCCAGTCGCCGAGGCCGCCCTTGCCCTCGTCGTCCTTGTAGAGCCATTCGCGGATCTTGTTCTGCACCTCGGGTTGCACGTGGCCGGCGGCGGCGGTCCATTCCTTCAGGTAGGCCTCGCAGCGCGGGTCCGAGAGCTTGAAGAAGAAGTGCTCCGAGCTACGCAGCTCGGGCTTGGCGCCCGAGAGGGCCGAGTAGGGGTTGATCAGCTCGGTGGGCGTGTACACGGCGCCGCACACCTCGCAGTTGTCGCCGTACTGGTCCTTCGAGTGGCAGTTGGGGCACTCGCCCTTGATGAAGCGGTCGGCCAGGAACATGCCCTTTTCGGGGTCGTAGAACTGCTCGACGCTCTTGGTGCTGATGAGGCCGTTGGCGCGCAGGTCGCGGTAGATGTCCTGCGCCAGCTGGTGGTTCTCGGGCGCGTCGGTCGAGTGCCAGTTGTCGAAGGAGATGTAGTAGCCGTCGAGGTACGGCTTGCGCCCCGCGGCGATCTCGGCCACGAAGGCCTGCGGCGTCACGCCGGCCTTGTCGGCGGCGATGGTGATGGCCGCGCCGTGGGCGTCGTCGGCGCACACGAAGTTGACGTCGGCGCCATTCATTCGCTGGTTCCGCACCCAGATGTCGGCCTGGATGTATTCCATCATGTGGCCGATGTGGAACTTGCCGTTGGCATACGGCAGGGCGGTGGTGACGAAGAGCTTGCGCGGGGCGGACATCGGGGAGGGCGCTTTCGGGAGTGGCTGACGGGGAACCGGGCATTTTAGGTTGCGGCGTCCCGGCGCGGGTCCGGTGGCAGCATCGACCCCATGACGCACGCCATCGAACTCGCTGCCTACATCGCCGGATTCGCCGGTTCTCCCCTGGGGCCCTGGGCCGCCTCGCTGCCGTGGGAACTGCCGCCGCGCGCGCCCGAAATCGTGCGCCAGTTGTTGGCGGCGCTGCCGGCCGGTGACTACGCCATCGAGAGCGAAATCGCCATTCACCGCAGCGCCCGGGTCGAACCGGGCGCGGTGCTCAAGGGGCCGCTGATCCTCGGCCCGGACTGTTTCGTGGCCGCCGGCGCCTACCTGCGCGGCGGCAACTGGGTCGACGCCCGCTGCAGCATCGGGCCGGGCGTGGAGCTGAAATCGTCCTTCGTGTTCGGGGGCACGGCGCTCGCGCATTTCAACTTCGTCGGTGATTCGGTGGTGGGTGCGGGCGTCAACATGGAAGCCGGCAGCGTCGTCTGCAATCACCGCAACGAGCGCTCCGACAAGCAGATCTTCGTGCGCAGCGGTCAGGGCGGAGCGCTGCAGGGCACGGGCTGCGAGAAGTTCGGCGCGCTGATCGGCGATGGGGTGCGCATCGGGGCCAATGCGGTCATTGCGCCGGGTGCGCTGTTGCTGCCCGGCAGCGTTATTGGCCGCGCTTCGTTGCTCGATCAGGAGGTGCCCGACGAACCGCGATGAGCTGAAAAATCAGTCAAATCCGCATGGCATGATTTCCGCTCCAAAACACAGGGAGGATTCGATGCATAGCACTAAGTCATTTGGTTTCAAGGCGATTCTGGGCGCGGCCTTCGCGGTCGCGGCGACTACCAGCGCCATCGCCGCCGCTCCATCTTTCGCCGATTGCTTCAAGCTGAAGCCTGGCGTGAGCTACACGCTGAGCGACCGGTCGAAGATCCAGATCGCCAAGGCCCAGTTCGCGGGCAAGGCGGCCATGAGCGTGGTGAGCACCGACGGGGGTGTCAAGACCGCGAGGTTCTTCGATGAAACCGGGCGCCAGCGGCTGGGTTCCGAGCAGTACGGCGTCGCGGCCTTGGGCGGCAACGCCAGCAAGGTCGTCATCAAGGAAGTCTTCTCGGCACCGTTTCCCGAGGTTCCGGTCGATGTCAAGCCGGGCGGCACTTTCAAGCTGACCGGCAAGGGCGTGAAGACGACCAGCGCAGGCAACGAGGCCTTCGATTTCGGCAAGAGGTACCAGTCCGAGCATGTCTTCGTGGGCTTCGAGAACCTGGAGCTGAAGCCGAACTACAACGCTCGCACCTTCGAAAACGTCTGCCATGTGCGCTCCCGCGGCGAGGACAACTCGGTCGACTCCTGGTACGCGCCGGAGTACGGTGTCATCAAGATGCAGGTAAAGACCGCCAAGGGCGAAGCGCTCTTCAGCTACGAGCTCGACGGCCTGGAATAACGTCGAGGCGCGAGGGAGTGCCGGCTGGAAAATCGGCAGCGCGTCCCTGGGGGCATAAGGCTTTGGTTCTGCCGCGCAGGCAGGCCGTGGGATGATCCCGGCGGAGACCGCCCGGCGGGTGCGCGCCACCCCCGCGGCACCTGATGAAGGGCAGCCGGTCTCCGCAAGTTTCTTCGCCAACCGACCTGAGCGCCCAACCCATGACCACCTCCATTCCCGCAACCCTGATCCCCGGCGACGGCATCGGCCCCGAAATCGTCGACGCCACGCTGGCTGCGCTCGACGCGCTGAAGGCGCCTTTCACCTGGGACACGCAGATCGCCGGCCTCGGCGGCGTCAAGGCATCGGGCGATCCGCTGCCCCAAGCCACGCTCGACAGCATCCGCCGCACCCGCCTGGCCCTGAAGGGCCCGCTGGAGACGCCCTCGGGCGGCGGCTATCGCTCGTCGAACGTGCGGCTGCGCGAGGAGTTCCAGCTGTACGCCAACCTGCGCCCCGCGCGCACCATCATCCCGGGCGGGCGCTTCGACAAGATCGACCTGGTGGTCGTGCGCGAGAACCTCGAGGGCCTCTACATCGGCCACGAGCACTACGTGCCCATCGACGGCGACCCGCACGCCGTGGCCATGGCCACCGGCATCAACACCCGCCAAGGCAGCCGCCGCCTGCTCGAATACGCCTTCGAGACCGCGGTGGCCACCGGCCGCAAGAAGGTCACGCTGGTGCACAAGGCCAACATCATGAAGGCCCTCACGGGCATCTTCCTGGAGACCGGCCTCGACCTCTACGAGAAGAAGTACAAGGGCAAGTTCGAGCTCGACACGGTCATCATCGACGCCTGCGCGATGAAGCTGGTGCTGAACCCCTGGCAGTTCGACATGCTGGTCACCACCAACCTGTTCGGCGACATCCTGTCCGACCTCGTGGCCGGGCTGGTCGGCGGGCTGGGCATGGCGCCCGGTGCCAACATCGGCACGGACGCCGCGATCTTCGAGGCGGTGCACGGCTCCGCGCCCGACATCGCCGGCAAGGGCATCGCCAACCCGACCGCGCTGCTGCTGGCCGCCGCGCTGATGCTCGACCACGTGAAGCTCCCCGAACTGGCCACGCGCCTGCGCACCGCCATCGACGAGACGCTGAACATCGACAAGGTGCGCACCGGCGACCTGAGCGGCACGGCGGGCACCGAGGCGTTCACGAAGGCGCTGGTCAGCCGCATCAACGGCGGTTGAACCCGACGGGGCTCGCGGGCGCTGCATGAGAAGACGGCTTCTGCTGCTCCTTGGGGCCCTGCTGTTCGCGGGCTTCGCGGCGGCCGACCCGCGCTTTACCGTCGTGAAGGTCGACCTTCGCACCGAGCGGCTCGAACTGTTCCTGCGCGACGACGCGGGCGTGCCGTTCAAGCGCTTTGATCGACTCGATGCCTGGCTGAAGGAGCGTCATCGCCAGCTGGGCTTCGCGGTGAACGCCGGCATGTACCACGAGGACTTCTCCCCGGTCGGCCTGCTGGTGCGCGACGGCCGCGAAGAGTCGCCGCTCAACCTGGCCGACGGCGCGGGCAACTTCTTCCTCAAGCCCAACGGCGTTTTCCTCGTGTCGGACGCCGGGCCACGCGTGGTCGAGTCGTCGGAGTACCCGGCGCTGGCCAAGGGTGTGCGCCTCGCAACCCAGTCGGGCCCGCTGCTGCTGCGCCGCGGCGTCGTGCATCCTGCCTTCATTCCCCATTCCGATTCGCGCAAGATCCGCAACGGCGTCGGCGTGATCGGCCACACCGCGATCTTCGTCATCAGCGAAGTGCCGGTGAGCTTCCACGAGTTCGCGCTCTACTTCCGCGACGTGCTCCACTGCCGCGACGCGCTGTACCTCGACGGCACGGTCTCGGCGCTGCATTCGACGTCGCTGCACAGAAGCGGCTTCGTGCGGGAGCTGGGGCCTATCCTCGGCGTTGCGTCGCCCTGAGTTTCATCATCGATTTCGAGCCATGTCTTCCACCACCTCGCTGCCCGTCCTGTCCCTTGTCGAAACCCGCGTGCTCGGCGTGCTCGCCGAAAAGCAGCGCACCGTGCCAGACAGCTATCCGCTCACGCTCAACTCGCTGGTGTCGGGCTGCAACCAGAAGACCAGCCGCAACCCCGTGCTCGAACTCACCGAGTCGCAGGTGCAGGCCGCTGTCGACAGTCTCAGGGGCTACAGCCTTGTCGCCGAGACTAGCGGCGGGCGTGCCTTCCGCTACGAGCACAACGTCGACCGCGTGCTGCGCATTCCTTCGCAGTCGGTCATCCTGCTCACCGTGCTGATGCTGCGCGGGCCGCAGACGGCGGGCGAGCTGCGCATCGCCTGCGATCGGATGCACAACTTCGCCGACATCTCGTCGGTCGAGGGCTTTCTCAACGAGCTCGCGGAACGGCCGGCCGGTGCGCTGGTGGTGAAGCTGGCGCGGCTGCCCGGCGCACGCGAGAGCCGCTGGGCGCACCTGCTGAGCGGTGCGCCGGCCGAAGAAGCGGCTGGGCCTGCGGGTGCGTCGTCCGATGCGTCGTACGGGGCGAGCGACGTGTCGCTCGGCGAAGTCGCGGCGCTCAAGGCCAACGTGGCGCGGCTCGAAGCCGAGGTGGCGTCACTGAAGGCGCTGCTGGGACGGGTGTGCACGGAGCTGGGGATTTCCGAGGCGGGCTGATCGCTGGACGACGCCGATGACAATCCCGCTCTCCTTCTTGCTCAAGGCGGTGACGGCGCTGCTCGCATTGGGCTTCATGCTCACGGTGGCGCCGCTGGTCATCGCGGCGGTACTTCCACGCGGCAATCTTGTGGCGGATCGCCTTCGGGTGTTTGCCAGCTGCGTGCCGACCGTCTTGTTGTTCTGCATCGCCCGCTTCGAGATACTTCTGGCCATTGTCATCGTCATCGCGGGGGTGACCATCGCGATACTTCACGCATGAAGTACATCTGCCCACGCTGCAAGGAATCCGGTATCGGCGGCCTGGCCAAGCGCTGGTCCGACAGGGCTACCCCTGCCCAATGCACTGCCTGCGGCGGCCTTTCGCATGTGCTGGCCAGCACCAGCAGCGGCATCTGGGTGGGCAGCATTGCGATCTTCATGGTCTCGCTGATCGGCGGGCTCGGCCTGCATTCAGGGCTTTTCTTCGTGAGCGGGCTGGTGCTCGCGGTGGCCTTCAACGTGTGGGCCTGGAGGCGAGCGAAGATGTATCCGATCTCCAGGGAAAGCGCGGGCAATGCGGCAAAGGCGGGTTGGCTGGTCGCCGGCATCTACGCCGTCGTCGCGCTCTTCCAGTAGGTAGCGGCAGGGCCTGCGCGCCGGCTTCTTTCGTTCACCGCATTTCACACGGGCTTCACGCAGCCCGCACATCCGGTGTCTAACTTCGGTCTCCATTGCGAACACCCCTGGAGCCCCGAATGGACAACGGACACATTGCCGCGTGGCGCGACCACGCCCCCTTCGACGACATCACGCGGCGCATGCTCGCGTGGCTCGCCGCGCTGGCAGGCATCGCCAGCCTGTATGCCTTCTTCTGGTGGGCCGCGTCGGCCACCGGCTTCTTCCTGTTCGACGGCTGGCGCCACACATGGCAAGGCCTGGGCGCGGCGATGGCGTTCCGCGACATGGACACGGTCTACTACCTCTCGAGCTGGGTCTTCTCGGTCTTCGGCGGCCTGTTCGGCTGGGTCTCGCTCGTCGGGTTCGCCGCGACACACCGGCGTGGCTGGGAGGCGGTGGCGCCGTGGATCAAGATCGGCTGCGCCATCGGCGTGGCTGCCGGGCTGGCCTTCGAGCCCGGCCGGCTGCTGGCGCTGATTCCCATCGTCTGTGCGGTGGCGCTGCTGCTGCGCTCGATGCTGATGTCGCCGGCGGAACGGCTCAGCGCCCGGAAACCGGCACGTCCAGACTGAGCTTCACCGGGTCCATCGTGACCAGCGTGCGGAAGCGCTTGACGTTGTTGCTCTGGAAGAAGAGCTGCCGCGTGAGCGCCGTGTACTGCGCCATGTCGCGCACCACGAAGACCAGGATGAAGTCCCATTCGCCGGTCACGTAGTAGCACTGCTGCACCTGCGGGCACTCCCTGAAACTCTTCTTCATCGCGTCGAGCAGCTCGATCTGCTCGCTCTCCGTTTCCACTTCCGCCACGATGGTCAGCGGGTGGCCCAGCGCGGCGGGCGACAGCACCGCGCCGTAGCGCTGGATCACGCCCTCGTCGCGCATGCGCTTGAGCCGGCGGTTCACCGCGGCGGTCGACAGGTGCACGCGCTCGCCCAGTTCGCTCTGGGGCATGCGGCTGTCGGCCTGGATCAGCTCCAGCAGGCGGAGGTCGAGGGCATCGAGTGGTGTCATGAAAGGGTGGGGTCGACGCAAAAACGTTGCGTCGAAGGCGATGATTTTGCGTGCCTGTACCGCCGCATTGTCAATAGCATCTCGCCATGAATCTCAGCGATGCACCCCTGCGCGAAACGCTCTCTGGCTGGCGGCGGCAGCTTCACGCCATTCCCGAAACCGGCTTCGAGGAAGCGAAAACCTCGGCCTTCGTCACCCGGGTTCTGAAGGCGCTGGGCCTCGAGGTGCACACCGGCATCGGCGGCACCGGCCTCGTGGCCAACCTGAAAGTGGGCAGCGGCAAGGGCGTGATCGGCCTGCGCGCGGAGATGGACGCGCTCAACATCACCGAGCTGCCCGCCGACCGCGCCTACGCTTCCGGCACGCCCGGCAAGATGCACGCCTGCGGTCACGACGGCCATATGTCGATCATCCTCGGCGCGGCGCAGCTGCTGCGCGAGCGTCGCGACTTCGACGGCACCGTGCGCTTCATCTTCCAGCCCGCAGAGGAGCATGGCCGCGGCGCGAAGGCGATGATGGACGACGGCCTGTTCCAGCGCTTCCCGGTCGACGAGATCTACGGCCTGCACAACATGCCCGGCATGCGCGCCGGCACCTTCGCCATGCGCGCTGGCGGCCTCATGGCCAGCGAGGACAACTTCGTGATCCACGTGAAGGGCCGGGGCACGCATGCCGCGCGGCCGCACATGGGCATCGACCCCATCGTGATCGGCGCACAGATCGTGCTGGCGCTGCAGAGCATCGTCTCGCGCATGCTCGACCCGGGCGCGCAGGCGGTGGTGTCGTGCACCGAATTCATCACCGATGGCATTCGTAACGCGATTCCGTCGAACGTCGTCATCAAGGGCGACACGCGCAGCTACGACCCTGCCGTGCAGCGCATGCTGGCCACGCGCATGCGCGAGATCAGCGAGGGCATCTGCCGCATGCATGGCGCCGGCTGCGAGTTCAGCTACACGCACGAGTTCGCGCCCACCGTGAACTGGGCCGAATGCGTGCCCACCGCCGTGGCCGCCGCCACGGCCATCGTGGGTGCGGAGAACGTGGATGCCGACGTGGCGCCGATGATGATCTCTGAGGACTTCGGCGCCTTCCTGCAGGTGGTGCCGGGCGCATTCGTCTTCCTCGGCAACGGCGCCGAGGGCGAGCCCGGTGGTACGCCGCTGCACAACGGCAGCTACGACTTCAACGACGAGGTGCTCGCGACGGGCGCCCGCTACTTCGCGGAGATCGTCCGCATGCGCCTGCCCATGACTGCCGGCGACACCCACTGATCGAACGACATGCTTTTCAGAAATCCCCAGGCGCGGAGAAGCGCATACGACGAATCGCTGCGCGAAGTGATGAGCATCGCGCGCGGCAAGCAAAGCCGGCAGTGGCTGTCGGGCTGGAGCCGGCTCCAACCCGTTCCGACGCCGGCATGGTCGCTGCCGGGGCTCGCAAGGCGCCTCGGCATCGGCGGGCTGACCGTGAAGGACGAATCGGCGCGCTCGGCGCTCGGCAGCTTCAAGGTGCTGGGTGCGCCCGTGGCGCTGCTGCGGCTGGTGCTGCGCCGCTGGCCCGACAAGGACTGGACGCCCGCCGACCTCCTTGCGGGCAGGCATGCCGAAGCGCTGCGCGATTTCGTGGTCGTCAGCGCCACGGACGGCAACCATGGCCGCGCGCTTGCTGCGGCTGCGCAAAGCATCGGCTGCCGTTGCGTGATCGTGCTGCATGCGCAGGTCAGCGAGGAGCGCGAAGCGCCCATTGCGGCGCTCGGCGCGGAGATCGTTCGCATCGCCGGCAACTACGACGAGTCCGTCGAGGAAGCTGCGCGCCTTGCCCGCGCCAACGGCTGGGAGGTGGTTTCCGACACCTCCTACGACGGCTACGAAGAGGTGCCGCGCGACGTGATGCAGGGCTACGGCATCCTGGCCGACGAGCTGCTCGAAGAAACCGCCGTCGATGCGCCGTGTCCGTTCACCCACGTCATCCTGCAGGGCGGCGTGGGCGGACTGGCCGCAGGCGTCGTCAGCCATTTCTGGGAGCGCTACGGCACGGCGCGGCCCGCCTTCATCGTGGTGGAGCCCGAACAGGCCGACTGCCTGCTGCAGAGCGCACGCAACGGCCGCCCCAGCCGTGCGACGGGCTCGGTCGATTCGGTGATGGCGGGGCTGGCCTGTGGCGAAACCTCGCCGCTCGCGTGGCGCTTCCTGCAGCCCGCCGTCGACGTGTTCATGACCGTGACCGACGCGCAGGCCGAGCAGGCGATGCGCGTGCTCGCGGGCGGCGAGGCGGGCGATGTGCCGGTGCTCAGCGGCGAATCGGGCGCGGCCGGCCTGGCGGCATTGCAAGCGTTGGCTGCCGACCCCGCTGCCCGCGACGCGGCACAACTGGGCGCCGATGCGCGTGTGCTGCTGATCAGTACCGAAGGCGCGACGGCACCCGGCGTGTACCGGGCGATCACCGGGCGTTCCGGCGAAGAAGTCGTCGAGGCGCAGGCGCGGTGGCTGGCCGGCAGGCGCGCGTGACGCGGTCCTACGCCGCGTTCCAGCCGAAGAAGCGCAGCACCTCGTCGCGCTGCTTCATCGTGTCGGCACGCCCGAGCGCCATCAGGTCGCGCGTGTAGCTCGACTCGAACAGCAGGTAGCTCGCGAGCGCGCCGCCCTTCACGTCGGCCGCCACCTTCGAGCCGCCCAGCAGGTGCCGCACCGCGCCGGGCAGGGCGTCGACGTGGCGCGCCGCGATCACGTCCAGGCGCTCCGACGGCGAGATCACCAGCAGGTCGAGCGGGCGCAGCATGCTCTGCGCGCGCGCTTCATCGGGAATCAGCCCCAGCGTGTGGTTGATGCGGCGCAGGCGTTCGATGTCCACCGCCAGCGCGTCCAGGAAGATGCTCGACAGCGCATGGCCCGCAATCTGCGCCATCGTCGGATAGCCGCTGTGGGTGTTGGGCGCGGTGGCATCGCGCGGCTCGTGCATGCGGCCCGCGCCGATCACCACGATGCGTTGCGCGCCGAGGTGGATGGCCGCCGCGATGGGCGCCGACTGGCGCATCGAGCCGTCGCCGAAGTATTCGGTGTGGCCTTGCATCGGCAGCGCCGTGGCGGGGAACACGAAGGGAATGGCCGACGACGCCAGCAGGTGCGCATGCGTGATGCTGTCGCGCACCGACAGGCGCTGCGAGCGGATCCACGGCTCCATCGGCACAGCCGCCTCGAAGAATGTGACGTGCTCGCCCGAGCTGTAGCTCGAGGCGGTCACGGCCAGCGCCTGCAGGTGGCCTTCCTTCATGAGCTGCGGCAGCCGGTCGAGCAGCACCATGCGCTTCAGCAGTTCGGCCAATGGCGAGTTGTCGAGCAGCGACTTGGGCTTGATGCGCATCCAGTTGGCCGCGAAGCGCCCGAACCCGAGCAGCATGCGCCAGCGCGTGCCGCTGCCTATTACCGAGAGCGAATCGGCGCGGTACACCTGCTCGGCGCGGAACTGGCCCCAGACCTCGGCGATGTGCGCCACCACGTGGTCGAAGTCGTCGCAGCCGCAGGCCAGCGCGGCTGCGTTGATGGCGCCGGCCGAGGTGCCGGTGATGACCTGGAAGGGATTGCCGCTGCCGGTGACCGCCGGCCCCGCAGCGCGGCGGATGTCGGCGATGGCTTCGAGTACGCCGACCTGGTAGGCGGCCCGGGCGCCGCCCCCGGTGAGCAGGAGACCTGTGACGGGGCTTGTCTCGGGCATTTTTGTTCGTTGTCAGGCTATTGGAAGACCGTGCGGTGCGGGCCTGGAGAGCACCTTAGACTACCGGCCATTCAGGAGTTTGATCAATGGCACTCACCCCAGAAGGACTCATGGACGCGCTCAAGGCCGTCCAGGACCCTAACACCGGCAAGGCTTTCGCGGCGACCCGGTCGCTCAAAAACCTCCAGGTCTCGGAGGGCGACGTCTCGTTCGACCTCGAGCTCGGCTACCCGGCGAAGAGCCAGCACGCGGCCATCCGCAAGGCGCTGGTGGCGGCCGCCAAGGCAGTGCCGGGCGTGGAGAACGTGTCGGTCAACATCGTCACCAAGGTCATCAGCCATGCGGTGCAGCGCGGCGTGCAGCTGATGCCCAACGTGAAGAACATCATTGCCGTAGCCTCGGGCAAGGGCGGCGTGGGCAAGAGCACCACGGCGGCCAACCTGGCGCTGGCGCTGGCGTCCGAAGGTGCCACGGTCGGCCTGCTCGACGCCGACATCTATGGCCCGAGCCAGCCCATGATGATGGGCATCGAAGGCCGCCCCGACAGCGCAGACGGCAAGACCATGGAGCCCATGGAGCGCCACGGCGTGCAGGTCATGTCCATCGGCTTCCTGGTCGACCAGGACCAGGCCATGATCTGGCGCGGCCCCATGGCCACGCAGGCGCTCGAACAACTGCTGCGCCAGACCAACTGGAAAGACCTCGACTACCTCATCGTCGACATGCCCCCGGGCACCGGCGACATCCAGCTCACGCTGAGCCAGCGCGTGCCGATGACGGGCGCGGTGATCGTCACCACGCCGCAGGACATCGCGCTGCTCGACGCCAAGAAGGGCATCAAGATGTTCGAGAAGGTCGGCGTGCCGATCCTCGGCATCGTCGAGAACATGGCGGTGCACGTCTGCTCGAACTGCGGCCATGCCGAGCACATCTTCGGCGCCGACGGCGGCAAGAAGATGGCGGCCGAATACCAGATGGAGTACCTCGGCGCGCTGCCGCTGGACATCAACATCCGCCTGCAGGCCGACAGCGGGGCGCCCACCGTGGTGTCCGACCCTGAAGGCGAGGCCGCCGGCATCTACAAGGCCGTTGCCCGCCGCGTGGCCGTGGGCATCGCCGAGAAGGCGAAGGACTTCTCGGCGAAGTTCCCGACGATCTCGATCAGCAAGAACACCTAGGGAACGGCCTTTCGATGAACCTGCTCGCCTCGATGCGCTACCTGGTGGCGCTGAACGAGCACAAGCACTTCGGCCGCGCCGCCCAGGCCTGCCACATCACGCAGCCGGCGTTGTCGAATGCGCTGCGGGCGCTCGAGACCGAATTCGGCGTGGTCATCGTCAAGCGCGCGCGCGTGTACGTTGGCCTCACGCACGAAGGCGAGCGCGTGCTGGCCACGGCGCAGCGCATGCTGCGCGACAACGAGGTGCTGCTGCAGGAACTGCGCAGCGACGTGGACAACCCGCACGGGCGCCTGCGCATGGCGGCCGTGCCCACCGCGATACCGATGCTCTCGCGCTTCGCGGCCATGCTGCAGGAGCGCCATCCCGGCATCGTGCCGGCCGTGCTCTCGATGAGTTCGCAGGACCTGGAGACGGGGCTGGAGAACCTGTCGATCGACCTCGCGCTGGGCTACATCGAGCGCATGCACCTGCCGGGCATCAAGCTCACCGCCTGGCCGCAGAGCGTGGAGCACTACTTCCTGCTGCGCCGCGCGAAGAAGGTTTCGGCCGACCAGATGCACATCGGCGAGCCGATGTCGTGGGCCGAGGCTGGCAAGCTGCCGCTGTGCCTGCTCACCTCCGACATGCACAACCGCGCCATCGTCGACCAGGCGCTGCGCGAGGCGGGCGTGCCGGTGGCGCCGGCCATCGAGACCAATTCGGTGCTCGCGCTCGCGCTGGCGGTGAGCGCGGGCACGGTCAACAGCGTGCTGCCCGGCGGCATGGTGGCGGCCGTGCGCAGCCACCGCGAGCTGGAGGCGCTGCCGCTGGTGGAACCGGACGTGCGCACGCCCATCGGCTTCATGACGCAGGACGGCGTGCGCGCCTCGCGCGCGCTCGAGGCGGCACTGGTTTTCCTGCAGACGCCCGAGTGGCAGGCGCAGGTACAGCAGCACAGCGGCATGCTCGGTGAATGAGCAACGAATGACGGGCTGGCGGTTGCAAACAAACAGCCTCGTCATTTAGTTATTGAATCAGGCCATGCCCTGATCGAATTTGACGGGGCTTAAACCGTTCGCACACACTCCGCGGCCCGGATTAGCAATAACTTACACGTCCGGCGAACTAGGAGAAATATGGCAGGCTCATCTGCGGGCGTTCTCGAGGGAGATCGCATTGGCGGAAGCGGGGTGCAGCAGCAACCCGGCTTCCTGGAAAAAGAACGCATCATCGCGGGCCCTGGCTTCAATCGCTGGCTGGTGCCGCCGGCCGCACTGGCCATCCACTTGTGCATCGGCATGGCCTATGGCTTCTCGGTGTTCTGGCTGCCCTTGTCGAAGGCGCTCGGCACTGCCGGCACCGGCGCGCAGGCCTGCGCCAAGGACATGAGCTTCTTCGCCGAGCTCTTCGCCACCACCTGCGACTGGCGCGTGGCCACGCTCGGCTGGATGTACACCCTGTTCTTCGTCTTCCTCGGCTGCTCCGCGGCCCTGTGGGGCGGCTGGCTCGAACGCGCGGGCCCGCGCAAGGCCGGCGTGGTGTCGGCGCTGTGCTGGTGCGGCGGCATGCTGCTGTCGGCACTGGGCATCCACCTGCACCAGTTCTGGCTGATGATCCTCGGCTCGGGCGTGATCGGCGGTATCGGCCTCGGCCTCGGCTACATCTCGCCGGTGAGCACGCTGATCAAGTGGTTCCCCGACCGTCGCGGCATGGCGACCGGCATGGCCATCATGGGCTTCGGCGGCGGCGCGATGATCGGCTCGCCGCTGGCGGTCGACCTGATGAAGCGCTTCTCCACCGCCACCGACGTGGGCGTGATGCAGACCTTCGTCGTCATGGCGCTGGGCTACTTCGTGTTCATGATGGCCGGCGCGCTGGGCTACCGCGTGCCGCCCTCGGGCTGGAAGCCCGAAGGCTGGACGCCGCCCCCGGCGCAGACCAGCAATACCATGATCACCCAGCGCCACGTGCACGTGAAGAAGGTCTGGGGTATTCCTCAGTTCTGGCTCGTGTGGCTGGTGCTGTGCATGAACGTGAGCGCGGGCATCGGCGTGATCGGCATGGCCTCGCCCATGCTGCAGGAAGTGTTCGGCGGCGCGCTGATCGACCTGCCGGCCAAGTACGGCCAGCTCGACAAGACGCAACTTGCAGCCATCGCCGTGGTGGCGGGCGGCTTCACGGCGCTGCTGTCGCTGTTCAACATCGGTGGACGCTTCGTGTGGGCCAGCCTGTCGGACAAGCTGGGCCGCAAGCTCACCTACACGGTGTTCTTCGTGCTCGGCGCCGTGCTGTACGCGAGCATTCCCTCGTCGGCCGGCGCGGGCAGCAAGCTGCTGTTCGTGGGCGCGTGCTGCGTGATCGTGTCGATGTACGGCGGCGGCTTCGCCACCGTGCCGGCCTACCTGGCCGACCTGTTCGGCACGCAGTTCGTGGGCGCCATCCACGGCCGCCTGCTCACGGCGTGGGCCACGGCCGGCATCCTCGGCCCGGTGGTGGTGAACTACATGCGCGAGTACCAGCTGGGCCTGGGCCTGCCGCGCGAGCAGGTCTACAACCAGACCATGTACATCCTCGTGGGCATGCTGGTGATCGGCTTCATCGCCAACCTGCTGGTGCGCCCGGTGGCCGACAAGCACTTCATGTCCGACGAAGAGTTGGCTGTCGAGAAGAAGCTGGCGCACGAGAAGGCCTCGGCCGCGGAAGTGGGCAGCGGCTCTGGCCGTGCCGACACGGTGAGCCCGGCGGTCGTCGCCCTGGCCTGGCTGGCGGTGGGCATTCCGCTGGCCTGGGGCGTCTACAAGACGCTGGTCAGCGCGGCAAAGTTCTTCGGCTGATCTTCCTTCCGAAGGATCAGCGGCCCGAAGGCTGCGCGGCGAACACTTCGATCGCCGCCAGCCGGGCCACCGAACGGCCCGGCCTCACGTCGCCGGCCATTACCAGCCGAGCCACGCCGTTGCGACCCAGCGGCGCGCCGTTCAGGCTGTAGGCAACCAGCGCAACGCGGTTGCCGGATTCGGGTGCGATCTCCGCGAGCGAGACCACCGCGCGGTAGCCGTCGCTGCCCACCACCACCGCATACATCGAGAGCACCGGGTTGCGTACCGCGGTGTCCGGCTTGAGGCCGACCGACGCATCGTTCAGCAAGGTCCAGAGGCTCACGCCGGTGTAGGTGTTGCTGCCGACCGTCAGCGTCGCGGCGGGCAACGCCTGCAGCGCGGCGAGGTCGAAGCTGGCGCGCTTGCCGACGGCGCCCGATACGGTGAAGGAGGGCGAGGTGCCTTCGCTGGTGGCGGCCGCGGCATGCGGGGCCATGGCATCCGCCTGCGGGGGGCTGCCGGCGCACCCCGCAAGCATCGACAACGCGGTGACGACTGCCGCTGCAGCGGCGGTGCGGCGCGGCCAGTGCACGGACAACAGGAACAGGGCGCGGTCTTTCACTGGAACTCCTCGTTTCCCCCGGGGCGGGTGCGTCGTATTCATTCTTGCATGACGACGAACGGCCCCGGCGGCCCACGGCGGGCGGACAATGGCGGCCCGCATTGGTTTACGCTTGGCGCCCACATGAAATCCAAAGTCCAGTTCCGTCTGCGCGTCTACCGGGACGACGCCATCGCCATCGGCCCCGGCAAGATCGCCGTGCTCGAAGCCGTGGCCGAGACCGGCTCGATCTCGGCGGCCGCCCGGCTGCTGGGCATGTCGTACCGGCGGGCCTGGATGCTGATCGACGAGATGAACCAGTCGCTGGCTTCGCCCGCCGTGAACACCGCCGCCGGCGGCTCGCGCGGCGGCGGCACGGCGCTCACGCCGGTGGGCGAGGAGATCGTCAAGCACTACAGAGCCATCGAGAACGCCGCGCGCCTTGCAGCCGCGGCCGACATTCGCGCGCTGACACGGCTGTTGGCGCCATGAGTTCCGAAGCCGTTGCCGATGTCGTCTGCCGCCCGGTCGGCCTGGTGCGCAGCCGCTTCGCAGAGGTTACCGGCATGCCGATCCAGACCGCCGGCGCGCCCGATGAAATGGGACGCGTCGAGGTGTTCGCCGAGTTCGCGCCGGGCCTGCGCGACATCGAAGGCTTCGACTACCTGATCCTCGTCACCCACCTGCACCAGTGCGCGCACGAGCGGCTGGAGGTGGTGCCGTTCCTGGAGCAGGGCAACGCGTCGCACGGCGTCTTCGCCACGCGCGCGCCCGCTCGGCCGAACCGGCTGGGCCTCTCGATCGTGCGGCTCGTCTCGGTGGAAGGCACGACGCTGCACTTCAGCGGCAACGACATGATGGATGGCACGCCCGTGCTCGACATCAAGCCCTACGTGCCGAAGTTCGACGTGCGCGAGACCGGCCGCGTCGGCTGGTTCGGCGACAGGCTCGATCAGCTGCCGCGCACCCGCTCCGACGGCAGGATGGGTTGATCGGGCGGGGCGTTGTCGTCCCGCGGATCCTGCCAGCCCTGCCAGCATGACCACACGCTCTGCGACAGCACCTCGCGCGCCTGCGGCGGCGCTTCCCGGATGCTGCCCACGCTGATGAAGCCCGCCAGGTATTCGCCCGGCAGCACGCCCACCTGCCGCGCCAGCGTTTCGTCGAAGCAGCGTTCGCCGCTCAGCACGATCGCGCCGTAGCCCAGCTGGTGCGCGGCGCTCAGCAGGTTGCCCAGCGCGGCGCCCGCGCCCAGCCATTGCTCGCGCGCCGGGATCTTGCTGCGTTCGCGCGGCGACACCACGAAGCCCAGCAGCAGCGGCGGTCGCGTGGCATGTTCGCGCGCGCGTCTCAGGTCGGTGGGGCTGGCGAGCGGATCGCGCCGCAGCTTCTCCTGTTCGAAGCACCAGGCCAGCGCCTCGCGGTTCTGCGGGCGAAACTCGATCACGCGCCACGGATGCAGGCCGCCGTGGTCGGGCGCGCGCAGCCCGGCCTGGATGATCGCGTCGAGCTCGTCGGGATTCGGGCCGGGATGTTCCAGGCGCCGGGGCGACACCGAACGCCGCGTCAGCAGGACTTCAAGAATCCGCTCCGCACCTGTCATGTGGCGCCACATGCGCGTCATTGCTCCTTCATTGTTCCCTGTGGCCGGTCGGCCCACACCGCCTGGCGGCGCAGCACCTCGCCGATGTCGTCCGCGTCGGCCGTCGCCACGAAGAACGACTGGCTCGCGCCGTCGGAGCCGGTGATGGACAGCACGAAGCCGTCGGCATCCATGGTTCGCTCGATGCGCCATTCCTGTACCTGCGTCACGTGCTGGCGAAGCTCCGGCTGGCCGGAAATCGAGCGGACAACGGTGTCGTGGGCGGAAGGGTGCATGGGGATGTCTCCTACGCTGTATTCCTCAGTATATGAAGACTCATTGGTTTGCGCACCCCCGTGAGAACCTTAGGGCTCATCGTGTAACAATCTCGCCGTATTTTCATGAACACGACGAATTCACTGATCGCTTCGACCGACTGGTTCCCGCTGGTGCTGTCGCTCAAGGTCGCCGCCGTGGCGACCGTGCTGGCGCTGATCGTCGGCGTGGCGCTGGGCTGGGTGTTCGCGCGCAAGAAGTTCTTCGGCAGCACGGTGCTCGAAGCCGCGTTCATGCTGCCGCTGGTGCTGCCGCCCACGGTGATCGGCTACGCGATCCTCGTGGCGGCCGGGCGCCGCAGCCCGTTGGGCGCGTGGCTGCGCGAGCACCTCGACTACACCATCATCTTCAGCTGGCACGGCGCGGTGGTGGCTTCGGCCGTGGTGGCGCTGCCGCTGGTGCTCAAGTCGGCCAGCGCGGCGTTCTCGGGCGTCGACCGTTCGCTCGAAGCCGCGGCCAGCACGCTGCGGCAGTCGCCGTTCTCGGTTTTCCTGCGCGTCACGCTGCCGCTGGCCTGGCCCGGCATCCTGGCCGGCACGCTGCTCGCGTTCGCGCGCGCCATGGGCGAGTTCGGCGCGTCGCTGATGGTGGCCGGCTCCATCCCCAAGCAGACCCAGACGCTGTCCATGGCCATCTACGACGCCGTGCAGGCGGGGCACGACGACCTCGCGCTGTTGCTGGTCATCGTGACCTCGCTGCTGTCGATCGCCGTGCTGGTGGTGTCGAACCGCTTCTTCTCGCTGAAATGAGCACACCCCCAGTCTTCGCGTACTTCGTGTCGCTACGCCAACCCCCTTGCAGGGGGCAACACCAGCAGCCCGGCAAAGCCGGTTCCGCGGTGTTCCCCGAAGGGGACGTAGTTTCTCTTTAGTTCTCAGCTCTCTATTACTTTCCGGAGATCATCATGCGTCCATTCCGTCTCTTGTCCCTCGTCGTCGCGCTCGCACTGCCGCTGGGCGCCGCGGCCCAGCAGATCACCGTGTCCGCCGCCGCCAGCCTGACCGACGCGTTCAAGGAGATCGGTCCCAAGTTCGAGGCCGCCAAGGCGGGCGCTTCGGTGCGCTTCAACTTCGCCGCCTCGGGCGTGCTGCTGCAGCAGATCGCCCAGGGCGCTCCGGTGGACGTATTCGCCAGCGCCGACCAGGAGACGATGAACCGCGGCGTCGAGCAGAAGGCCATCGATGCCGCCACGCGCAAGGACTTCGTCACCAACAGCCTTGTGCTCATCGAGCCGGCCAAGGAAGGCGTGGGCCTGAAGTCGCTGCAGGACCTGGGCGGCGCGGGCGTCAAGAAGATCGCCGTCGGCAAGGTCGCGACCGTGCCGGTCGGCCGCTACACCAAGCAGGTGCTGGACAACGCCAACCTCTGGACCGCGCTCGAGCCCAAGTTCGTGCAGGCCGACAGCGTGCGCCAGGTGCTCGACTACGTGAGCCGCGGCGAGGCCGAGGCCGGCTTCGTCTACCGCACCGACGCCGCCGTGGCCGGCGACAAGGTGAAGATCGCCTTCACGCCCACCGGCCACACGCCCGTGACCTATCCGATCGCCGTGGTCGCCGAGAGCAAGCAGAAGGCGCTGGCCGGCGACTTCATCGCCTTCCTCTCGACGCCCGCCGCGCAGGAAGTGCTCACGCGCTACGGATTCGGCAAGCCATGATCGATGTCGATCTGAAGCTCACGGTGGCCGACGGCCGCCGGCGCTTCGATCTCGCGGTGCGTTTCGCGACGGACGTACCCTTTGCCGCGCTCTATGGTCCGTCGGGCGCGGGCAAGTCGCTCACCCTGCAGGCCATTGCCGGCCTGCTGCATCCCTCGGCGGGTCACGTGCGGCTCGACGGCCGCACGCTGTACGACTCGGCCCAGGGCATCGACGTGCCCGCGCCGGCGCGGCGCATCGGCTATCTCTTCCAGGACTACGCGCTGTTCCCGCACCTGAGCGTGCGCGAGAACGTGGCCTTCGGGTTGACCGCATGGCATCGCCGCAAGCCCGTTGCGAAGGACGCCGAGCGCGTGCAGGCCCTGCTGGAGAGCTTTGGCCTCGCCGCGCTGGCCGACAGCCGCCCGCAGAACCTTTCAGGCGGCCAGCGGCAGCGCGTGGCGCTCGCGCGGGCCCTGGCCTGCGAGCCGCAGGTGCTGCTGCTCGACGAACCCTTCGCCGCGCTCAACCCCATGCTGCGCGCCGAACTGCGCAACGAACTCGCCCAGGTGCGCAGGCAATGGGGCATTCCGGTGCTGATGATCACGCACGACATCGAGGACGTGCTCGCGCTGGCCGACGTGGCCTTCGTCTACAAGGATGGGCAGGTAGTGCGCGAGATCGACCTGCACAACGCAGAAAGCCGAGACTTCGCGCTGCGCGACATCGCGGGCGTGCAGCACGCGGAAGACACGCCGTTGAGGCGCAAGTTGCGGGGACTGCTGATGCAGGATGTGCGCAACTGACGCCTTGCATCGCATAAGCGATACACTTTGGCGATGAAAACCGCCACCATTCCCTCCGTGCGTGTCGAGCCCGAATTCCGGGACGAGGTCGAACGGGTGCTCGGCGAAGGCGAGACCCTCTCCCAGTTCGTCGAAGCGGCCGTCCGCGCCTGCGTCCTGCAGCGAAAGAGCCAGGCCGAGTTCGTCACCCGCGGCATGAAGTCGTTGGCCAGCGCGCGCCGCAGTGGTGAATACGTCGAGGCGGGCGAGATGATGCAGCGTCTCAGGACCAAGCTCGAATCGGCAGCGAAGAAGCAGCAAGGCGCAGCCCGCCGGTGAGCTACTCGGTCCGGTTCACGCGCCAGGCGGCCGAAGACCTGGAGCGGCTGTACGACTTCGTCCTGGAACGGGAGCTTGCCAGAGGCGGCGATCTCGAACTGGCCGCGCGGGCCCTCGAGGCGATCGAGCACGGCATGGCGACCCTCGGCTTTTCGCCCTTCACCTGCCGGAAAGCCGGCGACAGCCCCTTCATCCGCGAGCTTGTGATCCCGTTCGGCGCCAGCGGCTATGTGGCGCTGTTCGAAATAGAGGCAAGCGACTCGATCGTCGTGGCCGCCGTCAGGCACCAGCGCGAAGACGACTATCACTGAGGAAGCGGCGGCCCGTTCATTTCCTTTTTGAATCGCCGCATGTCCCGATTCAATTTGACGCTCCGCAGCCCTGCGGCGAACACTCGCCCGCATGAGCAGCGAGCAGAAGATCGAGTTTTACAAGGGCCCCGCGGGCGGTTGGGGCGCATTGCGCAGCGTGACGAATGCGCTGCTGCGGCAGGACATTCCCATCAAGGGCGCGAAGACGCTGCTCTCGGCCAACCAGCCCGACGGATTCGACTGCCCCGGCTGCGCCTGGCCTGACCGCAATCACGCCTCCACCTTCGAGTTCTGCGAGAACGGCGTCAAGGCCGTGGCTGCCGAAGCCACCGCGCGCCGTGCCGGCCCCGAGCTGTTCGCGAAGCACACTGTGGCCGAACTGGCCGAGCAAAGCGATTTCTGGCTGGAAGACCAGGGGCGGCTCACCCACCCCATGGCCTACGACGCGGCCAGCGACAAATACGTGCCGATCGAATGGGACGACGCCTTCGCGCGCATCGCCCGGCATCTGAACGCGCTGCCTGACCCCAACCAGGCCATCTTCTACACCTCGGGCCGGGCGAGCAACGAGGCCGCCTTCCTGTACCAGCTGTTCGTGCGCGAGTACGGCACCAACAATTTTCCCGACTGCTCGAACATGTGCCACGAGCCCAGCGGCAGCGGCATGCGCCCGCAGATCGGCGTGGGAAAAGGCACGGTCACGCTCGACGACTTCGAGAAGGCCGACGCGATCTTCATCTTCGGCCAGAACCCAGGCACCAACCATCCGCGCATGCTGGGCGAGTTGCGTGCGGCTTCGAAGCGCGGCGCGCGCATCGTGAGCTTCAACCCGCTGCGCGAGCGCGGCCTGGAGCGCTTTGCCGACCCGCAGGACAAGCTGGAGATGGCGACCCTCGGCTCCACGCCCATCAGCACGCACTACTTCCAGCTGCGCGTGGGTGGCGACTTCTCCGCCATCAAGGGGATGATGAAGCACGTCATCGAGCGCGAGGACGAGGCCGCGGCGCGCGGCGAGCCGTCTGTGCTCGACCATGAATTCATCGCCGGGCACACCACCGGTTTCGAGGTGCTGGCTGCCGACCTTCGCGCCGAGTCGTGGGACATCCTGGCACGCGAATCGGGCCTGAGCGAGGAACAGATCCGCGCCGCGGCCGACGTGTACCTGGGCGCGAAGAGCGTCATCGCCTGCTGGGGCATGGGCATCACGCAGCACCAGCATTCGGTGGCCACCATCCAGATGATCGGCAACCTGCTCATGATGCGCGGCAACATGGGCCGCGAAGGCGCGGGCGCCTGCCCGGTGCGCGGCCACAGCAACGTGCAGGGCGACCGCACCATGGGCGTCTGGGAAAAGCCGCCTGCCGCGCTGCTCGACCGCCTGCAGAAGGTGTTCGGCTTTGAGCCGCCGCGCCAGAACGGCGTCGACACCGTCGAGGCGATCCAGTCGATGCTCGACGGCAAGGGCAAGGTGTTCTTCGCGCTGGGCGGCAACTTCGCGGCCGCCACGCCAGACACCTACCAGACCTGGAAGGCGCTGCGGCAGTGCGAGCTGACGGTGCACGTGACCACCAAGCTCAACCGCAGCCACGTGATCCACGGGCGCGAGGCGCTCATCCTGCCGTGCCTGGGCCGTACCGAGATCGACATGCAGGCCGGCGGCCAGCAGGGCGTGACGGTGGAAGACTCCATGAGCATGGTTCACATCTCGATGGGCATCAATCCGCCCGCGTCGGAGCACTTGCTGTCGGAGCCGGCCATCGTGGCACGGCTTGCCGCCGCCACCATCGGTGCGCGCAGCAAGACGCCGTGGCTGTGGCTCATCGAGGACTACGCGCGCATCCGCGACAAGATCGAAGCCGTGTTCGACGACTTCAAGGACTTCAATACGCGCGTGGCGCACCCCGGCGGCTTCCGCCTGCGCAACACCGCGAGCGAGCGCGTGTGGAACACCGCCTCGAAGAAGGCCGTGTTCTTCGCGCACGCCGTGCCGCTGGACACCCCGTCGCACCGCGCCCGCGCGCGCTTCGCGAAGAAGGGCGACACCGTCGTCTTCACGCTGCTGACCACGCGTTCGCACGACCAGTACAACACCACCATCTACGGCATGGACGACCGCTACCGCGGCGTGTTCGGCCAGCGCCGCGTGGTCTTCATCAACAAGGAAGACATCCGCGCGCTGGGCATGAAGGACGGCGACTGGGTCGACATCCAGACCGTGTGGAACGACGGCCAGGAGCGCCGCGCCGACCGCTTCAAGCTCGTGGCCTACGACATCCCGCGCGGCAACATCGCGGCCTACTACCCCGAGACCAACCCGCTGGTGCCGCTGTCGGCCGTGGCCGAGAACGCGGGTACGCCGACCTCCAAGTCCATTCCCGTGGTGCTGGTGCCGCACGAGCTGCCGATCCAGAAGCTGGCGGAGGACGAAGCCGACGGCATGGTGGCGGCATGAGTGCCCTGCTGCAGGACAGTCTCTCTGTAGCCATCCTGCGCATGCTCGCGCAGGAGCCCGACGGCACCGGAGTTTCTCTGCCGCGCCTGGGCAAGCGGCTCGGCCAGGGCGCCAGCGTGCTGATGCGCCGGCTCACGATGATGGGCGACGCAGCCATCGGCGGCGTGCGCGGCCCCGGCTGGGTGCGCGTGGTGCAGCACGACGACCGCTGGGTCGCGCACCTGCTCGAAGCCGGGCGGGCGCAGGTGGGAACCCTGCCTCCCGAAGACGAAAGCCGCGACTGAGCCGACAATGGCCCGCCTAGCCGGAGCCAACATGCCGCAGCCAGATACCGACGATCCCGAAGACACCCTACCGCCGCTGTCGCAGCATGCCGTGCGCGTGTTCGGCGAGCGTGGCGTCGCGCCCGAAGGCGAGTTGCGCGACGACACTCTGGCGTCCGAGGTGCCGGTGGCGCTGGTGTTCAACGGCGTCTCGCACGCGGTGATGATGGCCACGCCGCAAGACCTGGAAGCCTTCGCGCTTGGCTTCGCGCTGAGCGAAGGCATCCTCGACACCGCAGCCGATTGCCGTGGCATCGACGTGCGCACCATCGATGCCACCGATGCCGGCCTGCCCGAAGGCATGCCCGGCATCGAGGTGCAGCTCGAGATTTCCACGCGCAGCTTCGAGCGCCTGAAGGACCGCCGCCGAAGCCTCGCGGGCCGTACCGGCTGCGGCGTGTGCGGTGTCGAGAGCTTCGCGGGGCTCGATCTTTCACCGCAGCACGTGCCGCCGCGCGACTGGATCGAACGCATCGACCTGCCGACCGTGCTTCGCGCCTTCGCGGCCATGCCGCCGCGCCAGGTGCTCAACGCCGAGGCCGGCGCGATCCACGCCGCTGCATGGGCCACGGTCGATGGTGAACTCACCGACCTGATGGAAGACGTGGGCCGTCACAACGCGCTCGACAAGCTGCTCGGAAAGCTCGCGCTGGCAGGGCGACTCGAAGAACCCGGCTTCGTGCTGATGTCCAGCCGCGGCAGCCACGAGCTCGTGCGCAAGTGCGCGCGCCTCGGCATCGCAGCGATGGCGACCATCTCCGCACCGACCTCGATGGGCGTGCGCATGGCCGAGCTGTGCGGCCTGCGCTTCTGGGGACTGTGCCGTGCGCCGCGCGGCGTGCTCTATGCCGACGGACTCGCGCCCTTGTCGAGCGCCAGCACCGCCTCCGCCACGGCTTCGATTCCCTGATCCGACAGGTCGGCCGCCGCCACTGCCCGGCGCTGCGTCCACGCCTTGAAGTGCAGCTCCTGCGATTTCTGGTAATGCGGGTCGTAGTGCAGCGACATCAGCTCCGCGAACAGGTGCGGCAGGTCGGCCTCGTGTGCCCACTGCTGCCAGCGTGCGACGGTTTCCTTGCCCTGCAGCTCCTTCAGCGCGCCGAGCTTGTCGGCCAGTGCGTCGCGGTCGTCGCCCAGGTAGGCGTAGTCGCGCAGCAGGTAGTCCAGCCGGGTCTCGGGCGTGGCTGACACCTCGATGCACGGCGCCGCGCGCATCCGGGCCACCAGCGGCAGGGGAAGCGAGAGCCGTCCGATGCGGATGCTTTCGCCCTCGACGTACAGCGGGCGCGAAGGATCGATGGCCTCCAGGACCGCCGCGATGCGCGTCTCGAAATGCTTCTGCGAAGGCTGCGGCACGCCCGGCAGCGAACCGAGCAGCGAGCCCTTGTGGCTGGCGAAGTCTTCCAGGTCGAGCACTTGCGCGCCGCGCGCGGCCAGCGCGTGCAGCACGCGCGTCTTCGCGCTGCCGGTGGCGCCGCAGATCACGCGCAGGTCGAGCTTCGGCGTCAGCGAGTCGATCTGCGAGATGACGTGCCGGCGGAAGCTCTTGTAGCCACCGGCGAGCTGCTGCGCGTCCCAGCCCACGAGCCGCAGCCAGGTGACCATCGAGCCGCTGCGCATGCCGCCGCGCCAGCAATACACCAGCGGCTTCCAGTTCTCGGGCCGGTCGGCGAGCGTCTCGCGCAGGTGCCGCGCGATGTTGGCCGCGACCATCGCGCCGCCGATGCGCCGCGCCTCGAAGGCGCCGGTCTGCACGTAGACGGTGCCGACGATGTGGCGCTCCTCGTCGTTCAGCACCGGGCAGTTGATGGCGCCCGGGATATGGTCGAGCGCGAACTCGGCCGGCGAACGGGCGTCGATCAGCGTGTCGAAGGCGTGGCGGTCGGCCACCCGCACGGGCTGGCGATGACTCATGGCAGAAGGGACCTCATGCCCCGATTGTCGGCGAGCGGGAAAAAGGGCGGTCAAGCGTAGGCTGGCCCAAGGCCTTTGCGCAAGCGAGCGCTCGCAAAGTCCACCAGCGTGACCAGCACGAACATCCCGATCAGCACCGTCATCGCCTGCTGCTGCTGGAAGATCGACAGGTGGAAGTACAGCAACTGCCCCAGCCCGCCGCCGCCCACGAAGCCCAGCACGGCGGCCATGCGGATGTTCATCTCCCAGCGGTAGAGCGTGTACGCCACCCACTGCGGCAGCACGATGGGCAGGCTGGCGTAGCTGAAGGCGGTGACGGGGCCCGCGCCAGAGAGCGTCAGTGCGTGCTCGGGCTCGCGCGGGGCGTTTTCCAATGCTTCGGCAAACAGCCGGCCCAGCACGCCCGTGGTGTGCAGCGCCAGCGCCAGCGCGCCCGCGAATGGGCCGATGCCGGCGGCCAGCACCATCAACGCAGCCCAGACCAGCTCGGGCACGCTGCGCAGGAAGTTGAGGGCGAAGCGCGCCACGTGTCGTGGCAGCCAGCCGGCGCGGCCCGAGGCGGGCAATGCGAGCACCGCGCCGGCAACAGCGGCAAGCACGGTGCCGAGCGCGGACACCGCCAGCGTCTGCAGCGCGCCATTGCCGACCTTGGCGAGGAAGTCCGGCGAGACGTCAGGCGGGAAGAATTCCGCGACGAACTTGCCCATGAGCCTGAGCGATTCCGCCGAGCCCAGGGCACGGTAATCGATGCCCAGGTAGATGAAGCTCGCCACGACGGCCGCGCCGATCAGCAGCAGGGCGATGCGGCACCGCCAGCACGGCGGCGGGCGCGGAGGCAGCGTCTTCGTCGTCATGCCAGCAGCCTCCGCAGTGCGCTGCTCAGCAGGTCCGCCAGCAGTACCAGCGCGAGGAACACCAGCAGGATGCTGCTGGCCTCGCCGCCGTTGAGCATCTTCATCGACTGGTCCATCAGCTGCCCCAGCCCACCCGCGCCGACGAAGCCCATCACTACCGACGCGCGCACCGCGCATTCCCAGCGATAGACGGTGTACGAGGCCAGCTCCTGCGCCGTGTTCGGCAGCAGGCCGTAGCACAGCGCCGCGAGCCGGCCGCTGCCGCTTTCGAGCAGCGCGCGGGCAGGGCGGGTGTCGGTCGATTCGAGGATCTCGGCGTAGACCTTGCCCAGCATGCCGCCGTAGGTGATGGCCAGCGCCAGTACGCCAGCGGCGGGGCCGAGCCCGAGTGCGCGCACGAAGAGCAGCGCCCAGACGATCTCCGGAATCGCGCGCAGCACCATCAGCAGCCAGCGCGCGGCCTGCCGCACGATGCCTGCCTGCACGCGGCCAGGCCCCGGCCCGATGCGTGAGATGGAAAGCGCGCGCGTCGTCACGAAGCCCAGCGGCGCGCCGATCAGCAGCGCCAGCGCGGTGCCGGCCGTGGCCATGGCCAGCGTCTCCAGCGTGGCCTTGAGGAGCAGCGCGAGAAAGGCCGGCGAGCCGTCGGGCGGGAAGAAGCCCGCGAGAAAGCCGCCGATGACCGCGAGATTGCCGCCGGTGAACAGCGCCCACGGCTTGAATTCGGACAGCGCCAGCATCGGCCATGCGATGACGAGCGCGGCGGCGCAGGCGGCCAGCCGCCGCGGGGCGTGCGGATCGCGCAGGGCGGCAGCCTTGGCGGCGGCGTTCAAGGGCAGTCCGGCCGGTGGAAGGCCGCCTCCATGGCCGCACCGGCAGGCTGCGGCCTTTGCGTCGCGACACCGCCTTCGCTGGCGTAGAGCGCATCGAGCATCGCGCCCGTTACCTCACCAGCGGGCAGGTCGAACATCAACACGCCGCCGCGCATGCCGACGATGCGCGGGAACCAGCGCAGCGCCAGGTCCACCGCATGCAGCGAGGCCATCAGCGTGGCACCCGTCGATTCGCTCTGCGCGACCAGCTGGCCGATGGCCGCGTCGGCCAGCGTCGGGTCGAGCGCGGACACCGGCTCGTCGGCCAGCAGCAGGGCCGGGCGCTGGTACAGCACGCGTGCGATGCCCACGCGCTGCAGCTGGCCGCCGGAGAGCCGGTCGCAGCGCTCGAACAGGCGGTCTTCCATCGCCAGCCGGGAGAGCGCTTCATGCGCACCGGCGATGTCCGAGGGATGCAGCAGCGAGCCCAGCGCGCGCAGCATCGACCACTCGCCGAGCCGGCCCGCGAGCACGGCGGTGACCACACGCAGCCTCGGTGCGATGGGCGGCGACTGGTGCACGGTGCCGATGCGTGCGCGCAGCTTCTTCAGCGCCGTCGCCGGCAGCTGCCATGGGCTGGCGCCGAGTGCCTGCACATTGCCTTCGGTAGGCCGCAGCGCCGCGCCGAGCACGCGCAGCAGCGTGGTCTTGCCGGCACCCGAAGGCCCGATGACGGCGATGCGTTCGCCATCGCGCGCGGCCAGCGTCACCCCGGCCAGCGCGCGCTGCCCGTTGGGATGAACGACGCCCGCGCCTTCCAGCGAAAAACTCATCCGCGCAGGCTCACTTGATCAAACCCGCCGACTTGCCCGCGGTCTCGATCCCGTCGTAGTTCGACGACTTGGTCGGAATGAACTTGCTCGCGCGCTGCAGCGCCATGATTTCCTTGTGCGCCGGATTGGCCGGGTCGAGCTTCAGGAAGGCGTCGGTCAGCTTCTTCGTGACGGCGGCATCGAGGCCCGGGCGCACCGTCCAGTTGTAGTCGTAGTAGGTCGGCGTGGTGGCCAGCACGCGCACCTTGGCGGCGTTGGGGTTCTTGGCCTCCACCAGCTTGTCCCACACCGAGGCGTTGAGCACGCCGGCTTCCGCGCGCGATGCGGCCACGAAGGCCACGGTGGCGTCGTGCGCGCCCGAGAACGCGACCGTCTTGAAGTCCTTCTCGGGGTTGATGCCCGCCTGCAGCAGGAAGTAGCGCGGCATCAGGCTGCCCGAGGTGGAGGAGGGCGCGCCGAAGGCGAAGGTCTTGCCCTTCAGGTCGGCCAGCGTCTTCGCGGTGCTGTCGACCGGCACGATGAACTTGCTGGTGAACACCTCGTCCTCCGCGCGCTGCACGATCGGCACCGCGCCGCCATTGGTGCGGATGCGCGCCTGCACGAAGGTGAAGCCGCCGAGCCAGGCCAGGTCGATCTTGTTGGTGGCCAGGCCCTCGACCACGGCGGCATAGTCGGTCACGGGCGTGAACTGCACGTCCATGCCGGTTTCCTTCTTCAGATAGTCGCCCAGCGGCGTGAATTTGCGCTGCAGCTCGGTGGGGGCCTCGTCGGGAATGGCAGAGACGCGCAGCACTCCCTGGGCGAAGGCCCCGAGGCTCGCGGCGGAGAAGGTCAGGGCAAGGGCCAGTCGGGTGAGTGTCTTTTTCATGGATGCGCCTCAGGTACGTGCGGGATAGGAAGGGACGGGATTGTAGAAAGCGGGGGCGATTCGATAATCGGCCCATGAACCCAACGCTCATGAACCCGCTCGCGCCCCTGCGCCTCACGAGTTTTTCGCATGGCGGCGGCTGCGGCTGCAAGATCGCGCCGGGCGTGCTGTCGCAGATCCTGAAGAACCAGGCCGGCGGGCTGATCCCGCCCGAACTCATGGTGGGCATCGAGACCGCCGACGACGCGGCGGTCTACAGGCTCAACGACCAGCAGGCGCTGATCGCGACCACCGACTTCTTCATGCCCATCGTGGATGACCCGTACGAGTTCGGCCGCATCGCCGCGACCAACGCGATCAGCGACGTGTACGCGATGGGCGGGCGCCCGATCATGGCGCTGGCGCTCGTCGCCATGCCGATCAACCAGCTGCCGGTGGAAGTCATCGCCGAGATCGTGCGCGGCGGGCAGGACGTGTGCCGCGCCGCGGGCATCCCGATTGCCGGTGGCCACACCATCGATTCGGTCGAGCCGATCTACGGCCTCGTCGCCATGGGCCTCGTGCACCCCGAGCGCGTGCGCCGCAACGCCGACGCGAAGGCGGGCGACGTGCTGGTGCTGGGCAAGCCGCTGGGCGTCGGTGTGCTGTCGGCAGCGCTCAAGAAGGAGCAGCTCTCCGAGACCGGCTACCGGCAGCTGATCGAGAACACGACGAAGCTCAATACCCCCGGCATCGCGCTCTCGGCCCTCGACGGCGTGCACGCGCTGACCGACGTCACCGGCTTCGGCCTGGCCGGCCACGCGCTCGAACTGGCGCGCGGCGCGAAGCTCACGGCCGTGATCGAGTGGTCGAAGGTGCCCTTGCTCGAGAACGTGGTGGTGATGGCCGCCGAAGGCATGGTCACCGGCGCTTCGGGGCGCAACTGGGCCGGCTATGGCGCCGATGTGAACCTGGCCCCCGGCCTGCACGCCACCACGCAGAACCTGCTGAGCGATCCGCAGACCTCGGGGGGCCTGCTCGTGAGTTGCGCGCCCGAAGCGGTCGATGCCGTGCTGAAGGTTTTCCGCGATGAAGGTTTCGCGCGTGCTGCAGTGATCGGCCGCGTGGAAGTCGGCGAGCCTTCGCTCCACGTAGTCCCCTGACAGAGCGGCCCTGCTCCGACTCGTCGAGTGGGCAGTCGCCGTCGCGAGCGGTCCGAGCTTGCGCCGAGAAGCGCAGACGTACATCGGTACGTCGAGCATCGCAGGCGCGAGATCGGATCGCGCAGCAGGCGAATGCCCGCTCGACGGCGGAAGGGGGAAGGAGTCGAACCTTCCCGGCGACGACTGGCGCCACCCACTGGGTTTGAAGCCCAGCCGCCCCACCAGGGACGATCCCCTCCCATGATCGTTTCCGTTGTTCACGGCCTCGCCTCGAACAACGACGTGTCGGGCCGCAGCAGGTGAGCGTCCTTCACGCGCCGCGTGAAGCCTACGCGGTCGAAAAACTCCAGCAACTGGATCGCGCGCTTGCGGCCCAACCCGGTTGCATCGCGAAAACTCGCGGCCTGCAGCCCTTCAGGGCCGTCGAGGCAATCCCGCGCAGTGGTCGCCAGCCGCTCGACTGTCGCCAGCGGATAGTACAAGTCCTTCACCACCTGGAAGACCTCGCCACGTCGCGCCACGCTCGCGAGCGTCTGCCGCACCATCGCTTCGCTCACTGCGCAGTCCTTTGCAAGATCGCGCACCCATGGCGGATCGAAGCCGCCGTCTGCCAGCCTGGGCAGCAGCTTCTGCGCGAGCTTCTGCTCGGCCTCGTCGAGGCGCGCAGCATGGTCGGGCAGATGCAGCCAGGTGCCGCTGCGCACCAGTGCGCCGCGCGCGACCAGGTCGTCGAGCGCATGGCGCCAGAGCGAATCGTCGGTGCGCGGCCCGGCGAGCCGCTTGAGCCGGCGCGCGTCGGGGCCGACTTCATCGGGCGCCGTGCGATGGAAGTCCGCGAGGCGCCCGGTGATCTGCTCTTCGAGCGCGTCCAGATGCGCTTGCCCGATGGCCGTGTGTTCGATGCGCACCGCGTCGCCGGGCAGCGGCAGCGCTGCTTCGTCGGCCAGCGAGAGCGCACGCGCAGTTCGCCCAGTGTCGATTCCGAGCGGCGCGTTGTGCAGCAGCGCGGCTGCGCGAGTGGCTCGGTCGTCGATGGCCCAGGCCGCCAGCGTGCGCAGGCGCTCGGGCGTGCGGCGATAGCGCACCGGCGCGAACGGGTCGAGCATGCGCACGCCGGCCACGGTGCGCGTGGCCGATGCATCGCGCAGCACGCCGCGATCGCCATGCCATGCGCCGACCGCCTCCTTGAGCACCAGCTGGGCAAATGCCGTCTCGCCCGGCGCGAGCGCATCGCGGTCCAGCAGTGCGATCGACGCCATCACGTCGCTCGCGCCGAGGTGCGCATGCACGGTCGCACCCGAGCGCAGCGGCTTGGCCTCGTCGGGCCACAGCGTGAGCAGCACGTCGATGCGGTCGGTGGCGAGCGCGATGCCCGGCGCGCAGACCCAGTCGCCGCGATGCATCTCGTCCTTGGTGACGCCGGCCAGCGCCAGTGCGCAGCGCTGGCCCGCATGTGCCGACTCGGCCTTCTGGTTCTGCGCGTGGATGCCGCGTACGCGCACCGTACGGTCGCCGGGCACCACGCGGAGTTCGTCCCCGATGCGCACCGTGCCGCTGAAGACCGTGCCGGTGACCACCGTGCCGACACCCGACAGCGTGAAGGCGCGGTCGACGGCGAGCCGGAAGGCCAGACCGTCCTCGCGCGCACGCTCGTCGCGCGCCACGCCGAGCAAGCGCTCGCGCAGCGCGTCGATGCCTTCGCCCGTCGTCGCCGACACCGCGAGCACGGGCGCTCCCGCCAGCGGCGTGGGCACCAGCAGCGCGGCGATGTCCGCGCGCACCTCGGCCAGCCGCGCCTCGCGCATGGCCTCGTCGATGCGGTCGATCTTGGTGATGGTCACCGTCGCCTCGCGCACGCCCAGCAGCGCCACCACTGCCAGATGTTCGCGCGTCTGCGGCATCACGCCGTCGTCGGCGGCCACCACCAGCAGCGCATGGTCGATGCCCGTGGCGCCAGCCAGCATGGTGTGCAGCAGCCGCTCGTGGCCCGGCACGTCGACGAATCCCAGCGACACGTCGTCGGGCGCGTGCAGGTACGCATAGCCCAGCTCGATGGAGATGCCGCGCCGCTTCTCCTCCGGCAGCCGGTCGGTGTCGACGCCGGTGAGCGCGCGCACCAGCGTGGTCTTGCCGTGGTCGATGTGGCCGGCGGTGCCGATGATCATTGCAGGCGCTCGCGCAGCAGCGGCAATTGGGCGGTGAAGGGCGCGCCGTCCTCGAGGCAGCGAAGGTCGAGCAGCAGGCGGTCTTCCGCGATGCGGCCGATCACCGGCAGCGGAAGGCCGCGCAGCGCTGTGGCGAGTGCGTCGAGCGCGGTGCCGATGCCTTTCCTCGAGGTGCCGGCCGGCGCGAGCGCGAGGCCGGCCGAGGGCAGTCGTTCGACCGGCAGCGAGCCGGAGCCGATCTGACCGAGCAGCGGCACCACCTCGACGGTGAAGCGCGGCGACACGGCGGCCTGCATCGGTGCCTTCAGCGACTCGGCCATCTCGCGGATCGCGTCGGCGGGCCGCGTGAGCAGCCGCAGCGTCGGCAGGTCCTGCGCGAGGCGCTCGGGCCGCAGGTACAGCGAGAGCGTGGCTTCGAGCGCGGCCAGCGGCAGCTTGCTCATGCGCAGTGCGCGCTTCATCGGGAACTTGCGGATGCGGCCCACGGCCTCCTTGCTGCCCACGATGAGCCCGGCCTGCGGTCCGCCCAGCAGCTTGTCGCCCGAGAAGGTGACCACGTCGCAGCCGGCCGCGAGCATCTCCTGCGGCAGCGGCTCGCGCGGCAGGCCGTAATGCGCGAGGTCGATCAGCGAGCCGCTGCCCAGGTCCGTGGCCAGCGGCACGCCGCGCGCATGCGCGATGCCGGCGAGCGTGGCTTCGTCGACCGCGGCAGTGAAGCCCTGCACCGCGTAGTTGCTGGTATGCACCTTCATCACGAGCGCGGTGCGCTCGTTGATGGCGCGTTCGTAGTCCTGCGGATGCGTGCGGTTGGTGGTGCCGACCTCGACCATGCGCGCGCCCGCGCTGGCCATCACGTCGGGCATGCGGAAGGCGCCGCCGATCTCGACCAGCTCGCCGCGCGAGACGATCACCTCGCGCTCGCGTGCCAATGCCGCGATGGTGAGCAGCACGGCGGCGGCGTTGTTGTTGACCACCGTGGCCGCTTCGGCACCGGTGATGGTGCACAGCAGCTCTTCCACCAGCGAGTCGCGATCGCCGCGGCTGCCGGTGGCAAGGTCGTACTCGAGGTTGTTGGGTGACGTCATCACCGCGAGCAGCCGCTGCAGCGCCGCGTCGGCCAGCAGTGCGCGGCCGAGGTTGGTGTGGATGACGGTGCCGGTGAGGTTCAGCACTGCCTTCATGCGCGGTGCGAGGCGGTCCTGGATGCGTGCGGCAAGTGCGTTGCCGAGTGCCTCGTGTTGCACCTCGGTTGCCATCAGCTTGCCTGCCACCGCCTGCGCGCGAAGCCCTTCGAGCAGCGCGCGCGCCTCCTTCACCACCAGCGTGTGGCCGTGCTCGGCCAGCAACGCGCCCGGCACGGCGAGGCGCAGCAGTTGATCGACAGAAGGCAGATCCTGGGGCCTTGCCGTCGAGCCGTGGACCACGGACTCTTCGGGCGCTGCCATCAGCCGCCTCCGCCGTCGTCGGGTATTTCGGGGTCGCCGAACAGCAGCATCAGGTTGTGGCCGCTGCGCTGGTGGCCGGCTTCGGAAACGAGCAGGTCGAGCGTGACGCTCGCAAGGTCGTCGGCGACGGGCTCCACCTCGGGGTCTTTCTCCATCGCGATCTGCTTGAGGTAGTGGCCGCAGCTGTCGCAGCACTCGGCCTTGACCGCGCCTTCGCGTGCGCCCGTCGCAGGCAGTTCTACGCCGGGCTGCGGCGACAACGATTCGAAATGGATGCCCTTTGTGCTTTCGCAGTGCGTGCACTTGATGCGCACGTAGTGCCACTCGGTGCCGCACAGCGAGCAATGCAGGTAGCGGAAGCCCGCCTCGTCGGCGCCGATGCGCGTGATGCTCGCCGTGGGTGCGCTGCCGCAGCAGGGGCACTCGTTGCCGGGATCGGTACGGCCGTAGATGTTTTCGCCCTCGCGCTCGGCCACCTGCAGCACCAGTTGCGTCCAGTAGGCCTGCAGCCCGGCGGCGATCAACGGCGCGGCTGCGAGATCGAGCCCGAACATGATGCGGCGCGAGAGCCGGTCGGCCTGCTCGTCGATCCACGCGGCATCGGCCGCTACAACGCGGTCGAGCGTGTCGCGCGCGGGGCCTTCGGGCAGCCGGGCGCGGAAGAGGCCGAGCAGGCGGCGAAGCTCCTTCTGCCAGACCGGATCGCGTGTCCAGCCGAAGGCGGGCATCGGTGGCTTCAGTACCTTCGCCGCGGCTTCGAGCGCATCGGATTCGGGCAGCGCGACCGGCGCGTAGTCCTGCAGCACCTGGTGCTGCGCCTGCGCGAGGTCGGCGATGAAGATCAGGTACTCGCGCATCGGATGCGATGCTGCAAGCTGGCGCAGCCGCAATTGCCGGTCGGAGAACACGAGGGAGCGCACCGGCAGGCGCAGGAACGGCATCTGCCGTCCGGCCTGCATCGCGATCTGCTCGGGATCGAGGATGCGCGTGGTCCGGATCGGCGGAGGGCTGCCGGTGGAACTGCTCATTCAGAAGACTCTACAGCGATTCGCGCGATTTGCGATACGTGATTGGCCCCAGACCGTACACGGACGGGGTCGTTCGCGGGATACCGCGGAACCGGCTTTGCCGGGCCGCAGGTATCGCCCCCGGAAGGGGGTTGGCGAAGCGACACGAAGTGCGCGAAGTCTGGGGGAGAGTCTGTTTACTCACCGCGCGTCATTTTGCGATGCCACAAGGGATGGTTGAGCTTGGCCCATCCCTCGGTGACTGTGCCGCGCGTCATCGCGCGCAGCGTGCCCTTGACCCAGATCGCCGCATAGATGTGCGTGATGACCGAGAGGATCAGCACCACGGCCGAGGCCGCGTGCACCACCACCGCGATGCGCCGCACGAGGATCGGGAAGAAGCCGACGAACCACGGGCTCCAGAACATGAAGCCCGTCACCAGCAGCAGGAGCAGGCTGATGCCGAAGGCCCAGAACACCAGCTTCTGCCCGGCGTTGTACTTGCCCACCGGCGGCATGCTCGACTTGTCTCCCTTGAGCATCTTCGGCGCGTTGCCGAGCCATTCGCGATCGCCCTTGTCGAGGATGTTCTCGCGCCACATCGTGAAGAACAGGAACACGAAGCCCAGCACCATCAGCAGGCCCATGAAGGGATGCAGGATGCGCGTCCATGGCCCGCCGCCGAACAACGTGCTCAGGAAGAACAGGCTCGGGTGGAAGAAGGCCAGGCCCGAGAGTGCGGCGGCGAAGAACATGATCGCGACGAACCAGTGGTTCATGCGCGTGGCGTCGCGGTAGCGGCGAAGGTAGTAGCGTGTCATCGCGTTCTTCTCCTCATGCGCGGGGTGCGGTGGACGGCGGCGCAGAAGCCGGAGCCGGGGCCGAGGCCGGCGGCTCCTCGATCACCACCACGTCGTCGGGCTTGCCGTCGCGGTCGGCGTCGGGGTGCTCGTCCTTGGGTTCGATGGGGCCGGTCTTCATGTAGTGGAAGAAGCTGCCTACCACGGCGCCGATCATGGCGACCATCGCGAGCGGCTTGGCAACGCCCTTCCACAGCGACACCAGCGGGCTGATGTGCGGGTCCTTCGGCAGGTCGGCGTACAGCTCCGGCCGGTCGGCATGCTGCAGCACGTACATCACATGCGTGCCGCCCACGCCCGCCGGGTCGTACACGCCGGCGTTGGAGAAGCCGCGCTCCTTCAGGTCGACGATGCGCTCGGCGGCGTAGTCGTGCATGTCTTCCTTGGTGCCGAAGTGCAGCGCGCCGGTGGGGCAGGCCTTCACGCAGGCCGGCTCCAGGCCCACGCCCACGCGGTCGGAGCACAGCGAGCACTTGTAGGCCTTGTTGTCGACCTTGCTGATGCGCGGCACGTCGAAGGGGCAGCCGGTGACGCAGTTGCCGCAGCCCACGCAATGCTCGCTGATGAAGTCGACGATGCCGTTGGCGTACTTGACGATGGCGCCCGGCGAGGGGCACGACTTCAGGCAGCCGGGGTCGTCGCAGTGCATGCAGCCGTCCTTGCGGATCAGCCATTCGAGCTTGCCGGCCTCGGGCTCGACCTCGGAGAACTTCATCACCGTCCAGGAGGCCGGCGTGAGGTCGACCGGGTTGTCGTAGGTGCCGTGCGTGGTGCCGATCTCGTCGCGCAGGTCGTTCCACTGCATGCACGCGACCTGGCAGGCCTTGCAGCCGATGCAGGCCGACACGTCGATCAGCTTCGCGAGCGGCTGAACCTGCGGGCGATGGCGGATCTCCGGCGACGGCGTGGTCGTGGCCGAGCGGGCGGCGATGTCGAGGGTTTGAAGGGACGACATTGCCTTATGCCTTCTCGATGTTGACCGTGAACGACTTGTACTCGGGCGTCTGCGTGTTCGCGTCGCCCACGAAGGGCGTCAGCGTGTTCACCAGATACCCGGGCTTGGCCACGCCCACGAAGCCCCAGTGGTTCGGCAGCCCCACCGTGTGCACGGTGCGGCCGTCGACCTGCAGCCCGACGATGCGCTTGGTCACCACCGCCACGGCCTTGATGAAGCCGCGCTTGCTCGACACCTTCACCATGTCGCCGTGGCCGATGCCCTTCTCCTTCGCGAGCTCCTCGCCGATCTCGACGAACTGCTGCGGCTGGATGATGGCCGAGGTGCGCACGTTCTTGGTCCAGTAGTGGAAGTGCTCCGTGAGCCGGTAGCTGGTTGCCACGTACGGGAAGTCCTTCGGCACGCCGAGGCGCTCGAGGTCGCCCTTGAAGATGCGTGCCGCGGGGTTGGCGCGCGCCTTCTCGTTGTTCGGGTGCATCAGGTTGTTGACCAGCGGCGACTCGAAGGGCTCGTAATGCTCGGGCAGCGGTCCTTCGGCCATGCCGGTGGGGGCGAAGAGCCGCGCCACGCCCTCAGCCGTCATGATGAAGGGGCGTACGGCCTCCGCATCCGTGGGGTTCGCGTCGGGCCGGATGTCGGGCACGTCGGAGCCGGCCCACTTGGCGCCGTCCCATGCGACCAGCCGGCGCTTCGCGATCCACGGCTTGCCGGTGGCCGGATCGGTGGAGGCGCCGTTGTAGAGGATGCGCCGGTTCGCAGGCCACGCCCACGCCCAGTTCTGCACCATGCCGATGCCGTACGGGTCGGCGTTGTCGCGCCGGGCCATCTGGTTGCCGGCCTGCGTCCAGGCGCCGGCGTAGATCCAGCAGCCGCTCGACGTGGTGCCGTCGTCGCGCAGCAGGCCGAAGCCCGAAAGCTGCTCGCCGGCCTTGGCGGTCGGCGGCTTGGTCGGGTCCTTCGGGTCGAGCAGGTCGGTGATGGCGCGGCCGTTGTATTCCATCGCCAGTTCCTGCGCGGAGGGCGAGTGCGGAATCTTGTAGGGCCAGGTGAGGTTGACGATCGGGTCGGGGTACGTGCCGCCGTCCTTCGCGTAGGCCGCGCGGATGCGGTTGAAGATGCCCGCGACGATCTCGATGTCGCCCTTGGCCTCGCCCGGCGGCTCCGCGCCCTTCCAGTGCCACTGCAGCCAGCGGCTGGAGTTGGTGAGCGAGCCGTCTTCCTCGGCGAAGCAGGTCGAGGGCAGGCGGAACACCGTGGTCTGGATGTCGGCGGTCTTGACGTCGTTGAACTCGCCGAAGTTGCGCCAGAACTCGCTGGTCTCCGTCATCAGCGGATCGATGGTGACGAGGAACTTGAGCTTCGAGAGCCCGTCGACGATCTTCTTCTTGTCCGGGAACGAGCCCACCGGGTTGAAGCCCTGGCAGATGTAGCCGTTGAGCTTGCCCTGGTTCATGAGCTCGAAGGCCTGCAGCACGTCGTAGAGCTTGTCGATCTTCGGCAGGTAGTGGAAGGCCCACTCGTTCTCGGCCGTGGCCGCGTTGCCCCACCAAGCCTTCTGCATGCTGACGAAGAACTTCGGGTAGTTCTGCCAGTAGCTCATCTGGTTGGGGCGCAGCGGCTTCAGTGCGCGGGTCTTGTAGTAGACCTCCAGCGACTGCTCGCTGTCACGCGCCAGCGACAAGTAGCCGGGCAGCGAGTTCGACAGCAGCCCCAGGTCGGTCAGGCCCTGGATGTTGCTGTGGCCGCGCAGCGCGTTCATGCCGCCGCCCGGCACGCCGATGTTGCCCAGCAGCAGCTGCACGATGGCGCCTGTGCGGATCATCTGCGAGCCCTGGCTGTGCTGCGTCCAGCCCAGCGCGTACATGATGGTCATGGTGCGCTGGGAGGTGCTGGTGCTCGCGATGTACTCGCAGACCTTGAGGAACTTGTCTTTCGGCGTGCCGGTGATGCGGCTCACCATGTCGGGCGTGTAGCGCGCGTAGTGCCGCTTCATCACCTGCAGCACGCATTGCGGGTCCTGCATGGTCATGTCGACCTTGGCCATGCCCTGCTCGTCGAGCGCGTAGCCCCACGACTTGGGGTCGTAGTTGCGCTTCTCGGCGTTGTAGCCGCTGAACAGGCCGTCCTCGAACTTGTAGTCGGGGCCGACGATGAAGGTCGCGTTGGTGTAGTTGCGGACGTACTCGGTCTGGATCTTGTCGTTGCCCAGCAGGTAGTTGATGACCCCCGCGAGGAACGCGATGTCCGAGCCCGCGCGTATCGGTGCGTAGTAGTCGGCCATGGCGGCCGAGCGCGTGAAACGCGGGTCGACCACGACCAGCCTTGCCTTGTTCTGTTTCTTGGCCTCGATGACCCACTTGAAGCCGCACGGATGCGCCTCCGCGGCGTTGCCGCCCATGATCAGCACGACATCCGCGTTCTGGATGTCCTGCCAGTGGTTGGTCATCGCGCCTCTGCCGAACGTCGGGGCCAGACTGGCCACCGTGGGTCCGTGTCAGACGCGTGCCTGGTTGTCGAACACCAGCATTCCGGTCGAGCGGAATGCCTTGTGCGTGATGTATCCGGTTTCGTTGGACGAGGCCGAGGCGCAGAGCATGCCGGAGCTGGTCCAGCGGTTCACGGTCTTGCCGTCGGCGTTGGTGGTCTGGAAGTTGGCGTCGCGGTCGGCCTTCAGCAGCTTCGCGATGCGGTCGAGCGCCTCGTCCCAGCCGATGCGCTTCCACTCGGTGCTGCCGGCTTCGCGCACCTCGGGGTACTTCAGCCGCATGGGGCTGTGCACGAAGTCGAGCAGGCCCGCGCCCTTGGGGCACAGCGTGCCGCGATTCACGGGGTGGTCGGCATCGCCCTCGATGTGGAGGATGTCGGACACCACGTTCTTCGCCTTGTCGCCCAGGCTGTACATGATGAGCCCGCAGCCCACCGAGCAGTACGGGCAGGTGTTGCGGGTCTCGGTGGTGCGCGCGAGCTTGAAGTTGCGGGCCTCGGCCAGCGCGGCGGTCGGCGAGAAGCCGAGTGCCACGATGCTGGAGCCGACCAGCCCCGCGCTGCTGACGCGGAAGAATTGCCGGCGGTTCATGTCCATGACGGAACCTCCTGCAGCGGTGAAGTGGTGGGGTGTTTCATCGTGGTCTTCTTTTCTTCTTGCGGGATAACTCGAATGAACCTGGCGGGCCGCGCTACTTCGGCGCCGTGCCGTCGCCTCCGCTGGGCGCGGGCGCCGCGCCGCCGGAAGAACCGGTGCCCCCCGGCCCGCTCATGCCGCCCACGGCCGCGCCTCCCTCGGAGGGGCCCTTATGGGACGAGGAGGATTCGACCTTGTCACCCGATTCGGCGGGCGCGATGCCCGTCGGGCTCGCTCCGGTCGTTCCGGCGCCGGCCTTTGGCGCGGGCGGCTTGGGATCGCAGGCACTCGCCAGCAGGCCCGCGGCCAGGCACAGGCCGATGATCTGCAAGCGCTGCTGACTTCGTGGCATCGACACTCCTTGTGGGAAGGACGGGTCCGGCAACGGGCTGTTTTTATGGCCTCGTATTCCGCTTGCCGGGCGTGCCCGGTTTGCGACAAACGGGATGCGTTTGTCGCATCATGCGACAGCATCATGTCGGGATCAAGGCCCGAAAGGGCGCAATAACCCTTGAATCCAGCCGTGCCGCCGGGCGTCGGCTATCGTTCGCGGCATGAACGCCTCCCTCCGTCTGGGTTGGCGCACGCTCTGGCGCGACCTGCGCGCCGGCGAGCTGCGCCTGTTGATCGTCGCCGTGCTGCTGGCCGTGGCCGCGCTCACGGCCGTCGGCTTCTTCGCCGACCGCCTGCAGGGCGGGCTCAAGCGCGATGCGCGCCAGCTGCTGGGTGGTGACGCGGTGATCGTCAGCGACAACCCGACGCCCGAGGCCTTCGTTGCGCAGGCGAAGTCGCTGGGGCTCCAAGGCACCTCCACCTACGGCTTTCCGACCATGGCGCGGGCCGAGGACGCGCAGGGCGGCGCCAGCAAGCTGGTGGCGCTGAAGGCCGTGACCGCCGGCTATCCGCTGCGCGGCAGCCTGCAGACATCGACCACGCTCGACGGCGCCGGCGCTGTCACGCGGGACATTCCTCCGCCGGGCGAGACCTGGGTCGATGCCTCGCTGCTCGACTCGCTGGGCCTGAAGGTCGGCGACACCTTGCTGCTGGGCGACACCGGCTTGCGCGTCGGCCGCGTCATCACGCTGGAGCCCGATCGCGGCGCCGGCTTCATGAGCTTCTCGCCGCGCGTGATGCTCAACCAGGCCGACGTGGCCCGCACCGGGCTCGTGCAGCCCGCCAGCCGCGTGGGCTACCGCTATGCCGTGGCCGGCAGCGACGCTGCGGTCAAGCGCTTTACCGACTGGGCCGACGCCACCATCAAGAAGGGCGAGCTGCGCGGCGTGCGGCTCGATTCCTTCGAGAGCGGTCGTCCCGAGATGCGCCAGACGCTGGACCGCGCCGAGAAATTCCTGAGCCTCGTCGCGCTGCTCGCGGCGCTGCTGTCGGCCGTGGCCGTGGCGCTGGCCGCGCGCGGCTTCGCGGCAAGCCATCTCGACGACTGCGCGATGCTGCGCGTGCTCGGCCAGAGCCAGCGCACCATCGCCATGGCCTATGCCTTCGAGTTCGCGGTGATCGGCATCGTGGCCAGCGCGCTGGGCGTGGCCATCGGCTTCGCGGTGCACTACGTGTTCGTGCTGCTGCTGGCGGGGCTGGTCGAGACCGCGCTGCCGGCGGCCACGCTGTGGCCCGTGGCCTTCGGTCTCGGCATGGGGCTCACGCTTCTGTTTGCCTTCGGCCTGCCGCCGGTGCTGCAACTGGCGCGCGTGCCGCCGCTGCGCGTGATTCGGCGCGATGTGGGCGGGCTCAAGCCTGCCTCGCTCGCGGTGCTCGGTGTGGGCGTGGCGGGCTTCGCGGCGCTCTTGATGGCGGCGAGCAGCGACATCAAGCTGGGCCTGATCGCCGTCGGCGGCTTTGCGGGCGCGGTGGCGGTGTTCGCGCTGCTGAGCTGGCTCGCGGTGAAGGTGCTGCGCCGCAGCGTCAACGAGGCGACCGCGCCGCGCTGGCTGGTGCTGGCGACGCGGCAGATTTCGGCGCGGCCGGCGTACGCGGTGGTGCAGGTCAGCGCGCTCTCGGTCGGCCTGCTGGCATTGGTGCTGCTCGTGCTGCTGCGCACCGACCTCGTCGCGAGCTGGCGCCAGGCCACGCCGCCCGATGCGCCGAACCGCTTCGTCATCAACGTGATGCCCGACCAGAGCGAGGCCTTCCAGAAGTCGCTGCGCGACGCGGGCGTGGGCAAGTTCGACTGGTACCCGATGATCCGCGGCCGCCTCGTGGCCATCAACGACAAGCCGGTGACGCCCGACGACTACGCCGAGGATCGCGCCAAGCGGCTGGTGGACCGCGAGTTCAACCTCAGCAACAGTGTGGACGCGCCCGCGCACAACAGCATCACCACCGGCAAGTGGACGCCTGGCGCCACGGGCGAGGTGAGCGTGGAAGAGGGCCTGGCCGAGACGCTGGGCCTGAAGATGGGCGACATGCTGCGCTTCGACATCGGCGGCATGCAGAACGAGGCGCGCATCACCTCGCTGCGCAAGGTCGACTGGGGCTCGATGCACGCCAACTTCTTCGTGATGTACACGGTGGCCTCGTTGGCCGACGTGCCCACCACCTACATGGGCGCCTTCCGCGCGCCCGAGACGCGAGGCTTCGACAACGCGCTGGTGCGCAGCTACCCGAACGTGACCAATGTCGACATGAGCGCCACCATCAACCAGGTGCAGCGCGTGCTCGAACAGGTGATCCGCGCGGTCGAGTTCCTGTTCGGCTTCACGCTCGCGGCCGGCCTCGTGGTCTTGTTCGCCGCCGTGACGGCCACCCGCGAGGAGCGCGCGCGCGAGTTCGCGGTGATGCGCGCGGTGGGCGCGCGCGCCAGCCTGCTGCGGCAGGTGCAGCGCGCCGAGCTGGCGGGCGTGGGGTTGCTCGCGGGCTTCCTCGCGAGCATCGTGGCTTCGGTGATCGGCTGGGGGCTGGCGCGCTATGTGTTCGAGTTCACCTGGACCGCCTCGCCGGTAGTGCCGGTGGCGGGCGCGCTGGCTGGCGCGGTGCTGGCACTCGGCGCCGGGTGGTGGGGCCTGCGCGAAGTGCTGCGCCGGCCGGTGGTCGACACGCTGCGCCGCGCCGCCGAGTAGAAGCGACCGGAAGCAATTTTTTTCTTCGGCCTCGGGCCGGACGGGGCCGTGGAATGCAATACATTCCCCGGCCCCGTATTCATTTCAGAGAAGAGAAATTCCTGCATGCGCTTGGCGTCATTCCAGATCACCAACTTTCGCTCGATCAACGACAGCGGCCTCATCGACTCCACGCAGATCACGACGATCCTCGGCCGGAATGACAGCGGCAAATCGAACCTGCTGCGTGCGCTCCACAGCCTGAACCCCGCTGAAGGCATTGCCGAACTCAGCCCCATCAAGGACTTTCCGCGCCACCGGCGCCTGGAAGAGTGCACTGGCGAGACCCCGGTCGTCTTCACGCGCTGGAGCCTCGACGAGAGCGAGCAGGCCGAGCTGGTGGAGATCCTGCCGCGCGCGGCGGGCGTGCGCCACGTCACCGCGAGCCGGGGCTATGCCGCCATCCGCTCGGCCGGATTCGAAGGGCTTGGCGCCCTGTCGCTCGACGTGAGCGACACCAAGGCCAAGGTTCGCAAGATCGTACCGGCCGTGAAGGCGGCCGGCGAGAAGGTCGCCGATGAGGCCGCGAAGGCCGCGCTCGAGCAGGAAGCCGACGTCTTCGACGCCGCGATGATCATGAGCCCCGACTACATCAAGTGGTCGGCGGGCGCCATCAAGGCGGCCCAGGCCCTGCGCAAGGCGCTGGCCGTGGCGGGCGCCGAGCTGAGCGACAAGCAGGACCAGATGCTCGCCGAGCTGGAGGAAACCGCGCTTTCCATCGCCAACGATGCACCGGCGCTGGAGCGTGCGCAGGAATGGGTGATCGGCAAGCTGCCGCGTTTCGTCTACGTCGACGAATACCCGGCGCTGCCCGGCCGCCAGAACATCGCCGAGTACCTGGGGCGCGAGGGCTGGGGCCAGCTCACGCCCGAGCAGCAGAGCTTCGGCAGGCTGTGCAAGGTCGCCGGGCTCGACCTGCGGCAACTGCAGGCCCTGCTGGAAAAGAACGACCAGGCCACGCGCAACCAGCTCGTCAATCGCGCCGGCTCGGTGGTGACGGCCGAGATCCGCCGCATCTGGAAAGACCGTGCGCTGAAGGTCCGTTTCAACCTCGACGGCCAGTACCTCGACACGCTGGTGTCGGACCCGAACGCCGCCTACGAGGTCGAGGTGAACCTGGAAGAGCGCAGCCGCGGCTTCCAGTGGTTCTTCTCGTTCTACGTCGCTTTCTTCGCCGACACCCGGGGCGGCAACGCCGAAGACGCCGTGCTGCTGCTGGACGAGCCCGGCCTGCACCTGCACCCCCATTCGCAGGCCGACCTGCTGGCGCACCTGGAGAAGGACTTCGGCAACCAGATCGTCTACACCACGCATTCGCCGTTCATGGTGCCCGTGCACCGGCTCGATGCGGTGCGCACGGCCAGCCTCGATGAAGTCGGCGGCACCATGGTGAGCAATGCGGCGGAGGGCGACGAGCGCACGCTGTTCCCGCTGAAGGCTGCGCTGGCGCTGAGCCGGATGGTGAGCGAGCCGGTGAAGGTGGAGGCCTCGAAGCCGGTTGTGGCGACGCAGGAACCGGTGAAGCCCGCGCCCGCGAAGCCTGCGAAGTCGGCCAAGTCCGCCGAGGCGGCGAAGCCTGAATCGGTCAAGGCCGAACCTGCAAAGTCCCTTGTCGTGGAAAGCGCCAGGCCAATGGAAGCAGCACCCGTCGCAGTGGCCGCGCCGGCACCCGCGATGCCTGAGCCGGCGAAAGCTGCCGCTCCTGCAAAGGCCGAGGCAGTCAAGCCTGAGGCGGTAGAGCCAGTCGTCGTGGAGAGCGCCAAGCCTGCAGAAGCGGCGCCTGTTGCAGTGGCAGCACAGGCCGTCGCGCCTGCGGAAGTGCTGGCACCCGTGGCACCTGCGCCTGCGAAACCGGTGGTTGCCGAAAGCACCAAGCTCGCCGAGCCTGTGGCGCCGGTCGCCGTGGCCGTTGTACCTGTCGAGGCACCGGTGGTGCAACGCGTCGAAGAACAATCGGCCGCTGTGAGCCCACAGGCAGAGCAGCCGGCAGAGGTCGCCTGACGGACGGCGCTCTCAGTGCCAGCCTGAATTCATGCGGCGCCGACCGTGCGCCGCATGAGCAGATTCTTTAGGTTGTACTCCGCGGACTGCGGGAGCACGGCCCTCATTTCGCGTTTTCTTCTCGTTCTGCGGCCTGCCGATCCAGGTCCGCGAATACGTTTTTCACCGAGCGGAACTGGCCCTGCTCGATTGCGTGATTACCAAGTACCAGGATCTTGAGAAGCGCGAGCGTGGCTTCGCGCTCCTCGTAGGAATTGACATCCATCACGACGAGTCTGGCTTCGCCGTTCTGGGTGATGAACAAGGGGGCTCGGGTATCGGACAACGTCTTCACGATGTCCGCGGCATGGTTCTTGAAGTAGCTGATGGGTTTGAAGTGAGTCGAGAAATTCATGGCGCTCCTCCCTGAGGTTGTGATCGCTCGAATTCATTGTGGTCTGAACTCGGTCCGAGCCGACCGGAGGCAAGGCTAGGGCGACATGTCCTCCTCTTTGAACATGTGCTCCCCCGCGAAGTCCACGAACGCCCGCACCTTCGGCGACAGCTGTCGGCTCGACGGCCACAGCGCCGAGAACTGGCCCTGTCGCACGAGGTGCGTGGCCAGCACGCGCTGCAACTCGCCGCGGCACAGCGAATCGCGCGCGAGGAAGTCGGGCATGTAGGCCACGCCGAGGCCGGCCACTGCCGCGCCCAGCATGGCTTCCATGTTGTTGCACAGCAGGCCGGGCGGCAGTTGGGTGGGCAGGCCGGGCAGATCCCAGTCCTCGATGCGGCCACCGGTGACGAACTTGTAGCGCAGGCAGGCGTGTCGCGCGAGGTCGGCCGGGGTCTGTGGCACGCCGTGACGCTCCAGATAGGCCGGAGAGGCCACCAACACGAAGCGGAACGGGCCGAGCCGGCGCGCCACCAGTTGCGAGTCGACCAGTTCGCCGCTGCGGATCGCCACGTCGACGCCCTCGGCGATCACGTCGACCAGCCGGTCGTTGAAGTCGAGGTCGAGCTCGATCTCGGGGTAGCGCTCCCTGAAGGCCGGCAGGATCGGCAGCAAAAAACGGTAGCCGATGGTCGGCAGGCTCACGCGCAGGCGGCCGCGTGGGGCGGCAACGGCGTCCTGCATCATGGCCCGCGCGTCGTCCAGCTCGTCGAGGATGCGGCGGCAGCGCTCGTGGAAGAGCGCGCCTTCCTGCGTCAGCCGCGTGTGGCGGGTGGTGCGGTTGAAGAGCCGCACGCCGAGCTGCTGTTCGAGCCGCGCGACGTTCTTGCCGACGGCCGAGGCCGAGATGCCCAGTTGCCGTCCCGCCTTGGCAAAGCTCAGTTGGTCGGCCGCCCGCACGAAGGATTCGAGTCCGCTGAAGCTGTCCATGGATTGGCAACCTTTGGTTGGGAGTGTGAGGAGCAATGGGGCAATTCTCATCGCATTGATTCCTTTCTATCTTCGGGCCTTCCTTTTCCACCTTCCGCGAAAGCACGCTCCCGATGTCCCCGTCTTCCTCCAGAAACTGGCTTCTGGCCGCCGTCTGCCTGGCGGCGCTGGGCATGCCGCTGAGCTTCACCGGCCCGGCGGTGGTGTTACCGGCGATCCGCGACGCGCTGGGCGGCAGTCCGGTGCAGCTCAACTGGGTGACCAACGCCTTCATGCTGAGCTTCGGCGCCACGCTGATGGCGGCCGGGGCACTGGCCGATGCCTATGGCCGCAAGCGTGTGTTCCTGCTGGGGCTCGCGGTGGTGGCGCTGAGCGCTTCTCTGCTGACCCTGGCGCCGGGCATCGTGGCCTTCGACGTGGCGCGCGCGCTGCAGGGGCTGGGCTCGGCCGCGGCCTTCGCTGCGGGCACGGCGGCGCTGGCGCAGATGTTCGACGGCGCGGCGCGCACACGGGCCTTCAGTCTGATCGGCACTTCGTTCGGCGTGGGGCTGTCGTGCGGCTCCATCCTCTCGGGCTGGCTCGCGGAGAGCTTCGGCTGGCAGTCGGTGATGCTGAGCCCCGGCGCAGTCAGCCTTCTTGCGTTGTGCATCGCTGCGCCGAGCATGGTCGAGTCGCGCAATCCGGACGCCATGGGGCTCGACATGCCGGGCACCGTCACCTTCACTGCCGCATTGAGCCTGCTGACGCTGGGCGTGCTGCAGGCGCCCGACAGCGGCTGGGGCAGCCCGTGGGTGCTCGGCGCGTTGGCAGGCGCGGCGGCGATGGGTGCAGCCTTCGTCGCCATCGAGCGGCGCGTGGCGAACCCGATGCTCGATCTGACGCTGTTCCGCTTCCCGCGCTTCGTGGGCGTGCAGTTGCTGGCCGCCGCGCCGGCCTACGGATTTGTCGTGCTGCTGGTGCTGCTGCCGATCCGCTTCATCGGACTGGAAGGGCGCAGCGCGATCGAGGCGGGGGCTTTCATGTTCGCGCTCTCGGGGCCGATCCTCGTCGTGCCGACGCTGGCGGCGTCGCTGGCGCACCGGTTCTCGGCGGGCGCGATCTCGGCCGTGGGGCTGCTGGTGTGTGCTGTCGGGCTGTTCTGGCTCAGCCGCTGTGCGCCGGGCACGCCGCTCGCCGGGATGGTGTGGCCGCTGCTGCTGATCGGCGCCGGCATCGGGCTGCCTTGGGGCCTGATGGACGGGCTGGCCGTGAGCGTGGTGCCGCGCGAGCGCGCGGGCATGGCATCGGGCATCTTCAACACGGTGCGGGTGGCGGGGGAGGGCATTGCGCTGGCGCTGGTCGGCGCCGGGCTGACTGCGTTGGTAACGGCGCAGCTGGGCAATGTCGCTGCCGCGTCGCAAGCGGCGCAACGCGTGACCACCGGAAACCTCTCGCAAGCGCTGGCCCTGCTGCCCGGCATGGACCGCGCGGGGCTGCTGCATGCCTATGGCGCGGCGTTCGGCACGCTGCTGTACGTGCTGGCCGGCGTGACGGTGCTCACGGCAATCGTCGTGTTCGCTTTCCTGCGCGGCGAGACGCACGCCGAGGCCGGCACCGTGGCGCTGGAGTCGACGGCCTGTTGATTCAGGCTGCTTCGGCCGCCTCGAAGATGTCGCGCAGCCACTGCGTGAACACGCGCACGCGCGACGACAGCTGCCGGTTCTGCGCATAGAGCACCGAGACCGGCATCGGCGGCGGCGCGAAGCCGGGCAGCAGCACCTTCAGCCGACCGTCCGCCAGCTCTGCGGCCACGCGGTAGCGCGGCACCTGCACCAGCCCCAGGCCGGCGACGGCCGAGCCGGTGTACAGGTCGGCGCCGGTCACCGAGACGATGCCGCCGAGCTGCACGCTCGTCACCCGCCCATCGACGGTGAATTCGAGCGGCACCGCCTTGCCCGTGGCGCTGGAGATGTAGTGGATGGCGCGGTGCGATGCCAATTCCTCCGGGCTGCGGGGCTCGCCGTGCGCCGCCAGGTAGGCCGGGCTCGCGACCGTGACCTGCGGCAGCAGCGCCACGCGCCGCCCGACCATCGATGAATCCTGCAGCGTGCCCGCGCGCAGCACGCAGTCGACGCCTTCGCGCACCAGGTCGACGAGGCGGTCGTCCTCGCCGATGTGCAGCTCCAGCTCGGGGTAGCGGGCCAGGAAGCCCGGCAGCGCCGGCACCACGAAATGCCGCGCCAGCGTGCCCTGCAGGTTCACGCGCAGCAGGCCCTTGGGCGCCGCGTCGCGGAACAGGCCCTCGGCCTCCTCCACGTCGGCCAGCAGCCGTACGCAGCGGCGGTAGTAGGCCTCGCCGTCCTGCGTGAGGCGTACGGTGCGGGTGGTGCGCTCCAGCAGCCGGGTGCCGATGCGCTGTTCGACGCGCTTGATCAGGTTGGTGACGGTCGCGCGGGGAATCTGCAGGTCTTCGGAGGCCTGCGTGAAGCTCTGGCGCTCGGCGATGCGCACGAAGGCCTGCATTTCCTGGAAGCGGTCCATTGGCGTCGCCGGGTTTTATTGTTGAAGTAAATGGAATGGTAATGGCAAATGGCGGTTGATTATCTTTTGAATGGAACGATCGAAGATTCGCTTCACCAACCAACCACCACTGTGAAGGAACAGCCATGACCCACTCATCCCAATCCAAGGTCGCCATCGTCACCGGCGCCTCGCGCGGCATCGGCGCCGCCGTCGCGCAGCGCCTCGCCAAGGACGGCTTCGCGGTCACCGTCAACTACGCGTCGAGCCCGGCGCAGGCCGAGGCCCTCGTGGCCGAACTGCAGGCTGCGGGCGGCAAGGCCATGGCCGTCAAGGCCGACGTGGCCAGCGCCCAAGAGGTGCGCGCCATGTTCGACGCCGTCGAGGCGCAGTTCGGCAAGGTCGACGTGCTGGTCAACAACGCGGGCGTGCTCAAGACCCAGCCGCTGGCCGAGCACACCGACGCGCTCTACGACCAGACCTTCGACATCAACGTGCGCGGCACCTTCAACACGCTGCGCGAGGCCGCCGGGCGCCTCAACGAGGGTGGGCGCATCGTCAACTTCTCGAGCACGGTGCTCGCGCTGAACCTGCCGGGCTATGCGGTCTACAACGCCACCAAGGCGGCGGTGGAAGCCTTCACGCAGGTGTTCGCCAAGGAACTGCGGGGCCGCAACATCACGGTGAACGCCGTGGCGCCGGGGCCGATTGCCACGGCGCTCTTCCTCGACGGCAAGACCGAGGAGCAGATCCAGAGCTTCGCGAAGGCGCCGCCGCTGCAGCGCCTGGGCCAGCCCGAGGACATCGCCTCGGTGGTCTCGTTCCTCGCCGGCCCCGATGCGGGCTGGGTCAACGGCCAGATCCTGCGCGCCAACGGTGGCCTGGCCTGACGGGCGGCGAGCGTCCATCCGAAACGAATCAGACGGAGAAATCACTCATGCAAAAGCAGATCGTCCTCGTCACCGGTGCGGGCACCGGCATCGGCAGGCTCAGTGCGCAATCGCTGGCCGAGGCCGGGCACGTCGTCTACGCGTCGATGCGCGACATCGCGGGTCGCAATGCCGGCCGTGCCGCCGAACTGCGCGCGCTCGCCGCGGCCAAGAACATCCAGCTGCATCCGCTCGAACTCGACGTGCTCTCGCAGGAATCGGCCGATGCGGCCGCCGCGACCATCGTGCGGGAGCAGGGCCACATCGACGTGGTGATGCAGAACGCCGGCCACCTGGTGGTCGGCCCGACCGAAGCCTTCACGCCCGAGGAGATCGTGAAGGTGTTCGACACCAACGTGCTCGGTGCGCAGCGCGTGAACCGCGCGGTGCTGCCGCATCTGCGCAGGCAGGAGTCGGGCCTGATGCTGTGGATCAGCAGCACCACCACCAAGGGCGGCTTTCCGCCTTTCATGGGTCCCTACGGCGCGGCCAAGGCGGCGATGGATTCGCTGGCCGTCACGCTGGCCTACGAGATCGCGCGCTTCGGCGTCGAGACTTCCATCGTCGTGCCCGGTGCCTTCACCCGAGGCACCGACCACTTCCCGAGTGCGGGCAAGCCGGCCGATGCAACCACGGCGGCGGCATACGCCCGCTACGACGGCCTGATGGACCAGATCGGCGCACGCCTCTCCGCGCTGACGCCCGACAACGCCGACCCGTAGGCCGTGGCCGACGAGATCGTGCGCATCGTGGGCCTGCCCGCCGGTACGCGGCCTATGCGTTCGCTGATCGACTTCGTGGGCGACGGCGCGGCGGAGGTGTTCGAAGTGTCGGAACGCGTGCGCATCGAGTTCGCGAAGCGCATCGGCATGGGCGACCTGCTCGAGGCGAAGGTGCGGCGCTAAGCCGGGCGTCACAAAGGGTGGGGCGGTCTTCCTGTCCAATAGCGGCATGGAAAACCCGTCCCACGACCTCATTGCCGAACGCGTGACCGAGCTCGAGATCAAGTCGAGCTACGCCGAAGACCTGCTAGACCAGCTGAACATGACGATCTACCGCCAGCAGCAGCAGATCGACAGGCTGATCTTGCAGGTCACGCAGCTGAAGGAGCAGATGCAGAGCTCAGGTCAGGATGGCGCCGCACGCAACCCACGCGACGAACTTCCTCCGCACTATTGATCGGAGATTTTTCGCGGAGCGCCGCGGAACCGGCTTTGCCGGGCCGCCGGTGCTGCCGCCGGTGAGGGGGTTGGCGAAGCGACACGAAGTGCGCGAAGCCTGGGGGAGTTACCCATGTGCGTGCCAGAGCACGGCGAAGAAGTGGCAGGTGCTGCCAGCGAGCACGAACAGGTGCCACACCGAATGGGCGAAGCGCACCTTGTTGTCGAACAGGAACACCACCGCGCCGGCCGTGTAGAACAGCCCGCCGGCAACCAGCCAACCCAGGCCCGCCGCCGACATGCGCTCGTACAGCGGCACGGCCGCCATCAGCGCCATCCAGCCCATCGCCACGTAGAGCCCGGTCGACCACAGCGGATGCTGCAGCCGGTTGAACAGCTTGGCGCTCACGCCCAGCGCCGCCGCCGCGCTGATGGCGCCGAACAGCGTCCAGCCCAGCGGGCCGCGCAGCACGCCGAACACGAAGGGCATGTAGCTGCCCGCGATGAAGAGGTAGATGGCTGCATGGTCCAGCCGGTTGAACCAGGCCTTGGCACGGCCGATGGGCAGCGCGTGGTACAGCGTGGAGATCAGGTACAGCACGATGGCCGTGCCCGCGAACAGGCTGGCGCCGACCACGCCCGCGGCCTGGCCCTTCTGGGCCGCGCTGTAGACCAGGATGGGCAGCGAGGCGATGGCCAGCGCAAGGCCCAGGCCATGGCTCAGCGCGTTGAAGAGCTCTTCCATCGCCGTCTGGTCGCGCGCCGCGAGGACGGAGGCTTTGCTGCGTTGAGAGGCGGTGCGTGTCTGCGAGGGAAGGGAAGAAGTCATCGTCGATCCGTGCGCAAGGGTGGTTTGTCTGATGAAAGCCGGTTGGCTACTTGACCTGCTGCTTGCCCAGCTTGCGCGCCAGCGTGCGCCGGTGCATGCCGAGCCTGCGCGCGGTCTCCGAGATGTTGAAGCCGGTCTCGGCCAGCGTCTCGTGGATGCGCTCCCATTCGAGCGTCTTGATGGAGGTGGAGCGGTTGGTCAGCTCCACCTCGGTGGTGCCGGTGGCGCGGCCGAAGGCGGCCTCGATGTCGTCGGTGTTCGAGGGCTTGGCCAGGTAGTGGCAGGCGCCGAGCTTGATGGCTTCCACGGCAGTGGCGATGCTGGCGAAGCCTGTCAGCACCACGATCAGCATCTTCGGGTTGTGCCGGTGCAGCATCTGCACGCAGGCCAGGCCCGATGCCTCGCCGTTGAGCTTGAGGTCGACCACCGCGTAGCCGGGCGTGGCGCCGGCCAGCAGGGCTTCCACTTCAGCGAGGTTGCTCGCATGCGTCACGCCATAGCCGCGGCGCTCGAACGAGCGGCCGAGCGCGCGCGCGAAGGCGCCGTCGTCTTCGACGATCAGCAACTGGCGCTGCTCAGCTTCTGTTTCGCTCATTGCCTTCCATTCCGATGGTCCTGCTGGCGGCGGCGAGGGCTTCCTCGTCGTCCGCGTCGTCGTCCACTTCCGTCTCTTCTTCCTCGAGCACGATGGCCGCGAGCGGCAGCGTGATCTTCACGATGGCGCCGCCCTCCGGCCGGTTGGCCGCGGCGACGCGGCCGCCCACGGTACGCGCCACGTTCACCACCAGGAACAGCCCCAGCCCGCCGCCCGCGCGGCCCTTGCTCGACTGGTAGGGTTTGCCGAACTCCTTGAGGATGGCCGGCAGGAAGCCGGGGCCCGCGTCGGTGACGGTGATCGTCAGTGCGTCGGCGTCGTGCGCCGCCTCGAGGCGCAGCCAGTGCGGCGACGCCTCCAGCGCATTGTCGAGCACGTTGCAGATCATCTGCTTGAGGGCAGAGTCGGAAACCATGGGCAGGTCGCGGCCGAAGCGGTTGTCGTACTCGAAGTCCTCCACCGGGCGGGTGGTGCGCCATTCCTCGACCAGATCGTCGAGGAAGGTGCTGACGGTGGTTTCTTCCGACGATTCGCCGCGCGCCTCGCCGGCCGACAGCAGGATGCCGCTCACGATGCTCTTGCAGCGCTGGATCTGCAGTTCCATCTCGGCAACTTCGGTCAGCAGCTCGGGATCGGAGCTGAAGTGCGGCAGCCGGCGCCAGTCGCCGAGGATCACGGCCAGCGTGGCCAGCGGAGTGCCCAGCTCGTGCGCCGCGCCCGAGGCCAGCAGGCCCATGCGAACGATGTGCTCTTCTTCCGAGGCGCGCTGGCGCAGGTCGGCCAGCCGCGCGTCGCGCGCGCGCAGGTTGCGGCTGATGCGGGTGATGAAGATGACGAGCAGCGCCGCGTTCAGTGCGAAGCACACCAGCATGCCCTGGATGTAGGGGCTCCACAGGCCCCGGTCATGGTCCAGCGGCAGCGCCAGCGGGCGCGAGAACAGCGCCAGCCCGGCGAAGCAGATGCTGGTGATGACGACCATGGTCCAGGTCGACCAGGCCTTCAGCAGCACCGCGCCCAGCGTCACCTGCAGCAGGAACAGGAACACGAAGGGGTTGGTCGCGCCGCCGCTCAGGTAGAGCTGCGCCGTGAGCGTGGCCACGTCGACCAGCAGTGCGAGGAACAGTTCGCCGTTTGTCACGCGCCGGTGGCTGCGCGAGCGCAGCAGGCTCACCATGTTGAAGAGGGCGAGGCAGGCCAGCACCTGCAGCATGTGGTCCAGCGGCAGCCGGATCTCGAAGCCGTAGTGCACCACCAGGATGGTGGCGACCTGCCCGACCACGGCGAACCAGCGCAGCTGTATCAGCTGCTGCATGTTCTGGTGGCCGATGGCGTTGTCCAGGCTCGCGACACCGGCGCGCGGGGCGTGCAGCTCGCCCGCGACCGCGGCGGACTCAGCCGTCGCGGCGGGCATCTTGGGTGACGGGGCTGGCGTCGGCATGGGCCGCATTTTCGCTGCGCCGCACGAACCAGGCTGCGATCAGCACCATGAGGGCCAGGCCATACCAGGTCAGGGCGTAGACGAGGTGGCTGTTGGGAAAGGCAATGACCGTCAGGCCACCGGCCGGCCAGGCGGGAGTGTCGGCGCCGGTTGCGGGGGCTTGCGCGGCCTCGGCATCGACGAAGTAGGGCGCCGCGTCGTTCAGGCCGCGCGCGGCCGCAATGGCCTGCACGTCGCGCGAGAACCAGCGGTCGCCTGCCGGATCGTTCTTGCGCAGGAAGCCGCCCTTGGGCTCGGTCAGTCGCAGCAGGCCGGTGACGGTGGTTTCGCCCTGGGGCTCGGGTGCGGTGCGGGCCGTGCGCTTCTGCGCTTCGGGCGGCACGAAGCCGCGATTGACGAGCACCACGCTGCCGTCGGCGCTGTTGCGCAGCGGGGTCAGCACCCAGAAGCCGGCGCCGAGCTTGGTGCTGGCCTGCACCAGCGTCTCTTTGTCGTGGAGGAAGGTGCCGGCAAGGCGGACATGCCGGTATTCGTCGTTGGCCGCGTTGACCGTGGGCCATTCGGTTCGCCCGGGCGGCGTGGCCGCCGGGGCATGCACGCGCTGGTCGACGCGTGCGATGAGATCGAGCTTCCAGGCCCTGCGCTCGACCTGCCAGGTGCCGAGCGCGAAGAACCCGGCGAAGGCGAGGACTGCGCAGACCGCCAGCGCCACCCGTGCGGCGGTGGAGCGCTGGCGGGCGGCCTGCTCCGCCATCAGGGCATGTTCTTCATGTCGTGCATCGAGTGCGGCATCATGTTGGTGTTCATGTGGTACATGACCCACAGCGAACCGGCCAGCGTGATGACCACGAGCACGAGCGTGAAGATGAGCGCCAGCATGTTCCAGCCGCCCTCGGACTTGGCGTCCATGTGCAGGAAGTACACCATGTGCACCACGATCTGCACCACGGCGAAGGCCAGGATGACGAGCGCGGTGGTGTTGGGCTTGTCGAAGACCTTGGCCATCACGAGCCAGAACGGAATGGCGGTGAGGATCACGGCCAGCACGAAGCCGGTCATGTAGCCCTTGAAGGTGCTGTGGCTCACCGGGCCGTCGTCGTGCCCGTGGTCGTCGTGGCCATGTGCGCCGTGGCCGGCGGTTTCGGTGTGCGCGCTCATTGCAGCGATCCCATCAGATACACGAAGGTGAAGACGCCGATCCAGACCACGTCCAGGAAGTGCCAGAACATCGACAGGCACATCAGGCGGCGGCGGTTGGCGGCGGTGAAGCCGTGCTTGGGCAGCTGGATCATCAGCACGATGAGCCAGACGATGCCGAAGGTCACGTGCAGGCCGTGGGTGCCCACCAGCGCGAAGAACGACGACAGGAAGGCGCTGCGCTGCGGGCCCGCGCCTTCGTGGATCAGGTGCGCGAACTCGTACAGCTCCAGGCCGATGAAGCCCGCGCCCAGCAGGCCGGTGATGGCCAGCCAGATCAGCATGCCGCGCATGCGGCGCTTCTGCATCTCGAGCACGGCGAAGCCGTAGGTGATGGACGACAGCAGCAGCAGCGAGGTGTTGATCGCCACCAGCGGCAGGTCGAACAGGTCGGCGCCCGAGGGGCCGGCCGCATAGCTGCGGCCCAGCACGCCGTACACCGCGAACAGGCAGGCGAAGATGAGGCAGTCGCTCATCAGGTAGAGCCAGAAGCCCAGCAGCGTGCCGTTCTCGGGGTGGTGGTCTTCGTTGCGGACGTTGAAGACCTCGAACGCGGGCGCGCTCGCGGCCACGTTGCCAGGGGAAGAGATAGCGGTGGTATTAGACATTGGCAGCCAGCAGGCGCGTGCGCGCGTCTTCGGTGCGGACGACATCTTCCGCGGGGATGTAGTAGTCGCGCTTGTAGTTGAAGGTGTGGATGATCGTGGCGGCGAGCATGGTGACGAAGCCGATGCCGGCGACCAGCCACATCTGCCAGATCAGGGCGAAGCCGCACACCGCAGCCAGCGCCGCGATGATGAAGCCGGCGGCCGTGTTCTTGGGCATGTGGATCGGGCTGAAGCCTTCCAGCGGGCGCTGGTAGCCGCGGGCCTTCATGTCGGACCAGGCGTCGTTGTCATGCACGCGCGGCGTGAACGCGAAGTTGTAGGCCGGCGGCGGCGACGAGGTCGCCCACTCCAGCGTGCGGCCGTTCCACGGGTCGCCCGTGGCGTCGCGCAGCGATTCGCGGCGGAAGAAGCTCACCACCAGCTGGATGATGAACGAGGCGATGCCCAGTGCGATCAGCACGGCGCCGAAGGCGGCGACCTGGAACCAGATCTGCAGCGACATGTCCTGGAAGTGGCTCATGCGGCGGGTGACGCCCATCAGGCCCAGGATGTACAGCGGCATGAAGGCGAACCAGAAGCCGACGATCCAGAACCAGAACGAGCACTTGCCCCAGAACGGGTCGAGCTTGTAGCCGAAGGCCTTCGGGAACCAGTAGGTGATGCCCGCCAGCATGCCGAACAGCACGCCGCCGATGATCACGTTGTGGAAGTGGGCGATCAGGAACAGGCTGTTGTGCAGCACGAAGTCGGCCGGGGGAACGGCCAGCAGCACGCCGGTCATGCCGCCGATCACGAAAGTGATCATGAAGCCGATGGTCCACATCATGGGCAGCTCGAAGCGGATGCGGCCGCGGTACATGGTGAAGAGCCAGTTGAAGATCTTCGCGCCCGTCGGGATCGAGATGATCATCGTCGTGATGCCGAAGAACGAATTCACGCTGGCGCCGGAGCCCATGGTGAAGAAGTGGTGCAGCCAGACGAGGTACGACAGGATGGTGATCACGACCGTGGCGTACACCATCGAGGCGTAGCCGAAGAGGCGCTTGCCGGAGAAGGTGGACACCACTTCCGAGAAGATGCCGAAGGCCGGCAGGATCAGGATGTACACCTCGGGGTGGCCCCAGATCCAGATCAGGTTCACGTACATCATGGCGTTGCCGCCGAGGTCGTTCGTGAAGAAGTTGGTGCCTGCGTAGCGGTCGAGCGACAGCAGGGCCAGAACGGCGGTCAGCACCGGGAAGGCGGCGACGATCAGCACGTTGGTGCACAGGGCGGTCCAGGTGAAGACGGGCATCTTCATCATGGTCATGCCGGGCGCGCGCATCTTCACGATGGTGGCCAGCAGGTTCACGCCGGAAAGCAATGTGCCCACCCCCGCTATCTGCAACGACCATATGTAGTAGTCGACCCCCACGTCAGGGCTGAAGAGAATGCCCGACAGCGGCGGGTAGGCCAGCCAGCCGGTCTTGGCGAACTCGCCGACGAACAGCGACGCCATCACGAGGCCGGCGCCGAAGGTGGTCATCCAGAAGCTGAAGTTGTTCAGGAACGGGAAGGCCACGTCGCGCGCGCCGATCTGCAGCGGCACCACGAAGTTCATGAGGCCCGTGACCAGCGGCATCGCCACGAAGAAGATCATGATCACGCCGTGGGCGGTGAAGATCTGGTCGTAGTGGTGAGGCGGCAGGAAGCCGGCGTTGTCGCCGAAGGCGATGGCCTGCTGGGCCCGCATCATGAGCGCGTCGGCGAAGCCGCGCAGCAGCATCACCAGGCCCAGGATGATGTACATGATGCCGATCTTCTTGTGGTCGATGCTGGTGATCCAGTCGCGCCACAGCATGCCCCACAGCTTGAAGTAGGTCAGTGCGCCCAGCACGGCCAGGCCGCCCAGGATCACGCCGGCAAAGGTCACGAGCAGGATCGGCTCGTGCAGGGGAATCGCCTCCCAGGTGAGGCGGCCGAAGACGAGCTTCGTCAGGTCTAGGTTCTGCAACATCTTATTCTTCGGTGGTGCACATCGCGGTGACGTACTTGCGCTTGGGCGTATCGAGCGAGTCGATGTCCCAGGCCTGCTTGGTGGCAACGTTGAAGGCGCCGGGCTTGCCCATGCCGCCGCTGGCGTCGATGGCCATCATTTCCTTCATGCACATCTTGTTGCGGTCCACGCACTGGTTGAGGATCGCGTCGTACAGGTCGGAGGCAACGGTGGGGTAGTGGCGCACGGGCTCGCGCTCGCTGGGCACTTCGAGCTTCTTGTAGAGATCGCGCGAGAGTTCGCCGTCCTTGCCGGTCTTGACCTTCTGGACCCACTGGTCGAAGCCTTCGTTGCTCAGGCCGTGGAACTTGAAGCGCATGCCCGAGAAGCCGGCGCCGCTGTAGTTGGCGGAGAAGCCTTCGAACTCGCCCGGCTTGTTGATCACCGCGTGCAGCTTGGTCTCCATGCCCGGCATGGCGTAGATCTGGCCGGCCAGCGCGGGGATGAAGAAGGAGTTCATGACCGAGGAGGCCGTGATCTTGAAGGTGATCGGGCGGTCCACCGGGGCGGCCAGTTCGTTCACCGTGGCGATGCCCTGCTCGGGGTAGATGAAGAGCCACTTCCAGTCGAGGGCCACCACTTCGACCGTCAGCGGCTTGGTTTCCGCCGGGATCGGGCGCTGGGCGTCGAGGCGGCGCAGCGGCTGGTAGGGGTCGAGCACGTGGGTGCTGATCCAGGTGATGGCGCCCAGCGCGATGATGATGAGCAGCGGCGCCGCCCAGATCGCCAGCTCGAGCTGGGTGGAGTGGTCCCAGTCGGGGCTGTAGGTGGCCTCCTTGTTCGACTGGCGATAGCGCCAGGCAAAGAAGATGGTCAGGGCGATCACCGGAATGATGATGATCAGCATCAGCACGGTGGAGACGACGATGAGGCGTCCCTGCTGATGGGCGATGTCGCCGGAGGGGTTCATCAGCACCGTGTTGCAGCCCGCCAGTAGCATGGCGGAGAGCAGCAGGAGTGCTCGGCGAAGGTTCTTGAGGATGTGCATGCCGGGGGAAAAGAGGTGCAGGGGCGACGCAAAAAGACCCCACAATCTACGCTCGAAGACGGGTTTCGCCTATTGGACGTTTTGTCCTATGGCGGTAAATGTGATTCGGTGCGACGCTCTGGGGTCTCCCATGGTCTTATGGTGTCGCGCCGCGGCGTTACACCTGAATTACAGCAAGCAATGACGACGTCCAGCATCATTTCGCAAGGCGCACAGCCGCTGCCGAATCCGGCCGATCACGGCGGCGCCCGGCAGGGCGACGACCACTCGCACATCGCCCCCGGCGAGATCGCGGTCGGTGTGGTCATCGGCCGCGCCTCCGAATACTTCGACTTCTTCGTCTACGGCATCGCCTCGGTGCTGGTGTTCCCGGCGGTCTTCTTCCCGTTCGAGCAGCACCTTGAGGGTGTTCTCTATTCGTTCCTGATCTTCTCGTTCGCCTTCATCGCACGTCCGTTCGGAACTGTCATCTCGATGATGATCCAGCGACGTTTCGGGCGGGAAGCCAAGCTCACGCTGGCGCTTTTCGTGCTGGGCACCTCCACCGCCGGTATCGCCTTCCTGCCGGGCTATTCGAGCCTGGGCTTCACGGCCATCGTGCTGCTGTCGGTGTTCCGTTTCGGCCAGGGCCTGGCGCTGGGCGGTTCGTGGGACGGCCTGCCGTCGCTGCTGGCGCTGAACGCGCCCGCCAACCGCCGTGGCTGGTACGCCATGCTGGGCCAGTTGGGCGCTCCCATCGGCTTCTTCATCGCCAGCGCGCTGTTCGCCTACCTGTACTCGAGCCTGCCGTCGGAAGACTTCCTCGACTGGGGCTGGCGCTATTCCTTCTACGTGGCCTTCGCGATCAACGTGGTGGCGCTGTTCGCCCGCCTGCGCCTCGTGGCCACCGACGAGTACTCGCGCCTGCTCGAAGAGCGTGAACTGGAGCCCACCAGCGTGACCGAGTTGGTCAGCTCCCAGGGCAGCAACATCCTGATCGGCGCGTTCGCCGCGCTGGCCAGCTACGCGCTGTTCCACCTGATCACGGTGTTCCCGCTGTCGTGGATCACGCTGTATTCCGACCAGTCGGTCACCGAGTTCCTGGTGATCCAGATGATCGGCGCGGCCTTCGGCGCTGCCGGCATCGTGGCTTCGGGCCTGCTGGCCGACCGCATCGGTCGCCGCTTCACCCTGGGTGGCCTGGCTGCCGTGATCGCGGCCTTCAGCGGTTTCGCTCCCACGCTGCTCGACGGCGGCCGCATCGGGCAGGACATCTTCATCCTGCTTGGCTTCGTGATCCTGGGCCTGTCGTACGGCCAGGCGGCCGGCGCCGTGACTTCCAACTTCGCGCCGAAATACCGCTACGTCGGTGCCGCGCTCACGGCCGACGTGGCCTGGCTGATCGGCGCGGCCTTCGCTCCGCTGGTCGCCCTCGGTCTCTCGGCCCACTTCGGCCTGGCCTACGTGAGCGTCTACCTGCTGTCGGGCGCGATCGCCACGCTGGCGGCGCTGGGACTGAACCGGGCGCTGGCGCGCGACTGAGCGGTTCTTCCAGAATCATCCAAAAGGGGCCGTTTCGGCCCCTTTTTCATTAGGATGCCCCGATGTTCACCGCTGCAATCTTCGACATGGACGGGCTGCTGATCGACTCGGAGCGCCCCATCATGGCTGCCTGGATCGAGGCCGCCCGCACGCTCGACATCGAGCTTTCGCACAGCCAGTACCTGCAGGTGGTGGGGCTGGCCACCGCCGAGTCCGAGCACATCCTCGCATCGCTGCTGGGCGGGCCGGACGCCTACGACCACGCCGTGGCCCATGTCCGCCGGCGCCTTCAGCTGGAGCGCTCCGACGGTACGCCGCTGTTCCCCATCAAGCCCGGCGCGGCCGAGTTCCTGGCCGCGCTGCACGAACGCGGTACGCGTTGCGCCGTGGCCTCGTCGTCGACCAGCGGGCAGATCCAGGCCTGCCTGGGCAGCCTCGGCGTGCTGCATCATTTCTCGGCCTTCGCGGGCGGCGACGAAGTGGCGCGCGCCAAGCCCGACCCGGCGCTCTACCTGCTCGCGGCCGAACGACTGGGCGTGGACCCGGCGGAATGCATCGCCTTCGAGGACAGCGAGAACGGCGCCAAGGCCGCGCTGGCGGCGGGCCTGCGCGTGGTGGTCGTGCCCGATCTGAAGCACCCGCCCGCGTCCATCGTCGAGCGGGCGTTCCATGTGCTCGATTCGCTGCACGATGCAGTCGCGCATCTGCCGCGCTGGTTTCCGCAACCGGCGGAGAGGCAGCAGCCCGCATGATCAAGATCGGCATGCTCTGCCACGTGGTCGACAGCTGCCTGGCGTCGCCTTTCACGGAGCGTGCCGTGGGCCGGATCGTGGAAGTGGCCTCGCTGCCCTACGAGGCCCCCAGCGAGCGCTACCTGCCCGGCACCTACTACGACGTGCTGTTCGAGGGCTGGACCTTCTACTGCCGCAGCGACAAGCTCGTGCCCATCTCCGACCCCGATGCCGAGATCGAGCGATGGGAAGACGCCTTCCTCGATGAGCCTGGGCCTGCTCCAGCCATTCAGAGCACTTCGTCGCGCAACTGCGGAAACACCTTCGACACCTTCGCGAGCAGGTAGTCGCCGTAGCGCCCGCGGAAGGCGTGGACGTTGGCGCGGTCCCAGCGCTCGGCGCTGTCGTCGCGAGCCTCCGCGCCCGCGAGACCCTCGATGCGCTGCACGCGCGCCTCGAAATTCGGATCGAAGAACAGTGGGAACGACAGCCGGTCATGCCCCGAGGTGTTGCGCTTCACGCGGTGCGGCGTCGACTTGTAGAGCCCGCCGGTCATGCGGTCGAGCATGTCTCCGATGTTGCAGACGAACGAGCCCGCCACCGGCGGCGCATCGATCCAGCCGCCGGGCGTGTTCACCGCGAGACCGCCGATGTGGTCCTGGTGCAGGATCGTCAGCAGCCCGTAGTCGGTGTGCTCGCCCACGCCCCACTGCACGTCGAGACCTTCGGGCACCGGCTGAGACGGGTAGTTGAAGAGGCGGAACAGGATCAGCGGATCGGCCGTGTAGCGCTCGGCGAAGTAACCCGCCTCCAGGCCCAGGCTCAGCGCGATGCCTTCCATCAGCCGGTGGCCCAGCTGCGTGACGGCTGCCATGTACTCGAGGATGGTCTCGCGAAAGCCCGGCACGTCGGGGAACAGGTTGGGCCCGTGCACCGGCGTCTTTGCCTGCACCAGCGGATGCGTGGCGGGCAACTCGGTGCCGAGATACAGGCCTTCTTTCCAGTCGGGCCGGCCGGAGGTCAGCTCGCCGCCGAGCGGAAAGTAGCCGCGCCACGCGCGCCCGCCGAGGGCCATGCGCCACTGCATCTTGGTTTCCTCGGGCAGTTCGAAGAAGCGGTGGCTCAGGTCTTCGAGCCGCTTCACCAGCGCGGCATCGACGCCGTGGCCGGTCACGTAGAAGAAGCCGTGGGCGCGGCATGCGGCGCCGATCTGCGCGGCGACGGCGTCGCGCCCGTCCGTGCCATCCACGAGTGCGGCGACGTCGATGAGGGGGAGGGTGGTGTTGTCGGTCATGCGTCTCTCGCAAAAGGCGATCGGATGTCGGACAGGAACTGCTGCGCGCGCGGATGCTGCGGCCGGTTGAAGAAGTCGTCCGGCGTGGCGCGCTCCAGCACCTTGCCTTCGTCCATGAAGAGCACGCGGTCGGCCACTTCGCGAGCGAAGCCCATCTCGTGCGTGACGCAGACCATGGTCATGCCGTCGCGCGTGAGGTCGCGCATCACCAGCAGCACCTCGCCGACCATCTCGGGGTCGAGCGCGCTGGTGGGCTCGTCGAACAGCATCAGCGGCGGCTGCATCGCGAGCGCGCGGGCGATCGCCACGCGCTGCTGCTGGCCGCCCGACAGCTCGCCCGGCCATGCATTGGCCTTGTTCGACAGGCCCACGCGGCTCAGCAGCGCCATCGCGCGCTCGTCGGCCTGCTTGCGCGTGAGGCCGCGCAGCTGCATCGGCGCCATGGTGCAGTTCTGCAGCACCGTGAGATGCGGGAACAGGTTGAACTGCTGGAACACGAAGCCGATGCGCGAGCGGAATTCGTTCACGTCCAGGCCCGGCGCGTGGATGTCCTGGCCGTCGACGACGATGCGGCCCGACTGGATCGGCTCCAGCCGGTTGAAGGTGCGGATCAGCGTCGACTTGCCCGAGCCCGAGGGCCCGCACACGACGACGACCTCGCCCTTGTGGATGGTCTCGGTCACGTCGACCAGCGCGTGGTAGCTGCCGTACCACTTGTTGACTTTTTCGAGTTCGATCATGCGGACACCTTGGGTGCGACGGTGGACATGCCGCGGCGCGCGAGCCGGCGTTCGAGCCAGTAGGCGAAGCGCGACAGTCCGAAGCACAGAATGAAGTACGTGCCGCCCAGGATCAGGTAGATCTGCGCGGGCTTGGTGAACACCTGCGTGTTGATCTGCGTCGCGATGAACGACACCTCGGCCAGCCCGATGATGTAGCCCAGCGAGGTCTCCTTGATGGTCGAGACGAACTGGTTCACCAGCGAGGGCAGCATGCTGCGCAGCGCCTGCGGCAGCACCACGAGGCGCATCGCGGCGCCGTAGCCCAGGCCCAGCGCGCGGGCGGTTTCCATCTGCCCGCGCGGCAGGCCCTGGATGCCGGCGCGCACGATCTCGGCGAGGTAGGCGGCGTCGAACACCACCAGCGCGATCAGCATGGTGGTGAACTGGTCTGTCTTCACGCCGGTGACGCTGGGCAGGAAGAAGTAGGCCCAGAAGATCACCATCAGCAGCGGCAGCCCGCGCACCACGTACACGAAGCCCGTGACCGGCCAGCGCAGCCAGCGCCACGGGCTCACGCGAGCGAGCCCGAGCACGATGCCCAGCGGCAGCGCGAGCACGAGCCCGCAGGAGGCCAGCAGCAGCGTGAGCACCAGCCCGCCGAGCGGGCCGTTCGGGTACTGCCCGATGAGGAAGTAGACCCAGTAGTCGTTGATGATCTGAAGCATCGCGCCGTTGCCTTCCTCAGATCGTCCGCACCGGATACCGGTGGTGATACCAGGTGGCGATGGCCGTGATGGCGAGCGACACGCTCAGGTACGCCGCGCTCGCGAACGCGAAGGACTCGAAGCTGCGGAAGGTCGCGCTCTCCACCTGGCCGGCCTGGTACATCAGCTCCGCCACGCCGATCACGGTGGCGATGGAGGTGTTCTTCCACAGGCTCAGCGTCTGCGAGATCAGCGGCGGAATGGTCACGCGCAGCGCCTGCGGCAGCACCACGCGGCGCATGGTGGCCAGGTAGCTGAAGCCCATCGCCCGGCCGGCCTCGAACTGCACGGTGGGAATCGCGCGGATACCGCTGCGGATGTCTTCCGCCATGAAGGCTGCCGTGTACAGCGCGAGCGCGATGATGGCGCTGTAGGCCTCGATGTGCCCTGCGTAGAGCCACTGCTTGATGCCCTCGGGCAAAAGCTCGGGCGCGCCGAAATACCAGAACAGCATGTGCGCGAGCAGCGGGATGTTGCGGATCGACTCCACGTACGCAAAGCCGAGCCAGCGCAGCGGCGCGAGGGGCGACAGCCGCAGCAGTGCCACCACCAGCGCGATGGGCAGCGCCAGCACCAGCGATGCCGCGAGCAGCTGCAACGACAGCAGCAGGCCCGCGACAAGCATGTCGTGGTACTTGCCGGTGAGCAGCAAGGAATAGTCGAACAGGGGCATGGGGGGCGACAGTATCACCGCCGCGAGGGGCGGGGGCCGCTGGCCCCGTCCCGGCCCTCCCCGAATGGGGAAGGCGAAAGGCAAAGTCCCGGGAGGAGGGCGGATCAGTCGATCTTGTCGCTCTCGAGCTTGAAGTCGCGGGTCTGGAAGCCCGAAGCCGTGTCAGGGCCGTACCACTTGATGAAGATCTTCTGCGCCTCGCCCGACTTCTCGAGCTCGCGCAGCGTGTCGTCCACCACGGCCTTCAGGCCGGTCTCGCCCTTCTTGATGCCGATGGCCAGCGCCTCGGTGCTCAGGTTCTGCTTGAGCACCACGTACTGCGCCTTCTGCGGGCCCAGCTTGGCGTAGCTGCGCAGCAGCGCTGCCTCGTCGTCCACATAACCCACGCCCTTGCCCTGCTGCAGTGCCTGGAAGGCCTGCTGGCTCGTGTCGAAGGTCACGACCTCGACGTTGGGCACGGCCTTGCGGATGTTGGGCTCCTGCGTGCCGCCGCGGATGGTCAGCACCTTCTTGCCTGCGAGCTGTGGCACTTCGCTGATGCCGCTGTCCTTCTTCACGATGGCCTTCTGGCCGGTGACGAAGGTGGTGAGCGAGAAATCGATCTGCGCCTCGCGCTCCTTGTTGTGCGTGAGGCCGGCGGCCACCAGGTCCACGTGGCCCTGCTGCAGTTCCGGAATGCGCGCGGCCACAGCGATCTGCTTGAGCACCGGCTTCACGCCGATCTTCTTGGCGATGGCGTTCACCAGGTCCACCTCGTAGCCGACGATCTGGCGCGTCTTCGGATCGACGAAGGTCGCGGGCTCGTCGGTGCCGAGCACGCCGACGACCAGTTCGCCCTTCTTCTTGATGTCGGCCAGCTGGTCGGCGTGGGCGACGGTGCCGAGCAGGAAAGTGGAAGCGGCGACGGCCGCGGCTGCAATCAGGTTCATGCGCATGTTCTTCTCCTTGGTGGAAAGCAGAGGGGCGAGACCATATCAATAAAACCCCTGATTATTAAATCGTCAATCGACATATGCATATGGTTAAGCTGAAGGCCGCCTTTTCGGGCTGGGTTAAATTCGCGGCGCAAAAAAAAGCGCTTCGGGCGCCTTTCTCCCGGTCCTTCCCGCCTTCCTCCAGCATCTCTTCGAGCGAGATCCTCATGATCATCAAACCCCGCGTGCGCGGCTTCATCTGCGTCACCACTCATCCCACCGGCTGCGAAGCCAACGTCCGCCAGCAGATCGAATACGTCAAGGCCAGGCCCGCCATCGAAGGCGGTCCGAAGAAGGTGCTGGTGATCGGCGCATCGACCGGCTACGGCCTGGCCGCGCGCATCACGGCCGCCTTCGGCTGCGGTGCCGACACGCTCGGCGTGTTCTTCGAGCGCGCCGGCAGCGAGACCAAGCCCGGCTCGCCCGGCTGGTACAACACCGCCGCCTTCGAACGCGCGGCACACGCCGAAGGCCGCTACGCCAGGAGCATCAACGGCGACGGCTTTTCCGATGCGATGAAGCAGCAGGTCATCGACACCATCCGTGCCGATCTCGGGCAGGTCGACCTCGTGGTCTACAGCCTGGCCGCGCCGCGGCGCACGCATCCGAAGACCGGCCAGGTCTTCAACTCGGTGCTCAAGCCCATCGGCAAGGCGGTGAACCTGCGCGGTCTCGACACCGACAGCGGGACCGTGAAGGAAACAGTGCTCGAGCCCGCGACGCAGGAAGAAATCGACAACACCGTGGCCGTGATGGGCGGCGAAGACTGGCAGATGTGGATCGACGCGCTGCAGCAGGCCGGCGTGCTGGCCGACGGCGCGAAGACCACGGCCTTCACCTACCTGGGCGAGCAGATCACGCACGACATCTACTGGAACGGCTCCATCGGCGCGGCCAAGAAGGACCTGGACCAGAAGGTGCTGGACATTCGCGCACAGCTGGCAGCCAAGGGCGGCGACGCACGCGTGTCGGTGCTGAAGGCGGTGGTCACGCAGGCCAGCTCGGCCATTCCGATGATGCCGCTGTACCTGTCGCTGCTGTTCAAGGTGATGAAGGCGCAGGGCACGCACGAGGGCTGCATCGAGCAGGTGCACGGGCTCTACGCCGAAAGCCTCTACGGCGGCACGCCGCACATCGACGAGGAAGGCCGCCTGCGCGCCGACTACAAGGAACTGGCGCCGCAGGTGCAGTCGCGCGTGCTGGAGCTCTGGCCGCAGGTGACCGACGCCAACCTCGACGAGCTCACCGACTTCGCGGGCTACAAGACCGAGTTCCTGCGCCTCTTCGGCTTTGCGGTGGAGGGCGTCGACTACGAGGCCGACGTGAACCCCGATGTGGGCATTCCGGGCCTCGTGCAGGTCTAGAGGACGCCTCAAGGGATACTTCCGCCCATGCAGATTCAAGAAAAGCCGCCCGCCGGCACGCCGTTCGACTGGATCGGCGGCGAGCCCAAGGTGGAGGCGCTGGTCGAGCGCTTCTACGACCTGATGGACCTCGAACCGGCCTATGCGCAACTGCGCGCCGTGCACGGCACCAGCCTCGACAACGCGCGCCAGCGCCTCTTCTGGTTCCTGTGCGGCTGGCTGGGCGGGCCGCAGCACTACACAGACCGCTTCGGCCATCCGATGCTGCGCGCGCGCCACCTGCCGCAGAGCATCGGCGGCCACACCATCGGCATCAAGGAGCGGGACCAGTGGCTGGCCTGCATGGATCAGGCGATGGGGGAGACCGAAGTGCCCGAAGACTTGCGCGCGCGTCTGCGCGACTCTTTCTTCAAGACCGCCGACTGGATGCGCAATCGCGGTGAATGACCGCCGGCCAGAACACACAACGACTTCGAAAGACGCTTCTCCATGAATTCCATCGTCATCATCGGCGGCGGCCACGCCGCGGCCCAGCTCTGCGCCGGCCTTGCTGAAGCCGGGCAGGGCGCGCGCGTGCACCTGGTCTGCGAGGAGGCTTGCGAGCCGTATCACCGGCCGCCGCTCTCCAAGGCATTCCTCAAGAGCGCGGAGGAAACCACGCAGCCGCACAAGGCCGCCGACTGGTATCGCGAAGCGGGCATCACGCTGCACCTGGGCGATGCCGCCGTTGCGATCGACCGCGAGGCGCACACCGTCACGCTGCGTTCGGGCGCGATCCTGCCGTGGCAACAGCTGGTGCTGGCCACCGGCACGCGGGCACGCCAGATGCCCGACCTGAAGCCGGGCCTCGAGAACGTCGCGAGCCTGCGCGCGGCCGACGAAGCGCATCGCCTGCGCGAGCGGCTCGCAGCGGCCCAAAGCGTGACGGTGCTCGGCGGTGGCTTCATCGGGCTCGAAGTGGCGGCCACCGCCAAGGCGCTGGGCAAGACGGTGCAGGTGATCGAGAGCGCGCCGCGCCTGCTGGGGCGCGCCGTGTCGCCCGAGCTGTCGGCGCACGTGCTGGCCACGCATCGCGCGGCGGGTATCGACATCGTGCTCGGCGCACGGACGGGCGCGTTCGAGGTCGAGGGTGACCGGCTGGTGTCGCTGCAGGTCAACGGCGTGAAGCAGCCGGTCGACCTGCTGCTGCTGGGCATCGGCGCCGTGCCGGAGACAGTGCTCGCGCAGGCGGCCGGCATCGAGTGCGCGGACGGCATCGTGGTCGACGGCCACATGCAGACCAGCGCGACCGACGTGCTCGCAGTGGGCGACTGCACGCGCTTTCCCGACCGCCGCGCGGGCCGCGCGCTGCGGCTCGAATCGGTGCAGAACGCCAACGACCAGGCGCGCACGGCGGTCGCCACGCTGACCGGCGCGGCGCGTGCGCACGATGCGATAGCGTGGTTCTGGTCCGACCAGGGCAGCATGCGCCTGCAGATGGTCGGCCTGATGCCGGCCGAGGGCACGCCGGGCCTGAGCAGCGTGCGCCGCGCGGGGCCGAAGCCTGAAGCGTTCTCGCTGTTCCACTACGTCGACGGGCAGCTCGTGTGCGTCGAATCTGTGAACGCGCCGGTCGACCACATGATGAGCCGCAAGCTGCTCGAAGCGGGCCGCAGCCCGGATGCGGCGGCAGTGGCCGATGCAGCGGTGCCGCTGAAGAACCTGCTGGCCTGAGGAAACGCGGAAGGCTCCGTGCGGCTCAGCGCCGCGCAGGCGCCAGCAGCACCACCAGCGCCCCGGCACCACCTTCGGCCGGCTTGGCCTGCACGAAGGCGATCACCTCGTTCTTCTGGATCAGCCAGCGCTGGGTCTTGGTCTTGAGCACGGGCTGCTTGCCCGGAGAGCCCAGGCCCTTGCCGTGCACCACGCGCACGCAGCGCAGCCCCTGCTTGTTGGCATTGCGGATGAAGCTGCCGAGCGCCTCGCGCGCCTCGTCGCTGCGCAGCCCGTGCAGATCGACTTGCGCCTGGATGGCCCAGTCGCCCTTGCGCAGCCGTGCCGTCACGTCGGTGCCGATGCCGGGCCGGCGGAAGCTCATGGCGTCGTCCACGTCGAGCAGCGTGGTCACGTCGAACTCGTCGGAGAGCGATTCGCGCAGCACGCGCTGCTCGTCGAGCTGGTGCTGCACCGGGATGGGGGCGGGTGGCTCCGGCGCGAGCGGCACCACGGCCTTGCGGCGCAGCGGCTCGGTGGCGCCGATGGCGCGGGCGAACAGGTCTTTCTCGGCGGCGCGCTTGCGTTCGGCCTGGGCCTTGGCTGCAGCCTCGGCGGCTTCGCGCTCGCGGGTTTCGGCGAGCGCGCGCTGCACCTGCTTGAGGTCGGCGAGGTTCTTGAGGGAAGGGGAGCGCGCGGCCATCAGATCAATCCCTTTTCGGCCATCGAAAGGCTCTGTCCGGGGCTTACGATGATGTGGTCGAGCACCCGCACGTCCACCAGCGCGAGGGCGGCGCGCAGCGTCTGCGTGAGCGATTCGTCGGCGCGCGAGGGCTCGAGGCTGCCGCTGGGGTGGTTGTGCGCCAGCACCACGGCCGCGGCCCGGTGGTGGATGGCGCGCGTGACCACCTCGCGCGGATAGACGCTGGTCTGCGTGAGCGTGCCGCGGAACATTTCCTCCAGCGCGATCAGGCGGTGCTGCACGTCGAGGAAGACCACCGCGAACACTTCGTGGGGGCGCGTGCCGATGTGCAGCTGCAGGTACTGCTTGACCGTCTCGGGCGAGTCGAACACCGCGCGCTCGCGCAGTCTTTCGCCCATGGCGCGGCGCGCCAGCTCGAGCACCGCGATCAGTTCGGAGCGCTTGGTGCTGCCGCCCATGCCCTTGACCGACTTGAGGTCTTCGGCGCCGGTGTGCAGCAGCCCCGAGAGCCCGCCGAAGCGTTCGAGCAGCTGCTGCGCGAGCTGCAGCACGTTCTTGCCCGCCACGCCGGTGCGCAGCAGCAGGGCCAGCAGCTCGGCGTCTGCCAGCGCGGAAGCGCCGCGCGAGATGAGCTTTTCGCGCGGGCGGGCGTCTAGAGGGAGGTCCTTGAATGCCATGAAACCCTGGGTGAAACCTTGGCGGAGCCGGGTGGAAGTCCCGGTCCTTAAAATGAAGCCCAGTTTATCGGGACACCTCCCTCTCTTTGCCCACCTCCGCTGCTCCATGTCCCAAGTCGTGAATTCCGGCTCTTTTCTCACCCTGCACTACCGGCTGGCCGGCCCGGCGGGCGACATCATCAACACTTTTGCCGACAAGCCCGCGACCCTGTCGCTGGGGACCGGCGAGCTTTCTCCAGCCATGGAGCAGCGCCTGATGGGCCTGGAAGAGGGCACGCACGCCACCTTCGAGCTGCCCGCCGGCGAGGCTTTCGGCGATCGCAATCCCGACATGCAGCAGTGGGTGGCCAGGAAGCTGCTCGCGCAGATGGGCGACCCCGACGAGCAGTACGCCGTCGGCGACGTGGTGCAGTTCCCCACGCCGGACGGCACGGGCAGCTACGCGGGCGCGGTGATCGAATCGAACGAGACCGGCGTGCGCTTCGACTTCAACCATCCGCTGGCGGGCCAGCCCGTGACCTTCGAAGTGAAGCTCATCGGCGTGCTATGAACACCACCGGCATCTCCGAAGTCATCCTTGCCGAGCCGCGCGGCTTCTGCGCGGGCGTGGACCGCGCCATCGAGATCGTCGAGCGCGCCATCGCCAAGTTCGGCGCGCCGATCTATGTGCGCCACGAGATCGTGCACAACACCTACGTGGTGAACGAGCTCAAGTCCAAGGGTGCGATCTTCATCGAGGAACTGTCCGACGTGCCGCCCGGCGCCACGCTGGTGTTCAGCGCGCACGGCGTGAGCAAGGCGGTGGAGCAGGAGGCGCGCGACCGCGGCTTCTCGATCTTCGACGCCACCTGCCCGCTGGTGACCAAGGTGCACGTCGAGGTCGCCAAGCTCGCGAAGGAGGGCTACGAGTTCATCATGATCGGCCACAAGGGGCACCCCGAGGTCGAGGGCACGATGGGCCAGCTGTCGAGCGGCATCCACCTCGTGGAAGACGTGGAAGACGTGGCGAAGGTCTCGCCGGCGCAGACCGAGAGGCTCGCGGTGGTCACCCAGACCACGCTGAGCGTGGACGATGCCGCCGACATCGCCGCCGCGGTGCGCGCGCGCTTTCCCAGCGTGCGCGAGCCCAAGCAGCAGGACATCTGCTATGCCACCCAGAACCGCCAGGACGCGGTGAAGATCATGAGCCCGCAGGTCGACCTCGTGATCGTGGTCGGCAGCCCCACCAGCTCCAACAGCAACCGGCTGCGCGAACTGGCGCAGCGGCTGGGCACCGAGAGCTACATGGTCGATTCGGCCGCCGAACTGAAGCCCGAGTGGTTCGAGGGCAAGACGCGCATCGGCCTCACGGCCGGCGCCTCGGCCCCCGAAGTGCTGGTGCGCGAGGTGATCGACCGCGTGCGTGCGTTCGGCGCGGTGTCGGTCCGCAAGATGGACGGCATCGAGGAGACCATCAAGTTCCCGCTCCCCAAGGGCCTCAAGCTCGACGACATTCCGCCTCCTGGACACATCTCTTGAATCACACGCAAACCATCGACTGGCGCTCCGAAATCAATAGCGCCTCGCAAAGACTGGGCGAGCGCGCCGGCCACTTCCTGCGCGAAACGCCGCTGTGGAAACTGCCTGCGGCGGCCTTCGGCATCGAGGCGCCGGGCGCCGAGATCTGGCTCAAGCTCGAGCACACGCAGGTCAGCGGCAGCTTCAAGGCGCGCGGCATGATGAACCGGCTGCTGGCCAACGACATCCCGCAAAGCGGCGTGGTCGTCGCCTCCGGCGGCAACGCGGGCATCGCCACGGCCGCCGCTGCGCGCGCGCTGGGCGTGCCCTGCCAGGTGTTCCTGCCGGGCGTGTCGCCCGAAGCCAAGCGCGCGCGGCTGCGTGCGCTGGGGGCGGAAGTGGTCGTCGTCGGCGAGCTGTATCCCGATGCGCTGGCCGCGTGCCTGACGCGCCAGAAGGAATCGGGCGCCTTGCTCACCCATGCCTATGACCAGCCCGAAGTGGTGGCCGGTGCCGGCACGCTGGGCCGCGAGATCGAGCAGCAGGGCGGCCTGCCCGATGCAGTGCTGGTGAGCGTGGGCGGTGGCGGCCTGATCGGCGGCCTCGCCGCGTGGTTCGAGCAGCGCGCCCGCGTCGTGGCACTCGAACCCGAGAAGGCGCCCACGCTGTTCCGTGCCCGCGAAGCCGGCGAGCCGGTCGATGTGGAAGTGGGCGGCATCGCGGCCGACTCGCTCGGCGCGCGCCGCATTGGCGCCATTTCGTGGGAAATCACGCAGCAGCAGGTGCGGCAGGCGCTGCTGCTGTCCGACGAATCCATCCGCGCCGCCCAGCAGTGGCTGTGGAAGGAACTGAAGCTGGCAGTGGAACCGGCCGCAGCACTGCCGCTGGCGGCGCTGCAGACCGGTGCCTACGTGCCGGGCGCGGGCGAGAAGGTGTGCCTGATCGTCTGCGGGGCGAACGTCGATCCTTCGACAGTCGCCTGAAAAGCAGGGCGGCCGCCGCCGGGCCGCCCCAAGGCGAGCCGCGCCTCCCCCTTGGGGGGTGGCGAATTACACGGAGCGAAGCGCAGTGAAAAGCCGGGGGGCTCTACTTCTCGCAGTTCACCATCCAGGCCACGCCGAACTTGTCGGTCAGCATGCCGAAGCCCGTGGCCCAGAACTGCGGGCCATAAGGCATCGTCACCTGGCCGCCTGCGGCCAGCGCGTCGAACAGCTTCTTGCCCTCGTCCACGTTGTTGGCCTGCACCGACAGCGAAAAGCCCTTGTAGCCCTCGAAAGGCCATTCGGGCGGGGCATCGGAGGCCATCAGCTTGTGGCCGCGGGCCTCGAGCGTGGCGTGCATGATCTTGTCCTTGTAGGCAGCGGGCGTGTCGCCGCCAGCCGGGCTCTCGCCGAAGGTCATGCTGAAGACAACCTTGCCGTCCAGCGCCCTGGCGTAGAACGCGAGCGCTTCGGCGGCGTTGCCGTTGAATGTCAGATAGGCTTCCATCGTTGAATCCCTTCGAGGTGGGGTGGTGGGGCGCCGATGCTACGCCCACCTAAAATCCCCCCATGCTTGACATCACCCTGCTCCGCAAAGACTTGGCCTCCGCAGTGGCCGGCCTCGAAAAACGCAAGAAGAACCAGCCTTATCTCGACGTGTCGGCGTTCACCGCGCTCGAGGCCGAGCGCAAGACGCTGCAGACCCGAACCGAGGAAATCCAGGCGCGCCGCAACACGCTGAACAAGCAGATCGGCCCGCTCAAGGCCAAGGGCGAATCGGTCGATGCGCTGATGGCCGAGGTCAACGCGCTGAAGGCCGAGCAGGAGTCGCAATCGAAGCGCCTCGACGAGATCCAGCCCGAGCTGCACGCGCTGCTGCTCGCCGTGCCCAACCTGCCGCACGCCAGCGTGCCGGTCGGCGAGGACGAGACCGGCAACGTCGAGATGCGCCGCTGGGCTCCGCAAGGCGGCGCCGATGCCAACGCCACGCCGCTGGCCTTCGCGCCGAAGGACCACGTCGACCTCGGCGCGCCACTGGGCCTCGATTTCGAGATGGGCGCCAAGCTCGCGGGCTCGCGCTTCACGGTCATGAAGGGTCCGATCGCCCGCCTGCATCGTGCGCTCGCGCAGTTCATGCTCGACATCCAGACCGAGAAGCACGGCTACAGCGAGTGCTACGTGCCCTACATCGTCAACGCCGCCACGCTCAGCGGCACCGGCCAGCTGCCCAAGTTCGAAGGCGACCTGTTCGCCGCGAAGAAGGGCGGCCAGGACGGCGAGCCCGCGCCCGACCATTCGGCGCTGTACCTCATTCCGACCAGCGAAGTGCCGCTGACGAACTTCGTGCGCGACGAGGTGGTGGCCGAGTCGCAACTGCCGATCAGGCTCACGGCTCACACGCCGTGCTTCCGTTCAGAAGCCGGCAGCGCGGGCCGCGACACGCGCGGCATGATCCGCCAGCACCAGTTCGACAAGGTCGAGATGGTGCAGATCGTGCACCCCGAGAAGAGCTACGACGCGCTCGAGCAGATGACGGGCCACGCCGAGGCCGTGCTGCAGGCGCTGGAGCTGCCGTACCGTGTCGTGCTGCTGTGCACGGGCGACATGGGCTTCGGCTCCACCAAGACCTACGACCTCGAAGTCTGGCTGCCGGCGCAGGACACCTACCGCGAGATCAGCTCGGTCTCGAACTGCGAAGCCTTCCAGGCGCGCCGCCTGCAGGCCCGTTTCAAGAACGCGCAGGGCAAGAACGAACTCGTGCACACGCTCAACGGCTCCGGCCTGGCGGTGGGCCGCACGCTCGTGGCCGTGCTGGAAAACCACCAGAACGAAGACGGCTCGATCAATGTGCCTGCGGCGTTGCGCCCGTACCTCGGCGGACTCGAAGTTTTGCGCGGTTGATTGCAGGGGGCTTCAAAAGCCCCGTTTTTGTCTGCTAGAATCGTAGGCTCGACAGCACCGGAGAGGTGGCAGAGTGGTCGAATGTACCTGACTCGAAATCAGGCGTACTAGCGATAGTACCGAGGGTTCGAATCCCTCCCTCTCCTCCAAGAATGGCCCCGCAAGGGGCTATTTTTTTGCCCATTTCTCTCTGAAACGCAGATTGGCGGAAGCGGCGCGCGCCCGGAAACGGCGGCCCCTGGCGCGTCGATCCGCAAGAGAAAACCAACCGGGAAGCCGGTCGTCCTGCTACGATTCCCGTCCCGGGAAAACAGCCTCCCGGTCTGCAAAGTCAGACGGTGTCCCGTCCAAGCGCTGGTGACTCATAACGGAGCCATCCGTGGACACCGCATTGCCTGAGCCTTCTTCCCCTGCGCAATCCGCGCCCATCCAGCCCATCTCCTTCGCCGAAGCATTCCGCTTCTGGCTCAAGCTCGGCTTCATCAGCTTCGGTGGCCCCGCCGGGCAGATCGCGATCATGCACACCGAGCTGGTCGAGCGACGGCGCTGGATCAGCGAGAAGCGTTTTCTGCACGCGCTGAACTACTGCATGCTGCTGCCCGGCCCCGAGGCCCAGCAGCTGGCCACCTACATCGGCTGGCTGATGCATCGCACCCGGGGCGGCATCGTCGCTGGTGCGCTGTTCGTGCTGCCGTCGCTGTTCATCCTGATCGCGCTGTCCTGGATCTACATGGCCTACGGCAACGTGCCGGCGGTGGCCGGCATCTTCTACGGCATCAAGCCGGCCGTCACCGCGCTGGTGCTGCACGCGGCCCATCGCATCGGCACCCGGGCGCTGAAGAATCCGTGGATGTGGGGCATTGCGGGCGCGGCTTTCGTGGCCATCTTCGCGTTCGACACGCCGTTCCCGGCCATCGTGGTCGGTGCCGCGCTGATCGGCCATTTCGGAGCGCGTCGGGCGCCGGGCGTGTTCGCGCCGGGCGGTGGCCACGGCGGTGCCAAGGAGGGCTACGGACCGGCGCTGATCGACGACGACACGCCGACCCCGGCGCACGCCCGCTTCACGCGCGGCCGTCTTGCCAAGGTGCTGGGCGTGGGGCTCGGCCTGTGGGCCCTGGCGATGATCGTGCTCGTGGCAACCCAAGGCTGGCAGAGCGCGCTGGCGCAGATGGGCTGGTTCTTCACCAAGGCTGCCCTGCTGACCTTCGGTGGCGCCTACGCCGTGCTGCCCTACGTGTACCAGGGGGCGGTCGAGCACCACCACTGGCTCAACGGCACGCAGATGATCGACGGCCTTGCGCTCGGAGAGACCACGCCAGGGCCGCTGATCATGGTGGTGGCCTTCGTCGGCTTCGTGGGCGGCTGGCTGCAGCAGGTCGCGGGGCCGGGCGCCCTGTTCGCCGGCGGCGCGCTGGCGGCCACGGTGGTGACCTTCTTCACCTTCCTGCCGTCGTTCATCTTCATCCTCGCCGGCGGGCCGCTGATCGAGGCCACGCACGGCAAGCTCGGGTTCACCGCGCCGCTGTCGGCCGTCACGGCCGCGGTGGTCGGCGTGATCCTGAATCTCGCGCTGTTCTTCGCGTACCACGTGCTGTGGCCGCAGGGTTTCGGCGGGCGTTTCGACGCGCTGTCCGCGGTCATCGCGGTGGCGGCGGCCGTGGCGCTCTTTCGCTTCAAGGTCGGCGTGATGCCGCTGCTCGGCGCCTGCGCGGCCGTCGGGCTGCTGGCGACCCTGGTGCCCGGGCTGCGCTGAGGAGATGCGCCATGGACGCCATCGCACAACCGCTGCCGTTCGACCCCGCGACGATCCGCGGGCTGTCCGCAAGGCTGCTGAGCAGCCATCACCAGAACAACTATGGCGGGGCCGTGAAGCGGCTCAATGCCATTCGTGCGCAGCTGGCGAAGGAGCCCGTTGCGGGCCTGGCCGGTTTCCAGCTCAACGGCCTCAAGCGCGAAGAGCTGGTCGCCACCAATTCAATGCTGCTGCACGAGCTGTACTTCGGCGGCCTCGGCGGCGACGGCCAGGCCATGGAGCCTGCCATGGCGCTGGCCCTGGCCGCCAATTTCGGCAGCGTCGAGCGATGGCGGGATGAATTCACCGCGATGGGCAAGGCGCTCGGCGGTGGCTCCGGCTGGGTGCTGCTGGTGTTTCAGCCGCGCGAGGGCACGCTGGTCAACCAGTGGGCAGCCGATCACGCGCATGCGATTGCCGGCGGCGTGCCGATCCTTGCGCTGGACATGTACGAGCACGCCTATCACATGGACTTCGGCGCGTCGGCGGGCGCGTACGTCGATGCCTGCGTGGCCTGCATCGACTGGGCGCGCGTCTACGAGCGCTACCAGCTCGCGGTGCACGGTGCGAGTGAGCCTTTCGGTGCCGGGCAGCACGAGCTGGCCGGAGCCCTGGTGCTCGACGTGCGACGCGCGGGCGTCTTCGAGCGCGCCCAGGCGCTGATTCCCGGCGCGCACTGGCGCGACCCGGCCGCCGTTTGTGACTGGTCGCGCGAGCTTCCGACCGATCGCGACGTCATCGTCTACTGCGTCTACGGCCACGAAGTAGGCCGGTCGACGGCCATGCGGCTGCGTGCGGCCGGCGTGAAGGCCCGCTACCTGCGCGGCGGGATCGACGGCTGGCAGGCAGCCGGCCTCCCGCTTGCCGCGAAAGGAGACACGCCATGAAATGGATCACGCGCGAGCGCCCGAAGATCGACCGCATTGCCTGCCCGTGGCTGGTCCTGCGTTTCATCGACCGGGAGGCCGAGTTCCTGTACGTGCCGAAGACCGACGTGCTGCGCATCGCGGCCGAGACGGGCGCCGTGCCGTATGACATTCCCGGCGTCGAGCTCAGCCACGTCGGGGAGCTGTGCAGCTTCGATGCCTTCCTTGCGAAGTATGGGCTGGCCGATCCGGCGCTCCAGACGCTGGCAACGATCGTGCGGGGCGCCGACACCTCGCGGCTCGACCTGGCGCCGCAGTCGGCGGGCCTGTACGCCATCTCGCTCGGCCTCTCGCGCGTTTTTGCGGACGATCACGAGATGCTGCGCCACGGCCTGGTGATGTACGACGCGCTCCATGCCTGGTGCCGCGACGGCCAGGGCGAAACGCACAACTGGCCGCCGGCCATGGCCTGAGGCCTCAGTGCGGATGCGCGTGATGCGCGTCCGGCACATGCGCATGCGTGTGGCGCAACGGCGCGTGGTGGTGCGAATGGCTGTGCTCGCCCGCTGGCATCGGGTCGTGCACGTGGTCGTGATGGCCGTCGTCATGCCGATGCGCGTGCTCGTGATCGAGCGGCTCATGGTCGTGTGTGTGACCATGGGATTCCGCCAGATGGAGGGCGACACCGGCAAGCATCAGAAGGCCGCCGGTCGCCATGCCCCAGCTCAAGGCGCGGTCCCCGAGCGCGATGGCGACCAGCGCACCGATGAACGGCGCGAAGGCAAACACCGAGCCGGTGCGTGCCGCGCCGAAGGCCCGCTGCGCCAGCAGGTAGAGCCGCAAGCTGAGTCCGTAGCCGCTCGCGCCGATGGCGAGCAGTGCAAGGGCGGCGGTCCAGCCGGGCAAGGGCTCGCCCGCCGCAACGGCGAGCACTGCCGTGGCGCCTGCGCCAAGCAAGGATTTGCCGAGCACCACCTGGCCTGGATCGCGCTCGGCCAGCGCGCGCGACAGGGTGTTGTCGATGCCCCATGCAGCGGTGGCCGCCAGCACCGCGAGCAGCCCCAGCAATTGCACGCCGCCGCTGAGGCCGCGGTCGATCACAAGCACCATGCCGCCGGCGAGCAGCAGCAACATCGCGCTCCAGACGCGGCGGTCCATCACCTCGCGGTAGAGCGTGCGCGCCAGCACCGCGGTGAACAGCGCTTCGAGCGCGAGCATGAGCGAGGCGCTGGTGCCGCTGGTGTGCTGCAGGCCCCAGGCCAGCGCCACGGGGCCGATGACGGCTCCGAACAGGGCCATCCACGACAGCCGCTTCAGGTCGGCGCGCCGCAGGGCTGCTTCGCGCTCCACCGGCTGGCGCAGCCAGGCGCCCATGAATGCGGCACCGGCATAGAGCAGGGCGGCGGTGGTGAAGGCGCCGAGTCCCGCGCCGGCGCGCTGGACCAATGGCGTGCTGATGCCGAACAGCGCCGCCGCCATCAAGGCTAGCAGGCCGCCGCGCAATGCAGGGAGATGAAAGAGGGGCACGTCTTCAGTCCTTCGATGGCCGTTGCCGCGATTCTGCCCGGCAGCGGGCGGAACCGGTGCCGCGGTTCATCCGGGATCGAGGCGGGCGTACCGCGCGAGTTCAAGACCCTGGCCGTCTCTGCGCAACCTCGATCTCGACACGCCGGTTCGGAGCGAGGCAGTCGATCAGTTCTGCTCGCTTCGCCTGTGCACATTGCACCTTCGGCTCCGATGCGCCCTTGCCCTGGACCTGCATGGCCTGCGCCGGTACACCGGCCTGCGCCAGGTAGTTGCGCACGGTATCGGCGCGCGCCAGCGAGAGTGCCTGGTTGTAGCTGCTGCTGCCGAGCCGGTCGGTATGGCCCGTGATCCTGATCGAATCCACCGATCCGGCGCTGCCCTTGATGTCGCTCGCCAGGGCGTCCAGCTTGCGCCGGCCTTCGGGCAGCAGGTCGGCCAGCGAACGGCCGTCGAAGCGGAAGAGGCCGTCGGCGCCGAGCGTCGTCTTCACGGGAGCGACCGCCGGCTGAACGGGCGCGACAGGTCTCGCCGCCACGGGCGCGGGCCTGAGCAAGTCCGCGCAGCCCGGTCCCTTCCAGTACAACCCGTTGGCCAGCACGTCTGCATTGAAGCGGACCATGTACTGGCAGGTGATGTACTCCGGCCCCGCGCCGGTGCGGAAGTGGAAGATGTAGTTCCACTCGCGCACGCCGCCCAGCCCCTCGCTGAAGTGCGGAAAGCCCAGCAGCTCGCGCACTTGGTCCTTGCCCATGCCGGTGCGCATGGTGCGCAAGGCCTCGAGGCTGGGGAAGGCGCCCTGCTGCCACTTGGCCGAGGTCGGTGCGGGAAAGTCTTCGTCTTTCGGCGGCGCCGGGTTTTCCGAAGCGGCCCTGGCCTGCATCTCCGGCGTGATGGTGTAGCTCGGGCTGGCGCAGCCGCCAGCCATCAGTGCAGCGAGGCAGAGCGCGGCGAGCGGCGCGACGCGAACCGCGGGAACAGTGGAAAGGGAAAGAGAAGGGGTCTCGGCCTGAAGAGTCTTGTTGTTCATGATGGAGTTCGTCCTGTTCATCGGTATCGCGATCAGTTGAAGACCCATTCCGCGCCGACCGTGGCGCCCACCCCGGCACGGCTGGTGGCCACGCCGCCGGTGATGCTCCAGGCGTTGTTGTCGGAGGTGCGACGGAAGCTGACGCCCACCGCGCTCTGGCCCTTGAAGGAGCCCGCGCCGATGCGCATGACCGTCTTGCCCGGCACGTAGCTCCCGGGCATCTGCAGCGCCATGGCGGCAGCGACACCGGCATAGGCGTTCTTCTCGACGCCGTCGAGGCGGTCGCCGAGGGCGTTGATGCGGTTGTTCAGGCCGCCGCTGACCGCGTTGAGCTGGTTGACGTTGACGGCGTCGGTGCCCGCCACGCCCGGCGCCACGTTGTGCACCGTGACCGGGCCGGTGGAGTTGCTGCCGCCCATGGTCACGCTGTTGTAGTTGACCGTGCCGTTCGCGTTGGTGTCGTACTTGACCGTCGACTGGTCGATGGCTGCGACTGTGCCCTGCACGCCCCTGAGCTGCGAGACGTTGACCGCGTCGCTGTCGGCCGTGCCCGCTGCCACGCCGGTGATCTGCCGGAACTGGCCGCTGGCCGCATTGCCCACCGACACGGCCGCCAGCGTGCTGGTGGTCGCGCCGATGGCAATGCGTTGCGCATCGGTGGCGGTGGGCGGCACGTAGCCCGCCACGCCCGCGGCCGTCGAAGCCACCGAGCCCGCGCCCAGCGCAACACCGCCGGCCTGCGTCACGTTGGTGCCCGCGCCCAGCGCGACGCCCTGCACCGCGGCTGCGGACGACTGCGTGCCCAGCGCGATGGAGTCGGCCAGGTGCGAGGTCGCGCCCTGGCCGATCGCGATGCCGCCCGGCGCGGTCTGCTGCACCACGGCGCCGTTGCCGATGCCCACGCCGTTGTTGCCGTTGACCACCGTCTGCGGGCCGACCGCCACCGACTCCGTGCCGATGGCCAGCGAGTCGGCCGCCGCGGAGTTGGCGTGGAAGTACTTGATCGGCGTGACCGCGAAGGACTGCAGCGCACCGCTGAGCTGGCGCACCGTGACTGCGTCCTGCGCCTGCGTGCCGTCGGCGACGTTGGTGATCTGGCGATAGGTGGTGGCGCTGCCCACGGAGACCGCGCCGAGCAGCGTGCGGTCGGCGGTGTTGAAGGGGATCAGCGCGCTGCCGGCGGGGATGTTGCCGGTGCCGGCCGCGATCGCCCGGTCGGAGACGGAGCCTGAGCCGAGCGCGACCCCGCCGTCGACGGTCGCGCTGGCGTTCTTGCCCGAGGCGACGGCGTCGGCGCCTGTCGCGCCGAGGTTGTCCTCGTTGCCGCCGCCGGTGGAGTTGACGCTGTAGTACTTGATCCTGTTGGCCGTGATCGTGGTGTTCAGCTGGCTCACGTTGACCGCGTCGGTAGGCGCCACGCCGGGCGCCACGTTGGTGATCACGGTGTTGTTGGCGTTGATGCCCGTGATCGTCACGCTCGGGCCGCCCGTGATCGTGAGGCCGCTGTTGTTCATCACCGTGCCGCCCGTGGTCACGCTGGTGAAGCTGGGCGTCGCGCTGGTGGCGATCTGCACTTCGGCACCGTTTTGCGTGATGGCGATGTTGTTGCCCGCCGTGTAGGTGACGGCGGTGCCCGGCGCGATGTTCTGCAAGCTGGTGCCCGTTGCCGTGCCGGTGCCCGTCTGGGCCGTGGTCAGGTTCCAGCCCTTGCCGGCCGTGGTCGCCACCTCCGCGATCGCGTCGTTGGTGGCGGACAGCTGGCTGCCGTTGATGGCATCGGTGGAGGTCCCGGAGATCCTGCCGGCGGCCACATTGGTGATGGTGCGCTCGGTGCCCGGCGCACCGACGCTGACGGTGCTCGTGGGGTTGACGCCCTGGAACTTGTGCGTCGTGCCGTTGATCGTGACGCTGGGAGTTCCCACGGCCGTCGCGGTTACCGAGCCGGAGCCGAGCGCTACGTCACCTGCATTGTTGGCAATGGCCGTATCGCCGAAGGCGACCGCACCGGCCGCCAGTGCCTGGCTGGTGCTGCCGATCGCCACACTGCCTTGTCCGATCACGGTGTTCTGAAAACCGATGCCGACCGCGCCCTGCGCCGGCGTGCCGGGCACGCCCACACCCTGGCCGCCGCCGCCGACCTTGTTGGTGTTGCCCATCGCCACGGTGCCGTTGCCGGTCGCGGTGTTGTCGAGGCCGCTTGCGATCGCGCCGTTGCCGGTGGCGGTGTTCGGGTCGCCGATGGCCACCGCGCCGTTGCCGTTGGCGACGTTGCCGGAGCCGATGGCCACGGCCTTGCCGCCGGTGGCCTTCGAACTGTTGCCGATGGCGACTGCGTCCGCGGAGTCGGCAACGGTGTTGAAGCCCATAGCGATCGCATTGAGCGCGGAGGCCTTGGCGCTGCTGCCGATGGCGACCGCCTGCTCACCGGTCGCTGCGGCAAGCGTGCCCACCGCGGTGGCGTTCTTGGCGGCCGAGGTACCGAATCCCAGTGCGGTCGCGCGCGTGGCACTCGCGGTGGCGTTGTTGCCCATCGCCACGGTGCCATCGGCCGCTGCGTTGGCGCCCGACCCCGCCGCGACCGAGCCGACGCCGCTCGACAGGGCCTGGTTGCCCATGGCCAGAGAGAAGTCCGCCGAAGCATTGGCGAGGTTGCCGAGCGCCGCGGAACTGGTGCCCGCCGCGTTGGTCAGGGGGCCGATCGCAACCGCGTTGTTCGCGCTGGCATTCGCATTGAGGCCGATGGAGGTCGTCGCGTTGCTGGCGACGCCGATGCCTGCGTTGGTGCCGATGGCGACGTTGTCGTTACCCGTCACCAGGCTGCCCGCGGATGCCTTCAAAGTGGCGTCGTAGGCGACGCTGCCGTCGCCTGTGCCGAAGGCGACATTGCGCGCTCCCGTGACGCCCGAACCCGCACCCCGCATCGCGCTCGCAATGCCTCCCCCCATGGCGGTGTTCTGCGCGCCGCTGACCAGCGTTCCGGCTGCGATACCCACCGCGGCCGAGCCCGTATTGGCGATCGTCGAGCCCGCGCCGGCACCCTGGCCGACCGCGACTGTGCTGTCGCCGACAGCGATCGCTTGCGCACCGAGCGCAAGCGAACTGTTCCCTTGCGCTCGAGTACCGTTCCCGAAGGCGGTGGCTGCTTCACTGGTTGCCATTGCCTGGTTTCCCACCGCGACGGCGCGCAACGCGGTTGCCTGGGACAGGGAGCCAATGGCAACGGTGCTGAGGGCGTTGGCGGTCACGTCCGTGCCGATGCCGATGGCGCCATCGGCCAGTGCGCCAGTGGTGGGCCCGGTGCGGGCGCCCAGATAGATGGAATTGACGCCTGAGCTAAAGGCCTGAAACCCCAGGGAGATCGAATTCTGTGCGGAGCTCAGGGAGTTGTACCCCACAGCGAGCCCGCCGAGTTGCTGGGCTTGCGCAAGAGAACCGAGCGCGGTTGCTCCGATTCCTGAGGCCTTGGACTGGAAGCCCATGCACGAGGCAGTGCCGTTGTACAGGTTGAAGGGCGAGGCCGAGCAGTCGACCGACTGCGCCTGCGCCACAGAGGCCCCACCGATCCCGCCCATCGCCAGCAGCGCGGTCATGACTCCTGCGCGCAAGCGCCCCGACGGGGGCAATGTGAGCGCGCCGACCGCCGTGACGCAGGCGCCGCTGCGCTTGCCCCGGGAACAGGTGAGTTCCGACGCCGCGACCCAGGCGCCCAGGGATTCGTTCCAGAGCGAGCGATAAGTTGTGTTCATGTGCCCCATCCATCCGTTTGAAAAGCCATTGAATGGCTGCAATTCCATTCAGGCTGAGAAATATTTGGAAATTATTGTTAAACCAAATAAATCTTAGGAGTGAGGCGATTTATTGCAACCAGTCGTGTCTCATTTTGGAGTCATCGTGTCGAATTGATCTGAATTTTCAATCGCAAATGTAGATTGGATAGTAATATTAAGTTACTAATAAATTAAATATCTACCATGTTTATTTAACCTGATCAATGAAGTTATTTTTAGTAATCATTATTTTGGTATCTCATGCGCCAAAAATGTGATGCCATTATTTGGTGCATCGTTGATTCTGTTGAAATTTGATGTATTAAGTGGCGACTCCTTATGAATATTCATAAAAATTGACTCAGTTAGTATTCAATCCGTGCATTTCCACGGAGAGACGGCCCGAAGTCCGTTCGGCCGGCTTATAGAATCAGGCAAAAGCGCCCGAACAATTGCGCGCGAACCGGGGAGTTCCAGATGGCCAACCGTTCCTATCTCTACAGTCTCGGCAATAGGCCCGCCTCATATGCCGATCGCCCGGACACGATCTCGGGCCTGTCCGAATGGGCGTACGACGTGCCGTTCATGTATCGGCTCCTGATGTCGGGCGATCCGCAGTTGTGTGCCTCGCTGGTGTCGGACGGGTTCGACGGCGACGAGCCCGGGCGCAAGACCAGGCTTCATGCAATCAGCAGCGGCTTCGATCCCGGTTTCGAGCGCGTTCGGCGATTCATCGGCATCGTTCGCGCTCTTCTCGCGGCGCAGGCTTCCAGCACGGAGCCCGGGCCGCAACCCACCGTCGCGGCACAGCCGGATTCCTTCCTCGGGCGTCTCAAGCGGCTTGTCTCACCGCGGACGGCCGCTCCTGCAGTAGCAGCGGCGCCGGTCATTGCTTCGACGCAACTGTCCATCTGGCTGGACGAGACGATCGCCTTCCTCGAAGCCCATCGCGACCGCTACCTGCTCCTGGAGACCATCGAGCTCGACACCATGTCCGAAGAGGAGGAAGCGGCGCTGCGATCCTGCGTGGAGCAGGAGATCGCGCGATGCCTCCACGTGGGCGCCGCCATCGATGCCTTGCCTGCCGACCTCGCCGAGGCCGCGCGGCTGCTGAAAAAGGCGACCGTGCAGAAGTGCGCGGCCCCGCTGGACGCCTTCTTCGGGCTTCGCCTGGACGACGACTGCGACAGCACCCGCACCCGCGCCACGGAGCACCCGCTCGGGCTGCAGTGGTCGGAGGTGTTGTACTTCGAGCTGTGGAACCGGGCCGAATTCGAGGCGCAGCGCAGCCAGTAGTCAGCCGCCCGGCGACCGGCGCACCACCGTGCCCCGGAATTCCTCGACCGTCGCAAGCAGCGGCGTCGCCTTCCAGCGCAGGATCTGCACGTCTTCCGGCTTCTTCCGCTCGAGGCAGAGAGCGATGGCATGCGCGTTGTCCGGCTGGAACTGCCAGAACTGCCAGCGCTCGGCGGAATCGTCGAGCCCGTCCTCGAAATCGATCGCCACGCCGTCGGTGCCCTCGAAGCTGAAGGAGAACCTGTCCAGGGGCAGCGACAGGCCCATGCCGCGCGCCTTGATGTAGCTTTCCTTGAGCGTCCAGAGATCCCAGAAGCGCGAGGCCTGAAGCCCGGCCGGCAGCTCGTGCAGTTCGCGCGCCTCCCTGGCGGAGAAGAATCTCTCGGCAATTTCCAGCGGTGCGGTCCGCGCCGTGTGCTCGACGTCCACGCCCACTTCGCGCTCCACCGTCAGCGCCGCCACGACGAGCGAGGCGCTGTGCGAAATGTTGAAGCGCAGGCGCTGCGCCTGCGGCAGCGCATTCGCGATGCCCGGGCGCCCGTAGGCGTTGTTCTCGAATCTCCAGTCCCGCGGCGCGACGGGCGCATAGCGCGAGAGAAGCGAGCGGATCAGCCCCCGCGTCATGAGATACCTGCGCCGGTCCCGGGCGAAGTGAAAGCGCCCGTGCTTCTCGCGCTCCTCGGGCGTCAGCAGGGCCATGGTGGCCTCTTCGCAGGCGGCGTCGTCATGTTCCGGAACGTGCAGGTGCCAGAGATGCACCTGGCGGGGGTCGATCTGCAATTGCATGCACCGGATTCTGGCGCGACCCGCCGGGATTCAGCCCGGCTTAAGTTTGCGCGCCGATACTGGAGGGGACGGTCCGCCGGCGTTGGTAGAGGTAGCCCAGGCACCCGCCCCGTTCGATGGTGGCGGTTCCTCGAGGCCGGCGATCGTCACGCTTTCTGCCGCCCCGCGATGCGTTTGCGTCACGCGCGGGCAGCTTCCCTCAGCCAGACCGGTTCGTTCGACGTGTCCGGAAAGCCCGAGTCGTCCACCGGCCCCGCAATCGGCCGGGCCGTCACATGACGAAGCTCGTAGCCGCGCCCGTATACCGAATGCAGGACGAATTCATTGCCCTTGTGCAGCGACAGCTTGCGGCGGACGTTCGCCACGCAGCAGTCGAGCACGCGGCTCTTGCGCTCGATGCGCGACTCCGTCCATAGCGAGCCCAGCAGCCATTCGCGCTCCAGCAGCCTGTCGGCATTGCGGAACAGCAGCAGCGCCAGTTCGAACTCGCGCGGCTTCAGGCGCACTTCCTCACCCTTGTTCACCACGACCTTGCGGCTGCCGATGAAGCGGTAGTCGCCGAACGTCGCGCTCACCGCCGGCGCATGCAGCAGCTTCTCGTTGCGCCGCAGCGCCTCGCGCACCCGCAGCTCCACCTCGAAGTCGTCGACCGGCAGCACCGCGAAATCGATGCCCGCGCCCTGCGATTCGGGGCCCGATGCCGAAAGCACCTCTGCCAGCAGTTCGCGCTGCATCGCGTTGGCCACCAGGAAGATCGGCATGCGCAGGGCCTTGCACATGGCCGTCAGCACCGGCCACGCGCCCTCGTCCCTCAGCACGACCAGCAACAGGTCGAAATGGCTGCCCTGTGTCGCCGCGCGCAGGAAGTCGGCGCTGCTGTCGAAGGAAACCGGCGTGCAGCCCATCAGGCGCAGCTTCTGGCCCCAGGCCCGTGCCTGAGCCTCGTCGCAGCCCACCATGGCCACCTGTCGCGAGTCGCCGTGAGCATCGTTGTCCATGTCGGGAGCTTCCTTGTCTGGATGGTGGTGGTGTTGGTGAGGCGGCCCGGCCGGCTGCCTCAGCGGTCGCCCGTGCGCGGCAGCTTCCAGCCGATGCCGGCGTTGAAGCCCCAGTCGCGGCCCGTGCTGGCGACGGTCATGCCCCAGGCCGTCTGTCCGTCGTCCGACAGCGTCCTGAAACCCAGGCTGGCCGCCGTGTAGCCCTTGTAGCTGCCGACGGCTAGGCCGATGGCCTTCTCGCCCGGTTGCAGCACTGGCACATACGCGGCCGTCATGGCCACGGCCATCGCCGTGCCCGAGTACGCAATGCGCTCCATGTCGCGCAGTGCGGCGCTTGCCTGGTTCAGTTGTCCGAGGTTGATCGCGTCGCCCGGCTGCACGCCCGGCGCCACGTTCGTGATCAGCACGCCGTCCGCCGCGCCTGCCGCGCCGTGCGCGGCGGTGGCGCACAGCCACAGCACGACCAGCAGCCCGGCGCGCACGCGATCAGCCCGCCGCGAGGCGGTTGCCGGAGCCCGCCTGCGTCCTGCGCACGCCGTCCGGTCCGTAGAACAGCTGCGCGCTGGCCTGCAGGAAGTGCAGTGCCTGTTGGGTGAAATCGAGCTGCGCATAGACCATCGAGCCGTTGCGCAGGTTGTGGTCTCTTGCCTGCGAGGCGACCTCCAGCAGCGCCTGCCAGGCCCGTTCCGTCTCCGGGCCGCTGGCCGCCGAGGCCGCATCGGCGCCCGTGCGGCCGGGCCCGAAGCCCAGCGCCGCCTGCAGCGCCTCGCGCTGGGCATCCAGCTCGGCCATGCGTTCCAGCAGTACCGTCTTCTGGGCGGCAATGGCTGCCAGGTCGTTGAATGCGCCGTCCGACATCGCCCGGGCCTCGCGGTCCAGCACCGACAGGAATTCCTCGATGCAGGCGGTCTCGGTGCGCAGGTGGCCCAGCAGGCTCGGTTTCATTCGTTGCCGCCCTCGCGTTTCGGGCCGAGCAGGTCGCGCACGCTTGCCAGCAGGCCGTCGGCGATGCGCTCGGGGCGGACCTGGTAGCGCCCGGCGCGGATGTCCTCGCGGATCGCCGCCACGCGGGCCGCGTCGAAGTCCGCGGCGGCGGCACCAGTGGCGCCGGGCAGCGAGCGAATGTGCGCGGAAGCCGGCGCCGCGTCCTTGGCGCGCTGGGCTGCGTCGGCGCCGTTCGCCGGGGCGGGGCCGGCCGCGGTCGTTCGGGGGAGGGGCGTGGCCGAGGGGGCGGGGGGATCGATTTTCAAGGTGATTCCTCAGGGGCTGACCCGTATATCGGCAGCCGGCGCAAGAACTTTAGGCAGGGTATGCACGAGGCGGCTTGTCACTGGGCCAGCTGGATCTGCCCCTCTTCGTCCGCCACGCCGCTGACCAGCCGCCCGTCCCGGGTCTTGGCCTGCACCACGGCGCCCACGGCGGCCCCGGTCATGGCCCTGGCCTCGGTGCTGACGACGAAGCCCTGGCCCTGCGCCACCACTTTCACTGCCTGTCCCTGCTGGATGACGGTCACGCCGCGCACCAGCTCCTTGCGCAGCGGCGCTCCCGGTGCCACGCGGTTGACCGTCACCACGCCGGCCAGCTCGGTCGCGCTGGTGATGACCGAGCGCGGCAGCCGCGTGAGATCGCCGGTGCGCTCCGCGACGTCGCCGGCGCCCAGCGGCCGGCCCGCGTCGATTGCGCGCGCGGCCACGAAATAGCTGCCTTCCACCGACACGTGCGCCTGCACGAAGCGCGTCCACGGCCGCTCCGTCTGGCAGCGAACGCCCACGGACACACGGCCCCATGGCGTCGCGCCCGGCGGCAGGAAGGCCTCGGGCGTGTCGCAGGCGGGCAGCGCGGCGGTGCCGCGTCCTTCGAGGCTGATCGTCACCTTGCCCGGCAGGCCGGCCGTCTGCACCTGCAGGTATTTCTCGATGACCGCGCTCGCGGTGTCGGCGGCGAACGCGGGCGCGGATGCCGTGCACGCCGCAGCCACAAGTGCCGGCAGCACGGTGCGCAGGACGTGATCGCGAAGCTCGGAAAAGGTCATCGGATATGTGTGCAAGAGAGGGCCTGGGTCGCGGTGCGCCACGCTGGAGGAAGGCATGACGCCGCCCGGAAATTCTAGAAATCCATCCGCCGATCGAAGGTGCGAGCAGCAGGCGAAAACCCCCTTTGTTCGGGCGATTGCAAACGCGGGCCATGCATAGACTCGCTTTCCATCTGTCGCTGCGCCTTGTGCGTTGGCGATGCCTCAACGGATGGAAAGAACATGATCGACAAGCTGGATGCGGCGCTTCGCTTCAACCGCGAAGCCCTCAACCTCCGCGCGGAGCGCCAGGAGGTTATTGCGGCCAACATCGCCCATGCGGACACGCCCAACTACAAGGCGCGCGACTTCGACTTCAGCGCCCGCCTGAGCGACGCCGTCGAGCGCGGCCGCACGTCGTCGCAGTCGGTGTCGCTCGCCACCACCTCGTCGCGCCACCTGGCGGGGCAGGCGCAGGCCGTGTCCGACAAGGACCTGCTGTATCGCGTGCCCAACCAGTCCAGCCTCGACGGCAATACCGTCGAGATGGACGTCGAGCGCATCGCCTTCGCCGACAACGCGCTGCGCTACGAGTCCAACCTCACCGTCATCAACTCGAAGATCAAGTCGATGCTCTCGGCGATCCAGCAGTAAGCCCGCAAGCAACCGGCAGAAGCCTCCATGCCCTTCAACAGCACTTCCATGAACATCTTCAACGTGGCGGGTTCCGCCATGGCCGCGCAGTCGCAGCGCATGAACGTGACCGCGAGCAACATGGCCAACGCCGAGAGCGTGGCCGGCCCCGACGGCATGCCCTACCGCGCGAAGCAGGTGGTGTTCCAGGTCGCGCCCTCCGCATACGGCGGGGGAGACATCGGCGGCGTGAAGGTCGCCGGTGTCGTCGAGGACCCATCGCCGCCGCGGCTCGTGTTCGACCCGAAGAGCCCGCACGCCAACGCCGAGGGCTACGTCGCGATGCCCAACGTCAACGTGGTCGAGGAGATGACCAACATGATCTCCGCCTCGCGCAGCTACCAGGCCAACGTCGAAGTGCTCAACACGGCCAAGACGCTGATGGTCAAGACGCTGTCCATCGGCCAGTAACCCCCCCAACACGAAAGAACAGGCACGAACGCGCCATGGCCATTTCCGACACCTCGTCAATCACCGGTCAGAACGCCGCTTCCGCGGTGAACAGCAACAGCAGCACGTCGAACGCCGACAGCGAGCAGCGCTTCCTGAAGCTGCTCGTCACGCAGCTGAACAACCAGGACCCGCTCAACCCGATGCAGAACGCCGAGCTCACCTCGCAACTCGCGCAGATGAGCACCGTGAGCGGCATCGAGAAGCTCAACAGCACGCTGTCGGGCCTGGTGAGCCAGACCAGCTCCAACCAGCTGCTGCAGGCCACCTCGCTCATCGGCTACAACGTGCTGTCGCCGGGCGACGTGCTCACCACCAAGACGCCCGAAGCCGGCAAGGACCCGGCCACGCAGGCCTTCGCCGTGCAGCTGCCGGGCACGGCATCCGACGTCGACATCAAGATCGTCGACTCCACCGGCAAGGTGGTGCGCACCATCAACGGCGGCTCCATGACCGAGGGCGTCAACGCCGTCACCTGGGACGGCAAGGACGACGCCGGCAACGTGGTGCCCGCGGGCGCCTACCGCTTCACCGTCGACGCAAGCAATGGCGGCACGACGGTGAAGGCCACCGCGCTGACCTTCTCGCAGGTCGCGGCCGTGAAGCAGGGCGCCAGCGGCATCACGCTCGAGCTGGCCTCGGGCGCGAGCATCGGCCTGTCCGACGTGCGCCTGTTCCTCTGAGCGCCCTCCCGGACGTACCCAGCACACCCATCGCATCCAACGCACCGAAACCAACAAGCAAGGAACCATCATGGCTTTTTCCCAAGGTATCAGCGGGCTCGGCGTGGCCGCAGCCAATCTCGACGTCATCGGCAACAACATCGCCAACTCCGGCACCGTCGGCTTCAAGTCGGCCGCCGCCACCTTCCAGGACGTGTATGCCGGCTCGCGCGTCGGCCTCGGCGCATCGGTATCGGGCGTGGTGCAGAACTTCACGCAGGGCGTGACGCAGTCGAGCAGCCGCCCGCTGGACGTGGCCATCCTCAACGGCGACGGTTTCTTCCGCCTGAGCAGCGCCACCGGCGAAGTCATGTACTCGCGCAACGGCCAGTTCACGCGCGACAAGGACGGCTACATCGTCAACTCCTCGGGCCTGCGCCTCACCGGCTTCGGCGTGAACGCCAGCGGCGGCATCAGCGGCGGCACGCCGGCGGCCATCCAGATCCCGACCGCGGCCATGACGCCCAAGGCCACGACCGCCATCGACGCCGAGTTCAACCTCGACGCGCGCCTGGTCACGCCCACCAAGACGCCCTTCAACGCGACCGATTCCGGAACCTTCAACTACTCGAACGCCGTCGGTCCCATCTACGACTCGCTGGGCAACCCGCACGACGTGTCCGTCTACTTCGTGAAGAGCGCCACCCCCGCCAACACCTGGAGCGTGTACGGCACGGCCGACGGCACGGCGCTCAACGCCGGTGCCGCGCTCGGCACCCTGACTTTCGACTCCGCCGGAAAGATGACCGCGCCGGCCAGCGGCCAGTTGAGCCTCGGCACGCTCAACTTCACCAACGGCGCCGCGGCGCTCACCGCTTCGGTCGACCTCACGGGCACCACCCAGTTCGGCGCCGCCAACGCCATGAGCAAGCTCGCGCAGGACGGCTACCGCTCGGGCGAACTCACCTCGTTCTCGATCAACGCCGACGGCACCATCACCGGCAAGTTCTCCAACGAGCAGACCAAGCTGCTGGGCCAGATCGTGCTGTCCTCGTTCGCCAATCCCAACGGCCTTGCGCCCAAGGGCGACAACGTGTGGGCCGAGACGCAGGCATCGGGCAATGCGCTCACCGGCACGCCGGGCGAAGGCACCAAGCTCGGCGCGCTGAAGTCTGGCGCGCTCGAGTCGTCCAACGTCGACCTCACGTCCGAGCTGGTCAACCTCATCGTCGCGCAGCGCAACTACCAGGCCAACGCGCAGACCGTGAAGACGCAGGACCAGGTCATGCAGACGCTGATGAACATCCGCTGACGCAACGCCCAACGACCGACACCAGGAGCACCCAGTGGATCGCATGTTGTACGTCGCCATGAGCGGCGCCAAGCAGGTCATGGAGCAGCAGGCCGCTGTCGCCAACAACATGGCGAACGTCTCGACGCCGGGCTTCCGCGCGCAGATCGCCAACTTCCGCGCGGTGCCCGTGGTCGGCCAGGAGGCGCCCACGCGCGCCTTCGTGGCCGCCACCACGCCCGGCGCCGACTTCACCCACGGCCCGCTCACCGAGACCGGTCGCGCGCTCGACGTGGCCGTGAGCGGCGAGGGCTGGCTGGTGGTGCAGACGCCCGATGGCGGCGAGGCCTACACGCGCGTCGGCAACCTGCAGATCGGCGCCGACGGCCAGCTCACCACCATGGGCGGGCGCCCGTTGATGGGCGACAACGGCGCGCTGACCGTGCCGCCCGGCTCCCAGGTCAGCATCGCCTCCAACGGACTGGTGGGCGCGCGCGACGCGAGCTCGACCACGCTCACGGGCATTGCCGAAGTCGGCCGCCTCAAGCTGGTCAACCCGGCCGTCACCGAGCTCGAGCGCGGCGACGACGGCCTGTTCCGCATGCGCGCCGGCCAGCCGCCGGCCGAAGCCGACGAGGCCGTCACGCTGGTCAGCGGCGTGGTCGAAGGCAGCAACGTCAAGCCGGTCGATGCCATGGTGGCAATGATCGCCAACGCGCGCAGCTTCGAGATGCAGATGAAGTCGCTGCAGACCGCCGACACCAACGCGCAGGCCGCCAACAAGCTGCTGGCCTACGGCTGATCGATCCGCAGCCCGGCCCGCCCGCCCCGCAACACACACGCAGGACTCTCCAGAAAATGATCCGCTCCCTCTACATCGCCAAGACCGGCCTCGACGCGCAGCAGACGCAGCTCGACGTGGTTTCCAACAACCTCGCCAACGTCGGCACCACCGGCTTCAAGCGCAGCCGCGCCGTGTTCGAGGACCTGGTCTACCAGAACCTGCGCCAGGTCGGCGGCCAGTCGTCGGACCAGACGCGCCTGCCTTCGGGCCTGCAGGTCGGCACCGGCGTGCACGTGGTCGCCACCGAGCGCATCCACTCGCAGGGCAACCTCACCAAGACCGACAAGCCGACCGACGTTGCCATCAGCGGCAGCGGCTTCTTCCAGGTGCTGATGCCGGACGGCACCACCTCGTACACGCGCGACGGTTCGTTCCAGACCGACCGCGACGGCCAGCTCGTCACGGCCAGCGGCTTCCCTGTGCAGCCGGCCATCACCGTGCCGGCCAACGCCACCAGCATCACCGTGGGCCGCGACGGCATCGTCTCGGTGGTGCAGGCGGGCAGCACCAACACCGTGCAGATCGGCCAGCTGCAGCTCGCCACCTTCGTCAACCCGACGGGCCTGCAGAGCAAGGGCGAGAACCTGTATGCCGAGACCGACGCATCGGGCGCGCCCAACCAGGTGAACCCGGGCGTCGACGGCGCCGGCACGCTGAGCCAGGGCTATGTCGAAGCCTCGAACGTGAACGTGGTGGAAGAGCTGGTCAACATGATCGCCACCCAGCGTTCGTACGAGATCAACAGCAAGGCGGTCCAGACTTCGGACCAGATGCTGCAGCGCCTGGCCCAGCTGTGATGTTGCGGGCGTTGCGTCTTCTTCTCGGTACTGCCGCCGCCGCGAGGGCGCGGCTGCTGCCGCTGCTCGTGGTCACGGTGGCGGTGCTGGCCACCGGCTGCGCGCAGGTTCCGCGCGAGCCGCTGGTGCACCAGCCGATGACGGCGCGCGCCGACAACTACGCGGCGGTGCAGAGCAGGCGCTCGCCCGGTGCGATCTTCCAGGACGGCCCGGGCGCCAATGCGCTCTTCGAAGACCGCCGCCCGCGCAACGTCGGCGACATCCTGACCATCCTCATCAGCGAGAAGGTCAACGCCACCAAGAATTCGGGCGCCAACGCCAGCCGCACCGGCAACACCACCAGCGTGTTCGCCGCCATTCCCAAGCTCATCGGCGGCCTGCTCGACGGGCAGGACACCAAGCTCACGGGCACCAACACGCTCAACGCCAAGGGTGGCGCCAACGCCAACAACACGTTCAACGGCGTGATCACGGTCACGGTGACGGACGTGATGGGCAACGGCAACCTGCTCGTGAGTGGCGAGAAGCAGATGGGCATCAACCAGGGCACGGAATACATCCGCTTCTCGGGCGTGGTGAACCCGCGCACCGTCTCGGGCAACAACACCGTGCCCTCGACATTGGTGGCCGATGCACGCATCGAGTACTCGGCCAAGGGCTATATCGACGAGGCGCAGCACATGGGCTGGATGCAGCGCTTCTTCCTCAACGTCATGCCGTTCTGAATATGGAAAACCCCCAGGCTTCGCGCACTTCGTGTCGCTTCTCCTACCCCCTTGCAGGGAGCGATGCCTGCGGCCCGGCAAAGCCGGTTCCGCGGCATCCCGCGAATTTTCGGGCTCGCTTGCGCATCGCGGCGGTTGCGGTGGTTGCGTCCTTGTTCCTTGCTCCTGTGCATGCGGAGCGGCTCAAGGAGCTGGCGAGCATCCAGGGTGTGCGCGACAACCCGCTGATCGGCTACGGGCTGATGGTGGGGCTCGACGGCACGGGCGACCAGACGATGCAGACGCCGTTCACCACGCAGAGCCTGAACAACATGCTGCAGCAGCTGGGCATCACGATTCCGCAGGGCGTGAACATGCAGCTGAAGAACGTGGCGGCGGTGATGGTGACGGCCACGCTGCCTTCGTTCGCGCGGCCGGGACAGAACATCGACGTGACGGTGTCTTCCATGGGCAACGCGAAGAGCCTGCGCGGCGGCACGCTGCTGATGACGCCGCTCAAGGGCGTGGACGGCATGACCTACGCGGTGGCGCAGGGGAACATGGTGGTCGGCGGCGCGGGTGCGTCGGCCAACGGGAGCAAGGTGCAGGTCAACCAGCTCAGCTCGGGACGCATTCCGGCCGGTGCGCTGGTGGAGCGCACGGTGGAAGCGGCGGTGGGCGCCGAAGGCACGTTCTCGATCGAGCTCAACCGCTCGGACTTCGGCACCACGCAGCGCGCGGTCGATGCGATCAACCGGCAGTTCGGTTCGGGCACGGCCGAGGCCATCGATGCGCGCTCGATCCGCGTGCGCGCGCCCGAACCGCAGCAGCGCGTGGGTTTCCTCGCGCGGCTCGAGGATCTTGAAGTGACGCCCACGCAGGCCGGTGCCCGCGTGGTGGTGAATGCGCGCACAGGCTCGGTGGTGATGAACCAGGCCGTTCGCGTGAAGGACTGCGCCATCGCACACGGCAACCTGTCGGTGGTCATCAACACCGAGCCCGTCATCAGCCAGCCGGGTGCGTTCTCGGGCGGCAGCACGGTGGCGACGCAGACCTCGCAGATCTCGGTGAACCAGGGCGGCGGTGCTATCCAGATGGTGCGCGGCGGCGCTTCGCTGTCGGACGTGGTCAAGGGGCTCAACAGCCTGGGCGCGAATCCGCAGGACCTGGTGTCGATCCTCCAGGCCATGAAGTCGGCCGGCGCATTGAGCGCCGAGCTGGAAATCATCTGAGGCCCATGCGATGACGGTATCGGCCACCAACGACCGCAGCGGCGCGCTCGATCAGCGTTTCGCGCTCGACGTGCAGGGCGTGGACGCCCTGCGGCGCACCGTGCGCAGCTCGCCGGAAGAGGGCCTGCAGCAGGTCTCGCGGCAGTTCGAGGCGCTGTTCATGGGCATGGTGCTCAAGAGCATGCGCGAGGCGACGCCTTCGAGCGGGCTCTTCGACAGCCAGGACCAGAAGGTCTACCTCTCGATGTTCGACCAGCAGCTCACGCAGAACCTCTCGGGGCGCGGCGTGGGGCTGGCCGAGGCGATGCTCGCGCAGCTGCGCCGCAGCATGCCCTCGGGCCCGCCCGATGCGGAAGCCGACGCGGAGATCGGAACGAAGCCCATGTCGCTCGAGCCGCGCGGCGGCCTGCCGTACGGGCCGCGCGCGGGTATTCCCATCGGCTCGGCGCCGACAGCGCGCGCGGGGGCCGACCTCGGCATCTATCAATTCAACAGCGATCGCCGTGCGCCAGGTGTCGGCGCCAATGCATCGCTGCAGGGGCAGGTCGACGAGTTCGTGGGCCGCATGGGCGCATCCGCGCAGGCGGCCAGCACGGCCAGCGGCGTGCCCGCGCCGCTGATCCTGGCGCAAGCCGCGCTCGAATCGGGCTGGGGCAAGCGCGAGATCCGCGCCGACGACGGCACGCAGAGCTTCAACCTGTTCGGCATCAAGGCCGACCGGGGCTGGAAGGGTGCGACGGTCGAGACCACCACCACCGAGTACGTCGACGGCGAGCCGCAGAAGGTTCGCGCGAAGTTTCGCGCCTACGCCTCGTACGAAGAAGCCTTCACCGACTACGCGCGCTTCATCACCCGCAACCCGCGCTACGCGAACGTGCTCGCCACCGACGACCCGAACGAGGCCGCGCACGGCCTGCAGCGCGCCGGCTATGCGACCGATCCGCGCTACGGCGAGAAGCTGGTTCGCATCATGCAGAAATTCGGCTGAGCCGCCAGCGCGCTCACCGCACCGAGGAACTCCCATGGCAGAAACCGCAGCAGGCATGGCGCGCGCACAGGCGCCGCAGCATCAGGGCGCCGACGCCCGCCTGGAGGTCGTGACCTTCAAGCTCGGCGAGGAAGAGTACGGCATAGACATCCAGAAGGTGCAGGAGTTGCGCGGGTACGACGCGGTGACGCGCATCGCGAACGCGCCGGAATACATCAAGGGAGTGGTGAACCTGCGCGGGATCATCGTTCCGATCATCGACATGCGCATCAAGTTCAGGCTCGGGGAGCCGACGTACGACCAGTTCACGGTGGTGATCGTGCTGAACATCGGGGGCCGAGTGGTGGGGATGGTGGTGGACAGCGTGTCGGACGTGATCACGCTGACGGGCGATCAGATCAAGCCTGCGCCGGAGATGGGATCGGTGCTGGATGCGGACTACCTGATCGGGCTGGGCACGCTGGAAGAGCGGATGCTGATCCTGGTGGACATCGACCGGCTCATGTCCAGCGAGGAAATGGGCCTGGTCGAGAAGATGGCGGCCTGAACGCCCGAGCCCATACAACGAAGAGACAAGCAAAGGTTCCGCATGATGAAGAACTGGACAGTGGGACGGCGCATGGGCGCCGTATTCGCATGCATGCTGGCACTGCTGGTGCTCATCGCCGGCATCGGTGTCATGCGCCTGCAGGCCGTGGGTGACGCGACCGAGACCATGGCCGGACAGTCGTTCACCAAGGAGCGGCTTGCCGCCGCCTGGCAGCTGGGAACCAAGACCAACAGCGTTCGCACCTTCTCGCTGCTCAAGAGCGACGACCCGGCCGTGCAGGAGTACCTGCAGAAGAACATCTCGGCCACCAGCGCCGTCATCACCGAGACGCAGAAGAAGCTCGAGGCCATGCTGGAGTCGCCCGAAGAGCTGGCGCTGAGCGCGGACATCAAGAAGAAGCGTGGCGACTACGTCGAGCTGCGCAACCAGATCCTCAAGCTCAAGGCCGACGGCCGCAAGGACGAGGCCGCGAAGCTGACCGACACGCAACTGATGCCCGCGCTCGACAACTACGACGCGAGCATCCGTGCCATGGTGAGCCACCAGCAGCAAGAGATCGACAGGTCCGCCGCCGGCATCGGCGCGCAGTACCGCTCGGGCCGCAGGTGGATCTTCGGCCTGGCCGCCCTCGCGATCGTCGCCGGCTCGGTGATCGCCTGGCTGCTGACGCGCAGCATCGTTCAACCCATCGGCGAGGCGCTGCTCATCGCCGAGACCGTGGCCTCGGGCGACCTGAGCAAGGAATTCGAGACCGACCGCGGCGGCGACTTCGGACGGCTGCTGCGGGGCATGGGCGAAATGGAAGACACGCTCACCGATCTGGTGACGCGCATCAAGGCTTCCACCGATTCGATCGCGGTGGCTTCCCGGCAGATCGCTGCCGGCAATCAGGACTTGTCGTCTCGCACGGAAGAGCAGGCCAGTTCGCTGGAGCAGACGGCGGCTTCGATGGAGGAACTGACTTCGACGGTCAAGCAGAACGCGGACAACGCGCGGCAAGCGAACCAGCTGGCCGTATCCGCTTCGGAAGTGGCGGTGAAGGGCGGCGGTGTCGTCTCGCAAGTGGTCGACACGATGGGCTCGATCAATGCGTCTTCCAAGAAGATCGTCGACATCATCGGCGTGATTGACGGCATCGCCTTCCAGACCAACATCCTCGCGCTGAATGCGGCGGTTGAAGCAGCCCGCGCGGGCGAGCAGGGCAAGGGCTTCGCTGTAGTGGCCTCGGAAGTCCGCAGCCTCGCTCAGCGTTCGGCTGCTGCAGCAAAGGAAATCAAGACGCTCATCGGCGACTCGGTGGAGAAGGTCGAAGAAGGCAGCAAGCAGGTGGAAGAGGCCGGCCGCACGATGGAAGAGATCGTCGGCAGTGTGAAGCGCGTGACGGACATCATGGGCGAGATCACCGCAGCCAGCCAGGAGCAGACCTCGGGCATCGAGCAGATCAACCAGGCCATCACGCAGATGGACCAGGTGACGCAGCAGAACGCCGCACTGGTCGAAGAGGCTTCCGCAGCAGCCCAGTCGCTGCAGGAGCAGGCCGACAGCCTCGTGCGCGCGGTCAGCACCTTCAAGCTCGACTCCGATGTCGAAGAAGCAGAGGCGGTCTGAAGCACCCATGCGCACACGTCTCAGTCCCAGGCGCGCCTTGCGTATCGGCGCGGGCTTCGCTGTTCTGTTGTTCATGTTGACCGTGGCGCTGAGCCTCGGCTTCAAGGCTGGCGCCGGCTACGAATGGGCGCGCCTGACGGTTTGCGCGCTGGCCGTGGCCGCATTGCTCACCGCGGTTGCCATCGTATGGCTCGTCATGCGCTCGGTCACCCGCTCGACCCACGATGCCGTGAAGGTCTCCGATCGGCTCGATCGGGTTCTCCAGCACGTCAACGCCCAGGATTCCTAAAAAAACTCTCCCCATGAACTCGTTTCTCAATCTCAAGATAGGTACCCGCCTCGGCGCGGGCTTCGCCATTGTTCTCCTGCTGCTGGCCGGCATGGCCGGTCTCGGACTCAACGCGATGACCGACATCCAGTCGCGGCTGAACGGCATCGTCACCGGCAACAACGTCAAGGTGGCAGCAGTCAACAGGATGGCGGACGCGATCCGCGACATCGCCATTCTCGACAGCAACCTGATCCTTCTGACCGACGACGCCGCCATGCGCGAGGAGTCGAAGAAGATCGTCGCGGCGCGCGAGCGCTTCACCGAAAACCGCGCCGCGCTGGCCAAGCTGCTGGCCACCCCCGAGGGCAAGGCGCTGCTCGCGCGGATCGACGAGAAGGTGGCGGTGCTCGTGCCGTTGAACGCCCAGCTCAGCGAACTCGGGCTGCAGAACAAGAACGAGGAGGCATCGGCGCTCTTCATCTCGAAGTTCCAGCCGGCCGTTCGCGCGACGATCGCGGAGCTCGATGCGATGAGCGAGCACCAGGAAAGACGCTCGCAGGCGGCCAACGCCGAAGCCAGCGCCGGCTATGCGTGGTCGCGCAACCTGATGCTGGCACTGGGCAGCTTCGCCATCCTGCTCGGCGCGGGCATTGCATGGCTCATCACGCGTTCCATCACCCGTCCGATCGGCGAGGCTGTGCAGGTGGCCGAGAAGGTTGCGGCCGGCGACATCAGCTCGCGCATCGAGGTGAAGTCGAAGGACGAAACGGGCCGGCTGATGCTGGCGCTCAAGGAGATGAACGAGAGCCTCGTGAAGATCGTGAGCGAAGTGCGCACGGGCACCGACACGATTGCCACTGCCTCGAGCCAGATCGCTTCGGGGAATCAGGATCTGTCGTCACGTACCGAGGAGCAGGCCAGTTCGCTGGAGCAGACGGCTGCCTCGATGGAAGAGCTGACCTCGACGGTCAAGCAGAACGCGGACAACGCGCGGCAGGCGAACCAGCTTGCGGTCTCCGCTTCCGAGGTGGCTGTGAAGGGTGGCAGCGTCGTGTCTCAGGTGGTGGACACCATGGGTTCGATCAACACTTCGTCCAAGAAGATCGTCGACATCATCGGTGTGATCGACGGTATTGCCTTCCAGACCAACATCCTCGCGCTGAACGCGGCGGTTGAAGCCGCCCGTGCTGGCGAGCAAGGCCGTGGCTTTGCCGTGGTGGCCTCCGAGGTCCGTAGTCTCGCTCAACGCTCGGCCGCAGCCGCGAAGGAAATCAAGACTCTTATCGGCGACTCGGTCGAGAAGGTCGAAGAGGGCAGCAAGCAGGTGGAAGAAGCAGGCCGCACGATGGAAGAGATCGTGGGCAGCGTGAAGCGCGTGACGGACATCATGGGCGAGATCACAGCGGCCAGCCAGGAGCAGACCTCGGGCATTGAGCAGATCAACCAGGCCATCACGCAGATGGACCAGGTCACGCAGCAGAACGCTGCCCTCGTGGAGGAAGCCTCCGCGGCAGCCCAGTCGCTGCAGGAGCAGGCCGGCAGCCTCGTGCAAGCCGTGAGCATCTTCAAGCTCGATGCCAACGCCGTCGCCACCCAGCGGCGCCCCGGCTTCACCCGCATCACGCCGATCCCGAAGCCAGCCAAGCCCGTTCCCAAGCGCCCGGCCAAGGCCTTGCCCGCCCGCCGCGAGGCTGCAGCCGCCCCGCAGCTCGCCATGGCCGGCGACGCCAAGGGCGACTGGACCGAGTTCTGAGAAAAAAGGACTCAAGTCCGACGCTCCGATGCCGATAACAGGATGAACCCGTTCCCTGTTGTTGAAGAAAGAGAGCAATGAGTCTGAAGGATCTGAAAATCGGCACCCGCCTGGGTCTCGGCTTCGCGGCAATGCTGCTGCTGATGGCGCTCATTGCAGGAACGGGCGTACTGCGGCTCACGAACGTGGGCAATGCGACCGACGAGATGGTGGCGCAGGCATTGGTCAAGGAGCGCCTTGCGAGCGAATGGCTCAGCAACCTGCGCTCCAACACCGTGGCCAATTTCGCCATGGTCAAGACCACCGATCCGGAGATCGCAGCCTATTTCTCGAAGATCCAGACAGCAGGCTCGGCCCGCATCAGCCCGGCGCAGAAGAAGCTCGAATTGATGCTGAGCACGCCGGAGGAGAAGGCGCTCTACGCGAAGATCGCCTCTTCGCGTGCGGTGGTGCTGGAGACCGTGGGCGTCCTCAACAAGCTGAAGGACGCGGGCAACCTGGCGGAGGCCAATACGCTCGTGGACACCAGGTTCTCCGATGCGCTGGCCGTGTACGGTGGTGCCGTCGAGGCGCTGGCCAACCACCAGCGCGAGAAGATCGACGAGGCCGCCAAGGGCATCGGCGCGGACTTCACCGCCGGCCGCACCACGCTGCTGGTGCTTTCGGGCATTGCGCTGGTGCTGGGCGCGCTGTTCTCCTGGCGCCTGACGCGGGGCATCGTGCGCCCGCTGGGTCATGCGGTGGAGGTGGCCGAGACAGTGGCGGCCGGCGACCTGAGCGCGCGCATCGAGGTGGAGAGCCGCGACGAGGCGGGGCAGCTGCTGCAGGCGCTGAAGAACATGAATGAGAGCCTCGCCAAGGTGGTGGGCGAAGTGCGCGAAGGTACCGACACGATCGCTACCGCTTCGAGCCAGATTGCATCGGGCAATCAGGATCTGTCTTCGCGCACGGAGCAGCAGGCGAGTTCGCTGGAGCAGACGGCTGCCTCGATGGAGGAGCTGACTTCGACGGTCAAGCAGAACGCGGACAACGCTCGGCAGGCAAACCAGCTTGCTGTATCTGCCTCGGAAGTCGCGGTGAAGGGCGGCAGCGTCGTGTCCCAAGTGGTCGACACGATGGGTTCGATCAATGCGTCTTCCAAGAAGATCGTCGACATCATCGGCGTGATCGATGGCATTGCTTTCCAGACCAACATCCTGGCGCTGAATGCGGCGGTTGAAGCTGCGCGTGCTGGTGAGCAAGGGCGTGGCTTTGCCGTGGTGGCTTCCGAGGTCCGCAGCCTCGCGCAGCGTTCGGCTGCTGCAGCGAAAGAGATCAAGACTCTTATCGGCGACTCGGTCGAGAAGGTCGAAGAGGGCAGCAAGCAGGTGGAAGAAGCCGGCCGCACGATGGAAGAGATCGTGGGCAGCGTGAAGCGCGTGACGGACATCATGGGCGAGATCACCGCAGCGAGCCAGGAACAGACCTCGGGCATCGAGCAGATCAACCAGGCCATCACGCAGATGGACCAGGTGACGCAGCAGAACGCCGCACTGGTCGAAGAGGCTTCGGCAGCAGCCCAGTCGCTGCGCGAGCAGGCCAGCAGCCTTTCCGATGTCGTCGGCGTGTTCCGCCTCGGCGGCAACCGGCTGGCCCTGAGCTGAGGGGACGACAAGACCATGCGTGTCAACCTCCCCGTCACCGGCATCGAATACGAACTGTCGGCCGATGCCGCACTGGTGTCCCGCACCGACCTGAAGGGCCGCATCACCTACGCCAACCCGGCCTTCATCGAGGCCAGCGGCTTCGCCACGGCCGAACTCATGGGCAAGGCGCACAACATCGTGCGCCACCCCGACGTGCCGCCCGAGGCTTTCGCCGACCTGTGGCAGACGCTGGCCCAGGGGCTGCCATGGACAGGGCTCATCAAGAACCGCCGCAAGAACGGCGATTTCTACTGGGTGCTGGCCAACGTCACGCCCATTCGCCGCAACGGTCGCACGCAGGGCTACATGTCCGTGCGCAGCAAGCCCGGCCGCGCCGAGGTTGCCGAGGCCGAGGCGCTGTACGCCCGCATCCGCGAAGGGCGGGCGAAGGACATCGAGCTGCTGCAGGGCGAAGTGGTCTCGCGCGGCTGGTCCAGTCCGCTGGCCCGGCTGCGCCGCATTCCCGTGCGCCAGCGCGTCTTCGGTGTGACTTCCGTGGCGGCGCTGCTGTCGCTGGGTCTCGGCATTGCGGGCTGGGCGGAGGCCTCGCGGCTGGTCGCGTCCGCCGGAGCGCACAGCTGGCTGCCGGGCGCCGTTGCCGCTGGCGGCGCGGGCTTCGCGCTCGCATGGCTGGGGCTGGGCCAGTTCCTCGTACGCACGGTGTTCCGTCCGCTGGACGAGGCGGTGCACGTCGCTCGCGCCATCGCCGGCGGCGACCTCGCGCGCTTCGAGGTGCGGCGCGGCGACGAAATCACCGGACTGCTGCGTGCCCTGAACCAGATGAGCGCGAACCTGTTCGCGATCGTCGCGGACGTGGGCGCCAATGTGGCGGGCGTGATGTCGGCTTCGAGCCAGATCGCCTCGGGCAACCAGGACCTGTCGTCCCGCACGGAACAGCAGGCGAGCTCGCTGGAGCAGACGGCCGCCTCGATGGAGGAGCTGACCTCCACGGTGAAGCAGAACGCGGACAACGCACTGCAGGCCAACCAGCTGGCCGTATCCGCTTCGGAGGTCGCTGTGAAAGGCGGCAGCGTTGTCTCGCAGGTGGTCGACACGATGGTGTCGATCAATGCCTCGTCGAAGAAGGTCGTCGACATCATCGGCGTGATCGACGGCATCGCTTTCCAGACCAACATCCTCGCGCTGAACGCAGCGGTCGAAGCCGCGCGTGCCGGCGAACAGGGCAAGGGCTTCGCGGTGGTGGCTTCCGAAGTCCGGAGCCTCGCTCAACGCTCCGCTTCCGCTGCCAAGGAGATCAAGACCTTGATCGGCGACTCGGTCGAGAAGGTCGAGGAAGGCAGCAAGCAGGTCGAAGAAGCGGGTCGCACGATGGAAGAGATCGTGGGCAGCGTGAAGCGGGTGACCGACATCATGGGCGAGATCACCGCTGCCAGCCGCGAGCAGACCCAGGGCATCGAGCAGATCAACCAGGCCATCACGCAGATGGACCAGGTGACGCAGCAGAACGCCGCGCTGGTCGAGGAAGCCTCGGCCACCGCCCAGCTGCTGCAGGAACAGGCCGACGGCCTCGTGAAGGCCGTGCGCGTGTTCAGGGCCGAAACCGCCGAGGCGGTCGCCGAAGCCGCCTGAACCCGCGCGAAGACACCAACCCCATTCAAACCGGAGAAGAAAAGATGCTGAACAAGGCAAAGGATCCCCTGCAACAAGCCGCCTCCACCTCGGCCGCTGTCGCAACCCGCCTGGAGGTCGTGACCTTCAAGCTGGGCGAGGAAGAGTACGGCATAGACATCCAGAAGGTGCAGGAGCTGCGCGGGTACGACGCGGTGACGCGGATCGCGAACGCGCCGGAATACATCAAGGGAGTGGTGAACCTGCGCGGGATCATCGTTCCGATCATCGACATGCGCATCAAGTTCAGGCTCGGGGAGCCGACGTACGACCAGTTCACGGTGGTGATCGTGCTGAACATAGGTGGTCGGGTGGTGGGGATGGTGGTGGACAGCGTGTCGGACGTGATCACGCTGACGGGCGATCAGATCAAGCCTGCGCCGGAGATGGGTTCGGTGCTGGATGCGGACTACCTGATCGGGCTGGGCACGCTGGAAGAGCGGATGTTGATCCTGGTGGACATCGACCGGCTCATGTCCAGCGAGGAAATGGGCCTCGTGGAGGCAGCCGCCACCGCCTGAGCCCGGCGCCATGGCCGCACGGCCAGGTCCGGTTCCATACCTTCACCCTTGAACGCCTGCTCCATGAAGCTTCTTTCCAATCTCCGCATCGGCAACCGGTTGGCGCTCGCCTTCGCCGTCGTGCTGGGCCTTACCGTGGTCTCGACCGCCATCGCGCTGGTCTCCTCGCGCAACAACGCGGAGGCCACCCGGGTCATGATGGAAAGCCCGCTCGCCAAGGAGCGGCTCATCTCCGACTGGTATGTGCTCACCTATTCGGCCATCGCGCGCACTTCGATGATTGCCCGCACGGCCGACGAGACCTTGCCGGTCATCTTTGCCGACGTCATTTCCGACAGCGTGAAGAAGGGCAGCGAGACCATCGCCAAGGTCGAGAAGCTGCTGGTGACGGAGGAGGAAAAGGCCCTCCTGAAGTCCATCCAGGAGCTGCGCGCGAAGTACCAGGCGGCCAAGGACGACGTGGGCAAGGCCAAGGCAGCGGGCAACACGGCCGCCACCGAGCGCGTCTTCAAGGAGACCTTCCAGCCCGCCGCCAAGGCCTACGAGACGCGCGTGCTCGACCTGCTGTCGATGGAGCGCAAGGCCATCGACGACATGAGCAAGGCCATCGATGCCGCGAACGCACGGGCCTTCAACCTGCAGCTGCTGCTGACCTTCCTGACGGTGGTGAGCGGCGCCATCTTCGCGTTCTTCATCTCGCGCAGCATCGTGCGCCCGCTCGCGCAGGCCGTCGAGGTCGCCGAGACGGTGGCCGCTGGCGACCTGAGCGCCGACATCGAAGTGCACAGCCGCGACGAGACCGGCCAGTTGATGCAGGCGCTGAAGAACATGAACGAGAACCTGGCGAAGGTGGTGGGCGAGGTGCGTACCGGCACGGAGACGATCGCCACGGCCTCGGGGCAGATTGCTTCGGGCAACCAGGATCTTTCCTCCCGCACGGAGCAGCAGGCGAGCTCGCTGGAGCAGACGGCTGCCTCGATGGAGGAACTGACCTCGACCGTGAAGCAGAACGCGGACAACGCGCGGCAGGCGAATCAGCTGGCCGTGTCCGCTTCGGAAGTGGCGGTGAAAGGCGGCGGGGTTGTCTCGCAGGTGGTCGACACGATGGGTTCGATCAATGCGTCTTCCAAGAAGATCGTCGACATCATCGGCGTGATCGACGGCATCGCCTTTCAGACCAACATCCTCGCGCTGAATGCGGCGGTTGAAGCTGCGCGTGCTGGCGAGCAAGGGCGTGGCTTTGCCGTGGTGGCCTCCGAAGTCCGAAGCCTCGCCCAGCGTTCGGCCGCAGCCGCGAAAGAAATCAAGACCCTGATCGGCGACTCCGTTGAGAAGGTCGAAGAGGGAAGCAAGCAGGTCGAAGAAGCCGGTCGCACGATGGAAGAGATCGTGGGCAGCGTGAAGCGTGTGACCGACATCATGGGCGAGATCACTGCCGCAAGCCAGGAGCAGACCTCGGGCATCGAGCAGATCAACCAGGCCATCACGCAGATGGACCAGGTCACGCAACAGAACGCTGCCCTCGTGGAAGAAGCCTCTGCGGCAGCGCAATCGCTGCGGGAGCAGGCCGGCAGCCTGTCGCAGGTGGTCGGCGTGTTCCGCCTGGGAGGCAGCCACGCTGCGGGCCCGGCCCATCGGCTGCCGTTCGCTGCGCCGGCGGCATGAAGAAAGAAATGGAAGTCAAGACAATGCAGTGGTTCCAGAACCTTCGAGTCACCGTCCGGCTGATCCTCAGCTTTCTCGTGGTCGCGGCCATCGGCGCCTTCGTGAGCGCGTTCGGCGTCTTCCAGATGGGGCGCATCAGCGCATCGACCGAATCGCTCTATGCCAACGAGCTTCGCGCCCTGCAGGCCGTGCAGGATGCCAACATCCGCCTGCTGTATGCCAGCCGAGCGCAGATGACGCTGCTGTCGGCCGGCACGCGCGGTGAGCGCAATGCAGGCGCGAACGAGGTCAAGGCGTCCATCGAAAGCCTCTCGGCGCGCGCCGCAGAGGTCAAGTCCTTCTTCGCTGAAACCGAGGAGGGCACGAAGCTGTTCAGCCAGTTCGAAGGACTCATCGGGCCGCTGACGACGCACATGAACGACTTCGTGGCCCTGCTGAACAAGCAGCCGCTGGACAGCTCCCAGTTCGACAACCAGGTGACCGAGGACAGTGCGCGCCTGCTGAAGGAATCGCGTGGTCTGGAAGAAGTGCTCAAGGCCATGGTCGCCTACAGCAAGGATCTTGCACGCGAGCGTGCCGAGCAGGCCGACGGAACCTACAAGACCTCCAGGCTGACGATGCTCGTGCTGGCGCTGGCCGGCATCGTGGCCAGCGTCGGCCTGGGCGTGCTGGTGGCGCGCCTGATGGGGCGGCAGCTCGGCGGTGAACCGCAGTACGCCGCCGACGTGGTCGGCCGCATCGCGGATGGCGACTTGTCGCTGGCAGTCGAGGCCGACGCCGCGCATGACGACAGCCTGCTGCGCTCCATCCAGAAGATGCAGTCGCAGCTGACATCGGTCATCGGAAAGATCAAGGATTCGAGCGACACGATTGCCACGGCCTCGGCGCAGATCGCTTCGGGGAATCAGGATCTGTCTTCGCGCACGGAAGAGCAGGCGAGCTCGCTGGAGCAGACGGCTGCCTCGATGGAGGAACTGACTTCGACTGTGAAGCAGAACGCGGACAACGCTCGGCAGGCGAACCAGCTTGCGGTCTCTGCTTCCGAGGTGGCTGTGAAGGGTGGCAGCGTCGTGTCCCAAGTGGTGGACACGATGGGTTCGATCAATGCGTCTTCCAAGAAGATCGTCGACATCATCGGCGTGATCGATGGCATTGCTTTCCAGACCAACATCCTGGCGCTGAATGCGGCGGTTGAAGCTGCGCGTGCTGGTGAGCAAGGGCGTGGCTTTGCCGTGGTGGCCTCCGAAGTCCGCAGCCTGGCTCAGCGCTCGGCTGCAGCTGCCAAGGAAATCAAGACCTTGATCGGCGACTCCGTTGAGAAGGTCGAAGAAGGCAGCAAGCAGGTCGAAGAGGCAGGCCGCACGATGGAAGAGATCGTGGGCAGCGTGAAGCGCGTGACGGACATCATGGGCGAGATCACAGCCGCGAGCCAGGAGCAGACCTCGGGCATCGAGCAGATCAACCAGGCCATCACGCAGATGGACCAGGTCACGCAGCAGAACGCCGCATTGGTCGAAGAGGCTTCCGCAGCAGCCCAGTCGTTGCAGGAGCAGGCCGGCAGCCTCGTGCAGGCCGTGAGCATCTTCAAGCTCGGCGATGAGCAGCACGTCGCGCCTCGCGCGCAGGCCAGGCGCGCCGACCCGGTGCTGTCCGGGCCGCCGCAACTGGCGGTGGCCGGCGCGGACGCCGGCGACTGGCGCGAGTTCTGAGTCTGGAAGCTCCTCCAATGAAAACCGTGAACCCCGCGCGGCGCGAACTCGCCTTCGTCCCGCTGGCCCGCACCATGACGCTCGGTGCCGCCGCGGGCATGCTGCTGGTGGCAACGCTGGTGCTGGCGGTCTTCTACGCAATGACTTCCGCGCAGCAGAAGCGCAGCGCCGCCCAGTACGCCAATGCCAAGGCCGAAGCCATCGCCCGTTCGCTGGACATCTTCGACCAGACCATGCGCCTGACGGCGGAGAACGCCTTCGGCGTCTTCCGGCGCCAGTTCGCGTCCAGCTTCGTGCTCGAGGGCACGGGGCAGGGAACGCTGGACAGCGACGGCACGCCGATCGACGCAGCGCGCATCGCCGAAGTGGATGCCTTCGCGCGCGATTTCCCCGGCGCCAATGCCACCGTGTTCATCGCGCAGGGCGAGGATTTCCGCCGCGTCACCACCTCGGTGAAGAAGGAGAACGGCGAGCGGGCCGTCGGCACGCTGCTGGACCGCAAGAGCGGGGCCTATCCGGTGCTGCGCGATGGCAAGCGCTTCGTGGGCCGCATCACGCTGTTCGGGCGCCCCTACATGACGGTCTACGAGCCGGTGCGCGACGCGGCCGGCCGCGTCGTCGCGGTGCTCTACATCGGCCTGGACATCTCCCGGCAGCAGGCCTCCTTCGGCGAAGCCGTCAGCAAGACGCGGATCTTCGAGACCGGCGGGCTCTACATCGTCGACCCCGCAGGTGGCGCCGGCGCGGCAACGCTGGTCTTCCATCCGACGGCGGCCGGCAAGAAACTGGCCGAGCTCCTGCCGGACGATGCATCGGCTGACTGGCTGTCGCGGCTCTCGGCAGCGGACGCGACATGGATCGACGATGCGCGCCCGGTGCTCTCGCCGGCCGACGGCCACCGGCGCTATGCCTCGGTGGCCAGGAGCGAAGCGGCTGGCTGGCTGGCGGTGGCGGAGTTTCCCGCTTCGGAAGTTCTGGACGTGCTCTATCGCCAGATGGCGTGGATCGGCGCCTGCATTGTGCTGGCGGCCCTGGTGCTGGGCGCGGCGCTGATCGTCTTCATCCGCCGCACGGTGCGGCCGCTCGGCCTGCTGAGCGAGCACGTGCAGGCCCTTGGCCAGGGCGACCTGTCGCGGCAGCTGGCCTCGGACCGCCGCGACGAGATGGGCGTGATCACCCGCGCCGTCGAAAGCATGCGAGAGAGCCTGGCCGGTGTGGTGGGCGGCGTGCGCGCCGGCACCGATGCCATCGCCACCGCCTCGGGCCAGATCTCGGCCGGCAACCAGGATCTTTCTGTGCGTACGGAAGAACAGGCCAGTTCGCTGCAGCAGACGGCGGCGTCGATGGAGGAACTCACCGGCACCGTGAAGCAGAACGCCGACAACGCACGGCAGGCCAACCAGCTGGCGCTCTCGGCCTCCGGCGTGGCGCTCAGGGGTGGCGAAGTGGTCGGCCAGGTGGTCGGCACCATGGCCTCGATCCATGCCTCGTCGAAGAAGATCGTGGACATCACCGGCGTGATCGACGGCATCGCCTTCCAGACCAACATCCTCGCGCTGAACGCAGCGGTCGAGGCGGCCCGTGCGGGCGAGCAGGGCCGTGGCTTCGCCGTGGTGGCTTCCGAAGTCCGCAGCCTGGCCCAGCGATCGGCTGCCGCGGCCAGGGAAATCAAGAGCCTGATCGACGACTCCGTCGGCAAGGTCGACACGGGCACCGCCCTGGTGGGCGAGGCCGGAAAGACCATGGAAGAGATCGTGGGCAGCGTCCGGCGCGTGACCGACATCATCGGAGAGATCAGCGCGGCGAGCCAGGAGCAGACCTCGGGCATCGAACAGATCAACCAGGCCATCGCGCAGATGGACCAGGCGACGCAGCAGAACGCGGCGCTCGTCGAGGAGGCCTCGGCCGCCGCCCAGTCGCTGCGCGAACAGGCCGGTGGCCTCGTGCGGGCCGTCAGCATTTTCAAGCTCGGTGAAGAACCACGGCTGCCCACGCGCGCCGGGTCGTCGCCGTTGGCGGCACCGCGGCTGGCGGTTGCCGGCGCCGGCGGCTGGCGCGAGTTCTGAGCCCGGCCAAGGACCGGCAACCACACACGCTATCGGGCTGCGGCCCCCAAGGAAAGATCATCAAAACCTTCTACAACCTCAAGATCGCGACCAAGCTGCTTGTGTCGTTCGTCGCGGTTCTCGTGCTCACGGCCTGCCTGGGCGTGATCTCGGTCATGCAGCTCGGCAAGGTCCACGAGATGTCCACCGACCTCTCGACCAACTGGCTGCCGGCCACGCGCTCGCTGCTCGAGCTCAAGGGCATGGTGACGGGCTTCCGCTCGCAGGAAATGGCGCATGCGCTGTCGGGCTCGTTCAACGAGATGACTGAATACGAGAAGGCGATGGACGCGTCGTGGGCGGCGCTGCAGAAGAAGCGCGCCGAATACGAGGCGCTCATCTCGGAGCCCGAGGAGCGCGAGGTCTATCCGGTGTTCGCGAAGCTGCTCTCGCAGTACGAGCTGGAGCACAAGAAGATCATTGCCGTTTCCCATACGCAGGACACCGACCAGGCGAGCAACATGATCCGCGGCAAATCGCTGCAGCTCAGCCGCGAGATGAATGCCGCGCTGGACAGGCTGACGCAGGTGAACCTGGCGGGCGCCGTCCGGGCCGGGCAGACCGCCGACGCCGTGCATGCGCAGGCCAGGCTCTGGGTGATCGGCCTGCTGGTGGGCGCCGTGGCGCTCGGCCTGGGGCTGGCGCTGTGGATCGCGCGCATCGTGGCCCGGCCGCTGGAAGATGCCGTGAAGGTGGCGCAGTCGGTGGCCGCGGGCGACCTGACCAGCCGCATCGAGGCACGGACGACGGACGAAACCGGGCAATTGCTCGATGCCCTGAAGGGCATGAACGACAGCCTCGTGAAGATCGTGAGCGAGGTGCGTACGGGCACGGACACGATAGCGACCGCCTCGGCGCAGATCGCTTCGGGGAATCAGGATCTGTCTTCGCGCACGGAAGAGCAGGCGAGTTCGCTGGAGCAGACGGCTGCTTCGATGGAGGAGCTGACCTCGACCGTGAAGCAGAACGCGGACAACGCTCGGCAGGCGAACCAGCTTGCTGTGTCCGCTTCGGAGGTCGCGGTGAAGGGCGGTAGCGTCGTGTCCCAAGTGGTGGACACGATGGGCTCGATCAATGCGTCTTCCAAGAAGATCGTCGACATCATCGGTGTGATCGATGGCATTGCTTTCCAGACCAACATCCTGGCGTTGAATGCTGCGGTGGAAGCCGCTCGCGCTGGCGAGCAAGGCCGTGGCTTCGCAGTTGTGGCTTCTGAAGTCCGCAGCCTGGCCCAGCGTTCGGCTGCAGCCGCCAAGGAAATCAAGACCCTGATCGGTGACTCGGTCGAGAAGGTCGAAGAAGGCAGCAAGCAAGTCGAAGAAGCAGGCCGCACGATGGAAGAGATCGTCGGCAGCGTGAAGCGCGTGACGGACATCATGGGCGAGATCACGGCAGCAAGCCAGGAGCAGACCTCGGGCATCGAGCAGATCAACCAGGCCATCACGCAGATGGACCAGGTGACGCAGCAGAATGCCGCACTCGTCGAAGAGGCTTCGGCAGCAGCCCAGTCGCTGCAGGAACAGGCCGGCAGCCTTGTCCAGTCCGTGAGCATCTTCAAGCTGGACGCCAACGCCATGGCCACCACGCGCCCCGGTTTCACGCGCATCACCCCGATCCAGCAACCCACCAAGCCCGCTCCCAAGCGCCCGGCCAAGGCTCTGCCAACGCGCAAGGAGCCCAAGGTAGCCCCTCAGCTCGCCATGGCCGGTGACGCCAAGGGCGACTGGACCGAATTCTGAACAATGGAGAAGGAAGTCAAATGAACCTGAACAACCTGAAGATCGGCACCCGCCTGGGCCTTGGTTTCGCGATGGTGCTGCTCCTGATGGCGGTCATCGCCGTCACCGGCGTGTCGCGCCTGGCGAGCGTGGGCAAGGCCACCGAGGACGTGATGCAGAACGCCCTGGTCAAGGAGCGCCTGGCCAACCAGTGGTCCGTACTGCTCGGGCCGGCGATCGCGAACTCGTTCGCGATGGTCAAGGCGACCGATCCCAAGGTCGTCGCCTATTTCGAGAAGGCCCGGGCTGACAAGTCGGCGCAGATCAACCCGGTGCAGAAGAAGCTCGAGGAACTGCTGAGCTCCCCGGAAGAAAAGAAGCTGTATGCCGGCGTGGCCGAGCCGCGCGGGCTGGTGCTGTCGATCATCGGGAAGATCAACAAGCTCAAGGCCGAAGGAAAGAACGAGGAGGCCATGGAGATGGCCGACACCCAGTTCGCGGCCGCGCTCGCTGTCTACGAGGAAGCCGTGGCCAGGATCTCGGCCTACCAGCGTGAACGCATCGACGGGCTGGCACGGAACATCGAAGCCGAGCACAAGGCCGGCGAGACCACGCTGCTGGTGCTTTCGGGCATTGCGCTGGTGCTGGGCGCGCTGTTCTCCTGGCGCCTGACGCGGGGCATCGTGCGCCCGCTGGGCCATGCGGTGGAGGTGGCCGAGACGGTGGCGGCCGGCGACCTGAGCGCGAACATCGAAGTGCGCAGCCGCGACGAGACGGGACAGCTGATGCACGCGCTGCGCGAGATGAACGCCAGCCTGGCGAAGGTGGTGGGCGAAGTGCGGATGGGCACGGACACGATCGCTACGGCCTCGGGGCAGATCGCCGCCGGCAATCAGGATCTTTCTTCGCGCACGGAGCAGCAGGCGAGTTCGCTGGAGCAGACGGCGGCTTCGATGGAGGAGCTGACCTCGACGGTGAAGCAGAACGCGGACAACGCGCGGCAGGCGAACCAGCTGGCTGTGTCCGCCTCGGAAGTGGCCGTGAAGGGCGGCAGCGTCGTGTCCCAAGTGGTCGACACGATGGGTTCGATCAATGCGTCGTCCAAGAAGATCGTCGACATCATCGGCGTGATCGACGGCATCGCTTTCCAGACCAACATCCTGGCGTTGAACGCAGCGGTGGAAGCTGCACGGGCCGGTGAACAAGGCCGTGGCTTTGCTGTCGTCGCTTCCGAAGTCCGCAGCTTGGCCCAACGCTCTGCTGCTGCAGCCAAGGAGATCAAGACGCTCATCGGCGATTCGGTTGAAAAGGTCGAAGAAGGCAGCAAGCAGGTCGAAGAAGCCGGCCGCACGATGGACGAGATCGTGGGCAGCGTGCGCCGCGTGACCGACATCATGGGCGAGATCACAGCCGCGAGCCAGGAACAGACCTCGGGCATCGAGCAGATCAACCAGGCCATCACGCAGATGGACCAGGTTACGCAGCAGAACGCCGCGCTCGTTGAAGAAGCCTCGGCAGCGGCCCAATCGCTGCAAGAGCAGGCCGGCAGCCTCGTGCAGGCCGTGAGCATCTTCAAGCTCGATGCCAACAACGCCGTCGCCACCCAGCGGCGCCCCGGTTTCACCCGCATCACGCCGATCCCGAAGCCCGCCAAGCCCGCTCCCAAGCGCCCGGCCAAGGCCCTGCCAACGCGCAAGGAGCCCAAGGCGGCGCCGCAGCTCGCCATGGCCGGCGACGCCAAGGGCGACTGGACCGAGTTCTGACCCTCAACTTTCGGCGCTTGCCGCCGATATAGGCACAGAGGCATCGAATCGCAGCGAAAGAAGTGAAAGAAGCGAAAGATGCCACCCCAGTTCACGTACCTCATCGACAGGTAAAGCCACAGGTAAAGCCATATGTCCGGAAGTTTGTTCTACACGGGTCTGAGCGGTCTCGGCGTCGCGCGCACCGCGCTGATGACCACGGCCCACAACACCGCCAACGCCTACACCACGGGCTACAGCCGCCAGGTGGCGGAGATCGCCACCGGCAGCCCCAACGCCACCGGCTCGGGCTTCATCGGCTCGGGCGCCAATGTCTCGACCGTCTCGCGCAGCTACGACCGCTACCTGACGGCGCAGCTGTCCATCGCGCAGTCGGCCTCGGCCGCGCTCGCCACCAACGGCACGCAGGTCACCCGCGTCGACACCCTGCTGGCGGACAAGACCTCGGGCATCGCGCCGCTGATGCAGAGCTTCTTCACCAGCATCCAGGGCGTGGCCAACACGCCGGCCGACCCGGCCGCGCGCCAGCAGATGATCAGCTCCGCGCAGGCGCTGGCCGGCAAGTTCCGCTCGACCGACCAGTACCTGTCGGACATGAACTCCTCTGTCAACGACCAGATCGTCGGCAGCGTGAACCAGATCAACACCTACGCCGGCAAGATCGCCAGCCTCAACCAGCAGATCAGCCAGATCAGCGCCATGGCCGGCGGCCAGCCGCCCAACGACCTGCTCGACCAGCGCGACCAGCTCGTGAGCCAGCTGAGCCAGATCGTCGACGTGAAGGTGCTGCAGCAGGACAACGGCAAGTACAACGTGTTCATCGCCACCGGCCAGTCGCTGGTGGTGGGCGACTACGCCGCCACGATGGCCGCGGTGAACTCCGCGGCCGACCCGTCGCGCAAGGCCATCGCGCTGCAGGGCTTCGCGGGCAACACGTCCGAGCTGGGAGACGGCGTCATCACCGGCGGCACGCTCGGTGGCCTGCTTGCCTTCCGCCGCGACACGCTCATTCCCACGCAGAACGCCATCGGCCGGCTCGCAATGTCGGTGGCCGACGCGGTGAACGCGCAGCACAAGCTGGGCGTGGACCTGAGCGGCGCACTGGGCAAGGACTTCTTCACGCAGGCCGTGCCGGTCGCGCTCTCGAACGCGAAGAACGCGGGCAATCTCCAGCTCGGCGCATCGCTTTCGAACGCCTCGCAGCTCACGACCAGCGACTACAGCGTGGAAGTCACCAACGTGGCCGGCACGCTCACCTACAACGTCACCCGCCTGTCGGACAAGCAGTCGATGGGCAGCTTCACCACCTTCCCGATCACCTTCGACGGCGTGAGCCTCGCGGCGACCAGCGGCACTGCGCAGGCGGGCGACTCGTTCCTGATCCAGCCCACGCGCACCGGCGCGCGCGACCTCGACGTGCTCACGCGCGACCCCTCCAAGGTGGCGGCAGCCTCGCCCATCGTCACCGGCAACACCGCCGGCAACAAGGGCACCGGCGCGCTGGGCGCGGCCACCGTGGACGCGAGCTACCCCGCGACCCCGCTGGCCACCAACCTCACGCTGAGCTACGACGCCGCCACCGGCAACCTGACGGGCTTTCCCGCCACCTCGGCCGTGACCGTCACGCTGGCCAACGGCACCAGCACCACCTACGCGGCCGGCACGCCCGTGCCCTACACCGCCGGCGCGAAGATGAGCTTCGACGGCGTCAGCGTCACGATGACCGGCGCGCCCGCGAACGGCGACACCTTCACCATCGGCAAGAACAGCTCGGGCGTATCGGACGGCAGCAACGCGCTGCTGCTGGGCGCGCTGCAGCGCAAGACCACCATGGCCAACGGCACGGCGACCTTCAACGGCGCCTACTCGCAACTGGTCAGCGAAGTCGGCAACCGCTCCATGGCCATCAAGGTCGCAGCCACCACGCAGGACAGCGTCACCAGCCAGATCAAGGCCAGCCGCGACTCCATCTCGGGCGTGGTGCAGGACGAGGAAACCGCCAACCTGCTGATGTTCCAGCAGATGTACCAGGCCAATGCGAAGGTGATCCAGACCGCCTCGACCATCTTCGACACCATCCTCGGCATCGGCCGCTGAGTTCGGGCAGAACCCGTCCGGAAGAGTCACCAAGTCAAGTCAGGGCAAAGCGATGCGCATCAGCACCCAATCCTTCTACGATCAGAACGTGCTGGCCATGGGCCAGCAGCAGCAGAAGCTGTTCAGGGTCCAGCAGCAGCTGGCCACCAACTCCAAGTTTCTCTCGGCCGGCGACGACCCCGTGGGCGCGGCCCGCGCGCTCGGCGTGAGCCAGACGCTGTCGGAGATTTCGCAATACGCCACCAGCCGCCAGCGCGCGTCGCTCTCGCTCTCCAACGAGGAGAACGCGCTCGACTCGGTGACGTCGATCCTGCAGAACATCAAGACCCTGACCGTGCAGGCCGGCGGCGCCGCGCTGTCGGACGCCGACCGCGCATCCATCGCCACCGCCATCCAGAGCAGCTACGACCAGCTGGTGGGCGTGGCCAATTCCACAGACAGCAGCGGCCAGTACCTGTTCGCCGGCTTCAAGAGCGGAACGCCGCCCTTCGTGACCGCTGCAGGTGGCGGCGTGCAGTACGTGGGCGACCAGGGCCAGCGGCTGATGCAGGTCGACGTGGCGCGCCAGATGGCCACCTCGGACGACGGCCGCACCGTCTTCCAGTCGGTGCAGGGCAGTGCGGGCTACGTGGCCTCGGGCGCCGCAGGCAACACCGGCACCGGCGTGTTCGGCTCCGTCAGCGTGACCGATGCAACGGCGCCGAACTACGGCAAGGACTTCACCATCACCTTCAGCGCCACCGGCTACACGGTGACGACCAAGGACACCCCGCCCGTGGTGGCAGGCGTCGGCCCGATCTCGCCGGACACGCCCGTCACTTTCGGCGGCGTGCAGGTCAAGATCACCGGCACGCCGGCGCCTGGCGACAGCTTCGACGTGTCTACCGCGAAGAACGCCGGCACCGACGTGTTCGCTTCCATCGGCGAGCTGGTGACCGCACTGCGCACGCCACTGGCCGGCGGCGGCGCGGCCGCGCAGGCGAAGCTGCTGAACGCGCTGAGCACCGCCAACGTGAAGGTGACGAACGCGCACGACAACGTGCTGACGGTGCTGTCGTCCGTCGGGTCGCGCCAGAGCGAGATCGACTCGCTGAATTCGGGCGGAGCGGATCGCAAGCTGCAGGAAGACTCGTACCTGTCCTCCATCGAAGACCTGGACCCCTACAGCGCCATCGCGGAGTTCTACCAGCGCCAGTCCTCGCTGCAGGCCACGCAGATGACCTTCGCGAGGCTCAACAGCATCTCGCTGTTCAACTATCTGTAGGAAGAGGGCGCGGCATCCGCGGAGACGCCGCGGCTCCCTGGTTGACGAGGCGACAACAACAACTCCCGGATCTTCGATGCCGCTTGGGGGCCAGGCCGGAGTCCCCTGTCGCTGCGTACGGAGATGAAAGGAATGTGTGGGCGTCGTCAGCGCGACGCGAAAAACCGGGAGCACCAGCGTGTGGGAATTCGTACTTTCGGTTTGGAAGGCTGAGGTAGCCAACTACCCCATCCTCCTGATGCAGGCGGCGGCGCTGCTGGGTGTCTTCAGCCTGGTGCTCATGGTGTCGAAGTCGTCCGAAGCGGCGCTCCATCGCCGGGCGACCTTCTACGGATGGACGGTGGGATTGACGGGGTTCGTCCTTCTCGGGATGGCATTCCAGCTGATGAACCTGCCGTCCAAACCCTACCTCGGGTCCGACCTGCTCTTCCTGTCGGGGTTGCTGGGCGGCTGGCGCGGCGGGGCTATCGGCTGGACGCTGATCGTGGGCGCCAGGCTCCTGTTCGGCGGCTTCCACCAGGCGCCGGCGTTCCTGCTCGACATGACCCTGATGGTCGCCGGCGGCATCGTCATGCACTACCGCCTGCGCCACAAGCCGATCACCTCCTTCGGCTGGCGCGACATCTGCAGCGCCTGGCTCGCGCGGGTTGCGTTCACCATGCTCTCGATCGGCCTGGTCCATGCGTTCGAGCTGGTGCCTCCCATCGTCAACGCGCGCGTCCTTGTCCTTCACGTCTTCGGCTGTGCGCTGTCGCTGATGATCATTGCCTGCGTGCTGGCGCTTCTTCGAGGGGATGCCCGGGAAAGGGAGTCGCGCGCCCGCGCGCTGGTCGCGTCGCGCACGAACCATCTGACGGGGCTTCCCAACCGCCGGGCGCTCGGCGAATTTCTCGAGAAGCTGCTGGCGGCCGACGACAGGCAGCATGCCCTGATGACCTTCCAGGTCGCGAACCTCAAGGAGATGGTGCGCACGCTCGGCCACGACTGGACAGACCACCTGTGGGAGCATCTCTCTTCCATCATGACCCGGGGGCAGGCAGGCCAGTCGCTCGAGACATTCAACCCCCTGTGCTTTCAGCTGAACGACTTTTCGCTCACCGTGGTGGTGCAGGGAACCTCGCTGGAGTGGATGGAGCAGCATCACCTGGCGCATCGCGTGCTGGCCGAAGTGGTGGCGGCGCTGCGGAGGATTCATGTCGCCTACATGCCGCTGCAGCTGCGGATCGGCGTTTCCAATGTCCGGGCGGGTTCGAAGGCGAACGCCGCCGCGATCCTTCGAGAGCTGAACCTCGCGTTGCAGAGCAACGAGCAAACGGTGCGCTATTTCCACGGCTCGTTTGCGGACCAGGCCGACAGGGACGAGGACGTCCGGCGCATGCTGATCGACTGGATCCGCACCGCCAGCCCGCCGATGCAGTACCAGCCGAAGTTCCACCTGCTGACGCGCCACGTGTGCGGGGCCGAGGCGCTGCTGCGCGCGCATCCGCTGAACGGCCATCTGCTGCCACCGCCGTACGTGATCGAGATCGCGACCCGGCACCAGCTCCTGTCGCAGTTCGAGTGGTGCACGCTGGAAGTCGTCGGGCGCGACATCAAGCGCTGCCTTGCCGCCGGCTGCCACATACCTCTTTCGGTCAACATCTCCGCCACCACGCTGACGCTGCCGCTCTTCGGCGACCGCGTGCTGTCGTTCCTCAAGCTGCTGCACGTTCCGCCCCGGCTGCTGTTCGTCGAAATCACGGAAAGCGGCCATGTGCCCGATGTGGAAACGGTGCGCACCAACATCGCCGTGCTGCAAAGCGCGGGCGTGGGACTTTCGCTCGACGACTTCGGCACGGGCTACTCGGCGCTGACGACCCTGGCGACCATCCCGTTCACGGAGGTGAAGATCGACCACAGCATGATCTCAAGGATCGACCAGCCGCGCATGCGCGAAGCCGTGTCGCTCGCGTTGGAAAGCGCGACTCGCTACAACGCCACGCTGGTTGCGGAGGGCGTGGAGACGGAGGACCAGTCGACGCTGCTGCTGGAGATGGGGGTGCTTGTGGGGCAGGGGTATCTTTTTTCGAAGGCTGTTCCGATGGATACGCTCATACAGATTGCTTGCCATGATGGGGCGATCTTTGGGGAAGGAGGGGCGGGAGTGCGACCGTCTGCTTGACTTCCCGACTTACGGAGCTGCGCGTATCAGTCCTGATTGCTTAGGGTTGCACGAAGCGATTGCAAGGTACTGTCCATCGCTTCTATCCGTCGCTGCAAATCCTCATTGATTACCCGGATCAGTGCGCCGAGTTCGACCCGGTTCGGATAGACCTCTTCCGTGTCGTTCACCCCTTGCGGAAGAACGAGTTTTTCGAGGCACGAGTACGCCCGCTGCATTTCTCGCAGGCTGTCGATGTCATCGCATGCCTGCAGCGCAAGCGATTCAATGCTGGCGGCTTCAGAAGATTCGGGAAACGAAGAGACGTGCGCAGACGCGCGAGCAGATGCAGCCATGAATGGCCTCCAAGTGATTGCAGTTTGCTGAAACCGACGCGCTCAACGCCAATTGAGGGCGGCAGCTCGACGGGTTGGCGTACCGGGCAATCACTTGCGTGAAACCGGCAGGGCGCGAGCCCTCCCGTCGAGCCGCCAAAACTGGAGGCACGAACGACAAAGCCGCAGACCCTGCGGGAAACTGCGGCTTACGTCGCAGTGATTGCACGGGACGCCAATCCCGATCACGCCTGTAGTCGACGTGACGGGCGCAGTATAGCCACGCACCTATCTGCGATTCGAGGAAAGCGGGGATGCCCCCATCGCTTGTAGCTTCAGCTACCGCGAAAGATCAAGGCCGCAACCCTTGCGTAAACCGAAGCATGTTGGCAATAGCCTCCCCAAACCTCGGCTCCAAGAAAGCCCCGAGATTCGGCATCAACAACTGCAACATGAAGATCCCCGCCAGCAGCGTCAGCGGAAACCCCACCGCAAAGATGCTGAATTGCGGCGAAGCACGATTCAGGATGCCCATCGCCAGGTTCAGCGTAAGCAGCGCTGTGATCAGCGGCAGCGACAGCATCAGCCCGCTCGCAAAGATCTCGCCGATGGCCAGCGCCAGGAACATCCACCCGCGAGACGCCAGCTGCGCATCCGCAATCGGCAGCGTGTGAAAGCTCTCCGCCAGCGCGTTCACCATCAGCAGGTGGCCGTCGAGCGCCAGGAAGATCAGCATCGCCAGCATGTTCAGCAGGCGCGACACCACCATGGTGCTGCCGTGGCTCATCGGATCGAAGAAGGACGCGAACGACAAGCCCATCTGCAGGCCGATGTATTCCCCCGCTGCAAGCACTGCGGTGAACACGAGCCGCACTGTGAAGCCCATGGCCGCGCCGATCAGCACCTGCTGCACGATGATCCACACGCCGCCCGCGGACACGACCGGCACGGCGGGCAGCGGGCCGATGGTGGGCGAGATCACGAAGGCCAGCATGGCTGCGATCAGCACCTTCACCTGCCTCGGTACCCATGCTTCGCCGAAGATGGGCGCGGTGCTCACCAGCGCGAGCATGCGCACGAAGGGCCAGAGAAAGGCCACCATCCAGCCCTCGAGCTGGGCCGAGGTGACCGAGATGATCGACGGGGTCACGTCAGCTCACGTCGCGTCGGGAAGCCAGATCAGTTCAACAGCAGCGGAATGCCGGCGAACAGCGCGCGCATGTAGTCGAGCATGCGGTCCAGCATCCAGGGCCCGGCGACCACGAGCGTGGCGAACACCGCGAGCAGCTTGGGAATGAAGGACAGCGTGGCCTCGTTGATCTGCGTGGCCGCCTGGAAGATGCTCACGATCAGGCCGATGATGAGCGCCACCAGCAGCAGCGGGGCACCGATGAGCAACGATATTTCCATGGCCCGGTGGCCCATGGTCATGACGGATTCGGGGGTCATCTCTGCCTGTACCTGGAGATAGAGCCTGGGGATGGAACCTAGAGATAGAAGCTCTGCGCCAGCGCGCCGATGAGCAGCTGCCAGCCGTCGGCCAGCACGAACAGCATCAGCTTGAAGGGCAGCGCAATCGAAGCAGGCGGCACCATCATCATGCCCATGGACATCAGCACGCTGGCCACCACGAGGTCGATGATGAGAAACGGTATGAAGATGGTGAAGCCGATCTGGAACGCGGTCTTCAGCTCGCTGATGACGAAGGAGGGCAGCAGTATGCGCAGCGGCACGTCTTCGGGGCCCTGCATGTCGGGCACCTTCGCGAGCCGCGCGAACAGCGCCAAGTCGCTCTCGCGGGTCTGCTTGAGCATGAAGGTCTTGAAGGGCGCGATGCCGCGCTCCATCGCCGCTTCGGCGCTGATCCTGTTTTCCGAGAAGGGCTTGTAGGCGTCGGTGTAGGCCTTGTCGAGCACCGGAGACATCACGAAGAAGGTGAGGAAGAGCGACAGCCCCACGAGGATCTGGTTGGGCGGCGAGGTCTGCGTGCCGATGGCGGTGCGCAGCAGGCCCATCACGATGAGGATGCGCGTGAAGCTGGTCATCGACAGCAGCAGCGCGGGAAGGAAGGTGAGCGAGGTCAGCAGCACCATGGTCTGCACGCTCAGTGACCAGGTCTGGCTGCCGCCGGGGCCGGGCGTGCTGGTGATGCCGGGCAGGCCCTGGGTCCAGGCCACTGCCGGCACGAGCGTGGCGGCGAGCAGCAGCAGCGCGGCTCGCAGGCCGCGGCGCAATGCGGAGTGCGTCATGGGGCGGGGCTTGCCTTGCCGGTGATGGCTTCGCGCAGCTTGCGGGCGAAGAGCTCCACTGCGCGGGGTGCGGCGGCGGTCGTCGTCGAGGCGAATGCCGTCGATGCGGTATGAGGCTGCACCTGGGCCGGCAGCGTATGCAGCGTGTTGACCTGGCTCGGCGTGACGCCCAGCACCAGCCAGGTGTCGGCCACTTCCACCACGACCACGCGTTCGCGCTGGCCGACAGCGGCGCTCGACACCACCTTCACGACTTGCCCGCCGCCGAGGCGCTGCAGGCCGAAGCGCCGCGCCGCCCATGCGCACAGGAAGATCAGGCCGACCACCACCGCCATGCCGAAGCCGGCCTGCAGCAGGCCCGAGGCACCGACGGCGGCCGGAGCCACTTCGTGGACTGGTGTTGGCACGGTGGGAAGACTCATGCGCGCGCGAGCTTCTGCATGCGCTCGGAGGGAGTGACGATGTCGGTCAGGCGGATGCCGTACTTCTCGTTTACCACCACCACTTCGCCCTGCGCAATCAGGTAGCCGTTGATCAGCACGTCCAGTGGCTGGCCGGCCAGGCCGTCGAGCTCCACCACCGAGCCTTGCGACAGTTGCAGCAGGTTCTTGATGGTGATGCGCGTGCGTCCGATCTCGGCGGTGAGCTGCACCGGCACGTCGAGAACGCGCGCGATGTCCACCGGCGCCACGCCCGAATGCGCGGCGGCCGGCGTGTCCTGGATCTGCTGGAAGACCTGCGCGGTGGCGGGTGCCACGGCGGGTTCGGTGGAGGCCGGAGCCGTGGGGGCCGGTGCGGAGGCCGCCGTCTGCTCTGCCAGGGCGGCTGCCCAGTCGTCCGCGTCGTTGCCGGCGGAAGAGGTGTTGTCAGTCATGTTCGTTCTTCAGGTCGCTGTCTTGATGGGAGATCATGTTTTGCACGCGCAGCGCATAGCGCTCGTTGGAGGTGCCGTAGCCGCACTCCATCACCGGAACGCCGCCGACCTTGGCGACGACGGTCTCGGGCAGCTCGATGGGAATGACGTCGCCGACCTGCAGCTTCATCACTTCGCCGATGGTCGAGGGCATGGAGACGAAGTCGGCCACCAGTTCCACGTCGGCGGACTGCATCTGGCGCGACATCTGCGTGACCCAGCGCTTGTCGACCTCGACCTCGTCCTGTATCGGGTTGGAGAGCAGGTCGCGGATCGGCTCGATCATCGAGTAGGGCAGGCACACGTGCAGGAAGCCGCCCACGGGGCCGAACTCGATCTGCAGCGTGGTGTTGATCACCACTTCGTTGGGCGCGACGATGTTGGCGAGCTTGCCGTGCATCTCGGCGCGCACGTAGTCGAAGTCGAGCGGAAACACGGGCTGCCACGCATCGCCGTAGCACTGCAGCGACAGGTCGAGCAGGCGCTTGATGATGCGCTGCTCGGTGCGCGTGAAGTCGCGGCCTTCCACGCGCACGTGGTAGCGCCCGTCGCTGCCGAAGAGGTTGTCCACCACGAGGAACACCAGCTTCGGGTCGAACACGAAGAGGGCTGTGCCGCGCAGCGGCTTCATGTGGATCATGTTGATGTTCGCGGGCACCGGCAGGTGCCGCACGAACTCGCCGAACTGCTGGATCTGCACTGGCCCCACCGAGATGTCGGGGCTGCGCCGCATGAAGTTCAGCAGCGCGCCGCGCAGGCCGCGCGCGAAGCGGTCGTTGATGACCTCCAGCGTGTGCATGCGGTTGCGCACCACGCGGTCGGGCGCGCCGAGGTCGTAGGCGGGCAGGCCGTCCTTCGGCGGCGCAGGGGGAACCACCTGGTCGACGTCGCCGGTGACGCCCTGCAGCAGCGCATCGACCTCGTCCTGCGAGAGCACCTGTTCATACGCCATGGATCGCTTGTCGTCCGGAGAAAGGTGACGTGGTGCTCACTGCACGACGAAGATGTTGAACGAGACGCTGGAGATGCCCAGCTCGGGCGTCTCGGGCGTGAGCGGTGCGTTCAGCGCCTTGCGGATCTCGTCGGCCAGCTTGGCCTTGTCCTCGGGCGTGACCAGCGACTCGGGCGGGCGGTTCGACAGCAGCACCAGCAGGCGGCTGCGCAGTTCGGGCATGAACTCCACGATCTGCGACTTGGTGTGCTCGTCGCGTACGCGCAGTGCCATGCCGATCTGCAGGAAGCGGCTGCGGCCCTCCGCCTGCAGGTTGACGGTGAGCGGCTCCAGCATCACGAAGATGGGCTTCTCGGGCGTCGCCGGCTTTGCGGCCTCGGCGGTGGAAGCGGCACCGCCCGTGAAGCGGGGGAGAAGGAAGTACGCGGCAGCGCCGATGGCGGCGATGAGGCCGACGGCGACCACGATCCAGATGAGCAGCTTCGGTGAGCGGCCTGGTGCCGGCAGTGAGGCGGTTGCGACAGTTGTTGGGGGAGCCATGTTGAAGCGGTTTTCTTGTCCGATCTATTCTTTGCGAAGTCCCGCGCGGACGAACGGCCGAACAAGCGCACAAAGGCGTTTCATATCCGTTCATTGAGAGGCGCCGGTCAGGCCGGCGCCGTCGCGCGCGTGGGGCGAAGGTGTGGCGTGTACGTGGCCTCAGGCGAAGGTGTCGACGCCGGAGCGCGCGTCGCCGGTCGGGGAGGTGCGAACGGCGGCAACCGGTGCGGCGGATGCGCCGCCGATCGCGCGGCCCGCTCCGGGGTAGGGCGAGCCTGCCTGCTGCCGCGCGGCACTCTGCTGTTGCTGGCCCTGTTGCTGCGCGAACGCGGCGCCGTTGCCGAAGGGCTGGCGCGTTTCCGCGCCGACCGATGCCTGGCCCAGCGTGATGCCTTGCTCCGACAGCGAGTTGCGCAGCTGCGGCAGCGCGGCCTCGATGGCCTTGCGCACGCTTTCATGAGCCGACACGAACATGGCCTGTGCCTGGTTGTCGCCCATCGACAGCGTGACCTTGAGCGGACCGAGGCCTGCCGGGTTCAGGTTGAGCTCTGCCGTGTGGTTGCCGCTGGTGCTCATGCGCGCCAGGTGCTGGCCGAGGGCAGGCGCCCACTTGTCGCTGCCGACTTCGGGGGCGATGGTGTGCGTGGAAGCGCGCGCAGCAGAGGCCGTGTCGTTCGCGTGTTCCGAGGGAGCCGTCGTCACCGCGGCCGGTTGCTGGAGCGCACTCGGCGGCACGGAGGACTGGCTGTCGGTGTTGTCTGCTGCCGCTGCAGCCGCAACGGCCGTCACCGCAGCCGGGGCAGCCTTGTCGGCCTGTGTGTCGCCGGCGGCCGCGGGTTGCGCGGCGCTCGCGAGTTGTTCGGCGGTGGTGGCGCTCATGGGGGCACGCGATGCGGCACCGCGACCGCTTGCGACAGTGCCCACGGGCGCGCCGGCGGGTGCGGATGCGGGCTTCGCGAAGCCGGCGCTCATGGTCTGCGCGGCGATGGCGGCTCGGGCCAGTTCGTGCAGCGAAGCCGCCTGGGCGGCGTCGGACTGGAGGGGGGCTGCCTGCGTGCCGGGCAGTGCCGGCGTCGCGGGCTTCACCGCAGCGTCTTTCGCGGCCGCGACGGCTTCGGGCGTGGCCTTGGCATCGGCGGCGGCCGAGGCCGCGTCGCCGGCGAGCGTCTTCGCGACGGGAGCCTGCAGGGCCGGGTCCAATGGAATATCCGTTGCCGCACCGGCGGGCGCTGCCGTCGCCGCGGCGGCATCGGCCGCGCCATTGCCGCCTTGCTGCTGGGCTGCGCGTCCCGCGAGCGTCAGCGCATGCAAGGGGCTGTTCACCGGCGCGAGAAAGGCCAGGTTCGGGTCGGCGGGCAGCGCGCCTTCATCCTTCGTCTCTTCGTCCGCGCCGGGTTTGCGTACGGGCTTGCGGTCGATGGTGGCGACGTCCTGTGCGGTCGAGTCGGTCCGGGCGCCGTCGTTGCTGTTGTTCGCGCGCGAGCGTTCCAGCGCCGCGCCGAAGCTGCGGCCCTGGTCCTCGTCCGCGCCGCGGCTGCGCGCACCGGCCTGCGTCGCGGCCTGGCTGGCGGCGTTCGTCATGACGGGGGGCGTGATCATGGGAGTCATGTCGGTTCCTGGGTGGAGATTCGCTGGTGGAGGCTCAAAGCGGCGGGTGCGAGGCACGGTCGATGAACTTGCGCGCCGCGCGCTCGTCGCTGTCGCGCTGCTCGCGCTTGGCCTCGGCCATCATTTCCTGCATGCGCACGCGCTCGGCCAGGGTGTCGAAGGAGCTCAGGCGGCGCTTCTGCTGCCGCCAGTCGGTGCGGCCGTGGTCCAGCCGGCTTTCGGTCTGGGCGGCGATGGCGCGCTGCTGCTCGATGGCACCGTCCAGCGTGCCGAGGAAGTTGCGGTAGTTGCGCCACTGCGAAGAGGCCAGGCCGTCGCGCATCAGCGCGTCGAGCTGGTCGTGGTAGTCCTGCCGGTACTGCAGCAGCAGTTCGAGCTTCTGGCTGGCATCGAGGTGTGCGTTCTGCAGCGCACCGAGGCGCCGCGCGGCGTCGTCGGTCTGCGTGTGCGCCAGGTCGATCAGCATGCCGAGGGGGAGCTTGCGTGTCATGTCTTCTGGAGTTTTTGTGGTGTGGATGCGCGTGCTTCGGGCGTGAACAGGCTCTCGAGGTGCGCGATCGACTCCTCGTAGCCCGCGCGCTCGTCCATCGACTGCTGCAGCAGGCCTTCGATGCGCGGGTACATCGCAATCGCCTGGTCGAGCTGCAGGTCGTGGCCGGGGGCGTAGGCGCCCACGCTGATGAGGTCGCGGTTGCGCTGGTAGCGCGAGAGCATCTGCTTGAAGCGGCGCACGGTGTCGAACTGCGAGGACGGAATCAGCGCGGTCATGGCGCGGCTGATGGAGGCCTCGATGTCGATGGCGGGGTAGTGCCCGGCCTCGGCCAGCGCGCGAGAGAGCACCACGTGCCCGTCCAGGATGGCGCGCGCCGAGTCGGCAATCGGGTCCTGCTGGTCGTCGCCTTCCGACAGCACCGTGTAGAAGGCGGTGATCGAGCCGCCGCGCCCGTTCGCGTCGCGCGCGCCGTTGCCCGCGCGTTCGACCAGCGCCGGCAGCTTGGCGAACACCGAAGGCGGGTAGCCCTTGGTGGCGGGCGGCTCGCCCACGGCCAATGCGATCTCGCGCTGCGCCATCGCGTAGCGGGTGAGCGAGTCCATGATGAGCAGCACGTCCTTGCCGCGATCGCGGAAGTACTCGGCCAGGCAGGTCGCGTACGCCGCGCCCTGCAGGCGCAGCAGCGGCGAGTTGTCGGCCGGCGCGGCTACCACCACCGCGCGGGCCAGGCCTTCCTCGCCCAGCGTGTTCTCGATGAAGTCCTTCACCTCGCGGCCGCGCTCGCCGATCAGGCCGACCACGATGATCTCCGCGCTGGTGTAGCGCGCCATCATGCCCAGCAGCACGCTCTTGCCCACGCCGGAGCCTGCGAACAGGCCCATGCGCTGGCCGCGCCCGACGGTGAGCATCGCGTTGATGGCGCGCACGCCCACGTCGAGCACCGAGTCGATCGGCGCGCGGGACAACGGGTTGATGGGCGGCGAGCTCAGCGGCACCTTGCGCGCCATGTCGAGCGGGCCGAGCCCGTCGAGCGGGCGGCCGGCCGCATCGACCACGCGGCCGAGCATGCCTTCGCCCACGGGAAGGCGCTTGGTGTGGGCGTTGCCGGTAATTCCTGCTTCGTCGGGCTCCGGCGCGCCGGGCCGTGCGTACACGCGCGCACCCGGCAACAGGCCGGCGACTTCGGTCTGCGACATCAGGAAGAGCCGGTCGCCCGCGAAGCCCACCACCTCGGCTTCGGCATGCCGCTGCGGGTGGCCGGGCGGCAGCTCGATGAGGCAGTCGCTACCCACGGGCAGCTGCAGGCCCACGGCCTCGAGCACCAGCCCCACGGCGCGCGTGAGACGGCCCGAGGCGATGGTGGTCTCGCAGCGCGCGATGTTGGCGCGCGCCTTCTCCAGCGTGCCGAGCACGGATTGCAGATGCGGATTCGGGGCGATGGCCTGCATGTTCGTGGTCACTGCGCCTCGGCCTGGCCGTCGGCGTCGCCGTTGAGAGCGGCCGTCACGCGCTTCCAGCGCGTCTCCAGCGTGCCGTCGAGTTCGCCGGTGGCCGATTGAACGCGGCAGCCGCCGCGCGTGATGGCGTCGTCCGCGCGCACCTGCCAGCCGGCGGCCTCGATCTCTTGGCCGAGGCTGCTCCTCACCAGCGCCACGTCGTCGGGGTGCAGCAGCAGGCGCGGCTCGCCGCGCAGGGCGGGCTCGGTGTTGAGCAGGTCGCGCACCACGGGCAGCACCCACTCGGGCTCGGTCTTCAGGGTGCGGTGCACCACCTGCCGTGCCACGTCGAGCGCCAGCGCGAGCACGGTGCGCGAAAGTTCTTCTTCGGCGCGCCGCAGCGCATCGGGCAGCGACTGGGCCAGCGCGCGCAGGCGTTCGGCATGCGCGCTGGCGGCGGCGAGACCGGTGGCCAGGCCTTCGGTGTGGCCCGTCTTGCGGCCTTCGGCAAGGCCCGTGGCCCGGCCCTCGGCTTCGCCGTCGATGCGGGCTTCCTTGCGGATGCGCGCGAGGTCGGCGAGATCGATCTTCGGCTGGGGCGGTGGTGGTGGTGGCGGCACGCTCCTGCGTTCGGCGGCCTTGCGGCTCGCCGATGGCTGCGGGTTGCCGTCGATGGTGCCCATCTCCCAGCGCTCCCATGCGGAGAGCGCCGGCGGGTTCACGGCGGCTGCTATGGGACGCGCGGCCCTCGGCCCGCCGGCCGCATGGCGCGCGGCTGCGTGGATGGCGGCGAGTCGCTCGCGCGAGTCGCCGAAGGCGCCGGAGGTGGTGTCAGACGAATTCATCGGTGCCAGGCGTAGCGATCACGATTTCGCCGGCCTCCGCAAGGCGGCGGGCGACCTGCAGGATGGCCTTCTGCTCGGTCTCGACCTGCGACACGCGCACGGGGCCGCGCAGCTCCATGTCCTCGCGCAGCGTCTCGGCGGCACGCTGCGACATGTTGTTGAGGAACTTGTCGCGCAGCTCCATCGGCGCGCCCTTGAGCGCGATGATGAGCGAGTCGCTCTCGATGTCCTTGAGCAGGCGCTGGATGCTGCGGTCTTCCAGACCCAGCAGGTTCTCGAACACGAACATCTCGTCGACGATGCGCTGGGCCAGCGCCTCGTCCTGCTCGCGCACATGGGCGATGGCTTCTTCTTCCACCGCCGTGCTCATCAGGTTGACGATCTCGGCCGCGGTGCGCACGCCGCCCAGGCGGCTGCGGCGCAGGCCCTGGCCCGCGAGCATCTCGGTGAGCACGTCGGTCAGCTCGTGCAGCGCCGTGGGCTGCACGCCGCCGAAGGTGGCCACGCGCATGATCACGTCGTGGCGCAGGCGCGCGGGCAGCTTCTCCAGCACCTCGGAGGCTTTCATGCGGTCCAGGTGAATGAGCAGCGTGGCCAGGATCTGCGGATGCTCGTCGCGGATGAGCTCGGCCACTTCGCCGGCTTCCAGCTCGTTGAGCCGCTCGATGCCGCCGTGCGGCTCGTCGGGCTGCAGGATATCTTCCAGCAGGTTGCTGGCGCGGTCGTCGCCCAGCGCCTTCTTCAGCACCGCGCGGATGTAGCTGGTCGAGCCCAGGTGCAGGGCCGACAGCTGCTCGGTCTCCTCGCGGAACTCGGCCAGCACGGACGCCAGCTCTTCCTTGGAGACGGAGGTCAGCTTCGACATTGCCAGGCCCAGCGCCTGCACCTCGGAGGTGGGCAGCTGGTGCAGCGCGGCGGCGGCGCGGTCTTCGCCCAGCGCCATCAGGAGGATGGCGCTCTTGCGGGTTCCCTGTTCGCTACTCATCGTTGTTCATCCAGTGCTGGATCAGGGCCGCGACCATCTTCGGATCCTTGTCGGCGGCCTGGTGGGCGTATTCCATGTCGGCCTTGCGGCGGTTGGCTTCGCGTTCGCGCATGCTCTCTTCGGGCGAGGGCGCGTTCGGGTCCGGCTCGGCGGCGGCCACGAAGGCCGGGGCTTCCGCCGCCGCGGGCGCGGCCGGCGGTGCCAGGTGCCGGCGCATCAGCGGACGCAGCACGGCAAACCATGCGAAGAGCGCGAGCAGCGCATACAGCAGGTACTGGCCGGCCGTCTTCGCGAGATCGACGTTCTCGCGGTCGCGCCAGAACGGCACCTCGGGCGCGGGGGCGCTGTCGGCATCGCGTGCGAAGGCGCTGTTCACCACGTTGAGCGAGTCGCCGCGCTCCTGGCTGAAGCCCATGGCTTCCTTCGCGAGGTTGCGGATCTGCTCCAGCTCGCCCGGGGTGAGGGCGCGGCTGGCGGTCTTGCCGCTCGCGTCCGCCGCGTCGCGGTTGTTCACCACCACGGCGACCGACAGGCGCTTCACGCCACCGGCCGATTGCTGCACGTGGCGGATGGTGCGGTCGAGCTCGTAGTTGGTGGTGGTGTCCTTGCGCGTGCTGCTCGGGCCGGTGGGAGCGGTGCCGGTCGTGGCGCCGGCCGCGCCCGGTGCACCTGGCGCGCCGGGCGTTCCCGGAGCGGGCGGCGTGCCCGGGGCATTCGGCGCCCTCGGCCCGACGATCGGCGCGGTCGGGTTCACCGGCGGCTGGTTCGACAGCGCTCCCGGCACGCCGCCGGGCTGGCCGCCGCCATGCTGCGCCGACTCGCTGCTCTGCTGGCTGCGGATGGCGATCTGCGTCGGATCCTGGTTGGGCTTGTATTTCTCGTCGGTGTGCTCGACCACCGAGAAGTCGATGTCGGCCGCCACCTGCGCGCGCACGTTGTTCGCGCCCACGATGGGCTGCAGGATCGCCTCGATGCGGCGGATGTAGCCCTGCTCGATCTCCTGCGTGTACTTGAGCTGGCTCACGTCCAGCCCGCGGTCGGTGCCGCGCGCGGAAGACAGCAGGTTGCCGCGCTGGTCGACCACGGTGACGCTCTTGGCGTCGAGGTCGGGCACGCTGCTGGAGATCATGTGTACGATGGCGCTGACCTGGCCTTCGTCGATGCTGCGTCCGCGCGTCAGCGCGAGCACCACCGAGGCCGAGGGCTTCTTCTGGTCGCGCACGAAGAGCGATGGCTTGGGCAGCGCCAGGTGCACGCGGGCCGACTCGATGGCGCCGATGGATTCGATGGAGCGCGCCAGCTCGCCTTCGAGCCCGCGCTGGTAGTTGACCTGCTCGGCGAACTGGCTGGTGCCGAACTTCTGGTTGTCCATCAGTTCGAAGCCCACGCCGCCGGCCTTGGGCAGGCCCTGCGCGGCGAGCTTGAGGCGCGTCTCGGCCACCTTGTCGCCCGCGATCAGGATCGCACCGCCGCCCTCGGCGAACTTGTAGGGCACGTTCATCTGCTGCAGCGACGCGATGATCGCGCCGCCGTCGCGGTCCGACACATTGGTATAGAGCACCTTGTAGTCGGGCCCGCGGCTCCAGAGCATGAACGCGGCCGCGGCGGCCACCAGTGCGGCGCCGCCGATGATCAGCGGCAGCCGTGGCTGCGCGCGCATGCGTTCCAGGAGCGGGGTGGGGCCGTTGCCGGCCTCGGGCAGTGCGCCCGCGGGCGCCGCCGTGCTCATGGATGCACCTTCTTCTTCGCGGCCATTGCCATGCTGGGAGAGGGATTTCGATTTAGAGATTTCATTCCGGATGGCCGGTGATGTCGTCCACGGCCTGTTCGTTTCGCGGACGATTGTCAGCAGTCACCCGGATTTCGAATGGCCGAACAGCCGGGGTTTTCGCCCTCAGTTGCGCGCTTGAATCGGGGTCTTCCCTTGATACGCTGCAAGCCAGCCGGAGGACTTCCGTTCCTCCGTGTCAAGTCACGCAGAAGTGTTCAGACATACAAGAGGAAGAGGATCACCATGTCCATCAGCGCCATCGAATCGGTCCTGCAGCAGATGCGGGCCACCGCGGTCCAGACGGGCATCGCGCCCATGGCCACCGCCCCGGCCGAGGCCGGCGGCTTCGCGGCCGAGCTCAAGCGCTCGCTCGCCAACATCAGCGGCGCGCAGCAGCAGGCCTACGCGCAGGCCGAGTCCTTCGAGCTGGGCAAGCCCGGCGTCGCGCTCAACGACGTGATGGTCGACCTGCAGAAGGCGAACGTCGCGTTCCAGACCGGGCTGCAGGTGCGCAACCGCCTTGTGACGGCCTACCAGGAAGTGATGAACCTGCAGGCCTGACGGATTGAAGGCTTGAAAGGTGTGGCCCCCGGGAGCGCTGGCGAACTTTTTCGTACTGCCCCCTAAAGGTTCGAGGACGCTGGCCGATAACCAAGTCAACGATGGCTTGAGTCTCACAGTGGAAGCGGGTCCAGCGTTACGGCCGAAAGCCGGAGTCCACAACCTTTTTTCATCAATCAGGAGTCGAACATGGCGCAAGTCATCAATACGAACAGCCTCTCTCTCATCACGCAGAACAACCTGAACAAGTCGCAGTCGGCGTTGAACAGCGCCATCGAGCGCCTGTCTTCGGGCATGCGCATCAACAGCGCCAAGGACGATGCCGCCGGCCAGGCCATCGCCAACCGTTTCACGGCCAACATCAACGGCCTGAAGCAAGCAACGCGCAACGCCAACGATGGCATCTCGATCGCCCAGACGACCGAAGGTGCGCTGACCGAAGTCAACAACAACCTGCAGCGCATCCGCGAACTGTCGGTGCAGGCCGCCACGGGCACGAACTCGGCCAGCGACCTGGACTCGATCCAGTCGGAAATCGGCCAGCGCCTGGACGAAATCAACCGCGTGTCGGACCAGACCCAGTTCAACGGCGTGAAGGTCCTGTCGGCAGACGCTGGCAAGCTGACCGTGCAAGTCGGCGCGAACGATGGTGAAACCATCGACATCGACCTGAAAGAGATCAGCGCCAAGACCCTGGGCCTGGACGGCTTCAACGTCAACAACACTGGCTCGAAGAACAAGACCGCCACGGCTTCCGACCTGCTGGTCGCCGGCTTCACCGCTGGTGCGACGACCAACGGTGTCACGTCCTACAGCCGCACGCTGACCACTGCCGCCAACGGCGCAACGGCCAACGACGTGCTGGCCAAGATGCAGGACGGCGGCACGGTCACCATGACCGGCGGCGCAACCTACACCTACAGCGCAGCAACCAAGAGCTACACCGCCACGGAAGCCGCCCGCAGCCAGGCCAACACGCTCGCATCCCTGACCCCGCCGGCCGGCACCAGCGTGACCGCCACGGTCAAGCTCGGCAACCGTTCGATGGACGTCAAGATCGACAGCAACGGCGCCATGACCGACGCCGCCGATGGCTCGGCCCTGTACCTCGACGGTTCGAAGAACCTGACGAAGACCGGCGCTGGCGCGACGTCCGCCGCCACCCTGTCGGCAGTGCTCGAGCAAGCCACCGGCATGTCCGCCGCTGGCGACTCGATCACCATCGGCGCGACCGGCGCTTCGTACACCGTGGTGACGGCAGCCGCCGGCGCCAGCACCTTCGCGGTTGCAGGCGAGCGCGCCACGGCCGACCAGGTTGCCGCCAAGATCAACGCTGGCGCAGGCAGCATCGACATCGACGGCGCAGGCGCTACCGCTCCCTACGTGGTGGCAGCAGCCGGCGGTGCCGTGACCGGCGCCTACATCGGCGTGAGCGGCCTGACGACGACCGCCGCCGAATCGATCAACCTGAACGCCAACGGCGTGGTGACCGACGCGCAAGGCAGCGTCGTGTACGCCGACTCCGCCAAGCCCGGCAAGCTGACGACCAACGCCGTGAGCAACGCCAAGTCGACGGTCGATCCCCTGAAGGCACTGGACGCCGCCCTGTCGAAGGTCGACAAGCTGCGCAGCTCGCTGGGTGCGGTGCAGAACCGTTTCGACTCGGTGATCGCCAACCTCGGCACCACGGTGACCAACCTGTCCTCGTCGCGTTCGCGCATCCAGGACGCCGACTACGCGGTCGAAGTGTCGAACATGACGCGCGCCCAGATCCTGCAGCAAGCCGGTACCTCGGTGCTGTCGCAAGCCAACCAGACCACGCAAGGCGTGCTGTCGCTCCTGCGTTGATCGAAAGGACCTAGCCAGAAGCAAAGGAATGCCGGGCCCCACCCGAAAGGGTGGGGCCCGGCGGGCGCAGGCACCCGGAGCAAGCCGGGACCGCCTGCGCTGTCCTCTGCGGCCATGCCCTCCCGGGCGAGGCCGCAGAGGACAGCGAAACCAGCGGAACAAGGTGGAAATGATGTTGAACCCCGTGTCGGCGACTTCCGTGAAGGACAACCAGTGGACGCAACTGCTCGTCGGCGGCGTCGCAGGCGCGGCCACGGCCGGGAAGGACGACGCGAAGAAGGACGCGACGCCGGTGCAGGTCGAGCATGCGGTGCGCCAGGTGAACGAGGCGCTCGCGCTGCGTGAAGTGGGCCTGCAGTTCGAAGTCGACAAGGACACCGACATCGTCATCGTCAAGGTGGTGGATCGCTCGAGCGGCGAGGTCATCCGCCAGATTCCCAACGAAGAAGTCGTGCGCATCGCGAAGTTGATGAGCGACGGCAACGGCCTGCTGGTGGACCACGCGGCCTGAGGCCGCGGCATACGGTTCTTCATCTCCAGCGGCAGCAGCACTCTCTATCCAGGACAGGAAAGCATTCACATGGCAACCATCAGCAGCCTCGGCGTCGGCGCCAATCTCGACCTCGCATCCTTGCTCACGCAGCTCCAGACCGATGAGAGCAAGCCCCTGGTGGCACTGCAGGACAAGGCCAAGAGCTACACGAGCAAGCTGTCGGCCTACGGCTCTATCCAGAGTGCCCTCGCCACGCTGCAGACGGCCGCCAAGAAGCTGGGCGACCCGACGCTGTTCCAGAGCGTGACGGGCACGCCGACCGTCAGCGGCATCCTGTCGGCATCCGCCACGGACGTGAGCGCCGCGGGCAACTACACCATCGACGTGTCGCAGCTCGCGCAGGCGCAGACCGTGATCACGGCGGGCCAGGCCAGCTCGAAGACCGCGATCGGCAACGGCAAGATCACCATCGACTTCGGCGCCATCACGGGCGGGACCTTCGACGCCGCGACGGGCAAGTACACCGGCTCCACGTTCACCGCGGATGCGAGCCAGACCGCCAAGTCGATCACCATCGATCCGACCAACAACACGCTGGAAGGCATCCGCAATGCGATCAACGGCGCGAAGGCCGGTGTGACCGCCACCATCGTGAACGACGGCAGCGGATCGCCCAACCGCCTGGTGCTGACCTCCACGGCGACCGGCGAGAAGTCGAGCATGCGCATTTCGGTGGACGGCGACGCGGCGCTGCAGAACCTGCTGAACAACGACCCGGCCGGTACGCAGAACCTGAAGCAGACGGCGGCGGCGCAGAACGCGAAGCTCAACGTCAACGGCATCGACGTCATCAGCGCGACCAACACCGTGAAGGAAGCCATCCAGGGCGCCACGCTGACGCTGGTGAACACCGGCAAGACCGGCCTTTCGATGAAGGAGAACTCGGCGTCGGCGAAGACGGCGATCAACGACTTCGTGAAGGCCTACAACGCCCTGCAGAGCACCGCCAAGACGCTGACCGCATACGACACCAACACCAAGACCGGCGCCGCGCTGGTGGGCGACAGCACGCTGCGCAACCTGCAGACGCGCATTCGCCAGGCGCTCATCACGCCACAGGCCGGCGGCGCGAACGACATGAAGGTGCTCACCGAGATCGGCGTTGCCTTCCAGAAAGACGGCACTTTGGCCGTGGACTCCGACAAGCTCGACAAGGCCCTCGCCGGCAACCTGAAGGGCGTGGCGAACCTGTTCTCCAGCGCCACCGGCAGCACGGCCGGCTACGGCAAGCAGATCGACGCACTGGTGGACGACGTCACCAAGGGCTCCCTGAAGGTTGCGAGCGACGGCGTGACCGCGACGATCAAGGAGCTCGACACCCAGTACGACGCGATGCAGCTGCGCGTGGATGCCACGGTCGCCCGCTATCGCGCGCAGTTCAATCAGCTGGATGTGCTCATGAGCAAGCTGAACAGCACGAAGACCTACCTCACGCAGCAGTTCGCGGCGATGTCGAGCAGCAGCAGCAAGTAAGCAGGCAGGCATACAGGAAGAAGAAGCAGACCCGGAGACCAGCGGATGTACACCTCCCACAACATGCGTACCGGCGCCGGTGCCTATGCCCGCGTCGGCGTGGAAACCAGCGTGATGAGCGCGTCGCCGCACCAGCTCATCGTGATGCTCTTCGATGGCGCGAAGACCGCCATCGGCATGGCCCGCCATCACATGGCGACCGGCGAGATCGAAGCCAAGGGCATGTCGATCTCCAAGGCCATCGGCATCGTCGAAAACGGCCTGAAGGCCGCGCTCGATGCCAAGGCGGCCGGCGAAGCCGGCGCCGAACTCGTGGGAAACCTGTCGGCGCTGTACGACTACATCGTCCAGCGGCTGTTCCGGGCCAACCTGCACAACGACGTGCAGGCCCTGGACGAGGCCGACCGGCTGCTCGAGAACGTCGCTTCCGCCTGGCGGGAGATTGATGACCGGGGTCGCAGCTGAAATGCAATCGCAAGAGAAACAGGAAAACATGGCATTCCGGAGTGAAGTAGTTCATTGCTACGAAGAGCTGGCCACCAGCGTCGCGTCGATGCTCGTGCTGGCGCGTGCCAAGGAATGGGGTCGGCTCCCGGCGCTCGAGGAACGCTGCTCGGCCATGGTGGACCGCCTGCGCGCCATCGAGCCGCACGAGTCGCTGGACGAGACGCAGGTCGAGCACGTGCTCGACCTGCTGGAACGCATCCGCGCGGACCAGGCCGAGGTGTCGGGGCTCATCAAGCCGCAGCTCGAGGACCTGATCGGCCGCATGGGTTACCTGACCCAGCAGAAGAACCTCGGCAGGGCCTACGGGCCGTCGCACTGAGCGCGCCCGTCGACCGAACGCGACACGCTGAAGAAACCGCACCATGACAGGACTCGCCGGACTGCTCGACGCACTGCTGGCCGCAAGGCTGGCGCCGCGGCTCGACGTGCTCGGCATCAAGCCCGAGGCCACGATCGGCGCACCCGGTCCGGCGGCGGCGATCGGCAGGATCGAGAACGACGTACGGCTGCCTTCCAATGCCGCGCTCGACAGGCAGATTCCGGGCGCGGTAACCGGCGGCACGCCGCATGCCGCCTCGGGGGCGGCACCATCGATGTCCGCGCGGCTGTCGGTGGCGGCGCGCGTCATCGGCGCCGTGCTGGCCGATCTGCAGGCGCAGCCGGGGCCGGTGCGCGGCGCGGCGCCGCTGGTGCCGCTGGTGCCGTCGCGTGCGCAACCCGCGAACCCGGCCGTGCTGGCTGGCGTGCTCGCGCAGACGGTGTCGGACAGCGGCCTTTTCTATGAATCGCACCTGGCGTCGTTCGCGGCCGGCGGCCGCACGCTCGAGCAGATGAAGCAGGAGCCGCAGGGGCGCTGGGCAGTGCCCATGCCGGTGCTGCCGGCTGTGAAGGCGGAGGCGAATGCGCCGGCCTCGCTGGCCATGGCCGCGGCGGCCGGAACGGTGCCGGCCCTCGCGGACGTGCCGGATGCCTTGCCGTCGTTCGGTGTGCCGGCACAGGCCGGGGCATCGGCGCCGCAAGGCAATGCACAAGGCGTGGCGAGCGCGTCCGTGCCGCAGGCGTCTGTTGCCGATGCCCTGCCGCAGGACGGCGCCCAGGCTTCGGGGCAGGCCGCGACGCACGATGCCGCTCGCGTGCAGGCCGCCTATCGCCAGCCCGAAAGCGCGGCGTCCGGCGCTGCCTCCGACTCGATACCCGCGCACCGTGCGGGCGAATCCGCTCGCCAGGTCGACAGCACCTCCGCCGCGCCGGCGTCGCGCGGCGCCGAGGTGATTCATCCGCAAGCCGTCACGATCGTGCACCAGCAGCTCGACCTGCTGGCAGGCGGCGTCTTCCGCTGGAACGGACAAGCCTGGCCCGACGTGCCGATGAGCTGGTCCGTCGAGGAAGAGCAGGCACAGCCCGATGCGCGCGGCGGCGCAACGCCGGAAGCTGAAGCGGGCGCTCGCCGCTGGTCGACCACGGTGTCGCTCGCGCTGCCGAAACTCGGTGAGGTCGATCTGCGCCTGAGCCTCGAAGGCTCCGCCGTGCAGGCGCATCTTCTTGCGCGCGAGGCCTCCACCACGGCTCGCTTGCGCAGCGACACCGGCCGGCTCGCGAAGCGCTTCGACGCAGCGGGCCTCCAGCTGCAGCAGGTGCTGGTCGCGGCGAAGGAGGCGGCATGAACGGGATGCACGAAGCGCTCGACAACCGCAGCAGCGCCGTCGCCCTGTCGTATGCGGACAAGACGCGCGCGCCGGTCGTGGTGGCCAAGGGTTATGGCGTGGTCGCCGAATCGATCATGCGCGAGGCGCGCGAGCACGGGTTGTATGTGCACTCGTCGGCCGACCTCGTGAAGCTGCTCATGCAGGTCGACCTGGACCGGCAGATTCCGCCGCAGCTGTACCTCGCGGTGGCGGAGGTGATGGCCTGGATCTACGGTCTCGAAGGTCGTGCAGGCGACCAGTCGCCCAAATAGACCAATGTGAAATCATGAATCGAGATATTCACTCGAACGGTTTTTCATCGAAGTGAAATGAACCCATAGTATTTGTTAATTCAATGTTGTTGATGAATAAATTACAGCCCGAAAAAGTTGCCAAAGTAACATTTGTTACTCCGAAGGCTGGCGTTTGTAAACCACACGTTTCACAGGGAAGTCAGGCGTAGCTCGTCAGACGTCTCCTACTTTTTTTATCCTCTTGTCATACAAAACACTTCAACATGTAAAACTTTGTGTATATAATGTATACACGATTGTTAGGAGCACGAAGTGAGCTTTGAATCGGAAATGGGATCAGACGTGGAAAACTGCAACATCACCGTCAGTGGCGCGATTTCGAGGGAAATCGGCGAGATAAATCTGGCCTATATGCTGCTGGCGCAGAAGCTGGTCAAGCAGGACCGGGCCGAGGCGATGTTCCGCCTCGGCGTGGGCCGCGAACTGGCCGATCTGCTGGCGAACATGTCGCTCAGCCAGATCGTGAAGCTGGCCGCCTCCAATTTCCTCCTGTGCAGCTTCCGGCTGGACGACCGCCCGATGTTCGCGGTGGTCGGCGAGGGCAAGGAGCCCGCGCTGCAGCAGGCGCACATGTCGATACTGATGGCCGCGCGACAGGCGCAGGCCCAGGCTCAATCGCAGGCGCCGATGCGCGGAGCGAGCGCGGCGTGACCGGCAAGAGCGTCCTGGGCGAGGTGCGCCAGGTCCAGCTGGCGATCGAGCTGATCGGGCTCGGTGCGCGCCTGCAGTTCCTGGAGGCCGCGGTGACGCTGAGCCGCGAGCGGCTGATCCGCCTGTACAAGGAACTCAAGGGCGTTTCCCCGCCCAAGGGCCTGCTGCCGTTCTCCACCGACTGGTACATGACGTGGCTGGCCAACATCCACTCGTCGATGTTCTACAACATCTACCGCTTCATGCTCGACGAGGCGGACGAGAACGAACTGCCCGCGCTCATCAAGGCCTATCGCCTCTACACCGAGCAGGTCGAGGCCAATGGCGGCGAGGTGGTGCTCGACTTCACGCGTGCCGAGACCATGGTTCGCTTCTTCGACAGCGACATGCTGCAGCTGAGCACCTGCTGCCGGTGCGGCGGTCATTTCGTGGCGCATGCGCACGACAACAAGAACGGATACGTGTGCGTGCTGTGCCGCCCGCCTTCGCGCGCGGGCAAGGCGCGCAAGCCCGGCAAGGTCACTGAAGGGCGCCGCGGCGGGCTGGTCGCGGTGGCGCCCGGCATGGAGATCGGCGGCGCCGTCTAGGAAGAGTGTCCCCCGCCCGCGAAGACCGCGGGCCAGGGCTTTTTTGGTTCGACGCCCTATGGGCGATAGGGGAAGCGCGTGCTGGTTCTGGTTGGATATCTCGTGGTGATAGGTGCCGTGTTCGGTGGCTACGGCCTCATGGGCGGGCACTTCGGCGTCCTGTTCCAGCCGGTCGAGCTGCTCATGATCGGCGGCTCCGCGCTGGGCGCGTTCATCGCCGGCAACAACGGCAAGACCATCAGGGCCACCATCAAGGAACTGCCGCTCCTGCTGCGCACTTCCAAGCACAACCGCCAGCTCTACATGGACCTGCTCGCACTGCTGTACGAGCTGCTCGCCAAGGCCCGCAAGGAAGGGATGATGAAGCTGGAGTCCGACGTCGAGGATCCGTCCCAGAGCGAGATCTTCCAGCGCTACCCGAACATCCTGGCGCACGAGGGCATCACCGTCTTCCTGTGCGACTACCTGCGCCTGGTCATCAGCGGCAACACCGACGCGCACGAGATCGAGGCGCTGATGGACCACGAGATCGAAACCATCCGCCACGAGGCCGAAGTGCCCGGCCACAGCCTCTCGCGCGTGGGCGACGCGCTGCCCGCCCTGGGCATCGTCGCGGCCGTGATGGGCGTGGTGCACGCGCTCGGCTCCGCCCACCTGCCGCCGTCGGAGATGGGCGCGCTCATCGCGCACGCCATGGTGGGCACCTTCCTCGGCGTGCTGCTGGCCTACGGCTTCGTCTCGCCGCTGGCCTCGCTGATCGAGCAGAAGGTGGAAGAGGGCATGAAGATCTACCAGTGCGCCAAGGTGACGCTGCTGGCAAACCTCAACGGCTATGCACCGCAGCTCGCGGTCGAGTTCGGCCGCAAGGTGCTGTTCTCCACCGAGCGCCCGTCCTTCACCGAACTGGACGACCACGTCCGGGAAGTCAAGGCGCGCTGACGCGCCCGCGCGGCGAGTGAAGCAGCGAACGAACGAGCGAACATGAGCGACGACGGCAAGCCACGGATCATCGTCAAGCACGTCCACAAGGGCGGCGGTGGTGCCCATCACGGCGGCGGCTGGAAGATCGCCTATGCCGACTTCATGACGGCCATGATGGCCTTCTTCCTCGTGATGTGGCTGCTGTCCATCTCCAGCCCGAAGCAGCGCGAGGGCATCGCCGAGCACTTCCGCATGCCGCTGCGCGTGGCGCTGAGCGGCGGCGACAAGTCCAGCCTCAGCACCAGCATGATTCCCGGCGGCGGCGCCGACGTGATGCACGTCGAGGGCGAGGTCAGACAGGCCGACGCCGAGGAGCAGGCCGATGCCGAACGCCTGGCCGAAATGAAGAAGAAGCTGGACGAGCTGATCGAGAAGAGCCCGGTGTTCCAGCAGTTCCGCTCGCAGATCCTGATCGACATCACCACCGAAGGCCTGCGACTGCAGATCGTCGATACCGAGAACCGGCCCATGTTCGAGCTGGCCAGCGCCCGCGTGGTGCCGCACATGCGCGCCATCCTGCGGGAGCTTGCGCCCGCGCTCAACGGCCTGCCCAACAAGATCACGCTGTCGGGCCACACCGACGCCATCGTCTACACCAACGACCGTTCCTACGGCAACTGGGAGCTCTCGTCCGACCGCGCCAACGCCTCGCGGCGCGAACTCGTGGCGGGCGGCATGACTGACGGCAAGGTGCTGCGCGTGATCGGGCTGGCCGACAGCATGCACCTGGACAAGGCCGACCCGCGCAACCCCATCAACCGCCGCATCAGCATCATCCTGCTGAACCACCGCACGCAGGAGCGCATCGAGCGCGAGAACAGCGTCGAGCCTGCCGGCATGCGCATCGGCAAGGCGGCCGCGAAGGCGCCGTGACAACAAAACAACAAGAGCTCAAGAGATGGACCTCAGCCAATTCACCCAAGCCTTCTTCGTCGAAGCCGTCGAACTGCTCGCAGAGATGGAACAGCTCCTGCTGGAGCTCGACCTCGACGCGCCGGACAACGAGCAGCTCAACGCCATATTCCGCGCCGCGCATTCCATCAAGGGCGGCGCCGCGACTTTCGGCTTCACCGCCCTGACCAACACCACGCACGTTCTCGAGTCGCTCCTGGACCGCGCCCGCCACGGGCAGCTGCGCCTGACCGGCCGGATGATCGATGCATTCCTTGAAACGAAGGACGCCTTGCAAGAACAACTCACTGCCTACCAGGCCGGCAAGGAGCCGGACCCGGACATGGTCGCGCACATCTGTGGCGTGCTTCAGCAACTCGCGCTCGAAAGCGGCGACGCCAGCGCCGCTGCTCCGGCACCGGCGCCCGCTCCGGCCCCCGCGCCGGTGGCCGCCCCGGAGCCCCCGGCGGCAACGGCCAGTGCCGGCGGCAGCGGTGCGCTGCGCATCCGCTTCGCGCGCCTGTCGGACAGCGAATGCGACCTGCTCGCGGGCGAACTCGGCAACCTCGGCAAGGTGCTCTCGCGCACGCGCAGCAACGACCAGCTGACCGTGCTGCTGGAAACCACCTGTTCGCCCGACGACATCGTCGCGGTCTGCTGCTTCGTCATCGACGAGTCTCAGATCGACATCACGCATGAAGCCGTTGCGGCCGCCGTGGTCGAAGCCCCGGCACCGGCACCTGTGCCCGAAGCGCCCGTACCCGTCGAGGCCTCGAAGCCGCAGGCCGCTTCCGCCGCGGCTCCAGCCGCCGCGCCGGCAGGCTCGCCCGCTGGCGCGAAGGAGTCCAGCTCGATCCGCGTCGACGTGGAGAAGGTCGACCAGCTCATCAATCTCGTGGGCGAACTGGTCATCACGCAGTCGATGCTCACGCAGGCCGCGACCATGCTCGATCCGGTGGCCTACGAGCGCTTCCTCAGCGGCCTGGGCCACCTGGAGCGCAACGCGCGCGACCTGCAGGAATCGGTCATGTCCATCCGCATGATGCCGATGGACTACGTGTTCAGCCGCTTCCCGCGCGTGATCCGCGACGTGAGCGCCAAGCTCGGCAAGCAGGTTCGCCTGGACACCTACGGCAAGGAGACCGAGCTCGACAAGGGGCTCATCGAGCGCATCGTCGACCCGCTCACGCACCTGGTGCGCAACAGCCTCGACCACGGCATCGAGACGCCCGAAGTGCGCCTGGCCAAGGGCAAGGACGCCACCGGCCAGCTGCTGCTGTCGGCGCAGCACCACGGCGGCAACATCGTGATCGAGGTGAGCGACGACGGCGCCGGCCTCAACCGCGAACGCATCCTGGCCAAGGCCATGCAGCAGGGCCTGCCGGTCAGCGAGTCGATGCCCGACGACGAGGTGTGGCAGCTCATCTTCGCGCCCGGCTTCTCCACCGCCGAGCAGGTCACCGACATCTCGGGCCGCGGCGTGGGCATGGACGTGGTCAAGCGAAACATCCAGGAAATGGGCGGCCACGTGGAAATCCATTCGCGCGGCGGGCAGGGCACCACCACGCGCATCGTGCTGCCGCTGACGCTGGCCATCCTCAACGGCATGTCGGTGAAGGTGGGCAGCGAGGCCTACATCCTGCCGCTGAGCTACGTCATCGAGTCGCTGCAGCCGCTGCCGGAGCACCTGCATTCCATCACCGCCGACGGCCACGTGATCCGCGTGCGCGGCGAGTACCTGCCGCTCATCGAGCTGCACCGCGTGTTCGACGTGGCGGGTGCGCAGACGCACCCGACGCAGGGCATCCTGGTGATCGTTCAGGCCGACGACAGCCGCTTCGCTCTGCTGGTGGACGAGCTTCTCGGCCAGCACCAGGTGGTGGTGAAGAACCTGGAGACCAACTACCGCAAGGTTCCCGGCATCTCCGCCGCGACCATCGTCGGCGACGGCAGCGTGGCCTTCATCATCGATGTGGGCGCCATGCCGCGAATCCAGCGCGCGCAGGCCGCGAGCACGGCCGCACTCGCGGGCGCGGCCCGAAGGACGGACGCCATTGCGCTCTGACACACGACGGAGACAGCTGAATGCGGTTTGATTTCTTCCGTCGCTCTTCCGAAGACACCGGCAGCGAAGCACCCGCGCATGCGGAGGCCGGTGCCGACGGTCGCGTGGCCTACGCCATGCTGCTCGACGCGCAGCGGCGCGTCATCGGCTATCGCATGGCATGGCGTTCCGCGGACCAGGGTTCCGAGGCGTCCGGCGCCGCGGGCGTCAAGGCGCTCACGGACACGCTCGCCATGCACCTCAATCCCGGGCCCGGCGGCTGGCTGCTGGGTTCGCAGATGCTGTTCGTCGACGTGACGGTCGATGCGCTGTTCCAGAGCGACCTGCAGTCGCTGCCGCCGCAGCAGGTGGTGCTGTGCATGGGCGCCGAGGAAATGCTCGACGCCGACCTGCGCTCCATCGTGCTGTTCCTGCGCGAGCAGGGCTTCGGCTTCATGCTGTGCGGCGCCTCCGGGCTGCCTGAAGACCCGGAGCTGCGCTCCATCGTCACCCACTTCGAGGTGGGCGCGCACGACGCCGAGACCGTGATGCGGCTGCGGCAGGATGCCCAGCTGGGCCACCCCCCGGTGGAGCCCATCGTCTCGCGCGTGGAAGACTGGGCCGCATTCGACGCCTGCGCCGGACGCCGCGTGAGCGTGTTCGTCGACGGCGCGTTCAGCAATCCGCCCGTGCGAGAGACCGAAGACGCGCTGCAGCCCGAGGCGCTGCTGATCGTGCAGCTGATGCAGATGCTCCAGCGCAACGAAGACCTGCGCGTCATCGAGGCAGCGCTCAAGCACGACGCCGCGCTCACCTACCGCCTGCTGCGCTATATCAACTCGCCCGCGGTGGGCATGGCGGTGGAGATCCATTCGCTGCGCCATGCGGTGGCCATGCTCGGCTACTCGCCGCTGTACCGCTGGCTGTCGCTGCTGCTGGCCACCAGCAACAAGGCGGGTTCGCCCTACATGATGAAGAAGGCCATCCTGCGCGGGCGCTTCGTCGAGCTGGTCGGGCAGGGCATGCTGCCGGCCAGCGAGGCCGACAACCTCTTCGTGGCCGGCATGTTCTCGCTGCTCGACCAGTTGCTGGGCGTCTCGATGGAAGGCGTGCTGCGCAAGGTGCAGCTCACCGAGGCGGTGCAGCAGGCCATTCTTTCGCGTGGCGGCCTTTACGGCCCCTTCGTGGCGCTCGCCGAGAGCTGCGAGCGCGACGACGGAGAGGCCGCGCGCCTGTCGGAAGCCCTGTTCCTGAGCCCGGCGCAGGTCAACGCGGCGCAGCTGTCGGCACTGGTGTGGGCGCAGGACGCCAGCCCGGCCGCGGGTGGACCATGACGAAAACGAGGCCGGAAGTGCGGGGCATTCGCGCATCTGATCGGTCCATTGGAAACGGTGGTCGCTATGTACATTGAAAGCCAACCCTCCAGGCTGGCCGTGACAACCGAGTTCCACTTCACCGACAGCGACTTCTCGCGCGTGCGCACGCTCATCCATCGCCGCGCGGGCATCGCCCTGGGCGAGCAGAAGCGGCAGATGGTGTACAGCCGGCTCTCGCGCCGGCTGCGGGAGCTGCAGCTGCCCGACTTCGCCTCGTACCTCGACTGGCTCGAACAGCGCCAGGACGGCGACGAGTGGCAGCTCTTCATCAACTCGCTGACCACCAACCTGACCTCGTTCTTCCGCGAGGCCCATCACTTCCCGACGCTGGCCGACCACGTCCGCAAGGCGAAGCAGCCCGTCACCGTGTGGTGCGCGGCGGCATCGACCGGCGAGGAGCCCTATTCGATCGCCATCACGCTGATGGAGGCCCTTGGCGACAAGGCCGCCTCGTCCCGCGTGATCGCCACCGACATCGACACCGCCGTGCTGGCCAAGGCCGCCACCGGCGTGTTCACCACCGAGCAGGTGCGCAGGCTCGCGCCCGAGCGGTTGCGGCGCTTCTTCAACAAGGGCACGGGGGCGAACGCCGGCAAGGTGCGCGTGCGCCCCGAGGTCGCGGCGCTGGTGAAGTTCTCGCGGCTCAACCTGCTCGACGGCGGATGGCCCGTGAAGGAGCCGGTGGACGCGATCTTCTGCCGCAACGTGATGATCTATTTCGACAAGCCGACGCAGAAGAAGGTGCTCGACCGCTTCGCGCCGCTGCTCAAGACCGACGGCCTGCTGTTCGCTGGGCACTCCGAGAACGCGTCGCTCGTCAACCAGGCCTTCAAGCCGCTGGGCCAGACCGTGTACGAGCTGGCGCGTTCGCGTACGCCGGGTGCTTCCTCATGACGGACCCGAACGCGGCGGCGCCGGAATCGGTGGCCAGCCATCACTACTTCGACCGCGACGTCGGCCTCATGGCCGTGAAGCTGCTGCCTTCCGAGTACTACGTGACGTCGAGCAACACCGCGCTGAGCACGGTGCTGGGCTCCTGCGTGGCCGCCTGCCTTCACGACAGGGAAGCCGGCGTGGCCGGCATGAACCATTTCATGCTGCCCGACGACGGTGAGTCGGGGGCAGGAGCCGGCACGCGCGATGCCGCCGAGTCGATGCGCTACGGCGCCTACGCCATGGACGTGCTGATCCGCGAACTGGTGCGCGCGGGCGCACGCCGCGAGCGGCTGCGCGCCAAGGTGTTCGGCGGTGGCGCGGTGCTGGCCAACATGACCACGCTCAACATCGGCGACCGCAACGCCGACTTCGTGCTGCGCTATCTGCGCGACGAGCGCATCGAAGTCGCCGCGCAAGACCTGCGCGGGCCGCATGCGCGCCGTGTGTGCTTCGTGCCGGCGACGGGCAAGGCCATCGTGCGCAAGCTGCGCGCGCAGACCGAGGTGCGGCAGGTGCAGCACGAAGAGGGCGAGCTGCTGCGCAGGCTGTCCGGCTCGCGCGTGGCGCCGGCGGTCGAAAACAAAGGAAACCAGTGAGCGTCAACAAGAAAATCAAGGTGCTGTGCGTCGACGACTCGGCACTCATCCGCAGCGTGATGACGGAGATCATCAACAGCCAGAGCGACATGACGGTGGTGGGCACGGCCGCCGACCCGCTGGTCGCGCGCGACCTCATCAAGGTCACGAACCCCGACGTGCTCACGCTCGACGTGGAAATGCCGCGCATGGACGGGCTGGAGTTTCTCGAGAAGCTCATGCGGCTGCGTCCCATGCCGGTGGTCATGGTGTCTTCGCTGACCGAGCGCGGCTCCGAGATCGCGCTGCGCGCGCTCGAGCTGGGCGCCATCGACTTCGTGACCAAGCCGCGCCTGGGCGTGCGCGACGGGCTGCTGAGCTACACCGAGCTGATCACGGGCAAGATCCGCACGGCAGCCAGCGCGCGCCTGCTGCCCGCCCGGCCTGCCGCGGGCGCCCGCACCGGCGGCGACACGCCGCAGGAATCGCTGCTGCGCAGCCCGCTGCTGAGTACCGAGAAGCTCATCATCATCGGCGCCTCCACCGGCGGCACCGAGGCCATCCGCGAGGTGCTGCAGCCACTGCCGCCCGATTCGCCCGCCGTGATGATCGCGCAGCACATGCCCGCCGGCTTCACCCGCTCGTTCGCGCAGCGGCTGGACGGCCTGTGCCGCATCACCGTGAAGGAAGCCGAGCACGGCGAGCGCGTGCTGCCGGGCTATGCCTACATCGCGCCCGGTGGCTTCCACCTGTCGCTCGCGCGCAGCGGCGCGAACTACGTGGCCCACCTCGACCAGGAGCCGCCGGTGAACCGCCACCGGCCGTCGATCGACGTGCTGTTCGATTCGGCCGCGAAGCACGCGGGCAAGAACGCCATCGGAATCATCCTGACCGGCATGGGCAAGGACGGCGCCGAGGGCCTGCTGCGCATGCGGCGCGCCGGTGCCCACACGCTGGCGCAGGACGAGGCCAGCTGCGTGGTCTTCGGCATGCCGCGCGAGGCCATCGCGCTGGGCGCGGTGGACGACGTCTCGCCCCTTGGCGAAGTGAGCCGCCGTGTGCTGACTCACCTGCGCACGTTCGGCGAACGTGCGAACCGAGTTTGAGAAAAATGGAAAACGACCTGTTGGAGCTGGAAATATCGTGATGGACAAGAGCATCAAAATCCTGGTTGTGGACGACTTCCCGACCATGCGCCGCATCGTGCGCAACCTGCTGAAGGAACTCGAGTTCCACAACGTCGACGAGGCGGAAGACGGCGCCGCCGGCATCGAGAAGCTGCGCGGCGGCAACTTCGGTTTCGTGGTGTCCGACTGGAACATGCCCAACATGGACGGCCTGACCATGCTGCAGACCATCCGCGCCGACCCTGAGCTGAAGAAGCTGCCGGTGCTGATGGTCACGGCCGAGGCGAAGAAGGAGAACATCGTCGCGGCGGCGCAGGCTGGTGCCAACGGCTATGTGGTGAAGCCTTTCACCGCCGCCACGCTGGAAGAGAAGATCACCAAGATCTTCGAGAAGCTCGCCAAAGAGGCGGCGTGACATGAGCCAGAACACATCTGGAGCCGCGGACTCCGCCAACACCACCGAAGAACTGCTGGGCCGCATCGGCCAGCTCACGCGCCAGTTGCGCGACGGCCTGCGCGAGCTGGGCCTCGACAAGCAGGTGGCCAAGGCCGCGCAGGCCATTCCGGATGCGCGCGACCGCCTGAGCTACGTGGCCGCCACCACCGAGCGCGCGGCGCACCGCGCGCTCAACGCCATCGACGTGGCGCAGCCGCTGCAGGAAGCGCTCGCCACCGACGCGAAGAGCCTCAGCAAGCGCTGGGACCAGTGGTTCGAGAACCCCATCGAGCTCGACCATGCGCGCGAGCTCGTGCTGGACACGCGCGGCTACCTCGACGAGGTGCCGGAGCGCGCCAGCGCGATCAACACGCAGCTCATGGAGATCCTGATGGCGCAGGACTTCCAGGACCTGACCGGCCAGGTCATCAAGAAGATGATGGAAGTGGTCAACGACGTCGAGACGCAACTGCTGCAGGTGCTCATCGACAACTCGGCGCCCGAGAAGCGCCACGAGGCCGTGCAGAGCCTGCAGAACGGCCCGCAGATCAAGCCCGGAAACCCCGACGCGGTGACCGACCAGGCGCAGGTCGACGACCTGCTGGAGAGCCTCGGCTTCTGAGGCCGCAAGCCGTTTTCATTGGCCGAATTGCGGGGCTATCAGGGCCCTGATCGGCAGATTGTTCCGAGGGGTCGAATTCAATAATTTGGCCATGAGCAAGGCGTACTTCGCCAGTGCTGGTTCGGAGCATGAATGGCTGAGGAAAGCGATCTCGAGAAAACGGAACCCGCCTCCGAGCGGCGCCTGGAAAAGGCGCGCGAGGAAGGCAACGTGGCCCGTTCGCGCGAGCTCACCACCTTCGTGATGCTGGGCACCGCAAGCGCGGGCCTGTGGTTCACCGCGAGGATGCTCAGCAAGAGCATGGACGGCTCGCTGCGCCGCGGCCTGCAGTTCGAGCGCGCCAGCGCGTTCGACCCCTCGCACATGCTGGCCCAGACCGGGCTCATGGCGCTGCAGACGCTGATGGCCGTTGGCCCGCTGTTCGGGATGATGATGGTCGCGGCCGTGGCCGCGCCGCTGATGCTCGGCGGCTGGATGTTCTCCTCCGAGGCCGTCGCGCCCAAGTTCAGCAAGCTCAATCCGCTGGCCGGCATCGTGCGCATGTTCTCCGCGCAGTCGCTGGCCGAGCTGGTCAAGGCGCTGGCCAAGTCGGCGCTGATCGGCGGGGTGGCGTGGTGGGTGATCGTGAGCGACATCGAGGCGGTGATGGCGCTCATGGCGCAGCCCGCGCACTATGCGCTGCCCCATGCGATGGTGCTGGTGGCCAAGCACTGCGTGCTGATCGCGGCCACGCTGTTCCTCGTGGCGCTGATCGACGTGCCCTTCCAGCTCTGGAGCTACTACCGCAAGCTGCGCATGTCGCGCGAGGACGTTCGCCAGGAGCACAAGGAAAGCGAGGGCGACCCGCACATCAAGGCCGCGATCCGCCGCCAGCAGCAGCAGATGGCGCGCCGCCGGATGATGTCCGAGGTGCCCAAGGCCGACATCGTGCTGACCAACCCGATGCATTTCGCGGTGGCGCTCAAGTACACCGACAACGGCATGCGCGCGCCGCGCGTGGTGGCCAAGGGCACCGAGCTGGTGGCCGCGCGCATCCGCGAACTCGCGAAGGAGCACAAGGTGGCGATCCTCGAGGCGCCGCCGCTCGCGCGTTCTCTCTACAAGCACACGAAGCTGGGCGACGAGATTCCCGCCGGCCTCTACACCGCGGTGGCCGAGGTGCTGGCCTGGGTCTACCAGCTCAGGCGCTGGAAGGCCGAAGGCGGTGAAGCGCCGCGCACGCCCACCGACCTGCCGGTTCCCGCAGAACTCCAATACACCGTCGACACGGCGGCACACGCATGAACGCGATGACAAACCTGATGCGCCTGCCGACGCGCATGTTCGCCGGCTCGCAGCTCAAGGGGCTGGCCGGGCCGATCCTCATCATCCTCATCCTGAGCATGATGGTGCTGCCGCTGCCACCGTTCCTGCTCGACCTGCTGTTCACCTTCAACATCGCGATGTCGGTGATGGTGCTGCTGGTGAGCATGTACACGATGAAGGCGCTGGACTTCGCGGCCTTCCCGGCCGTGCTGCTGTTCTCCACGCTGCTGCGCCTGTCGCTGAACGTGGCCTCCACGCGCGTGGTGCTGATGAACGGCCACACGGGCCCCGACGCGGCGGGCAAAGTGATCGAGGCCTTCGGGCACTTCCTGGTGGGCGGCAACTTCGCCGTGGGCGTGATGGTCTTCATCATCCTCGTGCTCATCAACTTCATGGTGATCACCAAGGGCGCGGGCCGCATCGCCGAGGTGGGCGCGCGCTTCATGCTCGACGCGATGCCGGGCAAGCAGATGGCCATCGACGCCGACCTGAACGCCGGCCTGATCGGCGAGGACGTGGCCCGCAAGCGCCGCACCGAGGTTGCGCAGGAGGCCGACTTCTACGGCTCGATGGACGGTGCCAGCAAGTTCGTGCGCGGCGACGCGATCGCGGGCCTGCTCATCATGGTGATCAACATCATCGGCGGGCTGGTGGTGGGCATGGTGCAGCACGGGCTGGACTTCTCCACCGCCGGCAAGACCTACACGCTGCTGGCCATCGGCGACGGCCTGGTGGCGCAGATTCCTGCGCTCGTGATCTCCACCGCCGCCGGCGTGATCGTCTCGCGCGTGACCACCGACGAGGACGTGGGCAGCCAGCTCACGGGCCAGCTCTTCTCCAACCCGCAGGTGCTGTTCCTCACGGCCGGCATCGTGGGCCTGCTGGGCATGATTCCCGGCATGCCGAACCTGGCCTTCCTGCTGATCGCGGGCGGCCTGGTGTGGCTGGGGCGCGGACTGCTGCTGCGCAAGCCGAAGCAGGAGGCCGCGCAGGAAGCGGCCGCCGCGCAGGCAGCGAACCTCGCCGCCACTTCGGCCGAGACGGCAGAGGCGACATGGGACGACGTGGCGATGGTCGACCCGCTGGGCATGCAGGTCGGCTACCGGCTGATCCCGCTGGTGGACCAGTCGCAGCAGGGCGAACTGCTGGGCCGCATCAAGAGCATCCGCAAGAAGATCGCGCAGGAGGTCGGCTTCCTGGTGCCGGTGGTGCACATCCGCGACAACCTGGAGATCAAGCCCAACACCTACGTCATCAGCCTGAAGGACGTGGAGATCGGGCGCGGCGAAGCCTTCCCGAACCAGTGGATGGCCATCAACCCCGGGCAGGTGACGGGCTCGCTGCCCGGCACGCCCACGCGCGACCCGGCATTCGGCCTCTCGGCGGTGTGGATCGACGCCAGCCTGCGGCAGCAGGCGCAGGTGTACGGCTACACGGTGGTCGATGCCTGCACCGTGATGGCCACGCACCTGAACCACCTCATACAGACGCACGCCGCCGAGCTGCTGGGCCGGCAGGAAGTGCAGCAGCTGCTCGACCAGATCGCCAAGACCGCGCCCAAGCTCACCGAAGACCTGGTGCCCAAGGTGCTGTCGCTCAGCACGCTGCACAAGGTGCTGCAGAACCTGCTCGACGAGGAAGTGCCGATCCGCGACATGCGCACCATCCTCGACGTGATGGCCGAGCACGCGCCGACCGTCAAGGACCCGACCGAACTCACCACGCTCACGCGCCTGGCGCTGGGCCGCGCGATCACGCAGCAGCTCTTCCCGGGCGACACCGAGATGCAGGTGATCGGCCTGGACGGCTCGCTCGACGGCGTGCTGCAGCAGGCCCTTTCCAACAGCAGCGGCATCGAGCCAGGCATCGCCGACAACCTGCTGCGGCAGGCGCAGGCCGCCATCGTGCGGCAGGAGCAGATGGGCCTGGCGCCCGTGCTGGTCGTGCAGCACGCGCTGCGCGTGCTGCTGTCGCGCTTCCTGCGGCGCAGCCTGCCGCAGCTCAAGGTGCTGTCGCACGCCGAGATTCCTGATTCCCGAACCATCAAGATCACCACCGCCATCGGAGGACGAGGTTGAATTTCCCCCAACAGACCGACGTGCGCACCACCGCGCGCAAATTCGTCGCGGCCACCAGCCGCGAAGCCCTGCGACTGGTGCGGGAGGCGCTGGGCGCCGACGCCATCGTGCTCACGCATCGCGCGACCGCCGAGGGCGTGGAGATCGTCGCCATGGTCGAAGGCGAAGTGCAGGGCGTGCTGCAGGGCGGCGCGGCCGCGAAGCCCGTGGCAGCCGTTGCCCCTGTTGCGGCACCGGCCGTTCGCGTGGCGCCCGCTCCCTTGCCGACTGCTCCAGCTCCAGCTCCCGCGCCGCTGCCTGCGCCCGTGCAGATCCACGTGCCCGCCGCTGCACCCGCCGACACCGTGCTCGAGGAGCTGCACTCCATGCGCGGCATGATCGAAGAGCAGCTCGCCAGCGTCGTGTGGAACGACAGGCAGCGCCGCGACCCCGTGCGCGGCCGCCTGCTGCGCACGCTGCTCGGTGCCGGCTTCAGCGCTCGCTTGTCGAAGGCCATGCTCGAGAAGCTTCCCACCGGCCGCACCTACGCCGAGGGCATGGCCTACGTGCGCTCGGAGCTGATCCGCGCCGTGCCCGTGCATGAGGACGAGGACGCCCTGTTCGCGCAGGGCGGCGTCTACGCGCTGATGGGCCCGACGGGCGTCGGCAAGACCACCACCACCGCAAAGCTGGCCGCGCGCTGCGTGATGCGCTTCGGCGCCGACAAGCTCGCGCTCGTGACCACCGACAGCTACCGCATCGGCGCCTACGAGCAGCTGCGCATCTATGGCCAGATCCTCCACGTGCCGGTGTACGCGGTGAAGGACGCCGCCGACCTGCACCTGGTGCTGCAGGACCTGCGCGAGAAGCACATGGTGCTGATCGACACCGTCGGCATGAGCCAGCGCGATCGCGCGGTGCCCGAGCAGATCGCCATGCTGGGCCAGAGCCCGAGGCCGGTGAAGAAGCTGCTGCTGCTCAACGCCACCAGCCACGGCGACACGCTCAACGAGGTGGTGCACGCCTATCGCCAAGGCAACGAGCTGGCCGGCTGCATCTTCACCAAGGTGGACGAGGCCACGCACCCCGGCGCGCTGATCGACACCGTGATCCGCCATCGCCTGCCGGTGCACTACATCTCCAGCGGCCAGAAGGTGCCCGAGAACCTGATGCAGGCCGACCGCGCGCAGCTGGTGGACAGCGTGTTCCAGCCGCGCCAGCACAGCCCGCTGTTCGTGCCCGCGGAAAGCGACATGCAGGAAGAAGCCGCTTCGGCGGGCGTCTCGCAGCAGGTGGTGCAGGCGAAGGGCGAGACTGACCTGCTGCGCCTGAAGTACCAGAACCTGATCCGCGCCATGGCGCACGATGCGCAGGAACTCGCCACCACCGCGAGCGCGCTGTCCGGCGCGCAGATCGGTTTCGAGCGCGCACGCGCGCTGTGGCGACAGGCCGGCGACGAGGAAGCGGGCCAGAAGGCCGTGCTGCAGGACCTGCTGGTGCATGCGCGCGGCGAAGTGGCCGCTGGCTGCGAAGCTCATGTGCTCGCGCTGTGCGGGCAGGTGGGGCTGCGCTCCAACGAGGGCGGCGACGCCTACGAATGCCACGGCAGCCTGCTGCTGTCCGACCGCACGGGCCTGCCGCTGTCGGCGCCCAACCAGTGGCTCTCGACCGCCGCCACGCGCGGCACGAATGACGCCGCGCGCAAGCCCGGCGCGCGCCAGGTTCCGTGGCTGCGCCAGCAGGACTTCGGCCATCGGCCGCTGGTGCACCTGCTGACCCGGCTGCCCGGCGTCGAGGCCATGGTGCAGTGGCAGGCCGCGGGCCAGCGCTGGCTGGCGCGCGCGCCGGGCTCCACTGCAGTGATCGACATGCGTACGGGTTCGCCCGACACGCTGGCGCGCATGGACTTCGAATTCGGCGAGGGCCGACCGGTGCGCTTCAGGGGCAAGGCGGCGCTGCTTGCGGAGGCGCATGCCGACGTGGTGCTGCGCTTCAACGCGGCAGCCATGGCGGCGGGCATCGCCCGCGACGAGATGCCCGCGCTGCGCTGCGTCGCCACGCGCGTGGTCGATGCGCGCACGGGCAACGTGCTGGCGCAGACGCACGCGCTGTCGAACATCGGCGCGGAGGTTTCCACGCACCAGCTCGCGCAATGGCTGGGCTGGGCCGTGGACGCCGAGCCCTGCTTCCGCCTGCTGCGCGACGGCGTGCAGCTCGTGGGCGGCATCGGCGAACTGGGCGACCCCGACATCATGAAGCGGCTGCTGATCGCCGGCCAGATGAGCACCACCGTGTGGCGCCTGCTGCAGGCCGAGGGCGAATGGGCCGACCGTGCGCGCGCATTGATGGGCCAGCTCATGGGGCGCCCGGCGCGCAATGGCCGCGCCATGAGCGGCAGCGCGCTGTTCGCGGGCGTCGGCAAGCTCTTCCTGCTGCTCGATGCGCTGGGCACCGAATCGACCGCGCCCGTGCAGGCGCCCCGCGCGCTCGGGGAGCCGCAGAAGCTGGAGAAGCAGGATTGAGGGTGGCGCAATGAACAAGCTGGTTGCGGATCAGGCGGACGGCCTCCGGCGCCTGCTCGCGCCGACGCAGGCGCGCGTGGTCGCGGTGGCCGGCATGGGGCGCGGCGCGGGGGGCACCACCGCTGCGATGAATCTCGCGGTGGCATTGGTGGGGCAGGGCCGCAACGTCCTGCTGCTCGACGAGCACTGCCCGGCCGAGGGCTCGGCCTGCGAGGTCTGGGACATCGATCCGCTGGGCAGCCTGGCCGACGTGGCCGGCGGGCGCCTGACGCTCGACGGCGCCGAGGTGCGCGCGGCCTGCGGCGTGCGCGTGCTGCCGGCGCCGCCCGGTGCGCCGGGTGGCGCGGGGAACGATCCGCGCAGTTTCTGGGACGACGGCGTCGTCATCGTCGATGCCGCCTTCGATCGCGAGGGCCGGCTGTCTGCGCTCGCGCAGGGCGCGGACGACCTGCTGCTGGTGCTGCAGCCGCACCCCGCTTCGGTCACTTCGGCGTACGCGGGCATCAAGCACCTGCATCGCGCGCACGGCATGAAGCAGATGCGGTTCATGGTCAACGGTGTGATCGACGTGCAGTCCGCGCGCCAGATCATGAACAACCTCGCCCACGCCGGAAGCCGCTACCTCGCGCTGTCGCTGCAGCCCGCGGGCTGGGTGCGCTTCGATCCGCTGGTCGCCGACGCGTGGCGCCTGAAGAAGACCATCGCCGAGGCATTTCCCGCGAGCCATGCGGCGGTCGACTTCCGGCGCGTCGCCAGCGAGATGGACGGTTGGCCATGGCCCGCGGCGGAGCCGCAGCAGGCCGTGGTGGCCTGAGCCGGGGAAGGAAGGACGGACCACCGTGTACACCGCACAGGGAACCATCGAGAAATCGCACCTGCTCGCGCAGCACCAGCCGCTGGTGCGCCGCATCGCGCTGCAGATGATGTCCAAGCTGCCCGCCAGCGTGGAGCTGGACGACCTGATACAGGCCGGCATGCTGGGCCTGCTGGACGCATCCAGCCGCTACCAGGACAACCGCGGGGCGCAGTTCGAGACCTTCGTCAGCCAGCGCATCCGGGGCGCCATGCTCGACGAACTGCGCGCCAGCGACTGGGGCTCGCGCGGCCTGCGCCAGTCGGCGCGCGGCATCGAGAAGGCGATCCAGGCGCTGGGCCACAAGCTCGGGCGAGCTCCCACCGAGGGAGAGATCGCCCGGGAGCTGAAGATGGACATCGAGGCCTACCAGTCGCTGCTGCAGGAGATACAGGGCTGTCAGCTGCTGTACGTGGAAGACTTCTCGAAGGACGACGCGGACAACGGCTTCCTCGACAGCCATTCGCAGGACGCGCGCAAGGACCGGCGCAGCAGCGACGACCCGCTGGAGCAACTGCTCGAAAGCGGCTTTCGCCACCAGCTGGTGGATGCCATCTCCGCACTGCCCGAGCGCGACCAGCTGCTGCTGAACCTCTACTACGAGGAAGAGCTGAACCTGCGCGAGATCGGCGCCATCCTGGAAGTGAGCCAGTCGCGCGTGTGTCAGCTGCACAGCCAGGCGATCACCAGGCTGCGGGCGAAGCTGAAGGACGTGCTCTAGGCTGCCCCGCAACTAGGCCGCTGCTAGCGCGAACTCCTCTGCGCCGAACACGGTGTGGAAGACCGTGCCGTCGAACATCTCGAACAGCTTCTTCGAGACCTCGCGGCTTTCGTATCGCACGGGCGAGTCGAGCGCGCGGGCGATGTCCTCGCGGCTCGCCCAGCGGATGGCCACCGCCATCGCCAGCTCGGGGTCGCTCACATCGCTTTCGAGCTGGCGCAGCACGCGCACTTCGAGCGCGCCGGGAAAGCGGGTCCACAGCGGCACGAGCTTCTCGTGCACATGGCGGTCGAAGGCTTCTTCCATGCCGGCCTTGACCTTGCCCTTGAAGAACGCACAGCGGATGAACATGGGCTTTTCCTTGCTGGTTCGGGTCTGCGTGCAGTGCGGCAGCGCCGCGGCCGTCAGGCGGAGACTTTTGCCGTAGCGTCCTGCGGGCGATGAAGCAGCCGCGCGCCGACGTTGGCGACGATCAGCGCAACGGGCATGTCGATGGCGGCGTGCAGCACGTCGGGCTCGCTCGCATCCGGCCTTTCGAGCGCCAGCCACTGGCTGTCGAGCAGGGCGGCGGGCATGTAGTGGCCGGTGCCCGACACGCCCATCACCACGAGGGGACGGCGCGATGGCTGCAACTGCGAAGGCGGCACGGCGCTACAGGCTTGCCGTGATGCCGCCGTCCACATACAGGATGTGGCCGTTGACGAAGCTCGATGCGTCGGAGGCCAGGAAGATGGCCGCGCCGCCCAGTTCTTCCACGTCGCCCCAGCGGCCGGCGGGCGTGCGGCCCGAGAGCCAGGCGGTGAAGGCCTCGTCGGCCACCAGCGCCTGCGTGAGCTCGGTCTTGAAGTAGCCCGGCCCGAGGCCGTTGACCTGGATGCCGTATTTGCCGAGGTCGATCGCCATGCCCTTCGTGAGCATCTTCACCGCGCCCTTGGTGGCGGCGTAGGGCGCGATGCCCGGGCGGCCCAGCTCGCTCTGCACCGAGCACACGTTGATGATCTTGCCGCGCTTGCGCTCGATCATGCGCTGCGCGACCGAGCGGCCGACCAGGAACACGCTGTCGATGTTGGTGGTGGTGATCTTGTGCCAGGCATCGACCGGAAACTCGGCGAACGCGCCGCGGTGCTGCATGCCGGCGTTGTTGACGAGGATGTCGATGGGCCCGATGTCGGCCTCGATGGCGGCCACGCCGGCTTCCACCGCGGCGGCGTCGGTGACGTCGAAGGCCACCGCCTCGGCCGCGATGCCCCTGGCGCGCAGGGCGTCGCGGGCGGCGGTGAGCGACGCGGCGTCGCGTGCGTTGAGAACCACGCGCGCGCCGGCGTTGCCGAGCGCGCCCGCCAGCGCGAAGCCGATGCCCTTGCTGGAGCCGGTGACGAGGGCGGTGCGCCCGGAAAGATCGAACAGTTTCAAAGAAGGCTCCAAGTACGTATCTGGCGGCATAAGTTACCGGTATCCATCAAATCAGTCAATGGTGAAACCTCCGCTGGCGTTATCAGCTGCGGTCGATTAAAGTTACCGGTATCAGATCGAATTGCAACCTCTGCACGCAGGAGACACCCGCTTGACCGCTACCGCTACATCCCCGCACGTGCTGATGGCAGGCGCCTACCCGGAGTGGGACATGGCCCCGATGCGGGCCGCCTACACGCTGCATCACCTGTGGGAGGCGCCCGACCGGCAGGCCTTCATTGCCGCGCACGCACCGGAGATCCGCGCCATCGCCACGCGCGGCGAGCTGGGCGCGAGCGCCGAGCTCATCGCCGCGTTGCCGAAGCTGGAGCTGGTCGCCTGCTACGGCGTGGGCACCGACGCCATCGACCTCGCCGCCTGCCGCGCGCGCGGCATCCGCGTGACCAACACGCCCGACGTGCTCAACGGCGACGTGGCCGACCTCGCCGTGGGCCTCACGCTGGCGGTGCAGCGGCGCATTCCGGCTGGTGACGTCTTCGTGCGCAGCGGAGCCTGGGCCAAGGGCGCCATGCCGCTGGCCACGCGGGTCTTCGGCCAGCGCATCGGCATCGCGGGCTTCGGCCGCATCGGCAGCACCATCGCGCGGCGGCTCTCGGGCTTCGACGTGGAGCTGGGCTACTTCAGCCGCACGCCGAAGGCCGACAGCCCGCATCGCCACTTCGCCAGCCTGAGCGCCATGGCCGACTGGTGCGACGTGCTCATCGTGATCCTGCCGGGTGGCGAGGCCACGCGCGGCATCGTGAACGCCGAGGTGCTGCAGGCGCTGGGCCCCAGGGGCTGGCTGGTGAACGTGTCGCGCGGCACCACTGTCGACGAAGGCGCTCTGCTGCAGGCGCTGGAGACGCGCGGCATCGCCGGCGCGGGGCTCGACGTGTTCCTCAACGAGCCGGGCATCGATCCGCGATTCGCCGCGCTCGACAACGTGGTGCTGACCCCGCACCATGGCAGCGGCACCGAACAGACGCGCCGCGCCATGGGCGAACTGGTGCGCCGCAACCTCGAGGCCCACTTCGCTGGCCAGCCTCTCGTGACTCCCGTCATCTGAACCTGAAGCAGAAAGAACCATCATGCGTCTGCGTTGCATGTGCCTCGTGATCCACGCCCCCGACGACCTGCGCCTGGACGAACAGGATGCCGGCGAGATCGGCCCCGGCCAGGTGCTGGTGAAGGTCGGAATGGGCGGCATCTGCGGCTCCGACCTGCACTACTTCCACAACGGCGGCTTCGGCACCGTGCGCATCAAGGAGCCGATGGTGCTGGGCCACGAGGTGGCCGGCACCGTGGTGGCGGTGGCGCCCGGCGTCGAGAGCGTGCGCATCGGCGACAAGGTGGCCGTCAACCCCAGCCGACCCTGCGGCGCCTGCAAGTTCTGCCTCGAGGGCCTGCCCAACCAGTGCCTCGACATGCGCTTCTACGGCAGCGCGATGCGCACGCCGCACGTGCAGGGCGCCTTCCGCAACATGCTGCTGTGCGAGGCCACGCAGTGCGTGAAGGTGGCCGACCACGTGCCGCTGCGCCTCGCCGCGCTGGCCGAGCCGTTTTCCGTGGGGCTGCACGGCGTGTCGCGCGCCGGTCCGCTGCTGGGCAAGCGCGTGCTGGTGTCGGGCTGCGGGCCCATCGGCGTGCTGGCCATCGCGGCGGCACGCGCGCACGGCGCGGCCGAGATCACCGCCACCGACGTGGTCGACGAGCCGCTGGCCATCGCGCGCGCCATGGGCGCAGACAACACCATCAACGTCGCGCAGGACAAGACCTGGGTGGCTCGCCATTCGGCCGACAAGGGCACCTTCGACGTGATGCTCGAATGCTCCGGCAACGAGCGCGCACTGCGCGACGGCCTGGAGGTGATGCGCCCGCGAGGCGTGGTCGTGCAGCTGGGGCTGGGCGGCGACGTGAGCATTCCGCAGAACATGGTGGTGGCGAAGGAACTCAGCATCTGCGGCTCGTTCCGCTTCCATGCCGAGTTCGCACTGGCGGTGAAGCTCATCAACGAAGGGCGCGTCGATCTTTCCCCGGTCGTGTCGCACACCTTCCCGATGCTGCAGGCGCGCCAGGCCTTCGAGCTGGCGAGCGACAGGCAGAAGGCGATGAAGGTGCTGATCGATTTTACGGATGCGGGGGCGGAGAGCGTAGCCGCCTGACCGTACTCTGGCGTGGTGGCGAGGCTAAGTGCCTTGCTGCTTCCCGCTGCTTCGCGCCGTCCTGCGCTTCAACGCTGCGCGAAGCTCCTTCAGGATCAGGCCCACGTACGGATTCGGGTCGTCCTGCCGGTGCGCAAGGTAGAGGCTCGACACGGCCTCCTTGTCGAGCACCGTCTGGTAGAGCACCCCGTCCGGCTGGATGCAACGCGTATCGCCCGGCACCAGCGCGATGCCCACGCCGGCTGCGACCAGTCCCGCGATGGTCGACGCCTCGCGCGCTTCCTGCACCATGCGCGGCCTGAAGCCGGCCTTGGCGCACAGGTCCTGCACCTTCCAGTAGAGGCCGATGCCGGCATTGCGCGGATACATCACCAGCGGCTCGTCGCGCAGGTCGGCGATGCGCAGCGGCTTGCCGGCGAGCCTGTGCTCGCGCGGCACGACGGCCAGCAGCGGCGACTGGTACCACTCCTCGACCACGATGCCGGTCGGGATCTCCACGTTCGGCCGGCGCAGCACGGCGACGTCGAGGCCGCGGCCGTGCACCGCATCGAGCTGGTCGAGCGAGGTCATCTCCTTCAGCGTCAGGATCACGCGCGCGTGCTGGCGCCGGAAGCGAAGAATGGCCGCCGGCAGCGCAGGTGAAAGCATCGAAGACGCCGTGTAGCCCAGCGCGATGCTCCCGACATCGCCCGAGGCCGCGCTCTGCGCCTCGCCCTTGGCCGCTTCCACGTCGCGCAGGATGCCGCGCGCGCGTTCCAGGAAATGCCGGCCCGCCTGCGTGAGGAACACGCGCCGCTTGTCGCGCTCCAGCAGCCGCACCTTGAGTTCTTCTTCCAGCGCCTGGATCTGGATGCTCAGCGGCGGCTGCGCGATGTGCAGGCGCTGCGCGGCGCGCGTGAAGTTGAGCTCCTCGGCGACCGCGACGAAGTAGCGGAGATGGCGCAGTTCCATGATATTCAGCGAGTATTGAAAACCGAAGATAAACGGTATTTCCAAATATAAGTCAGCCTGCCTACGATGCCTGCATGACAAGCAGAGACAAGCCGCAGGAGCACCCTGCACCCCGACCTTTCCAGGGCCATCCGCTGATGCAGGCGCTGGCTCGCGGCGAGCCGATGACGGCCTTCGGCATCCGCATCTCGCGCACGCCCGACATCGCCCGACTGGCAAAGGCCAGCGGGCACCACGCGATCTGGGTCGACCTGGAGCACAGCACCATTTCGCTGGACGCGGCGGGCGCGATCTGCGCCGCCGCGCACGACCTCGGCCTGATGGCGCTGGTGCGCGTGCCGGAGCGCGAGTACGGCGCCATCGGCCGGCTGCTCGACGCGGGTGCGTCCGGCCTTATCTTCCCGCGCGTCGAGACGGCCGATCAGGCCGCCGACCTGGCTGCCGCCTGCCGCTTTCCGCCGCACGGCCATCGCTCGGCCATCGCGGTGCTGCCGCAGTTCGGCTATCGCCGGCTTCCGGCGGCCGAGACCTACAGGCTCGCCAACGACACCGTGGTCGTGAACGTGCTGATCGAGAGCCCGCTCGGCATCCGCAATGCCGAGGCGATTGCCCGGGTGCCGGGCGTGGATCTGGTGAGCATCGGCACCAATGACCTGAGCGCGGAACTCGGCGTGCCCGGCGATTACCGCCATCAGCTGGTGCAGCAGGCGCTGAACGATGCGCTCGCGGCCTGCGCGCGCGCCGGCAAGCCGCTGTCGATCGGCGGTATCGCCGACGCGGCGCTGAATGCCGAGCTGCTGGTGCGCGGTGCGGCGCCCTTCCTCATGACGGGGATCGACACCGATGTGCTCCTCGCCTCGATGCAGGAGCGTGTGCGCAATGCGCTGGCCGGCCATGCGGCAGTTGCCGCGCAGAAGCCCGAGGCACAGGTGGCCTGAGAGGACATCTCCTGTCCCGACTTCTTCGTTTTCCTTTTTTCCTCCCGCCTTCGTCCCGAACATGAACCACGAGATCCTGACCTCCAAGCCCATGCGCGACGCGCAGACCCTGACCCGCGCGGCCTTCGAGGTTCCCGCCGGCGCATGCGACGCGCATGTGCACGTCTTCGGCCCCGCCGAGCACTATCCCCGCGTCGATCACCCGCACTACACGCTGCCCGACGGCAATCTCGCGCAGCTGCACAGCGCGCTCGAGGTGCTCGGCGTCGAGCGCTTCGCGATCGTGCAGCCCAGCTTCTACGGCACCGACAACCGCTGCATGCTCGATGCGCTCGACGCGGCGGGAGACCGCGCGCGCGGCGTCGCGATGGTGGAAGACGACGTGTCCGACGAGATCCTGCGCGAGATGCACGTGCGCCGCGTGCGCGCGCTCCGGCTCGACCTGTTCCTGCGCCAGAAGCTGCCCACGTCGCAGCTGCATGCCCACATCGAGCGCAGCATCCGCCGCATCCGGCCGCTGGGCTGGCACGTGCAGTTCTATACGCCGGGCTGGGTCGTGCGCGACCTGATCCCGGTGCTGCCCGATCTCGAATCCGATTTCGTGATCGACCACATGGGCTACATGCTGGAGAGCGACGGCCTCACCCGTGCCGACTTCGACCGCCTGCTGCGCGCCGTGGCCGACGGACGCGGATGGTTCAAGCTCTCGGGGCCGTACCGCCTCGCGAAGGACGGCAACTACGCGCGGCTGCGGCCGCTTGCGCAGGCGATCGTCGAGACGGTGCCCGACCGCGTGATCTGGGGCAGCGACTGGCCGCACATTCCGGAGGGCGGGCGCGACACCGGCGAGCTGCTGAACCTGCTGGGCGACTGGATTCCCGACCCGGTGGCGCGACGCAAGGTGCTGGCCGACAACCCCGCACGCCTGTTCGGCTTCTGAAGAAAGCATGAAGATGGCCGACACCACCATGGACTGCATCCAGGAACTGGACACCTCCGGCGCGCGCGCCGCGGAGGTCTTCGAACACGCCGGCACGCGCTATCTCGTGGTGCCGCAGCTCGCCGAAGACATCGCGGGGCAGCCCGCGCAGATGACGCTGGGCAACAGCGACGTGGAAGCGCTCGTCTACCGCTGGGAAGACGGCCGCTTCGTCGAGCACGCGCGGCTTCCCGTGCCGGGCGGCGAGGACGCCGAGTTCTTCCGCATCGGCGAACGCGCCTTCCTCGCCGCCGCCAGCCTGCGCACCGGCTCGGGCCCGTACGCGCTCGACACCCACTCGACGATCTTCGAGCTGGTGGACGGCCGCTTTGATGTCTTCCAGCGCATCCCCACATCGGCCGCCAAGCAGTGGATCCATTTCGAGATCGGCCAGCGCCATTTCCTCGCGCTCGCGCAGGGCGTGACCCATGGCGACACGCCGCTCGCGCCGGGCGCCGAATCGTGCATCTACGAATGGAACGGAGAGCGCTTCGAGAAGCTGCAGACGGTGCGCTCGGGCTGGGGCTACAACTGGGCATTCTTCGAGGTCGATGGCCAGAAGCTGCTGGCCTATGCTGACCACGCCGTGCCTTCGCAGCTGCTGCGCTGGAACGGCAACACCTTCGAGCCCTTCCAGGAGCTGGAAGGCAAGAGCGGGCGGGCTTTCCGCTTCTTCGAGACCGAAGCTTCCACCTGGCTTGCCTTCGCTTGTCTGCACGACGACACCGTGCTCTACCGCTGGAGCGACGGCCGCTTCGTGCAGCACCAGGTGCTCAGCGGACCGGGCGGCCGCGAGTTCGACTGGATCGAGACGTCGGATGGCGGCCGGCTGGTGCAGGTCAACTTCCTGCACGGCACGCGCGAGGCGCCGATTCCGCGGCTGCAGTCGAGCATCCTGCGCATGACGAAGGGCCGCATGGAGCCGGTCGCCGAGTTCCCGACTTCCGGCGGCACCGACGCATCATTTTTCGAGGCGGAGGGCCGGCGCTACCTGGTCGTGACCAACAGCCTCAGCGGCGAGGTGCGGTTCCGCACGCCGAGCCGTGTCTACCGCCTCGACTTCACCGCCGACAAGGAGTCAGCATGAATCATTCAGCCGCCTCGCATCAGAGCCCTGAGCTGCTGCGGCTCTTCGAAACCTACACGGGCGGGCCGCAAGGCATCGGCGCGAACCTCGCCGCGTTGACCGGCGCAGCGACGGCGGGTGATCCGCTCATCGTGGCCACCAGCGCGGACATCGTGCTGTTCCCCGGCAACGGCCGCGACCCCGAGGTCGAGGGCTTTCGCCTCTCCACGCGCGGCTTCAAGGAGCTTGCGGGCATCTCGCACCACGGGCCGGCGGTGGCGTCGATCCTCAAGATGCGGCTGGTCGACCCCGACGGACCGCTGTGGCGCAAGGAAGCCGAACGGCTGGTCGCGGCCACGCGCGTGGCGCGAGAGGCCAACTCGGCGGCGCTGTGGCGCGACCGGATCGCGGTGCCGGCCTACCGCGGGCGCGAGCAGAAGATCGCTGAACTGGTCCGTTACTCGTGCGTGCTGACGGAGCGCTACCTCGAACGCGTGCTGGAGCGGCCCGAGCTCTTCACGCCCGCGGACATGCGCGAGCACTACCTGGAAGGCACGGGCTCCGCCGTCGGTGCCACGGTTCCCATGAACGCGGTGATGATCGCCACCTTCTTCCTGGTCGGCATGGACATCAGTCACCGCGTGATCGGCTGGCTCGACCGCCATGTCATCGACTGGTCGCGCGCGATGGCGCTGGTGATCGGGCGCCAGGGCAGGCCGACCGCCGGCGTGACGTGGACCACCAATTCGGTGGCCGCCATGATCCTCGGCGCCTCGCGCCACACGCTCTCGCTCGACCGGCTCTTCATCGCACCCCACGCCGCCGAGTTCCCGGCCGGTGCGGCATCGGATTTGACGGCCATGCGCGCGTTCGAGACCTCGATGCGCCAGCTGTGGGCCCACACGCGCGCGGTGAGCGAACTCGGCACGCTGATGTACGACGGCTATCCGCGCTACGAGCCTTCCTCCACCGTCCGCCCCGTGCTCCACGCGGACACGCGAACGGTGGCAGAGATGCCGGCCATCGCCGGCCCGGACGACTGGCGCGCGCTGAACACGCGCCTGCGCGTGGTGCTGGAAGACCCGCGCCAGCTGCTGTCGGGCTGCGTCACCGACTACGCCGTCGAACAGCTGCAGGCGCACGGCAACGACCCCACGCGGGTGCCGGTGCCCGGCCTGGACGGCACGGCCTACCCGCCGCTGCCCTGAGCGCCGCCGGCGCCTGCGGAAGAAGACCGCCCGCCGCGCGCCGAATGCGGCGCGCGGACAAGAGACACAGAAGAGATACAGGAGACAAACCATGAAAAGAATCGCTCGCTCGCTGCTCGCCGTGCTGGTCTCGGCCAGCGCGTTCGCACCCGCCTGGGGGCAGGGCTCGCCCTGGCCCTCGCGGCCCATCAAGATCATCACGCCCACGCCCGTGGGTGTGGGCTCGGACATCTTCGCCCGCGCCTACGCGGACCGGCTCAGCCGCGCGCTGCAGACGCCGGTGGTGGTGGAGAACAGGCCGGGCGCGCTGGCTTCCATCGGTACAGACGCGGTCGCCAAGGCCGCGCCCGACGGCTACACCATCCTGTTCTCGACGAGCAACCCGTTCACCATGACGCCGTTCCTGCTCTCGAAGATGCCTTACGACGCGAAGAACGACCTGGTGCCGGTCACGCAGGCGCTCAAGGGCGGATCGTTCATCCTGGCCAACGCGGCGGTGCCGGTGAAGAACATTCCCGAGCTGGTCGCGCTGGCCAAGAAGGAGCCGGGCAAGATCTCGTTCGCTTCGTACGGCTCGGGCACCACTTCGCACCTCGGATTCGAGCTGTTCCAGGAGGCCGCCGGCATCGAGCTGCTGCACGTGCCCTACAAGCAGAGCGCCGCGCCGGACCTCATGGCCGGCCAGGTGCAGCTGGGCTTCGAGCCGCCTGTCTCGGCGCTGCCCAACATCAAGTCGGGGCGCGTGAAGGCACTGGCGTACACGGGCAGCAAGCGCAGCGCGGCCATGCCCAACGTGCCCACGCTCTCCGAGAGCTATCCGGGCGTCGAGGTGTTCACCTGGCTGGGCTTCTGGGTGCCGGCGAAGACGCCGCAGGCCATCGTCGACAGGCTCAACAAGGAGATCGTCGCCATCACGCATTCGCCGGAGATGGGCAGGCTCCTCAGTGACGCGGGCCTCGATCCCATCGGCAGCACGCCCGCCGAGGCGGCCGCCGTTGTCGACCGCGAAGCCCAGGCCATGAGCCGGCTGATCAAGGCCAAGAACATCCGCATCGACTGACGGGCGATGCCCCGGGGCGCGGCCACGCACCGCGCCACCTTCTTTCCCGTTCCGGAATTCCCACGCCACGGTGCTTGCAGCGCAAGCGCCGTGCGTCGGCGCACGCGCCAGAACTACAACGATTTCTACAACCAGGAGACAAGCATGAGGATCAGGACCACCAAACCCCCAACCACCATCGCCCGCCGCGGCTTGCTGCCGCATGCCTTCACCGGCGCGATCTGCCTCGCGGCCGGCGCGAGTGCCACGGCGCAATCCAGCGTGCAGATATTCGGCACGCTGGACATGAACGTCACCTGGTCGAAGAGCGGCGGAGCTTCGGTCAAGTCGCTCGACCAGGGCGGCAACATCTTCCCGAGCCGTCTCGGATTCCGTGGCACCGAAGACCTGGGCGGCGGACTGGCCGCGAGCTTCTGGCTGGAGATGGCGCTGCTGCCCGACACCGGCGAGATCCAGGGCACCGGCTTCCACCGGCGCTCGACGCTGAGCCTGTCGCACAACAGCTACGGTGAGCTTCGGCTCGGGCGCGACTACACGCCCACCTTCTGGAACATCTCGCAGTTCTCGCCCTTCGGCACTGTGGGTGTCGGCGGCTCGGCCAACATCGTCGAGGGCTGGCCCTTCGGACTCGGCGGCGCGCGCACGCTGGCGCGGGCCGACAACTCGGTGGGCTATTTCCTGCCCAAGGGCCTCGGCGGCTTCTATGGACAGGCGATGTACGCGCTGCCCGAAGGCCAGGAGGGTTCGCGCTACCGCGGTGCGCGGGTGGGCTGGGCCAACGGCACCATCGACGTGGCGGCGGCCTACGGCGTCACGCCGGTCGGCACCACCGACTACCGCGTGGCCAGCATCGGCGGCACCTACGATTTCGGTGTGGCGAAGCTCTACGCCAACTACTACCGTCAGAAGGCCGACACCGACAAGCAGGTCAACGCGCTGCTGGGCGTGAGCGTGCCGGTGGGGCCGGGCGTGATCAAGGCTTCGGTGGCGCGCTCCAACCGCTCGGGGCCGGGGCTCGACGGCGACGACGCGACGCAGTACGCCGTCGGCTACGTGCACTACCTGAGCAAGCGCACCGCGCTGTACGGCACCTACTCGTACATCCGCAACCGGGGCAACGCAGCTTATGTCGTCAGCGATTCGTCGCCGGCCGGCGTGCCGGGGGCGGGGTCGAGGGGCCTGCAGTTCGGCATCTCGCACAACTTCTGACAGGCGCCGGTCACAGAGGCAGTTCCAGCTTCTCCCAGGCGCGGAGCATGGTCAGCTGCCGACGGAGGCCGCTCGTAGGCATTGCCTGCGAGCCCCACACAGGAACGCGTCCGGCGTTCTCCCCCAGCATCCAGAACTGCCGGACCGCCATGAAACGCGGGACGGCGGCCAGATCGTTGCCTGCGACGGGTCTTGCCTCGCGATAGGCCGAGATGAAGTGCTTCCACTGAGTCTTCGCCTTGTCGCTCAGCACGCCATCGGTCGTGCGTGGATGCAGAAGCCACGGATAGACAGCAAGTTCGTAGGCAAGGTAGCCAGGGCCTGTTTCATCGAAATCGAAGAACACGGCCTCGCACTGCTCCTGGGCATTGCGCACGATGAAGTTGTTGCCGCCGTGGGCATCACCGTGGCACAGCACCTGCCTCAGCGCGCCCAGGGCCGAGATGTCGGCATGCAGGCGCTCACCCAGTTGCTCGAATTGCGGGCGCAGCTCGGCGGTCATGGTCGGGGCACGCAGCAGGCCCTGCAGCGGTCGTAGAAGGAGGTAGTCGAGGTCGAGGGAGTAGGCACTGCCGGGGCCTTCGTAGGTCTCGCCCGCGACGTGCAGGGTGGCCAGGCCTTGCGCGAAGGCCCGGATGTCTTCGGCCGAGTCGCCGGTGAACTCGCCGTCGAGGTGCTCGAACAACATCAGCGCTCGCGAACCTTCCGGCAGGGGTACCTGCACCGCGACCTCGCCGTTCGCGGCTGGCAGGCAGCGCGATACGCGGCATCCGGCGCGGGCCAGGTGCTCCAGCGCGGCCGCTTCGAACAGCACATTGGGATCGCCTCGCGGCCGTTCGGCCGAGAGCCGCGCCACCACGCGGCGCCCGTCGGCAAAGCCGAGCCTGTAGACCTGGTTGAAGCTGCGCCGCAGGAACTCGCTCTCGATCACTTCGCCCAGGTCGTAGCGGGCCTGCACGAACTTCGCGATGCCGGCGGCGGTTGGCGTGGATTGCGCGATCTCCAGTTCCATCGAAACCCCCAGGACAAAAGGGGCGCGATTATGCCGCCCGGAGGCGAATGCGATGATCTTTCCATCATGGACACAGCGAGCGACGCCAGGTTCTGGGACCGGACTTCACGCAGGTACGCGAAGAGCGCGGTCGGGGATCCGGCCGGCTACGAACGCACGCTGGAGCGCACCCGCGCGCTGCTGCGGCCGGATTCGAGGGTGCTCGAGCTGGGATGCGGAACGGGCACGACAGCGCTGCGGCTCGCGGCCGATGCGGGGAGCTGCCTCGCGACGGACATTTCCGCCGGCATGATCGCGATCGCCGACGAGAAGCTCGCGGCCAGCCTCGTGCCCTCGCTTGCCTTCCGCATCGCAACGGCGGAAGCGCTCGCGCAGGAAGCCGCGCGGTTCGACGTCGTGCTGGGATTCAACTATCTCCACCTCGTGCGCGACCTGCCTGGCACGCTGCGCTGCATTCACGGTCTGCTTGCGGCGGAAGGCCTGTTCGTCTCGAAGACGCCTTGTGTCGGAGATATGAATCCGCTGATCCGCTTCCTGCTGCCCGCGATGCGCGCCATCGGTGCAGCTCCGTACGCGAGCGCCTTCCGGGAGGCGGAACTGAGGCAGCAAATGGATGCCGCGGGCTTCGAGATTCTTGCCGTCGAAGACCACGCGACGAAGGGCAAGGAAAACCGCCCTTACGTCGTGGCGCGCAAGAGGTGGTGAAGAAGCGGTAGGCCGGTTCGCCTTCGCCTGCTCAACCCTTCCCGCGCACCATCCCCAGCGCGATGCCGCCGAGGATGAGCGCGAGCGCTCCCACCAGCGCCAAGCCGATGCGTTCCCCCAGCGACACGGCGGAGCAGACGATGCCGATCACCGGCACGCCCAGCAGCCCCAGCGAAGTCGTCGTCGCGGGCAGTGCGCGGTTGATCGTGGTCATGGCCCACGAGGCCAGCGCGATGCCGAACACGCCGCCGTAGAGCAACTGCGAAACCAGCGCCGGGCTCCATTCGATGCGCGGAACGCCTTCAAGCGCGAAGGCCATCGGCAGCAGCAGGCAGCTGGCGAGCAGTGCATGCCAGAACACGAGCTCGAAGGGCGGTGTGACCCACTTGTGCGCGCGCACGTAGAGGATGCTGCCTGCCCAGCACAGCGCGGCCAGCAGCACCGCGGCGTTGCCCGCCACCGCGCGGCGGTCGTGCCAGTCGAAGTTCAGCGGGTTGAAGATCAGCATCAGCCCCGCGAGGCCGATGCCCGCGCCCACCAGCCGCCAGCGCGTGGGGGCCTCGCCCAGCAGCAGCCATGCGCCCGGCACCACCCACAGCGGCGTGGTGTAGGCCAGCACCACGGAGCGACCGGCAGTGACGTGCTGCAGGCCGATGCTGCACAGCACGGAGAACGCGGTCATGTGCAGCACGCCGACGCTCAGGATGACGGGGATGTCCGCGCGCCTGGGCAGCACCAGCCGTCGCGTGAGCAGGCACAGCAGCAGGACCGCGAGCGCGCCCACGCCGGTGCGAAGCGTCACGGCCCACACCGGCGGAAGGTGGGCGAGCATGGCCTTGCCGACCGGCCAGTTGATGCCCCAGACCACCGCCACGAGGCCCAGCAGCCAGGGGGCGGCGCGCGGTGAGGGTGTCGATGCGAAGGCCGTGGCGGATGTGCTCATTCGTAGGTGGAGGAGGAAGTCGACCCTTGACCTTAGGTTTGGCGTGGCATCATGTGTAGACCCAGATCAGCCCTTATCGATGGAGCCACCAACATGGACTACGGCGCCCTGCTCGCCGCATTCGCGCGCGAAGAGGGGCCGCAGGGCCCCGCAACCCGGCAGCACCGGCTGTACGCATGCCTGCGCTGGGCGATCCTCGGCGGAAAGATCGCCGAGGGAGCGCGGCTTCCGTCCACGCGGACCCTGTCCGTGGAGCTGGGCATGGCCCGCAACTCCGTGCTCTATGCCTACGAGCACCTGGGCGCGGAAGGCTTCCTCGTCGGCACGCGCCATGGCACCGTCGTCGCGAGCCTCGGGCTGGCGCGCGATGCGTCAGCCGGGCACGACGCGGCGCATGCGCCCGAGGCGCTGCCCCTGTCGCGCCGCGCCTCCATCCCCCACGGCGGACCGGATGAAGCCGACCGCGCGCTGCCCCTGTGGCCCGGCGTGCCGGCGCTGGACGAGTTTCCGCTGGCCGCGTGGCGGCGCTGCATGGAGCGCGCCTGGCGCAGCATCGACGCGCGGCAGCTGAACTACGCGCCCGTGCAGGGCCATCTGCCGCTGCGGCAGGCGATCGCGCAATACCTGCGCGTGTCGCGCGGCGTGCGGTGCGAGGCGGAGCAGGTCTTCATCACCAACGGATCGCAGGGCGCCCTGGAGCTGTGCGCCCGCACGCTGGCCGACGCGGGCGACACGGCGTGGATCGAGAACCCCGGCTACCCGGGTGCCCGCGCGGCCCTGCAGGCGGCCGACCTGCGGCTGGTTCCCATCGCGGTCGATGCCGAAGGCCTTGCGCCCGGTGCCGAAGACTGGCGCGCCACGCCTCCGAAGCTGATCTACATCACGCCTTCGCACCAGTACCCGCTGGGCGCCATGATGAGCCTGGAGCGGCGGCTGGCGCTGGTACGGCAGGCGCGCGAGGCCGGTGCGTGGCTGGTCGAGGACGACTACGACAGCGAATTCCGCAGCGACAGGGTTCCGCTCTCGGCGGTGCAGGGGCTGGACGCGCATGCACCGGCGATCTATGTCGGCACCTTCAGCAAGACGATGTTCCCCGCGCTGCGCCTGGGCTTCACGGTGGTGCCGGCGCCGGTGGTCCCGGCCCTGCTGGGCGCGATCGGCGCCACCGGCATGCGCGGCCGGCTCGCGGACCAGGCGGCGCTGGCGGACTTCATCGGCAACGGCCAGTTCACGCTGCACCTGCGCCGCATGCGGCAGCTCTATGCCCGGCGGCGCGAGGCATTGCAGGCGGCGCTGCAGCGGCACCTGCGGGGTGTGGTCACCGTCTCGGGCGGCGCGGGCGGCATGCACCTGTCGGCGCGGCTCGAAGCGCCGGTCTCCGACGTGGACGTGAGCCAGGCGGCGCGGAAGCAGGGGCTGGGTTTGCGGCCGCTGGGCCCGTTCTGTCTTCCGGGCACGGCCGGCGCGCTCTACAACGGCTTCGTGCTCGGCTACGCGGGAATGCCGCCGGAACGGGCCGACGAACTCGTGCGGCACATGGGCCGGGTCATCGACCAGGTGTCGCGCGCGGCCGCGAGCCGGCCGTCCTGAAGCAGGAGCCTATGAACTCTCGCGCTGCTCGATGCGGAACGGGATCAGCACCGTCTCGGCGGGCGGCCGATGTCCCTCGCGCGTGCCGTCGATCACGCGCAGCAACAGTTCGCCCGCCGCCTTGCCGATGCCCACGCAATCCACCGCCACGGTAGTGATGCGCGGATGGCAGGCGCGTGCCACCTCGAAGTCGCCGAAGCCCGCGATCGCGATGCGGCCCGGCACGTCCCAGCCGCGGCGCTGGCATTCCATCAGCGCGCCGAAGGCCGAGAGGTCGGACACGCAGAGCACCGCGTCCACGTCGGGCCACTGGCGAATCAACTGCGCCACGGCCTCGCCACCCTGCGCCATCGAGATCGGCGGCTGGCCGAAGCTGATCACGCGGCCATCGGGCAGGCCCAGTTCGCGGATCGCCTCCGCGTAGCCGCGCTGCCTGTCCGCGCCGCGCGTGTCGCGGTTGGAGGTACCGCCGATGAAGGCGATGCGCCGGTAGCCCTTGCCATGCAGGTGCCGAACCATCGCGCCTGCCGCCTCCGCATTCGAGAAGCCGACCGTGTGCTCGACGGGTGTGGCCGGCAGGTCCCAGGTCTCGATCACCGGCACGCCGGCGGCCTGCAGCATCGCGCGCGCGGCCGGCGTGTGCGAGCCGCCGGTGAGGATCACGCCTTCGGGCCGGCGCGCGAGCATGGCGCGCAGCAGGCGCTCCTCGGTTTCCACGCGGTAGTCGGTATAGCCCAGCAGCAGTTGCAGGCCGCGCGCTTCGACGGCGGCGGTGATGCCCTGCGCGGTTTCGGAGAAGTTGGAGTTGTTGAGCGAGGGGATCAGCACCGCGATGAAGCCCGAGCGCTTGCTGGAGAAGGTGCGCGCCGTCTGGTCGATGACATAGCCCATTTCCTCGCAGGCCTGCAGGATGCGCTGGCGCAGCGCCTCGGAGGTCACGCGGTCGCTGCGCCCGTCGCGGTTGAGCGCGCGCGACACCGTCATCTTCGACACGCCGACGCGCGCGGCCACGTCGGCCATGGTCGCGGGGCGGGTGAGGGGCGGAACCGGTGTGGCAGAGGCTTTGGTCGGGGGCAAGGGGCTTCTTTCTCGGGAAAGCAGTCCAAGGATATGCGACGGAGCATCGTCGCAAACCCATGGCTGCCGAGAATACGCCGGGAGCTCCGTCCGGGGCAGGCAGGGCCCGCCGGTCACTCGGTGGCGAGAACGCTCTTCATGCGCACCTGATCACCGCTGCGGTAGTAGAAATCGCCGGGGCGCTTTGCCTGTGCACGTTTGTCGAGGTCTTCGAGGCTGATGCCGTCGGGGTTGGCCAGCAGTTCCTGCTCGAGCGCACCGAGTTCGGCTGCGTTCGTCACCGTCGGTCGCCAGGATCCGCAGGAAGATGCCGGATGCTTTCACCGGATCTCCCGGTGCATGAAGGTGGTGTTGTCGATGACGTTGTGCAGCTCGAGTCCGTGCCTGTCGAACAGCTTGATGTCGGTGCTCGCCGGCGTGTATTCGAGGATGCCGAAGTTCTCGCGCTCGCCGGTGAGGTAGTACTTGGTGACGAAGGCGCCCGAGGAGACGATCTCGAACATCTTCGTCTCGCCGGCCGGCGGCAGGAACGCGTTCTCGTGGATGTCGCCCGTCAGGAAGATCACGTTGCGGTTCTGGATGATCGCGCGGAACTTCGCGTAGTCGTCGCGGTAGCGCATCCAGCCGTTGCCGGTCGCGCGGATCGGGGTGCCTGCGCAGATCACTATGTAGCCTTGCTCGGCGGCCAGTTCCTGCTTGAGGTAGTCGAGCTGCTTCTGCCCCAGCAGCGGGCTCGCGTCGCCCGGGTTCGTGCTGTACCAGCGGGTGTCGAGGAAGATCGCCCTGCCGATGCGCTGCTGCTGGTGCATCAGCGGTATCGAGTAGTAGATGCCGTCCGTGGCGGGGTCGAGGTGCGCGGGGTTGTTCAGCTGCGCGATCTGCATGTACCTGGTGAAGAGATTGCGGCTCGCCTGCTTCACAGGCGGCTTGACGTCCGAGCCGTGCGCGTTGTTCCAGGCGAAATCGTGGTCGTCCCAGGTGCCGTACACGCCGCCGCCGTTGTCCTGCCGCTGGCGCAGCGCGTCTCGCAGCGCCTTGAAGTTCGGCACGCTCCACTGTGCTTCGTACTTGCCCTGCATCACGTCGGCGAACTTGGCCGTATCCCACTTCGACGGCTCGCCCAGGTTGGGAAAGAAGTCCATGTAGATCTGGTCGCCCAGCAGGAAGAGGTAGTCGGGCTGCTCCTGCGCGATGCGGTTCCAGACGTGCTGGTAGCCGTCGGGGCCGGGCTTGAAGTTCATGCACGACGTGAAGGCGATCTTCATGGGGGACTCCTCGTTCACCGGTCTGTATGCCGGGTGAGGCGGATCATAGGCAGCCGCCGTGCGCTGTCCCTCCGTAGAACATGGGATGGCGCTGCCTGCTCAGGCGCGCTCTTTTTTCAGTTGCCGCAGCGCCGCCCCGGCGTGCGCGACGAAACGGCCCGACAGCAGCGAGGCCGCGAAGTTGTGGTTGGTCACGGCGAAGATGTCGAAGGAGGGCGCGTTGCGGATCGGCCTGAAGCTCAGCCTGTCGGTCATGCAGCCACGCGCGGTGAGGTCGTCGACGATGGCCACGCCCGCGCCCGCCGCCGCCATGGCGCAGGCGCTCTGGCCGGCGCGCACCTCGATTCGCGCGTCGGGCTGGCAGCGATGCTGCACGCACCAGTCGGCAATGATGCGGCCCTGCGGGGTGTCGGGGCTGAAGGAGATCATGCGTTCCTTCAGGATGTCCGCCGGGGCCAGCGTGCGCCGCGCCTCCAGCGCATGGCCGCGGGGGAACACGCCGGCCAGCGTCCATTGGCCGATGGGGCGCGCGGTGAGCAGCGGGTCGTCGATGGGCAGCGTCGAGATGGCCACGTCGGCCTCGTGCGCAGCGAGGCGCTTGACCATCTCCTTTGCGAGCAGAACCTCGAAGTAGAGGCGCGCGTCGGGAAACTCCTCGCCCAGCGCGGTGAGCGCGCGCGGCACCATGTCGAGCCCGGTGCCCGGGCTGCACAGGACGCGCAGCGTGAGCATGCTGCCGTTCTTCAGCGACTGCGCGCAGTCGTCGATGCGCGCCACGCCCCGGTACACCTGCTCGACCTCGGCGAACAGCGCCTGCGCCTCGGGGGTGGCCAGCAGCCTGCCCTTGCGGCGCTCGAAGAGGCGCAGCCCCAGCTGCAGCTCGATGTGCGAGAGCATGCGGCTGATGCCCGGCTGCGACACGTGCAGCGAGCGCGCAGCGTCGGTGACGGAGCCCGCCAGCATCACGGCGCGGAAGACTTCGATCTGTCGGAGGTTCATGACTTGGCCCGGAGAAACGGCGTTGTTCGATAACGCGATGTTATGGGATTGCGACATGTTGGTATTTGCCCGGCGGGCGGGTGCTTCCTAGGATCGGGTTTCCCTCTCCAGAACAACCAAAGAGGCAACGAGACATATGACTTCAGCGACCGCCACGCGCGGCATCACACGCAGGCATGCGATTTCCACTTTCTCGCTCGCGGCGCTCGCCATGGCCGTCGGCCACCGCGCGCATGCCACCGAAGCATGGCCCGCGAAGCCGGTGCGCATCATCGTGCCCTTCGCACCGGGCGGTGGGGCCGATGGCTCGGCACGCGTGCTGGCCGAGGTGCTGGCGCCGCAGCTGGGGCAGCCGGTGATCGTCGAGAACAAGCCGGGCGCGGGCAGCGCCATCGGCGTGATGGCGGCGCTGCAGAGCCGCGACGGCCACACGCTGCTGATGGGCAGCAACAGCATGGTGATCAACCCCTCGCTCAACCCCAAACTGACGTACGACGTGGCGCGCGACTTCGACGCCATCGGCATGGTCTCGCAGCAGCCGCTGGTGCTGGTGGTGCCGGCCGAGTCGAAGTCGAAGAACGTGGCGGACCTCGTGGCGCAGGCCAAGGTCCAGCCCGGCAAGCTCAGCGCGGGCAACAGCGGCACCGGCACGCTGGCGCACCTGACGGCCGAGCTGTTCGCGCAGGAAACCGGCACCTCGCTGGTCAGCGTGCCCTACAAGGGCGAAAGCGCGCTGATGCCCGACCTGATCTCGGGGCTGGTGTCGATGGGCTTCCTGAACCTGCCGAGCGTGATCGTGCACATCCGCTCTGGCCGGCTGCGCGCGCTGGCGGTGTCGTCGGCCCAACCGGTGGCCGAGCTGGCGAACGTGCCGACCCTGCGCAGCCTGAAGCTGCAGAGCCTGGAGGTGGAGGGCTGGGCCACGCTGGTGGCGCCCAAAGGCACCATTCCGGCCGAAGGGCTGGCGCGGCTCGAGAAGCTGCTCGCAGCGGCGCTGCAGTCCGACGTGGTGAAGAAGCGCTTCGACGCCTTGAGCCTCGAGACCTTCGTCCGCGACCGTGAGGCCACCGCGCAATACCTGAAAGCCGAAGGCAGCCGCTGGGGGCAGGTGGTGAAGAGCCGCGGCATCCAGGTCGAGAACTAGCATGCACATGAGCACGGATATGGGAACGAGCCACGCCGTCGAAGCCGACGTGGTGGTGTGCGGCGGCGGCGTCGCGGGCACCATGGCCGCGGTGGCGGCGGCACGGCAGGGCGCCTCGGTGGTGCTGGTCGAGCGCTACGGCTTCCTGGGCGGCAATGCGACGGCCGGCGCGGTGGCGCAGTTCAACAGCTGGCAGACCGGCAATGGTCGCAAGGTGGTGGCGGGTCTTGCCGACGAGGTGGTCGAGCGGCTGCGGCGCTACGGCGGAGCCCGTGAGCACGACCGCTTCGTGATGTCCACCGGGCACCACATGGACCGCGTCGAGTACGAGCCCGAGGTGCTCAAGCTGGTGCTCGACGACATGGTGGCCGAGGCCGGCGTGCGGCCGCTGCTGCATGCCAGCCTGCTCGACGTGCAATGCGAAGGACGGCGCGTCGCCGGCCTGCGCGTGCTCACCAAGGGCGGCGTGCTGGCCGTGCGACCGGGCGTGCTGGTCGATGCCTCGGGCGACATGGATGCGCTGAAGCAGGCGGGCGCGCGCTTTCTCGAACTCGGCGGCGGCGAGGCGCTGCAGCCCGCCACGATGATGTTCCGCTTTGGCCCCATCGACTTCGGGCGCTTTGGCGCGTTGTCGAAGACGGAGCTGGCCGAACTGGCAGCCAGGGGTTATGCGCAGGGCGGGCTTGCGCGGGCCGCGCTGCACTCCAGCCGGGTTCCGCATTCGGACGATGCCTGGTTCAACATCAGCCGCCTGGCCATCGACGCCACCGATCCCATGGCGCTCGGCGGCGCCGAGATCGAAGGGCGGCGGCAGGCCTGGAAGGCGTCGGCCTTCCTCTCGGCCTCGGTGCCCGGTTGCGCAAACGGCCGGCTGCGCGCCTTCGGCACGCAGGTGGGCGTGCGCGAGACGCGGCGGGTGGAGGGCGACCATGTGCTCACGGCTGCCGAACTGCTGGAGCCGGTGCAGTTCGCCGATGCCATCGCGGCGGGCGCCTACCCGATCGACATCCACCCGGCACAGGGCGGCTCGCTGCACTACGTGCCGATGGACGACGACCATGCCTACCAGATCCCTTACCGCAGCCTGATTCCGGGCGCGCTCGACAACGCGCTGGGCGTGGGGCGCGGCATCTCTGCCAGCCACGAGGCGCTGGCAGCCATCCGGGTCATGACGATCTCGATGGCGGTGGGGCATGCGGCCGGCATCGCCGCGGCCATGGCCGCGAAGGCGGCCGGCGAGGGCATGGGCGCGCAGGTACGCGCGGTTGCGGTGCCGGCGCTGCGCGAGGCACTGCTGCGCGGCGGCGCGGTGCTGGCCTAGGCGTGCAAGCTTTCAGGTGCTCAGAGCCAGTTGCCGCTCTGCGGCATCTGCACCTTCTCGGCGGGGTCGCTGCCCGTGACCAGCGAGCCGATGACGATGCTCAGCAACGAGATGAAGATGCTCGCGAACAGCGCGGTCCAGAAGCCCGACACCCTGAAGCCCTTCACCAGCGCGGCCACCAGCAGGATCATCAGCGCGTTGATGACCAGCAGGAAGAGCCCGAAGGTCACCAGCGTCAGCGGCAGCGTGAGCACGATCAGCAAGGGCTTGACGATCGCGTTGGCCAGGCCCAGCAGCAGGGCGGAGACGATCAGCGCGCCGGTGCTGTCGAACTTGAGCCCGCGAAAGAGATGGCTCGCGACCCACAGCGAGATGCCGGTGATGGCCCAGTGGACGAGGAATGGAGTCAGGTTGTTCAGCATGGAGTCGATGGTGTGTGGCAGCAGACGCAGAGCTTGTTGCCGTCAGGGTCGCGAAAGTAGGCGCCATAGTAGTCGGCGTGATAGTGCGGCCTGAGGCCGGGCGGGCCTTCGCAGGTGCCGCCCTGCGCCAGCGCGATGGCATGGACGCGGTCCACCGTGGCGCGGTCGGCGGCCATCAGCGCCACCATCTGGCCGTTGCCGGGGGAGGCGGCCTGTTCGTCGTACGGGGTACCCACCAGGAAGAGCGGGCGGGGTGTGTCCGGGCTTTGCCAGCCGGCCCATGGCTTCCCGTCGTCGCGGAACCTCAGCTTCAGGCCGAGTTCGCCCATGAGCGCCGAATAGAAGGAGAAGGCGCGTTCGAAGTCGTTCGCACCGATGTAGACGTGGGACAGCATGCGACTTAATTCTTCCTGGTTACCACATCAATTGTTGACCTGATTCTCGATTGTTACCCCAAGAAACACTGGCGGACTGGCCGTTAAGATCGCCGGCTTATGGCCAATGCGTCGATCGCCAGCATGACCCCCGCCCCGGCTTCGGCCGACGAAGCCGAATCGTGGGTACGCGGCGAGCTCATCCGCAGCCTGATGCGCTCGGCGAAGGGCTCGTATTTCGTTTCGGCCGCGCTGATGCCTGCCATGGTCGGCCTGAACTGGGCCTACGTGCCGCACTGGGAACTGCTCATCTGGCTCATGGCCGGCCTGATCGCAACCGCCTGCCGCGCCTGGGGCGCGCGGGTCTATGCGATCCGCTATGCCGGGCGCAGCGCGGCGGCGCAGCAGCAGTTCACCGAGCGCTACGGCTTCGTCTGGAGCACCAGCGCGGTGGTGTGGGGGCTGTCGGTACTGCTGTTCTTCGAGCGTACGCCGCAGGTCAACCAGTTCATGAGCTGGCTCATCGTGGCCGGCGTGGGCACTTTTCCGCTCAACGGGCTGGCGCTGCATCCGCCGCTGCTCAAGCGCTACGTCAACACGCTGTTCATCACGATGCTGGCTGCGGTGTTGCTGCGGCTGGTGTCCATCACGCTGCAGCATCCGCAGTTCCAGTACGGCTACCTGATGCCCATCCTGCCGATCCTGCACTGGTTCCTGCTGCTGAGGGCCGGGCGGCACATCCACGAGACGGCGCGCAACAGCCTGGAGCTGCTGTTCCACAACCACATCCTGATCAAGTCGCTGACCCAGCAGCGGCAGGCGGCGGTGTCGGCCGTGGCCATGAAGAACCGCTTCCTGGCCAGCGCCGCGCACGACATGCGCCAGCCGGTGCTGGCGCTTTCGCTGTACGCCGACTGGCTTCGCAACGAGCCCGAGCTGGTGCTGGAGCTCGCGCCGAAGATCGTGCGCGCCACGCACGCGGTGAATGCGTTGTTCGACTCGATGTTCGATCTGGCCCGCATCGATTCGGGCCAGGTGCGCCTGCACGTCGAGCGGGTCGACGTGCCCGAGCTGCTGCACGACCTGGAGTTGCAATACCGCCCCGTGGCCGAGAGCCGCGGCCTGGATTTCCGAGTGCACACATGCGAGGGCTCGTTCCTGACCGACCCCATCCGCGTGCGCCGCATGATCGGCAACCTGCTTGCCAACGCGATCAAGTACACGACCGAAGGTGGCGTGCTGCTGGCCGCACGGCAGACGCGCGACGGCCTGCGCGTGGAGGTGTGGGACACCGGCATCGGCATCGCGCCCGAGCATCTGCGCGACGTGTTCCTGGAGTTCTACAAGGTGGCGGACCATGCCGGCACCTCAGACGGCTTCGGCCTCGGCCTGGCCATCGTCGCGCGGCTGTCGCACGTGCTGGGGCACCCGGTGAGCGTGCGCTCGCGGCTGGGCAGCGGGAGCGTGTTCCGCGTGGCGCTGCACGATGCGGACGAGGCTGTGGCGCAGGCACGGGTGACGGCCTCCGGCGGTTGAGCTGGTCGCGGGCCTGCCTGCCTGCACATTTCCGCGTACTCTGCGCTCTCGAGTTCCGACGACCCCCGACGGCATAGGGGAGCTTTGGATACTTTCGGTAACGTCGCCTACGATCCCCGTCGCATCTCGCGATGCCTCCAGAACCACGATTCTGTGAGCTGGAGAATTATTTCTATTCGGGTGGGGGGATCAAATAGATATGAAGAGACAAGTCAAGCACGTCTTGGCGAGCAGTGCTGCGCTCGTGTTGCTGAGCGCATGCGGAGGCGAAGGCGGTGGTTCATCGGGAGGCGGCCTCTTGTTTCCGGTACCAGCTCCGGCCCCGGCGCCATCACCAGCGCCAGCGGCAGGCGATCCGGTTGCGGTGATTACGGCGCCTTCCAGCGGGACGCTGGGCCAGGTTTTCACCCTCGATGGCATCACGAGCGCCGTGGCGAGCGGCAAGACCAAGACATACCGTTGGGAAATGAGGTCCAAGCCTGCCACGAGCCGGGCGGCGCTCTCGGATTCGGGCAGTGTGAAACCATTCTTTCTGCTGGATGTCGCGGGTGACTACATCGTTCGCCTGATCGTGAACGATGGGGAGCGAGACAGCGTGCCGGTGGATTTGACTATCACGGCGGTGGTGCCTGCGTCTACGGGGCCGGTGCTGAAGTTCGCGCTTGTCGAGACGACTGCGGCACCGGATTCACCCAAGCTCGCCAGTCTGCAGGTGTGCGATGCGTACCGGCTCGACAGCCACCTTGCCGATTTCTGGACTGCAGGGTTGAATGCCTCGAACTGCAATTCGGGCCTGGGCCTTCCTCCCGATTTCCAGTATCAATACCGAAGCACAGGCTTTCTGTCGGTGACCGGTCCGGGGTTGTTCCCCGGCCCATTGGGAGAACACAGCACCGTCGCGGCCGGCGCATTTCCCGCGGACTTGCCCGCCACGCCGATCAGCATGAGCTACGAGGTCGCGGCCAACATTGCAGGGCTGGCCCGCACATCCATCGGAAAGGCCGGCGGAACCTCGCTCGACTATGTGGTTCCCGGGTACAGGATGAACGCTCCATCGGGCGGCCCGGGCCCCAAGGCCACGTACCGTATCGCTGGAGCCGTGGCTCCGAGGAATGCGCCTCAAGGCTGGGAGGCTGTCGTCGAAACCACTGTGAAGATCGACGTGTCGGCGTACACCGCCTCGGTGCTGACCACGAAATTCAATGTGTACACGAAGAAGTTCAGCGCGGACTTTTCCGAAGACGTCGCTGTCGAACTCAATCCCTCAGCTTATCCAGAGTTCGCTGGAGATCAGGCGCGCTACGACGTGAGCGTGTCTCATCAGGTGGCCTACAAGAGAAAGCCCAATTGATGGCGCTGCGCGCTTGAAGGCAAAAAAGAACCGCGCATCAGGCGCGGTTCTTTTCTTGGGCTGGCGTTGCCGAAGCAGTTGGCCTTTTCTCAGCCCGACAGCAAGCCGTTCGTGCGCGCGTAATGCAGCGCCTGCGTCCGGCTCTTCACCCCTAGCCTGCGGAACAGTCGCCACAGGTGAACCTTCACCGTGTGCTCGCTGATCTCCAGGTCGGTGGCGATGTCGCGGTTGCTCATGCCCTTGTCGAGCATGGCGATCAGCTGCGTCTGGCGCTTCGAGAGCTTGCCGCTGTTGGCGGCCGGCAGCTCGTCGGCTTCGTCTTCCGAGCCGGCCATCAGCAGGCCGCGCAGGGCCGCCGCCAGCTCGTTGGAGCTGGCCGACTTCTCGATGTAGGTGTCAGCACCGGCTTCGATGCAGGCGTCTTCCATGTCGGCGGATGGTGCCGCCGAATAGACGGCGATCGGCACGTTCGGATAGACCTGCTTGACCGCGATCACGCCCGACACGCCGTTGGTGTCCGGGAGCTTCAGGTCCAGGCAGAAGAGCGTGGGTGCACCACGCTGCTGCACGGAGCCTGCGAGCTTGTCGAGGCGCTCGAGCTCGACGATGTTCTCGGCCGGGCGCAATCGCCGCAAGACCATCACGATCGCGTCGCGCATCAGGGGGTGGTCATCGATGACATAAATGCTCATGTTTTCTTCCTTTGTGATCGCACCGTCTTCTCTCGTCATGCTCACCGGCGGATAGCCGATGGGCGTTGCCGGATCAACTCCCGCTGGTTGTGCCGGGTGTCGTTTCCGTCAGTGCCTCAAGCGCCTCTTCGACGGCGCGTATTCTTTCTGTACCGATGGGTTCCAGCTGGTCGGCCAGCGTGGCCAATGCTTCGCCGCGCTGCGCCTGCAGGATTGCGATGGTACGGCCCGCTTCCTGCGGCGACGCGAATCCACGGCTTTGCAGCAGGGTTTCGCCGCGTGCATCCAACAGCTTGAAATAGAAAAGCCCGTCCGCCTTCTCGCGGTACTGCTTGAAACTGGGCTTCGCGACCTTGGCCGCCTTGGCGGCGCCCTTGTCCTTGCCGGCCGCGAGATTGCGCAGGCCGACCGCGTGGCGCAGGCTGGCCATGAAGGGCTTCGACAGGGCCTGCGCCTTCTCGGCGCCGATGAGCAGCGTGCGTTCGATCTGCGCCGGGTCGTTCATGAGCGCCTCGTAGCGCGCGCGCAGCGGCGCCACCTCGAGGTCGATGCGCTCGAACAGCAGCTGCTTGGCCTCGCCCCAGCCGATGCCGTCGGCATACGCCTTGCGCAGCGACTCGGTTTCCTCGGCGCTGGCAAAGGCCTGGTAGATCTGGAAGAGCGCCGAGCCCTCGGTGTCCTTGGGCTCGCCGGGAGCGCGCGAGTCGGTCACGATGCTGGAGATCTGCTTGTGCAGCTGCGCGCGCGGCGCGAACAGCGGGATCGTGTTGCCGTAGCTCTTGCTCATCTTGCGGCCGTCGAGGCCGGGCAGGGTGGCCACGGCGTCGTCGATCTCGGCCTCGGGCAGCGTGAAGTGATCGCCGTACAGGTGGTTGAAGCGCTGCGCCATGTCGCGCGCCATCTCGATGTGCTGCACCTGGTCGCGGCCCACGGGCACCTTGTGGGCGTTGAACATCAGGATGTCGGCGCCCATGAGCACCGGGTACATGAAGAGGCCGGCCGTCACGTCGGCGTCGGGTTCTTCTCCCTTGGCCACGTTCTTGTCGAGCTGCGCCTTGTAGGCGTGCGCGCGGTTGAGCACGCCCTTGCCGGTGACGCAGGTGAGGAACCAGGTCAGCTCGGGGATCTCGACGATGTCCGACTGGCGGTAGAAGGTGACGCGCTCGGGGTCGAGGCCGCAGGCCAGCCAGCTGGCGGCGATCTCGAGGGTGGAGCGCTGGATCAGTGCCGGCTCCTGCACCTTGATGAGCGCGTGGTAGTCGGCCAGGAAGAAGAAGCTCTGCACACCGGGGGCGACGCTTTGCCGCACCGAATGGCGGATCGAGCCGACGTAGTTGCCGAGGTGCGGCGTGCCCGAGGGCGTGATGCCGGTCAGGACGCGCAGGGGAGCTTGGGAAGACGAAGCCATGGAACGACGAAGAATTACTTAAAGCAGCAGTGCCTTGAGCGGGGTGATCAGCAGGTTGATGACGAAGTAGCCCACGTCCATGAGCGGTCGCAGCCAGTATGTGCTGACGACGCCCGCGATGACGAGGCCCATCACGATGAAAAAGCCGTATGGCTCGATGCGCGCCAGGAACATCTGGGCCTGGCCGCTGGGAAGAAGACCGGCCAGCACGCGGCCACCGTCGAGCGGGGGCAGCGGGAACAGGTTGAAGGCCCACATCACGAGGTTGACCAGGATGCCGCCCTGCGCCATCTGAATGAAAAAGTTCTTGCTGTCGAAGCCTGCCGCGACCAGCACCACCAGCAACAGCGCCCACAGGATTGCCTGGATGAAATTGGAGACCGGCCCGGCCAGCGCCACCCAGACCATGTCGCGCTTCGGATGGCGCAGCCGCCCGAAGTTGACCGGCACCGGCTTGGCATAGCCGAACAGGAATGCACCCGAGGTCGCGAAGTACAGCATCAGCGGCATCAGGATGGTCCCGATGGGGTCGATGTGCTTCATGGGGTTGAGCGTGACGCGTCCCATGACCGCGGCCGTGTTGTCGCCGAAGTGGCGCGCCACGTAGCCATGCGCTGCCTCGTGCACCGTGATCGCGAAGATCACGGGCAACGCGTAGATCAGTACGGTCTGTATGAGATTGGAAATATCCACTGGGCGATTGTGTCAGACGGGAGTGGTTCTCAGCCCCGATTTCAGAGGCCCAGCACGGCCAGCGCGCCGCGCCCCTGGCGCACCACGACGGGGTCGTCGCCCGTGCCCATGGGCGTGAGGTCGACCACGGTGGTGGGCTGCGAAGGGCAGGCGCCGGCATCGATGACCGCGGCGATCTGCTTCTCGAAGCGCTCGCGGATGGTCTGCGCGTCGTTCAGCGCTTCGGTTTCGCCGGGCGCGATCAGCGTGGTGGCCAGCAGCGGCGCGCCGTGCAGCGACAGCAGCTCCAGCAGCACCTTGTGGTCGGGCACGCGCAGGCCGATGGTCTTGCGCTGCGGATGGCTCACGCGGCGCGGCACCTCCTTGGTGGCTTCGAGCAGGAAGGTGTAGGGGCCGGGCGTGGCCGCCTTCAGCAGGCGGTATTGCTTGTTGTCGACGCGCGCGTAGTTGGCCAGTTCGCTCAGGTCGCGGCACAGCAGCGTGAGATGGTGCTTCTCGTCGACCTGGCGGATGCGGCGCAACTGGTCGACCGCGTCCTTGTCGTCGAGGTGGCAGGCCAGCGCGTAGCTGGAGTCGGTGGGCACGGCCACGATGTCGCCGCGCTCCAGCAGCGTGACGGCCTGCTTCAGCAGGCGCTGCTGCGGGTTCTCTGGATGGACTTCGAAATACTGGGCCATGATGAAGAAGAGTTCCGGGTCAGGATTCGGCGGGTTCGATCGGCACGCGGCGCTCGCGCACCGCGAGCCAGGCACCGGCCGCGCCGCAGACCGCGATCATCGCCATGCCGATGAGCGAGACACGGTCGGGCACGTGGGAAAAGACCAGCCAGCCGCCGAGCATGGCGAACGCGATCTGCGCATACAGATATGGCGTGAGCGTGGACGCCGGCGCGCGCTGGTAGGCCAGGATCAGCATGAAGTGCCCCACCGTGCCCATGAAGCCCATGAGGCACAGCAGCGCCCACCATTCCCACGAGGGCAGCGAGGCCCACACGAAGGGAACCACCAGCGAGACGAGCAGGGTGCCCACCCAGCCGGTGTAGAAGTGCATCGTCAGCGGCTTCTCGGTCTGCGCCAGCTTGCTTGTGAGCACCTGGAACCAGGCGTTGCTCAGCACCAGCCCCAGCGGCAGCAGGATGGCCCAGCTGAACGCCCCGCCGCCCGGCCGCAGGATCACCAGCGTGCCGACGAAGCCGCCCGCCACCAGCGACCAGCGCAGCGGCGACACGTGTTCCTTGAGCGTGGTGGCCGCCAGCAGCGTGATCACCAGAGGCGCGATCAGCACGATCGACGTGAACTCGGCCAGCGGCATGTAGCGCAGGCTCAGGAAGGCGAAGATGCTCGACGCCAGCAGCAGCGCCCCGCGCAGCGCCTGGTAGCGCGGATGCTGCGTGCGCAGCAGCGCGGTGCCATGCAGCGGCAGCAGCACCAGCGTGGTCGCCACCGCCTGGAAGGCATAGCGGAACCACACGCCCATGAGAATCGGCACGCCGAGGGTGGAGTACTTGGTGGCGGTGTCGAGCGTCGCGAAGCAGGCCACGGCCAGGATCACGAGGCCGATGCCGGCGAGGATGCGTTCCGACTCCTTGGCGAGGCTGCGCTGCTGTGCCGCGCGTGCGCTCGCCAGCGCAACGGTCGCCGCGCTCTCGGGGCCGGTCCCGGGGTTCTGGCTCACTGCTGGATGCGGTCGCCGAGCAGCTCCCACACGGGAGTGAGCGCGCCGGGCAACGGCGGCAGCTTGCCGAGATCGCAGTGGCTCTCGTCGGGGCTGTGGAAATCGCTGCCGCGCGAGGCGGCGAAATCGAACTCGAGCGCCTTGTCGGCGTACTCGACGAACTCTGCAGGCGTGTGGCTGCCGGTGACGACCTCGATCGCCTGGCCGCCATGCGCCTTGAACTCGAGGAACAGCGCGTACTCCTCGTTGGCCGTGAACTTGTAGCGGCCCGGGTGCGCGATCACGGCCATGCCCTTGGCAGCCGTGATCCAGTGCACCGCGTCCTTCAGCGTGGCCCAGCGGTGCGGCACGTAGCCGGGCTTGCCTTCGGTGAGGAACTTGCGGAACACCTCGGGCGTGTCGCGGCAGTGGCCCTGCTCGACGAGGAAGCGCGCGAAGTGCGTGCGCGAGATGAGTTCGGGGTTGCCGACGAACCTGAGCGCACCTTCGTACGCGCCGTGGATGCCGACCTTGGCCAGCCCCTCGGACATTTCCTGTGCGCGCTTGCCGCGGCCGCCGCGCGTGTCGTAGAGGCCCTGCGAGATGGCTGCGTCGTCGGCGTCGAAGCCCAGTCCGACGATGTGCACCGTTTCGCCGGCGAAGGTCACCGAGATCTCGGTGCCGGTGAGATAGCGCATGCCGTTGGCGCGGGCAGCGGCGGCGGCGCGGTGCTGCCCGCCGATCTCGTCGTGGTCGGTGAGGGCCCAGAGTTCGACGCCGTTGGCGGCCGCGCGCACGGCCAGTTCTTCGGGCGTCAGCGTGCCGTCGGAGACCACGGAGTGGCAGTGGAGATCGGCATTGAGAATGGAGGACACCCCCGCATTCTATGGGGTCTGGAACACCGTTGCGGCCCCATGGATGCTGCGCGAAACGCTACTAAATAAATAGCATTACTGCGCCGCTGCATGCGGCTCAGCGCTTCTTGCGAAAAGCCGCCCAAGCCGCCACCGCGGTGAAGCTGATCACGATGCCGACCACGATCCAGAAGCCGTGCTTGTGCTCCGCCAGCGGAATGCCGCCCACGTTCATGCCGAACAGGCCGGCCAGGATGTTGATTGGCAGCGCCAGCACCGTGACCACCGTCAGCACGAACAGGCTGCGGTTGTTGTCCTCGTTGACGTTGGCTGCGATCTCTTCCTGCAGCAGCTTGATGCGCTCCTGAAGCGCCTGCATGTCGCGCAGCACCACAGAGAACTCCTCGGTCGAGCCGCGCAACGCCTGCGCGTCGGGCTCGGACATCCACGTCGGAGGCCCCTGCAGCAGCCGGAACAGCGCGGCCGGCTCGGGTGCCAGCAGCCGCTGCAGCCGCACCAACAGACGGCGCAGCACGCCGAGCCGCGCGCGCTTGTGGTCGAGGCGGCCGGCCAGCAACTCGTCCTCGATACGGTCGATGCGCGAGGTGACGCCGCGCACGATCTTCACCAGCACGTCGGCCTGCGCGCGCAGCAGGTGCTCGAGCAGTTCCGTGCTCGAGCGCGGCGCGTCGCCCGCCTTCACGGCCGTGCGCAGCGCGTCCACCGAGCGCAGCGGCTTGGTGCGCGCCGTGACCACGAGGCGCGGGCCGACGCTGATCCACAGCGTTGAGATGTCCGAGGGCTCGAAGCTGAACTCGAAGTGCACGTCGTTGATGACGGCGATCAGCGAGTCGTCGTCGCGCTCGATGCGCGTGGAGGGCAGTCCTTCGTGCAGCGTCTCGTAGAAGGTGTCGGAGAGATTCGCGTGCCGCACCAGCCAGCGCTCGGCGTGCGCATGGCTCAGGTTGAAGTGCAGCCAGACGTAGGCGGGGTTTTCCTCGCTGCCGTCTTCGCAGCCGTGGAGGTCTTCGCGATTCGTACTGCCGGTTGCGGCGTCGCGATGTTCGGCCAGCCAGGCGGCCGCCTGCGCCGAGTCGATGGCTCGCGCAGGCTCCGGCGCCCGGGCGTCGAACAGGTAGCCGGAGATCAGCCCGGCTTCGTCGCCTCCGTAGGACTGGGCGGCGAGATCATGGAATGCCGACAAGATAGTAGAGACTAGATACGCGAGATCAGAAGATGCGGGTGAACAGCCAGTAGAGCGACCCCGACAGCAGCATCGCCACCGGCAGCGTCAGCACCCAGGCCATCGCCAGATTGCGCAGCGTGGACATCTGCAGGCCCGAGCCGCTGGCCGTCATGGTGCCGGCCACGCCGGACGAGAGCACGTGCGTGGTCGACACCGGCAGCCCGTACATGTCGGCCGCGCCGATGGTGACCATGGCCACCACCTCGGCCGAGGCGCCCTGCGCGTAGCTCAGGTGCGTCTTGCCGATCTTTTCGCCCACGGTGACCACGATGCGCTTCCAGCCGATCATCGTGCCCAGGCCCAGCGCGATGGCCACCGCGACCTTGACCCACAGCGGGATGAAGCGGGTGGCGCTGTCCAGCTCCTGGCGGAAGGTGCCGATGCGCAGCTTCGCTTCCTCGTCGAACTTTGCCGCGCCGCTCTTGTCGAGGTGGCGGATCGCTTCGGAGGCCAGGTACATGTCGTTGCGCACGTTGGCGACGGCATCCGCCGGGACGCTGGCCAGCGAGCCGTGCTGGCGCACCTGCTGGCCGATGCTGCCGGAGATCACGGCCAGCGCAGGCACCACGGAAGGAGCGAACTCGCGGGTGCGCACATAGGTAGAGAGCGTGTCGCGCGCGGCCGCCGGCTCCATGGCGGGCAGCGAGGTCGGCACGCTGCGGTTCAGCGCGTTCTGCGCCATCTCGGCGACGGCCACGAACTTCACTGTCTCGTTGGCGGGCATTGCGCGGTTCAGCGCATAGGCCATCGGCACCGTGCCAACGAGGATCAGCATGATCAGGCCCATGCCCTTTTGCCCGTCGTTCGAGCCGTGCGCGAACGAGACGCCCGTGCAGGTGAGGATCAACAGGCCGCGGATCCACCACGGCGGCGGTTCGCTGCCCTTGGGCTCTTCATAGAGTGCGCGGTTCTTCACGAAGGCGCGCAGGGCCAGCAGCAGCAGGGCGGCGCAGCCGAAGCCGACCATCGGCGACAGCAGCAGCGAATAGCCCACCTTGGTGGCTTGCGCCCAGTCGACGCCGCTGGTGCCGTCGCGGCCGTGCATGAGCGCGTTGGCCACGCCCACGCCGATGATCGATCCGATCAGCGTGTGCGACGACGAAGCAGGCAGCCCCAGCCACCAGGTGCCCAGGTTCCAGATGATGGCCGCGATCAGCAGCGCGAACACCATCGCGAAGCCGGCGCCCGAGCCCACCTGGAGGATGAGCTCCACCGGCAGCAGCGCGATGATGCCGAAGGCCACCGCGCCGCTGGACACCATCACGCCCAGGAAGTTGAAGAAGCCCGACCACACCACCGCGAAGTTGGGTGGCAGCGAATGGGTGTAGATGACGGTGGCTACGGCGTTGGCCGTGTCGTGGAAGCCGTTGACGAACTCGAAGCCCAGCGCAATCAGCAGCGCCACGCCCAGAAGCATGTAGGGCACCCAGGTAGTGACAGGCGCCCCGGATGCAGTGACGTCGCCCACCAGGCTCCAGGCCGTGAAGAGCAGGCCGGCGGCCAGCAGCCCCACGAAGGTGATCAGCGTGAGCGGACCGGGTTTGGCGTCGAGCTTCGGCCGTTGCGCGGCAGGCGCCGACGGCAACTCGGCATGCGGGGCTGCAAGCGTGTTCATGGGCGATTCTGGGGTGTTGGAATGGCTTCAGATGGTGTTCGCGGCATGTGACAACTCCGTGTCAACAGGCTGAAAACCGTCACGCAGCCGTCATATGGGGCGAGCAGCATGCTTTTTTCCGCCTCTTCACTCCCTCTTACTTCCTCCTTCTGCACGACCATGCTGACGAGCGCACTTCCCGACCACGAAGACCTGATGCAACGCATCGCCCGCGACCTGATCGACAGCTACGACGAAGAACTCGAGCTGGAAATCGAAGACCGCAACATCGACGGCCTCGACCCCGCCTCGGCCGCAACGCCCACCTCCGCCGACAAGGCGGCCCGCCAGGCCTATTTCAAGGAACTGTTCCGCCTGCAGGGCGAGCTGGTCAAGCTGCAGGACTGGGTGCAGCACAGCAGGCAGAAGGTGGTCATCCTGTTCGAAGGCCGCGACGCGGCGGGCAAGGGCGGGGTCATCAAGCGCATCACCCAGCGCCTGAATCCGCGCGTGGCCCGCGTGGCGGCGCTGCCGGCACCCAACGACCGCGAGCGCACGCAGTGGTACTTCCAGCGCTACGTGGCGCACCTGCCGGCGGCCGGCGAGATGGTGCTGTTCGACCGCAGCTGGTACAACCGCGCCGGCGTCGAGCGCGTCATGGGCTTCTGCACTGACGACGAGTACGAGGAGTTCTTCCGCACCGTGCCCGAGTTCGAGAAGATGCTCGCGCGATCGGGCATCAAGCTCATCAAGTACTGGTTCTCCATCACCGACGACGAGCAGCACATGCGCTTCCTCGGCCGCATCCACGACCCGCTCAAGCAGTGGAAGCTGAGCCCCATGGACCTGGAAAGCCGCCGCCGCTGGGAGGAATACACCAAGGCGAAGGAAACCATGCTCGAGCGCACCCACATCCCCGAGGCTCCGTGGTGGGTGGTGCAGGCGGTCGACAAGAAGAAGGCGCGGCTGAACTGCATCAGCCACCTGCTGGGTCAGCTGCCCTACAACGAAGTGCCGCACCCGCCGGTCGAGCTCCCCGAGCGCGTGCGCCATGCCGACTACCTGCGCCAGCCGGTTCCGGCCAGCATGATCGTCCCGGAGATCTACTGACCCCCAGGCTTCGCGCACTGCGTGTCGCTTCTCCTTCCCCCTTGCAGGGGGCAACACCAGCGGCCCGGCCGAGCCGGTTCCGCGGTGTTCCCGGGTTGGGCTGCTGTTTGGTTTGAGGGCGCTTTGCCTTCACACTGCACGCCATGGTCCGTCGCTCCACCGCTTCCGTCTTTGCCCGCGCCTACGAGCGCAACCTGAAGGCGTTGACCCGGCTCACGCTGAGCAACAGCAAGAGGGTTGCCGGGCAGGTTCAGCGCGCCACCGCCAAGCGGCTCAAGCCCCCGCCCGGCAGGGGCGACTGGCTCAGCGGCATGGCCGTGGGGCCAGGTGGGGCGCGCGGCTATCACCTGTTCCGGCCGGCCGGGCTGGAGCTCCAGCCGGGCGAGCGGCTACCGCTCATGGTCATGCTGCACGGCTGCGGCCAGACCGGGCGTGACTTCGCCGCGAGCACCCGCATGAACGCGCTGGCCGTGCGCAAGCGCTTCCTGGTGCTCTATCCCGAGCAGGACCGGCTCGCCCACCCGCAGGGCTGCTGGAACTGGTACGAGCGTCGCTCCGGCAAGGCCGATGCCGAGGCCGCGACGCTGATGGCGGCCATCGACCAGGCCTGCCTGCTCTATCCCATCGACCGCGACCGCATGGCGCTGGCCGGTCTCTCGGCCGGCGCGGGCATGGCGGCCTTGCTGGCCACGCGCTATCCGAACCGCTTCCGCGCCGTCGTGATGCATTCGGGCGTGGCGCCCGGCGCGGCGAAGTCGTCGGTCACGGCCCTCGGCGCGATGCGCGGGGAACACGTCCCGCCGATGCCCACCACGGCGGTCGGCAAGGCGATGGGCGCCGCGGCAGTCTTCACCACCTTGCCGCCGATGCTGGTGCTGCACGGCGACGCCGACGCGGTGGTCGCGCCGAGCAATGCCGTCAGCAGCGCCGCGGTGTGGGCCACGGCGCTGGGCGCGCGGCCCGGACTGCCGCGCGACATGCAGCGCGGCAAGCGACGCGCGATGCGCGTGACCGACTTCAAGCGCAAGGGCCGCACGCTCGTCACGCTGTGCGAGATCGCGGGGCTGGGCCACTCGTGGAGCGGTGGCGCGCCGCAGCAGCTGTTCAGCGATCCCGAAGGGCCCGATGCCACGCGCATGAGCTGGGCCTTCGCCGACGCACAGTTCAGGAACGTCGTGAAGGCCTGAGCCGGGGCGCACTGCGGAAATCCGCCGTCCGGGCATCGCGATGACCTCCGAGGTCATTGCCGCCGCGTCGCCCGGCCCGAACACTCGAGCCCATCATGACGCAGACGAACACCGCTGCCTCGGCAGCATCGCTTTCTCCAACGGCCGGCCACAGCACGGGCGCGACCGGCAAGCCCGGCCGGCTGGGCCTGTGGGTCATGCTCAGCGGCACCTTCCTGGTGGTGATGGACTTCTTCATCGTCAACGTCGCGCTGCCGTCGATGCAGCGCGAACTGCAAGCGAGCGCGGGCACCCTGCAACTGGTGGTGGCCGGCTACGGCCTGGCCATGGCGGCGGGCCTTGTCACCGGCGGGCGGCTCGGCGACATCTTCGGGCGCAGGCGGATGTTTATGCTCGGCCTGCTGCTCTTCGCGCTGGCTTCCGCCGCCTGCGGCTTCGCGCCGACCGCCGAACTGCTGGTGGCCGCGCGCGTGCTGCAGGGGCTGGCCGGTGCGCTGCTGCAACCGCAGGTGCTGGCGATGATCGGCCTGGCCTACACCGGCGAAGACCGCGCGCGAGCCTTCGCGGCCTACGGGCTCGCCCTAGGGCTTGCCGCCACGCTGGGCCAGCTCGTGGGCGGGCTGCTGATCCATGCCGATCTGGCGGGGCAGGGCTGGCGCAGCTGCTTCCTCATCAACGTGCCGATCGGCCTGCTCGCGTTCGTGCTGGCGCCGCGCGTCATCCCGCCTCTCGCGAACAACGGCAGGAGCAGCCTCGATCCGGCCGGCATGCTGCTGGTGGCCCTGAGCTCGGTGGCCGTGGTGCTTCCCTTGGTGGAAGGTCGCGAGCAGGGTTGGCCGATGTGGAGCTGGCTGTGCCTTGCCGCGGCGCTGCCGCTGCTCGCAGCCTTTGCATTCCAGCAGCGCAGGCTCGCCGCACTAGGCGGTGCGCCGCTCGTGGCACCGGTGCTGCTCGCCAACGGACGCTTCGTCACGGGCCTGCTCACCACGCTGGCCTTCTACGTGGGCAATGCCTCGCTGTATTTCGTGCTCGCGCTGTACCTGCAGCAGGGCCTGGGGCTCGACCCGCTCAGCTCGGGCATCGTCTTCACCTCGCTGGCGGTGGGTTTCTTCGCGACCTCCATCGCGGGCGCGCGCCTCACGCGGCGCTTCGGCGGCAAGCCGCCCATCGCGCTCGGTGCGCTGGTGCTGGCGGCGGGGCATGCGCTGCAGTTCGTCAACGTTGCCGGATGGGCCGGGCATTCGCATGTCGTGGCGTGGATGGTGCCGCTGCTGTTCGTGCAGGGCGCCGGGCTCGGCATGGTGATGGCGCCGCTGGTGTCCACCGTGCTGGCCGGCCTGCCGCCGCAGCATGCGGGCGTGGCCTCGGGTGTGATGTCGATGGTGCAGCAGGCGAGCAATGCGCTGGGCGTGGCGCTGATCGGCATCCTCTTCTACGGGCGGCTGGGCCACGCGCCCGATGTGGCGGGATATGCAGCTGCGTTCGGGGCGGCGTTGCTGTACCTGACGGTGTCGGCGCTGCTCGTGGCGGCGCTGCACCGGCGTGGGAGCCTGCAGGCTTGAACTGAAGCGCGGCGGGTGGCCGTGCCAAACTCTCCCGTCCGCAAGACAGGACAGACATGGCCACCGATCTGCAGCAACTGACCCAGGCCCTGCGCGACTTCGCCGAAGCCCGCGACTGGGAGCAGTTCCACTCCCCCAAGAACCTGGCCTCGGCCCTTTCGGTCGAAGCCGCCGAGCTGCTCGAACATTTCCAGTGGCTCACCGAAGCTCAGAGCCGCGACGTGCCGGCCGACAAGCGCGCCGAGATCGGCACGGAGATCGCCGACGTCTTCCTCTACCTGCTGCAGCTCGCCGACAAGCTCGGCATCGATCTGATGGAAGCCGCAAGAAGCAAGATGCTCGTCAACGCCCGCAAGTACCCCGCGCCACCCGCCTGAGTACCTTCCGTGTACGCCACCCGGCGTATTTCCCCTTTGTGGTGCATTCCGCAGACTCCCTCCCACGCCAGCAAGCGCTGTCGAAAAGGTTCAACCAACCCGGAGCAGGAGTCCACATGCAACGTCGTTTCACACTCAAGGCGCTCACCGCCGCCGTCGCGCTGGCCAGCATTTCTGCTGCGCCCGCATTTGCCGCCGACACCATCAAGGTCGGCGTGCTGCACTCGCTGTCGGGCACGATGGCGATCTCGGAAACCGTGCTGAAAGACACGGTGCTGATGGCCATCGACGACATCAACAAGAAGGGCGGCGTGCTGGGCAAGCAGCTCGAGCCCGTGGTGGTCGACCCCGCTTCCAACTGGCCCCTGTTCGCCGAGAAGACCAAGCAGCTGCTCGGCCAGGACAAGGTGTCGGTGATCTTCGGCTGCTGGACCTCGGTGTCGCGCAAGTCGGTGCTGCCGGTGGTCGAGGAAATGAACGGCCTGCTGTTCTACCCCGTGCAGTACGAGGGTGAAGAGCTTTCGAAGAACGTCTTCTACACGGGCGCAGCGCCCAACCAGCAGGCCATTCCGGCCGTCGACTACCTGATGAGCAAGGAAGGCGGCGGCGCCAAGCGCTGGGTGCTGCTGGGTACCGACTACGTCTACCCCCGCACCACCAACAAGATCCTGCGCGCCTACCTCAAGAGCAAGGGCGTGAAGGACGCCGACATCGACGAGAAGTACACCCCCTTCGGCCACAGCGACTACCAGACCATCGTCGCCGACATCAAGAAGTTCTCGGCCGGCGGCAAGACCGCGGTGGTGTCGACCATCAACGGCGACTCCAACGTGCCCTTCTACAAGGAACTCGGCAACGCCGGCCTGAAGGCCAAGGACGTGCCCGTGGTCGCCTTCTCGGTCGGCGAAGAAGAGCTGCGCGGCGTGGACACCAAGCCGCTGGTGGGTCACCTGGCCGCATGGAACTACTTCATGTCGATCAAGAACCCGACCAACACCGCCTTCATCAAGCAGTGGAGCGACTACGCCAAGGCCAAGAACATCGCCGGCCACAAGGACAAGCCGCTCACCAACGATCCGATGGAAGCCACCTGGATCGGCATCCACATGTGGAAGCAGGCGGTCGAGAAGGCCAAGTCGACGGACACCGACAAGGTGATCGCCGCCATGGCCGGTCAGACCTTCACGGCGCCCTCGGGCATCGTGTCGAAGATGGACGAGAAGAACCATCACCTGCACAAGAGCGTGTTCATCGGCGAGATCAAGGCCGATGGCCAGTTCAACGTGGTGTGGAAGACGCCGGGTCCGGTGAAGGCCAAGCCGTGGAGCCCGTACATCGAAGGCAACGACAAGAAGCCGGACTACCCCGCTGGCAAGTCGATGTAACTGGGCTCGCCCCCAGGCTGCGCGCACTTCGTGTCGCTTCGCCTTCCCCCTACCGGGGGGCAACACCTGAGGCCCGGCAGAGCCGGTTCCTCGGTGTTCCTGAATGAGAGAAACGCTGTGCATTTCTTATTGCGCCCAATCTGTTACTGCGCGACGGCGCTGTTGCTCCTGGCGGCAGCGCCTGTTCACGCGCTGACCGCCGACGAAGCCCGGGCCATCGCCTCCGGCGACTCCGAAGCCCGCATCGCCGCGCTCAACAAGGCCGTGCTCACGGCCGACGACAAGACCGCCGCCTTCATCCAGGCCATGTCCGACGACGCGGTCAAGTACACCGAGGACAAGGTCTTCGTGATGAAGGACGACAAGGGCTACGACCCCGTCACCGGTGCCGAGCTGAAGGTGCCCGACACCGCCGAGGACGTCGTCAACAACAACCTCATGCGCGGCGCGCTCGATGCCGCGCAGGCCGCGCTCAAGCTCACGAGCAAGGACGACGCCGTGCGCGCCGAAGCCGCGCAGGCGCTCTTCAAGGAGCCCGACGAGTCGCGCGTGCCCATGGTCGAGAAGGCGCTGGCCGCCGAGACCAACCCGAAGATCAAGGCGCAGCTCGAGCTGGTGCGCGCCGCCAGCATGCTCAACAGCGCCGACAAGGCAAAGCGCCTCGCGGCCGCGAAGGAGCTGGGCAACAACCGCAACCCCGACACCAAGCTGCTGCTCAACCAGCGCCTGGCCGACGAGACCGAGGCGGACGTCAAGGCCGCCATCGTCGCTTCCATCGCCAGCATCGACGGCGCGCTGGTCTGGGGCGATCGCATCAACGCCGTGTTCAGCGGCGTCAGCCTGGGCTCGGTGCTGCTGCTGGCTGCGCTGGGCCTGGCCATCACCTACGGGCTGATGGGCGTGATCAACATGGCGCACGGCGAGCTGATGATGATCGGCGCCTACGCCACCTACGTGATGCAGGGCATCTTCCAGAAGTACATGCCCGAGGCTGCGTTCGGCTGGTACCTGGTGGCCGCCATTCCGGTCTCGTTCATGGCATCGGCGCTCGTGGGCGCGGTGCTGGAGCGCGGCGTGATCCGCTTCCTCTACGGCCGCCCGCTCGAGACGCTGCTGGCGACCTGGGGCATCAGCCTGATGCTGCAGCAGCTGGTGCGCTCCATCTTCGGCGCGCAGAACGTCGGCGTTGAAAACCCCGGCTGGATGAGCGGCGGCTTCACCATGTTGAGCAACGTCACGCTGCCGTGGAACCGCATCTGCATCATCGTCTTCGCGGCTCTGGTGCTGCTGGCAATGGGCTGGCTCATCGGCCGCACGCGGCTGGGCCTGTTCGTGCGCGGCGTCACGCAGAACCGCCCGATCGCCTCGTGCATGGGCGTGAACACTGCGCGCATCGACACCTACGCCTTCGCGCTCGGCTCGGGCATCGCGGGCCTGGCCGGCTGCGCGCTGAGCCAGATCGGTAACGTCGGCCCCGACCTGGGCCAGAGCTACATCGTCGACAGCTTCATGGTCGTCGTGATGGGCGGCGTTGGCCAGCTTGCGGGCACCGTGTACGCGGCGCTGGGGCTGGGCATTCTCAACAAGTTCATCGAAGGCTGGGCGGGCGCGGTGCTCGCGAAGATCGCGGTGCTTGTCTTCATCATCATCTTCATCCAGAAGCGGCCCCAGGGCATCTTCGCAATGAAAGGCCGGAGCGCCGAGGCATGAGCAAGGTCGTACTTCCAACCAAGGGGCCGCTCTTGAGCGGCAAGGGCTGGACGGCCTTCTTCGTCGCGCTGATCGTTGTGTGCGCCGTGGCGCCCGTCCTCAACATGTGGGTGCCCGTGGACAGCCCGCTGCACATGAGCGACTACGCGGTGGCGCTGGTCGGCAAGATCATGTGCTACGCCATCTGCGCGCTGGCCATGGACCTGATCTGGGGCTACACCGGCATCCTCTCGCTGGGCCACGGCCTCTTCTTCGCGCTGGGCGGCTACATGATGGGCATGTACCTCATGCGCCAGATCGGCCGCGACGGCAACTACAAGAGCGACCTGCCCGACTTCATGGTGTTCCTCGACTGGAAGACGCTGCCCTGGCACTGGACCTTCAGCGACAGCTTCATCGCCACGCTGATATTGATCGTCGCGGTGCCGGGCCTCATCGCCTTCGTGTTCGGCTTCTTCGCTTTCCGCTCGCGCATCAAGGGCGTGTACTTCTCGATCATCACGCAGGCCATGACCTTCGCGGCCATGCTGCTGTTCTTCCGCAACGAGACGGGCTTCGGCGGCAACAACGGCTTCACCGACTTCAAGCGCATCCTGGGCATCCCGATCGCAACGCAGGAAATGCGCATGACGCTCTTTGCGCTCACGGGCGCAACGCTGCTGGGCTTCTTCCTGTTCGCGAAGTGGCTCATCGGCAGCAAGTTCGGCCGCGTGCTGCAGGCCATCCGCGACGCCGAAACGCGCGTGATGTTCTCGGGCTACAACCCGCTGCCCTACAAGCTCACGATCTGGGTGATCTCTGCCGTCATGTGCGGCGTGGCCGGCGCGCTGTATGTGCCGCAGGTCGGCATCATCAATCCGGGCGAGATGAGCGCGGCCAACTCCATCGAGATCGCCATCTGGGCTGCGGTGGGCGGGCGAGCCACGCTGATCGGGCCGATCATCGGCGCCTTCATCGTCAACGGCGCGAAGAGCTGGCTTACCGTGGCCTATCCGGAGTACTGGCTGTACTTCCTGGGCGCCTTGTTCATTGCTGTCACGCTGTTCCTCCCGAACGGCATCGTGGGGCTGGTGCGCAAGTGGTTGTCGAGGGAGAAAAAGAAGACCACGCCACCGGAGCCCGTGCAGGATGCGCGCCGCGCGGTTGCTGCAGAGCAGGGTGTCGAGCCCGATGCGCTGGCCTCGCTGCCGGTGGACGCGAAGGGAGCACGCGCATGACACCGGATCTTATGGAAGCCGGCGCCGAGCGCGCCGCACGCGCCAGCGGCATCCACTACGTGAGTGGCAGCACCGAGTCGGGCGGACGCGCCGCCGACTTCGGCCGCCACGTCACGCCGGGCGAGGTCGACGTCACGCACGGCCGCATCCTCTACCTCGAAGATGTGAGCGTGAGCTTCGACGGCTTCAAGGCCATCAACAAGTTGTCGCTCGACATCGCGCCGGGCGAGCTGCGCTGCATCATCGGCCCCAACGGTGCGGGCAAGACGACGATGATGGACATCATCACCGGCAAGACCCGGCCCGACGAGGGCACCGTGTTCTTCGGCAGCACCATCGATCTGCTGCGCCACCGCGAGGCAGAGATTGCGCAGCTGGGCATCGGCCGCAAGTTCCAGAAGCCGACAGTGTTCGAGCACCTGACCGTGTTCGAGAATCTCGAGCTCGCGCTGAAGACCGACAAGGGCGTGCGCTCGTCGATGCTCTTTCGGCTCGACTCGGCGCAGAGCGACCGCCTGGCCGAGGTGCTGGAGACCATCCACCTCGCCGACAGCGTCTCGCGCCTCGCGGGCAACCTGAGCCACGGCCAGAAGCAGTGGCTCGAGATCGGCATGCTGCTGATGCAGGACCCGAAGCTGCTGCTGCTCGACGAGCCCGTGGCCGGCATGACCGACGAAGAGACTGCGCGCACCGCGGAGCTGTTCCTCTCGCTCAAGGGCAAGCACTCGCTGATGGTGGTGGAGCACGACATGAGCTTCATCCGGACCATCTCCGAGATCGTCACCGTGCTGTGCGATGGCTCCGTGCTGGCGCAGGGCACGCTCGACGAGGTGCAGGCCGACGAGCGCGTGATCGAGGTCTACCTGGGCCGCTGAGGGAGAAAGAACCATGCTCACAGTCAAGAACATCCACCAGTACTACGGCGGCTCCCACATCCTGCGAGACGTGAGCTTCGAGGCGAAGCTCGGCAAGGTCACGGTGCTGCTGGGCCGCAACGGCGTGGGCAAGACCACGCTGCTGAAGTCGCTCATGGGCCTGGTGCCGATCAAGAGCGGCAGCATCGAGCTCGAAGGCAAGCCGATCCACAAGGCCACGCCCTACGAGCGGGCGAGGGCGGGCATCGGCTTCGTGCCGCAGGGCCGCGAAATCTTCGCGCGGCTCACGGTCGAGGAGAACCTGCGCATGGGGCTGGCCTACAAGAGCGGTGGCACGCCCATTCCGGCGGAGCTGTACGAACTGTTCCCGGTGCTCAAGCAGATGATGAACAGGAGGGGCGGCGACCTCTCCGGCGGCCAGCAGCAGCAGCTCGCCATCGCGCGGGCGCTGGCGCCGAAGCCGCGCCTGCTGATCCTCGACGAGCCCACCGAGGGCATCCAGCCCAGCATCATCAAGGACATCGGCCGCGTCATCCGCATGCTGGCCGACCGGGGAGACATGGCCATCGTGCTGTGCGAGCAGTACTACGACTTCGCCCAGGAGCTGGCCGACGACTACCTCGTGATGGAGCGCGGCGAGGTCATCGCGCGCGGCCTCGGCAAGGACATGGAAGCTCAGGGCGTGAGGCAGCTGGTGGCCATCTGAGCCCACTGGCGAGGCCCTCGCGGCCCTGCCAGTACAAGGTCTTCGGCAACTGCGTATCGGCGAGGTTTGAGGGTTTACCCTAAAATCGCGCCTTGCCCGCTGCCGCCGGGCACCCCTCCCAGGAGCCTGGCCTTGAACGCCTCCCCACCCGCGCAGGACAGCGCGGTCACCGACATTTCTTCCTTCAAGCTGCCTTCGGGCGCACCCGCCAATTTCCTGCGCGCGGTGCTCGCGCTCGGCGTCGGCGGCTTCGCCATCGGCACCGGCGAGTTCGTCATCATGGGCCTGCTGCCCGAGGTGGCGAAGGACATCGGCGTGAGCATCCCGCAGGCCGGCCACGTCATCAGCGCCTATGCGCTCGGCGTGGTCATCGGCGCGCCCGTGCTCGCGGTGCTCGCCGCCGGCTGGCGCCGCCGCGCGCTGCTGATTGCGCTCATGGCCGTGTTCGCGGCCGGCAACTTCGCCAGCGCCGTCGCTCCCAACTACCTGCTGCTGAACCTGCTGCGCTTCGCCGCCGGGCTGCCGCACGGCACCTACTTCGGCGTGGCCGCGCTGGTGGCTGCCACGCTTGCTCCGCCGGGGCGAAGAGCCCGGGCGGTGGGGCTCGTGATGCTGGGGCTCACCGGTGCCACACTGGTCGGCGTGCCCATCGCGGCGTGGCTGGGCCAGTACTTCGGCTGGCGCGCGGCCTTCGTCTTCGTCGGCGTCATCGCGTTGGTGGCCATCGCGCTGCTTCGTCGCGACATTCCCGACATGGCGCCCGCTGCCGGCGCCAGCCCGTGGCGCGAACTCGGCGCGCTCAAGCGCAAGCAGGTGTGGTTCACGCTCGGCATCGCGGCCATCGGCTTCGGCGGCATGTTCTCGGTGTTCAGCTACATCAAGCCCACGCTGATCGAGGTGGCGGGCCTGCCGCTGGGCGGCGTGCCCTTCGTGCTCGCGCTGTTCGGCCTCGGCATGGTCGTGGGCAACCTCGTGGGCGCGCGGCTGGCCGACAAGTCGGTGATGCGCACCATCGGCGGCCTGATGGTCTACGCGGCGCTGGTGCTCGCGATGTTCACCTTCGCGGCGCACAACGTGATTGCCGCCGCGATCAACGTGTTCCTCATCGGCACCACCGTGGCCATCGGCCCGGCACTGCAAATCCGCCTGATGGATGTGTCGGGCGACGCGCAGACGCTCGCGGCCGCTCTCAACCACTCGGCCTTCAACATGGCGAACGCGCTGGGCGCGTGGCTCGGCGGCGTGGCAATCGCGGCCGGACTGGGCTGGACTTCCACAGGCTGGGTTGGTGCGCTGCTGGCTCTGGCTGGTCTGGGCATCTTCGGCTGGGCCGTGGCGAGTGCCCGTGCCGCCGCGCGCCGGCCGGCTGCCGTCGCGTACTGAGGCCGCTGCTACTTCGGCGCGGTGCGTTCGCGCAGCAGCGCCGCGAAGTTCTGCAGCTCTGCTGCATTGAGATCCGACACCGCCCAGGCCTGCATGCCGCCCTGGGCCCAATGCACCAGCTGGTAGCCCTGCCGCGCGGAGAGCACCGTCGGCTGCGGCTTGGCATCCTGGGCCGGCCACACGAACAGGTTGATGACGTGCGGGCCCGAGCGATAGACCAGCGCAGCCACCGTGCGGCCGTCGAGGTAATCGAGCCGTCCGCCCGCCAGCGGAAAACCTTCCGCCGCAAGGTCGACCACAGGCGGCGAGAAGTCGAGCTTGCCGGCGAACCACGGCTTTACCGTGTGATGGTCGGAAGAGGCCACGTCGGCTAGGTGCGAGGCCATCAGCGAGCGCACATGGTTCGCGGTGACGCCTTCGGCGAGCGCATCTGCAGGCGGCATCGGCGTTGCCAGCAGCATGAGCGCCAGGCCCCAGGCCGTCGCGGCGCCAGTGCCGAACCATGCCAGCCCCTGCCACACGCCGCTGCGGCGCCGCACGGGCGCAGGTGCAGGTGCAACAACCGCTTCGGCACGCACCGCGCGCCCGATGCGTTCGGCCAGCTCCTCGGGCGGCGAGTGCCGCGTGGCGTGGCGGCGGATCAGCGTTCCCAGTTCCTCGTCAGACATTGACATGGCGTGTCCTTCCTCCCGCGTCGCCGGGACGTTCGTCGCGCAGGCTCTCGCGCAGCATCGCCCGCGCGCGCGACAGCCGCGACATGACGGTGCCCAGCGGCACGCCCGCGATGCGCGCGATGTCCTCGTAGCGCATCTCCTCCAGTTCGCGCAGCACGATCACCTCTCGGTACACCGGTGGCAGCGCGTCGATGGCGGCGTTGACGCGCTCGCCCTGCACCCGCTGCTCCCACTGCCGCGCCGGATCGGCCGCGTCGGGCGAGGAAGAGGGCGCTGCGGTGGCCTCGCTGTCGCGCAGCTCGTCGAACTCCACCTGGTCGGCCAGCTGCCGGTTCTGCCGCATCCAGTCGTAGCAGGCGTTGCGCACGATGCCCAGGAGCCACGGCCGCGCGCTCTCGCCTCGCAACCCGTCGAAGAAGCGGAACGCGCGCAGGTACGCCTCCTGCACCGCGTCGTCCGCCAGTTGGTCGTCGCGAAGCAGCCAGCGCGCGAGGTTCCATGCCGCATCGAGATGCGGCAGCGCGGCGGCTTCGAACTGGCGTGTGCGGTCGGTCGACAGGCTCAAGGGCTCCTTCTTCCTGCATGACGTGGCAGCCCGGCGATTTATTCCAGCCCTTTTTCGCTTTTTTTGCGGCACCGCTGGAATAAGCAGGGCACGCCATGCGTCATGCCCTCCACGGATTCTGCTTCTTTCGTTTCTTCCACAGGAGGTTTTCACCATGATCGCCATGCCCCGCTTCGCACGCATCCTCGCCGTTCTCGCGGCGCTGGCGGCCTCGGCAGGCCCTGCGCTTGCAGCCGGTCCCAAGGCCTATGTCGGCAATTTCAAGGACAGCACGGTCAGCGTGATCGACACGGCTTCCGAGCGCGTCGTGGCCACTCTGCCGGTGGCGGCGGGGCCGGACGGCATCGTCCTCACGCCCGACGGCCGTACCGTGTTCGTGAGCGGCTCCAGCGCCGCGGCCGTAAGCGAGATCGACGCCGCGAGCGACCGCGTCACGCGCTCCATCGACGTCGGCAAGGGCCCGCAGGGCCTGGCCATGACGGCGGACGGCAAGTGGCTGCTGGTGGCCGTCAACGGCGACGACCGCGTGGCCTTCGTCGACACCTCGGCGCATGGCGTGAGCGCCACCGTGCCGGTGCCCAAGCCACACACCATCGCCATCCGGCCCGACGGGCGCCAGGCGTACGTCGCTTCGCAGGAGCCGGGGCATTTCGCGCTGGTGGTCATCGACATGGCGACGCGCGCCGTGGTCACCCAGATTCCGCTCGACAAGCCGCCGCGCGACCTGGAGTTCGGCCACGACGGCAAGGCGCTGTACCTCACGCTGGCCGGCCTGCCGGCGGTGCAGGTGCTCGATCCGGCCACCAACCAGTGGGGCGCGCCTGTTCCCACGGGCGTGTCGCCGCACATCGCGCAGCACTTCGCGGGCATGGCGAATGGTGCGGTCGTGGTGCAGGGGCCGGGCGAAGTCATGCTGTTCGACCCGGCCACGCGCGCGGCGGTGCGCAGCATCGGCGTGGGGAAGCAGCCGCACTGGCTCGACCTGTCGGCGGACGGCAAGAAGCTGTGGGTCAGCAACGAGGGCTCCAACGACGTGAGCGTGGTCGACCTGGGCGGTGGTGCAATGCACACCGTGGCGGTCGGCAACGCGCCGCGCAAGATCGCGGTGCAGCGCGTGGCCTTGTCCGAAGGCGCGCATGCCGGCGCATCGACGCACGTGACCATCCGCAACTTCGCCTTCGAGCCCGCGCAGATCACCGTGAAGGCGGGCGAGCGCGTGAGCTGGCAGAACGACGACGGCGCGCCGCACGGACTGGTCTTCAAGGACGGCTCGACAGGCATCGACCTGCTGCTGCCCGGCAAGAGCTTCGCCCGCAGCTTCGACAAGCCGGGCATGTACGAGTACGCGTGCTCGGTGCATCCGTACATGACGGCGCGGATCACGGTCACGGCGCGGTAGTGCGCGGCCGCGCCGCATTGACAGGGGAGAGCGAACCCGACGACATTGCCGGGAATGATCGATCTCGAGAAGAACGCTACAACTACAAGACTCTCCCGCCGGCGCCTGCTGCTGAGCGGGCTTGCCGCCACCTCCCTGGGCCACCCCTTCCTGAGGCTGAATGCACAGCCCGCGTCGCGTGAGCTGTTCACGCTGGGCGTGGCCTCGGGCGTTCCTGGCTCCGACGGCTTCGTGCTCTGGACGCGGCTGGCGCCCGAGCCCTTGCAGGGCGGCGGCATGGGCGACGCGCCTGTCGATCTGCGCTGGGAAGTCGCCGACGACGAAGGCTTCAGGCGCGTGGTGGCCAAAGGCACGGCCATCGCCACGGCCGAATTCGCGCACTCGGTGCACGTCGAGGTGCGGGGCCTTTCTCCGGGCCGCTGGTACTGGTACCGCTTCACGGCCGGCGGCGCGCGCAGCCCCGCCGGGCGCACGCGCACCGCGCCCGCCGAGAACGACGAATCCTCGCAGCCGCTGCGCTTCGCCTTCGCGTCCTGCCAGCACTACGAGCAGGGCTACTTCGCCGCCTACCGCGACATGGCCGCGCAGCCGCTCGATTTCGTGGTGCACCTGGGCGACTACATCTACGAGAGCTCCCACAAGGCGCGCCAGGTGCGGCGCCACGAGGGCGGCATTCCCACGCAGCTGGCCCAGTTCCGCGACCGCTACGCGCTCTACAAGGCCGACGCGCAGCTGCAGGCCGCGCACGCCGCCTTCCCCTGGCTCGTGACCTGGGACGACCACGAGGTGGCCAACGACTACACGAACGACGTGTCGACGCGCACGGCGGACCCCGCGCAGTTCCTCGCGATCCGAGCCGCCGCCTACCAGGCCTGGTACGAGCACATGCCCGTGCCCGCCGGCATGCGCCCGCGCGGCGCCGATGCCACCATCTACGGTCGACACCGCTTCGGCCGCATGCTCGACCTGCTGCTGACCGATGGGCGCCAGTACCGTTCGCACCATGTCTGCCTCACGGGGCGCAGCGCCTCGCCGCTGGCCGACTGTCCCGACCGGCTCGCGCCCGAGCGCAGCCTCTTCGGCGCGCAGCAGGAAGCATGGCTCGCGCGAGAACTCGCCGCGCCACCCGCGCGCTGGACCGTCGTCGCCCAGCCCACGCTGCTCGCCGAGGCCGACCGCAAGCGCGGCCCCGAGCACGGCTACTGGATGGACGGCTGGGACGGCTACGCCGCAGCCCGTGCGCGCCTGCTCGACGCGCTGGCCGAACACAAGGCGCGCGGCGGCAACGCGCTGGTGGCCAGCGGCGACGTGCACGCCTTCTGGGCCGCCGACCTGCGGCAGGGCGATGCGCAACAGGGGCCGCTGGTCGCGACCGAGTTCGTCGGCGGCGCCATCACCTCCGAGGGGCCGAGCGCCGCGAGCGTGGCGAACATGCTCGCGAAGAATCCGCAGCTGCGCTACGGCCGGGCCGACAGGCGCGGCTACGCGCTCGCGACGCTCGATGCGCGCGGCTGCTCGGTCGAGTTCCGTGCGGTGGAAGACGAGAAGACGGCCGACTCGCCGGTCGGCACGATGGCCCGCTTCTCGGTCGAGCGCGGCGCGCCCGGCGTGCATCTCGAAAGCAGCTGAAACCTCGCTCGCCTGCAGGGTCGCGCGGTCGTGCCTATGATGGCCGCCGCTCCTTCCCACCCATCTCCTTCCCTTCCGAGCGAGAACCGAACACCATGAGCATTCCCTCCACCCGTCTCGGCCGCACAGGCCTCACCGTCTCCCGCCTCGCCCTCGGCACGATGACTTTCGGCCTGCAGACCGACGAGGCCGTGTCGCACCAGATTCTCGACAAGGCGGCCGAAGGCGGCATCAACTTCCTCGACACCGCCGACGTGTACCCGCTCGGCGGCACCATCGATACGGCAGGGCGCACCGAGGAGATCATCGGCAACTGGCTCGAGAAGCAAGGCCCCTCGGGCCGCCGCTGCTTCGTGCTGGCGACCAAGGCGGTCAACAAGGTCGGCCCCAACAGCTGGGACCAGGGCGCGTCGCGCAAGCACCTGCTCGACGCCATCGACGCCTCGCTCAAGCGGCTGAAGACCGACCACGTCGACCTGTACCAGCTGCACATGGACGACCGCGAGACGCCGCTGGAAGAAAGCCTGGAGGCGCTCGACACCATCGTGAAGTCGGGCCGCGCGCGCTACATCGGCGTGTCGAACTTCCTGGCCTACCGCCTCGCCCGCGCGCTGGGCAAGGCAGACCTGCTGCGGCTCACGCGCTACGTGTCGGTGCAGCCGCGCTACAGCCTGCTGTTCCGCGAGATCGAGCGCGAGCTGTTGCCGCTGGCTGCGGAAGAGGGCCTGGGCGTGATCCCCTACAACCCGCTGGCCGGCGGCCTGCTCACCGGCAAGTACAAGCCCGGCGGCAAACCCGAGGAAAACACCCGCTTCACACTCGGCACCGCCGGCGGCATGTACCAGGACCGCTACTGGAACGAGCGCAGCTTCAACACCGTGACGCAGCTGCACAAGCTGGCGGACGAGGCCGGCGTGCCGCTGGCCACGCTGGCGGTGGCCTGGGTGATGGCGAACCCGCTCATCACCGCGCCGCTGCTCGGCGCCAGCCGCCCCGACCAGCTCGAGGCGACCATCGCGGCCGCCGAATACAAGCTCGATCCGGTGCTCAAGCAGAAGCTGGACGAACTGACCGCCGAGTACCGCAAGGGCGACGCCCCGCGCTGACAAACTGAAACTGTCAGAACTGTCAGTTAACCGACAGCGAGGGGTTTGATGGGGGCTCCTAGAGTGCCTCCATCATGGCCCTCCCAGACGCTTCCACTCTTTCGCGCACGGCCCTCGCGCTGGCCGTCGCGCTTCTTGCAGGCTGTGCCGTCGGCCCCGACTACGTCCGCCCTCAGCTGGACGTGCCCGCCGCCTACAAGGAAACCGGCGGCCCCTGGAAGACCGCCGCACCGCAGACCATCGACGCCGATCATCCCTGGTGGGATGCCTACGGCGACAGCACGCTCAGCTCACTGATTGTTCAGGCCAACGCGGCCAACCAGAACATCCGCGTCGCCGAGGCCCAGTACCGCGAGGCGCAGGCCATCACCGCGGCGGCGCGTGCCGGCTTCTTCCCGACCGTCGGCCTCAACGCCGGCGCCACCCGCGCGCAGTCGAACAGCACCGGCACCGTCAAGCTCGGCACCACCGACACCCTCGGCCTTGCCGCGAGCTGGGAGCCCGACATCTGGGGCGCTGTGCGCCGCTCGGTCGAGGCCGGCAGCGCGAGCCAGCAGGCCAGCGCCGACGACCTGGCCGGCGCGCGGCTCAGCATCCAGACCACGCTGGCGCAGGACTACCTGCAGATCCGCGTGATCGACCTGCAGCGCGACCTGTACGCCAGCACCACCGCCGCCTACGCCAGGGCGCTCGAACTCACGCAGCACCAGTACGCGGCGGGCACCGTGCTGCGCTCCGACGTGGCACTGGCCGAGAGCCAGCTCAAGACCGCGCAGGCCCAGGCCGTCGATCTCGACGCGCAGCGCAGCCAGCTGGAGCACGCCATCGCGGTGCTGACCGGGCAGGCGCCTGCGTCGTTCTCGCTGCCGCCGCTCGAAACTTCGTCGCAGGCGCCCACGGCCGAGTCGCTTTCCTCGGCCGCCGCGCTGCACCTGCAACTGCCGGTCACGCCCGCCGGCTTGCCATCTGAGTTGCTGGAGCGCCGCCCCGACATCGCCGGCGCCGAGCGCCGCGTGCAGGCGGCCAACGCCAACATCGGCGTGGCCAAGGCCGCCTACTACCCGCAGATCGTGCTCAGCGCCAGCGGCGGCTTCAGCGCCGCCACCCTGGGCACGCTGTTCAACACGCCCAGCCGCGTGTGGTCGCTGGGCGCGGCGCTGGCGCAGACCGTGTTCGACGGCGGCCTGCGCAAGGCCCACACCGACCAGGCCGTGGCCGCCTACGACGCCTCCGTCGCGCAATACAAGCAGACCGTGCTCGCGGGCTTCCAGCAGGTCGAAGACAACCTCGCCACCCTGCGCGTGCTCGACAGCGAATCCGCGCTGCAGGCCGATGCCGTGCGCGCCGCGCAGCTCGCCGAGCGCATGGCCCTGAGCCAGTACCGCGCCGGCACCGCCACGTACCTCAGCGTGGTGACGGCGCAGACGCTCTCGCTCACCAACCAGCGCACGGCCGCGCAGGTGCTCGGCCGCCAACTGGCCGCCAGCGTCTCGCTGATCGCCGCCACTGGCGGCGGCTGGAACGCCGCCACAACGACTTCCGGGAATTGATGCCATGACGACCCCAGACACCCCCACGACGCACCCCATTTACCAACGCCGATCCACCTGGCTCGCGGCCTCCGCGCTCGTGGTCCTGCTCGGCGGCGGCGCCTGGGCGCTGACCCACCACGCGGCCAACGCCGCCAAGCCCGATGCACCGAAGACGCCGCCCGTGCAGGTGACCACCGCGCGCGTCGCCACCCAGACCGTGCAGGTCTACCGCTCGGGCATCGGCACCGTGGCCTCGATGGCCACCGTCACCGTCAAGGCGCGCATCGATGGCCAGCTCGACAAGGTCGGCTTCGTCGAGGGGCAGGACGTGAAGGCCGGCCAGCTGCTCGCCCAGCTCGACCCGCGCACACTGCAAGCCCAGCTCGCGCAGGCGCAGGCCACCAGGGCCAAGGACCAGGCCACGCTGACGAACGCCCGCGCCGACCTCAAGCGCTACACCACGCTGCTCTCGCAGGACGCCGCCACGCAGCAGCAGGTCGACACGCAGAAGGCGCTCGTCAACCAGCTCGAAGCGGCAGTGCAGAACGATGCGGCCCAGGTGCAGTACGCCGAGGTGCAACTGAGCTTCACGCGCATCACATCTCCGATGAACGGCCGGGTGGGCGCGCGGCTGGTGGACCCGGGCAACATCGTGCATGCGGCCGACGCCAACGGGCTGGTCGTCATCAACCAGATCGACCCCATCGCCGTGCAGTTCACGCTGCCCGAAGACGCGGTGCAGGACATCAACCGCGTGCAGCAGCAAAGCAGCCAGCCGCTCTCGGTGGTGGCCTACGACCGCAGCGGCACGCAGATGCTGGGCACCGGCAAGCTGATATTGCTGAACAACCAGATCGACACCACCAGCGGCACCGTGCAGCTCAAGGGCAGCTTCACCAACCCGCAGCACACGCTGTGGCCGGGCCAGTACGTCAACGTGCGGCTGCAGCTCGACCGCCGCGCCGACTCGCTCACGCTGCCCGCCGCCGCCGTGCAGCGCGGCCAGGACAGCACCTACGTCTGGACGGTCGATGCCGAGAACAAGGTGGCCAACGTGCCGGTGCACGTGGTGCAGATCGCCGACGGCACGGCCGTGATCGACAAGGGCCTGGAGGCCGGCCAGCGTGTGGTGATCGACGGCCAGTACAAGCTCAAGCCCGGCGCCACCATCGTCGAGCCGCCGCCCGTCGCGAAGAATGCCGACGGCAAGAAGGTCGCAAGCAGCGGGAGCAGCAATTGAGCATCTCCGCCGCATTCATCAAGCGCCCCATCGGCACCACGCTGCTGGCGCTGGCCATCCTGCTGGTCGGCGCGGCGGTGTTTCCGCTGCTGCCGGTGGCGCCGCTGCCGCAGGTCGACTTTCCGACCATCCAGGTCTCGGCCAACCTTCCGGGCGCCAGTCCGGAGACCATGGCCTCCAACGTGGCGCAGCCGCTGGAGCGGCAGTTCTCGCTGATCGCGGGGCTGTCGCAGATGACCTCGACCAGCGGCCTCGGCTCCACGCAGATCACGCTGCAGTTCGACCTCGACCGCAGCATCGACGCCGCCGCGCTCGACGTGCAGGCCGCCATCAATGCATCGACCGGCCAGCTGCCGGCCAACCTGCCGAGCCCGCCGACCTTCCGCAAGGTGAACCCGGCCGACGCGCCCATTCTCATTCTCTCGGTGCAGTCGAAGACGCTGCCGCTCACCGAGGTGAACGACTACGCCGACAACATCCTCGCGCAGCAGATCTCGCAGATCTCGGGCGTGGGCCTGGTCAACATCGGCGGCGTGCAGAAGCCGGCGGTGCGCATCCAGGTCGACCCGGCCAAGCTCGCGGCGCTGGGCCTGAGCCTGGAAGACGTGCGCACCGTGCTCGCCTCGGCCACCGTCAACGCGCCCAAGGGCACCATCGACGGGCCCAACCAGAGCTTCACCGTCTACACCAACGACCAGTTGCTGAAGGCCAAGCCCTGGAACGACGTGGTGCTGGCCTACCGCAACGGCGCGCCCATCCGCGTGAGCGACCTGGGCGTGGCGGTCGACGGCCCCGAGAACGCCAAGATCGCCGGCTGGGCCTATGCCGGCGCCGCCGCGCCCGAGGGCAGCACCGTGCAAAACGGCCGCTCCATCGTGCTCGCCATCACCAAGCAGCCGGGCGCCAACGTCATCGAGACGGTGGACCGCATCAACGCCGCACTGCCCAGGCTGAAAGCGTCGATCCCGCCGACGGTGGACGTCAACGCCATCATCGACCGCACCCAGACCATCCGTGCCTCGGTGAAGGACGTGGAGTTCACGCTGCTGCTGACCATCGCGCTGGTGGTGGGCGTGATCTACGTGTTCCTGCGCAACGTGCCGGCCACGCTCATTCCCAGCGTGACGGTGCCGCTCGCGCTGCTGGGCACGGTGGCGGTGATGTACCTGCTGGGCTACAGCCTGGACAACCTCTCGCTCATGGCATTGACCATCGCGGTCGGCTTCGTGGTGGACGACGCTATCGTGATGCTGGAGAACATCTACCGCTACGTGGAAGAGGGTATGTCCGCGGTCGAGGCCGCGTACAAGGGCGCGGGCGAGATCGGCTTCACCATCATCTCGATCTCGGTGTCGCTGGTGGCGGTGTTCATTCCGCTGCTGCTCATGGGCGGCATCGTGGGGCGTCTGTTCCGCGAGTTCGCGGTGACGGTCACGCTCACCATCGTGGTGAGCGTGGTGATCTCGCTCACGCTCACGCCCATGCTGTGCTCGCGCTTTCTGAAGAACGAGCACGGCAGCCAGCACGGGCGGCTCTACCAGCTCTTCGAGCGCGGCTTCGACGCCATGCTCGGCGCCTACAAGCGCGGGCTGCACGTGGTGCTCGACCACCAGTTCATCACGCTCATGACCTTCATCGCCACGGTGGCGGCCACGGGCGTGCTCTTCGTGTTCATCCCCAAGGGCTTCTTCCCGCAGCAGGACACCGGCTTCATCTCGGGCTTTGCCGAGTCGGCGCAGGACGCCTCCTTCGCCTCGATGAACGCCCGCATGCTCGAACTGGCCGACGTGGTGCGCAAGGACCCGGACGTGACCGGCTTCGGCATGAACGGCAGTTCGTCCACCTACAACACCGGCAACTTCTTCATCAGCCTGAAGCCGAAGGACGAGGGCCGCACCGCCTCCGCCGATGAGATCATCACGCGGCTGCGCCCTCAGCTGGCCAAGGTGCAGGGCGTGAACCTGTTCCTGCAGGCCGGGCAGGACATCCGCGTGGGCGGCCGGGCCTCGCGCACGCAGTACCAGTACACGGTGACCGACGCCAACCTCGACGAGCTCAACACCTGGGCGCCGAAGCTGCTGGAGCGCTTCAAGCAGCTGCCCGAGCTCACCGACCTGGCCACCGACCAGCAGAACGCAGCGGCCTCCGCCGTGCTCACCATCGACCGCGACCGCGCATCGAGCTTCGGCATCTCGCCGGCCGTCATCGACGCCACGCTGTACGACGCCATCGGCCAGCGCCAGGTGGCGCAGTACTTCACCCAGCTCAACAGCTACCACGTGGTGCTCGAGGTAACGCCCGCGCTGCAGCAGGACCCGGCGCTCTTCAGCAAGCTGTATCTGAACTCACCCATCACCGGCCAGCAGGTGCCGCTGTCGACCTTCGTGAAGGTGGACACCAGCAAGACCGCCTACCTCTCGATCAGCCACCAGGGCCAGTTCCCGGCCGTGACCATCTCGTTCAACCTCGCGCCGGGCCATGCGCTGGGCGACGCGGTGAACGCCATCAACAAGGCGCAGGCCGACATGGGGCTGCCGCAGTCGCTCACAGGCTCGTTCCAGGGTACGGCGCAGGCCTTCCAGGATTCGCTGGCCACGCAGCCCTACCTGATCGCGGCGGCGCTGGTGGCGGTGTACATCGTGCTGGGCCTGCTGTACGAGAGCTACATCCACCCGCTGACCATTCTCTCGACGCTGCCCTCGGCCGGCGTGGGCGCACTGCTGATACTGATGGCGGGTGGCTACGACCTGAGCGTGATCGCGCTGATCGGCATCATCTTGCTGATCGGCATCGTGAAGAAGAACGGCATCATGATGATCGACTTCGCGCTCAAGGCCGAGCGCGAGCAGGGCATGACGCCGCACGACGCCATCTACCAGGCCTGCCTGCTGCGCTTCCGCCCGATCATGATGACCACCATGTGCGCGCTGCTCTCGGGCCTGCCTCTGATGCTGGGCCACGGCTCGGGCTCGGAGCTTCGCCGGCCGCTGGGCTACGCGATGGTCGGCGGGCTGATACTCTCGCAGGCGCTCACGCTCTTCACGACCCCGGTGGTCTACCTGTACCTCGACCGCGCCCACTATTGGTACATGCGTCGCAAGGAAGCGCGCAAGGCCCGCAAGGCCGCGAAGGAAGGCAAGGCTCCGGTGCCTGCCGAGGCGCACGGATGAGTGCCTGCTGACACCGGAACCGGAGGGATGGAGACAAAAGACAAGAAGGCAGAAGACGCCATGAAGATCCTGATAGTCGAAGACGAACTGAGAACCGCGGACTACCTCTCCAAAGGGCTGACCGAGCAGGGCTGCGCCGTCGACATGGCACACAACGGAATCGACGGCCAGCACCTCGCGCTCACCCACGAGTACGACGTGATCGTGCTCGACGTGATGCTGCCGGGCCAGGACGGCTTCTCGGTGCTGCGCGCGCTGCGTGCCGTGAAGCAGACGCCGGTCATCATGCTCACCGCGCGCGACCGCGTCGAAGACCGCATCAAGGGCCTGCACGAAGGGGCCGACGACTATCTCGTCAAGCCCTTCTCCTTCCTCGAACTGCTGGCGCGGCTGCAGGCGCTGAACCGGCGCGGCCGCAAGCAGGAGCCGATGCAGCTTCGCATCGCCGACCTGCAGATCGACCTGCTGGCGCGCAAGGCTTTTCGTGGCAGTGGTGGTGGCAGCACCCGCATCGACCTCACGGCCAAGGAGTTCGCGCTGCTGGCCGTGCTGGCGCGGCGCCAGGGCGAGATCCTGTCGAAGACCGCCATCGCCGAGCTGGTTTGGGACATGAACTTCGACAGCAACACCAACGTGGTCGAGGTGGCCATCAAACGGCTGCGCGACAAGATCGACGTGCCCTTCAGCCCGAAGCTGCTGCACACCATCCGCGGCATGGGCTACGTGATGGAGGTGCGCGACGTTCAGGCGGAAAGCCAGGGCGAGGGCCAGGCCCAGTGAAGCGTTCCATCACTGCCCGGCTGGTGCTCATGTTCGCGGCCGTGGCGCTCGCGACCTTCGCGCTCGCCGGCTTCGCGCTGCACAACGTGCTGGCGCGCGAGCTGGAGCGGCACCAGTACGAAGAGCTCGACACCGCGCTCAGGAATCTGCAGTTCTGGATCAAGGCCATCGGCAGCCCGGAGCGCTGGTCGCGCGTGCAGTCGCGCATGGATGCGCTCACGCCCGCGGACGGCAGCGTGCGCTTCTGGGTGCTCAGTGACGATCCGCGCTTCCAGTACGGCAAGGGGCTGGCCGAGATCGACGGCCTCACGCGCGAAGCCAACGGGCACACCAGCATCATCGAGCTGCCGGGGCAGGAGAGGCCGCTTCGCACGCTGTCGGTGCACATCGATCCTTTCGAGCAGCGTCCGGCGGTGCGGCTGATCGTCGGGCGCAACACCGAGCCGTATGCGCGTACGCGCCAGGCCTTTTTGACTGCGCTGGTTGCGCTCGGGCTGGGCGCGGTGCTGGTGGTTGCCTTTGCGGGCTACTGGATCGCGCGGGTCGGGCTGAGGCCGCTGGAGCGGCTGTCGAAGGAGGCGCAGGCGCTGCGGCCCAAGACGCTGTCGCAGCGGCTGCGCGCGGAGCCGCTGCCCGTGGAACTTTCGGCGTTGGCCGAGGCTTTCAACGGCGCGCTGAGCCGGCTGGAGGAAGCCTACGGCCAGCTCGAATCGTTCAACGCCGACGTAGCGCACGAGCTGCGCACGCCGCTGGCCAACCTCATCGGTAGCACGCAGGTGGCGCTCTCGCGCCAGCGCAGCGCGGGCGAGTTCCAGGAGGTGCTGCAGGCCAACCTCGAAGACCTGGAGCGGGTGCGCTCCATCGTCAACGACATGCTGTTCCTCGCGCGGGCCGATCGCGGCGAGGTCGCGACCGGGCTGGTGCTCACGCCTGTGGCGCTGGAAGTGCGAAAGACCATCGAGTTCTTCGAGTTCGTGCTCGACGAGACGCGCGCGCAGGTCGTCATCGAGGGTGACGTGCTGGCCGAGGCGCGGCTTGAAAGCGCGCTGTTCCGCCGCGCCATGTCGAACCTGCTGCAGAACGCCATCGAGCATTCGAAGCCGGGCGCGCGCATCACCGTCACGCTGCGTGAGGAGGCCGCGGCCACGTGGATCACGGTCTCGAACCCCGGCGCGCCCATCGACGTGCAGCACCTGCAGCACCTGTTCGACAGGTTCTACCGCGTCGACGAGGCGCGCAACGATGGGGGCGAGCGCCACGGCCACGGGCTGGGGCTGGCCATCGTGAAGGCGGTGGCGAGCATGCACGGCGGCCAGGTCAGCGCGTCGAGCGATGGCGGCCTGAATACCTTCGGCTTCAGCGTGTCGCGCGCCCCCGAAAAAATCGTTGGCTGAAGCCATCCGGCAATGGCCTGTGCCCGGTACGTTCTTGGGCCATGCCGGAGAATCGCGGTTCGCATGAACCGCACGCAACCCCGGCAATCTCCAACCGCATCCCGACAAAGGCAGCCATGGCGCAGCTGATGTCCCTGCTCGTGCAGAACGCGATCCTGGTGGTTTTCGCCGCCAGCTTCGCTGCCCGCCTGGGGCTGCCCGTGCCGGCGGCTGCCGTGCTTGTGCTCACGGGCGCGCTGCTGGCGGCGGGCGACGTCTCGGTAGCCGGCGTGGTGCTGGCGGCGGTCGTCGCCAACCTGCTTGGCGACGGGGCGTGGTTCTATGCCGGGCGGCGCTTCGGCTACCGCTTCATGCGGCTGCTGTGCCGCATCTCCCTTTCACCCGACTCCTGCGTGCGGCGCGGTGAATCGCTGATTTCCGACTGGGGCGGCCTCTCGCTCGTGGCCGCCAAGTTCGTGCCGGGCGTGTCGGTGGTGGCACCGCCGATGGCCGGGGCGCTGGGCATGTCGGTGCGGCGCTTCATCGGCTTCGACATTGGCGCGGCGCTGGTCTGGACCGGGCTCTTCCTCGGGCTCGGTTGGGTCTTCCGCAACCAGATCCAGGAAGTACTGGCCGTCATGGCGCAGGCCGGCGGCGTCGCCACCGCCGCGCTGGGCGTGGTGCTGCTGGTGATCCTGGCGGTGCGCTACTGGCGCCGGCGCGCCTTCATGCGGCTCACGGGCATGCCGCGCATCTCGGTGGAAGAACTGCACGAGCTGCTGAATGGCGATGAACCCCCGCTCGTGATCGACGTGCGCGGCAAGGCCGGCGTGCAGGTCGATCCGCGCCGCATTCCGGGCGCGCAGGCGTACACGCTGAAGGCGCTGCAGCAGCGCAGCCTCGACCTGTCGCATGCCAACGGGCGGGTCGTGGTGCTGTACTGCAACTGCCCCAACGAGGTGTCGGCTGCACAGGCCGCGCGCGTGCTGCTGGCGCGCGGTGCGCGGCGGGCCCTGCCGCTGACGGGCGGGCTCGATGCATGGGTGGCCTCGGGCCGGCCCACCAGCGTCGACTGAGGGCGGCGGCGCTCTCCCGAGGGCCTGTACAAGGCCCACGCCAGCAGAAACCGGCTCCGCGTGCTATGGTGCCCGGCCTTCGGGTTAACCCTGAATCCAGCCTTCTCGCAACCGGCAACCGGGATTCCTCCGTGTCCTCTTCGTCCTCCACGGCCCCCGCGGCCCACGCTGCCCATCCTTCCGCCCCGGGGCTCACGCCCGCGCTCACGCTGGTCTTCGCCGTCGCCTGCGGCCTCTGCGTAGCCAACATCTACTACGCCCAGCCGCTGATCGGCCCCATCTCCGACACGCTGCAGCTGCACGCCGGCCTGGCCGGACTCATCATGACGCTCACCCAGCTCGGCTACGGTGCCGGCCTGCTGCTGCTGGTACCGCTGGCCGACGTGGTCGAGAACCGCAGGCTGATCCTCGGCGCGCTGTTCGGTGCGGTGATCGGGCTGGTAGGCATCGCGCTGTCGGGCTCGGCCATCACCTTCCTGGCGGCGTCGTTCGTGGTCGGCACCTGTGCCGTCGCGGCCCAGGTGCTGCTGCCTTTCGCCTCGCACCTCGTGCCCGAGGCCACGCGCGGCAAGGTGGTCGGCAACATCATGGCCGGGCTGCTGGGCGGGATCATGCTGGCGCGGCCCTTCGCCAGCGTGGTGGCCTCTGCGCTGGGCTGGCGCGCGGTGTTCGGCCTGTCGGCTGTGCTGATGTCCTCGCTCATCGCCGTGCTGTGGCGCGTGCTGCCCCGGCGGCACCCGCACGCCTCGGTGGGCTATGCGCGCACCATGGCCTCGTTGCCCGGCATCGTGTGGAACACGCCGCTGCTGCGCAGGCGCAGCCTCTACCAGGGAATGATGTTCTCCGGCTTCCAGGCCTTCTGGACGGCCGTGCCGCTGGCGCTGGTGCACGAGTTCGGCATGGGGCAGGGCGGCATCGCGCTGTTCGCACTGGCGGGCGCGGCCGGTGCGCTGCTCGCGCCCGTGGCGGGGCGGCTGGCCGACAGGGGCTGGACGCGTGCCGCCACCGGCTGGGCCATCGTCGTCGCGCTGCTCTCGTTCGTGCTGGGCGCCATCTCCATGCACTACCACTCGCTGGCCGGGCTGGTCGCGGCGGGCATCCTGCTCGACGGGGCCGTGCAGCTGTGCCAGGTGCTCAACTTCCGCAGCCTGTTCATGCTTGCGCCCGAACTGCGCGGCCGCATCAACGGGCTGTTCATGACCTTCATCTTCATCTGTGCGGCGGTGGCTTCGGGCATCGCGGCTGCGGTGTATGCCTTCCATGGATGGGGCGGACTGTGCCTGCTGGGCGGCGGGTACGTGCTGGTGGCGCTGCTCTACTACGCGACGGAGTTCAGGCGGGCATCGGTGCCTGCTGCCGTCGGCGGCTGACCCGGCCCGGCGGCCTCCAGGCGCGGTGGTAGCCTTGCCACCCGATGAACCTCCGCACCAAGATCGTTGCGCTCGCCGTCGCACCGCTGCTCCTGGCGCTGGTGCTGGTGGCCCTTGCGGTGCGCCACCAGGAGAACGACCTCGCCCAGCGCGAGCGTGCCCTCATCGAGAACAGCTACATGGCCCAACGCCGCAGCGAGCTGCGCAGCTACGTGGACCTGGCCGTCAGCAACCTGATGCCGCTGTACGAATCGGGCCAGGACGACGAGGCCACCCGCAACGAGGCCTTGCGCCGGTTGGCCGCGCTCAACTACGGCGACGACGGCTACTTCTTCGTGTACGACCTGGAGGGCAAGTCCCTCATGCATTCGCGCCAGCCCGAGCTGGTCGGCCAGAACCTCTGGGAGCTGCGCGACTCGCATGGCCGCTACACCATTCAGGAGCTGATCAAGGGCGCGAAGGAAAACGGCGGCGGCTACGTCGAGTACGAATGGCGCAAGCCCTCGAGCGCGCAGCTGGCGCCCAAGCTCGGCTACGTGACCGCCATGCCGCGCTGGAACTGGATGGTGGGCACCGGCCTGTACCTCGACGACATCCAGTCGACCATGGACACCCTCGACCGGCAGGTGAACGCCAACGTCACCGCCACGCTGCTGTGGATAGCCGGCATTGCCGCGCTGTGCCTCGGCGTGGTCAGCGCTGCAGGCCTGCTGCTCAACCTCAGCGAGCACCGTACGGCGGAAGCCAAGCTGCGCCTGCTCGCGCGGCGCGTGGTGCAGTCGCAGGAAGAAGAGCGCGGCCACCTCGCGCGCGAACTGCACGACGGCACCAGCCAGACGCTGGTGTCGGCCAAGCTGCTGATCGAATCGGCCGTGGAATCGCTCGAACGCCAGCACCAGCCCACGCCGCCCGCGCTGGTGAAGGCGCTGCAGCGGCTCAACGATTCGCTGATAGAGGTGCGCCGCATCTCGCACCGGCTGCGCCCCGCATTGCTCGACACCCTGGGCCTGCCCGCCGCACTGGAGCGGCTGGTCGACGAGTTCAGGGAAGAGGGCGGCGGCGTCGATGCCTCGATGATGATCGGCGGCGAATCCTTCGAACTGCAGCCCGAGGTGAAGACCGCGCTCTTCCGCCTCACGCAGGAGGCGCTGACCAACGTGCGCAAGCACGCCAACGCGCAGCACGTGCACATTGCGCTGAACTTCGACGAAGAAGAGGGCGTGCGGCTCGAAGTGAGCGACGACGGCACTGGCTTCGACATCGAGGCCGTGCAGCTCGACCCCCGGCGTGGCATCGGCCTGCGCAACATGCGCGAGCGCATGGAGTCCATCGGCGGGCGGCTCACCATGTGCAGCAACGCCGGGCGCACGTCCATCGAGGCCGAGGTGCCCGCCCGCAGCGCGAGGGCAGCAGCGGCCGAACAGAAACAGCAGGCACACGCGCCCGCATCAGGCGCCAGAGCATGACCACCGCCAAGACCATCCGGCTCTTTCTTGTCGACGACCACCCGCTGGTACGCGACGGCCTGCGAGCCCGGCTCGGCTCCATGCCCAACCTGGAGATCGTCGGCGAGGCCGGCAGCGCCGCCGAAGCGCTGGAGCTGGTCGGCAGCGTGCGGCCTGACCTGATGCTGATGGACGTCGGCATGAAGGACATGAACGGCATCGAGCTTGCGGAAGTGCTGCTGCAGCGCCAGAGCGCGACGCACATCGTGATGCTCAGCATGTACGACAACCCCGAGTACGTGCAGAAGGCCCTGCAGGTGGGCGCGCGCGGCTACGTGCTGAAAGACGCGCCCGCGGCCGAGATCGTCGCGGCCATAGAGGCCGTGTCTGCCGGCGGCACATTCCTGAGCCCGGCCGTGTCGAAAAAACTGTTTCGCACGCAGGAGCCGAGGCCGCTGCTCACGCCGCGCGAGAGCGAGATTCTTTCGGCGCTGGGCCGGGGCGAATCGAGCAAGCAGATCGCGCGCGAACTGGGCCTGAGCGTGCGCACGGTGGAGGCGCACCGGCAGAGCATCAAGCGCCGGCTGGGCATCGAGGGGCAGGCGGAGCTCATCAAGTACGCGGTGGAGCACGCGCGCGAATTCGGGCGCGATTCGTGAGCTGATGCCGTTGCTTCTGCAGCCTCTTTTTCGCTGATTGACCTGGCGACTGTCAGCGCTTTGTGGACTGGCGCTGCGGCCTCGCGATTACTCGAAGGAATCGAGAAATTCTGGGCAGAAAGTTATTTCTGCGCGGGGCTGGTCTTCTATACAGTGAATGCCCCTGTGGTTGAACGACCCACCTAGTGGGCATGGAGGGCAGAGCACACAAAGACTTCTTTTGAGTGAACCGCATTGCCTTGCGGCGGGCTGTTGGTGCGACGTGCATCGACGCGAACGCGAGGCGCAAAAGGCGACGGCCAAGGTGCGCGAACACCTTGACCGTCTGACCAAGTGACGTGCATTACCTTGAAGGAGAGCACACCAAATGGCTAAACGAATTATGGCCGGGCCCGCAAAACAGGCGTCCGTGGACGCGACCACCATGACACGGGACCCGTCCGGTCTTCTTGAGAACAAGCTGGAGCAACTGAACTCGCTGCTCTGGTGCTTCTACGGCGCCGGGGACGGATGGTTCCAGGAGGCGGGGGAGGCGCATCGGGAGAATCTGCTTTGGATTGCTTCTGATTTGGCGCGGGAGGCGGTGGCGCTTTATCAGGAGATGAGTCCGGCTGGATAAGGGCTCAGGGCGCCAAGTCTCCGAAGGTGGCTTGGCGCTTACTGCGGCTCTTCGGTTTCCTTCACGAGTTTCCGCTTTACGGCGGCTGCCGTCTTGTGTCAGGCTGAGTTCAGTTCCCGGAAGCGGTTGTTCAGCTTACGAGGTTATGCGCCGCTGTGAGCCGTCAGCCGCAACGACCAATTTTCTTGCGGGCGCGGGTTAGCAACGTGAATACACATGGCGATTGATCTCAGCCTATAGGGAACAACGGAGAAGTCACGGGCGATGGTCCTTCCTGGGGAGCAGCAATGGAGGAGATACTAGTCGTGAAGCCTGGTGGCAAGTGCTTGTACGTGGCGTCCGGTCCGGTGTCATGGCCGTGAATGGCGGCATCGAGATCGCGTACCGGAAGCTGAACGCACTGAGCAGTGAACAGCTGTCCCCCATCAACCGAGTATCCAACACGCTTGAATGCCTCGTAGTATGGGGTGACGACCAGTGAGCCACCAAAATACCCGGTGTTGCAGACCACTACGTTGCAGAAGACCGTCCTTGATAGAGAAACGGCCAGCGACTCGAAAAGCTTTACGTCACGGTTGTACGCGATGACAAACAGATGATGGACACGTCCGCGATAAAGGAGGGCGCGCTCAATATCCATAAAGTCGTAGCAAATGCTGACCCCGATCCGCCCGTAGGGTCCTGCATCGAAAACGTATACGTTGGGGTCGGCGTCAAAAGCCCATGGCGGTACGTACTTCTCAAAGCCGGACGCCTCGGCTGGCGCAGGGTCTCGCTTACCGAACCATACTCGGGCAGCATAACGCGAAGGTGTGCGCTTCCAAAAGTTTCGTGGGACGAGGACGAGACCTTCGTTTTTTGCTGACCTCGTTCGATGGTCCAGGCGGTAGTCAACTCCAATGATTGTTAGGGCATTCATAGAACAGACAAGCCGCTCGAAGTCGTCCAGTCGCGTTCTTGGTAGTGCTAGCTCAGGAAGAAGAATGATGCGGGGCTGATCGTCGTGATCTGCCAATGCCCTCATCGCTCTGCGAATCTCGTGCCACGCACGGCTATCCTCGGACGCCGAGATCCTTGGCGCACCACTAGAGACATTCCATGCGAGCTTGGAATCTAAGGTCGTTTGAATAACGCCAAGAGTAAGCGCTTCGACCAAGGCTGGTTGCTCAGAGCTCATGCTGGCCCCATTTCAAAGTAGCGTTTCCAATCAACGTCAGTGAGATGCATAAGATTGACAGGAGTGACTTGTCGGGACTGCTGATTGAAGGTCGATACTTGATTTGCCTCGAGTTCATCTTGTGCGATGGAGATGACGCGTGCTAAGTCGGCTGCGTCGATGAGGCTTACCGGATCATGCTCAGTGTCATCGGCAGCGTCCGGGCCCCATGCTTGATGCAGACCGGCGAATACATTTTCGGCAGCACGAGGCTGGAGACACGCCTCAAGAATCCCAAGAGTTGCCGACGAATAGGTGATTTCCTCTCGAAGGAGTTGCGGTAGATGTTTGAGCATGCTTTCATGCCCCAGCCCGTTCCATTGCACTGGCAGTAGGAACGTGCGCGAAAGCAAGGCAAACAGGCAAATGCCGAGACCGCGAATCGGATTCTGCGCAGAGCCGATTTCGGTCACCACGAGCGGCGCATATCGCCTGTCGTAAATCCGACGCCGCTGCGGCACTTGCCGTACTACGCCAACTCCGGACTGCCGCAGCTTTTGTTTCCACTCTTGCCAGGAAACCGCTTCCATGTCGATGAGATTGCTCGGCAACGCGAAGTTGAGCGGATGTGCGCAATGAGATCGCGCGCCAGCGTCTCTTCGTGACGCGCGTTCAAGGTAGTCGTTGTTCAGCGTTTCAGTGGAAGAAAGTAGCAACGCTGCTTGCCTGACGATCTCTAGGCAGGTCCATTCTCCGAGTCGCCACTCTTTTGTGATCCCGGAATCGCGGCTGTCCCAGATTCTTGTTGCCCAAACTGGGAGTGGCAGAAATTGCCCGGCCTCTGATCCTTCAAGGGATGTCCAGACTCGTGACGCTGCCGGGGAAAGAGTGGCCACTTCTTGAAGGTCTGGTTGATCTAGTCGACCCATCAAGGCATCAAACCACCAACCTTCTTGATTGGCTTGAGTTGGTCTAGTTCCTGATGCAATCCGCGTTAGCGCTCCGGTTGGTGCATCCGCAGGGAAGAAAGTCCAAAAGTCGTCGGATTCAGGCAGGTCTTCGACGCAGGTTCCTAGGTGAATGATTAGATCTGTCGCTCGACGAACGGGCTTGCGAAGATCGAACTTGCATCCCCACCAAGCAAATGCAACGCGCAGATCCGGCGAGACGTCATCGCTGCTTAACAGAGCTCGACCTCTTTCAAAAAATTTTTGACTTAGCCGTTGCCCGAGAAGCTGAAAGGTATTCGGCAATTGTTCCAACAGTCCAGTGGCGCAATAAACACCAACGAAGAACTGATCTAAGCTCTTCTGTACAAACCACCGATCTGCTTCAGGAACGCCTCGGTTAGTAAGCTTTGCAATATCTTGCAGTGATCTCAGCGCAGCCGCTCTGCGCCACCCTGCCGCATCGGGGTCAATAAGTAGCTGGGCAGCTCTCACTGTTTCTGCGGCGAGGACCGCGTAAGAGTTGCCGCGTATGTAGCTGGCCGCTAGCCGATTCACTGGATCGCGCGCATAGCGATCGATGTCGTCAAAAAGAAGTTCCAGTCCGGTAGCGCCGAGGCGGCGCGCGATGGTCAGTGCATGGGTCCATAGACGGACGCGATCAGGTCGTTCGTGCAGCACTTTTCTGACCAAGCCGAATACTCTGTCAGCAATGCCGGCAAGCCGGGCGTGAATCTGAGAGTCGCTAATGCCAGTAAGAGCAGCGATGGGGTCGAACGAAGGATCGTCCCCATTGCGACTGCTTACTTGGTTCCTAGTCTTTTGGATCTTCCCGGTGCCGCCATGTCGAACGTCGAGCGTTTCCGGTGCGGCGAGTCTTGCCTCGGCCACGCGGGCGAGGCGAGTCGCCGCGAACGCTAAACGTGTTCGCTCTGGCATCTCTGCTTCAGGAACATCTACCAGCAATAGGTGCTCTAGCTGCTGAGACAGGATTGAGAGTTCGTTGTCTTCAAGTGCCGTGAAGTCGGTTCTGCCGATTGCCGAAACCAAGGCAATCGTCTTCGTCATCAATGGAGTTGGAAACTCAGGATCAAGGCGGCATTCATCTTGTGCCCGATTCCAGAGGTCGGACCCCGCAACTCGCTTGCTGGCGTCGCTCGCACCTAATAGGTCCCCTAAAGCTTTAGGCTCGGTCTTTGAAGGGTTGATGTTCGCGCCAGAGCCTAGCCTATCGATCACATCCTTATAGTGATCAATCCACTTTATCAACTCCTCAAATGTCTTGGCCAGTATTACGTGGTCGTCGACATAGCGAAAGTGGGCGACGCGACCGAGAGGTAAGGATTTCTGCACCTCGTGGTCGACTTGCAAGAGCGCCGCGTTTGCGAGAAAACCTGACACCATGAGCCCAGTAGGAATTCTGCGAAATGTCTTCCGAGACTCATCAAGTTCGATGTGCTTAAGTTCGGCGTCCGTCCAACCCTCAAGGTCTAGTGGGAGCTGTGTCAGCGTCCTTAGCAGTCGTTGCACTTCTGGGCGCAGTTCGGCCGGAACGCAATGGGAGATTGCGTCGACGCACGCTGTTAGTGGGATTGATGGATAGAATTTCTCAAGATCTACAGATGCCCAAAAAATTCCATCGTCTTTAAGATCAGTTTCGGAACTATTCCAATAATCTGGAAAAACAAATGGGCATCGATCAGCCCGGTGCATTTGATACTGAAGCTCAAGCTCGTCGCGCTCATCGTCATCAAGGTTGTCCACCTTTGATTGACCGCTTGCGGCTGCCGAAACCGCCAAAGCGATATGACGCCTGAATAGCGGCCAAGCCTGCTGAAACGGCCGATAGATTCGCCCAGAGGAATGTCTGTATGGTCCGATTTTCCGAATCTTCTTGCCATGAAGATTTTCTTCAATCCACGTGGACCGGAAGAGTCTGTTGCCATAGCTCCAAACAGGCATCTTTGGGTCGACGTAGCGCCCTAAGACGTTCACGACTGCGGTCCAAGCGACTTGGTCTCTGATCGTGAAATGGAAATACTGCCGAACCCTGGGGTTTCCATCTCCATCAGGGTTCTTCGGGAAAGCCATAGGCCGAATCGGTGACATCCGAAATTTTCCCGAGCATAGTTCGTCACCAAGGCTCTGGAGTTCACGACCCAAATGGACTTCAAAAGAGGCGAGGTCCGCTTCGTCGATCCAGATGTCACCTGGGACGGATGCCCGTTTCACCTTCTCCCATGCCCAGCGCATGTTCAATTGGTCGCATACCTGACTCAGAAAACTACGCATTCTTCCCTCGCGCAATCACGTCACTGGCATCCATGCCTTCAGGTGGAATCACAAACCGAATGCTCTTGCTCCTCGCCCGAAACTCATTTGCCAGACATTTCATGAACTTTTCGCCTGCTGCATCACCGTCGGGAATGCCCACTAGATTAAATGGAAGTAGCTCTTCAACCCATTCGGAGCGAAACGACGTAGCCCCTAGAACCGCAACTGCTGCTAGGCCAGCCCCCTCCATGGCAATTGCGTCTGGGACGCCCTCGCAAATGTGGAGAAGACTGCCTGGCTGCAACTGGCTAAGCCGGTGGCGGTTGAACATAGGTTTAGGGATGCCGCTTGGGCCAAAGAATTTCATACTGCTCTCCAGGCAGCGAACCTGGAGGTACTCTGTAGCCGCTCCGGACTTGAAGGGGAAAAGTAGTGCGTAGCCAAACCAACTCAGTGCTCGTCGGCTCCCAGACAGTCCCGCGCCGCGGATTCGCTCTGCACCCCAGTGCTTTTCCAGCTCTCGATACGCCCTCGCTGAATTTACGAGTTCAACGACGCCGAACTTAAGCGCCAGTTCCGGTGCAATTCCGTGAGCTTGGAGGTAAGTGGTCCCCAACGACGCTTTTACCGGTCCGCAGTGCGCTATCAACCAAGCGTATAGCTCGGGGTCGGGCCTAGCTGAAGGGGCAGAAGTCTGGGAGTCGACTGGCTTGGGACTCGTAACTCGTGCAATGGAACGAGCGCGCCCACCAAGCGGGACTTCGCTACCGATGATGCCGAAATGGCTGCAGAGCCAGTTGCAGGCGTCCATAAACCCAACGCCGTGAATTTTCCGGACGAGCGCGATTGCGTCGCCATGCTCACCGCATCCAAAGCACCTCCAGGTGTTCCTCGCTTTGCTGACGGTGAAGCTTGGACTCGCTGTATCGTGTCCCTTGAAGCACATCGCCTTGTTGCCGCGCAGGGTGATCCCCATGGCTGATGCAACTTCCGCCATTGGCAATTCGCGCAGGCGTGCAAGTGCCTGATCACTCAGTGGCGTCGGCTTGGCTGCCTGTGTACTGGTTCGCCGCAAAACCATCTCCTCGCGCCAGTTTCCGTTCTCTTGCGGAAATTGTCCCATAGAGACAATTGAAATGGGGTTGTCAGTCCGCTAACGTCCGAATGCGCAGATGCCACCGGGGGCAACCAGTCCGGGCAAGGTAGTTACGTCAGTATCAGTCAGAGAGCGCGCCTGCCGTCACAGGCATTCGTCAAATGCTCAGGAAATCCGGCATGTCTCGTCCACACGCCCGCGCCGACGGTGCATTCAAATATGCAGATTTCAGACTTCTTCGGCATCCCACAAACAAGGTAGTCATGCGACGCGGAACTGCGCAATACGATTTCGCGCCGATACGAGAACACGAAAGCAGACCCTCGCAAGAAAGCTGGGTTTCTTCGTATGCACTGCTGTGAGGCCCTGTGCCGTTCGTTCTGGTCTATGCCCTTTTTCAGGCAATCGCGCCGATTCACAGACTGCACCGTCCGAAGCCGAGAGAAGGCCCCTAATCTATTCGCGACCGACTGCCGCAGAAAGATATATGAACCGAGTTCAGCCCGATTGTTTTGTCGACAGTGGATACCAACTGCTGGACGGCTTCCATTCAAAGAGGAAGGCCCTCGGCATCAGGCAGAAGTTGCTTGATGGACTCAAGCGACTGAATTCACAGCGAGGAGGACAAGGTTCAGCGAACTTGCTACAAAAGCTTCCCGTCTTTCAACAGATCGGAAAGCTATCCGCACTCGTCAAAGTTCCGGGCTTGCACGAAGCACTGTCAACGCCCGAGCTGATCGAGTGCATCACTCGTCTAGGCGGGCGCCCTCCGTCAGCAATTCAGGACACACAACTACTCCTGTCCCCACCCAACCAAGGCACCTCGACACTCGAAAGCCTGAACTGGCACGTCGACATCGCCACAAACTCCAAAGGCCCGTTACCCGGAATCCAGGCTTTCTTCCTCATCGACGACGTAGCCCCCGGAGGTGGCGCGACGCTGGCACTGGCCCGTTCGCATCGCGTCGACACCCAAGGCATGCCCACATCTTCCCGACTGCGCGAAGTGCTGAAGACCCCCGGCGACCTGAAACGTAATCTCGACCAACTGGGCATCGAAATCATCGAGATGTCCGGCCGCGCAGGCGACGTCTTCCTGATGGACATGCGCGTGCTGCACACGCCATCGGTCAACTCGACGAAGAACGTACGGATGATGGCCACGACCCGCTTCTTCTTCGACGGGCCTTCGCGCTAGGCCACTCCACGTCACGACGTTGACGGGGCCTGCAGACAGGGCCACCATCGCACAACGCGGCCGATGCCCGATCAGCCCGCGCCCCTGTTGCAGCCACCCAGCCAACCCCAGACTAGGTAACCCCAACAGGGCACCCAAGGGCACTGCTCCGAACAAGCTCTCAAGGAGACACCCCATGCCCGAAACCGACAAGCTCTTCGCAGGTTCGATCCCGAAGTTCTACGACACGCTCATGGTCCCCCTGATCTTCGAGGCCTATGCCCTCGACATGGCGGAGCTGGTCGCGGCCTCTTCGCCCGGCGCGGTGCTCGAAACGGCGGCTGGCAGCGGCGTGGTCACGCGGGCGCTTGCGCCCAGGCTCGGCGCCGGTGCGCGCTATGTGGTGACCGACCTCAACCAGCCCATGCTCGACTACGCCGCCACCCGGCAGGGCGACGGCGCCGATGGCAACGGCGGCAGCAGCACCGGCAGCATCAACATCGAATGGCGGCAGGCGGATGCGCTCAAGCTGCCGTTTGAAGATGCCTCGTTCGATGTCGTCTGCTGCCAGTTCGGCGCGATGTTCTTCCCCGACCGCACCGCCGGCTATGCCGAGGCGCGTCGCGTGCTGAGGCCGGGCGGGCGCTTCGTTTTCAATGTGTGGGACCGCATCGAGGAGAACGCCTTTGCCGACGAGGTCACCAACGCCATGGCCGAGTTGTTCCCGCAAGACCCTCCGCGCTTCCTGGCGCGCACACCGCACGGCTATCACGACGTCGCGCTGATCCGCCAAGACCTGAGCCGCGCAGGCTTCACCAGCATCCAGATCGACACGCGCGAGAAGCAGAGCCGCTCACCCTCGGCGCGCGAGGTCGCCACCGCCTATTGCCAGGGAACGCCGCTGCGCAACGAGATCGAGTCGCGCGACGCCAACGCGCTCCAGCTGGCCACGGACCGCGCGGCACAGGCGATTGCGAGCCGTCATGGCGAAGGCCCGGTGGCCGGCAAGATCCAGGCGCATGTGATCGTGGCGGCGGGGTAGGGGCGCAGGTCGCACGGGTGTGGCCCAGCCAGCCCCGCAACGCCGACCGTGGGGCTGACTGCGGGTACAAACGGCAGTTCCCGATCTCGCCCAGCCGCTCTTTCTCTTCGAATTCAGATGTCCAGTCTTCCCCACAGCCCCGCCGCCGACCGCAACAAGCAGCCGATCCTCGATGCGTTGACCGGCATCCTCGGCGACGAGGGCGCCGCCCTGGAGATCGCATCCGGCACGGGCCAGCACGCAGTGTGGTTCGCGGCTGCGTTGAGCAAGTGGACCTGGCAGCCCACCGACGCAGACGCGCGCATGCTGCCCGCGATGGCAAGCCGCATCGAGGAGGCCGCGCTGCCCAATCTGCGCCCGCCGCTGCTGCTCGACGTGATGGCGCCTCGATGGCCATCGGAGGGCTTCGCGTTCGCAGCAGCAGAAGAAGAAAAGCAGTTCGATGCGATTTTCTGCGCCAACATGCTGCACATCTCGCCTTGGGCCACGTGCGCCGCGCTGATGCAAGGGGCCGCGCGGCATCTGCGTGCTGGCGGAGTGCTTGTCACGTACGGGCCCTACATCGAAGACGGAGTGCCGACGGCGCCGAGCAACATCGCGTTCGATGAAGACCTGCGTGCGCGGAATCCCGAGTGGGGCATTCGGTGGCTGGAGGATGTGGCTGTGGAGGCGCGGCGAGAGGGGCTTGTGTTGCGGGAGCGGCATGCGATGCCTGCGAACAATCTGCTGCTGGTTTTCGCCCGTCCGTAGGCTTCAACGCCAAGGCGACTCCATCAACGCCACGTCCTCGAACGACAACTCTCTCAAAGCCCCACCATCGCGCGGCACCGCATACCAGCAGCGCCCAAGCGGTATCCGCCCATTCGCGTACATCACGCGAACCACCGCTTCCTGCGTGCCAAGCCGCAACACATGCGCCCCAATCGTCCGCTCCGCGTGCGTGAGCGCGAACTCGGCCAGCGCACGCTCGCATGCGAGCCGGTGCCAGCGCTTGTCGATCTGCCAGGCCCGGAAACGTTCGAACAGCGTCATCGTCGGTACTTTTCATCCAGTCCGGTCCGGAGTTTCGTGCATCCACAACGTGCATCGATCACGATGTTTCACTTTTGAAACGCGGGTGTGTGTCTTCATTCCTCGACGGGGCGTTTAAAGTTCGAGCCCGGTGCGCCCCGTGCGCACCTGTTTCATTTCAATCCATTCATCGTCCGACCAAAGAAAGACACCCGTTTTGAACAAGACCGACCTCATCGCCGCCATCGCCACGGACACCAACCTGAGCAAGGCCGACGCCGCCCGCGCGCTCGACTCCGCCATCGACAACCTGTCGCGCGCGCTGGCCAAGGGCGACACGGTGCAACTGATCGGCTTCGGCACCTTCGCCGTGGCCAGCCGTCCCGAGCGCGAAGGCCGCAATCCTTCGACCGGCGAGAAGATGACCATCAAGGCCAGCAAGGCGCCCAAGTTCACCGCCGGCAAGGCGCTGAAGGACGCGGTCAACGCGCCCGCCGCAGAGTAAGCAAGTAAGAGAAGAGACCCAAAAAGAACCCGCAGGAGGCACGCGCAGGCCTCTTGTCCAACCTCCCTCCGTGGCGCCCGCGCAGCAGTGCGGGCCGCGGAGGGCCGGCATCTTCAGGAAACCGTCGCATTCCGCGCTAGAGTTCGTGCAGGTTCACGAGCCCAGCCATCCGACATGTACGACGCGCCTGTGCCGACACCCTCATCCCCGACCACATCGCAGCAGTGGCTGCTTCGACTTCTTTCGATAGGGGCATGCCTTCTGTTCATCGGCTGTGCGAGCCCCTCGGGGCCACGGCAGGGCGGCGGCCCCGGGCCCGTCATCGGCGGCACCAGCACGTTGACGGCGGAGCAATCGAACAGCATCGCGATCCATGCGCTCGGCCTCGTGGGCACGCCGTACCGCTACGGTGGCAACACGCCCGACGGTGGCTTCGACTGCAGCGGGCTCATCGGCTACGTATACCTCAACAGCGTAGGTGAATCGCCGCCTCGCACGGTGGCTCGCATGACGGCCTTCGGCAGCCCGGTGGCCGTGTCCGAGCTTCGCACCGGTGACCTCGTGCTCTTCGGCTCTTCCACGCCCTCGCATGCGGGCATCTACGTGGGCAATGGGCGCTTCGTGCATGCGCCTTCGACGGGCGGCGTGGTGCGGCTCGATCGGCTCGATGGCGTGTATTGGTCGCGCCAGACGGTGCAGGCGCGGCGACCCTGAGCTGTCTCGGTTGAGGCCTCAGCCGGCCTTGCTGCGACCGCTCTTCTTCGCGCCCTCGGCACGCGAGCTCGCAGCACTCGCCGCAGCGGCACCACCACCATTCAACTGCTCGACCCACGACAGCGCATCGACATACGCCATGAACCGGTTGAGGTACTCCGGTGACATGTCGCGCATGAGCGTGAGCGAGCGGTGCACGAGCTGGTGCGAGTTGAGCGGGCCGGCGTTCTGGGGCACCTTCGCGCGCGACTGGTTCAGCCGCCGGTCGGCGCTGAGTTTGGACCAGGTGCTCTTGAAGTAGCGGATCGACTTCAGCTCGGCGGCTGGCGCAGGCGCTGCAGCGCGAGAAGAGGGGCGGGGCACTGCCTTGCCCGTTGCCGTTGTCTTCGCTGCCGTTGTTGCGGGAACGTCGCCAGCAGCAGGCGCATGCTTCGCGATGTGCTCGATGAGTTCCGCGAATGCGTCACGCTCGGGCTCAGCCGGCGGTTCCGCACCTACCGCGGACTTCGCCTTTTCCTGATCTTCGCCATACGCCGCAAGCAGCGCGATCACCTTGTCGTCGACGATGCGCCGCACTTCGCCATCGAGCGCAGCCGCGCGCCGGGCCATCGCCTCGATGACGCGAAAGCGCACCGGGTCGAAGCGCTGGTCGCCACGCGCAAGCGCCGCGGCGACCATGGCGCCGGTGTCGCGAGTGGTGGCTTCTTCCTGCTCAGTCACGAGGCTTCGCGTTGGCGCTGGAAGAAGAAGGGCGCGGCGTGGGCGCCATTTCCACGCGACGGTTCTTGGAGCGGCCGTCCGCGTCGGCATTCGATGCCACGGGCTGCTCGGAGCCGAAGGCGGCGGCGAAGATCGTCGATGACGGCACGCCGGCTTCGATCAGCGAGCGCGTCACGGTCAGTGCGCGCTGTGCCGACAGCTCCCAGTTGTCCGCGAACTGGCGCGCGTTGTCGCGCATCTGCCGGTTGTCGGTGAAGCCGCTCACCATCAGGATCTCGTCGCGCGACTTGAGATAAGTGGTCAGCGGCGCGGCCAGGCTCTTGAGCAGCTGCTTGCCCTCGGGCTGCAGCTCCGCCGAGTTGAAGGCGAACAGCACGTTGCCGCTGATGCCGATGCGGCCGTTGGTCAGCGTCACGCGCCCGGCGGCGAGCGGCGCCGCCAGGGCCTGTTCGAGCGTCTGCAGGCGCTTGGCTTCTGCCTGCCGCTGCTTGACTTCGGTCTCCAGCTTCGAGGCCAGCTCCATCTGCATGCCGAGCGCGCACACGAGGATGAGCACGAAGGCGCCGAGCAGGCCGGCCATGAGGTCGCCGAACACGGCCCACACCGGCACGCCGGGCTCGTCGAAGCCGGCCTCGATGTCTTCGCGGGTGCCCATCATGCTTCGCTGTCCACGGGCGCCTGCAGTTGCTTCTCTTGCCTGCTGGCGATCTGCTGCATGTCTTCGACGATCTGCTTTTGCGACATGATGCTCAGGTCGATCACCTCGCGCGCCTGCGCGACGTAGTAGGCGAGCTGCTCGTCGCTGCGAGAGATCGATTTGCCCAGCGCGCCTTCGATGCGCTGCAGGTGGGCCGCGAGCTTGTCGTTCGACTGGCTGAAGAGCTGCACCGCGAGGCCGAAGGCCTCACCCAGGCTGGCCACTTCCACTGCGCTGCCGGCGATCTGCGCGGCCACGTTGCTCATCTTGTCGGACTCCGCTTCGGCCTTCTCGGTGAAGCGGCTGCCGACGCGCTCCAGCATTTCGGCCGATGCCGACACCAGCGTGTCGATGGCCGCGCGCTGTTCGGTCGAAGCGTGGTTCACCGCGTCGAGCAGGGTGGAAAGCGTTTCGAGGATGCGGCTGCGCTCCTCCAGCATGGTGTTGTCGCGCGCCATGCTGTCGGCGAGCTTCTGGCGCAGCTCGGTCACCACCTCGGCCGCGGCACGTGGTGCCTCCGAAGCGGCCTGCAGCAGCTGGGCGATTTCGGTGACGGTGCTCTTCGCGTGCGCCTCGGTCTGCGCCGACATGTCGCGCGCGGTCTGGGCCATGGTGTCGAAGAGCTGCTGCTGCTGGTTCGCGTTGTGCGAATTGGCCTGCTGCCATTCCTGCTGCAGCGAGGCGGCCATGGCGCCCAGCGATTGCGTCCATGCCGCGAGGCGCTGTTCGTCGCGCGATGCCATCTGCGACATCGCATCGGCCGCGGCCTGCGGTGCTTCGGCGGCGGCCTGCAGCAGCCGCGAGATCTCGGCGACGGTGTTCTTCGCGTGCGTCTCGGTCTGCGCCATCGTGTCGCGTGCGGTCTGCACCATCGTGTCGATGAGCTGCTGTTGCTGGCCCGCGTTGTGCGCGTTGACCTGTTGCCATTCCTGCTGCAGCGATGCGGCCATGGCGGTCAGCGATTGCGTCCAGCCTGCGAGGCGCTGTTCGTCGCGCGATGCCATCTGCGACATCGCGTCGGCAGCCGCCTGCGGTGCCTCCGATGCGACCTGCAGCAGGCGCGCGATCTCGGCGACGGTGCTCTTCGCGTGCGTCTCGGTCTGGGCCATCGTGTCGCGTGCGGTCTGCGTCATCGCGTCGATGAGCTGCTGTTGCTGGCCCGCGTGGTGTGCGTTGACCTGCTGCCATTCCTGCTGCAGCGATGCGGCCATGGTGGTCAGCGATTGCGTCCATGCCGCAAGGCGCTGCTCGTCGCGCTGCGCCATCTGCGACATCGCGTCCGACGCGGCCTGCGGTGCTTCGGCTGCTGCCTGCAGCAGTCGGGCGATTTCTGCGACGGTGCTCTTCGCATGCGTCTCGGTCTGCGCCATCGTGTCGCGCGCCGTCTGCGCCATGGTGTCGAGCAGCTGTTGCTGCTGGCTCGAGTTGTGCGTGCCGGCCTGCTGCCATTGCTGGTGGAGCGAGGCGCCCATGTCGGCCAGCGATTGCGTCCAGGCAGAGAGGCGCTGTTCGTCGCGCGCGGCCAGCTCGGTCTGCAGCTTGGCGTGCGCCTGGTCCACGGTCTGCAGCAGCGAGGCGGTGTGTTGCTCGAATGCGGCGGTGGCGGAGGTGAGGGCCTGGTGCGCATCGCCCGACAGCTTCTCGCTGACCTGCTGGTGCTGCGCGAGCGCGTCGCCCCAGGTCTTCGACACATTGCCGACGGTGCTTTCGAGTCGCGCGGAGACGCTGTCGACCAGCGCGGCGGAGCGCTGCTCGAAGGTCTGCGCGAAGTGGTCGTGCGAGCCGCGCACGTCCTTCGACAGCGCTTCGCTGGTGTGCTGATGCTCGGCGAGCGCGGTCTTCCAGGTGTCTGCCACGCGGTCGGTGGTGGCCTCGAAGCGGCCGGAGAGGCCGTCGAGCTGCTGCTGAACGGTGCTCGAGATGGTCTGGTGCAGCGCGGCCGTCTCGCGCGCGATGCCGGCCATGGTGGCTTCGACCACGGGCTGGATCGCGGCGCCGGCGACGCGCGCGCTCTCGGTCAGGCTCTGCTTGAGCGACTGGTCGACGGAAGAGGCGAGGTTGCCGTACACGGCCTCGGCCTTGCTGTGGAAGCTGTCCTGGCTGGCCGCGAGCCGGTCGCTGAGGGACTGGTTCTGCCGTTCGATGGCATGCACCATGGCCTGCAGCTGGCCGATCATCTCGGGCATCGCGTGCGCCTGCTGCTGCAGCAGCTTGAACGACTCTTCGCGCTGGTGCGTCTGCGAGAAGACGCGCAGCACGGTGGCGATCTTCGTATCGAGCACCTGCCCGGCTTGCAGGCGCTCGCGGCGGCTCAGCGCAGAGGCCAGGCCCAGCATGGCCGATGCGGCCACGCCCGCCACCGAGGTGCCGAAGGCGAGGCCGAGGCCCTTCACGGGCGCGGAGAGCGAATCGCGGATGGTCTGCAGGTCGGTCGAGCTTTCCAGCGCGAGGCCGGTGCCCCGGAGCGTGACCACCATGCCGATGAAGGTGCCCAGCATGCCCAGCAGCACCAGGAAGCCGGCGAGGTACGGTGTGAGGGCGGGGCCCGGCAGGCCCACGCGCTCGCCCTCGATGCGCAGGCGCACGGCGTTGCGCAGCGAGGGATGCAGCCGGTCGAGCCAGGTGCCCAGGCTGTCGGGCGGGGCCGAAAGGTCGGCCGTGGCCTGCGTCAGGCTGTCGGTGGCCTGCTGGAAGCGGTGCAGCTCCAGCGCGCCCATGATGTAGAACGCGCCGATGATCAGCGTGACGGCCAATGCCAGCGGGTTGGTGCCGATGTATCCGGCGCCCACCCAGCCCACGACGGCAAGGCCAGCGACAAATACGGCGTAGTGGAGGAATCGGGTCATGAGGTCCTGGTGGCCTGGGTGCGAAGGGCATCGAGCAGCCCTTCGACCGGTTGAAATCTGAAGTCCAGTTCGGCGAGCAGCACGTCCTGGGCGTCTTTGCGGAACACGTCCAGCCACTCGTCGGTGGGCTGGGCACTGTGGGGGGTGTCGTCTGTCTCGGATGCGTCGGCTTCGGCGGCCTTGCGCAGGCGTTCGAAGTGCCGCTCGAGGATGCCCGGCACGGCCGACAGCAGGCTGTATTCGCGCGCTTCGAGCACTTGCGCCATGACCACGTCCACGGAAGCGAGCCGGGCCATGGCTGGCGACTTTGCCGCCATGGCCGCGCGCAGCTTGCCGCGCAGCGTGCTCGCGCCTGCTTCCATGGCCTGTTGCCGGGCCAGGTAGCGGCGCTTGTAGGGAGTGAAGTCGGAGGCTGCGTCCTTGCCGGCGCCGAAGGTGTTGTCTTCGGCGATGGCAGTGGCCAGTGCGGTCTTGACGCGCTGGCATTCGCTTTCTTCGTTGTTGCGGGGGGCGCGGAGGCCGGATTGCGGCGTTGCCGGGGCACCGTCGAGCGCGGCGGACAGCGAAATGGCGTCGGTCCAGCCGAACCACTGGCTCAGCCGGTCGGCGGTGGGTTGCGCGGGTTCCCGGGCGTCGACGTTGGAAAGCCTTGAGAGCAAGCGAATGAGCGCCGAGCCGTTGAAACCTGTGCGCCTTGAAACTTGCTCCATGCCCCCTGAAAGCGCCCGAATGCGCGTGATCCGAAAAACCCGGCAGTCTACAACAGGGGCCTCTCTCCGAGCCCTGCCCGGAGACACCGTAAAGCCCCGGCTGTGTAACGAAATGCCAGTTTTTTCATCATGCGCGCGGTGAACGCGGCGAAGTCACGTGCTCGGGCCGCAGGCCCAGTCCCACGGCCCGCGCCGGCAGCCTGCGCAGCAGCGGCCAGCGCGCAAGCAGCCGCAGCGGCAAGGGCAGGCGCCGTGGGGCCGCCGCCGGCCTGCCGTCGAGCACGGCCATGAGCACTCGGTCCTGTATGAATCGCTGTACGGCCTGGGTGACCTGCACGGGCAGTTCCCTGCGGCGCTGCAGCTGGGGCAGCAGGGCGTCGATCTGCTTGTCGGTCGCGTCGCCGGCCAGCGCGGCGGCCAGCAGGTTGGCGGCGGCCACGGCGTCCTGCACGGCGAGGTTGATGCCGACGCCGCCCACCGGCGACATCGCATGCGCGGCGTCGCCGATGCACAGCAGGCCGCGGCACGACCATGCTTCCAGCCGGTCGACCGTCACTTCGAGCAGCTTCACCGCGTCCCAGTCGGGCAGCGCCGAAGGCAGCCGATCGGCGAGGAAGGTGGCGATGCGGCCTATTTCCTCGTGGAAGGCACCGATGCCGCGCGACCGCAGTGCTTCATGCGCGCCCTTGTGGATGACGAAGGCGCATTGCCAGTAGTCGCCGCGGTTCAGCGTCACCAGGAAGCGTCCGCCCGCAACGTGGCCCCCGGTGGACGACGGATCGCCGGGTTGGCGCGGGATGGCCATCCACAGCACGTCGATGGGCGCCCCGTAGCTGATGTGCGGCAAGGCGGCGGCGTCACGCAGCGCGGAGTGCCGCCCGTCGGCCGCCACCACCAGCGAGGCGTGCAGCTCGACGTCCTGCGGTTGGCCCGCGCGGCCGCCGCGCCGCACCTTCACGCCGTTGACCCGGCCCTTGTCCTGCAGCAGGCCGACTGCCTCGGCGTCGGTCCAGAGTTCGAAGGAGGGATAGCGCCGGGCCTCGTCGCACATGAAGTCGAGAAACTCCCATTGCGGCATCAGCACGAGGAACTTGCTGTGCGAGGGCAGGTGGGTGAAGTCGGCCACCGGGACGCTGCGGCCCTCGAAGGTGGCGCGCAGTTCGTCGATGCGGTCGTGCGGGCGCTGTAGAAAGGCTTCGAGCAGGCCCAGCTCGTGCAGCACTTCGAGCGTGGACGGGTGCACGGTGTCGCCGCGAAAGTCGCGCAGGAAGTCGAGATGCTTTTCCAGCACGACGACGGGCACGCCGGCCCGGGCCAGCAGAAGGCCCAGCACCATGCCGGCAGGACCGCCCCCTGCGATGCAGCAGCGTGGGTTTGTGTCCATGGCTTCGATCTTTTCTCTCCCTGATCCGCTTGGGTGACCGACCTCATGTTCGCGCATGGCCCGGTTCGTGCGTGTAGGTCCGCAGGCATTGCACAGCGGGCCGGCGGGCGCCGTATCCGGGTTTTCCATTACGCAAAGCCACGCGCCCACCCCGCGCGGTCCGACGGATGCGCCGGCGCCCCGGTCCGGCAAAACTCCCCGGGTTCAATACCTAGGAGACATCCGCATGCACAGCATCCGACGCCATCTGGTGTGGCTGGTCGTGGCCGTGATCGGCGCGTTCGCGCTGGGCACTGTGGCCCTGACCCGAGGCGAAAGCGTCAACGCCCTCTGGGTGGTGGCCGCCGCGATCTGCACCTACCTGATCGCCTACCGCTACTACAGCCTCTTCATCGCCGACAAGGTGCTGGGCCTGGACGGCAGCCGCAAGACGCCGGCGCACCGCCACAACGACGGCCTGGACTACGTGCCGACCGACAAGAACGTGCTGTTCGGCCACCACTTCGCGGCCATCGCGGGCGCGGGCCCTCTGGTGGGGCCGGTGCTTGCGGCGCAGATGGGCTACCTGCCCGGACTGCTGTGGATCTTGGCCGGCGTGGTGTTCGCCGGCGCGGTGCAGGACTTCATCGTGCTGTTCATCTCCACGCGGCGCGACGGCCGCTCGTTGGGCGATCTCGTCAAGCAGGAGATGGGGCCGGTGCCCGGCATGATCGCGCTGTTCGGCACCTTCATGATCATGATCATCATCCTCGCGGTGTTGGCGCTGATCGTGGTGAAGGCACTGGCCGAATCGCCGTGGGGCACCTTCACGGTGGCCGCGACGATTCCCGTGGCGCTCTTCATGGGCGTGTACCTGCGCTACATCCGCCCGGGCCGCATCGGCGAGGTGTCGCTGATCGGCTTCGTGCTGCTGATGCTCGCCATCTTCGGCGGCCAGGCCGTGAGCCAGAGCCCCGAGTGGGCGCCGCTCTTCACCTTCGACGGCAAGGCGCTCACCTGGATGCTGGTGGGCTACGGCTTCGTTGCCGCGAGCCTGCCTGTGTGGCTGCTGCTCGCGCCGCGCGACTATCTCTCGACCTTCCTGAAGATCGGCACCATCATCGCACTGGCCATCGGCATCGTGTTCGTGATGCCCACGCTGCAGATGCCGGCCATCACGCAGTTCGCGCAGGGCAACGGCCCGGTGTGGTCGGGCAGCCTGTTCCCGTTCCTGTTCATCACCATCGCCTGCGGCGCCGTCTCCGGCTTCCACGCGCTCATCTCCTCGGGCACCACGCCCAAGATGCTCGACAACGAGCGCCATGCGCGCTTCATCGGCTACGGCGGCATGCTGGCCGAGTCCTTCGTTGCGGTGATGGCGCTGGTGGCGGCCTCGTGCATCGAGCCCGGCATCTACTTCGCGATGAACAGCCCCGGTGCGCTGGTGGGCACCACCGCGCAGCAGGTGGCTGCCACGGTGTCGAGCTGGGGCTTCGTGATCACGCCCGAGATGCTTGTGCAGACCGCCAAGGACGTGGGCGAGACCACCATCCTCGGTCGCACCGGCGGCGCACCGACGCTGGCCGTGGGCATGGCCCACATCCTGCACCAGGCGATCGGCGGGCAGGCCATGATGGCCTTCTGGTACCACTTCGCGATTTTGTTCGAGGCGCTCTTCATCCTCACGGCCGTGGATGCCGGCACCCGCGCCGGCCGCTTCATGCTGCAGGACCTGCTGGGCAGCTTCGTGCCTGCGCTCAAGCGCACCGACTCGCTGCCGGCCAACCTCGTCGCCACCGCGCTGTGCGTGGCCGCCTGGGGCTACTTCCTCTACCAGGGCGTGGTCGATCCACTGGGCGGCATCAACACGCTGTGGCCGCTCTTCGGCATCTCCAACCAGATGCTGGCCGCCGTGGCGCTGATGCTGGGCGTGGTGGTGCTGTTCCGCATGAAGCGCGAGCGCTATGCGTGGGTGGCCATTGCGCCGGCCGCGTGGCTGCTGGCGTGCACGCTCACGGCGGGCTGGCAGAAGATCTTCTCGTCCGACCCGAAGATCGGCTTCCTCTCGCACGCGGCCAAGTACACCGAGGGCATCGCCAACGGCGTGCTGGTGGCGCCGGCGAAGACGCCCGAGGCCATGTCGCGCATCGTCTTCAACGACCGCCTCGACGCCGCGCTGTGCGCGCTCTTCATCTTCGTGGTGCTGAGCGTGCTGGTGTACAGCATCAAGGCCTGCATCGCGGCGCGCGCGGCCAACCGCCCGACCACGCAGGAAACCCCGTTCGAACCGATGGGCGCCGCCGCCGCGACGGCCGCCCACTGAAGCCATGGGCCTCGCATTGCCGGAAGCCGGGCGCTACTTCGCGCGCTCGCTCAAGCAGTCGCTGCGGCTCATGGTCGGGCTGCCCGACTACGACGCCTACCTGACGCACATGGCGGCCACCCACCCCGACCGGGCGCCGATGAGCTACGAGGTCTTCTTCCGCGAGCGGCTGGAGGCGCGCTACGGGGCTGGCAAGGGACGCTGCTGCTGAGTGCGGCGCGGCATTGAGTTACAGCTCTTGCCTGTCGAAGCCCCGCCACGAGGGATGGACGGGCCAGCTCCCCGGGCCTAGAGTCCCGCCCATGTCCGCAGCCTCGTGGCTGATATGGAGGGTGATATGTCCCAGGATCCCTTTGCAGAGTTCAAGAACCGGCAGCGCGAGATGTGGTCGACCTTCGCGCCGACCGCCATGTTCACGACCCCGGTGGCCGGGCAGCTCGTCAGGTTCGCGCAGATCGAGCAGGGTGAGTCGGTACTGGACGTCGGAACCGGAACCGGCGTCGTGGCCGTCACGGCGGCACGCCGTGGCGCACGCGTCACGGGGCTCGACCTGACGCCCGAGCTGATCGAGGCCGCGGGAGAGAACGCCCGCATCGCCGGGCTCGAGGACATCGTCTGGACCGAAGGCGATGCAGAGAACCTGCCGTATGCCGATGCCTCCTTCGACGTGGTGCTCAGCCAGTTCGGCCACATGTTCGCGCCGCGCCCGGAAGTGGCCATTGCCGAGATGCGCCGAGTGCTCAAGCCCGGCGGGCGCATCGCCTTCGCCACCTGGCCGCCGGAAGATTTCGTGGGGCGCATGTTCGCCTTCATCGGCCGCAACTCGCCACCTCCGCCGGCCGGTGCATCGCCGCCGCCGCAATGGGGTAACCCGGGCATCGTCGCGGAGCGCCTGGGGCCGCACTTCGAGGCGCCGTTCTTCGGGCGCGGCACCATGCAGTTTCCCGCCCTGAGCATCGAGCACTTCCGCCTGTTCCTCGAGCGCTCGGTCGGCCCGATGCGCAAGCTGGTGGAGAACCTCGCCGGCGATCCGCAGAAGCTGGCGGCGCTGCGGGCCGAGTTCGATGCGATGGCCGGGCCGTACTACGTCGACAACGTGGTGCAGCAGAACTACCTGCTGACGCGCGCACGGGCACGCTGAGCGTCGCCGCGGCGGCCCGGGAGGCGGCCGTATCTATTTATTTAGAATCCGCCGGGTCGCGCGATGCGATCCCTTCGTCCGAAACCCCGGCCACCGCGCCGGTGCGGGCCGACGAAGGCACCCAACCCAGATTTCTTCAAGGCAGGGCACACACGGTTTCTTCATCCGAGCGATGGAGGAGTCGGCGTGGCGCTTCGCGATTTCAAAAACAAATCGCCCTGAGGGAATTCCTGCCATGTCCGTCCGTTCTCGCGCGCCGCGCTTTCGCCTGCGCCATCCGTCCCTGTTCGTTGCCGCCCTGGCCGCTGCCCATTGCGCGGCCCAGGCCCAGAGTGCCGACGCCACGCTGAAGGAGGTGACCGTCACTTCCGAGCAGGACGTCGGCTACGCGCCTTCCGTCGGCAGCACCGCCACCAAGGGCAGCGCGCCGTTGCGCGACATTCCGCAGGCGGTCAACGTGCTGCCGGCGCAGCTGCTGCGCGACCAGGGCGCGACCTCGATGCAGGACGCACTGCGCAACGCGCCTGGCGTGTCGTTCAACGCGGGCGACGGCCAGCGCGACCAGGTGGTCATCCGTGGCTTCACCGCCATTGCCGACTGGTTCGTCGATGGCGTGCGCGACGACGCGCTGTATTTCCGCGACCTGTCGGACACCGAACGCATCGAGGTGCTGAAGGGCCCGGCGGCGGTGCTGTACGGCCGCGGCTCGTCGGGCGGCCTCGTCAACCGCGTGACCAAGAAACCGATCTTCGAGCGTCCCTTCGGCGAGGTGTCGCTCGGGCTGGGCACGCACGACTTCAAGCGGCTCACCGCCGACCTCAACACGCCCATCGGCGAGAACATGGCGTTCCGCCTGAACGTCGCGCGCGAGAAGTCGGGCAGCTACCGCAACCAGCAGTTCATCGACCGCTACAACATCGCGCCCTCGCTGGCCATCAAGTTCAGCCCGCAGACCGACCTGCTGCTGCAGTACACCAACGCCTACGACCAGCGGCTCACCGACTTCGGCATTCCGGCGCTCAACGGCCGCCCGGTCAACGTGCCCATCGGCACCTACTACGGCTCGGCTTTCGCAAAGCGCGACGACACCACCACGACGAAGGTGCAGTCGTTCACCGCCACGCTGAACCACCGCTTCAGCGACGCGCTGAGCCTGCGCAACACCACGCGCTACTACAGCTACAAGCTCGACCGCTTCAACACCCTGCCCAGCGGCACCACCGACCCGGTGCGCCTGACGGTGGGCCGCACGCGCGGCTTCGTCGACCGCGACGAGAGCGGCTGGTTCAACCAGACCGACCTGACGTGGCGCAACGACCTCGGCGGCTTCAAGCAGGAATGGCTGATCGGCGCCGAGTTCGGCCAGCAGGACAAGCGCCTGTACTCGGTGAGCTCGGCCACCGGCTACGAGCGCGTGAGCATCCTGAACCCGGTTGCCGTGCCTGCGCCGCTGCCGCTTTCGAGCTACACGGCCAACAGTGCGATCCCCAGCAACTCCAGGTTCAAGACCGCCGCGCTGTATGCGCAGAACCAGATCACGCTGGCGCCGCAGTGGAAGGCGCTGGTCGGTGGCCGCTACGACGTATTCGGCCAGGACACCTCTTTCGAGCGCACGCTCGCGCCGCTGTCGCGCACCGACCGCAAGTTCAGCCCGCGCGCGGGCGTGGTGTGGCAGCCGAGCGAATCGCAGTCTTACTACGTGTCGTACAGCCGCTCGTTCCAGCCTTCGGCCGAGACCTTCGCGCTGTCAGCCAACAACACGGCCAACGACCCCGAGATCACGGTGAACAAGGAGATCGGCGCCAAGCTCGACTTCCTCGACGGTGCACTCAACCTCACGGCGGCGCTGTTCAACCTGGAGCGCTCGGGCATCAAGAACACCGACCCGACCAACCCGGCGCGGCAGATCAACGTCGGCACGCAGCGCACCAACGGCATGGAGCTGGCGCTGGCCGGCAAGCTGCCGGGGCGCTGGGACGTGAGCGCGGGCTACGCGTACCTCGACGGCCGCATGGTCAAGTCGCTGGCCACGGTGAGCTCGCTGCAGCTGCCGGTGGGCGCGGCGATTCCTGTGCAGGGCAAGACCGCGCCGCTCACGCCGCGCCACTCGGCCTTCGTGTGGCTGATGAAAGACCTGGGCAACGGGCTGAGCGCGGGCGGTGGCGTCAACTACGTGGCCGCGCGCTATGCCTCGCTGAGCAACCTCGTCACGCTGCCGTCCTACGTCACGGGCGACCTGGCCGCGAGCTACAAGACCGGGCGCTACGAGATTTCGGTGAACCTGAAGAACATCACCAACCGCAAGTACTACGTGTCGGCGCACGGCAGCGTGGACAACCTGATCATGCCGGGCCCGGGGCGCGAGCTGCAGGTGGGGCTGACCGCGAAGTTCTGAAGAGGCTGGGGCTCAGGCGCCGGCTGAGGCGGCCTGCGCCAATTCCAGCTTCTTTCTTCGGCGCGTCGGCGCGACGATGTCCTCTATGTCAATCGTGGAGAACATCGATGCAATCCGAACTCAACCAGCTTGCTGGCCTGTCCTTGCGCTGGCGGGTCCTGTTCTCGGCAGTGCTGCTCCTGGCGGCCGCGCTGAGCGCGGCCCGTCCGCTGGATGCCGGCACCGAACTGCAGGCCGAGCAGCGCTTCCAGCTCGCGCTCGAGGCGCAGGCCGCGCGCGACTACCGCTCGATGCTCGAAGAGCTGCGGCAGGCCGCGAATGAAGGCCACGCCGAGGCGCAGGAAATGCTTGGCATGGTGCTGATGACCGGCCCCACGCTCTACGGCACGGCCGTGAAGGCCGACCGCTGCGAGGCGGGCACGTGGATGCGCCGCGCGGCGGCACAGGGCAGCGAGACGGCCAAGGTGCAGCTGACCTTTCTCAACAGGCTGCGCACCGCGCCCGGGGGCAAGGTCGCCTGCTGATGAGCACCGGCGGCGCCGGTCGCACAATGTGCCTGCCGTGGGTGCACCGCCGCCCTTGGCCTTCCACCAGGAGGGCATGCCATGTTCAGAGACCGTGCAGACGCCGGCCGGCAACTGGCGCCGTTGCTGGACCGATACCGCGATGCGCAGCACTACGTGGTGCTCGCGCTGCCGCGCGGCGGCGTGCCCGTGGCGGCGGAAGTGGCGCGCGCGCTGAACCTGCCGCTCGATGTGCTGGTCGTGCGCAAGCTCGGCCTGCCTGGGCATGAGGAATACGCGGCAGGCGCCATCGCGGTCGGCGGCGTCCATGTGACGGGAGAGGATGCGCCGGGCATGGCGCGTGTCCTGAAGCGGGAGCGGCGCGAACTGCAACGGCGTGAGCGTGAGTACCGCGAGCATTGCGCGCCGCTGGATCTGCACGGCATGACGGCGATCCTGATCGATGATGGACTTGCTACCGGTCTTTCGATGCGCGCGGCCGTGATCGCAGCGCGGGCGCTCGGTGCCGCATCGGTCATCGTGGCCGTGCCCGTGGGCAGCGCGACCGCTTGCCGGGCATTGGGCGGCATGGACGTTTCGAGCCCCGCCACGGCTCACGCCGACGAGGTGGTGTGCATGCAGGTGCCTGAGCCTTTCGTTGCCGTCGGTGCCTGGTACCGGTCGTTCGAAGCGCCGGGCGACGAGGAGGTGCGCCGCACGCTGGCGCAGTGGCGCTGATCCTCTCCGGTGGACTACCGCTACGAGGCGTTCAGCGCATCGAACCCGCGCGCCAAGTCAGCCGTCAGATCCGCCGGCGCCTCCAGCCCGACGTGCAGCCGCACCACCGCCCCGCGCTGGCTCCAGTCCGTAACGCTGCGCGCCGCGCGCATGTTGGTCCATGCAACGAGGCTCTCGTAGCCGCCCCATGACGAGCCGCGCCCGAAAAGGCTGAGCGCATCGACGAATCGCTCGACCGCCGCGTTTCCGATGCCCGGTTGCAGCTCGATGGAAAGCAGCCCGTTCGTTCCGCTGCAGTCGCGCTTCCAGATCTCGTGCCCCGGATGCTGCGGCAGCGCGGGGCAGAACACGGTCGCGACTTCGGGCCGCTTCTCGAGCCAGTGCGCCACCTCGAGCGCATGCCGCTCGTGCATCTGCAGCCGCGCCGACAGCGTGCGCATGCCGCGCAGCACCAGCCACGCGTCATCGGGGCTCACGGTCATGCCGAAGGCGTCGCAGCGTTCGTTGAGCGGACGCCATGCGGCTTCGGTCGTGGCGACGGTGCCCATCATCACGTCGGAGTGGCCCGAGAGGTACTTGGTGGCGGCCATCGTCGAGATGTCGGCGCCCAGCGCGAGCGGACGGTACTGGCAGCCGGAGCCCCAGGTGTTGTCGGCGGCGAGCAGCGCGCCGCGCGCGTGCGTCAGTTCCGCCAGCCTGGGCAGGTCGCACATCTCGTAGACCAGGGAGCCGGGGCACTCGGCATACACCAGCCGGGTGTTCGGCTCGAACAGCTCCTCGATGCCGCTGCCGTCCGCCGCAAAGAACGAACTGCGGATGCCGTACGGCTCCAGGAACGAATGCACGAGGTTCCGCGTGGGCTCATACACGCTGTCCGACATCAGCACGTGGTCGCCCGGCTTCAGGTACGACAGCAGCACCATGCCGATGGCCGCGAGGCCGGTGGGAAAGAGCCGCGTGCGGTAGGCGCCTTCGAGCTCGCTCACCGCGTCTTCCAGCGCGAAGGCGGTAGGCGTGCCGCGTGCCCCGTAGCTGAAGATGCGCTCCTCGTCGCGCCGGGCCCGCGCGTCGCGCATCGCGCCCACGCTGTCGAACAGCACGGTGCTGGCCCGCACGAGGGGCACGTTGACGGGCGATCCGCCGGCGTATGACGGCGTCTTGCCGGTGCGCGTGAGCCGGGTGTCGAGCCTCAGGTCGGCGGGAACGTTGTGCGAGTCGGACATGGTCAAGTGGGGGCGAAGGGAGGTCGGGCCGCTATGTTGCTTCAATCAGTCGGCGCGCGCACCGGAAAGCTTGACGATGCGAGACCAGCGCTCGATGTCCTGGCGCAGTTGCGCGGCGAAGGCCTCGGGCGTGCTGGCCACCACCTCGCTGCCGCCGTCGGTCACGAGCTTCGTCACGTCGGGCAGGTGCAGGGTGCGAACGATGGCTTCGTTCAGGAAGGCCACGCGTTCGGGCGGTGTGCCGGCGGGGGCGAAGAAGCCGTACCAGTCCTCGAAGCGCGCGCCCTTGTAGCCCAGCTCTTCCAGCGTCGGCACCTTGGCGAACACGCCGATGCGGCGCGGGCTGGTCACGGCCAGCACGCGCAGCTTGCCGTTCTGCACGAAGCCGGCCACCGATGCGGTGGAGGTGACCATCACGTCGACCTGTCCGCCGATCAGGTCGGTCAGCGCCGGGCCGGCGCCCTTGTAGGGCACGTGGGTCATTTCCACGCCGTTGTCCTTCGCGAGCACCACGCCTACGAGGTGCGACAGCGTGCCGTTGCCCGGCGTCGCGTAGGTCACCTTGCCGGGGCTCGCCTTCGCCTTGGCGGCGAGGTCGGCGAAGCTCTTGAGGGGTGAGTTCGCTTCCACCACCAGTGCGAGCGGCGCGGCGTTGATCTGCGTGATGGGAACGAAGTTCTTGATCGGGTCGAAGCCGGGTGAGGCATAGAGCGACGGGTTCACGGCCATGATCGACACCTGCGAGGTGAGCACCGTGTAGCCGTCGGGCTTGGCGTCGGCCACGGCCTTGGCGCCGATGTTGCCGCCCGCGCCGCCGCGGTTGTCGACCAGTGCGGGCTGTCCCATGATCTCCGGCAGCTTCGTGGTGACGAGGCGCGCGGTCGCGTCGTTGCCGCCGCCTGGCGGGAAGGGCGAGATGAACTTCACCGTCTGTGACGGAAAGCCATTGCGCGGCGCCATCGGATCGGCTGTGGCTGGCTGCAGGGCGAGTGCCGAGAGCCATGCGGCTGCGACGGCAAGACGGGCGATGTGCGGGATGCGGCTGGCGAACGACATGACGGAACTCCTGGAATAGGAACTGACAAGGACGAACAGAAAGCGGGGCCGATGGGCGTGGATCAGGTGTGTGATGCGGCGGTGGGCAGTCGGAAGGCGGCGCGCTCCTGCGCATCGAGCTGCGCGACCAGGCCGGTCTCCCATGCGAGGTAGCGGCGCGCTGCTTCCTTGTTGCCGTCGTGCCGGTCGTGCACGAAGAACAGGTAGTCGATGCAGTCGCTGTCGGCGGGTAGCGCGGGCGTGGCTTCGACCGGCAGATCGGCGGCGCGCCAGGCGGCCATGCCACCGGACAGCAGCAGCGGTGCGAGCGGGAGTCCTGCGAGTTCGGAAGTGGCAGTCCATGCCGCGAGCGCTGCGTCATCGGCGACCAGCACGAGCTGCCGCGTCTCGTTCTTCACGTCACCGGCGAGGCGCGGGCGTATCGACCAGCGCGCCTGCGGGATGTGACCGGCGCGAAACTGCATGCTGCCGCGCAGGTCGATCACCGCCACGTCTTCACGCTCGATGCGCGCGGCGAGCGCCTGCGCGTCGATGGTGGCCAGCGCGGGCGCGGCCGGAGCCGCAGCGGGCGAAAGCGACAGTCCGCTCGCCAGCCCGCCTTCGAGCACGCTCGCGTCATGCCCCATCTGCCGCAGCCAGCTTGCCACGGTGGGCGCGCGCACGCCGTCGTTGTCGAACAGCACGAGCCGCGCGCCGCGCACGCCGAAGTACTGGTCGCCGGCCTGCATCAGCTGGCCGCCGGGCGTGTGCTGCGCACCGGGCAGGCTGCCGGCCTTGAATTCTTCCGGCGTGCGCACGTCGCACAGGAACAGGCTGCGGCTTGTGTCCGTGGCCCATTGCTGCACGGTCTGCGCGTTCACCGACGGTACGTCGAAGCGGGCGGCCAGCGCCTTCGCGGCAGGGCGCAGGTCGGTGTTGCCGCTGTCGTCGGCATAGCGCTGCGTGCCGCCGTGCTCCAGCTTGTGGTCGTTGAGATACCAGCCCTGCGTGCCGTTCTCCAGCGCGTAGACCGGGTTGGGCAGCCCGAGGTTGATGAGCGTCTGCGCGCCGATGATGCTGCGCGTGCGGCCCGCGCAATTGATGACGATGGGCGTGGTGGTGTCGGGCACCAGCTGCCGCACGCGGTAGGCCAGCTCGCCGTTGGGGCAGCAGGTGGCGCCCGGGATGTTCATCTTGTGGAACTCGCTGACCGGGCGGCCGTCGAGCACCACCACCTTGTCCTTGCGCGCCAGCATGTCGGCCAGCTGGTCGGCGCTGACGCGGGGCGTGTGATAGACCTCCTCGGCCAGTTCGCCGAAGGTCTTCGAGGGCAGGTTCACGCCCGCGAACAGCACGTAGCCCGCCGCCTTCCACGCGCGGGCGCCGCCCTGCAGCACGTGCACGTCGGTGTAGCCCAGTGCCGCGAGCCGCGCGGTGGCGCGCTCGGCCACGTCGGCATCGCCCTCGTCGTAGACCGTCACGCGCACGCCGCGGCGCGGCACGAGGCGCGGCGCATCGATCTCCAGCCGGCTGAAGGGCAGGGGAATGCCGTAGAACAGGTGCGCCTCGCCGTACTGGCCGTGCTCGCGCACGTCGAGCAGCGCGATCTCGCCGCCGTCGTGCAGCCAGGATTTGAGGGTCTTCGGGTCGATGAAAGAGGTCATGAAGGCAAGTCGTTGGGACGAACGAGTTCCTGCGAGGCCGCGACACGGCCCGCATGAAGAAGGAAAGGCGGAAAGGGAGAGTGAGTGCCTAGCGGCGCGTCTGCACGCCGATGCCCATGGTCTGGTACGTGCCGGCTGCCAGGTCGTAGGCGGTGCGGCTGTTCAGTGTCTCGAGCGCACGGCCGTACATGTGCAGATGACGGATGACCTGCTCGCCCTGGATCTCGACCGAGTGGATGTCTTCAGGCATCAGCGCGATGCCCTTGCCCGGCGCGACGACGACCAGCTCCGTCTGCTTCAGCTTGCCCACGCCCGGCACGCTGCCGTCGTCGGTGCGCTCGTACACGCGGTTGTGCTCGGTGCCTTCCACGGCGGCGATGCAGGCCCAGGTCGTGTGGTTGTGCGGCACGATCTTCTTGCCGGGGCGCATCACGTTCAAGTAGAGCGCATAGCTCTGGTCGGGGTCTTCGGCGATCAGGTAGCGGGCCTGGTGCTCGCCGGCCTCGGGCGGCGGAAAGTCGGCGGCGCCCCAGTATTCGGTGTGCGCTGCCAGGCCTTGCAGCGAATCGAGCACCACGTCGAGTTTTTCGCGGGTGGCTTCAGCGCCGCCGATGGCTTTCTTCATGTCGGCGATGGACGCCTCGACGGCCCGGCTGCGTTGCTCGGATGGGGTGCTCATGCGGTTTCTCCAGTGGGGTTGCCTGTTTCGTGTGCATCCACTGTAGTGACGGGGGCGTGACGCAACAATCCAGCCATCGCAGTAAACACATTAATAAAATTGATGTATGCCCACGCTAGATCTTGAGCTGCTGCGCTCCTTCGCGGCCGTCGTCAGCCTCCAAAGCTTTGCGGCCGCCGCCGTGCACCTGGGCCGCACGCAGTCGGCCATCACGCAGCAGATGCAGCGGCTGGAGGAGCAGATCGGCCATCCGCTGTTCGCCAAGCAGGGCCGGCAGAAGCGGCTGACGGAGCACGGCGAGAGGCTGCTCACCTACGCGCATCACATGCTGGCGCTGAACGACGAGGCGCTGCGCAGCCTGCGGCAGGGGCAGCTCGAGGGCAACCTGCGCATCGGCGCGCCGCACGACGTGGCCGAGACCATGCTGCCGCTGCTGCTGGCCGAGGTGGCGCGCACCTCGCCGCTGCTGCAGCTCGACATCCACATCGGCCGCAGCCCCTACCTGATGACCTCGCTCAAGAGCGGCGAGGTCGACATGATCATCTCCAACCGCGCCGACGCGCAGTCGCAGTTCGAGGGCGTGGTGCTGCGCAACTCGCCCACTGTGTGGCTGTGCGCCGCGAGCTACGTGCACGACCCGACGAAGCCGGTGCCGCTCATCATGGCCGACGGCCCCAGCATCTTCCGCCGCATCGGCCACGAGGCGCTCGACACGGCGGGCGTGGCATGGACGCCGCGCTACACGTCGTCGAGCCTGATCGGCATCAAGGCCGCGCTGCGGGCGGGGCTGGGCGTGACGGCGCGCGGCGTGGAGCAGCTCGACGCGGGCCTGCGCGTGCTCGGCGCGGGCGACGGCATGCCGAGGCTGCCCGACCTTGCGTACTACCTCTACGTTCGCAGCCACGTGGTGAACCCGGTCACGCGGCAGGTGTTCGAGACGCTGAAGAAACACCTGCGGCTGCCGCGCACCGACGAATCCAGCCAAGGTTCCGTCGCGTAACCGATGTGCTTGCGTGCAACAACATCGGTCCGAGACAAGGGCAAGGGCTTCAATGAACTTCTCACTTCGCGCGTCGTCGCCTCTCCCTCGGCCTTCCCGGCCCTGGCTTCTCGGAGCCCTGTTCAGCAGTGCCGCGGCGTGCGCCCAGCAGAGCCATCTGCCGGAGATCCAGATCGCCGGTCCGCGCGATGCGGCCATCGGCACGGCCGACAGCGCAAGCGAGGGCGCGGTGGAGCGCGAGTCTTTCCAGTCGAGGCCCAAGCTGCGGCCCGGTGACATCGTCGAGGCCGTGCCGGGCGTGGTTGCCACGCAGCACTCGGGCGATGGCAAGGCCAACCAGTACTTCCTGCGCGGCTTCAACCTCGACCACGGCACCGATTTCGCGGTGACGGTCGACGGCATGCCGGTCAACATGCCCACGCACGGCCATGGCCAGGGCTATGCCGACCTGAACTTCCTGATTCCCGAACTGGTGTCGGGCGTGCGCTACCGAAAGGGCCCGTACTTTGCGCAGAGCGGCGATTTCTCGCTCGCGGGCAGCGCGTCGCTCGACTATTTCAGCGCGCTCGAGTCGCCCTTTGCCGAAGTGACCGTGGGCTCGCACGACTTTCGCCGCCTGCTGGCCGCGGGCTCGCGCACCGTGCAGGACCAGACCTGGCTCGGCGCCATCGAGCTCGAAGGCAACAACGGCCCCTGGAACGTGCCCGAGAACCTCAAGAAGGCCAACGTCGTGCTGCGCTATTCGCAGGGCTCGCAGGCGCGCGGCTTCGGCGTCACCGCCATGGCCTACAAAGCCCGCTGGACCTCGACGGACCAGGTGCCCGAACGGTTGATGGACAGCGGCGAGCTGCAGCGCTTCGGCAGCCTGAATCCGACCGACGGCGGTAAGACCCGGCGCCTGAGTCTTTCGGCCAAGTGGTTCGACAAGGGCCCGGGCGGCGACACCGAGTTCAGCGCCTACGCCATCGACTACCGCTTCGACCTGTTCTCCGACTTCACCTACTTCCTGAACAACCCGGTCAACGGTGACCAGTTCGAGCAGACCGATCGCCGCCGCATCTTCGGCGCGCAGGGCTCGCACGCGATGGCCAACAAGATCGCGGGGCTCGACGGCCTGCTGAGCTTCGGCGCGCAGTGGCGCGGCGACCGCATCGGCGAAGTCGGCCTGTACGACACCGAGGCACGCCAGCGCCTGGGCACGGTGCGCAACGACAAGGTCTCGCAGGATCTGTTCTCCGTGTACGGCCAGCAGTTGGTCAATTTCAGCGACCGGTGGCGCGGCTATGTCGGCCTGCGCGGCGACGCGCTGCGCTACAACGTGCAGGGCCGCGAGCCCGTGCATGGCCCGCTCAACAGCGGCAAGGGCCGCGACTCGCAGCTGAGCCCCAAGTTCGGCCTGGCCTTCTCGCTCACGCCGGCGCACGAGTTCTACCTGAATGCGGGCGTGGGCTTTCACAGCAACGACGTGCGCGGTGCCGTCATCACCACCGACCCGCGCAGCGGCCTGCCGGCCGACCGCGTGCCCGCGCTGGTGAAAGGGCGCGGCGCGGAGATCGGCTGGCGCTTCCAGCCCGACGAAAACCTCACCGCCACGGTGGCGCTGTGGAAGCTGAATCTTGCTTCCGAACTGGTCTATGTAGGCGATGCGGGCACCACCGAACCGGGCCGCGCGAGCACACGGCGCGGGCTCGAGGCCACGCTGCGCTGGAAGTTCGACCGCGCCTGGCGCCTCGAGGTGGACGCCGCCGTGTCGCGCGCGCGCTTCAAGGGCGCGGCGCCCGAAGGCGAGGGCAACTACATCGACAACGCCGTCGAGCGCGTGCTGGCGGCGGGCGTCACCTACGTCGAAGGTCCGTGGACCGCATCGCTGCGGCTGCGCTACATGGGCCCGCGCGCGCTCGACACGCTGAACAGCGTGCGCTCGCGTGCCACCACGCTGCTGAATTTCGGAGCCCGCTACGCGGTGGACAAGCACCTGACACTGGGGCTCGACGTGTTCAACCTGGCGGGCCGCAAGGGCAACGACATCGAGTACTTCTATGCCTCGTGCACCGCGGGCGAGGTGGCGGGCGGCGCCTGCAACGGCGGCGTGAACGACCGCCACATCCACCCGATGGAGCCGCGCAGCGTGCGGGTCAGCGCACGCTACACGTTCTGAGCGGCCACGACATAGCTGCCGCGCCCGTTCTGCTTGGCCCGGTACATCGCCTTGTCGGCCGTGGCAAGCAGGTCTTGCGGCGTTTCGCCGCCGCCGCTGCCGATGGCGATGCCGATCGACACGCCTATGACCGTATCGGATTGCACCAGCTGCAGCGGCTGGGCAATAGCGTCGACGCACCGCCGTGCCAATGCCAGTGCGCCCAGTTCCGCAGATTCCTCGAGGCCGGTGGCCAGCAGCACGAATTCGTCGCCGCCGATGCGCGCCACCGTGTCCGTCTGCCGCACAAGCCCTTGCAGCCTGCGCGCGATTTCCCCGAGCGCCCTGTCGCCCGCCTCGTGGCCGAAGGTGTCGTTGAGGCTCTTGAATCCGTCGAGGTCCATGTAGAGCAGGGCCACCTGGTGCCCGTGCCGTCCGGCATGGGCCAGTGCCTGCTGCAGCCTGTCGTGCAGCAGCTTGCGGTTGGGCAGGCCGGTCAGCGCGTCGTGGTGGGCGAAGTGCGCCAGCGCCTCCTGGTTGTCCAGCAGCTTGGCCAGCAGGCGGTTGAAAGCCTGCGTGAGGTGCCCGATCTCGTCGTCGCGCACCACCCGCAGCGGCGCCAGCGCGAGTTCGCCCCGGGTCATGCGGTCAGCCTGGTCGGCGGCGCGAAAGAGCGGCCGCAGCAGCCAGGCCATGATCAGGCCGAGCACGACCAGCACGGCAGTCACGGCGGGCGCGCGCTGCTGCAGGATGAAGGTCTGCATGCGCGCCACCGGGGCCAGCGCCTCGGAGACCGGCAGCCGCGCCACCACGAACCAGCCGGCGCTCGGCACCGATGCGATGGCGGATATCTCGTCGATGCCCCTGGCGTTGCGCGTCGTCCCGCTGCCGCGAAAGCCCGCCATGGCGCGGTCGTGCAGCGGGTTGATGCCGTCGGCCGGCGTCGGCGTGAGGGACATCGACACATCCGTCGAGGCGACGAAGAGACGGTCGCGCGGCGAGATCACCAGGATGCCGCCGTTCTGGCCCACGCGCCCCTCCTGCAGATGGTCGAGCAGGCCGTCCGCCGTGAGGTCGGCCATGCCGAGCAGAACGGCCGTGACCTGGCCGGCGCTGTTGCGCATGGGCACGGCCATGGGCAGGGCCGAATGCTGCGAGGTAGTTGCCCGGGGCCGGCCCACGGCGCGCTGCCCGGCGGATGCGGCGGCGAATTCCGGACTGTCCGTTTCGAATTGCCCGGTTTCGTCGAGCCGATTGCCGCTGGCGTCGGCGATCGCCAGGCCCAGCGGGAAGAGGTCGCTCAGCGCGCCGCGCTCCGCCAGCCACGCATGCAGCTGGCGGGGCTGCGACAGGAGCTCCGGCGGCAGGGCGAGCGCCAGGCGCTCCAGGAAGGACAGCCGCTCGACGATGTAGTTGTCCACGTCACGGGCCACGTAGGCGGCCAGCGCCGTCTGCTGCGTCGCCACCGACTTCGTCAGGTCTTCCCGCAGGAAGCGGGTGAGCTGGATGTAGCTGGCCGCGGTGCCGACCAGCGCCATCGCCAGACCCATGACGAGGAAGCGGAAGACCAGGCTGTTGGCGGTTTTTCGGAGGTTCACGCGGCGGCAGGTCTTGAGGCGGGCTGGTGCGGGACTGTATCCGAAGCGCTCCAGCTGCCTCTTTACCGCCGTTCCGGCGGCGCCGCTCAGGTCGCCATGCTCAGGCCGCCATGCCGAAGAAATGCTGGCGGTAGCGCGGCGAAACCTCGTCCACGCGCAGCATCAGCGGCAGGTCGGCGGTGTTGAACGCCGCGTCGAGCGCGGGCGGCCCGAGAAGGCGCGCGCCGCAGCGCAGGTAGCCCTTGATGAGCGGCGGCGTGGCGGGAGGCGCTGCGTCGCTGTCGGCATCGGTGTCGGGCTCCGCGTCCAGCGGCAGCGCGATGCGCGGCTCCACGCGCCAGCGCTCCTCCACCAGGTGGGTGCGGCACAGCCGGTGCCACAGCCGCGCGGCGGCCGTGCCCTGGTCGTCGAGGCCGATGCTGGCGCAGCCGATCATGGTGTCGAGCGAGTGTTCGACCATGTACTGGCCCAGGGCGGCCCACAGCGCCATGATCACGCCGCCCGAGCGCCAGTCGGCGTCCACGCACGAGCGGCCCAGTTCCAGCGCGCTGGCGCGCAGCGGGGCGAGCGGGGCCAGGTCGAACTCGGTGTCGGTGTAGAAACCGCCCGCGTGGCGTGCCGCCTCGGGCGTGAGCACGCGATAGGTACCGATGAGCGGGCCGGGGCCGTGCACGGGGTCGACGGCGCGCACCAGCAGGTGGTCGCAGAAGGCGTCGAAGCGGTCGACGTCGAGTCCGGGCGGCGTGCCCTCGGGCGGCGCCAGGTGGGCGCCCATTTCCTGGGCGAACACGCGAAAGCGCAGGCGCTGGGCGTCTCGCACGTCTTCCTCGCAATCGGCCCAGCGGGTTTCCAGCATCGGCATGGCCGAGGCTGGCGTGACCGAACGGCCAGGCGGGGCGTGCGAGGCGTTGATGTCCATGCGCGTGCAACGGCTCAGTTGGAGGGTGGATAGCGCTCGACCAGCCGGTTCTGCCGCCGGTTGAGCCGCGCGAGCGCGAGCAGGCCGATGGGCTTCACGCCGGCCTTGCGCTGTGCCGAGCCGATGGCGAACAGCAGCCGCTGCTTGGCGAAGACCATGCGAAAGCCCTGCACCACGCCGATGTCGGGGTCCCAGGCTTCGATGGCTTCGGAGCCCGCACCGTTGATTTCCATGATCGTGAAGCCGCGCCCGGCGCCGAGTTCGCGCAGGCTCTCGTAGCGCACGTCGAAGCGTCCGAAGCGGAAGTCGGGCATGTCGCGCGCAACGGCGTCGATCGCCTGCACCAGCTCCGGCGTGATGAGCGCCGCGCCGTCGCGGTACAGGCCGCCCACGCGGGTCGAGCCGATGGTGGCCAGCCGCACCTGCTGGCCGGCCGCCGGCACGCTGTCGGGCGGCACGCTGCATTGGTGGCGCGGCGAGCGCGCGGTGCGGCGGGCGCGCACATCGACCGCCACGAGCTGGGCCACGGTGCTGCGGCCGTCGCCCGTCACGCGCGGGAAGTAGCGCAGTGCCAGCCCGATGATGCGGCCTTCGCCGCTGACGGGATCGCGTGCGTAGAAGATGCCGGCCTCGCCTTCCTGCGGCAGGTAGCGCTGCAGCACCACCGTTTCGCCGGAAGGAAAGACAGCCAGGTAGGCCAGCAGCGCCGCCATGTCGGGCACGAGGCGCACGCCGTAGCCGCACAGGCCGAGGTCGGGCTTGGCGACCACGGGGAACGCGAGGCCGCTGCCGGCCATGGCCTGCCGCAGCGAGTCTCCGGTCGCGGTGCCGTCGTTGAACACCGCGCAGTAGTCGGCCGTGAGCGAGCGCGCCAGCGGCCCCATGCCGCGGAAGTATTCGAGCTTGCCTTCGCCCACCAGCCCGCCCGAGGTGAGGTGCGGATTGGCCGCCGAGGGCACGGTCGGGCCCCCGTAGCGCAGCGAGAGCCACAGCCACTGCACCACCAGCGGTACGCAGATGAGCCACTTGGGCATGCGCTCCAGCACGCTGCATTCGCGCACCACGGCGAGCCGGGCGGTGTCGATGCCGAAGTCGAGCCCGGCGGCCATCACGCGCTCTCCTTCGTGCGCGTGGCGACGAGGCCGACGGCGGCGATGCGGTCGATGTGCGCATACACCGGACGCTCCAGCTCTTCGCCGAACACGTCGGGGTCGATCTCCGAGTAAGACCATGTATGGCCCGATGCCGCGAGCAGCGGCTGCATCTCCGCCAGGAACGGGTCTTCGCCATCGACCATGGCCACGCCGGTGTAGAGCAGCAGTTGTCCGCCCGGCGCGAGCCGCTTCAGCGACTCGGCCGCGATGCGCACGCTGAGCGCCCGCCCGAGCCGCGTGCCGCCATGCCGGTAGGCACGCTGCGCGGCATCGTCGAGGTAAGGCGGGTTCGACACGATGAGATCGAACTCGCCATCGACCGCCGACAGCGCATCGCCTTGAGCGAGCGTGACGGCGACGCCGGCCACTTCCGCATTGACGGCCGTGTACTGCAGCGCGAGCGGGTTGATGTCGTTCATCACGACCGTTGCCGGTGTGCCCGCGGCCGCCAGCGCGCGCGCCACCGCGATGCCGCCTGCGCCGCTGCCGCAGCCCACGTCCAGTACGCGCACCCCCGGCTGTTTCTGGCGCGGGGCCAGCGCATGGCGGATGAAGCGCGCGAAGCGGCTGGTGTCGGGGCCGAAGAACACGGCGTTCTCCTCGACCGTCGGATAGGCCGAGTGGAAGAACAGGTCGTCGCCCAGGCTCGCGATGCGCACGGTGCTGCGCAGCAGTGCTCCGTTGCGCCGCACGATGCCGGCGCGCTCCATGTCGGCCAGCAGCTCCGGCGGTACCGCGCCTGCCTCGAACGAAAGGTTCCAGCCGAAGATGTCGCGCAGTGTCGAGCCCGGCTCGCGCCCGCGCCGCGCGAGCACGCGCTGGTGCGTGAGCGGCGTGACCGTGGTGAAGCGGTAGCCCGTGGCGGCCACCTGGCGCAGCACGCCGGCTGCGTTCAGCATGCGGCAGTCTCCTCGACCCGCTGCAGCTCGGCGCTGTAGCGCGCGAAGCAGCGTTCGCCGCAGGTGAGCCGCATCAGCGCGCCTTCGGCGATGAACTGCCCGCAGGCCGGATCGGCCTCGACCAGCGGCCGGATCACCTCGCGTATCCATGCGCGCGAGTGCGACACATCGAGCGCCGCGTGCAGGTCGAAGTAGGCGCGCGCGCGGCCGCCCAGGCCCAGGCGGCGCATGCCGGCGGCCACCTGCTTCACGCGGCCGGGAGCAGTGAGTTCGATGACGCCGAGCGCGCCGATGGCGTGCCAGGCATAGCGCCGCGTGGTGGCCAGCGCGACCATGGTGTTGGCCAGCGCCAGCGACTCCCACACCGTGGTGTCGATGGCCGGATGCAGGTCGAGCTCGCGCACCATCTGCTCCAGCATCTGGCCGTGCATGGCGCTCTGCTTGCCGTGACCCATCTCGTCCCAGAAGTTGCGTGCGCATTCCAGCTTGGGCTGCGGCGGCAGCTTGACCTGGGTGCAGGCCAGCAGGTCCTCGAAGCCGGCTTCGCCCGCGGCCTCCTGCGTGAGGAACCAGCGCATCTGCGGCAGGGTGGCCTCCAGCGCCAGCCAGTCGAAGAGCGCGTGATGCTGGCCGGGGCCGGTGCGCTCCAGCGATTCGAACCAGCCGGTGAAGTGGTCCGCATTGCCGGCCGACGCCGAGGCCGCTGCCTGCACCTGGCTGCGCAGGGCTTCGAGAAAGTCGCCTTCGAGCAGCCGGTGTTCGTGCTCGCACGCGAGGTCTTCGCGCCACTGCGGGCGCGGGCTTCCCGGCTTCAGTCGCACGGCGTTGAACCGGGCCAGGCGCCGGTGCAGCTGTCGTTGCGGGTCCGGGTCCGTGATGTCGTCTGCGGACATGTTCGGTCCTTCTCGTCCGGTGGCGGAAAAAGAAGAGGCCAGCGTGCGCCTTTGCGGCGCGGCTGTCCGTCAGACGGCGCCTACAGATGGGTTCCGGCCGTGGGTCCGTGCCCACCGGCCGCTACGAAAAAGGCAGCACCTTGACGTCGAATACCCGCTCGCCGAGCCAGATGGCCGCCACCAGCACAGCGAGCGCCGAGCCGCCGCGCAGCACCAGCGGCGGGTAGCGCTGCCAGTTGCGCAGCGCCAGCAGGGCGGCCAGCGCCACGGCCACCACCATGAGCTGGCCTGCCTCCACGCCGAGGTTGAACTGCAGCAGCGCGATCACGAAGTCGTGCAGCGGCAGGTCGAGCTCGGCCAGCGCGCCCGCGAAGCCGAAGCCGTGGATCAGCCCGAACAGGAAGCTGAAGAGCTTGCGGCGCCCGCGCAGCACCGGATAGATGTTGTCGATGGCGGCCAGCATGATGGTGATCGCAATGCCGGGCTCGATGATGCGCGGCGAGATGGTCACGATCTTCAGCCCCGCGAGCGCCAGCGTGATCGAGTGCGCGATGGTGAACATGGTGACGATGCCGAGCATCGGCCAGACGGCTTCGCGCCACGCGAGCACCGGTGCCCAGCCGCCGTCGCGCCGGCGCAGCACGGCAGGCAGCAGCAGGCAGATCAGGAACAGGATGTGGTCGTAGCCGATGAGGATGTGGTGGATGCCGTCGCGGAAGAAGCCGCCGTCGGCTCGGGTTTCCGCATCCGCGCCCGCCGCGCCGGCGCTGCCCGGCCAGGGCACCGACACCGGCCCGGCGGACGGATCGAGCGAGCGCACCGTGGGCTGCGCGCCGCCGGCTCCTTCCGATTCCACGCGCAGCAGGCCGCGGTGCGTGGGGTCGACTTCGCGGAAGAGGCGGTAGTCGATGTCGAGCGCGGCGCCTGTCTTGCATTGCGCCTGCAGGCGCAGCACGAGGTAGGCGCCGTCGATGCGGTCTTCGATGGCGGGCTGCTGCGCTTCCGCCGGCACGCATTGGCTCTGCCCGAGGCGCAGGCGTGCAAGTGCATAGGCGCGGATGTCCGGCAGGCGTGCGCGCACCTCGCCCCAGCTGAGCTTGCGGTCGGCGTTGGTGTCGAGGTCGAGCATCGCGTCGAGGTCGCGCAGCGCGATGTCCCAGCGCAGGTCGATCATGTCGCCCTTGCGCTGCAGTTGCAGGTAGGCGTCGCTTGCCTTGTGGGCGTGGGCCGGCGCCGACCCGAAGAAGAGCAGAGCGACCAGCAGCACGGCCAGGCCGGCGCGTTCAAGGCATCGCATCGACACGCGCATCCTTCAGTCCGATCTGTTGCATCAACGCCTTCACTTCGCCGCGCGCAGCGGCGTCGTTGGCGGCCGAGGCTGCACGCGCGAACACCAGCAGGTCGACGGGCTCGCGCTGAAGCCTGACGTTCAGGCGCGCGAGTTCGAGCGCGCGCTTCGGGTCGTTCTGCACGTCGAGCGCGAACATGGCTTCTTCGCGCGCGTGCAGCGCGGTGGTGCCGGGGCGAAGCGCGGCGGCCTCGAAGCGCCGGCGCAGCTCGTCGGCCTCGGCCCGGGCGCTCCTGTCGCGCGCGGCGACCCCGGCGATGGCCAGCCGCAGCAGCACGGCGTCGCTGCGCGCTTCGCCGGCCAGCAGTTTCGGGATTTCGGCATGGCGCCCGACGCGCTGCAGATAGTCGCTGTAGGCCAGCAGCAGGTAGCCGGAGCGCTGCGCCGCCACGGCCTTGCGGTAGGCGGCGTCGGCTTCGGCCTGGCGGCCCGCCAGTTCCTCGATCTCGGCGACGCTGGTCAGCAGCCACTGGCGCGTGCCGGCCTTGGCCGCGTCGCGCAGCGCGGGGTCTGCCAGCAGGGCCTGCAGCGATTGCCGTGCGTCGGTGTGGTTGCCGCGCAGCCCGGCGTTCTCGGCGAGGCAGGCCACGGCGTAGAAGGAGGGGCCCGCGCGTCCGAGCGATCTGCAGGCGGCGTCCGACTCGCTGTAGCGGCCGCGCACGCGAAGAATGGTGGCGAGCGTGATCCACGCCTGCGCATCGTCGGGGCGCCTGGCGAGCGCCGCCCTGAGGGCGGCTTCGGCCCCGTCGAAGTCATGCAGGAACTGCGAGACCGTGGCGCGCATGACCAGCACGGCCGGCGGCGTCTGCGCCAGCGGTGCTGCCTCCCATGCCTGCAGCGCGCCCATGGCGTAGCCGGCATAGCGTGCGTCGCCCTGTTCGCGCGCCAGTTCGAGGTAGGTGGAAGCCGCGGCGATGGCGGTGGCCTCGTCGTCCGGCCGCTGCGCCAGCTCGCGGCGCAGCCGGCGTTGCTCGCCGGACCATCCGGCGACGACGGGCAGTGTCTCCACCACCTCGTCGTCGCTGGTGGGTACGCGCGGCACCGCATGCGCCGCGAAGGCGGCCAGCGCGAGTGCGGCGCCTGCCACCCATGCTGTCGCGGATGCGGTCCGGCGCATGTCGGTGCTACTGGGTGGCGACCGGCTCTTTGGTCTCCGACGTCGGCGGCGGGTCGAAGGCGGCCACGTTGGCCGGTTCGCTCGTGTCGAGCATGGTGGCGACCATGGCCTGCACATATGCGACGAACAGGTCGTAGGGGTCGGCCTGCGCGGGCGGCGGGTTCTGCGGCGGGGTGTTTCCGCCGACCGGAAACGGGAATGGGTAGAACCCGCCCCCGCCGCCACCTCCGCCGCCGCAGCCGGCAAGGGCTGTGGCCAGCAGCAGGGCGCCGCCGATGCGATGGATGTTTCGGTTCATGCCGTGCTCCCGGTTCACGGTGCCGAGGCGTTGACGGCGCCGGGCAGCGGGGTGTTCAGGTACGGGAAGGCGGCGGGGAACTGCGAGGGGCTCTGCAGCGCGCCGTCGGTGATCGCCGCGCCGCCTGCCGGCGCATCGCTGGGCTTGCAGCCGACCTTGAGCGCGTCGTTGGCGCCCGTCAGGACGCACAGGGCGCCCATGGCCACGCGCAACTCGATGTCCACCACGTCGTCGCCCGGGCGACGTCCGTTCGGGAAGCCGGCGTTGTCGCCGCCGGCCACGCCGAGATTGCTCTGGTTCGCCATCGCGGTGGGGGCGATGCTGGTGTTCAGTCGCAGCATTTCCGAAGCCTTGACGTTGGCGGGCTTGTTCAGGCCGTCGATGCCTGTCAGGAAGGCCGCGACCAGGTCGGTGCGCGGGAAGTTCGTCGGTGCGGGTGCGCTGGGGTACAGCGTCTGGATCAATGCCGGCAGCGTCGGATTGGTCACGTAGGTGGCGAACTGGCCGTCGTCCATCGGCCTGGAGCTGTTGAACTTGTCCTTGTCCTTCAGGCCGATGACGACTTCGTTGACCAGCGGCATGCCCAGGCGCGAGACCTGTGCCCAGGCGCCGCCGTTGAGCGTCGTGGTCCCGTGGCCGCTCTTGGGCGGGCTGGCGATCAGGCGGCCCTGGCGCGCGCTGGCCGTGGTCCAGCCGCCGATGATCGGGCCGGTGCCGCCCGCGGTGAGGCAGGAGGTCGGCACTTCGAGTGCCAGCGTGCTGACGTTGCGCGTGGCCAGCGTGCCCGTGCCGTAGGCGCTGGTCGAGCCCAGCGGGTTCAGGTTGATCAGGTCGAACACCTGGCCCAGCGCGACCGCGAACGGGTCCTGGCGCTGGCCCGCGAACACCCGGCCTCCGGCGGCGCAGCCCGGAATGTTGATGTTGTAGATCTGCTGGGCGGCATAGGCGGCGTAGCCGTTCGGGCCTCCGAAGGTCTTCTCGCCGATGTTGTCGGTCGGACGGTCGAACACGGTGGAGCCGTCGGCGGCATTGGTGACGGCGTAGGCCTGGCCCTTGCGGCGGTCGCCGCGCACGACGGTCAGCGTGAATGTCTCGCGCAGGTTGCTCGTGGCCTGGTTGGGCGCCGAGATCTGGCCGGCCTGCACCAGCGGGATCGAGACCTGCTTGCCGGAGATCGGCAGCTGGATGTCGCGCAGCGTGTTGGTGAAGCGGAACTGGAAGGTGAGGGTTTCCATGGCGCTGCCGGTGTTGTCGATATGGATCTCGTACAGCCCGTTCGGGTCCATCGTGAAGTAGTTGGGCCCGCCGTACGGGCCCTGGTCGGGCTGGTAGTTGGCGATCAGCGTCACGAAGTCCTGGCGGTTGGGCTCGTAGCTGCGGAACATGTAGAAGTCGGTGCCGTCCAGCTTGGGCATCCCCGCGATCGAGGGCGCCTCGCGGTGGCTGGAGGCGAATGCGCCGACGGCGGCGACCGCACTGAGCGCGAGAACACAGGCCTGTACAGGCGTTTTGGTCAATCTCATCGACGTCACCTCGGTAGTGAAAGTGTTGGGGTGGGCACGGACGGATCGCGTGGCCCCGGCGGGGGCGGCGCTGTCTGAGTACGGGCAACAAGTTCGCTTGGATGTGTCGATGCGGCTAGGTGCTTGCTCGCTTGCCAATCCTGCCGTTTGGGCGCACTCGCTCACGCACGCACGTACGCGGGCGGGCGGGGGCTGCCCGGTCGCCTGCCGTTCGATGCGGACGACCGGCCTCAGGTCGCCCAGATGCGCGGCGTGCCCGCGGGCAATTGCCACAGTTCGCCACGCCATGCCTGCCAGACCTGGCGCAGCAACTGCATCGCGGGCTCGACCACGGGCGCCAGCACGCGCAGCACGACAACTTCGGCGTGCGGACTGGTGGCTCCGGCGCTGTCGAGCAGGGGGCTCGCCTCGAGCAGCGTGCGCGCGTGCGCAAGAAGGGCGTCGCGCCGCGCGCGCGCCACCGGCGAGCCCGCCACGAAGAACAGCGAGGCCATGCAGCGGTGTCCGCCCAGGCCGATGGGGCTTTGCAGCAGCCGGTGGTCGGCCGCGTCGATGCGCCCGCGTTCCAGCCATGTGCCGGGTACCTCGATGTGCTGCAGGAAGGTGCCGCGTTCGAAGGGCTGGTTGGCATTCGGCAGGCCGAGCGCGGTGACGTCCCAGCCGATCAGCTCGGCACCAGGCTCGACCTCGATGGAAAGCCGGTTCTCGGCGCGGCAGCCGCTGTAGCAGATGGCTTCGAGCGGCAGCCATTCGAGCCGCGCGCCGGCTGCGAGGCGGATGCGCGTGCGCTGCAGCGCCAGCTCGCCTTCGGAGCGGTAGAAGCGGGAGGCGCCGGGCGTGGTGATCAGGCCATGGCTGCCGTCGGCGGCCTCGATGTCGATGTCGAGCGTGTCGCCGCCGACAAGGCCGCCGGGCGGATGCACGAGCACGTTGTGGCACACGGCATCGCCCTCGGGGTACAGGCTCTGCAGGATGCGCAGCGGGCCATCATGGCGGAAGCGGGCGACGGTGCGGGAGGCTTCCTGCCGGTAGGAGAGATGGAGACGGGCGTGCCAGGGCATGCGGCGAGTCTAGTGGCCCCGCTTTCAGGTCTTCCAGGCGCCGTCGTGGGCGGCACTGGCCTCGTCGATCAGCGCGGGCCCGATGCATTCGATTGGATGCGGCGAGGCGCGAAACACATCGCGGCACGACAGCTCTGCATCTCGCTGGTCCTGCCGCTCGCCTCGGAACACGCGCAGCCGCTCGGCGTCGATGCCGAACACCACGCGCCCGATGTTCGACCAGAAGATCGCGCCCGCGCACATCACGCAGGGCTCGCCCGAGGCATAGAGCGTGGCGCCGGCCAGCTCCTCGCGCGAGATGTTGCGTCCGGCCAGCGCGCGCAATGCGTTGACTTCGGCATGGGCTGTGCAGTCGCCCGTTTCCGTGTTGCTGTTACCGGCCTCGGCCAGTATCTCGCCGGAGGCCGAGACGATGACCGAGCCGAAGGGGCGGTTGCCCCGGCGGCGTGCAGCGTGCGACCAGACGATGGCCTTGCGCAGGTAGCGGCCGTCGCGCTCGTCGAGCGCGGTTTCCGCGGGGTAGGGGATGCCGTTGTTGTTGCTGGTGGTGTTCATGCCTTGGGGAGGGAGCGTTCGCTGCGCGATGGAAGCATCGACGTGTTGAAGATGGCGTCGGAGGCGGGCTTGATCTTGAGACCGAAGACATCGGCCACCTCGTCGACCTGCTGCTCCAGCGTGAGCTTCTTTATATCGCCGAGGCCGTGGCCGCGGGTGTCGGCGGCGCCCACGTACTGCGCGGTGATGCCCCAGCGCTCGAGTTCGATTTTCTCATCGAGGATGGGCTCGCGCTGGCGCATGGCCGCGATGCTGGGCGCCGGGTTGGCGAAGGTCTCCACGATGGCCCGGTTGCTCGCGCGCAGGAAGGCGGCCACCACCTTCGGGTTCTGTGCGATCAGGTTGCTGCCGGCGAGGATGGCGTTGCCGTACAGGTTGACGCCTGCGTCGGCGTACTTGAGCACCGAGAGCTCCTCCGGCTTCATGCGCGCGAAGAGCGACACGGCCGAGTCGTGGAAGTAGGTGGCGGCGTCGACGTCGCCGCGCACCATCACGTTGTCGCGCGCGCTGAAGTCGGTGGTCTGCCACTGGAAGGCGTCGGCGCGCATGCCCTGCTTGCGCGCGACCATCGGCCAGGCGCGGCGGGTCGATTCGACGGCCGCCGCCGCGACCTTCTTGCCCGCGAGGCTCTTGAAGTCGGCGGTCACGCCACGGTCCTTGCGGCCGATGATCACGAACGGTGCACGGTTGTAGTACTGGTACACGGCCTGCACCATCGGCGTGCCGGGGTTCTGCGCGTTGAACTCCACCAGCGAGCTGATGTCGCCCAGGCCCAGCTGATAGACGCCGCTGGCGATGCGGGTGATGGAGGCGACCGAGCCGGCACCGGTGTCGATGCTCACGTCCAGCCCTTCGTCGCGGTAGTAGCCCTTGGCCAGCGCGAGGAAGAAAGGTGAGGTCTGCCCGTTGATGCGGAAGTCGAGCGTGAACTTGAGCGGGGTGAGCTTGCCGTTGCCGCCTTGGGCAAGAACGGCGGGGGCGGCAAGGGCTGCGGCGCTGGCCGCGAGGAAGGATCGACGTTGCATGTGGGGCCTCGGAAGCTTCGTGTCTTGAATCCGTTCGCCCCTTCCTGTGGAACGGGCGGCGGGTGTTTCAAGAGCAATTTCCGGGCGGGCGCACAGTCATGGTGCGTGCGCTGCTGAACGCTTCTACTCTTGCGGCAGGTGATGCACGACGCATGCCAAGGGCCCTTCGCGAGCATCTTGCCGGGGCGTTTTGCTCGGGCATCGGGGCGGGGGCTTGGAGCGGCGGCGCGGCCGCGCCACAATCCGGGCGCGCAATTTGCAAGGCATCTTGCGCAGAGTAGAAGCGTTCAGCCGTGCAATGCCCCACGCATCCAGGCAGGAAATTGCTCTTTCACGTTCGTCCCACACGACCACAGAAGGAGTCCGCGCATGCTCGTCACCCAACAACCCGTCTTCCGCAAGTTCTGGCATGCCGTCATGCCGCTCACCGAACTTGCCAACGGCCCGAAGCCTTTCAGGCTGCTGGGCGAAGACATCGTCCTCTTCATCGACTCCGACGGCCAGCCCGCCGCGCTGCGCGACCGCTGCTGCCACCGCACCGCGAAGCTGTCGAAGGGCTGGTGCGTGGACAGCGAAGGCCAGGCCTGTGGCACCGGCGCGATCCAGTGCGGCTACCACGGCTGGACTTACGACCGCAGCGGGCAGGTCATCCGCATTCCGCAGTACGAGCCCGACCGGAAGATCTCGCCGGACTACCGCACCACGGCCTACCACTGCACCGCCCGCTACGGCTATGCATGGGTTGCGCTGGAGGAGCCCATCGCCGGGATTCCCGCCATTCCCGAGTTCGACGACCCGGGCTACCGCACCATCTTCCAGTTCTACGAGGAGTGGCAGACCAGCCCGATGCGCGCGCTGGAGAACTCCTTCGACAACTCGCACTTCAGCTTCGTGCACCGCGCCACCTTCGGCGTGGCCGCGAGTCCGAAGCCGAGCAAGTACGAGCTGGTGGAGAACGACTCGGGCTTCTACGCGGAGACGGTCATCGAGGCGACGAACCCGGTGAAGTTCCATGCGATCAGCGGCGTGACCGACCCGATCACCACGCGCCACATGCGCAACGCGTATTTCCTGCCGTTCTCGCGCCGGCTCGACATCGAGTACCCGAGCGGCGTGCGCCACATCATCATCAACTGCTTCACGCCCATCGACGACGGTCGCATGCAGCTGTGCCAATGGCTGTTCCGCAACGACACCGAGGCCGACTGCGCGGCGCAGATGCTGATCGACTTCGACGAGGAGATCACGCGCGAGGACAAGGACATCCTCGAATCGACCGACCCCGACGCGCTGGTCGACACGCGCCGGCGCGGCGTGGAGTATTCGATGGAGTCGGACCGCCCCGGCATGCTGATCCGCAAGCACCTGATGCAGCTGCTGGCGAAGCATGGCGAGGCGGAGGTCTATCGCGGCATGAGCAGTGCCGTGATTCCGATCGCAAAGGCCGCCTGAGCGGCCCCTGCATCAAGCGCATCAAGCCGGCGCGGTCGTCGGGTTCGGGCGCGTTGCGCGCGACGAGCCCGTTTCGTAGCGGTCCATCGCCAGGCCGTCCGTGCGGATCTCCGGGCGCTGGCCCATCACCATGTCGGAGATGAGCTTGCCCGAGCCGCAGGCCATGGTCCAGCCCAGCGTGCCGTGGCCCGTATTGAGGAACAGGTTGGCGTAGCGCGTGCCGCCGACGATGGGCGTGCTGTCGGGCGTCATCGGGCGCAGGCCGGTCCAGAAGGTGGCGCGCGGGACGTCGCCGCCGGGGAACAGGTCGGTCACGACCTTCTCGAGCGTGGCGCGGCGGGCCGGGTTCAGGCGCAGGTCGAAGCCGCCCAGCTCGGCCATGCCGCCCACGCGGATGCGGTTGTCGAAGCGCGTGACTGCCACCTTGTAGGTTTCGTCGAGCACGGTCGACTGCGGCGCCAGCGATTCGTCGAGCAGCGGCACGGTCAGCGAATAGCCCTTGACCGGGTACACCGGGATGTCCAGCCCCAGCGAGGCGATGGCGGCGCGCGAGTAGCTGCCGAAGGCCATCACGTAGCGGTCGGCCGTGAGGATCTTGCCGGCGGTGGTGCGCACGCCGGTGATGCGGCCGCCGTCGGTTTCGAGGGCGGCGATGGTCTGGCCGAAGCGGAAGTCCACGCCCATTCCGCGTGCGATCTCGGCGAGGCCGCGGGTGAACAGGTGGCAGTCGCCGGTCTCGTCGTTGGGCAGGCGCAGGCCGCCGGTGAGCCGGTCGCGCGCGCCGGCCAGTGCGGGCTCGATGCGGGCGAGGCCGTCGCGGTCGAGCAGTTCGTAGGGCACGCCGCATTCCTCGAGCACGGCGATGTCGCGTTCCACGGCGTCGAGCTGGGCCTGCGTGCGGAACAGTTGCAGGGTGCCGCCGGTGCGCTGCTCGTACTGCAGGCCGGTGTCGGCGCGCAGTTGCTGCAGGCAGCCGCGGCTGTACTCGGCCACGCGCATCATGCGTTCCTTGTTCACCGCGTAGGCCTCGGGCGAGCAGTTGCGCAGCATGGCGGCCATCCAGCGCAGCTGGAACAGCGTGCCGTCGGGGCGAATGGACAGAGGCGCATGCTTCTTGAACATCCACTTGATTGCCTTGAGCGGAATGCCCGGCGCTGCCCACGGCGTGGAGTAGCCGGGCGACACCTGGCCGGCGTTGCCGAAGCTGGTTTCCTCGGCGGGGCCGTCCTGCCGGTCGAGCAGGGTGACCTCGGCGCCGGAGCGCGCGAGGTAGTAGGCCGTGGTGGTGCCGATCACGCCGCCGCCGAGAACGATGACTTTCATGGTGTATTCGCCGATTCAAATGGAATGAATGGAATCTAAAGTCCTCAATGCAGTGGATTCCACTGATTTCAGCGATTCGGCAGTGGAATACACTGCCGCCTATCGTCCAAGGCCGCCTCCGAAGTGAAATGCCCGAACTCGACCGGATAGACCGCAAGATCCTCGACGTCCTGCAGCGCCAGGGCCGCATGTCCATGACCGAGCTGGCCGAGCACATCGGCCTGTCGGCATCGCCGTGCGCCGAGCGCGTGAAGCGCATGGAACGCGACGGCGTCATCACCGGCTACCACGCCCACGTGTCGCCCGAGGCGCTGGACAAGACGCTGCTGGTGTTCGTCGAGATCAAGCTCTCGGCCAAGTCGGGCGACGTGTTCGACAAGGTGCGCAAGGAGCTGCTGCACATGCCCGAGGTGCTCGAATGCCACCTGGTGTCGGGCAGCTTCGACTACCTCGTGAAGGCACGCCTGAGCGGCATGAGCGAGTACCGGCACCTGCTGGGCGACATCCTCAAGAAGCTGCCGGTGGCGGCCGAGTCGCACAGCTACGTGGTGATGGAAGAAATCAAGGAAACGCTGATGCTGGCCGTGGACCGCTGAACCGATGAGCACGAACAACGACGTTCCCGACATCACCATCCGGCCCTGGCGCGTCGACGACTTCGACGCGGTGAAGGCCATCCTCGACGACACCTTCGCCGGCACCTGGCTGCCGGAGCTCACGCCCGAGGCCGCCCAGGCCTACAAGGAGAGCGGCGAGCCCGCGGGCTACATCGACGAGATGGGCCCGGCCTTCTTCGTGGCCGAGATCGACGGCGAGGTGGTCGGCATGGTGCATTGGGAGCGCGACTTCGTGCACGCGCTGCACGTGCCGGCAGCGCACCAGCGCAAGGGCATCGCCCGGGCCCTGATGGCCTTCGCGGAAGACGGCATGCGCGCCGACGGCGTGGAACTCGCGCGGCTCGAAACCGACACCTTCAACACGCAGAGCCAGGGCTTCTACCTCGCGCTCGGCTACCGCGAAGCCGACCGCTACCCTGATCTCGAATGGCACAGCGGCTTCACCACCATCCTGTACGTGAAGACGCTTTCTCCCCGAATCGCAACCCCTTCTCGGAGCAAAACCGCATGAGCATCTCGATCCGCCGCGACGGCACCACCGGTACGCGCCACATCCTGAAGATCCGCAACCACGAGATCCCGGTCGACGCCTCGCCCGCCGGCGGCGGCAGCGATGCCGGCCCCGAGCCGCACGACCTGTACGACGCCTCGCTCGCGGCGTGCAAGGCGCTCACGGTTCTGATCTACGCGCGCCGCAAGGGCATTCCGGTGGAAGACATCGAGGTCGTGGTCGATCGCGACGACAGCGAGGAGCGAAAGGGTGTCTACCGACTCAAGTCGGGCCTGCGCCTGAGCGGCGAGCTGACCGAGGCGCAGCGCGACGAGCTGCTGCGCGTGGCCGGCAAGTGCCCGGTGCACAAGCTCATGACCGAGGTGAAGACCGAGATCGAGACCGGCTGGGCCGAGTGATCCGGCTTGCCGGCCTCGCCGGTCAGTGCAGCACGCGGTAGGTGCGCACCGCGCGCAGCAGCGCCCACAGGCCGGCTTCGGCCGGCACATTCTTTTCGTTGAACGCGACGGCGATGTAGACGTCGTCCGCCGGTATGTAGGCCACGATGCTCGTGAAGCCCTCGATGCCGCCGCTGTGGCCGAGCATCAGTCCGGGCCCGTCGGGCACGTCGTAGAGCTGCACGCCCATGCCGTAGAAGGAGTTGCTGCCCGCATAGGGGCCGAGCATGGCGGGCATGCCGGTGAACATGCGATGCGCCGATTCGCCCGGCAGCACCTTGCCCCCGAGCAGCGCGTGCCAGAACACGGCCAGGTCGCCCGCAGTCGATGCCAGCGCGCCCGCTGCGTAGGGCGTGGCGTACTGGTCGGGTGCGTCGACCGGCCGGCCGGCCGCATGGCCCGTGACGACGGGCAGTTCGACACCCGGCTTGCGCATGGCCGTGTGCGTGAGCGCCAGCGGCTTGACGAGCCGCTTCGAGAGAACCTCCGCGAACGGCGCCCCGTCGATCTTCTCGACGATCATGCCGAGCATCGCGTAGCCGGTGTTGCTGTAGCTCCAGTTCGTGCCAGGACAGAACTGCGGCTTCTGCGACGTGCCGAGCGCGACGACGTCGGCGGGCGTGCGGTAGGCTGTTCCCAGCGACGGCAGCGCGTTGAAGCTCACGAGTCCGCTGGTGTGGCGCAGCAGTTGCTCGATGGTGGTGAGCTTTGCGTTCGGCGCGTCGGGAAACCACTTGTCGATGGTGTTGCCAAGCTTGAGCCTGCCTTCCTCCACGAGCTGCAGCACGACCGCCGCCGTCAGCGTCTTGGCGGTGCTCGCGACCTGGAACTGCTGGTCGGGCATGACCGGCTGCGGCGGTTCCTTGCGCGCCAGGCCGCGCGTCGCGGTCCAGATGCCTTCGCCGGGAATGGCGACGGCCACGCTGGCGGCGGGAACGTGCTGCAGCATCTTGTCGAGCGCGTCGCCGAGGGCTGTCTGCAGTCCGGTGGGGAGCTGGCCGTCGATGGGACGCTTGAAGTCCTTCTGCCAGACCGTGTCGGGTGCGTTGCGCATCTGTGGACCTGCCCAGGCGGGAGAGGGCGTGCATGAGGTCTGCGTCATGCCCGGCGAGGCATGCAAGGCCGCGCACAGCGCGAGCAGCGCGGTGGCGGACTTCGCCTGTCTCGTCACTTCGCTGCCTCGGCCCGCGTGCGCGCAGCCTCCACGCGCTTGGCATAGCGGTCTCCCCAGTCGGCCAGTGGCGCGAGCGCCGCATTGAGCGTGGCACCCAGCTTCGTTTCGGAGTACTCAACGCGCGGCGGCACTTCGTGGAACACCTCGCGATGGACGATTCCGTCGGTTTCCATTTCGCGCAGCTGCTGGATCAGCATTTTTTCGCTGATGTCGGGCAGTGCCCGCTTCAGCTCGCCGAAGCGCAGCGGCTGCACATGCAGTTCCCACAGGATGACCGCTTTCCACTTGCCGCCGATCACGTCGAATGCCGGGCCGATGCCGCAGTTGTAAGGTTTTTTCGATTTCACACGGATCCCCTCGAATAGGTAATACATACATTTTGGTAAGTACCTAACTTAATTGTAGGTACTTGACCATTGGGATGCTCAATTTCTACGATTCGCTCATCTTCACAACCCGCAAGCGAATCGTCATGAGCAGCAAGAGCAACGACATCAAGCAAGTTTCCGTTCTGGGCCTGGGAGCAATGGGCGAAGCCATCGCACGGCTCTATCTCGACCAGGGCTACAAGGTCACGGTGTGGAACCGCACGGCAGGCAAGGCCGATGCGCTGGTCGCGAAGGGCGCGGTGCTGGCGCGCAGCGCGAGCGAAGCAGTGCGCGCCGCGAAGGTCGTCGTGATGTGCGTCTACGACTACCGTGCCGCCGACGCCATCTTCGCGCTCGACGGCGTCGCCGCCGCCATGGACGGCCGCCTGCTGGTGCAGCTCACCACCGGCAGCCCTCAGGACGCGCGCGATGCGCAGGCGTGGGCGCACGCGCAGGGCGCCGCATACCTCGAAGGCGCGATCCAGGCCGCGCCCGACCAGATGGGCCAGCCCGACACGCCGTTGCTGGTCTCCGGCGCGAAGCCGGTGTTCGACGAAGCCGAACCGTGGCTGAGGGCATTGGCCGGCGGCATCGTCTACCTTGGTGAAGCGGCGAGCGCGGCTGCGGCCATGGACCTTGCAACGCTCTCCACCATCTACGGCACGATGCTCGGCTTCCTGCACGGTGCGCGCATCGCCGAGCACGAAGGCTTCGACGTGGCCGAGTACGGCCGCATCGTCGCGGGCATCATGCCGACCTTCGCCGGCTTTCTTCAGCACGAGGGCTCCGTCATCCAGTCGGGCGACTTCGCCATCTCGCAGAGCCCGATGCGCATTTCGGTCGAGGCGACGCGGCGCATCCTGCAGGCGGCGCAGGCCTCGGGCATCAACGCTGAATTTCCGGCTTTCGCGGCAGGGCTCTTCCAGCGCGCAGACGACGCGGGGCTCGGCGGCGAGGAACTCGCGGCGCTGATCAAGCTGCTGCGCGCCAAGGGGTAATCGGCATAGCTCAGGCCCATGTCATGAACTGGATGGCGCGCAGCACCTCGGCCTCGCGCTCCATGAAGAAATCGCCGTGGCTGGTGTTGTCCAGGGTCAGCCGGTTCGTGGTCGTGAGCGCTGCCACGAGCCGGTTCGAATCCGCAATGCGGACGCTCCGGATGATGCGCAGGTAGTCCGCGGCGTCCTTCTGCGTCTTGGCATCGAGCGGCAGTTCCAGCCAAGGGAACATGTCGCGGTGGTTTGCGGGCAGGGCGGTCATGACCAGTGAAGGCGCGCGCACGGCCTTGTAGTCGGGCGAGAACGATCGAGAGGCTGTTTCCATGGCGTCATTCACTTCGCTGGGTGTGTTGAGACTCACGCTTCCGTCGGCATGGATGTCGAGGCTGTCGCGCAGGTTCGCCTCATGTGTGGGCCCCCAATTCTTCGAGTTGCGGCGGAAGAAGGCGATGGCGGCCTGCAGCGAGCGGCCGTCCTCCGGCTTCGGTTCGGGTTCTTTGAGCAGTAGTGGGTTCGCCGGGACGTCTTCCTCGCCAATGTCAGGGTTCGCCGTGTAGTCGAAGGTCGTGTCGAGGTAGATCAGGCCCTGCGTGCGCTCGGGATAAAGGGCTGCGAAGCGCGTGAGTTCGTTGCCCGCGATCGAGTGGCCGCCCAGCACCGCGCGCCGCACACCCAGTGCGTCGAGCACGACCTTCAAGTCGGCCACGAGCGTGTCCACCTCGTAGTACTGCGTGGCGGTCTTCACGGGCAGCGGCTTGTCCGAGAGGCCATAGCCGCGGCGGCTGATCGCGATCACGCGCGACTTGGCCGCCAGCGCGGCTGCAAGGCCGTCGAAGCTGCGTGCGTTGGCGCCGAGCCCGGGCAGGAATACGAAGACCGGTCCGGTGCTGCGAGGCGGCTGCCAGTCGCGCACCTGCAGCGAGACTTCGGGCGAGCTCGACACCTTGATCCGGCGGTCGATGACGGAGATCTTGCCCTCGCCACTGCCGTCCCGAGGGCCTTCGCCGCCGGCAACCGGGGTGGTATCCGGGGTAGCACTCGGTCCGGCAGCGGGGGGCGCGGCAGGACCGATGCCGGTGCCGACACCGGGCCCGATGACAGCACCGCCGTTGCCGCCGCCACCGCAGGCTGCGAGCCCGGCAACGCTGCCCAGTGCCATGGCATGAAGAATGTCTCGCCGCCGGGGACGGATGCGGCGCAGATGGTCGCGAGGGACAGGAAGGGGGGGTGAACGATTCATTTCAGTACTCCGGTTCCGTGTGGGTATGAGGGATGGCTGCAGTGTCCGGGCCACACCTGAAGGTCCGCTTCGGCATTCATGAAGATTTCCTGAAGTACCGCGCAGCCGCTTGGCAGATACTTCCGCCCACATTCCGGAAACGGAGTGGTCCGTTCACGTGGAGGCTCATGAATCTCTTGCTTGTTGAGGACGACCTTGACCTCGGCAATGGCGTGCGCATCGCGCTGGCCAATCAAGGCATGGATGTGGTGTGGGTCCGCAGACTCGACGACGCCTTGCGCACCCTCGACGGCGGCACCTTCGACATGGTGCTGCTCGACCTCGGCCTGCCCGACGGCGACGGCCTGGACCTGCTGTTCCGCTTGCGCCGCGACCGCCAGATATTGCCTGTGCTGGTGCTCAGCGCGCGCGATGCGCTCAACGACCGGTTGAGAAGCCTGGACGACGGCGCCGACGACTACCTGGTCAAGCCCTTCGCGCTGGCCGAGTTGCTGTCGCGCGTTCGTGCGCTTGCACGTCGCAGCTACGGCTTCAACGACGAGACCATCCGCATGCGCGGTCTTGCGCTGCACGAGCCCACGCGAGGCGTGATCGTCGACGGCGAACCGGTGGAGCTGTCGCGCTGCGAGTTCGACCTGCTGGCGCTGCTGCTCAAGCGCACCGGCCGCGTGGTCACGCGCCGCGTGATGGAAGAGCAGGTGCTGCCCGGCGGACAGGCCAACGGCAGCAATTCGCTCGAGGTGCACATCTCCAACCTGCGCAAGAAGATCGGCCAGGGCTACATCCGCACGGTGCGCGGCATCGGCTACGTGATCGACGTGCAATCGCTGGCGCGGAGCACGCAGAAATGATGCAGGCGCTGGCGCAGCGCTGGAAGAACTGGAAACAACCTTCCCTGATGCGGCGCCTGCTGCTTGCGCAGATGGGCGTGGTCGCCTTGCTGTGGACCATGGCCATCGCCCTGCTGCTGTACGACTCGTACGAAGACCCCGAGCTGCTGAAGTTCGACAAGATCTTCCAGACGGTGATGGCGATCGCGAAGAACACCGCCGACCGGCCCGACAAGCAGCAGGAAACCATTGCCGCCTTCGATGCCGCGCTGCTCGAGACCGTGGGCGACGGCGACGCCGCCTCGGACACTTCGCCCGTCCTGCAGGTGTGGCAGGGCGACAGGCTCATCTATCGCTCGACGGCGGCCGTGCCCGTCATCCTCAACACCGTGCCGAACCGCATCGAGACCGTGAAAGCGGGCAACCGCGAGTGGCGCGCCCGCACGCTGGCTTCGCCCGATACCGACATCCGCGTGATGCTGGCCGAGCCCAGTGTCTGGCGGCTGACGGTCACCGTGATGTACCGCGGCTACTACCTGCTGCCGCTGGTCATCAGCCTGCCATTCCTGATCTTTCCCGCGTGGCTTTCGGTGCGCCTCGCGCTGCGGCCATGGCGCCGCGTGAGCCAGGAAACCGCCGAACGAGGGCCGGCCGACCTCACGCCGCTCTCGTACACGCCGCCGCACAAGGAGCTGCAGCCGCTGGTGCAGAGCATCAACAGCCTGCTGCAGCGGGTGCGCGACAGCACCTCGCGCGAGCGCAGCCTGATCGCCGACGCCGCGCACGAGCTACGGACGCCGCTGGCCGCCATGCGCGTGAACGTGGAGGCGCTGAAGGAGCAGAGCACCGACGAGCACCAGCGCGAGCTCATGGGCAACCTGCTGCGCAGCAACGACCGCGCGGCGCGGCTGGTGGGACAACTGCTGCAGCTGATGCGCAGCGACGCGGTTTCGGACAGCGCGCTGCCCGTGATGCTGTCGTTCGACGCGCTGGTCCAGGACCGGCTGGCCATGATCGAAGGCCTGGCCAGCGCCCGCGGCGTCGAGCTGGAACTGGAGTGCGAAGACCGCGTGCCGGTGCTTGGCGAGCGCGAAAGCCTGGTCTCGATGATCGACAACCTCATCAACAACGCCATCAAGTACAGCCCGCCCGGCGGCACCGTGGTGGTGAACGTGGCGCGCGATGGCTCGCAGGCCCTGCTGACGGTGGCCGACCAGGGCCCCGGCATTCCGCCGGCGCTGCGCGAGCGGGTGTTCGACCGCTTCTTCCGCAACCCCGACCAGAGCCAGAGCGGCAGCGGGCTGGGGCTGGCCATCGTCAAGTCGGTGGTCGACCGGCACGGCGGCGAGGTGAAGCTCGGCGAGACCGCGAGCGGCGGCCTGCTGGCCACGGTGCGGCTGCCGCTGGCCATGGCCGATGCGCCCCAACCCATGCTGTGCAGCTGAAACCTCCCCCGGCGCACGGCCAAAGGGCGCGTTCAGGTCCATTTTGGGGCGAGGAATTACACTACCCGGCGCTGTTTACAGGACACTTTCCAAATGAAGTGGGTCATTCTTGCCATCTTCGCGCTCAGCGCGCTCTACGTTCATTTCCGCGGCCAGGTGCGGCATCGCTTCTTCAGACAGCTCTCTGATCACTCGACCTTCCTCGCCCCGCTGAACGTCTTCATGTACCTTTTCTCGAAGGTGCCGGGTACGCCCTACCTGTCGCCGTCGCAGTTTCCCGAGATGCGCGTGCTCGAGGAAAACTGGGAAGTGATCCGCGAAGAGGCCCTGGCCATGCGCAACGGCGGCGGCATCAAGGCGTCGAGCCAGTTCAACGACGTGGGCTTCAACTCCTTCTTCAAGAGCGGCTGGAAGCGTTTCTACCTGAAGTGGTACGACGACGCGCATCCCTCGGCCGCCGTGCTGTGCCCGCGAACCACCGAACTGCTCAAGGGCATCGGCACCATCAAGGCCGCCATGTTCGCCGAGCTGCCCCCGGGCAGCCGCCTCGTGCGCCACCGTGATCCCTTCGCCGGCTCGCTGCGCTATCACCTGGGGCTGTGGACGCCGGGCGTCGAGGGCTGCTACATCGACGTGGACGGCCAGCGCTACCACTGGCGCGACGGCGAGGCCGTGGTGTTCGACGAGACCTTCATCCACTACGCCGAGAACACGACCGACCACGACCGCGTGATCCTGTTCTGCGACATCGAGCGCCCGCTGAAGTACCGCTGGGCCAGCGCCGTGAACCGCTGGTTCGCGAAGAACCTGCTGGCCGCGGCCAGCTCGCCCAACGATGCGGGCGACAAGACCGGCGGCATCAACCGCGCCTTCAAGTACATCTACCAGATCCGCGTGGTCGGCAAGCGCCTGAAGGCGTGGGACAAGCGGGTGTACTACCTCGTGAAGTGGGCCATCTTCGGCGGCCTGGCGCTCTGGATCTTCTGGTAAGCCGTTTCTTTCACGGCCTTCGCTGAAGGCCGAACGCGGTCGCGAAAGCCTGCGCGACCGCTTCGACATTGCGGCTGCCCTCGTCCGAGTTGCGCCAGACCAGCGAGAGCTTGCGAAACGGGGCGCGGCTTCCCAGGCCCACCTCGCGGACCGCATAGGCATCGACCAGCGGGCGCCTGGGCTGCGGCACCACCGAGACCCCCAGGCCTTGGGCGACCATCGCGACGATGGCGTCCATCGACCGAAGCTCCATCACGCAGCGCGCATCGGGCTTCAGGCTGCGTACATACCGCGCGGCGACACGTCCCCCCGAAAGAGACAGGTCGTAGCCGATCCAGTCGCAGGTTTCCAGCAATTGCCTGACCGTCTTCCCCGGGGCGTTCGGCGGCGCCAGCAGCACATAGGGCTGGCGGTGCAACTCCTGCCATACCAGCCGGCGCGAGCCGCCCGATTCGGGGCGCACCAGCAAGGCCACGTCGAGGCGCGCTGCCTTCAGTTCCGAGATCATCTCGTCGCTGTCGTTCAGGGGCGGGACCACCACGTCCAGCGACGGGTGCTTCTGCCGCAGCGCATGCAGCGCCTGCGGCAGCACATCGCTCTGCATGCTGGTGATGACGCCCACCCTGATCCGGCCCGCCACCTCGACGACAGGGCGCGAGCGCAGCATCTGCAGCCTGTGGGAGAAATCGCCCACCGCGCTCACCACGTCGCGGGCGAAGTCCGTTGGCACCACCACCCGCGTGGAGCGGTCGAACAGCGGTCTTCCGAAGTACTGCTCCAGCTGCTTGACCTGCAGGCTGACCGCGCTCGGGCTGCAGCCGACGACACCCGCGGCGGCGGTGAAACTGCCCTGCTCGAGAATGGTGCGCAGCGTGACCAGCATGGTGAGATTCATGAGAAATCCTCACAGTTGGTGTTTGTATATCTCGCTTTACTCATTCTAGGGCGTGCCTACGATCACTCCGGTCCATTCCAACAGCCAGCCAGACCGGAAGCACCCGATACATGAATCAGACCAGACGTCATCGTCTCGCGCGCGCCAGGAGCCTGGTGTGCACCCTGGGGCTCGCATTCGCCGCATGGCAGGCGCATGCCGCCGCCGCGTGGGTTCCAGAGCGCCCCATCCACCTGATCTCGCCGAGTCCTCCGGGCGGGGGCACCGACGCGGTCTCGCGCCTGCTCGCGGCCAAGCTGGCCGAGCAGGCCGGATGGCAGGTGGTGGTCGACACCAAGCCCGGCGCGGGCAACAACATCGGCCTGGAATTCGGGGCGAAGTCGCCGCCCGACGGCTACACGGCCGTGCTCGGCGAAACCAGCAACCTGACCGTCAACCAGTTCCTCTACAAGAAGCTCAGCTTCGATCCGGTGAAAGACCTCGCACCGGTCGCGCTGGTCGGCACGGGCGTGTCGGTGCTCGTGGTGAACGCCGCCAGCCCCATCGACAGCCTCGCATCGCTGCTGGCGACCGCGAAGAAGAAGCAGCTCGCCTATGCATCCTCCGGCAACGGAACCGTCGGGCACCTTGTGGCCGAGAGCCTGCGCGTGATGGCCGGGGCCAATGTGCTGCACATTCCCTACAAGGGCGGCGGCCCTGCCATGACGGACCTGCTGGGCGGGCAGGTCGACTTCTACATCTCTTCCCTGGTTTCGGCGCTGCCGCTGATCAAGGACCGCAAGCTGCGCGCGCTGGCCGTGACCTCGGGCACGCGCGATGCCTCGCTGCCCGAGGTTCCCACCTTCATCGAGAGCGGCTTCAAGGGCTTCGAGTACTACACCCTCTACGGCGTCGTGGTGCCCGCGAAGACGCCCGACAACATCGTGCGAACCATGAATGCGGAGATCAACAAGGTGCTCGATTCGGCCGAGGTGCGGGCCAATCTGGCTGCACGCGGCGTCTATGTGCGCACCGGAACGCCGGAGGCGTTCAACACTTTCCTGAACAGCGAGAGAAAGAAATGGGCGGAGGTCGTGAAAGCGTCCGGCGCGACGGCCGAATGACGCAGCAGACCTCAGCCATGGCCACTCCCGAGGCCGAAGATCGCGGCACCGTGGACCTGCGCAGCGACACCGTGACGCGCCCCACGCCGCAGATGTACGACCGCATCGCATCCGCGTCCCTCGGTGACGACGGGCTCGACGGCGACCCGACGGCGCTCGAACTGGAGGCGGAAGCCGCCCGGCTGCTGGGCAAGGAAGCCGCGATGTACGCCCCCAGCGCGACCATGGCCAACCTGCTGGCCATCCTCGCCCAGGCCGGCCGGCAGGAAGTCGTCCTCGCCGAAGCGGCATCGCACATCTACGTGACCGAGCGAGGCGCGGGCGCGCTGACCGGGGCGTTCTATCAGCCCATTGCCGGCGTCGACGGTGCCATGGACCTGGGCCTGCTCGCGCAGGCACTCGAGCCGGGCCGGAACAAGCTGCGCACCGGACTCGTCTGCCTGGAAACCTCGCACAACAACGCAGGTGGGGCGGTGTTGCCACTCGCTCATATGCAGGTGGTGTTCGAGGCGGCCAAGGGCGCCGGCGCCACGGTCCATCTGGACGGCGCGCGAATGATGAACGCGGCGGTGGCACTGGGCGTGCCTGCCGCGGAGATCACGGCCTTTGCAGATACCGTTTCGCTGTGCCTCTCCAAGGGACTGAGCGCGCCCATGGGGGCCGTGCTCGCGGGGCCCGCGAGCACCATCCAGCGTGCGAGATGGCACAGGAAGCTGCTGGGGGGCAGCCAGCGGCAGGTCGGGATCGCAGCGGCAGCGGGGCTGGTCGCCATCACCACCATGGTGGGCCGGCTTGCGGACGATCACGCATGCGCGCGCCGTCTCGCTCATGGAATCGGCCGGCTCCCGGGGCTTTCCGTCAACGAGCCACAGACCAACATCGTGCAGGTCGACGTGAGCGCCACCGGGTTCGATGCGGCGCGGTGGGAAGCCGAACTGCGGAAACTGGGCGTACTGGTGCGGACCTGGGGCAGGAACAGGCTGCGCTGCGTCACCCATCGCCACACCGGCGAGCGCGAAATCGACGTGGCGCTGGATGCATTCCGCGTCGTGGCCGGGCGGGGCGATGGCACGCCGGCAGGCTGACCGAGCCGCAGCCGGCGTTCAGGCTTGCGTCAACACCAGCCGGCTGCGCGTGCTGCCGGCCCGGCTCACGGCGGCGGCGAGCAGCGAGCCACCGAGCACGTCGAGCAGAACGTGCTGGCGCGTCGCCAGCGTCGAGTAGACGATGCCGAGGGCCCACAGCAGGTTCAGCGCACGCACCCACAGCGGCGCCTCCACGCTGCGCAGCTGACGCTCCAGCAGCACGGCCGTGAGCACAGCGAATGCGACGTGCAGCGACGGAAACGCATTGCCGCCCACGTCGGTGGCCTTGAGGAACTGCAGCGCCGGATACTGCGACCAGTCGACCGGGAACACCGGCACCGTCGTCGGAAAGAGCCAGAACACCGCGAGGCCCACACCCGCCATGATGGCGGCGTCGCGCGCGCAGGCCCAGAGCTCAGCCTTGTCCTTCGCGAAGGCCGGCGCGAGCGAGATGTAGAACCACAGCGAGCCGTAGAGCAGCATCGCGTCGTCGCTCACGCCCACCCAGTGGTCGATCGGCGTGAGCGGCATGACCGTCGGCTCCGACGGCGGGTTGTGCATCACCCAGAAGTACAGCACGAAGAAGCCCGAGATGCCGACGGTGGTGCCGATCATCTTCATCACCCAGAGCGTGGCGAACCGCCGGCCCAACGCCAGGTACCAGGGAATGGAGGAGGTGGTGGAAGAAGTCGCCGGGCGGGTGGTCATTGGCGCCCCAGCTTATGCAACTGCATTGCGTGAACATTGCGCCTCCCGCAAGAAGGCCTCTCCTAGAATGACCGGCCTTTGGCCTCTCTTTTCTCCGTACTCCCACTCCCATGAGAATCCTGCTCGTCGAAGACGAAGTCGACCTGGCGCAAGCCTTGGCCTCCGCGTTGCGGCAGAACCAGGCGGTGGTCGACGTGGCGGGCTCGCTGCGCGAGGCGGAGGATGCGGCGCTCTCGGCGCAGCACGACGTGATCGTGCTCGACCGCGGCCTGCCGGATGGTGACGGCCTTTCGCTGGTGGCCTTCCTGCGCCAGAACGACATACCCGCCGCAGTGCTGGTGCTCACGGCCATGACCGACGTGGCCGAGCGCGTGCTGAGCCTCGACGGCGGCGCCGACGATTACCTGGCCAAGCCCTTCTCGATGGACGAGCTGATGGCGCGCGTGCGCGCGCTGGCGCGCCGCCCCGCGGTGCGCGCCAACCTCGTCATGACGCTCGGGCAACTGCGCTTCGACCATCACACACGGCAAGCCCACGTGGGCGAACACAGCATCACGCTGCCGCGGCGCGAGCTGCTGGTGCTCGAGGCGCTGCTCGAACACCGCGGCCGTACCGTGCTGCGCGAGGCGATGCAGGAGCGCGTGTACGGCCATGAGGACGACATCCAGTCGAACGCGTTGGACACGCACGTCTCGCGGCTGCGCTCCAAGCTCGACAAGGCCGGCGCGCGAGTCGAGATCCATGCCATTCGCGGCGTGGGCTACCTGATCTGCGCGGCGCGTCCGGGTGCATGACGAGATGAGGCAAGGCCTTCTCTCGCTGCGCTGGCGGCTGATCTGGAGCCTGATCCTGTTGCAGGTGGTGGTCGGCACGCTCGTGATGGGCGGCTTCCTCGGCCTCGCGTGGATGCTGGGCCGCGTGGTCGACGAGACGGGGCAGGAAACCATCGCGGTGATCCAGCGCGCCCTGGCGCGCGGCCCCGACGGGAAGCTGGTGGTCGAGCCCACGTCCGAAGTGCAGCGCCTGCGCGAGGCCGATCCGCCGTTCTGGTTCATCGCACGCGACAGCCATGGCGGCGAGGTCCGCAACGGCGAGGTGCCGCCCATCTATGCCGCGCTCTTCGAGTCGCTCGACGGCATGGAGCGCATGGCCATCAACACCGAGAGCGACAACACCCGCCCCAAGGCCCGCTTCGAGCGTGTGGAAACCCGCGCAGGACCGGTGGCCGTGATGACGCAGACCGGCGGTCCGCTGACGGTGAAGAACACGCTCAAGGGCACCGGCATCGCCTTCCTGTTCCTGGTGGCGCCGATGGCGCTGGTGACCTGCCTCGGCGTGATCCTGGCCACGCCGTTCGTCGTGAAGCGCGGCCTGAAGGGCGTGGTGGCCACGGCCGAGCACGCGGAGAGCATCGACGTGCACGAACGCACCACGCGCCTGCCGCTGGCCAACGTGGCGAGCGAGATCCGACCGCTGGTCAACGCGGTGAACCGCGCCTTCGATCGGCTCAACGAAGGCTACGACCGGCAGGAGCGCTTCCTGGCCGACGCCGCGCACGAGCTGCGCACGCCGATCACCACGCTGCAGATCCATCTCGAAGGACTGGAGGACGGCCCGCTCAAGGTGAAGCTCATGCAGGCTTCGGCGCGGCTCGCCACGCTGGCCGAGCAGCTGCTCGACCTGCAGCGGCTGGACCGCATCGCCGCGCACGACCAGCAGCAGGTCGACCTGAAGGCGCTGTGCGAACGCGTGGCGGGCGACATCGCGCCGCTGGCCATCATGAACCGCTGCACGCTGTCGGTCGAAGCACCGAAGCCGCTGTGGGTGCGCGGCGACGCGCCCTCGCTGGAGCGCGCGTTGAGCAACCTGATCCAGAACGCCATCGAGCATGGCGGGCAGGGCTGCGACATCCAGGTGCGGCTGTGGGAGCCTTCGGGATTCGAGGTGCTCGATTCGGGCCCCGGCATTCCGGAGGCTGACCGCGAGCGCGTGGTGGCGCCTTTCCACCGGCTGGTGCCGCGTGGGCGTGGCGCGGGGCTCGGCCTGCACCTCGTGGCCGAGGTCGCGCGCCTGCACGGCGGCCAGCTCACGATCGGGTCCAGCGAATCGGGCGGAGCGAAGATGCGGCTGGAGCTGAACCTCGACCTCTGAGCGCGCGGTTGCAGGGCTCGGAGAACCACCGCGCGAAAAGCTGCCCCAGCAGGCCAGAGGCCGCGACGACCGCGGCGAACCACAGCGGAATCCACGAGGGCGATGCGCCGAGCCGCTGGAACAGCCACGCCGCAGGAATCACGATGAACATGTGGCTCAGGTAGACCTCGTAGCTGTTGCGGCCGAACCAGCGCAGCGGCGCGGCCATTGATCCGGCGCACCAGGTCCACGGCCGCCAGTGCGCGGCGACGAGCAGCAGCGCGATGCCCAGTTCCAGCAGCGTCACCTGCAGGCCGAAGCGTGTGAGACCCAGCTGGTACACCTCCTTGCGAAAGCAGAAGACGGCCGCGCCCAGCACGAGACCGGCCAGCAGCACGGCCCGCTGCATCAGCACCGGCACGCGCGGCACGCGGTGCGCGAGCAGGGCGGCGAGGCAGCCGAAGGCGATGCCGTCCATGCCCGACAGGTAGGAGTGGTCCTGCCACAGCTCGTTGTCGCTGAACACGCTGCGCGCCAGCGGGCCGAGCACGATGGGCACGACCAGCAGCAGGGCCAGCCGCCGCTCGCTGCCGCACAACACGCACAGCAGCGGAAAGCACAGGTAGAAGGCTTCTTCCACCGACAGCGACCACAGCACGCCCCACGGCCCCGGCAGGTAACCGACCTGCGCTTCAAGCCAGTTGAGATGCAGCCCCAGCGCTGCCAGCAGGGCACGCCACAGCGAGACCTTGGACGTGTCGAGCGCGAACCATGCGCTGCCCGCCAGGTGCAATGCGGCCAGCACTGCCAGCAGCAGCAACAGGGGCGGCAGGATGCGCGCCGCGCGAAAACGATAGAAGGCCGCGGGCCGTACCAGCGACAGGTCGCCCCAGCGCCGTATCGACGCGCTCGTGATCAGGTAGCCCGAGACCACGAAGAAGGCGATCACCGCGTAGTAGCCGCTGCGAAACAGGATGCCCGTGGCACGCGGCCCCAGCCATTGGGCCAGCTCCGGCGGCCCGAATGGAATGCGCAGGTTGGCGTGCAGCAGCACCACGAACACTGCGAGCAGCCCGCGAAGCATGTCGACGTGTGCCAGGCGGGGAAGCGGGGCGGAGGAAGCCATCGCCGCGATTCTGTTGCTGCCAGCCGCGCGACGGCTGAAGGGCTCCTGAAGCACCGACAATCGCAGCCTGCCGCCATGCCTCTTGCTGACCAGGACCTTTTCCCTCCGACCGATCTCGCCACCGCACAGGTGCTGATCGCCCGCGTCCGCGCACAGCTCGACGCAGAAGGACACGCCATGCGCGCGCCACCGCCAGAGCCCACCACCTGTTGCGGGCGCGGCTGCAACGGCTGCGTGTGGGAGGGCTGGCTTGCGGCGGTGGCCTACTGGCGCGACGAGGCTTCGCTGCTGCTGGGCTGAACGAAGGGCCGGAGTACGCGTTCGCCCGTCGTATCGGCTTTGAATGCGCGGGGCGAAACCGCTACAGTCGGCGATGGTGCTTGCAGTTCTCGTAGCGCGTCGAGAAGGGCGAGGTGCCCGCCTTCGGCAAGGTCGCCGCAAACAGCAAAAAAGAACGGGCCACGTCGTGACCCACTAGAGGAATGAGGGATACGGATGAGGGCATTTCAGTTCGCTCTGGTCGCCAAGATCGCTTTGCCTGCGCTTTGCCTATGCTTGGCCGCCTGTGTCGCGCCACCGCGGAAAAGCGTGCCTTCCGCAAATTCAGGACAGTTTGGCTCGTACGTATGGCCGGCCCAGGGCAGAACCATCGCGAGGTTCGATGGTCGTGCAAACAAGGGGATCGATATCGCCGGCAATATCGGCGACCCGGTCGTTGCTGCAGCAGCAGGGCGGGTCGTCTATGCCGGCTCGGGCCTGCGGGGCTACGGCAACATGGTCATCATCAAGCATGATGACCTCTTCCTGACCGCTTATGCACACAACAGCCGATTGCTTGTTCGTGAACATGAAACCGTGTACTCGGGGCAGCGAATCGCCGAAATGGGCAACACCGATTCCGACGTGCCGAAGCTGCATTTCGAGGTCAGGCGTGCGGGCGTGGCTGTAGATCCCGAGCCATATCTGCAGATCGCGAAAGGGCGGCCCGAGTCCATGCCGGCTGTGCGGGCAGACGGCGTGGCTGGCCCGAAGGGGAAGGCCACAGGATCGGGTTTTGTCATTGCTGCCAGGCAGGTCGTCACCAATGCCCATGTCGTGGAAGGGTGCAAGAAGATCGACGTAACAGACCGCGGCCCGGCGCGCGTCAAGGCGTTGGATGCGAAGAACGATCTGGCCTTGCTCGAAGTGGATGCGGTCATGGCGCCCGTAGCGACCTTGAGCCAGACCAGACTGCGCCAGGGCGATCCGGTAACGGTTGTCGGGTTCCCGTTGCGCGGATTGCTCGCTGCCGGCCCACAGGTTACGGCAGGCAATGCAACGGCACTTGCGGGTTTGGCGAACAACACGGCGGTCATTCAAATTTCGGCGCCGGTGCAACCGGGCAATAGTGGCGGCCCGGTGCTCGATTCCAGCGGCAACGTCGTTGGGGTGGTGGCAAGCAAGCTGAACGTTCTGAGGGCTGCTGCCATCACCGGCGACATTGCTCAGAACGTGAATTTCGCGGTGGCCCCCTCGACCTTGCGTGGCTTCCTCGAAGCCAATGACGTGGGCTACAGCGCCGTACCGTCGACCAGGAACCTCGGAACCGCGGATGTGGCAGACATAGGCAAGAGGTTCACCGTCGTCGTGGAGTGCGGCGGATATTGAGTGGCCTTTTGCACGCGCGGAACGATCTTTCCGCAGTCGAACGCCGTGACTGCATATTGGCTCCGCACACAGAAAGAGGGCGCAGATGGCTGGTTGGAAAGAGCGCTTGTTCTTCCTCGCCTTTGGTGCATTGGTGGCCGTAGTCGGCTATCTGATGCAGCGCTGGGGCGAGCCGATCGGTTTCCTGATCGGGTTTGTCGGGTGGGTGTGCGTTGCCATGAGTCTGCTGCTTTCAGGAAGCGCCTTCGGGAAGACCATCAACTTCATTTCCCGGTTCTGGTAGGCGCCCTGTTTGCGGCGGCTCCGAGCCACGCACGGCCTACTGGTTCTGCGAACCCCGGTGTGCCCAGCCCGTGGTGTGTTTCTCGACCACGCTGAAGAGCTCGTACATCAGCATCGCCATCGCGCCCACCACCATCAGGCCCGCGAAGGCCAGGCCCATCTGCATGGCCGAGCCGGCCGAGATCAGCAGGTAGCCGATGCCTTCGTTTGCGGCCGTCATCTCGCTGACGGTGGTGCCGACGAAAGCCAGCGTGATCGCCACCTTCAGCGAGCCGAAGAAGTAGGGCATGGAGCGCGGCAGGCCGATCTTCATGAGCACGTCCCAGCGCTTGGCGCCGAGCACGCGCAGCACGTCTTCGAGCTCCGGCTCCAGCGTGGCGAGACCGGTCGCGATGTTGACCATGATCGGGAAGAAGCTGATCAGGAAGGCCGTGAGAATCGCCGGCCCCACGCCGATGCCGAACCACACCACGAGGATCGGCACGAAGGCCGCCTTGGGCAGTGCATTGAAAGCCGTCATCAGCGGATAGATCGCCGCGTACGCGACGCGCGAGCTGCCGATCACGAAGCCCAGCAGCACGCCCACCACGATCGCCAGGCCGAAGCCCGCCATCGTGACCCAGAAGGTTCGCCAGGCGTGGCCCGCGATGATTTCCTTGAATTCCCAGAACTGGTTCCAGATGCGCCACGGGCTCGGAAAGATGAAGTCCGAAACCTCGAATGCCGAGCAGATGATCTGCCACAGCAGGATCACGGCCACGAGCAGAAGCCACGGCGACCAGCGTTCGATTTGCTTGGTGTTCTTCATGGTGACGCGCCCGCTCAGTGAGACACGGCTGCGGCCGTCTGCGCCGCGCTGATGCCCGTGTTGCGGATGGCGCCGATGTGCCCGCGCAGCTCCAGCACGATGTCGGTGAACTCCTTCGTGTACGTGAGCTCGAGTTCGCGCGGACGCGGCAGTTCGATCTCGCGCTTGACCACGAAGCGTCCCGGGCTCTTGCTCATCACGTACACCGTGTCGGCGAGGAACACCGACTCGCGCAGGTCGTGCGTCACCAGGATCACGTTGAATTGCTGCTCGGTCCAGAGGTCGCGCAGGATGCACCACAGCTCCTCGCGCGTGAACGCGTCGAGCGCGCCGAAGGGCTCGTCGAGCAGCAGCATCTTGGGCTCGTGGATGAGCGCGCGGCAGATGCTCGCGCGCTGCTGCATGCCGCCCGAGAGCTGCCACGGAAACTTGTCTTCATAGCCGCCCAGACCCACTTTCTGCAGCAGGCGGCGGGCGCGCTCCTCGTACTCCTTGCGCCTGGCCTTGAAGTTCGAACGGTAGGGCTCGACGATCTCCAGCGGCAGCAGCACGTTGTCGACCGTGGTGCGCCACGGCAGCAGCGAAGGCGCCTGGAAGGCCATGCCCGAGATCTTCAGCGGCCCCGTCACAGGCTGGCCGTCGATGCGGATCTTGCCCATCGACGGCATCTTCAGCCCCGTGGTGAGCTTCATGAAGGTCGACTTGCCGCAGCCCGAGGGGCCGACGATGGCGATGAACTCGCCGCGCTTCACCTTCAGGTCGATGGCCTCGACCGCGAAGTGGTTGGCGCGCAGCAGCTCCTCGTTGTAGGCGAGCCAGACGTCCTGGAAATCGACGAAGGGAGCGACGAAGGGGGCTGCGGCCGCGTCCTGCGATGCGGGCGCCATCACTTCTTCAGGATGTTCAGTTCGGCGGCCGGCGGCAGCAGCGCGGCGGTCCACACCGCGTCGGGGCTCACGCGCGTCTTGGTGTTGAAGGCGTCCGACACCTGCGAGGCCATCAGCGACATGCGGCCCGCGTTGACCGCGCCGAAGCCTTCGGCGCGCGCGTCGGCGCTGTTGATGACGGTGTCGATGGCCAGCTGCAGGCGGCGCGTCTCGAGCTTGCTGTCGATGATGCCGTCGCGCGCCTTCACCGACTCGATGGCCACGGCCGGATTGGCGATGACTTCCTTCGCGCCCTTGGCGAAGGCCGAGAGGAATTTCTTCACCGCCTCCGGGTGCTCCTTGATGAGCTTCGGCGAGGCGATGATGACGTTGCCGTACAGCTTCACGCCGTAGTCGGGGTAGGGAAGGATCACCACGTCGGCTGCCTTGGCGCCGCGCGCTTCCAGGTTGAGCAGCGAGGTGAAGGTGAAGCCGGTGATGGCGTCGATGTCGCCGCGCATCAGCATGGTCTCGCGCAGCGTCGGGTCCATGGCGGTCCAGTTGACGGCGCCGATGTTGTTGGCCTTGGCGAAGATCGGGAACGCGCGGCGGCCCGCGTCGAACACCGGCGCGCCCAGCTTCTTGCCGGCGAGGTCGGCCGGCTTGGTGATGCCGCTCTTCTTGAGCGCCATGACCGAGGCCGGCGTGTTGTTGTAGACCATCATCACCGCGACCGGCTTGTTGGGGCTGTCGGGGTTGTTCGCATGGAATTCCATCAGCGCCGCGAGGTCGGCGAAGCCCATGTCGTAGGCGCCCGAGGCCACGCGCGTGACGGTGCCGCCCGAGCCGTTGCCCGCGTCGATGGTCACGTCGAGCCCAGCGGCCTTGAAGTAGCCCTTGGCGGCGGGGTGCAGGAACAGCGCGGCCGGTCCTTCGAAGCGCCAGTCCAGCTGGAACTTGATCGGCGTCGGGGTCTGCGCAAAGGCCGGGGAGAGGCCGAAGCTGATGGCCGAGGCGGCGAGGAAGGACTGGAGCAGTTGGCGCTTGTTCATGCGGAGATCGATCCGTTGGATGAAAGGGTATTGAATGCTTCTGCATTCAAGCAAAAACGGTGCCCGCACGTGATTGGTGCGAACCCTTCCTCGTGGATCGAAGCAGTGCGCGGCGGGCGCGAACTGCACCCCGCCAAAGCAAAAACGCGGCCGAGGCCGCGTTTCGAGCACTGAAAGCGGGCGATCTGCCCACTCGCCTGTCGCTTGCCTACTTGTCGACCGTGACCTTCGCCACCGCCAGCGCCGTCATGTTGATGATGCGGCGCACCGTCGACGAAGGCGTGAGCACGTGCGCCGAGCTCGCGGCGCCCAGCAGCACCGGGCCCACCGTGATGCCGTTGGCACCGGTCATCTTCAGCACGTTGTAGAGGATGTGCGCCGAATCGAGGTTCGGGCACACCAGCAGGTTGGCCTCGCCGCTCAGCGTGGTCTCGGGCAGGGCGGTGCGGCGGATTTCCTCCGACAAGGCCGCGTCGCCGTGCATCTCGCCGTCGCATTCGATGTCGGGTGCCATCTGCGCGAACAGGTCGCGTGCCAGGCGCATCTTGCGGGCCGATGCGCGGCTGGAGGTGCCGTAGTTCGAGTGCGACAGGAAGGCCACCTTCGGCGGCAGGCCGAAGCGGCGCACTTCCTCGGCGGCCATCACCGCGATGCTGGCGAGCAGCTCGGCGCTGGGGTCTTCGTTCACGTTGGTGTCGGTGATGAATACCGTGCGCTTGTCGAGCGTGAGCGCGTTCAGCGTCGCGAAGCCCGGCGCGCCGCGCTTCAGGCCGATCAGATTGCGGATGTGCTCCAGGTGGACGTCGAAACGCCCGACCAGGCCGCAGATCATGGCGTCGGCATCGCCCAGGTGCATCATCAGCGCGGCGATGGTGGTGTTCGAGCGGCGCACCATGGTCTTGGCGGCCTCCGGCGTCACGCCGCGGCGGCCCATGATCTTGTGGAAGCTCTCCCAGTAGGTGCGGAAGCGCGGATCGTCCTCGGGGTTGACGATCTCGAAGTCGACGCCCGCTCGGATGTGCAGGCCGGCCTTCTTGATGCGGGCATCGATCACGGCGGGGCGGCCCACCAGGATCGGCTTGGCCAGGCCTTCGTCCACGGCCCACTGGGCGGCGCGCAGCACGCGCTCGTCCTCGCCCTCGGCGTATGCCACGCGCTTGGCGGTGGCGATCTTGGCGGCGCTGAACACCGGGCGCATGAACATGCCGGTCTGGTAGACGAAGCGCGTCAGGTGCTGGCGGTAGGCGTCCATGTCCTCGATCGGGCGCGTGGCCACGCCCGAGGCGGCGGCCGCCTTTGCCACGGCCGGCGCGATGCGCAGGATCAGGCGCGAGTCGAAGGGCTTGGGAATGATGTAGTCGGGGCCGAAGGCCAGCTCCTGGCCGGCGTAAGCGGTGGCCACCTCTTCGCTGATGTCGGCCTTGGTGAGCTCGGCGATCTCGCGCACGCAGGCCAACTTCATCTCTTCCGTGATCTTGCTGGCGCCGCAGTCGAGCGCGCCGCGGAAGATGTACGGGAAGCACAGCACGTTGTTGACCTGGTTCGGGTAGTCCGAACGGCCGGTGGCGATGATGCAATCCGGCCGCACGGCCTTGGCCAGCTCGGGGCGGATCTCGGGCTCGGGGTTGGCTAGTGCCAGGATGATGGGCTGCGTGCCCATGGTCTTGACCATCTCGGCCGTCATCACGCCCGGGGCCGAGCAGCCCAGGAACACATCGGCGTCCTTCACCACGTCGGCCAGGGTGCGGGCGCCGGTGTCTTTCTGGGCGTAGCGTGCCTTGGATTCGTCGAAACCGCCCGCACGGCCCATGTAGATCAGGCCCTTGGAGTCGCAGGCGTGGATGTTGGCGGGCTTGGCGCCCAGGCCGACCATCACGTCCAGGCAGGCGATGGCCGCGGCGCCTGCGCCCGAGACGGCGATCTTCACGTCCTCGATCTTCTTGCCGACCAGTTCCAGGCCGTTGATGAGCGCGGCGGCCGAGATGATGGCCGTGCCGTGCTGGTCGTCGTGGAACACCGGGATGTTCATGCGCTCGCGCAGCTTCTTCTCGATGTAGAAGCACTCGGGCGCCTTGATGTCCTCGAGGTTGATGCCGCCCAGTGTGGGCTCCAGCGCCGCGATGATGTCGACCAGCTTGTCGGGGTCGCGCTCGGCCAGCTCGATGTCGAACACGTCGATGCCGGCGAATTTCTTGAACAGGCAGCCCTTGCCTTCCATCACCGGCTTGGCGGCCAGCGGGCCGATGTCGCCCAGGCCGAGCACGGCCGTGCCGTTGGTGATGACGCCCACCAGGTTGCCGCGCGCGGTGTATTCGGAGGCGGTGGCCGGGTCTGCGGCGATGTCGAGACAGGGATACGCCACGCCCGGCGAATAGGCCAGCGACAGGTCGCGCTGGTTCAGCAGGGGCTTGGTCGGGGTGATCGAGATCTTGCCCTTGACGGGCGAGCGGTGGTATTCGCGCGCTGCCTCGCGAAGTGCTTCTTCTGCGGGGGAAAGGGGTGCAGCCATGAAAGTCTCCTTGTTTCTGACGGGCAATGAGGCTACCGCAAAAGCAGGGCCTCTTCTTACAGGGGGAATGCCGAAAACGCCTGGATCTATAGCTTTAGCTTGATAAGACGGGCTCGCCGGTTCGCTAAACTGCCGATCGTTACCTACGGTTAACAGGCGCCGAACCGGCGAGGGACGGCGGTATGGGCCGCGGCGTCGCCGACAACGACAAAACCACGACGAGGGACAACAGCGAATGACATCCGGACCTTTCACCAGCAACGACCCCGATGTCGTGGTCATCGGCGGCGGCCCTTCGGGCTCCACGGTGGCCGCGCTGCTCGCGGACAAGGGGCACGACGTGGTGCTGCTCGAGAAGGCGCAGCATCCGCGTTTTCACATCGGCGAATCGCTGCTGCCGATGAACATGCCGCTGTTCGACCGCCTGGGCGTGCGCACCGAGGTCGAGGCCATCGGCCTGCGAAAGCATGGCGCCGAGTTCGTCTCGCCCTGGCATGACCACAGCAGCCACTTCGACTTCGGCCAGGCGATGGACAAGAGCTTTCCCTACGCCGTGCACGTGCGCCGTTCGGAGTTCGACGAACTTCTGTTCCGCCATGCCGGCAATCGGGGCGCGCGCACCTTCGAGGGACAGCGCGTCACCGGCGTGGACATGGACGCCGGCAAGGGCACCCCCGACAACCGTCCGCTGGTGAAGGTCAAGGCCGACGACGGCACCGAAACCAGCTGGCGTCCGCGCTTCGTGATCGACGCGAGCGGGCGCGACACGCTGCTGTCGAACCAGTTCGACGCCAAGCAGCGCAACCGCAAGCATGCGAGCGCCGCGCTGTACGGCCACTTCGCCAACGCCGAGCGCCGGCCCGGCCGCTTCGAGGGCAACATCTCGCTGTTCTGGTTCGACCATGGCTGGTTCTGGTACATCCCGCTGAAAGACGGCACGGTGAGCGTGGGCGCGGTGGCATCGCCGGCCTACTTCAAGCGCCGCAAGGGTTCGCTCGAAGAGTTCCTGATGGAGACCATCGCGCTGGCACCCAAGCTGGCGGCACGGCTGAAGAACGCCACGCTGATGGAAGGCGCCACCTCCACCGGCAACTACGCCTACGACTCCAAGTTCTGCCGCGGCGACCGCTTCATGATGGTGGGCGACGCCTATGCTTTCGTCGATCCGATGTTCTCGTCGGGCGTGTACCTGGCGATGAACAGCGGTTTCGAGGCCGCGACGGCAGCCGATCACTGGCTCAAGGGCGAGGCAAAGGAAGCCGAGCGTGCCTTCCGTCACTACGAGAAGGTCATGAAGCGAGGGCCGAAGATGTTCTCGTGGTTCATCTACCGCATCACCTCGCCGGCCATTCGCCGCCTGTTCATGGCGCCGCGCAACATCTGGCGCATGCAGGAGGCGTTGCTGTCCATCCTGGCCGGTGACCTGTTCCGGGACACGCCCATCGGGCCGCGCTTCTGGGGTTTCAAGGTGACGTACTACGCCTCGTGCCTGGGCATCCTGCCGCAGGCTGTGAAGACCTGGGCCTGGCGCCGGCGCAATCTCAAGGAATCCTTGGAGACCGCTGCAAAAACCTGACTCTTTTCGAGGAACACCGCGGAACCGGCTTTGCCGGGCCGCTGGTGTTGCACCCGGCGAGGGGGAAGGAGAAGCGGCACGAAGTGCGCGAAGCCTGGGGGAGTACCTGGTCAGTCCGGCGTGACGGTGTGCTGCGCCAGCGCTTCCAGCGCACGCACCAGCGCCGAATGGTCGAGCTGGCCGTAGCCCAGTGCCGCGCAGGCGTTCATCAGTTGCGCCGCGCCGGCGGTCTGCGGCAGTGCCACGCCCAGCGAACGGGCGCTCTGCATCGCGAGGTTCAGGTCCTTCTGGTGCAGGCCGATGCGGAAGCCCGGCGCGAAGGTGCGCTTGATCATGCGTTCGCCGTGCACTTCGAGAATGCGCGAGCTGGCGAAGCCGCCCATCAGTGCCTGGCGCACCTTGGCCGGATCGGCACCCGCCTTCGAGGCGAACACCAGCGCCTCGCCCACGGCCGCGATGTTCAGCGCCACGATGATCTGGTTGGCCACCTTGCAGACTTGGCCGTCGCCGGCGCCGCCCACGAGCGTGACGTTCTTGCCCATCTTGTCGAGCAGCGGCTTCACGCGCTCGAAGGTGCCTTCGTCGCCGCCGCACATGATCGTGAGGCTGGCGGCCTTGGCGCCCACCTCGCCGCCGGAGACCGGCGCGTCGATGTAGCCGGCGCCCAGCGCGGTGATGCGGCGCGCGAAGTCCTTGGTGGCGATCGGGTCGATGGAGCTGCAGTCGACCACGATCTTGCCGCTGGAGCCCTTCAGGCCGGCGGCCACGCCTTCGGCGCCGGGCACGCCGAACAGCACCTTCTCGACGTCGGGAGTGTCCGGCACCATGATGAAGACGATGTCGGCCTGGCGCGTCACTTCGGCTGCCGAGGCGCAGATGGTGGCCTTCGAGACGAAGGGCTCGGGCGTGTTGCCGTGCGTGTTCACGAACAGCTGGTAGCCCGCGTCGAGCAGGTGGCCCGCCATGGGCGCACCCATGATGCCGAGGCCGATGAATCCGATTTTCTGTTGCTGGGTCGTCATGTCTCTGTTTCCTTGTCCGATTTCATTCATTCATTGCTGCGTGAGCGCCTGGCGCCAGCCGAGGCCCTCGACCGTGGTGGCGCGGGGCTTGTATTCGCAGCCGATCCAGCCGTCGTAGCCGAGCGAGTCGATGTGCCTGAAGAGCCACGGGTAGTTGATCTCGCCCGTACCCGGCTCGCCGCGACCCGGGTTGTCGGCCAGCTGGATGTGGCCGATCTGCGTGAGGTGCTTCGTGAGCGTGTTGCCCAGTTCGCCTTCCATGCGCTGTGCGTGATAGATGTCGTACTGCACGCGCAGGTTGGAAGAGCCGACTTCCTCGATCAACGCCAGCGCCTGGTAGGTGCGCGTGAGGAAGAAGCCCGGGATGTCGAAGGTGTTGATGGGCTCGATCAGCAGGCGCAGGCCCGCCGCCTCGAGTTCGCGCGCGGCGAGGCGGAGGTTGTCCACCACCGTCTTGTGCGCGAGCTCGCGGCTCACGCCGGCAGGCACCTTGCCGACCAGGCAGTTGACCTGCGGGCAGCCGAGCGCGGTCGCGTAGTCGATCGCCACGCCGATGCCTTCGGCGAACTCGCCGGTGCGGTCGGGGTGGCAGGCGATGCCGCGCTCGCCCTTGTCCCAGTCGCCGGCGGGCAGGTTGTGCAGCACCTGCTGCAGGCCGTTGTCGCGCAGGGCGGCGGCGAGTTCCTTCTTCTCGAAGGGGTAGGGGAAGAGGTACTCCACTCCCTTGAAGCCGGCCTTGGCGGCGGCCTCGAAGCGCTGCATGAAGGGCAGCTCGGTGAAGAGCATCGTGAGATTGGCTGCGAACTTGGGCATGTCTGTTCTCTTGGTTCTCTTCTCTCGTTTCAGTCCAGCAGCGCGGCAACGGCGGTGGGCGCATCGGCCAGCGTCTCGGCCAGCGGCTCGAACTCGGTGATGTTGTCGATCTCGGTGCCCATCGCGATGTTGGTCACGCGCTCCAGCATCACCTCGATCACCACCGGCACGCTGAACTCCGACATCAGCGCTTCGGCGCGGCGGATGGCCGGCGCGATCTCTTCCTGCCTGTTCACGCGGATCGCCTTGCAGCCCAGGCCCTCGACCACCTTCATGTGGTCCACGCCGTAGCTGCTTTCGATGCCCGCGTCGGGCGCCGCGTTGATGTTGTCGAACGCGAGCTGCACGCAGTAGTCCATCTCGAAGCCGCGCTGCGCCTGGCGGATCAGGCCGAGGTAGGAGTTGTTGACCACGATGTGGATGTAGGGCAGCTTGAACTGCGCGCCCACGGCCAGCTCCTCGATCATGAACTGGAAGTCGTAGTCGCCCGAGAGCGCGACGATCTTGCGCGTGGGGTCGGCGGCACGCACGCCCAGTGCGGCGGGAATGGTCCAGCCCAGCGGGCCGGCCTGGCCGCAGTTGATCCAGTGGCGCGGGTTGTACACGTGCAGGAACTGCGCGGCCGCGATCTGCGAAAGTCCGATCGTGCTCACGTAGCAGGTGTCGTTGCTGAAGTTGTTGTTCATGCACTGGTACACGCGCTGCGGCTTCATCGGCACTTCGTCGAAGTTGGTCTTGCGCAGCATGGTCCTCTTGCGCTCGATGCACGACTTGGCCCAGTCGCGGCGGTCGGGCAGGCGGCCGGCGGCCTTCATTTCCTCGGCCACTTCGACGAAGAGCTGGAGCGCTTCCTTGGCATCGGACACGATGCCGAAATCGGGCGTGAACACGCGGCCGATCTGCGTGGGCTCGATGTCCACGTGCACGAAGGTGCGGCCCTTGGTGTAGACGTCGACCGAGCCGGTATGGCGGTTGGCCCAGCGGTTGCCGATGCCCAGCACGAAGTCGCTGGCGAGCATCGTGGCGTTGCCGTAGCGGTGGCTGGTCTGCAGGCCGCACATGCCGGCCATCAGCGGGTGGTTGTCGGGAATGGAGCCCCAGCCCATGAGCGTGGGAATCACCGGCACGCCGGTGGCTTCGGCAAAGCGCACCAGCAGGTCGGACGCATCGGCGTTGATGATGCCGCCACCGGCCACGATCAGCGGGCGCTCGGCCGCGTTGAGCATGCCGATGGCCTTCTCGATCTGGGCGCGCGTGGCGGCCGGCTTGTAGGGCTTGAGCGGTTCGTAGCTGTCGATGTCGAACTCGATCTGCGCCATCTGCACGTCGAAGGGCAGGTCGATCAGCACCGGGCCGGGGCGGCCCGAGCGCATCAGGTGGAAGGCCTGCTGGAACACCTGCGGCACCTGGCCCGGCTCGCGCACCGTGACCGACCACTTGGTGACGGGCTTGGAGATCGATTCGATGTCCACCGCCTGGAAGTCTTCCTTGTAGAGCCGCGCGCGGGGCGCCTGGCCGGTGATGCAGAGGATCGGGATCGAATCGGCCCAGGCCGAGTACAGGCCCGTGATCATGTCCGTGCCCGCCGGGCCCGAGGTGCCGATGCACACGCCGATGTTGCCGGCCACCGCGCGGGTGTAGCCCTCGGCCATGTGCGAGGCGCCTTCCACGTGCCGCGCGAGGATGTGCGCGATGCTGCCGCGCTGGCGCAGCGCCGAGTACATCGGGTTGATCGCCGCGCCGGGCACGCCGAAGGCCTGCGTCACGCCTTCTTTTTCCATCACCAGAACCGCGGCCTGGACCGCTGTCATCTTTGCCATCTGAGTCTCCAGAAATGAATAAACCCCCAGGCTTCGCGCACTTCGTGTCGCTTCGCCAACCCCCTTGCTGGGGGCAACACCGGAGGCCCGGCAGAGCCGGTTCCTCGGTGTTCTCGGATCGGTAGGCTGACTGTAGGAAGCGGGGCGGATTCCAAGAAGACGGCTGCGGACCATAAAACCTATTCCAGGCTGGAATAAGTGACTACCATCCGGCCCATGGATAGATTGCTGGCAATGGAAATGTTCGTGCGGGTGGTCGAGACAGGCAGCTTCTCGAAGGCCGCGCGCGAGTTCAACACCACGCAGCCCACGGTGACCAAGCAGATCGCGGCCACCGAGGAGCGGCTGAAGGTGCGCCTGCTCAACCGCAACACGCGCGGCGTGAGCCTCACCGAGCCGGGCGCGCTCTACTACGAGAAGTGCAAGACCATCGTGCGCGAGGCCGAGGAGGCCGACAGCATCGTGCAGCTGCGGCAGACCCAGGCGCAGGGCCTGCTGCGCGTGGGCACCTCGGTGGCGTTCGGGCGGCGCGTGGTGGTGCCGCTGGCGCTCGAATACATGCGCCGCCACCCGCAGGTGCAGCTCGACCTGAGCTTCGAGGACCGTTATGTGGACCTCATCGCGCAGGGCATCGACGTCGCCATCCGCATGGGCAAGCTGGCGGATTCGTCGCTGGGCGCGCGCTACCTGGGCGTCAATCCGTGGGCGATGGTCGCGTCACCCGCCTACCTGAAGAAGCACGGCACGCCCAAGCGCGCTCAGGACCTGAGCGCGCACGTGGCGCTCATCTACAGCAGCGTGGTGGGCGACGAGTTCTGGCGCATGCACACGCCCAGGGGAGAGCCGGTCACGGTGCCCGTGTCGGGCCGCTTCCGCTCGAACAACCTCTCGGCCGTGCTGGCGGCGGCGCGCGACGGACTGGGCATCGCGCTGATGCCGCGCTACGTGGCCAGCGATTCGCTGGCTGCCGGCAAGGTGCGCGAAGTGCTCGGCGACCATGCGCTGCCCGAGCAGGAGATCCACGCCGTCTTTCCCTCGCCCAAGCTGGTGCCGGGCAAGGTGTCGGGCTTCGTGGCCTTCCTGCAGGGGCGCTTCGACGAAGGCTGGTGGGCGGCCTGAACTGCTTCAGGCTGGCACGAAGGCGCCGTGCAGCCCCAGCGGCAGGGCGTAGGGCAGCGTGGCCTGCGCCACCGGTCCCGTCGCCAGGTTGTCGGCCGCGAAGCACGACAGCACTGTCTTCTGCTTTCCGAAGTCGAACGCGGTGCCCAGCACCCAGCCCGGCTTCGAGCCATCGGGCACGAAGACATGCTCTTCAACCATGGCCTGCGTGCCATAGCTGAAGCGCTGGCTGCGGCCCGTCTCGACGTCGGTGCGCGCGATCGCGCCGAAGCCGGGCAGGTCGCGCCGGATCTGCGTGGCGTGCACCACCTGGCGATGCCGCAGGCCGACGCGCCGCGGGTCGATGCGCGGAAACTCCGCCTCCTGCGCCAGCGCCGTCTGCGTGGCCCGGCCGGAGGCCAGGTTCAGCGTGGCCACGGTCAGGTGCGGCTCGGTGGTCTTCACGCGGCGCGCGCGCATCACTTCGCGGTTGCTGGTGAACACCGAGTCGGCGTTGTCCGAGCGCACGTAATCGACGCGGATCAGCGTGCCGCGCGCTGTGTCTTCTTCCCAGGCATTGCCGACGTGGAACAGAAAGCCGGCCGGCAGAGCCAGCACCTGGCGCTTTTCCCAGTTCCGCTTGTCGACAACCAGCGCGCGCATGCCGAGTTCGGGCCGCCAGACGTGCGCGTCGAGAAAGCTCGCGCCGGCCTCCTTGCGCTTGCTGTCGTAGACCAGCGGCGGCAGCAGGAACACCAGGTGCCGCTCGGTGACGGCGAAGTCGTGGACCATCGGCATGTCGGCCACCGGCACCACGGCCGCGCGCCGCAGCGCGCCCTCGGGCGCGATCTCGTACAGCGCCAGCATGCCCTGGCCGGAACTCACGCCGAAGTTCCATACCGTGCCGTCCGGATCGACCTTGGGATGGGCCGAGAACGGCATGCCCGCGAGATCGGCACGCCAGGTCTTCACGCCCAGCGTGTCGAGCGTGCGCGCGTCGATGCGCGTGGCCGAGCCGCCTTCCCACAGTGCCAGCACCTCGCCGCCCATCGGCAGCACGCTGGTGTTGGCGACGTTGATGCTGTCGGCCGAGGTCGGCGGTTCCACGCCCGGCGGCATGGTGCCGAAAGCCTCGACAAGGCGGCGGCCGGCCTTCACTTCGGCCACGCGCTTGGGCGTGGCGACGTAGCGGCCCTGGTGCCGCACGTCGGATCCTTCGATCACGAAGCGGTGCACCATGCCGTCGCCGTCGAACCAGTGGTGGTAGCGCTCGCCGCCCATGTCGTGGCCGGCCGGGCCGATGCGGAACAGCGTGCCGGCCACGGCATCGGGGAAGCGCCCACGCACCGTGGCGCGGGTCAGGGGGAAGTCGTCGGGGGGCGTGGCGAAGCCGGTCTTCCAGGGGGCACCGGCAGTCTCGAACTGAGCCTGCCAGTCGTCCGTTGTGCCGGCCGCGCGCGCCAGCGGTGCCAGCAGGGGCAGGGCGCCGGCCGAAGCCAGCATGCGCAGGAGTTCGCGTCGTTCCATGATGGCGGCCTCCTCTTCAGTGCAGGTGGATGACGGTCTGCAGGTCGGCATCGACGTTGATCGCCGCGGCGTCGAAGCTGGGCGGGGCGCGGTTGCCCTTGGCGTCGTTCGAGAAGCCGTAGCGCTCGGTCGGCATGCCCAGGAGGTTGGTGTCGAGCTTGCCGTTGCCGTTCTCGTCGGCGAAGGCCCGCACCGCATAGCGTCCCGGCGCGAGCCCCGCGAACACGAGACGGGCCTTGCCGCCTTGCATCGGCGCGGTCTGCGACGCCACGGCCTTGCTCTCGGCATAGCCGGCGGCGTCGTTGTACAGCGCGACGTAGAGCGTCGCATCCGCGGCGGGGCCGTCGGCGACGCTCAGGCTCAGGTCGGCGGCGAAAGCGCCGGCGGGCAGGAAGACCGCGGCGGCGCACAGGGCGCGCACGGCCGGGTGGGTGATGAATGCGGGAAGTCGCATGGCGGGCCTCGTTGGAAGTTGAGGGCCCGACGATCTCGCAGGCTGGCCTGGGTGCCCAGCGCGATGTGACGAAACGCAGGATTGCGCACGCGAAATGCGCGCGAACGGGGGTGGAAGGGGCGTTACGGGCGGGTGCCCGCGCCCGGTTCAGCCCTTTTTCTTGCCGTTGTCGGCGCTTTCCGCGCCTTCAGCCACCTCGTGGCCGTTGCCGACATGCCCCGAGTCGGCGAACAGGCTCCACGCAGCCATGAAAAGCGCCGCGATCACCGGCCCGATCACGAAGCCGTTGATGCCGAAGATCGCCATGCCGCCGATGGTCGACATCAGCACGATGTAGTCGGGCATCTGCGTGTCCTTGCCCACCAGCACGGGGCGCAGGATGTTGTCGACCAGGCCGATGACGAACACGCCCACGAAGATCAGCGTGCCGCCCTGCCAGAAGTGTCCCGTGGCCAGGAAGTAGATGGCCACCGGCCCCCAGATCAGCGCCGCGCCCACCGCCGGCAGCAGCGACAGGAAGGCCATCAGCACCGCCCACAGCAGCGCGCCCTGCACGCCGAGGAACCAGAAAGCCAGCCCGCCGATCGTGCCCTGCGCCACGGCCACCGCCACGTTGCCCTTCACGGTGGCGCGGATCACGGTGGTGAACTTGTTGAGCAGGTAGTGCGTGTGCGGCTTGGCCAGCGGCAGCGCGTCGCGCACCCGCTTCGAGAGGTCGGCGCCGTCGCGCACCAGGAAGTACAGCAGGTACAGCATCACGAAGAAGCTGACGATGAAGTCGAAGGTGTTCTGGCCGATGGCGAGCGCCTGGCTCGCGATGATCTGGCTCGCCTGCCCGGCGGCGGCCGAGATGCGCGCCTGCCAGGCGGCCATGTCGCCGAGGTTGAAGCGCTCGACCAGGTTCAGCAGCCATTGCGGCGAGGCGTCGAGGATCTGCTGGAAGTAGGAAGCGAAGTTGATCTGCCCCGAACGGATGCTCTGCGTGACCAGTGCGATCTCCTGCACCAGCGACACGCCCACCATGGCCAGCGGCAGGATCACGATGAACAGGCAGATCGTCAGCGTGGACAGCGCCGCCGCATTGGGCTTGCCGCGCATCTTCTTCAGCAGCCGCTTGTAGAGCGGCGTGAACAGGATCGCCAGCGCCACGCCCCACAGCACCGCGCCGAAGAACGGCATCAGCACCCAGAGGAAGGCGACGGTCACGACGGCGAGAAGGGCGAGGAACACGCCGCGCTGGAGTTGGGGTGAGTTCATAAGTGTCTCGGACTGTAGCCGAGCCCAGCGGCGGCGGAAGCCGTCCGCCGGCCGCGGCTCACTCGATCGATCGAGGATCTGCCGTCCTGGGTCGGGAATATCGAGATAAATCGCACCAAAGCTCGCTCGTTTATTTCAGATGGCCGAATTCGCGTCGGCCTGCGTCCTAGGATTACCTGCAAGAAATAAAAGAGGGAGGTGAGCGTGAGCTCAATTTGCAATTGTTATTCGTGCAGAACGATTTGCCCGTGGATTTGCCCGTGGACTTCTCGCCGTATCTGCATACATCGGCCTTCTCATGATCCGGCACGCCGGATTCAGATCCCGTCGGCAGAGGCGCCGTAATTCCGCAAGCCGGAAGCCCGTGACGAAGCCGGTTCCATGCGCATGCGCGACGGAGCCTCCTTTTCTTTGCCAATCGATTTTCACGACACAAGCAGACGCAGTCAGGGAGACTGGACAATGGGATCAGGCACGCCCCAGCGGCCACCATCGGGCGCACATCAAGGCCAGCCCGCACCAACACCGATCGCCGAGCGCGAGCCTCAGACGGCCGTCGCTCCGCTGAACACCATCGCCAAGGAAGACATCGCCGCCGCGAGCAAGGTGGTGGACGAGTGGCTGCGGTCCTTCACCGGCGGCTACGTCACGCTCGATCGACTGACCACGGTGCTGGGCAGCATCCCGATCGTGGGCAACGTCATGGCGCTGGTGGATGTGTTTCTCGACATCGTCACCATCCTCGAGAAGAGGTCGACCGATGCCGTCACAAGGTTCCTGAACTGGGCCAGCCTGGGCATCAATCTCATCGGCCTGATTCCTGCGCCGCCCACCATGGCCGCAGCGCGCATGAGCCTGCGGCCCACGCTGCATCTGGTCAAGCAAGAGCTCATGCATGGGGCCAGGAATCTTGGCGAGACCATCGTCACCACGCTGGTGGGACATCTGAATGCATCCATCGTCGGTGAACTTGAGACCTTCATCGACGGGGCCATCGCCAGGCTCTCGGGCATTCTGGAAGACTGCGCAAGGCTCTCCGACAGCATATTGGACAACCTGATCGGCATCCTTCAGCGCGTTCTCGGCGGGCAAGACCTCCTCACCATCGCCAAGCCGGGGGCCGCGGAAACCAACGACTACGATCCCAAGACCCAAAGCACATGGAGCGGCATGTGGCGCCGGGCGGTGAAGTACTCCGAGGGCACGGCCAAACGAGCCGCCAACTACGCCGCCAGGAAGGCAGCCGGCTACCTGCCTGAAAGCGTCAGGGTCAAGGTCAACGAGGTGATCGCGAGTCTGAGCACCTTGAAGGTGGACTTTCGCAAGCAACTGACGGACCTAGCCAGCCAGGAACTGGAGGGCAGCATCATGTGGCTGCTGCGTAAGCTGCTGGCGGCCATTGCGCAGCGGAAGAGCCTGCGCGCGGCAATCGTGTCGCCAGGTGCCGGTGCCGAAGCGACAAAAAACAGGGCCGACACCCGGGTCGAGCACCTCCGTGTGCAGGCCCCTGTCAACGGCGATCCCGGTTGCAAGAATTGTCCGGTTTCCGGTGCATCGGTGCCCTCGGCAAGCAAGTTCGCCATCAGCCTTGCGACCGGCTGTGAAAGCTTCACTCACGTCGACTTCACGCTGGCTGCGCCGTTGCCCATCACCTGGGCGCGCATCTACCGCAGCAATCTTGGCGCTTTCGATCAGGGCAGCCTCGGCGCGAGATGGCTCACGCCCTACAGCACTCGCGTGGATATCGCCACGCCGGCCCAAGGTCCGCGAGCCGGCCAGCTCAGCCTGATCTATCACGGCGCGGACGGCCGCAGTCATGCCTACCCACTGCTGGCCGTGGGCCAGGGCCATCGCGATGCCATCGAAGAAGTGACGCTCACGCGCCTGAGCGAGACGCTGTTGACCGTGGATTTCGGCAAGCCCGTATCGGCTGGCGAGGCCGGCGACTGGCGCGAGGTCTACGAACTTGTGAATACCGTGGCTCGCAAGGTTTCGACCCAGGGCAGGCAGAACTTTCGCCTCGTCGCGCTGCATGCCGGAAAGGAAGCCGTCGTCGGCTTGCGCTACGACCACGTGATTGCGGCCACTGGCGAGCAGGTTCTGAGCGACATCATCAGCAAGCAAGGTGGGCTCACGATTGCCCATGTCGGCACGCGCCCCGATGCGCAAAGCGGATTGATCACCAGCCTGTGGGAGATCAAGGGCGGCCAGGTTGTGCGCCAACTCGCTGCCTATGCTCACGATGCCGAAGGCGACCTCGTCTCGGCACAGGACGAAAACGGCGGGAGCTGGAGCTACAGCTACAGCCATCACCTCGTGACCCGTTACACCGACCGCACCGGCCGCGGCATGAACCTCGAATACAACGGCACCGGCGCCGATGCAAAGGCCGTGCGCGAGTGGAGTGATGACGGGAGCTTTGCCCTCAAGCTGGAGTGGGACAGGAACATCCGGTTGACCTATGCGACCGACGCACTTGGCGGTGAGACCTGGTATTACTACGACATCCTCGGCTACACCTACCGGATCGTCCATCCAGACAAGCGCCAGGAGTGGTTCTTCCGCGATGAAGCAAAGAACATCACTCGTCATGTTCATACCGATGGCAGCACGGACGACTTCAGCTACGACGCCGACGGCAACCTGCGGACCCACACCCGGGCCGACGGCAGCCAGGTGCACCTTGCGCACGACAAGCGCGGGCGCATGACGGGCCTGCGCGACGCCGAGGGTGGTGTCTGGAAGCGCGACTACGACGCCGACGGCAACCTCGTCGAAGAGATCGACCCGCTGGGGCACAAGACCGAATACGCCTACGACAAGGCCGGCCGGCCGTTGCGAATTACTGATGCGAGGGGCGGCGTCAAGACGCTGGCCTATACGTACGCTGGTCAACTTGCCAGCCACACCGATTGCTCGGGCAAGACCACTCGATGGGAATACGACGAGCAGGGGCGCTTGGTCAAAGCGACTGATGCAATGGGCCAGAGCACCCGCTATCGCTACACCGGAGCGAACGGACAGCGGCAGGCTACGACCGCGACGAATGCCAGCCATCCAGGCCAGCTCGAGGAAATCACCCTGCCCGACAACACCAGCGAGTATTTCGTGCACGACGCTGAGGGGCGCCTGCTCGCGCACACCGATGCGCTGGGGCGCAGGACGAGCTACGACTACACGCGCTCCGGCCTCGTGTCCGAGCGCACCGACGCGGCAGGCCACACGCTCAAGTACCGCTGGGATCTGCTGGGACGTTTGAGCGAACTCCACAACGAGAACGGCAGCCGCTACGACTTCCGCTATGACCCGGTGGGCCGGCTGCTGGAAGAAACCGGCTTCGACCGCAAGATCACCCGATATCGCCATGAAGAGTCCACCGGGGTGCTGTCGGAAGTGGTCGAGGGCGAGCACACCACGCTGCTGCAATTCGATCCGATCGGCCGCCTGAGCGAGCGCCAGGCCGGCGGCGGCGCCGAAAGCTTTGCCTACGACCGCAACGGCCGATTGATCGAAGCCAGGAACAGCGATGCGAAGCTGCAATGGTTCTATGACCCCGCGGGCAACCTGACGCGCGAGCATCAGCACTACGTGGAGGGCGCACGCACCGCGGTCTGGCAACACCGCTACGACGAACTCAACCAGCGCATTGCAACCATTCGCCCCGATGGTCACCTGACCCAGTGGCTCACCTATGGCTCGGGCCACGTGCACGGATTGCTCATCGACGGGCAAGACATCCTGGGCTTCGAGCGCGACAACCTGCACCGCGAGATTGCGCGCGAGCAGGCCAACGGGCTCATACAGAAGCAAAACTACGATCCGGCCGGCCGATTGCTGGAGCAGCAAATATCCCAGACCAGGCGCGGTGCCCTCGAACCCATCGGCATCCGCCGCAGCTACCAATACGACAAGGTCGGCCAGTTGATCGCCATCGGCGACAGCCGGCGCGGCAACCTGCGCTACCGCTATGACCCGGTAGGGCGACTGCTCGAAGCCAACAGCCGGCTGGGGCGCGAGACCTTCGCGTTCGATCCAGCGGGCAACATCGGCGACTCGTCCTCAGACGTGGAAGGCGGTGCGCAGCCGGCGGGCCGCACCACCAATCGTGTTGCCGTTCGCTCGGGCGGTGACGGCCGCAGCATGGTCGGCAAGCTGATGGACAACCTGCTGAAGGACTACGCCGGCACCCACTACCAGTGGGATGAGCGCGGCAACCTGATCGAGCGCAGCCGCAACGGCGAAAAGACGGTGTTCACCTGGGACGGCTACAACCGCATGCGCAGCGCCGAAGCCTTCGGCGAAATCACGCGCTTCAGCTACGACCCGCTGGGCCGCCGCATCGCCAAGCGCACGCGGCATGCGTGCACCTTGTTCGGCTGGGACGGCGACACGCTGGCGTTCGAGAGCACGCAGAGCACCGAGGGGCGGCAGGAGCATGTCTGGCGAGGAGACAGCGTTCACTACATCCATGAGCCCGGCTCGTTCGTGCCGCTGGTTCAGATCCGGCAGGCGCGGGCAGTTGCGTTGAGCCAGACGACGGATGTGAAGGCGCTGATGGCCGACAACGGCGGACGCTATGACATCGAGCAGGATCCGCTATGGAATGGAGAACAAAGCCAAACGCCTGCGCCATTTGTCAAGGAAGAGATTGCTTTCTACCAGTGCGATCACCTGGGCACGCCGCAGGAGCTGACGGATCATGAGGGGCGTGTGGCCTGGTCGGCGAGCTACAAGGCTTGGGGTGAGGCGAGGCAGGCGATCAGTGAGGCGGGTAGGAAAGCGGGGTTTCGGAATCCGATCCGGTTTCAGGGGCAGTATTGGGATGAAGAGACGGGGCTGCACTACAACCGGTATCGGTACTACGACCCCCACTCTGGACGATTCATCAGTTCGGATCCAATCAAGATCCTGGGTGGATTGAATGTTTTTGCGTATGCAAAAAATTCAATAAATCATATAGATCCGCTTGGTCTGGCAACAACGCCGGCAACGATCACGGCGTCTGAGATTACCGATAAAACGCGATCTGAAATAAGAGCGTTGGCCGCTGCCAAGGGATTGACTTCTACTGGACAACCCGATTCCTCTGGATTGCCTCGGAAATGGAAGTGTCCATGTACCGGCAATCAAAGGTTGCGGTTAGATCGTGGCCATATTGATCAACAGACAGGACTGCCTTATAACGATCCAAAAGCTGCGGTTGATCATGTTCATGCTTATCAACCGGATGGAGTAACGAAGATTTTTTCGCCAGTAGATGGAAATGCGCATTTCCCAACAAAAGGATCATGAAAATGAAGGAATCTATTAAACGCTATACATCCGTGGATGGTTGTATTGATGTATGGATTGAACAGGATTCATCTATCCAGTTGAAATCAATATCAGAATTTGGGGATCCGGTTGAAATGACGGCCGAAGAGGTTCGGCTGTTGGCGGAAAATCTAATGAGATTGGCTGATCTGTTGGATGAAATTGATCGGTAATTTAAAATGGGTTGACGGGGTTGCATGAATTATGGGGCATGAATATAATTTGATTTTTGAAAATGCCTCTTTGATGTCGAGTTTTATAGACTCACTGAAATCCAGTGAAGCTTGTGTCAAAGCTCGTGAGCGGGAAATTTATCTGAAGGATCAATTTCTAAAAACTGTGGCTGAATATGATGCCAGGCTGATTTGGAAGGGTGAAAAGAAAATCTTCCCTCGCTATATCCGTGAATTGGATTTCTTCCTTCTGGCCATGAGTGATGATGACCTGGATGAGTTTTACATCAACGAAGAGAGTTGTCGTGCCAGATTGTTTGATGCAATGAAAGCAGACTTTGACCGTTTTGGCCCGGTGAGCAAGCAGAGGGTGCTGGAAGCCATCGAGTTCATCTTGTCGTCCGGCCAATTCGAAAAGTTCTGGGGTTACGTGGTTCCGCAATCAGTACCCTTGGACGAAGTCGAAGATAAGCCCGGCTACCTTCGTGCTCTATATGAGAAGCTGTCGGGCCATGCGCCACCCATGTGCGACTTCGGCCCCGATGTGGAGCTGGTTTCCACCATCAGCCCGCCTGGCATCGACATACGCGAGTAGTTGGAGGTGCTGCCGCACCAGCGTTGCGAGTGCGTGTGGCCGAACGCCCTTCAGCGCCGTGCGCGCGGCAGTGCCACCGGCGCCAGCGTGGCCTTGAGCCTGCTCGGCGCATCCGGCTCGGCCGCAGCATCGACCTCCAGCGCCCGTTCGACATTGCCGATGTGCTCCAGCATCAGCCGGCGCGCCGCGGCCGTGTCGCCGGCCTCGAGCGCCGCGACGATGGCGCCGTGCTCCGCGCACGACTGCCCGGCTTCGTGCTTCGACTGGTAGAGCGTGGCCGCCAGCGTGGTGCGCGCCGTGAGGTCGCGCAGCACGTCGACCAGCAGCTGGTGCCCCATCTGCTCGGCCAGGCAGACATGGAAGTCGGCCAGCAGGAAGGCGCGCGTTGCGGCATCGGCGCCCTCGATGGCGCGCTGCTCGTCGGCGATGTGGTCGCGCAGCTTGCGGATGACTTTCGACAGCGGCCGGCCAGCGCTGGCCTCCAGAATGCCGGCCTCCACGATGCGCCGCGCGGAGAAGGCGTCGCGCGCCTCTTCGGCCGAAGGCTCCACCACGTACCAGCCGCGGCGCGACTGCACTTCGACGAAACCACGCGCCTGCAACTGCATCAGCGCCTCCCGCACCATCGTGCGGCTCACCGAGAAGTTCTCGGCCAGCGCCTGCTCGCCCAGCCGCTCGCCCGGCGCGAGCTTCTGCGCGAGGATGGCCTCGACGACGCGTTCGGCGATGACGGTGGGGCTGACTTCGGCGGGCATGGTTCTTCCGGGTTTCTTCTTCAGTGGGCGCGCGATGCTGCTGCAGCGGCGGTGCCCGCGGTGTTTACCACGGCCTCTGCCTCTGCCTCGGCTTCGGCCAGCGGCTCGTCGTCGGGCGAATAGTTGCCGTCGAGCACCGCATGGGCGCGTTCGCGGTCGATGTCGCCTTCCCAGGCGGCGATGGCCACCGTCGCCACGCAGTTGCCGATCAGGTTGCCCAGCGCGCGGGCGATGCCCATGAACCAGTCGACCGACAGCACCAGCACCAGCCCGATGGCGGGAATCGCCGGAATCGCGTGCAGCGTGGCGGCCAGCACCACGATGGCCGAGCCCGGCACGCCGTGCGCGCCCTTGGAGGTGACCAGCGCGATCGCCAGGATCGTCATCAGGTCGGCCATCGAGATCGGCGTGTTGGTGGCCTGCGCGATGAACACTGCCGCGAGCGTGATGTAGATCGAGAAGGCGTCGAGGTTGAACGAGTAGCCCGTGGGAATCACCAGGCCCACCGTCGAGTCGCGGATGCCCATGCGGCGCAGCTTGGCCATGACCTGCGGCAGCACGCTGTCCGACGAGGTGGTGGCGAACACGATGGTGAGCTCTTCACGCAGGTAGCGCAGCAGCTTGATCAGGCTGAAGCCCGACATGCGCATCACCAGCCCGAGCACCACGAACACGAAGACCAGCACCGCGCCGTAGAAGAGGGCGACCAGCATGCCCAGCTGCTTGAGCGAGCCGATGCCGTACTGCCCCACCGTGAACGCGATGGCGCCGAGCACGCCCAGTGGCGCCAGCTTGATGATGATGCCCATGATCTTGAAGAGCACCAGCGAGAGCGCATCGACCACCACGGCCACCGGCTTGCCGCGCTCGCCCAGCAGCGTGAGCGCGCAGCCGAAGAGCACAGCGAACAGCAGAACCTGCAGCACGTCGCCCGTGGCGAAGGCGTTGACCACCGTGGTCGGGATGAGCTTCATCAGGAACTCGACCGTGCCGCCGCTCGTGAGCTTGTCGGCGTTCGAGGCATAGGCGCTCATCGCCGCCGGATCGAGCTTCGACGGATCGACGTTCATGCCCGTGCCGGGCTGGAACACGAAGGCCAGCACCAGGCCCATCGCCAGGGCGATGGTGGTCAGCACCTCGAAGTAGATGAGCGACTTCACGCCCACCCGGCCCACGCGCCGGAGGTCGCCCGCGCCGGCGATGCCGTGCACCACCACGCAGAACACCAGCACCGGGATGATCATCTTGATCAGCTTGATGAAACCGTCACCGAGCGGCTTGAGCTTGACGGCGTACTCGGGGGCGAGAAGCCCCGCGAGCACGCCGAGCACCAGCGCGATGACCACCTGACCGAAAAGCGATTTGGCGAAGCGGGGCATGGAGTCTCCTGTCTGTCTGTCGTGTCTGGGTTTTTGCATGCAAGCAATGCCAGTTCTTGCATGCAAGAAATGTAGGCAAGACGGTCGAGGAGGCGTCAGAGGGTATTCCCGGGCGCGGAAGCCGTGGGAATCGGGGCGCGAAAACGCTTTTCAGGGGGATTCGGGCCTGTCGCCGGAGCGGGTTCCGGCAACAGGATCGCGGGCTCCGCCGCAGCGAAGCCCGAAGGCGCTCAGCCCGGAATGTTCGGCTCGACCAGCTGCGCCAGCGAGACCAGCGACTCCTGCCAGCCCAGGTAGCACATCTCGGCGGGGATCACGGCGGGAATGCCTTCCTGCACGATGGAGACCTCCGTGCCGCAGGACACCGCCGTCAGGCTCACGGTCGTCTTCATGGTGCCCGGAAGATTGGCATCGTCGAAGCTCGCGTCGTATGCGATGCGGCTGTGCGGAACGAGCTCCAGGTACTTGCCGCCGAACGAGTGGCCGTGGCCGGTGCCGAAGTTGGTGAAGGACATGCGCCAGGCGCCGCCCACCACTGGCTCCATCGCGTGGACCTTGCCGGTGAATCCGAACGGCGGCAGCCAGCGCTCGAACGCGCCGGGTTCGGTGAATGCGCGATAGATCCGCTCCGGCGAGGTGCGCAGGACACGGTGCAGGCGGACGGTATTGGTGTTGGTAGCCATGGCTGATTACTCCTGAAGAACCGAGGATGACCCTCAGCAGCACGTCGGGCGAGCGTGAGGAGAATCGACATGCCGGGAGATAGGTGAAAACCCTGATCCGCGGGGGCGTTGCTTCTTTTCCTGCTACTACCGGCAGTCGTTCCAGTAGGCATCGACGTTCGCCTCGAGCGGCGTTGCGACCCGTTTCAGCGACACCCGGCCCTGAGCGTCCCGGGCGACGACGAAGACGTGGCCGTCCTGGACCGGGAAGCCGTTGCGCAGGAACTTGAAGCCGCTGCGCACCGACGGGAAGTCGGCCCTGCTGAGTGCGTTGCGCAGGTCACTGCGATTGGCGACGGAGCCTCCCGTTTCCTTCAGCGCGCTGTCTATCAGGAGCGCCGCATCGAAACCCTGCGCGGCATATTGCGACGGGATGCGCCCGTACTTCCTTTCGAAGGCCGGAACGAAAGCCTTGTTCGTGGGGCTCGGCAGGTCGGGGCCCCAGACCGAGCCTGCAAGCACGCCGAGCGCGGCATCGCCGAGCAGCGGCAGCGTCGTGCCGTCGACCGTGCCGATGGTCAGCAGGGGGATCCTGTTCAGCAGGCCCGACCGGTTCATCTGCCTGATGAAGTCGACGCCCATCTGGCCCGGAAGAAAGGCGACCACCGCGTCCGGCGCGACGGACCGGATCTTCGCCAGCTCCGCCGAGTAGTCGGTCTGGCCGGGCCGGACGTGGAGCTCGTTCACCACCTCCCCCGAGTAGAAGTGCCTGAAGCCGCGCAGCTGCTCCTTGCCCGACTGGCTGTCGGGCGCCAGGAACAGCGTCTTCCACCAGCCCTTGTCGACTGCGTACCGTCCCACGATCCCGGCCTGGTATTCGTCCTGGGACGAGGTGAAGAAGAACTTACTGTTGCACTGCCTGCCGGCGAGCGGCGCAGGGCCGGCGTTCGATCCGACGAACAGCGTGCCCGACCTGGCCAGCGGCCTGGCCATGGCCATCATCACGTCGGAGGAGGTCACGCCGGTGATGAGGCCGACCTTGTCCTTCTGGACAAGGTTCTCCACCAGCTGCGCGCCGAGTTCGGGGTCCTGCCGGTCGTCTTCCCTGATGACCGTCACGGGCACGCCGCCGAGCATTCCGTTGCGCTGCTCCACGGCCAGCATGAAGCCGTCGTACTGGTCCTGCCCGAGCGCCGCCGACGGTCCGGACAGCGTGGCGATGAAGCCGATCTTCACCTGGGCTGAGGCGGCCAGCACAGCGGTGCCCAGAGCGCAGGCGAGGAGGACCGAGCGGATGCGGTGGATCAAGACATTCCTTGTGTTCAGGTGAGGAGAAAGGCGGGCCGGCGTCCCGGGGCCCCGGGGCGCACGGACCTTCGGTCAGAGGCTCTCGAAGAAGTACGCCAGCACGGTGTTGTCGATGAACCCGTTGTCGAGCATCTCTTCCGGCAGCGGCTGCATGGCCTCGTCGAAGCCGATCTGCTCGAACTGCCGGTCTTCCAGGATTCGCACCAGCGGCGCGCAGAGCGCGTGCAGCCGCGCGTGGCCGGTTGCCAGCTCCCAGAGTCGCCCGTTCATGGCGTACGGCAGGACGACGAAGATGCGCAGGTCGAAGCGCACGAGGAAGCGGGCGCGCAGATCCTTGCCGAACTCGCACTCGATCAGGTGCGAGTAGAGGTCGTTGCCCGGGGCACTCGCCGTCACGCGCGCCTTGTTCGCGCCGAAGGCTTCGCTCACGGCATCGAACTCGGGCGTGCCTGCGTCGGGCAACGGTGCAAATTCTCTTTCGGCGGCGAGGGCCTCGAGTTTTCGGAGCGTCGGATTCGTCGGGTTCATTGGGGAAATTGTGTCACCACGGTCCGCTCGTCATGCACGGGCCCGCCGCCCGCCTTCTCGAGGATGACGCGCCCGCCGCGCACTTTCGTGACGTTGTCGGCTCCCCGTCCGGTGACCCGGCCGAGGTCGGGGTTCTCGAAGCGCAGCCGGGCGACGTTGGGTGCACCCTGTCGGGTGACGACCGTGCCCGGGGCGTAGATGATTTCGTCGGTGAATTTCTGTCCGCCTTCGGTCACGCGGAATCGCCCCTTGCCGGCCTGGGGCACGGAATTGGCATGGTGGCGCGAGTGCCCCAGATGCTGCCGTGACTTCGCCGTGTAGGTTCCCCTGCGAGCGACCGAGAGGGCTTCGATGGGTGTGAGCCCTTTCGAACGCAGGATCATGTACTTCTGCTTCAGCGTCAGCGGGCACCAGCCCAGCGGGTCGGCCCAGCCGGTCGGGTTGTCGGCGTACCCGTGCAGGTTGATGCCGCCTTCCAGCCCGATCGGATCGGGACTGATGAAGCGTCCGATGTCCGGGTCGTAGAAGCGGAAGGTGTTGTAGTGCAGCCCGGTGTCGCGGTCGAGGTACTGCCCCTGAAAACGCAGGTTCTGTTCCACCGGCCGTGGCGCTTCCTCGCCCTGCCGGACGGGGCGGCCGTCAAGCGCGGTGACTTCCCATTGCTCGGTGACGGTCGCGCCCCAGGTCCTGTAGCTTGCGCGCCAGCACAGGTTGCCGTCTTCGCTGCTCAGTTCCTCCGGCATGCCGGAGGGGGAGTTGTGGAAGTGAAGGATCCGTGCGGAGGGCGCCGCCGCCGTGGGCGCGCTCTTCGCATCCACGCGTGCCATCGGCACGTGGCTGCCGGGCTCGTACACATAGCTGACCACCTGCGAACCCCGGCGCTCCTCGATCAGCCGCAGGCCTTCCCACACGAAGCGCGTGGTGCCGAAGGCATCGTGCCTGGCCACGCGCCGCCCCATCGCGTCGTAGTCGAAGCGCGCGACCTGCGTGGCGGCCTCGGGCGTGTGCGGGCGCCGCGTGGTGTGCACGGCCACGAGTCGGTTCTCGTCGTCCCATTCGAAGCGCTGCTCGGTGTGCCTGCCCGACTTCTTGCACGCCAGCCGGCCTTGGCCGTCGTAGATGTAGCGCTTGTCCTCGAACACGCGCACGAGGTTGTCGCGCACGTAGCCGCGCACCTCGCCTTGGGGCATGCCGGCCAGCGACGCATCGAGCAGGTTGCCGGCCGGGTCGTAGGCAAAGCGTTCCTGGTTGGCAGCGCCGCGCATGGTCTGCGCGCCGGGCAGCGGCATGCGCGCGGTTTCCTCGATGCGACCGGTGGCGTCGTAGCGGTATCCGGTCGTGCCCTGCAGCGAATGACGGCTCTGGCGCAGCTCGCCCGCGGGGTCGTAGCTGTATTCCTTCATCAGTCCGTCGAGCAGGCGGGCATTCGAGGTGCCCGCGCTGTCCATGGCCTGGCGCCAGGCGGCGTCCCGCGTGCTGAAGGAGGAAGCGAGCGATCCCGGTCGGCTCCAGGTGGCGGCGCGGCGCCCCAGCGGATCGAGTGCGAAGCGCGTGGAAAGCGCACCCTGGCTGCGCGAGATCTCCCGGTGCAGGTCGTCGCGCTCGATGTCGCTGATGAGCTGATGCACGGCCGGCGCATCGCCGCGCTGCAGCGAGAGGTTGACCTGGTGCAGGTGGCCCGAGCCGTAGTGCAGGTAGTTCAGTGCGCGCAGGGCATCGTCCTGCCCCCCGAGCGCCGGGAGCAGGGTGCACGTGCGGTTGCCGAGCGCGTCGTGCTCGTGGCGCAACTGGTGCCGCTCGCCGGTGACTTCGTCGATGGCCGTCTCGCCCACCAGCCGGCCGAGCCTGTCGTATGCGAAGCAGTTGCGGTGCAGCGCGCGCAGCTGCGCCGGCTTGCCCTCGGCTTGCGGGCCCACCACTTCCAGCCTGACGGCGTCGATGAGCTGGTCGAGCGCGTTGTAGCGATAGCGGTAGTGGTGCGTGGCCGTGCGTTTTTCCACGAGCCGGCCCACCGCGTCGCGAACGAGCTCGGTGCGCAGTGGTTGTACCGCGCGGCGCGGGCCGTCCGGCGCGAGGTCTTCGTCACCGATGCCAGGGTAGTGCGTGATGGCGGCCGGCCAGCCGCCGGCGTCGTATTCGACCTGCACGCGCGTGCCGCCCACGCGGCGCTCTTCCACCACGCGGTCGGCCTCGTCGTGGACGAACTCGAAGCGCAGGCCGTTCTCGTTGACGATCGACTGCAGCCGGCGGGCACCGTCGTAGTTCCAGCCGACCCGCCTGCCTTCCGCGTCCTGGCGCCACAGCGGCTCGCCGCGCCGGCCGAGCGAGAAGCGCGTGGTGCGGCTCAGCGCGTCGGTGCTTGCGACCAGCCGGCCCGCCGCGTCCCGCTGGAACGACTGGTGGCTGCCGTCGGGCTGCGAAACGCCGAGGACGCGCCCCATGGCGTCGTGCGTGAACCGCGTCTGCTGGCCCGCCGCATCGGTCACGGCCTTCAGGTACCCCCGTTCGTCATAGGCATGGCGCGTGGTCTTGCCGGAGCAGTCAGTCTGCGAGACGAGCTGCGCGCATTCGTTCCAGCTCAGCCGGCTGATGCCACCCCTGGCGTCGGTGATGGCGATGGGCAGGCCGCGCCTGTCGTAGCTGTATTCGGTGACGTGGCCGAGCGGATCGGTCTCGCGCACGAGATTGCCTTCGTCGCTGTAGGCATAGGTCCAGGCGCTGCCGTCGGGCAGGGTCTCGCGCCAGGGCAGGCCGAGCTCGGTCCAGCCGGTGCTGAGCGTGCGGCCGAGCGCGTCGGTGCGGCTGCTCATGAAGCCTTGCGCGTCGTAGGTGCAGCGGGTGACGGCACCGTTGGGCTGCGTCATCGCGACGAGCTGGTCCAGCTCGTTGTACTGCGCCTGCCACCGCATGCCCGCGGCGTCGGTGTACGAGACGAGCTGGTGCTGCGCGTTCCAGCGCCAGACGAAGACACGGCCCAGCTGGTCGACGACGCGGGTTTCGCCGACGGCCTGCGCGCCTTCCGCCTCCAGCGGAGAAAAGCGGATGTCGCAGCTCTCGCCGTCGTTGGTCCAGTGGCGGCGAACCCGGGCGTCCTTGCCCGCTCCGCTCCATTCGTAGTGGCACTCGAGTCCCGCCGCATCGGCGTGGAAGCTCATGAGGCCGCCCTGCGCTTCGTAGCCGAAGCGGCGCACCACCTCGCCGTTGCGGTTGCTCACCTCCAGCAGGCGGCCCTCGGCATCGTGCCGGTAGGCCACCAGCAGGCAGGGCGTTTCGCCCGGCGCGCCCACCGCGAGGCGGACCGCGCGCAGCTGCCGGCCGTCGCCTGTGTAGTCGAGCGCGAGCAGGCGCCCGGTGCTGTCGGTCAGCTCGTGCAGCCGGCCCTGCGCGTCGTGGCGCAGGTCGATGAAGTTGCCGTTGCGGTCTTCGAGCCGCGACAGCTTCAGCGTCTGTTCGCGCGGCAGGTCTTCGCGCGGCGGCTGGAAGATGAAGAACAGCCCGCCCGGTACGTGGATGAAGTAGTGGCCGCTCTCGGTGCGGCACAGGTCCAGGCCGTCGCGCAGGCTGTACTGCCGCGTGCCGGGTTCGATGTCGGGCAGCTCCAGCAGCCGGCCCTGTTCGTCGACGAGCGTGAGTACGTGCTCGCCCGCCGCGCCGGTGCCCGGGCGCAGCTCCATCGCGTAGGGCAGGTTCCAGCCTTGTCCCAGCGCGCCGTCGCTGCGCAGGTCGTGGCTGCTGTAGAAGCGCTGCCATTCGATGGGCAGCGGGCCCGGCAGGGTGAAGTCGAGTTCGCTTTCGCCGCCCAGGAACTTGCCGCCGGTCACCGCGTGCACCGGGTTGCCGAAGGAGCTCACCATGCCGTGGATGCCCATGCCCAGCCCCACGGCACCTTCGATCAGGCAGGGCAGGGCGTTCCTGCCCTGCCGCGCGAGCTTCGGCAGGCAGCGCAGGCCCTTGTAGATCATGACCACGTTGAAGATGGTCACCAGCACCTTCGAGATCAGCGGCACCTCGTCGGCCACCTCGCGCACGCGCGCGGTCGGCCCGCCGATGAAGACGGTGGACGAGCCCTTGCTGACCTTGGCGCCGCACTCGGTGTGGTCGTCCTTGCGAGAGGCCACGCCCATGTTGATGAAGACGGTTTCGGCGCCCTCGGCCAGCAGGATCTGCGGCGAGTCCCTGGAGCAGCTCACGGTGTCCATCGGCACCTCGGGCGAGGCGCGCGCCGCGCCGGTGGCCTTGCTGTCGATGAACACGTCCAGCGAACCGCTGGTGATCTTGCCGGTGACCGTGAGCGTCTCGGGCACCAACGCATCGGCGGCGGCCTCGCCGAGCCCCGCGCCGATGTAGCCGCCTGCGGCGCGCGCGCCGACCACCACCAGCCCCGCCACAAGCGGCCCGGCCAGCCCGCCGGTGCCGACGATGGCCGCCGCGGCCAGCCCAGCGGCAAAGCCCACGGCGATGCCGCCGATCAGCCCGCCCGCGAACTTCGCCCAGAACCGCGCGTGCGCATTCGTGTGGGCGATGGGGTCGTGCAGGCGTGCCGCGGGTTGACCGGCCATGGTGTGCGTGCTTGCGTGCGTGGCCTGGTGGCGTCAGCCTCGCGGCTGGAAGCTCGCGAGCGCCCGCTGCCAGATCGCGAGGGCCTCGGCGTCGAAGGGCAGGGGACTGCTGGCCGTGAGGATCAGCACGTTCCGGCTCGAGGCCGACGGAAGGAACACGGCCTGCCGCTGGTGCAGCGCCTGCCCGTTCTGCCTGAACTGCGTGGCGAGCTCGATGCCGCGCAGGTTCAGCATCGGTGGGCCGATGCCGACTTCGCCGCGCGACAGTTCCTTGAGCTGGCTCACCTGCCGCGTGAGATCGTTCATCTGGCGCGTGACGAACTGCGGCAAGGTTTCCTGCGTCCGCAGCGCGTCGCGGCTCACGACGAGCGTGGTGCCCGAGCCGTCGGGCATCGCGAGGACGTTCATCGAGCGGTCGATGCGGCCGTCGTCGGGGATGTCGAACTGGCCTTCCTGGATGTGATAGTTCATTTTTCTCTCCCAGCCTTTCGGGCGTGCCGCCTATGAGGGGTCGAAGGCCACCTGGGCCAGGCAGTCGGGGTTGCGCTCCGTGAACCCGAACGACAGCCGGCCCCAGCCGAGCGTGGCGGTATGGGTGGTGGCCTCGTCGAGCGACCGGCCGCGCGGCACTCCGGTGATCTCCAGCTTCGCGTAGTGCTGGCGAACCTCGGCCATCGGTACGCAGCGCCCACCCAGTTCGAGAACCAGGAAGCCCGGGTGCGGTCCTTCGCGTTTGATGCGAAGGTCGATGCGTGCGAGCTCGGTGCCATCCCCGAGGCGCACCGGCGTGCCCTCGAAGAAGCGGAATACGTCGCCGCCCTCCGCGTGCGTGTCGCTCAGGGTGGTGGAAAGCGTGCGGCCGACCTTCTGCGTGGAGAACGGCAGTTGCGCCGCCAGCGCTTCGATGGCCTGCCAGAGCGTCATGGCCGTGGCCTGCGGATTCACGGGTTCAGTGCTTGCCGCCATGGGTCTTGTCGTAGGAGTTGCCGTAGTACAGGGTGTATTGCTCGCCGGTGGTCGAGGTGTTGAGCGTGCCGTAGTAGCTGCCGGCCGCGGCTCGCGCGGCCTCCCGGGTACCGCCCTTGACCATGACGTTGTAGGCATCGTTGAACGCGGCCACGTTCGTCGGGTTCGCTCCCTTGAGGATGTCGACCTTGGCCGCGCCCCAGACTTCGCGCTGCACCTGGATCTGGTTCAGCGCGGCCTCGCCCTCGGAGCTGAGCATGCTGTTGACGAAGGCGCTCTTCGAGGAAACATCAGGCTTGAACTTGTACGAGTAGACCGCATGCCCGACCTCGTGCGACAGCGAGGCGGTGGTCCTGTAGGGGTCGCTCTTCTCGTTGCTGTCGATCACGATGCGCTTGACGCCGGGATTGGTGTTGGCATATGTGCCGCCGCCCGCGGCTCCATAGCCGATCTTCCATCCCTGGCCCTGCAGGAACTTGATCTGGTTCTGCAGCGTGGGCGATCGCGCCGAGATGGCATCGACGCCCTTGCCAAGACCGGTGGTCACGTAGCCAGGCGGCGCGGCGGCGGGTACGGCGCTCTCGGACGCGCCGGCCGACGTGGCCGCCGCCGCGGGCGCCACCGGCACAGCTTCCTCCACCACGGCTTCTTCAGCCTGGCTACCGATGGGCGCTTCGCAGTTCAGGAAAATCTTTCCGCCCCGCTGATCCAGGTTGTCCGTGAAGTTCACCAACCCCTTCACCCCGTTGATCTTCACCGTCCCGTCCGCCAGCAGCACGATCGACGACTTGCCGCAGATCAGCGAGATGCTGGTCTTTGCCGTGACGAACACGTCCTGCTCGGCCGCCTGCACGAGCACCGACTTCTGGCCGGTGAGGTTGGCGTTGGCCGTGGTGGAGGTCACCGAGGCGTCGGTCTTCGAAACGAGGTTGATCGCACCGGCGCTCGCGTGCGAGACGATGTCGCCGTCCGACACCACGTTGACCTGCCCGCCCTCGCTCACCTGCGTGAACATGCCCTTGGCGGCCAGTTGCGTGAGCTGCGCGCCGGTGGTCATGGTCATCGCCGAGGTGGAGCGCATCGACACGCTCTGTCCCGAGCTCATGACGATGGGCCGGGGGCTGATCATCGTCTGGCCCTCGGGGCTCACGATGGAGACCACGGGCTTGTCGATCCTGCGCGAGAGGTCGAGCATCTGCTGCGCATCGGCCATGGCCGGGTCGGGGTCGTCCGAGACGCCGGCCTCGGGCGATCCGCCTGCGGCCAGCGCGGTGATGGCCTGCGAGATGCCGCCCACCGACTGCACGCCCTGCACCAGTCCCGAGAGCAGCTGGTTCTTGCCCTGCGCCATGGCGCTGACCAGCGACTTGGTGGCGGCCACGGCTTGTCCCGCCGCCTGCATGAGCGCGCTGCTCTGTGCGAGCGCGGCACCCATGTGCTCGTGGCCGTCGGGGTTGTCGCGCGAGGTCTTCTGCGCGAAGTCCTGCGTGTAGGTGGTCAGCAGCAGGCCCTTGTCCGCGCGGATCGAGCCCCACTCGTTGGTACGCAGCTCGAAGCCGTAGCTGCGCTGCACGCCCGAGCCCTGGTTCATCAGGTAGCCCATGTGCAGGTGGGTGTTGCCGTGGTCGGTGGAGAGCTCGATGTGCTCGGTGCCGCGGCTGTCCTCGAAGCGCAGCATGTGCTTGCCTCCGCCGCCCTTGCTCCAGTTCGACTGGAAGCCGGTCTGGGTCTTGTGGCGCGGCAGTTCCCACGGCGGCATCTGCGCGGCGTTGTATACGCAGCCGGTGACGATGGGGTGGTCGGGGTCGCCGTTGAGGAAGTCGACGATCACTTCCTGGCCGATGCGCGGGATGTGCATCGCGCCGTAGCTGCTGCCGGCCCAGGTCTGCGACACGCGTATCCAGCACGAGGAGTTCTCGTCGCGCCTGCCGTGGCGGTCCCAATGGAACTGCACCTTGATGCGGCCGTACTCGTCGGTGTGGATCTCCTCGCCGGCCGGGCCCACCACCACGGCGGTCTGCGGGCCGGTGGTGCGCGGGCGCGGCGTGACGCGCGCGGTGCGGTAGGGTGCGCCTTCGGGCAGCACCTCGAAGCCTTGGCGGTAGCTGGTGCTGCTGGTCGATTCGCGGTGCGGCGCGTCGGCGGCGCCCACCACGCGAAGGGCGTTCTCCTGGAAGTCGTAGGTGACGGCCTCGATCAGGTAGCGCCGGTTGTCCTCGGCGTTCGGATGGCGCGCCAGCTCGAACAGGTAGCCGGGCGCCATGTGGCGCAGGTTGCCTTCGGCACTCACCAGCTCGCGGCGCCCGGTCAGTTGCTCCAGCCGCAGGCGTGCGTAGTTCTCTCCGTCGCCCATCTCGGTGTAGCCGCCGGGCCAGTCGTACATCTCGAAGCTGTCGTGGCTGTGGCCCGCAGGCTGGCGGCGCAGGGTGTCGATCTCGGCGTTGGGCTTCCTGAAGTCGTAGTCGTCGGCCGCGAAGTTGCCCGGGGCGATGTCCTCGCCGTGATGCCAGGTGTCGATGAAGTCCTGCTCCAGGATCTGCGCAGCCAGCACGCCCGCGTGATAGGGCACCTTGGCCGGTCCGGCGGGCAGGTCGGCGTGCGAGTCGGGGCCGTCGCACAGCACCAGCTGGTGGCTGCCCTTGGCGTGCGAGAAGAAGTAGTAGATGCCTTCCTGCTCCATCAGCCGGCTGACGAAGTTGAAGTCGGTCTCTGCGTACTGCACGCAGTACTCCCAGGTGCGGTAGTTGCCGCCCAGCCTGGCGTCGATGGCGAAGCCGTAGGGTGCCAGCACCTCCTGCAGGATCTGCGGCGCCGTCTTGAACTGGAAGATCCTGAAGTCCGACCGGCGGGTGGCGTACCAGAGCCACGGCCGCAGCGTGGCCTCGTACACGCACATGTCGCCGTCGTCCTTGCCGACGCAGGCGAAGCGCGCGACCTGGCCGCTGAGGAAGCGCAGGCCCGGTCCGCCCAGTTCGGTGGCGAGATTGATCTCGATGGTCATGTCCTCGCCGAGCAGTCGCTTCGGCGAAATGCCCTGCATGTCGCTCACGAGTCGCACGCGCGACTCGAACAGGGTGGAGATGCGCTCCTGTCCCGTCATCGAACGGAACTTGAGGCGCTCGCCCAGCGAGCTGTGGGCGATGAAACTGCGGGTCATCCTGACGCTCGGCCGACGGAGGGAATCAGGTTTCCTTGTTCTCCTTGATGTTCCAGGCCAGCACCGTCTCGGCGCCCTTGCCGCCCTTGTCGGTCTGCTCCCAGTACTGCTGCTTCACCTTCGCGGCCTGGAACGCGTACTGCACGAACACCGCGTCCGAGCCCTGCTCGGCCGTGTACTGCACCGAGGTCACCAGCACCTCTTCGAGCGTCACGCGGGTGTATTCGATCTGCGAGCCCCCCGCCTTGCACACCGACACCTCCACCTTGCTCAGGTGCTTGCCGCTGGCGCAGTTCTTCATGACCGACGGTGCCGCCTTGTCGATGCGAGCCAGAACCTGCAGGTCGTTGAAGCTGGCCTTGCCGACTCCGCCGCCACCGCCGCTGACCATGTTGCCGGGCTGCGTCGCGCCCCACGCGAACGACTTGATGTCGCTCCACTCCTTGTGGTTCGAGTCCTTCGATTCGCCGTTCGCGCCTTCAACGCGCATGAACATGTCCACTGCCATGATTGATCGCTCCCCTGGGTTGTTGCGTATGCCCGGGAAGTTAAGCAAATCGGAGCCTGGCTGCCAGTGCAGAAGGTCACTGAGAAAAAAGAGCTATACCGCCGGATCCGGCGGCTTCCGGCTCCTTGGGGCACCTTTTTCCCGCACCCGCGCTACCTGCTCCTGCCTCCAGAGCCTGCGAAGCCGCGCCGTCAGGCTTCGCGGGATACGTAGTTCCCCTCACGCCTTCGTCAGACAGCGATCAGCTACGCCCGAGAGCATCCCATCGTCCGGATTTCCATCCGGATGGAGACGGAACCGGCCGGATTTCACCTGCGCCGGCGGTATTCAATAACCCAGTACATCGGGAACGTATGAGAAACAGAAATCTTGTCAGGGGGCTCTTCCTCATGGCAATCGCGCTGGCCTTCGGCCTTACGGCGCTTCGCTACCCCATTGGAGACCTGAGCCGCGCGGGGCCGGGATTGTTCCCCGCACTCGTCAGCGCCATGCTGCTGGTGATCGCCGTGTCGACCGTGATCCGGTCGTTCTTCGTGGCGCCGGTGCGGCTGGACTTCAACTACAAGAACATCTCGCTCATCCTCGCGAGCCTCTGCGGGTTCGCGCTGATCTCCACCTTCCTGAACATGATCGCCGGCATCATCTTCATGGTGTTCTGTTCGGCGTTCGCCGGCAGTTCGTACTCGTGGGTGCGCAACGTCAAGGTCTCGGCTGGCCTGATCGTGATGGCGCTGGCCCTCCAGAAGCTCCTCGGCCTGAACCTGCCGCTGTACTGAGGAGACGACGATGGAAGTCCTTAACAACCTGGCGTTTGGTTTTTCGCACGCCCTGACGTGGCAGAACCTGATGTTCTGCGCCATCGGCTGCACCGTGGGCACACTGGTCGGCCTGCTGCCCGGCCTGGGCCCCCTGGCCACCATCAGCCTGCTGCTGCCGCTGACGTACTCCATTCCCACGACCGGCGCGCTCATCATGCTGGCCGGCATCTACTACGGTGCGCAGTACGGCGACAGCGTGAGTGCCATCACGATGAAGATCCCGCATGCCAGCAGCATCGTGGCCTGTATCGACGGGTACGCGATGACGCTCAAGGGGCAGACGGGCCTGGCGCTGTTCACGGCGGGCTTCTCCAGCTTCATCGGCGGCACGGTCGCCATCCTCGTGCTGTCGTTCCTGGCGCCGGTGCTCGGCGAGGTGGCCTTCCTGTTCGGCCCCGCCGACTACGTCGCGATGATGCTGGTGGGCTTCGTGTGCGTGAGCTTCGTCACCACGGGCAGCCTGCTCAACGGCCTGGCCATGTGCATGATCGGCGTGCTGCTCGGAACGATCGGCACCGACGTGAACAGCGGCATGCAGCGCTTCACCCTCGACCTGCCTTTCCTGGTGGACGGCGTCGGCATCGTGAGCATCGCGCTGGGCTGCTTCGGTATTGCCGAGATCACCAAGAACCTCGACTCCCGTGAAGAGCGCTCGCCTTTCAACGGCAAGATCAACCTGATTCCCACCTGGGCGGAGTTCAAGCGGATCATTCCGAGCGCACTGCGCGGCAGCGTGGTCGGCTCCTTCCTCGGCATCCTGCCCGGCGGCGGCCCGACCATTGCGCAGTTCGCGGCCTATGCGATCGACAAGAAGGTCAGCAAGTACAAGGACGAGATCGGCACCGGCTGCATCGAAGGCGTGGCCGGACAGGCGGCAGCCGACGAAGCGGCCGCGCGCACCAGCTTCATTCCGCTGATGAGCATCGGCATTCCCGAGAACGCCGTCATGGCGCTGATGCTGGCCGCCTTCATCATCAAGGGCATCCAGCCGGGGCCGAACATGATCGGCAGCCATCCCGAGCTGTTCTGGGGCCTGGTGGCCAGCATGTGGATCGGCAACGTCTTCCTGCTCGTGCTGAACGTGCCGCTGGTGCGCTACTGGCTGTCGGTGTTCAAGATTCCGTACGCCGTGCTGTTCCCGTCGATCCTGTTCTTCTGCTGCATCGGCACCTACAGCGTGAACAACAACCTGGAAGACGTGTTCATCACCGCGGCCTTCGGCTTTATGGGCTACATGTTCATGCGCCTCGAGCTGGATGCGGCGCCGCTGATGCTCGGCTTCATCCTCGGGCCGATGCTGGAAGAGAACTTCCGCCGCGCGATGCTGCTGAGCCGCGGCAGCTTCGGCACCTTCGTCACCCGCCCGATCAGCGGCACGCTGCTGAGCCTGATCGCGGTCTTCGTCGTCTGGCAGGTGGTTTCCTTCGTTCTGCAGGCCCGGAAGAAGGGTGTTCCGGCGGCTCCAGTGGCGCTCGAGCCGCAGGAATAACGCGAGAGCACATCGGCGCTGTCGGCATCGCCCGGAAACCGGGGCGGTGCCGACAGCGCTTTTTCTTTTCCGAAGCGCAGCGGCTTGCCCGGTGGATTCCGGCCTGCGAGTTGCATGAAGCGGGACGGCAGGTATCGTTTCACGGAACTCCCTCCTGAACTTCACTGCGAATTCACCCGGCGCACGCACACTGCGCCCCGACAGTGGTTCGGCGCTGGTAGAGGCCAGGGAGAAAAAAACCGCTCAGGGTACCGCCTCGATGCCGGCCACTGTCGCCCTTCCCGCGGACTCGATCGGACCAACGCCTAGCCCGGCCGGACTGTCATCCGGCTGACGCCATCCGCCGCTTCAATGAGCCGCAACCGCGCGGTTCACATCCGGACCGCGCGCCTTCACGAGGAGGACCGCCGTGGACGAAGAAGCGATCGATGCCTTCAAGGCCAGCCTGCAGCGCACTTCGGCAGAGCGCGAACAGGTGAGGACGCTGGTGGCCGAAGGCCGCTGGCGCGATGCCGAACCCGACGTCGATCGCTCTCGCGCCTACGCGATGCGGCATCGCACGCTCATGTCGTCCAGCGGGGCCGAATCCATCACCGGCGCCACCGAGGATTTCCAGCGCGCCAGCTTCCTGTCGCAGGGCGCCCGCAGCGCCAGGGCCGTTGGCTACGTCGAGGTCAACTACGGAACCAAGGCGGAGATCGGAACGGGTTTCATGGTCAGCCCCGCGCTCTTCATCACCAACCGCCATGTCATCCAGGACGAGTCGGCGGCGCGGGGCACGCAGGTGACCTTCTTCCGCGAGCTCGACGAACGCGGCGTGCCGAAGCCCACGACCACCTTCCTGCTCGACCCCGACCGCTTCGCGCTGTTCTCGCCCGACGACCAGCTCGACTATGCCCTCGTCGCGCTCGGCCGCAGGCAGTCCGGCGAGGCCGAGGCCGGTGACCTGGGCTTCTGCGCGCTGTCGGACCAGCCGGACAAGCATGTGCTCGGGATGAACACGAACATCGTCCAGCACCCATCGGGCTGGCCCAAGATGATTACCGTGCGCAACAACATCCTGACGGCGCGCACCGACCGCACGCTGCTGTACGAAACCGACACCGAGCAGGGCTCTTCGGGCTCGCCGGTGTTCAACGACGACTGGCAACTGGTCGCCCTTCACCACTGGGGCGAGCCGTTCATCGACAGGAATGCCCTGGGCAACAAGGTGCCGGTGAACGTGAACGAAGGCGTTCGCATCAGTGCCATCTACAGGGATCTCGCAAGCCGCATGAGCGGCCTGCCGGCGCAATGGCAGGCATTGCTGCGCGAGGCGCTCGCGCTGGGAGACCCTGGCGCCGCACCGGCCGCGGGGAGCGACCGCAGGCTTTCGCCGCCACGGCCCTCGACGCAGGAAGCCAAGGAAGTCGAAATCACGAATCCAACCACGGAGCTTCACACCATGGACACCCAGAGCAGCGCATCGCCTTCCAATTCCATCCGGCTGACCGTGCCCATCGAATTGACGATCAGCATCGGGCAGGCGGTGCAGGCGCAGCCGGTCGTCATCGGAGCCTCCCAGTCCTCGCTTGCCTCCGCTTCCGTGCAGCCGAAGGTGCTGGCCCGCGGCGCCGAAGCCGTGCAGGTCGACCAGGACTACGGCAACCGCAACGGCTACGACTCGGCGTTCATTCCGGGGCTGGAGCTGCCGCTGCCCCGGCCGTCCCAGACCCTGGCCAAACAGGTCGCCCCGCTGCGTGCGGAAGAGCCCGACGCCGCCGAAGGCGAGCTGAAGTACGAGCACTTCAGCCTGAAGCTGAACAAGTCGAAGCGGATCGCGCTCTTCACGGCGACCAACATCGACGGCGAGACCTATCTGGAAATCGACAGGAAGACCGGCCAGCCCAACGCCTCCGAAGGCGAGATCTGGTTCAAGGACCCGCGCGTCAGCGCGAGCTTCGTGCTCGACCAGACCTTCTACTCGGCGTGGTCGACCTACTTCGACCGCGGCCACCTCACGCGGCGCACCGATCCGACCTGGGGCTCCGCCGAAGACGCCGCGCGCGCCAACGCCGACACATTCCACTTCACCAACTGCTCGCCCCAGCATTTCAGGTTCAACCAGAGCGCGCGTTACTGGCAGGGGCTGGAGCGCTACGTGCTCGAGAACGGCACGCTCGCGGGCGACGTGCGGCGCAGGCTGGTCGTCTTCCAGGGACCGATCTTCGACGACAAGATCGACCTCTGGGCGGACGACGTGCAGATCCCATCGTCGTTCTTCAAGGTGGTGGTCTGGAAAGGGCAGGCCGGCCCCAGGGCCGTGGGGCTGGTGGCCGATCAGTCGAAGCTGCTCTCGGAGCCCCGGCGCAGCCTCGGCACGCCGCAGGCCCTGGCCTCGGTGGACGTGAACCAGTGGCGCGTGCCCATCGAGAAGATCGAAGCCCAGTCGGGGCTCGATTTCGGCGCGCTGGTCCGGGGTGCCGACACCATCGCCAGCCCTGGCCAGCCGCGCGTGGGCGAGGGGCTGGTGCTCGTCAGGAGCTTCGAGAGCATCCAGCTCTAGCCTCGGCGGCCCTCGCGGGCTTCAGCCGGCAGCGGGCTGCGGGACTTCCGGCTCGTACTGCAGCGCGGCGTCGTGGCTGGGGATGGGCGCGGTCAGGATCTGCGCCAGCCAGTGATCGAGCGTGTTGCCCGGCGGCGGTGCGGGACGGCGTTCGCGCGGGGGAGTGGGCACGTTCGCCGCGTCGCGCGAGATCTGTCCCACCTCGTCGGGAAACCACCTGAAGATGTTGACCTGGCTGCGGTAGCCGTCACCCGATCGCACGAAGAGAAAACCCTGTCGCGCGTTGCCTTCCGCGTCCACCGGAACGCCGGCGGCCCGCAGGGCCTTGACCTTCGCTTCGGTGTCCAGGTCGAACGGCAGCTTCAGGGTGATCGTCGCGTTGTGGACCATCCGTCTCGCCATGGCTTTACCCTCATGCTTTCTGGTGGATCGATCGATTCGAAAAAGCTTTCCCAGGGATACCGCGTCGGGAGGTGGCAAGCCTCCCGGTGGGGCGATGACGCCCCTGTCTGCCCGCGTGCCTTACTTGTCGTGGTGCAGGTAGGTCGCCTGCTTCGGCAGCAGCAGGCTCACGGTGAACGCCACGACCATCATGGCCGTCACGTACCAGTAGAAGTACGACTCGTGCCCGATCGACTTCAGCCCCAGCGCCACGTACTCGGCGCTACCGCCGAAGATCGCGTTGCCCACCGCATAGGAGAGGCCCACGCCCAGCGCGCGGATCTCGGGCGGGAACATCTCCGCCTTCACGATGCCGCTGATCGAGGTGTAGAAGCTGATCACCGCCAGAGCCAGCGTGATCAGCAGGCCGGCCGCCAGCGGGCTGTTCACGTTCTGCAGGTTGCTCAGCACCGGCACCGTCATCAACGCGCCCAGGGCGCCGAACAGCAGCATGTTGCTGCGCCGGCCGATGCGGTCCGACAGCGCGCCGAACAGCGGCTGCATGCACATGTAGATGAACAGGCACGCCGTCATCACGTTGCTGGCGGTCTTGATCGACATGCCGGCCGAGTTCACCAGGTACTTCTGCATGTACGTGGTGAAGGTGTAGAAGATCAGCGAGCCGCCGGCCGTGTAGCCCAGCACCACGAAGAAGGCGCGCTTGTGGTTCGTGAACAGCTCGCGCATCGTGCCCGCGCCCTTGGCGGCGCGCGTCTTGTTGCTCGCGGTCTCGGTCAGCGTGCGGCGCAGCATGAGCGCGACCACGGCCGCCACGGCACCCAGCACGAAGGGAATGCGCCAGCCCCAGGCCTTGAGTTCGGCCTCGTCCAGCACCTGCTGCAGCACCACGACGACGACCACCGCGAGCAGCTGGCCGCCGATCAGCGTGACGTACTGGAACGACGAGAAGAAGCCGCGCTGCCCGCGCATGGCCACTTCGCTCATGTAGGTGGCGGTGGTGCCGTACTCGCCGCCGACCGACAGGCCCTGCAGCAGCCGCGCGGCCAGCAGCAGCGCCGGAGCGGCCGCGCCGATCTGCGCATAGGTGGGCAGGCAGGCGATGACCAGCGAGCCCACGCACATCATGACGACCGAGGTCACCATCGAGGTCTTGCGACCCTTGCGGTCCGCGAGCCGGCCGAACAGCCAGCCGCCGATCGGGCGCATCAGGAAGCCGGCGGCGAACACGCCGGCGGTGTTCAGCAGCTGGACGGTCGGGTCCGACTTCGGGAAGAAGGCCGGCGCGAAATAGATGGCGCAGAAGGCGTAGACGTAGAAGTCGAACCACTCCACCAGATTGCCGGACGAGGCCGCGAAGATGGCGAAGATGCGCTTGCGCTTTTCCTCGAAGGTGTAGGGAGTGTTGCTGCTGGTGGCGGGTGCCGTGTCGGCGCTGGAAGCGCCGGCGGCCGCGCTTGCGGTGGCGGTCATGAAAGGGGTCCTTGTCTCTGGCTGGGGCCCGCCGCGTTAAGAAAAAAGTCACGCGGAGGCCGTTCGGCCGAGTCTGTCCCCCTGGCGCCGCGCTGTCGTCCGTAGCTGGGCGCGGGGTGGCTACGTATCGGTACGCAAGGGTAAATACCTAGATCGGGCCCGCCGCATGCCTTGGCGACAGGGCCAACGACCCGCGATGCCTACAGCGCATGCTCCCGCAGAAACCGATCCAGCTGATGGCTGTTCGCCAGCCCCAGCTTCGCGAACACATGCGCGCGGTGCGTTTCCACCGTGCGCTGCTCCAGCGGCGCCAGTTCCTGCGCTATCTGCTTGTTGGGCTTGCCTTCGGCCACGAGGCGGGCGATCTGCATCTCGCGCGGCGTGAGCTTGTCCCACAGCGCCTGCGCGGCCTGGCGGGCCTGGCGGCGGGCGCCGATCTCGCCGGCCTGCTGCAGGGCGCGGGCGATGGTGTCGAGCAGGCGCTCGTCGTTGCAGGGTTTCTCCAGCCAGCCGAAGGCGCCGTTCTGCACGGCCTCGACGGCCATGGGAATGTCGCCGTGGCCGGACAGGAAGATCACCACCAGCGGGCTGTCCTGCGCGCGCAGCGCGTCGAACACCTGCAGGCCGCTCGCGCCGTCCATGCGCAGGTCCATGATCACGCAGCCGGCGCGCTGCAGGTCGGCGCCCTCCAGGAAGGCCTCGCCCGAGGCGAAGGTCTGCACCGCGTAGCCGCGCGACAGCAGCAGGAGACCGAGCGAGCGGCGCACGGCCTCGTCGTCGTCCACGATGCACAGGTTGTTGGCGGGAGCGCTCATGGTGTTCACGGCAGTCATGGCGAAGATATTTCCAGCTCGAGGGTGAAGACTGTGCCACCGCCGGGCCGGTCGGCGAAGAACAGCCGGCCGCGATGCGCCTCGACGATGGTGCGGCAGATGTTCAGGCCCAGTCCCAGCCCGCCAGCCTTGGTGGTGAAGAAGGGCGCGAACACCTGGTCGGCCACCGCCGCGTCGATGCCCGGGCCGCGGTCGGCCACGCGGATGTGCATGCGCCCGTCCTGCAGAGCGGCCTCGATCTCCACCAGCCGCTGTTCCGGCGGCACGGCCTGCATGGCCTGAAGGCTGTTCGACAGCAGGTTCAGCAGCACCTGCTCGAGCAGCACGCGGTCGCCGCGCACCTCGGGCAGGTCCGGCGGAACGCGAAGCGCGGCGCGCGCCTGGCGCATGCGGATCTCGCCCTGCAGCAGCGCGAGCGCGTTGCCGGCCAGCGCGGCCACGGAACAATCTTCGGTGCCCACGGTGCGCTGGCGCACGAAGCCCCGGATGCGCCGCACGATCTCGGCGCTGCGCTGGGCCTGCACCATGGTCTCGTCGAGGCTGCTCACCAGCAGCTGCTGGTTGCCCTGTTCGGCAAAGGCCTTGGCGGCGCTCGCGAAATTGCTCAGCGCCATCAGCGGCTGGTTCAGCTCGTGGGCCAGCGTGGAAGCCATCTCGCCCAGGCTGGCGAGGCGTTGTGCGTGCTGCAGCTGCTCGTCGTTCTGGCGCTGGCGCAGCTCGGCGCGCTTCTGCTCGGTGATGTCCACCACCGAGCTCATCCAGCCGCTGTGCCTGCCGTCGGCATCGATCAGCGCGGCGGTGTAGACCATGGTGATCACCTCGTGCCCATCGCGATGCCGCAGGCGCGACTCGAAGCCGGCGCGCGCGGGCTGGCCGCTCATCATGGCGTCGTACTGGCGCCAGTGCTGCGTCACGTCGTCGGGGTGCCAGTAGGGGTAGGGCGGCAGCCGGCCGAGCAGTTCGTCGGCGCTGTAGCCCGTCATCTCGCAGAAGGCGAGGTTGACGTAGATGATGCGGCCTTCCAGGTCGCGCGCGCGCATGCCCACCAGCAGCGAGTCTTCCATCGCCTTGCGGAAGGCGTGGGCCTCGTCGAGCTCGTGGGTGCGTTCGCGCACGCGCAGTTCCAGGTCGCGCCGCGCGTTGCGCTGTTCGGCAAAGCGCCGTTCGCGCAACTGCCAGTACAGGCCGGCCAGCAGCAGCACGACGGCGCACAGCAGGCCCAGCATCCAGGCCCGCTCGCGGGCGACGGCGACTTCGGAATGGTCGGCCATCACGGTCAGCGTCCAGCCGAGGTCGGGCAGGCGTTCGTCTACCGCGAGGAACTGGCGCGGCCGGCCGCCGATGTCGGTGCGCACGAGGTAGCGATGCGCGGCTTCCTCGCGTTCCACCTTCCACGGCACCGCCGGAAAACCGGCGCGCATGCCGTACTGCTGGTCGCGCCGCATGCTGTCGAGCTCGGCGACGCTCAGGGGGCGCGTGGACTGGTACAGCCACGACGGCACCGAGCTCAGGAACACGATGCCGCGCGCGTCGGTCAGCAGGATGGGGTCGCGCGAGAAGGTCCAGGCCTCCTGCAGCTGCCGCAGGCTGACCTTGACCGTCACCACGCCCCGCACCTCGCCGTCTTCGCCCCGCACTGGCGTGGAGATGAAGAGCCCGGGCTCGCCGGTGGTCTGGCCCACGCCGTAGAACAGGCCGTTGCGTCCCGCGCGGGCGTCGATGAAGTAGGGCCGGTTGGCATATGACTGGCCGACGAAGCTCTGCGGCGTTGCCCAGTTGCTGGCCGCCAGCGTGAGGCCCTGCATGTCGATCAGGTAGAGCGCGTCGGAGCCGGCGCGGCGGTTCACTCCCTCGATGTAGAGGTTGGCGCGCTGCTTCGCGGCAGCGTCGCCCGGATGGTCCAGCGCGGCCAGGACGAGCGGATGCAGTCCGGCTGTGAAGGGAAGATAGCTGTACTTGCCGGCGGCATCGCGCAGGCCGAGCACGTGGACTTCCATGGCGCGCCGGATCGAGTCGGCCTGGAAGTTCGCCTCGCGGCGCGCGGCCCATTGGCCCGCGAGGCCGATCAGCAGCAGCGCGAGCGCGCAGGCGGCCGCCCACGCGACCACGGTGCGGTAGCGCAGGCGAGGGCGGGACGGGGGAACGGGCGGTTCGGGCGTGGTGGGTGGCATGAAGGGAGCGACGGGGTCGACCGGCGCGGCGAGCGAAATTTTGCCCTGATCCCGCGAGGAGGCCCGCGTCGCTAGACTTGCCCGTGGTCTGGCCCTCCGTCTCTAGGGCCGCAGACCCCCTCCGGATGCCAGACGCCTACACCCTAGCTGCCTTCGACTTCGACGGCACCATCACCACCCGCGACAGCCTGCAGGATTTCGTGCGGGGCGTGGCTGGCCGCGCAGGGTTCGCCGCTGGCGTGGCGCGCTCGGCCCCGTGGCTCTTCGGCGCATGGACCGGGGCATGCGACCGCGGCGTCGCCAAGGCGCATTTCCTCTCGGCCACCCTCGGCGGCATGACGCGCCATGAGCTGGAAGAAGCCGCGCGAAACTTCGCCGCCCGGGAGCTGCCGGCGCTGGTCCGTCCGGAAATGCTCGAGAGGGTCCAGGAGCACAAGCGACTGGGGCATCGGCTGGTGCTGATCAGCGCATCGCCGTCGATCTATCTCCGTCCATGGGCGGCGCAGGCCGGCTTCGACGCGGTGCTGGCGACCGAGCTCGAATTTGTCGGCGAACGCTTTTCGGGCCGGCTGGCCTCGGCCAACTGCTGGGGCCCCGAGAAAGTGCGACGCCTGCGGGAGTGGCTCGCGGGCGAGCAACCTGCGGTGCTCTATGCCTACGGCGACAGCCGGGGCGACCGCGAACTGCTCGCGCTGGCCGACCGGCCATGGCTGCGGGGCGACGGTGCATTGCCCGCGCTCCCCGCCGCAGCCACGGCCCGGCCGTCATGAGGCGGCGACGCTGAGCTCCTCCCGTCGCGGCGAGCGTTCCAGCTGCTTCGCCAGCGCCTGCCAGCGCACCCGCGCTGCCACCACGCTTTCTTCCTTCACATGGCCGAAGCCACGGATCTGCTCGGGCAGCCGCGCCAACGACAGCGCGGTGTCGAAGTCGATGCTGCCGAAGCGCGCGAGCAGGTCCTCGACCATCGCGCGGTAGTCCTCGATGAGCTGCCGCTCCATGCGCCGCTCGGCCGTGCGGCCGAACACGTCGAAGGCCGTGCCGCGCAGGCCGCGCAGCCTTGCGAGTACGCGGAACCCGCTCATCATCCACGGCCCGAAGCTGGTCTTCATCGCGCGGCCCTCGGCATCGCGGCGGCCGAGCACCGGCGGTGCGAGGTGGAAGCGCAGCACGGGCTTGCCTTCGAATTGCTCGCTGAGCTTCTCCATGAAGCGCCTGTCGGTGTAGAGCCGCGCGACCTCGTACTCGTCCTTGTAGGCCATCAGCTTGAAGAGGCCCGAGGCCACGGCCTTCGCCAGCAGGTTGCCGCCGCGCTCGCGCTGCTCGACCGCGCGCACGCGCTCCACCAGCTCGGCATAGCGTTGTGCGTACGCGGCGTTCTGGTAGGCCGTGAGAAAGGCGGTGCGGTCCGTCACCAGTGCCTCGAAGCTCTGCGGCCGCTGCAGCGTCACGACATTCGACGGCGCGGCTTCTCGCGTCACCGCGGCGAGGTCCAGCGCCGCCTTGCGGCCCCAGCGGAAGGCAGACTGGTTCGCCTTCACGGCCACGCCGTTGATCTCGATGGCCTTGTCCAGCGCCTCGGCCGACAGCGGCACGAAGCCCTTCTGGAACGCGAAGCCCAGCAGGAACAGGTTGGCTGCGATGGCATCGCCCATGAGCCGCGTGGCCAGTTGCGTCGCATCGACGAAGTCGGCGCGGCCTTCCACCGATTCCTCGATCAGCGCGCGCACCTGTGCGGCCGGAAACTGCCAGTCGGGCTGCTGCGCGAAATGCCCCGTCGGCTGCTCGAAGGTGTTGACCAGCGCATAGGTGCGGCCCGGCCGCATCCGCGCGATGGCGTCGGGCGCGCCGGCCGTCAGCATGTCGCAGCCCAGGATCAGGTCGGCCTCGCCGGTGGGAATGCGCTGCGCCTTCAGCTGCGCCGCGTCGCGCGCGATGCGCACGTGCGAGGTCACCGAGCCGTTCTTCTGCGACATGCCCGTCATGTCGAGCACGCTCACGCCCTTGCCTTCGAGGTGCGCCGCCATGCCGATCAGCGCGCCGATGGTGATGACGCCCGTGCCGCCGATGCCGGTGATGAGGATGTTGTGCATGCCTTCGAGCGCGAGCTGCTTCGGCTCGGGCAGCGGCGCCTCTTCGGCTGCGGCCTTCGCGGCGACCGGTGCCTGCCTGCGCGGCTTCACGCCCTCCACCGTCACGAAGCTGGGGCAGAAGCCCTTGATGCACGACTCGTCGGCGTTGCAGGCGCTCTGGTCCACGGCGCGCTTCAGGCCGAGTTCTGTCTGCTTCGGCAGCAGCGCGGTGCAGTTCGACTGCTCGCCGCAGTCGCCGCAACCCTCGCACACCGCGTCGTTGATGAACACGCGCCGCGCGGCCTGCGGGAACTCGCCCTTCTTGCGGCGGCGGCGCTTCTCGGCGGCGCACACCTGGTCGTAGATCAGCACCGAGACGCCCTCGAACTCGCGCAGCTCGCGCTGCACGGCGTCCATGCTGTCGCGGTGGTGCACGGTGAGCACGAAGCCCTCGCGCTCCGGCGGCAGCACGCTGCGGTCGGCCCAGCGCGTCGGGTCTTCGGCCACCAGCGCGAGGCGCTTCACACCCTCGGCGGCCATCTGGTGCGCGATGCGCGGCACGGTGATGGGGCCGTCCACCGGCTGCCCGCCGGTCATGGCGACCGCGTCGTTGTAGAGGATCTTGTAGGTGATGTTCACGCCCGCCGCCACGGCCGCGCGGATGGCAAGCGAGCCCGAGTGGTAGTAGGTGCCGTCGCCCAGGTTCGCGAACACGTGCCTGCGCTTGGAGAACCAGGCCTGCCCGAGCCACGGCGCGCCTTCGCCGCCCATGTGCGTGGTCGTGCGGTTGTGCTCGGGGTAGATGGCGGTGGCCATCACGTGGCAGCCGATGCCCGCGAGCGCGAGGCTGCCTTCGGGCACCTTGGTCGAGGTGTTGTGCGGGCAGCCCGAGCAGTACCAGGCCGGGCGCGAGGGCGTGGCGACTGCCTTGCCGAGCACCACGTCCTTCGCGTCGAGGATGGCGAGCCGCATGCGGATGCGGTCGCTGGTGTGAAAGCGCGCCACGCGCCCCGCGATCACGCGCGCGATCTGCGCCACCGAGAAATCGGCCGTGGCCGGCAGCAGCCACTTTCCGCGCGGATGCGCTCCCCATTCACCTTGCTCGTCGAACTTGCCGATCACGCGCGGGCGCACGTCTTCGCGCCAGTTGTAGAGATGCTCCTTGAGCTGGTACTCGACGATCTGGCGCTTCTCTTCCACCACCAGGATCTCCTCGAGCCCGTCGGCGAACTCGCGGATCGAGTCGGGCTCCAGCGGCCAGGGCATCGACACCTTGAAGAGCCGGATGCCGATGCGCGCGGCTTCGTCGGCGTCGATGCCGAGCTCTTCCAGCGCCTCGAGCACGTCGCGGTACGACTTGCCCGATGCCACGATGCCGAGGCGTGCCTTCGGTGAATCGATGGTCACGCGGTTCAGCTTGTTCTCGCGCGCATAGGCGATGGCCGCGTAGATCTTGTAGTCCTGCATCAGCGCTTCCTGCTTGCGCGCCTGCACGCCTAGCGTGTCGGTCGACAGGCGCGCGTGCACGCCGCCGGGCGGGAAGACGAAGTCCGAAGGCAGCCGTGTGTGCACGTCGAGCGCACCGGCCGGGATGGAGCCCGAAGACTCCACCGTGTCCGCCAGCGCCTTGAACCCCACCGGCAGCCCCGCGAAGCGCGACATCGCGAAGCCGTGCAGGCCGAGCTCGATGTACTCCTCCACGCTCTGCGGATAGAGCATCGGGATCATCGACGCGGCGAACAGGTGGTCGCTCTGGTTGGGCAGCGTCGACGAAGACGCGCCATGGTCGTCACCCGCCACCAGCAGAACGCCGCCGTTGGGCGAGGTGCCCGCGTGGCTCATGTGCTTGAACACGTCGCCGCAGCGGTCCACGCCCGGCGCCTTGCCGTACCACATGGCGAAGACGCCATCGACGGCGGACTCGCCTGTCAGGTGCACCTGCTGCGTGCCCCAGACGGCGGTGGCGGCCAGCTCTTCGTTCACGCCGGGCAGGAACTTCACGGCGTTGGCTTCGAGCTGCGGCTGCGCCTTCCACAGTGCTTCGTCGAGGCCGCCGAGCGGCGAGCCGCGGTAGCCCGAGACGAAGCCCGCGGTGTTCAGCCCGGCCTTCTGGTCGCGCCACTTCTGCACGAGCATGAGGCGCACCAGCGCCTGGATGCCGCTGAGGTAGATCCGGCCTTCGGTGGCCGTGTATTTGTCGTCCAGCGCAACGCTGGCCAGTTCGTGGGATGCCATGACTGAAAAAGACTCCGGGTAGGACTCGTTGGAATGCGGGCGTGGCCCCGGTAGAGGGCCGGCTCGCGGAACGCCCCGGCGGGGTAGACGCCGGAACAGCAACGATTCTTCCGCTTCGCCCGCGGAAAGTGCTTCTTCGTTTGGGCAAAGTGCAGCGCATTCCGGAAGATCTGTCTCTTGCGGGCGCGATCCGCCGAAAGTATTTCGGCCGAGGCCATGGCCCCTGCTGGCCCGACAATGTCGGCCTCGCAGACCGACCCCGAACCCCATGAGACCCGACCTCGATTCGCTGGCGCTTTTCCTGCGCGCCATTGAGCACGGCAGCCTGTCGAAGGCCGCGGCCGAGAGCCACATGGTGCTGTCGGCCGCCAGCCGCCGGCTGGCCATCCTCGAAGAGCACCTGGGCGTTGCGCTGCTCAACCGCACTTCGAGGGGCGTGACGCCCACCGGCGCCGGCGAATCGCTGGCCGTGCATGCGCGCCAGATATTGCGCGACGTCGACCGCATGCGCGCCGACCTCTCGGACTACGCGCAGGGTGCCACCGGCCGCGTGCGACTGCATGCCAACGCATCGGCCATGGGCCAGTTCCTGCCCGACGACGTGGCGAGCTTCCGCCAGCGCTATCCCGAGATCCGCGTGAGCGTGGAGGAGCACCGCAGCGTCTACATCGTGCAGGCCATTCGCGACCGGCAGGCCGACGTGGGCGTCATCACCAGCGAGGCGGCCGACCCGGCGTTGCACTTCATTCCCTACCGCACCGACCGGCTGGTGGCCATCGTGCGGCAGAAGCATCCGTGGCGTGGCCGCGAGGTGTCGTTCGAGGAACTGCTCGACTACGACTTCGTCGGCCTGGAGGACGACTCCGCCATCTCACGCACCATGGAAGACGCTGCGATGAGCGCGCGCAAGGTGCTGCGCCTGCGCGTGCGGGTGAAGAGTTTCGAGGCCGTGTGCCGGATGATCGAAGCGGGCATGGGCGTGGGCATCCTGCCCGAAGGTGCCGCGGTGACCTATCGCAAGGAGATGAAGCTGCGCTTCATCAACCTCACCGATGCGTGGGCCTCGCGCCGCATGTACCTGTGCACGCGGCAGGAGGCGCTGAGCTTTCCGCAGCGGCGGCTGGTGGATCACTTGCTGGCGCGCGGGATGTCTTAAGGCTTGGGCTTGGGTTCGGGTTCATTCAGTGCGGCGCTCACGCCGACGGGGTACCTTGCTCCGCGAATGTCCTCCGGCCTTCGGCCTCCCCCTTTATTTCGCTGCGCAAGGCACCCCATCGGCGTGTGCGTTTGGAGCCGCTGCGGCATCGGCTCACGAGGCTCGCGCACGGCGCATTGCGGAAGCTGCATTTGTTGGCAGTCTTCGCGACTTCGTGCTGTAGCAGCAGCTACTTTGTCGGCTTCTTCTCCAGAGTGAATGCCCCTGTCACTCGATACCCCACCAAGGGGAGCAGAAAGGCGCACACACCAAGCCACCACCGAGATGTTTGAAGGCTGCTTGCCTCGCGGCAGGTCGTCGGTGCGAAAGCAGCGATGCAGATGCGAGGTATCAAAAGGCGACGGCCGGGATGTAGCGAGCACCCCAGCCGTCTAACCAAGTTCGTGCAACCCTCTAAAGAACCGCACAAAAATGGCTACCAAGACTATAGCCCGGCCAACTACGCCGGTAGATTCCGAAGATAACGCCCAGGACCCGGCGGATCTTCTCGAAAACACCCTTTCTCAGCTCGAAGCTCTCCTGTGGGTCTGCCACGGGGAAGACATCGACTGGTGCAGCGGGGATGGGCCTCGACGACTGGACAACCTGCTTTGGCTTGCGGCTGAACTGGCTCGCAAGGCTGGGGAGTTGTTCCAGATGAGCGAGAAGGCGCGACACGGAGCGCCTGAAACCGGCGGCTAGCGGCTGGTCTGCGGGCTGCGTGTTTCGCGGCCCGTGGGGGCTTTGGGGTACGACGGCCGAAGTCTTTGCGTGGTGGAAATCCGTCCGCGCCATACTGATCCTCGGCAAACGCTGCGAGCAGCCGCTTTGCAGCAGTTGCTGTTTTCTGTTTGGGGCGTGCCAAACTTCGGCATCTGGCCGGTAGCGAGTCAGACTACATTCACCAGAAATCGGCCGACGCCCATCAGGGACGATGCGTTGGGAATTTCATCGTCGACCTGCCTTGTGTGACACCAGACAGCACCTATAACGCCAACAAAGATGTCAAACCCAGAAACCGAATGGAACGGCTCCAAGCTTTTCGTGACCTCAACACTTCTGGCTAGAAAGCTGTGGCAAGCCGCATCCATCGACTTGTTTCTAGGCGAAAAATGCCTACTCAAGACAGGCGGAGTGTTCAAGCTTGTCGGCACGCACTCGGTCGAGTTCGAGCATGAAGGAACTCGCCATCGGGCCACCCTGTCCTGGGGCCGCGCCGGCTTCCGCTCCTTTCCAATTAAGGTCGAGATTGATGGTGCCCACCTCCTTGAAGGACACGTCGTCAGCAGCAACTGGCTTCTCTCCTTTTGGCCATGGTTGGTAGTAGGAGGCTTGATTTCTCACTGGGCGTGGAGACAGTGAGGAGAAAGGCTGTTCGCGACATTGGTGCGGCCGACTGCATTCGGCCACAAGCGGACGGTCGGCGTCGCCCTCCAGTTCGCTAGTAGGTGAACTGAACCGAGTACTTCCAGTCACCGCCTTCCGTCTGGTTGACGGAGTACGACGCAGAGCGCCAAACAGTTCCGCGCTCACGGAAAAGGTCAGCGAGCGCATAGAGGCTTGAGTAGATTTCCTCGGTCGGGCTAATCGGCTCGGGCAGGCCGTCTGGCGACGTGATGACGATGGTCATCTGCTCCTGCGAGCCGTGCTGTTCCCGGTCGGCGACAAGGGTCGCCGAATTCCACCATTCCGGGGTCGCAGCAATGAGGGCATTCGCTACTGCCAGGTCCAGCGGAGCTTGTCTTTCGAGCCAATCATCCATCTATGATTCCAACGAGCCGTGTCGGTCCGGAAGGTAGCATGCCGCCGGCGGCACCCGGTCAGCAGAAGACTTTCGGCAACAACCTTTATTCGACCGACTATGCGCATCCTCGCCTCCGACGACGTCGTTGTAGTTTCCCAAGAGAGCCTAGCTGATTCAGATCCCTCTGCGGTCATCGAGTCGAATGTCTCGTTCGTGAACGCTTTGCGCGGTGAGCATTTGCGACAGGAGGAAATCTCGCGCAACGCATGGCTTAGCTACTACGCAGACTACTACCTGCGTCAAGTAGAGAACGGTGGGTTCTCACAGTTCCTCTACAACTCCAAGCGCGCGGAGCCTGGAATGACATTCGTGCGCCAAGGACTGGACGCAATCGGCGCGCGTCGGCATCTCGTGTTGCTAAAGGAAGGAGAATCCCTAGCCGATTCACTGGGCTCACGCATTCGCAAGTTTTTCTCATCTGGTTACTTCGGAAAGAACACGGAACGCGATCGACTTGATGCGATCACCGAGAGCTTTTATCGACTGAATGAGACGGAAAACATCGAACAGCTGAATGCAGCGTGGTTGAAGTCGAACCCCAAACTTTTGGCCGTTCCCCGCGCAGCAATGCGTGAGCAGGTGGAGTTGAGAGCGAGAGCCCTCCCAGACCGCGGACAACGGGAGGCGGTAGCGAGGGCCAACGAACATGTATGGATGAAAAACATTCGGGCAGTGTGCGCGGCGGCGGATCAGGAACTCCTCCGGCTTAATGCTGGGAGCGGATACATGCACGAGGGAAAGACCGTTTTCGCTCATCACTTCTCTACCGACAAGGGCCATCACTTCATGATCGAGGTTGATGGTCAATCGATGCTTTTCGACGGTACAACGAAGCAACGAATATTGGCGTTACCCTCGATCTCCGATTCTTAGCGAGATATCCCCGTTCGGCCAAATGCGGTCGTTCGGCAACAAGCCTCATTCATCGCGTACACAAGAGGAAAGTTCAAGTGAAAAGAATGCCACTGATATGGATGCTGTTGACGCTGACTGGATGCGCAGGCCCGATCGTGCAATACGGACCACAAAGTGGCGATAGCAAACAACAGGCTCGCCTGTTGCTTCGCGGCGGAAAGGCCGAGCCACCATTCGAGGCATTTGCGAAGCTGCAGACCATCGGCTCTGACCGGGTTTGGGATTGGAAGGTTGCAGGCTATGACTTGGCTGCGGGGTCCTACGAACTCCGCTACGCGTGGAGCAGTGGTACAGGCAACGTGGTCATGTATTTCAAGGACTTGATTTACCCATACAAGATCCAAGCGGAACTGAAGGCAGGCTACGTTTATGTCCCTGTGTTGCCTTATGAATCGAATCCCCCCAGCGAGCTGTGCCTTTTTGGTGAGCCGCTCGGGGCACCAGGTCAGCGCAGACTTCACGACTTTGTCATCTTGTCCAAATCAGCGCAGAAAGTCGCGTGCGGCCCGATTGACCGGTCAATGCGCGTGGCCGACGCCGGCTGAGCTGTGTTCGCCCGAGCGTTGCAACAAGTGGCTGCTTTGTGCCCCAAGGAAACGCCCGCAGGGGCCCGAAACTCTCCACGAGCGCAACAGGCTACAGTCGGCCAGAACCGGACATTGAGCAAGGCGTTGTCGTATTGAGGAATCATCGCATGAACCACCGACAAATTGACCTTGGAAATCTACCGTTAGCGGAGCAGATCCAATTGACGTACCCGGAGGAGCCGGATTGGGACAAAGTCGATAGCAAGACCCTCGTTGCTCTCGTTGAAGACTTTGTAATGGAGCAGTCCTGTGCAACGATAGCAATTGGACATCTCGCCACACGACGCCATGAACGCGCTGTGGAGTTGGCCAATTGGCTGCTTGAACAAGAGTGCGCGGACGAATGGCTGAAGGCTTCCGCGCTTGACGTTCTGGCAGCCGAATAGCCGCATGGAGGGCCGATAGTGTGGGCTTTGGTGTGGCAGGATGCGGCCAAAGCGGTCGTTAAGCCGGCGCGCACAATTGCCAAGAGGATGCCAGTTTGGGTGCGCACTTCTCCGTCACCCGTGCCAGGTCGGCGGCGAGTCAGATGACGTAAGGAGGCAAAGTGGAGCCTGAATCTCTGTCGGATGAAGCTATTGAAGCGCAGTACTTCCCTGGAACTGTGCCTCCTGCTGGGCCAGCTTTGCTGCAGTACCGCATTGCAGACGGTAGACCAGATGGCGCGGGAAACTACTTCTTCAACGCAGTTGGTGGCATCGAAATCCTCCTGCCTGAAATCAACGGGCAGCCCGCCGACGATGCGGTCAATCTCCTGAGCTTAGTAGCTGCGCATTTCGAAGACATGCGGGAAGCAGCCTTCCGACTCGCGAAGTTGTTCACTCGAGATGCAGGAAGCTGGAGCCTTGACTCCATTGACCTGGGGACGGCTGCTGCCGCGGACAGATGCGATTTCCAGGTCCACCTGAGCCTTTCCCCCGACGATGGTAGTGAATCGTACGGCTACACGGACTTTGTCGCCTGCTTTCGTCGACACAAGCGACCAGAGCGTGAACCGTTCTCGGCGTTCAAGCTAGTAATCGAGTTTCTTTGAACGCTGGCCAGGCAGTCGGTGCCACCGGCACAATCCGGCCAACACCGGTCATTCGGCGCGAGCAATCAACCTTATCGACATGTTCATTCGCTTTGTAATCCACAGCAACGACATCGACTCTGGCAGAAGGCAGGGCTTGTTTCAGGCACTCGGAGAACTCGAGACACAAGGGTTGCTCTCGGAGCACGAAGTTGAGAACTACTACGAACTTCGAGACTGGTTCCGAAAAAATCTTCGCAAGCCCGTGAGCTTCACTCGCTCATCCAAACCGCACGCGAAGAAGGTGGCACTCAGTTGGTTCAAGGACACTGCAACTCAGCACATCAACATGATGCACGGAATGGCTCGGGTACTGGAAGCGCACGATGTGATGGTTGAAATCTTGCGTAGCGAGCGACCTGGCTATGTTGTTTACGAGGATGAATTTCAAGTCGCGGCTGAACCATTCCATGAAACACTAACGTAGCCTTGCTCGGCAAAATTCGAACAGAACCGGACGATCAGCCCCGAGTCGCTCTTAGAAAGACGCAAATGCCCAGAGTATCGTGTTGGTTGATTGCAGTCATTTTTTTGCCCCTCACATTGCCTCATCAACGTCTATCGTGCTGGCAGAAGGGGCCTTGTACTACCTGAAGGACAGTACAGAGCTTCAACCAAATGACTTGGTGACACTTCAATCCGTGGCGTGCGACGCGAAGGCAACTGGCAATCGAGTTACTTTGGAAGGCAATGCATCAAGCGACGAGAAGCACCCCGATCAACTGTCATTACGGCGAGCTATCGACGTGAAAGACCGACTGATTCGTCATGGTGTGCATAGCGACCAGATTGCGATCGCTGCTTATGGAGTGAAGCGACCCACCGTAAGTAACGAGCTGCCAGAAGGTCGGGCACTCAATCGTGTATTGTTTTTTTCAGCCGGTCCCGTGTCTTCTGGTGAATGCAGCAAGATGATTCGAAGCTTCCCTCGGACGTAGAACTCAAAGCCGGCACGACGTACAAGCTACCGATATCGGAAGACTTCGGGAAAGCCAGACAGTCAAATCTGGCGGCGCGAGCCGGCCGGAAGCTGACAGCCACTTTGACGATTGACCTCACAAGAAAACTGAAATGGCAGACGCCCTCCTGCACGAAATTTCAAGGACCCTCTGGCCGTTCTTGAAGAACGAGGGCTTCACCAAAGTGACGTCTCGCAAGTTCGTGCGCCAGAAGAACGATGTCTTTCAGCAACTCTGGGTCGATGCCAATGGCTCGGGAGGCCAGAAGAGGACCTGCGTAGTTCTATGTGCTTCACTACCTTTCGGACCCGTCAACGGCTACATGGACCCCCATGGTTTCAGAATAGCTAACGGGCGGGCATGGAACATGACCACTCCTGATAGCGCGGCCGATTGCATGTTGCAGGTCGTAGAGGCGCTTCGGTCGCATGAACTGAACAAGCTCGATGCCATTTCAAGCGTGGAAAAGCTCCTCGGGCTTCTGGAGCCGCTTGCGAATCGAAACTGGCATTCGACGTATTCAGTGCTGCATCAAAAGTGGCTCGCCAAACATCCCGAAGCTCTCGCTCTAGAGAGAGCACATCGAGCCAAGTTGAAACTGGCGTAGCAGCTTGAATGGCGGCTTCGAAGAAAGACGTACGTCGGCATCGGGCCCAACGCGGAAGTTGGGTTTGCTCCAGAGCAGCCATTCGTCCCGGTCGTTTGAGTGGCCGAGCCTTCTGAAGTGAGTTAGCTCTCGACCTGCCGAACCGGGATTCCTTGTCTCAAAGCTTCGGCTGCCACTGCTCTACCTTCAACCTCATCTTCAATGAGCAGTGCCATTTTCGAAACTTCGTTGAACGGCAGGTAACCACTGCGGTCCAGCGCCTGCTCTTCCACACGTAGGCCGCAGTCCCGAAGCCTCTCAATCAGCCTTCGGGCTTCCCGGGGCTCCATTTCCCCGAGGTCGATGCGCCGACGTCCGCGAAGCTGCAGGACAGCTTGCTGGGCAGGCAGTGCAGTGAATTCGGGCACCACGCGGCGTAGTGCCTGGATTTCTAGAGGAGCCGCTCCGGGCTCATCAAACAGCACCGCGATGGTCGATCTCTGGCGATGGACCTGCAAAAGTACCCAGCCTGGCTCGGTACCGTCCCATAAGTGGCTGTAGTTCGACATCATGCAGGGCGCGAAGGACTGGTTCTGGTCGAAGTTTGCCTGTCATAGCGCTCTATCTGCCCACGGCTCTGCAATCAGTTCCAAGTCGGAGCAGTAGGGTCGAAGCGCGGCGACTAACTCGTTCGCGAGAGCCTTTTGAACTTCGAGGTCAGATTCGTGCTGCGGAAAGACGGATAGGCTGTACTTGAAGTACGGCCACGAACTCTCGCCGTTCCCAAGCTTGCTGCTGTCACGGAGCGGGTTTTCGGAAAACTTTAGGACGTTGCCTTGTGCAAGCAAGTAACCTCCTTGCCGAGTCCCGCGCAGTGGGCGCTGCAAGGCTTCCAGTAACTCTGCTTCAGTGCGCTCGGACTCGACAAGGACTTCGAAAGTAGGGTCCATCGGGCAGCTTTCGTGGAACGACGGTTCGCAGATTCTGCCTCAGCCCCGAATGTCTGGTTGTGGTCAACAGCCGCTATGCCTTGCGGAACAGCAACGTGTCAGGGGCGTCTGGTTGCGTCAGTCGGTTCAGGATAAGCCCGCCACCTTTTGGCATCGACAAACGCCACCAGGCGCCGCTCGGTTCCGCATAGAACGTTACGTCGCTCTCATCCGGTGCTTGTCCAAGATTCGGCGATGGAAATCTCGCCGGTACTTCGTAGACGCCCAACTTGCTCATGTGGCGCCTGATCAACCATACAACCCGGTAGTGCTCACAGATGTTGAACTCTTCGGCACTCGGCAGGGGATAAGGGCCAGCCAGCTTTCTCCTGTGTTCGATTGCCCAGGGTGGAGGTTCACCCGACTCAACAAATGCATACAGCCCCCGCCATGACTCAGGTTCCGGCCAGTTCTCTCGGTAGCGCTGGCGCTCTTCTTCCTTCAAGGCCAGGAAGAAAATTTTCCATTGACCCCAGTACGCCTCACCCCAACCCATGCGCCACCCGACGCTACCCCACGGGATGTCAGGATGCTTGACCCACAGCGGTGACATTGCGACTGTCATGTTCCTGTGATTGGTGAGTTGGGTTGGAAGGTAGACCGAGGCGGTGAAGGTCGGCTATTGGCCGTGAGCTGCCATCGTAAGCCTCATCCTTCTGCTCTAGACTTACGCCGCTATCGAGCAGCAAGTCTGCCGCCCAACTCACTGGTGCGCGAGAGCGCGTCCACCTGCGATCCGCCCCAGCGGTCGCATCACCAACGCCCTGTGCACGCGCCCCGAACAACGTCGGTGGCGCACAGGGCAGAAGCAGGCAAAGAGTCAGCGCAACGCTTCAACCAGATCGAGCACCATCCGGTCCCCACCGAACTTCTCGACCCCATGAGTCAGCAGCGCATCCACGGCTTGCGCAATGCCATGGCTCGAAGAAGACTGCTCCGCCATGTCGTTGTAGTACCCCAGGTCCTTCTTCGCATTCGCCATCGAGAACTTCAGCGAATCGGTGCTGCCCGTCAGCAGCTTGGGCTTGACGCGTTCCAGCGCCACGCCGTTGCCGCCGCCCTTGGCGAGCACGTCGACGAACACGTCGGGCTTCACGCCGGCGCGCTCGGCGCAGGCGGCAGCCTCGCACAGCAGCGCCACGGTGCCCAGCGACACGAAGTTGTGCAGCAGCTTCATTGCATGGCCTGCGCCGATGCCGCCCACGTGCGTGACGTTCTCTGCGAAGCAGCGCAGCAGCGGCAGGCACGAGGCCAGCACCTGCTCGTCGCCGCCCACCAGCAGGTTGAGCCGGCCTTCGGCGGCTTCCTTCGCGGTGCGGGTCATGGGCGCGTCGATGAACTTGCCGCCCTTGGCGCTCACTGCTTCCGCGACCTTTGCGGTGGAGGCGGGAACGGCCGTCGAGCAGTCGATCACCACGGTGCCGGGGCGCAGCGTGGTCAGCGCGCCGCTGTCGCCGAGCATCACGGCCTCGACCTGCGGGGTGCCGGTGACGCACAGGATCAGCACGTCGACCTGCGCGGCCAGCGCGGCCACGTCCTTCACCGAGGTGGCGCCGGCCTTCAGCAGGCCGTCGATGGGCTGGTTGCCCGCGTGCTCCAGCACGGTGAGCTGGTGGCCGTGCTTGACGATGTTGCTGGCGATGCCGTGGCCCATGAGGCCGACGCCGACGAGGCCGACCTTGCGCGGCGCTTGCTGCTGTTCAGTGGTGGTAGTCATGTGTTGTCTTCATCCGTGCTTGATGGCGATGGTCTTTAGGGTCGTGAATCCGAGCAGGGCCTCGAAGCCCTTCTCGCGGCCGAAGCCGCTGGATTTCACGCCGCCGAAAGGCAGTTCTACACCACCCGCCGCACCGTAATTGTTGACGAAGACCTGGCCGCAATGCAGCTTGTGCGCCATGCGCAGCTGGCGCGCGCCGTCGCGGGTCCACACGCCGGCCACCAGGCCGAAGTCCGTGCCATTGGCCAGGCGCACCGCCTCGGCTTCGTCGGCAAAGGGCGTCAGGGCCAGCACCGGGCCGAAGATCTCGCGCTGCGCGATGTCGCTTTCGTGCGGCACGTCGCGGAACAGCACGGCTTCCTGGTAGTAGCCGGTGGAAGACGCGTTGGGCGACACCGTGCCGCGCGCCGCCACCTTCAGGCCGGCCGCCTCGGCGGTCGCGACCATGTCGCGCACCTGGCGGAACTGCTTTTCGTTGATGAGCGGGCCCATGTCCAGGTCTTCGGCGGGCGTGCCCGCGCGCACGGCGGTGAAGCGCTTGGCGAGGCGCTGCACCACTTCTTCATAAACCGACTGTTCCACCAGCACGCGGCTGCCCGCGGAGCAGGTCTGGCCGGCGTTCTGGATGATGGCGTTGAGCAGCACCGGCTCCGCCGCGTCGAGGTCGGCATCCGCGAACACGATCTGCGGCGACTTGCCGCCGAGCTCGAGCGTCACCGGGCAATGGCGTTCGGCCGCGGCCAGGCCCACGCTGCGGCCGGTCATGGTCGAGCCGGTGAACGAGATGTGGTCGATGCCCGGGTGCGCGCACAGCGCCGCGCCGGCTTCCTTGCCGTAGCCTGTCACCACGTTGAGCGCGCCGGCCGGGAAGCCCACTTCGGTCGCGATCTCGGCCAGGCGCAGCAGCGACAGGCTCGCGTCTTCCGCCGGCTTCACCACGCAGGCGTTGCCCGCGGCGAGCGAGGCGCCCACGCTGCGGCCCGCGATCTGCATCGGGTAGTTCCAGGGAATGATGTGGCCCGTCACGCCGTGCGGCACGCGCACTGTCAGCACGGTGTAGCCGCGCTCGTAGGGCAGGGTGTCGCCGTGTAGCTTGTCGCAGGCGCCGGCGTAGTACTCCATGTAGCGGGCCAGCGCGGTGGCGTCGTTGCGCGCCACGCGCAGCGCCTTGCCGGTGTCGCGCGCCTCGAGCTGGGCCAGTTCCTCATGGTGCTCCATGACGGCTGCGCCGAGCTTGGCCAGCAGGCGGCCGCGTTGCAGCGCGGTCAGGCCGCCCCAGGGGCCGTCGAAGTTCTCGCCCATGGCCTGGCGCGCGGCGCGCACGGCGGTGTCGACGTCTGCGGCAGTGCCGCGCGCGATCTCGCCGAACTTGCTGCCATCGCTCGGATCGATCACGTCGATGGTGGCGTTGCCTTCGGACTGCACATGGTGTCCGTCGATGTAGTGGGCTGCTGCTGCGTTCATGGTGTCTTGTCTCCTAAGGGCTAGGTCAACGTGTCGCGTTGGGCTCCGGCCAGGGTTTCTGCGTTTCGCGGATCTGCTCGAAGGCGCGGCTGAACTGCAGCACGCCCAGGTCGTCGAAGCGGCGACCGGCAATCTGCAGGCCGATGGGCAAGCCTTCGGCCGAGTAGCCGCAGTTGATCGAGGCAGCGGGCTGCTCCGACATGTTGTAGGGCACGGTGAAGCCGATGTGCTCCAGCGGCAGCATCGGGTCGTTGGTCGGCGAGGCGTGGTCGGCCGGCGCGGGCATGTTGGGCGACACCGGCGAGATCACGAAGTCGTAGGCCTTGGTCGCGGCGATGGTCGCCGCGCGCGTGGCGATGAATTCGCTGTAGGCCTCGAAGATGTGTGCGCCTGAAAAGCCGGCCGCGCTCTCGGCCCATTCGCGGATGTACGGCAGGATCTTCGCCCGCTTCTCCGGCGCCATCGCCTGGATGTCGATGCACGAGCGCATGCGCCAGAAGTGATCCATGCCTTTCAGCATCGTCGGCGTCATGAAGGCCGGGATTTCTTCCACGACAGCGCCAGCGGCCTCGATGCTCTTCGCCGCGCGGCGCACGGCGTCGGCGATCTGCGGATCGAGCGGCAGGCCACAGCCCGCGTCCATGTGCAGCGCCACTCGCTTGCCCTTGATGAACGACGGGTCGACCTCGAAGGCGTTCCAGTCGATGACGGGCGGCGGCAGTTCGGAGTAGTCGCGGTCGTCGGGCTGCGCGACCGAAGCCATCATCAGCGCCGAATCGGCCACGGTGCGGGTCATCGGACCGGCGCAGCGGCCCATGTAGGGCGAGCTCAGCGGAATGCGGCCGAAGCTGGGCTTGAGCGTGTAGATGCCGCACCAGCTTGCCGGCAGGCGCAGCGAGCCGCCGATGTCGGTGCCCACGTGCAGCGGGCCGTAGCCCGCGGCTGCGGCGGCGCCTGCACCCGCGCTGGAACCGCCGGGCGTGCGCGACAGGTCCCACGGATTGCGCGAGAGCTCATGAAAGCTCGACAGCCCCGACGACAGCATGCCCAGGTCGGGCATGGTGGTCTTGGCGACCAGCACCGTGCCGTCTTCCTTCAGGCGCGCGGCGGGCGGCGAGTCGTAGGTCATCGGCACGAGGTCGTAGGCGGCGGTGCCCAGCGGCATCGCATCGCCCTTGGTCGCGAGGTTGTCCTTGATGGTCACGGGCACGCCGTCGAGCGTGCCGAGCGGCTTGCCCGCGAGCCAGCGCGCCTCGGAGGCACGAGCCTGCTCCAGCGCCAGTTCGGGGCGGAAGAGCCAGGTGGCATGCAGCTCGGGTTCGTAGGCAGCGATGCGCTCGTTGACCGAGCGCGCCACTTCCACCGGCGAGAGCTCCTTGCTGCGATAGGCCGCGTGCAGCTCCTGCACGCCCAGGGAATACAGGGGCTTCGATGTCGACGTGCTCATCGCATCAGCCCCACGAGATCGCGGCCAGGTCGTTCACCACGATCGGCATGCTCGGCCACAGGCCCTTCACTTCCTTGCGCGCGATGGTCGGGAACACCGCCTGGTAGAGGAAACCGTTGACCGCATCGGTCGCCAGCTGGCGCTGCGCCTCGGCCAGCAGGTCTGCGCGGCGCTTCTTGTTCTCCTCGTTCTGGATGGTGACGAACAGGTCACGGAACTTCTTCGAGTCGTAGCCCCAGTAGTAGTCGGGCTCGGTGTACTTCACCAGGTCGAAGGGCTCCACGTGAGCGACCATGGTCAGGTCGAAGTCGTGCGCGCCGCCGAAGGTGCCGCTGAGCCACTGGGCCCATTCCACGTTCTGGATCTTCACGTTGATGCCGATCTGCGCGAGCTGTGCCGCGATCACCTCGCCGCCCTGGCGGGCATAGGAGGGCGGGGGCAGCTGCAGGCGCAACTCCAGCGGCGTCTTCACGCCAGCCTCGGCCAGCAGCTTCTTGGCCTTCTCAACGTCGAAGGGGTTCATCGCGGTGGTGTCGATGAAGCCCGGCGCGCCCAGCGCGTAGTGGCTGCCGATGGGCTTGCCGAAGCCGTCGGCCGCGCCTTGGACGATCGCGTTGCGGTCGATGGCCGCCAGGATCGCGCGGCGCACGCGCACGTCGTCCAGCGGCTTCTTGCGGTTGTTGATGGTCAGGATCACCTTGCCGCGCGTGCCCACCTCGATCACCTGGAAGCGCGCGTTGCCCTTGAACTGGCTCACCGAGCGGGTGCCCGCGCGCGGGAAGATGTCGATGTCGTTCGACAGCAGCGCGGCGGTCTGCGCGGCCGTGTCCGACATGAAGCGGAAGACGAACTTCTCGGTCTTCGCGAGGTTGGGGTCGCGGTAGGTCGGCGACTTCACCAGCGTGCACGAGGCGCCGCGCTGCCACGCACTCAGCTTGTAGGGGCCGGTGCCCACGGGCGCGGTCGCGTTGGTCTCGGCGCTCTTGGGCTCCACGATGCAGGCGGTCGACTGGCCCAGCATGAAAGGCAGGTCGGGGTTGGGCAGCGTGCTGTTCACGCCGACCATGTACTCGTCGAGCACCACGGTGCCGATCTCGCTGAAGAAGCGCTTGTCCTTGTTGGTGCTCTTGGCGCCGCCGGCGCGGTCGAACGAGAACTTCACGGTGTGCGCATTGAAAGGCTGGCCGTTCTCGAAGCGCACGCCCTTGCGCAGCTTGAAGACGAAGGTCTTCATGTCGGGCGACGAGGTCCAGCTCTCGGCCAGCATCGGCGTGACCGAGCCGTCGGCATTCACCTTGGTGAGCGTCTCGAAGATGTTGTACTGCGTGATCTCGGCAATGGCCGATGCGGCGCCGGTCGTCGGGTCGAGGCCCGGCGGCTCGAGCGGCATGCCGATCGTCAGCGTGTTCTTGCCGGCCTGCGCGCGCGCCTGGGGCAGGAAGACACCCGGGATCGCCGCGGCCATGGCGGAAGTCATGAGTGTGCGTCGCTTCAACATTCGATAGTTCCTGATGTGAGGGTGGAAAGAGAGGGAGGGCCTGCGCTGGCTAGCGCGACGGCGTATGCAGGACGGCGGAAAGCAGGGTGCGCGTGTACTCGTGCTGCGCGTGCTCGAACAGGTCGGCCGGACGGCCGCGTTCCACGATGCGGCCCTTGAAGACCACGCAGACTTCGTCGCACAGGTGGTTGACCACCGCGAGGTCGTGGCTGATGAGCAGGTAGCTGATGCCGAACTGCTGCTGCAGGTCCTGCATGAGGTTGAGCACCTGGGCTTGCACCGATACGTCGAGCGCACTCACGGGCTCGTCGGCCACGATGAGTTTTGGCCGTGTGATGAGGGCGCGCGCGATGGCGATGCGCTGGCGCTGGCCGCCGGAGAACTCGTGCGGGTACTTGTCGAGATCGGTGGTGCGCAGGCCCACTGCGGCAAGTGTTTCGCTGGCGCGCTCGCGTTGCTCCGCACGGCTGGTGGCTGCCAATGCTTCGAGCGGCTCGGCGACGATGCGCGCCACTGTCTGGCGTGGATCGAGCGAGCCGTAGGGGTCCTGGAACACCATCTGGAAGTCGCGCCGCGCCACGCGCAGCTCTTCCTTCGACAGTGAATGCAGGTTGCGGCCTTCGAGCGAGACGGTGCCGGATGTGGGCGTATCGAGCGCCATCACGAGGCGCGCGATGGTCGACTTGCCCGAGCCCGATTCACCGACGATGCCCATGCTCTGGCCGGCCTGCACTTCGAAGCTCACGCCGTTGAGCGCCTTCACCGTCGGCGGCGGGCCGAACAGCTTCTCGCGCGGAAGCGCGTAGTGGCGATAGAGGTTGTTCACGGCCAGCAGGGGCTGGCGGGCGGTGGCTGACTGGCTCATGCGGCGGCGGCCCTGGCGTTCGATGCAGCGATTTCGCCCAGCCGCAGGCAGCGCACCGTGTGGTTGTTCGGCAGCTGCGTCTCGCGCGGCTTCGTGCTCTGGCACAGGTCGATGGTGTGTGCGCAGCGGCCGGCGAATGCACAGCCGCGGGGCATGTCGACCAGCTCCGGCACGCTGCCCCTGATGGTGGGCAGCCGGCCGGCGCGCACCGCGCCGAGTGCGGGGCGTGCCGCGAACAGGCCGCGTGTGTAGGGATGCGCGCGGCTGGCGAAGACGGCGTCTGTCGGACCGCTTTCCACGGCACTGCCGCCGTACATCACGAGCATGCGCTTCACGCTGCTGGAGATCACGCCGAGGTCGTGCGAGATCAGGATCATCGCCATGCCCATTTCCTTGACCAGGCCCTGGATCAGGTCGAGCACCTGCTTCTGGATGGTCACGTCGAGCGCGGTGGTGGGTTCGTCGGCGATCAGCAGGTCGGGCCCGCATGCGAGCGCCATCGCGATGCCGATGCGCTGGCGCTGGCCGCCGGAGAACTGGTGCGGATACGCATCGAGGCGCGATGCTGCGTCGGGGATGCCCACGCGATCGAGCAGGCTCAATGCTTCCTTGCGGGCCTGTGCCTTCGTCAGGCCGCGATGCAGCCGCAGCGGCTCGCCGACCTGGCGCGCGATGGTGTGCACCGGGTTCAGGGCGGTCATCGGCTCCTGGAAGATCATGCCGATGCGGTTGCCGCGGATCTGGCACATCTGCTTCTCGGGCAGGCCGACGAGCTCCTGCCCATCGAGCTTGATGCTGCCCGCGACCATGGCGCTGGAGGGCAGCAGGCCCATGAGCGACATGACGGTGATCGACTTGCCGCAGCCGGATTCACCGACGATGCCGAGCGTTTCGCCGCGTTCCAGCGAGAACGAGATGCCGCGCACGGCCTGCGCCGGCCCGCGCTGGGTCTGCAGGCCGATCTGGAGGTTGTTGACTTCGAGGAGTGGCATATCGCTTACCGGGCGCGTGCGAGGCGTGGGTCGAGCAGGTCGCGCAAGCCGTCGCCGAGCATGTTGAGGCCGAGCACTGCGAGCGCGATGGCCATGCCGGGGAACACGGCCAGCAGCGGCTGCTGGAACATGAGGGTCTGCGCTTCGCTGAGCATGCGGCCCCACGAAGGCTGCGGCGGTTGCGTGCCGAGGCCCAGATAGGAGAGGGCGGCTTCGGCCAGGATCGCGATGGCGAAGCGAATGGTGATCTGCACGATCAGCACGGCCGAGATGTTCGGCAGAACGTGCTGCATCGTGATGGCGAACGAGCCCTTGCCGCAGGAGCGCGCGGCGGCCACGTATTCGCGCGACCAGATCGCGTTGGCCGAGGCGCGCGTGATGCGCGCGAAGGTCGGGATGTTGTAGATGCCGATGGCCACGATGGCATTCACGATGCCCGCGCCGAACACCGCCGTCATCATGATGGCCGACAGGATGGCGGGAAATGCCAGCGTGAAGTCGGACAGCCGCATCACCGCTTCTTCGACCCAGCCGCGCTTTGCCGCTGCGAGCAGGCCCAGTGCAGTGCCGACCACGAGGCCGATGCCGACGGCGATCACGCCCACGAGGATGGATGCGCGCGCACCAACCAGCAGCAGCGAGGCCACGTCGCGGCCGAACGCATCGGTGCCCAGCCAGTGCGAGCCGGAGGGCGCCTGCAGCTTGTTCGCCATGTCCATGCCGTAGGGCGAGTAAGGCGTCCACAGATAGGAGAGCAGCGCGGCCAGCACCAGCAGCGCGGCGAGCACGCCGCCGATGCAGAAGCTGCGATGACGCAGCGCGCGGCGCCAGAAGCCGGGAGCCTTCGGTGCCGCGCCGGTGGGCGCGGGCATCACGGCGGAACTTGGGGTGATGGCGCTCATATGTCGCTGGCCTTGATGCGCGGGTCGATGACGGCATAGAGCACGTCGACCACGAAGTTCACGATGACCACCATGGCCGCCAGCAGCATCACGCAGTTGCGCACCACGATCAGGTCGCGGTTGCTGATGGCCTGGAAGATCAGCCGGCCCAGGCCGGGAAGATAGAACACGTTCTCCACCACGATCGTGCCGGCCAGCAGCTCGGAGAACTGCATGCCCATGACCGTGATCACCGGGATCATCGCGTTGCGCAGCACGTGGGTCCAAAGCACCATGCGCTGCGACACGCCCTTGGCGCGTGCGGTGCGCACGAAGTCCTCGCGCATCACCTCGAGCACGGCCGAGCGCGTGATGCGCGCGAGGATCGCGGCCTGAACGACAGCCAGCGAAAGCGCAGGCAGCAGCAGCGACTTGATCCCCGCGAAGATGCCCTCGCCCCAGCCCTCGAAGCCGCCGGCGGAGAACCACTGCAGCTGCACCGAGAAAACCAGGATCAGCAGGATGGCGAACCAGAAGTTCGGAATGGCGATGCCGACCTGGGCCATGCCCATGAGACCGACGTCGCCGAGCTTGTTGTGGCGGGCTGCTGCAGTCACGCCCACCAGTAGCGCGATCACGACAGTCAGCGCCATGGCCAGCACGGCCAGGGGCACGGTGAGCGCGAGGCGCTCCAGGATCAGGTCGAGCACGGGGGAGCTGTAGGCGTAGCTGTCGCCGAGGTTGCCGGTGAGCAGGCCGCCGATCCAGTGCCAGTAGCGCGTCCATGCGGGCTGGTCGAGGCCGAGCTTGGTGGCCAGGGCTGCGACGGCCTCGGGTGAGGCGTCGGGGCCCATGAGCATCTGCGCGGCGTTGCCGGGCAGGATCTCGAGCACGAGGAAGACGATGACCGAGGCACCGACCAGCGTGCCGATCAGCGTCAGCGTGCGCTTCAGCAGGAACAGGCCCATCTCAGCCTCTCAGTTCGCTACAGGAGATGCAGGGCGTCATGCTGCCGAGACGCATTCGGCGATCGCGCGGCCCACGTCCACCGTGTTAGCCGTGCCGCCCATGTCGCGGGTGCGCGGGCCTTCGCTCAGCACGGTCTCGATGGCCGAGAGCACGGCAGCCGAGGCTTGCGCGTAGACCGGGTCGTCGCCGCCGAGGTGGTCCAGCATCAGCGCGGCCGACCAGATCTGGCCGATGGGGTTGGCGATGCCTTTGCCGGCGATGTCGGGCGCCGAGCCGTGCACCGGCTCGAACAGAGACGGGAACTTGCGCTCGGGGTTGAGGTTGGCGCTCGGCGCGATGCCGATGGTGCCGGTGCAGGCCGGGCCCAGGTCGGACAGGATGTCGCCGAAGAGGTTGGAGGCCACGACCACGTCGAACCAGTCGGGGTGCTGCACGAAGTGCGCGCACAGGATGTCGATGTGGAACTTGTTCGTCGCCACGTCGGGGTAGCGCTTGGCGATGTCGGCCAGGCGCTCGTCCCAGTAAGGCATGGTGATCGAGATGCCGTTCGACTTGGTGGCGGCCGTCAGGCTCTTGCGCTTGCGGCGGCTGGCGAGCTGGAACGCGTAGTCGATGATGCGGTCTACGCCGGTGCGGGTGAACACGGCCTCCTGGATCGCCATCTCGCGCGGCGTGCCTTCGAACAGGCGGCCGCCCACGGAGGTGTATTCGCCCTCGGTGTTCTCGCGCACCACCAGGAAGTCGATGTCGCCGGGCTTGCGGTGCGCCAGCGGGCCGGGCACGCCGGGCATCAGGCGTACCGGGCGCAGGTTCACGTACTGGTCGAAGTCGCGGCGGATCTTGATCAGCAGGCCCCACACGGCGATGTGGTCGGGCACCTTGTCGGGTGCACCCACCGCACCGAAATAGATCGCGTCGTGGCCCTGGATCTTGTCGGCCCAGTCGGCCGGCATCATCAGGCCGGTGCGCACGTAGTGGTCGGAGCCCCAGTCGAAGTGGTCGTAAGAGAAGTCGATGCCGAAACGGCGACCGACCGCGTCGAGCACGCGCAAACCTTCGGGCATGACCTCGACGCCGATGCCGTCTCCGGGAATGACGGCAATCCTGTGCTTTTTCTGCATTGACTCAACCTGTTCCAAGTTCGTTTCGTTCGGGGGAGCTCCGCGCTTGTGACGCCTTGCTGCCAAAAAATTCTAGAAGCGAGAACCGGGCCCGAAGAGGGGGTTCGCACCCAGTTTGACTTGACAAAATAAGAAGGCAGTGAAAGTGCGTTTCTCTATGAAGTGGACCGAATTCTTGTCACGAAACTGCCTTTGAGTTCTAAAAATTAGAAGGCAAGGGGCATTCGGAGGCCAGCGATCGAGGGGCCTTGCGCCTTCTTCATGAAGGCTTTCTGAAGCGCGAATCACGGGCGTGCCGGATACTCCGCGCGCATCGCGATGCGCTCCGAAGAGACCGCTCGCCCGGAGGCCCATGAACTCTTTGTCCGTTGTCGCGAAGGCGCTCGTCCGGCGCCTGAAACGGTGGCTCCAGCCCTCGCTTGTGCGGCGCCTGCTGCTGGCGCAGATCGCGGTGGTCGGACTGCTGTGGGGCGCCACGCTGGCATTCTTCCTGTACGACTCCAACCGCATGCCGGAGCTCGTGCGCTACGACAGGCTGTTCGACAGCATCATGGCCTGCGCGCAGAACCTCGCCACCCATCCGGACCGCCAGCAGCAGACGTTGAAGGCCTTCGACATGGCGCTGCTGGAAACATCGAGCGACTTCAAGTCCGAGCAGGACAAGGCGCCCGTCCTGCAGGTGTGGCAGCTCGGGCGGCTCATCTACAACTCCTCGGCGACTGCGCCGGTCATGCACACGGCGGTGCCGGGGCAGGTCGAGAACGTGCGTGCCGGCGAGCGTGTGTGGCGCGCGCGCACGATGGTTTCGCCGCTGCTGGACACGCGCGTGCTGCTGGCGGAGCCGGACGTGCTGCGCCTGAACTTCACCATCGAGCACCACAGCTATTACCTGCTGCCGCTGGCCATCAGCCTGCCGTTTCTCATCTTTCCCGCATGGCTGTCGGTGATGCTCGCGCTGCGGCCCTGGCGGCAGGTGACGAAGGAGACCGCCGAGCGCGGCCCGGCCGACCTCTCGCCGCTGACCTTCGAGCCGCCGCACAAGGAGCTGCTGCCGCTGGTGAGCAGCATCAACGGCCTGCTGCGCGGCGTGCGCGATCGGGCATCGCGCGAGCGCGGATTGATCGCCGACGCGGCGAACGAGCTGCGCACACCGCTCGACGCAATGCGTGCCAACGTGGAGGTGCTGAAGGACCAGACCGCCGACCCGGGCCAGCGCGAGCTCATGGCCCATGTGCTGCGCAGCAACGACCGCGCCGCGCGGCTGGTGGGGCAGCTGCAGCAGCTGATGCGCAGCGACGAGATGCCGCAGGACGGCTCGCCCGCGACGCTCGCCTTCGATGCGCTGGTGCGGGAGCGCGTCCAGCTCGTCGAGGCGCTGGCCCGGGCGCGCGGCATCTCGCTGGACTTCGCCTCGGAAGAGGCGGCGCCGCTCCAGGTGCATGGCGAGCGCGAGAGCCTGATCTCGATGGTGAGCAACCTGGTGGAGAACGCCATCAAGTACAGCCCGGATGGCGGTTTGGTGAAGGTGCGCGTGGGGCGCGAATCGTCCGATGCCGTGCTGCGCGTGACAGACCAGGGCCCGGGCATTCCACCTGCGCTGCGCGAACGGGTGTTCGACCGCTTCTTCCGCAACCCGGACCAGACGCAGTCGGGCAGCGGGCTCGGGCTGGCCATCGTCAGGTCGGTGCTGGAGAAGCACGGCGGCCGCATCGAGCTGGCCGATGGAGAAGAAGGGCGCGGCTTGTGCGCCACCGTGTGGCTGCCGCTATCGGCAGGCTGACAAGCGGGCGCATCCATCTTAGGATGGCCCGATGCGAACACTCCAACTTCCTTCCGGCGGCGAGATGCCGGTTCTTGGTCTCGGTACATGGCGCATGGGCGAGGACGCGAGCCGTCGTGCCGCCGAGGTCAAGGCGGTGCGCGAAGCCATCGTGCTTGGCTACCGCCTCATCGACACCGCCGAGATGTACGGCGAGGGCGGCGCGGAAACCGTGCTCGGCCAGGCCATCGGCGAGGCCCTGCGCGCGGGCGACGTGCGGCGCGAAGAGCTCTTCATCGTCAGCAAGGTCTATCCGCACAACGCCAGCCGCAAGGGTACGCGCGATGCTTGCGAGCGCAGCCTGAAGCGGCTCGGGCTCGACGCCGTCGATCTCTACCTGCTGCACTGGCGCGGCAATCACCCGCTACGCGAGACGGTGGCGGCGATGCACTCGCTGGTAGCGGACGGCCGCATCGGCCACTGGGGCGTCAGCAACTTCGATACCGACGACATGGAAGAGCTGGTGCAGGCGACGGGCGACGGACCGGTTTGCGCGGCCAACCAGGTGTACCTGTCGCTCGGCGAGCGCGGTCCCGAGTTCAGCCTGCTGCCGTGGCAGCGGGAGCGCGGCATGCCCTTGATGGCCTACAGCCCGATCGACCAGGGCGCGTTGGCCGAAGACGACGGGTTGGCCGATCTGGCCGCCCGGCTGGGCGTGACCGCCGCGCAGCTTGCGCTGGCCGCGGTGATCGCACGCTCCGGCGTGGCCGCGATTCCGAAGGCTGTGCGCAGCGCGCACCTGAAGGAGAACTTTGCCGCCGCCGCGCTGAAGCTCGATGCGGCGATCCTGGCCGAACTGGATCGCCTGCATCCGCCGCCGAAGCGCAAAACGCCGTTGGCGATGATCTGAAGATCGGATTTTTTCGTGGAACACCGCGGAACCGGCTTTGCCGGGCCGCAGGTGTTGCCCCCGGAAGGGGGAGAAGCGACACGAAGTGCGCGAAGCCTGTTCAGTGCGCGTCCGCGTGCTTCGCAGCCGCGATGACCGCGTTCTCGTCGTGCTTCGCGCCGTTGAGAAACAGGTTCAGCAGCACCGCCGCGATCGACGCCAGTAGGATGCCCGACTCGATCAGCGAGTGGATGGCATGCGGCATCCACTGCTTGAAGTTGGGAGCGATCAGCGGAATCATGCCGATGCCGATCGACACCGCGACGATCATCGCGTTGTGGCGGTTGGTCTTGAAGTCCACGCCCGACAGGATGCGAATGCCGGTGGCGGCCACCATGCCGAACATCACGAGGCCCGCGCCGCCGAGTACCACGGTGGGCAGCGACTCGACCAGCGCCGCCATCTTCGGCAGCAGGCCCAGCACGATCAGGATGATGCCGCCGGCCACGCAGACATAGCGGCTCTTGATGCCGGTGACGGCCACGAGGCCCACGTTCTGCGAGAAGCTGGTGTACGGGAAGGTGTTGAAGATGCCACCGATCAGCGTGCCCAGGCCGTCGGTGCGCAGGCCGCGGGCCAGGTCCTTCTGGCTGATCTTGCGGTCGGTCATTTCGCCGAGCGCGAGGAACATGCCGGTGGATTCGATCATCACCACGATCATGATGAGCGTCATCGTGAGGATCAGGATGGGGTCGAACTGCGGCATGCCGAAGTGGAAGGGCAGCACGATGTCGACCCACGCAGCCTTGCCCACTTTCTCGTAGGTCATGAGGCCGGTGACCGAGGCCACGACGGCACCGATCACGATGCCCAGCAGCACCGAGATGTTGGCGACGAAGCCCTTGGCGTATTTCACGATCAGCAGGATCGACACCAGTACCAGGGCGGCCACGCCGAAGCCCGAAAGGTCGGCGTACTTGGGATTGGGCACGGTGGGCATGATCGCGAAGCCCTTGGGCACGGCGGGAATGGAGCTGCCGGGCGAGGTCACCTCGGCGAGCCACTTCGCATACACCGGGTCGACCAGCGCGGGGGCGGTCGGGCCCACGGGGTTGCCGAAGATCCAGTTGATGCCCACGCGCATCAGGCTGATGCCGATGACCGCGATGATGGTGCCGGTGACCACGGGCGGGAAGAAGCGCAGCATTCGGCTGACCAGCGGCGCGATGATGATCGACACCACCCCCGCGCCGATGATGGCGCCGAACAGCAGCTGCGCGCCGTTCTGGCCAGGGTTGGCGTTGGCGATGGCGACCATCGGCGCGACGGAGGCGAAGGTCACGCCCATCATCACCGGCAGCTTGATGCCGAAGAACTGCGTGGCGCCCAGCGCCTGGATCAGCGTGGCGATGCCGCAGCAGAACAGGTCGGCCGAGATCAGCAGCGCGACCTCGTCGGGGCTGAGCTTGAGCGCGCGCCCGACGATCAGCGGCACCGCGACGGCACCCGCATACATCACCAGCACGTGCTGAAGGCCGAGGGCCGCGAGCTTGCCCGTGGGCAAACGCTGGTCAACGGGATGGACTGTTGAAGGGGAGCTGTCGGCCGTCATCGTGTGTCTCCTGCTGCGGCGAGAGAGTGATCGAGGGGAGGCGGGCGACACGGCTTGGCATGCGCACACCCTGTTTGTGTACGCCAAACTGTATACAACTTATGCAACAATCCGGACTCAGGAAAACCCGAATCCGGTGAAGGGCCTATCAGGCTACGGGATACGGGCCTTCGTCGAAAGCTTCGGCGTGGTAGCCCTTGCTGCCCACGTCGCGCGCGAGCTGGCTGCGGAAGTCGCGGCCATCGCGCAGGCAGTTCAGCACATGCGCGAAGTCGTGGCGTGGTTGCCATCCGAGATCGCGCCGCGCGAGGGCGTTCACGTAGACGCGATCGAGGCGGGCGGGCGGCTTCCATCCCCGCTTCGCGTAGAGCGCCTCGGCCTCGGGGAACAGGCGGCGCAACACGGCGGGTGCGCTCTCGCGCAGCATCGGCAGGTCATCGCGCGTGAACGGTGAGGTGGCCGAGACGATGTAGCAACCGAAGCCGATGCGAGGCGCCCGCCGGGCCGCCAGCAGGTGCGCCTCGACCACGTCCTCAATGTCGGCGCGTCGATGCAGCAGCTCGTTGGCCTGCGCGTTGTCCAGCGAATGGAGGCTGCGCGCGGCGGCATCGTCGTCTTCCTCGGGAAAGAAGCGCGAGGTCTTCAGCACCACCACGGGCAGGCGCTGCCTGCGGTGGAACAGCTCGCACAGGCTCTCGGCCGATGTCTTCGTCACGCCGTAGATGTTCTTGGGAACGGGCACGACGTCTTCCGTGATCCATGCGGCCGGCGTGCCCTCGGCGGGCGTCAGCGCAGAGCCGAAGGTGCTGGTCGTGCTCGTGAAGACGAAGGATTCGACGCCGGCCGCCACAGCTTCCTCGAGCAGCACCAGCGTGCCCGTGATGTTGGTGTCGACGAACTCCTGCAGGCTGTGCGTCGCCACATGCGGCTTGTGCAGCGTGGCCGCGTGGATGACGGTGCGCACGCCTTTCATGCAATCGCGCACGAAGGCCCGGTCGGTGATGGTGCCGGCGCGGTCGGTGAAGCCGGAGGAAATGATGTCGATGCCGCGGGCGTCTTGCGAGGTTGCGCGCAGGGTGCGCATCAGGGCCTCGCCGAGGTGGCCGGCGCTGCCGGTGATCAGGATGGTCATGGCCGCGAGACTATCGCCGGTGGCCGGGGCCGTCCACGCATAAGTTATGCGTCAGGCTTGTGCGTCAGGCTCGTGCCCTTGCCTCGCGCACCGTGAGGCCGGAGGCGGCCAGCTTGGCGTCGTGTTTCGCGATGGCCGCTTCGCCGGCCACGTCTTCCGCATGGCTGAACATGCCCGGCGCGACGCGCACCGCGCCGATGGAAAGCGTCGCGCAGGGCGTGAACCGGACCACGCCGTGCCGGTCCTCGCCTTCCACGCCGCCGGCCCGCCGCGCCGCCTCGTCGTAGAGATCGAGCGCCTGGCGGTTGAAGTCTCCGATGAGGTCGGTGCAGCGCTGCAGCCAGTTGCGGCTCTGGAACATGATGAGGAAGTCGTCCCCGCCGATGTGCCCGACGAAGTCGCGGTGCGGGTCCGCATGCCGCACCGCGAGGCGCGCGAGCAGCAGGATCATTTCGTCGCCGCGCCGGTAGCCGTAGTGGTCGTTGAAGACCTTGAAGTTGTTCAGGTCGGCGTAGCTCGCGACGAACTCGGCACCGCTGTCGAGCAGGCGTGCGACGTGGATGTTGATGGGAATGTTCCCCGGCAGGAAGGTCAGCGGATTGGCATGTCGCGCGGCCTCGATGCGCGCCTCGGTGACGGCGCGCACGAGCTGGTCGCCGGTGCCCAGCCCCACGTAGCGCTTCTTCTCGGTCACGATGAAGCCTTCGCTCAGGTAGCGCTGGTCTTCCGACATCAGGATGGCGAGCAGGCTCTCGACGTTGTCCTCGCGCTCCACGATGCGCGGGCTGGCGCCGCCGTAGGACAGGCAGGGCCGCCGGCCGTGCACCTCGCGGAAGTACAGCCGCGCGTAGTCGTTCATGAACGACTGCCGGTTGATGAGCGCCACCGGGCGTCCCTGGTCGACCACGGCCAGCGCGTGCAGCTCGGGGTGCTTCTGGAAGATGTTGGAGACCTCGTCGATCGGCGTCATCGGATGCAGCGCCGGCGCCTGTATGACGGAGAGGCTGCGCAGCACGTCGGGCTGCGCGGGCTGCGACGCGTGCGGCATCACCGCGATGCGGGTGTCGCGGATGACGGCCGCGGCGTGCTCGGGCAGCTTCGGCAGCAGCGCGGGCGACGGATGGCCGAACAGGTAGCCCTGGCCATAGGCGATGCCCAGGTCGCGCAGCACGCGCAGGTCTTGCGCGTCTTCCACGCCTTCGGCCACGAGCTGGGTGCCCAGTGCGCCGCCTAGGCCGACGATGGCGCGCACCAGCTCCACGCTCAGCGGACTGCTCGCGACGCCCTGCGTCAGCAGCTTGTCGATCTTCACGAAGTCGGGCCGGAGCTCTTTCCAGCGCCTGAGGTTCGAGTGGCCTTCGCCGAAGTCGTCGAGCGCCAGGCGCGCTCCCATGGCATGCAGGGCGTTGACCGCCTGCCGCAGCGCCTCGGCGTCGCCGGCGGCGCGTTGCTCGGTGAGCTCCACCGTCACGTCGCGTATCGCGATACCGTGCTGCGCCAGCATGCGTTCCAGCGGGCATGCCCCGTTCGCGAAGCCCATGGCCGCGATCAGTGTGTCGGCACTCATGTTCACGAAGAGCCGGCCCGGCTTGGCCAGCCGGCCCCATTGAGCCAGGATGACCTCCACGCACTGCAGCTCGAAGCCGGTCAGCCGCGATTCGACCGCCGCCAGGGCGAGCAGGGCCTGGGGGCTGTGCGGCGTGCTGTCCGCGGTGTCGCGGATCAGCGCCTCGTGGCCGAAGACCGTGCCCTGGCGCAGGTCCACGATGGGCTGGAAGAACGGCGTGATTGCCGCGTGGGGGACGGTGGGGGTCGCTAGGCCGTATTGCCGGGACATGCTGTGGAGGTTGTTCGTCGGCGGTGCTCGCGCGAAAGGACACGCGCGTAGACCATTTGACCTACAACATGATGCGCTTGTGTGACAACAAGCAACATCGGCCCTCGAGGGCTGAGGGATCAGGCGATCGTGGTGACGATGCGCCCCGCGCTGCCGTCGGCCAGCGCGATGCGCTCCCACAGCACGCGCCCGGGCAGGATCGGGACGATCCGGTCGGCATTGGCCCCGGTCGCAACTTCGAGCGACGAGAGCTCGCCCGCGTGCCAGCCCAGTCCTTCGAGAGTGGCTTCGGCCTCGAGGATTTCCCTGGAGGCATAGCCGATCAGCGACCGGCCCATGAATTCGGCGGCGTCTGCACGCCATTCGGCCTGGCGCGACGGCGAGGCCGCCAGCAACCGGTGCGTCCGGTCGCAGACCAGATGCACCTTGCGCGTGGAAGATTCGACCAGCCGCTTCAGTGCGGCGTCCTGAGTCGAATCGCAGGCCGCCGCGAGCAGCCGGTGCGCCATGGCCTGCTGCGCCGCGGAAAGCGCGAGCTGCCCGCGTTCCCAGCGCGACACCGTCGCCTGATTCACGCCCATCAGCTGCGCGAAATGCGTCTGCTTGATGCCGCGCAGCAGCCGCATCTGGCGCAGCGCGAGGCCGAGGTTCCTGCGCATGTCAGGCCAGCAGCGCCTTGACCAGGTCGAGCTGCCGGTCGGGCTTGTCGGTGCCGAGCTCGAGGCTGGCCTCGATGCGCTCCAGGTGGTCGATCATGCTCGTCACGGCGGCTTCGACGTCGCCCTTGCGGCACAGGCGCAGGAAATCGGAGTGCTCGTCCGACGAGCAGTGCGGGTCGTTGGACGAGTGGTACAGCATGGCGATCAGCGAGCTGCGCGCCACCAGTTCGCGCACCAGCTCGGCCAGCGTGCGGTTGCCCGTGGCCTCGGCCAGCGCCACGTGGAAGTCGCCCAGCAGCTTCTCGCGCACCGTGCCCGTGGTGGTGGTCTGGCGCAGTGCTGCGCGCTCGAACTTGATGTGCTGTTCCAGTACCTGGTAGTCGCGCGGCCGGGCGGAGGCGATGAAAAGGCGCACCACCTCGCTCTCGAGGATGCGGCGCACCGCGAACACCTCGCGGGCTTCTTCCACCGATGGCTGGCTCACGAAGGCGCCCTTGTCGGGAATCATCTCGATGAGCTTGTCCTTCGACAGCATCAGCAGCGCGGCGCGCACCTTGGTGCGGCTCACCGAATACACCCGGCCCAGCGCCTCCTCGCGCAGCCAGGTGCCGGGCGGCAGGCGCTTCTCGACGATCGCGGTGGCGATGTCGTTGGCGATGCTCTCGATGGAACTGTTCTTGTCAACCGGCGCTGCACCGTTCTCTGTCGGTGCGGCGACGGGGGCTGCGGAAAGGGCGGATGATTTGGAACTGGCGCGGGGCATGCACTGATTGTGGCTTAGCAGTGGAGCAAGGGGCCCGGGCGAGCTTTTCAGGAACACCGCGGAACCGGCTTTGCCGGGCCGCAGGTGTTGCCCCCCGGTAGGGGGCTGGCGTAGCGACACGCAGTGCGCGCAGCCTGGGGGCGAGCCTAGGACTTGAGGGTGAAGCCCTCGAGCGCACCAAGGATGGGCTTGGGCAGGGGCTTTGCCAGCTCGCCGCGCTTGCTGGTGCGAAGCTTCAGGCCCACCAGCGACTCGATGAGCTTGGTGCCGGCGGCCACGCCGTCGATCACGGGCACGCCGAGCACGCCCTCGATGTGTTCGCACAGGTCGGTCATGCCGGCGCAGCCGAGCACGATGCAGTCGGAGCCTTCTTCCTCGAGCGCGCGCCGGCACTCTTCGACGATGCGCTCGCGCGCACGCGAGCCGGGCTCCTCCAGTTCGAGCACCGGCAGCTCGCAGGCGCGCACGTTGGCGCAGAAGCGCTCCATGCCGTAGATCTCGGCCAGGTGCCAGGCCTGCCCGATGGTGCGGCCCAGCGTGGTCACCACGCTGAAGCGGCTGCCGATCATGCTGGCCAGGTGCATCGCCGCCTCGGCGATGCCCACGACGGGGCCGCGTGCCAGCTCGCGCGCGGCCTTCAGGCCCGGATCGCCGAAGCAGGCGATCACGTAGCCGTCGATGCCTTCGCGCTCGCCCGCCGCGATCTCCTGCAGCAACCCCGGCACGGCCAGCGCCTCGTCGTAGTGGCTCTCGATGGAGACCGGCCCCATGGCCGGGCTCACGGCGACGATCTCGGTGCCGGCGTGCGCCACCGCGCGGGCGCATGCACCGATCTTCTCGGTCATGCTCCAGGTGGTGTTGGGATTGATGATCTTGATGCGCACGGCGCGGTCCCTTTCTCTCTTCAGAAGTTCAAGTCTTGTCGTTGCGGTTCAGCACGGCGTAGATGATGAAGCCCAGGCCCATGCCGATGAACCACGCATAGTTGGCGGCGCCGCGCAGCGTCGGCACCATCACGCACAGGATCGGCACGATGGCCGCCGGCACCAGTGCCTGGATCGCCTTCGGGTTGTAGCCGCCGCTGTACCAGTATTCGCCCTTGGGACTCATGCTGTAGAGCGCGTCCACGTCGATGCGCTGCTTGCGCACGATGTAGTAGTCGGCAATGAGAATGCCGAACAGCGGGCCGATGAACGAGCCCAGCACGTCGAGCGTGTAGTGGATGACCTCGGGGCTGTTGTAGAGGTTCCAGGGCGTGAGGAACACCGAGCCCACCGCGGCGATCATGCCGCCCGTGCGCCAGCTGATGTGCTGGGGCGCCACGTTCGAGAAGTCGAAGGCCGGCGAGACGAAGTTGGCGACGATGTTGATGCCGATGGTGGCGATCATGAAGGTCAGCGCGCCCAGCACGACGGCGGTGGTGCTGTCGATCTTGCCCACGGTGTGCACCGGATCGGTGATGAGTTCACCAAAAACGGGCAGCGTGGCGGCGGTGGTGATGACGGTCAGCAGCGAGAAGAACACGAAGTTCACCGGCAGGCCCCAGAAGTTGCCCTTCTTCACCGCCTCGAAGCTCTTGCCGTAGCGCGAGAAGTCGCCGAAGTTGAGCATCGGGCCGCTGAAGTAGCTCACCACCAGCGCGATGGCCGAGAGCATCACGGGCAGCGCGTCCCAGCCCTGGAACTTGATGCCGCCCAGGTTCAGGTCGATCTTGCTCCAGCCGGCCTTCCACACCAGCCAGCCGCACAGGATGGCCATGACCACGTACACCGCCGGGCCGGCCCAGTCGATGAACTTGCGGATGGCGTCCATGCCGTGCCAGAACACGAAGGCCTGCAGCACCCACATGACCATGAACGCGACCCAGCCGAGGGCGGACAGGCCCGCGAAGCCGTGCTTCGAGACCTCGGCATACGGCGCGAGGCCCGGCGCCATGTGCAGCGCCAGCACCATGAAGGCGGCGGAAGCGAGGTAGGTCTGCACGCCGTACCAGGCCACGGCGATCAGCCCGCGGATGATGGCCGGGATGTTCGCGCCCAGCACGCCGAAGGGCGCGCGGCACACCACGGGGTAGGGCACGCCCGTCACCTGGCTGGGCTTGGCCACCAGGTTGCAGAAGATCTGCACGATCACGATGCCCACCAGCAGCGACACCAGCACCTGCCAGCTCGACAGGCCCAGCGCGAACAGGCTGCCGGCCGTGATGTAGCCGCCCACGCTATGCACGTCGGACATCCAGAACGCAAAGATGTTGTATTGGCCCCAGGTCTGCTTCTTCAGCGGAGCGAGGTCTTCATTGGTCAGGCGCGGGTGGTAGCCGGGCTTGATGAGGGCGTTCGATTCCGCGTGCGGCGCATTGCCGGCTTCGCTTGCCCCGGCGGGGGCGTGGCTGACGACTGTGCTCATGGTCTTTCCTCTTTCGAGTGGAGTTGGATTGGGACTCTTTTTGACGCAAATTTCGCGCCGGCTTTTCGGATGCGTTATTTGTATACAAAAATTGATCTCAATCAAGGCCATCCGAGGAATCATATATCCGTGGATTCCCTGATGCACCGCGGTTGCAGTGGTGCCGGATGGGGCCGAGGCGCGTCGATGCCGTCAGGGCAGACCTTGATCCCGCGAGGCGCAGCGCGCCGCTATGCTGCGGCACACACTTGGAGCTGGAGATGAAAAGAGAAAACTGGGGTCGTGCCGCCCGGGGCATGGCGGCGCTGCTTTTCTGTGCCGTATTGGGAGGCTGCGGTCTCTTCTCCGTCAGCCGCGAGGCGAAGCTCTACCGCGCCGAGATGGCCGAAGAGATGAGGCGCGAGGCGCAGGAGTGCCGCAGCAGCTCTTCACCTGAAAAACGGCACGTTCTGGATCATCGCTACCGGGATGCCGACGCGTCCGACTGCTACAGCGCGGTGATCTCCTCTTCAAGCCGCCAGCTAGAGGGCGCGGGCGGCGATCAGGTCCGGAAACCGGCGATGGACGGTTCGCCGCCCTCCATCGCAGTGCGCAAGCCGTGGACGCCTGAGGAAATGGCGCAGGCAACCTCCGCGGCCGAAGTGCTCGGCCAGGTCGCGTGGCCCGCGGTGCTGAGCAAGGTGGTCTACCGGCGGTACGCACCCGAGGCCAACCGGGGCGACTGCGTCTACAAGCCGGACCTTCATCCGCTGGAGCGGCTCAAGACGGTTTCCTCCGCCGATGCCGGCAATTGGGAGCGTTGGAAGCCCTCGGGAGTCGGCTGCAAGGCCGTGGGAGGTCTGTACTACGAGACCTTCGTCCATCGCCTCCCGGGCGGGGCGATCACGCAGGCGTTCATCGTCTTCCGCGGGACCGAGAACTACAGCGGCCAGTTCCTGCCCGATTGGGAGGCGAACCTGGCGATGGCGCTGAATCTCGAACCACAGCAGTTCATGCAGGCCAGGGCCGGGTTGAAGGAGGTCATCGAGGAGTTGAAAGCGGAAGCCCCGGGTGTCGAGATCTACACGGCCGGACATTCCCTGGGGGGCAGCATGGCGCAACTGGCCGCATACATCAGCAAGGACGTGAAGATCGCATACGCCTTCAACACGTCGCCGGTGAGCGGCTGGACGTGGCTGCGAAAGCTGCAGCACGAGAACCCGGGAGAAGTCGTGATGCAGAGGAAGAATCCCCCGATCATCCGGGTCATGCAGGACGACGAGGCCCTGGGGTTCGTCCGGGTGTTCTCCAACGCGGCGAATTCGACAGTGCGGCGCTCGGGCCGTACTGACGTGGCGCTGGATTTCCCCTCGAGCCGGGACGTGCTGCGAATCTCCAAGGCGTCGGGGCGTCTGAGTGCCGGTGTCGCCCTGCACTCGATCACCTTGCTCGCATGCAACCTGACGGCCCGCGTCGCGAACGGAGCTCCCGGTGCATTCGGCTTCACCAGGGAACAGGCCAAGGCGGTCATCAGCGAGCGGGATGGGACCTACTCGGTAGCGGGTGCAAAAAGCACGGAAGGTCTTTGCCAGGTGATCGACCATGAGGCGGATTGCACGGTGAACTGGACTGGCGCGGATTGGCCGACGAACTGCAGGTCGGACCAGGCACCTTCGCTTCGTGCGTCGCCATGAGGTTGCCGTGGCGGGGCGTTGGCGCCGGCCTGCCCGGCAGCTGCCTCGCATCGAATCAAGTGATCGATTGATCGAAATCCGTGTTGCTCAGCGGAAAAATATATCGCTTTCGATTGTGAAATGCGCTGCCTAAAGTCGCATCCATCCCTGCCCCTGATGGAAAGCTTCATGAGCAACGCAACCCCCCGCATTCCCTTTCACCTCGCGTTCCCCGTGCGCGACATCGCCGAGGCGCGCGCCTTCTACGGCGGCCTGCTGGGATGCCCCGAGGGCCGCAGCGCGCCCGAATGGGTCGACTTCGATTTCTACGGCCACCAGATCGTGGCGCACCTGGCGCCCGAAGAATGCGGGCATCGCCAGAGCAGCCCGGTCGACGGCCACGACGTACCGGTGCGCCACTTCGGCGCGATCGTCCCCATGGCGCAATGGCAGGCCATGGCCGACAAGCTCGTGGCGCGCGGCACCGAATTCGTCATCGAGCCGTACATCCGCTTCAAGGGCGAGCCCGGAGAGCAGGCGACGATGTTCTTCATGGATCCTTCCGGCAACGCCATCGAGATGAAGTCGTTCGCGAACCTGGATTCGCTCTTCGCCCGCTGAGCGAGTAACCGCTCATGGGCCCATGGGCCCATGGGCCGAGGGGGCGCTGGCGTTCCGCGCGCGCCCACCTTTAAGATGCGCTCGCCCGCCGCGGTCGCCGACCGCGCGTTGACGCAACACAGCCGCGCCCATGCTCGAACTTCTTACCGACCCCCAGGTCTGGATCGCCTTCGCCACTCTGACCGCGCTGGAGCTGGTCCTCGGGATCGACAACATCATCTTCATCTCGATCCTGGTCGACAAGCTGCCGCTGGCCCAGCGGGAGTTCGCGCGGCGCATTGGCCTCTTCATGGCCATGTTCATGCGCATCGGCCTGCTGCTGGTGCTCGCGTGGATCGTCGGCCTCGTGGCGCCGCTCTTCACCGTGTTCAACCAGGCGATCTCGGGCCGCGACCTGATCCTCATCCTGGGCGGGCTGTTCCTGATCTGGAAGAGCACGAGCGAAGTGCACCAGTCGCTGGAGGGCGAGCACGAGCAGAAGCAGAGCGTGGCCAAGGCGAGCTTCTCATCGGTGATCCTGCAGATCATGATCATCGACCTGGTGTTCTCGCTCGACTCGATCATCACCGCCGTGGGCATGGTGGACGACGTGCGCGTCATGATCGCGGCGGTGATCGTCTCGGTGCTGCTGATGATGCTGTTCGCCGGCCCGATCGGCCGCTTCGTCTCCGCCCATCCCACCATCAAGATGCTGGCGCTGTCCTTCCTGGTGGTCGTGGGCGTGGTGCTCGTCGCCGAGGGCTTCGACCATCATGTGCCCAAGGGATACGTGTATTTCGCGATGGCTTTCTCGTTGAGCGTGGAAATGCTCAACATCCGCATGCGCAAGAAGGCGGCCCATCGCGTGGAGCTGAACCCGCCCCGCATACCGGGCGAGTGAGGCGCGAGCCTACGTCGCGCGCCGGCGCTTCTTCGGCGCTGTTTCGGCCGCGTCGCGCAGGCATCGGGCGAAGTGCGCGACCATCGGCGGGCTGGCCTGGGGCTTGCGCTGAAGCAGGCCGATCTCTCGATGGAAGGTGGCGTCGCCGAGCGTGACGATGCGCACGCCCTCCGGCAGCGGAAGATGAGCCTCGACCATCGGCACCAGCGCCACGCCCAGTCCGCGTGACGCTAGGTGGATCAGCCCGGGGATCTCGTCGACCTCGATCGCGTCGTTGACCGAAAGCCCCTCGCGGCGAAGGAAGGCCTCGACCATCCGCCCTCCGAAAGACGCCCTGTCGTAGCGAAGAAACGGTTGCACCTGGAGTAGCGCGCGCCAGTCCCGGGTGGCGGGCAGGGTCTTGGGCACGGCCAGCACGAAGGGCTCCTGCACCAGCGGCTGCCACGTCAGGTCAGCGGGCATGCCGAAGGGCGGGCGGATGATGACGGCCGCATCGATCTTGCCGGCGTCGAGTTCGTCCATCAGGCGCATCGAAACACCGGGCGACACATGCACCCGCACGAGCGGAAAGGACTTGCGGAATTGTTCGAGCGCGCGTGCCAGCAGCGTGGGCTGTGACGAGGCGATCGAGCCGATGCGAAGAAGGCCCTGCGCGGCATCGCCTTGGGGAAGCTCGCCGAGACTGGCGAAGAGGGCGCAGATTTCTTCCGCGCGCGGCAGCGTCGTCTGCCCCGCCACGTTCAGCGTGGCCGAGCGGCCGGTGCGATCGAAGAGCTCGAAGCCCAGGGCCTCTTCGAGGCGCTTCATCTGGCTGCTCACCGCCGACTGCGTGAGGCCGATGCGGTCGCCGGCCGCCGCGAAGGTGCCGAGCTTGCACACCGCGATGAAGGTCTTGAGTTCGCTGATCATCCGGCGAGCATCGCAAACATCGATGCCATGGTCAAACAAGCATCGACGAAATCGATGAATTCCGGATGGCACGGAGGCATGGGCTATTCTTCGCACCCTTCAAAGCAGGCGTTCGCCTCGACCCGACCGATGCCTTCAATCAAGTTCCGCTCGCGGCTTTCGCTGGCCTTCGCGGCGCTCGTCGCGCTGGTCTGCGTGCAGGCCGTGTTCATCTATCTCGGCTCCCAGCGCGTCAATTTCTACGCGCAGCACAGCCGGCTGGCGAGCGACATCCAGTCCGACCTGCTGGAGCTTTCCGCCAACAAGCAGCGGTTGCGGGTCTGGGCCTCGTTGCGGCTGATGAACGGCGACGCGCCCATCGAGGCACGCGACCGCTGGCTGGCAGGCATGCGTTCCAGCGCGGCCAGTCTGCGGGAGCTGACGCAGCGCGACCTGGCCTGGTGGACCACGGTGAACTCGATACGAGGCACGCCGATTCCCGAAGCCGTGACTCATCTCGCATCCAGCATCGACCTGCTCGACGCCAACATCGCCGAGGTGCAGGCCCGTCTGCTGCAGCTCGCGCCGCTGGAGCAGGGGGCGGAATTTTCCTCGGTGTGGCAGCAGATCAACCAGGTGTTCGACGTGACGCGCGGGCGCGACCTGCGCGAACTCGTCAACGGTGCGATCGAGCGCCAGAAGCAGGCGGTGCCGGCCGCGCGGCTGGCCACCGAGAGTGCCCTGGAGGTGCTGCGCCTGCAGGCCATCGGCCTCGCGGTGCTGACCCTGGCCGCCGCGGTGTTGCTCGCCATTCGGCTGAACCGGCGGCTGCAGGCGCCCATCGCCGGACTGCTGACCGGCACGCAGGCCCTGCAGGCGGGCCGCATGGACCATCGCATGGCGGTCGGCTCGGGCGACGAGTTCGGCCAGGTTGCGGAGCATTTCAACGCGATGGCCGCCGAACTGCAGCAGCGCAGGAGCGATGCGGAGGCGGCCCGGCACAAGCTGGAGGAAGCGGTGGACGCTCGAACGGCCGAGCTGCAGACCGCTCACGTCACGTTGCAGAACATCGACCAGCGCCGCCGCCAGCTGTTCGCCGACCTGAGCCACGAGCTGCGCACGCCGGCCACCGCCATCCGCGGCGAAGCCGAGATCGCGCTGCGCGGCGCCGACAAGCCGCTGGCCGAATACAAGCTGACGCTGTCGCGCATCGTCGGCGGTGTGGAGCAGCTCGCGCGCGTGATCGACGACCTGATGCTGATTGCGCGCGCCGAGGCCGACCAGCTCGTCATGCGGCAGGGGCGGGTCGACCTCGGCCTGCTGGTGGGCGACGCCACGGAGCAGGCCGAGGCGCTGGGCGCGCTGCACGGCGTGGGCGTGCGCCTGGACACCCCGCAGGACGCGCAGCCGGGCGTGCTGCACGTTCATGCCGATGCCGACCGGCTGCGACAGGCGCTGGTCATCGTGCTCGATAACGCGGTGCGCTATTCGCATGCCGGCGGAGAGGTCAGGATCGGCTGTCGCGAACTCGACGACGGATGCGTGGAGATCGCGGTGCGCGACAAGGGCATCGGCATCGATGCCGACGAGCTGCCCACGGTGTTCCAGCGCTTCACGCGCGGGCAGCGTGCGCGGGCGCACCGGGTCGAGGGCACGGGCATCGGCCTGTCGATCGCGCAGGCCATCGTCGCTGCGCACGAGGGCCGCATCGACATCGACAGCGAGCCGTCGGTCGGCACCACGGTTCGCATCCGGCTGCCCCGCAGCGACGGTGCCGTTCTTTCAGCGACGCCGGAGGCCGCATGAACAACATCCTCGTGGTCGAAGACGATCCGCGCGTGGCCGATTTCCTGCAGCGCGGCCTGCGCGCCGAAGGCTACGGCGTGCAGCTGGCCCGCACCGGCACCGACGGCCTGGCGATGGCGCGCGGCGGCGAGCCGGCGCTGCTCATCCTCGACCTGATGCTGCCCGGCCTCAGCGGCCTGGAGCTGTGCCAGACGATGCGCGCCGAAGGCCATCACGTGCCCGTGCTGATGCTCACGGCGATGAGCTCGCTGGAAGACAAGGTCAACGGCCTGCGGCTCGGGGCGGACGACTACCTCACCAAGCCCTTCGCGTTCGAGGAGCTGCTCGCGCGCATCGAGGCGCTGCTGCGGCGCGGACGCGAGCAGCGTGTGAAGGCGACCAGCCTGCAGGTGGCCGACCTGGTGCTGGACCGCGAGCGCATGCAGGTCACGCGGGCGGGGCAGCCGATTGCGCTGACGGCGAAGGAGCTGGCCTTCCTGGAGCTGCTGATGAGCGCGCCGGGGCGCGTGTACAGCCGCGAACGCATCCTCTCGAACGTGTGGGGCACCAACGAGGATCCGTTGACCAACGTGGTCGACGTCTACGTGCGCCGCCTGCGGGCCAAGATCGACGAGGGCCATGCGCTCGCCCTGCTCAAGACCGTGCGCGGCTTCGGCTACCGGCTCGACGCGCGGGAAGACTGAGCGCTCAGGCCTTGCCGGGGGGCGGGCGTTAATCCGTTGTTCATCTGCGCTTCAACTCGCGTTCATCGCTGCGCACGGGTGCTGTTCATCCTTGCGCCGGAGACTTGATTCCTGCCTCGCGAATGCGGTGCAGCACCGGCCGACACCGGTGTTCCGCAACTACTTTCAAAGCAAGGAATCTCCGTGAAGACAAGTCTCGCCGCCAGCGCCGCCCTCGGCATTGTTTCTCTCGCTCTTGCCACCGGTGCGCTGGCACAGGGGGCGGGTTCGGTCGCCTGCGCGCCGACGGACCAGGCGCAGGTGGCCGCGCTGTTCGACCGCTGGAACAACTCGCTGCGCACGCTGGACCCCGACAAGGTGGTGGCCAACTACGCACCCGACGGCGTGCTGCTGCCGACCGTGTCGAACCAGCCGCGCACCAACCCGGCGGAAATCCGCGACTACTTCGTCAAGTTCCTCAAGAGCGAGCCGCAGGGAAAGATCGACAAGCGCATCGTCAAGATCGGCTGCAACGTGGCGCAGGACGTCGGCACCTACACCTTCCGCTTCAAGGACGGCGGCACCGTGCATGCGCGCTACACCTACGTCTACGAGTGGGTGAACGGCCAGTGGCTGATCGCGCATCACCACTCCTCGGCGATGCCCGAGGCGCCCGCGCCGAAGAGCTGACCGGCATTGAAGACACCCGCACCGGGGCAACCCCGGTGCGGGTGCCGGCCGCTACTTACTGCGCCGCGACCTTCACGAAAACCGGGTTCGAGTAGAACCAGAGGTCGCTGTAGTTGCGTGCGTTGATCGCGTTGAAGCGCGCCACGTTGTCGGTGCCGGTGGTCTGCGCGTCGGGCAGCGGCTCGCCGGCGGCGGTTTCGTTGGGCACGTCGGTTCCCAGGTTGGTGCCGCGCAGGCGGAAGTACTGGTTGTTGCCGGCCTTCACCGTGTAGCTCACTGCGAAGTAGCCGTCGGCATCGAGCTTCCAGTCGCTGCGTGTGAAGCGCTTGAGCACGCGCGTCGACGGGTTGGTGTCGCGCGAATAGCCCGGCGTGCCTGGGAGCTCGGGCCCGGTCACGTCGCCCACGATCAGGTCGATGTGGTCGACCACCGGCTTCACGTTGGCGAAGAGGCCGCTGCCGAGCTGGTATTCGAAGTTGTTGCGCTCGGGGCTCTTGAAGCGGATGGTGATCTTCAGGTCTTCGCCCGTCCTGGCCGCCACTTCCGAGCCCATCTCGCCTGCGCCCTTGGCGCTCTGCACCTTGAAGTCGAGCGCGTCGATCAGGCCGCCGTTCACCGCGAAGAGCTTGCCGGTGCGCATTGCCGCGAGCAGCGACTTTGGATCCTTGATGTCGCCCCACAGGTGATTCTTCGCGTACTCGCCCGGCGCGTAGCCGCTGCTGTACTGTCCCTGCGAAGTGGTGAAGTGGTAGTCGGAGTCGGCCACGTTCCAGATGCGGCGGCCTTCGGACAGCAGCGAATCCCAGGTGCCGCCGAGCTTGGCAACGAGGTAGTCGACGCCGCCATAGGTGCGATTGGGCAGGTTGGCCGCGATGTAGGCGCTGTTGTAGCCGCCGCGGTCGGGTTCCATCTGGTTGCCGACCATGCCTTCGAGCGAGAACACGATGTTCGGCGCGAGGTCGTTCATCTCGCGCAGCTGGGCGATCGTGTATTTGCCGGGGTTGCGCGACGGGTGGTTGATCTGCAGATAGCTGGTGTCGGGGTAGTTCTTCTTGAGCCAGGCGATCGCGGCCAGCGTTTCGGCATGCGTGTTGTAGCCGGTGCCGGCCTTCGGGCCCCAGGCGGCGACGTCGGCGGCGGGGAACAGCGCGGGGTCGCGGTTGGTGAAGAGGTATTCGAACTGGTTCGCGGCCTTGAGCGCGGCGTCCGACATGGGGTTGTCGGTCAGGATGCCGACGTTGCCGTGGTCGTGCGAGGGCATGTCCCATTCGAAGGACGCGAAGATCGTCTTGTTCGCGTACTTGCCGCCGGCCTGCAGCGCCTTGATGCGCGGCACCTGGTACTTGGCCATGCCTTCCGAGAACGGAATCTGCACCGCCAGCTTGTTGCCGTTGTTGTCATAGGAGGAAAGGCGCAGGTGGTCGGACAGCGCGGCCCAGTCGAGGCCGAACTGGTCGAAGGCCTTGGCCAGCACCTGGTCGAGCGTGGAGATCTGCTGCGTGTCGTCCGACTGCATCGTGTGGATGTGCAGGTCGCCCACTGTCCAGCGGCCGGCCGGTGCTGACGGCCCGGGATCGGCGGCGGGAGCAGGTGCGGGGGCTGGGGCGACGGCCGGCGGAGTGCCGGTTGCCACGGGGAAGAAGGCCGGGCCGCTGGAGCCTCCGCCGCCGCAGCCGGCCAGCATGAGCGTGCCGACGGCAAGGGTGGAGAACAGCGAGCGGCGGAACGGGAGGGGAGTCGAGTGAATGATCGGAAGGATGGACATGGCGGTCGAAAAAATGACGCGCACCTGAAGTGCGCGTGTCCGGGAAAGCCGCCGAGTCTGGAAGGGTGTCATGACGGATCTATGAAATTGAAACGAAAGTTCGTTGTTTTCATGCCCATCGAAAAGATGACGGCTGGCTTGCCGGCCGGGGAGGCGCGCCCTCTATAAACTGTGCGCCTTCCATGATTCCCAGCGCGCCCGCAACTCCGCTCACCGAGTCCGTCGACGATGAGGTGCTGTCGCGCATGGTGCGCACCGACCAGATGGTGGCGGTGCGCCGCACCGTGCTGTCGGCCATTCCCATCAACGTGGTGCTGAGCTGCACCGCGGCGCTGGTCGCGTTCCACGCCGGCCGCGCCTTCGAAGGGCTCAGCTGGCTGCTTCTGTCGCTCGTGGTGAACGGGGTGCGCAGCTACGTCAGCCGCTGGCCGTTCGCGCCGTGGCCCGGGGTCGTGCCCGAAAGCGGTGTCGCGACTTCGTCGAAGGGGCGCCCCGTCGAGTGGCACTTGCGGGCCGCCGCGGTCATGGCCGGAGTGTCGGGCTGCGTCTGGGCGCTCGTCCCGCTGCTTTGCGACGGCTACTCCTCGCCCCAGGCGGTGTTCTACCTGACGGTGGTGTGCGGCATTTGCGCGGGCTCCGTCACCTACGGCATCGCGTATGTGTTCGTGCCGGTCAGCTTCATCGTGCCGGCGCTGCTGTCGGTGGCGGGCAGCCTCGCCTTCGCGGGCGGCTTCGACAACCTGAGCCTGGCGGCGATGGTGCTGCTGTACCTCGCGGCGCTGGTGCGTGGCGCGCTGCACAGCGACAGGACTTTCCGCGAGGGAAGCCGCATCCGCAATGCAGCCACCGCGATGGCCGCCCAGCTGCGGATGGCGCATGCGAAGTCGCTCGATGCCGCGCAGCAGCTGGCTTTCCGGGCCTCGCACGACTCGCTCACCGGCCTGCTCAACCGCGAAGGCTTCACCGAAGCAGCGACGCTGCATATCACCGAGCCCGACGGCCGCCAGTACGGCCTGCTGCTGCTGGACCTGGACGGCTTCAAGGCGGTGAACGACGCCTTCGGCCACAAGGTCGGCGACCGCGTGCTGCAGGACGTGGCCGGCTGGCTGCGGCGCGAGACCGCCGAGATGCAGGCCGTGCTGGGCCGCTGGGGCGGCGACGAGTTTGCGGTGCTCTATTGCCTGCGCGACGAGCGGTACGCGCCCGCCGCGATCGCGCAGACGCTGATCCGCTCGATCTCCTTCGCCACGGCGCACTACGGCGGCCACCTGGGCGTGAGCATCGGCATCTCCATCTCTGCCTCGGGCGAGGCCGAGATCGCCGACATGCTCAGCTTTGCCGACGAGGCCCTGCACGAGGCCAAGCGCACCGGGCGCAACCGCTACCAGGTCTTCGACAAGGGACTCAACCAGCGGCTCGCGACGCGCCGGGACGTGGAGCGCGACCTGCTCCATGCCATCGAGACGCGCGACATCGGCGTGTGGTACCAGCCGATCATGACCAGCGACGGCAGCGAGGTCCACAGCCTCGAGGCGCTGATGCGCTGGAACCACCCGCGCCACGGACATATCGCGCCGGAAGAAGTGATCCATGCGGCCGCGAGCACCGGCGTGGCCGAGCCGCTGCTGCGGCATCTGGTCGACGAGGTCTGCCGGGGCATGCGCCAGCTGGAGGCGGCAGGCTCGAGCCTGGCGGGCGTGCCGGTGGCGGTCAATGTCTCGCCGCGCGAGATGGCGCAGCTGGCGGTGGACGACATCGTGCTTGGCATGCTGAAGGTACGCGGCGTCGCGCCGCGCCGCCTGCAGATCGAGATCACGGAAGAGGTGGCGCTCGACACCCATGCCACGCGCGGCCGGCTGAGCGCGCTCTCGGCCGCGGGCGTGGTGATCGTGGTCGACGACTTCGGCGTGGGCTTCTCGTCGCTGGCGTCGCTGCGCAGCGAGTACGTGCGGCAGGTGAAGATCGACCGCAGCTTCATCCTCGACCTGTCGTCCTCGCCGGGCAACGAGGTGCTGGTGGATGCCATCGTCCAGCTCGGCCACTCGCTGGGCGTCCAGGTGGTCGCCGAAGGGGTGGAGACGCAGGCCGAGCTCGATGTGCTGCGCGGGCTGGGTTGCGGACTGGTGCAGGGCTATCACCTGGCACGGCCCGCGCCGTTGCCCCAGGTGATGGCGTGGGCCGCCGCGCGTTCGGCGCCCGCGCCCGCCGGGGCGGGCTGAAACCGCTCAGGCGAGCAGGTCGCTGAGCGTGCGCGCGACCACCTTGGTGGCGCGGCGCAGGTCCTCGAGCACCACGCGTTCGTCGCTGCGCTTGGCATGCGACTCGAGCACGGTGCGCGGGCCGGCGCCGTAGATCACGCCCGGAATGCCGGCTTCCACGTACAGGCGCACGTCGGTGTACAGCGGCGTGCCCATGGCCTTGACGGGCTCGCCGAACAGCTCGCCGCCATGCTTCTGGATCGCGTCGACCAGCGGCTTGTTGCCGGCCAGCGGCTTCATCGAGTTGGCCAGCAGCAGGCGCTTGATCTCGATCGTGATGCCTTCGCTCCCGGCGGCTGCGTCGGCGATCACCTTGCGGATGGTGGCTTCGACCTCGACCGGGTTCTCCTCGGGGATCATGCGGCGGTCGAGCTTGAACACCACCTTGCCCGGAACCACGTTGGTGTTGGTGCCGCCCTCGATGCGGCCGACGTTGAGGTACGGGTGCGTGATGCCCTCGACCTTCGACGTGACCTGCTTGTAGAGCGTGTTCTGCGCGTACAGCGCGTTCAGGATCTTCGTTGCACCCTGCAGTGCGTCGATGCCGGTGGCCGGTACGGCGGCGTGGGCCATCTTGCCGTGCACCGTCACTTCCATCTGCAGGCAGCCGTTGTGCGCCGTGACCACTTCGTAGCTGAAGCCGGCCGCGATCATCAGGTCGGGCTTGGTCAGCCCCTTCTCGAGCAGCCAGCCCGGACCCAGGATGCCGCCGAATTCCTCGTCGTAGGTGAAGTGCAGCTCGATGCTGCCCTTGGTTGGCTTCGCGACCGCTTCCAGTGCGCGCAGCGCGAAGGTGAAGCTGGCGAAGTCGCTCTTGCTGACGGCGGCGGCGCGGCCGTAGAGGCTGCCGTCGACGATCTCGCCGCCGTACGGGTCGTGCGTCCAGCCTTCGCCGGGAGGCACCACGTCGCCGTGCGCATTCAGGGCCACGGTGCGGCCGCCGTTGCCGTACTTGCGGCGAACGATCAGGTTGGTGATCGATTCGAGGCCGTAGTCCTTCACTTCCTGCGCGGGCACGGCGTGCTTCTCGGCCTCGAGGCCGAAGTCGTTCAGCAGTTCGGCGGTGCGCTCGGCGTGCGGCGCGTTGTTGCCGGGCGGGGTGTCGGTGGGCACCTGCACCAGTTGCTGCAGGAATTTCACTTCCTCGTCGAAGTGGGCGTCGATCCAGGCGTCGAGCTTTGCGTAGTCGGTCATGATTTTTCTTCTGTGAATCAGTGGGCTTGTTCGGCGGCGAGGTTGTCCAGCAGCAGCTGGAAGGCCTGTACCGCGAGCTGGATGTCGTCGTTGGTGCTCGATTCGAGCGGGTTGTGGCTGATGCCCGAGTTGATGCCGCGCACGAACAGCATTGCCTGCGGCATCACCTCGTGCAGCTTCATGGCGTCGTGGCCGGCGCCGCTGGGCATGCGGAAGAGCGGAATGCCCAGCGCATCGACGGCCTTCTCCCAGCGCTGCTGCCAGGCCGGCGCGCTGGGCGCGGCGGCGGCGCGCATCGTTTCCTCGAGTTCGTAGCGTACGCCGCGGCGCTCGCAGATGTCCTTCAGCGCGTTGACCACGTCGGTGGCCAGTGCGTCGCGCTGTGCATTGTTGGGCGCGCGCAGGTCTAGGCTGAACTTGCAGCGCCCCGGCACCACGTTGATGGAGCCGCTGGGCACTTCGAGCATGCCGACGGTGCCGACCGAGTCGCCGTCTTTCGCCGCGCGCTGTTCGGTGTAGAGGATCAGTTCGGCCACGGCGGCTGCCGCGTCGCGGCGGCGGTCCATCGGCGTGGTGCCGGCGTGGCTGGCCATGCCGATCACCTCGCCCACGTAGCGCACGCTGCCGTTGATGGAGGTGACGATGCCCAGCGGCAGGTCGAGCTCGGTGAGCACCGGGCCCTGTTCGATGTGCACCTCGACGAAGCCCAGGTAGCGTGCCGGGTCGCGCTGGATCTTCGGGATGTCTTCCTGCTTCAGGCCGGCGTGCTGCATGGCCTCGCGCATGGTGATTCCGTCGACGTCCTTCTGGTCGAGCCAGCGTTGGTCGAAGTGGCCGATGAGCGCGCCCGAACCCAGGAAGGTCGCCTTGTAGCGCTGGCCTTCCTCCTCGGCGAAGCCCACCACCTCGAAGGCGAAGGGCAGGCGCCTGTTCTGGCGCTTGAGTTCGCGCACGCAGGCCATCGGTACGAAGATGCCGAGGCGGCCGTCGTATTTGCCGCCGTTGCGCACGGTGTCGTAGTGCGAACCGGTGAGCAGCGTCTTTGCGTCGGGCGTTGCGCCAGAACCTTCGATGAAGCCTGCGGCTTCATAGCGGCCGACCACGTTGCCGACCGCGTCGATATGCACCGAGTCGAAACCCACGTCGCGCATCCAGCCCGAGATCTGCGCGGCGCAGGCGCGGTGCGCATCGGTCAGGTAGGTGACGGTGAGCTGACCCTTCTCGGCGTAGCCGGGGTCGGTGTGTACCGACAGTTGTTCCTGCCAGTCCCATACGTCGTTGCCGAGCGCGATGTTGGCGGCGAACTTGTCGTCCAGGCGGATCTCGGCGATGCGATGGATGTTGCGCAGCGCCTCGCCGAGTTCGAAGTCGGGGTGGTTGAACAGCCGGCGCGCGAAGGTCTCGATGATCTCGCGCTTGGCCAGCCCCGTGCCGCGCGGGCCGCGCACCGCGAGGATGAACGGGAAGCCGAACTTCGCGTTGTAGTCGGCGTTGAGCTGCTGGATCTTCGCGAACTCCTCGGGCGTGCAGTCGGTCAGGCCCGCCTTGCTCTGCTCGTTGGTCGATTCGGCCGTCAGCGTCTTGCTGACCATGGCCTTGCCGGCGAGCTCGGGGTGGGCGCGGATCAGGCCGATCTGCTCGTCAGCCGACGAGCCGGCCAGCGCCTGCACCAGCGCGTGCTTGAGGTGTGCGACCGTGCGGAAGGGGCGAGCGGCGAGGGCGCGCTCGGCGATCCAGGGCGAGTGCTCGTAGATGCCGTCGAGCAGCGCGACGGCTTCGGCCGGCGCGGCGGCGTTGAGTTGGGCGATGGTGAGGCTCATGATGCGGCTCCGGCTTCGAAGGGGTGCGCCTGCTTCCAATGGCGCGCGATGTCGACGCGGCGGCAGACCCACACCTTGTCGTGCTTGGCGATGTGATCGAGGAAGCGCTGCAGCGCGGTGATGCGCCCGGGGCGTCCGAGCAGGCGGCAGTGCATGCCGATGCTCATCATCTTCGGGCTGTTGTCTCCATTCGGATCGCCTTCGGCGTAGAGCGCGTCGAAGGTGTCCTTCATGTACTGGAAGAACGGGTCTGCGTGCGAGTAGCCCTGCGGCAGCGCGAAGCGCATGTCGTTGCAGTCGAGCGTGTAGGGCACGATGAGTTGCGGCACCACGCTGCCGTCGGTCTTCTGCACCTTCATCCAGAAGGGCAGGTCGTCGCCGTAGTAGTCGCTGTCGTACTCGAAGCCGCCGTAGTCGGCCACGAGGCGGCGGGTGCGCGGGCTGTCGCGACCGGTGTACCAGCCCAGTGCGCGCTCGCCGGTGAGCTTCTCGATGGCTTCCATGCCCAGGCGCATGTGCTCGCGCTCGGTGGCTTCGTCGAGGTTCTGGTAGTGGATCCAGCGCCAGCCGTGGCAGGCGATCTCGTGGCCCAGTTCCTTGAAGGCGGCGGTCAGCTCGGGGTAGCGCTCCAGCGCCATGCCGACGCCGAACACGGTGAGCGGGAGCCTGCGCTTCCCGAACTCGCGAAGGATGCGCCACACGCCGGCGCGCGAGCCGTACTCGTAGATGCCTTCCATGCTGATGTGCCGGTCGGGAAAGCTCGCCGGGTTGAACATCTCGGAGAGGAACTGCTCGGAGCCCGCGTCGCCGTGCAGCGTGGCGTTCTCGCCGCCTTCCTCGTAGTTCAGCACGAACTGCACGGCAACGCGCGCGCCGCCGGGCCATTGCGCATGGGGCGGGTTGCGGCCGTAGCCGATCAGGTCGCGCGGGTAGGGCAGGGTGGAGTCGTAGACGGTCATTGTGTGGATCAGGACAGCGCCAGCGAGATGTCGTTGGTCGGGACCTTGCGGTCGAAGGTGAGGTTGGCCTCGACGTGCTCGAGGTGTTCGGTCATGAGGCGCACGGCGCGTTCTTCGTCGCGCGCGGCCAGCGCCTTCACGATGTCGGCGTGCTCGTCGTTGGAGTGCTCGGCCGCGCTGGTGCTCTGGTACATCAGCGTGATGAGGGCGCAGCGCGAGATGAGCTCGCCCAGGATCTGCGCCAGCACCTGGTTGCCCATGAGCTCGGCCATGCGCACATGGAAGTCGCCCAGCAGCTCGGTGCGGCCCGAGATGTCTTCGCCGGACACGGCGGACTTCTCGAGCGCCACGTGCTCCTTCAGCGCCTTGATCTTGGCGGGCGTGACGGTGCGCACGAACTCGCGCGTCATCTCGGCCTCGAGCATGCGGCGCACGGCGAACACCTGCTTGGCCTCGTCGACCGCGGGCGCGGCCACGAAGGCGCCGCGCGCGGGTTCGAGGCGTATCAGCTTGTTCTGGGAGAGCTGGAACAGCGCCTGACGCACCAGCGTGCGCGAGACGCCGAAGTGATCGGCCAGCTTCTGCTCGGCCAGCTTGGTGCCGGGCTGCAGCCGGTGCTCGACGATGGCCTTCGTGAGGGCATCGACGATCGAACGGGTGGTGGAGGACTCCATGTTTTTCATGATAGACCCAAAGCCGGTAACTGTATACACTTTTGTCCACCGGAATTTCCCGAGCCCCCAACATCCGACTTTCGGACTTCCAAGGAGAGCCCCATGGGCCTGAGCACCCACGTACTGGACACGATGCACGGCGGCCCCGCGGCCGGCATGGAGGTCGCGCTGTACACCACAGACGCAGACGCCGCCACGCTGGTGAAGCGCTTCACGCTGAATTCGGACGGCCGCAGCGACGGTCCGCTCTACGACAACAACTCGCTGAAGGTCGGCACCTACCGGCTGGTGTTCGACGTGGCCGGCTACTTCAAGACCCGCGGCGTCAAGCTGCCGGAGCCGAACTTCCTGAACAAGGTGTCGCTGGACTTCGGCGTGGCGCACACCGACCAGCACTATCACGTGCCGCTGCTCGTGAGTCCGTGGAGCTATTCCACGTACCGCGGGTCCTGAGGTCAGTCCCCTTGCTGCTGGCCTTCTGTCAAGGTGTCGAGTTGAAAACGCCCGCTTTCGTCCCACAGCCAGGTGTCCGTCCAGGTGACGGCGCCCAGGCGCGTTGCCGGCGGGAAGGGCGAGGCCTTCAGCACCGTGCGTTCGATCTCGGCGATCACCTCGGGCGCGTGCTTGGGCGCGCGCAGCCAGCGCATCGAGCGCACCTTGCCGCTCGTGTCGATCTGCACTTCGAGCGTGCCGACGGCGTAGAGCATCGGCGGCAGCTGGCCCTTGTAGACACGCGAGCGGTTGGTGTCGTAGATGTGGCGGGCGGCGTCGCGGCGGTAGTCGCGGGCGGTGGATGCGTTGGATGCGCGCGGCGTGGGGCCTGCGCCGACGTCGCCGCTTGCCCCGCTCAACTGGCCGGGTACCGAGCCGGTGGAGCCGCAGCCCGCGAGCCAGAGGGCCGAAAGAAGAGAGGCTGCAAGGGCGAGGCGGCGGGGCGTAAGCTGGCGATTCATGGCCGGGTTTATACCGTGAGTCATCGCGCGCCCGGCAACCGAAGGTATCGATCACGATGAGCGGCGCTGTCGACCAACTGCTCGCGCGTCTTCGCCATGAAGACGGCGTGCTGGTGCGCGTCGAGTCCACGCAGGGCTCTGCGCCGCGCGAGGCCGGCACCTGGATGGCGGTGTGGCCCGATGCGCTGACGGCCACCATCGGCGGTGGGCAGCTCGAATTCCAGGCCACGAAGGAAGCGCGCGAGATGCTGGGCGGCACGCGCGAGCCCTTCGACGGCATCCAGCGCTATCCGCTCGGGCCCAGCCTGGGGCAGTGCTGCGGCGGGGTGATGTTCCTGTCGTACCAGCGCATCACCGCGGCCGATGCGCCGGCGTTGCAACGTGAGCTGGTCGCGCAGCTCAAGCCGGTGGCGCTGTTCGGCGGCGGCCATGTGGGCGCCGCGCTGGCGCGCCTGCTGGCCGCGCTGCCGTTCTCGGTGCGCTGGATCGACAGCCGCGATGGCGTCTTCCCCGACGAACTGCCCGCGCAGATCGACACCGAACATTCCGAGCCCGTGCAGGACGCCGTGGCCGCGCTGATGCCGGGCAGCCGCGTGCTCATCATGAGCTTCAGCCATGCCGAAGACCTCGACATCGTCATCGCCTGCCTGAAGCGTCTGCGCGAGCGCAACGACCTGCCCTACGTCGGCCTGATCGGCAGCAAGACCAAGTGGGCCACCTTCAGCCATCGGCTGGAAGCACGCGGCTTCACGGCCGACGAGCTGGCCCGCATCACCTGCCCGATCGGCGTACCCGGCATCACGGGCAAGGAGCCCGAGGTGATTGCCGTGGCGGTGGCGGCACAGTTGTTGCAATCGCTGGGCTGAACAGGGTTTTCCCGGCGGTCGCGCCCCAAAAAACCGCCCCGTCCCTTGCCAAAACTGTATACACTTTCGGTCCACAACAAGCCGCAGCGGAGCGAGGCCCATTTCATGGAGCCTGCGTTCGCGGCACTTTCTCTGCTTACAGCGCCCGCGGTGGTGAGCAGGCTGAAACCCTTCCTTGGCGCCCCCACGCGCCAATCGGGTTGAGAGAGAAGCATATGGAAAGCTACTACCTCGACTGGGCCAACCTGCTGCTGCGCTGGGTCCACGTCATCACCGCCATCGCCTGGATCGGCGCCTCCTTCTACTTCGTGATGCTGGACAACAGCCTCGAGAAGCCGCAGGACCAGGAATCGCTCGACAAGGGCGTGGGCGGCGAGCAATGGGCCGTGCACGGCGGTGGCTTCTACAACATGCAGAAGTACGCGCTGGCGCCCAAGAAGCTGCCGGACCACCTGCACTGGTCGTACTGGGAGAGCTACTCCACCTGGATCACGGGTTTCTCGCTCTTCACCATGTCGTACCTGTGGAACGCGAGCACCTACCTCATCGACAAGTCGAAGATGGACTGGCAGCCCGGCGCCGCCATTGCCGTGGCGCTGGCCTTCTTCGTCGTGTTCTGGATGGTCTACGACGGCATCTGCCAGATCTTCGGGCGCCGCAAGCACGGCGACACCATCGTCGGCGTGCTGATCGCGATCTTCATCGCCTTCGCGACGTGGCTGGCCTGCCAGTGGTTCGCGGGCCGCGCGGCCTTCCTGCTCGTGGGCGCCATGATGGCCACGACCATGAGCGGCAACGTGTTCTTCTGGATCATTCCCGGCCAGCGCAAGAACGTTGCGGCGCTGCGCGAAGGCAAGCCGGTGGACCCGGTGCACGGCCAGCGCGGCAAGCAGCGCAGCGTGCACAACACCTACTTCACGCTGCCGGTGCTGTTCGCGATGCTGAGCAACCACTACAGCTTCGCCTACACGCACAAGTACAACTGGATCGTGCTGCTGCTGATCATGCTCGGCGGCGCGGCCATCCGGCAGTTCTTCGTGGTACGCCACCGCTTCAAGCTGGGCAATGCGGGCAACCCGCTGCCCTACGCGATGGTCGGCATCGTGGTGCTGGGCCTGACCATCGTCTGGATGAAGCCCGAGCCCGTCGCCGCACCCGCGGTGGCCGCCGCCGCGCCGGCCGTGCAGTTCAAGGACGTGCAGAAGGTGCTCGAGCAGCGCTGCTTCATGTGCCACGGCGCCGCCGTGCAGATGAAGAACGTGCGGGTCGATTCGCCCGAGCAGGTGTCGGCGCATGCGCAGGCGATCTACCAGCAGGTGGTGGTCACCAAGATCATGCCGATGAACAACGCCACGGGCATCACCGACGAAGAGCGGGCCCTCATCAGCCGCTGGTTCCAGGCCGGCGCAAAGACCAACTAGTCAGATAGAAGAAGTTGACCGGCGGCAAGGTGGCGGGTCAAGGTCCGCAGCACAATCGCCGGATTGGAGACAAAGCAGCAATGACCGCATCGACCCCATCCTTCGGCCCCACCCCCGATCCGCGCGAAGCCCCGCGCGCCTTTCTCGAGCACCTCTACCGCGTGGCGGTGGACCGCGCGCTGCCGCTGTCCACGCTGGGCGCCCACCTGCCGCCGCCGCCCAAGGGCCGCACGCTGGTGCTGGGCGCCGGCAAGGCCGGCGGCTCGATGGTGCAGGCACTGGAGGCCCTGTGGCCGGCCGATGCGCCGCTGTCCGGGCTGGTCGTCACGCGCTACGACCACATTCCGCCGCGTCCCGAGGGCGTGCCGCAGCGCATCGAGATCGTCGAGGCCGCGCATCCCGTGCCCGACGCGGCAGGCCAGCAGGCCGCCGAGCGCATCCTCGCGCTGACGCAGGGCCTCACGGCCGACGACCTCGTGCTGTGCCTGATCTCCGGCGGCGGCTCGTCGCTGCTGGTGCTGCCCGCCGAGGGCCTGACGCTGGCCGACAAGCAGCGCATCAACAAGCAGCTGCTCGAAAGCGGTGCAGGCATCGGCGAGATGAACTGCGTGCGCAAGCATCTCTCGCGCATCAAGGGCGGCCGGTTGGCCGCGGCTTGCGCGCCGGCCCGCGTGGTGACGCTGACCATCAGCGACGTGCCCGGCGACGACGCGGCCGTCATCGCCAGCGGCCCGACGGTGCCCGACGCCACCACCTGCGCCGACGCGCTGGCCATCCTCGACCGCTACGGCATCGAGGTGCCGGCGCCGGTGCGTGCCCGGCTGGAAAGCGGCGAACTCGAAACGCCCAAGCCCGGCGACGCCGTGTTCGAGGGCCACGAGACGCACATGATCGCCACGCCGCAGCAGTCGCTCGAAGCGGCTGCGAAGGCCGCGCGCGAAGCCGGTATCGAGGCGCACATCCTCAGCGATGAAATGGAAGGCGAGTCGCGCGAAGTCGGCAAGGTGCACGCCGCACTGGCGCGTGCAGTGGCGCATCGGGGCGAGCCGTTCGCTCGGCCCTGCGTGATTCTCTCGGGCGGCGAGACGACGGTGACGATCCGTCCCCGCCAGCCGGGACAGGCCAAGGGCCGTGGCGGCCGGGCCGGCGAGTTCTGCATGGGACTGGCCGGTGCGCTCATGGGCCAGCCGCAGGTGTGGGCGCTGGCCGCCGACACCGACGGCATCGACGGTGTCGAAGACAACGCCGGTGCCTTCGTCACCCCAGACACGCTGGCGCGCGCCGGCGTCGCGGGCAAGAAGCTGTCGGACCACCTCGATCGCAACGACGCCTACGGCTACTTCGACGCCATCGGCGACCTGTTCGTGACGGGGCCGACACACACCAACGTCAACGACTTCCGCGCGCTGCTGGTGCTCTGAAGGGGGCGAGGGGAAAGCCCTCGCTACTCTTTCAGCACCATGTCGATGCACATCACTGCTGCCACGATCAGCAGGCGACGGGCATCGGTGGCCGGCACGCCCGGGTCGATCGACAGCATGTAGTTGTCGGCGGTGGTGAAGAGCTCCTTGCCCAGCCCCGCCCATTTCTTGGACACGGCAGCGAACTCGGTGCTGCCCTGCACGAAGCGGAAATCCCAGCTGGTCCACTTGCCCTTGAGCGTGCAGGCGACCTGCTCCTGCGCGTCGAGCACGTCGAACTTGCCGCCGATGGAGAAGAACTTCTGCTTGAAGAAGCCGACGACCTGGTCGTTTTCGTCCAGCACTTCCACCTTCGACAGGAAGATGGAAACACCGCGCCTGACCGACAGCACCTTCTGCCCCTCGGGCGTCGACACCACCACGTTGAAGGGCGTGAAGCGCTTGTAGTCGGTGAAGCGCAGCAGCTTGCTGAAGAAGCCGAGATCCGGCTCGCGGCACTCAAGAATCTTCTGCTGCGAGTGCGGGTCGAAGATGTCGTAGTTGTTGGCCGCCTTGAAGATGCCGACGTGTTCCTTGATGAAAAACAGGTTGTTGCGCAGCGCTGCGTGCATGGATTTCCCTCGTCCTCTGTATGTTGGAGTGGCGGGATTATGTTCGGCGCGCATGACAGCCCCTGCCTTCACCTGTAGCCGGCGCCGGGCGAGGTTTGTGAACTCGGGTTAATCTATGCCCCCGGCAGCCTCAGGGCTGCCGTTTGTCGACAGCGCACCCCCCGGGTGCCACGCCGGACACCCAGATTCCCCTTTCAATCTCCAGTCTTCGAAGGAAAAGTTCGCCATGACCTACATCGACACCCGCCTGCTGATCGACAACGAATGGGTCGACGCCACCGGTGGCAAGACGCTGGACGTCGTGAATCCCGCCACCGGCAAGGCCATCGGCAAGGTGGCGCATGCCAGCATCGCCGACCTCGACCGCGCACTGGCCGCCGCGCAACGCGGCTTCGAGACCTGGCGCAACACCCCCGCCAACGAGCGCTCTGCTGTCATGCGCCGCGCCGCGGGCCTGATCCGCGAACGCGCTCTCGAAATCGCCAAGCTGCTCACGCAGGAGCAAGGCAAGCCGCTGGGCGAAGCCAAGGTCGAGACGATGGCTGCCGCCGACATCATCGAGTGGTTCGCCGACGAAGGCCGTCGCGTCTACGGCCGCATCGTGCCCTCGCGCAACCTGGCCGCGCAGCAGCTGGTGCTGAAGGAGCCGCTGGGCCCCGTCGCCGCGTTCACGCCTTGGAACTTCCCCATCAACCAGATCGTGCGCAAGCTCGGCGCCGCGCTGGCCACCGGCTGCTCCTTCCTGGTGAAGGCGCCGGAAGAAACCCCGGCGTCGCCCGCGGCGCTGCTGCGCGCCTTCGTCGACGCGGGCATCCCGCCCGGCGTGGTGGGCCTGGTGTTCGGCAACCCTGCTGAAATCTCGAACTACCTGATCGCCCACCCGATCATCCGCAAGGTGACTTTCACGGGCTCGACCCCGGTCGGCAAGCAGCTGGCCGCGCTGGCCGGCCAGCACATGAAGCGCGTGACGATGGAGCTCGGCGGCCATGCCCCGGTGATCGTGGCCGAAGATGCCGACGTGGCGCTGGCAGTCAAGGCCGCGGGCGCGGCCAAGTTCCGCAACGCGGGCCAGGTCTGCATCTCGCCGACCCGCTTCCTGGTGCACAACAGCCTGCGCAACGAGTTCGCGAGCCTGCTGGTCAAGCACGCCGAAGGCCTGAAGCTCGGCGACGGCCTCGCCGAGGGCACCAATATCGGCCCGCTGGCCAATGCGCGCCGCCTCACGGCCATGGCCTACGTGCTGGAAGACGCCCGCAAGAAGGGCGCGACGGTCGCGACCGGCGGCGAGCGCGTCGGCGACGCCGGCAACTTCTTCGCGCCCACCGTGCTGACCGACGTGCCGCTGGACGCCGACGTGTTCAACAACGAACCCTTCGGCCCGATCGCCGCCATCCGCGGCTTCGACACGCTCGAGGAAGCGATCACCGAGGCGAACCGCCTGCCTTTCGGCCTGGCCGGCTATGCCTTCACCAAGTCGATCAAGAACGCCCACCTGCTGAGCCAGAAGCTCGAGCTGGGCATGCTGTGGATCAACCAGCCCGCCACGCCCTCGCCGGAAATGCCGTTCGGCGGCGTGAAGGATTCGGGCTATGGCTCGGAAGGCGGCCCCGAGGCGCTCGAGGCCTACCTGAACACCAAGGCGGTTTCGATCCTGGGCGTCTGAGCCCGCTTGGGCTCAATCACTCCTCGGCGGTGGCATTCCAGAAGGCCTGCTGCACGCCGTCGAGTGCCTCCAGATCCTCGATGACGCGGTCGAGTTCCGCGGGCTCGACCGCCGTCGCATAGAGCGTCGCGCCGATCTCGGTGTCGGCCGGCCCGAACGGGTGCTGGTCGACATCGCGCACCGGGTAGTTCGCGGCCTCGAGCAGCAGCAGCAACTGGTCGAGCACCTCGGGCCGCGCCGCGCGCGAGCAGATTACGCGCACCACGTACGTCGCCTCGCTGGCGCCCTCGCTGATCGGCTGGCGGTTGATGCGGTTCACAACCGGCCGCAGCAGCGTGTTGCTGGCCAGCACGAACAACGCCGCAATCAGCGCCTCGCCCAGCAGATCTGCGCCTGCGCAGGCGCCCACCGCCGCCGATCCCCATAGCGTCGCCGCCGTGTTCAGCCCCGTGACGTTGGCGCCTTCCTTCATGATCGCGCCCGCGCCCAGGAAGCCGATGCCCGACACCACGTAGGCCACCACGCGCACCGCGCCGCCGCTGCCGTCGAGCCGGTAGGCCATGTCGACGAACACCGCCGCTCCCACGGCCACCAGTGTGTTGGTGCGCAGGCCGGCGGTGCGCTGGCGTATCTGGCGCTCCAGGCCGATCACCGAGCCGAGGATGAAGGCGGCCGCGACGCTGACCAAGGTGTCGAGCAGCGAGAGCAGGTTGATGTTCTGGATGGCTTGCATCGATGGATTCCTTGTTGTTGTGATGCCGATGTTCAGTTTGTGGGTGCCGACGTGTTCGCGAGCCGCTGCACGTGTTCGCGCCAGTTGCGCTTTTCCACGCTCCTCACGTTCGGAACGTCGGCAAGGTGCGCCAAGTAGGCGGCCAGCAGTGGCAACTCCACGTCGCTTCTGTCGCCCACGAACTCGCGCACCGTCACCAGGTTGCCGTAGCTCCTGGCGTACTTGGCCGGCGTGTCGTCGACGGCGATGATGGATTCGAGTGGATAGCCCTTGGATCTCAATTTCTGCAGATTCTTGATGGTCTGGTACTCGCCCGTGGTCCAGTTCCGCGTGGTCGTGCAGCGCTTGCTCGACCAGACGAATTCCAGGGTGCCGTCCGGAAAGATCCGTTCCACGACCTGGGCAGCGTAGCTCTCGCCCGATGCGGTCCACACGCCGACCCTGAACTGCGCGAGCACGCTGCTCACGAACTCGGGAAGGTGCGGGCGCAGGTGTACGCGGTAGGGGCCGACACGGAAGTCTTCGGCATGGCCGAGCGTGTCTTCCGTCGCGTGAATCAACGTTTCGTCGAGGTCAAGCACCAGCAGTTTGCGAGTCTTGGGTGTCATGTGCGTGTCGAAGGGCCTCACATCGGGGCAAAGCATATTCGAGCGTCGTGCCTTCCCGCCAACGGGTGCATCCGGGGGGCTGGCACGCGCCCCCGGGCAAGTTCCTCCGGAGCGCACACCGCCAGCAAATCACTGCCACCCGTACCGCCGCGCATACCACCCCTTCACAGCCTGCGTCAGCAGCGCATAGCCCAGCAGCATCGCCACCAGCCACGGGAAGTACATCAGCGGCAGTGCCTGCAGCTTGAAGTAATGCGACAGCGGCCCCATCGGCAGCCAGATGCCCACCGCGGCGATCGCGGCGCCCATGATCAGCAGCGGCCATGCGGCGCGGCTTTGCAGGAACGGGATCTTGCGGGTGCGGATCAGGTGCACGATCAGCGTCTGCGACAGCAGGCCCTCGACGAACCAGCCCGACTGGAAGAGCGTCTGGTGGCCCACCGTGTTGGCCGCGAAGACGAACCACATCACAGTGAAGGTGAGGATGTCGAACACCGAACTCAGCGGGCCGAAGAACACCATGAAGCGGCCCAGGTCGGCCGGGTTCCAGCGCTGCGGGCTCTTCAGGAATTCGTCGTCCACGTTGTCGAACGGAATTGCGATCTGCGACACGTCGTACAGCAGGTTCTGCACCAGCAGGTGCAGCGGCAGCATCGGCAGGAAGGGAAGGAACGCGCTCGCCACCAGCACCGAGAACACATTGCCGAAGTTCGAGCTCGCGGTGAGCTTGATGTACTTGAGCATGTTCGCGAAGGTGCGGCGGCCCTGGATAACGCCTTGCTCCAGCACCATCAGGCTCTTCTCCAGCAGGATGATGTCGGCCGATTCCTTGGCCACGTCCACCGCGCCGTCCACCGAGATGCCGATGTCCGCCGCGCGCAGAGCGGGCGAGTCGTTGATGCCGTCGCCCATGAAGCCCACCACGTGTCCGTTGGCATGCAGCGCGTGCACGATGCGCTCCTTGTGCGCGGGCGTGAGCTTGGCGAACACCACGTGCGACTCGACCACCAGCCGGAGTTCGGCCTCGACCATGTCCTCGATCTCGCTGCCGAGCACGATGCGGCCGACTTCGAGGCCCACGTCCGCGCAGACCTTGCGCGTGACCAGTTCGTTGTCGCCCGTCAATACCTTCACCGCCACGCCGTGCCCGGCCAGCGCATGCAGCGCGGGCGCGGTCGATTCCTTCGGCGGATCGAGGAAGGCCACGTATCCGAGCAGCGTGAGCCCCGACTCGTCGGCCACGCCGTAGGCCGGCTTCTGCGCCTCGGTCTTCAGCGAGCGGCTGGCCACGGCCACCACGCGCAGGCCCTGGGCGTTGAGCTCCGAAGCCACGCTGTGGATGCGCGCCAGCACGTCGGCATCGAGCGCCAGCACTTCCGCGCCGCGTTCGACCGAGGTGCACACCGACAGGATCTCTTCCAGCGCGCCCTTGCAGATCAGAAGATGCTCGCTGCCGCCGTTGGCCACCACCACCGACATGCGGCGGCGCGAGAAGTCGAAGGGCACCTCGTCGATCTTGCGGTAGGCCGTCTGCAGGCGCGTCTCGAGCTGCATCTCGGCATGGCTCAGCACCGCCTTGTCGAGCAGGTTCTTCAGCCCCGTCTGGTGAAAGCTGTTGAGGTAGGCCAGCTGCAGCACGTGATCGGACTGCTCGCCCCACGCGTTGGTGTGGCGTTCGAGCACGATGCGGTCCTGCGTCAGCGTGCCGGTCTTGTCGGTGCACAGCACGTCCATCGCGCCGAAGTTGTGGATGGCCTCGAGCCGCTTCACGATTACCTTCTGGCGCGACATCACGACCGCGCCCTTGGCCAGCGTGGCGGTCACGATCATCGGCAGCATCTCGGGCGTGAGGCCGACCGCGATCGACAGCGCGAACAGCGCCGCTTCCCACCAGTCGCCCTTGGCCACGCCGTTGATCACCAGCACCAGCGGCGCCATCACCAGCATGAAGCGGATCAGCACCCAGCTCACGCGGTTGATGCCGGCCTGGAAGGCGCTGGTGCCGCGGTCGGTGGCCGTCACGCGCTGCGCCAGCGCGCCGAAGAAGGTGCGGTCGCCGGTGTGCACGATCACCGCGGTGGCGGTGCCGCTGATCACGTTGGTGCCCATGAAGAGCAGGTTCTCGCGTTCGAGAACGCCCGCCGCGTGATCGCCGCGGTCGACGACGAACTTCTCGACCGGCATCGCCTCGCCCGTCAGCGCCGACTGGCTGATGAACAGGTCTTTGGCCGTGAGCAGGCGGCAGTCGGCCGGAATCATGTCGCCCGCCGACAGCGCGATCACCTCGCCGGGCACCAGGTCGCGCATCGGCACCTCGACGCGCAGCGTGCCGGCGTGCGTGGTGTCGAAGCCCTCGTCACCGGCCGCGCCAGCCTTGTAGCCCGGCGCGGGCCGCAGCACCGTGGAGGTGTTGCTGACCATCGCCTTGAGCCGGTCGGCCGCCTTGTTGGAGCGCGATTCCTGCAGGAAGCGCAGCACCGTCGACAGCACCACCATGCTGCCGATGACCAGCGTGGCCTTCATGTCCTCGGTGACATAGGAGACCAGCGCCAGCACCGTCAGCAGCAGGTTGAACGGATTGCGGTAGCACTGCCACAGGTGCTGCCACCAGCGCAGCGGCTGTTCATGGCGCACCTCGTTGCTGCCGAGGCGCTTGCGCAGCACCTGCACATGGCCTTCGCTCAGGCCGCGCGGCGAGCTGCCGAGCTTGACGAGCATCTCGCCGGCATCGGTGCGCGAGGCCGCGAGCAGGGCCTTTGCGATGTCGGGCGGCATGCTGACGGAGCCGGTTCCGACGGGCTTCGAGCCCAGCAGCGTCTGCCAGCGCTCGAAGTGATGCAGCATGTGGCGGCTGCGCAGGAAGCTTTCGAAAAAGGACTTGAGGACGTTCTTCATGGTGTTCTCCTTCGGGGCGGCCGCCACTGCCGCCCGCCCAAGGAGAACCCCGGCGCATCAATCAGCCTGCCGGGAGCAACCCTTTGAGAGGCGCGGCAGCGGACCGCGTCTTTGTTGGAATCGATCTGGACGAAGGGGGCGCGCTATGGCGCCAACAAGAGGCGGGATCCATGGTGTGCTCCTGGGTTGCTTGCAGGTTGATGGAGAAAGAAGGGCTGCCGGTCGCGGCTCAGCGACGGGGCGTGCAGGCCGGCTGGAGCAGCAGGAAGCTGCGGATGCGGCGCGTGGTCCAGAGCGCCGCGGCCTGGTCGAGCGCGGCATCGACGACGGGGGCTGCTTCTGCCGCCGCTACTGCGGTAGCGGGCGCAGCCACGTGGGCCGACGGACGAACACGCTGCTCGTGCGGCTGACGACGAAGATGAAAGTGACGCATGACAAGGCTCCTTCGCACAGAAGGGCCTCGCGCACGGACGCACGCAAGCTGACTGAAAAAGTCAGTGACGAAAACGACGGGGATCGGGAGGAGGGAAGCCGTTTGCCGCGGAGGCAAATGGTTCACGCTGTGTGCACACCGGCACGCAGCGCGGGAGAGCCTGCGCTAGAGGGCCGGATGTGTCACGCCCGCCGAGGCACGCGTCTTGTCACTGATCCAACTGGCACTGTCCACGCACGGGGCTCCGAAATGAAGATTTCCGGATTGTTGCACCGCGGCATATGGACGTCAACCCTCGGAATGCCTTCCTGCAATGCGAAAGAGGCTGTATTGCCTCTGTGTTGCGTTTTCGGGGTAGCCGCAACGCATCAGGGGGTTAGAGGCTTGCGCAAGCGCTCGATGGCTTCCGCTTCTTTTGCCGCTTCTCGGCGCCTGAATTCGGCGCCCGAAAGAAATTCGATGATGCACTGCGGGGATTGGATCGGGCAGATCAACTTGATGTCCGCCTCAGCCTTTGCCCACCGGGCATAGCTGCCACTCGGGTAGTTGCCCGAATCGCTCGGCCCCCCGAATCGACGTTCGATCGATGACCTGATCACGGACTCGTCGCCGATCGGCATACGGCCGATCCTCACGTTCTCCAAGATTCCTGTCGAAGTGATGGTCAGTCTCACTTCCCCGCGCCCGGCCCAGCCAGGCGACTTGTCGTCCGGCAACAGGGCGCGTCCGGTTTGTTTCTTGTCCTTGTCGATGGAGGGACGATCGAGCCAACATACTGTATTGGACGTCTTCAAGTTCGGGGCGCACGCCTTCACCGCATTTGGCATCTTTGCTCCCAACGGAAGGCCGAAGATCTGGAACTGCTCCTGCGCTGCGGCTGCGCCGGAGAGGCCTGCAAATGCCAGAAGCGAGATATATGCCGGTACCCTCATTTTTGCGTCACTCTTTGTCGGCGGTATGGATGCGATCCATTATGTCGTCTCGCAAATGGCTGGCACGAGAATCGTTGGCAATGAAGACCGCAATCCTGTTCATCTGTACCGGCAACATCTGCCGCTCCCCCACAGCCCAAACCCTTCTCATGCACAAGGCCCAGGCAGCCGGCCTCGACATCGATGTCGACAGCGCCGCCATCTCCGACGAGGAGCGCGGCAATCCGCCCGATCCGCGCTCCGTGGCCGAGGCAAGACGCCGCGGCATCGAGATGCATGCTCACGCCGCACGGCAGGTCCGCAAGTCCGACTTCGAGCGCTTCGACTTGATCATCGGCATGACCGCCGGGCATTGCACCGCGCTACGCAGGCTTGCACCAGCCGGTACGGCCGGCAAGATCCACCTGTTCACCGAATACGCTGACAACATCGAAGGCGACGTGCCCGACCCGTGGTACGGCAGTCAGAAGGACTTCGTCGAGGTCTTCGACCTGATCGATCATGGTGTAGATGGCCTGCTCGCGAAGCTGCAGGCCGGGGCTCGCTGAGCTGGCGACGGCTACTCGCAGAGCACCCGTATCGAGGGCGGAATCGCCACCGCCCGGATCCCTCCGCCTTCGCGTTTCGCACCGAAGATCCGCACTTCCTCGCATTCGAGGATCAGGTCGTCCCCGCGCGTCACGCGGTACGTCTGCACGAAGCTCTTCTCTCGCCACTCGCTGATGCGCACCGCGATCTGCAGCGTGTCGCCATAGCTCGCGGCCTTCACGAAGCGCGTGTGCGTGTCGACCAGCGGCGTGCCGATCACGCCCAGCGTCTGGGTCGTTTCCTCCCAGCGCGGCACGCCGCATTCGGCAAAGAAGTGCCGCGATGCCGCGTCGATCCAGCGGAAGAAGTTGGGAAACCACACGATGCCTGCGGGGTCGCAGTCGCCGAACTCCACGCGCACCGTGTAGACGATCTCTCTGTTGTTGCTGTTGCTCATCAGCCCATTCTCGTCGGCAGCCACAAGGCAATGATGGGGAATGCGATCAGGATCACCAGCCGCACGATGTCGGTCACGATGAACGGCAGAACGCCCTTGAAGATGGTGGTGAAGCTCACGTCCTTCACCACGCTCTTGATGACGAACACGTTCATGCCCACCGGCGGATGGATCAGCCCCAGCTCCACGGTCATCACGATGATCACGCCGAACCAGATGGGGTCGAAGCCCAGGTGCACGATCACCGGGTAGATGATGGGCACGGTGAGGATGATCATCGCCATCGCGTCCATCAGGCAGCCCAGCACCAGGTACATGAGCATGATGAGCGCGAGCACGCCGTAGCGGCCGATGCCCAGTCCGGTGAGGAATTCGGTGAGCTTCTGCGGGCTTTGCGTGATGGTGAGGAAGTAGCCGAACAGCAGCGCGCCGATCAGCACCGTGAACACCGCCGCCGCCGTGCGCGTGGCCGACAGCAACGCTTCGCGGATCTTCGGGCCGTCGAGCTTGCGCCGCACCAGCCCGAGGATGAACGCGCCGCTCGCGCCCACGCCGCCCGCCTCGGTCGGCGTGAAGAAGCCGCCGTAGAGGCCGCCGATCACGAACACGAAGAGCACCAGTGGCGCCCACACGTTCTTCAGATCCTTCAGGCGTTCCGACCACGGCTTGACCTCGCCGCCGGGCAGCCAGCCGGGCCGTGTCTTCACGATGACCGCGATGGTCAGCACGTACATGGCCATCGCGAGGATGCCCGGCACGATGCCCGCCATGAAGAGCTTGCCGATGTCCTGCTGCGTGAGGATGGCGTACACCGCGAGCACGGTCGAGGGCGGCAATATCGCGCCCAGCGTGCCGCCCGCGGCGATCACGCCGGTGGAGAACGACTGCGGGTAGTTGAAACGCCGCATCTCCGGATACGCCACCGCCGAGAAGGTCGCGGCCGTAGCCACCGACGAGCCGCAGATCGCCGCGAAGCCGCCGCATGCCACCACGGTGGCCACGCCGAGCCCGCCGCGCAGGTGGCCGATCATCGAGTTCGCGGCCTTGAAGAGCTCGCGGCTCACGCCCGACACGGACACCAGCGCGCCCATGAGCATGAACATCGGGATCACGCCGAAGGTGTAGTCGGTCACGGTGCGCATGGAGGTCTGGCCGACCAGCTTCAGCGCGGGGCCGGGCCCGACGAGGTAGCTGTAGCCCACCACGCCCACCAGCCCCATCGCCATGCCCACCGGCACGCGCAACAGCATCAACGCAAAGAGGGCGATGAACCCCAGGATGGCAACTGCGTCCGGGCTCATTCGTCGGCTTTCTGTTCTGCGTGGACTTCCTCGAGCTGCTCCGGATGGAAGATCAGCCTGTAGGTGCGGATGGCGATGAGCAGCACGGCACACACGTCGCCTGCCCAGGCCACGGCGTAGAAGGGCCAGGTCGGGATGTTGAGGTCGTAGGTCTGCACGTTGTCGACATAGGTGCCGCGCACCTTGTCGAACAGCATGATGGTCTGCACCGCCACCACGAACAGCAGCACCAGCGTGGCGAACACGTCGATCACGCGCTTCATGCGCGGGCCCGCCGCCGTCCACACCAGGTCGACCGTGATGTGGCCGCCGCGGTAGCTGGTGGCCGCGATGCGCCAGAAGATCAGGATGCCCAGCAGCATGCGGCCGAAGTCGTAGGCGTCGGGAATCGAGGTGTCGAAGAACTTGCGCAGCACCACGGCCACGAAGATGTTGAGCGCGACGATCCCCACGAAGATGGCGGCAAGCCATTCGATCGTGTTGATCGCGCGGTCCATGTAGCTGGCGGACCGTGTAGCCATCGCTCAGAGCGCCGATTTGTACTTGGCGAGGCTGGCCTTGAGCGCGTCCATCACGGCCTTCGGTTCTTCTCCCACCTTCTTCACGCTCTCGGCCCATTGCGCCTCCGAAGGCGCCGCCGCCTTGCGCCATGCATCCAGCTGCTCGGGCGTGAGCTTGTAGATCTCGTGGCCCGACAGCGACGCCATCTTGGCGCGGCCCGCGAACTCGAAGTCGGCCCACGGCCCTGCCACCTTCTGCGCCCACTCGCTGGTGCAGTGGTCGTCGATCACCTTCTTCTGCGCGACGGACATCGCGTCGTACTTGCCCTTGTTCATCACCCACACGAAGGGCGTGACGTAAAGCGGTACGTCCATGTGGTACTTCACGACCTTGTCGATGCCGAAGAGGCCGATCGAACCCCACGGGAAGGTGATGGCGTCGGCCACGCCGCGCTCCAGCATGTCGCGCGACTCGGGCGCGGAGGCCTGGACGTTGGTGCCGCCCAGCGATGTGATGAGCTGGCCCACGGTGCTGGTGGCCGGGCGCACCTTCATGCCCTTGACGTCGCCGGGCACGGTGATCTTCTTGCGCGAGTGGAAGGTGCCTGGGTCGTGCACGAACGCGAAGCAGTACTTCACGTCCTTCATCTCCTTGGCTGCGTAGCTGCGGTACCAGGCATCGATGGCGGCCGAGCCTTCCTTGCCGTTGGCGAACAGGAAGGGCAGCGACGCGCCCGCCATTACCGGGAAGCGGCCCGGCTGGTAGCCGGGGTTCACGTACGAGAAGTCGGCGATGCCGTCGCGCGCCATGTCGTAGTGGTCGAAGGCCTTGCCCAGTTGCTCCGACGGAAACAGGATCGCGGTGATGGTGCCGCCCGATTCCTTCTTGATGTCGTCGGCCCACGCCTGCAGCGCGGGGTTGAGCGGATGCTGCGCGGGCACCCAGCTCGACAGCTTGAGCTGCACCGGCTTGTCCTGCGCCTGAACGGAGGGAGCGACAAGCGCGAGGGCTGCGGTGGCCGCTGCGAGGGCCGAGGCCAGGCGACGGGGCGGATTGGGTTGGCGAGTGGCTTTCATGGTCTCCTTCGTTGTGTTGTGTGTGTCTCTACGAGTGAATACGCAATCTAGGCAGCGGCATGCGCGGGGTAAATGGAGGCTTTCCCGTGCGCTGGTACGGATGCATGCACGACGTGTTCGGTGTGCGAACGCGGTACCTGCATTTCGACGTGCCGGCGGCCGAGCTCGCTGACGCGCGAGGCCCCCAGCAAGGTCATCGTGCGTTCGGTTTCCTGCGCGAGCAGCTGCAGCACCGAGAGCGCGCCCTGTTCGCCGTCGCACGCGAGGCCGTAGACCGGAGCGCGGCCTACGAGCGCGGCGCTGGCTCCGAGCGCGAGGGCCTTGACGATGTCGCTGCCGCGCCGCATGCCGCTGTCGACCAGCACCGGAATGCGGCTGCCGACCGCATCGAGCATGGCCGGCAGCGCGGCGATGGTGGCCGGTGCCGCATCGAGCTGGCGTCCACCGTGGTTCGAGACCACGATGCCGTCCGCGCCGTGGCGCAGCGCACGGCGCGCGTCCTCCGCACCCAGCAGGCCCTTCACGAGCAGCGGGCCGTCCCACAGCTTGCGCAGCCAGCCCAGGCTTTCCCAGGTGAGCGTGCGGTCCATGGCGCGCGAGAGCAGCGCGGCCTGTGTCTGCGCGGAGACAGGCGCGCCGTCGTCTTCGTCCGGCAGCAGGTTCGCGAACTGCGGCATGCCGCCGCCGGCCAGCCGCAGCAGCCATGCGGGGTGACGCGCCATGTCGAGCACGGTGCCGGGCGTGAGGCGCATGGGCACGCGAAAGCCGTGCCGCAGGTCGCGTTCGCGCAGGCCGCTGACAGGCACGTCCACCGTGAGCACCAGAGCCTCGAAGCCCGCGTTGCGCGCGCGGCGCACGATGCGTTCGGCAATGGCGCGCTCGCCCATCACGTAGAGCTGCATCCACAGCGTGGCGTCGGGGGCCGCGTTGCGCACATCCTCGATGCGCGTGTTGGAAGCGGTGGAAAGAATGAAAGGCACGCCCGCCGCCTGCGCGGCACCGGCCAGCAGGGCGTCGGCGCGCGGCCGCACGAGGCCGGCCAGCCCGATGGGCGCGATGGCGAAAGGCGCACGCCAGCGGCGGCCGAAGAGTCCGGTGCCGATGTCCACCTTGCTGGTGTCGCGCAGGCACTCTGAAATCAACGGCAATGCCTCGAGTGCGTCGCGGTTGCGCTGCAGGCAGCGCTCGTCTTCCGCGCCGCCATCGATGTAGTCGAACACCAGTCGCGGCAACGCGCGTCGCGCCTGGCGCCTGTAGTCCTCGACGTTGAGCAGCAGTGCCATTGTTCAGTCCGCCACGATCCGGCGTTCGCGGATCAGCGCGCCGAAGCGCTGCGAATCGGCAGCCGCGCGCTGCTGGAATGCCGCCGGGGAACCGGGCTGCGCCTCGCCACCGATGGACGCGATGCGTTCCTGCACGGCGGGCAGCGCGAGCGCGCGGTTGATCTGCGTGTTGAGTTGCGCCACCACTTCCGGCGGCGTACCCGCCGGGGCATAGAAGCCGAACACCGTGTCCGCATCGAAGCCGCGCAGCCCGGCCTCGTCGAGCGTAGGCACGTCGGGGAAGAGCGGCGAACGCTTCGGGCTGCCCACGGCCAGCAGGCGCAGTTTGCCCGCGCGCACCTGCGTCAGCGCGATGCCGGGGTCGAAGGCGTAATCGATCTGGCCGGCCAGCAGGTCCTGCAGCGCGGGCGCGGCACCGCGATAGGGCACATGCAGCGCGAAGAGATTGGCCTGCGTCTTGAACATCTCGCCCGCCAGGTGCGGCGAGCTGCCGCTGCCCGGCGAGCCGTAGGTGAGCTTGCCCGGGTTGGCCTTCACGTACGAGATGAACTCCTTCACGTTCGCCGGCGGCAGCGAAGGGCGTGTGACGAGGAACACCAGCACGCGCGCGGCGGCTGCCACCGGCACGAGGTCCTTCGCCGGGTCGAAGCTCATGCGCGAATAGAGGTGCGGGTTCACCGACACCATGCCGCCCGAGCTCATCAGCAGCGTGTAGCCGTCGGCCGGCGCGCGTGCCACGGCCTCGCCGCCGACGTTGCCGTTGGCGCCGGCGCGGTTCTCGATCACCACCGGCTGTTTCAGCGACTCCTGCAGCGGTTGCGAGATGGCGCGCGCGATCTGGTCGGCGGCGCCGCCCGCGGGGAAGTTGACGATCACCTTGATCGGCTTGGCAGGCCAGTTGGCTGCGTTGTTGGCGTATGCGGGGGCCACGAGGGCGGCTGCGGCCAGCCAGAGCAGGCATCGTCGCAAGGGGAGGGTGGGGTGTGTCATCGAATGTCTCCTTGTCTTTTTCTGTACTGTCGTTTCAGGCCTTGACCGAAGGCGGCCGCTTCATCCACCGGATCGGTTGCGCCTGCACCGGTCGCGGCGCGGCGCCGTGTGCAGTCAGCGCGGCGTCGAGCGCCTTGCCGCCCTCGTCGGCCAGTGCCGCTTCGCGCGCGGCGGCGATGGCCGTGGCCCGTGCCGCGGCCGGCAGGGCGGTGCGGCCCGCGAGCTCGTCGGTCACGTGCAGCAGGTTGTGCTTGCCGCGTTCGTTGGTGCTGCCGTAGCCCTTGATGAGCCGCCCGCACAGCGCGACTTCGTGCCCCAGGGCCCAGGCTTCGCGCGTGCCAGCTTCGACTGCCGCGAGCCAGCGCTCGATGAGCGCCTGCTCCTCGGCGAAGCGGCTGCCGCGCCGGCGCAGCCAGCGCAGCGAGGCCAGCAGCCGCAGCGAGGCCATCCCGAACACCGAGTGGCTACCCACCTTCAGCGGCAAGGCCCATGGCGAGAGGCCGCGTGCCTGTCGGCCCCGGTCCCAGGCCGTGACGCGGCGGGCGAGCGACGGCGGCAGCAGCGCAGCGAACTCGGCCGCGCCGGGCTTGAAGTGGTCGTAGACCTTCACGAGGTCTTCTTCGCCGGCGCGCACCTCGCGCCGCACCCGCTGCGCACGGCTGGCGCGGCCCTTGAGCGCGGCCACGCGCACGATGTCGTCGAAGGCCATCCATAGCGCCAGCCAGCGCGCGGCCTCGCGGGTGATGGCGAAGCCCCGCGCGCCGGCCGGGTCGGCCACGCGCTCGGCAGCGAGCACGCGGCCGAGGCGTTGCGCGTAGAGCTCCCCATAGGCGGCATCCTGGTAGTCGAGCACGCGGGCGTGGCCGAGAGCGAGCATGTCGTGCACGGCGGGAGGGAAGCGGCTGGCCAGTTCGGCGGGCAGCGGTGCGGCCTGCGGCGGCGCATCGTTCCCCTCGCCGGCCATCACGCTGCTCACGAAGGCGGCCTGCGCGCGCGGGGCGTTCACCGCGTCGAAGGCGGCGGCAAAGCCGCGCAGGCTGGCTGCGGCCATCTTGCCCAGCTTCTCGGGCGCGCTGGTGTCGCCGCCGCGCACCACGTGCTCGTAGGCCTCGCGCGGGAACGGAAACAGCCCGCTGCCCGCGATGGCACCCAGCATCACGGCGCTGACCACTGTGCCGCTTTCGCGCGCGATGGCGTTCATGTCGAACACATGGTGCTCGCGGCTGAAGGCCTTCACCACGTCGAGCAGCCGCTGTGCATCGGCACGGCCGTCGCCGAGCTGCATGCGCTCCGCTGTCGTGAAGATGCGCGCCGATGAGCTGATGACCAGCGTGCGCTGCGGCGCGCTCATGCCGTTGCCGACCTGGCGCGCGGTTTCCAGCAGCTCCGAGGAAACGATGGCGTCGAGCGCGCCCGGCACCGGGCTCAGGCTGAACACGGGGCGGCGTCCGCCGAGCTGCGCGAGCGGCACCGGAAAGACTTCGATGTAGTAGGTGGTGGCGCCGGTGCGCTGCGCCACGCCGGGAATCGACGTGCTCTGCGCCGCGTAGCCGGCATGGCGCGCGGTGTCGACCAGCCATTCGGTGAGCACGCCGCCGCCTTCGCCGCCGAGGGCGCAGACGAGCAATGTGATGGGGCGATTCTGTTCCATGACTTCCTCGCTCCTCATGCCGGTTGCAACACACGCACGAATGCACCGCGCAGCCCGTGCAGCAGCCGCTCGTGCCACTTCGGGTTCTGCACCACCTCGGCCCGGTAGAAGCTCGGGCACAGCGTGGCCGCGTGCGCGTTCGCACCGCACAGGCCGCAGCCCACGCAGCCGTCGATCACCGTGGCAACGGGATCCACCTTCAGCGGATCGGGGTTGTCGCGCAGCGTGAGCGTGGGGCAGCCCGACAGGCGGATGCAGGCGTGGTCGCCGTTGCACACGTCCTCGTCCACGCCGTACTTCACGCGCACCACGCGCTCGCCGCGCTTCAGCAGGCCGGCGATCCACGGCTTGATGCGGCGCTGGCGCTCCAGCTGGCACTCGCCCTCGGCGATCACCACCTTCAGGCCGTTGAAGTCGCTGGTGAGCGCCTCGGTCAGCGTCTTGCGCATGCGCTCCACGTCGTAGGTGGTCACGGTGCGCATCCACTGCACGCCCAGGCCCTTGAGCGTGGCCTCGATGGTCTGGTTCTTGTCGACCAGGCTCTGCTGCTTGTCCTCGGCGCGTTCCTTGATCTCGTCGTCGGGCGTGGAGATGATGTCCTGCGTGCCGGTGGCCGAGGTGTAGCCGTTCTTGAAGATCAGCAGCACCGCGTCGTCGCCGTTGAAGAGCGCGCTTTGCACCCCGGTGAGCAGTCCGTTGTGCCAGAAGCCGCCGTCGCCCATGATCGACAGGGTGCGCCTGTTCATCATCGGCGCCACGCCCGCGCGGCTCGCGAGGCTCATGCCGTAGCCGAGGATCGAGTGGCCCATCGAGAAGGGCTCGAAGGTGCCGAAGGCGTGACAGCCTATGTCGGCCGCCACATGCACCGGCCCGGTTTCCTGCTGCGCCAGCTTGAGCGCGGAGAACACCGGCCGCTCGGGGCAGCCGACGCAGAAGCTCGGCGGACGGTTGGGAAGCGGCGTGCCCAGCCGGCGCGCGACGGCCTCGCGGCGCTCGCGGTTGCCCGCGAGCCAGGTCTGGGCCGATGAGGACGCTTCGCTCGATCCGATGTTCTCGATGTACTTCGCGGCAAAGGCACCGATGCCGCCCGCCAGCACTTCCACGCCGTACTCGCCCGCCAGCGGCAGCATGTCCTTGCCGTGCAGCGGCGTCTGGATGTCGCGCCGGCGCAGCAGCGTGGCGATGTCCTGCTCGATGTATTCGGGCTGGCCTTCCTCCACCACCAGCACCGCGCGCTTGCCCACGCAGAAGTCGGCGACCTGTTCGGGCACCAGCGGGTAGGTCACGTTGAGCACGAGGATCGGGATGTCCGTCTCGCCGAAGGCATCGGCAAGCCCTTGCTGCTGCAGGCTGCGGATCAGCGCGTTGTAGAGCCCGCCCTGCACCACGATGCCGAGGTCAGCATGGCGCCGGCCGGGCATCAGCTCGTTGAGGCCATGCTCGACGATGTAGCTGCGCGCGGCCGGAATGCGCGCGTCGCCCTTGAGCTTCTCGTGCCGGAAGGTGACGGGCGGATGCGCGAGCCGCATGTAGTCGAAGCCGGCGGGTTCCTCCATCAGCGAGCGGGTGGACACGGCGGGCTGGATGTTGTCCTTGCATTCGAAGCTGCCGCGCACGTGGCAGGTGCGGATGCGCAGCTCCATCAGGCAGGGCATGTTCGAGCTTTCCGAGAGGCGGAAGCCTTCTTCCACCATTCGCACCATCACGCCGAGGTCGGGCCTCGGGTCGAGCAGGCACATGCTCGACTTGAGGGCGTAGGCATGCGTGCGCTCCTGGATCACGCTGGCGCCTTCGCCGTAGTCCTCGCCCACCACGATCAGCACGCCGCCAGTCACGCCGGGCGAAGACAGGTTCGACAGCGCATCGGCCGCCACGTTGGTGCCCACGATGGACTTCCACGTCACCGCGCCGCGCAGCGGGTAGTGGATGGAGGCGCCGAGCATCGCCGCGGCCGAGGCTTCGTTGGAGCAGGCCTCGACGTGCACGCCCAGCTCGTCCATGTAGGCCTTGCCCTGGACCATCACGTCGAGCAGGTGAGACACCGGCGCGCCCTGGTAGCCGCCGACGTAGGCCACGCCCGACTGCAGCAGGCCCTTCGTGATCGCGAGGATGCCCTCGCCGTGGAAGGTGTCGCCTGCGCCGAGGCGCAGCATTTCCACTTCCTTGCTGAATGAAACTTCCAAGAGATTCGGCTCCGATGTTGATGGGTTGTTCAGGATTTGGGGTAAGCAGTGCCCGCACCGCGCTTCTTCTTGCCGGTGCAGCACGTCGGGAGATGGCGTCTATCTGGGGGGCGTGGAGGAAGGCTTTGCAGTGGCGCCCGGGAAGCGCGCCACGTAGTAGGCAAGGGTGTCCAGGTCCTCCGGCGAGAGACGGCCCACCGCCTCGCCCATGGCCTGCGTGTAGCCCGGGCGCTTGCCCGTGCGGAAGCCCTGCAGGGTGAGCTGCAGATAGTCTTCGTGCTGCTGCGCAATGCGCGGCACCTGCTGGCCGCCGCTCAGGTCGGCGCCGTGGCAGAGCAGGCAGCGGTTTTCCTGCGCGAGCGCCTGGCCGCGCGCCATGCGTGCCGCATCGGGCGGCGTGGCCGGCGGCGGGGCCGGCACGGCGGGCAGGGTGGCGATGAAGTCGGAGAAGCCGCGCAGGTCTTCGTCCTTCATGGTTTTCGCAACCGCCGTCATCGCCGGGTTGTCACGGCGGCCTTCGCGGAACAGGTAGAGCTGCGTGATCGCGTAGAACGAATGCTGCCCGGCGAGCACCGGTGTTCCGGCCATGTCGCTGCGGCCGTTGGCGCCATGGCACGAGGCGCAGAGTTCGGCGTAGCGCTGGGCGTAGGGGCTGACTTTCGTGCCCGGCGCGCCTTGTGCGCCCTTCGTGCCTTGTGCACCAGCCGGCGATGCTGCTGCCATCACGATCATTGCCGCCATCGCGTATCGAAGAAGAAGGCCCGCAGGTGTCATCGGCCGCCGTAGCTGATGCGGTAGATGGCGCCGGCGTGGTCGTCGCTCACCAGCATCGAGCCGTCCTTGAGCACCAGGAAGTCCACCGGCCGGCCGAGGTAGTTGTTGTTCTCGACGAAGCCGGTCATGAAGGGCTCGACCTTCGCGCCGCCCTTGCCGTCGGGCCAGGCGACGGCGATGTCGGCGGACTTGACAGTGCGGTTCCACGGGCCGTGGCGCGCGATGAACATCGCGCCGTGGTACTTGGCCGGGAACATCTTCCCCTTGTAGAAGGCGAGGCCCAGCGCGGCGGCGTGCGGGCCGAGCAGGGCGGCGGGCTTCTGGTAGTCGTTGCAGCTCTTGCCCCAGCCGAATTCGGAGTCGAGGATGTTGCCCTGGTGGCAGTACGGATAGCCGAAGTGCTGGTCGGCCTTGGTGACCACGTTCAGCTCGTCGTTGGGCAGGTCTTCGCTGAGCCAGTCGCGGCCGTTGTCGGTGAACCAGAGGTTGCCGGTCTTCGGGTCGAAGTCGAAGCCCACGGTGTTGCGCACGCCGCGCGCCACGGTCTCGATGCCGCTGCCGTCGGGGTTCATGCGGAAGATGCGCGCATGCGCGTCGTCGGGCTCGCACAGGTTGCAGGGCGCGCCGACGGCGTAGTAGAGCTTGCCGTCGTGCATGCGCAGGTAGCGCCAGCTGTGGTCCTGCCCGCCGGGCAGCTTGTCGTTGAGCACCACGGGCGCGCCGGGGTTGTCGAGCTTGTCCTCGATGCCGTCGTAGCGAACGATCTGCTTGTGCGTGGCGAGGTAGAGCGAGCCCTTGTCGAACTCGATGCCGGTGGCGAACTCGGTCTTGTCGATGATCGTCTTCGGCTTGCGGTCGCCCTTCTCGGCGATGGCGTAGACCTTGTTGCCCACGAAGAGCGTGCTCACGAACACCGTGCCCTTGGCGCCCTGGCGCAGCTCGCGCGCATCGAGCACGCCCGAGGCCCAGGTCTCGACCTTGAAGCCCGGCGGGAGCTTGAATTTGGCGGTGGGCAACTGGTCGGGTGCGGTCGGGATCGGGAAGGCGGGCACGGGCGCCATGCGCGTGGCGGCCTCGCTCTTCGGCCGGCCCTTGGCCCAGCCCGGCTCCTCGGCGGGTGGCTGCTGGGCCCATGCGGTGACGGCGGTACAGAGGAGGGCGGCGAACGCCGCATGCGCGCGGAACGCGCGGGGTGCACGAATCGGGGCCATGTCTCGTCTCCTTCTTGTCGTGGGGTGCCGGCCGTTCGCTCCCGCGGGGGGAGGCGATCCGGACAACGCCCGCCAGTGTGCGTGGCCGAGGCTCCTTGCTCAATAAAATGATCGAGCTAAGCAATATGAATGGCATGCATATGGAAGCGCTCGATCTCAACCTGCTGCGGCTCTTCGACGCGGTCTACCGCGAACGCAACGTGAGCCGCGCCGCCGAATCGCTGGGCCTCACGCAGCCGGCGGCCAGCCACGGCCTGGGCCGGCTGCGGCTGCTGCTGGCGGACGCGCTCTTCACGCGCGCCCCCGGCGGCGTGGCCCCCACGCCGCGCGCCGACCGGCTGGCGGTGGCGGTGCAGGCGGCGCTGGCCACGCTGGAAGAGGCGCTGCACGAGCCCGACCGCTTCGAGCCCATGGTGTCGCGCAAGACCTTCCGCATCCACATGAGCGACATCGGCGAGGGGCGCTTCCTGCCGGCGCTGATGGCGCGGCTGCGCGAGCTGGCGCCGGGCGTGCGGGTCGAGACCATGCCCCTGGCGGTAGGCGACATCGCCACCGCGCTCGACAGCGGCAAGGTCGACTTCGCCTTCGGCTTCCTGTCCCGCGTGAAGGACACCCAGCGCACCCAGCTGCTGCGCGACCGCTACATCGTGCTGCTGCGCCGCGACCATCCCTTCGCGAAGCGCCGGCGCAGCGGGCAGGCCCTGCTCGAGGCGCTGCAGGAGCTCGACTACGTGGCGGTGCGCACGCACGCCGACACCCTGCGCATCCTGCAGCTGCTGAACCTGGAAGACCGGGTTCGCCTGACGACCGAGCACTTCATGGTGCTGCCGGCCATCGTGCGAGCGACCGACCTGGCGGTGGTGATGCCGCGCAACATCGCGCGCGGCTTTGCCGAGGAGGGCGGCTACGCCATCGTCGAGCCGCCGTTTCCGCTGCGCGACTTCACCGTGTCGCTGCACTGGAGCAAGCGCTTCGAGGCCGATCCGGGCAACCGCTGGCTCAGGCAGGTCATCGTCGAGCTGTTCTCGGAGAAATCATGATGTGAAGCGGGGCGGGGTTATTCTCGGAAGCGCCTGCCGCCGTCCTGATTGCCCCGAATGTTCCCCGTTCCGTCTCCCGTTCCCCCCGAATTTCTTCCCCGCCTCGTGTTTCCCGACGCGCCCTGACGACAGGTGCCGCCAGTGCAGGAGATTCTTTCCCAGGCCGGCCCCGTGCTGGTCTTCATGGCCTGCGTCGCGCTGGCCACCTACGCGCAGAACCTCACGGGCTTTGCATTCAGCCTGATCCTGTTGGGCCTTGTGTCGGTGCTCCATGTCGCCAGCGTGAGCGACACGGCCAACGCCGCCACGGTGCTGAGCCTCATCAACGCATGGACGTACTTCCGCGCCCGGCCCGGCGTCGTGCCCTGGCAGCTGATGAAGCCGGCGCTCAACGGCAGCACGGTGGGCGTGATCGTGGGCCTCGTGCTGCTCACCTGGCTCAGCGGCGGTGCGGTCGACTGGCTGCGCGGCCTGCTGGGCGTGTCGATCCTGGGCTGCGCCGTGCTGCTGGTGATGCAGGGCAAGCCGCTGCCGGTGGTGTCGGGCCGCGCCAGCTTTGCCCTCATCGGCGGGCTGTCGGGCGTGCTGGGCGGGCTGTTCTCCAGCTCCGGGCCGCCCATCGTCTTCCACATGTACCGCCAGCCGCTGGACCGCGAGCTGGTGCGCCGCGCGCTGTTGCTGATGTTCGCCTTCAACTCGCTCGTGCGGCTGGTGATCGTGGTGCCCACGGGGCATTTCTCGTGGCGTTCGGTGCTGCTGGCCGGATGCGCGATGCCGGTCGTCTACGGGGTGACGCGGCTGCACCACCGCCTGCCCAACAAGCTCAAGCCGCGCACGCTGAAGTGGCTGGTCGGCGGACTGCTCGCGGTGGCCGGCTCGACGCTGCTCGCCACCGCCTGGGTGGCCATCGCGCAGGGCTGATTTCCACGCAGGGGCCGTCCGGTGGCCCAGGAATTGCAACCTCCACGCAAGGGTTTCCCCGTACGTGGCATACCGGCCCCCACATACGCGTTATGGGCACCTCCGTATGCAAGACGCCGGACAAGCCGCTAACGTCCATGACTGACCCATGACGGGTCCCCCACGAGCCCAAGAAGCATGAGCACCGACAGCAGCAAGATTCAACCGATCCGCTTTTTCCATCGCGGAAAGATCGTCGACGTCACCGGCGTCCACCCGACCCGTTCAGTGCTCGACTGGCTGCGCGAGGACGCGCGCTGCACCGGCACCAAGGAAGGCTGCAACGAAGGCGACTGCGGCGCCTGCACCGTCGTCATCGGCGAACTGGCCGCCGACCCGCACGCTCCGGGCACTGTCGACGGCCTGAGCCTGCAGACGGTCAACGCCTGCATCCAGTTTCTTCCCACGCTGCACGGCAAGGCGCTGTTCACGGTCGAGGACCTGAAGGGCCAGTGCAAGGTCGAGAAGGCCACCGAAAAGAAGGCTCACCCGGTCCACGCGCTGCACCCGGTGCAGCAGGCCATGGTCGACTGCCACGGCTCCCAGTGCGGCTTCTGCACGCCCGGCTTCGTGATGTCGCTGTGGGCCACCTACGAGCACCACCAGGCCGAGGGCACGCAGCCCACCCGCCAGCAGCTGGCCGACGACCTTTCCGGCAACCTGTGCCGCTGCACCGGCTACCGCCCGATCCTCGATGCCGGCCAGCGCATGTTCGACCTGCCTTCGGTGCGCCTCGACACCAAGCCCGTGGTCGCCGCGCTCACCGCCCTGAAGAACGACGGCCTCGACTACGCCGCCGCGCTGGGCGCCCGCATCGACCACTTCCATGCCCCAAAGACCCTGGCCCAGCTCGCCGCGCTGCGCGAACAGAAGCCGCGCGCCCAGCTGCTGGCCGGCTCGACCGACGTGGGCCTGTGGGTCAACAAGCAGTTCCGCGACCTGGGCGACATCATCTACGTGGGCGACGTGGCCGAAATGAAGACCATCGAAGACCGCAAGGATGAGCTCTACATCGGTGCGGGCGCCTCGCTCGAATCCGCCTTCGCCGCGCTGGTCGAGCGCGTGCCCAGCCTGTCGGAGGTGTGGCTGCGCTTCGCCTCGCCGCCTATCCGCCATGCCGGCACCATGGGCGGCAATGTGGCCAACGGCTCGCCCATCGGCGATTCGCCGCCGGTGCTGATGTCGCTCGACGCGCAGATCGAGCTGCGCCGCGGCGAGGTCGTGCGCCGCATGCCGCTGCCCGAGTTCTACCTGGACTACATGAAGAACCAGCTGCAGCCGGGCGAGTTCGTCCAGGGGCTGGCCATTCCGCACGCCGCGATGAAGCGCCAGGTGCGCGCCTACAAGATCAGCAAGCGATTCGACTGCGACATCTCGGCGCTGTGCGCGGGCTTCGCCATCGAGCTCGAGGCCGGCAGCGACACGGTGAAGGCCGTGCGCCTTGCCTTCGGCGGCATGGCGGCCACGGTCAAGCGCGCCGCGAACGCCGAGGCCGCGCTGGTCGGTAAGCCGTGGACGCAGGCCAGCGTCGCCACCGCCAGGCTCGCGCTCGCCCAGGACTTCAAGCCGCTGTCGGACATGCGCGCATCGGCCGACTACCGGCTGCTGGTGGCGCAGAACCTGATCCAGCGCCTGTGGCTCGAAACGCGCGCCGACGACGCACTGTCGCTGGAAGAAACCAGCGTGTGGAGTGTGATGCCCCACGCAGCCAAGGCCACCGCCGAAGGAGTCTGACCATGAACAAACCCATCGACGCCCGCCTGCTGCAGCCCGCCGAGGCCTTTGCCGACTACCTGACCAACACCGCCGCGCGCATCGACGTGAGCGCCGAGGCGCTGGCGCACGAGCGCGGCATGCGCGTGGGCATCAGCCGCCCGCACGAGTCGGCGCACCTGCACGTGGCCGGCGAGGCCACCTACATCGACGACATTCCCGAGCTCACCGGCACGCTGCACTGCGCGCTGGGGCTTTCGCCGGCCGCCAACGGCCGCGTCACGGCGCTGTCGCTGGACGCGATCCGCGCGATGCCGGGCGTGGTCGCGGTCATCACCGCCGACGACATTCCGGGCGTCAACGACTGCGGCTCGATCATTCACGACGACCCGATCCTGCTGCCGGTGAACGACGGCGGCGAGATCCGCTACCTCGGCCAGCCGGTGTTCGCCGTGATCGCGGAAACCCGCGACGCCGCACGCCGCGCCGCCGCGAAGGCCAAGGACGCGCTGACCATCGAGGCGCAGCCGCCCGTGCTCACGCCGCAGGCCGCGCACGAGCGCGGCCAGTACGTGGTGCCGCCGATGCACATCGTGCGCAGCGGCGGCGCCGCCAACGAGGGTGACGAGGTGGCGGTGCGCGCGGCCATCGCGAAGGCGCCGCACCGCATCAAGTCCACGCTCGACGTGGGCGGGCAGGAACAGTTCTACCTGGAAGGCCAGATCAGCTACGCCATTCCGAAGGAAGGCGGCGCGCTGCACATCCATTGCTCCACGCAGCACCCGAGCGAGATGCAGCACCTGGTGGCGCATGCGCTGCACCTGCAGTCGAACGAGGTGCACGTCGAGTGCCGGCGCATGGGCGGCGGCTTCGGCGGCAAGGAATCGCAGTCGGCGCTGTTCGCCTGCGTGGCGGCGGTCGCGGCGCGTCAGCTGCAGCGCCCGGTGAAGCTGCGGCTGGACCGCGACGACGACTTCATGGTCACGGGCCGTCGCCACTGCTTCTGGTACGAGTACGAAGTCGGCTTCGACGACGAAGGCCGCATCCTCGGCGCCGAGATCACGATGGTCTCGCGCGCCGGCCACTCGGCCGACCTCTCGGGCCCGGTGATGACGCGCGCGCTGTGCCACTTCGACAACGCCTACTGGCTGCCCAACGTGTCGATGCACGGCTTCTCGGGCAAGACCAACACGCAGAGCAACACCGCCTTCCGTGGCTTCGGCGGCCCGCAGGGCGCCATCGCCATCGAGAACATCATGGACTCGGTGGCCCGCGACCTGAAGCGCGACCCGGTCGACGTGCGGCGCGTCAACTTCTACGGCAAGACGGAGAACAACGTCACGCCGTACCGCCAGACCGTGACCGACAACATCGTCCACGAACTCGTGGCCGAGCTGGAGCAAAGCAGCGACTACCGCGCGCGGCGCGAGGACATCGCCGCCTTCAACAAGAAGAGCACGGTGCTCAAGCGCGGCCTGGCGCTGGCGCCGCTGAAGTTCGGCATCTCGTTCAACGTGAAGCACTTCAACCAGGCCGGCGCGCTGGTGCATGTGTACACCGACGGCTCGATCCTCGTGAACCACGGCGGCACCGAGATGGGGCAGGGCCTCAACACCAAGGTGGCGCAGGTTGTGGCGCACGAGCTGGGCGTGAGCTTCGAGCGCGTGCGCGTCACTGCGACCGACACGACCAAGGTGGCGAACACCTCCGCCACGGCCGCATCGACCGGCGCCGACCTGAACGGCAAGGCCGCGCAGGACGCCGCACGCCAGATCCGCGAGCGCCTGGCCGATTGCGCGGCCGAGCGCCACGGCGGCAAGGCCAGCGAAGTGCGCTTCGCCAACGACAAGGTCGAGGTCAACGGCAAGTCGCTGGCCTTCAGCACCGTGGTGGGCGAGGCGTATCTCGACCGCAAGCAGCTGTGGTCAGACGGCTTCTACGCCACGCCCGGCCTGAGCTGGGACAAGGACAAGATGCAGGGCCGCCCGTTCTACTACTACGCCTACGGCGCGGCGGTGAGCGAGGTGATCGTGGACACGCTCACCGGCGAATGGAAGCTGCTGCGCGCCGACATCCTGCACGACGCGGGCAAGTCGCTGAACCCTGCCGTGGACATCGGCCAGGTCGAAGGCGCCTTCATCCAGGGCATGGGCTGGCTCACCACCGAGGAGCTGGTGTGGCATCCGCAAAGCGGCAAGCTCACCACGCACGCGCCCAGCACCTACAAGATCCCGACGGCCAACGATTGCCCGCCGGTGTTCAACGTGCGCCTGTTCGAGGGCCAGAACTTCGAGGACTCCATTCACCGCAGCAAGGCCGTGGGCGAACCACCGCTGCTGCTGCCGTTCTCGGTGTTCTTCGCGATCCGCGACGCGGTGTCTGCCGCGGGCGACCACAAGGTCGATCCGCCGCTGAAGGCGCCGGCCACGAGCGAGTCGATTCTTCGCGCCATCACGGTGGTGCAGGCGGCATCGGCCGAATGACAGCGGGCCGTGCTCGCACGGTCCGAGCTTCACTCCCCTACCGAGTCTCGCCAAATGCCGCGCTGTATAACTGTTCGCACAGACAGGAAAGGTGTGAACAGCCATGAGAGACCAGGCTCTTTTCGACAAGATCGATCTGCACCTCATCAGGGTGCTTCACACCGTGCTGACCGACCGCAGCGTGTCGCGGGCGGCCATCCGGCTGGGCATGTACCAGCCGGCGGTGTCGGCGGCGCTGAAGCGGCTGCGCGAGCTCTCGGGCGATCCGCTGCTGGTGCGCTCGGGCTCGGGCATGGTGCCGACCGACGCGGGGCTGCGCATGATCGAGCCGGCGGCCAGCATCCTGCGCGCGGCGGAAATGCTGTTCTCGGATGCGCGCGGCTTCGATCCGCAGTCGGCGGCCACCACCTTCCGCATCGCGGCCAGCGACTACATGGACCCGCTGTTCCTGCCGATGCTGGTGGCGCAGGTCAAGCGCGACGCGCCGCTGTGCCAGATCGAGATCCATGCGCTCTCGCCCGATTCGGACTACCACGGCCACCTGGCGCTCGGCCAGGTCGACCTGGTGATCGGCAACTGGCTCAAGCCGCCGGAAGACCTGCACATGGCGCGGCTCTTCGGCGACGAGGTGGTGTCGCTGGTCAACAAGGACCATCCGGCGGTGCGCCGCGGCTGGGACCTGGAGACCTGGCTGGCCGCCGAGCACATCGCGCCCACGCCCATGCACCCGGGCGGGCGCGGCATCATCGACCAGATGCTCGACGAGCTGGGGCGGCAGCGCAACATCACGGCGCGCTGCGCGCACTTCGGGCTCATTCCGGACATGGTGGCCTCCAGCCTGCTGGTGCTGACCACCGGGCGCCAGTACTGCGAGCGCTTCGCCTCGCGGCTGCCGCTGAAGATCCTCGAATGCCCCGTGGCGCTGCCGCGGCTTATGTACTACCAGCTCTGGCACGAACGCACCCATTCGTCGAGCTCGGCGCGCTGGCTGCGCGAATGCATCAAGGACGTGGCGGCGTCGCTGCGGCCCCCGGCTTCCGCCATACCCGGTGTACCCGGCGCCGCAACGCGCCCGCCCGCCGCACCTGAAACCTCGGATCCCTGAGAACCCCCCGTTCGCGCCGGCGTCGTGAGCGGGGCAACGATGAAAACCGCCACTACAACAGCTGGAGACAAGCGAAATGAGTACGTTTGAACAGGCGCCGAAAGGCGCCGAGCCCCGCACGCCGGGGCATGTCGAGTCCGCGCGTCCGCGTGCGGCTGTGGGCAGCGCAAGCGGCTCGGGTCTGCTTGAACGCGTGTTCAAGCTCAGCGCGCACAACACGACAGTGCGCACGGAAGTCATCGCGGGGCTGACCACCTTCCTGACGATGGCCTACATCATCTTCGTGAACCCGTCGATCCTCGGGGACGCGGGCATGCCGAAGGGCGCGGTCTTCGTGGCCACCTGCCTGATCGCGGCACTGGGCACGCTCATCATGGGCCTGTATGCCAACTACCCGATCGCCATGGCGCCGGGCATGGGCCTGAACGCCTACTTCGCCTACGTGGTGGTGCTGGGCATGGGCTACACGTGGCAGGTTGCGCTGGGCGCGGTCTTCATCTCGGGCTGCCTGTTCCTGATCGTCACGGTCACCGGGCTGCGGGAGCTTTTCATACAGGGCATACCGCAATCGCTGCGAACGGCGATCACGGTGGGCATCGGGATGTTCCTGGCGCTCATCGCGCTGAAGAGCGCGGGCGTGGTGGCCGCTTCGCCCGCCACCTTCGTCACGCTGGGCGACCTGCACTCGGCGCCGGTGATCCTGGCGACGCTGGGCTTCCTCATCATCGTGGCGCTCGACAAGCTGAAAGTGCGCGGCGCGATCCTGATCGGGATCGTCACGGTGACGGTGCTGTCGTTCTTCTTCGGCGGCAACAAGTTCCACGGCGTGTTCGACGCACCGCCATCCATCGCGCCCACCTTCATGCAGCTCGACATCCTGGGCGCGCTGAAGGGCGGCATCCTGAACGTGGTGCTGGTGTTCTTCCTGGTCGAGATGTTCGACGCGACCGGCACGCTGATGGGCGTGGCCAAGCGCGCCGGCCTGCTGGTGCCGGGCAAGATGGAGCGCATGAACAAGGCGCTGCTGGCCGACAGCGGCGCGATTTTCGCGGGCTCGCTGCTCGGTACTTCGAGCACCACGGCTTATGTGGAAAGCGCGGCGGGCGTGCAGGCCGGCGGCCGCACCGGCCTCACGGCCGTGGTGGTGGCGGTGCTGTTCCTGGCCTGCCTGATGATCTCGCCGCTGGCGGGCTCGGTGCCGGCCTACGCCACGGCCCCGGCGCTGCTCTTCGTGGGCTGCCTGATGCTGCGCGACCTGGTCGAGCTCGACTGGGAAGACACCACCGAGGTGATCCCGGCCGCGGTCACCGCGCTGGCGATGCCTTTCACCTACTCGATCGCCAACGGCCTGGCCTTCGGCTTCATCACGTACGCCGTGCTGAAGCTGTGCACCGGGCGGGCACGGGAAGTGCATGCGATGGTCTGGGTCATCGCAGCCGTGTTTCTCTTCAAGTTCGCCTACATCGGCGGGCATTGAAATGCTGAACTGAGCGAAGCGCCGTCGGGCGCCGATGGTCGCGGGGGACGCTATTAAACTGATAGCTGCTCCCGCTTTGTTGCAGTTGAACGAGACAAATCCACGAAACCCGGCATGACAACCCCCAGACTCCAGCTCGCGCACATCACCAAGCGGTATCCCGCGGTGGTGGCGAACAGCGACATTTCCCTGAGTGTCGCGCCCGGCGAAATACATGCCGTGCTCGGCGAGAACGGCGCCGGCAAGTCGACCCTGATGAAGATCATCTACGGCTCGGTCAAGCCCGACGAAGGCACGGTGATGTTCGACGGCCACGCCGTCAACCTGCGCAACCCGCAGCAGGCGAGGGCGCTGGGCATCAGCATGGTGTTCCAGCACTTCAGCCTGTTCGACACACTCACCGTGGCCGAGAACGTCTGGCTGGGGCTGGACAAGTCTTTGCAGCTCGCCGAGGTGACGCGCAGCATCACGGCCAAGGCGGGCGAGTACGGCCTCGACATCGACCCGGCGCGGCCGGTGCACACGCTGTCGGTGGGCGAGATGCAGCGGGTGGAAATCATCCGAGCGCTGCTCACCAACCCCAAGCTGCTGATCCTCGACGAGCCGACCTCGGTGCTGACGCCGCAGGCGGTCATCAAGCTCTTCCATGTGCTGAACAAGCTGGCCTCCGAGGGCTGCAGCATCCTCTACATCAGCCACAAGCTGCACGAGATACAGGAGCTGTGCAGCGCCTGCACCGTGCTGCGCGGCGGCAAGGTGACGGGGGTGTGCAATCCGCAGAACGAGAGCACCCAGTCGCTGTCGCGGCTGATGATCGGCAGCGAGCCGCCGCCGCTGCAGCACCGGCCGGTGCACGCGGGCGCGGTGGCGCTGCGCGTCGACCGGCTTTCGCTGGCGCGCGAGGATCAGTTCGGCGTGGACCTCGACGGCATCTCGTTCGAGGTCCGTGCGGGCGAGGTCGTCGGCATTGCCGGGGTCTCGGGCAACGGCCAGAAGGAACTGCTCTACACGCTCTCGGGCGAGGACGTGCGTGCCGAGGCCGCGATGGTCCGGGTGTTCGACAAGCCGGCCGGCCGGTTGCGTCCGCGGGCGCGGCGCGCGCTCGGACTGCACTTCGTGCCGGAAGAGCGGCTGGGCCGCGGCGCAGTGCCCACGCTGGGGCTCGCGCACAACCTGCTGCTCACGCGCGGCGACGCGGTGGGCCGGGGCGGGTGGATCCGCACCGGCGCGCTCGAGCGGCAGGCGAAAGCCATCATCGAGCGCTTCAAGGTCAAGGCCGGCGGGCCGAAGGCGGCGGCGCGCTCGCTCTCGGGCGGTAACCTGCAGAAATTCATCGTCGGGCGCGAGATCGACGCCAATCCGAAGCTCTTCATCGTCTCGCAGCCGACCTGGGGCGTGGACGTGGGCGCGGCCGCGCTGATCCACGCCGAGATCCTCGCGCTGCGCGACGCGGGTTGTGCCGTGCTGGTGATCAGCGAGGAGCTCGACGAGCTGTTCAACATCAGCGACCGGCTGCATGTGATCGCCAAGGGGCGACTGTCGCCTTCCATCGACCGCGCGGCCGCCACGCTGCCGCAGATCGGCGAATGGATGAGCGGCCTTTGGCAGGACACGCAAGGCGCCGGCAAGAAGGCGGAGGCTGCCCATGTTTAAGCTCGAACCGCGCCCGGAACTATCGCGCTTCTGGAGCTATGCCTCGCCGATCCTGGCGCTTCTCATCACCGTGCTGATCGGCGTGGCGCTGTTCGCCGCGCTCGGCAAAGACCCGGTCAAGGGCCTGCTGGTGTTCTTCTACGAGCCCATCAAGAGCGGCTACGCCATCGGCGAGCTGATGGTGAAGGCGACGCCGCTGCTCATCATCGCGCTGGGGCTGGCTGTGTGCTTCCGCTCGAACGTGTGGAACATCGGCGCCGAAGGGCAGTTCGTGTTCGGCGCCATCGCGGCGGGCGGCGTGGCGTTGCTGGCCGACAAGAACACGGGGCAGTGGATCGTCGTGGCCATCCTGCTGGCGGGCGTGCTCGGCGGCATGGTGTGGGCTGGCATCGTCGCGCTGCTGCGCGACAAGTGCAACGCCAACGAGATCCTGGTGAGCCTGATGCTGGTCTACGTGGCCACGCTGCTGCTGGGCTATATGGTCTACGGGCCGTGGAAGGATCCGCACGGCTACAACTTCCCGCAGACCAAGACCTTCGAGGCGGTCACGCAGATCCCGCGCCTGTTCAAGGGCTCGCGCGTGAGCATCGGGCTGGTCATCGCACTGGTGGGGGCGGGGGCGCTGTGGGTGTTCCTGTTCCGCACGCGCGCGGGCTTCGCGCAGCAGGTCGGCGGGCTGGCACCGGCGGCCTCGCGCTATGCCGGCTTTTCGGCGCGGCGCGCGGTGTGGGTCGCGCTGCTGACCTCGGGCGCTGCTGCCGGCCTGGCCGGCGCGCTCGAAGTGGCCGGGCCGCTCGGGCAGCTCACGCCCTACGTGCCGGCGGGCTACGGCTTCGCAGCCATCATCGTGGCCTTCGTCGGTCGGCTGCATCCGGTGGGCATGATCTTCTCGGCCATCCTGATGAGCATGTTCTACATCGGTGGCGAGCTGGCGCAGTCGCGGCTCGGCCTGCCCAAGTCGCTCACCGGCGTGTTCCAGGGGCTGCTGCTGTTCACGCTGCTGGCCTGCGACACGCTCATTGCCTACCGCATCAAGCGCAAGGCGGCTGCGAAGGCAGCCTCCATGACCACCGCCTCCTTGCAGGCGAGCACGCCCATTACCGCACCCGTCGCGCGTGCCACCGAAGGGAGCCACTGACCATGGAAAGCTACGCACTCCTGCTGGGTTCCACTCTCAGCGCAGGCACCGTGCTCGCCATCGCGGCGCTGGGCCTGCTCATCAACGAGAAGGCCGGCATCGTCAACCTCGGCGCCGAGGGGATGATGCTGTGCGCCGCCATCGCGGGTTTCGCGACGGTCGTCATCACGCACAACCCGTGGCTCGGCTTTCTCGCCGGCATGGCGGCGGGCGCCTTGCTCGCGGCCTTCTTCGGCGTGCTGGTGATCTGGCTCAACACCAACCAGTACGCGACGGGCCTCGCGCTGAGTCTCTTCGGCGTGGGCTTCTCGGCCTTCGCCGGCATCAGCTTCGTGCAGGCGAAGCTGCCGGAAAGCGCCTCGTATGCCATCCCCGTGCTGGGCGACATCCCGCTGGTCGGCCCGGCGCTGTTTCGCCATCACCCGATGGTGTATTTCGCGGTGGTGCTGACCTTCGCGCTGATCTGGTTCCTCTACCGCACGCGAGCCGGCCTGGTGCTGCGCTCTGTGGGCGAGTCGCCCGAGTCGGCGCATGCGCTGGGCTATCCGGTGCGGCGCATCCGCTTCATGGCGGTGATCGCGGGCGGCGCGCTGTGCGGGCTGGCGGGCGCGTATCTCTCGACCGTCTACACGCCGCTGTGGGTCGAGGGCATGGTGGCCGGCCGCGGCTGGATCGCGTTGGCGCTCACCACCTTCGCCACCTGGCGGCCGGTGCGCGTGCTGCTGGGCGCATACCTCTTCGGTGGCGTGTCGATGCTGGGCTTCCACCTGCAGAGCAGCGGCGTCGACGTGCCGGCGCAGTTCCTCAGCATGCTGCAGTACATCGCGCCGATCGTGGTGCTGGCGCTGATCTCGCGCAACCCGGCCTTCATCCGCGCCAACATGCCGGCTTCCATCGGGAAACCGTTCTACCCCGGCTCATAATCGCGTTCTCGTTTTTCCGCCAACCCGTCCTTTTGAGGATTTCCGACAATGAATGATCTGAACAAGCGCTCCCTGCTCAAGCTGGCCGCCCTCACCGCGGTCGCTTCGGCGGCCCTGATCGGCTGCGGCAAGAAAGAAGAAGCGGCAGCACCGGCCGCGGCCCCCGCGCCGGCCCCGGCACCCGCCGCAGCGGCTCCGGCACCGGCAGCGCCCCTGAACATCGCATTCGCATACGTCGGCCCGGTGGGCGACGGCGGCTGGACCTTCGCGCACGACAACGCGCGCAAGGCGCTCGAGAAGGAATTCGGCGACAAGATCAAGACCACCTTCGTCGAAAGCGTGCCCGAGGGCGCCGACGCCGAGCGCGTGTTCCGCGACATGGTCGGCCAGGGCAACAAGCTGATCTTCGGCACCACCTTCGGCTACATGGAGCCCATGCTCAAGGTCGCGGCCGACAGCAAGGAAGTGAAGTTCGAGCACGCCACCGGCTACAAGACCTCGGACAACATGCGCACCTACGACAGCCGCACGTACGAGGGTGCGTACATGGCCGGCGTGATTGCAGGTGCCATGACCAAGAGCAACACGCTGGGCGTGGTCGGCTCGGTGCCGATCCCCGAAGTGCTGCGCAACATCAACAGCTTCACGCTGGGTGCGCAGTCGGTCAACCCGAAGATCACGACCAAGGTCGTGTGGGTGAACGAGTGGTTCAGCCCGCCGAAGGAAACCGAAGCCGCCACCGCCCTCATCAACGGCGGCGCCGACGTGCTGTTCCAGAACACCGACTCGCCGGCCGTGCTGAAGACCGCGCAGGAAAAGGGCAAGCGCGCCTTCGGCTGGGACTCCGACATGACCGCCTATGGTCCCAAGGCCCACCTGGCCTCGGCCACCATCAACTGGGCTCCGTACTACATCAAGGCCACCCAGGAAGCCCTGGACGGCAAGTGGGCCACCGGCCAGGCCTGGTGGGGCGTGAAGGAAGGCGCGATCGACCTCGTCTCCATCGCCGAAGACGTGCCGGCCGAAACCAAGGCCAAGGTCGAGGAAGTGAAGAAGGGCCTGAAGGACGGCAGCTTCGTGATCTGGAAGGGCCCGATCCTCGGCCAGGACGGCAAGGAAGTGGTCGCCAAGGACGCGGTGGCCGACGACAAGTTCCTGTCGGGCGTGAACTTCTATGTGAAGGGCGTCGAAGGCAAGGTGCCGGGCGGCGACAAGAAGTAAGGCTCGCCCCCAGGCTGCGCGGACACTTCGTGTCCGCTACGCCAACCCCCTACCGGGGGCAACACCTGCGGCCCGGCAAAGCCGGTTCCGCGGTGTTCGCGAATGGGCCCGGGCTGCGCCGGGTGCCTCATATACACCGAAAAGTTCTAACGACCCGCACATGTTGCGGGTTTTCTTTTTTTGAGGGGTTACCTACCTGAAACCTCCCTGCCTCCGCTAAAGTAACAATTAGTGTCACTATTGCGTACCGTCGCAGGGCGGAACGCAGCCGAGGCAAGTCCCGGAGGACCATCAACGCTCATCACGACGAGACTGAAATGCAGGACGCAGTCACCAATCCCACGCACGCAGCGTTGCCGCCATCGTTGCCCGATTCGCTGGAGATCCCGGGTTACGAATTGCTGGAGGAACTGGGTGCGGGTGGTTATGGCACCGTGTATCGCGCGCTGCAGCGAAGCACGGGCACCGTGGTCGCGATCAAGGTCGTGAAGTTGCAGGTGGGTAGCCAGCGCGTGGCGCGCTTCCATCGCGAGACGAAGCTCTGTGCCTCGCTGCACCATCCGCATATCGTGCAACTGCTCGACAAGGGCGAGCAGGGCGCCTGCGTCTACGGCGTCTTCGAGTACGTGCCGGGCGAGACGCTCACCAGCCTGATCCGCCGCAAGGGCTCGCTCACGGCCACCGAAACCGGCCACCTGATGGCGGAAGTGCTCGACGCGCTGGACTGCGCGCACAGCGCCGGCATCGTGCACCGCGACCTGAAGCCCGACAACGTGATGGTCACGTTCACCGGCGCCGTTCCGCACGCGAAGGTGCTGGACTTCGGCATCGGCACCGTCATTCCCACGAACCGGGGCGTCGAATTTCCAACGCTCACGATGACCGACGAGGCCCTGGGCACGCCGGCCTACAGCGCGCCCGAGCAACTGCGCGGCGAGCCGCCCGGCGTCAAGTCCGACCTCTACGCGTGGGGCCTGATGTTCATCGAGTGCCTGACCGGCGCGCCCGCCATCCGCGGCGCATCGGCGGCCGAAATCCTTCACCAGCAGCTGAGCCCGCAGGAGATTCAACTGCCCGCCGAGATCGCCGCCCATCCGGTGGCCTCCGTGCTGCGCCAGGCCCTGAGGAAGAAGGCCGCCGACCGCTCCGACTCCGCCGCCGCGCTGCTGGCAGAGCTCGGCCGCCTGCGGCTCGACGACCTCGTGGGCGTGCTGCGCTCGGCCAAGCAGGCGCAGGACGAGGCGCTGGCGCAGACCGTCATCACCACGCGCGGCTTCTCCGAGAAGCGGCAGCTCACCGTGCTGTGCTGCAGCGTCTCGGTGTGGCCCGATGCCGGCGCGGACGACGACAGCGCCGACGACGCCTTGCCCTCCGACATCGAGAAGCTGGAGCTGCTGCAGCGCAACGAGCTCGCCCTGTTCGCGGAAAGCGCAACGCGCCGCGGCGGCCTGCTGGCGGGCACGCTGGGCGACCGGATGATCGTGCTGTTCGGCTATCCGCACGCCAGCGACACCGACGCGCGGCAGGCCGGCAAGACGGCGCTCGAGCTCATCGCGCTGAGCCGCCAGCGCTCCGCCGCCATCGAGCAGGAGCACGGCGTTCATCTCGGTATCCGCATGGGCATGCACACCGGCATGGCGGTGGTGGCGGCCGGCGAGATTCCGTCCGGCCATGCCGTCAACGTCGCGGTGCGGCTCGAAGGCGTGGCCGACACCGGCACGCTGCTCGCGAGCGAAAGCAGCCACCGGCTGCTGAGCCGCCACGCGCGCTTCGACAAGGCCGGCACCGTGACGCTGCCGGGGCAATCGGGCGGCATCCAGACCTACCGCCTTGGCGCCGAGGAACAGGCGCCCCTGTCCGACGAGTCCGCCGACCAGGCGCTGCACAAGGCATGCATCGGCCGCGAGCCCGAGCTGGTGCAGCTGCGCTCCACCTGGGAGCAGGCCCGGCAAGGCCAGGGCAGCGCGGTGTGGATCCGCGGCGAGCCGGGCATCGGCAAGTCGTGCCTTGCCGACGTGCTGCGCGAGCAGGTGGCGAAGGAAGGCCTGCAGACCGTCATTGCGCAGTGCCAGCCCGAGAACCAGAACAACGCGCTGACGCCGTTCCTGGCGTTGCTGCGCCAGTGGCTCGATGCCGCTCCCGATGCTGCCTCACCCGATGCGCGCCGCGAGCGCCTGCGCGAGGCCCTGCACGCCGCCGGCTGCGACGGCGAGGCGGTGCTGCCGATCTTCTGCGCGTGGCTTTCGCTTCCGCTGGGCGACCGCGCGCCGAGCCAGATGTCTCCGCCGATGCAGAAGGCGCTGCTGCTGCAGTCCACCGCACAGTGGCTGCTGCACATGGCCGAGACGTCGCCGCTCCTGCTGCTGCTGGAGGACGTGCACTGGGCCGACCCCACCACCATCGAATTCGTCGAGCAGCTGATCGCGCAGCTGCCGCAGCGGCGCGTGCTGCTGGTGCTGACCGCCCGCCCCGAATGGGCGAAGCCGGACGCCATGCAGGCCGAATGCATCGAGGTTCGGCGGCTCGAAGACACGCAGGCCGCCGAGCTGGCGCGCCAGGCGCTGGCGCCCAGGGTCGTCGCGCCTCAGGTGATCGATAACGTGGTCGCGCGCACCGACGGCGTGCCGCTGTTCATCCAGGAAATGGCGCGCATGATGCTCGACGCCTACCTGGTCGAGAAGGACGGCGTCTGGGTCTTCAAGGACACCGCGCAGCCGGCCGCCATTCCGGTCACGCTGCGGGACTCTCTGGTCAGCCGCTTCGACCGGCTGGGCCCCGTCAAGGGCCTGCTGCAGCTGGCGGCCACCATCGGGCGGCAGTTCGAGGCGGAGCTGCTGTGCGCCTGCTCGGGCAAGACCGCCGAGACGATGGACAAGGACATGGCCGTGCTGCTCGACGCCGGCCTCGTCGCGCCGGCCGGCCTGCCGGGCGCCTTCATCTTCCGCCACGCGCTGATCCGCGACACCGCCTACGAAAGCATGCTCGTCGCGCAGCGCCGGCAGCTTCATCGCAACGTCGCGCAGACGCTGATGGACAGCCAGCCGCAGCACGTGGCGAGCGAGCCGGGCAGCGTGGCGCAGCACTGGGCCGACGCGGGCGAGCATGCGCAGGCCGTCGCGCTCGCGGTGCGGCAGCTGCGCATCACGCAGCACCGCTCGCTCAACGACGAAACGATTTCCTACGCCCAGCACATCGACGGCTGGATGGCGCACCTGGACGGCAATGCGCAGCGCGAGGCGCGGCTGGACGTGAACAGCTACGTCACGCAGGCGATGATGAACAAGTACGGCTGGGCGCATGCGCAGGTGGTCGACCGCATCGCGCTGTCGCAGGAGCTGCTGTCCGACGAAGTGCCCCGCGAGAAGCAGGTGCAGCACCTGTGGACGCTGATCACCTTCCACCACGTGGCGAGCAACCGCGCCGAGGTGCAGCAGCTGAGCAACCGGCTGCTCGACCACGCCACGCAGCAGCAGGACCAGGGTGTGTTCGTCGCAGCCCAGACCTACCTCGGGCTCGCGCACTACTCCGACGGCTACTTCGAACGCGCCGAGCAATCGCTGAGCGACGCCATCGAAGGCTACAGCCCCGAGGCCCACGCGCACCACGCCGCCGACTTCGGCTTCGACACCCGCGTTTGGGCGACCACCGGGCGCGCGCTGGTGCGTTGGTTCGCGGGCCACGACGCGGCCGCGCGCACCGACGCCACGAACGCCGTGCGCTGGGCCCGCGAGATGTCGCACATCCCGTCGCTGAGCATGGCGCTGCTCTACCAGAGCCTCGGCCACCAGGCCCGCAACGACAAGGCGCGCGCGCTGGTGAGTACTGGCGAGCTGCTGGGCATCACGCAGCGCTACGGCCTGCCGGCGTTCCAGGGCTATGCCGAAATCATCCGCTGCTGGGCCACCGGCGACGTCGACAGCATCGCGCAGGCCGATGGCTGGATCCAGGCGCTGTGGGGCATGGGCTGCCGCTACTGCCAGACCTACTACCGCGCCTTCGCCGCCGACACGCTGGCCGCCAACGGCCGTTGGGACGAGGCGCTCGCGCGCATCGACGAATCCCTGCGCCTGACCGACGAGCTGAAGGAAGGGCTCTACCGCTCCGAGCTGCACCTGCAGAGGGCCCGCTACCTGCAGGCTGCCGGCGGTGACCGCGAGGCCGTGGCCGCGTGCTTCGCGAAGGCCGCCGAAGTGGCGCGCGAAGGCGACAAGCACAGAACCGAATACGAGGCCCTGGCGGCGTTGCAGGCACTGGCGGATTCCGCCGCGCCCGACGTGGCCGCTCGCCTGAAGGATCTGGCCGCGCTGCGGCCGGAATTGCCCGCGCGCATGTCCGTTCATGCGCCCATTTCCTCTTGAACCAAGGATGAAGTAATCATGACCTTCCAAGTCCAAAGCGGTGATCCGTTGCTCGAGTTCCGCCTTGCTTACCTGCGGGCCATCGCCCGTTCGTGGCAGGACGACGCCTACCGCGCCAAGCTGCTCGACCAGCAGGACATCCAGCCCATGCTGCACACCGACTTCGGCCTGCCGACGCTGTGGCCCATGCTCGACGTCTCGCTCTTCCTGAGCCCCGATCCGGCCCAGCGCGCCGAATGGAAGCCGATGCTCACCTCCGGCTGGGTCGGTCCCGACGACTCCTTCGTCATCGTGCTGCCGCAGGCTCCGACCTCGCACGCCACGGAAGCCCTGGCCGCCTACTACCAGCTGTTTCCGAACTTCATGGGTTCTTCGGCTGCATTCGAGATTCCCCCGGGCCTCATGGGTGGCGCACTGCCCACCGGCCTTGGCATTCCCGGCGGCGGCGACGGCTCGCTGCTGGCCTTCGGCGGCGTGGTGCTGCGCGCGATCGCGATCGCATGGCAGTCGCCCGAGCTGCTCTATCAGCTGACGCGCGATCCGGAGGCCGATAAGGCCAACGTGCTGAGCCAATGGCTGGGCTACAACAACCCGTTCAACTTCAAGATCCTGTTCACCACCAACGCCGCCTTCACCTGGGACGCGACGAAGGGCGAATGGAACCAGAAGAACGCCGACGGCACCGCGATCAAGAACGCCATCCGCCTGAACTACCCGACAGCACCGGTGGAAGAGAGCATGCGCGCCGTTGCGCTCACCTCGTACAACAACACGGGCGACCCCTATCCGTTCACCTGCTGAGTCCCCGGCCGGCCAGGGGCCGGCAGAAGCAGGGGCGGGCAGCGCGCTGCAGGGCGCCACGGCCACGCTCCTGCTGACGCTGGCCGCGCGCGCCCATTCGGGCAGCGTGGCCGATGCGTCGGTGTTTTCCGATCCCGAGGCGCGGCGCATCGCAGCGTCGCTTCCTTTCGACATCTCGGGCTACGCGGCGGACGATGCCTTCGTCAGGAGCATCGTGCTGCGCGCGGCCCTGTTCGACCGTTTCGCGGCCGAATTCCTTGCCGCCCATCCGGACGGCTTCTGCATCTCGCTGGGCGCGGGCCTGTGCACGCGGCGCAGCCGGATCGACGCGGCCCTGGTGGCGCGCTCTCACTGGCTCAACATCGACCTGCCGGACGCCATCGAGCTCAGGCAACGGCACATGACGCGCCACGAAGGCGAGAGCGATCTCGCATGCTCGGTGCTCGACGAAAGCTGGCTCGATGCCGCCGGCCTGCCCGGCGATCGCCCTGTGCTCGCGATGCTGGAGGGCGTGTGCCCCTATCTGCCGCAGGCTCCGCTGGAGGCCCTGCTGCGAAGCCTTGCCGCGCGCTTCGAGCACGCAAGGGTGCCGTGCGTCCTCGTGCTCGACCACGTCCACCCGGTGCTCGCACGCCAGTCGATGGCCGTCGGCGGCATGCGGCTGCCGGTGGTGTCGGGCTTCGAGAACGCGGCGCAGGTCGCGGGCCTGCATCCGTCGATGCGGGTGCTGTCCGAAGACCACATCTATGCGCAGTTCTCGGAACGCCACAGCCTGTTCGAGGCGGCGTTCCGGGCCACGACGGGGGCCTGGCCGTATGGGGTCGTGCGCCTCGCGCTGGGTCCGCAAGGCGATGAGTGACGGCTTGAGCAAGGGTGCGCCGCCCGATTTCTTCGGCGACGTCTTTCGCTGGCACGACAGGTTCCTGCCGCCCGTGGTGCTGCAGGACCGCCTGCTGCTGGCGAGCGAGAACGACCTGCTGGTGCTCGGCTCGCCGGGCGTGATGGCCGTCGAGCGCGTGCTGCGCGAAGGCATCAGCCTCGCCGCGCATTGCCGAGCCGAGGGAGCGGCCGAGCCGCTCGCGCAGATGCTGCATGCGCTCGAGGCGCTGGCACGTCAGGGGCTCGTTCGGCCCGCGGCGGCGGACGGTGCCGACTTCCATTTCGTTCCCGATTATTCGGTGGGGCATGTACGCACGGCGCTCTCCGGCAACGTGGACGTCGTCATGCTGTCGGGCGCGGTGAGCGGCGAGGCGGTGAGCCGCTGGGGGCAGGCCCTGTCGCAGGAGCTGCCCGGCGGCGCCGGTCTCACGCTCGTGTTCTGCGACGACTATCTCGATCCCCGGCTGGGCGCCGTCGACGCGCAGCAGCGTGCTTCCGGCCGCGCCTGGCTGCTGGTCAAGCCGACGGGCGAGCAGGCGATGGCCGGCCCCGTCTTCAGGCCGGGCGCGGTGGAGCCCGGTCCGTGCTGGCATTGCCTCGCGCATCGCTGGCTCAGGAACCGGCCGGCGCGTGCGTGGTGGCAGGAACGGCACGGCCGCCCCGGCAGCGGATTGCCCGTGCGGGCCGGCGCCGGGCTGGTCGGCGAACGGCTCGACCGGTTGTTGCCCCTCGCGCGGGAGCTTGCAACCCATGCGGATGGCGCGCAGCTGCTGGTGCTGGATTCATCGCAGCCGCATCCCGTGGCCATGCGCCCGCAGTGCCCGCATTGCGGCACGCCGGGGCTGGTCGCGCGGCGGCAGCGCGAGCCCGTCGTGCTGGCGCCGGGCCTGCCCACCGCCAGCCACGACGGCGGCTGGCGCACGGTGCCGGCCTCGGTCACGGTGGAGCGGCTGATGCGCCACGTCAGCCCGCTGAGCGGCGTGATCGCGCGGATCGTGCCGCTGAATGCCGAGGCGGAGGGCGCGCTGACGGTCTATCGCAGCGAAATCTTCAGGACGCCGCCGAGCGGCGACGACGAACTGCCCGGCGTGCTGACCCAGGTGTGCCTGGGCAAGGGCATGTCGATGGCGCAGTCGCGCGCCAGCGCGCTGTGCGAGGCGGCGGAGCGGCATGCCGCCTTCTTCCAGGGCGACGAGGCGTGGGTGATCGCGCCCGCGGCCGACCTCGACGCGCGTTGCATCGAGCCGCAGGCGCTGGCGCTCTTCAGCGAACGGCAGCGCGCGGAATTCGACGGCCCCCGGAAGCCGCCGCACGCCGTGGCACCGTCCGCAGCGCAGCAGCAACAGCGGCCGTCCTGGTGGACCCCGGCCTGGTCCCTGACCGCCGGCGAGCGCCGTTACCTGCCGCTGGCCTTCTGTTTTGCCAACGCGCCGGCGCAAAGCCGGTTTCACGTGAGCTGGACGTCCAACGGCAGCGCGGCGGGGAACACCCGTGAGGAAGCCATCCTGCAGGGTTTTCTGGAGCTGGTGGAGCGCGATGCCGCCGCCGTCTGGTGGTATGGCCGGCTGCGCAGGCCGGGCATCGACCTGGGCGGCCTGTCCGGCGAGATCCGCGAGCGCGTCGAGCGCACCTGCGGCCCGCGCTGGGAGCGCTGGGTGCTCGACATCACGCACGACTTCGGCATTCCGGCGGTGGTAGCCGTCGGACGGCACCTCGACACCGGCGCGTGGGCGATCGGCTTCGGCTGCAGTCCCGAGCGCTCGCTGGCCTGCGAGCGGGCACTGACCGAAATGAGCCAGCTGATCGCGGCAGGCAAGACTTTTGCTGTGCAGGCCGATGAAGGCGCGGAGGAGGGCGCGCCGCCGGTTTTCCTCATGCCGGCCGGGATGGCCGACGCCGCGCCCGCCATGCCGCAGGCGCGGACGGACATCTCCGCCGAGATCCGCCGGTGCGTCGGCATCGCCGAATCCCTTGGCCTGGAAACCATCGTCCTGGACCACACGCGCCCCGACGTTCCCCTGTGCACGGTGAAGGTCGTGGTGCCCGGTCTTTGCCACATCTGGCCCGAACTTGGCAATCCGCGCCTGTACCGCGTGCCGGTCGGGCTGGGATGGCGCGACACTCCGATGTGTGAGGCCGACCTGAATCCGCAGGCGCTTTACGTCTGATATCGCGAAGGAGAAGAAAGAATGGCCATCTTCAGGAACAAGCTCGACCAGCGATCCACCGTGCTGCGGCCGGTGCACGCCTTCGGTCGCCGCGCCTCGGTGTGCCAGACGGTGCTGCAGGCGCCGGACGTGTCGCAGGTCCACGCGCTCGTGCGATGGAACAGGCACACCTGGGAAATCGTCGACCAGAGTCGCAACGGCACCACGATGAACGGCGAACGCCTTGCCAGCGGCCGATGGACCGCCCTGTCGGCGGGCGCCGAAGTCCGCATGGGCGTGGGCGACGAGTCGGTCTGGATCGCGGACGACCTCGCGCCGCCGGCCACCTGCCTCTTTCCCGTGGACGGGGACGGCATCATGGTGGCGCTGGGCCTGCGCGAGAACCTGCTGCCGGACGACCAGCAGCCCGAGGCGAACGTCTACTTCCAGGAAGGACGCTGGATGCTGGAGCACATCGACGGCATCGAGCACCTGAGCGATGGCGCCATGGTCCGCACCTCGGGCAGCACCTGGGAGTTCGTGCTGTGCGACGACCTGGCCTTCACCTCCGAGAACCCCATCGCAGCCTCGGCGCCGGCGACGGCGGATGTCGCGCTGCACTTCGACGTCAGCCAGAACGAGGAGCACACCAGCCTGAACCTGGTGGCGGAGGGCAAGTCGGTGCCGCTGGGCGAACGCATCCATCACTACACCCTCGTCACCCTCGCGCGGCTGCGCCAGAAGGACGCCCAGAGGGGCCTCGCGCCGCAGAGCCAGGGCTGGATCGGGCTCGACGAGCTGTCGCGCATGCTGGGCGTGGAGCCCTCCTACGTGAACATCCAGATCTTTCGCGCCAAGCACCAGATCCTGAATGCGCTGCCGCCGCACCTGGCCGAACCGCCGCTGGTCGAGCGGCGGCGCGGCAATGTGCGCCTGGGCAACTACTCCTTCGAGATTCGTGGCGGGGCGCAACCTCTGTAATCTTCTGTAATTCCGATCGTTCCCTGCACTCCCTAGAGTGACGTCCAGCCTGGTGCCGTCGTGGCCCGGGCTGTCAATCACTAGCTTGTGGGAAGTTGCCATGGGAATGATCTACTCCGTCGCGGTCGACAACCATGCGAGCCATCCGGGCTGCTTCATGGTGTTCCAGAACGATCCGACGCAGTTGGCGCCGAATGCGCTGTCGCTGGCCTGGCTCGTCAGGTTCTCGAACCCCGGCCCGACCTCCCGCGTCAAGTTCCAGTGGAGCGTCGACACCGGCTTCTCCTGGGCCGAAACGGGCGAACTGCAGCCCGGCGCCCAGTTCACGCCCACCGAGACCTACGTGCCGAGCGGCCCGAACAACAAGATCACGCTCGACTGCAACCGCACTTACCGGTTCATGAACCCCACGCAGGGGCCCGAGCAGTCGCGGTTCTATCTCGCGCAATCGGCGGGCATCCCGGCCAGGTCGGCCGCCGCCGTGGGCGTGACCATGGGGGGGAGCACGGTGTACGCGGTGCAGGCGCGTCCCAACCAGAACCTGGTCATCTCGCCGCATCCGAAGTACTTCATGGCCTACGGCGACTACCAGGAAGGCGACGTGATCGACGCGAGCACGATCAACAACCCGCTGGAGCTGCGCTACCCGCCCGGCGTCTATGCGCTGACCACAACACTGAACGCGGACGGAACCTGGGACCAGCCGGAGAGCCTGGCCCATTCCAACGCGAGCCGCCTGCGACTGCTCGCGGCCTGAATTTCCTGCTGTCACACCTCCCCGTTCCGCTGAGGACGACGACCATGAGACCAACACGCCATGCTGCAAACCATCATTTCCCCGTTTCTTGCGCCGCGTCGGCTGTTGCCAACCAGCTTCCGGAGTCCGGCCATGCGCCCGCAGCAAGCCGCGGTTGAGCGTGTCGCGATGCGGCGTGTGTTCATGGTGCCTCCGGGCGCGCGCCTGGAGGATCCGGAAGTCGACTGCCTGCCGATGGCCGAAGCAGTCTGGGAGCGCGGCTACACGCTCGTGATCGACGAAGTCAAGCGCGGCCTGCTGCAGGACTTCTGGAAGAACTACTACGGCGCCTCCGCCGAGATGGCGATGTCCGGCAACCGGCTGATGGAGCTTCGCAAGGACATCATGGCGATCACGCCCGACTGCCTGGGCGAGCCGGCCGTGTTCCAGTTTCTCGTGCAGCTGACCCGCATGTGCGTGCGCGCGTACACCGTGCAGGGCACCCTGCAGGTACTGGCGGACTAGGCGCCTGCAGCACCCCCCGCACGCGGGAGGCAGACGCGGATCTCCATGCCTCCGCCGGTGCGTGCCGCGGCAACCGCGTGCCCGCCATGCGCCTTGCAGATCGCATGGACGATCGACAGGCCAAGACCCGTTCCACCTGCGTGCCGCGAGCGGGATTTCTCCCCGCGCCAGAAGCGCTCGAAGAGGCGCGAGAGGTCCTTGTCGTCGGGCGAGATGCTCGTCCCCCGGTCCCTCACGATCAGCTCGACGCTCTGGTCTCCCGCCTCGAAGTCGACCTCCACGATGCCTCCGTCGCTTGCATGGCGCATCGCGTTGTCGATGAGGGCCGACAGGGCCTGACCGAGCCGGCTCCTGTCTCCGCGCAGCATCTGCGCCGCATCGGCATGATTGAGCGCCCGCAAGCCGCACTTGCGCAGGGCGGGGCCGGCCCACGAGATGCGTTCGTCGATGAACTCGCGCACGGTGAACTCGGTGATCTCCAGCTGAAGCCTGTTGCCCTGCACGAGCGACAGCACCTGCAGGTCACCGATGATGTGCTGGATCTGCACGAGCTGGTCCAGCACCGTGGCGATCTGCTTCTCTTCCAATGGAAACACCTGGTCGATGATGCCCTGCAAGCGTCCCATCGCCGCGGTCAAGGGTGTCCGAAGCTCATGCGCGATGGCCGCGCTCGAATCGTGGAGCTCCCTGTCGTACGACTCCAGCTGCTGCGCCATCTTGTTGAAATGAGTGGCGAGCCGTTGAAGCTCGGCGGGCGCGGTCTCCGGAACGGGGGCCCGCGTCGAGAACCGCCCGACCGAAACCGATTCGGCGGCCACGACCACATGCGAGAGTGGCTGCACGATGCGGCGCGCCAGGATGAGGGCGAACACCACCACGAACGGGATGATGGCCAGGCTCAACAAAGCCTGGACGAGCAGGTCCTCGGTATCGGTGGGGGAAACGAAGAGATCGGAATACTGCGTGTAGATCTCGTGGAGCCGCTTCGTGTTTTCTTTCGGCGCATCTTCGAGCCGTCCCAGTTCGGCCGCTATCTCCGGGGGCAACTGGGAGTTGATTCTTTCCGACCAGATCTCGTAGCGAATCCACATCCCGACCTGCACGGCGGCCGTCGCGGCAACGGCCAGGGCGACCATGCGCCAGGTGAGCCACGCCCACAGCGATCTGCGCGACGTCATGGCCAGGAACTGCTCAGGCGATAGCCGACACCTCGGACCGCGAGGGGAATGCCGGTGACGCCACGCTCTTCCAGCTTGCGGCGCAGGTTGTGCACGTGCGTGTCGACGACACGCTCGAGGGCATCGCTCTCGGGCAGGGATGCCTGCAGCAGTTCGAACCGGCTGAAGGCCTTGCGTGGGTGTTGCATCATGACCGACAGGAGCTTGAACTCGGTGATTGTCAGATCGAGCGGGGTTGAGTCACCCGCGGCATGCACGGTCACTGCATCGAGATCGAGTTCGAGCGCGCCCCAGGACAGCCGGGCCTGCGGCGCGAGGAGGGGAGCCCGGGTGCGCCGGAGGACGACCCGCACGCGCGCGACGACCTCCTTCGGATTGAATGGCTTGACCACGTAGTCGTCCGCGCCGTAGCGAAGCGCCCCGAGTTTTTCGGCTTCCTCGTTGACGGCCGTGACCATGATGACCGGGACGTCGCCCGCGCGCCGGATGGCGGCAAGAACGTCGCTGCCGCTCAGCCGGGGCAGCATGTAGTCTAGGAGCACCAGGGCGGGTTGCCACTGCCTGAATACGCGCAAGGCCTCTTCTCCATCGAGGCAGTGCGTCGTCTGGTAGCCCTCGTGCCGCAGGTAGGCGGTGAGCACCTCGGCTATCTGAGGGTCGTCTTCGACAATCAGGATACGTTCGTCGGTCATGGAACTGTCAATGTGCGGGACCAGCGCATCGATGCCTCGGCGTTCGCGCCGCCAGAACATCGCCAGAGCCCCGCGTGTGCCACTGCTCTCGCGCGGCGCGCAAGCACTGTCCGTCGCACCCGCGGAATGTTAACTCGCCAGGATTTTCCGCAGGGCCAGCGTTGCCCGAGGTGCCGTGCTTCGCCACGACGGCCCGGACCGCATGGCATCGGCTGCACATGCGGCTTGATCCAATCTTGATGGAAGTTGCAGAGCTTCTGAACATGAGCGCGCGAGCATCGGGTCTCAGACCATCCTCCCCAGGAGTCCAGCCGGACCCGGGCACCCTCGAATGCCGTTCTCGCCAGCAAACACCGCTTCCGATCCAGCAAGCATCCAGCCCTTTCCTGTTGTTCCTCGCTCCCCGTCGCGCGTCGAGCGCTTCTTCCTGCTGCTTTTGTTTGACGTTGCATGGCTGCCGGCTCCCGGTGCGCCGCAAGAGGCCGCATCGCCAGCCGTGGCGATTGCCGTGCATCGCCGCATGGGTCACTGGAGAGCGAGGGCGAACCACGAGCTGAGGCGGGCGACAGCCTTCGCGCAATGGAAGCTGGCCGCCCTCCACCGGCTGCGCCGCTGGTCCCACACCATCGTCCTGTTCTCGACCCTCGCGGTCCTTGCCGCATGGCTTTTCTATTGGTTCGGCCCCTGAATCACCCGCACCGAGCGGCATTGCCTTCAGCGCAATCCCGAATCCAGCACACGTCCACCGTTCACGCACGCGGGGATCAACCTACAAACGAGTCACAAACATGCAGAAGCAACACTTCCTTCGCCGTCCATTCCTGGGCATGAGCCGCCTTGCAACCGTCCTCTCGATGGCGATCCTCACCGCCTGCGGTGGCGGCGGTTCGGATTCGGGCGCACTCCCGCCGCAAGGCTCCCTCTTTTCGCCTTCCATGAATAACGAACTGAAGACGGTCGTCACATTCACCGCGACCGACGCCGATTTTCCCAACCCCGAGCGCGGCTTCTACCGCTGGACCTGGACCGACCTGGACACGCTCACCCGCGACGACGCGGACGATGCCTACAAGAACGGCTACCGCCTGCTGTTCTCAAAGCTGAACCTGTCGGCATACCGCAATGCGGAGCTGCCCTCGACACTGCTTGCGCAGGTGGAGACCGCCCTTGCCAACTCACGCGCCGCCGGTACGAAACTGGTCATGCGCGTCGTCTACAACTATCCGGAAACGGAAGTCGACTACCGCAACGCACAGGACGCGCCGTTGTCCCGCGTGCTTGCCCACATCGAGCAGCTCAAGCCGGTATTGCAGCGCAATGCCGACATCATCGCGTTCATGCAGGCCGGTTTCATCGGCGCCTGGGGCGAGTGGCATACCTCGTCCAACAACCTGACCGAAGCGGCCCCTCGCAACCAGATCCGCGATGCCCTGCTCGCCGCACTGCCGACGAGCCGTTTCATCCAGCTGCGCTACCCCGCGTACGTCATGGAGGGCTCACCGCAGCTGCCGGCCGCGGGTACGCAGCGTGTCGGCGTGCACAACGACTGCTTCCTCGCGAGCAGGACCGATGTCGGCACCTACGACGAAGACGCCACGATCGCGGCGAAGCAACGCGACTACGTCGACCGTCTGGGGAATTTCGCTCCTTTCGGTGGCGAGACTTGCAAGCCGGCCGACGAGCTCAACGCCGAGCTTCGCTCTCAATGCGCCGACATTCTTGGCGAGGGCGCAAGGTACAAGCTGACCTATCTCAACGACGAGTACTACCGCGCCATGTTCCACGACAAGTGGGTGAAAGGCGGCTGCATGGCCGAGGTGCGCCGCAGGATGGGCTACCGGTTGGTGCTTTCGAGGGCCACCCACGCCAGCGAGGTCGTGCGTGGCCAGGCGCTGAGCGTCCAGCTCTTGCTGCGCAACGGAGGCTGGGCACGCATCTTCAATCCGCGTGGGGTGCAGCTGGTGCTCAGGCATGCGGTGACGAGCGAAGTCCACCGCCTGGGCACGACCGGCGCGGATCCGCGCACGTGGATGCCTGCCTCCAGCGATCAGGCCGCGACAGTCACCACCACGCTGCCGGCCAATCTTCCTACCGGCAGCTATCAACTGTGGCTCGCGCTACCCGATACCGACGCACGGCTGGCCGCCGATGCCCGCTTCGCAATCCGCTGGGCCAATGCGGACAACGCGGCGGCCGGCCAGCGCTGGGATGCGCAACTGGGCGCCTTTGCCCTGGGCTCGGTCGTCGAGGTGAAGTAGGCCGTGAGGGGGCTGTGGCTAGGCCGCCGGTGATCAGGCCTGCTGCCCCGCCTGCAGCTGCGCGCCCATCTTCTGGTGGATCAGGTTCACTGCCTTCAGGGGGCGCAGCATCACCTTGAACTCGGTGATCCTTCCCTCGTCGTTCCACTTCATCATGTCGACGCCGTTGATCTGGATGCCGTCCAGTTCCAGCGCAAATTCGAGCACTGCGTCGTGCTCCGACCTGAGCTCGCGCACGTAGCGGAAGCTCTCGTTGAAGAAGACCTGGAAGGCAGCCGCCAGGTATTTCTTCGTGATGCCCTTGCCGGCCTGGGGCGTGTGCACCACGGGCGAATGAAAGACGGCCTGGTCGTCTAGCAGGGCATCGAGCCCCGCCACGTCGCGTTCCTTGACGAGCCGGTGCCAGGTGGCGAGGGTGTCGATCGGCATGGGTCTCCTGAAGCTGTTGTGAGTGATGCCCGCCATTTGACGCAAGCGCGCGCCGCATGGCAAGGCGTCGCGCGCACCTGGGCGACTCTTCAGGCCAGCCGGTCGAGCAGGCTGTACCAGGCCACGCCGCCGGCCACGTAGAAGCGCTGCAGGCCATGCAGCGGGATCGGTTGGATCGGCGTCACCGGATAGGGGAAGCCGGCCTGCGCACCCGCGATCCGTGCCGCCACATGCTTTCCCATGCTCGTCGCCAGCGCGATGCCGCGCCCGTTGTAGCCCAGCGCCACCGTCACGCCCGGCGCGGGCGTGTGCACGTGCGGCATGAAGTCGCGCGTGACGGCGATGCGGCCGGCCCAGCGGTACTCGTAGCGCAGCGGCCCGAGCTGGGGAAACAGCAGTTCGAGCGAGCGCTCCAGATGCGCGAAATCGGCGGGCCCGGCCGGATCGGCGAAATGACCGCGCCCGCCCATCAGCAGCCGGCCCTGCGCGTCCTTGCGGAAGTAGAGCAGCAGGCGCTGCGAGGTCGAGGCGGTTTCCCCGCCCGGCAGGATGGCGTCGGCGGCGGCGCCTTTCAGCGGCTCGGTCGCGACGATGAAGCTGTTGGCCGCCAGCACGGTGTGTTGCAGCTTGGGCCACAGCGCGCCGGTGTAGCCGTTGGTCGCGATGAGCACCTGCTCGGCCGTCACGCTGGCGCCGGTCGAGGTGGTCGCATGCCAGTGCGCGCCGCGCCGCTCCAGCGCCGTGACTTCGGTGCCGCCGTGCACCGACGCGCCCGCCGCCTGCGCGGCGCGCACCAGTCCGCGCGTATAGGCCAGCGGCTGGATGCTGCCGGCGCGGCCGTCGAGCCAGCCGCCTGCGAAAGCCTGGGTGCCGAGTCGTGCGCTGACTGCGGCGTGGTCGAGCTGCTCGGTGCGGACACCACGCTTCGCCCACTGTTCGGCACGTGCATGCAGGCCGCCGACGTCCTTCGGCGAATAGGCCACCTGCAGCCAGCCGTTGCGCACCGGCTGGCAGTCGATGCCGTGGCGCGCGATCAGGTCGAACACCAGGTCGGCCGAGCCTGAGACCGCGTCGATCAGCCGCCCGGCGCGCTCCGGACCGTGGATGCGCACCAGCTCGTCGGGGTCGTGCTTGAGCGAAGGATTCACCTGCCCGCCGTTGCGCCCCGAAGCGCCCCAGCCGGGCTCGTGCGCCTCGAGCACGCAGGCCTGCACGCCGGCCTCGGCCAGGTGCAGCGCGGCCGAGAGGCCGGTGAAGCCGCCGCCGACGATCAGCACGTCGGCCTTGCGCGATTCGGCGAGCGGTGGTGTCGGCGGAGCGGGTGGTGCGGTATCGGCCCAGAGAGAAGGAGGCAGTGCGCCAACGCTCATGCGCGCACCTCCGCGGACGCAACGGCACCAGATGGATGCAGCACGCGCCGCAAAAAGTCTTGCGTGCGCGCCTGGCGCGGCGCGCCCAGCACCTGCGCGGCCGGGCCTTCCTCGACGATGCTGCCGCTGTGCAGGAAGCAGACGCGGTCGGCTACCTCGCGGGCGAAACCCATCTCGTGCGTGACCACGATCATGGTCATGCCCTCGTCGGCCAGTGCGCGCATCACGCCCAGCACGTCACCGACCAGCTCGGGGTCGAGCGCCGAGGTCGGCTCATCGAACAGCATGGCCTCGGGCTTCATCGCAAGGGCGCGGGCGATGGCCACGCGCTGCTGCTGGCCGCCCGAGAGCTGCGCCGGATATGCCTGGGCCTTCTCGGCCAGCCCCACCTTGGCCAGCAGCGCCAGTGCTTCCTCGCGCGCCTGTGCCGCGCTCTGGCGCAGCACGTAGACCGGGCCTTCCATCACGTTCTCCAGCACTGTGCGGTGCGGGAACAGGTTGAAGCGCTGGAACACCATGCCCATGCGGCTGCGCAGCCGGTGGATGTTGGGCGCGTTGCGGTCCACGCGCTCGCCGAAGGCGCGGATCTCGCCGCCTTCGTACGACTCCAGCGCGTTGATGCAGCGAAGCACGGTCGACTTGCCCGAGCCCGAAGGGCCGATGAGGCACACCACCTCGCCCTTGTCCACATTCAGGCTCACGCCCTGCAGCACGCGGTGCGTGCCGAAGCGCTTTTCCAGTCCCTCGACGTGGATCATGGTTGTTTCCTCCCGGCGGCAAAGCGCTTCTCGAGCCGGCGCAGGCCGTACACCAGCGGCAGGCTCATGAGCAGGTAGAGCAGGGCGACCAGCGTGTAGACCGTCATGTTCTGGAAGGTCGACGAGGCGATGAGCTGGCCGGCGCGCGTCATCTCGGCCACGGTGATGGTCGAGACCAGCGAGGAGTCCTTCAGCATCATCACCAGCGTGTTGCCGTAGGGCGGCAGCGCGATGCGAAAGGCCTGCGGCAGGATCACCCGCCGCATGATCAGCGCCGAGCGCATGCCCATGGCCTGCGCGGCCTCGCGCTGGCCCGGATCGACCGCCTCGATGCCCGCGCGGAAGTTCTCCGCCTGGTAGGCCGAGTAGGCGATGCCCAGGCCGATCACGCCGGCCTGGAAGGCCGTGAGCTGCACGCCGAACTCCGGCAGCACGAAGTAGATGTAGAAGAGCTGCACGATGATCGGCAGCCCGCGGATCACGTTGACGATCACCGAGCCCGCCCACGAGAGGGCGCGCACCGGCGAGAGCTTCATCAGCGCGAGGCCGAGGCCGAGCACGCTGCTCAGCAGGAAGGAAAGCACGGTCACCTGCACGGTGACAACCGCGCCCTGCAGGAGGATCGGCAGGAAGTCCTGCGCGTGCTGTAGGAAGGTGGGAGCAGCCATCTACCTCATTCCTTTCGCTCGACGCGCGGCACGTCAATTTGGCCGGCCGACGTAGTCGGGCCCATTCGCGGAACACCGCGGAATCGGCTTTGCCGGGCCGCAGGTGTTGCCCCCTGCAAGGGGGGTGGCGTAGCGACACGAAGTGCGCGAAGCCTGGGGGTGTGCATCAGATCCCCCACTTCTGGACGATCTTTGCGAGCGTGCCGTCGGCCTTGATCGCGGCGATCGCCTTGTTGATGCGTGCCAGCGTCTCGGCGTCGCCCTTGCGCACCACGAGGCACACGTCGCCCACGTTCACGGGCTTGTAGCTGTCGACCAGCTTCACGCCGGGGAAGGTGTTCTGCCGGATCTGGTAGGCCATGATGGGCTGGTCGCCGAGCCCCGCCTTGATGCGGCCGAGCGAGAGGTCGCGCGTCATGTCGGCAACAGAGTCGTAGCTGCGCACCTCCTTGAAGATGCCCTTCTTGTTGAGCATGTCGAGGAACACGGTGCCGACCTGCGCGCCCACCACCTCGCCCTTGAGCTCGTCGAGCGAGACATACGCGCGGGCGTCGTCGGCCTTCACGATCAGGCCCTCGCCGTAGGAATACACCGGGTCGCTGAAGTCGACCACCTCCTGGCGCGCCGGCGTCTTGAGCATGGCGGCCGAGACGATGTCGATCTTGCGCGCCGTGAGCGAGGGAATCAGCGCCGAGAACACCGTCTGCTGCACGTTCACGCCGAAGCCGCCCGCCTTGCCCACGGCGGTGACGGTGTCGACCATCATTCCCTGGATGCTGTTGGTCTTCACGTCGAGGAAGGTGAAGGGCACGCCGGTGGCCGTGGCGCCCACGTTGTAGGTCGGCGCGGCGCCCTGCGCGGCCGCCAGCGAGGCGGCGCCGGCGATGCAAAGACCCAGGGCGAGGCCGTGAAGGCGGCGAACGATGCGATTCATGGAAGCACTCCTCGAAGGAAGGGAAGTTGAAGAAAAAGGAAGGCGAAGTGGAGGTGAGCGAAAAACGGTCGGCATCCGCGATGCAACATGCATGCCAATATTCGATTCTTTTGAATCTCTAATCAATAAATGAAAACCACTAGTCGAATCTAAAGAATCGATATTCGATATTTCAAAGGACTGTGGCTATACTCCGCAGCCATGGACGCCACACCCGACACAGCCGCCGAAGACAGCCAGAGCCTGCTTTTCAACCAGTCGCTGGAGAAGGGCCTGGCCGTGCTGCGCGCCTTCAGCGCCCGGCGCCGCACCATGACGCTGGCCGACGTGGCCGAGGCCACCGACATCACCAAGAGCTCGGCCCAGCGCATGGTCTTCACGCTCGAGAAGCTGGGCTACGTGCGCAAGCACCCGAAGACGCGGCGCTACCAGCTCACGCCGCGCGTCATGGAAATCGGCTTCAACTACCTCGCGGCCCATTCGCTGATCGACGTGGCGAACCCCTTCCTGTCGGAGCTGACCAAGGTGACGACGGAAACCTCCTGCCTCACCGAGCCCGACGGGCTGGACATGGTCTACGTGGCGCGCTTCGTGAGCGCGCAGTTCGTGCCGGTGCACATGCCCATCGGCAGCCGCATTCCCATGTACTGCACCGCCTCGGGGCGCGCCTTCCTGAGCGCGCTGCCCGAGGAAGAGGCGCGCTCGCTCATCGAGGCTTCCGACCGCGTGGCCCACACCATGCACACCCGCACCGGCGTCGACGAGATCCTCGAGGCGCTGCGCGAGGCGCGGCAGCAGGGCTTCGCCACCAATGCCGAAGAGCTGTTCCTCGGCGACATGACCATCGCCGCGCCTGTGCTGGGTGCCCAGGGCCGCCCGGTGGCGTCGGTGCACATCGTGGCGCCGACCAGCCGCTGGACGATGGAAGAGGCCGTGCGCAAGCTGGCGCCCACGCTGCTGCTGTGCGCGCGCTCGCTCACCAGCTCGGCGCGCAGCGTCGACTGAGGCCTATACGCTTTCGGGCATCGCGGCGGCGGTGGCTGGCTTTATGCTGTGCGGGATCACAACGCGGCAGCAGCCTCAACCCACCATGACCGATTTCCGCCCCGCCTACGACAAGAGCTTCGACCGCATCGCAGCCGACCGCCTGCCCGAATTGCTGCGCGCCATGCCCAAGGCCGAGCTGCACATGCACATCGAGGGCTCGATCGAACCCGAACTCATCTTCGCGCTGGCCCAGCGCAACGGCGTGTCCATTCCCTACGCCAGCGTCGAGGAACTGCGCAAGGCCTACGCCTTCACCAACCTGCAGAGCTTTCTCGACATCTACTACGCCGGCGCCAGCGTGCTGCTCAAGGAGCAGGACTTCTACGACATGGCCTGGGCCTACCTGGAGCGCGCCGCTGCCGACAACGTGGTGCGCACCGAGATGTTCTTCGACCCGCAGACGCACACCGCGCGCGGCGTGGCTATGGAAACCGTGGTCAACGGCCTGCACCGCGCGTGCACCGACGCCCAGGCGAAGCTGGGCGTGAGCGCCGCGCTCATCCTGTGCTTCCTGCGCCACCTGAGCGAGGAAGAAGCCTTCGAGACGCTGGAGCAGGCGCTGCCTTACCGCGACAAGTTCATCGGCGTGGGGCTCGATTCGAGCGAAGTCGGCCACCCGCCCGAGAAGTTCGCGCGCGTGTTCGCGCGCTGCCGCGAGCTGGGCTTCCACCTCGTCGCGCATGCGGGCGAGGAAGGCCCGCCGGCCTACGTGTGGAGCGCGCTCGACGTGCTCAAGGTCGAGCGCGTCGACCACGGCGTGCAGAGCACCAAGGACCCCGAGCTGATGAAGCGGCTCGCGCAGGACCGCATTCCGCTCACCGTGTGTCCGCTGTCGAACCTCAAGCTCTGCGTGTTCCCCGACCTGTCGAAGCACAACCTCGGTGCGCTGCTCGACGCGGGCCTGGTCGCCACCGTCAACTCGGACGACCCGGCCTACTTCGGCGGCTACATGAACCAGAACTTCACGCAGACCTTCGCGGCCACGGGCCTGAGCGTGCAGCAGGCCTGGCAGCTTGCGGCGAACAGCTTCGAAGGCAGCTTCATCGACGCTGCCGCCAAGCGTGCCTACGCCGACCGGCTCAACGCGGCCTTCGCGAGCTTCTGATCCGCAGCGGCGATCCGCGGCACCAGCAGCGGCATCGCCACCAGCGCACAGGCGCTGGCCGCCAGCCACACCAGCGGCCAGCCCTGCAGCGCCAGCAGGTGCGGAATGGAGAAGGGCGTGACGAAGCACACCAGGAACACGCTGGTGTTCGCCATGCCCAGCGCCGTGCCGGCACGCGCCGCGCCGGCCAGCGTGGCCAGCTCGGTGTAGGCCACGCCGTGCCAGGCCGACACGCACACGCCGCTCACGCCCAGCAGAACGACCAGCGCGATGCGCAGCGCCGATGAATCGGCGGCGTGCGTGCCGGTGAACAGCGCCAGCGCCGCGAGGCCCGCGAACAGCAGCACGGTGAGCGCGCTGCAGGCCCGCAAGTAAGCCGGCCGGTTCCTGTTGCGGTCGGTCCAGCGGCCGCTCCATACGCGCATGACCATCGCGCCGACCTGCACGAACACCATCGTCGCGGTGATCGTCGCCAGCCCCGCGTGGCCGAAGTCGTGCAGGAACACGGTGCCGAAGGACAGCACCGCGAACTGCGGCGCGCAGAGGATGCCGATGCCGGCGACGATGCGCCACACGCGCGCATCGCGCAGCGGGCCGGTCTTCGGTGCGGCCGTTGCTTCCACGGCCTTGCTGCTGCCGCGCGGCGCAATCGGCGGCTCGTGCACCCACGCCCAGCTCATCGCCGCGCTCAGCGCGCACAGCAGTGCCAGCAGGCCGTACAGCGCCGCGAAGCCGAAATGCAGCGCCACGAAGGGCAGCACCAGCGCGCCGATGCCGCCGCCCATCGGCACGGCGGTCTGGCGGATGCTCATCGCGAGGCCGCGCTCGCCGGCGTCGAACCACGTCATCACCGCGCGGCCGCTGGCGCCGTTGACGCTGCCGCCGAGCAGGCCGACCAGGAGTAGTCCGGCGCCGAGCCAGCCGAGGCCGGGAATGTGCCCCGCGACCGGCGCCGCCCACAGCCCCATCGCGACGAGCGCGACAGCGGTGCTGCCCAGGCCCATCAGCAGCACGGGCCTGTCGCCCCAGCGGTCGGTCAGCAGTCCCCAGGGCAGTTCGCTCACCGCGATGCCCAGGCCCATGAGGCCGAGCACCAGCCCGAGCGTGGCGTTGTCGAGCTGGTAGCCGGTGCGCATCAGCACGGCCGTCATCGGGATGCCGCTGAAGGCCACCGAGAAAGCCGCGTTGGCGGCGACACCAGCCGCCAGCACTTTCCAGCGGTGACGCGGCGAGAACGAGGAAGAGGAGGATGGGGTGGATTGCGTCATGTTGCGGTGCAGTGTCCGCCGCTGGGAAGGTTTTGAAAATCAGAAAATAATGCGCGAACCGTCCTGAAAAACAGGATGATCAAGACAACTCCCGAAGGACCCGACATGAGCCAGGTGATGTTCGATCTCGACGTGCTGCGCACTTTCTCCACCGGCGTCGCGCTCGGCAGCTTCGCGCGCGCCGCCGACAAGCTGGGCCGCTCGACCTCCGCGGTGAGCGCGCAGCTGAAGAAGCTCGAATCGCAAGCCGGCACCGCGCTGTTCCGCAAGGCCGGCCGGGGGCTGGAACTCACCGACGCCGGAGAGACGCTGCTGGCGTATGCCCACCGCATGCTCGAGCTCAACGACGAGGCCAGCGCCGCCATGCGAGGCGTCGATCTCCAGGGTTCGGTGCGGCTGGGCTTGCAGGAAGACTTCGGCGAGACACTGCTGCCGGCCGTGCTCGGCCGGTTCGCGCGCGCGCATCCCAAGGTGCGCATCGAGGCCTGCGTGGCGCGCAGCGGCGAGCTGCGCGAGCGGCTCGAACTCGGCCAGCTCGACCTGGCACTTGCGTGGGACGCAGGTGACCAGCCCCTGTCGCCGTATGCCGAGCGCGTGGCGCGGTTGCCCCTGCTGTGGATCGGGCCCCGCACGCCCGAGCGGGTCGAGGCTCCCTGGTGGACGGAGCGCGAGCATCGCGGCACCGGCGCGCGCCTCGCGAAGAGCAAGGAGCCGCTGCCGCTCATCATGCTCGACGCGCCATGCCCGCTGCGCGAGATCGTCATCGCCGCGCTCGACCGTGCCGGCGTGCCCTGGCGCCGCGCCTTCGGCAGCGCCAGCCTCTCGGCGCTGTGGGCCGCCGCCTCGGCGGGGCTGGGTCTCACGGTGCGCACGCCCTTCGGCCTGCCATCGCACGTGAGCGCCCTCGACCGCTCGGTGCTGTCGCTGCCGGCGCTGCCGCAGATCTCACTCGTGCTGTACCGCGCGCAGGCCCATCCGGAAGCCCCTGCGAGCCGGCTGGCCGCGCTGCTGCTGGAGGCCGTGCGCCAGCAGGTGCTGCCCGCCGGCCTGCCGATGCGTGAGAATCCGCCGCTGGAGACAAAAACAAAAGTGATACGGCATGGCAACGCAAAACTTCCTGCACCTGTGGGATGACAGGTTCCTCTACATCACACCGGCCATCCAGTCGGGCCTGACGGCCCGCTCGTCGGCCACGCTGCTGGCATCGGTCAGCGGGCACCCCTTCATGCTGGAGGCAGTCGACGGCACCCGCGTGCATTGCACCGCCGCGCTGGTGGCGCCGCATGTGTCGCGACGGCTCGACGTCGACGGCTGCGGGCTGCTGTCGCTCAACCTCGACCCAGCTTCCAGCGCCTACCGCATGCTCGCCAGGCGAATGGGAGGCCACGGCATCCAGCCCATCGACGCGCGGCGTTTCGGTGTGCTGCGCGACGACTTCGCACCCGCGCAATACGGCGCGTTGCCCAGCGAGCGGCTGCAGGCGCTCAGCGCCAGGATGGTCGAAGCCATCACCGAGAGCCCCGAACTCCAGGTGCCGCTCGATCCGCGCATCGACCGCGTGCTGCAGTCCATCCGCGCGCACGCGGGGCAGATCGCGCTGCGCGATCTCGCGGCGGTGGCCTGCCTCTCGCCCGACCGGTTGACGCACCTGTTCGCCGAGCATGTCGGCGTGTCGGTCAAGCGCTATGCGCTGTGGACCAAGGTGCGCCGCACGGTGCAGCAGTTCACCGGACAACGCTCGCTGACCGACGTGGCGCTGATCAGCGGCTTCACCGACGCGGCGCACATGAGCCGCACCTTCCAGCGTTACTTCGGCCTGCCGCCGTCGTTTCTCGCGAGCCGCGTGTGCGTGACGGCGGACGAGCATGCCTCGCATGCCTGGGGCCAGAACGCGCCGCTGCACTGACGGGGCTTGAAACCTTAAGAGAGCCTGAAGCATTGCAGCGGCTGCGTACAAGCCGCGGGCTGCGTGGCTGCCTAAGCTCCGGGACGCTCCGCCAAGAGAGCATCAACTGGAGACAAGACATCATGAGACTTCCGTTCCGTCGCGGCGCCATGCCGCTGTCGTTGCTCGCGCTCGCCACCGCGGCCGCCCTCACAGCCTGTGGAGGCGGTGGTGGCGGAGGCAGCGGCTTCCTGTTCTTTCCGTCGTCGCCATCCACGCCAGCGAACCCACCGGCCGAGGGCACCTACAAGGCCGAGATCCGCCGCACCGCGATGGGAGTGCCGCACATCAAGGCCGACAACTGGCCCGGCGTGGGCTATGGCTACGGCTATGCGCAGGCCGAGGACGACCTGTGCACCATGGCCGACTCGTTCCTCACCTACCGCGGCGAGCGCTCGCAGTATCTGGGCGCCGACGCGAAGCTGGTGGCCAGCAGCACCATCGGCCAGCCGGCGAACATCGAATCCGACTTCTTCCACCGCCATGTCATCTCGGCCGACGTGCTGCAGAAGATGATCGACGCGCAGCCCGACAACCTGAAGAAGCTGGTCGAGGGCTTCACCGCCGGCTACAACCGCTACGTGCGCGACGTGAAGGCCGGCGGCACCGCGCACGCGGCCTGCCGCAACGAGGCGTGGGTGCAGCCCATCACCACCGACGACATCTACCGCCGCATGTACGCGGCCAATCTCGCGGGCGGCTACAGCAACTTCCTCGCGAACATCTCCAGCGCCACGGCGCCTGCGGCCACGGGGCCGACCAAGGTTTCCGCGCACAGGGCGAGGAAGGCCCAGCCGGTGCACGTTGCGGCCCGGCACTTCAATGAGCCCGAACTGCAGGTGGGCGGCCACGAGGGCGTGGGCAGCAACATGATCGGCTTCGGCACGGCCGCCACAGGCGACGCGAGCCCGCTGCTGTTCGGCAACCCGCACTGGTATTGGCGCGGGCCGGACCGCTTCTACCAGGCGCAGCTCACCATTCCGGGCCAGCTCGACATCAGCGGCACCTCGTTCCTGGGCATCCCGGTGATCCTCATCGGCTTCAACGACAACATCGCGTGGAGCCACACGGTGTCGACGGCTCGGCGCTTCGGCTTCTTCCAGCTGCAGCTGGCTTCGGGCGACCCGACCAGCTATATGCGCGACGGCGCGGCCGTGAAGATGAAGGCCTCGGACATCTCCGTGAAGGTGAAGGGCGCGGACGGCGCCATGACGCAGGTCACGCGCACGCTCTACAAGAGCGAGTACGGTCCGATGGTCAACCTGAAGCCGCTGAACGCGGGCCTGGCCTGGAGCCAGACCATGGCCTTCGCGATCCGCGACATCAACGGCGAGAACTACCGCACCTTCCGCAACTGGCTGCGCTGGAACCAGGCGAAATCGCTCGACGAGTTCATCGCCATCCAGCGCGAAGAAACCGCCATTCCCTGGGTCAACACCGTGGCCGTGGGCCGCGGCAGTGCCAAGGCCTGGTATGCGGACATCGGTGCGGTGCCCAATGTGTCGCCCGCGCAGGTGACCGACTGCACCACGCCGGTGGGCGCGTCGATGCAGGCGACCTTGCCGCGCGTGCCGATCTTCGACGGCTCGCGCAGCGCCTGCGACTGGCAGACCGACGCCGACTCCGCCCAGAAGGGCGCCATCGGCGCCTCGCGCATGCCGAACCTGCAGCGCGACGACTACGTCGCCAACATGAACGACAGCTACTGGCTCGCCAACCCGAAGGCCCCGATGACCGGCTACCCGGCCATCATGGGCCCGGCCGGCACCGAGGCCGTGAGCTTCCGCACCCGCATGGGCAACCTGCTGGCGCAGGGCCGCATCGACGGCAGCGACAGCTACGGCGCGAAGGGCGCGACGCCCGACAACATCAAGCGCATGGTGCTGAACAGCCGCGTTCTGACGGCCGAGCTGTTCAAGTCAGACGTGCTGCCGATCGTGTGCGACGGCTCGCCCATCGCCGTCAGCAAGGATCCACTGACCGACGAAGCCATCGGGCCGAGCATCGACGTGGGCGCCGCGTGCACCGCGCTCTCGGCATGGGATGGCACGGGCACGACCGGCGCGAAGGGCGCGCACCTGTGGGACGAGTTCTGGAGCCGCGCGTCGAAGATTCCGGCCGCGTCGCTCTACACCGTGCCCTTCGATCCGGCCAACCCGATCACCACGCCGCGCGGGCTGAACGCCGCCGCCGCCACGCAACTGCGTGAAGCCTTCGGCGCCGCGGTGGCGCGCGTGCAGGCCAGCGGCTATGCCGTGGATGCGCCGCGCGGCGACTACCTGTTTGCCACGCGCGGCGGCAAGAAGATCCCGCTGTACGGCGGCTGCGGCGGCCCGGGCTACTTCACCATCGCCTGCTCGGAGAACCGGCTCGACAAGGGCGGCTACACCATGGACGGCAATCCGAACGGCAACAGCTACATGCAGGTGGTGAGGTTCCCCGCAGGCGGTGTCGAGGCCCACACCTTCCTGACCTTCTCGCTCTCGGACGACCCGGCCTCGGCGCACAACGGCGACTACACGCAGGCCTACAGCCAGGGCAAGTGGCTGAAGGTGCCGTTCTCGGAAACCGAGATCAAGGCCGATGCGGAGTACCGCAGCTCGGTGATCTCCGAGTAGCGGTCAGGGCGCGGGCGGCGGAAATGTAAAGAAAGGCGCGCGGGGCGGTGCCCTGCGCCGCCGGTCTTAAGATCTGCGCCGAACGCGCCACGCACGCTCGACGCCCACGCAGCTGCGTTCCTCATACACAACAGGAACACTGCATGCGCCCGAAATTTCCAGGCGGCCTCGGGCCGCTTTTCATCGTGCCCGTCGCCATGGCCCTTGCGGCCTGCACCGGCATTGCCGATAAAACGGCTTCCCTGAATCACGACGGCTACAAGGCCGAGATCCGCCGCACCGCCATGGGCGTGCCGCACATCAAGGCCGACGACTGGGCCGGCGCGGGCTATGGCTACGGCTACGTGCAGGCTCAGGACGACTTGTGCACCATGGCCGACGGCTTTCTCACCTACCGTGGCGAGCGCTCGCAGTTCTTCGGCGCCGAGGCGCTGCTGCCGGCCAACAGCACCATCGGCCGGCCGAAGAACATCGATTCGGACTTCTTCCACAAGCACGTGATCACGACCGATACCGTCGCGGCCATGGCCCGTGCGCAGCCGGCCAGCATCAAGGGCATGGTCGAAGGCTTTGCCGCCGGCTACAACCGGTACCTGCGCGACATGAAGGCCGACGCCTCCGCGCATGCGGCATGCCGCAACGAAGCGTGGGTGCGGCCGGTGACCGCCGACGACATCTACCGGCGCATGTACGCCACCAACCTCGCGGCGGGCTACAGCAACTTTCTCTCGAACATCGCGAACGCAGCGCCGCCCGGCGCCAAGGTGTCGTCGCGCGAGGAACCACAACCGCTGGCACTGCAGGTGGGCGGCGAGACCGGCGTGGGCAGCAACGTGATCGGCTTCGGCACGGCCGCCACCGGCGACGCGAGCCCGCTGCTGTTCGGCAACCCGCACTGGTACTGGCGCGGGCCGGACCGCTTCTACCAGGCGCAGCTCACCATTCCGGGGAAGCTCGACGTCAGCGGCACCTCGTTCCTGGGCGTGCCGGTGATTCTCATCGGCTTCAACAACGATGTCGCGTGGAGTCACACCGTGTCTGCGGCGCGGCGCTTCGGCCTCTATCAGCTGCAGCTCGCACCGGGCGACGCCACCAGCTACATGCGCGACGGCCGCGCAGTGAAGATGCAGGCCCGCACCATCACCGTGAACGTGAAGCAGGCATCGGGCAAGGTCGAGCCGGTGACGCGCACGCTGTACACATCGGAGTACGGGCCGCTCGTGAACCTGGGCGCGATCAATCCGGCGCTGGCCTGGAACCAGTCGGCGGCCTTCGCCATCCGCGACATCAACGCCGACAACTTCCGCACCTTCCGCACGTGGCTGCGCTGGGCGCAGGCGAAGTCGCTCGACGAGCTCATCGCCACGCAGCGCGAGGAAGCTGCCATCCCCTGGGTCAACACCGTGGCCGTGGGCCGTGGCAGCGCCAAGGCCTGGTATGCGGACATCGGCGCCGTGCCCAACGTGTCGCCTGAGCAGGTGGCGAACTGCACCACGCCTGCCGGCAAGGCGATGGCGGCGGTGCTGCCGCGCGTGCCGGTGTTCGACGGCTCGCGCAGCGCCTGCGACTGGCAAAGCGATGCCGACTCCGTGCAGAAGGGCGCCATCGGCCCCTCGCGCATGCCGAGCCTGCTGCGCGACGACTACGTCGCCAACATGAACGACAGCTACTGGCTCGCCAATCCGAAGGCGCCGCTCACGGGCTACCCGGCCATCTTCGGCCCGGCGGGCAGCGACGCGCAGACCTTCCGTACGCGGCTGGGCCATCTCATTGCGCAGGGCGCTGCCAAGGGCGCTGCCAAGGGCGCGACGGTGGATGCCGTCGAGCGCGCGACGCTCGGCAGCCGCGCCCACACCGCCGAGCTGTTCAAGACCCCCGCGCTGGCGATGGTGTGCGGCGTGCCCCGCATCGAGGTCAAGGGCGACGCGCAGACGGGCGAGTCGTTCTCGGCGCCACGCGGCGTCGACACCGGCCCCGCTTGCGCAGTGCTGAAGGCATGGGACAACACCGGCCTGGCTTCGGCGCGCGGCGCCCATGTGTGGGACGAGTTCTGGGCACGCGCCGCGCGCCTGCCCGCCGACAGGCTCTACGAAGTGCCCTTCAGCGCGAGCGACCCGATCGCCACGCCGCGCGGGCTCAAGGCCTCGGCCGCCGAAGACCTGCGCCAGGCCTTCGGCGCGGCCGTGCTGCATGTGCAGGCCAGCGGCTTCGCGCTCGACGCGCCGCGCGGCGATGTCCTGTTCGTGACGCGCAACGGCAAGAAGATTCCGCTGTCGGGCGGCTGCGACGGCCAGGGTTACTTCACCGTGCTGTGCTCGGAGCACCGCCTCGACAAGAGCGGCTACACGATGGACGACAACCCCAACGGCAACAGCTACATGCAGATCGTGCGCTTCCCCGCGGGCGGCGTGGAGGCTCGTACCTTCCTGACTTTCTCGCTGTCGGACGATCCGGCGTCGCTGCACCATGCCGACTACACGCGCGCCTACAGCGCCGGGAATTGGCTGCGCCTGCCGTTCTCCGAATCGGAGATCAAGGCCGACGCCGCCTACAGCAGCGTGACCATCCGCGAGTGAGGAGGCCGGGGCGGCGCCTCGTCAGCGCCGCTTCGCCAGCCAGTTCCACGCGGCGCCCGCTGCCATCAGCACGCTGGTGCCGAGGAACACGGCGCGCATGCCGACATGCCCGCCCACGAAGCCGCCCAGAAGCGGTCCCGCGACCTGGCCCGCATACTGCGCCGAGGTCGAGTAGCCCAGCATGTTGCCGGCTACCCGCTCGGGCACGTTGTGGCGGATCACGCTCGCGATGCAAGGCAGCAGCCCGCCGAGCGACAGCCCCATGAGAAAGCGCAGCACCACCAGCTGCCAGCCCGACGTGACGAATGCCTGCGGCACCAGCAGCAGCGCCGACACCGCGAGACAGCCGACGATCACGTTCCAATGCCCCACGCGGTCGGCCAGCCTGCCCAGCCGCGAGGCCGAGAGGATGCTGCCGAGCGCCGCCGCCGACATCACGAGGCCGGCCATCATCGTCACGCGGTTCGGGTCTTCGAGCAGCGTGGCGACGTAGACGGTGATGATCGGCTCGATCGACATGTTCGCGAGCATCAGCAGCATGCCGGTGAAGAGCATCGCCAGCAGCGGGCGCTTGTCGGGCACGGCGGCCCAGCCGGTCTGCTCGGGGGCGTCGCCTTGCTGCTTTCGTGCGGAAGGAGCCTTTCGCTCTTCGCGGATCAGGAAGGCGGTGGCGAGAAAGGCCACGAAGATGATCGCGCCCGCCGCGAAGAAGGTGTTGCGGATGCCGACCAGCGGCGGCAGCGCACCACCGATCAGCGGCCCCACGAGGTTGCCCGCCATGATGGCCGACGACATCGTGCCCAGCGCCCAGCCGGTGCGGTCCTTGGGCGTCTGCGTGGCGACCAGCACCATCGAGCCCGAGGCGTATCCGCCGAGCAGCCCCGCCAGCAGCCGCAGGCCCACGAGCTGCCACACGTTGGCCGCGAGGCCGATCAGCGCCATCGCCACCGCCATGCCGAGGCTCGCGCGGATCAGCATCGGCTTGCGCCCGTAGCGGTCGGCCAGCCGGCCCCACAGCGGTGCCACCAGCGCCGCGCTCAGGAAGGTGGCTCCGTAGGCCGCGCCCGACCACTGCACGATGGCTGCGTGGTCCTTCACGCCGAGCTGCTCGACGTACAGCGGCAGGAAGGGCAGCAGCAGCGTCATCGCGATGATGGTCGTGAAGGAGCCGAACATGCAGACCGCGAGGTTGCGCTGCCAATGGAGGTTGGCGCCCTGCTCGGCGGGCGGGGCGGTCGTTGTCGTCGGATGCGTCATGGGGAGCGCTCATTGTGGGACGCCGTGCGCGAGTTGGCGCTTGCCGATTGGCGGCGGGACCCATCGCGGCGTGGAAGGGCGCGCCGGTTGGCCCTCATCCCGGTGCGGTCGGCATGGGTAGCCTAAGCTCGCGTCCTTCATCGCCCAAAACCTCTTTTCAGGACATCGCCATGAAACGCATCGGCGTGCTCGTCTTCTCCGGTTTCCAGATCCTCGACCTTGCTGCCATCGCAGCCTTCGAGCTCGCGAACATCCATGCGGGCAAGCCTGTCTACCAGGTCGAACTGTTGTCGGAAGAAGGCGGCCTCGTGGTCAGCTCGTCGGGCGTGAGCACCGACAGCAAGCGCTTCGGCACGGCGAAGTTCGACACGCTGATCATGAGCGGCGCGCTCTTCATCACGCCCACTTCCGAGAAGATGTGCCGCTTCCTGCGCGCGGGGCTGCGCAACGCGCGCCGCGTGACCAGTATCTGCACCGGCGCTTTCGGGCTGGCCGATGCGGGCCTGCTCGACGGGCGCAGGGCGACCACGCACTGGTCCTTCGCGGGCGAGCTGCAGAAGCGCCATCCCGCCGTCAAGGTGCAGCCCGACCGCATCTTCATCAACGACGGACCGGTGTGGACCTCGGCAGGCATGACGGCGGGCATCGATCTCGTGCTGGCGCTGGTGGAAGAAGACTTCGGCGTGGAGGCGGCGCGCTTCGCCGCAAGGAAGCTGGTCGTGTATCACCGCCGCGCGGGCGGGCAGTCGCAGTACTCCGCGCTGCTTGAACTGGAGCCCAAGTCCGACCGCATCCAGAAGGCGCTGGTGCACGCGCGCGCCAACCTGCGCGAGACGCTGTCCGTGGAAGAACTGGCCGAGGTCGCGCACCTCAGCCCGCGCCAGTTCAGCCGCGCCTTCAAGGCCGAGACCGGGCAATCGCCGGCGCATGCGGTCGAGAACCTGCGGGTGGAGGCGGCACGCGCGTTGATCGACGAGGGCAGCCTCGCGCTCGGCGTGGTCGCGCGCGAAACGGGCTTCGGCGACCCCGAGCGCATGCGCCGCGCCTTCCTGCGCACGCTGGGGCAACCGCCGCAGAGCGTGCGCAGGGTCGCCCGTCGGGAAGCCGCGGCGGCTTGAGCACCTGATGTCCTGAAAGGTGGCTTATATGACATTTACGCCATAGCCTTCCAGGAAGAGACTTCCGCCATGGCCGCGCATACCGACGCGGCGAAACAAAGGAAGCTCCATGACCACCGCAACTTCAGCAAACCTCCACAAGGGCACCGCCCTCGTCACCGGCGCGTCGTCCGGCATCGGCGCCGTGTACGCGGACCGCCTCGCGCGGCGCGGCTTCGACCTGATCCTGGTGGCGCGCAACCGCGAGCGCCTCGAGGCGCTGGCCGCCAAGCTCACGCGCGAGACCGGCCGCAAGGTCGAAGTCCTGCCCGCCGACCTCACCGACCGCAAGGACATCGCGCTCGTCGAGGCCGCGCTGCGCACCCGCGCCGACATCACCATGCTGGTGAACAACGCCGGCTTCGGCGCCGCCGCGCCGCTGCTCGGCTCGGACATCGAGAAGATGGAGGAAATGATCGAGCTCAACGTGAGCGTGCTCACGCGGCTCACCTACGCGGCCGTGCCCGGCTTCGTCGAGCGCGGTGCCGGCACGCTGGTGAACATCGCCTCCATCGTGGCGATCTCGCCCGAGACGCTCAACGGCGTGTACGGCGGCAGCAAGGCCTTCGTGCTGGCACTGAGCCAGTCGCTGCAGCACGAACTGAAGGACAAGGGCGTGCGCGTGCAGGCGGTGCTGCCCGGCGCGACGGCCACCGAGTTCTGGGGCGTTGCGGGCGTGCCGATGGAGCACCTGCCCAAGGAGATCGTCATGACCGCGCAGGACATGGTCGACGCGGCCCTCGCAGGGCTCGACCAGGGCGAGCAGGTCACGATTCCCGCGCTGCCTGATCTCGCGGAGTGGGATGCCTTCGATGCGGCTCGGCGTGCGATGTCGGGGCGGCTGTCCAACACCCTTCCCGCGGCGCGCTATGGCGCCGGCACGGCACGGGCATGACCCCTGCGTTCAGCTGGCGGGGCCGGCTGTCGTCCACAAGGAGGATGTGACCCAGGCGTTCCGCGACCGCCCCCCGGTGTCAGAGCGGTCGCACCTGCCATGTGGAGTCGGGCCCGAACAGTGCCCGGCACTTGGGGCACTCCTCGGAGAAGTACGGGATCTCCGCGTCGCACGAGGGGCACACGCCCAGGCGCGTCGCAGGATCGAAGGTGCCCGGCGCCGGCATGTCGTCGGTGGGGAAGCCGGAGGAGGGAAACGAGAGCGGTGCAGCCGAGGGGGGCGGCACGACAGGGGCCAGAAGGCGGCCTTTCAGCGCGTCGCGTGTCTGCGTGTCGAGGCCTTCGCTGTCGGCATAGGCGTCCACGACCTTGCGCCGCTTCTCCAGCCATTCCGGCTGGTGCTGGCGCCAGATTGCGAAGGGCTCGGCCAGCGCCGCGCGCAGCACGGTCGGCGGCATGCCTCGGTAGAACAGGTGCAGTTCGCCGACATGCGTGATGAACGAGATGAAGCTCTGCATGGTCGGTTGCGTCGTGGCGGAGGTGTATTCCAGGAGCGTCGGGTTGCCGCGCCCGTCCAGGCCCTGCCTGATCTCGCCGGTCGTCGAGACTTCGCCGTTCTCGATCGTGACCTCGGCCAGCTCGAAGTAGGGCAGGGGGATCGGATCGCGGTTCCTGGTCTTCACCATCGCGCATTTCGTGCCGAAGCTCAGGGTGACGGTCTCGTTGATGAAGAGGTCGTAGCCCGCGGCGCTGATGACCGTGCATGCCTCGAAGACGGGTGTGCGCGGAAGCGGCGTGAAGTCGAAATTCATGGTGAGGGACATGGCCGGCAGGATGTGATGTGGAGGCAAGGATGTTAGTGAACGCGCGGTGCTCCGGGCCGTCGCGCACTGATGAACCATGCGTGGTCCCGATGCTTCCGGGGCCTGCGTCGGCCATGCCGTCGGAGGCCCTGTGCAGGGCTTGGCCGGGCCTTCAGAACTAAAATCTTCACCCCGCAGCAGGGCGTCCCGGCCTGCTGCGGGGTTTTGTTTTTCCGGGGCCATGTAGAGGAACACCATGTACAAAAACCTCGCGGGCCGCGCCTTTCTGGCGTTGGCAGCCGCCTGTTTTCTGTCCCCCGCCTTTTCGCAGACGCAGCAGCAGCCGAAGGCGCCGCTGAAGATCGGCTTTGTCTACGTCACGCCAGTCACCGATGCCGGCTGGGTGCGCCAGCATGAGGAAGGCCGCAAGGCCGTCGACGCGGCGCTGGGTGCGAAGGTCAAGACCACGTATGTCGAGAACGTGGCCGAAGGCGCCGATGCCGAGCGCGTGATTCGCGATCTCGCGCAGCAGGGCAACACGCTCATCTTCACGCCCAGCTTCGGCTACATGGAGCCGACGATGAAGGTGGCGAGGGACTTCCCCGAGGTGAAGTTCGAGTCGATCACCGGCTACAAGACCGCGCCCAACGTGGCGACCGCCAATGCGCGCTACTACGAGGGCCGCTACCTCGCCGGCATCGCGGCGGGCCGCATGACGAAGACCAACATCGCGGGCTACGTCGCGGGCTTTCCGATTCCCGAGGTGCTGCAGGGCATCAACGCCTTCACGCTCGGCATGCGCTCGGTGAACCCGGCCGCGCAGGTGCGCGTGGTGTGGCTCAACGAATGGTTCGATCCGCCGAAGGAGCGCGACGCGGCGATGGCGCTGTTCAACCAGAACGCCGACGTGATCGCCTTCCACACCGGCTCCACGGCCGTGATGGCGGCGGCGCAGGAGCGAGGCAAGCTGGCCATTGCCTATCACTCCGACATGCGCAAGATCGCGCCTGACGCGCAGATCGTCGCGGTCACGCATCAATGGGGCGGCTACTACACGCAGCGCGCGAAGGCCGTGCTCGACGGCAGCTGGAAGAGCGGCAACCTCTGGGGCGGCGTGAAAGAGGGACTGATCCGCGTCGGCGACTTCGGCACGAAGGTGCCCAGGGCCGTGCAGGACGAGGTGCTGGCGCGGCAGAAGGACATCGCCGCGGGCAAGCTGCAGCCGTTCCGCGCCGCTGCGGCCGACGTGCGCGACAACGAAGGCCATGTCGTGATCGCCAAGGGCTCGCAATTGAGCGACGAGCAGATCCTGAAGATGAACTGGCTGGTGGAAGGCGTGCAGGGGCGGGTGACGCGCTAGCCCAGCCGATCGACGACGAAGTCGACGAAGGTCCGTAGCTTGGCACTCGGGCGCGCTTCCGGCAGCCGCATGATGTGCACCTGCCGCGTGGGCAGTTCCCAGTCGGGCAGCAGCTGCACCACCTGACCCGATGCGAGTGCCGGACCCAGCAGCGCGTCGGCCTGCACGATCACGCCCACGCCGGCCATGGCCGCGGCCAGCAGCGCCTGGCCGTTGTTTGTGGTGAGCGGGCCGCGCACCGGCACGTGCACCGTCTGCCCGTCGCGCGTGAATCGCCACGAATGGTTCGGTCCCCAGGCCGCGAAGCCCAGCAGCGGGAAGGCCTCCAGCTCTGACGGGTGCTTCGGTTGCCCGTGGCGCGCGACCCATGCGGGGCTGGCCACCGCGTACATGCGCGCCAGCGCGAGCGGTCTTGCAATGAGCCGCTCGTCGACGGCCGCGCCCGAGCGGATGCCGCAGTCGAAGCCTTCCTCGGCCAGGTCGACCACGCGGTCGTTGAGGCTCAGGTCCACCTTCACCTGCGGATAGGCGGCGATGTATTCGCCGATCACCGGCGTGAGCCGGTGCGCGCCGTAGGCCACGGGCGCGGTGACGCGCAGCACCCCCTGCGGCATGGCGCGCAGCGACTCGGCCACGCCGTCGGCTGTGTGCACGCTGGCCAGCACGTCGCGGCAGCGCTCCAGGTATGCGGCGCCGATCTCCGTGAGCGAGTGGCGGCGCGTGGTGCGCTCCAGCAGGCGGGCGCCGAGCTGCTCCTCGAGCGCGCGGATGTGCTTGCCGACCATCACGGCCGAAAGGTCGAGCGCCTCGGCGGCGGCCGCGAAGCTGCCCGCATCCACCGTCGCGACGAAGACTTCCATGGCGCGGAGCTTGTCCATATTGCGAACTCCTGATTTCGAATGGCATAACCGTGAGGCAATTTATCAAATCGATGGTTCGCAAAACAATAGCCGCTTGTTGATTCACTCTGGCGAGGTTTTCCATGAAGGTTCTTGTTGTGGGCGCGACGGGCGCGGTCGGCAGTGCGGTGGCGCAGGTGTTGGCCGGGCGGGGCCACGAGGTGATTCGCGCGGGTCGCACGCGCGGCGACCATCAGGTCGACATCACGAGCGATGCCAGCGTCGAGGCGCTGTATGCGGCGGTCGGCCGTGTCGATGCGATCGTCTCGACGGCTGGCGGGCTCTTCTTCGGCCCGTTGGCCGAGATGACGCCAGCGAACTTCAACGTCGGCCTGCAGGACAAGCTGCTGGGCCAGGTGCGGCTCGCACTGCTGGGCCAGCATGTGCTGCGCGACGGCGGCTCGATCACGTTGACCACGGGCGTTGCCGCCGAAGATCCGGTGCGCGGCGGAGGCAACGCGGCTGCCGTGAATGCGGCGGTCGAGGGCTTCGTGAAGGGCGCGGCCATCGAGCTGGCGCGCGGCCTGCGCATCAACGCGGTGAGCCCGACGCTGCTGACCGAATCGGTGGAGGCATATGGCGCGCTCTTTCCGGGTGTCGAAACCGTGCCGGCCGCGCGCGTGGCACTGGCCTATGTGCGCAGCGTCGAAGGTCCGTTGACGGGGCGCGTGTTTCGCGTGTGGCAATGAGAAGCCGGCTTGCAGGCGCGCTGCTTGCGCTCGCGACGACGACGGCCGTCGCTGCCCCGCCCGTGGTGCAGGCACTGCCGGAAGACTGGTATCCGGAAAGCGTGGCCATTGGGCCGGACGGCGCGTTCTACGTCGGCAGCTGGCGACAGGGCGCAGTCGCGCGCCTGAAGCCGGGCGTCGCTCCGAAGGCCGAGGTGCTCGTGAAGCCCGGCAGCAACGGGCTTGCGAACGGGCAGGGCGTGCTGGTCGATGCGAAGCACCGGGCGCTGTGGGTCTGCTCGGGCAGTAGCGGCTTCACCACCGTGCCACAGACGCCGAGCGCGCTCAAGCGCTATGACCTGGCCACGGGCGCGCCGCGCGCGAGCTATGCGATGCCCGATGGCGGCTACTGCAACGACCTCGCGCAGGACGCGAGCGGCAACCTCTACGTGACCGACTCCTACAACCCGCGCGTGCTGAAGCTTGCACCGGGCGCTGCCTCGCTCACGGTGTGGAAGGAAGACCCGATGCTGGCCGGATCGGGCCCCTACAAGGGCCTGAACGGCATCGCCATCGACGACGGACGCGATGTCTATGTGAGCCTCGTGGCGGCTGCGCCTTGCGTGCTGCGCATCGGCCTCGGCACGGATGGCAGTGCCGGCGAGGTCACGCGCGTCGAGGCGCCGCGCGTGCTGAAGAACGTCGACGCGATCCGCGCGTGGAAGCCCGGCCAGCTCGTGCTGTTCGAGAGCAATGCCTTCGGCGAAGGCCCTTACGGCGGCCAGATCACGGCGGCGCGTGTCGACGGCGCGAAGCTCGGCCTGCAGACGGTGGTGGCGGGGCTCAACGATCCGTCCTCCGGCGCGGTATGGGGCGACCGTGTCTACTTCATCGAGTCGAAGTATTCGCTGCTCACCAAGCGCAGGGACGGCGACGGGCCTGTGCCGACGGGCGTGCCCTTCGACATCCAGTCGCGTGCGCTGCCCGTGTCGCCGAGGTGAGTGCGCTGCGCATATAGCACTCATATGCGCATGGAAATTGCGGCGGGGCGGGGCTGGATTACCCTCCGCACCCACGATGAAAAAAGCCTACCGCGCCTCCCTCCTGCGATTCGACGCCTCCGGCAAGCCCGTTTTCGATGAGGACGGCCTGCTGGTCGTCGCCCCCGACGCCAGCGGCCGCCAGCGCGTGCTCGACGCCGGCAGCCATGCCGACATCGCGCCGCGCCACCCGGGCGCGCACACGACCCACCTGCCGGGGCGCATCCTCGCGCCGGGCTTCGTGGACATGCACATCCACTACCCGCAGACCGACATCATCGGTTCGCCCTCGCCGGGGCTGCTGCCCTGGCTCGAGAACTACACCTTCCCGGCCGAGAGCAAGTTCGCCGACCCCGCGCATTCGAAGGAAGTGGCGGAGTTCTTCCTCGATGAGCTGCTGCGCAACGGCGTCACCACCTCGCTGACCTTCGCGACCTCGCACGTTGCATCGGTCGATGCCTTCTTCGAGGGCTCGCAGCGCCGCGGCCTGCGCATGATCACCGGCAAGGTGCTGCAGGACCGCAACTCGCCCGACGGCGTGCGCGACCAGACCGAGCAGAGCCTGATCGACACCGAGGCGCTGATCCGCAAATGGCACAACGTCGACCGGCTGGGCTACGCCATCACGCCGCGCTTCGCGCCCGCGAGCACCGATGCCCAGATGCACGGCGCGAGCGAGCTGGCCGCGAAGTACGCCGACACCTGGATCCAGTCGCACGTGGCGGAGAACCGCGACGAGGTGAAATGGGTGCGCGAGCTGTACCCGAAGGCGCGCTCGTACCTCGACGTGTATGCAGGCTTCGGCCTGATGCGCGAGCGGGCCGTGTACGCCCACTGCATCTACCTCGACGACGCCGACCGCGCCCTGCTGCGCGAGACGAAGACGGCCGCGGCCGTGAGCCCCACGAGCAACCTGTTCCTGGGCAGCGGCTTCTTCGACTTCGGTGCGGCCGACCGCATGGAGTACCCCTACGGGCTGGCCAGCGACGTGGGCGGCGGCACCAGCTTCAGCCCCTTCCACACCATGATGGCGGCCTACTACGTGGGCCGCGAGGGCCAGACCAAGGCCGGCCTGAGCATCGCGCCATCGGAACTGTGGTGGCGCCACACCGGCGGCGCGGCACACGCGTTGGGGCTCGACGGCGTGGTCGGCAACCTGCAGCCGGGCTGCGAGGCCGACTTCCTGGTGCTGAATCCGGCGGCCACGCCGCTGCTGGCACGCAAGACGAAGCGGGCGAACTCGCTGGAGGAACTGCTCTTCGCGATGATCGTGCTGGGCGACGACCGGCTGGTCGAGCGCACGGTGATCTCGCAGGCGCTGTAGCCCCTGCGGCGGCGGGCGGGCCGGCGGCGCGTGCCACAATTCGCCCCCGATTCCCCCGCAGCAGCAGCGAGCGCATATGAGCATCAAGAGCGACAAATGGATCCGGCGCATGGCCGAGCAGCACGGCATGATCGAGCCCTTCGAGCCCGGCCAGGTGCGCGAGGCCTCCGGCCACAAGATCATCAGCTACGGCACCTCGAGCTACGGCTACGACATCCGGTGCGCGCCTGAATTCAAGGTCTTCACCAACATCCACAGCACGGTCGTCGACCCGAAGAACTTCGACGAGAAGAGCTTCGTCGACATGCACGGCGACTACTGCATCATCCCGCCCAACAGCTTCGCGCTGGCACGCACCGTCGAGTACTTCCGCATCCCGCGCAACGTGCTCACCATCTGCCTCGGCAAGAGCACTTATGCGCGCTGCGGCATCATCGTCAACGTCACGCCCTTCGAGCCCGAATGGGAAGGCTACGTGACGCTCGAGTTCAGCAACACCACGCCGCTGCCCGCCAAGATCTACGCTGGCGAGGGCTGCGCGCAGGTGCTGTTCTTCGAGAGCGACGAGGTCTGCGAGACCAGCTACAAGGACCGTGGCGGCAAGTACCAAGGCCAGCGCGGCGTGACGCTGCCAAAAACCTGACAAAACGCACCGCCGTCTGCTGACGGCCGGTTACCCCGGAGTGCGCCGGGGCAAGTACCATCCTGCGACCGCCGGCAAATCCTCCAGCAATGGCCGGCAAGGAGACTGCGATGAGATGGGAAGGCAACGAACAATCGGACAACGTCGAGGACCGCCGTGGTGAAGGTGGCGGAGGCGGTGGTGGCGGCGGCTTCATCGGTGGCCGAGGCATCGGCATCGGCACCATCGCGGTCGCGCTGATCGCGGGCTGGGTCTTCGGGATCAATCCGCTCACCGTGCTGAGCCTGCTCAGCGGCGGCGGTGGTCCGGCGCAGGTGCAGCAACAACAGGGGCCGGCGCAAAAGCCGCCGTCCGGCGACCGCGAGGCGGCCTTCGTCTCCACGGTGCTCAAGAACACCGAAGTGGTCTGGACGGACATCTTCAGGAAGAACGGCGGCACGTATCACGCGCCGCGGCTCGTGCTGTTCCGCAATGCCACGCCCACGGCCTGTGGCACTGGGCAATCGGCCATGGGCCCGTTCTATTGCCCGGGCGACCAGAAGGTCTACATCGACCTCGGCTTCTACGACACGCTCAAGAACCAGCTCGGCGCGCCGGGCGAGTTCGCGCAGGCGTATGTCATCGCGCACGAGGTCGGCCACCATGTGCAGGACGAGCTCGGCATCACCGCCAAGGTCGATGGCATGCGCAGCCGCCTGAGCCAGACGCAGAACAACGCGATGAGCGTGCGCGTCGAACTGCAGGCCGACTGTTTCGCCGGCGTGTGGGCCCACCACTCGCAGGAGTCGAAGAAGTGGCTCGACCCGGGCGACATCGAGGCCGCCATGAATGCCGCTCAGAAGATCGGCGACGACGCGCTGCAGCGCTCCGCAGGCCGCGCGGTGGTGCCCGACAGCTTCACCCATGGCTCCAGCGCTCAGCGCCAGCGCTGGTTCGGTGCGGGTTATCAAAGCGGCGACATCAAGGCCTGCGACACCTTCAATGCGCGCAGCCTTTGAGCAAGGCCCTTCTGAAGGGGTTGCCGCTGCTGGCTTCATTGCTATTGAATAAATAGCAATTCCGCTCGCGCGGGCGTTGTCATGCCGCAGTCACTGCCGTTTTTTGCGGCAATGCGACAATAGCGGGCTCAATGACAAGCTCCTTCTCCAATCTACTGCTGGCGGAACCGCTGGCGCGCGCCGTGGCCGAAATGGGCTACGAGACCATGACACCGATCCAGGAGCAGGCCATTCCGGTCGTGCTCGCGGGCCAGGATGTGATGGGCGCCGCCCAGACCGGCACCGGCAAGACGGCGGCGTTTTCGCTCCCGCTGCTGCAGCGCATGCTCAAGCATGAAAACGCCTCGACCTCGCCCGCGCGGCATCCGGTCCGGGCTCTTGTGCTGTTGCCCACGCGCGAGCTGGCCGACCAGGTCGCGCAGCAGATCAAGCTGTACGCCAAGTACACCAACCTGCGCAGCACGGTGGTGTTCGGCGGCATTGACATGAAGCCGCAGACGCTGGAACTGAAGAAGGGCGTCGAAGTGCTGGTGGCCACGCCGGGCCGCCTGCTCGACCATATCGAAGCGAAGAACGCGGTGCTCAACCAGGTCGAGTACGTCGTGCTCGACGAAGCCGACCGCATGCTCGACATCGGCTTCCTGCCTGACCTGCAGCGCATCCTGAGCTACCTGCCCAAGCAGCGCACCACGCTGCTGTTCTCGGCCACGTTCTCCCCCGAAATCAAGCGCTTGGCCGGCAGCTACCTGCAGAACCCCGTCACCATCGAAGTGGCGCGGCCGAACGAAACGGCTTCCACCGTCGAGCAGCACTTCTACAGCGTGGCCGACGACGACAAGCGCCGCGCGCTCAAGCAGATCGTTCGCCAGCGCGGCATCACGCAGGCCTTCGTGTTCGTCAACAGCAAGCTCGGTTGCGCGCGCCTCGCGCGTTCGCTGGAGCGCGACGGTCTTCGCACCTCGGCGCTGCACGGTGACAAGAGCCAGGACGAGCGCCTGAAGGCGCTCGCTGCCTTCAAGGCCGGCGAGGTCGACCTGCTGGTGTGCACCGACGTCGCGGCCCGCGGCCTCGACATCAAGGACGTGCCCGCAGTCTTCAACTTCGACATTCCGTTCAACGCCGAAGACTACGTTCACCGCATCGGCCGCACGGGCCGTGCCGGCGCCTCCGGCCTGGCCGTGAGCTTCGCCAGCGGCGGCAACGACGCGCGCCTCGTGGCCGACATCGAGAAGCTGATCAAGAAGAAGATCGAACTCGAACCCGTCGAGTTCGAGGAAGACCGTCCGCGCGGCCGCATCAACGACGGACGCCGCCACTGGCGCGAGGAAGGCGAATCGGGCGACTCACGCGACGTGCTCGATCAACCCCGCGAGCGCCGCGACGCCGACAGCCGCCGTGGCGGCGGGCGCCCGCATCGTGCACCCTCGGCGCCGCGCGATCCCTTCTTCGACAAGCCCTACGAGCCGGGCGAGCCCGACGCGACGCCCGCATGGGAAGCCGCCGCCAAGGCCGCAACGCCTACGCGCGGCATCTCCAGCAACATCAAGCCCAAGCGCAAGGTCGCCGCCCTGTTCAAGAGCGCCGAGCCAAGCTGAGCTGAGTCGAACCGATGCCCGCGCCGCGGGCCTCGAATAGTGATTCCCCTTCGCGAAACACCGAGGAACCGGCTCTGCCGGGCCTCAGGTGTTGCCCCCGGAAGGGGGATGGAGCAGCGACACGGAGTGCGCGGAGCCTAGGGGAGAGCCTAGTGCTCCGGGCCTCAGGTGTTGCCCCCGGAAGGGGGTTGGCGTAGCGACACGAAGTGCGCGAAGCCTGGGGGGGAGCTACTACCTCCAGCCGCGATGCCAGCCGTATTGCGGGTGATGCCAGCCCCAGCCATAGCGCGGGTGGTAGGCCCACACGAAGCCGACGCCGGGCGACACGTAGGTCGGTGCCACGTAGGCCACGCCCGGAGGCGCCGAGTACACGGGGGCGGCCGGCGCGACCACGCAGCCGGTCAGGACTGCTGCCAGCGCGGCAGCGGGCAAAGCAAGAAGAACAGGGAATCTCATGGCGAAGCTCCTGGAACGAGTTGTTGTCGGTATGAGCCTCCAACGCTGCGCCATTTCCCCGGATGACGACCTTTACCCGGGCTACACAGTGTCACCGGGATGTCGCCATCCTTTCAGGATGCTTTCGCTGCCAGTACGGGCGATTCGGGCAGTTCAGATCACCTTGAAGTGATGCGTGCCATCGCGCCCCAGTTGCTCGACCAAACCGAACTCCCAATCCAGGTAGGCCTGCATCGCCTCGGCGGGGGCGTCGGTGCCCTCGTAGGGACGGCGGTAGCGGTCGGTGCGTGCGGTCGCGAGGCGGGTCTCGCCGCTTTCCGCTTCGAGGCCTGCCGCGAACCATGCCGCGTTGCCGCCGGCCAGCACCAGCACTTCGGCGTCGCCGTGGTCGCGCGCGTCGAGCAGCGCGCGCAGGTCGGAGGCTGCGTAGCGTGCGAGCAGGCTGCTGCCGCAGGTCAGTACGTAGCGTTGCGCGGGCGGAACGACTGCGTCGAGGGCCTGGGCGAGTTGCGCGCGGATCGCATACCAGGCGCCCGGGATGTGGCGCTTCACGTAGTTCGCGCTGGTGGTCACGTCGATCACCGCCGTGCCGGACTGCTTCAGCAGCACCGCCAGTTCCTTCGGCGCGATTTCGCCTACCGCAGCCGCAACCGGCGGATGCGAGCTCGATGGCGTGCCCGTCTCGATGAAATCCGCCGCTGCGGGCACGGCGTCCGGCACATAGACCTCCCAGCCCATCTGCGCCAGCCACGACGCGCTCATCGAGGCCCGCACCCCGTCGTCGTCCACCAGCACGATGCGCGCGCCGCGCACCGGCACCTGATGGTCCGTCTCCTGCACCAGTTGCCCGCCGGGCGCGCTGGCGAAGCCGGGAATGTGGCCCGCCGCGTATTCCCCGGGAGTGCGCACGTCGAAGCGGTACACGGTGCGTCCCGGGGCCTCCAGGGTCTGCAGCGCCCCGAGCGCGATGCGGCGCACGCCGGCCAGATCGGCCACGCGCCGCGCATCGGCCTGTGCCTGTTCGCGATGCGCCTTCGACACGGCCACAGGCGCCTGCCGGCTCGCGCCATGGTCGAGCACCTGCCCCGCGAGCTTCCATCCGATCGTGCCGTTGCGCAGCGCGGCCACCGGGTTCGGAATGCCTGCGTTCACCAGCGACTGCGTGCCGATGATGCTGCGCGTGCGCCCCGCGCAATTCACGATCACCCGTGTCGCCGGATCGGGCGCCAGCTCGCGCACCCGCAGCACCAGTTCCGCGCCCGGCACGCTGGTGGCCGTTGGAATGCTCATCGTCTGGTATTCGTCGAAGCGGCGCGCGTCGAGCACCACCACGTCGGCCTTCGCGTCGACCAGTGCCTTCACCTCGGGCGCGGAGAGAGAGGGCGTGTGCCGCTCGTGCTCGACCAGTTCGCCGAAGGACTTGCTGGGCACGTTCACGTCGCGGAACAACTCGCCGCCGGCCTTGCGCCAGCCTTCGAGGCCACCTTCGAGCAGGTGCACGTTCGTGTAGCCCAGCGCGGCGAAGGTGCGCGCGGCCAGCGGCGCGAGGTCGGTGCCGCCATGCTCGCCATACAGCACGATCAGCGTGTCGCGCCGCGGAATGCGCCGCCAGGCCTCGATCTCGATGCGCGACAGCGGCAGGTTGGCCGCCCAGAGCGGGTGTTCCTGCGCGAACGGGTCTTCCTCGCGCACGTCGAGCAGGGCGGTCTCGTCGCGGGCGATGAGCCGCTCGCGCACCGCAGCGAAGGAAAGAACGGGAAAGGTGGCTGTCGTCGTCATGCGTCTGTCGAGGCTCTGAGTTCTGCGCTGCGGTCCCACAGGTTGGGCAGCAGCGTGTTGGAGTATCCGGAGACGAAGGGCTTGCGGCCGCCCTCCGCCGGGTAAGTATGCCGCCGTACGGCGCCGATGTTCGCGCCGTACACGTGGATGCTGATAGACACCCGGTCGGCATGCGCGTTGTGCACGCGGTGCAGGTCACCGACGGTGGGCGACACCGCCTCCACCTGGCCGGCGTCGAGCCGCACCGCCTCGCCTTGCGGCTGCGCGTCGCCTTGCGCATCGAGCGCGTAGCCCTGGCTGTACTCCGAGCCGCGCAGCATGCCGATCAGCCCCCACACCGTGTGATCGTGCACCGGCGTGGCCTGCCCCGGTCCCCACACGAAGCTCACGACGGAGAAGCGCTCGGTGCTGTCCGCGTGCAGCAGGAACTGCCGGTAGTACACGGGGTCGGGCTGGGCGAAGGCCTCGGGCAGCCAGTCGTCGCGCGACACCAGCTGGCGCAGCAGCACGCCGCCCTCGGAAAGAATGCGGGGCTCGTCGGGTGCGCCGTCGAGCAGCCGGCCGAAGGCGCCGACGAATTCGCGAAGAGGTGTCAGGGAGGTTGTTGTCATGCGGGGCGTTTCCAGACGCCAGTGTCGGTGATCGCGCGCACTTCCACCCGCACCGGCAGGATGCCGTCTCGCGCCGAGCGGTCGGCCACCGCCTGCAGCGCGACGATGTCGGCCTCGCTCACCGGCCGGCCCGCCACCGAGGCCCGCGCGGTGATGATGCGCGACGACTCGATGGGCAGCCGCGTCAATTGGCTGTAGGCCTGTGCGTAGGCCTCTGGATTGGCCAGCGCCCAGTCGCCCGCGCGGCCCAGCCGGTCGAGGAACTGCACGATGGCCGCGCGCTTGGCCGGATCGGCCAGCGACGACTCGGTGGCCGTGATGAAGCCCAGCGCGGTGTTGATGCCTCGCCCGTCGCGCAGGATGCGCCCACCCTGCTGCAGGGCGATGGTGTAGTAGGGGTCGAAGATGGCCCAGGCGTCGATCTGCTTTGAGGCGAAGGCGGCGGCTGCATCGGTAGGCAGCACGAACTTCACCGTCACTTCCTCGCGCTTCACGCCGGCCTCTTCGAGCGCGCCGTAGAGCTGGTATTGCGAGATGCTGCCGCGCGCCGAAGAGACGATGACCGTCTTGCCGCGCAGGTCAGCCACGCTGCGCAGCGGCGAATCGGGCTGCACCACGATGCCCAGCGAATCGGCCTTGCCGACGCGCGTGGCGACGATCTTCAGCGGCGTCTTGCCCACGGCGGCGGCGAGTACGGGCAGGTCGCCGGCCATGGCGGTGTCGACCGCCGCGCTGCGCTGCGCCTCGAAGAGCGGCGCCGCGCCCTGGAAGTTGGCCCAACGGTAGGCAAAGGGCGCGCCTTCGAGCGCGCGGGACGCCTCGAACAGCGAGCGCAGGCCGCCGGCCTGGTCGCCGAGCACCAGCGTCGTCTGCCGGGGCTGGGCCCATGCACGCAGCGAGCCGGTAGCGGCCAGCGAGAGCGCCGCGCCCTGCTTCAGCCAGCTGCGCCGGGATGCCTTGGAGAAGAGCAGGTCGGTCATGCAGCGGCTCCTTGCGCCGCCAGCGCACGCTTGCCCGCCCCGACCAGGATCGCGTCGTTCTGCGGCGTATGGATGCGGCTGCACAGCACGTCGCGGTAGTGCCGCTCCAGTGGGTTCTGCCGCGTGAGGCCGTGGTTGCCGCTGAGCTGCAGCGCCAGCTCGACTGCACGGATCGCGTTGCCGGTCACCGTGAACTTGAGCAGGCCGCTGTCGGCGGCGGACTGCGCGTGGCCGCGGTCGACGGCGGCGGTTGCGTCGTCGAGCAGCACGCGGTTGGTGCGCAGCAGCGCCTCGATCTCGCCCACGTGCTCCTGCACGCGCGGCAGGCTGGCCAGCGGCGCACCCAGGCTGCCGGGCGCACGCCGGTTCAGGAAGCCGACCAGCCAGTCGCGCGCGGCCGTGGCCACGGCGTCGTAGAGGCTGCCGAGCAGCACCGTCATCCACGCTTGCTGCGTGGCATGGGCGTCGATGTCGGTCTGGCTGCCCGCATCGGGCGCCCAGTCGGCCGGCGCGCGCAGGTCCACCGCGTGGTCGAGGCCGATGGAGACGTTCTCGAACACCACTTCATGGCTGCCCGAAGCGCGCAGGCCCAGGTGGTCCCAGCTGGCGATCACGCGCACGCCGGGTGCGTTGCGCGGCACCAGGAACACCCCGGTGCGCGGTTCGGCTTCCTCCGTGCGGGCCCACACGGCGAGCCAGCTCAGCCCCTCGATGCCGGTGGTGTAGAGCTTGTGGCCGTCGATCTTCCAGCCGTCGCCGTCGCGTCGCGCGACCGTGCCGGGCAGGCCGCCGCGGGCCGGCGAGCCGAGCGCGGGTTCCACGCGCAGCGCATTGATGAGCGCGCCGTTCGCCACCGCGTCGCGCGCCACGCGCTCGCGCAGATGCACGGGCCAGCGGCTGTCCGGGCGCGTCAGCGCATGGTGCTGCAGGTAGGTCATCGTGAGGATCAGCGCCGTGGCAGGTTCGCCGCGGGCCACGGCCGAGATCACGCGCCGTGCCGTAGCCAGCGTGGCACCGCCTCCGCCATGTTCGATGGGCGCGACCAGTCCGATCAGCCCATGCGCCTGCAGTGCAGCGAAGTTCTCGCGGGGGAAGGCGCCGCTCTGGTCATGGTCGGCGGCGGTGGCCGCGAACTGGGCCGACAGGCGCGCCAGCACCGAGGCGTCGACGGAGGCGGTTGTGGTTTGGGGGGCTTCATCGGGGGTGGCCGGCGTGCGGCGCAAGGGGAGGGCACTCATGGTTCCCGCACGGTACCGGGCCGCCCGCCGCCGGAAAACTACGCATCCCGCATATGCAAACTCGTTTTTCTGCGTTCGCTTGAGCGGTGCGTCTGGTTACGGTCGGTGCATGAATCCAGACTTTCCATTGGATCGGCGCCGCCTGTTGCAAGCCGCAGCCGCGCTGGCCACGGCCGGCACCGCGGGTTGGGCGCAGGCCGCCGCGCCCTCGCGCGACCTGTCCGGCGTCACGCTGCGCGTGGGCACCTACAAGGGCCTGTGGCGGCCGCTGCTGGCGGCCTCGGGCCAGGCCGACACGCCCTACAAGATCGATTGGCGCGAACTGAACAACGGCGTGCTGCACATCGAAGCCATCAACGGCGACGCGCTCGACCTGGGCTCGGGCAGCGAGATCCCGCCGGTGTTCGCGGCGCGGCAGAAGTCCAGCGTGAAGCTGGTGGCCGTCACTCATGAAGACCTGAACAACCAGGCCACGCTGGCGCGCAAGGACGCTCCCATCCGCAGCATCGCCGACTTCAAGGGCAAGCGCGTGGGCTACGTGCGCGCCACCACTTCCCACTACTACCTGGCCAAGCAGCTGGCCGAGGCGGGCCTCTCGTTCAGCGACATCCAGGCCGTGAGCCTCACGCCTTCCGACGGCCTCTCTGCCTTCGCTCGCGGCGATCTCGATGCCTGGGCCATCTACGGCTACAACGGCCAGCTGGCGCGCACCCAGTACGGCGCGCGCGTCATCAAGACCGGCGTGGGATACCTCTCGGGCAACTTCCCGATCTACGCCAACCCGCGCGCGCTCGACGATTCGCTGCGCCGCGCGGCGCTGAGCGACCTGCTGCAACGGCTGCAGCGCTCCTTCGCGTGGATCAACGGCAACTTCCTCGCCTATGCCCGCGCGCAGTCGGCCGAGACGCGCGTACCCGTGGGCGACATCGTCGAGCTCTTCAACCGCCGCAGCGGCGACTACAGCCTGGGCCCCGTCAGCGACGCGGTGGTGCGCAGCCACCAGGACGTGGCCGACACCTTCCTGAAGATCGGCGTGCTCGACGGCCCGGCCGACGTGAAGCCCCTGTGGGACCGCAGCTTCGAGAGCGTGCTGCGCCTGCCCGCCGCCTGACAACCATCTCCCGCAAACAGATTCAAACAAGGACAGCACCATGAGCCAGCCACAGCAAGACGGCGTCGTCGAATTCATCGGCATGATCCAGGGCCAGAAGGTCTCGGAGATCCACGCGGCCAAGGGCCCATCGCTCGACCGCGACTACGTGCGCGCCTTCGCGCAGGCCCACGAGACGGCGGGCTTCGACCGCGTGCTGGTGCCGCACCACTCGACCAGCCCCGATGCCACGCTCACCGTGGCCTACGCGGCCTCGGTCACCGAGCGCATCCACTTCATGCTGGCGCATCGCCCCGGCTTCGTCGCGCCCACGCTGGCGGCGCGGCAGTTCGCATCGCTCGACCAGTTCAGCGGCGGCCGGCTCGGCGTGCACTACATCTCGGGCGGCTCCGACGATGAGCAGCGCCGCGACGGCGACTGGCTGGACCACGACCAGCGCTATGCCCGCACCGACGAATACCTCGAGGTGCTGCACAAGGTGTGGACGGCCGAGAAGCCCTTCGACCACGAAGGCGCGCACTACCGTTTCCAGAGCGCGTTCTCCGAAGTGAAGCCCGTGCAGACGCGCAACGGCAAGCCGCATGTGCCGGTGTATTTCGGCGGTGCTTCCGAGGCTGCGATTCCAGTCGCCGGCAAGTACGCCGACGTCTACGCGCTGTGGGGCGAGTCGCTCGACCAGGCGCGCGAGCTGACGACCCGCGTGCGCGCCGAGGCGGCCAAGCACGGGCGCAGCGTGCGCTTCTCGGTGTCGTTCCGCCCGATCCTGGCCGAGACTGAAGAAGCCGCATGGGCGCGCGCCGAGAACATCCTGGCCGAGACCAAACGGCTGCGCGTGGTGCAGGGGTACAACCGCGGCGGCCCGCAGCAGAGTGAAGGCGCCAAGCGGCTGCTGGCAGCGGCCGAAAAGGGATCGCGGCTCGACAAGCGGCTGTGGACGGCGGTCGCGCAGGAGATCGGCGGCCGCTCGAACAGCACCGCGCTGGTCGGCACGCCCGAGCAGGTGGCAGATGCGCTGCTCGACTACTACGACCTCGGCGTGACCACCTTCCTGATCCGCGGCTTCGACCCGCTGGAAGACGCGCTGGACTACGGGCGCGAGCTGATCCCGCGCACGCGCGAACTGGTGGCGCAGCGCGCGCAATCCCAACGCAAGGCGGCCTGAACCATGAGCGCAGTTCTCTCCATCGATCGCAGCGCGGCCCAGCAGCCGCTGAAGCTCAACCCGAACCCGCAGCAGAAATACTGGTTCGACCCCATTCCGCCGCGCACCACCGTGCAGGCCGAGCGTCGTCACCGGCAGGAGCGCCTGGCCGGCGCCTTCCGCCTGTTCGCGCGCTTCGGCTTCGCGCAGGGGTTGGCCGGACATATCACCGCGCGCGACCCGGAGCTTGCCGACCACTTCTGGGTCAACCCGCTGGGCATCCATTTCTCGCGCATCAAGGTGTCCGACCTGCTGCTCGTCAACTCGAAGGGCGAGACCGTCATCGGCGACAGGCCGCTGAATAAGGCCGCCTTCGCGATCCACGCGGCCATCCACGAGCACAACCCGAAGATCATTGCCGCCGCCCACACGCACTCGACCTACGGCAAGGCGTGGTCCACGCTGGGCCGCAAGCTCGACACGCTCACGCAGGACAGCTGCGTGTTCCACGACGACGTGGCGCTGTTCGACGACTTCACCGGCATGGTGGTCGACACCAGCGAAGGCGATCGCATCGCCCATGCGCTGGGCGACAGGAAGGGCGCCATCCTCAAGAACCACGGCATCCTGACCGCGGGCCCCACGGTGGAAGCCGCCGCGTGGTGGTACATCGCGCTCGACAACGCCTGCCATACGCAACTGCTGGCCGAGGCCGCCGGCAAGCCGCAGCCCATCGACGAGGCCACCGCGCGCCACACGCACAGCCAGATCGGCGGGCCTGAAGGCGCCATCCATTCCTTCGACAGCCTCTACGAAGGCCTGGTCGAAGCCGAACCCGAACTGCTGCTCTGACGCGATCACGATGAACCCAACTCTCTCCCGCCGCGGCGTGCTGCGCGCAGGCGCCGCCGCCGCCGTGGTCGCTTCCGGCGGCCTGATCGCATCGCAGGCCTTCTCGCAGCAGTCCCGCAAGCTCACCTTCGCCTGGAACGCCTCGGCCTTCTGCCTCTCGCCCGTGGTGGTGGCGCAAGAGCGCGGCTACTTCGAGCGCAACGGCCTGCAGGTCGACCTCATCAACTACACAGGCTCCACCGACCAGCTGCTGGAGTCGCTCGCCACCGCCAAGGCCGACGCGGCCGTGGGCATGATCCACCGCTGGCTCAAGCCGCTCGAATCGGGCTTCGACGTGAAGATCGTCGGTAGCTCGCACGGTGGCTGCGTGCGGCTGGTGGGCGCGAAGAGCGCGGGCGTCACCAATCTGGCGAGCCTCAAGGGCAAGACCATCGGCGTGTCCGACATCGCCAGCCCGGGCAAGAACTTCTTCTCGATCCTGCTCACGAAGAACGGCATCGACGCCGACAAGGACGTCACCTGGCGCCAGTACCCGGCCGACCTGCTCGACATTGCGGTGAAGAAGGGCGAGATCCAGGCCATTGCCGACGGCGACCCCAACATCTACCTGATCGAGAAGCGCAACCAGGGCGCCTACGTCGAGGTGGCGAGCAACCTCTCGGGCGAATACAAGGACAAGGTCTGCTGCATCGTCGGCGCGCGCGGCGAGCTCGTGCGCAAGGACAAGGCGACCGTCGCCTCGCTGGTGCGTGCCATTGCGCAAGCCTCCGACTACGTGGCCGAGAACCCGAACGAATCGGCGAGGCTCTTCGCCAGGTATTCGCCCAACGTCGCGGTGGAAGACCTGCGCGCCTTGCTCGGCACGCTCACGCACAGCCACCATCCGCTGGGCCGCAACCTGCGCGACGAGGTCGAGTTCTATGCGCGCGACTTCCGCAGCGTGGGCGTGCTCAAGAAGACCACCGACCCGGTGCGCTTCGCGGAACACGTCTCCTTCGATCCCCTTGCATGAACAGAAGCCGTATCCGCATGAACCTCAGTTCCCGTCGTCAGTTTCTTGCTCAAGGCACGGCCGTCGCCGCTGCAGTCGCATTGCCTGGCGTGGTTTCCGCGCAGGGCCGCCCGGTGCTCAAGGCCGGCGACCAGAAGGGCGGCCTGCGTGCGCTGCTCGAAGCGGCCGGTGGCCTCGAAGGGCTGGGGTACGACATCCAGTGGTCCGAATTCCCGGCCGCCGCACCGCTGGCCGAGGCGCTCAACGCCGCCGCGGTCGATTCCGGCCCCATCGGCGATGCGCCGCTGATCTTCGCGCTGGCGGCAGGCACGCGCGTGAAAGCCATCGGCGCGAACCGCTCCGATTCCTACGGCACGGCGGTGCTGGTGCGTCCCGATTCGCCGCTGAAGACGGCCGCCGACCTCAAGGGGAAGAGCGTCGCGACCAACCGCGGCTCCATCGGCCACTACGTCACGCTCAAGGCCATCACCTCGGCCGGCCTCAAGCCCGAGGACGTGAACCTGCGCTTCCTGGCGCCGGCCGACGCCAAGCTCGCACTCACGCAGGGCTCGGTCGATGCATGGGCCACCTGGGAGCCCTACACAGCGCTGGCCGAGGTCAGCAACCATGCGCGCGTGCTCGTCAGCGGGCGCGGGCTGCTGCCGGGCCTCAGCTACTTGGCGGCCACCGACAGCGCCATCGCGGCCAAGCGGCCGGTGCTGCAAGATTTTCTGCAGCGCGTGGTGAAGGCGCAGCTCTGGTCGTACCGCAACGTCGACGCCTACTCGGCCGCGCTGGCGCGCATCATCGGCATTCCGCCCGAGGCGGCGAAGCTGCAGTTTGAGCGCCGCCAGCAGAAGTGGGTGGCCATCGATGTACAGGTCATCGCCGACCAGCAGGGCACGGCGGACTTCTACCGGCAGGTGGGACTCATCAAGCAGCCGCTGGACGTGAAGGGCACCTTCGACACGGGTTTCGGCGTGGCCGGCTGAAAGAAGAACGCAGGAGCGTAGCTGAGTCCAAGACTCGCGTAGATGCGTCCCCGGGGCGCGGGGCTGCGCTGGCTAGAGTCGTCGCATGACTTCCTACGCCATCTCCCCCGCACCCGTTTCTTCCCTGCCCATCCAGGGCGAGCAGGCCCGCTTTCCGGTCAATCGCATCTTCTGCGTGGGCCGCAACTACTCCGAGCACGCCCGCGAGATGGGCCACAACCCCGACCGCGAGCCGCCGTTCTTCTTCATGAAGCCGGCCAGCGCCATCGTGGCCGACGGCGGTGAGTTCGCCTACCCGACGCTGTCGAGCGACGTGCACCACGAGATCGAGCTGGTGGTCGCGCTCAAGACCGGCGGATCGAACATCGCCGCGGCGGACGCCCTCGGCCACGTGTACGGCTACGCCGTCGGCCTCGACATGACCCGCCGCGACCTGCAGGCCGAGGCCAAGAAACTGGGCCGCCCCTGGGACACCGGTAAGGCCTTCGACGGCTCGGCCCCCTGCGGCGAGCTGGTGCCCGTGGCCAAGGCCGGCCATCCGGCGAAGGGCGAGATTCGCCTCGAAGTGAACGGTGCCCAGCGCCAGGTCGGCGATCTCTCCGACATGATCTGGAACGTGCCCGACACCATCGCCTACCTGTCAACCCTGTTCACCCTGCAGCCCGGCGACCTGATCTTCACGGGCACGCCGGCCGGCGTGGCGGCAGTGCAGCGCGGCGACCGCATGCGTGGCAGCGTGGCGGGCGTCGGCGTGCTCGAAGTCGCGGTCGTCTGAGCCTGAAGACCGCGCGCGCATCGGACCTGCTGGGCGTGGCCGGTTCGCCGGCCCGCAAGTTGGCGTACCCTCGCAGGCGAAAGACGAAGACGCCTGCCCCGATGCGCCCATCCCCACCCACGTCGGTCCGAACCTACGGCATGCACGAGCGTGCCGACCACCTCGACTTCGACATCCGCTTCCAGGGTGCGCGCAACGAGCTCACGTTGCCGCACCGGCATGCGTATTTCCAGATCCAGGTCGGCATCGAGGGCAGCTCGCAGCAGTCCATTGGCGGCGAGGTGCGTCCCTTCGGTCCGCGCCACCTGAGCTTCGTGCTGCCGTACCGGGTGCACGTGATCCCGCACCCGCCCGAGGCGCTGTACTGCATCGTCAACTTCGACCAGCGTTTCCTGTGGCCGGAGCTGGAGGTCGACGCGCTCGACCTCGAGGACGTGTCGCTCGCGCGCCATCCCGAGCTCGCGCCCTTCCTGTTCCAGGAGTACGTCGACTTCGCCTTCGACGAGGCCGACTTCGCCCGCATCCGTGGCTGGCTCGACGAGCTGCATGCGCTGAACACGGGCCGCAGCTTCGGCGCCAAGACCGCGATGCGCGGCATCCTGCAGCAGATCATCGCCCTGGCCTGCATGCGGCAGGAGCAGGCGCTGATGCGGCTCTCGCTCCAGCACAACGGCAAGACCTCGCAGCGCGACGCCCTGCAGCGCGTGGTGCGCTACGTGCGCGACAACCTCGACAAGCCGCTGTCGCTGACCGACGCGGCGGCGGCAGCCTTCCTCTCGCCCAACTACCTCGCCAACCTGCTGCGCAAGGAAACCGACCGCACCTTCACCGACCTCGTGACCGAGCGGCGCATCGAGCGGGCGAAGGAACTGCTGTCGTCCACTTCGCTGCTGGTGCGGGAGATCGCGCACCAGTGCGGGTTTACCGACGAGGCGTATTTCAACCGGCGCTTCAGACAGGTGGTGGGGACAACGCCGCGCAACTTCAGGCGGGATCACGTGGTGGGATCGCGAGGCTGACCGCGAGGCGCCGTGGCCCCATCGGATAGGGCTTCGGTGGCACTTTTCGTGGCGCCATGAAGCGGGTACGTTAGCGCTTTCCGTTCCCTTCTTCCTTCCGAAAGAGTCCCCGTTCATGCCAGTCCGCCACAACGAGTTCGGCCAGTCCATCGGCCCCGACCTGCCCGAGTGGAGCCCGCGCTCCCTGCCGCCGCGCCGTGCCCTCGAGGGCCGCTTCTGCACGCTCGAACCGCTGGACCCCGCCAGGCACACCGACGACCTGCACGCCGCCTACGCGCAGGCCCCGGACGGCCGCGACTGGACCTACCTGGGCATCGAGCGGCCCGCCGATCTCAGCGGCACCCGGGCCTACCTGGAACGCATAGCGAAGAACGCCGACCCGATGCATTTCGCCGTCATCGACAGGCAGAGCGGTCGCGCAGTCGGCTCGCTGGCGCTGATGCGCATCGACCCCGCCAATGGCTCCATCGAGGTAGGCACGGTCAATTTCTCGCCGCTGCTGAAGAACACGCCGATGTCCACCGAGGCCCAGTACCTGCTGATGAAGCTGGTCTTCGACGAACTGGGCTACCGCCGCCACGAGTGGAAGTGCGACAACTTCAACGAGCCCTCGAAGCGCGCGGCGCTGCGTCTGGGCTTCAGGTACGAAGGCCTCTTCCGCCAGGCGGTGATCTACAAGGGGCGGGGCCGCGACACGGCGTGGTTCTCGATCATCGACAGCGAGTGGCCAGCGCTGTGCACCGCTTTCGAGCGCTGGCTGGCGCCCGGCAACTTCGACGAAAACGGCCGCCAGCGCATGTCGCTCGACAAGTTCAGGCTGCCTTCCTCCTGACGGAGCCGGCTATTTGCCGGGCTTCTGCGCCTGCTCGCACTCGACCTGGATCAGCTCGCGCTCGTCCAGCGTCGAACCGATGCGCACCGCGCTCAGGCAGCCGCCCCACACGCAGCCGGTGTCGGTCGAAAGCAGGTCGGGCCGCGACAGCCAGCCCAGCGTCGACCAGTGGCCGAAGGCGAGCGTCGCATTCGCCGTCTTGCGACCGGGCACGTCGAACCAGGGCATGTAGCCTTCGGGCGCGTTGGAGGCGCTGTCCGTGACCTCGAAGTCCATCACGCCGCCGGCGGTGCAGAAGCGCAGCCGCGTCAGCGCGTTGACGATGGCGCGCAGCCGGGCATTGCCCGTGAGCGTGTCCTGCCACTGGGCCGGCTCGTTGCCGTACATCGACATCATGAATTCGCCCAGCGCCGGCCCACGCAGCACCGATTCGACCTCGGAGGCCAGCACAAGCGTGTCGCCCACCGTCCATTGGGGCAGTACGCCCGCATGCACCATCAGCAGGTCGCCATTGCCGATGCGCATGTGCAGCGCCATGTGCTGACGGCGCACCCATTCGAACAGCGCCTCGCTGTCGGGCGCGGCCAGCACTTCGGCCAGCGTGTCCTTGCGTCCGGCCTTGCGCGCGCCGTGCGCCACGCCCAGCAGGTGCAGGTCGTGGTTGCCCAGAAGGCTCAGGGCCGAGGCGCCGTAGCCCTGCACGCGGCGCAGCACCGCGAGCGAATCGGGACCCCGGTTCACCAGGTCGCCCAGCAGCACGATGGTGTCGCGGCTGGGGGAGAAATCGATCTTCTGCAGCAGCCGCCCGAGGGGGGCGTCGCAGCCCTGCAGGTCGCCAATCAAGTAAAGTGCCATTCCCCCATTCTCTCCCTCAGTTCATGGATGTCTTCCTCCTGGCCTTGCTGACCACGCTCAACGCGTTGTTCGCAATGTCCGAAATGGCCCTTTCCACCAGCCGGCGCGCACGTCTCGCGGCATTGGCCGAAACGGGAGACACCGGCGCGGCGGCTGCGCTCAAGCTGATGGAGTCGCCCACGCAGTTCCTCTCGACGGTGCAGATCGGTATCACCTCCATCGGCATGCTCAGCGGTATCGTCGGGGAGGCGGCCTTCGCGGGGCCGCTGGCGGTCTGGATGGAAAGCGTCGGCGTGGGCCATGGCACGGCCGACATCGCGTCCACCGCGGTGGTGGTTGCCTGCATCACCTTCTTCACCATCATCTTCGGCGAACTGGTGCCCAAGCGCATCGGCCAGCTGTATCCCGAGCCGGTGGCGCGCTGGGTGTCGCGCCCGATGCGCGGGCTGGCCAAGGCCGCCAAGCCCTTCGTGTGGATGCTGGCGGGTGCCACGGCCACCATGCTGAAGGTGCTGCGCATCGACGCCAATGCGGCCCGCTCGGTCACCGAGGAAGAAATTTCGGCCAGCCTCGAAGAGGGCGTGGACGCCGGCGTCATCGAGCAGCACGAGCACCAGATGGTGCGCAATGTGTTTCATCTCGATGACAGGCGCCTGTCGTCGCTGATGATCCCGCGCGCCGACATCGAGTGGCTCGACGCTTCCTTCACCGTGCAGCAGGCGCTGCAGAAGGTGGCCGACGCGGGGGCGCTCAACCTGGTGCATTCCTGGTATCCGGTGTGCCGCAATTCGCTAGACGACGTGGTCGGCGTGATCAGCGTGGCACACCTTCTGCGCCTGGGCCCCGCGCACCGCGGCGTGCTCGGCCAGGAAGCCGCGCCCGCCGTGTTCGTGCCCGAAACGCTCACAGGCATGGAGCTGCTGGAGCAGTTCCGCGCCCGCGCCGGCCGCCTCGTGTTCGTGGTCGACGAGTACGGCGTGGTGCAGGGCCTGATGACCCCGCGCGACCTGCTCGAGGCCATCACCGGCGAGCTGCAGCCCGGCATGCAGACCGATGCCTGGGCCCACCAGCGGCCCGACGGCATGTGGGAACTCGACGGGCTCATGCCCGTCTCGGAGCTGCGTGCGCGCCTGGGCATCCGAGAGCTGCCCGACGAGGAGCGCGGCCTCTACAACACCGTGGCCGGCCTGCTGATGGCCGTGTCCGGCCACCTGCCGGAGGTGGGCGAGCACATCGATTGCGCCGGCTGGTGCTTCGAGGTCGTCGCGCTCGAAGGCCGTCGCATCGACCGCGTGCTGGCTTCGCCCGACCCGGCGGCGCCTCCCAAGGAAGAGTAGGGCGCGGGCCATGCTGTCGCTGCAGGCCCTGAGCTGCCCCCAGTGCTCCGCGCCCCTGCCGCGCGCCGCCCGCTGGCGCACGGTGAATTGCAGCTACTGCGGCGCCACCGTGGTGCGCGGCCAGGAGATCGTCGAGCGCGAGAGCTTCCGCGCCGCGCTGCGCCGGGCGAATGCCGACGTGCCCGGCGGTCGCGTCCTCGCTTGGCGCGGTGCCCGCTATCGCGTGCTGGCACCGCTGGCCACGGGCGAGCACAGCGAGGTGCTGCTGGCCGAGCGCCTGGGCGCGCTGCCCGAGCGTGTCACCTTCAAGCTTGCGCGCGACAGTTCTGCTGATGGCGTGCTGCAGCGCGAAGGCGTCGTCCTGCAGGCTCTGCAAGACCTTTCCGTGCCCGGCGCGGCCTACTTCACCCGCCGCCTGCCGCAGCCGCTGGGCACGGGCGTGGCCGAGGGGCTGGCAAGCGCCCAGGGAGACGGCTCCCGGCAGGCGCTGGTGCTGCGCCACCCGACCGGCTTCTGGGGCAGCCTGCAGGACGTGCAGCAGGCCAACCCGCAGGGCATCGACCCGCGCCACGCCGTGTGGATCTGGCGCCGCATGCTCGAGGTGCTGGCCTTCGTGCACGGCGCCGGCTGGACGCACCGCGACCTGTCGCCCGCGCACGCGCTCGTGCATCCGCGCGATCACGGTGTGCTGCTCATCGGCTGGTCGCGCGCGCAGCATGCCGCCGGCGCGGCTCACGACGCTGCCGCCGCTCGCGATCTCACGCAGGCGGCGTGGACCGTGCGCGCGGTGCTGCATGGCGGCGCGGCCGGTGAGCCTGGCCTCGGCGCTCACACCCCCGCGCCGCTCGCTGCCTTGCTGCGCGAGTGCAGCGAAGACGCCGCCGCCTGCCGGCGCCTCGGTGCGCAGGGCATCGAGCAGGCGCTGTCTGCCGCGTCGCGCGAAGCCTTCGGCGTGCCGAAGTTCGTCCATTTCGATCCTGCGCCGCACGCCGGCGCCTGAAGAACCGCATAACAGCCAGACAGTCACAGAGGAGCAAATCTCATGGGCTACGGAAACTATTCGCACGCCGCCCACACGGCGCTCATCGCCGATCGCGCCGCCAAGCCGGGCGCCGAGGTCTTCACGCAGCGCTCCACCCACCCGCTGATGAATCCGCACGGGCTCAAGGTGCGCGAGTCGCGCGACAACGCCGACCATCCGAACTCGCTGGGCATCGTCTTCGCACTGGACGTGACCGGCTCCATGGGCGACATCCCGCAGACCCTGGCGCGCCGCGAGCTGCCCACTTTCATGAAGCTGCTGACCGACTGTGGCGTGGCGGATCCGCAGCTCATGTTCATGGCCATCGGCGACGCCAATTCCGACCATGCGCCGCTGCAGGTCGGCCAGTTCGAGTCGACCGCCAACCTCATGGACCAGTGGCTCACATGGAGCTACCTGGAAGGCGGTGGCGGCGGCACCGGCGAGGAGAGCTACGAGCTGGCCTTCTACGTCATGGCGCAGCACACCGACATGGACTGCTGGGTCAAGCGCAGGAAGCGCGGCTACCTGTTCGTCACCGGCGACGAGCTGCCGTACCCGGCCGTCTCGCGCCACCAGATCGAGGGCCTCGTCGGCGAGAAGCTCGACGAGGACATCCCCATCGAGGAAGTCATCGCCGCCGCGGCCGAGACCACCAACCTGTTCTTCCTGATTCCCGACGCCCAGCGCCGCCGCCGCTGCGAGCCGCGCTGGCGCGAGCTGCTGGGCGATCACGTCATCTGCATGGACTCGCCCGACGACGCCTGCGCCGTGGCCGCCGGCATCGTCGCCCTCACCGAGAAGGCCGTGCCCAGTCTCGAAGCGCTGGCCGGCGTGATGAGTGCCACCGGCATGGCCAAGGAGCGCGTGGGCGGCGTGCTGCATGCGCTCGACGGCTATGCCGCGCTGCTCGATCCGGCCGCGCCGCGCCGCGCGCCGCCGGGCGTCGCCGCCACGGGCCCGCGTTCGTCGTGGTGGAAGCGGCTCTTCGGCTGACCGCATCGATGGCCGACGCAGCAACGGCCACGCGCTACGTCTCGCTGCTGGGCCTCGGCTTCGGGGACTGCGGCAAGGGGCTCTTCACCGACCACCTGTGCGGCGCGTTGCAGGCCCACACCGTGGTGCGCTTCAACGGCGGCGCGCAGGCCGGGCACAACGTGGTGCTGGCCGACGGGCGGCATCACACTTTCTCGCAGTTCGGCGCTGGCAGTTTCCATGCGGGCGTGGGCACTGTGCTCGCGAGCCCGGTGGTGGTGCATCCCACGGCGTTGCGCGTCGAGGAAGAGGCATTGCGGCGGGTGGGCGTGGAAGATGCCTTCTCGCGCCTGCTGGTCGATGCGCGCTGTCGCGTGACCATGCCGTTCCATCAGGCTGCTGGCCGGCTGCGCGAATGGGCGCGAGGGGAGGAGGGCGCGCATGGGAGCTGCGGAGTGGGCGTCGGCGAGACCGTGCGGCATGCGCTGGCTCGGCCTGACGAAGCCTTGCTGTACGGCGACCTGCTGCAACCGGCCCGTGCGCTCGAAAAGATCGGAGCCCTGCGCGCCACGCTTCTGCGCGAGTTCGCCGCGAGCCCGGTTCTCCAGAAGGCAGATGCCGCACAGGAGCTCGCCATGCTGCGCGACGACACGCTCGCGCAACGCTGGCTCGATGCGGTGGCGCCATGCCTGAAGCAGTCGCCACCTGCGAGCGCGGACCGGATCGCCGAACGCCTCGCGCGTCCCGGCACAGTGATCTTCGAAGGCGCGCAAGGCGTGCTGCTCGACGAGTGGCGTGGTTTTCATCCGCACACCACCTGGAGCACGATCTCGACCGCAGCGGTCGAAGCCGTGTTGCATGACGTTGGCATCGACGCGCCCGTGCAGCACTTCGGCGTGCTGCGCAGCTACCTTACGCGCCATGGCGCCGGCCCGCTGCCCACGCATGACCGCGCGCTCGATGCGCGGCTCGCCGAGCCGCACAACGCGGACGAGGGTTGGCAGGGCGCGTTCCGCAGAGGGCATCCGGATGCGGTGCTGCTGCGATATGCGCTCGAGGCGGTCGGAGCGCTCGACGGGCTTGTGGTGAGCCACCTCGATGCCGTCGGGCGCGCAGGGCTGAGGTGGTGCGCGGGCTATCGCACCGTCGACGCGGGCCGTCTCATGTCGCTACCCCTCGGCGGCGTGCGGGACCTCGATCACCAGCACGCGTTGACGCAGTTGCTGCAAGGCGCCGAGCCCATCTACGAGCCGCATCCCATCGCCACGCCGCATGCATGGGTGGAGCACGTCGAAGCACAGAGCGGCCTGCCCGTGCGCTTCGGTGCCTTCGGGCCTACGCGCGAGGCCGTGCGCGCGCGCAAGCATCTGCCCTGATCGAACCGCAGCGAAGGAGCCTCGTGGACTACAACATTCCCTTGATCGCCGGAGCCGCGCTCAGCGCCATCGCCGCGCTGCTGCACATCTGCGTGATCTTCGGCGGACCTGCGTGGTATCGCTTCTTCGGAGCGGGGGAGCGCATGGCTGCGGGCGCGGCAGCCGGACATCTCTATCCGGCCCTCGTCACCCTGCTGATCGCATGCGTGCTGGGAACGTGGGCTGCATATGCGCTCTCGGGGGCAGGCGTGTTGCGGCCGCTGCCACTGCTGGTCTTCGTGCTTCCGGCGATCACTGCGGTGTACCTGTTGCGGGGGCTCGTGGTCGTGGCGATGTTCGTGTTCGACCGGCGGCGGCTGACTGCGTTCTGGGTCTGGAGCTCGGTGATCTGCCTCGTGTACGGCATCGTCCATCTGGTCGGGCTGCTCCAGGTGTGGGACAGGCTTTGACTGCCTGAAAGGTCTCGCGATGACGATCGACCCGTTCGACGAGGGGCTCCAGCACCGGCGCATCGTGCCGTACGACCCGGCCTATGCCGAAGTCTTCTCCCTCGTGCGGGAGTACGCACGATCGCGCATCGAAGGCGTCGAGCTCGTGCACATCGGCAGCACGGCGGTTGTCGGGCTGCGCGGCAAGCCCATGATCGACATCACGGCCATCACCGCGCGCGAGAACCTGCGCGAAGAGCAGAAGGTCTTCGATCAGGCCGGCTTCCATCGCCGGCCTGTGTGGGTGGACAAGGACGAGAAGCCCTATGTCTGCGCCTCCGTGCTGCATGGCGGGCGGCGTTTCAACGTCAACATCCATATCTGCCACCGCGGCGATCCGGTGCACAAGGATTCGCTTGCCTTCATGGACATCCTCGAGCGCCGGCCCGACCTGCGCCGCAAGTACGAGGAGGCCAAGGACCGGGCCCATGCGGTGGACCCTGCCGACCCGCAGGCCTACAACCGCGAGAAGGAGGCAGTGATCAGGGAGATCGAGGCGCAGATTCCAAGGACCTGACGGCGAGGCGCCGCATGCTGTCCGGGCCGGCATGGCCTCCCTTACACTGCCGCCCATGAGCAGGCAGGGATCAACTTCCTCCGTGTCGAACGACGCGGTCGCAGGCGCGGATGTCCCGCCTGGCCTTGCCGACTCCCACGCCCAACTGGTTCGCGAGCGACTGCTGCGCCGCATGTTCGTGATGGGTCCGCCCACCGTGCTGACGGCGCTCGCCGCAGCCATCGCGATGGCTGGCGTGTTCTTCTGGATGACCCGCGGCCTCGGCGCACTGGCGTGGGGCATCGTGATCTGCACGCTGCTCGGCCTGCGGCTGGTGTTCATGCGCTGGAACGCGCGCCTGTATCCCGAGCCGGAATTCACCCTGCGCCAGCCCGACGGCGCATGGCGCTTCATGTTGCCGCTGGGCGCCTACATGTCGATGTGGGCACTGGCGCCCTGGGCGCTCATGCCGCCGGGCGCCGAGTCGCCCACGCGTATCCTGATCCTGCTGCTGGGCATGTTCGCCGTGCTGATGGGTTCGGTGCCGGTGATCGCCACCTGGCGCGCGATGGTGCCCGTGGTCACCATTCCGCTCACGCTGGGCGTGGTGACGCGCTTTGCGTGGATGGGCGGCACGGACGGCTGGTTCACCTGCGTGGTCGGCCTGCTGTTCGGTGGCTCGATGGCGCGCTATGCGCTGTCGCAGCACCAGCTCATCCGCCGCAGCCTCTCCGACCAGATCGACAAGGAACTGCTGAGCGAGCAACTGTTGCGCCAGTCGTTCGAGCTGCAGCGGCTCAACCGCGAGCGCAGCCGGTTCTTCGCCTCGGCCAGCCACGACCTGCGCCAGCCGGTGCATGCCCTGGCGCTGTTCTCGCGCTCGCTGGAGCGCGACCTCGCGGATCATCCGCTGGCGCCAGTGGCCGGTCGCGTGGTGCAGGCCACCGATGCCGTGAGCGGCCTGCTCAACGCGATGCTGGACATCTCCAAGATCGACGCCGGCACCGTGGTGCCCCAGCCCGTCGAGATCGCGGTGGACCCTCTGTTCCTGCGGCTGGCGCAGCTCTTCGAGCCACGGGCCCAGGAGGCCGGTCTGTCGCTGCGCTTCCACACCGCGCCCGAATGGCTGCAGACCGATGCCGACCTGCTGCTGCGCGTGCTGACCAATTTCGTCGACAACGCCCTCAAGTACACGCGGCGCGGCGGCATCCTCGTGAGCGCGCGGCCACGCGGCGACCGCCTGCGTCTGGCCGTGTGGGACACGGGCCTGGGCATTGCGCCCGAGCACCTGCCTCACGTGTTCGACGAGTTCTACCAGGTCGACAACCCGCAACGCGACGTGGCGCGCGGCCTGGGCATCGGGCTGGCCATCGTCAAGCGACTGGTCGATCTGCTCGGCGGGGAAATCGGCGTGCGCTCGCGGCGGGGCCATGGCAGCGTGTTCTGGGTCGATCTGCCGTGCAGGCCGCCGGCTTCCCCGGCCGTGGTCCTCGCGCCAACGGCGACGCCAGCATCCGCCGGTGTCGAGACGATCGAGCTGCCGCTGGTGCCGCCGCGCGTGCTGCTGCTCGACGACGAGCAACCGGTGGGCGAGGCGGTGCGCATGTGGCTGGCGCCTTATTGCGAACGCATCGAGATCACATCCCGGCTGGCGGATGCCAGCGCGAAGGTGCGGGCAACGCCGGAGGGCTTCGACGCCTTCATCATCGACTTCCGGCTGGCGGATCCGCAGGACGGCATCGAGGCGACGGCGGAGCTGCGCAGGCTCGCGGGCCGCCGCGTGCCCACGATCCTGGTCACGGGCGATACCGATCCCGAGCGCGTGCGTGCCGCCTATGCCAGCGGCCTGGTCGTGATGTTCAAGCCGGTCCAGCCCGAGGTGCTGCTGCGGACCTTGCACCAGATCATTCGCGCGCAGCCGGAATGACAGGCAGCAGCAGGGACGACTCGTACCCGCCGCCCGTGTAGATCGTCGTCTGGCCGGCGAACCGCTCGGCCGTGCGGTCATCGGGGTGATCGTGCAGCAGCACGGAGCAGCCGCGCATTTCCTTGCCGTAGATCTGCGGATGCGGGCCGGGCAGGCCGTGCTCGAAGTCGGAGCTCCCCACCGTCAGCACCAGCCTGTAGCCCTTCGGGAAGACGAAGCAGAGCGGCCAGATTTCCACCTGCAGTTCGTACACGTTGCCCGGTTCCAGCGGCTCGATGGCTTCGTGCGCATGCACGGGCCGGTAGGGTTTCGATGCCTGGAGGTCGAGCTTGCGATGCGACGCGCGCAGCCAGCCCTGCGCCAGGGGCGCGCGCGGCTCGATGGCGCCCACGACCAGATGTTCCTTGCCGTCGGGGGCGAATGCGCGCACCGTCAGGAACAGGTCGGCGTCCTTCGCGGTCGTGGCGATGTGGAGCGTGGCAGCCAGCGGGCCGGTCACTTCCATGTCCTGCTCGAAAGGCGCTGTGCTGAAGCTCACGGTGCCCTTCAGTCCGTCGAACGCGGCTTGCGATTCGGTGGGGGCGGGCGCGGGCTGCAAGGACTGCCGGCTCGCATCCAGGTGCAGGCGAGTCCACTCGGTGCGGGCCAGCGGCCATTCGTGCTCTGCGCGCTCCACGAATTTGCCGGCATGCCGTATCTGCAGCTTCAGCGGAGGCTCCTTGTCCCATCCGTTGTCCTCGCCCTTGAGGAAATGGTCGAAGAAGCGCTTCTGCAGCGCGACGCCGTAGTCCGTGTAGAACTCGGTCCAGTGCTCCAGGCCATGCAGTTCGAGCCACTTCTGCGCCGAGCCCGCGCCCAGGTAGCCCTCGACGTTGCCGCGCAGGTGCAGGCCGTGGCCGCCCCAGTTGCCGCAGGAGAGCACCGGCACTTCGATCGCGGCAAGGTTCGCGCGGCGGCCTTCGTAGTGGCTGGCGGTGATGCATTCCGAGCGCAGGTGCACGGCCGAGATGTCGACGCGGTTGGCGCGCATCTCCTCGTCGCCCAGTTCCGCCGGGCCGGAGACAGGCACGCCCGTGTTGGGGTTGACGCGGCCCCGCATGCCCAGGCCGTGCTGCACGTTCTCCACCTGGCGCGGATACCACTCCTTCATGAAGGTGCCGAGGATCCCGCCGTGCCGGCAGGCGTCCCGGTAGTAGTCGGAGAAGCCTTCGAAGGGGCAGATGGCAGCGAGGTGCGGCGGCCGCAGGCCCGCCACCACCCACTGGGTGGCGGCGTAGTACGACACGCCCGCCAAGCCGATCTTTCCGTTGCTCCAGGGCTGGGCGGCGGCCCACTCGATGCAGTCGTGAAAGTCCTGCGCCTCGCGCGGCGAGAAAGGGTCCACCACGCCGGGCGAGCGGCCGGCGCCGCGTGAATCCACGCGGATGCAGATGTAGCCCAGCGGCACCCATCGCTCAGGGTCGGCTGTTTCCCAGTTTGCGTAGCGGCCCGAGCTGCCTTTCAGGATTTCCGGATGCGCCGCGACAAGCGTCTGCCATTGCATCGGATAGCCGTCCTGGAACGGAAGCCCCTTCGCATACGGCCCGTAGGACATGAGCACCGGATGGCGCCCTTCGCCTGCCGGCCGAAAGACGTCCGCGCGAACGACCGACCCGTCGTCCATGGGGATCTCGACATCCCAATCGATTTGCATGACAGCTCCTTGCGTGATGGTTCGCAAATCATATTTAACGCAAGTCAACTTGCATTAGTGGTTAACCCTGTTAAAGCAAGTTGACTTGCGTTAGTCGGTGATTTGCTTTTCACTACCATCGGCAACCATGAAGACACAGCCAGAAGAAGCGCTCCAGCCGCGGCGCCGCACGGGCGGGCGCAGCGCGCGCGTGCATGCGGCGGTGCTCGAGGCCACGATGGACGAACTCAAGGAGCACGGCTACGAGGGGTTTTCCGTCGCGGCGGTCGCCGCGCGCTCAGGCGTGCACGAGACCTCGATCTACCGGCGCTGGAAGTCGCGCGATGGCCTGGTCCTGGAGGCCACGTTCGCGCTGTTTGCCCAGGACATTCCCATTCCGGACCGCGGGAGCCTGCGCGAGGACCTGGTCACCCTGCTGTCGAGCGCCGTGCGCCGGCTCGCCAGCCCGCTGGGCTGGGCCGCCACGCAATTCGCGATGGCGCTGCCGCGCGAGAGCGAGATGACGCAGGAAGTGCGGCAGCAGTGGGCCAGGCGCTTCGCCTCGGTGCGAGAGGTGTTCGAACGCGCCAGCCTGCGAGGGGAGTGGCCCGTTGGCAAGGACCCTCAGGATCTCGTCGAAAGCCTCGTCGGCGCGGTGTACCTGCGCGTGCTGCATCTGCGGGAGCCGGTTACCGCCGCGCATCTGAAGCGGCTTGTGGATGCAGTGCTTCCTGCCAGCAGCGAGTGAGCCCGTGGCCAGGGCGGGAGCACATCGAGGCTCCAGGAGCCAGATAACGCCGTCCAGAACAGGCGCCGGCACTCGCTCAGGCTGATGAAGACACTTCCCTCTGGCTGGCGACGACGCGGCGGCCGCGCTTGACGGCATACATCGCCTCGTCGGCCAGCCGCAATGCTTCAGCCGCCGTGGTGGTGCGCGAGTCGACGGCCACCACGCCGACACTGGCGCCCGCGTAGTCGATCGTCGTGCCTTGCAGGCGCAGCTCGCCGATGGTGCTCTTGCCGAGCCGCTCGGCGAGTGCCCGCGCCGCGGCGTCCGGCGATTGGTCGAAGGAAGGGCCGGCTCCGATCACCACGAACTCGTCGCCGCCGCTGCGCGCCAGCATCTCGCCGGCATGCAGCGAGGCCGACAGCCGCCCCGCCATGGCGATGAGAAATTCGTCGCCGATGTCATGGCCGTGCGTGTCGTTGATCTTCTTGAAGCCGTCCATGTCGATGAAGCCCACCAGCACGCTGAGCCGGTCGCGCTCGCCCTGCGCGAGCAGGCCGCGCAGGCCGTCGATGAGCGTGCGGCGATTCGGCAGGCCGGTGAGCGCATCGGTGGAAGCGAGGGTGACCAGTTCGGCGTGTGCCCTCTCGAGCTTCCTGTAGAGCAGCTCGCGCTCGACCTGCTGGCCGATCAGCCGCGCGAACAGTTGCAGCACCGGCTCGGCATGTGGCGCGAGCGGCATCTGCGTGGCGCTGGCGGCGCACAGGGTGCCGAACAAGCCGCCACCTTCAGCCTTGACCGGCGTGCTCACGTAGGTCTGGATGCCGAGCTGCCGGGCAGCGTCGGAGTCGCCCCAGCAGCTTGCGACGTCGCCCGTGTAGGTGCGACCCTCTTCCAGGGCGCGCTTGCAGAGGGTGTCGGCCCACGGCACCGTGAGGCCTTCGGGAATGCTCAGCTGTCGCACATTGCGGGAGAAGAGAATGTGCTGCTGCCCCTTGTGGAGGTCGATGGTGGTGAGGTAGGTCGACTCCATTCCGGTCACCGCCCCGAGCATCTCGAGCATCGGCCGGGTCAAGTCTTCCAGGGTCTTGGCCGAAGCCATCGAGCCTGAGAGTTGTTCGATCAGAGATTCCATGGCCTTTATTTTGACTGCGAAGCGGGCTTTGCCCTTGCCGCCGGGCGTATCGAGCTGTGACGTGGCGTCGGGGAATGTGCGGCACGGCACCAAGGCAGAATCCGGCGATACCCCGGATCTTCCGTCGACCAACCGCAACACCACACCGCCACGACATGCGTGACGTCATCTACTACTCGCTGATGCTCCTGCTGGGATTCGCCTGGTACAGGTTCGGGCAGAGCCTGCTCCGGAAAGGGCGTCGCGACGAGAACGACGAACTCACCAAGGGGGTTGTCGGGCCTGTAGGCTTTCTGATGACTGCCGCGGTGACCTGCTACCTCGTCTTCGCCGTGTTGCGTGCGTTGGTTCGGGGCGAGGTGCCATGTGTCGGCAAGGCTTGCACGGGGCAGACGTATGTTCTGGCGGCAAATCCCGGCGAGTACTGGGCCAATATCTTTTACCTGGTGTGGCTCGCAGTTGCCCTCGGCTATGCGATGTATGTGACGTTCAGGATCTGGTTCAGGGCTTGACGTGGGGCCGGGCGGCCTTGTTTGCCCGCATGCCTGTTGTAAGGTTCGTCCGCTGACTGTCTTCCGGCTGGAACAGGCCGTTCGTAGTGCCCGCGAAACAAAATCGATCGGGTTGTCAAACAAGAGGAGCTTCGATGAAGTTGATGCCATCAAAGTCCGCACGCGCCTTGCCGGCAACTGCTACTGGCGCGCAAGCCGTTGGTACCAGCGCGTTGGGCTCCGTCCTGCTTGGTGTCGCGGCACTCGGTGCTCTGGCCATCGGTGCCTTGTCCATCGGTCGGCTCTTCGTGGGCCGCGCTCGAATCCGCCGGCTGGAGATCGACGAGCTTGTTGTTCGTCGTGTTCGAGTCATCGACGATTCGACGTCAGTTGCCGAATCGCGCTCCTGGAGCGCTGGGCCAAGGCGCGGCCGCTGACCGAAGTCGGCGTCGATCCGAACTGGAATCCAGCGCACTGACCATGATTCGCGCGGCAGCCACAGCGCTCGTCCTGCTGGGGCTTGCCGTCGTGCCTGCCGCCGCGCAGTCGCCGGCGGTGACCGCCGAAGCCACAACAGTGAAGGTGCCACCCACCGGCGCGCGTGTGTGTCTTGGCTTGCAGCAAGACGGCAGGCCGGCTCCTCAGGCGTGCACGGACGCGGGACCACTGGCCCTGATCCCGAAACAGGACGGCATGTTTCACACGGGCCGGCCCGACTACGAGGCGGTTGCCGGCCAACCTTTGACCTCGTGCGTGCGCGATCGGGTGTCCGGACTGGTCTGGGAGGGCAAGCCCGACAGCGGCAAGCTGGCGTGGATGAGGACACAGGCCGGTCCACCGGGCACCGGCAGGCTGATCACCACCTACGGCCCGCACAACGAACCGGCGCCGGGCAGCCGCGCCAATACCGACGCCTACTCCTACCATGGCGATGGCCGGCCGGGCGATGCCATGGCCTATGTGGCGCAGGTGAATGCGATGCGCCTGTGCGGCTTCACCGACTGGCGCCTGCCCACGGTGGCCGAGCTGCACGGCCTGCTCGACCTGGGGGAACTCATCGATGCACGGTCCGCGAAGTGGCCAGCCGAACGGGCAGCCGTCGATGAGCGCTGGCTTCCCAACACCGTGCCGGGGAACTACATGACGTCCGAGCCGGACGACGAGACCCGCATATGGTGCGTGAACTTCATTGTCGGATTTGTCTACAGCTGCAACCGCAGGATGGAGAGAAAGCCGCAGCCGTTGTTCGTCCGGCTGGTGCGGGGCCCCGAGGTGCCGGAGACCGGACGCTGGCGTGAAGTGCCCGACGAGCGCGGCGTGCCCGGCGGCGTGGTCGAGGACCGCCACACCGGCCTGGCGTGGCGCCGCTGCGAGGAGCCGCAGGTGTGGAACGGCCAGCGCTGCACCGGGACGGCCCAGCGCTACGGCTATATGCAAGCCCTGCAGCGCGCCAGCGAGCAACCGGGCTGGCGCCTGCCGACGATCAAGGAGGTGAACAGCCTCGCGGAACGCTGGTTCAAGAAATTGGACATACCCGCCGCCGATTTCCCGGTGTCCGGCACGCAGCCGCTGCGCGAAGGCTATTGGTCCTCCACCGTCTGCAGTGGTGGCGCCGCGACGCGGGAGGCCACTGCATGGATCAGAGCCTGGATGCTGGGGAGTGGCGGCGACATTTCCTGCGAGGTGCGCAACCTGCGCCTCGGGGTCCGGCTCGTGCGCGAGTGATGTGCAATGAGCATCTTCCTCGAAGCAGTGCCGTGAAGCTGGTTCTGGTGGAAGGGTTGCCGGGAACAGGCGAGACGACATTGACCGAGCGCCTCTGTGATTGGGCTGTCTCTTCCGGACGGCTGGCCGTGTGGCACCGGGAGGCGCAAAGAAACCACCCGGTCCACCCCCATGTCTTTGTCGACGTCTCGGGAGCAGCCCGGATTCGCATCGAGGTGCCTGCGAAGCTGGCGAGCATTCGCGCAGCGGGCTCAATCCGTCGACGGTTTGTGCATCCTCGAAGGAAGCGCTTTTCAACGTACGGTGCGCTTCCTCATGGAGCAGGAGCGAGAGGACGTACATGGCTATATCGTGGCGTTCACGCGTGTCGTGAGCTTGGTTTCTCCGGTGCTCGTCTATATGCGTCCCGCCGACGCTACCAGTTGCTCTCGTGGCGTCGCCGCCCACAGGGGAGAATTGGCCGAAGACGGACATTGCAGCGAAAAGCTACATGAACTCGACGGATACCTCAGAAGCGCTTTGGGCTGCAGCCCTTTCGGACGACGATTGCATCCGGTTCATGGCGCTGCTTGCTCATGGTTTGACGATTGGGCAGCGAGTGCTTTGCGATGACGGCAATGTCGAGGGGGTTCGGCAGCTCAACGAGGCCAATCATCAGGTCGCAGGGCTGCTCGTCGACCACTTCGACGGCCGCACTCGGCGGATGTTTGAGCCATTCCTGTTCAAGTTGACCGATGCGCAAGCGCGAATCCAGGGCGGTCAGGCTTGGACCTATGCGAAGAGCCACTTCGCCGCCTGACTGGACCCAAATATCTATAGCTCCCTGTGCGGCAAAGCCTCAGAATACGCCGCGCCGATCAGGTCCTTCAAAGTGGAGTTTCGATATGAAGAATCGCTTTGCGCTGGTACTCGCGCTGTTGACTGCTGTGCTGTGCATTGCCAGTGCTGGAGCCCAGCCGGCCTTCCCAGGCAGCTTCAAGACCCGGGCCGTCACCACGGCAGATGGCGCGAGCATCTTCGTTCGCTCCGGTGGCGCCGGTCCCGCCGTGGTGCTCATTCATGGGTTCGGCGACACGGGCGACATGTGGGCTCCGCTGGCGCAAGAGCTGGCAAAGACGCACCTGGTGATCGTGCCGGATCTCCGCGGCATGGGGAAATCGTCAAAGGCTGCCGGCGGCTACGACAAGAAGTCACAGGCTGTCGACATACGCGCGGTCGTGACCGCATTGAAGCAAGACCACACCGCCGTCGTCGGCCATGATATCGGCACGATGGTCGCCTATGCGTATGCGGCAAGCTACCCCGACAAAGTCGACAAGCTCGTCGTGATGGACGCACCCGTGCCCGGCATCGCGCCGTGGGACCAGATCATCCTGTGGCCCGCGCTATGGCATTTCAACGCCGGCGGCCGCGATTTCGAGCGGCTGGTGGCTGGCAGGGAGCGCATCTATCTCGACCGGTTCTGGAACGAGTTCGCTGGCACGCCTTCGAAGATCGACGAGGCAACGCGGCGCCACTACGCCAAACTCTACGCGCAGCCGGGCGCGATGCGCGCCGCCTTCGCGCAGTTCAATACCATCGCCAAGAACGACGTCGCCGACAACATCGCGTTCTCCAAAACCAAGCTCACCATGCCGGTGCTCGCCATCGGCGGAGAGAAGTCCTTCGGCGAGAACATGGCGATCGTCATGCGCAACGCAGCAACCAATGTGCGCGGAGAAGTCGTACCAGGCGCAGGGCACTGGTTGATGGAAGAGAGCACCGGCGCCACGGTGGGGTTGATCGGAAAATTTCTGGCTACTTCGCAGTAGCGCTGTCGGCGTACATCGTGCCGACGAACGCCGGCTCTAGAGAAGCTCGAAGGACTGCAAAAAGGTCTTCTTGCACCAACGATCAACCCGGTTGCTGTCGGCCAGAACCGGGCATTGGCGTCGCCTTCCTATGACCTAACATCCTGATCCAGGATCGCACCGCAAAGACGACAAGTCGCAATAGTGGATTGAGCATGAAAGACCAGGGAGGTGACACGTGCCGAGAAAATTCTTCAACTTGCGCTTTAACAGTGAGTCCTCTCAAGATTCCGTGGGTGGGGCTTATCTGACACCGGAGGGGCAAGGTTTTCCGTGTTGTGCCCAGTGCGACCGGCAGATGATTCCGTTCCTGCAGTTCACGCTCCCCGTTGCGACCGAACTCCCCTTTGTCGAAGGCAGCAGGTTGTCGGTACTCATGTGCCCCGAGCACAACGAGATTCCAAGCTTCGAATCTTTCGATATCCTCCCTCCGGCCTATTGGGAGCAAAGCGAAGGTCACTGGTACGCTTCGCTGGAAAAACCGCGAACCATGCATCGCGTGGCGGGCGCCCCGATCCTTCAGCCGGCTGAGCTGGTACTTGCCGATACACCCGCGGACAAGCACTACTACATCGCGGTTGGAGGTACGCCCGACTGGGTACAGGACGCCGAAACCTTCACCTGTGCCTGTGGCTCGGCGATGGAGTTTGTGTGCCAGGTCAGCGACGGCTTTGAGTTTCCCAAGCTACCAAGCGCACCAGAGCAACCCGACAGTCCCTCGGCAAGAAGCTACGTGCTCTTTCTGGGCAACGAGGTCTATGTGTTTGCGTGCGCGCAACAATGCGACCCCAGGGCGGTGTGGATCACGGTTCAGAACTAGGCAAGACTGAAGTCGGCCACAAGCGATCGTTCCGGCGTAGGAGTCAAAGCGTCGCCAGTGATCTCTGCAAAATTTCTTCGACTTTTCTAGAGAACACCACCGCCTATGCGAAACATTTCTGAGCTCATTGAGTGCTACGAGAAAGGCATATACACCTTCCCCGAGGTAATAACTGCAATCGTGGTCGAAGGCGCGTCCAGGGAGCCACGTGTGCTAGCTCAGGAACTGCCGACGCAATTCCTAGATGGCGTTGTTGAGTCAGTTCTTGCACTTCCGGCGAATGCAACGACTGATGACGTATTTGTCCTCAAGTCAAGCCGCTCCCATGCGGAGGCATGGTTCACCGGAGCATTGAACTGGAAGCGCTATACCGGTGGCCAAGTCTGACCACCCTGGCGCACCTCCCTGACAGCACGGCCCCGAACCTCTCGAGCACCACTTGGTCCTCATTTGACTGACGCTGCTGGTCTACAGTCGGCCAGAACCGGACCTTCCGGCGCGCCGTACAACTCGGGCAGAATTCGTTCGTTACAGTCCAGGCCCGACACCGCAGAGGTCGTCGTCAGCAGTCGTTCGTACACCGGTCAAGAATGATGTTTCGTAGACGATTTTTCTCAACCTTAGGATGCGGCGTCTGCCTCGCCATAGCTGGATGTGCAGCGAGTTCAGCGCCACAGGCCGCCCCCGCTGGAATTGCCAACCAGAGCAAGACCCCTCTGACACACAAGGTCGACTTCAAGGTGAAGCGAGCGACGAGTGGTTTCGAGCTTCAGGACAAGGTGTTGAACATTGGAGTAAGCCGCCTCACTGACCGGAACGGACGCAAGTGGACGGCCTACGACCCCGAGATACTGAATAGCCGCCACGTTGCGTCCGCTGTCGTCGTTCCGCCGCTTGCAGACGAAGGGCGGTACGCTGAACCTCGCCTGAAGGTCGTGCTTAGCCCGGAAGGCCACGCAGTCCTCGAGAAGGCAACGGGGCAGATTGTTGGGCAGACCATCGTCTTCCTTATCGATGGCGAAATACGTTCTGTGGCGGTCATCCGCAGCGCTATCACGACTGGCTCGCTCCAGCTGAGCATCGACGGGGCCAAGCTGCCTGAGCTGCAACGGCTTGCTCAAGGGCTTAGTGGCGTATGACGCCCGAGGGTGACTCACGGCCAAAAGCAGCCGGTCACTCGCGCTATGGAATTGCACCAGAAAGCCGACCCTTACTACGTGCTTGCAACAACGATGAAACCACCGCACCGCCGGGTAACCGCCCTTGCCGCTTTCTGCGTGGCAGGTTTTGCATTCGACGCTCTCGCAACGTGTGGTCCGCAGGACGACGCACAAGCAGACTACTTCGGGGCCGCAAAGCTAGAAGACGTTCGAGCGCGGGCAGATGGAGGCAACGCAGCGGCACAGAATGAAATGGGGCGGCGGTACGGCGTTGGCAAAGACGTCGCCAAAAACTCCGAAATCTCGTTCTCTTGGTACGAAAAGGCCGCAACCCAACATTTTTGTGCGGCAGAGGCAAATCTGGCCTTCATGTACTTGAACGGCGAAGGCACTGCAAAAGATGCCCAAGCAGCAAAGGAATGGTCCCTGAAGGCAGCAGCACAAGGAGCACCGCGCAGCCAGTATGCACTCGGCTACATGTACGCCACGGGCGTTCTGGGAAAGCCGGACGGCCGGTCTGCTGAATACTGGTTTCGCAAAGCTGCGTACCGGGGAGACGTGGGTGCCCAGCGCGTGTTGATTCGCTTCTATGAGTCTGGGGAACTCGTTCCGAAGGACCTGGAGGAGGCCGCCCTCTGGCTCCATCGTGTGCGAGATGCGGGGGGCGGGCGCGTTTGGCGACAGGAAGAATGACCGGCCCGCTACGGCCAGGACCGGACACCCCGCCCCTGGGTCTACTTATCGCGGAGTAGTTCTTCTTGAAATACGAACCAGATGAATGCCTCATTAAAGAAATGGCTCGATTGGGCAATGTCCTTAGGTCACACGCTTTACGGAGAGGACAACATGCCCCTTAGGGAATGGCGGCCAGGAACTTCGCTCGTCAACATCGCCAACGAACTGCTCGAAGTTGCCAGGTTTGAGAGCCCAGAGGAATTTGTTCCCATGGTCCCCGCGTCAGTGCAAAGGGCGCTTCGCGAAATCACGCGGACGCCGCCCGAAACGTTGGAGTACTTGAACTATGTTGCGCATCCCACGTATAGCGCTGCGTACTTCGAGGGCTTAACTCAAGAAGAGGGTGAGAGAAAAGTTCTCGCGGAAGAGCTTGCCATCAAGCAATCTCGGTTCGAGGCGCTGTGGTCGATTCATCGATACTTCACAGATCACCCAGCGTAGTCCAGAAAATCTGAGGGCGCCCAGATCACCTCAGAACGATGGCTCTTTGGCCCTCCACTTTCGTTTCCGAACCAAACTTTCTGTCGCGACCATTGCGTTTCGTGATGCGAGCCTGAGCAGTAGCAGAAAGCTGCCGACGGTCCGCTTTGTAGAAAGGCGACTGGCAGCCTCGGCCCATTCCGGTCCTTCACTTCGAGCGATTGCGATGGAGATTGCCCAGCGATTGCCACGGAGCGTTTGCCTGCCGCCAAGGCAGCACAACCGTATTCACAAGCAGTGATGAACCAAAGGCCAGACTCCTGACCAGCCTCTCGCAGCACGCGAACAACCTGCGCATTGCCAAGGGAGTCCAACGAGTTGACCGAAAGCCATGGCCAAGGTGGAATGCAGAAGAAACTCTTTGCCCCCACAGGAAAGGACATGCCTTGAAACTCAACAAGAAACTGATCCCGAGCGGAGCCCTCGCTCTCGCCATCCTGTCGATCACAGCCTGCGGAGCGCAGCAAGCACGTGATGACAGCGCAACCGGAGCCTGCAAGCAGGACGCCGCCAGCGCGCTGGCGGGTAAGAGCCGCATCAGCGATGCCGATGCGCGTCAGATGACCGGCGCATCCATCGTTCGCCAGATCGAGCCCGGGCAGCCCGTGACGATGGACTATCGGCGCGAGCGAGTGACGATCGAGACGGATCCGAAGACCGGCAAGATCGTCCGGGCGTTCTGCGGATAGGCCAGGCTCGAAGCGAGCGGGCGGGTATCTCCCGCCGGTCGCTTCGGCGCCCATTCATGCAGCCCCGAACGACCCTTCACCACGCATAACCCGCCTGCACCCGAGCCGCCACCCGGCTCCCGCTCCCGCTGCTCGTGGCCGTCGAAAGCCCCACGCCCAGATTCAGGTTGTCGTTGACCTGGTAGCCGAAGGCAACGCCCACCCCCGATGCACCCGCATAGTTGCCGACCGCCGCCCCCATCCACTTCCTGCCCACCGGCAGCGTGGGCATCGACGGCATGGCCAGTGCTGCCGCGACGCCCTGCGCGGCGAAGGCGTTCGCCTGGCTGGTTGCGTTGGCCACGGCCTGCTGCAACTGGTTGACGTTGACGGCGTCGGTGCCCAGCACACCGGGTGCGACATTCGTGATGCCGCGCAACTGGTTGGTGGATGCGTTGCCCACCGACACGGTGTTGTCGCGCTCCGCCACGGAGCCCTGGCCCAGCGCCACGGAGTTGTTGCCGCTCGCCAGCGTGTTGGCGCCCAGCGCGACGGCGTTGTTGCCGGTGGCGATGGCGTTGTTGCCCACGGCGGTAGTGGGATCGGCCAGCGCCTTCGCTCCCGCGCCGATGGCGACCGAGCCGGCGTGGTTGGCCTGCGCGCCGTTGCCGACGGCCACGGTGTTCTCTCCGTTGGCTTGCGCGTTGGTGCCCATCGAGGTGCTGCCCGCACCGCTGGCGCCGGCGCCCGGGCCGCACGCCACGGAGCCGTTCGCGTTCACCGCGCACACGCCGCTCGACAGGGCCTGGTTCATCAGCGACTGCAGCGCATTGACCTGTTGCACGGTGAAGTTGTTCGCGGTGGTGATGGCCGTTTGCTGCGCCTGCTGCACCTGGCCGACGTTGGCTGCGTCGGTGCTTGCCTGGCCGGCGGCCACGTTGCTGATGGTGGTGCCCGAGCCACCGTTGGCGTTGAGCTGCAGCGTGGTGCCGCCAGCGCCGTACTGCGCCGAGTTCTGCGCGAGGCCCAGGGCCGTGTTGGAGGTCTGCTGCACGGTGTAGAGCTGGCTGCCGTTGACGGCGTCGGTGCTCGTGGCGTTCACCGCGCCCGCGCTCACGTTGACGAGGGTTCGCGTCTGGCCCGCCGAGCCGAAGGAAACCGTGTTCGCCGCGGTGGCGACCGAGTTGGCGCCGATGGCCACGCTGTTGGTCGCGCCGCTCGCGACCTGGCTGCCCGAGCCGAGGGCAACGCTGCTGGCGGCCAGCGCCGATGCGCCTGCCGATCCGTTGTAAGCGCCGCCGATCGCCGTGCTGCCGTTGCCCGAGGCCACCGCGCCCGGGGTGGTGCTCGAAGCGCTGCCGATGGCGATTGCCGAGATGCCCGAGGCCTGCGCGCCGCTGCCGCCGGTCTGGCCGCCGAAGCCGCAGCAGCCGTCGCCGCCCGTGCCCCCGGCGCCGACGGCGATCGCGCCGCTGGCCGATGCCTGGGCGCCGCGGCCCCCGGTGCCGCCGGTGCCGCCGGCCGCGCCATCGCCACCGGTCCCGCCGCCGCCGATGGCGGTTGCGCCGCCCGCGGTGGCGCTCGCTCCCGCACCGCCTACGCCGCCGGTCCCGCCGGAGTTGGCGGTGCCGCCAGTGCCGCCTGCACCCACAGCAGTCCCTCCATCCGCCGTGACGGTTGCCGCGGCGCCACCGGCTCCGCCCGTTCCGCCGGAGTCCGGCACCCCCGTGCTTCCGGCAGTTCCACCGGCGAAGCCATCGGCAAAGGCGCTGCCGGCCACGAGCAGGGCGATGACGGGCCAGTACCGCATTGCGCCAAGTGGCTGCCGCCGGCCTTCCGTGGCTTTCGTCGGGGCGCCGCTGGCATTGGCCTGGATGAGCATGGTGTTTCCTGTGATGAAGAGCGAGAGAGACGCGGACGGCGAGCAATCCGGACGCGGGCGAGTGTGTCGTTTCGTTTCCGGCGGGGCCATACCCGAAAACAAGTAAATCGGAGGCTCTCAGCAAGGGCTTCGTATCCGGTCGCCCGGGGCTGCCTGGTTGCGCAGAACGAACCCGCCCGTCCCGCGAGCGCCCCGGGGCCGCGTCATACTCTCGGCCGGGTCGTCCCTTGCGGGTCGAAGTGCCAACCGAAGAGCCGGGAGCGGAAAAAATGACAACCACATGCTGGCGCGTGCCTCTTGCCGCGCTCGCGCTCGTCTTCTCGATGCTGACGGGCGCATGTTCCGGCCTGCCGCCCCGGGTATCGGAGCGGCCGGTCGCCGCCATCACCGACTTCCGGTCCACGCCGCTCGATGCGATCACGCGGAAGGTTCTGCCCAGGGACGAACAAGCAGACGACCGCTCCGGCTTCCAGCTGCTGCCCTACGGCCCCACCTCGTTCGCCACCCGCATCGAGCTGGCGAAGCTCGCCACCCGCAGCCTCGACGTTCAGTACTACCTGCTGGCCGCCGACAACACCGGCCGCGCCCTGATGCGCGAGCTGCGCAATGCGGCGCAGCGAGGCGTCCGCGTGCGGCTCCTGGTCGACGACCTCTACACCACCGGCGAAGACGACCTGCTGCTCGCGCTCGCCAGCTATCCCAACGTGCAGGTCCGCCTGTTCAACCCGTTCCCTGGCGGGCGCGGCAGCGACCTGACGCGCTTCATCAGTTCGGGACTGGAGTTCAGCCGCATCAACCGGCGCATGCACAACAAGCTCTTCGTCGCCGACAACGTCGCGGCCGTGGCGGGCGGGCGCAACATGGCCGACGAGTACGTGATGAATGCCTCTGGCAGCAACTTCGTGGACATGGACGTCTTCGCGACCGGGCCTGTGGTGCGCGGGCTGTCCGACGAGTTCGACCATTACTGGAACAGCGATGTCGTCTACCCCGTGGGCCGCATCGCCAGCAGCGCGCTGACGCTGCCGCAACTGCAACAGAACTTCGAGAAGCTGACCGCCGCCGTGAAGCCGCCCGAAGCGCCCCGCATTCCGCCCGACGGCAAGATCGCGAACCCGGTCGATGGCGAGCCTCACAGCCTGCCGCTGGAGATCGTGCCCATGCTCAACCTGCCTTTCGAGCTGGCCGAAGACCGGCTCAGCCCGCTGCTGTGGGCGCATGCGCGGGTGCTGTTCGATCCGCTCACCAAGACCGAGGGACTGAACGAGCGCGAGAACTCCATCAAGGGCACCGTGACCGAGGGCGTGATCCAGTGGTTCCGCACCTCGCGCTCCAGCATCAAGATGGTGTCGCCTTACTTCGTGCCGTCGGACGCGGCGGTGGCCAACCTCGCGGAAGCACAGGCAGCCGGCATCAAGGTCGAGCTCGTCACCAACTCGCTGGCCTCCACCGACGAGCCCTGGGTGTACGTGGGCTACTGGCCGCACATCCACGAGCTGCTCAAGTCGGGCGTGGCCATCTACGAGCTCAGTCCCACGCTGAGCGTGAAGCGCGGCAAGCTCGGCATCTTCGGCCACCGCACCGGCGCGCTCCACATGAAGAACGGCATCGTGGACCGCAAGCAGGTGTTCCTGGGCTCGATGAACCTCGACCCGCGCTCGGCCCGTCTCAACACCGAGCTGGGCATCATCATCGACAGCCCCGAGATGGCGCGGCAGCTCGACAGCTTCGCCGACGCGGGCAGTGCCTACCGGCTGCGGCTCGATGCCGCGGGCCGGGGTATCGAATGGGTGGAGCAGGACGACGACGGCAAGGAGACGGCCTACGACGTGCCGCCCGAGACCACGGCGTGGCAGCGCTTCAAGCTGCGGCTGGTTGCGCCGTTCATTCCGCTGAGCCAGCTGTAGCCGCAGCCGCGCGGCTCACGCGTTGCTGGTCGCGCGCACTTCCTCGATGGTGGTCTGCCCGGCCAGCACCTTCTCGATGCCGTCCTGCCGCAGCGTGCGCATGCCTTCCTGCAGGGCCGCCTGCTGAAGCTCCTCGGCACGCGCGCCGGTCTGCACCAGGCGGCGCAGCGACTTCGACATGCTCATCAGCTCGTGGATCCCCACGCGCCCCTTGAAGCCGGTGTCGCCGCAATGCTTGCAGCCCTTGCTCGTGTACGTGTGCAGCTTTCCGTCGCGGCCATGGCGTTGCACCCAGCCGGCCAGCACCGCCTGGCGCTGGCCGGGGTCGTTCTGCTGCGCGCCGCCGAAGGCGTGCATGTAGTCGTTCAACAGCTCGTTGACGGTCTCCGGGTTCGCGGGTGTGCTGGTAGTGCACTGCGAGCACATTCGGCGCACCAGCCGCTGCGCGAGCACCGCCAGCAGCGAGTCGGCGAAGTTGAACGGGTCCATGCCCATGTCCAGCAGCCGTGTGACGGTCTCGGGCGCGCTGTTGGTGTGCAGGGTCGAGAGCACGAGGTGGCCCGTCAGCGATGCCTCGATGGCGGTCTTGGCGGTTTCCTCGTCGCGGATCTCGCCGACCATGATCACGTCCGGGTCGGCGCGCACGAAGGCGCGCAGTGCTTTTGCAAAGGTCCAGTCGATGCGCGGGTTGATCTGCACCTGCCGCAGCCCGGCCTGCGTGATTTCCACCGGATCTTCAGCCGTCCAGATCTTGCGCTCGGGCGTGTTGATGTGCATCAGCGCCGAGTGCAGCGTGGTGGTCTTGCCCGAGCCCGTGGGGCCCACGCACAGCACCATGCCGTAGGGCCGCTCGACGGCCTTCGTCAGCTGCGCGAGGTTGTCCGGAGAGAGGCCCAGCGCATTCATCGGAATGGGCCTGGCCGAGGCCAGGATGCGCATCACCACGTCCTCGAGGCCGTTGTTGGTGGGAATGGTCGCCACGCGCAGCTCGATGCGGTGCTGTGGCGAATACCTGGTGAAGTTGATCTTGCCGTCCTGCGGGTTGCGCTTCTCGCTGATGTCCAGGTCGCACATGATCTTCACGCGCGCGACGATGGCGTTGCGGTAGCTCGGCGGCAGCTCGAGGTAGGTGTAGAGCAGGCCGTCGCGGCGAAAGCGGATGCGGGTCTTTTCCTGGCCGGGGTAGCTCTCGATGTGGATGTCGGAGACGCCTTCGCGGTGCGCCTCGATGATCATGCTGTTGATCATGCGCACCAGCGAGTTGTCCGACTGCTCGATGGGCGCCTCGCTCGCGGGCGCCGCCGCGGTGCCTTCCTTCTCCAGCGTCTGCAGCAGCTCGCTCGTGCCGGCGATGTCGAAGTCCAGGGGGCGCGACGGGTCGGTGTCGATCTGGAAGGCACCGGGCACCACGCTCGCGGTCGACTCGCCGATCTTCTCGTAGGCGCCGAGCAGCACGCCGTCCAGGTCCAGGCAGTGCCCGACGACCGGCGTGACCTTCATCTGCGCCATGAACTCCACCTCGTCGAGCGCCGTATGCCGGCCCGTGGGGTCGTCGACCGCGACGACGAGGCGCCCTTCGTGCACCATCAGCGGCATGAGCTGCAGCCGCTTGGCCACCGCGTGCGGCAGCTTGCGCAGCGCATCGGCCATCGGGGGAAACAGATGCAGGTTGACAAGGGGATAGCCCATCTTCCGCACCAACGCCGTCTGCAGCTGGCTGCGGTTCACCGCGCCCATGCGCACGAGGGTCTCGCCCAGCGGCACTGTCGGCTCGAGCTTCTGTCGCTCGAGTCCTTCGCGAAGCTGCGCCTGCGTGATCATGTCCAGCGAGATGAGCGCCTCGCCGATGCGCGCGATGGGGGTACGGCTCTGTGCCGCGAGCGCGCTCAGCAACTGCTCGGGCATGACGACTTCGTTGTTGGACATCGGTGCGTTCTCCTTCCTTTGCTGGCACGCATCGTAGGGCCTGATCGAGTCGCTTGCCATTCGTTTTGTCATTGAGTACGCAAGTTCTCAGTGTCGAATTTCCTCCCGTCCTACGCGCGTCGATCGCTGTCTGCCCAAGGATGTAAACAATGCGTCAACTATTGATTCTTGCGACAACCCTGGGGCTCGCCGTGCTCGGCCTTGCAGCACGGGCGGAGCCCATCAAGGTGCCCGTCGACAGCGACGAGAAGGGCTCCGTCTACGTCGCCCCCAACGTCAACCCCACCGAGACCTCGGCCACGGTCAACGGAGCCACGGTCGGCGTGCAGCGTCCCGACGGAAGCGGCACCTACATCGGCACCGACACCTCCACGCCGCGGCCCACGTACTCGCTGGGCGCGAGCACCGGCGGCAACATGTCGTTCTCGGGTGGCGTGCAGTCGGACGGCAAGGCCAACAACGGCGTGAAGGCCGGGGTGACGATCAAGTACTGAAAAACACTGAAGGCCGCGCATGCGGTGCCATGACCTCGCAGGTCATGGCGGGACGACCGGCGGCCGCATAGAAACGCGGCATGCGCTACATCGTTCCCGTTGCTCTTTTTCTCGTCGGCCTCATCCACGTTCTTCCGCTTGCCGGCGTGCTGGGTGCAGCGCGGCTGCACGGCCTGTACGGCATCGCCATCGCGGAACCGAACCTCGAGATCCTGTTGCGGCATCGCGCAGTGCTGTTCGGGCTGCTCGGCCTGTTCCTTTGCCAGGCCGCGTTCCGCCCGTCGCATCAGGCCATGGCGCTGGTTGCGGGGCTTGCGAGCGTCGCGTCGTTCCTGCTGCTGGCGGTGACGGTGGGCGGGTACAACGCGCAGCTCGCCAGGGTTTTCGCGGCCGACTTGGTGGCGCTGGTGCTGCTGGTCATCGCCGGCGGCGTGTTCCTGTACGCGAAGGCGCGCGCCTGAGCTGCTGCCCGCTCAGACCAGCTTGCCGTAGACGATGAACCCGTCGTGCGTCGCGACCTTGTCGTAGAGCGTGCGGCCCGCCGTGTTGGTCACGTGCGTCTGCCAGTACACGCGATGCCCGCCCGCGAGTTTCACGCGTTCGTACACGCCCTGGATCAGTTGCCGGCCCACACCCTTGCCGCGCTCCGAGTTCAGCGTGAACAGGTCCTGCAGGTAGCAGGTCGGCTCCAGCCTCGTGGTGCTGCGGTGGAAGAGGTAGTGGGTGAGCCCCACCAGTTGCCCGTCGCGCTCGGCGACCAGCGCATGCACCGGCTCGTAGGCGTCGAAGAAGCGCTGCCAGGTGGCCTGCGTGATCTCGTCGGCGAGGGCGGTCGGGCCCTCGCGTCCGTAGAAGGCGTTGTAGCCGTCCCAGAGCGGCTTCCATCCCGCGTAGTCGTCGGGCGTCGGTGGGCGGATCAGTAGCGAGGAACTCATGTCGTCGGTGGCCTGCACGTTGGAAACGTGCGATTGCAACACGACGAGGGACGCGGCGCTCAGGCCGCGAAGAATTCCTTCAGCTTCTTTTCAGGCAACTGGCGATGCAGGCCGATGGCGACGACGCCGGCGCGGGCCTGACCCGCAGGGGGCGCGGCCTTGCGAAGGGAGCCGTGGCGGCCGGCGTACTGGACTTCGGACCACTCGTCGCCATCCGCGCTGCGGCCGGTGCGCAGCAAGCCCTTGAGCCGAAGAACGCCCGGCGGCATCTCGCGCAGCCAGGCGCGCAGCGCAGCCGCCGGAATCACCGCCTCGGGTTCTGCGCTCCAGGTCTGGAAGATCGCGCCGTGGTCGGGCGAGCCATGGTCGTGATCGCAACCCGGGTCGCATGCATGCGGTGCGACAGCGGAATGCGGCAGCCCCGACAGCAGCGCCAGCGGCAGCGCCGACTCGACGGTCTCGATGCACGGCGTGCCTGGCGCGGTCGCCGCGACCCATGTCTTCGCGGCGGCCAGCGCATCGGCGGTTGCGATGTCGGCCTTGTTCACGACCACGAGGTCGGCCGACTTCAGCTGCCGCGCCAGCGTGTCGGCCAGCAGCGGGTCCGCCGACTGCCGCGCGGCCACGCTCGCATCCACCAGCACGACCACGCCCTCGAGGCTCAACTCCGGCGCTGCCATGCCGATCTGCGCGATGCGCCACGGGTCCGACACGCCGCTGGCCTCGATCACCACCGCATCGAAAGGCGTCTTCGCCTCGATCACGTCAACCAGCGCGCGGCCCAGGTCGTCGCCGATCTGGCAGCACACACAGCCGTTGGTCAGCGCGGTCGTGTCGCCGTGCGTGGCGGCGATGAGGTCGGCATCGATGTTGAGCGCGCCGAAGTCGTTCACCAGCACCGCCATGCGCAGGCCCTTCGCCTCGCGCAGCCAGCGGTTGAGCAGCGTGGTCTTGCCCGCGCCGAGGAAGCCGCCGATGACGGTGAACGGCAGTCGCCTTCCAGGCATCACGCGCCTTTTCCCCTCTGCGCCTCGAACACGCGGCCCGACAGCACCGTGCCCCACACGCGCGCGTCCTTCAGTGTCATCGGGTCCATCTCCAGCGGGTCGTCTTCCAGCACGCAGAAGTCGGCGCGCTTGCCGCACTCGATGCTGCCGATCTCGCCGTCGAGCTTCAGCGTCCATGCCGCGCCGAGCGTGATGGCGCGCAGCGCCTGCGGCACGGTGATGCGCTCGGCCTCTCCCAGCAGCCGGCCCTTGGGCGTGATGCGGTTCACGGCGCACCACGCGGTGAAGAGCGGCCCGAGCGGCGTCACCGGCGCGTCGGAATGAATGGCCAGTGGTACGCCGGCCGCGAGCGCGCTGCCGCAGGCGTCGAGCCGGTTGGCGCGGTCGGGGCCCATGGTCATCTCGTAGTGCTGGTCGCCCCAGTACCAGATGTGGTTGGCGAACAGGTTGGCGCACAGGCCCAGCGATGCCATGCGGCGGAACAGCGACGCGTCGATCATCTGGCCGTGCTGCAACGTGTGGCGATGGTCGGGGCGCGGCGCGCGCGCGAGCACGCGCTCGATGGCATCGATGGCCACTTCGCTGGCCTCGTCGCCGTTGGTGTGCGTGTGGATGGTGAGGCCCGCGCGGTGGTAGGTCTCGAAGTCGGCCTCGTACTGAGCGGGCGCGGTCACCCAGATGCCGTTGGGCGCGCCGTTGAAGTGGCCCGGCCAGCGCAGCCGCGCCGAGAAGCCCTGGATCGATCCGTCGAGCATCATCTTCACCAGGCCGTAGCGCAGCCGGTCGGTGTTGCGCGGCACCAGCGACTTCACGTGCTCCGCGCCCTGCGCGGCCCCGTGCGTGCCGTGAAAGGCCTGGAACGCGGGCAGGATGCGCACGCCGAAGCCGTCGTCGCCCGTTGCCTTCTCCAGCACGCCGCAGTCCTCGGGCGTGAGCTTGTTGACCAGGTCGGTGGCGGTGGTCACGCCCTGCAGGCACGCCAGCCGCGCGAAGGAGCGCACGCCGGCCTCGGTCATCGGCGCGAGCAGGCCGGCGTTGCCGATCTTGCGCAGCACCAGGAACATCGCGGCCGGCTCCTGCAGCTCGCCTGTGGGCTCGCCCTCGCTGTCGCCGCCAGCGAACTTGACCACGCCTTCCACCTCGTTGTCGCGCGTGATCTCGGCAATGCGCAGCATCGCGCTGTTGACGTTCATCAGGTGGCCGTTGGCGTGGCCGATGACGATGGGCCGCGTGCTGCTCGCGCGGTCGACATGGCGCACCGTCATGCGCTCGCCGCCGAAGTAGATCGGGTCGAAGCCCCAGGCGACGAGCGGTTCGCTGTCGGGAATGCCGTCGGCCGTCATCTTCGCGGCGACTTCGCCCAGGCGAGAGACCACCTCGTCCATCGAGCGCAGGCCGCTCCACACCTTGCCCTCGGGGTCGCGGCGGTCGAACCAGCCGAGGTACGTCCAGTCCCACATGCTGCCTTCCTTCAGGTGGCAGTGGCCTTCGACGAGGCCGGGCATCAGCACCTTGCCGGCGAAGCGCTCGTCGAGCGTGAAGGGGCCCCAGCCCTGCATGTCCGCCAGCGTGCCGACGGCCAGCACGCGGCCGTCGCGCACCGCCACGTGGGTGGCGTGCGGCTGCATGGGGTTCATGGTGATGATCTTGCGGGCGGAGTAGATGGTGGTGGTTGCTTGGCTCATGGCGATTCGGGAATCGAAAGAGGAGGGCGTGGCATCCCGTCGACGATGTCGACGCGCCTGCAGCGTACCCAATGATCGGGCGCGACCTCGCGCAGCGGGGGCAGTTCCGCCGCGCAGGCCGCTTCCGCCACCGGGCAGCGGCCTGCGAAGCGGCAGCCCTTGGGCGGGTCGATGGGGCTGGGCGGGTCTCCGCTCAGCTTGATGCGGTTGGCCGCGCGCCGCCGTCCGCCACTCACCGTGGGCACCGCCGACATCAGCGCCACGCTGTACGGATGCAGCGGCCGCGCGAAGAAGCTGCGGCGCGGCGCGCGCTCGACGATCTGGCCGAGGTACATCACGGCGATGTCGTCGCAGATGTGTTCCACCACCGCCATGTCGTGCGAGATGAAGAGGTAGGTCAGGCCCAGCTCGCGCTGCAGCCGCGCCAGCAGGTTCAATATCTGCGCGCGGATGGCGATGTCGAGCGCCGACACCGGCTCGTCGCACACCACCAGCTCCGGGTTGGTGGCCAGCGCCCGCGCGATGTTGATGCGCTGCCGCTGCCCGCCCGAGAACTGGTGCGGAAACAGGTGCTGCTGCTCCGGCCGCAGGCCCACCGCCTCGAACAGCTCGGCCACGCGGCGCGTGCGCTCCTCGGGCGTGCCCACCCGCATCAGGTCGAGCGGCGCGCGCACGGCGGAGCCCGCGCGCTCGCGCGGATTCAGCGAGGAGAACGGGTCCTGGAAGATGATCTGCATCCGTGTGCGCGCCTGCCGCAGCGCCTCGCCCTGCAGCGCGCCCAGGTCGGTGTCGCCCAGCCGCATGCGCCCCGAGGTGACCGGTGCGAGCCGCATCACCGCCAGCGCGGTCGTGGTCTTGCCCGAGCCCGATTCGCCCACCACCGCGAGCGTGCTGCCGCGTCGCACCGCGAAGGAAACGCCGTCCACCGCCTTCACCACCTCGGGCGTGCGGCCCCAGCCGGCCTTGCCGCGCGGAAAGTGCACCTTCAGGTCGTCGACCGAAAGCAGGGTGTCGGTCTTGCCGATGAACGTCATGCGGCCTCTCTTTCGGGTTGTGCTGCCGCGGCCTCGGCATGCAGCCAGCAGGCCGCGCCGTGCGGTACGCCGGCGGCCACTTCGCCATGCACTGCGAACATTGGCGGCACCTCGGCCGCGCAGCGCGGCATCGCGCGCGGGCAGCGCTCGCGGAAAGCACAGCCGGTGCCCAGCTCCCAGATCGATGGCACCACGCCGGCGATCTCGGCCAGGTCTTCGCGCCCGCCGTCGCCGTATGCCGCGCTGCTGCCGAGCTCGGGCAGGCAGTCGATCAGCCCGCGCGTGTAGGGGTGGCCGGGCTCCGACAGCACCTGCTCGGTGGTGCCCTGTTCGATGACGCGGCCCGCGTACATCACCATCACGCGGTCGGCCATCTCGGCCACCGCGCCCATGTCGTGCGTGATGAGCATGATGGCCGTGCCCTTCTCGCGCTGCAGCTCGCGCAGCAGGTCGAAGATCTGCGCCTGCACCGTCACGTCGAGCGCGGTGGTGGGCTCGTCGGCAATCAATATGTCGGGCCGGCAGGCCAGCGCCATCGCGATCATCACGCGCTGGCGCATACCGCCGGAGAGCTGGTGCGGATACTCGTCCACGCGCCGCTCCGGCGCCGGAATGCCCACCTGCCGAAGCATCTCGATGGCGCGCTGCCGCGCCGCGTGCGTGTTCATGCCGGCATGCAGCTGCAGCGATTCGCCGATCTGGTCGCCCACGGTGAACACCGGGTTCAGCGATGTCATCGGCTCCTGGAAGATCATCGAGATGCGGTTGCCGCGCACCTCGCGCATACGGGCGTCGCTGGCCTGCACCAGGTCTTCGCCCTGGAACAGCACACGCCCGCCGCGAATGCGCCCCGGCGGCGAGGGAATGAGCCGCAGCAGCGCCAGCGCCGTCATGCTCTTGCCGCAGCCCGATTCGCCGACCACGCACAGCGTCTCGCCGGCGCGGATCTCGAAGTCGACCCCGTTGAGCACCAGCGCCTTGCCGCGCCGCGTGCTGAACTCGACGTGCAGGTCCTGCACGCGCAGCAGTGTGTCGTCATCCTGGTGGGGCATCAGCGTTCCCTCAGCTTGGGGTTGAGGGCGTCGTTCAGGCCGTCGCCGATCAGGCTCACGGCAAGCACGGTGATGAAGATCGCCGCACCGGGGAAAGCCACGGCCCACCAGCACGACAGCACGTACTGCCGGCTGGAGCCGATCATCAGCCCCCAGCTCATCTGGTTCGGATCGCCCAGGCCGAGGAAGGAGAGCCCCGCCTCGAACAAAATCGCCGCGCCGATGGCCAGCGTGGCCGACACCACCAGCGGCGGCAGCGCGTTCGGCAGGATCACCTTCCAGATGATGCGGGCGTCGCGCGCGCCAATGGCCCGCTCGGCACGCACGAACTCCAGTCCGCGGTACTTCATGAACTCGGCGCGCGTGAGCCGTGCGGTGCCGGTCCAGCTCACGATGCCGATGGCCAGCGTCACCGTCACCAGCGTGGGCGAGAACAGCGTCACCACCACCATCGCGAACAGCAGTGCCGGCAGCACCTGGAAGAACTCCGTCAGCTTCATCAGCGCGGCATCGACCTTGCCGCCGTAGTAGCCCGCGAAGGCACCGAGCGTGATGCCGATCAGCACCGACAGCAGCGCGGCCACCGCGCCCACCAGCAGCGTGGCACGCCCGCCGTAGATCAGTGCGGTGAGCACGTCGCGGCCGAGGTAGTCGGTGCCGAGCCACGCGTCTTCGCTGAAGGGCGGCGTGAGCGGCGCGGCCTTGATCTCGAACGGGTCGGCCGGGTAGAGCCACGGCCCGAGGATGGCCACCAGCAGCACGACGATCAGCATCGCCATTCCGACGATGGCCGCCGGGTTGCGCAGGAACATGCGCATCGCCTCCACGCCCGGGTGCTCGACGCGCACGACGGGCCTGGAAGAAGCGGAGACTGCGGTGGGCATTGCGATCACCTTGCTCATGAGGCCTTGATCCGCGGATCGATGAAGCGATAGCACAGGTCGGTGAGCTGGTTCATCACCACCACCACGATGGAGGAGAAGAGCAGCACGCCGAGGATGGTCGGGTAGTCGCGCCGCAGCACCGACTCGAAGGCCAGCCGGCCGAGGCCGGGCCAGTTGAACACCGTCTCCACCAGGATCGCGCCCGCCAGCACGTTGCCGAACTGCAGCCCCAGCACCGTCACCACCGGCAGCAGCGCGTTGCGCAGCGCATGCTTGTAGAGCACTACCCGGTCGGCCAGGCCCTTGGCGCGCGCGGTGCGGATGAAGTCGGAGCCGAGCACGTCGAGCATCGACGAGCGCGCGAGCCGGCTGTACTGCGCGAGGTACACCAGGCTCAGCGTGAGCGTGGGCAGCACCAGGTGATGCGCCACGTCGAGCATGTCCGCGAAGCCGCCGCCCCCCGTCGAATCGATCGATCGCATGCCCGCCACCGGCAACACGGGGAACACCGAAGCCAGCAGGATCACCAGCATGATCCCCAGCCAGAACACCGGCGCCGCGAAGCCCACCAGCGAGAGCACGGTGATGAACTGCGAGAGCAGCCCATTCGGCCTGCGCGAAGACAGCACGCCCAGCGCGGTGCCCACGAAGAAAGCCAGCAGCACCGAGCTCAGCACCAGCAGCAGCGTGGCCGGAATGCGCTCGGCGATCATGCTGGTCACCGGCAGGTTGAAGAAGTACGAGTAGCCCAGGTCGCCCTGCGCCACCTTGCCGAGGTACACGCCCAGTTGCACCGGCAGCGAGCGGTCGAGCCCGTACTGCGTGCGCAGCTGCGCCATCAGCTCGGGCGACATGCCGCCGCTGGCGCCCGCGATGGTTTCTACCGGGTCGCCCGGCGCCGCGTGCACCAGCACGAAATTGAGCACCACCACGGCCAGCACCAGGCCCAGGGCCTGGAGCAGCCGCGAGGCGGCGTAGCGAAGCGTGCCCATGGTGTTGCCGCCCGCTTACTTCAGGTACACCTCGTCGAGCGGCGAGAGCGGCCCCCAGATCGTGACCGGCACATTCGCCACCTTCTTGCTGGTGATGGTGTGGTACGGCACCTGGTTGATGAACTCGATGGGCAGCTCGTCGGTCACGATCTTCTGGAAGGTCGCGTAGTAGGCCTTGCGCTGCGTCGGGTCGATCAGGCCGCCGGCGGTGTTGAGCAGCTCGTCCACCTTCGGGTTGGCGTACGACTGGGTGTTGGTCCAGACGATGGGCTTGATGTTGGTCGACAGGTAGGTGCGGTGCACGCCGATGATCGGGTCGCCCCAGTTGAATACCGTGTCCATCGACAGGTCGAAGTCGTGCGAGGCCAGCCGCTTGGCCCAGGCCGGGAAGTCGGCCGAGGCGCGAACCTCCACCGTGATGCCCACCTTCTTGAGCTGGCCGCGGATGTACTCGGCCACGTTCTTCTGCTGGTCGTCCGCGCCCGGCAGGTAGTCGATGGTGAGCTTGAAGCGATCGCCGTTGGCGCCGGCCTTGTAGCCCGCGGCGTCGAGCATCTCGCCGGCCTTCTTCAGGTCGAGCGGGTAGCGCACGAGGTCGGGCACGGCGAAGGGGCTGCTGGCCACCAGCGGCCCGTCGGAAACGGTCGCGAAGCCGCCCATCAGCGCCTTGGCGATGAAGTTCTTGTCGATGGCTGTGGCGATGGCCTTGCGCACCTGCACGTCCGACAGCGGCTTCTTCGCCGTATTGAAGGCCAGCCAATTCAGTGCGCCGATGCCGTCGTAGCCCTTCGGCGTGAGCGACACCCTCGGGTCGTTCGCGAAGCGTTTCAGGTCGGTGGGCAGCGTGGCGAAGGGCACCATCTGGATGTCGCCGCGCTCCAGGCCGAGCACCAGGCTCGCCATGTCGGGCGTGACGTTGACGATCACCTTGTCGAGGTAGGGCTTGTTGGGCAGGAAGAACTTGTCGAAGCGTTCCAGCACGATGCGCTGCGCGGGCTTGAATTCGGTCACACGGAACGGGCCCGAGCCGACCACGTCGGTGGTGTTGCGCGGGTGGTTCTTCAAATCCTGCCCGTCGCCGTAGATGTGCTTGGGAAGAATGGGGCACAGCGCGGGCGACATCGCGAGCACGATGGCCGGGTGCGGCACGCTCATGCGGATGACGGCGGTGTACGGGTCGGGCGTATCGACTTTCTCGACCGGCCCCATCATCGTGGTGAACGGGTGGTTGGCCTTGATGGCCATGATCGAGAAGGCCACATCGGCCGAAGTGACCGGCTTGCCGTCGTGGAACACGGCGTCCTTGCGCAGCTTGAGCGTGAGCGACTTGCCGTCCTCGGCCAGCTTCCACGATTCGGCCAGGTAGGGCTGCGGATTCCACTTGTCGTCGAAGCGCAGCGGGCTCGCGAAGATCTGCGTGGAAGGCATGGCCGTGGCAATGCCCGACTGCACCGCGCCGTTGAGGTGCCGAGGCGTCTGCGTGCTGCCGATCACCAGCGTGCCGCCGCGCTTGGGCTCCTCGGCCGCGGAGGCGGGCAGCGGAAGCAGGGTGCTCGCGGCCAGCAGCGTGGCGGAGAGCAGGGTGGTGCGGCGCGTGAAAAGAGGAGGGAGCGGGAGCTGCATGACAAGACCTCGGGGAGTTCGACACAGGCAATCGGATTCGGCCCTCACCAAGGCAAGGACCTTGTGTCGAAGATAGGCGCTGGGTGCATGCCGGCGAAGAGCCAACCCGGCACGACTCGCAGGGCCAGAAGGGGCGGGTTTGCCCCGTTGTGCGGCGGGCGGTGCGCCACTTCGGTGAATGCGCACAGGCGGTGCGCTCCGGTCCTCGCTCCTATTTCTCGTCCCGCAGCCAGTACCACTTGTAGAGCATGCGCTGCCCGATGCGCCGGAAGGGTGCGAACGCACGCGACTCGACAACCCCCAGCACGTTGGGATAGGGCAGCTGCGAGCCATAGATCGGCAGCTCGAACACGTCCTTGCCCGAGTCCTTGCCCGCAATGCGCTCGGCCAGCCGCTTGCCGGCCCAGGTCGAGAACGACACGCCGTTGCCGCCGTAGCCCACCGCGTACCAGATCTTCTTGCTCGTATCGGGCTGCGTGATGCGCGGCATCATGTCGTGGCTCATGTCGACCCAGCCCCACCACGAGTAGTCGATGCGGATGCCCGCCAGCGGCGGGAACTTGCGCGCGATGGCGTCGGTGAGCAGCTTCAGGTGCATCGGGCCTTCGGCGTCCGCGCCGGTCACGGCGCTGCGGCTGCCGATCTGCAGCCGGTTGCCGTCGAGCAGCCGGTAGTAGAAGCGCAGCGTGCGCGTGTCGGTCAGGAAGGTCTTCGAGCGGAAGTTGGTGGCCTGCAGCTCGGCGTCGGTGAGCGGGCGCGTGACCACCGAGTTCGACAGGATCGGCATGATCCGGTCCTTCAGCATCGGGTTGAGCGCCTGCCCCGTGTAGCCGCCGGTGCACACCGCCACGCGGCGCGCGCGCACCACGCCGGCGGGCGTCTGCAGGTGATGCACGCCGTCGATGGTCTGCCAGCCCTGCACCGGGCTCGATGTGTGCACCTTCACGCCCAGCGCGCGGGCGCGCCGCATCAGGCCGAAGGTGAACTTCAGCGGATGGATGCCGATGCCCTCGGCCTCGTACATCGCGCCGACCGTCTCGCGCTCGTCGCAGTAGTCGCGGCGCACCTCCTCGGCGCTCATCATGCGGGTGGCATAGCCGAACTTCTCGCGCATCAGCCGCGCCTCGGCATCGAGGATGGGCAGCTTCTCCGCGCGGTGCGCCAGATAGAGGTGGCCGCCATCGTGCGCATCGCAGTCGATCTGCGTGGTGAGGTGGCGGAAGTTCTCGAAGCCGCTGCGGATCTCGCCGTCCAGCCTCTTCGCCGTGTCGAGCCCCCAGCGTTCGATCCACTGCGAGCGCTTGAGCCGGCCGCTCGCGTTCTGGCCCTGGCCGCCACTGCGGCTGGAGCAGCCCCAGGCCGCCTGGTTGGCCTCGAGCACCGTGGCCTGTATGCCGTGCTCCTGCGCGAGGTACAACGCGGTCGACATGCCGGTGGCGCCCGAGCCGATGATGGCCACGTCGACATCGATGTCGCGCAGCAGCGGGCCGTCGTCCTCCGGCGGCGTGCCGGCGCTGGCGACCCACCAGGTGGGCGCATAGGCGCGGCCGGCGCCGGGGTCGGGGGCGCGCAGCGGGTCGTACTGCGGGTCGTAGGGGCGGAAGGGGGCCTGCGGCGGCGATTGCTGCTGTTCGATCACGTTGTCGTCGATGGCCGCGCTCGCGGTGCCGTTGGCGGCGACGAGGCGCACGGTACCTGTCATGGTCATGAAGGGCTCCAGGAGAGGAAGAACGAGGGCCTGACGAAGGCCTATTTCGCTGCGGGCAGGTTCGGGCGCGCCTTGCGGAACACGTTCTTCAGGTGGATCTTTCCGTCCTTGAAGGTGAAGACGTCGATGCCGTCGGTCTCGATGCGGCTGCCGTCGGCGGCGGTGCCGGTGAAGGTCCACTGCGAGGTGCCGAAGTCGCCATGCACGAAGTGCACGCCGTTGGTCCATTGCGCGTCGGGCACCGTGGCCCATGCGGCGGCGAAGGCCTTGCGCACCGCTTCGGTGCCGACGTGGCGCGTGCCGCAGGCGTCGGGGCCGGCGGCGGTCTGGAAGATGCAGTCGGGCGTCATGAAGCTCATCAACGCGTCGATGTCGTGGCGGTTCCAGGCGTCGCTGAAGGCGGCGAGGGTGTCGGTGGTCACTGTGGCGGTAGAGGAAGAAGACATGGCGTTTGCTGCACGAAGGCTCGGAAATTCGATGAGGCAAGCGTAGGCAGCGGCCTGCCCGCGCGATAGGGCCAGTTGGTGGGATTCGACCGAGCCAGAGCGCCACGGATACGCCACGGATTGCACGCGCTGCCCTAAACTGCGGCGCACCATGCCCCCGAATCCGCGAGCCATCCAGTGGGCGCAGCTCTTCGCGCTGCCCGATCAACCGGCGCTGCCGCTTCAGGCCCGACTGCGGGCCGCCGTGGTGCAGGCCATCCTCGAAGAGCACCTGTCGCCGGGCGCGTCGTTGCCTTCGTCGCGCGAACTGGCCGCTTTGCTCGGCCTGAGCCGCAACACCGTCACCTCGGCCTACCTGCAGCTCATCGACGAAGGCTTTCTGGAAGCGCGTCCGCGCAGCGGCGTCTTCGTGGCGCACGGTGCTCGCCCCCTCTCGGCTGTGCATGCCGAGCCTCTGGTGGGGCGCAGCGGGCAGGCCACTCAGCCACCGGACTGGTCGGGGCGCGTGCTGCGCTCGCTGGTCGACAAGCCCACGCTGTCGAAGCCCGACCAGTGGCGCGACTACCCGTACCCTTTTGTCTACGGCAACTACGACCCGCAGCTGTTTCCCACGGAAGACTTCCGCGAATGCTGCGCGCGCAGCCTGGCGCGCTCGCAGCTGCCGCATTGGACACCCGACTTCGAGACGGACGACGTTCCCGACCTGATCGAGCAGATCCGCACGCGGTTGCTACCCAAGCGCGGCGTGTTCGCGCTGAAGGAAGAGATCCTCGTGACCATGGGCGCGCAGCATGCCTATTACCTGCTGGCCGAGGCGCTGTTCGACGAGCAGACGCGCGTGGGGCTGGAGGAGCCGGGGCATCCGCATGCGCGCAACAGCTTTTCATTGCGGCAGCCGAAGTGGGTGGAGGTCGATGTCGACGAAGACGGGCTGGTGGTCGATGCGCTGCCTGCTGCGGACTACCTGTTCGTTACTCCCTCGCACCAGAGCCCCACGACTGCGACGCTGAGCCTGGAGCGGCGGCAGTGGCTGCTGCGCAAGGCAGAGCTGCAGGACTTCGTGATCATCGAGGACGACTACGAGGCGGAGAACCTTTACGAAGGCACGCCGATGCCTGCGCTCAAGAGTCTGGACAAGACGGGGCGGGTGATCTACGTGGGCTCTGTTTCCAAGAGCCTTTCGCCTGCGCTGCGGCTGGGGTTCATCGTGGCGCCGCGGGCGTTGATCAAGGAGCTGAGGGTGATTCGGCATGCGATGGTGCGGCATCCGAGTGCTTTTTTGCAGCACGCCTATGCGCTGTTTCTCTCGTTGGGGCATCACGAGTCGCATGCCCGGCGGGTGAATCATGCGATGCAGGAGAGGTTGGCTATTGCTGCGCAGGCGCTGCGGGATCATTTGCCGGACTTCGAGTTTCGATTGCCTTCTGGGGGGGCTTCTATTTGGGTGCAGGCGCCTACCTGGGTGGATGCGACGGAGCTGGCTTTGATGGCTCGCAGCCATGGGGTTTTGATTGAGGCGGGGGATGTGTTTTTTGCTCGGCCTCCTTATCCATGTCCGTTTTTTCGGTTGAGGTTGTCTTCTATTGCTGCTACTCAGATTCCTGCTGGGATTCGGGCTTTGGGGATGGCGGTGGAGGAGTTGGCTTTGGCTCGGGGGGAGTCGCGGGTGCCTGGGCGGCGGATGCACTGAGTTTTCTTGTTTCCCGAGGCCGGGACTCGCCCCGGCGGGCGACCTACTTTCTTTTGCTTCGCCAAAAGAAAGTAGGCAAAGAAAAGGCGACCCCACTGTCTGCGACCCTTCGCTTCGCTACGGGCAACCTGCGGTGCTCGCGTTTCGCGGGGTCTCGCAGAACTCGCTTCGCTCAAACAGCTGCGAGCCCTGATCCGCGAAACGCTGCGCTCCTCGGCGCAGCCAGAGGGGGGTGGAGATGCACGGGCCTTTGCTTCGCTCGGCCACCAAGGCACGGCAAGCGCTTCGCGCTTGCCGTGCTTGGAATGGAGCGTAGGGTCTGCTGGAGTGGCGAGGCCTCAATGCGTGGCCGAGCGAAGCGAAGGCCAGTGCAGGCTGTTCGGAGGCCGAGCGCAGCGATGGCCTGTTCGGTTTCCAACTCCCTTCTGGCTGTGCCGAGGAGCGCAGACGTAGGAGGGATAAGGGCCGCAGCTGTTTGAGCGAAGCGAGTTCTGCGGACCCCCTCCGTAGTCGAGCACCGCAGGTTGCCCGCAGCGAAGCGGAGGGACACAGACAGTAGGGTCGCCTTTCTTTTGCCTACGTTTCTTTGGCGAAGCAAAGAAAAGTAGGTCGGCCGCCGGGCCGAGACCCGGCCCCGGAAAGCAAACCCCTAAAAAAGAGTGCACCTCCCCCGTGCAGAACGCACCACAACAAGGGTATTCACTCACCGACTGGCTCCATGCCGACACAGTCGCTGGTACTTCCTGGCTGCTCCCGATGGGTGCAAAGTCGCGGCGAGATTCACCCACCCGGAGAAACCAGATGACCATGTCCCGCCGTCTCCCCCTCCAGTTCGCCATCCTGGCCACCACGCTCGCAGCCCTGTGCGGCACGGCTTCCGCCCAGCAAGCCAAGGAACTAACCTTCGCCCATCAGGACATGCTTGTCCCCCTGCGCCTCGTCATGGAATCCGGCGAGGTAGAAAAAGCCACCGGCTACAAGATCAACTGGCGCATGTTCGCAGGCGGCGGCGACGTGATCCGCGCGATGGCTTCAGGCGACGTGCAGATGGGTGAAACCGGCTCCAGCCCGTTGACGGCCGCCGCCAGCCAGGGGCAGGACATCAAGCTTTTCTGGATCTCCGCCGACATCGCGAACGCCGAAGCGCTCATCGCGCGCAACGCCTCGGGCATCAACAGCATGAAGGACCTGGCCGGCAAGAAGGTGGCCACGCCTTTCGTGTCGACCGCGCACTACCAGCTCATGGCCGGCATGAAGATGGACGGTGTCGACGCCAAGAGCGTGAACGTGATGAACATGCGCCCGCCGGAGATCGCGGCCGCGTGGGAGCGCGGCGACATCGACGCCACTTTCATCTGGGACCCGGTGCTTTCCAAGATCAAGGCCACGGGCAAGACCATCGCCACATCGGGCAGCATCGGCAAGCGCGGCGCACCCACCTTCGAGGGCATCGTGGTCAACGCGAAATGGGCGGCCGCCAACGAGCCGTTCATGATCGCCTTCGTGAAGGCGCTGAACCGCGCGAACGAGGAATACAAGGCAACGGGAAAGAGCTGGACGCCCGATTCGCCGCAGACGAAAGCCATGGCGAAGTGGACGAAGGCCGACCCGAAGGACGTGGGCGCGGCGATGGCGCTCTACACCTTCCCGACGATGGCCGAGCAGGTCTCGCCCGCATGGCTGGGCGGCGGTGCGGCCAAGGCGATGGCGAACACGGCCGCCTTCCTCAAGGAGCAAGGTCGCGTGCAGGAAGTGAAGCCCGACTACAGCGCCTTCGTGACCACCACCTACGTCGACAAGGCGATGGGCAAGTAAGCGGGTAGCGACGCATGCCCACGCTCGACATTCGCGACCTGACGGTCAACTACGCGGTCAAGGGCGGCACGCTCCAAGCGCTGGCGCCCGTGAACCTGACGATGCACGACGGCGACTTCGTCGTCGCGCTCGGCGCCTCGGGCTGCGGCAAGACCACGCTGCTCAACAGCATCGCGGGCTTCCTGCCGCCATCGACCGGCGAGATCCTGCTCGACGGCAAGCCGGTAGCCGGCCCCGGCGCCGACCGTGGCGTGGTGTTCCAGAAGCACGCGCTGATGCCATGGCTCAACGTGCGCGACAACGTGGCGCTGGGCCTACGGCTCGGCGGCGTGGGCAAGGCCGAGCGCGACCGCATCGCGGAAGAAAAGCTCGGCCTCGTCGGTCTGCAGAAGTACGCCGACCGCGCCGTGTACGAGCTCTCGGGCGGCATGCAGCAGCGCGTGGGCATTGCGCGTGCTCTCGCCAGCGATCCGGCCGTGCTGCTGATGGATGAGCCCATGGGCGCGCTCGATGCGTTCACGCGCGAGCAGGTGCAGGAGATTCTTCTCCAGGCCTGGTCCAAGTCGAACAAGATGGTTTTCTTCATCACCCACTCGGTGGAAGAGGCGCTGTTCCTCGCCACTCGGCTGATCGTGATGAGCCCGAGCCCGGGGCGTATCTCGCACGTCTACGACGACGTACCCTTCTCGCGCCAGTACCTCTCGCACGGCGATTCGCGCAAGGTGAAGTCGGAGCCCGATTTCATCCGCATGCGTGAAGAAGTGCTCTCGATCATTCATCATCGCGAGGTTGCCCATGCCTGAGGTGTCGATCGCTTCCCCCGTCGCCATGACGCCACCGCCTTCCAAGCCTGCCGCATCGCCAGTACCAGCAGCAGGCACCAAGCTCAAGACCAGCGCCTTCAAGGTGCCGGGCGAAGGCTCGAGCCTGACGATCAGCATCGTCACGGTGATCGCGCTGGTGGCGCTGTGGTTCATCGTCACCAACATGGGCTGGGTCAAGCCGCTCTTCCTGCCGACGCCGCAGGCGGTGTTCCAGCAGTTCTACGAATACCTCACCGGGCAGGCCAACGACAAGCCGCTGTGGCAGCACTTCCTGGCGAGCATGTTCCGCGTGTTCTCGGCCTTCCTGCTGGCCTGCGTCACGGCCATTCCGGTGGGCATCGCGATGGGCATGAGCCGCTTCTGGCGCGGCATCTTCGATCCGCCGCTGGAGTTCTACCGGCCGCTGCCGCCGCTGGCGTACCTGCCGCTCATCATCATCTGGTTCGGCATCGACGAGTTGCCGAAGGTGCTGCTGATCTTCCTGAGCTGCTTCGCGCCGCTGGCGCTGGCCGCGCGCTCGGGCATGCGCAGCGCGTCGCAGGAGCAGATCAACGCTGCGTACTCGATGGGCGCGAGCTACATGCAGGTGATCCGCCACGTGATATTGCCGTCGGCGCTGCCCGACATCCTGGTGGGCATGCGCATCGCCATCGGCTTCGGCTGGACCACGCTGGTGGCCGCCGAGATGGTGGCGGCCAACATGGGGCTGGGTCAGATGGTGCTGAACGCGTCGAACTTCCTGCGCACCGACATCGTCATCATGGGCATCATCGTCATTGGGGTGGTGGCTTATCTTTTCGACCTGCTGATGCGGTGGCTCGAGCGCCGGCTTGTGCCCTGGAAAGGGCGCATGTAGCAGCCGCCTGGTGCGACACCACCACCGGCAACGCGGGCGGCAGCGCCGGGCCTTCGGTGAGTGCCTCCATCGACTGCTCGAGAAAGTCGAGCATCGCGCGCATCGCGGCGCTGTTGTGGCGGCGCTGCGAGTAGGCCGCATACAGCCAGTGGTCGCGCGGCATATGTTCGCGCAGCACCGGCACCAGCGCACCGCGCTCCAGGTGCGACTGCGCCAGCGGCTCCGGCACATAGGCCACGCCCACGCCGCGCAGCGCCAGCTCGATCAGCGCCACGGCATCGTTGGCTTCCAGGCGGCTGTGCACCGGAACTTCATAAGGCTCGCCGTTGGTCTCGAAGGGTAGATGCGTGGTCGGCTTCGCCGAGTAGCTCAGCACGTCGTGCCGGCTCAGGTCTTCGGGCGTCTGCGGCATGCCGCGCTGCGCCCAGTAGCTCGGCGTGGCGCACACCACCATGTCGAACTGCACGAGGCGGCGCACGATCAGGTTCATGTCGTCGATGCGCCCGCCCGTCAGATGGATGTCGATGCCTTCCTCGATCAGGTCGAGGTCGTCGTTGGTGAACACGAGGCTCACGTACACGTCGGGGTAGCGCTTGATGAAGCCCGCGATCACGTCAGAAAGCCAGCCGGCGATCAGCCCGTGCGGCGCGCTCATGCGCAGGCGCCCGCGCGGATGCGAGCCATGGGCCTGCAGGTCGTTCAGCGTGTTCTCGGCCATCGTCACCAGTTGCGTGCTGCGCTCCAGCAGCACCTCGCCTGCGTCCGTCAGGCTCAGGGAGCGGGTGGACCGGTTGAGCAGCCGCACGCCGCTTCGGGTTTCGAGCTCGGCCACGTAGCGGCTCACAGTGGCCTTGGACATGCCCAGCGAGATCGCCGCGCGGGAGAAGCTGCGCCGGAAGGCAACTTCGCGAAATGTTTTGATGAGGTCCAGACCGTCCATGGTGGCTGGATTGTTCCAGCTTCCGGGATGAGGCCGTCGGCTGTAGGGGCATCGCCTGTTCTGGGGCGGATGCGATGAATACCTCCGTAGCTATACTGCGCCCCGTCACGTCAAGAAAAGGCGTGATCGGGCTTGGACTCCCGTTGAAATCGCTGCGACGCAAGCCGCAGTCACCCCGCAGGGTATGCGGCTTTGTCGTTCGTGCTTCCAGTTTTGGCGGCTCGATGGGCGGGCGCAAGCCCGGCCGGTTTCACGCAAGTGGTTTCCCGGTAGTCCAACCCGTCGAGCCGCCGCCCCCGCTTGGACTCGGGTGCGTCGGTTTCAGCAAACCGAAACCCTTGGAGGCCGTTCATGGCTGCATCCGCTCGCGCGTCCGCGCGTGTCTCTTCATTTCCCGAATCTTCTTCCGAAGCGGCAGGCGTCGAATCGCTTGCTCTGCAGGCTTGCGACGACGTCGAGAGCCTTCACGAAGTGCGGCACGCGTATGCCGGCCTCGAAAGACTCATCGGCCCGCAGCGAGTGAATGAGACGGAGGAAGTCTGCTCCAGCCGCTCTGAACTCAGCGCGCTGGTACGCGTCGTCAACGAGGAGCTGCGTCGGCGCATCGAGGCGGCCGAGGGCACGCTGCAGTCGTTGCGTGCCGCCGTTGCTGCTAGATGAGCCCCCTGGTCGCGGCCTTCAGCGTCGCGGCCGCACGGGTCGTGCATCCGAGCTTCTGGAACAGGCGCTCGACATGAGTGCGCACCGTGCTCGGGCTGATGCCCAGCGCACGGGCGACTTCCTTCGTGTTGTGGCCTTGGCTGATGCTGCGCAGCACCTCGAGCTCGCGCTGTGAAAGAGACGCGTCGCCTTGTGGCGGCGAAACGGGCTTTGATGATGAGGTGCCCGGCAGGACGCATGCGAGCAGCGCCGTGACGACTTCCTCGTCGAAGCGGCCCGCCTTGACGTCTTCTTTCATGCTGTCGAGCGCCTGCGCCTCCGTGAGTTCAGGCCGCCACGGACGACGGGTGCGGTGCGATTGCCACTGCTGGGCCGCCGCGACGATCTGCCCCTCCAGCGGCATAGCCGAGCCCGAGCGACCGCGAAAGTGGCCGGAGCCGTCGCGCCGCTCGAAGGCGAAGGACGCGATCTCCGCTTCCGCTGTAAGGCCGTCGATCTGCCCTGCGGCGCGGGAAGTCCAGTACGGCACGAGCCGCACGTGCTCCAGCGACGAAGCCGGCAGCGGCTCGGGCGCATTCCAGATGGCATTGGGAACCGCCGCGCGCCCGATGCCGTGGATCAGGCCCGCCTTGTACGTGCGGTCGCAGGCCGCCTCGTCCAGGCCGAGCTGCGCGCCGCAGTCGCGCGCCAGCCGGGCCACGCGGCGCGAGTAGCCAGTCATCCAGGGCAGCTTGAGGTCGATCACGTCGCCGACGAGTTCCAGTCCCATGCGCCGGAGCATCGAAGGGGGCTGTTCGGCGGGCTCGGTCCATGGCGCGACGGGGGAATCCAGCTCCTTCATCCATGCCAATGCACGAGGCGTGCTCGCATCGACGAGAAAGGCCGGGTAGAGGCTGTCCGCGCGTCCGCGAGCGAGCGTGAGCGCTTCGTCGATTCCGTAGAGGCGACCGAAGATCTCCAGGTCGCTCGCCAGCGCCACGACGTAGGTCGCGAGCGGAACCTCGTTGCCCTGCAGCACGCCGGGGATGCCGCTGCCGTCGTAGGCCTCGAACACCGCGCGCAGGGCTGCTTCGGTCTCGCGGCTCAACCCCAGCGTGTTGGCGATGTCGCCGGCAATCTCGCAATGGATGTCGGCCATTGCCAGCACCGCGTCGGGCACCGGCCCGCTGATGTGCGGCTGGCGAATGCGGGGTGCAGGCGACGCAAGCAGGGCGCGCCGGCCCTGCACGTCGTCTTCGAGGAAGTCGGCGAACTCCTGGGCATTGGCGGTGCAGCCCGACCAGCGCAGCAGCGCGACATGCCGCACGGCCTCGACCTGGGCGGCGTCGCAGCCGGCCTCGGCCGCGATCTTCCCGGCGAGCCAGGCCGTGCGCAGCGAATGGTCGGTCGGCTGGCCCATGCTCAGGTCGCCGATGAAGGCCAGTGCGCGGACCGCGTCGAAAACAGTGATGGTCGTCGTGTCGTCGGACATGGGGCGTGAATCGCTGCGGCGGGCACGCAGCATCGCACAGTTCCATTGGGGCCCGTGTCGGTCATCCGACGGATACCGCGTGGGGCGAGGGCGCAGAAGAATCGTTGCACCGTTCGCTCCTCGATGAGCTGGAGCCTTCTCAACTCGCGGCTTCAGCCGCCCCATCTTCCATGTCAGACACCTTGAAAACCGAATCCCAGCGAGCCGCCTGGCTGCGCAACTACTACCTCGTTCGCGCTGCCTTTTCCTTCGCGTGGGTCGCGGCGAGCTTCACCATCGCCAAGCATTCGCCCGTCTTGGCAGCCGCGCTGCTGATCGTCTATCCCGCCTGGGATGCCCTTGCGAACCTGCTGGACGTCAGGATGACGGGCGGTGCCAAGGCCAATGCCACGCAGTTGATCAACATCTGGATCAGCGCGCTGGTCACGCTCGCGGTTGCGGGCGCCTTCGTGTTCGAGCTGCAGATCGTGCTGGCGATCTTCGGGGTCTGGGCCATCGTCGCAGGCCTGCTGCAGCTGGCGACGGCCGTGCGTCGCCGCAAGGACAACGGGGGGCAGTGGGTGATGATGCTGAGTGGAGCGCAGTCTGCCCTGGCTGGTGGGTTCTTTGTGGCGCAGCAGGGTGGTAGCGCGCCTGTCTTGCAGACGATTGGCGGCTATGCGGCGGTTGGGGCCGTGTACTTCTTTATTTCGGGGTTGATCGTCCTGTTCCGGGAGAGCAGGCGGGGCGCTCGAGGCCTTGCTTCCGGGAAAAGCTGATCGTTCCCGCCAGCCTCAAGGCCATCTCCACAATTTCCCCTCGATTGCTCCCTAGTGTCGGTGGGTGCCTCATCCCACCCGACTTTTCCCCCGCATTCCGCTCCGCCGGGCGAGACGCCGACAGATCGCCATCGCCGCGGTTCTGGGCGCGGTGCTCGCCGCCGGCTGTTCGCCATCCCGTGTCGCGCCGCCGGAAAACCGCGCCCTCGCGGTGCCAGCCGCGGCTGCGCCCGTGAATGGGCCGGCAGGCATGGCTGCCGCGAAGCCCGAAGCCGTCTGCAGCGTCGAGCTGTACGGCGACTCGATCCTTCATGGCGGCTACCTGGGTGACAAGCGCCTGCAGGAGCCGCCGGCGGCCGCGCTGCGCAGGCTGCGCCCGCGATACAAGGTGGTCGATCGTTCGGTGAACGGCGAGACGGCGAGTGCCCGTTCGGCTTCGTTCGCGGGCGAGGAGCGCTCGGGCCGCATCGTGGTCATCGAGCACGGGCTCAACGATGCCATGCAGGGACTGCCCCTGGACGGGGCGTTGCGCGCCATGATCGTGAAGGCGAGGGCGGAGGGCCGTCACGTGGTGCTGACCGGCCTGTCGCGCACGCTGACCGGGGCGCAGGTCCGTGCGCAGGGCGACGCGGTCGTGCGGCGCGTGGCCAGGGACATGGCGGTGCCCTTTGCCGACTGGGGCAGCGTGCCGGTGCAGCCCACCGAAATGGCGGACATCCTCCATCCTGCGCAGGCCTATTCCGCGCGGCTCGTCGAGCACCTTGCCAGGGTGCTGGACACTGTCGCGCCCGAGTGCGCCTAGGGACTGTTCCGGCAACTGCGCGCTCGAGCCATTCGTGCGTCGGCCCCTTCAATGCGCCTGCGGCCCGGGCTGCGTGTGGCCGCGCCGGCGGCGTTCGGCGCGCGTGCGCTCGAGCGTCGCCTGGCTTTTCCTGGCCGCGGCCTCGCATTGCGCGTGCAGCGCGCTCAGCTCCTCGTCGGTGAGTTTCTCGATGCCCATGAACTCGTTGTGCGCGGCCGATGAGCGGATGAGTTCGTCGAGCTTGGTCTGCAGCGCCGCGCCATCGCGGTTCTGGGTGTTCTGGATCAGGAACACCATCAGGAAGGTCACGATGGTGGTGCCGGTGTTGATGACCAGCTGCCAGTTCTCCGAGAAGTGGAAGACGGGCCCGGCCGCGGCCCATGCGATGACGAGCAGCACGCAGGCCAGGAAGGTGGCGGGACTTCCCGCGACGTGCGCGATCCTGTTGGCGAAATGGGCGAAGAGGCGGTCCATGGCTGAAATCTCCTGCCCTGCAAGTTGACCGAAGCGGCATCGTTGCCGCGTCGTCCGCCGCCGCGAGAGGGGCTTCCCGAAGATCCCGAGGCGTCGTCGGTGCGCGCCGTACGGCTCCTTCGGGACAAGGTCAGTCGCGTTCGAGCGCCGGCGTGCCGGTCGTCCGCGCGCCCTCGCCACGGTGCGCGGATGCGAGCCGCTCCCACAGCGCATCGAGCGCCGACTGCACGCTGTCGAAGACCCGCGACCGGCTCTTGGGCGAAGGCAGGTAGTGGTTGAAGTAGCGCAGGCCTTCGGTGGGCACGCCGAGCAGCGTGAGCTGGTGCACCGGCAGGCCTGTCGCATCGAGCGGATGCCCGATGGTGTCGGTGCGCGGCACCCGCCTTCGCGTGTCCTCAGGGGGCACCGGTGCCGCACCGGCGCAAAGGCCCGAGCGGTAGAGCGCGGCGAGCAGGGAGTCGTCCGCGATGTCGATCGCGCCGTGCCCCGCGCGGCCATGCACCAGGTGGTCGAGACAGGCCACGAAGGGCGTTTCGAAGGCGCTCGAGCGCGCCCGCCACACACCGAGCGCCGCATCGCGCTCGAGCGTGGGCGCCGGGCCGAGATCGGCGCGCAGCAGGCCGGCGCGCATCAGCGCCAGCCATTCGAGTCCGCGCGCTATCGGCGGGCCCACGACCAGCTGGGAGATCCGTGGCGCCACCACGTCGAAGAAGCGGTGGCGAGACGCCGGTGCGAGCGCGTCGAACTCCACCGCCTGGCGGATGAAGCCGCGCAGCACGCGCAGAAGCTCCACCGCGTACTTGTACGGGCTGTGCGCCTCGCCCTTGCGCGCCTCCTCCACGTCGAAGCGCAGGCGTGCCGCGAAGGCGGCATTGAAATCTGCCGCGCCGGGAAATGAAGGCGAGGGGGAGGGCGCGAGCAGCGTCTCGGGCGAGAACCACGCCATCGACGGTAGGGCTGCTTCGCAGAAATCCCTGACCTCGGCCGGTGCGAGCACGGCGAGCGCGCGCCTGCAGGCCGCGGCCGCGTCGGCGCCCTGCGACAGCGCCAGTGCGCGCATCAGGTAGGCGGCGCGCATCTCGGCCGCGAGCACCGCCAGCAGGTCTTCGTCGAGCTGCAGGCCTGCGGGGCCGCGGGCCGCCCGCCGCAAGGCCAGGTAGGCCTCGGTGCAGAAGATCGGCGCGAAGCTGCCCGACAGGTCGAGCGATTGCGCGGGCCGGCATGCGAACGGCGTGCCGCTGCGAGAGTGCACGAACATCACCGGCTCGCGCCCGCCCGGCAGGTAGTGCAGCATGCCGTCTTCCTCGCGCACGAAGCGTCCGCCGCGGCCCACGGTGAGCGCGGCGACCACGTCGACCGCCGCCAGCCCGGTGCCCGAGATGCCCACCGCCGAGCCGGCCTCGATGCGCGCCTGGAGCGGCGCCAGCGGGTACGGATCGATCGGCTTCGCCGGCGACGGAGCCTGCCCGCCGGCGGCATGCGCCAGCCCGTGGCCCGTGCAGAGAAAGACATGGTCCACGGTGAGCGCCGAGCCGTCGCCCAGGCGCACGCGCGCCTTCGCGTCGGCCGCGAGAGAGACATCGAGCGCGCGCTGGCGCACCTGCAAGATCCGCATGTGCGACGGCGCGTTGTCGCACAGCACCGCGTGCACGTGGCGCAGGTAGTCGCCGAAGAGCGCGCGCGGCAGGAAGCCGTTGGCATCGGCCTCGATGTCGCGCGCCTCGCGCAGCCAGTCGATGAACGGCATGGCGCCCGTGAGCGGCGGCTCGCCGAAGTGGCGAGCGCTGAAGCTGTCGAGCTGGCCGGTGACGGTGTTGAGCAGCAGGAAGTCTTCCTGCTGCGGCTTGTGCAGGCCCGGGCCCGGCTCGTCGGGGTCGATCAGGTGCACCGTGAGCGCGAGCCGCGGCTGCCGGCTCGCGGCGGTGACGAGCCGGTCGAGCACTGCCAGGCCCCAGGGGCCGACGCCGACGATCGCGATCTCAGCCCGCACGACGCAGCTCCCGGCCCGGCCTGCCCGGCCGCGTGACGAGCACGACGCCGGCGACGATCAGCGCGCTCGCGGCCAGCAGGCTCCAGCTGAGGGGCTCGGCAAGAAAGACCACGCCGAACGCCACGCTCACCAGCGCCCGCAGGTAGGCGTTGCTGGTGGTGGTGACCGGGCCCAGCGTGCGGATCAGCCGGAAGAAGACCACACTGGCCAGCGCGGTCGACAGCAGCGCGAGGGCCAGCAGCGCCAGCGTGGCCTCGAGGCTGGGCGCGAGCGTCCAGGGCCGGTCGAGCGCGAGGCTGAACGGCAGCATCGTGGCCCCTCCGCACAGCAGCGAGCCGGCCGCGGTGACCACGGCGGGCTGGTCGCCGAAGCGATGGCCGAACACCGCGCCGCACGCATACGACGCGCTCGCGCCCAGCACCGCCATGGACGCCAGGAAGTCGCTCTGGCCGAGCGCGGCGATGGAGGAGCCGTGCCCGACGATCCCGGCGACGCCCGCGAGCCCGAGCAGGACGCCCAGGAACTTCGTGAGCACGAAGGGCGCCGAGCCGACGACGAACACGGCAAGCAGGAAGGCGAACAGCGGCACGGTCGCATTGAGCACGCCCGCGAGCCCGCTCGCGATGTGCAGCTCGCCCCAGCCGATCAGCGTGAACGGCAGCGCGCCCTGCAGCAGCCCCTGCACCCAGAGCGCCCCCCAGCGGCTGGCGCGCGTCGGGAATGCGAGGCCCCTGGCCACGGCCACCACGCCCAGCAGCGCGCCGCCGAGCAGGATGCGCACCGCGGCCAGCGTGGCCGGTGGAAAGTCGGCCACCGCGACCTTGATCAGCGTGAAGGAGCCGCCCCAGAGGATCGAGAGCAGCACCAGCAAGACGTATTCGCCCATTGGCGCGGGATTCATGGTCGGCTTCTCAGGCATGGCTCAAGGCCTCCAGGTGCGTGCAGTAGTCGGTGAAGCACTCCTCGACCGCGGCCGGCGTGAACAGGCCGGCGCGGTACTGGATCTCGATGTGCGTGGCGTCGTGCCATCCGCGGATCAGCATCAGCAGGTCGTACTTCAGCCGGTAGCCGCGGTCCGCGTGCCGCACCGTCGCGAGGGCGGGTGCATCGCCCGTCGCCTGCGGCATGAAGTTGAGCGAGAAGCCGGTCAGCGGGTTGCGATCCGCATCGAAGGGCACGCCGAGCTCGTCGAGGATCTCGTCGAACTGCAGTTCCTGGTTGCGCGCGGCGAGCGCGATGCCGTCGTGCACGCTCTCGACCAGCTGGCGTGCCGGCAGCGCGCCCAGGCGCTCGATGCGCAACGGCACCAGGTTGATGAAATCGCCGATGGTCTGCGCGACCTGCGGATGGGCGCGGCCGGCCAGCGGCGTCACGACCACCAGGTCGTCGCATTCGGTCAGCGTTGCGAGCCAGCGGAAATACGCGGCCACGTACAGCACGTAGGGCGTGCACTTCAGGCGCCGCGCCGCCGCGCGGACCGTGTCGCGCAGCGTGCCGTGCAGGGCGGCTTCCATCGCGTGGCAGCGTTGCGGATCGTCGCAGCGCAGCCTGTCCGGCAGGTAGCGGTGGCGGTAGGGCGCGCCGAACAATGCGCGCAAGTGCGCGCGCGCGGCTTGCGCAGAATCGTTGCGCGCGCCGGCCCAGGCTGCGATGTCGCGTATCGACGGCGGGGCATCCGTGGCCCAGGGCCGACCGGCGAGGCGGTCGGCCAGCTCGCGCGCGAGCAGGCCCTGGCTGGTGCCGTCGCTGACCAGGTGATGAACGGTCCACAGCAGCCGGCGCCGCTGGCCGGGCAGGGCGAGCAGGGTGGCGCGAAAAAGCGGCGCATCGGCGAAGAGCGCGATCTCCGCCTCGCCCTCGGCCACCCGCATCGCGCCGATGCGCCGCGCGAGTGCCGCCGCGTCGAGCGCGCCCAGGTCGCATTGCGCCACCTGGACATCCGTCGTCGCCACGATCGTCTGGCGCACGAGGCCTTCCCCGTCGTGGCCGAAGCGCAGGCACAGGCTGTCGTGGCGCAGCGCGATCTCGGTCAGCGCACGGCCCACCGCATAGGCATTGACGCCGTCGGGCAGCTCGAACAGCGCCACCATGTTGCACCAGTTGCGGTTGCCTCCCGCGCAGAAGGTGCGGAAGTAGCGCCGCTGCTGCGGGCTCAGCGTGAACCAGCGGGTGCGCGGCGCGGGCGGGATCGGTGCCGGCGCGAAGGAGCCGGCCGCCTGCAGCTGCTGCGCCAGCTCGCGCGCGGTGGGCGCATGCATCAGCAGCAGTGGCTGCGCATGCACGCCGAGCTGCGCTTCGAGTTCGGCGCACAGCCGCATCGCCGCGAGCGAGTCGCCGCCGAGCGCGAAGAAATCGTCGTCGACGCTAACCTGCGCCTGCTGCAGCACCCGCGCGATCGCGGCGGCCACGCCGAGCGCGAGTTCGTCGGCGTCCGCTTCGGTGTCGGCGGTGGTGGCGGTGCGCGACGCCGGCATGGGCAGGCGTGCGCGATCCAGCTTGCCGTTGGCCGTGAGCGGCAGGGCGTCGAGCGCGATCAGGTGGCCTGGTACCGCCGCTGCCGGCAGGCGCTCGGCGAGAAAGGGCCGCAGGCGCCGGCGCAGGGCCTGCGCGTCGGACCGCGTGCAGAAGTAGCCCACGAGCTGTGCTTCGCCTTCTTCGTTCTGCATGCACACGACGGCCGCGTCGATCACCGCTTCGTGCGACTGCAGCACCGCCGCGATGCCCGCGGGCTCGATGCGGGTGCCGAGGATCTTGACCTGGTGGTCCTTGCGGCCGCGCAGGTGCAGCGCGCCGCTCTTGTCGAGGAAGCCGAGATCGCCGCTCAGGTAGGCCGGCAGCCCGTCGAGCTCGATGAAGCGCGTGGACGAGGGCTCCGCAGGGTCCAGGTAGCCGAGCGAGCCATGCACCGTGCGAATGGCGACTTCGCCGACACGGCCCGTGCCGAGTGGCTGCAGTGCCTCGTCGAGGATGCTCACGCCCACCTCGGGCAGCGGCAGGCCGCAGCACTGGATGCCCTCGGGCGCGGGGGCGGGCACGCGGGCGCAGAACTTCGCGAGCGTGGTCTCGGTGGGGCCGTACAGGTTGTAGATCGCGCTCGCCGGAAATGCCGCGCGCCAGCGACCGACCAGTGCGCCGCCGAGCGGCTCGCCCGCGAACAGCGTGTGGCGCAGCGTGCCGTTGCGGGTGTTGGAGCGCAGACCCGCCAGGCAGGCCTGGGCCAGCGAAGGCACCGTGTGGAGCACGCTGACGGCCATTGCGGCCAGCCAGTTGGGCATTTCGGCCGGCGTCATCGGGGAGTCGGCAGGCGGCAGGCACCCGGTCACGCCTGCCACGATGGGCAGCAGCAGGTCGCGCAGCACCACGTCGAACGACAGGCGGGTAAGAACGCCAACGCGGTCGCCGGGCTGCAGGCCGAGCATGCCGGCTTCCCACGCCAGGAAGTGTGCGAGCCCGCCGCGCCGCCCGAGGATGCCCTTGGGCCTTCCGGTCGTGCCGGAAGTGAAGAAGATGTAGCAGCCAGCGTCGGGCGCGACCTCGGGCAGGCCCAGGTCGTCCAGCGTCCATCCGGTTTGCGGCAGCGGCACGCCCGCGACGCATCTGATGCCGGCTGCGTCGAGCGGTGCCTGCGCCGCGAACTCGATCGCCAGCTTGGGAGCCGACGCCTCCACCATCGCCTGCTTGCGCGCGCGCGGCAGCGCCGAGTCGACCGGCACGGCAACCACGCCTTCGAGCAGGCAGCCCACGAGCATGGCCACCAGGCCGCGCGAAGCCACGCCGTGCAGCGCCACGCGATCGCCGGCCTTCATGCCCTGCCGGCGCAGCAGTGCCACCTGCGCGACCACGAGCGCCGCGAAGTCGTCGCGGCGCATCGAGCCTTCGGCATCGATCCACATCGTCGTCGCCCCGCCGCGCAGGCCGTCGCGCAACAGCGCGGTGAGCGATGTCTGGCGCGTGCTCACAGCGTCACCTCGAACACATCGGCAAAGCGCCGTGGGTGGTAGAGCGTGTGCATGGCGTGCGGGCGCGTCTCCAGCGCGCATGCCACGGCCTCGGCGACGGCCGGCGACTGCGCGAAGCCGCCGGTGTTGTGGCCGCCGCTGAGCACCAGCTTGCCGCCCGCGTCGCTCTCCTGCACCTCCAGCACGCCCAGGCCCGAGGGCGTCCATGGACGTACGCAGAAGCCCGGGCGCTCGCCGAGCATGCCGGCCTGCCGGGCACGCTGGAACTTGTCGGCGAACAGTTCCTCCGCTGTCTCCATCACGCAGCGCGCGAGCTCGGGCAGGTCGGCCAGCCGCACGTCGTCGGCCGAGACACCGACGAAGCCATGCCCCGAGCTGCAGTGCAGCACCGGCCGCCCGGCGGCGTCGCGGCCCGGCACGACGTTGGCGCCCTGGGCCGCCTCGCTGCTGGCGAATGCGCGCCGGCGCACCTTCAGCGGCGTGTTCAGCGCGGCGCCGTCGTTCGGCAGCGTGACCCACATGCCGACCATCGCGCCGATCGCGGCCAGCCCATCGGTCTTCGTGGAGAGGGTGCGCGCCTGTGCGCCGGGCGAGAGCACGTAGTGGTCGGCGCGCCGCAGCTTGCCGTCGACCACGATGCCCGTCACCGCGCCCGAATCCGCGTACCGCACCTCGCTTACTTCCTGCTGCCAGTGGAAGCGCGCGCCGAGGTGCTCGAGCAGCGCGATCAGGTTGCGGCAGAACGAGACGATGTTGAGCGAGAAGCCCTGCACTTCGAGCGCGCCCGCGATGGCGCCGCTGTCGATCGCGTCGCCCAGCGCGGGCTCCCGCTCGCGCAGCCGTGCAAGCGGCACCTCGCCGAGCAGGGCGCCGATCTCGGCCTCGGCCGTGCGTCCCGCGCGCAGGGAAGCATCGCTCGGGTAGACGCGCAGCAGCCGCCCGACATGGTGCGTCTCGCGCAGCAGTTCGGGGTAGAGGCTGAAGATCTCGTGCCATAGCCGGTGGCTCTGCCGGTTGAAGCCGACGATGTCGTTGCCGTACAGCAGCGCTGCCCAGGGCGGCACCTGCTCGAGCTGGGCGATCCAGCGGCGGTCGGTTTCCGAAAGCGACTCGTAGCGGCGCGACAGCCATCCGTCCTGTGCGATTCCGAGGCGAAAGCGCGGCAGGTCCTGCGGCGTGTACAGCGGCGAGCAGGCCAGGTGATGTCGCGACTCGTTGTACGAGAAGATGCGCGCGTCCCTTCCGCCGAAGGTCGCTCCCGCGCGTTCGGGATGCGATTCGCCATGCCCGCGCGGATCGGCCATGCGGTCGAACACCGAGACCCGATGGCCGCGCCGGCACAGCGCCAGCGCCGTGACCAGGTTGACCACGCCTGCGCCCACCAGCATCACCTCGCCCGGTGCGCTTGCCGAAGCGCCGGCGGGCTGCCCGGGCCGCGGCCGGCACAGCGATTCGGCGAGCACGAAGGCTTCATACTCGGCGCGCTCCCAGGTCGATCCGGTGGCGAAGGCGCAGCGTGCCGCGAGCGCCGAGGTGTCGATGGCGGCCCGCGAGGACGCGAGGCTGTAGAAGACGAATCGGCAATCCGCGAGCCCGGCCGCGACGGCCGCCACCAGCTCGAACTGCGACTCGCGCGCGATCACCACGTCGGGCGCGAGCGCGGCGAGCTCGGATGCAACGTGCTGCGGCGCCTTGGCCGCGAGATCGGGCCGCAGCACGATGTTGCGCGCGACGAAGACATCGACCGATGCCCGCGCGAGCCAGCACATGACGACGATCTTCATGCGCCGCCCGCCCGCTCGATCAGATGGCAGGCGACCCAATGGTCGACACCCACGCGCGCGAGCACCGGTATCTCCTCGGCGCAGCGCCGTGTCGCGCGCGGGCAGCGCGGATGGAAATGGCAGCCGCGCGGCGGATTCAGCGGCGAGGGGATCTCGCCCCGGATCGCCACGAAGGCCTTCTTGCGCACCTCCAGCTTCGGCGCCTCGGCCAGCAGACCCTCGGTGTAGGGATGCAGCGGCTGCTCGAACAGCGCGTCGGCGCCCGCCGACTCGACCACACGGCCAAGGTACATCACCACCACGCGGTCGCTGATGTGCCGCACCACACCGAGGTCGTGGCTGATGAAGAGATAGGTGAGGGCGAGCTCCTCGCGCAGTGCCATGAACAGGTTGATCACCTGCGCCTGGATGGACACGTCGAGCGCGGCCACCGCCTCGTCGCAGATCAGCAGCCGGGGCCGCACGGCCAGCGCGCGGGCGATGCCGATGCGCGCGCGCTGGCCGCCCGAGAACTGGTGCGGAAAGCGGCGCATGAAGCCGGGGTCGAGGCCGACCTTCTGCATCAGCGCGGCCACGTGCGCCTCCTGGTCCCCGGCCTCGACCAGCCCGTGCGCCACGGGCGCCTCGCCGATGATCTGGCGCACCCGCATGCGCGGATTGAGGCTCGCATACGGGTCCTGGAAGATCATCTGGACGCCGAGCATGTCGCGCCGGTGCTCGCTCGCCGAGAGGCGACGCTTGCGCAGCTCGGCGTTCTCGCCCTGCCACCACCGCTCGCCCTCGCTCAGAGACTGCAGCCCCGCGGCCATGCGCCCGAGCGTCGACTTGCCGCAGCCCGATTCGCCCACCAGCCCCACCACTTCGCCGGGGTGCACGGCGAGCGAGACGCCGTCGACGGCGTGGACGGTGCGCGACGGCACCGGGGCGCCGAACAGGCGCGCGATCTTCGCCGCGGCATCGGGCTTGCGGACGAAACGCTTGGCGCTGGCGCGCAGTTCGAGCAACGGGGTGACGGTGTCCATGGTGTCAGTTCGCAATCGCACAGGGAGAGGGCAGGGGCGCCGGGTGGAAGCAGCGCAGCCTGCGGCCATCGAGCGCCACCAGCGGCGGCTCGTTGCGGCAGACCACGTCCGCGCTGGCGCAGCGCGCCTGGAATGCGCAGCCTTGCGGCAGCGCGAGCAGCGAGGGCGTCATGCCCGGGATCTGCTGCAGCGGGCGTCCGCGCGGGTTGCGCGACGGCGCGCTCGCTATCAGTCCGCGCGTGTACGGGTGGCGCGGCCGGTCGAGCACCTCGGCCACGGGGCCCTGCTCGACGATGCGCCCGGCATACATCACCGAGACCGTGTCGGCCAGCCCCGCCACCACCGACAGGTCGTGCGAGATCCAGATCAGCGCGGTGCCCGAGGCGCGGCACAGGCTCTGCATCTGCGCGAGGATCTGGCCCTGCACCGTGACGTCGAGCGCCGTGGTCGGCTCGTCCGCGATGATCACGTCGGGCTCGTTGAGCAGCGCGATCGCGATCGCCACCCGCTGGCGCATGCCGCCCGAGAACTGGTGCGGATAGGCCAGCAGCCGCTCGTGCGGCGACGGGATGCCGACCTTGGCGAGCGCCGCGGCGGCGCGTTCGCGCGCCACGCGCTCGCTGACCCGGTGGTGCGCGCGCACCGCCTCGATCATCTGCGTGTCGATGCGCAGCACCGGGTTCAGCGTCATCATCGGATCCTGGAAGATCATCGCGATGCGGTTGCCGCGCACGCCCTGCAGCGCGCGCGGCGACAGGCGCCGCAGGTCGAGCACCTCGCCGTTGCGCGGCGCGAGGCGCAGCCGGCCTGCGACAACCTGGCCCGGCGGGTCGATCAGCCCGATGAGCGAGTAGCCGGTCATCGACTTGCCCGAGCCCGATTCGCCGACCAGGCCCATGATCTGGCCGCGCTCGATCGAGAACGACACGTCGTCCACGGCCTTGACGATGCCGGCGCGCGTGGCGAACTGCGTCTTCAGGCCCTCGACGAGCAGAACGGGTTGAGATGCGCTCGTCATTGTTTCTGCAGCCTCGGGTTCGACACGTCGCGCAGCTGGTCGGCCACGAGGTTGATGGCGAGGATCGTGAGAAGCAGCAGGACGCCGGGGTAGAGCGACATCCAGTACTTGCCCGCCAGCAGGTATTGCTGGCCGTTGGCGATCAGCAGGCCGAGCGAGGGCTCGGTGATCGGCACGCCCAGCCCCAGGAAGGACAGCGTGGCCTCCAGCGAGATCGCGTTGGCCACCTGCAGCGCGGCCACCACGATCACCGGCGGCAGGCAGTTGGGCAGCAGGTGCCGCAGGACGATGCGCGCATCGCTCAGCGCCAGGCCCTGCGCGGCCTCGATGTATTCCTTGCGGCGCTCGACGAGCGCCGCGGCACGCACCGTGCGTGCGTAGTAGGCCCATTGCACCGCCACCAGCGCGATGGCGACATTGCCGACGCCCGGCTTGAGCACGGTGACCAGCACCAGCGCGACCAGGATCGCGGGAAACGACAGCTGGATGTCCACGATGCGCATGAGCAGCGCATCGAGCCGGCCGCCGGCGTAGGCTGCTAGCAGGCCCAGCGTCGCGCCCAGCGACAGTGCCGCGAGCGTGGCCACCACGCCGATGCCCAGCGAGATGCGCAGCCCGTAGAGCATGCCCGAGAGCATGTCGCGACCCTGGTCGTCGGTGCCCAGCAGGTAGAGCTTGCCCTGGCCGGCGGCATCGTTGCCGCCGTGCGAGCCCGGCGGCAGGCGCGAGTCGAGGATATTGAGCTGCGCGAGGTCGTACGGGTTCTGCGGCGCGAGAAGGGGCGCGAACAGCGCGGCGAGCATCAGTGCCAGCAGCACGGCCGCGCCGAGCACGGCGAGCCTGGAGCGGGCGTACTGCCGCAGCAGGCGGCGCAGGGGGGATTCGTCTTCTTCGAACATGGTCGTCATGCGCTTTGTTCGTCGAGCCGCACGCGCGGGTCGAGGCTCGAGTACGCGATGTCCACGAGCAGGTTGAGCAGGGTGAACATCGACACCACCACCAGCAGGTAGGCGACGATGACCGGGCGGTCGAGCGAGCCGATCGACTCGATGATCAGCTTGCCCGCGCCGGGCCACACGAAGATGGTCTCGGTCACGGCGGCGAACGCGACCAGCGCGCCGAACTCCAGCGCCACCACCGTCACGATCGGCACGAGGATGTTCTTGAGCACGTGCACGCCCACCACGCGCGCCGGCGAGAGGCCCTTGGCGCGGGCGTACTTGACGTAGTCCTGCGTCAATGCCTCGTGCGTGCTGGCCCGGGTGAGCCGCGTCACCAGCGCGAGCTTGAAGAGCGCGAGGTTCACCGCCGGCAGCAGCAGGTGCTTCCAGCCTTCTACGCTGAAGATCGACAGCGAAAGCCCCAGCACCTCGCGCGTCGGCCCGCGTCCGCCCGCGGGCAGCCAGGCCAGCTGCACCGCGAACACGACGATGAGCATCAGCCCTACCCAGAAGGTCGGCAGCGAGAAGCCCAGGATCGAGCCTGTCATGATGCTCCTGCCGATCCACGAATGAGGCCGCAGGCCGGCCCACAGGCCGAGCGGCACGCCCAGCGCGATGGCGATCAGCATCGCGACGCAGGCCAGCTCGAGCGTGGCGGGAAGCCGCTCGAACACCAGCGAGATCGCGGGCACGCCGTGCACGAAGGAGTTGCCCAGGTCACCGCGCAGCGCGTGCTGCAGGAAGTTCCAGTACTGAAGCGGCAGGGCCTGGTCCAGGCCCATGGCCTGCACGAGCCGCGCGCGCTCGGCCTGATCGGCATCCATGCTGATCAGGATGTCGGCGGGATTGCCGATCAGGTAGACGCTGGCGAACACCAGCATCGACATCGCAAGCAGCACGCCGACGCTCTGCGCCAGGCGACGAAACACATAAACCAGCATGAAGGTCCTGTATCGAAGGTTGTGCGTGCGGCCTAGAGCGCGTGTGCGGGCACGCGTTGCATCAGGTAGCCGAGGCAGTCCTGGCGAATGGCGCGCAGGTCGCGCGTGAACATGGCGGCGACCGCGTGCGTCGAAAGGCAGACGTCGGCCCCCTTGCGAACCAGCATGCCGGCGATCGCCTCGCCGTCGAGCCGGTAGGCGCGAAGCGGTTCCGCGTCGGGGTGCGACAGCGTGGTGGCGATCACGTGGCCGGGCTCGAGCGCGCGGAAATTGAAGGACTCGATCTCCGGCGGCAGCTGGAGGTCGGCGGCCTGGCCGTCGCAGCTCAGCGTGAGGCCCTCGGCGACCTTGAGCATCGCGAAGGCCTGGTAGATGTCGATCGCCTTCGCGTCGTCATGGGCAGTGCCGTCTCCGAAGTCGTCGGCGAGGCAGCGTTCGATGAGCGTCGCGGCCTGTGCCACGCCCTCGGCGTTGCCGATCTCGCCGCATTCGCAGCACACCGTCGGGCAGATGGGCGTGAACGCGGCGCCCAGAGATTGCGGCGCCTGGATGAGCACCGCGAGCGGCGAGAACATGCGCGCGAGCCGCAGATGCTCCGCGCCGGTAGAGCTCAGGCAGGAATAGAGCGGATTGCGTCCCGAGTTGTTGTGCAGGTCGATGGCCAGGAAAACCTCGCGCTCGCGCATCGCTTCCATCACGCGCGCCGCCATGCGCTGGTGCGGTGTGGCCGGAGCGGCACTCGGCCAGATGCGGTTGTAGTCAGGCTGGTCTTCCAGTCGGCGCACGCCGGCGCGCGCGGCCTCCACGTTGCCGACGAAGATCGAGAGGGCGCGCGGCAGTGGCCGGTTTCCGAACTTCGCGAGCACCGATTGCAGCGCCAGCAGGCCCGCGTCCTCGTTGCCATGCAGCAGCACCGAGACGAACACCGGCCGGGGCCGCAGGCCGGGCAGGTGGATCAGCGTCGGTGCCGGCAGCACCTCGTGCAGCGTGCGCGCCGAAGCGCCCATGAACGCGGGCGGCAGGTGGTCGAGCACATGCGGCAGGTCGGACATGTCGCTCACTTGCGGTCCTCCGCCTCGGCATGGACCTGCTGGGCCTGCGTGAACTCGTCGACGCGCGGCACCATCGTGAGGCCCTTGCGCGCGGCCCAGGTCGAGACCTGGTGGTACAGCGGAATGATCGCGTAGTCCTTCTTCAGCGCGAGCGCGGTGGCGTTGCGCAAAAGGGCTTCGCGCTTCGCGTCGTCGACGGTGTTGAGCGCTTCGTTCAGCAGCGCATCGAACTGCGGATTGCTGTAGCTGCTCCAGTTGGTCGCGCCCATGCCGCGCTCCTTGTCGGGTGTGGCGAGCAGGCCGCGCAGCGCGCCCGAGGGCTCGCCGCCGCCCACGCCCCAGCCGAGCAGGCCGAAGCCCAGTTCCTTCTTCGAGGCGCGTCCGACATAGGTCGCCATCGGCGAGACCTGCACCTTGGTCACGATGCCGCCTCGGGTGAGCATCTGGCCGATGGCCTGTGCGACCTGCTTGTCGTTGACGTAGCGGTCGTTCGGGCCGAACAGCGTGAGGCCGAAGCCCGCGGGATAGCCTGCCTCGGCGAGCAGCTGGCGCGCGCCCTGCACGTCGACGGCATCGGGCTTGAGCTCGGGGTTGAAGCCGAACATGCCGTTCGCGGCCAGGTTGCCGGTGGGCACGCCGAGCTGGTCGAGCACGCGCTCGGCCAGCACGCCGCGATCGATCAGCTTGGAGATCGCCTGGCGCACGCGCGCGTCCTTCAGCGGATTGCGATCGAGCGGCTTGCCGTCCTTGTCGGTGACGAAGGGCGAGGTATCGCGATGGTCGGTGTAGAGGAACATCACGCGGCTCGACACCTTGGTGAAGACGCTCAGGCTCTTGTTCTGGCGGAACTGCGAGACCAGGTTGGCCTGCACGTTCTCCACCAGGTCCACGTCGCCCGACAGCAGTGCCGACATGCGCGCCGATTCGGCCGGCAGGGCGCGCAGCGTGACGCCGGACCACGCCGGCTTCGGTCCCCAGTACCCGTCGAAGCGCGCGAACTGCACGCCGGTGCCGGGCGTGAACTTCACGAGCCTGAAGGGGCCGGTGCCGGCCTGCACCTTCGCCTGGTTGAAGTCGTCGCTGCTGGCCTTCTCGGCCGACTTGCGCGAGACGATGAAGATGCGCGTGAGGTCGTTCGGCAGCAGCGGTGCCGGCGTGGCGGTCGTCAGCTGCAGCGTGAGGCGGTCGACGACCTTCTTGCCCGTGATGGAACGCGTGTAGGCGGCGAACGAGCTCGGGCTGTTGACGATGGTCGCGGGGCGCTCGAGCGAGAACACCACGTCCTGCGCGGTGAGCGGGCTGCCGTCGTGGAACTTCACGCCGTCGCGCAGCTTGAACTCCCAGGTGGTGTCGTCGACGGCGCGCCACGAGGTCGCGAGCGCGGGTGTCAGGCGTGCGTCGGCGTCGAGCGCGACGAGGGTTTCGTAGGCGTGGCTCACCACCGCGCTGATCGCATCGTTGTTCACGAAATGCGGATCGACCGATGAAGGATTGCTGCTCAGCCCGATACGCAGTTCCTGCGCATTGGAAAGACATGCAAGGCATGCGAGAAGCGCGCCGCACAGCAGCGCGCGCCAGTGACGCAGGGTCGGTCTCATGGGTTCTGTCTCCGTTGGAATTCCGGTTGTCGCAACGGTTCGGGATTCATAGAATCCAGCCCGCCATCGACACACATTCATGCGCTTGAATCGTTGGATCCGTGGGCGCAAATCGATGCCGGGACATTAGCAAGCGGCGGCTTTCCCGCCATGTAGATTCTTAGCTTCCATGGAACTTCTTGCATCTTCCTATTGGCGCGACAAAGAGTTGGCAGGCCTGCAGTTCACCGCCAACCGGTTCGTTCAACGAGAGATCCGGGCGCACCGGCATGGCGGCTACACGCTGTCGGTTTCCGACACCGAGTTGCATGTGAGAACCAGCGCCGGCGTCACCGTGGTGCCCCCTGGTGCGCTGCTGCGCATCGGTCCGCAGGTCTGGCACTCGATCAAGGCGCGAAGCACGCCCTGGCGCGAGGACGCGATGTACTGCAGCGTGGCGGTTGCACGCTGCGTGAACCCGGTGCCCGAGGCGGACGAAGGCGTGCACGGGCCCGAGCCCGAACCGGTCTCGGTGTTCGCGTGCGAGCCTTGGGGGCGCGAGTTTGCGCAGTGCCACCGGCTGCTGCACGAGATCGCGGACACGGGCCGCGAGGACGCGGGCATCGCGGCGCGCGCACTGGTGCGCCGCCTGCTCGCGCAGTGGATCCCGCTGCAAGCCGGCAAGACGACCGAGTCAGGCGAAGCGGACGACCGCCTGCGCCGCTCCTACGGCCTGATCGCCACCGGCTTCCAGCAACGCCTGACGCTCGACGACCTTGCCGAGGCGGTCAACTGGCACCCGATCCATCTGCATCGCCGCTTCAAGGACGCGTGGGGCTTCACGCCGCACGAGCTGCTGGTGGGGCACCGCATCGAATACGCGCGCGACCTCATGGCCGGCGGCGCCCGCGTGACCTATGCGGCGCACGCAGCCGGCTTCAGCGACCAGAGCCACCTGCACAAGACCTTCATGAGCACCTATGCGGTGGCACCGAGCGAGTACCGGCGGCTGTCGGCGCTCGATGCGCTGCAGCCGCCGGCGGCGAGGAACGGCATCGTCGACTGATGCCGCGCGACCCCACGCGGCCCCGCACGGGTCGCGTCCACGTCAGGCGAGCAATACCTCCGCCGCTTTCGTACGCTGGGAGTGGCCCGGGTCGACGTTGAGGAAGTTCGACAGCGCCGGGTTGACGGGCTGCAGCGGGTCCTGCGCGGTGCCCGCATCGAGCATCGCCTGAAGCTCGACGGCCGTGGGCTGCATCGTGTCGACGATGAAACGCACGCCACCATGCTGGGGAGGCGTGGGCTTCGGATTCGGTGTCGGGTTGGGCGTTGTCGTCGACTTGGGTATCGGTGTCGGAGTGAACGTCAGGGTGGGGGACGGGGTCGGCACCGGCGTGGTCGTCTGCGAAGGAGTGGGCGTCGGTGTGGGTGTGGGTGTGGGTGTAGGGGCCGGCTGCTGCGGCTTCTTGTTCTTCTCGTGCATCGACCATTCCTCGGCCGCCACCCGCGCGGCGACGGCCACGCCGAGCAGCACCAGCGGCGCCGCGCCGCGGCGGATCCAGCCGTGCGAGGTCTCGGTCGGATTCGTCCTGGCCTCTCCGAGCGGGGCGTTGAAGTAGTTGGTCAGGCGCGAGTGGTAGACCATCGGGCCCATCTGCCGGTTCGAGCGGTACTCGTCGATGTAGTCCTTCTGCGTGCCGCGGAAGATGCCTATGTCGCTCGCCACCTTCACCAACTGCGGTGTCGCGAGGTCCCATTGGCCGGCGCGTATGTACATGTAGGCCTGGATGCTGTCGGAGATCGTCAGGCCGATGGTTCCGCTGGAGTCGCCCCACGACGAGAACTGCGCCAGGCGCTGCGTGAAGGTGCGCTTGACCATCGGGCCGCCGTCGGGTGCCACGCCGTCGTGCGTGACCGCCTTCGGGTTGCCCAGGCCGATGAGGACGCGCCTGAACCACGAGTAGCCGTTGGTGGCCTTGTAGACCGGCAGCGGATTGCCGTCCTTGTCGAGCGGCGCCGTGGTGGCCTTGGGCGGCGGCGTCTCGCCGGCCTTGGGTACCGGGGCCTTGGTCGATCCGCGCTCGCTCATGACATGCCCGCTGCGCGCCTGCGCGATCGATGCGTAGCGGTTCGCCACGCTGGCGCCGAGGCCGGTGGCGTTGCCCACCGCATAGTGCAGGCTGCCTTCGTTGCCGATCCACTGGCGCACGCCGTCGAGCGTGGTGATGTCCCAGGTCCACTGGTGGCTCGGCGCGTCGAAGAATGGGTTCAGGTACAGCCGCGTGCCCGCCGAGTGGCTCAGCCCGAAGCTCAGCACGCGTGCGCCGAACAGCGCGCGGCCCACCGGCGAGTTCGGCGAAGTGAGCTTGCCGGGGCTCTGGTCCAGCACCGCGCGCGAGCGTTCGTCCGACGGGTTGGCGCGCAGCGTTTCCGTCGCCATCGCGATGGTCTGGCGGTCGGCCTTCGGAATGCCGCGGAATGCGCCGCGGGCGCCCGTGGTCTGGCGCGCGACGGTGTCGAGCGGAATGCCCTCGAGTGTCTTGAGAGCGGCGTTGACGTCGCCGCTCCTGGTCGCCATGGTCTGCACTGCCTCGCGGTAGCGCGCGCGGTCCGCGCCCGGCACGTTGCGCAGCAGGCGCCCGCGCACGAATCCCGCATGCTGGGTGCCGCGTCCCACTTCCGGTGCGGTCATCAGCAGCGCCGCGGCCTGGGTGTCGCGGGGGTTTGCGTTGAAGGCCTTCAGCGCCTGGGCGTAGTCGTTGCGAAGCGCCGGCGGTATCCGGTTCAGCCAGCCGCGCTTGCCGATCACCGGACGAGCGCTGCGCTCGATGGCGCCTTTGTAGAGCGTGTCGAGGGCGGTTGTGCTGTCGGGGTTCCTCGACAGGATCCTCAGCGCCTTGGCATAGTCGTGGCGGTCCTGGATGCCGCGCCGCGCCGCGTGCCAGCTGTCGAGCTGGCTCTTGAGCTGGAACAGCGAGGCCTCGCGCTTGGCCGGGTCGGCGATGTTGCCGATCAGCGCGAAGGTGTCCTGGTCCTTGGGGTTGAGATACTTCTGCAGCCGGATCTTGCCGCCCTGCTTCAGGCCCGCGATGCTGCCGCGGTAGAAGAAGGCTTCGTAGGCGTAGCGAAGGAACACGGCGCGCGCACCGACGTAGCCGCCGAGCGAAGCGCCGGCGACGCCGAGCGCCGGGTTGGTCATGTGCAGGCCCAGTGCCGCGCCGCCGAAGCGCACGGCGCCATAGAAGGCAGCGCCGGTGCCGACCATGTAGCCCACCGACTTGAGGAAGATCTTCCTCTTCTGCGCCGGCGTCATGACCTGATCGTTCTTCTCCATCGTCTTGTGCGGATCGACGAAGACCTCGCCGGGCTTCGGCGCATGCGCGGCCTGGCGGTTGCTGATGCTGACGGGATGTACCGCGCCGTCGGGGCGCACGCCGACGATGCCGTCGACCTGCGCCTGGGTGAAGCGTCCGGTGGCCGCGACCTGGGCCATCTCGGTCTTCGGGCCGATCAGCCGCACCACGCCCACGAGGCTGCTGCCTTCGGCGTTGGCATGCGCGGCCGCCGCTGCGCGCGCGCTCTCGAAGCTGGAGTACACGTGCGAGCGGCCGAGCAGCGGGAAGGTCGCATCGGGCGCGCCCTGGTTGAGGCCGGCCGCGTCCTGGGCCAGGACGTAGCGCCCGCCGACGTAGTCCGGTGCACCGATGAACGAGGGCTCCTTGCCGCGCGCCCATTGCACGAAGCGCGTGCGCAGCGGAACGTCGCGCGCGGCATGGCCGTCCGGCGAGCCGGCGCTTGCGAGGTAGTGCGTCTGCTCGACGTCTTCGGGTGTGGCCGGGGCCTTGCTCGCCTGGAGCTCGCGCAGCGTGGCCGGGCCCGCGTAGGCCGGGCGCGGCTTGGTGTAGTCGCTGCCCCCTTCGAGCAGCGCGTCCATGTCGGGCTCGACCATCGCGAGGCCGGTGGATTCGCCTGCCTGGTGGTTGGCCGCCGCCGTGCTCGGAGCCGCCGGCGCAGTCGCGCCTTCGCGCCATGCAGCCGAGCGCACGTTCGGAATGCCGATGGGCATCGGCTGGCCGTCCGCGCCGACGTGCACCGAACCCATGATCTCCTCTGGCGTTGCGCGGCCGCGCTTCGTCAGCGGCGCCATGCTGCCGTCGGGATGGATGCGGTACACCCACGCGCCGCCCTTCTGCTGCGCCGCGGCGGACGCCTCGGCGAAGGTCCCGAAGGTGTTGTTGCGCTTGGCGCGCACGCCGGTGCCGCCATACATGGTTTCGCCCGGCGCCATCGGATGAACCGCGAAGCGCACGTTCGAACCCGCGGCGGGATCCTCGGTGATGCGGGCCGTCACCGCGGCCTCGTCGGGCGAGGGCTGCAACGGGCGCAGCCCCGAGCCGGGCTCGCTCGCGCGCTGGTGGAACGCGACGAGCCTGTCGCCGCGCAGCCCGATCTGCAGCCAGCTGCGCCCGGTGCCGAGCGTGGTCGGCGGCAGGGGAGCGCCGTGCGCATCCACGCCGGTGGCGGCGGGGTCCCTCGGCAGGCCGCCCGTCTTGACGGAGGGCGTGTCGGTGTCGCCGCGGCCGGTGCCGGCGGTGCGCGGCCGCTCGGGCGCGATCGGTCGTGTCGTGCGCGGGGGCTCCGGCATGGCGGATGCGGCGCGCGGCGCGGCGGGTTGCGCACCGGCCGGCTCGATCGGCAGGCCCGGGCGAAAGCGCGCGTAGACCGGCGTGCCCTGCACCGCGATGTCGTCGTAGACGGTGCGCCCGTTCTCGCGGATTCCGACGATGGGCAGCGACTGCAGCGGCTCGGCCTTGAGCGCGCCACCGTTGTAGGAGCTGCCTTCGTTGCTCAGGGAGATGCGCCGGGTGTAGAGGGAGCCCGGCGCGTTCGCGTCGCGGTTGTTCATCATGACCGACTCGGTTGCCGCGTACACGTCGTGGCCGAGCAGCGTTGCCAGGCGCTGCGCCATCGGCACCGCGCCGTCCCCGCTGAGGCACGACAGCATCAGCACCGGCTGGCCGTGATAGTTCTCGTGCGCGACGATGGCTCGCGCCAGCCCCTCGGCCGTGAGCGGATTGCCGCTCGCGTCGTTCATCATGCCTTCGAGCCCGTGGCCGTTGACCGCGAAGTAGCCCTCGGGGATAGGGACCGCCTCGCTGCCCGGCTGGCCGTCGCTGCGCGCGGCGCGCTCGCCCGGCGCGAAGATCTCGAGGTCGGCCACGCGGCGGCGGAAGGCGTTGATCCCCATCTCGCTGCGGCCGGACTGCGTGTTGAGCAGGTCGACGCGCTGGCCGTTGGCGCTGGTGTAGATCAGCGGCTGGCCCGGCGCATAGCCCTCGGGGTAGGCGATGCGCAGGGCGGGCCTGCCCGGATGGGCGGTGACCTGCGTGGCCTTCGCGGGGCCGCCTTGCGTGGTTTCGACCTTCACGGTGGCCATCACGGCCGAGGGCGGGACGCTGCCGTCCGGCGCGATGCTTGCCGCGTGCACGATCGCGATCTCGTCGCCCAGTGCGACGAAGCCCTCTGGCTGCACCGTCGCGAGCGCTTCGTCGAGGGTGGCGTAGTGAGCTGGCAGGACGCCGGAGAAGTCGCCGCTGTTTTCGCCCCGTGCATGGTCGCTGGCGCGCTGCGCGGCACTGGGGCTGTCCGGGCCGGCGGGCAAGCCGTCGCGATGCGCGGCGAAGACGAAGCCGCTGTCGTCAACGGTGCGCGGATAGACGTAGTAGCGCACGCCCTCGGCTTCGCCGCCGGCGGCGAATACGGTGAGAAGCGAATCCGACCAGTTCGTCTGGCCGAGACGGCTGGTTGCCGGCAGCGGATAGCTCGTGGGCCCGCCCAGCTCGGGGTCCTGTGCCGGGCTGTAGACGGCGAAGCTGCCCTCATCGCCCTTGGCGGGCGACGCCGGCGTGGACTTCACACTGACCAGATCCTTCGTGCCTGCGCTTTGCTTCAGCCCGATGCGTTGCGCCGAGCGCACGAAGGGTGCGTTGGCGCGCGGTGCATCTTCCGCGATGTTCGAGCCCGGGTCCGAGCGTTTCTCCTGGGGACTGCGTGCGCCCGTCGGTGTGCGCGCGGTTCCCGGGGCATCGGCGGTATCGCCCGCGCGTCGCACCGAGGCCATGACCGGGTTGAACGAGACATCGGTCACGATGGACGGCAGCGCCGCCGGACCGGCCACGTCGGCGGGCACCGTACGCGGCGTCGTGGGCCATGCGACGCTCATGCGCGGAGGCTCGCGGAACGGCGTGAGCGCATCGGGCTTTGCCGTTGCGTCCGCCGGCTTGGCGGTGCCGGCCGTATCGGCAACATCGACCGCATCTACGGGCTTGGGCGACGCGGATTGCGCCGGCCGCGCGGGCGCGGCCGCGTCGGTGGGCGTCGTGTTCCGCGCCTCGTCGCCCACCGTGCCGGCCGGCCGGTTCGCGACCGCGGGCCGCGCGGTGTTCGTGGACGGCGGCTTGATCGCGTTGTGCACGCGCACGTAGCCCTTGGCGAAGATCGGCGAGGCAAACCCCGCGGCGTTGACGCCGAGCATCATGATCTGCTGCTCGCGCTCGGCCGGGCTCATCTGGTCCCAGTTCTTCACCAGCGAGTGCACGCCTTCCCCGGTGGCGTAGGCACTGCCGAGGCCGAGCGGCTTGGAGGCCATCGCCGCGGGCTTGCCCCAGGCCTGGGCAGTCTTCGCGTAGCGCGCGAAGTCGGCCGCGCGTGCCTGTGCCGTCACGGCGTCGCCGGCGGCTTCCGCGGCGGTGGCCGCCTTGGCGGCCCGGCCTGCGCGCAGCGCGGCCATGGTGGCGCGCGTGGAGGCGCCTACCACCGGCACGCTGACCGTCGACAGGCCGAGGTTCAGCCAGTCCATGCGCGCCTGCTCGCTGTTCGCCGGATTGATGCTCTGGCCGTGCGCGCTGAGCTTGTTCAGGTCTTCGACCGAGGTCGCGACGCCGTAGCCGGCCGCGAGCACGGTGAACGCTCCGGCCGCCAGCATGACGCCCGGCGCCGCGAGCGTGCCGAAGGAGCCCACCGTCAGCGCCACGCCGGCCACCAGGCCGACGCCGGCAACCACCATGTCAAGGTGGGTCGCGCGCCGGAAGGTCTCCCATCCGGTCTCGGTGCGCGCGTCGCCGGCGAAGAGCTTGACGTTGCCGTTCTGGTCGAGCGAGTAGCTGGCATCCTCGGGCGTCACGAGCTTCACGCCCTCTACCGGCAGGCTGTTGCTGGCGCGGTAGTCCGTGAGGTTCTTGTAGGTCCAGGCCTGTTCGTCGACGAGCTTGGTCTCGCCGGGCTTGTCCTTGCTCTCTACCTTGAAGATCGCCGTCTTGATGATGCCGCCGTCGTCGCTGTCGAGGGCGTAGACGACGGGCAGCACGGTCACGCGCGCGTGCTCGCCGCCGACTTCCACCACCTTGTCGACCATCTTCGAGAGCAGCTCCTTCTGCGCGTCGCCGAGGTTGCCGAAGAGGCGCTGGTTCTGCCGGATGCGCTCGCTGTCGGCCTGCGTCGCGGCGTCGAGCGAGCGGCTGGGGTTCCAGCCGAGCGCGAGGCCGATCTCGTTCTCGAGCTGCGTGCGGCTCTTCATCTCGATCGGGCCGCCGCCGTACTGCACGAACTGGTCGTTCATGATGGCCTGCGCCATCACCTGCGGGTTCTGCTCGAACAGCCGGTAGAGCGCGCGCTTGTCGTCGCGCTGGTTGAACGGCAGGTTCTCGATGGTGAATTTCTGCTGCTGCGCGTAGGCGTTGTCGCGTGCGCCGGCGGCCTGGTAGCGCACGGCCGTGTCCGATTGGGTCTGCGCCGCCTGCAGTGCCTTCCATGTGTCGCTGCCGGTTTCGGCCAGGCCGGGGTTGGCACTCTTCCATTTCTCGTGCGCCGACTTCGCGGCGGCAAGATCGCGCGCCGCGGTGTCGGCGTGGAACTTGTTGACGGAGCTGAGCCAGTCCTTGCGCGCGGCGTCGGCCTTGTCGCGCGCATCGTCGGCGGTCTGCTGCGGCGAGGTGGCGTAGCACATCAGCGCGCGGCCCGCGCGCGTGTCGGCTTCGATGCGCTGGCGCGCGTGGTTGGCCTCCTGCCAGGCGATCGCGGCATCGACTGCGGTCTGTTCGTTCTTCGCGATGGTGACGCGCGCCTTGGCATCTTCGAGTGCGTTGCCCAGTGCCGTGCGGTCGCCTGTGCCGGCGTTGTAGTCGGCCTGCGCTTTGTCGAGCGCGGTGGTTGCGTCGGTGAAGTTCTTGTCCACCGTCTTCTTGCGCGGCGCGAGGTCGTCGCCGAAGTTCAGCGTGGGCACGGGCTTGCCGTCGGGCCCGAGCGACGGCTGTGCGCCGGGCTGCGGCGGCGCGTCGGCCGCGGCCTGCGCCAGGCGCTTCTCGACGTCGGCGCGCGCGCCGCGCGCCTTTGCCAGGTCGCCGTCGCCGAACTCGGAGGTCTTCCACCGTGCGGCCGTGGCGGGGTTCATCTTGTAGGTGCCGGCGCGCACCGAGAAGTCGACCATCTTGCCCTGGTCGGACTGCTGCCAGCCGAAGACCTTCGAGTCCTTCTTGATCGTGACGTTGTAGCCGCCGTTGCAGTCCGCGTGCACCTCGATGTCGTCGGGCGAGAGGCCGCGCGGCAGGCCCTCGGCACTGACCTTGCCGTCATCGCCGCGCTTGATGTTCCAGGTCGGGTCGTAGTTCTTCGGGTAGACGTCGCCGGTGGTCGACTTGTCTCCGTTCATGAACATCGTCAGCTGCGGCTTGGCGAAGGTCGTGCGGTCGTACTGGTAGCGCGCGGCATACCAGGCGCGCTCGGCATCGATCTGGCCGAGCTGGGTCTCGATGTCGCGTTTGGAGAGGTCCAGCGCGTCGAGCTCGTCGAGCGCCTTCTGCTGCTCGGCCCCGGTGGCCTTGCTGCCGGGCTCTGTAAGCGTCTTCACCTCCGCGGCCTTCTTGTCGTAGGCCTCCTTCGCCGCGGGCAGCTGCGTCTCGCGCATCTTCTTCTCGTCGTCGGCCGAGAGCTTCGGCTTCGCGGCGTCGGCCTGGCGCTGGGCCTCGCGCGCGGCCACGCGCAGGTCATCGAGCTTGCCGCCGTCCACAGGCTTGCCCGCGGCCTGGTCGCGTTCGGCCGCGCGCAGGTCCTGCATGGCCTTCAGCGCATTGGCGTCGGCCTGCGCGGCGCGCTGCTGCTCGAGCGCCCGGCCCAGGTCCTGCGGCCGGGCGTTCGCGACGGCGTTGTTGGCGTCGGTCAGCCCCTGGTTGATCGTGTCCGCGCGATCGAGATAGCCGGCCTCGTCGAGCTTGGCGCGGCTGCCGTCGGCGCCGCCGAAGAGGTCGTCCTTGGCCGCGTTCAGCGTGGTCGTGGTCTGGTCGTTGCGGGCCTTGGCGGCGTCGTGCTTCTCGTTCGCGGCGTACAGCGCGGCTGTCAGGGGATCGAGCTCGGTCTTCTTGTCGCCGTCGACGTAGAAGTACTTGCCGTCGATGTTCTGGACCTTCTTGCCTTCCTCGCTGCCGGGCTTGGCCCAGAACGCGGGATCGTAGCCGTCGGGGTCGATGTTCCGCGTCGTGGTCTTGTCGCCATCGTGCTCGGTCACCGTGACGCGGGCGGGGCGCTGCAGCGATGCCGCACTCCATGCGCTCTCGGCGTCGGTTTTGGCGTTCTCGGCGTCGCTGGCCCCGAGCCCGGCGTCGAGGTCGTCGCTCAGCGCGTGCATGTAGCGCTGGCCCTGCTGCGCATCGCGCAGGGCAGCGTCGGCCTTCTGGATCTCCTTGGCATCGCCGCCGGCCACCGCCTGGTCGTACTTGAAGCTCAGCTCCTTGACCTCGGCGTCGGCAACGCGCGCGTTGTAGTCGGCATCGACCGTGCCGAGGGTGTTCGTCTTCGGGTTCTGCGGGTCCGACGGGTCGGTGGTGCCGAAGGCTTTCTCGGCGCTCTGGAGTTCGGACTTGGCGCGGTTGGCCACGGCGCGCAGGCGCTCGGCTTCGGCCTTCGCGTTCTGCCGGGCGGTGATGATCGTGTCGTTGCCGCCGCCTTCGGTGCCGAAGCCGGCGGCGTATTTCTCGGCCTTGGTCGCGGCGGCGTCGGTGTCCTGCGCCTGGCTGCGCGCATCGGCCACGCGCGCCTTGCCCGCCTGGCCGGCGTCGTATTGCTCGCCGCGCAATTGGCGCACCTCGGGCGAGTCCGCGCGCACGCCGTCGCGAGCCTTGTCGATGTACTTGCCGATGCTCTCCGGGTCGAACACGCCGCCCTTGTCGAGCGCGTCGTGGGCGTCGGCCGCCACCTTGTCGATGGCGTCGTTCGGGTCCTTGCCTTCGGCGATCGCCTTGAGGCTGGCCTTGCGCATGTCCTGCTCGGCGGCCTGCAGCCAGTCCGTCATGGCGGTGTCGACCGCGGTCTTCTGTTCCTTGGTGCCGTCGCCGCCGTTCGCCTGCGCCTTGAACACAGGCTTGGCGGCGGTCTGTGCCTTGTCGAGCAGGTCCTGCGCGCCCGGGCTGGTCGCAGGGGCCTGGTCCTTGGGCTGGTTGGCCGGTGGCTCGAAGATGGCGTTCATCTTCTGCGCCGCGTCGACCTCGCCCTGCGCGGCGCGCGTGGCTTCGGAAGGGTTGTTGTCCGCACGGCGCTGCCGGATGTCGTCGAGCTTGGCATCGGCGAGCGTGGACTGCTTCTGCTTGAGGTTGCTCGCCGCTTCCTGCTTGAGCGCATCGCGCTCGGCCGCGTCGCTGGCACTGCGCGCCTTGGTGGCTTCCTGCTGGTCGGCTTCGGCCTTGCTCTTCTCGGCCTTGGCTTCGGCGGCTTCCGCGGCCTTGCGCGCTTCCTCCGCCTTGCGGCGCGCCGCTTCGGCCTGCTTGCGCGCTTCCTCGGCCTGTCGTCGTGCCTCCTCGGCCGCGCGCTTCGCCGCGGCTTCCGCCTGGCGCCGCAGTTCTTCGGCAGCCCTGGCGGCCGCCAATGCCTCCATCGCCGCCTGTGCGGCGGATTGCGTTCCCGACCCATCGCTGCTGACTGCTAGAACCATAAGACCCCGGATGAAGTTGCAGATTGAAAGAAGGGCGCGCGGAACAGCCCGGCCGGCTCCGATGCCGCGCGAACTCTAAGTGGCATCGCCGCGCGCGGGCAACAACGAGTTTTCGTAGACGGGCGCGCACCGATGCGTGGATCAGCGGGGCCGCGCGATGGCCGCCGCGGCCGAAGAGTGATGGACCGTCGCGAGCTCATCGGTACGACAACACGAGCCCGTGCACCAGTCGCGTCCAGCCGTCGAGCATCACGAACAGGAGCAGCTTGAACGGCAGGGAGATGGTGGTGGGCGAGATCATCGACATGCCCAGTGCCAGCAGCACCGTGGCGACGATCAGGTCGACCACCACGAACACCAGGTAGATGATGAAGCCGATCTGGAAGGCTCGCGTGAGCTCGCTGAGCGTGAAGCTCGGCACCAGCACCATGAAGTCGTCGTCCTTCAGTTGTTCGGCGCGCGCCTTCGGCCAGATGTTGGCGGCCGACTTCAGGAAGAACTGCCGCTCGCGCTCGTGCGTGTGCTTCTGCAGGAACTCCTTGACCGGCGCCTTGGCCGCATCGATGACGGCCATGATGTCGCCCAGTCCTTCGCCCTTGGCGCCGAAGCTGCGGCTGCGCAGCGTGTCGCCGATGTCCATGCCCACCGGCGCCATGATGTAGACCGACAGGATGATCGCGATGCCGTTGAGCACCATGTTGGGCGGCGTCTGCTGCAGGCCCAGCGCGGTGCGCAGAAGGCCGAACACGATGACCAGCTTGGTGTAGCTCGTCACCATCAGCGCCACGAACGGCGCGATGCCGAAGGCGACGATGAGCGCGACCAGCGTGAGGGGTTCGGGAAGTCCGCCTTGCATGGGTATGGACCGCTTGAGGGGCGGCTCCTCAGACTTCGCCCGGCGCGAATTCCGACACGCGCACGCCCAGGCGGTCGCCCACCGCGACCAGATAGCCCTTGCCCAGCACGTTGCCGTGCGCAAGGATGCGCACCGGGCTGCGGTTGAGCGGCTGGCCAAGGTCGAAGACGTGGCCTGCGCGGATGCTCCTGAGTTCGCCGAGCGACACGGAGAGGTCGCCGACCTCGAAGCGCAGCGTGACCTCCAGCGCGTCGAGCCGGTCGATCGGCAGGTTGGCGTTGTCCGCGGCGTCGGTCGCGAGGGCGGGTGTGTCTGGCTTCATGGCACTGTCTCTCGATTGCTGAACGGTGATGCGCGAGCCTTCGGCGAAGGCGGAAAGATGCCGGCCCGCGGGGCCTCCGAGTTCCGCCGTGACCACGATGGCGGCTCCCGAAGAACTCCATTGCTCGATGCCGACGATGTCACCTGGCCGGATGCTGCCGACCTCGCCCAGGCGGATCGGCGTGCTGCCGAGGCGAAAGCTCACGGGCAGGCGCAGCGCGTCGAAGGCATTGGCGGCGTGGGCGTTGTGGCGCGAGCCGGAGCCCGCGGGCACCAGCGCGTCGAGCGTGGATGCATCCTCGAACTGCACGAAGCCGCGCAGCACGGCGCTGCCTTCCAGCGGCATGGCGACGAAGAAGGCCGCGCGTTCCGGATCGCAGTGAAGCGGCACCGCCTGCAGGCTGCGCTCGTGGGCCTCGCGCGCTTCCGCTTCGGAAGGCTGCCATTCGAAATGAAGCCGCAGCGCCTTCTCGAGCGCATCGATCAACGGATGCAACGCGTCGGCAAGCAGGATGTAGCGAAGGTCGCGCGGCAGCAGGTCGATGCGGCGCTCGCCCAGCAGCGCCTGGAGGCTGGGCGCGTCCATCGCGAGATGGCCGACGTGCGCGCCGAGCCTGAAGCGGAAGCTCTCGCGCGCGGTGCGGCCGAAGGCCGGGTCGTGGTGCCAGCGGATGCGGTAGCGCGCGCCGCGCGCGGCCGCCATGTCGGGGAGCGGCGCGGCACCGTAGAGGCGATTGAGCGCGCGCACATTGGAGGCATCGGCACGCGGCAATGCGCGGGCCTCGCCGAGCTCCGTGACTGCGTCAGGCATGAGCGCTTTCGGTCGGGATGCGGATGCTGGCGGCTGTGCTTCTTGTCACCTTCTTCATGCCTCGGAGCAACGCGAGACGGCTCGCATCGGGACCGGCAGCTTAGCCAGCCGCGTTGCGCGAAGGTAGTCCGCAAACACGTAGTGCCGCGCGCACCACACGTGGTGGCCGTTTACGAAAACTCGTTGTTGCCGTGGATGGATGGCGGCGCATAGAGTCCGTCCCGTCGCGACATTCCTCGCGACCGACAACGAAGCGATGCAATGCAATCGGCATCGCGCGGCACTTCGGAACATCCGCAAGAAATAAGACGCCATGGCGAGTTCTCCGCGATCCTTCCCGACCTACCGTGGTGGTGGCATGCGCGACCTGCTGGGCAGCGCGGGCCGCTACAACGACCTGCTGCTCGCGGGCCTGCTGGTGGTGATCGTCGCGCTGTTCGTGCTGCCGCTGCCCACGCCGTTGCTCGACCTGCTGATCGCGAGCAACCTCGCCATCAGCCTGGTGCTGCTGATCGTGGCGATGTATGTGCCTTCGGCGCTGTCGCTTTCGACCTTTCCGTCGCTGCTGCTGTTCACCACGCTGTTCCGTCTCGCGCTGAACATCGCGTCGACCAAGCTGATCCTGCTGCATGCGCATGCGGGCCACATCATCGACACCTTCGGCAAGCTGATCGTCGGCAACAACGTGGTGGTCGGCGGCGTGGTGTTCCTGATCATCGCGATCGTGCAGTTCATCGTGATCGCGAAGGGCTCCGAGCGGGTGGCCGAGGTGGCCGCGCGGTTCGCGCTCGATGCGATGCCGGGCAAGCAGATGAGCATCGACGCCGACGTGCGCGCCGGCGTGCTGTCGTCCGCGCAGGCGCAGAAGCGCCGCCAGATGCTGGAGCAGGAATGCCAGCTCCACGGGGCCATGGACGGCGCGATGAAGTTCGTCAAGGGCGACGCCATCGCGAGCATCGTGATCGCGCTGGTCAACATCCTCGCGGGCATCGCGATCGGCACGATGATGCACGAGATGAGCCTGGGCGGCGCGCTGCAGCGCTACGCGATCCTCACGGTGGGCGATGGCATGGTCTCGCAGATTCCGTCGCTGCTGGTGTCGATCGCGGCAGGCATCGTCATCACGCGCGTGAGCACCGGCGAGCGCCGCGACACGCAGCTCGCGAACCAGATCGGTCAGCAGCTGATGGCGCACCCGCGCGCACTGATCATCGCGGGCCTCGCGGTCGCGAGCTTCCTGGTCGTGCCGGGTTTTCCGAAGTGGGTGTTCGGCCTGCTGGCAGCGGTGCTGCTGGGCCTGGGTTTCGCCGTGCGCATGCGGCGCCAGAAGAACCAGACACCGGGCTGGATCTCGCACCGCGAAGGCGCCGACCAGGAAGATGCCGACGGCGACCACGCGATCGCGGCGCCGCTGGCGGTGCGGCTGTCGAGCGGCCTGCGCGGCGGCGTCGACCGCCATGCGCTCGACCTGCAGCTGGCCAAGGTCAAGACCGCGGTCGAGTCCGATCTCGGCCCTGTGTTCCCGCGCCTGCAGCTCGCGTATGCGGAGGGTCTTGCCGAGAACGGCTACCAGGTTCTCGTGCACGACGTCGCCGTGACCGGGGGCACGCTCAGGCCCGGGTGGCTGATGCTCGATCCGGCCGAGGCGGCCGCACCGCCGGCCGGAGCCGAGGTGGCCGAGCCTTTCGGTCCCTTCGCGCGGGTGGTCTGGGTGCCGGGCGAGGCTGCAGGGTTCAAGACCTGGGACAACGAGGAGGTGGTGGGCCTGCATCTGGACCACGCGGTGCGCGGCAACGTTCGCGAGCTCATCGGCCTGCAGGAGGTGCAGCGCCTGCTGCATTCGGTGCAGCGCGACGCGCCCGAGCTCGCGGCCGAGGTGTCGCGCGTGGCCTCGAGCCAGCGCATCGCCGAGGTGCTGCGCCGGCTGCTGCAGGAAGGCATCCCGATCCGCAACCTGCATGCGATCTTCGAATGTCTCGCGACCTGGGCGCCGAAGGAGCAGGACGCCATTGCGCTGACCGAGCTGGTGCGCATCGACCTGGGGCGCTACATCACCAGCCGTTACGTGGGGCCGAACCGGCAGCTCGAGGCGATCCTGTTCGAGTCGAGCCTGCTGGAGCGCGTGCAGAACGCGATCGAGCGTTCGCCTCGCGGCAACCTGCTGCTGCTGAGCCCGGCGGTCACGCAGGACATCCGCGAGCAGGTGCGCCGCATCCTCGGGTCGGCCGCGACGCGCGTGGTGGCCATCGCCTCCTCGGACGTGCGCCGCTACATCAAGACGCTGATCGAGCCGGTGGCACCGCTGCTGCCGGTGCTGTCCTACCAGGAAGTCGATGAAGACGTGGCCCTGCAGCCGGTGGGCTGGGTCACCAACCCGCAAGCCCACTGATGAACTTTTCACAGCCTTCGAAGGCGCACCGCAAGAACAACGCAATGACTCCGCAGAACATCCTGGACATCACGCGCGAGGGCCTGCTCCTCGTGCTGTGGATCTCGCTGCCGGTGGTGGCGGTAGCGACGCTCACGGCCCTCGTGGTGGCGGTGCTGCAGGCCGTGACGCAGGTGCAGGACCAGAGCATCGGCCAGTCCATCCGGATGATCGCGGTGATGGTCGCGATCATCGCCACCGCGGGCTGGATGGGACGCGACGTGATGCGCTTCGCCGAGCGCGCGATCCAGGCATTGAGTTCGCTGCCGTGAGGAACTTCTTCGACATGCCCGCCCCGCGCCTGAAAGCCTTCAGCCCGCGCAGCCTCGTGCTGTGGGGTTGCGCAGCCCTCGCGCTGCTGGCAGTGCAGCCGCCGGCTCGCGCGGCCGAGCTGCGCTGGAGCAACCGGCCGTTCCAGATCGTCGCCAACGAGAAGCCGCTGGCCGACTTCCTGCGCGAGCTGGCGTCTTCGCAGAACGTCACGGCGGTGATCGACACCAAGGTGGCCGGCGCCATCAGCGGCAAGTTTGCCGGCTCCGCGCTGGCCACGCTCAACAGCGTGTGCGCGGTCAACGGGCTGACCTGGTACTTCGACGGCGCCTTCCTGTTCATCGACCTGGCCGCCGACGCGAAGAGCGAGGTGCTGCCCATCGCGGCCGAGAACGCGGGGCGCATCGCCGAGACGCTGGTGCGCCTGCACATCTCCGACGAGCGCTATCCGTTGAGCATCAGCGAGCGCGACGCCAGCGTGTACGTGACCGGGCCGCGCCGCTACGTCGAGATGGTGCGCCAGGCGGTGAAGCTGGCCGACCAGAAGAGCGCGATGGCCGAAGGCGCCGAGATCCGGCTGTTCCCGCTCAAGTACGCGTGGGCGTCGGATTTCCGGATCAACCGCTCCGGCAAGGAAACCGTCATTCCCGGCGTGGCCAACGTGCTGCGCAGCCTCTATGGCCGCGCCAGCGGAAATGCCCCGTCGGGCAGCGGCGGCCCCCGGGGCATGAGCGGCGGCATGTCGCTGGGCCCGAACCGGCAGATCAAGCTGCGCAGCGGCGAGACCATCAACGCTCCCAAGGTCGAGATCGCCGGGGGCGGTGGCGGCGATGCCATCGCACAGGGCGGCGTCCCGGGCATCGCGGGCGGCGAGCTGCCCCAGTTCCAGGCCGACACGCGAATGAATGCGGTGCTGGTGCGCGACATGCCCGACAAGATGGCCCAGTACGCGAAGCTGATCGAGTCGATGGACGTGCGGCCGCGGCTGGTGGAGATCGAAGTGACCATCATGGACATCAGCTCCGACACGCTCAACAGCCTGGGCATCGACTGGCGCCTGCACGGCCGGCACGCCGACTTCCAGACGGGCCGCGGCGATCGCGGGCAGCTGACCTGGGGCGGCACGGGCAGCGAGGCCGGGCAGATCGGCAGCTCCGACGGCTCGGGCAATCCGCTCACGCCTCTGGGCGGCATGTTCACCGCCGCCATCGGCAACAGCGCGCGCAACTACCTGCTGGCCCGCGTGACCGCGCTGGCCACCAACGGTAACGCGAATTTCGTGGCGCGCCCCAAGGTGATGACGCTGGACAACACCGAGGCCGTGCTGGAGAACCTCAGCGAGTTCTACGTGCGGGTGGATGGCTTCCAGGACGCGGGCCTGTTCAGCATCACGGCCGGCACCGCCGTGCGGGTGACGCCGCTGGTCATCGACGAGAAGGCCTCCCGCGGCGTGATGATGTCCATCGACATCGTCGACGGCGACCTCAGCCCGATGTCGGTCGACAAGATCCCGATCGTGCGGCGCCGCACCGTCAACACGCAGGCGCTGGTGGAGGAGGGCGCGAGCCTGCTGATCGCGGGCTACTCGTCGGAAGAGAAGAGCAATGCCGTCACGGGCGTGCCGCTGCTCAAGGACATTCCGGGCGTCGGCGGGCTCTTCCGCTCGACCGAGAAGAAGCAGTCCAACATGGAGCGCTTCTACCTGCTGACGCCACGCCTGGTGCTGCCCGGCGCCACGGCGAACGTGCCGACGCTGCCCTTGCCGGAAGTGGGAGGCTGAACGTGCGCGATCAGGACGACGACATCTCCCTCGATGGCGAAGAGCAGCCCGCGGCCGGCCCGGCCCCGGCGGCGCTGGGCGACGGCTGGTGCCTGCGCTTCCTCAGCGGCGCGGTGAAGGGACGGACCATCGCGCTCAAGCCCGGCCTCAACGTGCTGGGTTCGGGCGGCGACTGCGAAGTGATGCTGCCCGGCGGCGACGTGCTGCCGCGCCATCTGGCGTTCACCGTCGGCGAACTGGTGGTGTCGATGCAGCGCCTGGGAACGGCCTCGGCGCGGCTCAACGGCGAGGACATGCGGCAGCCGCGCAGGAGCGTGGTCGCGGGCGACGTGGTGAGCCTGGGCCAGATCGACTTCCAGCTCGACCGCAGCTATGCGACCCGCGTGCGCGAGGACCGCATGTTCGCTCCGGACCATGCGGCGCAGCCCGATGTACTCGCGCAGGCGAGCCCGTCGACGGCCCGATCGCGGCGCCTGGGCTACTGGGCGGGCGGCGTGATGGCGCTGCTGGCGCTCGTCGGCCTGGCCGCGGTGTCGCTCGGCGATGCGGGCGCCAGTTCGCGGCGCACCGCCCGCGTGGACCTGGCCGCGGTGGAGAAGGCGCTCGTGCCGTTCCCCGAGGTGGAAGTGGTGGCCGCGCAGGGCGGCCGGCTCGGCGTGAAGGGTTATGTCGAGTCGAGGCAGCGCCGCGAGGCCCTGCAGCAGGCGATGGAGCCCTTCGGCAGCCAGGTCAGCGTCAACGTGCATTCGGCCGAGGACATGGTCGAGCAGGCGCGTCGCTACGTGGGCGACCCCGGCGTGGCGGTCACCTACACCGGCCAGGGCCGCCTGGTGCTTACCGGCACGGTGGAAGACGCGGCCGTGCGGCAGAAGATCCGCAGGCTCGGCGAAGACCTGCATCCGTCGGTGCTGGTCTCCGACAAGGTCCAGTACCGTGAGAAGCCCGCGGCCGAGCCCAAGGAGACCGACCTGCGCACGCAGTGGGACGGCTGGCAGAGCGTGCTGCCGGCGCGCATGGTGAGCATCACCGAGGACGGCAACGGCCTGCGCCACATCCAGCTGTCCAACGGCAGCCGGTACTACGAAGGCTCGGTGCTGCGCTCCGGCGCAGAACTCAAGCGCATCGACGCCGACGGGCTGGTCCTGAGCGGCGGCGTGCCCGACAGCAACAACAACAACAGGCGCGGGAGGTGAGGCATGGCCATAGGCAAGGTCCTCCTCGCGCGCACCCCGGATTTCATGCGGCGCCGCATCCGTGCGCCGCGTGGAATGGCTCCGTCCCGCCGGGACGGAGCGCTTCAACCCTCGTAAATCATCCTTTCTTGACCAGGAGATACACATGGCAGGCGCAGTTGACAGCTCTATCCAGCAGATGAACCAGGCCGCGGCGGACAACGCCAGGCTGATGTCGGCCAGCATGGCCGCCTCCACCAGCATCCAGGGCGCGGCCTCCACCGCGCACACGGTCAACGGTGCGAGCGCCGCCGGCGGCGAGGTGGCCAAGTCCACCGGCAACGACATCCGCCAGTCGGCCAAGTCCTCGTAAGCAGGTCCGCGCGGTGCCCCCGGGGTGCATCGCGCGGCCCTTTTCCCCAAGGACCCCCGAAAGAGGTGAACCATGACCGATCCCACCGCGCTGGTCGCGGCAGGCGCGCAGCCGGCCGGCGTGTCCGGGCCCGCGGCGCCGCAGCAGTCCGCGGCCCCTTCGCGCCTCGATCCGGGCGAGACCCGGATGTTTGCCAACATGATGCAGGGCGTGCAGGCGCCGCCGTCCGCGGTGGCTGCGCCGAGCGCGCTGGGCGATGCCGCCAAGGCGCTCGCGTCCCAGCTCTCGGGCAACGTGCGCTCCTACGAGGAGATGCGCCACAGCATGCTCGAGTCGATCGACATGTCCGACCCCATCAAGACCATGTTCGCGATGACCGACCACGCCATGGAGGCGCACATGATGTTCGCGAAGATGCACATTTCCACGGGCCTGGCGAGCGCCGCCACCAGCCTGTTCGGCACCCTGCTGAAGAACCAGCAGTGAGGATGCCGTGAAGCTGCTGTCGCGCACCCTTTCATTCATTCCGCGCCGTGGCCGCTGGCTCGCGGCGCTGGCCCTGCTGATGGCATTGGGCGGCTGCAAGGTCGGCCTGTATTCCAACCTCAACGAGCAGGAGGCCAACGAGATCGTCGCCGCGCTGTCGTCCGAAGGCATCGATGCGGCCAAGAGCCGCGTGGAGGGCAGCAACTGGCAGGTCGAGGTCGACGAAAGCCGCATGAGCGCCGCGCTCGACGTGCTGCGCGCCCAGGGCCTGCCCCACGAGCGCTTCGCCACCATGGGCGAGGTATTCCAGAAGCAGGGGCTGGTGTCCACGCCCTCCGAGGAGCGCATGCGCTACATCTATGCGGTCTCGCAGGAGCTGTCGCAGACGCTGCGCAACGTGGACGGCGTGGTGTCCGCGCGCGTGCACGTGGTGATCCCGGCCAACGATCCGCTCAGCGAGAAGACGCGGCCGTCGTCGGCCGCGGTGTTCATCAAGCACCGGCCCGATGTGGACATCCGCCTGCTGGCCCCGGCCGTGAAGGAGATGGTGGCGCACAGCATCGAGGGGCTGACGCACGACCAGGTGTCGCTGTCGCTGTTCGAGGCGCGCCGGCCGGCGGTGTCGGCGGCCGCCCTGGCAGGCGGCGCCAGGGAGCGCCCGATGGTGCTGGGCCTGTTCCCGGCCTCGACCGCGATGGTGCTGCTGGGCCTGCTGCTTGTGGCCGCCGTCTGCCTCATGGTGCTGCCGGTGCTGCTGCGCAGGCAGGGCGTGGACTGGCGCAACTGGGCGCGCCGCCAGGTGCTCAGGCGCTGACACGCGATGCCGGTATCCGCTCCTTCCGTCGACCCCCAAACCGCACAGGCCGCGCCCGGTCCGATGGACCTCGTGCGGCTGGTGATGCGCTTCAACCTGCATCCCGAGATCGACCTGCATCCGAGCTGGCTGCCCGCCGACTGGCCGGCGCGCCACCGCATTCCGGCGCGGCTGGGGGAAGCGGGCCGCACGGTTCTTGCCGGCCAGCTTCGCCGCAGCCAGGGGCCGGCGAACGGTGCCGCCGACTACAACTTCGATGCCCGCCTCAAGCGCGTGGTGCTGCTCGACGGCGCCGCGCTGCGCCGGCTCGCGGCCTACCTGGGCTTCTGCGTGCACCTGCCGCTGTTCCGGCTGCGCGGCGGAGCGGGGGCGCAGATCCGCCGCCAGGCCCGCCGCTTCGATGCGGATGCCGTGGAGTTCCTGCTCGAGCGCGTGCCGCAGCTCACCGAGCTGCGCATGGACAACGCCGCGCTGCAGCAGTGGCCGCTTTCCGCGGGCCGGGTCGCGGTCGACCGGGGCTACCGGCTGCTGCTGGCGGCGGCTGCCGCCGAAGGCGACGTGGTGCGCCGCCGCCTGGGACACAAGCTGCCGCGCCGCATCTCGGTGCTCGGCGTGCCGCCGCTGCAGCGGCGCCAGCTCCTGCAACTCAACGAACTGATGCTCTCGTGCATCGTTCCCGAAAGACTGCCGCAATGGGATTGGCTTTTCTGATCACCACCGAGAACCTGCAGCTCCTGAGCGAGCGCAAGGTCTTGAAGGAACACGAGTACGCGGCGCTGCTCGACGCATCGACCGTGGTCGAGACCGCGCGGCGCGAGGCGCGTCGCATCGTGCAGCAGGCCACGCAGGATGCCGAGGCCGGCCGCAGGCAGGGCTACGAAGAAGGTCTGCGGCAGGCCAGGACGGAATATGCGACCCAACTGGTGACCGACACCGTGGCGGCCGAGCGCCAGCTCCATGCCTTGCGCGCGTCCATGGCGCAGATCGTGGTCAAGGCCGTCGGACAGTTCATTGCCGACGCGGACCCGGCGGCGCTGTTCGAGGCGGCGCTGCTGCGCGTCGATACGCTGATCCGCCAGGAGCCCTTCATCACCGTGCGCGTGGCGCCCGCGCAGGAGGCGATCCTGCGCGGCGTGGTCGCGCGGCTACGCAGCGACGCCAACTGGTCCATGACCGTGCACTTCGTGGCCGACGCGGCGCTGCCCGTCGGTGCCTGCGTGCTGCAGACGGCGTCCGGCGTGCTGGACATCGGCGCCGACGCGCAGCTCGAGGCCTTTCGCCGCGCGGTGGAACGCAGCGGCCTCGGCGAGGCCGGGGAGGGGCAGCAGTGAATCCGGTGTCCGACGCGGCGCTGGGCATCGTCGCCGAGCTCGAGCTGGCACTGGGCCGCGTCACGCCGGCGACGATTCGCGGGCGCGTGAGCAGGGCGGTGGGCATGCTGATCGACGCATCGGGCATCCAGGCCCATGTGGGCGAGCTGTGCGAGCTGGTCACGCCGGGCGAGCCGCCGCTGCTGGCCGAGGTGGTCGGCTTTCGCGACAACACGGCCATCCTCACGCCGCTCGGGCCGATCACCGGCATCTCGGCGCTGACCGAGGTGCTGCCTACGGGGCGCGGTCATGTCTGTCCCGTCGGCGCGGGCCTGCTCGGGCGGGTGCTCGATGCGCTGGGCCAGCCCATCGACGAGAAGGGGCCGCTGAAGACCCGCACGCTGCTGCCGGTGCACCGCGAGCCCGTGAGCCCGCTGGCGCGCCGCATGATCGAGGCGCCGCTGCCCACCGGCATCCGCGCGGTCGACAGCCTGCTCACGCTCGGCGAGGGGCAGCGCGTGGGCGTGTTCGCGCCGCCGGGCGTGGGCAAGAGCACGCTGCTGGGCATGCTCGCGCGCGGCGCGACGGCCGACGTGAACGTGATCGCGCTGATCGGCGAGCGCGGGCGCGAGGTGAAGGAGTTCATCGAGCACAACCTCGGCGCCGAGGGGCGGGCGAAGACGGTGATGGTGGTTTCCACCTCCGACCGGCCACCGATGGAGCGCATCAAGTCGGCCTACGTGGCCACCACCATCGCCGAGCATTTCCGCGACCAGGGCAAGAAGGTGCTGCTGCTGGTCGATTCGCTCACGCGCTTCGCACGCGCGCAGCGCGAGATCGGCCTCGCGAGCGGCGAGCCGCCCACGCGGCGCAGCTATCCGCCGTCGATCTTCTCGATGCTGCCGCAATTGCTGGAGCGCGCGGGGCAGGGCAGGACCGGCTCGATCACCGCCGTCTACTCGGTGCTCACCGAGGGCGACGAGGAGAGCGACCCCATCGCGGAGGAGGTTCGGTCCATCCTCGACGGCCACATCGTGCTGTCGCGCAAGGTCGCGGCGGCCAACCGCTATCCGGCGATCGACGTGCTCGCGAGCATCAGCCGCGTGATGCCGCTGGTGACCTCGCGTGAGCACCGCGCGGCGGCGGCGCATTTTCGCGGCCTGCTGGCCAAGTACCAGGAGATGGAGCTGCTCGTGCAGATCGGCGAATACAAGGCCGGCGCCGACGCGCTGGCCGACGAGGCGATCGGCGCGCGATCGGCGATGCTCGAATTCCTGTCTCAGCCGCCGGACTCGAGCCTGCCCTATGCGCAATCGGTCGAGGCACTGCGGCAGTTCGGCTGGACCGGGGAGCCCGCGCGATGAGCGGCGTCGACTGGAAACTGCTGGTGGGTGTGCGGGAGCGCCAGAAGACCGCGGCCATGGGCGTCGTCGCGCGCGACCGGGCCGCCGCCGAACAGAGCCACGCCGAGCTCCGGCAGGCCGAAGCGTGGCAGCAGCAGCAGGTGCAGAACAAGGCTGCGCACTGGCTGGCGACGAACGGCGCGCTCTCGCACGGGGAATGCAGCGTTGCGCAACTGCGGCACGCGGGCGCCTGGAGCACGGCGCTCGATGCACGGATCGCCGAGGCCGGCCAACTCGCCGCGCAGGCCGGACAGGCCCATGCGCTGCGCGAGAACACGCTCGAGGCCAGCCGGCAGAAGCTGCGCGCCGCCAGCGGCGATGTCGAGAAGGCGCAGCAGATGCTGCAGCGCGCACGCAGCGAGCAACTGCGCCTGCGCGAACTCCGGCTCGACGACGCGACCGAGGAAGCCACCTCGCAGGCATGGGCCGCGCGGCGCCGGGCCTAGGGGCGACGACCAGACGACGAGAGAGAGACGGATTGCCCGTGGATGCTTCCATCGAACTGGCCAGCCTCGAGAGGTTCTTCTCGTCGGTGGTGCTCACCCTGCCGCGGCTGTTCGCGATCTTCGCGGTGGTGCCCTTTCTTTCGGGCGGCATGCTCACCGGCACCGTGCGCAACGGCCTGCTGCTGATGCTCGCGCTGTTCATGTCGCCCGTGGCGGGCGACATGCCGGTGGCCTCCATCGGCACCTGGGTGCTCATCGCCGGCAAGGAGGCTTTCATCGGCCTGCTGCTGGGCCTGGGCTTCGGCATCTTCATCTGGGCGGTGCAGAGCGTGGGCGACCTGATCGACTTCCAGACCGGCTCCAGCAACGCGTCGTTCTTCGATCCCGTGGCGGGCCACGAGAACGGGCCCACGGGCGAGTTCCTCGGCTGGATGGTGATCACGCTGTTCGTCTCGGCCGGCGGGCTGCTGGCGATGCTGGGCGTTGTCGTCGACTCGTACCGGCTCTGGCCGGTGGCCTCGTTCTTTCCGAACCTGGGGCTGGTGATCGAGCAGTTCGCGATCCGCCAGGGCGACACGCTGTTCCTGTGGATCGTCAAGCTGGCCTCGCCGGTGATCTTCGTGCTGCTGCTGGTCGAGCTGGGCGTTGGCCTCGTCAGCCGCGTGGCGCCGCAGCTCAACGTGTTCGTTTTCTCGCAGCCGCTCAAGAGCCTGCTGGCGCATCTGATGATGCTGCTGTTCGTCTTCTTCGTGTACGAGTCGCTGCAGGAATTCCTGCGGCCCGAGAACGGCGTGCTCGACTTCCTGCGCGCCACGCTCTAGCGCCATGGCGGAGAAAGACCAGGACCCCACGCCCAAGCGGCTGCGCGACGCGCGCAAGCGCGGCGAGGTGGTGTTCAGCAGCGACGTGGCATCGACCGTCGTGTTCGCCGTGGTCGTGGTCTGCATGTGGCTCGGAGGCGGTGCCCTCTACAGCCTGCTGCGCGAGCTCTGGCTGCACGCCACCAGCACCAGCCTGCTGACGCAGCCCGACGACCGCTTCGCCGAGCTGCTGCTGCACACGGGAGAGGCCCTTGCGTGGGGCACGCTGCCCATCATGGCCATTGCGGCCGTGGCCGGCATCGCGGGCTCGCTGGCCCAGGTGGGGGGCGTGGCGGCGTGGGAGCGGCTCAAGCCCGACGTGAACCGCATGAACCCGGCGCAGGGGCTGCAGCGCATCTTCTCCACGCGCAACCTCATCAACCTGCTGAAGATGAGCTTGAAGACGCTGCTGCTCGCGGGTCTGATGTTCGTGGTGGTGCGCGGTTTCGTCGATACCTCGCTCAAGCTGGGGTATGCCAACCCTGCCGCCATCATGACCGCCGCGGCCCACATGGTGCTCGTGACTTTCGGGTGGTCGGTCGTGATCTTCGCGCTGATGGCCGCGGTGGACTATGCGCACGAGCACTTCGAGTTCATGAAGCAGCAGCGCATGTCCATCGAGGACATCCGCCAGGAGTACAAGGAAGTGGAGGGCGACCCGATCAACCAGTCGCGCCGCCGCTCCGCGCACTTCGAGGCTGTGTACGCCAGCCTGGGCGATCGCGTGCGCATGGCTTCGGCCGTTATCCATTCGGCCCGCACGGCCGTCGCCCTGCAGTACCTGGGCGAGACCGACCTGCCGCGCGTGATCGCGCGCGGCGAGGGCGAGGTTGCCGCGCAGATCCGGCGTTTTGCCGGCGAGGGCCTGGTGCCGATGGAGTTCGAGCCTTCGCTGGCCGAGCGCATCTATGCGGAGGTGCCGGTGGACCAGCCGATTCCGCGTTCGCTGTATGCGCCTGTAGCCACTCTGCTGCGCTGGGCGCAGGGCCTCGGATGAAGCCGGCGTCGCGAGCTATCCGGCGATGCCGTTCCTGGCCGAGAGCGGCTGCAGCGCGTCGAGCGCGGCGAGCCTGCGGTAGTCGCCCGGCAGCACGGCGTAGGTGCTCATGAAGGTCTTGTGCAGATGGCTCTGGTCTGTGAAGCCCGCCGCATGCGCCGCGTAGGTGACGTGGGCGCCGCCGGCGATGAGGTCGCGCGCGTACTCGATGCGGTGGCCCACCAGCATCTCGTGCGGCGTGAAGCCCCAGGCCGCGCTGAAGCGCCGCTGCACGTGCACGGGGTGCCAGCCGACCGCATCGGCCAGGCTGTCGAGAGTCATGCGTTGATGAAAGCCCGATGCGATCAGGGCATAGAGCCGGTTCAGGCGTTCGTCGCCGCTGTCGGGGAATGGTCGTTCCGCGTCGAGGGAATCGTTTTCCGTGGGCGAGGGAGCGGGGAGCCACTGCGCGAGGCGCCGGCGCAGCAGTGCGCGGCCCGCCGCGATGTCCTCGGGGTCGCCGGTGCTCGTGGGAACGAAGAGCAGGCGGTGGCATTCGAGGAATTCGAGCGCGGCGGCGGCGTCGATGAACACCGAGACGCCCGCATCGTTCTCCACGCGCGCGAGCGGCAGGGCATCGTCCGCGGGGCTGATGCAGCGCGCCACGGCAAGGCTGCAGAAGAGGGCGTCTTCGCGCCAGGCGTGCGAGCGCGCCTGCACCGAGTGCCAGACATGCGGCGCGATCCGGAACAGTGCGCCCGGCGGCACCACGGTGACGCGCGTGCCGCTGCGCACCTGGAGCTCGGTGTCGGCCACCGCGAGCGTGAAGCCCACGTGCCGGTGCGGCCGGACTTCGCGATGGCGAAACCGGTTGATCGTGAATTGAAGACCAGCGAGATCCGCGTCTCGCCAGTATTGGGAGGCAGGCAGTGCCATGGAGGACCGGGGTGTGTGCGGAGGTCGGGCGTTTGCCTCGCGCGATGTGCAGCATGCCAGTGCCGCCGGCATCTGTGAAGCCTCGGCCGGGCGCGCACCCTCGCAGGACGCGCGTTGTTCAGGCGAAGGTACTCAGTTGGATGCGCGGGCCGCGGGCCATTGCCGTTCGCCACCCACCCTGGAGCCGGCAAATGCGTTGGAAGCTAAAAATTTACAAGGCGATGACAAGGCCCTTGCGGTACTTTGGCCCAAGTCCGTAGCCCTCTCCGGCATGGCGGTACATCCATCAGGCCTTCCATGATTCTGTCTACCTTGTTTCATCGTGCCTCGCCCGCGTCGTCGTCCGAGGCGCAGGGTTTCGATCCGGTGTCGCGGTCGCAAGCGGAGCAGCAACCCGCCAATCCGGTGCCGCAGTTCTATGACGAAGAACATCTGTACCTGCCGCGAAGCGCACCGCCCCATGCCGGCGGCGTGCCGGCCATAGTCGGCGACCTGCTGGATGCGCCCAGCAACGAAGCCCGCACGGCATTGGTGCGCAGCATGCTCCATGCGCTCGATTTCGACTGGCTGGGCTACGGCACGGTGGCGTACATGCGGGGCCACTGGTGGCCGCTGAGCTTCTTCACCGCCTACGCGAACCCCGAATGGACGAAGCGCTACTTCGCGCACAACCATTGCGGCGTCGACCTCCGGCAGCAGGGCGTGCCCGCGTCGAGCCTTCCGCTGGCGTGGGACGTGGCCCAGCTCGAGGCCCTGGCGGTGGAGACATCGGATGAGCTCAGCGAAGACCGGCAGCGGTTTCTCGATGACCTGTATGCCAGCGGCATCCGCAGCGGGCTGCTGTTTCGCCTGGCATCTCCCACGCACGTGAACCAGCACACGGTGATCAGCCTGCTGTCGCGCAGGCCCGGAAGCGACTGGATCAGCGACAGCGTGATCGGGCAGGGGCTGATCCTGGGCCTGGGCGTGCACGAGTACGTGTCGCGCCATACGCGCATCGTCGGCGCGCCGGGTGCGGGGCGCATCGAGATCTCGGCCACGCAGCAGGACATCCTGCAGCACCTGCTGCAGGGGCGCAGCGACAAGGAAATCGCCAACCGGCTGGACCTGTCGTCCCACACCGTGGACTACCACATGCGCCAGTTGCGCCGCCGCTTCGCCGCGCGCAACCGGGTGCAGCTGGTGAATGCCGTGCAGCAGGGCGACAGTGATTTCGGGGTGCTCAGCGAGATCTAGGTGCGGCGGCGGTGGTTGTTCGATCCGCGGGCCTGATTGATCGGGGCGACGGACCTACCGGGTACTTTCCTGATCACGCACGTGAAGGACGGTGCCGTCCTCCGAGAACTCGAGCAGCAGCGGTGCATCCAGCATCTGATACTTCTGCGCGAGCTGAAACAACGCATCCTTGAAGGATCCGCTGAATTTGCCGGCGCGCGCCTCGGGCGTGATCGTGTAGTCGCGAGTGCTGTCCCAGCGCACCTCGATGCCCACGGCGGAACCCCAATGCATGATCACGAGGCGCAAGGAGTCATCCTCGATGGGCCATTGAGCGCGGACGGCGTTGATTCTTCGCTCGGTGAGCCAGGCGGCTCCTGTGGTGGGCGCGCTGGATGCGGCAGTTGCGGGGAGAACTTCCTCCGGCCCCGGGAGCGCAACGCCTGCGGGCATGTCCCGCGAAATCCTTTCAACTTGCACGCCCGCCGTTGCGCCGGCGAGCGTTGCGGCAAGGCTCATGTGGATGCCTACCCAGATTGAAGGATGGAACAGGGCGTTTCTCATCGGCGAATTTGCGGGGCGGCAGGAGTTGGGCAGGTCGATCGAGAGCCGGCGGCACGCGGTCCAGCGCGGCGTGGCAAAAGTCAGTCCTTTATCTTATCTGGCTCGCTGTCCTCGACGTGGATGGGGGCAGTTCCTGCAGCTGCTTGCCTTCGATAAAAAAACGGACCTCAAGGGTCCGTTCGTGTCTGTCTTCGAGGTCCCGGCGCTGCCAGGAAAAACCTATTCGTCGGCTTCACCGTCCTCTTCGTCTTCCGATTCGGCTTCTTCAGCACGACGGACCGTCACGAAGTTGGTGGCGTCTTCCACGAACCCCATGACCTTTTCGTCGGGCGCCATTCCGCGCACTTCGGTCTGGATGCCATCGCCATTCTTGTAGTCGACTTGCACCAGTGCAAAGCAGGCCAGCGGCTCTTCCATTTCTCCTTCATCGCCGCCGTCGTACACAGCGACCCACCCTTCGGCGGGCATGATCTGAAGGATCTTCACATCTTCCATCGATTCACTCCAAGTTCAAAAAACGCCGCGCAGCATAGCCCATGGAAAGAGCGGTTCCGGAGAGCCGGTGAAGAAATCCCGCTGCTGCATGCGTGCAACGCTCCTGTTGCCGGATCGCGATGGCGGTGTTAGCCTTCGCGCCCCTGAAGATCAACCATCGCACTGCGGCCAGCAACCAGCCGCAGCAGAAACCCATGAAGCAGTTCCTGACCGCGCAAGACGCATCGATGACCCGCACCTTTGCGGCGGCTTCGCTGCGCGCTTTTGGCGCCGAATTGCTTTCCTAGATAGAGCCTTTGCACCCGGAGGCTCGGCCTCCTGAGTTTCACAAGACCCGGTAGGCCCCAAGCCACCGGGTTTTTTGTTTTCCGCCTGCTTCGCTGGAGATATGGACATGAGCACCGAACGAGAACTGCCTTTCGCCGCACGCGCTGCAAGCGCAGTGCTGTCCTTCGACTTCGCGGAGTGGTTCGTGTAGAGCCTCCTGGCCCTTGTGCGCCTGGAGGTCCATCCTTCAGGCAAGAGAAGAAAGCCTGTCGGGTGGTCCACCCGGCAGGCTTTTTTCTTTTGCCCGCATGGCGGGCACCCCGAGTCTGGCGCGCGCGCCGACAACCCGCCGGATGTTTCGCCTGGCCAGCGAATCGGATGGCTTTTCAACTCTCAAACTGGAGAAAACATGATGAACAAGGTTCATGTGAACGTCGGAACCATCGGTCACGTCGACCACGGCAAGACGACGCTGACGGCTGCTCTTACCTTCGTGCAGGCTGCACGCATCGGCGGCCGCGCTCTGTCCTATGGACAGATCGACAACGCGAAGGAAGAGCGCGAGCGCGGCATCACGATCAACACCTCGCACGTCGAGTACGAGTCGGACAGCCGCCACTACGCGCACATCGACTGCCCGGGACATGCCGACTACATCAAGAACATGATCACCGGCGCCTCGCAGATGGACGGCGCGATCCTGCTGGTGGACGGCACCGAAGGCGCGGCGCGGCAGACCATCGAGCATGTGCTGCTGGCGCGCCAGGTGAACGTCGGCCACATGGTGGTGTTCGTGAACAAGATGGACCTCGTCGCGGAAAGCGACCGCGCGGACATCGAGCAGCTGATCGAAATGGAGATAGGCGCGCTGCTGGCTGCGCACGGCTACCGCGATGCCCGCTTCGTCTTCGGCAGCGCGCTGAAGGCCCTGGCCGCCGCCGAACGCGGCGAACTCGAAGGCCCTGACGTGCAATGCATCGTCGAGCTCGTGGGCGCGTTGGACTCGTGCATTCCCGATCCGGTGCGCGACTACGGCGCGCCGTTCATGATGCCTGTCGAAGGCGTGCACACCATCACGGGCCGTGGCACCGTGGTCAGCGGCCGTGTCGAGCGCGGCGTGATCCGCGTCGGTGACAGCCTGGAGATCGTCGGGCTCAGTTCGGACGGCGACGAACAGGTCGTGGTGACCGGCGTGCAGTCCTTCCACAAGGACGTCGCCGAAGCGCGGGCCGGCATGAACGTCGGGCTGCTGCTGCGCGGGGTCAAGCGCGACGATGTCGTGCGAGGCCAGGTTGTGGTGAAGCCCGGTGCGCTGAAGCCGTACAGGACGGGACGCGCACAGATCTTCGTCCTGAGCAAGGACGAAGGTGGTCGCCACACGCCGTTCGGCTCGGGCTACCAGCCGCAGTTCTTCTTCGGCACGACCGACGTGACGGGTGTCATCCGCGTCGACACCGAGACCGGCATGGTCGAGCCGGGCGCACAGGCACAGATCAGCTTCGAGCTGAACAAGCCCGTGGCCATCGAGAACGGCATGCGGTTCGCGATGCGCGAAGGCGGCAGGACCGTCGGCGCCGGCATCGTGACCGAGGTGCTGGGCTGAAAGGCTGATGCAGCCCTTGCCCCTGTCGTCCGCTTGTCGGGCGGCAGGGGCTTTTTCTTGCCCTAGCCGAGCTGCTCGGCAAGCCCGACGATGATGCCTTCGGGCCCGCGAACATAGGCTAGCCGATACGACTCCCCGTACTGCATCCGGCCAATGAGTTCTGCGCCATGGGCTTGTATTCGCGCAACGACGGCATCGATGTTGTCGACGGCGAACATGACGCGACGAAGACCCAAGGCGTTCACTGGCGCATCCACGGGCCCGAACCTGATTGCATCCGGCGTGTGGAACTTGTCCAGCTCTATTCCCTGCCCATCGGGAGTCCGCAGCATTGCGAGTGTGGCCCGGACATCTCCCAGCCCGATGAGGCTTCCGATAGCGGCCCCTTCGACCGTGGTCTGGCCCTCGAGCGTGAGGCCCAGTTCGATGAAGAACGCCTTCACCGCTTCGAGATCGTCGACGACGATCAGCACGTTGTCCATTCGCTTGACTGTCATGTCCTTCGGTCCTTCCTGCAACGGGGATGCCGTTCAATTGCTTTGCATGCTCTGCAAGGGGTGTTCTGAAGGCATATGCCTTCTTGCGTATGCCTTTTCCCATCGAGGTGTTGAATGAACCCGGGAGAAGGGCACGTCCGGCATCGTAGACAGAAATCCGTCGCGAGAGAGGACGACGCTCATGAGCCTTCTCTCCCTCGTGGAGAGGGCGCCGGACCGGTAGCGGGCAATGCGAGATCGCCTCGGTCGTCCATCGGGTCGAGCAGGGCCTGTGCGTCGTCATGGCAGCGGTTGCCCGCAGCAGAACCGCGGATCGCATGACTTTGGTCATTTCAGGTTCGCGACCCTCCGCATCTAAGATGCCCGGACCATGGCCACTGCCACATCGTTGCCGTCGCATCTCGCTCCGCTGCGTAGCGAGGCCAGCGTTGCCATACCGGCGCGGGGCATCCTGGTGGTCGACGACCACGAGCTGGTGCGTCTGGGCCTGCGGGCGCTGCTGCTGGCGGAAACCGGCAGCGTGCCGGTGCACGAGGCCCGCTCTCTGGCCGATGCATTGCGCTTGTACGAGTTTCACCTCACGTCGCATCTCCTGGTGCTGCTCGATCTCGACCTGCCCGACTCCCAGGGGCTGGATACCCTGGTGCGCTTCAAGCGCGCCTTTCCCGCATCGCGTGTGGTCGTGCTCTCGGGCAAGGACAGCCATGCGTTGATGCATGGGGTGATGGCGCTCGGGGCGCAGGCTTTCCTGCCCAAGACCGGGCACCTGGGCGAGGTGCTGCGCTACGTGAGGGACAACGATCTGGTCGCTCTGCCGGCATCGTCGCCGTCCCCGGTTCCGGTCGCTGTCCGCGCCATGCCGGCAACGGCGACCGATGAGTTGCAGCCGCGGCTCAATGCGCGCCAGGTCGAGATCCTCGACTGGCTGCTGGCCGGCAAGTCGAACAAGGAGATCGCGCAGCTGTCGCACCTGACCGAGGGCACGATCAAGAACCATGTGTCCACGCTGTTGTTGCTGTTCGGCATGCGCTCGCGAGCCCAGCTCATCAGCAGCCTGAAGTGACCCCTCCGCGCCATGCGGCCTTCGACGTGGCGATGCCTGCGATGAACGACCTGCATCCGCCCGAGCTGGCCCAGCGGGTGCTGCGCGAGCAGGTGGCCACGGTCCATGCCAACGCGCCGGCAGCCTATCTTGCGGACTTCCTCACTGCGCAGTCGCTGGGCATCGGCCTTTTCCTGGCCACGTGGCGCTGGCAGGTGCTGCTGTGGATGGCGCTGCACCTGGCACTGACATTGCGACGCGCCTATCGGCGCTATCAGCGCAGCCCCGATGCGGCGGCCCATCCCGAGTACTGGGCGCGCTTCAATGCGCGCAACGTGCTGCTGCGCTCGTGCGTCTGGGGCCTTGCGCCCTGGCTGTGCGTTCCCGCGGGGCGGCACCTGGGTCTTTGGGTCATGGTCATCGTGATGATGATGGGCGGTTGCGCCGGCGGTGCGCTGTCGCTGGCCGTTCTCAAGCGCAACATTCCACGCTTCATCGTGCCCAGCATGGCGAGCCTGACATTGGCGCTGGCCTGGCGCGGCGACAGCACGCACCTGTTCCTGGCCAGCGGCTGCCTGCTGTACATGTGCGTGATGATCATGTTCGCGCTGCAGCATCACCGGCTGCTGACCGCCGCACTGACCATGCGTTTCGAGAAGGAAGCACTGGCCGAGCAGCTCAGCCACCAGATTGCCGCCACCCAGCGCGCCAGCGACGAGAAGACGCGCTTTCTCGCAGCCGCAAGCCACGACCTGCGCCAGCCCCTGCATGCCATTGCGTTGTTCGGCGCAGTCATCGAGAAGAAGCTCAAGGGCAGCGAAGACTGGGATCACGCGGCACGGTTGATGGATGCCGTCGGAACGCTCGGCGATTCGCTGGATACCCTGCTGGACATCTCGCGGCTGGATGCCGGCGAGGTGGCGCCGCAGATCCGGCCGGTGGAACTCAATCCGCTGTTCCTCTCGCTCAACAATGTGTTCGCAGCGCCGGCGGCCGATCGCGATCTGCAACTGCGGCTGCTTGCCACGCCTTGCTGGGTGCTGAGCGACCCGCAGCTGTTGCGGCGGCTGCTGTCCAATCTCGTGGACAACGCACTCAAGTACACGCCTCGTGGCGGTGTGGTGGTGGCCGCTCGTGCACGCGGGCCGCAGGTCTGGATCGACGTGTGCGATACCGGCATCGGCATCGCGGACGAGCACCTGAGCCGCATCTTCGACGAGTTCTATCAGATCGGTAATCCTGGGCGCGATCGGGCGAAGGGACTGGGCATCGGCCTGTCCATCGTGCAGCGGCTCTCACGCCTGCTGGCGCATCCGCTGCAGGTGCGTTCGCGCCTGTATCGCGGCAGTCGCTTTCGCCTGGTGCTTCCGGCGGTGACGGCTTCGGGTGTCGCGCCTCTCATTGCACGCCCGGGCGCTGCCTTGCCGTTGCCGCGGCGCGTGCTGGTCATCGATGATGAAGCCGCGATCCGCCAGGCCGTCACCGGGCTGCTGCAGGCCCATGGCGTGACCATCGACGCAGTGGCCAGCGAGGCCGAGGCCGACGCCGTGCTGGTGCAAGCCGCGCTCGAAAGTGTCCCCGTCGAAGTGCTGCTGTGCGACGTGCGGCTGGCCGACGGTGCCGACGGGCTGGCCGTGGCGCAGCGACTGCGCGCACGCTTCGGCCCCGGCCTGCAGGTGCTGCTGATCACCGGGGAGACCGCGCCGCAGCGACAGCAGCAGATGCTCGACTCCGGCTTGCAGGTGCTGCTCAAGCCGGTGGCTGCCGACAGGCTTCTGCAGGCCCTCGCATTGCTGGGAAGACACGATGCGACGCACGCTCGCATGCGCGCCTGAGCATCTTTTTTTCTGCGCTTTGCGATGACCTTCGACACTGGATTGCAGATGTAGCCGACCCTACCGTGGAGCCTTCCCGTTCACTCCACTTGAAACAAGGAAGGCCCATCATGAATACCCGTCGTACCGTTTCCCGTGCATTGCGCACACCCGCAGCGCTGCTGATGATGAACCTCGTGCTGGCGGCCTGTGGCGGCGGTGGAGGCGGAGGCGGGGGCTTCCCCGGCTTCGCTGTCGCTCCCGCACCAGCGCCCGCGCCTGCTTCGCAGGGAACGCCGGCACCAGCGCCCGCGCCGGAAGACACCACGCCCTCCATCACGACGCAGCCATCGGATACCACCATTGGCCAGGGCATGGCCGCCACGTTGAAGGTGCAGGCCGCGCGCGCCAAGACCTACCAGTGGCAGCGCAGCGTCGATGGCGGCGCCAACTGGACCGATGTCTCCGGCGCCACCGGTGACAGCTTCACCACAGGCGCCAGTCAGCTGGCCGACAGCGGGCAGCAGCTGCGCGTGCGAGTGACGGGCTCCGACAGCGGCGTGACCAGCCGTGCTGCCACGCTGACGGTCAAGCCCTGGGTCGCGAATGTGCTGGCGACCACGGGGGTGACCTACGGCAGTCCCTATCAACTCGTTCTGGATGCCAGCGGGGCGAACCTCTACGTGGCAATGGGCGGCAATGGCTCGGTCTACAGGATCGACACGGCCAGCGGCAGCGGCGTGGAAGTAACGCCGGGGACGACCATGAACACGCCGTATGGCCTGGCACTGGCAGCTGACGGCACCCTGTACGTGAGCGACCAGCATCGCATCAACAAGATCGCCGCCAACGCCACGACCTACAGCACCTGGGTGGGCGGCGGCACCAGCGGGTACGCCGACAGCCCGGCCGTTCCGATGTTCAGCAACCCTGCCAGCATTGCGCTCGACGGCGCAGGCAATCTGTTCGTGGCAGACCTGGGAAACAAGCGCGTGCGCAAGGTCGCGGCCGATGGCACCACGAGCACGCTCGCGGGCGACGGCACGCAGGCCAACCTGGACGGGGTCGGCACGGCCGCCCAGTTTGCCCGCCCGCAGGGCCTGGCGATCAGCCGCGATGGCCGCACGCTGTACGACACGGACACCGACAGCTTGTGCCTGCGCAAGATCGACGTGGCCAGCGCCACAGTGAGCACGCTGCTGGGCGATTGCGCCAACGGCGGCGTGATCGACGGAACGGCCGCCACGCCGGCCAAGCTCGGCTACTCCTACGGCGTGACGGTGGATGCGCATGACAACGTGTTCCTGACCCATGCCTGGGACGGCGTGGCGCGCGTGGTCACGCCTGCGGGCGAGATCAACACGTTGAGGGACAGCACCGGCGCGGCGCTGACGTTCAATTTTCCGATCGGCGTGGCGGTGGCCGGCGACGGGACCGTCTACGTGGGCGCATCCAACGGCAACAAGATCTTCAAGCTCACGCTGGCACCCTGAGCGGGGCTGAGGAGTCTTCGGCTCGCAGTACCCGTGCGAGCCGGAGATCCGGAATGCCCATCGGTCTACAGCTTGCAGCCCGAACGCACCCACTCATCGAGGTCTTCGGCCACTTCGACGAAGTCGGCGCGGGACATGCTGCCGTGGCCCACCAGGTACACAGCTGTCGGCCACTTGTCCGGAGTCACCACGATGGCACTGCCTCCGCCGTCATCGCCGATCGTCAACCAGCCGGGACAGTACTCCCGGGTTTCGTAGGTCTGGTTGCGTTCGAGAAGATCGGCGAGGGCGTAGAAATACGCGAGATCGCCGACGGGGGCGTCGTTGATTCTGGACAGCGTTGCCCGCAAGGGAAGTGAGATGGCGCAGCCGCTCCATTTCTCGACTGCCTGGAATATGTCTTCGGATGTCATGGTTACGTGCTTGTCCGGAAGGGGAAGCTTTGGCTGGGCGTTGCCCTAGCTGGGCCAGTAGGCGCAGCACGCACAGCACACCGAAAGCTTCTTCGCACCCCAGCGAGACCAGACAGGGCAAGCCTCGGTGGGAGCTTCCGGCGGCGTTGCGGCGGGCTGGGCTTGCGTGCTTGAGAGTATTCGAGCCGATTCGGCACACGCTTCGAAGCGTCGCATGGTGAGCAGGAGCCCGGTCACCATTCCGAGGCGGGCGATGGCTCTCTTTGCGAACTGCGAACACGAAGCTCTGCCCGTCTGCACCCGATGCGCGCAGCCAAAGCCTTTGTACGGCGAAATGAATCGCTGGTATCCGTCAATGGCAGCTATCGCGAGGAGCTTCATTTGCGAACTCGACCACGCTTGAATCTCAAGAACATTCCCAACGCCAGCGCTGCAGGAATGCCGCCGAGCATCAGTTGACCAACGGCCGCTGCCAATGCGGCCCCGGAAACGAAGAAAAGCCCCTGGGCTCCATCGACGATGTGGAGGAATCCATCGATCGTCCTGCTGGGAAAGAACCTCATCGATGTTCACCTTTCGGGTGGTGTCGGAAGAGCATGCGTCCTCACACGCGCGTCTTGCCGCAACTCAGGCAGCCTGCCGCTTGTCCCGCGCAGCCTTCGGCGCCTCGCTCCGCGCGAGCCACAGCCCGCTCGCCACGATCAACGCCCCGCCACCCAGTGTCCATGCATCGGGCGCAGCCTGCCAGAACACCCAGTCGAACACGAGCGCCCAGGCGAGGGCACTGTATTCGAAGGGGGCGATGGCAGCGGCCTGGCCGTGGCGGAAGGCCTCGGCGATGGCCAGCTGGCCCAGGAAGCCGCTGGCGGCCAAGCCCGCGAGCAGCCACGCGTGCTGGGACTGGACGGGCACCCATTGCGGCGCCGATGCCAGGCTGCCGCCCACAGCCATGCCGACCGTGGTCCAGAAGACCAGCGAAGCGCTCGACTCTGTGCGGCTGATGAGCCGGCCCAGCATGTTCGACAGCGCATAGCAGGCCGCGGCCACCAGGATCGCCAGCGCACCCGTCGAGAGGAATGCGCCTTGCTCTGGCCTCAGTGCGATCACGACGCCGATGAAGCCGAGCCCGATGGCGATCCAGTGCCGCGGCTGGACCGACTCGCCCAGCAGCGGCACGGCGATGAGCACCATCAGCAGCGGAGCGATGAAAGTGAGCGTGTAGGCCTCGGCCAGGCCCAGGGTCTTCAGGCCATGGACGAAGAGCACGAGCATCGTCATGTTCAGCGCGGTGCGCAGCAGGTGCAGTCGCCAACGCAGGCGGCGGTTGAAGACGCCGGCTGTCTCGCGCCGCCAGCCGATGTACAGGCACACCAGGGGCAGGGCGGTGAGGCCGCGCAGTGCCATCACCTGCACCGGCGGGTAATGCCCGGCAAGGGTCTTGAGCACCGCGTCCATGCAGGCGAAGAAGGCGCAGGCCAACAGCATCGCGGCGATGCCGCGCAGGGTTCCGGTCGATTGCATGAGTGGGTTGTCTCGCGGCAGTGGCCAAGAGGCCTTGTTCTTGAGTTCCTGGCTCACGGGCCATGAACGTCTGATCCTCCGCCACATTCTGCCTTCCGTTCGCGCTTACTGCTGCGTGCGCTCCATCGCTGCTCCCCGAGAGGCGGAAACCGGTTGCCCGAGGCCGCGTGTGGTCCCGACGCGATGACTCCGTCCGTTGGTCGGGAGCAGCTCATGAATGGCATCGAGGTCGGCTGCAGCGACGCTGCAAATCCGCATGCCCGCTCCTTTCGCAATTTGCATCGTGTCTGATGCAGTCCTCTGCACTCCCGTTCCAAGGGAGTCCGGCTATCCGGTCTTCAAGGCCCCGGCAAACTTGTACGCATTGAGGGTGATGCCGGACGGCATTGTCCTGGTGCTCACGAGCTCGAGGGAGCGCGGCGGCGTTCCCTCCGCGAAGAGGCGCTTCCCGGTGCCCAGCAGCACCGGATAGACGATCAGCATGACTTCATCCGCAAGCCCGTGTTCGAACAGCGTCGACGTCAGGGTGGAGCTGCCCCACAGGACCAGGTCCGGACCGGCCTGCGACTTGATGCGCCGAATGGACTCGACCACGTCCGGCCCGACACCTTCGAACGGGCCCCACTCGAGGCTTTGCGGACGGTGGGTCACGACATACTTGGTGGCCGCGTTCAAGGCGTCCGCCATCGGGCTGCCCGGCGCCTTGGGCCAGAAGCCCGACCACATGTCGTAGGTGCGACGGCCCAGCAGCAGATCGATGTGCCCGCCGTGCGCGGCAAAGACTGCGTCACGACCTTCGGGAGTCCGGTAGGGCATGGTCCAGTCTGCGTGGGGAAAACCGTCTTCACCGGAGGTCTGGATCACGCCGTCGAGCGACGTGTGCTCCATGATCTTGAGCTTTCTCATACAGGTCTCCGTGCCTGGGGTTGGAGGGGCTGAGGATGCCGGATCGCCAGGCTGCTTTTGCAATGAGCATCCGCAGTCGCGAGCCGGCATCGTATCGGCATTGGCTCAGCGCTCCAAGATGGCCGTCGCCTTCATGGCTCCTGCCTCGCGGCAAGCAGTTTCTCGACCCAGCTCTTCAGCGTATCCACCTCCACAGGCTTGTGCAGCACCGGAATCGAGCGGGCCGCGGCTTCGATCAGCCGCGCCGGGTCGGTGTCGCCGCTGACGAGCAGCGCCGGGATGGTCTCGTCGTTGTATTCCTCGTGCAGGCGGTCGATGGCCTGGATGCCGGTCTCGTGTTCGCGCAGGCGGTAGTCGCTCACGATGAGCTGCGGCTTGCCGGGCACATCGGCGATCCGTTCGACCATCTGGCCCCCGCCCGCGGCGGCCACGACGCGATGGCCCCAACTCTCCAGCAGCAGTTGCAGGCCCTCGCGGTTCTGCGCGTCGTCGTCGATCACCAGTATCAGCTGCCCCTTGGCAGGTTCGGCATCGAGGGCCTGTCGCCGTATTTCCGCTTGGGTCGCCTCAGGTGCGGCAGGGGACGGCGCGACGGACACGCGATGCGCCTCGACGTCCAGCAGGAAGACGGTGCCCCGTCCTTCGATCGATCGGAGCGCGAGCGAATGCCCCAGCAGCGCCACCGTGCGGCGCACGATGGACAGGCCGAGCCCGAGACCCTTGCTGCGGTCCCGCTCTGGGTTCTGCAGTTGATGGAACTCCCAGAAGATGCGCTCGTGCTCGCGCTGCGGAATCCCCGGGCCGGTGTCCCAGACCTCGACGCGGATGGCGCCGTTGCGCCTGCGGCATCCCACCAGCACGCGTCCGCTCGACGTGTGGGCGATGGCATTGCTGACGAGGTTGCGCAGGATGCGGTCCAGCAGCACGGGGTCCGAGTGAACGAGCGCCGCGCTGCGGCGCACCTTCAGGGCCAGGCCTTTCTGACGGGCCTGCGGCGTGTATTCCGCGCGGATCTGGTCCAGCAGGCGTTCGAGCTGGATGTTCTCGAGACGCGGATGTATCACTCCCGCGTCCAGCCGGGAGATGTTGAGCAGGGCATCGAACAGGTGGCCCATCGCCGCGCTCGCCCTGGTGATGTTCTCGACCAGATAGCGTCCATGCGTCGAGAGCCTCTCGTTCGCCAGCAGCCCGAGGAACAGGCTCATCGCATGGACCGGTTGCCGCAGGTCGTGGCTCGCCGCCGCGAGAAAGCGCGACTTCTCGAGGTCGCTGCGCTCGGCGGCTTCTTTCTCGCGGCGCACCTGCTTCAGCAGCGCGAGGTTTTCGTAGCTCAGCCGCAGTGCGTTCAGATGCGTCCTGTTCATCCGGTGGATGAAGGCGACGGTGGCCACCACATACGCGATGCCGCCCGTCACCAGCGCCAGGTTGACGGCCGAGGGTTGCACTGCCAGCGCGATGAAGGGAGGCGCGAATGTCGGCATCACGAATCCATAGACGGCCGACAGCACCATGTAGTTCGAATAGATGGCGCCGGTGCCGAGCCCGAACAGGACCACGATGAAGAAGAGCTGGTACTCGAGCGGGACGAAGAATGTCCAGTAGGCGAAGGGCAGGCCCCACAGCGTGCCCGAGGCGATGTTGCCGGTCACCATCTGCCGCAGCCATCGCGCGCCCGTGCCGGGGCGGTTGCGCACGCGGCGGTAGTGCAGCATGGCGGCGAGGCGGAAGGTCGCGACGAGCAGGGTGACCGCGAGCCATGCGATCACCTGCGTTCTCGGAACGACGGCAAGCATTGCATAGGAGACCACGCAGGCGGCAATGACCGAGCCGGCCAGGGCGAACGGAAAGCTGCGCAGCAGAACGCCGAGCTGCACGTCGAAGATCTGCTGGCTTTCGAGCGAGGACGACGGGTAGGAGGAGGGGTTGGCCATGCGTGGAGGTGGGGCCGGCTGGCGCCTATCTGGGGCGGCCCATCAACCCCGCGCGACGTGCCGCGATCACGGCCTGGGTGCGGCTGTCGACGTCCAGGGCTCCGAAGATGGCCGAGATGTGCGCCTTGACGGTTCGCTCGGTGGTGCTCAGGCGCGCCGCGATGTCCGCGTTGCGCAGCCCTTCGCACAGGAGATGCAGCACTTCGGTCTGGCGTGCGGACAGGCGGGACAGCGGCTCCACCCGGCCCGACAGCGCGGGCATGGCCGCAGCTCCGGCCGGAGAGGCGAGAACGACGCCGCGCTGCCCTTGCATCACGCGGCGCAATGCGTCCATGAGTTGCCTGCTGTCGGCCGACTTGTGCACGAAGCCGTGTGCGCCTTCGGCGAGCGCGGTTTCCATGTCCTGCGGATCTTCCGAGGCCGACAGCACGAGGATGCGCAGTCCGGCGCGGCTGCGCCGCAATGGCCCAAGGAGCGCGGCGCCCGCCAGATCCGGCAGATAGAAGTCCGTCATCACGACCTCCGGCGCCGACGGCATGGCCGCAAGCAAGGCCAATGCTTCCGCGCCGGTACCGGCCGTCTCGATCACCAGGCTGGCGTCTTCCTGACGCAGTGTGAGCGCCAGGCCCTCGCGGAACATCGCGTGATCGTCGATCAGCAGAACGGTGGGCATGGAGCGATCCGGGTTTGTTTTTCTGGAGCATTGGACTTTAGTTCAATGCGCGCCGTGGTCATGCTCCATAGGGTCGCCGCCCGTCCGGACTCTCCATGGCAAGGTCTTCATGTCGCGGCGGCAAGTGCGCCGACTTTCATCGCCTTCGTGAAGTAGCCAGCAGCCGGCACACCAAGCCGGACGAGCTAGCTGCAGATGTCGACCCATTGCGCCCCGGCCAGGTCGGCCAGGCGCGAGGGAGCGATTCGAAAGGCGTGGGTCGTGGAGCCCGCGCCTGGCACCACCTCCGGGTAGAGCTTCAGGCGCACGTCGAAATACACCGCGAGCGGCGTGCGCAACCCGAGGGGGCACACGCCTCCGACGGGATGCCCCGTCACCGCCTCTGCGTCATCGGGTCCGGCCATCCTGGTCTTGCCTCCGAAAACGTCCTTGCACTTGCGGTTGTCGAGCCGGGCATCGCCGCAGGTCACAGCAATGATCCACTCGTCGCCCCGGCGCAGCAGCAGCGTCTTCGCGACCTGTGCGGGAAGCACGCCCCACTCCTGCGAGATGACCGACGTGGTGTGCTCCCGCCCGAGCTCGACGATCGGGATGTCGGGGGCGTGTTCCTGAAGGAAGGTGCGAACGGATTCCAGGCTCATGGCGCGAATCGGAGAGTGGGACTTGCCGCGAGTCTCCCGGCGCGATGCGCACGCGTCTAGAACGATCGTGGCTGGCGTCAGCGGCGGTACAGCTTGGCGAACTCGCGCGGCGTCATGCCCAGTGCGGCGCGAAAGACGCGGCCCATGTGCGACTGGTCCGCAAACCCCGTCTGCAATGCGGCCTGCGCGGGATCGATGCCGGCGCGAAGGGCGTGGCGGACAAGGTCGAGCCTGCGCATCAGGAGGTAGCGGTAGGGCGAGGTGCCGAATCTGCGCCTGAACTGCGTGGCGAGTTCGAAGCGCGTGAGGCTCGTGATCGCCTCGAGTTCGCGGGAATGAACCACCCGGTCGGCATTGCTGCGAAGGAACTCGGCTGCGCGGTCGAGCGCCACGACATCGAGGCGCCCTTGAACCGTCTCGAGCCGGATGCCGAAGGCCAGACCGGAAAGGTGGTTGGCGAGCGAGGCGATCAGCGAGTCGGCGAACAGCGGCTCCAGCTCGGCTTCGAACGCACAAAGCAGATCGCGCGCCAGGCCCGGGTGGTAGACCACGGGCTCCCTGACGAAAGGCAGCGCCGCCTTGCGCGCGCCGGTGGCGGCGATCGCGTCCTGGACAGCCGCAGGACTCAGGTGCACGCATCTGTAGCTGAGGGGAACGTCCGAGCCGGGCCGGCCGTCGTGCGTTTCGTCCGGATGCAGGATAGAGACCTGCCCGGGCGCGCAACGATGAACGGAGCGCCGGTAGCTGAACTCCTGCACGCCCCCTTCCACGAGCGAGAGGGTGTAGGTGTCGTGGCTGTGGGCGCGATAGCCCGTCTCGTGCAATTGCGCGCGCATGCGGCCCACGCCCGCGACATGCTGTTCGTCGCGAATCCATCCGCATTCGCGTGCGTGAGGCTGCCTCGAAGATTGGAGGAGAGCAGCGGCCATGCCCGGTTATTGATCTGCCAGGGAGTCCGGCTTGCTGCTGCGTGCCACCTGCGGCGTATCGAAACGGTCGGGGGTCTGGGGCGAGCCAGTCAGGTCCGCGCGGGCGAACTGGAAGCAGTCCGTTCCGGCGGGAAGCACCACGCCCGTCTGCGCCGAACTGGTCCAGATGTGCGAGCCGATCGATACGGAGTCCGGGTCGTCGAATGCGCCCCGGGAGATCGCGCGGTACTCGGGCCAGCGCTCGAACGTGAGGGAGAGCGTGGAGCCGCACCTGGGGCAGAAGTGGACGTGCACCTGCTTCGAACTGCTTTCCGACCGGTGCGAGTACTGCGCCATCGGCTCGCCCGAGAACCGGACCGCGTCCATCGGATACATCGATTCAGCGTACGAGGTCGAACCCGTCATCCGCTGGCAGAACCTGCAGTGGCATTGCAGGGTGCGCATGGGTTCGCCCAGGGCGACGAAGCGCACCGAACCGCAGAGGCAGCCTCCATCACGTCGAATGGTCATCTTGAACTCCCATGAAATCGACCACGGCTCCCGAGCGTCACGTAGATCGCATCGCATTGCGGCCATCGTGGCTCGGTCATTTCGTGAAGTGGCGGGCGAACCCGTACGCAAGGAGCCCGGCCAGCACGGCCATGAAAATCTTGAAAGGGCGACTTGCGGGTTTATAGGCGCCAGCGCTCTTGAGAAACTGTTGCCAAAGACTGTCGGAAATTCTCATAGGCATGCTTCGTTGCGTTGAGCGGCCAGTAATGGCCGACCGATGCGGCCGTCCGGAGGATGCCACAGCACATCGCGATGGGGAAAGCCCGACAACTCCGATGCAACCGGCATGAGTTACGTCGTCCGGGAATGCCCCCGAAACCGGGTGCGGACGTCCAAAATGGCGAAGGCTCATCCAAAACCCATCCCGCCGCGTACACGCACCCACGGCACGCACATTCGACGTGCCCCCAAACGAGGAAACACGGACATGCCGCAGGACATCGCATTCGCCATCCGCTGGGTAGAAAAGGGCCTGGTGCCCGACACCGTGGTCCGCCAGGGCATCCGCCGTCTGCTCAAAGACCGCCTCGCCGAGCTGCACGCCGGCAACGCCCTGGCTGTGGCCGAGCTGACGCAGTCCTTCGTCTCCCGCATGGGCGCGGCCAACCTGGCGCCGCTGCCCGAGAAGGCCAACGAGCAGCACTACGAGGTTCCGGCCGCCTTCTTCGCCGAGGTGCTGGGCAACCATCGCAAGTACAGCAGCTGCTACTGGCCCGAGGGCACCCGCACGCTGGAAGAGGCCGAGTCCGCCGCGCTGGCCGCCACCTGCGAGCGCGCCGGGCTGGCCAACGGGCAGGACGTGCTGGAGCTGGGTTGCGGCTGGGGCTCGCTCACGCTGTGGATGGCCGAGCACTATCCGGGCATGCGGATCACGGCGCTGTCGAACTCGAACTCCCAGCGCGAGTACATCGAGGCGCAGGCGGCGCGGCGGGGGCTGGGCAATGTGCGGGTGCTGACGCGCGACATCAACGTCTTCGACACCGGCGAGCGCTTCGACCGCGTTGTGTCGGTCGAGATGTTCGAGCACCTGCGCAACTGGCCGCAGGCCTTCGCCAACGTGGCGCGCTGGCTCAAGCCCGGCGGGCGCTTCTTCATGCATGTGTTCGCGCATCGCGAGGCGCCGTACCCCTTCGAGGTGCGCGACCCCAGCGACTGGATGAGCAAGTATTTCTTCTCCGGCGGCATGATGCCCAGCGACGACCTGGCGCTGCACTGCCAGGATGACCTTCGCCTGCTGCGCCGCTGGCGCTGGGAGGGCATTCACTACCAGCGCACGGCCGAGGCCTGGCTGCGCAACATGGACGAGCGCCGCGACGCGCTGCGCCCGCTGTTCCAGGCCACCTACGGCGCCGATGCCAAGGTCTGGTGGACGCGCTGGCGGTTGTTCTTCATGTCGGTGGCCGAGCTGTTCGGCTTCGACGGCGGGCAGCGCTGGTGGGTGAGCCACTATCTCTTCGAGCGCCGCGCATGAGCGGCATGACGACGGTGGCGCTTGCCGGGCTGGGATGGACCATGTCGCTGGCGCTGCTGACGTGGGTGGCGAGCCTCGCGCGGCATGACGCGAGCCTGGTCGACCGCATGTGGTCGGCCTTCATCGCGGGCGCGGGCCTCGTGTATTTCGTGCTGCTGCCGGTGCAGACGACGCGCGGGCTGTGGATGGCCGTGCTCGGCACGGCGTGGGCGGTGCGGCTGTGCCTGTACGTCACCTGGCGCAACTGGGGCCATGGCGAAGATCGCCGCTACCAGGCGATCCGCGCGCGCAACCAGCCGAACTACGGCTTCAGGAGCCTGTATCTCGTGTTCGCGCTGCAGGCGGTGCTGGCATGGATCGTTTCGGCGCCCTTTCTCGCCGGCATGGCGGCGGCGCGCCCGCTGGGCCCGCTCGACGTGCCTGGCGCGGCGCTGGCGCTGTTCGGCATCTTCTTCGAGGCGATCGGCGACGCGCAGATGGCGCGCTTCAAGGCCGACCCGAAGAGCAAGGGCCAGGTGATGGACCGCGGCCTGTGGCGCTACACGCGGCACCCGAACTACTTCGGCGAGTGCTGTGCCTGGTGGGGCATCTGGCTCATGGCCATGGGCGGCGCGGGGTGGGGCGGTGCATGGAGCATCGTGTCGCCGCTGCTCATGACGGTGCTGCTGCTCAAGGTCTCGGGCGTGCGCATGCTCGAAGCCGACATCGGCGAGCGGCGGCCCGCTTATCGCGACTACATCGCACGCACCAACGCCTTTCTTCCGGGGCCGGTGAAAGGCAACCGCCGCGAGGCGTCGTGAAAAGACGCGGTCGGTGGCACCATCCGGGGCAGTGAAGCCTTCGTTGAAACCCCTGGTGATGCGCATCGTCCTCTGGAGCTCGGCAATCGTCGCGCTGGCCGTCCTCGCGGGCGTGCTGTACGAGCAGTTCGGCCGCTACCGCGCGGCGCGCGACTTTCCCGCGCCGGGGAAGATGGTCGACATCGGCGGCGGGCGACGGATCCAGCTCGACTGCCGGGGCTCGGGCTCGCCCACGGTCGTGTTCGAGTCGGGGCTGGGCATCGACGGCTCGCTGGGCTGGGCCGCGGTGCAGCCGGCCGTCGCGCAGCGCACGCGCGCCTGCTCGTACAGCCGCGCGGGGCTGATGTGGAGCGATGCTTCCGATGCGCCCCGCAGCGCGAAGCAGGTGGCGCAGGATCTTCACGAGGCGCTGGTCCGCGCCGGCGAGCGGGGGCCTTTCGTGCTGGTCGGCCAGTCGCTGGGTGGCCTCTACGCGACGACCTTCACGAGGTACTTCGGACCGGAGGTCGCGGGGCTTGTTCTTGTCGATCCCTCGCATCCGGACCAGGTCGCGCGCGTCGCGGCCTTCATGACGGAAACACGCTCGCTGCGCTCACGCATCGCCGTGTGGCTCGCGTGGTCGGGTCTGCTGCGCGCGGCGGTTCCGTCGCTGCCGCCGCAGGCGCCGAACCAGACGGCGCACGATGCGCAGGCGGTTCGCGCCTTCGCGCCGAAGTCGATGGTCACGCAGATGGCCGAGGGCGACGCGACCGACGCCGCGCTCGCCGAGGCCGGCGCCTTCCGCGACCTGGGCAGCCGCCCGCTGGTGGTGCTCACGGCGATGGCGCCGTACACCGGGGCGGAGCTGCGGGGAATGCAGATCACGCCGCAGCAGGGCGTCCAGGTGCAGGACATCTGGGAAAAGATGCACGAGGAGATGGCGGCGTGGTCGTCGCGAAGCAGCCATCGCCTGCTGCCCAAGGCCGGGCACGACATCCAGTTCGACGATCCGCAGGCGGTGATCGACGCCGTGCTGTCGGTCGTCGATGCGGTGCGCGCGGACGGCGGCGCCGGCCCGCGCTGAGCGCACCGTCCTGCCTGCCTGCCTGGCCTACCAGCGGATCCTCACGCCCACGCTGCCCTCGATGCCGTTGCTACGGGTGCGCACGTTGCCGCCCGATGACCACAGCTTGCCCAGCTCCGCGTAGATGCTCGCGCCCTGCGTGAGCTGCAGCGTGGCGCCCGCCGCCAGCTCGGTGCTCGTGCCGCCTGTGCGGGTGGCAATGTCGGAGTACCCCGCAGGGCCGATGAAGCGGGCGGTGTCGGTGCCGCTGCCGCTGCGGTAGACGTTGAAGCGCACGTACGGCTGCAGCAGCCCGGCGGAGGTGGCGATCTCGCCCTTCACGCGCACGCCCGCACGGGCCAGCCAGCCACTGTGGCTGTTCTGCCGCACCAGGGCGCCGGCGATGCTGCCGTCGTCGAGGCTGATGTGCTGGTGCACCAGCTGCAGCTGAGGCTCGATGGTCCAGCCCGGGGCGATGCCGAAGGACTGGCCCACCTCGATGGAGGCCAGCAGGCTGCTGCCCTTGCCGGAACTGCCGAAGCTCAGGGTGGGCGATGCCGTGTAGCGGTGGCGCCCGGCCTGCAGCACGCCGTCTACATACAGGCCGCTGTCGTTCTTCCAGGTGGCGTAGGCGCCGAGGTACTGGCTGCGCAGGTTGTTGGTGCCGGCCCCGTAGTTCACGATGCCGCGGGCGAAGCCGCTCACGCTCATGTCGCCTTCGAGTTCGCCGACGTAGATGCCGGCACGCCAGTGGGCATCGGCCCAGAGGTCGGTGCCGGCCTGGAAGCCCGTGAGGCGGCCCGTGCTGTTGGGGCTGACGGTGCCGGCCTGCGAGATGGTGCGGCTGGTGCTGAGGATGCGGGCCCAGGCCTGGCGGTAGCCTGGGTCGGTGACAGCAGGGCCAGCATCGTTGGTGCCCGGACGGCCGTCGTCACCCATGCGCGTGCGCAGGCTGCCCAGCATCGTGAGGTTGGCCTGGCGGAACTGCTCGGGCAGCGCGGCGTAGAGCGGCACTTCGGCGCGGTACGTGGGGATGGTCACGACGGCTCCACCGCTGCCACCGCCGCCGCTACTGCTGCTGCCTCCGCTGCCTCCGCTGCTGCCGCCGCCTGTCGCAGGGGGAACGACGACGGTGGCGGTCGAGCGCAGATACCAGTTCTCGCCCGCGCCGCTGGCGTCGGCTGCGTACAGCCGGTACTCGTAGGCGCCGGCGTCGACATGGCCGCCGGCCAGCGCGAAGGCGCTCTTCGTGGTCTGGGCGGTGGTCGTCGCGCCGTTGATCGCGCTGATGACCTCGATGCCGTTGCCGCTGGTCAGTGCGCCCAAGCCGCCGAGGTTGGTGACTTGCACGTTGGTCGTGCCGCTGGCGATGGCTGTGCTGCCGCTGAGCACCAGCCGGTCGCTCGCGCTGCTGCTGTTGCCGAGCGCCGTGCCCAGGCGCAGCGTGCCGCCGTTGCCCACCCACGGGCCGGTGACGGTGAGGGGGGTGCCGGGCGCGCTGCCCACCAGCGAGACGGTGCCGCCGTTGGTCATCGACGCGAGGGTCTGGTTGTTGCCGGCGAGGTCGAGCGTGGCGCCGGACGCGACGGTGAAGGCGCTGGCGCTGCTCAGGGTATTGGCCGCGCCCGCACGCAAGGTGCCCGTCGCGACGTTGGTGGCGCCTGTGTAGACGTTGGCGCCCGACAGCGTCAGCGTGCCCGCGCCGCTCTTCACCAGGCCGCCGACGCCCGAGATGGGGCCCGACCAGCCCATGTCGTGGCCGTTGGTGTCGAAGGTGCCGGTGCCGCCCAGCAGCAGGGCGTTGCCCGGGTTCAGGCCGCTGGCGCCCGCGATGATGCTGGCGGTGGCGCCGCTGTCGATGGCAACGGCGCCCGTCAGCACCGAGCCGGTGTTCAGCGTCAGGCTGTTGCTGCCGCCGGTGAACTCGACGGCCGAGGCGCGGGTGCTGCCGTCGCCGCCCAGTCCGCCCGAGATGCCGCCGCTGTTGGTGATGGCGAGATTGGCGCCCGTCACGCCGACGCCGCCGACCCCATTGGCGCCGCTCGCGCCCCCGTTGCTGCTGGCGCCGCCCGCGCCGCCGTTGCCGCCGGCGATGGAGCCGCTGTTGGTGAGCGTCGTGCCGGCGCCCGTCGCCTGCAGGCCGATGCCGCCGTCGCCGCCTGACCCTGGCGTGCCGGTGCCTCCCGCACCGCCGCCGGCCGCTCCGCCCGCGCCACCTGCGCCGGCCGTGACCGTGCCGGAGTTGATGACCGACACGGCGCTGCCCGTCAGCACGATGCCGTTGCCGCCGCCGCCACCGCCGCCGCCCGATGCGTTGCTGCGCGCCGGCAGCAGCTCGGAGCCGCCCGCGCCGCCGGCCCCGCCCGTGATGACGCCGCTGTTGGTGAAGGTGATGCCCGACGTCGTTGTATTCAGGAAGAACCCGACGCCGCCGCTGCCGCCGCCACCGCCCTGCGAGAAAGCATCGCCGCCCTTGCCGCCAGCGCCGCCGGCGGAAATCCCGGAGGCCGAGTAGTTGCCCGTCGGCCCGATGAGGATGGAGCCGTAGCCGCCGGCTCCGCCGCCGCCGGCCGCCCAGTAGCCATTGCCGCCCGCGCCGCCGGCGCCGCCCGTGTAGCTGGTGGAAGAGGAGGAGACGCCGCTGCCGATGGTCGAGCCCTGGAAGCCGCCTCCGCCCCCGCCGCCGTAGCCGTTTCCGTTGGTGAAGTCGCCGGTCTGCGACTGGCCCGCGCCGCCGCTGTCGCCCTGCATCGTGCCGGGGCCGACGAGGTTGGTGCCGGCCCCCGCTGCGCCGCCCGTGCCGGCGGTGGCGCCGCCGAAGGTGCCGATGTTGGCGTTGGCGCCAGCGGTGGGGCCGGCGTCGGTCGACGATCCGCCGGCGCCCCCGCTCGCATTCACCGACGTGTCGTTGAACCCGCCGGCGCCGCCGCTGCCGTTGCTGCCACCCGAGCCCGCATTCAGCGACGTGTCGCCGACGGGCTGGCCGCCGGCACCGCCCGCCGCGACTGCCGGCCCCGCGCCCAACAGCAGCACCGCGACGGCGAGAGCCCCGAGATCACCCGACCTTGCCGATCGCGCGTGGCCGCGCGATGTTTCGGGGGCGGCGACCCAGGTGCCGCGTGCTGGATTCCAGAGGGTCCGAAAAATCTTGTTCATGGCTTCAAGTTGTTCGTTCGTCACCTGAACGGGCAGGCTCCCGCGCGCGGACGCACTCTTTCCTGCGCCAGCGCATGCCGTCGTTTTCGATTTACAAGTCAAAAATGTAAGTACGCGTAGCGGCCGGCGATATGCCCGGAAGCGGGTACCTTGGTGGGGAGCGAATGGTGGGCAGGCAGGCGCGCGCAGCCCCTCCCGGGGCTGGCAAACGAGGCCCAAGGCGCTACAGGCTCGGCGCCTTCTCGCGCGGGCATACCCTGAACTGCGTCAGGAAGTAACCGGTGTTTCGCGCGAAATACAAAGACGGGGACCGGGCCGGCAGTGGAACTGCCTGGCCGGCCTTTGCGAGACGGCCTGGGAGACCACCGCGCCAGCGAAGACCGCCGGCCCGGTCATGGAGACCATGGCAGCCTTCGCGTGGAAGAAGACCCGACGATGCGCAGCACCGCGGGGCTCGTGCCGTCGCTCTGAATCACGATCGGGCCGTCGTGGTGCAGCAGCAGCGATTCGCCGCCGGCCACGAAGTGGTCGTCGAGGTCGCCGGGCTCGGTGAGCCACACGCGGCCGCTCGCCACCTCTAGGCGCGCGCCGGCGCGGTGGCGCAGCGTGTGCGCCGCGCCGACCGGCAGCGTCATCTGTGAAAGGGCGGATGCGCCTTGCCGCGCTCCGGGCGAAGAGGGGGTTGGGATGTGCGTGTTCATGGCCTCCAAGGTAGAGACCCGGCGTCATCGCGAACAGCCACAGGAAGGCGTCATCTGGTGTGGTACAGCTTGCGCCCGGGCTCATCTGTGCCAGTCGCCGCGGCGGTCATCTGTACCTGTCGGTTCGCGGTGCAGCGGTACAGAATGCAACATGCCCGAGCACGACCACGCCGAGATGCTGTACCTGCAGATCGCGGAGTCGATCGCCGTGCCGATCCGTGCCGGCACGCTCGCGCGGGGCGAGCGCGTTCCGTCGGTGCGCGAACTGGCGCGGCACCACAGCGTTTCGCTGGGCACGGTGGTGCAGGCCTACCGCATGCTGGAGGACGCGCGCCTGATCGTGGCCCGGCCGCGCTCGGGCTACTTCGTCGCGGCGCGCCCGCCGAGGCCGCCGGAGCCCGAAGCCTCCAACCCGCCCCCGGACTCGATGGCGGTGGACGTCAGTTCGCTCGCCGCGCGCGTGATGCAGCTGGCGCACGATCCGGGTTACGTCTCCTTCGGCGCCGTGTGCCCGAGCCCGGACCTGTTCGCCGAGGATCGCGTGCGCCGCGCCGCCAGCCGCGCCGTGCAGCGCCACCGCGCGACGCTCACCCAGTACATCATCGGCTCCGGTGACGAGAGCCTGCGCCGCGCGATCGCGCGTCACGCGCTGCGCATGGGCTGCCAGCTCGACGCGCGCGACGTCATCGTGACGAACAGTTGCCTCGAATCGATCGCGCTCTGCCTGCGGGCCGTGACGACGCCCGGCGACGTGGTCGCGCTCGAATCGCCGACGCTCTTCAGCTTTCTGGAGATCCTCGAGGACCTGCACCTGCGCGCGCTCGAGATACCGACGCATCCGCGCACCGGCATCTCGCTCGACGCGCTGCGGCTGGCCTTCGACACCCAGCCGGTGAAGGCCGTGCTCGCCGTGCCCACGCTCTCCAACCCGATGGGCGCGAGCATGCCCACGGCGGAGCGCAGGCGCCTCGCGCAGATGGTTGCCGAGCGCGGCATTCCGCTGATCGAGGACGTGATCTACAACGACCTCGCCGAGCAGGACGAGCAGCGCCGCGCCGTGCGCTCGTTCGACACGACGGGGCACGTGATGCTGTGCGGCTCCTTCTCCAAGACCATTGCGCCCGGGCTGCGGCTGGGCTGGGTCGACGCGGGGCGCTGGGGCACGAGGGTCGCGCGCATGAAGCAGGTGACCAGCGGCAGCCAGTCGGCGATGCTCGAGCGCGCGATGGCCGACCTGATGACGCAGCCGGGCATCGAGGCCAACTACCGGCAGATGCGCGCGACCATCGCGGCGCGCGTCGACGAGGTGCGGGGGCTGATCGCGCAGCACTTTCCGAAGGGCACGCGCGTCACCGATCCGCCGGGCGGGTTCATCCTGTGGGTCGAGTTGCCGCAACGCGTCGATTCGCTCGCGCTGTTCCAGGCCTGCCTTGCCGAGGGCATCGTCATTTCGCCGGGCACGATGTTCAGTGCCACGAACCACTTCCGCAATTGCATCCGGCTGGCGCTCGCCGGTCTCTGGGACGACGCGCACCGCCACGCGCTGCGGCGCGTGGGTGCACTGGCCGCGGCGATGGCGCGGGATTCAGCGGCGGGCTGAACTGCGCGCCGGGCGCTTCTTCTGCCCGTGCCCGAGGCTCTGCAGATAGGCGCAGAACATGTCGGCCATGGCATCTGAATAGGCTGCGATTTCCGCATCGGTCCGCGGGCTTTCCGAGAACTGCTTTCCCACCGAGCTGAAGGTGGTCGTGACCAGGTCGCCGGCCAGCTCGCGCGTGGTTTCGGAGGCGTCGGGCAGGGCCTCCTGCATGAAGGCCTGGATGGTGCGGCTGCCGGCGGCCCGTGCCTCGTGCGCCTCGGGCGCGTCGCGGTAGAGCGGGGCGGCGTCGCTGAGCGCCACGCGCATGCCGGCTTCCTCGCACTCCGAGCGGATGAAGGCGTGCACCAGCATGCGCAGCCGCTCCAGCGGCGGCCGCTGCGCGTCTTCGAGGATGTTGCACAGCATGTCGGTCGTCTGCCGCCACTCGTCGCTCTGCAGGCGAAAGAGGATCGACGCCTTGTTCGGAAAGTACTGGTAGACCGAGCCGACGCTGACGCCGGCCCTCTCGGCCACCCGCGTGGTGGTGAAGCGCTGCGCGCCTTCCTTCTCCAGAACCTGAAGGGCCGCTTCGAGGATGGTGGCGACGAGCCCGTTCGAGCGGGCCTGCTTGGGCTTTCTTCTAGAGGAGATTGGTGCGCTCTTTCGTTCGGCCATGGACGGGGTTCGCAACGCGAATAGGAAATGTGAATGTTTCTTCATATTATGAGCGCACCCTCACTCCAACACGAAGACCTCCTGTGACAACACTCACCACCACACCGCTGGCGCCCCTGCTGGAGCGCCTGTTCGACGAAGCCGCCGAAGCATCGCCCGCGATGAGCGCCGCGATCGCCGGCCTCTCCGGCGAAGAGCGCTCGCGCCTGATGCGCAGCAAGACCGGCTATCTCGATCTCTACGCACGGCTGAAGGACGTTCCGCTCCCCGTCTCGCGCGAGACCGGCGTGCTGCTCTACATGCTGGCGCGCGGCAGCGGCGCACGAACCGTCGTCGAGTTCGGAACCTCGTTCGGCATCTCGACCCTGCATCTGGCCGCGGCCCTGCGGGACAACGGCGGCGGCCGCCTCGTCACCACCGAGTTCGAGCCCTCCAAGGTGGCACGGGCCCGCCGCAACCTGACGGCCGGCGGCCTTGCCGACCTGGTCGAGATCCGCGAGGGAGATGCGCTGCAGACGCTCGGCGCCGAGCTCCCCGAATCCATCGACCTGCTGCTGCTCGACGGTGCCAAGGCGCTCTATCCCGAGATCCTCGCGCTGGTCGAGAGCCGTCTCAGGCCGGGGGCGTTCGTCGTCGCCGACAACGCTGACGACAGCCCGGAGTACCTGGCGCACGTGCGCTCGCCCGGCTCAGGCTACATGTCCGTGCCGTTCGGCGCGGATGTCGAGCTGTCCATGCGAATCGGCTGAAACCGGCCGCCGTGCCAGTCGCACTGGCCGTAAGCGTCTGACGTCAATCAACGCACTCAACGACCCTCGCCGGTCGGAGTGCGCTCGCCTGCGCGCTCCGGTCGACGGGGAACAGGAAACCTGGACGACACCATGACTCTTCGATCGACACAGTCGACAACCTCATCATCGACGCGCGATCCCGCGCAAGGCCGCCTGCTGCTGCTGACGGCCATCCTCTTCATTTCATATCTCTGCGTCGGCATGTCCCTGCCCGTCGTTCCGATCTTCGTGACCGGACAGCTCGGGCTGGGCAACGTGTGGGCCGGGCTCGGCGTCGGCATCGCCTTTCTCTCCACCGTCCTGAGCCGGGCGCATGCCGGCGCTCTTTCCGACCGCAACGGGGCGAAGTCCGCGGTGACGCGCGGGCTGGTCTTCTACGTGGCGGGTGCGTTGATCTCGCTGGTCGCGGGCCTCGCGTCGCAGTCGCCATGGACGGCCTTCCTCGTCCTGCTCGCGGGCCGGCTGCTGGTGGGCATCGGCGAAAGCCTGGTGGGGGTCGGCATCATCGGCTGGGGCATCGGCCTGGTCGGTCCCGTGCGCTCGGGGAAGGTCCTGGCGCTGGTGGGCGCCGCGATCTACGGCGCGCTGGCGGTCGGCGGGCCGATCGGCCTCGTGCTGCAGCAGCGCTTCGGATATGCCGGCGTCATGGGCGTCGGCGTGATCCTGCCCTGCCTCGGCATGCTGGCGATCTGGCGCATGGCAGGCGTGCCCGCGCACCCCGGCGCCGAGCGTCCGCCGTTCTGGCGCGTGATCGGGCAGGTCTGGCCGCACGGGACCATCGTCTGCCTGCAGGGCATCGGCTTCGCGGCGATCGGCGCGTTCTTCACCCTGCATTTCCTCGACCAGCACTGGCGCTACGCCGGACTCGGCCTGACGGCCTTCGGCGGCGGCTTCGTGCTGGTCCGCGTGCTCCTCGGCCATCTGCCGGACCGCGTGGGCGGTCTGCCCGTGGCCATCGGCTCGCTCGCCGTCGAGACCGTCGGCCAGGTGCTGATCTGGAGCGCTTCGGATCCGCTCGTCGCCCTTGTCGGCGCGTTCCTCACCGGGCTCGGCTGCTCGATGATCTTTCCGTCCATGGGGCGCGAGGTCGTGCATCTGGTGGAGCCGCATCTGCGCGGCACGGCACTGGGAGGGTTCTCGGCCTTCCAGGACGTCGCCTATGGCCTGACGGGCCCGCTGGCCGGGCTGCTCGCCGACAGGGCCGGGTACAGCGGCGTGTTCCTCGCCGGCGCGTGCGCGGCGGCGGCGGGGCTGGCGGTCGCGATCAGTCTTCGCCGGGCGCAGAAAGCTGCAGCGGGGCAGGTTCGGGCCGAGGGGTGATGCCGCCCGTCTCCGCGTCGAAGGCTGCCTGCAACGCGGCCGCCACCGTTTCGGGCTGCTGGCGCAGTTCCGCGATGTCGCGCTCCCCGACGCAGAGGCCGTCGAGCCGCACGTAGATGCGCGAGAAGTCGCCGCCCAGGGCACGCGCCACATCGCTCAGGCAGTCGGCGAGCGTGGCAAAGCCGCCGTCACGGTACGAACTGGGTGGTATCACCCCCCTGGACCGCGGCGCGCGCACGGAGTAGGCGTACGACGTCGCCTCCTGCCGAAGCTCCACCACAGGCTGCAGGCAGCGCTGGACTTCCCCTGTTCTCTTCATGGCCGCAGTCTAGGGCCTGTTCACACTATTTCCGGGGGCACCAACCCTGCGGGAAGAACAGCCAGGGCAGGTCACTCGGCGTTGCACTCCTGGCGTGTGCGCATGCACACGCGTCGTCGCGCGCCTTGATTGGCCCGCCCTGGCTATCCTTCGCGACCCCGGAAATAGTGTGAACAGGCCCTGGATGCGGCGCTGCCTCGTATCTAGCGGGTGCGCTGCTTGGCGACGAACTCCGGCGTCACCGTGCCCTGCTTGTTGCCGAACTGCGCGATGACGTAGTTGGCCAGTGCCGCGACCTCGGTGTCGGTGTAGGCCTTGCCGAAGGCCGGCATGTAGATCTCCCTGTCGTGCACGTGCATGCGCACGCCCTGCAGGATCATCTGCGTGACGTTGGAGCCGTCCGGATCGTTCACGCCGCGCGCTCCCAGCAGCGAGGCGTTGGCGGTCTGCTGGCCCTGTCCGTTCCATTGGTGGCAGCTCGCGCATGCGGCCGCGAAGAGCCGCAGGCCCTGTTCGTGGCCCTCGGCTGTGTTGGCCGCCGGCGCCGCCGCGCTCGCTGCCAGGGCCCATGGGGGCTTCGCATCGACCTCGATCGGGTCCTTGCCGGCCTTCGCGGGCACGGTGCGCAAATAGCTCACGAGCGCAGCGGCGTCCTCCGGCTTCAGGTACTGCAGGCTGTGCTCCACGGCCTCGCCCATCGGGCCCGAGGCGGAGCCGCGGCCATCGGCATGGCCGGTCGTCAGGTACGAGGCGATCTCGGCATCGCTCCACGCGCCGATGCCGTTCTTCGCGTCCGGCGTGATGTTGTAGGCGCGCCAGCCCTGCACGGTCTCTCCGGCGAGTTCGTTGCCCTTTTCCATCGCGAAGGCGAAGTTGCGCGGTGTGTGGCATTCGGCGCAGTGGCCCAGCGCGGTCGCGAGGTACTTGCCCTGGTTCCAGGCGAGCGGCTTCGACGCGTCGGCCTCGAAGCGGCTGCTCTTGAAGAAGGCCGCGTTCCAGAAGCCCATGGCCCAGCGCTGGTTGAACGGAAAGCCCAGCTCGGCCTCCCGGTTCGGCTGGATCACCTTGGGCAGGCTGAACAGGTACGCCTTGATCGCCAGCACGTCGTTGCGGCTCAGCGCGGTGTACGAGGTGTACGGGAAGGCCGGGTACAGGCGCTTGCCGTCGGCGCGCACGCCGTCGTGCAGCGCACGCACGAACTGGTCGTCGGTCCACTTGCCGATGCCCGTCTCGGGGTCGGCCGTGATGTTCGACGAGTAGATCGTGCCGAAGGGCAGCACGAAGGGCAGGCCGCCCGCGAAGGGCTGTCCCTTGCCGCCGGGCACCGTGTGGCATGCGATGCAGTCGGCCGTCTTGGCGAGGTATTCGCCGCGTACGAGCAATGCCGCATCGTTGGGCGCACCGGCCAGCGCCGGCGCTTCGCCTGCGGAGCCGTCGGTGCGGTTCAGGAAGAAGTAGAGCGCGGCGCCGATGACGACCAGCACCGCCAGGGTCTTGAAGAGCCGCTTCATGCCGTCCTCCCTTCATCGAGCCCTGCATCGGCGATCTTCTTCTTCAGAGCCTCCTTGTCCTGCGCCAGCAGCGCGCGGTTCACCGGCAGCGCGCGCAGGCGCACGCCCGTCGCGGCGAAGATCGCGTTGGCCAGCGCCGGTGCCGCAATGGCGGTACCGACCTCGCCGAGCCCGCCGGGCGCCTCGCCGCTCTTCACCATGTGCACTTCGATCGGCGGCGACTCGTTGATGCGCAGCGTGCGGTAGTCGTGGAAGTTGCTCTGCTCGATGGTGCCGTCGCGCAGCGTGATCTCGCTGTAGAGCGCTGCGCTCAGCCCGAACAGCAGCCCGCCCTGGATCTGCGCCTCGATGGAGCCGGCGTTCACCGCAATGCCGCAATCGAGCGCGACCACCGCGCGCCGCATGCGCACCTCGCCCTGCGGCGTGACCTCGGCCTCGACGATCGCGCACACGCGGCTGCCGAAGGCATCGCCCACGGCCACGCCGCGCCCCACGCGCGCCGGCAGCGAGCCCTGGCCCCAGCCGGCCTTGCTGGCTGCGAGGTCGAGCACGGCGAGCGTGCGCGGGTTCTTCTGCAGCATGGCGCGGCGGTAGGCCACCGGGTCTTTCTTCGCGCGGTGCGCCAGCTCGTCGATGAAGCTCTCCATCACGAAGAGGTTGTGCGTCGGGCCCACGCCGCGCCACCAGCCGACGTTGAGGCCCGGCGGCATGTCGTGTCGGACCCATTCGACCTTGAGATTCGGCAGGTCGTAGCAGGGCTCGGCCACGCACTCGATCAGGTCGCCGTCCATGCCGTCCTTGCCCATGAAGGCGGGCGCCCAGCGGCCCAGCACCGTGCCGCCCGAGATGCGGTCGCCGAACCACTGGATGCGGCCTTCGCCGTCGACCACGGCCGAGATCTCGTCGTGGTACATCGGGCGCACGATGTCGTGGCGGATGTCCTCCTCGCGCGTCCACACCACCTTGAGGGGGTAGGGCACCTGCTTCGCGAAGGCCACTGCCTGCTCGACCGAGTCGGTCTCCAGCCGCCGGCCGAAGCCGCCGCCCAGGTACTGGTTGTGCACCGTCACCTTGTCTTCGGCGAGGCCGGTGATCTTCGCGGCCACGCTAACGCAGCGCGCCGGCACCTGCGTGCCGACCCAGACGTCGCAGCCGTCGGGCCGCACGTGCACCGTGGTGTTGAGCGGCTCCATGGTCGCGTGGGCCAGCATCGGCAGGTCGTAGGTGGACTGCACCAGCGTGCCCTCGGGCCGCTTGCCGGCTTCCTTGCCGACGATGGCCTTGCCTTTCGCCAGCGCATCGGCGAGCCCTTCGCGCAACTGCTGCGTGGTGAGCGTGGCGTTGCGCCCCGGCGTCCATTGCACCTTCAGCGCATCGAGGCCGCGCTTCGCAGCCCAGAAATGCTCGCCGACCACGGCCACCGCGTCCTTGATGCGCAGCACGTCGATCACGCCGGGAATCGCCCGCGCGGCCTTGTCGTCCACCGAGGCCAGCACGCCGCCCAGCGTGGGGCTCGCCTTGACCGTCGCGACCTTCATGCCGGGCACGCGCACGTCGATGCCGAACTGCGTCGTGCCGTTGACCTTGGCGGCCGAATCGACGCGCCGCAGCGGCTGGCCGATGAGCCTGAAGTCCTTCGGCTCCTTCAGCGCCACCTTGGCCGGCATCGGCAGCTTCGCGGCGGCGCCCGCGAGCGGGCCGAAGCCGAGCTGCCGGCCCGAAGGCGAGTGGCTCACCACGCCGCGCGCGACCGTGCAGCTTTCCGGTTCTACCTTCCACTGCGCGGCGGCGGCACTCACCAGCAGCGTGCGCGCCACGGCGCCTGCTTCGCGCAGCACGCCGTAGGTGCCGCGCGTGCTGGTCGAGCCGCCGGTGATCTGGCCGCCGAGCAGCGGCATGCCGTAGAGCGCTTCGTTCGCCGGCGAGTGCTCCACGCGCACCTGGTCGAGATCGACGCCGAGCTCCTCGGCCAGCAGCATCGCGGAGCCGGTGTAGATCGCCTGGCCCATCTCGGCCATCGGCATCACCAGGCGCACGCCGCCGTCGGCGTCGATGCGGATGAAGGCATTCGGCGCGAAGGCCGGGTTGCCGTCGGCGAGCGCGGCGGCCGCGTCGCCGGGCTGCTGCCTGGGGCTGATCGCGGCGAAGGCCTTGCCGCCGCCGATCCAGGTGAAGGCCAGCGCGAGGCCGCCCGCCTGCAGGGCCGCGCGGCGGCTGATGGTGCCTGCGGCCGCGCTCACGATGCGCTCCTTGCCGGCATCACCGCCACCGACTGCAGCACCTCGGCCTTGCCCGTGGCTGCCTGCTTGATGGCCGCGCGGATGCGCGAGTAGGTGCAGCACCTGCAGACGTTGCCCGACATGGCCAGGTCGATGTCCGCGTCGCTGGGGTTGGGCGTGCGCTGTATCAGCGCCGCGGCCGACATGATCTGGCCCGACTGGCAGTAGCCGCACTGCACCACGTCGACGTCGAGCCATGCCTTCTGGATGCTCTTGCCGGCCGGTGTCTGTTCGATGGCTTCGATGGTGGTGACGGCCTTCTTGCCGATGGAGCCCACCGGCAGCACGCACGATCGAACGGGCTGGCCGTCGAGGTGAACGGTGCACGCGCCGCACTGCGCGATGCCGCAGCCGAACTTGGTGCCTGTGAGTCCGACGATGTCGCGCAATGCCCAGAGCAGGGGCATGTCGTCGGGCGCGTCGAGGGCAACGGACTTGCCGTTGATGTTGATGTCGATCATGGCCCCGCCTTCTTTGTATGTTTCGCCGTGGGTGGCAGCGAACCATAGCGCGACTTCGCGAAGCGCGCTTGGCGGGCAGGGAAGCGTTCAACCGGCGTGCGCGGTCTTCGCCGCAGGGCGCACGCCTGCGTTCAGCCGAAGGTATTCATCGCCGCCCATGCGGCGGCGGTCATTGCCGCGAAGGGCTCGTCAGGCGGGCGTCTTCTGCGCGGGCGCCTGCAGCGGTGGCGTGCCGGTCTTGAAAAGGCCCGCCAGCTGCTTGCGCAGCTCGGGCGTGTCGGTGTGGCCGTGGACGGTCACGGCGTGCTGCACGGCGGCATCGAGCAGTTCGCTCTCGCTGTCGGCGCTGAGCGCGACGCTGCAGTTCGTCGTGCTCGGGTACTCGCGGCAATCGATGTATTGGCGTGACATGGCGGCGTCTCCTGGAATGTCCTCATGGACGTGCTTCGAAGATCAGGTTGAAGGGCGTTTCGCTGGCGCGGCGGAAGTGCGAGAAGCCGCCTTGCTCGGCCACGTCGCGAAGGCGCGCCTCGCCGGCCTGCGCACCCAGGCACAGGCCCACTTCCTGCGAACGCGAGGCCGGCGTGCAGATGAAGTTCGACGCCGAATAGAACACGCGCCCGACGGGATTCATGTTGTCCTGCAGCCGGTCGTTGGCGAAGGGCTCCACGAGCATCCATGTGCCCTGCGGCTTCAGGCTGTCGCGCACGTGCGCCGCCGCGCCGACGGGGTCTCCCATGTCGTGCAGGCAGTCGAAGAATGCGACGAGGTCGTAGTCCTTGCCCGGAAAGTCCTTCGCGCTCGCGACCTCGAAGCTCAGGCGCTTCGGATCGTCGATGCCGGCCTTGCGCGCCGTCTCGCGCGCATGCTCGATCGAAGGCAGGTGATAGTCGAAGCCGACGAAGCTGGACTGGGGATAGGCCTGCGCCATCAGCAGCGTCGACGCGCCGTGCCCGCAACCCACGTCCGCCACGCGCGCGCCGCGATCGAGCCGGGCCGACACGCCTTCGAGCGCCGGGATCCACTGGCTCACCAGGTTGGCCGCATAGCCGGGCCGGAAGAAGCGCTCGGTGCCGTGGAAGAGGGCGGGGTCATGCTCGTGCCATCCGATGCCCAGGCCGGTGCGCATCGCCTGGACCATCTTGGGAATGGCCTTGAACTGCGCCACGGCGATCTGGAAGGCGCCGGGCACGAAGGCCGGGCTGCCTTCCTCGGCGAGGGCGAAGGCCTGTTCTTCCGTGAGCGAGAACAGTTCGCCCTGGGGCTCGTACTGCACGTAGCCACTGGCTGCCTGGGCCGAGAGCCATTCGCGCAGGTAGCGCGGATCGGTCTCGGTGCGTTTTGCCAGTTGCTCCACGGTGCCGGGGCCCTTGGCCATCTCCTTGTACAGGCCGAGCTGGTCGCCCACGACGATGGTTGCCGCATGCATCACGGCGCCTATGTCATGGACGAAGTTACCCATGAACGCGTTAAGCCTTGTTTCGTCGATAGCCATGTGTATCCCCTTCGCCGGCGGACGGCTCGCGTGCCCCCGGCCTGCCTATACTGGGCCGCGGCAGAGGGAGCAACGGCCATCCTGCGTCCCGGCGCAGGCAGGCGCCATACGCAGCAATGCGTATGCGGCACGATGAAAGGGGCACGCCATGGCGCATCTCACGCGCGGCGATTGCGCGAGCGCGCTTCGCCTGCTGGAGCAACTCGAATCCGGGCAATCGCCCGTGCGGCACCGCGGCCTGCATGCAATCCGCCGCGCCGCGTCGAAGGCGCCGGGCCGGCGCGAGTTTCGCCGTGCCTCGATGCAGGCCGACCACTACCGCCGAGCGGGGCTGGAACACGCGGTGGCGGTGGCCCTGCTGTACCGGCTGACCTGCCGTGCCGAGGCGCCAGCGACTCCCGCCGCTTCACCGCCGGCCGGCCTCACGCCCCGCGAGGGCGACGTCATGCACTGGCTCTCGCGCGGCAAGACCGATGCGGAGATCGCCGCCTTGCTACAGATCAGCCCGCGCACCGTGCACAAGCACCTGGAGCATGTCTACGTGAAGCTCGGCGTGGAGACGCGCACGGCGGCCGTGATGCGCGCGCTCGGCATGGGCAGCGCTCCCTGAGGGAGCGCGGGAGGTGCCGTCCTCAGCGCGAGGCCACCGCCACCGGCGCATCGGCCGGCGACGCGCTGCGCCCGATCATCCACGCGCACACCGCCGACACCACGCCCGCGAACAGCACATAGAGGCAGATCTGCCACGGCTCGCCCCCACCAGACTTCAGCAGCGCCGTCGCGATGATCGGCGTGATGCCCGAAGCGAAGATGCCCGAGAACTGGTAGACGAAACTGATGCCCGTGTAGCGCACCTTCGCATCGAACAGGTCGCAGAAGAGGGCCGCTTCGGGCCCGTACACCGAGGCATACAGGATGCCGAAGGGCACGATGATCGACAGCCACACCAGCAGCACGTTGCCTCCGCTGTGCGTCATCAGCCAGAAGCCCGGAAACGCCGACACGGCCGTGATGAGCGAACCCCACATGTACACGCGCGGCCGCCCCAGCCGGTCGGACATGCGCCCGAAGAAGGGGATGGCGAAGCACATCACCACCGCCGCGGCCATCACGCCCAGCAGCGCCTCGGTGCGGCTGATCTTGATGGTGGTCGTGAGGTAGTTGATGGAGAACACGCCGAAGATGTTGAAGAACACCCCGTCGATGTAGCGCGCGCCCATGCCCTTCAGCACATTGCCCGGATAGCGCCGCAGCATGTCCATGAAGGGAATGCGCAGCTCGGCGTTGCGTGCCTTCACCGCCGCGAACTCCGGCGTTTCCTTCACGTGCAGGCGGATGTACATGCCCACCATCACCATCGCGCCCGAGATCAGGAAGGCGATGCGCCAGCCCCACGAGAGGAACTGTTCGTCGGTGAGCAGCCACGACAGCAGCGCCACCACGCCCGAAGCCATGCACAGGCCGATGGCCAGCCCGATCTGCGGCAGCGAGGCATAGAAGCCGCGCTTTTCCTTCGGCGCGTATTCGTAGGCCATGAGCACCGCGCCGCCCCATTCGCCGCCCAGCCCGATGCCCTGCGCCACGCGCAGCAGCAACAGCAGCAGCGGTGCCGCGATGCCGATCTGCGCGTAGGTGGGCACCAGCCCGATGAGGAAGGTGGCCACGCCCATGATCATCAGCGTGATGATCAGCATGCTCTTGCGGCCGATCTTGTCGCCGAAGTGGCCGAAGATCACGCCGCCCAGCGGCCGCGTGACGAAGCCCACCGCGAAGGTCGTGTAGGCCAGCAGGGTCGACACCACCGGGTCGCTGCCCGGGAAGTAGAGCTTGTTGAAGACGATGCCGGCCACCACGCCGTACAGGAAGAAGTCGTACCACTCGATGGTGGCGCCCACCAGCGCCGACACCACCACCCTGCGAATCGCTTTCTCGTCGCTTGCACTCATGTTTGTCTCCGATGAGGTTTGTCGTGGCGGCCTCTGTGGGCCCTGGTCTGCAGAAAATCAATGTGCGGCGGCTGCCGCTCTCGCGTCCTCTCTGATCAGGTCGACGGCCTTCTCGGCCATCATCACGGCGGGTGCGTTGGTGTTGCCCGACACCAGCGTCGGCATCGCCGAGCAGTCGATCACGCGCAGCCCCGCCACGCCGTGCACGCGCAGGCGCGCGTCGACGACCGCGAGCGCGTCGGCGCCCATGCGGCAGGTGCCGGTGGGGTGGAAGATGGTGGCGCCGTTGTTGCGACAGAACTCCAGCAGCTCGGCGTCGCTCGAGGCATCGGGGCCGGGCTTCACCTCGCGCTTCACATAGAGCCGCATCGCGGGAGATTCGGCGATTGCGCGCGCTGCCTTCACGCCGGCCACGGTGGTCGCGCGGTCGAGTTCGGTGGCAAGGTAGTTGGGCTGCATCTCGGGCGGCTCGGCCGCGTCCAGCGAACGGATGCGCACATGGCCGCGCGACTCCGGCCGCAGCTGGCATACCGACATCGTGAAGCCCGAGTACGGATGCACCTTGCCGCCCGCCATGTCGGCCGAGAGCGTGGCCACGTGGAACTGGATGTCGGGTGTGGCCGCCACCGGCCGGCCGTCGGTGTCCTTCAGCGCGCGCATGAAGCAGCCGCCCTGGTTGATGCCCACCGCCAGCGGGCCGGTGCGATGCAGCAGCCATTCGAGGCCCATGCCCACCTGGCCGAACCAGGAGTTGAGCTGGTCGTTGGTGGTGATGGGCTTGGTGCACTCGTAGCCCAGGCGGATCTGCAGGTGGTCCTGCAGGTTCTCGCCAACGCCGGGCAGCTCGTTCACGAGCGGAATGCCGAAGCGGTCGAGCAACGCGCGCGGGCCGATGCCGGAGAGCTGCAGCAGCTGCGGCGATTGCAGCGAGCCGGCCGACAGGAGCACCTCGGCGCGGCAGCGCGCGGTCTTCAGCTCGCCGCCTTGCCGGTAGGTGACGCCGGCAGCGCGCCGACCGTCGAACACGAGCTTCTGGGCCATCGCCCCGGTTTCGATGCGCAGGTTGGGCCGTCGCTTCACGGCTGGCGTCAGGTAGGCCTTGGCCGTGCTGCAGCGCCAGCCCCTGTGCGTGGTCAGCTGGTAGTAGCCGGCGCCTTCCTGCACGGCGCCATTGAAGTCGCCGGTGCGCGGCACACCGGTCTGGCCGGCGCCGTCGATGAAGGCCTCGATCAGCTCGTGCCTCGCGGCGATGTCCGAGACCTTCAGCGGCCCCTCGCCGCCGTGGAAGGCGTCGCCGCCGCGCTGGTTGCCTTCCGACCGGATGAAGTAGGGCAGCACCTCGTCGTAGCTCCAGCCGGGGTTGCCGAGCGCGGCCCAGTGGTCGTAGTCCTCGCGCTGGCCGCGGATGTAGATCAGGCCGTTGATCGAGCTCGACCCGCCCAGCGTCTTGCCGCGCGGCCAGTAGATGCGCCGGCCGTTCATGTTCGGATCGGGGTCGGTCTCGAAGCGCCAGTTGTAGGTGGGGCTCCACATCGTCTTGCCGTAGCCGATGGGCAGGTGGATCCACAGCGACCGGTCGGCCGGCCCCGCCTCCAGCAGTAGCACGCGCGTGGCCGGGTCCTCGCTGAGGCGGCCGGCGAGCACGCAGCCGGCGGAGCCTGCTCCGACGACGATGTAGTCGAACTCTTCTTCAGGCATGCAAGGAGGTCCCGGGAAATGCTGGAGGGGCTTGTGGGGCTGGGCGACGGAACAGCCGCTTCGCTCGATCGAATCCTAGGCTATTGATTTTTGGAACGCAATGTTCCATTTTTAGGGTTTTACCCGCATAACGTGCGCCGCCCGGACACCTGCCGGTCACAGGGCGGGGAGCCTCCTCGACGTCTATGCCGGGACGCCTTCCGCCGAGATTCGAAGCACCGGCGTGGAAGCTCGCGCAGGAGAGGCGTCGGCGCGGGCGGCCTTGATCTGGAAGACCGAGATCGCTTGCACCAGTTGGTCGGCCTGAGAGTTCATGCTTTCGGCGGCGGCTGCACTTTCCTCGACCAGCGCGGCGTTCTGCTGTGTCGCCTGGTCCAGTTGCGTCACCGCCTCGCTGACCTGCGCGACCCCGACGCTTTGCTCGGAACTGGCTGCGCTGATTTCACCGACGATGTTCGCGACCCGCCTGATGGCGTCGACCACCTCCGACATGGTGGCGCCGGCGCGATCGACCAGCGCCGAACCGACTTCGACGCGGTCGACACTGGCGTTGATCAGGGCCTTGATCTCCTTGGCGGCATCGGCCGATCGGCTGGCGAGGTTGCGCACTTCGGACGCCACGACCGCGAAGCCCCGCCCTTGTTCGCCCGCACGCGCAGCCTCGACGGCCGCATTCAGCGCAAGGATGTTGGTCTGGAAGGCGATGCCGTCGATCACGCCGATGATGTCGGCGATCTTCTTGCTGCTGTCGTTGATGCTCCTCATCGTCTCGACCACCTGCACCACGACCTCGCCGCCGCGAATCGCCACGGTGCTTGCGCTGTCGGCGAGCATGTTCGCTTCGGTGGCGTTGTGGGCGTTTTGCTTGACGGTGGAGTTGAGCTCTTCCATGGAGGCCGCGGTTTCCTCGATTGAAGACGCCTGGGACTCCGTTCGGCGGGAAAGGTCGCTGTTGCCTTGAGCAATCTCGGCGCTCGCGACAGCGATGCTGTCGGCGGAAGAGCGGACCTGGCTGATGAGACCCACCAACTGGCGCTGCATGGCGACCATGGATGCCAGCACGCTGCCCTCCGGCGCCTTGTGCGCGCCTTCGATTTCGCTCAGGTCGCCTTGCGCGACCCTGTGGGCCGCCACGCTCAGCCTGGCAGGTTCGTCGCCAAGGGCCGAGAAAAGACGATGCGCGATGAAGATGCCGAGCGCCACCGCCGCAATCACGGCAAGGATGCTCAGGGCCAGCAGGAGGGTCCGCTGCTTCGAATAGGCCGCTGCGGAAGCCTCGATGTTTCTCTGGGACATCTCCGCGAGGTAGTCCGTGTACTCCTTCGAGGCGGCGAGAAGTTGCACGAGCAACGGCCTGCATGCGACGTTCATTCTCTCGATGGCCTCGTCGCGCTTGCCCGCGCCGCCGAGTTCGACGATGGACAGCGCGATGGGCAGGTACTCCTTTTCGATCTTCTCGATCCTCGCGAAGATGGCCTGCTCGCGCTGCGTGACGTCCCGTCCTGCGTCGAGTGCTGCCCTGAGCTCCTTCAAGCCGGATTCGAGTTGCTCGTGGCTGCCGACCGCCATCGTCTTCGCCACGTCGCGGTCGGCACGGGAGCCCACGAGCACCATGTCGCGCACGCCGATCGCTCGCCGGCTGGCCGCGACACTGATGTCGGTCGCCAGTGCCTGGCGGTGTGCGATGCCGGCGATGTAACCGGAGAACCGATCGTTGGCTGCACCCAGCGAACGCAGGGCCAGGAGGCTCACGAGCAGCACCAGCAGCGCAAGTGCCGCGAAGGCTCCGGCGAGGAGTTTTCGGGTCGAGAGATTTTTCATGAATCCGATTCCAGGGAGGGGGAGGGCAAAAACGCAAGACGCATTACCGGGAGTGCCGCGCTGTGCGTCGGCCGATCTCCGTGCCTTCCTTTTCGGTCGTGAATGCAGGTTTTTAAGTCCTTCTTTTTCTTTTTCTGCTTTGATAACAAATGATCTGTTTTGTTTACAAGGCAACTTCTCTCATCATTCTTCTTTTTCATCTTCTTTGACGGGCCGTAGCCAGCGCCAGTCTTTCCGTGCCGCAAGCGTGGTTCGGACGGCCGCAAGAAGGTTCGGGGAGGTTCCGGAAGGGCGTGTGCCGGGCGGTGGAACAATCGCTTCGATCGGCCGTGTCCCAGGTCATTGCTCCTCCGAGCGATTTTTCTTTTTCGAGGTTTACCGCATGCCCCGTACCGCGCGCGCGCCAGCCGCAGCGTCTTCCCCGGAAGAACCCGAATCCGCTTCCGCCTCCGGCTCTTCCGCCGAGCGCAGCCTGCGCCTGCTGGCGCTGCTCGCCAGCGAAGGCCGCGCCCTCACGCTCGCCGAACTGGCCGCGCAGCTCGGCCTGCCCAAGGGCACCGCGCACCGCATCTGCACCCAGCTGCTGGCCATCGGATTCCTGGCGCGCGACGTGGACGAGCGCTCCTTCACCACCGGCCCCGCGTTGCGCAGGCTGGCCATCGACACGCTGAACCACGGCGTGGTGCGCGGCCTGCGGCACGAGGTGCTGTCGGCGCTGGTGCGCCAGGTGGGCGAGACCTGCAACCTCACCACGCTCGACGGAGCGCAGGTGCTCTACCTCGACCGGGTGGAAGCGCAATGGCCGCTGCGGCTGACGCTCGACGTGGGCTCGCACGTGCCGCTGCACTGCACGGCCAGCGGCAAGCTGTTCCTGTCGCAGATGCCGGCGAAGGCGCGCGATGCATTCATCGGCGGGCTTCCGCTGGAGCGCATGACGCCCAACACCATCACCAGCGCCGACGCGCTGCGCGCCGAGTGCGAGACGATCGCGGCGCAGGGCTATTCGCGCGACAACGAGGAGTTCATCGCCGGGCTGGTGGCGGTGGCCGTGCCGGTGCGCGACGCGTCGGGCGCGGTGCGCGCCGCGCTGGCGGTGCATGCGCCTACGGCGCGCATGTCGATGGACGATGCGATAGGTCGCATCGACGCGCTGAAGGCCGCGGCGGAGAAGATGGCCGCGCTGCTCTGAAGAAGCTCTAGGCGCTTGCCTCGGTGAGCGCCGCCGAGACGCAGTCCAGCGCAAGCTCCAGATCCTCCGGGGTCGGCAGCCCGAAGCCGAGCCTGAACACCCCCGCCTCGTCGCCGAACCATGCACCGGGCGCGACGCGGGTGCCGCGCCTTGCCAGCGCAGAGTGAAAGCGCTCGACGGCCGCCGCATCGAAGCGCTCGCGCTTCAGGCGCACGCAGCACAGCGCGCCGGCATCGGGCCGCACCCATTCGACGAAAGCGGCGTGACGTGCGACCCACTCTGCCGTGATGCGCAGGTTCCGCGCAAGGTGCGCGCGCCGCTCGCCGACGATGCGCTCGCCTTGCCGGAACACGGCGAGCGCCAGCGCCTCGTCCACTTGGGAGCAGGCGATCACGGTGCTGAACTTCGCGGTCGTCAGCTGGCGGCGCAGCGCGGCGTCGCGCGTGATGGCCCAGCCGATGCGCAGGCCCGCCGCGCCGTGGCACTTGGACAGCGAAGCCACGCAGATGACCCTGGGCCCCAGGCCGGCGCCGCTCGGCGCCGCGGCGTCGTCGCCATGGGCAGCCTCGCGGTATGTCTCGTCGAGCACGAGCCAGGCCTGCGGCGCGTGCTCGGCCATCATCGCCACGATCTCGCGCAGCGTCCGCGCGGGAATTGCGACGCCCGAGGGGTTCTGTGGCGACGCCAGGCTCACCAGCCTCGTCTTTGGCGAGAGCAGTTTTCGCAGCGCGCCGAGGTCGACCCGGTAGCCCGTGTCGAAGCCCAGCGGCAGCGTCAGCGTGCGCGCGCCCACGGCGGTCAGCGCGTTGCGCGCCAGCGGAAACACCGGTTCCGCGACGATGACTTCGTCGCCCGGCTCGCACAGCGTGAACGCGATGAGGAAGAGGGCGTGCATGCCACCCACCGTGACCACCACGTCTTCCGCGTCCACGCCATGCGCCTGTGCGATGGCCTGTCGCAGCTCGGGGCTGCCGGCCGCGCTGCCGTAGCCCAGCTGCATGTCGTCGCCGCCGCCCGGCGCGGTGGACAGCAGCTCCGAAAGGCGCAGGCTCGGCCCCACGCTTTCGGCGAGATCGAAGCGCGGCGCCTCGCCGACGAGGGAGATCATTTCGTTGTCCGGAAAGCGTGCCATGCGTGCCTGCTCCATGCGTTGGTGTCGATGGCGACGATGTTGCGCGGCGGCAGCCTTCGATAACAGCCACAGTTTTCCGAAATTCGCAGCAGTACAGTTGAGGTCGTCCCACCCGGCAGAACAGGAGCGCACCGTGCCGACCCAGCCCCGCTTTCGCTACGAGGAAGTCGCCGATTTCGTCGCCGGCCTGGCCGCCAGGGGCGCGTTGCGGCCCGGTACACGCGCCCCTTCGCTGCGCGACATCAGCACGCAGCAGCGCACCAGCCTGAGCACGGCGGTACAGGCCTATCGCCTGCTCGAGGACCGGGGCATCCTCGAAGCGCGGCCGCAGTCGGGCTACTACGTCGCGAAGGCGGCGCCCGTGCTGCCGGTGCCGGCGGCCACGCGGCCTTCTTCCCGGCCCGCGAAGGTCGAACTCTCGGGGCTCATGCTCGACCTGCTGGCGCATGCGTCGGACGAGACCTTCGTGCCGCTGGGTTGCGCCATTCCGAGCCCGCGACTGCTGTCGTCGTCGAAGCTCGACCGCATCCTTGCGCGCACCGCCCGGGTGAAGGGCGGGCACTGCAACACCTACTCGCCGCCGCGCGGCGAAATCTCGCTGCGGCTGGAAATCGCGCGGCGCATGCTGCGCTTCGGGAAGGCGCTGTCGCCCGAGGACATCGCCATCACCTGCGGCTGCACCGAGGCGCTCGCGCTGGCGCTCGACGCAGTCACCGAGCCCGGCGACGCGGTCGCCATCGAGTCGCCGAGCTACTTCGGGCTGCTGCAGGTGCTGCGCGCGAAGAACCTGAAGGTGGTCGAGCTGCCGACGGATGCGGTCACCGGCATTTCGGTCGATGCCTTGCAGGAGGTGCTGGCCGCTGGCAAGGTGCGCGCCTGCGTGCTGGCGTCGAGCTTCTGCAACCCGCTGGGCTGCACCATGCCCGAGGAGGAGAAGCGCGCGGTGCTGCGCCTGCTGGCGAGGCACCGCGTGCCGCTGATCGAGGACGACGTGTACGGCGACATTCACTTCGGCGAAGAGCGGCCGCTGCCTTTCAGCGCACTGGACACGCACGACAACGTCATCCATTGCGGCTCGTTCTCCAAGACGCTCGCGCCCGGCTACCGCATCGGCTGGATCACCACGGGCCGCCACATGGGGCGCGTGCTCGAAAGCAAGTTCGCCACCACGCTGGCCACGCCCGTGCTCACGCAGGTGGCGCTGGCCGGCTTCCTGCAGAACGGCGACTACGACCGCCACCTGCGCCGCCTGAGGCGTTCGTTCTCAGACACGCTGGAGCGCATGGCGCGCGTGATCGAGCAGGCCTTTCCGCCGGGCACCAGGGTGTCGCGGCCCGAGGGCGGATTCGTTCTGTGGCTCGAACTGCCGAGGCAGGTCGACACCAGGGAGCTGTTTTCGCTGGCGCTGCGAAAGGGTGTCTGCTTCGCGCCCGGCGTCGTGTTTTCCGGCAGCGGAAAGTACGGCCACTGCATGCGCCTGAGCGGCGGCCACGGCTGGGACGCGCGCATCGAGAAGGGCCTGCGCACGCTGGGTGCGATGGTCTGCAGGGCGGCAGCGGGCCGGTGAATATTTTTCTCCCGCTGCGCCTGTTGCCCGAGAATCCGCCACTCATCAAGCGGGAGCCAACAGCATGCCGAATGTCGTGAAAACCATCCGCAACTTCAATGCCAGCCGCGACCCCGAGCGGCTGGCGATGAAATACACCAACCTGCGCTCCAGCCCGTTCGTCTTCCTGCGCGGCACCTGCCACCTGTTCTATGACCGCCTGCCTTCGGGATCGCTATTCACCAAGGCGCCGGCGGCCTGGCTGTGCGGCGACGCCCACCTGGAGAACTTCGGCAGCTACAAGGGCGACAACCGGCTCGTGTACTTCGATCTCAACGACTTCGACGAATCGGCGCTCGCGCCGGTGACGTGGGAGCTGGTGCGATTCCTCACGAGCATCCTGGTGGCCGGCGACGGCCTGTGCAAGACCACCGACGACGCCGATGCGCTGTGCAAGGTCTTCCTCGATTCGTATGCGGGTGCGCTTTCGCTCGGCAAGGCCCGCTGGGTGGAGCGCGACACCGCCGGCGGGCTGGTCAAGGAACTGCTCGACACGCTCAAGGAGAGAACCCGCCCGGTCTTCCTCGACCGGCGCAGCGAACGCAAAGGGCGCAAGCGCCTCATCCGCTGCGACGGCAAGCACGCGCTGGAGGTCACCGACGCGCAGCGCAAGCGGGTCACGAAGCTGGTCGACGGCTTCGCCGCGTCGCAGGCCAACCCGGACTTCTTCAGGGTGCTCGACGTGGCGCGGCGCATCGCCGGCACCGGCAGCCTGGGCGTGGACCGCTACATCATCCTGGTCGAAGGCAAGGGTTCGCCCGACGGCAACTTCCTGCTCGACCTGAAGCAGGCGCTGCCGTCCTCGCTCGCGCCGCACCTGAAGACGAAGCAGCCTGCATGGCCTTCAGAGGCGCATCGCGTGGTCGGACTGCAGCGGCGCATGCAGGCCGTGTCGATGGCCTTCCTGCATCCCATCGTGGGGCCCAAGGCTTCCTATGTGCTGCGCGGCCTGCAGCCCAGCGAAGACCGGGTGATGCTGGACGTGCACCGCACGCGGCTCGGCGACATCAGCGGCGTGATCGCCGAGATGGGGCAGCTCATGGCCTGGGCGCAGCTGCGCAGCTCGGGCAGGCAGGGTTCGGCCATCGCGGACGCGCTGATCGACTTCGGCACCTCGCCCAAGCCGTGGCGCAGGGATCTGCTCGACGCCGCGCACCAGTGCGCTGCGCAGGTGGTGAAGGACTGGGACGTCTACAGCGAGGCCTACGACGCGGGCGTCTTCAAGTCAACTGCCTAGGGCCTGTTCACACTATTTCCAGGGTCGCGTTGGTGCTCCAAGGGGCTGGCTGCAAGGCGCCCGTGCGCAGCAAGGCTGGCGCCTTGCAAGCGCGGGCAACGCCGCAGACGGCCCCTTGGAGCACCAACCCTGGCTGTCCTTCGCGACCCTGGAAATAGTGTGAACAGGCCCTAGGCCTCACCAGACCAGCCCGACCACCGACCGCACCACGCTCACCGTCGCCAACGCAATCAGCAGATTCAGCACCTGCCGCCGGAACTGCTCCGGCGACACGCCCTTGAACGAGCGCTGTCCCCACCAGATGCCCGCGAGCATCGCCGGCGCCAGCCACAGCGCCCACTTGAGCGTGTCGGGCCCCAGCAGGTTGCCCGAGGCGTGCGCCGACGAAGGCATCAGTGCGGCACTGATGAGCGACACCACGTCGCTGAAGAGCAGCAGCGCGATCAGCGTGGCGCGCAATGCCGCAGGCGCCATCTTCGCGGTGCTCAGCAGCACCGCGACCGCGATGCCGCCGATGGCCGCAACGCCGTTGATGAAGCCCGAAGCCAGTCCGGCAACCAGCCGCAGGCCGCGCGTGGATTCCAGCGCGACATGCGCGCCGCCGCGCAGCAGCAGGGCAGCGGCCATCAGCAGCACGCCGATCAAGAGGCGCAGCGGCGTCTCCGGCAGCCATGCGAGCAGCGCCACGCCGATGGGAATGCAGATCAGGTTGCCGAGCATCAGCCAGCCCAGCCACGGCATATCGACGTCGCGCGCGATGCCGCGCAGCTGGCTCAGGCTGGCGAGGATCTCCAGCATGAAGATCGCGGGCACCACCAGCGCGGGCGAGACCACCAGCGACATGCCCGCCACGGTGATGGCCGAGAAGCCGAAGCCCGCGAAGCCGCGCACGATGCCGGCCGCGAACACCACGCACAGGCTGTAGGCCAGCGTCGCCGGCGCCAGCGGCGGCACCAGCAGTTCGGCCGCCGTCATGCCCCGAAGAGCGGCGTCAGCTTCAGTCGCTGCACCTTTCCGGAGGGGCCGCGCGGCAGGTCCTGCACGAAGCGGTAGTGGCCGGGCGCCTTGTAGCGGCCGAGCACGGTGGCGGCGAAGTCGCGCAGCTCTTCCTCGGTGCAGGCGCTGCCTTCGCGCAGCACGATGCACACGCCGATCTCCTGGCCGTAGTGGCGGTCGGGCACGCCCACCGCGGCGGCTTCGAGCACGGCAGGGTGCTTCAGCAGGGCCTCGTCGATCTCGCGCGGCGCGATGTTCTCCCCGCCCTTGATGATTAGTTCCTTGATGCGGCCGGTGACGAAGAAGAAGCCGTCTTCATCGCGGTGGCCCAGGTCGCCGGTGCGCAGCCAGCCGTCGGGCGTGAAGCTGGCGCGGGTGGCTTCCTCGTTCTTGTAGTAGCCGAGCATCACGTTGGGCCCGCGGATCACGATCTCGCCGGTAACGCCGTTGGGCACGGCTGCGAGCTTGTCGTCGACCACGCCGGCCATGCAGCCCGAGGCGCGGCCCACCGAACCGAGCTTGCGCGCGGCCGGGTCCATCGGGTTGGAGAACGAAGGCGCCGCCGTCTCGGTGAGGCCCATGGTCTCGACGATGCCGATGCCGAACATCTGCTCGAAGGCGCGCAGGTGCTCCGGCGGCAGCGCGGCCGAGGCCGAGCGGCAGAAGCGGATGGCGAGCGTCTGCGAAAGCGGCGGCCTGTCGCCTTCGAGCAGGTACGAGATCATGGTGGGCACCACGTTGATCCAGCTGCATTGCGTCTGCGTGGCCTGCTCCCAGAAGCGGCCTGCCGAGAACTTCGGCGGCATCGCGAGGCTGCCGCCATGCGCCAGCGGCGCGAGCATGGTCACTGCGAAGGCGTTGATGTGATAGAGCGGCAGCACTGCGAGCACACGGTCGGAGGGGCGCAGCTCGTGCTCCGCGCTGATGGCGTGCGCGTTGGCAGCGAGGCTGCGGTGCGTGAGCATCACGCCCTTGGGGTTGCCGGTGGTGCCTGAGGTGTACATCAGCAGCGCGACGGCATCGGGCGAGGGCGGCGGCACGTCGTCGGCCGCTTCTTCCTCGCCGGGCAGCGCATCGCCCTCGGGGTCGACCACGATCAGCTTCACGGGCCGGTCGAAGGTGTCGACGATGCCGCGCACGCGTGCTTCCCATTCGGGCGCGACGCAGACCATGCGGCAGTCGGAGTGCGAGAGCACGTAGTGCATCTGCTCGGGCTGCGACAGCAGGTTGACGGGGTTCACGCGGAACCCGCCATACATCGCGCCCAGCAGCAGGCGCAGGGTCTGCAGGCCGTTGGGCATGACGACGGACACGGTATCGCCCGGCTGCATGCCGAGTCCGCGCAGCACGGCCGCAACGCGGCGGCATCCGCGCGCGAGCTCGCCGTAGGCGATGTGCTGTTCCGATTCGGTGGCGCGCGCGTACACCGCGTGCGGCTGCTGCTGTGCCTGGCGCTCGATCAGCGCATGCACCGTGGTGGCGGCCGCCGTCATGGTCACTTCGCGCCGTGGCTGGCGAAGAAGGCGCCGAAGATGTCTTCCTCGCTAGGCACCACCTCGGGAATCGGCCGCGACACGCGCGTGATGTTCAGGTAGTGCCGGTAGTTCATGTTGTCGGAGAAGTTGTTCTTGCCCCAGGTGCCGCAGCCCATCGACAGCGAGAAAGGCAGCCCGTTGTCGAAGCTGCCGCCGGTGGCGATGCAGTGCGCCTGGTCGACGATCACGCGCGACACCGGCAGGGTGAGGCCCAGCGCGAGCGCGCGTTCGGGCACGGCGCTGTGCAGGCCCACCGAGTGGCCCGCACCTTCGTACGAGTAGATGCGCGCCACCGTGGCGGCGGCCTCGTCGAAGTCGCGCGCCGCGTACACCGCGAGCACGGGGCTCAGCTTCTCGCCGGAGAACGGGTGGTCGTGGCCCACGCCGTCCTCGGCCACCATGAGGATGCGCGGGTCGGCCTCGGCAATCGCCTGCCACGCGGCCCGGTTGGCGCCATCGACCTCGGCCGCGCGCTCGGCGATGACGCGTGCCGACTGCCCGATGACGGCGGCCGAGAGCTTGCCCTCGGGCCACATCAGCTTCTGCAGCGTCGCCTTCTGCGCGTCGGCCAGCATCACGGCACCACGGTCCTTCAGCGCCGAGAGCATCTTGGCGCGCACCGCGTCGACGATGACGAGGCTGTTCTCCGACGAGCAGCTCGTCGCGTTGTCGAAGGTCTTCGAGCGCACGATGCGATCGGCTGCGGCTTCCACATCCGCCGTCTCGTCGACGATGCCCGCCACGTTGCCCGCGCCCACGCCGAAGGCCGGCGTGCCGCTCGCGTAGGCCGCGCGCACGTTGGCCTGCGAGCCGGTGGCCACCACCAGGTCGCACAGGCGCATCAGCTCGGCGGTCGACTGCTTGTTGACGGGTGCCGGCAGCAGCTGCACAAGGTCGCGCGGCGCGCCGATGCGGTCGAACTGCTGGTGGATGAATTCGATGAGTCGCACTGCTGTCGACCAGCCCTTGGGCGAGGGCGCGACGATGACCGCGTTGCGTCCCTTGAGCGCATTGATGATCTTGTTGGCCGGTGTCGCGCCAGGGTTGGTCGATGGCGTGATGGCGCACACCACACCCACGGGCCGCGCGATCTCGACGATGCCGCGCGCCGGGTCTTCCGTGATCACGCCGACCGAGCGCGCGCCGTGCAGGTCGCGCAGCAGGCCGAAGGTCTTGCGGTGGTTCTTGCGCACCTTGTCCTCGACGTTGCCTACGCCGGTGTCCTTCACGGCCAGCTCGGCCAGCTCGCGGTTGTGCGCCGGCTCGATGATGGCCCAGCCAGCCGCTACCACGGCGGTGTCGACCTGCGCCTGCGACCAGGTCTCGTAGATGCGCTGCGCGGCGCGGGCGCGCGCCACCAGTTCGGCGATGGGAGAAGAGGGGGTGTTCGGATGTTCCATGGGGACCTGTGCGTCTCAATCGACTTTGATGCTTGCTTCCTTGGCGAGCTTCTGCCAGCGCACGAGCTCGGTGGTCACCACCTTGCCAAGCTGCTCGGGCGTACCGCCCACGCCTTCGCTGCCTTGTGCGAGCAGCTTGTCGCGGATCTCCGGCTCCTTGACGACCGTGTTGATCACGCGGTTGAGCCTGTCGACGGCGGGCTTCGGTGTCTTCGCGGGCACGAACACGGCGTACCAGGAGTCCACGTCGAAATCTGGCACGCCGGCTTCCTGCATCGTCGGGACGTCGGGGAAGGCCGCGCTGCGCTTGGTTGTCGACACAGCGAGCGCCTTGAGCTTGCCTGCCTTCACGAACTGCGCGGCGGCGGGAATGGACACCCACAGCAGCGGCACTTGCCCGCCCATCACGTCGGTCACTGCCGGGCCGCCGCCGCGATACGGCACGTGCGTCATCTGCGTGCCGGTGCGCAGCTTCAGCAGCTCGCCCGCGAGGTGCCCGGGAGAGCCGTTGCCCACCGAGGCGAAGGAGATGCTGTCGGGCTTGGCCTTGGCCAGCGCGACCAGCTCGGCCACCGTGTTCGCCGGAAACTGCGTGTTCGCCACCAGGATCTGCGGCAGCGAGGCGACCATGCCTACGGGCGCGAAGTCCTTCGCGGTGTCGAAGCCCAGCTTGGCGTAGATGGCCGGGTTGATGGTGTGCGAAGACAGAGTGAACAGCACCGTGTAGCCGTCGGGCGCCGACTTGGCCACCAGCTCGGTGCCGATGGAGCCGGCCGCGCCGCCCCGGTTGTCGATCAGCACCGGCTGGCCCAGCAGCGTCGCGAAGCGCTCCTGCACGATGCGCGCGATCACGTCCGTGCCGCCGCCGGGCGGGTAGGGCACGACGAGGCGGATCGGCTTCGTCGGGTAGTCGCCGTTGTCCGCATGCGCCGCGAAGGGCGATGCGAAAGCGGCGAGGGCCAGCAACCCGGCGTGCAGCCAGGGGGCGAGGAACAGCTTCATTCAGGTCTCCTTCTCTTTGCGATGGACATCGGCGACGGCCCGGCCGGTGCGGCGCCCACGCGATAGCCCAGCGTGACGCTGGCATCGCGCGCGCAGGCCATCAGGTGGTCGGCCAGCCCGCGCGCCTGCGTGCGCGCGAAGCGGATCGAGGGCACGCTCATGCCGACGGCCGCCACGGCCTCGCCGCGCGCGTTGAGCACGGGCACGCCGAGGCCGCAGACGCCGATGCGCCATTCCTCGCGGTTCTCCGCGTAGCCGCGGGCGCGCGAGCGTTCCAGTTCGTTGAAGAGGGCGTCGAAGTCGGTGATGCTGTTCTTCGTGTGTGCCACCAGCGTGCCGAGGCACTCCTGCAGCGCGGGCACGCCGAGCCCGGCCGCCGCGAGCAGCGCCTTGCCCGATGCCACGCAGTACGCGGCCGCACGGCCGCCGATGCGCGAGTACGCGGCAACCGGCAGCGGACTGTCGAACTTGTCGAGGTAGACGATCTCGGCGCCGTCGAGCACCGCGAGGTGGATGGTCTCGCCCGTGGCCTGTGCGAGCCGCGAGAGATGGGGCCGCAGCAGCGTGCCGATGTCCGATGCGTCGGACACCATGGACCCCAGTTCGAAGAGGCGCAGGCTGGGTCGGTAGGTGCTCGTGTCCGGGTCCTGCACGGCCCAGCCGCATTCGACCAGCGTCTGCAGCGTGCGGTGCGCGTTGCTGCGCGCCATGCCGAAGGCCTGTGCCAGTTCGGTGACGCGGCATTCGCGCTGCTGGCGCACCATCCATTCGATGGCGGCGAGGCCCTTGGCAAGCGTGGAGTCCATGAAGCTTTGGCGTTCCTTGTTGTTCCATATATTGGAACAACGTTCTTGAATTTGAAACGCAATGTATGAACCCGACGCGCCCTTTGTCAATCGGGGACTTGGATGTAGTTCCAAAGGCCTCAGCGGCTCAGCGCCGATGACGTCCAGCCATGAGCTCGATCACTTCGCGGAAGATGCTGTTGCCGCTGGAGGTCGCGAGGTCGAGCACATGGCTGCGGCTGTAGTAGGGGCTCAGGTCGAGGCCCACGCCGATGCCCGCGATGGCGATGTCGCCGCGTTGTTCCTGGCGCGCCACCACGTCGCGCAGGTGGTGGTCGAGGTAGTGCTCGTCGTTGGCCAGGTGCGTGGCGCTGTCCATCGGCGAGCCGTCGGAAATCACCAGCAGCAGCTTGCGTGCTTCGCCGCGCTGGCGCAGCCGCATGCAGGCCCAGTCGACGGCCTCGCCGTCGATGCCTTCGCGGAACAGGTCGGCCTTGAGCAGCGCCGCCATTGCCGGGCGCGCACGGCGCCATGGCGTCGCAGCGGCCTTGAAGACGATGTGGCAACGCTCGTTGAGCCGGCCCGGATGCGCTGGCCTTCCGGCGCGCACCCATTCGCGCTGCGGGCGCCCGCCGTTCCATGCACCCGTCGTGAAGCCCAGCACCTCGCTGGCCGCGCCTGCCTGTTCGAGCGCGCGCGCGAACACGTCGACCATCATCGCCACCGACTCGGCGTGCTCCTTCATCGAGCCCGAGCAGTCGATGAGAAAGGTGACGATGCAGTCGGCCGCCGGCTCCATGCGCTCGGTGCGGAAAAGGCGGCGCTCGGTGGGCGAGGCCACGAGCTGCGCGAGGCGGCGGCCGTCGACCAGGCCTTCTTCCTGTGCACCGTCCCAGCCGTCGCGCTCGGGCTCGGCCAGCAGCGCACGCAGTTCGCGGGCGAGGCGGGCGATGTTCACGCCTTGCGCGGCGATGCGGCGGTCGAGCTTCTCGCGATGGCCTGCGAGCACCTCCTTGCGCGCGAGCGTGGCGGCGTCGTGCTCGCGGTCGTAGGCATCGGAGAAGACGCGGTAGGCGCCGCCCGCGCCATCTAGCACGGCGCTGCGGCCCGACTCGGCGGTAGTGAAGCGCTCGACGATCTCCTGGTCCATGTCGGCCACGAGACTGAACACGCTGCGCTTGTCGTCCACATGCGGATCGCGCGCGGCATCGCTGCCTTCTTCTCCAGCCTCGTGCAGCATGGTTGCGACGGTGCGCGCGATGGCACGGGCGTGCGCGGCGTAGGCGGCCTGGTCGGTGCGATCCTTTCGCAGGCCAGCCAGGGCATGGCCGATCAACGGCGCGAGCGCGAAGCGCGTGGCTTCAAGCATGTCTTCGGTTTCTTCGACGACCTGTTCGCCGCTGACGCGCGCACGGCAGATCTGCGCCACGGCGTACAGCAGCAGGCCACGCGCCGTGTCGGTCAGGCCCGAGTGATGGAAGGCGAGCGACCACTGTTCGTGCCGGTGCCGAAGGTTGTGGCGCATGCCGGCCATGAGCTCGGGCGCGAGCGCTTCCACGCGGAACTGCTCGAGCATCTCGAACAGCATGCGCTCGACCGGCTCCTCGGGGCGCAGGCGCTCGTGCAGCGCGGCATCCGACTGGGTGAGCCGCAGCGCGAGCCCGTCGGCCACGCCGCGAAACGATGCGAAGTCGTCGGTGTCCGGCGAAGGATGCAGGTGCGGCGCGAACCATGGAAGCGCCAGGCGGCCGCGATGCAGCCGCCGCCCGCGAAAGTGCAGGTCGGGTTCGCCGCTGAAGGCGCGCACCACGCCGGCGCAAAGCTCCGCGACCTGTTCCTCCTGCCGCACGCGGCGCTGCATCGCGCTCGCGGGTCCGGCAGTCATTCGCGCGTGCCTGCGGAGAGCTGGTGCGACTCCTTCAGTTCGCGGTCGAAGCAGCGCTGGAAGTACTCGGCCACCAGCGGCCGCTCGGCGTCGTCGCACTTGTTGACGAAGGAAAGGCGGAATGCCAGCGCCGGGTCCTTGAAGATCTCGACGTTCTCGGCCCAGGTGATGACGGTGCGCGGCGACATCAGCGTCGACAGGTCACCCGCCGCGAAGCCCTTGCGCGTGAGGTCGGCCACGGCAACCATCGACGCGACGAGCTTCGTGCCCGCTTCGTCGGCCAGCGAAGGCACGCGCGCCTGCACGATGGCGATTTCTTCCGCGGCCGGCAGGTAGTCGAGCGAGGCCACGATGTTCCAGCGGTCGATCTGCGCGTGGTTGAGCCGCTGCGCGCCGTGGTACAGCCCGTTGAGATTGCCCAGGCCCACCGTGTTGGCCGTGGCGAACAGGCGGAAGAAGGGATGCGGGCGCAGCACCCGGTTCTGGTCCATCAGCGTGAACTTGCCGTCGCGCTCCAGGATGCGCTGGATGACGAACATCACGTCGGGCCGGCCCGCGTCGTACTCGTCGAAGATCAGCGCCACCGGCCGCTGCAGCGACCACGGCACGATGCCTTCCTGGAACTCGGTGACCTGCCGGCCCTCGCGCAGCACCACCGCGTCCTTGCCGACGAGGTCGAGCCGGCTGATGTGGCCGTCGAGGTTCAGGCGCACGCACGGCCAGTTCAGCCGCGCCGCCACCTGCTCGATGTGGGTCGACTTGCCGGTGCCGTGCAGGCCCTGAACCATCACGCGCCGGTCGCGCGTGAAGCCCGCGAGGATGGCGAGCGTCACGTCGGGATTGAAGCGGTAGACCGCGTCGATCTCGGGCACGTGGTCGTCGCGCTCGCTGAAGGCGGGCACGCGCAGGTCGGTGTCGATGCCGAATACCTCGCGCACGCTGAGCATCCGGTCGGGTCGAAGGTCGGCGGTGTCGGTCATGGCGGTTCCCGGAGATGTGTGGTGGTCAGGCCTGCGCGCGATCGGAGGCGGCGTCGGCGTCGATGCGGCTGAGCGCCTGCGCCGCGCGCTGCAGCGCGGGCAGCAGCGTCTTCGCCTTGGCGGCATCGAGCCGCATCACCGGCGCCTGCACCGCGATGCAGAGGTTGGAGGGCGCGTCGTCGCCAGAGGGCACCAGCGTGGCGATGCACAGCAGGCCCGGCAGGAACTCTTCGTGGTCGATGGCGTAGCCGTCCTTGCGCACGCGCTGCACTTCCTTCTCCAGCGCCTCGGGGTCGGTCAGCGTTCTTTGCGTGTACGGTTCCAGCGGCGCGTGCGAGAGCAGCCGGCGGCGCTGCGCAGCGCTCATCTGCGAGAGAAAGATCTTGCCGCTGGCCGAGCAATGCACCGGCACGCGCGAGCCCGAGTGCAGGTAGAAGCGCAGCGGCGCGGCGGTTTCCACGCGGTCGAGGTAGACGACCTCGCTGCCCGAAAGCGCGGTGAGGTTGCAGCTCTCGCCGATCTCTTCCACCAGCTGGCGCAGCACCGTGTGGCGCGCACCGTGCAGGCTGTCGTTGAGCAGCAGGTTCTCGGCCAGCCGCCGAAGCCGCGTGCCGATGCCGTAGTGCCTGCCGTCGCCCTCGCGCTGCAGCAGGCCCGCGCCTTCGAGCTGCTGGAGCATGCGGTGCAGCGTGGGCTTGGGCAGGCCGGTTTCTTCGACGAGGCCCTGCAGCGAGTAGCGCTGGTCCTTCGCTGCCATGACTTCGAGCAGCGCGAACAGGCGCATGGTGGGCGAGTCTCCACCCGGGCCCGCCGGCTCCTGTTGCGCTTCCGGCGTGAGGCCTTTGACGATTTTCATGGCGCGGATCATATGCGTTTTACAAAAAAAGAGACGATTCGTTCCGTTTTTTGTAAATTGTTTGACGCAAGGCGGATGGCGTCCTATATTCCGCCGAAACGAATTCCGGAACAAGAAGTTCCGACTTTTCGCGCTTCAACCCACTGCCCCCATCCCTTCAGGAGACGCCTTCCATGAGCCAGAAGCAACCCGCCGCACCCACCCGCGAAGCCGTCAAGGGCGTGCAGAAGATGACGCCCTCCGAGGCCTTCGTCGAGACCATGGTCGCCAACGGCGTGACCGACATCTTCGGCATCATGGGCTCGGCCTTCATGGACGCGATGGACATCTTCGCGCCCGCCGGCATCCGCCTGATCCCGGTGGTGCACGAGCAGGGCGGCGCCCACATGGCCGACGGCTATGCGCGCGTGTCGGGCCGCCACGGCCTCGTGATCGGCCAGAACGGCCCCGGCATCAGCAACTGCGTGACGGCCGTCGCGGCCGCCTACTGGGCGCACAGCCCTGTCGTGATGATCACGCCCGAGACCGGCACCATGGGCATGGGCCTCGGCGGCTTCCAGGAGGCCAACCAGCTGCCGATGTTCCAGGAGTTCACCAAGTACCAGGGCCACGTGAACAACCCCAAGCGCATGGCCGAGTACACGGCGCGCTGCTTCGACCGGGCCATCTCCGAGATGGGGCCCACGCAGCTGAACATTCCGCGCGACTACTTCTATGGCGAGATCCAGTGCGAGATCCCGAAGCCGATGCGCGTGGAGCGCGGCGCGGGCGGCGAGAACAGCCTGAACGCGGCCGTCGAGCTGCTGGCCTCGGCCAAGTTCCCGGTGATCCTCTCGGGCGGCGGCGTGGTCATGGGCGACGCGGTGGAAGAGTGCAAGGCACTCGCCGAGCGCCTGGGCGCGCCGGTGGCCAACGGCTACCTGCGCAACGACTCCTTCCCCGCGAGCCACCCGCTGTGGGCTGGCCCGCTGGGCTACCAGGGTTCCAAGGCCGCGATGAAGCTGATCGCGCAGGCCGACGTGGTGCTCGCGCTCGGCTCGCGCATGGGCCCCTTCGGCACGCTGCCGCAGCACGGCATGGACTACTGGCCGAAGGAGGCCAAGATCATCCAGGTCGAGGCCGACCACACCAACCTCGGCCTGGTGAAGAAGATCACCGTGGGCATCCACGGCGATGCCAAGGCCACGGCCAAGGAACTGCTCAAGCGCCTGCAGGGCAAGACGCTGGCCTGCGATGCCAGCAAGGCCGAACGCGCCGACAAGATCAAGGCCGAGAAGGCCGCGTGGGAAAAAGAGCTCGACGAGTGGACCCACGAGCGCGACCAGTTCAGCCTCGACGTCATCGAGGAAGCCAAGGGCGAGAAGACGCCCACCGGCGGCAGCTACCTGCACCCGCGCCAGGTGCTGCGCGAACTCGAGAAGGCCATGCCGCCGCGCGTGATGGTCTCCACCGACATCGGCAACATCAACGCCATCGCCAACAGCTATCTGCGCTTCGAGGAGCCGCGCAGCTTCTTCGCGCCGATGAGCTTCGGCAACTGCGGCTACTCCCTGCCCACCATGATCGGCGCGAAGTGCGCGGCACCCGATCGCCCGGCCGTGGCCTATGCCGGCGACGGCGCATGGGGCATGAGCATGGTCGAGATCATGACGGCGGTGCGCCACGACATCCCGGTGACGGCGGTGGTCTTCCACAACCGCCAGTGGGGCGCGGAGAAGAAGAACCAGGTCGACTTCTACAACCGCCGCTTTGTGGCGGGCGAACTCGAGAGCGAGAGCTTCGCGGGCATCGCCAAGGCCATGGGCGCCGAGGGCATCGTGGTCGACAGGCTCGAGGACGTGGGCCCGGCGCTGAAGAAGGCCATCGACATGCAGATGAATGAAGGCAAGACCTGCGTGATCGAGATCATGTGCACCCGCGAGCTGGGCGACCCCTTCCGCCGCGATGCGCTGTCGAAGCCGGTACGATTCCTCGACAAGTACAAGGACTACGTCTGAACTCAAGCCACTCCATGACCGGTTCGCTGCTGACGCTCAACGCAGGTTCATCCTCCATCAAGGTCGCGTTGTTCGACGCGGCAGGCGATGGCGATGCCGCGTTGCCGGCGGCGCGCTGGTCGGGGCAGGCCGACGGGCTCGGCGCGGGCCTGAAGGCGCGGCTGCGCGTGCGCGATGCCGATGGGCAGACGCTGCACGACACGCCGCTCGAAGGCGCGCAGGCCTCGCACCAGGGCGCGCTCGCGGCCCTGCTCGACTGGCACGCGAAGCAGTCCGGAGGAGGGCGCATCGCGGCAGTGGGCCATCGCATCGTGCATGGCGGCGCGGACTTCGTGGCCCCGGTGCGCATCGATGCGGCCGTGCTCGACGCGCTGGCGCGGCTGGAGCCGCTGGCACCGCTGCATCAGCCGCACAACCTTGCGGGCGTGCGCGCTGCTATGGCCGCCTTCGACGGCGTGCCGCAGGTGGCGTGCTTCGACACCGCCTTCCACGCGGTGCAACCGGAGGTCAACCGCCGCTTCGCGCTGCCGCGTGCGCTGCATGACGCGGGCGTGCGGCGCTACGGCTTCCACGGCCTTTCCTACGAATCGATCGTCGCGCAGTTCGCGGGCATCGCACCCGAACTGGCGCAGCGGCGCGTGATCGTCGCGCACCTGGGCAACGGCGCTTCGATGTGCGCCATCGCGCAGGGCCGATCGGTCGCGACGACCATGACTTTCTCTCCGCTCGACGGCTTGACGATGGGCACCCGCTGCGGCCACATCGATGCGGCCGTCGTGCTGTACCTGATGCGCTCGCAGAGCATGTCGGCCGACCGGGTCGAGGCGCTGCTGTTCCGCGAATCGGGGCTGCTCGGCATCTCGGGCGTGTCCAGCGACATGCGCGTGCTCGAGGCTTCGGCCGAGCCTGCCGCTGCGGAGGCCATCGGCCACTTTGCGGAACAGGTAGTGCAGCACATGGGCAGCCTCGCGGGGGCGCTGCGTGGTGTCGACGCCATCGTGTTCACCGGCGGCATCGGCGAGAACGGCGCCGCGCTGCGCGAACGCATCCTCGAAGACTGCGAATGGCTGGGCGTGAACGTCGATGCCGCAGCCAACCGAAGTGGCGCCGCGCGGCTCACCACTGCCGAGAGCCCGGTGAGTGCCTGGGTGCTGCGCACCGACGAAGAAGCGGTGATCGCGCGTCACACGGCGCGCGTGCTGCAAGCCGGCGGCTGAAGATTCCTAGCGGCGCGGAACGATGGCGCCGCAGTGGCGCAGGAAGTCGGCCGTCGCGCGGCCCAGCAGCTTGTCGCGGTGCATCACCGTCGCGAGCCGCCGCACGCCTGCCGGCAGCCGCGTGCGCAGCTCGACCAGATGCCCGTCTTCCAGCGCCTGCGCCACCGTGTAGCGCGAGAGGCACGCGAGCCCCGTGCCCGATGCCACCACCCGCTTGATGGCCTCGGTGCTGCCCAACTCGAAGCCCACGTGCACCTGCTCCAGGTTCTGGATCAGCCATGCGTCCGTTACCTGCCGTGTGCCCGAGCCGTGCTCGCGCAGCACCCACGTCGCTTGCGAGAGCTGCCTGTGCGTGGCGATGCGCCCCGCCAGCTCGTGGCCTGGCGCGGCGACGATCACGAGTTCGTCCTCGCGCCAGGCGCGCACCACGAGGTCGGGGTGCGTCTGCGGGCCTTCGATGAAGCCCACGTCCACGTCGAAGCCCGCGACCGCCTCGATCACGTCGTGCGTGTTCGCGATGTGCAGGTGCACCTGGCTCTGCGGGTGCTGCGCGGTCCAGGTTGAAACCCGCTCCGGCAGCAGGTATTCGCCGATGGTGAAACTGGCCGCCACACGCAGCGGCGCCGCATGCTCGCCGCTGAAGAGCGCCTCGACCTCGGCCGCCTGGTCGAGCAACGCCTGTGCCTTGGGCAGCAGCGCGCGGCCGTTCTCGTTGAGCACCAGCCGGCGGCCGAGCCGGTCGAAGAGCTGTACACCCACGGAAGACTCCAGGTCGGCCAGCGCGCTGCTCGCGGCCGATTGAGAGCGCGCGATGCGGTCGGCCGCGGCACGGGTGCTGCCTTCGCGCGCCGTGGCGACGAACACCTCGAGCTGCCGCAGGTTGAGGCGCAGGCGCTGGCTCTGTGCTTGATCTGTTTTTCCGGTCATGGTGAGCGATATTCTCTGCTTTTTCGTTTGATCGAGGCTGCATAACATCGCACGGACCCCGCCTGAAAACAAAGGACCGCCAAGTGTTCAGCTTCCTGTCTCGCGAGCCCGTGCACGACCCGCTGGTCGCGCCCACGCCCACGGCCGACACCACGGTCAAGACCACCACCTGCTACATGTGCGCCTGCCGCTGCGGCATCCGCGTGCACCTGCGCGAGGGCGAGAAGGGCCCCGAGGTCCGCTACATCGACGGCAACCCGAACCACCCGCTGAACCAGGGCGTGATCTGCGCCAAGGGCTCCTCGGGGATCATGAAGCAGGTGTCGCCCGCGCGCATCACGCAGCCGCTGCTGCGCAAGGCCGGCAGCGAACGCGGCGCGGGCGAGTTCGAGCCGATCAGCTGGGAGCGCGCCTACGACATCCTGACCGAGCGCCTCGCGAAGATCCGCGCGACCGATCCGAAGAAGTTCGCGCTCTTCACGGGGCGCGACCAGATGCAGGCGCTCACGGGCCTCTTCGCGCGGCAGTTCGGCACGCCCAACTACGCGGCACACGGCGGCTTCTGCTCGGTCAACATGGCCGCGGGAATGATCTACACCATCGGCGGCAGCTTCTGGGAGTTCGGCGGCCCCGACCTGGAGCGCGCCAAGCTCTTCGTGATGATCGGCACGGCCGAGGACCATCACAGCAATCCGATGAAGATCGCGATCAGCAAGTTCAAGCGGGCTGGCGGGCGCTTCATCTCCATCAACCCGGTGCGCACCGGCTATTCGGCGATTGCCGACGAGTGGATTCCGATCAAGCCCGGAACGGACGGCGCGCTCTTCATGGCGCTGCTGCACGAGTTGATCGGCAACGAGCTCGTGGACCACGCCTTCCTCAAGCGCTTCACCAACGCGCCGCAGCTCGTGGTGCTCGACGACTGCGAGCGCGAAGGGCTGTTCGCCTTCGACCCCGAGCGCGGCCCGCCGGGCGACGGCCGCAATCCGCACAACAAGCTGGTGTGGGACAAGGCCAGCGGCGGCGTGAAGCCCGCGTACCCCGAAGGCATCGTCGACGGCTGCGACCCGGCGCTCGAAGGCCACTACACGTTGCCCGACGGCACGCGCGTCGCGCCTTCGTTCCAGCTGCTGCGCGAACGCGTGGCGAGCTGCACGCCCGAGTGGGCACAGGCCATCACCGGCATCGACGCGGCGCGCATCCGCAAGCTGGCGCGCGAGATGGGCGAGACGGCGCTGAAGCAGGCCTTCGAGCTGCCGATCCCGTGGACCGACGCGTGGGGCAAGAAGCATGAAACCACGCAGGCGCGGCCCGTGGCCTTCCACGCGATGCGCGGGCTGGCGGCGCACTCCAACGGCTTCCAGACGGTGCGTGCGCTGGCCGTGCTGATGAGCGTGCTCGGCACCATCGACGCGCCCGGCGGCTTCAGGCACAAGGCGCCGTATCCGCGGCACATCGTGCCGAACTACCGCGCGTTCAACGACCCCGGCATGATCCAGCCGAACACGCCGCTGAATGCCGCGCCGCTGGGTTTTCCGGCCAGCCCCGACGAGCTGGCGATCAACCCCGACGGCTCGCCGATCCGCATCGACCACGCGTTCTCGTGGGAGCACCCGCTGTCGGCGCACGGGCTGATGCACAACGTGATCACCAACGCGGTGAAGGGCGACCCGTACCGCATCGACACGCTACTGATCTTCATGGCCAACATGGCCTGGAACTCCAGCATGAACACGATGGCGGTGCGCGAGATGCTCAACCGCAAGGACGAGAAGGGCGAGCACATGATCCCCTTCCTCGTGGTGTGCGACGCCTTCCAGAGCGAGACCGTGGCCTTCGCCGACCTCGTGCTGCCCGATACCACCTACCTCGAGCGGCACGACGTGATGGGCATGCTCGACCGGCCCATCTCGGAGTTCGACGGCCCGGTGGATTCGGTGCGCATTCCGGTGGTGCCGCCCACGGGCGAGTGCAGGCCGTTCCAGGAGGTGCTGATCGAGCTGGCCTCGCGGTTGAAGTTTCCGGCCTTCACCACGCCCGAGGGCGGGCGCAAGTACAGCGGGTATCCCGACTTCGTCGTCAACTTCGAGCCGCAGCCGGGCATCGGCTTTCTCATGGGCTGGCGCGGCAAGGACGGCACCGAGCACCTGCGCGGCGCGCCCAATCCGAAGCAGTGGGAGGCCTATGCGCAGAACAACTGCGTGTTCCAGTACCACATGCCCGAGACCATGCACTACATGCGCAACTGGAACCGGGAGTACCTCGACTTCGCGAAGGACAAGGGCTGGCGCCAGCGTAACGACCCGGTGCAGCTGGCGCTGTACTCCGACACGCTGCAGAGCTTCAGGCTCGCCGCGCAGGGCAAGAGCCCGGGGCGGCAGCCGCCCGATGCGCTGCGCGAGCGCATCGACACGTATTTCGATCCGCTGCCGTTCTGGTATCCGCCGCTCGAAGAGGCCGCGACCGACCTTGAGGCTTTTCCGCTCAATGCGCTCACGCAGCGCCCGATGGCCATGTACCACTCGTGGGACTCGCAGAACGCGTGGCTGCGGCAGATCCACAGCCACAACTACCTGCACGTGAACCCGGTGACCGCACAGGCCGCGGGCATCGCCGACGGCGGCTGGTGCTGGGTCGAGAGCCGCTGGGGCAAGGTGCGCTGCATGCTGCGCCACAGCGAGGCGGTGGAGCCCGGCACGGTGTGGACCTGGAACGCCATCGGCAAGGCCGACGGCGCGTGGCAGCTCGCGCCGGGCGCGGACGAGGCGCGCAAGGGCTTCCTGCTGAACCACCTGATCAGCGAGGAGCTGCCTTGCGCAGGCACCGCGAGCGGAACCATCAGCAATTCCGACCCGGTGACCGGGCAGGCAGGCTGGTACGACGTGCGCGTGCGCATACGGCCGGCCGAACCGGGCGAGCCCGAAGAGAGCTATCCGCAGATCGCGAGCATGCCGGCGGTGCCCGGTGTATTGGGCAAGGCGGCGAGCGTGCTGACCTACTTCGCCGGAAGGAGCAGGAAATGATGCAGTGGCTCAAGGACCTGATGGCGCCGGCCCCGGCCTTCGTGCCGTCGCCCGCGGGCGGTAGCCGCCGCGCCGAGCAGGGCGAGACGCTCGCCAAGCAGCTCGCGCTGGTCATCGACCTCAACGTCTGCGTGGGTTGCCATGCCTGCGTGACCTCGTGCAAGCAGTGGAACACCTCCGGAAGCGCGGGCCCGCTGGCCGACGAGCGGCCCTACGCCGCCAACCCCACCGGCACCTTCTTCAATCGGGTGCAGACCTACGAGGCCGGCGAGTTCCCTGGCACCGAGACCATCCACTTCCCCAAGAGCTGCCTGCATTGCGAAGACCCGCCCTGCGTGCCCGTGTGCCCCACGGGCGCGAGCTACAAGCGCAAGGAAGACGGCATCGTGCTGGTCGACTACGACAAGTGCATAGGCTGCAAGTACTGCGCATGGGCCTGCCCCTACGGCGCGCGCGAGCTCGACGAGGAGCGCCAGGTCATGACCAAGTGCACGCTCTGCGTGGACCGCATCCATGACGAGCAGCTGCCCAAGGAAGACCGCAAGCCCGCGTGCGTCAAGGCCTGCCCGACCGGCGCGCGGCTCTTCGGCGACGTGAAGGACCCGGAGTCGGAAGTGTCGAAGGCGATCCGCGAGCGCGGCGGCTATCAGCTCATGCCCGAGTGGGAGACCAACCCGGCCAACCGCTACCTGCCGCGGCGCATCACGCCTGCAGGGCAGGACGCACAGGAATAAGCCGCATGCATCCCGCGTTCTCCATTCTTTTCTTCACCACGCTGGCTGGCGCCGCGCAGGGGCTGGTGTTCGCGCTCGCGCTGGCGGTGCTCTTCGGGCTCGAACTTGCGCCGGGTTTCCTTGGGCTGGCACTGGGCGTGGCCGAGGTGCTGCTGGTGGCCGGGCTGGCCGCCTCGTTCATGCACCTGGGCCGCAAGACGCGTGCATGGCGCGCGGTGCTGATGTGGCGCACCTCGTGGATGTCGCGCGAGGTGATCGTGCTGCCGGCCTTCATCGCGCTGGTGGCGGTGTGGGGGCTGTCGCTGCGGGCCGGCATGGGGGCGCCGTGGTCGTGGCTGCTGCCCTTGTTCGCGCTGTGGGGCGCGGTACTGCTCTGGTATTGCACGGCGATGATCTACGCCTGCCTTCGCTTCATCGAGGAATGGGCGCATCCGCTGACCATCGTCAACTTCACGCTGATCGGGCTGTCGTCGGGGCTGGTGCTGGCCTGTGCGATGGCGGCGCTGGCCGGCGAGGCGCGCTTCGTGCAGGTGTTCGGGCCCTGTGCGCTCGTCGCCACCCTCGCGGCGTGGGCTGCGCGCGGCACGGCGCTCCGGCGCAATGCGGGCATTCGCCACAAGTCGACGCTGCAGTCCGCCACGGGCATCCGCACGCAGAAGCTGGTGCAGAAATCGATGGGCATGTCGGCCGGCTCGTTCAACACGCGCGAGTTCTTCCATGGCGCGTCGCTGGCGGCGCTGGGAAACATGAAGCTGGGCTTCCAGCTGCTGGCCTTCGTGCTGCCCGCGCTGCTGCTGGCCTGGGGCATTGCGGGAGCCGGGGCGATGCCATGGCTGCTCGCGGCGCTGGTGCAGGCGCCGGGGCTTCTGGCCGAGCGCTGGTTCTTCTTCGCGCAGGCCCGGCACCCGCAGAACCTGTACTACCAGGTCGTTTCCTAAGCCTCGAAGTTCAGTGCGAGGCCGGGCGTCGGCCAGTCGTCGATGGCGATCAGCCGCCCGCTGCCCGAGAGCGTCACGTAGGCCGTGCGCCGCTCGCGTCCGCCGAAGCAGATATTGGTGGTGTAGCGATCGGGCAGCGGCACGTGTTCGACCGTGCTGCCGTCGGGCGCCACGATGCTGATGCCGCCGTGCAGCAGCGTCGCCACGCAGAGATTGCCCAGCGCGTCGACCGCCATCGAGTCGAAGCGCTGGTAGTGCCCGCCCGGCGAGGCGCAGAGCATGCGTCCGCCGTGCGGCGAGGGCCAGCCGTCCTTGCGCACGCGGCCCGGCGCGACGATGTCGAAGGCCCAGACGCGCGCGCCCTCTGTCTCGGCGTAGTAGAGCGTGCCGCTATCGGGCGAAAGCGCGATGCCGTTGGGCGTCATCACCGGCCGCGCGATCACGCTGGCGGCGCTGCCGTCTACATGGCCGTAGAACAGGCCGCCGCGGTCCATGTCGCGCTCGCGCACCTTGCCCAGGTCGGTGAAGTAGAAACCGCCGTGCGCGTCGAACACGATGTCGTTGGGGCCGCACAGCGCGCCGCCTTCCACCGTGTCGTACAGGCGCTCGGCGCGGCCGGTGGCGAGGTTCACGCGCTCGATGCGTCCGCCCGAATAGTCCTCGGCCTGCCCCACGGGCCGCAGGCAGCCGTCGGCCTCGGTGTGCCATCTGAAGCCGCCGTTGTTGCAGACGTAGACGGCGCCATCGGGTCCGATGGCCGCGCCGTTCGGGCCGCCGCCCAGGTCGGCCACCACCTGCACGAGCCCGTCGGCGCGCACGCGGGTGAGCGTGCCGCGCGCGATCTCGACCAGCAGCACGGAGCCGTCGTCCATGGCGATCGGTCCCTCGGGAAACTGCAGGCCGGTGGCGAGTTCGCGGATGCGCATCGGAAGCTCCTCGGTGGTCGGGTGGCGCTCCAGTTTGCGCCAGATAGCGCCGGCGCGGCTCAGTGCAGCAGCGCCCGCATCAGCCGGTCGATGTGCAGCCGCATCACGAAGCTGCAGCGGCTGAGCCTGCAGCGCAGCTGCGCGAAGAGCGGCCTGGCGGTGGGCGTGTCGCTGGCCAGGCCGGCCATGAGCCGGTCGAGCAAGGCCGAGGCGCGCGGGCCGTCGCTGCCCTGGCCGGCAAACGACAGCACGAAGTTCGCGCTGCCGCCGTCGGTGTCGATGATGGCGTCGGACTGCGCTTCGGCCAACGAGGCTTCGGCGCCGCGCGCGTGCCGCAGCACGGGGCGACCCTGGACGAGCGCGCCGGTCCATCCGAGCGCGTAGCTGCCGGGCGAGAGACCGCGCAGGCGCTCCACGTAGCCGAAGGGCAGGGGCGTTTCATCGCCCTGCAATGCGCGCAGGTGCCAGCGCAGCCAGCTCGCGTAGGTCGACGCGGTGGTGGCGTAGCGGTTGGCCGGCATGATCGCGTCGAGCCAGGCCTGCGGGCTGGCGCGGTCGCGCGCGTCGGCTTCGCGCCATGTGCCGGCGATGCCGAGCGGACGGGTCAGTTCCTGCTCGAACATCGCGCGGTAGCTCAGGCCGGTGGCACGCTCCATCATCGTGGCCGCGAGCGCGTAGCCGGCATTCGAATACAGGAAGCCAGTGCCCGCTGCGGGCGGCTGCCGCACCAGCCAGCGCGCGAAGAAGAGGCGGCGCCCGGCGTCGGTCGTGGGCAGCGCACCGGCCGGGACGGCCTCGGGCAGGACGGCCAGGAAGCGGCGGAACTCGTCTTCGGTGGTGAAGGCCGGCAGGCCGGCGCGGTGCGCGAGCAGGTCTTCGAGCGTCACGTTGCGGTAGGCCGGCAGCATCATGCGCCGCAGCTCGGGCAAGGCCTCGGCGATGCGCGTGTTCCAGCGCAGGGCGCCGCGCTCGACCAGGCGCGCGGCGATCATGGCCGTCATCGCCTTCGCGTCGGCACCGACCGGAAAGAGCATCCTGGCGCCGGCCAGGCCTGCTCCGCCGAAGTCGCTGCCGGCCGGCGTGACGTGGCCCGTCACCGCATCGGCGGATTGCTGCAGGCCGGAGCTGGCAGGCCGCGTGCCGGTATCGTCGTTGCCGCAGCCCGACAGGAAGGCGGCGGCGAGGAGCATGGTTGCGAGGGTGGTGTTCACTCTGTGCGACTCCGGAATGCTCGAGGGCTCTGGAAGATCGTGAGGCTCTGGGATGAGGAGCGAAGCATTGTTCTTCGCCGAACCTTTGGCAATGCTTAAGGTTCCCCCCGGACAATCCGGATGATGCACCTCCTGCTCATAGAAGACGACCTTGACCTGGGCCGCGCCCTCTCGCAGGCCCTCAAGGCCGAGGGTTTCAGCATCGAGTGGCTGCGCCGCATCGCCGACGCCCCGCGCTCCCTCGAAGGCGACGCCTGCGGCTGCGTGCTGCTCGACGTGAGCCTGCCCGACGGCTCGGGCCTGCAATTGCTCTCGCGCTGGCGCCGTTCGGGCGTGACGGTGCCCATCGTGGTCATCACCGCGCGTTCCGCGCTGGAAGACCGGCTGGCCGGCCTCGACGGCGGCGCCGACGACTACGTGGTCAAACCCTTCGCCACGCCCGAGCTGGTGGCGCGTATCCATGCCGTGCGCCGGCGCTATGCGCACCAGGCCAGCGACGTGTGGTCCTTCGGCGAACTGGAGATCGAGCCGCGCAGCCATGTGGCGCGGCTCGGCGGCGCCGCGCTCGACCTGTCTCCGCGCGAATTCCAGCTCGTGCTGGAGCTCGCGCGCGAGCCCGGCGCTGTGATTCCCAAGGGCACGCTGTCGCAGCGGCTCGACCCGCTGGGCGAGCCGGTGGACTTCGGCGCTATCGAGGTGCACGTGTCGAACCTGCGCCGCAAGATCGGCGCCGAGCGGATCAAGACCGTGCGCGGCGTCGGCTACATGCTCGCGCCATGATGTGGCTGTTTCGCCGGAGCCTTGTGCGGCGCGTGGCGCTGTCGCTGATGCTCGCCTTTGCGCTGGCCTGGGGCGTGCTGGTCGTCTACATGTACCTGAGCTTCAGCTGGACCATGAACACCGACTCGAATGTGGTGCGCGCCGGCCGGGAGATCAACGCAGGGCTGGCCGGCATCGAGAACGAAGACGTCGCCGCCGGCGTGATGGACACGATGGGGCGGATCATCAACGAGCTGCGCCGCAGCGAAGGCGGCCTGCCGGGCAACGTGGTTTTCCAGTTGAAGAACCGCGAGGGCCGGCTGCTGTACGTTTCCCCCGAGATCAAGGGCCTTGCGCTGCGCGGCGAGCCCGACAAGATGGTGGACGTGACGCTGGGCGGCCAGCGCTACTGGCTGTACGAAGGCAGCAGCGCGCGCTGGCAGGTGTGGCTGGGCGAACCGCACTCGGGCATTCCGTGGCTGATCGGCCTCTTCGGAAGTTCGCTCTTCATGCCTTTCCTCATCGCGTTTCCGTTCGTGCTCGCGCCGGTGTGGATCGCCGCGGCACAGGGCATCAAGCCCCTGCGCCTGCTCGGCGAGCGCATCCAGACGCGTGGCGCGGAAGACCTGTCGCCGCTGGGCGTCGACCCGAAGTACGCCGAGCTGAAGCCGCTGGTGAGGGCGCTGGAAGACCTGCTGGCGCAGCTGCGGGGCAAGGTCGAGCGGGAGCGCTCGTTCGTGAACGACGCCGCGCACGAGCTGCGGACGCCGTTGGCGGTGATCGGCGCGCAGGCCCACGTGCTTTCGCGCTCGACCGATCCGCAGGAGCGGCAGGAGGCCGCGCAGCATCTCGCGCATGCCATCGCGCGTGGCTCGCATCTCATCCAGCAGTTGCTGGAGCTGGCCACAATGGACGGCGCGGAACGCCCCGAAACCCAGTACATCGACGTCGCCGAACTGACGCGGCGGCATCTCGCGCAGGCATCGAGAGACGCCGACCACCGGCGGCTGGAGCTGATCCTCGAGTCCGAGGACAGCCTGGTCTTCGAGCTGCCCGTGCCGCTGTTCGAATCGGTGCTGCGCAACCTGCTCGACAACGCTGTGAAGTATGTCGAGAGCGGTGGCCAGGTCGTGGTGACGTTGCGGCGCGAGGCGCGGGAGCTTGTGCTCTCGGTGGTCGACAGCGGACCGGGCATTCCGGTCGAGGAGCATGCGCTGGTGTTCGAGCGCTTTCATCGCGGCTCCGGCACCGTGGCGCAGGGCACGGGGCTGGGTCTTTCGATCGCGCGGCAGGCTTGCCAGCGAATGGCCGGCACCATCGGGCTCGCGCAGGCGCCGGGCGGCCGGGGGTGCGCGTTCACCGTCGTCATTCCCGGCGGGCCGTCTGCGGCCGCCGCTGGCGCTACTTCTTCGCGCCCTGCATGCGCGCGATGATCTTCGAAGTCTCGTTGCCCTCGTTGCGGCCATCGGGGTAGCGGCGCATGTAGTCGAAGACCTTGGCCTGCGAGACCTTCACCATCTGGCCGGCGTGCAGGCCCGGCACGTCGACAGGTTCGTTCTTCAGCAGGCCTTCGATGGCGTCGCCGTTCCAGCGCGCGACCTCGACCCACATCCATTCGTTGCCGCCGTCGCGCGTGGTGAACGGCGCTTTCACGAGGATGTATTCGCCCGGCTGCAAGCCCTTGGCGAAAGCCTCGCGCAGCTTGGGCAGTTGCGCGGTGGCGGCCTTGCTGGCGGCGAGCAGTTCGTCGTTGTGCTTCACGCGGGTCACCGAGTCTTCTCCGGTGCCGAAGACCGAGCTCACCATGGCGTCCTGTTGCGCATAGCGGTCGGGGCCCTTGTAGCGGTCGAAGCGAATTTCGTAGAGCCTGTTCTGCGGATCGCCGCTTTCCCAGGTGCCGTTGACCAGCGAGAGCTTGGCCACGGCTGCGGCGTTGGGCTTCAGGCCCGTGAGCATCGGGTCGCGCGCGGCGGCATGCCTGAGCGCGCGCAGGTCCATGTCGAACTGCCCAGGCCGCGCCAGCGTGATGCCCTCGGCCATCGCCTGCGAGAAAGCGTTGACGAGGCTGCCCATCGGCCGGTTGCTCGACCACGAGAAATCGCTCACCACAACGTCGGGCAGGCCGAACTTGCCCATGCCGAGCGTGATGGCCCGCACCATCTCGCCGCTGCGGTAGGCGTGGATGATCGTGTGCTGCGAGACGTCGGGCAGGCCGTTGGCCCAGGTGTCGACGCGCCGCTTCTGCCATTCGTCGGGCGAGAAGACTTCGCGCGTTTCCTCGTCCCACAGGAGGCCACCGGTGTCCCGCGCGACCTGCAGCGTGACCAGCAGCGCCTTCTGCATCACGGCCAGAGATTGCTGCGAGGGGTGCGCGAAATCGAGGATCAGCGCCTTGTCCGCCTTCTGCAGTGCTTCCGCCTGCTCGCGCGTAATGCCGCGGCCGAAGCGCTGCAGCGACTCCATGTCGGGCGCGCGGTATTCCTTGAGCACCGTGGTGGTGTTCCAGTTAGCGAAGACCACGGGCGCGGTGACGGAGGAGGGGGCTGGAAGCGACGCCAGGAGCTTCGGGCTGCCGGCGGTCTTGCCGAGCACGCCGCGCAGCGCGGCCATCGGATCGGCAGTGGGCGCCTTGGGGTAGTAGATGGCGAACTGGAAGCGGATGGGGCCGGTCCGCAGCGGCGAGCTTGCGGGCACCGGTGCTCCGGGTATGGCCTTGGCAGCGCTCTGTTCCGCGGGCTGCGGCGCGGCCGGCGTTGCGGCAAAGGCCGTGCTGCTCATCGAAAGAACGAGTGCGGCGAGCGCGAGGCGGGAAAGAAGGAGCGTCTTGGGCAAGGTCATGTGCGTGTCGTTTTTCTTGCTGGTGCCAGTACGAGGCTAGCCGCGCCGCGAACCCGAGGCGCGCGGCGTGCCCGGCAGCAGATGGTCAAGCGGCAGCGCGGCTTCCGACTTGATCTCGCGCAGCACGATGCTGGAGCGCACGTGCGTCACGCCGGGCAGGCTGAACAGCACCTCGTGCAGGAAGCGCTCGTAGTGCTTCATGTCGGGCACGGTCACGTTGAGGATGTAGTCGGCCGGGCCGGTGGCCGACACGCAGCGGATGATCTGCGGGCTGGCGGCCACGGCCTCCTCGAAGCGCTGCACCATCGCCTCGCTGTGGCGGTCGAGGTTCACCTCGGCCACGGCCGAGACGTGCAGGCCGACCTGCTCGGGATCGACCAGCGTCGTGTAGCCGCGGATGACGCCGGCGGCCTCCATGTCCTTGATGCGCTTCCAGCAGGGCGTGGGCGACAGGCCCACCGCCTCCGAAATCTGCTGCACGGTCTGGCGGCCGTCATGCTGCAGCGCGGAGAGGATCTTGAGGCAATGCTCGTCGAGGGAAACGGGGCCGGCATTCATCGCGGGATCGAAGGTAGTGGGTGGGGTGTGTGGACCGGATGCCGGTCCACGCCATCGTCGCGATTCTCCTTGATCGATGCGGCCGGGCAAGGCCGTGCGCAGGCCGCTGCGAAGCGTTTCTTTCTACGCGTATTCCAGCGGCAGGTCCTTGAACTGCTTCTTCAAGGCGGCCTCCGGCGAGCCGCCGACCACGATGCGCGCGAAGGCATCGAGCGGACTGAAGAAGGCGGGCCTCAGCGTGCCGAGCTTGCTTTCGTCCAGCACCAGAAAGCTCTGCGATGCGCTGCGGATGGCTGCCTGCTTCACGGGCACTTCGTGGAAGTTGGAGCAGCTCGCGCCGCGTTCCAGGTCGACTCCGCCCGCGGAGATGAAGGCCTTGTTCACGCCCAGCCTGCTGAGGTATTGCAGGCCCTCGTCGGAGAAGAAGGTGGCCGACGAAGGGTGGTACAGCCCGCCCAGCAGCATCAGCTGCGTGTTCGGACGGCGGCTCAGCACCGAGGAAATGTTCGTGGAGTAACACACTACGCTCAGCGGCATCTCGGGCGGCAGCGCCTCGGCGAAATGGGCCATGGTGGTGCCGCAGTCGATGAACAGGCTGTCGTGCGGCTGCACCAGCCCGGCGGCGCGCTCGCAAGCCAGGCGCTTGTTGGCCGCGTGCTGGTCGCCGGCTTCGTCGAGCGAGTAGCGCTCGGCGCCCGGCAGCGTGGTCGCGAGCACGTAGCCTCCGAGGGCGCTGAGGGGTGATCCAGGCGACGACAGGTCGCGGCGGATGGTCATTTCCGTCACTTCGAGCTGCTGGGCCGCCTGCTTGATCGGCAGCGGGCCGCCGGCCTCGACGAGTTCCTGCATCCTGGCCAGGCGCACGGCCCGGGCCTCGGCTCCGGCGGTTCTTCGCATGTTCGGTCTCCTCAGGTCCACGTGCCGGAGTATCGGTCATCGCAAGCCGGGTTGATGTTGTTGAAAAAACATATTGCACAAATAAATGTTCTTGTAATAACATTTGTGCCAACACAAACAACATCATGGCAGCGCCGCCACGCGACGCAGCCCGGAGACAAAAGACATGCCCCTTGCCTGCCCGCCGCAGCCGCGGCCTTCGCGCGCCACGGCGCCAGTTCATCCATGACCTCCACTTCCCTCGTTCGCCCCAGCGGCGCGGTGCGCTCGCGTCCGGCTGCGCCGGCCTCGGCCACAGCAGCAGCGCCGACGACGCCCGCGCAGACCCACGTCGCCGTTCCTCGCAACACCGCCCAACCCTTCGATACCGGCTGGATCGACGGCATCCGCTTCAACCTCTCGGCCGCCGAGCGCCGCGTGGCCACGCTGCCAGGGCGCCGTTCGGTCAAGAAGGACGCGCAGGCGGCCTGGCTGCTGAAGGCGATCACCTGCATCGACCTGACCACGCTCAGCGGAGACGACACCGCCGAGCGCGTGAAGCGGCTCTGCGCCAAGGCCGCGATGCCGGTGCGTCCCGACCTGCTGGCCGCGCTCGGCTTTGCCGACCGCAAGCTGCACACCGGGGCGGTGTGCGTCTACCACCGCTTCGTGTCGACCGCCGTGGAGGCGCTGGCCGGCACCGGCATTCCGGTGGCGGCGGTGTCCACGGGCTTTCCGGCGGGGCTGATCCCGCACGAACTCAAGCTCAAGGAAATCGAAGCCTCGGTGCGCGACGGTGCGGCGGAGATCGACATCGTCATCACCCGCGAGCACGTGCTCGCGGGCCAATGGAAGAAGCTCTACGACGAGATGCTCGACTTCCGCCGCGCCGCCGGCGAGGCGCATGTGAAGGCGATCCTCGCGACGGGCGAGCTGAAAACGCTGCGCAATGTCGCGAAGGCCTCGATGGTCTGCATGATGGCCGGCGCCGACTTCATCAAGACCTCCACCGGCAAGGAGGGCGTGAACGCCACGCCGCTGGTCACGCTCGCGATGCTGCGGATGATCCGGCAGTACGAGGCCCGCACCGGTTTCCGCGTGGGCTACAAGCCCGCCGGCGGTGTTTCCACTGCGAAGACGGCGCTCGACTACCAGGTGCTCATGAAGGAAGAGCTGGGCCGCGACTGGCTCGAGCCTGATCTTTTCCGCATCGGCGCATCCACGCTGCTGGCCGACATCGAGCGCCAGCTGGAGCACCACGTCACAGGCCGCTACTCGGCCTACAACCGCCACCCGATCGGATGAGCCCGATGAGCAACAACAACAGCAGCAACAGCAGCGTCGCGCGCTACTTCGACACCATGGACTACGGCCCCGCGCCAGAGAGCGACACCGACGCGCGCGAATGGCTCGCGCGCCATGCCGAAGGTTTCGGCCACTTCATCGACGGGCGCTTCACGCCTGCATCGGAGGGCGCGCATTTCGACACGGCCGAGCCGGCCACCGGCCAGCGCCTGGCCCGCATCGCCCAAGGTTCCGCGAAGGACGTGGACGCCGCGGTGGCGGCGGCGCGCGCCGCGCAGCCCGGCTGGTTCGCGCTCGGTGGCCATGGCCGTGCGCGGCATCTCTACGCCCTGGCGCGCATGGTGCAGCGCCACGCACGCCTGCTCGCCGTGGTCGAGGCGCTGGACAACGGCAAGCCGATCCGCGAGACGCGCGACCTCGACGTGCCGCTGGCCGCGCGCCACTTCTATCACCATGCCGGCTGGGCGCAGCTGCAGGAGCGCGAGTTCGCCGACCAGGTGCCGCTGGGCGTCGTCGGCCAGATCATTCCGTGGAATTTCCCGCTGCTGATGCTCGCGTGGAAGATCGCGCCCGCGCTCGCGCTGGGCAACACCGTGGTGCTCAAGCCGGCCGAGTTCACGCCGCTGAGCGCCTTGCTCTTCGCCGAACTGGCGGCGCAGGCCGGCCTGCCGCGCGGCGTGCTCAACGTGGTGACCGGCGACGGCGCCACGGGCGCGGCGCTGGTCGCGCACGAGGGCGTGGACAAGATCGCATTCACCGGATCGACGGAAGTAGGGCGGCTCATCCGCACCGCCACGGCGGGCACGGGCAAGTCGCTCACGCTGGAGCTGGGCGGCAAGTCGCCCTTCATCGTGTTCGACGACGCGGACATCGACGCTGCCGTGGAAGGCGTGGTCGATGCCATCTGGTTCAACCAGGGCCAGGTGTGCTGCGCCGGCTCGCGGCTGCTGCTGCAGGAAGGCATCGCCGACGACTTCATCGCGCGGCTCAAGCGCCGCATGCAGACCTTGCGCGTGGGCCCGCCGCTGGACAAGGCGATCGACATGGGCAGCCTGGTCGACGCCACGCAGCTAGAGCGAGTGCGCTCGCTGGTGGCGACCGGCGTGCGCGAGGGTGCGAGCTGCTACCAGGCGCCGTGCGCGTTGCCACCGGGTGGCAGCTTCTTTCCGCCGACGTTGCTGACAGGCGTGCAGCCCGCCTCCACCGTCGCGACCGAGGAAATCTTCGGGCCCGTGCTGGTGACGATGACCTTCCGCACCCCCGACGAAGCCGTCGCGCTGGCCAACAACACGCGCTACGGCCTCGCCGCCAGCGTGTGGAGCGAGACCATCGGCCTCGCGCTGGGCATTGCGCCGCAACTGCAGGCGGGCGTGGTGTGGGTCAACGCGACCAATCTTTTCGACGCGGGCGTGGGCTTCGGCGGGTACCGCGAGTCCGGCTACGGCCGCGAGGGCGGGAGAGAGGGCTGCTACGAATACCTGAAGCCGCGTGCCTGGGCGCAGCGCAAGCCGCGCACTGCCGTTGCGGCTGTTGCTTCGGCAGCGGCGGCGAACGAGAGTGCGGATGTGAAAGAGCCGGCGTTGCCCGCCATCGACCGTACCGCCAAGCTCTTCATCGGAGGCAAGCAGGCGCGGCCCGACGGCGAACTCTCGCGCCCGGTCTTCACTGCCAACGGACAGCCTGCCGGCGAGGTGGGCGTGGGCAACCGCAAGGACATCCGCAACGCCGCCGCCGCAGCGCGTTCGGCGGCGGGCTGGTCGAGCGCGACGCCGCATCGCCGCGCGCAGGCGCTGTACTACCTCGCGGAAAACCTCTCGGCCCGCGCAGGCGAATTCGCCGCGCGCATCGCGAGCCTGAGCGGCGTTCCTGCGAAAGCCGCGCAGGCCGAGGTCGACGCATCGGTGAGCCGTCTGTTCGCCTATGGCGCCTGGGCCGACAAGTACGAGGGCACGGTGCATGTGCCGCCGCTGCGCGGCGTGGCGCTGGCCACGGTCGAGGCGATCGGCGTGGTGGGCGTGGTGTGTCCCGACGAGGCCCCGCTGCTGTCCTTCGTGAGCCTGCTCGCGCCGCTCCTGGCCATGGGCAACCGCACGGTGGTCGTGCCGGGCGAGAAGCATGCGCTGGTCGCCACCGACTTCTACCAGGTGCTCGAAACCTCCGACCTGCCGGCGGGCGTCGTCAACCTCGTGACCGGCCCGGCCGCGAGCCTCGCGCGCACGCTGGCGGAGCACGACGACGTCGATGCGCTCTGGGTCTTCGGCGCGAAGGAACTGTCGCGCGAAGCCGAGCGGCTGTCTGTGGGCAACCTCAAGCGCACCCTGGTCGACCACGGCCTGGCCACCGACTGGCACGACGCCGCATCGGCCGAGGGCCCCGCATTCCTGCGGCATGCCACGCAGGTCAAGAACATCTGGATTCCCTATGGCGAATGAGTGCGCGGCTTTTGTCCGCATCACCGGAACCAAGGGAAATCCCCGAAAGGAAAACGTTTGCGCAAACGTTTTCTTTGTCTAGGATCGCAACCGCGAAAGCCGTTCCATTTCGAGGAGACCGCATGCTGAAGTCCATTCATCCGCTGCTCAACGCCGATGTGCTCTACGCCCTGCGCGCCATGGGCCATGGCGACGAGCTGGTGCTGTGCGACGCCAACTTCCCGGCCGATTCGGTCGCACGCCAGACTGCGCTGGGCCGGCTGCTGCGCATCGACGGCGTGGGCACCGCCGAGGCGGCGCGCGCCATTCTTTCGGTGCTGCCGCTGGACAACGCGGTGGACGATCCGGCGCGGCGCATGGAGATCATGGGCGCGCCCAACGAGATTCCGCCCGTGCAGCAGGAGATGCAGCGCGAGATCGATGCGGCGGAAGGACGCGCGCGGCCGATGGGCTCCATCGAACGCTTCGCCTTCTACGAGGCCGCGCGCCGCGCCTACTGCGTGATCGCCACCGGCGAGCGCCGCTTCTACGGCTGCTTCGTGTTCAAGAAGGGCGTGCTCGCCCCCGAGGCCTGATCGCGATGACTGCCTTTTCCTCGCAACAGCATCAACAGCAACAACACGGCGTGGCCGTGCTCGGCATCTTCGTGGCGGACCTCGCCTTTCGCGCGGCCGACCTTCCGGGCGTGGGCCAGACCATTGCCGGCTCCGGCTTCGCCATGGGCCCCGGCGGCAAGGGCTCGAACCAGTCGGTGGCCGCCGCGCGTGCCGGCGCCCGGGTGACCTTCATCTCCAAGCTCGGGCAGGACGCCTTCGGCGCCAATGCGCTGGCACTTTGGGCGCAGGAAGGCATCACGCCGCGCGTGCCGCAGGTGACGACGCAGCCGACCGGTGCGGCCTTCATCTACGTGCACGAGGTCACGGGCGACAACGCCATCATCGTGGTGCCCGGCGCGGCGGCGCTCATCGACTCCGCCGATGTGGAGGCTGCCGCCGATGCCATCCGCGGTGCGCGCGTGTTCGTCACGCAACTGGAGCAGCCCGCTGGCGCCGCGCAGCGCGGGCTCGAGCTTGCGCGCGCTGCCGGCACCGTGACGGTGTTCAACCCGGCGCCGGCGCTGCCCTTCGACGACGCGCTCTACTCGCTGTGCGACTACATCACGCCCAACGAGCACGAGGCCGCGGCACTGAGCGGCATCGCGGTCGAGACCATCGAGGACGCGCGCCGCGCGGGTGACTTCTTCCTCGCGAAGGGCGTGGGCTGCGCACTCATCACGCTCGGCGACAAGGGGGCGCTGCTGCACAGCGCGAGCGAATCGGTGCACCTGCCCGTGTTTCATGCCGGCGCGGTGAAGGAAACGGCCGGCGCGGGCGATGCCTTCAACGGCGGCTTCGCGGCCGCGCTGGCCGAGGGCGCGTCGCCGCTGGAGGCCGCGCGCTTCGGATCGGCCGTGGCGGCCATCTCGGTCACGCGCGCGGGCACGGCACCGTCGATGCCCACGCGCGCCGAAGTCGATGCGCTGCTGGGTCGGGCAGTGGCCTGAACCGCGAGCAGCAAAGGAGCCTTCCGTGAAATTCAGGTTTTCAGACCGCGAGCTCAACTTCCTGGTCGGCATCAACGTCGCGATTCTCGTGGTCGCTACCGTGCTCTCGAGGGGCGACTTCCTCGACGTCTACAACTTCCAGTCGATGGGCGGCCAGTTGCCCGAGCTCGGCCTGCTGGCCATGGGCGTGGCGCTGTCGATGATCTCCGGCAACGGCGGCATCGACCTCTCGGGCGTGGCGCTGGCCAATCTCTCGGGCGTCGTGGCGGCCACGCTGGCGCCGATGCTGGTGGAGGTCGATGCTTCGCCGTGGCTCTACACCGGCGCTTTCGCGGCGATCGCGATCGCGGTGGGGCTGGTGGGCGGGCTGCTCAACGGTGTGCTGATCGCGCGCGCCGGGCTCACGCCCATTCTCTGTACGCTGGGCACGCAGCTGCTCTACACCGGCCTGGCCGTAGTGCTCACCGGCGGCTCCAGCCTGCGCGTGGGCAACGCGGAGCCGCTCTCGGCCATCGGCAACGAAATGGTGCTGGGCGTGCCGATTCCGTTCGCGATCTTCATCGCGATGCTGCTGGCCGTGGGCTGGCTGCTCAAGCAGAGCCCGTTCGGCATCCGGCTCTTCCTGCTGGGCACCAATGCCAAGGCGGCGCGCTACGCGGGCATTCCGCAGGGTCGCATGCTGATTGCCACCTACGCGCTGTGCGGCGTGCTGTCGGCGGTGGCGGGCGTGATCATCGCGAGCCGTACCGCCAGCGTGAAGTCGGACTACGGCAACTCCTACCTGCTCATCGCCATCCTCATCACCGTGATGGCGGGCGTGCGGCCGCAGGGCGGCTACGGGCGCATGGTGTGCCTGTTCTTCTCGGCCGTGGCGCTGCAGCTGCTGTCGAGCACCTTCAACCTGCTGGGCATTTCCAACTTCTTCCGCGACTGCGCCTGGGGCCTGCTGCTGCTGTTCTTCCTGGCATCGGCGCGCTTCAGCGTGAGCGACCTGCGCAGCTTCATCTCCGTTTCGCGCACCAGCGCACCGCCGCATCAGCCCCCTCCTGGCGCGACGCAGAGAACCACCGAGGGCTAGGAGACAAACGAACATGCTGAAGAAAACCAAGATCGCCTGCACCGTGCTGGCACTCGGCACCGTGGCCTTCGCCTCGGCGCTGCATGCGCAGGGCAAGCCGCAGGACATCGTCACCGTCGTGAAGATCACCGGCATCAGCTGGTTCAACCGCATGGAAGTGGGCGTGAAGGAGTTCGGCAGCAGCACGCCGGGCGTGGCCACGCGCCAGATCGGCCCGGCCCAGTCGGACGCCGCGCAGCAGCAGCGCCTGGTGGAAGACCTGGTGGCCAAGAAGGTCGACGCGATCGCGGTGGTGTCGATGGACCCGCCCACGCTGGAGCCGGTGCTCAAGCGCGCGATGGAGCGCGGCATCAAGGTCGTCACGCACGAGGCCGACAACCAGAAGAACACCATGGTCGACATCGAGGCCTTCGACAACACGGCTTACGGCGCGCGCATCAACGAGCGCCTGGCCGCCTGCATGGGCCAGCAGGGCAAGTGGACCTCGCTGGTCGGCTCGCTGGGCAGCCAGTCGCAGGTGCAATGGGCCGACGGCGGCGCGGCCAACGCGAAGAAGTACCCCAAGATGCAGCTGGTCGACGCCAAGAACGAGTCGCTCAACGACGCCGAGAAGGCCTACGGCAAGGCCAAGGAAATGCTGCGCAAGCACCCCGACCTGAAGGGCTTCCAGGGCTCGTCCTCGCTCGACGTGCTGGGCATCGGCCGCGCGGTGGAAGAGGCCGGCCTGCAGGGCAAGATCTGCGTCTTCGGCACCGGCCTGCCGAGCGAGGCGGCCAAGTTCCTCGAGTCGGGCGCGGTCGGCGGCATCGCCTTCTGGGACCCGAAGGACGCCGGCATCGTCATGAACAAGGCCGCCAAGATGCTGCTCGACGGCAAGACCATCACCGACGGCACCGACATGGGCGTGCCGGGCTACAACAAGGTCTCGGTCAAGAAGGGCCCGGGCGTCGGCATCATCGTCACGGGCCAGGCCTGGGTCGAGGTCGACAAGCAGAACTACAAGAAGTACTCGTTCTGAGCTTCCGCCGGCCATGACTCTTACCGCGCCTTCCACGCAAGCAAGTCCGGCAAGCTCAAAGAGCACGGCCGGACGCCGGGTCTTCCTCGAGGTGCAGGATGTGCACAAGCGCTTCGCGGGCGTGCACGCGCTGCGCGGCATCGACCTCGTCATCGAGGCCGGCGAGATCTACCACCTGCTCGGCGAGAACGGCTGCGGCAAGAGCACGCTGATCAAGATCATCTCGGGCGCGCAGCCGCCGAGCCAGGGGCGCATCGTGATCGACGGGCAGCCGTACGAATCGTTGTCGCCGCTGCAGGCGCTCACGCTGGGCATCGAGACGGTTTATCAAGACCTGTCGCTGCTGCCGAACATGAGCGTGGCCGAGAACGTCGCGCTGAGCGAGCAGCTCGTCGCCACCGGCGGCAGGCTGGCGCGGCGCTTCGACCGCAAGGCTGTCGCGGCCACCGCCACCCGGGCACTGCAGGCGGTGAAGCTGCCGACCGACGCGGCCTTTCTCGCGCGGCGCGTGGACGAGATGCCGATTGCCACCCGGCAGCTCGTGGCCATCGCGCGCGCGGTGGCCACTCGCGCGCGCATGGTCATCATGGACGAGCCCACCACCTCGCTCACGCAGAAAGAGGTGGACAACCTCGTGCATGTGGTGGAGGTGCTGCGCGAGCAGGGCGTGGCCGTGCTGTTCGTGAGCCACAAGCTCGACGAGTGCATGGCCATGGGCGGCCAGGCCATCGTGTTCCGCGACGGCACGAAGGTGGCGCAGGGGCCGATCCGCGACTTCACCAAGGCGCAGATCGCGCACTGGATGACCGGCAAGCACCTCGACGGCGAGCGCTACCGCCACGGCACGCACGGCGGCGACGAACTGCTGAAGGTGGAATCGCTGGGCCGCGGCGCGCAGTTCAGCGACGTGAGCTTCGCGCTGCGCAAGGGCGAGATCCTCGGCGTGACCGGGCTGCTCGACTCCGGCCGCAACGAGCTCGCGCTGGCGCTGGCCGGCGTGCAGGGCGCCGACCGCGGGCGCGTGCTGCTCGACGGCAGGCAGATCGTGCTGAAGACGCCCACCGACGGCATCCGCCAGGGCATCGGCTATGTGCCGGAGGACCGACTGAGCGAGGGCCTGTTCCTCGACAAGCCGATCCGCGACAACATCGTCACGGCCGTGCTGAACCGCCTGCGCGGCCGCTTCGGCGCACTCGACATGCGGCAGTGCCAGGCGCTGGCCGAACGAACCGTGGGCGAGTTGCAGATCGCCACGCCAGACGTCGACCGGCCGGTGCAGTCGCTCTCGGGCGGCAACCAGCAGCGCGTGCTCATCGGGCGCTGGCTGGCCATCGGGCCGCGCGTGCTGATATTGCACGGCCCCACCGTGGGCGTGGACGTGGGCTCGAAGGACACCATCTACCGCATCGTGCAGCGGCTGGCCGAGCAGGGGCTGGGCGTGATCCTGGTGAGCGACGACCTGCAGGAGCTGCTGCAGAACTGCGACCGCATCCTGCTGATGCGCAAGGGCCGCATCGCCAACGACTTCGACGCGCAGGGGCTCGCCGAGAGCGATCTCTACCACGCGCTGGTTTCCGACACACCTTCCCCCGCATTCTCATGACGGCTTCCACCATGCAAGCGCATCCAGCGCCGGCCACGCCGGAATCGGCTCCGCTCCCGCCCGAGGCGCGGTTCTCGCTGCGCGGCTGGCTCGCGCAGCGTCCCTCGGTCTTCACGCTCGCGCTGATCGTGCTGGCGAGCCTGGCGGTGGGCGCCATCAACCCGAGCTTCTTCCAGCTGCCGGTGCTGTTCGACATCGTGCGTGCCTGCACGGTGCTGGGCCTGTTCGCGCTGGGCGTGCTGATCGTGCTGGCCGCCGGCGGCATCGACGTGTCGTTCGCGGCCATTGCGGCGCTCACCATGTACAGCATCACCAAGCTGGTGCTGAACTACTTTCCGGAAGCGCCCATCGCGCTGCTGCTGATCGCCGGCGCGGCGAGCGGCGCGCTGCTGGGCGTGCTCAACGGGCTGCTGGTGCATTGGCTGAAGGCGCCGTCGCTGATCGTGACCATCGGCACGCAGTACCTGTACCGGGGCATCCTGCTGACCTTCGTGGGCACCGTGTTCTTCATGAACGTGCCCGCGCCGATGGACGCCTTCGGCAAGCTGGCGCTGTGGCGCTTCGACACACCGCAGGGCCTGCACGTGGTGCTGCCCGCCACCGTGCTGGTGCTGGTCTTCGCGGCGGCGCTGACCTGGTGGCTGCTGAACCGCACGCTGATCGGCCGCGCGGTGTACGCCATCGGCGGCAGCCTCGCGATCGCGGAGCGGCTGGGCTACAACCTGCGCACGGTGCACGTCTTCGTGTTCGCGTACGCGGGCTTCCTCTCGGGGCTTGCGGGCATCGTGCACGTGTCGAGCACGCGGCTGGCGAACCCCTTCGACCTGGTGGGCAACGAGCTGGACGTGATCGCGGCCGTGATCCTCGGCGGCGCGCGCATCACCGGCGGCAGCGGCACCGTGGGCGGCACGCTGCTGGGGGTGGTGCTGGTCACGCTGATCAACAACGTGCTGATCCTGGCCGGCGTGCCCAGCACCTGGCAGAAGGTGATCATCGGGGCGTTCATCCTGGTGGCGGGAGGCTTCTTCGCGATGCGCAGGCAGGACTGATTCTGGCGGAGTGTGTTTTCTCTTCTTTTGCGGAAATGGAAAAGAAAACTGACTTTCAAGCCTCTATTGGAGTGAATTCTTCTCGAAACAAGGGTCTGCGCTAGTGCATTGAAGAAGCACTTCCCCGGAGGGCGGCAGAACAATTCCGGGCATGGATGCCCCACACAACGCCACCGCGATAAGACGGCCCGGCTACCAACTTTCCGACAACCTCTGGGCCGAATCCGGCTCGGTTTTTCTTACCGGCACGCAGGCGCTGATCCGCGTGCTCGTGATGCAGGGCCGGCGCGATGCGCAACGCGGCCTGCACACGCGGGGTTTCGTCAGTGGCTACCGCGGCTCGCCGCTGGGCATGGTCGACCAGGCGATCTGGAAGGCCGGTGAACGCTTCAAGCAGACCGGCATCCGTTTCGTGCCGGCCGTCAACGAGGAACTCGCGGCCACGCAGGTGCTGGGCACCCAGCGCGTGGAATCGGACCCCGAGCGCACCGTCGATGGCGTGTTCGCCATGTGGTACGGCAAGGGCCCCGGCGTGGACCGCGCGGGCGACGCGCTCAAGCATGGCAACGCGTACGGCTCGTCGCCGCATGGCGGCGTGCTGGTGGTGGCGGGCGATGACCACGGCTGCGTGTCGTCGTCGATGCCGCACCAGAGCGACCACGCCTTCATGGCCTGGCGCATGCCCATCATGCAGCCCTCGAGCGTGGCCGAGTACCTGGAGTTCGGCCTGTACGGCTACGAGCTCTCGCGCTACTCGGGCGCGTGGGTCGGGATGGCGGCGCTGTCCGAGGTGGTGGAAAGCGCGGGCACCGTCGACCTGGATGCGATCAACAGCCGCATCGAAGCGTGGGAAGACGCCGAGGCCGTAAGTTCAGCCACCGGCCATCGCGCGCCGCCGGATGGCCTGCACTACCGCTGGCCCGATCTGCCTTCGCTGCGCATCGAGTCGCGCCTCGAGGACAAGCTGGCGGCAGTAGCTGCATTCACCAAGCGCAACAGCATCGACCGCCATGTGATCGTGAGCGAGCACGCGAAGGTGGGCATCGTCACCTGCGGCAAGGCACATCACGACCTGATGGAAGTGCTGCGCCGGCTCGAGCTCTCGCCGGAGCAACTGGCGCGCGCCGGCGTGCGGCTCTACAAGATCGGCCTGAGCTTTCCGGTGGAGCAGACGCGCATCAAGGCCTTCGCACAGGGGTTGGAGGAGATCCTCATCGTCGAGGAGAAGGGCGCAGTGGTCGAGACGCAGCTGCGCGACATCTTCTACAACGCGCCCGCCGATGCGCGCCCCGTGCTCGTCGGCAAGCATGACCGCGAGGGACAGCCGCTGGTGTCGGCGCTGGGCGAACTGCGCCCGTCGCGGCTCATCGAACTGGTCGCGCACTGGCTGGCCGTGCACTTCCCCGACAACCACGACCTGGGCGACCACCTGCAGCACGTGCGCGACTTCACGCCGCCCGAGTTGCTCGGCAACGCGAGCGATGCGGTCAAGCGCCTGCCGTACTTCTGCGCCGGCTGCCCGCACAACACCAGCACCAAGGTGCCTGAAGGCTCGACGGCGCGCGCCGGCATTGGCTGCCACTTCATGGCGAACTGGATGGACCGCAGCACCGCAGGGCTGATCCAGATGGGCGGGGAGGGCGTCGACTGGATCTCGCACGCCATGTTCACGAAGACGCCGCACGTGTTCCAGAACCTGGGCGACGGCACCTACTACCACTCGGGCTACCTCGCGATCCGCCAGGCCGTGGCGGCCAAGGCGACGCTCACCTACAAGATCCTGTTCAACGACGCGGTGGCGATGACGGGCGGGCAGCCGGTCGACGGCGTCATCAGCGTCGACGCCATCGCTCGGCAGGTGGAGTCGGAGGGCGTGAGCAAGGTGGTGGTGGTGAGCGATGCCATTGGAAAGTACGACGACATCAAGGGCCGCTTTCCGCAAGGCACCGAGTTCCACGACCGCGCCGCGCTCGACGACGTGCAGCGCCGCCTGCGCGAGATGGCGGGCGTGACAGTGCTCATCTACGAGCAGACCTGCGCGGCCGAAAAGCGCCGCCGCCGCAAGAAGGGCGAGCTGGCCGATCCGCCCAAGCGCCTCTTCATCAACGAGGCCGTGTGCGAAGGCTGCGGCGACTGCACCGTGCAGAGCAACTGCGTGGCGGTGCTGCCGCACGAAACGCCGATGGGCCGCAAGCGCAAGATCGACCAGACCAGCTGCAACAAGGACTACTCCTGCGCCAAGGGCTTCTGCCCCAGCTTCGTGGGCGTGACGGGCGGCAAGCTGCGCCGCAAGAGCGGCGCGCTGGCGGCGGGGCGCGATGCCTTCCTGCATCGCGTGGCCGCGCTGCCGTACCCGGCGGAGCACGAATGGACCGCCCCCTACGACCTGCTCGTGACCGGCGTGGGCGGTACCGGTGTGGTGACGGTGGGCGCGGTGATCGCCATGGCCGCGCACCTCGAAGGCAAGGCTGCCAGCGTGCTCGACTTCATGGGCTTCGCGCAGAAGGGCGGCTCGGTGCTGAGCTTCGTGCGGCTGGCCGATTCGCGCGAGCGGCTGCACCAGGTGCGCATCGACACGCAGCAGGCCGACGCGATCCTCGCCTGCGACGTGGTGGTGGGCGCTTCGGCCGACGCGCTGCAGACCGTGCGGCACGGGCGCACGCGCGTGCTCGCGAACATCCACGAGATTCCGGTCGCTGAAGCACTGCGCAACCCGGACGCGGACCTGCACGTCGACCTGCTGCTGGAGAAGATGCGTTTCGTGGCCGGCGACGAGCAGGTCGAGACCTTCGATGCGCAGAGCCTGGCGGAAGAATTCCTGGGCGACACGCTCGCCGCGAACATCGTCGCGGCCGGCTACGCATGGCAGCGCGGATTGGTGCCGCTGAGCCTGGAAGCGCTGATGCATGCGATCGAGCTCAACGGCGTGGCGGTTGCTGCGAACCAGTCGGCCTTCTCGTTGGGGCGACTTGCGGCGGGCAACCCCGAGGCGCTCGATGCGCTGCGTGCCGCGCCTGTCGATGCGCAGGCTTCTTCTGTCGACGGGCGCCCGCTCGACGTGCTGATCGCCGATGCGCGCCGCCACCTGACGGGCTACCAGAACGCTGCGTGGGCAGACCGCTTCGAGACGCGCATCCGAGGCCTGCGTGCGCGCGAGGCCGGGTTGCAGGGCGGCGATGCGAGCCTGCCGTTCACGCGCAATGCGGCGCGCAGCCTGCTCAAACTCATGAGCTACAAGGACGAGTACGAAGTGGCGCGGCTCTATACCGACGGTGCGTTCGTGCAGAAGCTGCAGGAGCAGTTCGAGGGCGACCTGAAGCTCGAATTCCACATGGCGCCGCCGGTGCTTTCGCGCGGTGCGCATGGGAAGGCGCCCGCCAAGATCCGCATCGGAAGCTGGATGCTGCCTGCGATGCGCTGGTTGGCGCATGGCAAGCGGCTGCGCGGCACGGCGCTCGACCCGTTCGGGCGTACCGGCGAGCGGCGGATGGAACGCGAACTGATCGCGCATTTCGACGGCCTGCTGGAAGCCATGGCGGACGAGCTTTCGGCCGGCAACCAGGCGACGGCCGCGCGCATTGCGGCGCTGCCGCTGTCGATTCGTGGCTTCGGCCACGTCAAGCTCGCGAATTTCGAAGCTGCCAAGGTGCAGGAGGCGGAGCTGCTGCACCGCTTTGCGCCGGCGCGCTATCCGAAGCCGGAGCGCGCAGCGGCCGCCGGACAGATCAGGGGAATCGCGATCGTGGCGGGCGCTCGATAGCGCTCAGCCCACCGCCTTGATGAGCTTGTCGCGCCCCGCCTTCACGAGCATGGAGGCAACGGCGCACGAAGCGAGCCGTGCCGATTCCGAGTCGGCGCGGCTCGTGAGGATCACCGGCACCTTCGTGCCCAGCACGATGCCCGCCGCATAGGCACCGCCGAGGAAGGTGAGGCTCTTCGCCAGCATGTTGCCGGCGTCCAGGTCGGGCACGATGAGCACGTTGGCGCGGCCCGCCACCGGCGAGTTGATGCCCTTGATGCGCGCGGCCTCGGCGTCGATGGCGTTGTCCATCGCGAGAGGGCCGTCGAGCACCGCGCCGGTGATCTGGCCGCGGTCGGCCATCTTGCACAGCACCGCGGCATCGAGCGTCGACGGTACCTTGGCGTTCACTGTTTCCGTTGCCGAGAGAACCGCCACGCGCACCGCCGGCATCAGCAGCGCATGCGCGAGATCGATCGCGTTCTGCACGATGTCGACTTTCTCCTCGAGCGTGGGCGCGATGTTGATCGCCGCGTCCGAAATGATCAGCGGCTGTGCGTGGCCGGGGATGTCCATCACGAAGCAATGGCTGATGCGGCGCGAGGTGCGCAGGCCGCCTTCGCGGCGCACGACGGCGCCCATCAGCTCGTCGGTGTGCAGGCTGCCCTTCATCAATGCATCGACTTCTCCGCGCAGCGCCATCGCGACGGCCGCATCGGCGGCGGCATGGCTGTGCGGTGCGTCGACGATCGCGATGCTGGAGAGATCGATGCCGATCTCGCGCGCGGCAGCTTCGATCCTCGCGCGCGGGCCTACCAGCGTCGGTGCGATGAGCCCCAGTGCCGCGGAAGCGAGCGCCGCTTCGAGCGACACCGCGTTGGCGGGATGAACCACCGCGACTCGCAACGGAGGAAGGTTGCGCGCGGTTGCGATCAGACGGTCGTAGTGCGGATGTGTCGCGAGGGTCGAAGACGCCATGCAGGCTCCTGGAGGTGAAAGGGAGGGAGTGCGTTGCCGCAACGGTACTTGAAAAAAAGCCGATCAAAGTTGTTGACGATTGTGTAAAGACTATTTACAGTCCAAACCCACTCGACGCCAACAGGACACACATCGTGAAAGCCGCAAAGATCCGCATCTACAGCACTTGCCCCGCATCGGGCAACGTGTTCGTGCGCATCGCTTCGCATGATGGCCTCGGCTTTGGCCTGCTGCCGGCATTGCAGCAGCTCGAGCAGTCCCTGTATCCGATGCAGAACCCGCAGGCCAATCTGTGGCCGTGCGATTGCGAGGATCAGGTGCAACCGGGTGGAGGAAGCGCATAGGCGCAGACCTCCCAAGCTCTCTTCAGCAGAGGCCCGGACACCGCAAGGTTCCGGGCCTCTTTGCTTTCTTCTTGTTCTTCCTTCCAAGCGGCGATCACGCCGCGACACACCGAGCCCCGGCTTGGTGACGCTCCTTAAAAATTCACAGACACCGAAGCGAGACCGGCCACTGAAACGTGTCGTCGCTTCGCTAAATATTTTTCAGCCCTGGTGACGCAATTGGTAGACGTGTCCGCCTTAGAAGCGGAATTCTGGGAGTTCGAGTCTCCCCTGGGGCACCAATTTTTCTCTCTCGGATTTCTCTGGGTGTAGTGTCAATCTGGTAGACGGCCTGCCTTGGAAGCAGGAGGCTGCAGGTTCAAATCCTGCCACTCAGACCATCTTTTCTTTCTTCGCCTTTCCACGCGTGTGTAGCTCAACTGGCAGAGCACTGGACTCCAAACCCAACGGTTGAAGGTTCGACTCCTTCCGCGCGCGCCATTTCTTCATTCTTGCTTCAACGTCTCGTTCGTCTAGCGGTCAAGGACCTCGGAGTTTCATCCCGAAGATCGTGGGTTCGAATCCCACACGAGGCACCATTTTTACTGGCCCTTCGCCTAGTGGTCCAAGGCACCGGGTTTTGATCCCGGCATCCAAGGTTCGAATCCTTGAGGGCCTGCCAGCTTTCTTTCTTCTTCGCTCCGCTAACTCAGTGGCCAGAGTGCCTCCCTGTCCAGGAGGAAGCCAGGGGTTCGACTCCCCTGCGGGGCGCCATTCATTTCATCCTTGCCTGGATCGTGAGCAGCACTGGCGACTGCAGCGGGCTGTAACCCCGTCTCTTCGGAATACTTCGTTCGACTCGAAGACGATCCACCACTTTTTCTTCAACTTCATCACCAGGTTTTGGCGCGATAGCAAAGCGGCAGTGCAGCGGATTGCAAATCCGACCAGCCCGGTTCGACTCCGGGTCGCGCCTCCATTCACCTCTTCATCAGTATCGATTTTTCCCCGGTAGCTCAGCTGGTAGATGCGGCGCACTGTTAATGCGCAGGTCACACGTTCGATCCGTGTTCGGGGAGCCAATAATTCATCCACAAAGCCAGAGGAGTGCCGAAGCATGAAACCCCAGGTCCAGCCGAACAAGATCGTCGTGCTGTCGGGCTCCGGCGTGAGCGCCGAGAGCGGCCTGCCCACGTTCCGCGATGCCAAGGGCTTGTGGAACAGCTACTCGTGGCAGGAGCTTGCAAGCCCTGAAGGATGGCGTCGGCATCCGGAGGCAGTGCTGGCTTTCTACAACGAGCGCAGGCAGAAGGCGTGGCAGGCGCAGCCGAATGCCGCGCACCTTGCCATCGCGTCGCTCGAGTCGGTATACGAAGTCGTGATCGTCACGCAGAACGTCGATGCGCTGCATGAGCGCGCGGGTTCGCGCAACGTGGTGCATCTGCACGGGCAGCTCGCATATGCACGGGGCACATCGGAGCCCGAGCCGAAGCGCTATCGCATCGATGGCGATCCCATCGCCATGGGGCAGCTGTGTGAAGACGGCACCCAGCTGCGCCCCGACATCGTGTGGTTCGGCGAAGCCGTGCAGCACTTCGAGAAAGCCGAGGAGCACGTGGCCACGGCGGCGCGTGTGCTGGTCGTGGGCACATCGCTCACGGTCTATCCGGCGGCATCCCTTGTGCAATATGCGGATCGCGCTGCACAGAAGGTGCTGGTCGCGCTCGACATGGAAGAGGTGCCGCGCGGCTTCGCCTTCCTGCAGGGCAAGGCGGCGGAGATCGTGCCTGCGCTGGCAGCGAAGTGGTTGGGCGAAGCGCGCATGGCCGAGTAGCTGCCCTTGGCTCTGCAAATCAGAAAAGGCCCGCCATCGTTTCGATGGCGGGTTTTTTCGTTCGATGAGAAATCAGGCCAATGAACTGTTTGGTTTTCGGATTTGAAGCATTGGTTAATTTTGATTAACTCTTTTTGCTGTCGTCTTTGAGGCGCTCGAAAAATGATTTGTGAGAAATGACGCGATCAGGAAAGGAATTCGTCCGAATTCAATCCGTTTGTCACAGTCCGATCCGAACATCGCACTCACTTGGCTCCGGTGGCGGCACGACATGAGTGCTGCCATGACCGGATTTCAATCGTGCCGCCGCAGTGGCGGTAAATGTTCACGGCGCCCGGAGGGGGCGCCACAACCCAGGGAGCAATCAGTCATGGCAGTAGACATGTTCATGCGCGTTGAAGGCGCGAACGGCGAATCGAAGGACTCGAACCACAAGGAGTGGACGGACATCAAGTCGTTTGCATGGGGCGCAACGCAGCCCGGCAACATGGTCAGCGGTGGTGGCGGTGGCGTCGGCAAGGCCAGCTTCAACGACCTGCAGGTTCTGGCGCGCATCGACAAGGCGGCACCGTCCGTCATGAAGAACTGCGCGAGCGGCAAGCACCTGAGCAAGGTGGAAGTGTCGGTGTGCAAGGCCGGTGGTTCGCAGATCGAATACACGCGCGTGACGTTGGAAGAAGTGCTGGTGACGTCGGTGCAGTACACGGCCGAGCAGGGTTCGGATGCGGCGTTCGTGCAGTACGCGTTCCAGGCCGCGAAGGTCAAGCAGCAGTACTGGGAACAGACCGACAAGGGCGGCAAGGGCGCCGAGACGGTTCTGGCCTGGAACATCAAGGAAAACAAGGAAGCCTGATCCTTCCTTGTGCGTGAAACGGAAGCGGGCCGCTTCCGTTTCACCGGGCCGCGAGGATCGGCCCGATGTCCTGACTTTCGTGCGTTGATCCGAATTCCAGGGAGAGTGTCATGCCAACAGGCGCAGCGCGGGCAATCCGCGTTCTGACCGCTTCTTGTGCCGCCATGCCCACGCTTGGTGGGCAACCCGCACTGGAGCCCATCGCCATCGAAGGCGACGAGGGCCTGAGCAAGCTGTTCGGCTACACCATCACGTTCAGCACGCCCGAGCAGGCGGGCTACAACGAGCGGCAGGCCGCCAACGTGAACATCAAGCAGCTCGTGGGCGAGACGCTCACGGTGCACATCGTGCTCGATGGGCGCCCGGGCGCGGGCGAAGACAAGCGCCACATCTCGGGCCTTGTGACACGCGTGCGCTTCCTGCGCCTGGAAAACCGACGCGCACTGTACGAGGGAGTGATCGAGCCCTGGCTCACGCTGGCCACGCGCACGAGCGACTACCGCATCTTCCAGAACAAGACCGTGCTCGACATCCTCGGCGAGGTTTTGTCCGACTACGAGTTCGCCCACGAAGTGAAGGCCACCCGCAGCTATCCGGCGCGCGAATTCCAGGTTCAGTACGGCGAGAGCGACTTCGACTTCGTCGCGCGCCTCATGCACGAATGGGGGCTCTACTACTTCTTCGAGCATGCCGAGGGCACCCACAAGCTGGTGATCGTGGACGACATGTCGGCGCACCAGCCATACGCCAGCGGGGGCTACCAGAAGATTCCGTTCCATGGCGCCGACGACACCGTGCGCGAAGAACACTGCGACCGCTTCAACGCTTGCGAGACGCTGCAAAGCGGCCGCTGGGTCACTGACGACTTCGATTTCAAGCGGCCCAAGGCACGGCTGCAGCAGGTGAGCGCCATGCCGCGCAAGACCGCGCAAGGCAGCCAGGAGCGCTATGGCTGGCCCGGCGACTACGTGGTCGAGTCCGAGGGCGAGCAGCTGGTGCGCACCCGCATGGAAGAAACCGGCAGCCAGGGCGAACGCGCCAGCGGCTCGGGCAACCTGCGCGCCGTGGTGCCGGGCTGCCTGATGACGCTTGAGCGGCATCCGCAGAACGACTCCAACCGCGAGTACCTCGTGACCGATGCGCACCTGCGGCTGCAGGACATCGGCGATGCCAGCGCGCAGCAGGAGTTCGAGTGCCGCGTGGATTTCGAGGTCCTGCCCAGCAGCAAGGTTTTTCGTGCGCAGGCGCCAGAAGCACCTCGCCCGCGCACCACGGGCCCGCAGACCGCCATCGTCACGGGCCCGGCAGGCCGCGAGATCTGGACCGACGAATACGGCCGCGTGAAGCTCAGTTTTCACTGGAACCGCTACTGCACCAAGGACGAGAACAGCTCCTGCTGGGTGCGCGTGTCTTCGCCTTGGGCCGGCACCAACTTCGGCGGCATACAAATCCCGCGCATCGGGCAGGAGGTGATCGTCGACTTCGAGAACGGCGACCCCGACCGGCCCATCGTGACCGGTCGCGTCTACAACGCCGACAACATGCCACCGTGGACGCTGCCCGACAACGCCACGCAGAGCGGCCTGCTCACGCGCAGTTCCGAAGGCGCGACCGACGCCAACGCCAACGCGCTGCGCTTCGAGGACAAGAAGGGCGCGGAACAGGTATGGCTGCACGCCGAGCGCAACCAGGACATCGAAGTCGAGAAGGACGAAACCCACTGGGTCGGCCACGACCGCACGAAGACCATCGACAACGACGAGACCGTGCACGTGAAGCACGACCGCACGGAGACCGTGGACCATGACGAAACCATCACGGTGCACAACGACCGCACCGAGACGGTCGATGGCAACGAGACCATCACCATCCACAAGAACCGCACGGAAACCGTGGACCTCGACGAGACCATCACGGTGCACAAGAACCGCACCGAAACCGTCGACCTCAACGAGACCATCGGCATCGGCATGAACCGCACCGAGAAGGTCGGGCTGAACGAGACCATCAACATCGGCGAGCACCGGACCGTGACCATCGGCGGCGCGAAGATGGAGACCATCGCGCTGGCCAAGGCCGAGACCATCGGGCTCGCGAAGGCGCTGACCATCGGCCTCGGCTACCAGATCACGGTGGGCGCGGCCATGAACACCACCGTCGCGCTGATGCAGACCGAGCAGGTGGGGCAGTCCAAGCGCGTGGACGTGGGCAAGTCGCTGACCCTGCATGCCGGCGATCGCATCGAGCTGGTGTGCGGCAAGAGCTCGCTGGTCATGACCTCGGATGGCGCGGTCACCATCAGCGGGTCGACCTTCGACTTCTCCGCGAGCGGGCCGGTGCAGATCAGCGGCAAGGACATCGACCTCAACTGAGTGCCTCGCAGTGGAGTTTCGCAACCTCACGCCCTTCGACGCGCTGTGCTTTCGCGCGGCCACGCCGGGCGACCGCGAGTACAGGGTCGTCGCCATGAAGGTCGGCTACAGGCTCGTGCGCGGCAGGCAAGGCCGCTGGCAGGCCGAGGTCAACGACGAAGACCCGGTGCCGCTGGCACTGGCCGATGCCTACTGGGGCGAGGAGGGCGCATCGAGCCCGCGCGAGGAGAGCGACCTGGCTCCCTACAAGCCGCGCTGCGACGTGATCGTGAATGCCACCGCCCATGCGCCGGAGGGGATTCCCGCACCCGAATGGGAAGTGCGCGTGAAAGTGACGGCCGGCCAGCAGTGGGCGCAACCACCGGAGCCGCCCAAGCCGCTTCACCCGGGGGCCCGGCTGACGCCGCAGCAGCAAGCCGCATGGGAAGACGAGAAGCGCCGGGCCGAGGCACTGGCCGCGCCGCGCACGGTGCTCGACAAGCGGCTGCTCGTCAGCGGTCCTTCTCTGCTCTATCTGCGCAATGGCCGTGAATGGGCGCGCATTGTTTCGCAGCCCGTCGAGAGCGTGCCCGTGCGCTGGGAGCATGCCTTCGGCGGGCGCAGCCTCTTGCGCCGGCCCGACGCTCCCGACGATGAGCCGCCGTTGCTGAACGAGGTCTGCTTCTCCAACCCGCTGGGCCAGGGCTGGGTCGACCGGCGTGCCGGCGATCTGGCGCGCCAGGCCGGGCTGCCCGCCGTCGAGCGGATGCCCGCACCCCAGATCGAAGCAGCGCACGAGCGCATGCAACAGCCGGTGCTGGCGAAGCACGCCGGGGTGAATCTGGATGCGCGGGCCATGGCCGAAGTCGCGCAGGGCTATGGCCGCGAACCGGCCGGGCTTGGCGTCGTGGGCCGAGCCTGGGCACCCAGGCTGGCGCTCGCGGGCACCTACGACGACACATGGCTCGCGCAGCGCCACCCCTGGCCACCGCACGACTTCGACTTCGGCTACTGGAACGCGGCGCCCGCCGACCAGCAGATTCCGTATCTGCCGCCCGACGCGCGCATCGAGCTGTGGAACCTGACCGACCCCGCGTCGACACCGGACGGCCACCTGTCCTTTACCCTGCCTGGCCACCGCGCGCTGGTGCTGCTGCGGCTCGACAACGGTGCATTGCTGCCGCTGCCCATGGTCACCGACACCGTGCTCGTGGATGCCGAAGCCCTGACGCTGTCGCTTGTGCATCGCGTGTGGATTCCGTCGGATGCGCCCGTGCGGGTGATCGAGGCGCGCTTCGAGACCGACCCGCATGCACCGCTGGTTCGTTCTGCGCCACAACCCGGCCAGACGGCGGCGCTGGAGCCCACGCCATGAGCGCCAACGTCGCCGCGCGCAAGCAGGGAGGCTGGAAGGTCGTGAGCCTTGCCCCCGACGTCTGCAAGACGCCCATGGGCAGCTCGATTCCACCCGTGCCTTACCCCGTGACGGCGCAGCTGAACAGCACGACGTCGGTGGCACTCAGCGTGCGCGCCAACGGGCATCCGGTGGTGGTGTACGACATGAGCATCGTACCCACCACCATCGGCGACGCGGCGGGTGCTGCCAAGGGTGTGAAGAGCGGGACCGTGCAGGGCAAGTGCTATCCCAAGGATCACAGCGCAACCGTGCGCGCAGAGGGCAAGCTCGTGGTGCGGCATGACGATCTGTTCTGGATGAACGGGAAGTAGGGCATGACGGAACTCACGACCTCCGCGACCTTTGTCCCGACGGGGGACGGCGGATCGATCGGCATTGCCTTCATTCCGGCCGATGTTCCGAAGCCGGTGGTGATCATGCGGTACCCCACGTACCCACCGCAGGGCGAGCCGACCTCGTTCATTCAGCTCAGCCAGGAAGAGTACGAAAAGCTCCAGCGAGACACACCCAACACCAAGCTTCCTGATTTCAAGCCCAGGAAGCCTGGCACCAACGCCAATGGAAACACGCTCGGCCCCGCCGTCGGCGACACCCCGTCCACGCAGGTGCCCGCCAAGCAGGCAAACCCCGAGGTCAAGCCCGAGACGCCGAAGGAAGGGAGCTGGTGGAGCAGCTGGGGCAGTTCGATCACCCACACCGTGCTGGACGTCGGCGGCGTCATTCCCGTGGTGGGCATCTTCGCCGACGGTGCCAACGCGGCGATCTATGCGGCCGAAGGCGACTACGTCAATGCCGCCATCTCCGGCGCATCGGCCGCCGCCAACCTGGTGCCGGGTGGCGGCATTGCAGCCAAGGCGGGCAAGATCGCGATCAAGGGCGCACTGAAGGGCGGCGAGCGGGTCGGCATCAAGCAGGCCGAGAAGCTCCTTGCCGAGCGGATCGCGAAAGAGAAGCTCGAGAAAGAAGCAGCGGAGGCCGCGGCAAAAAAGGCCGAGAAGGAAGCCGCAGCTGCAAAGGCCGAATCGGGTGGCGGATCGAAGAACAAAGACACCCAGGTCAAGAAGAAGGTCAAGCCGAAGCCGAAGTGCGGGCAGAAGGGCCCCTACAAGGATCGGTTGAAACACGACAATGAAGGGATGAACTGGGACCACATCCCGTCACAGAAGGCGCTGCTCGAGCGTGCCGCCGAGATCAAGGGAGCGCCGCTCACCAAGGCCGAGAAGACCGCCATCGTCGACAGCGCCCCCACCATTGCCACACCCACCGAACTGCACCGGGACCACAGCGAATCGTTCGGCGGCCGGCAGCATCAGAAGATCGACGGTGTCAGGCGCCCGACGAGGGATGCGCAAGACCTGCAGAGAGCCGCCAAGGAGAACACCGAGAAGATCCTCCAGGAGATCGACAAGTACGACCCCGGCTGCAAGGGAAAGTACCGCGAGGCGGCCGAGGAGATCACCAAGATGACCCACGATCAATGGACGAAGTGGCTGAAGCAGGCCATGAAATCGGCTAGAAAATGATTTGAAAGTACAGGAGCGCAACGCATGACACTGAACGAACTACTGCCCTTCCTCGGACATTCCGAGCTGAACGCCAACCTCGATCAACTCCTGAAGTCCGTGGGAGCAGGCGTCCAGGCTCTGTCGGCCAAGACACTCCGCGCCGAAGGCTCGGACGCCATCGAGCTCAAGTCGCTGGGGCTCGAGCTGGCATTCTGGGAGCGTGAAGGCTACGAACGAAAAATGGGCGCCCCGAAAGACGCGGGCAAGGCGATCCTGGCGGCCGTGTTTGCGTATGGCCCGGGCGGCAAGAGCTTCAAGCCCTACAAGGGGACAGTTCCGTTCAGCGGCGGTCCGATTGCCAAGCGGCAAGATGCGTTGACCGAGTTCGGCACGCCGGACCTGACTGAGGAAGACGACGACGTGGTCGAGTGGGACCAGTGGATCAAGGACGGGCTGCAAGTGCGCGCCACCTACAACGACGATGGTTCGTTGTGGAATCTCTCCTTCTCCGTTCCCTTCAAGTGACGCCTTGCGCGCCCTGGTTCCGCAGATGAGCAGCCAGACCCACGCCTTCGAGACGAGCAACTATCTGCTGGGCCACGCCTGGCAGAGCGCGCGGGTGCGCGCGCTGGTCGAAGGCTGGGAGCAACTGGAGTGGATCGACGACGAGGCGCTGAAGAAAGCCCGCACGGACCATCGCCTCTCGCTCGTGAACCCGGCGGAAGGCATCTACCTGTTCTTCACCGATGCGGACAGCTACGAGGCTCGATATGGCGAGCCTCGCAGCAAGGGCAACCTGATACTGAGCCGGGTTTCGCTACTGCTGCACTTCGACCCGCAATGGACTCCGTACGCGGGTGCATTGCCTCTCGCGCTCCGCGCCGACGACATGGTCGGCGATGTGCTGCGGCGACTGGGTTCGCCGGCGGAACTGTGGCGGGTAGGCCTGAATGTTTTCAAGGCGCGATGGTCCACGCCGGATGCCGACGTGGACGTGAGCTTCGAGCGCGACACGGGGCGGCTCAAGCTGGTGACGATGACGCCGCCCCGTGTGGCTCCGGTATCTGCAAGCGCGATGCCCACACCCGAACAGTTCGCGCGGCAATTCGGTCGACCGTTGGCCGAGTTGCAGGAGGACGCCCAGTTCGCTCCGTTCTCCCTGGGCGTGAAGGCCCGCGAGATTGCCGATTACGGCGAAGCCGACTACTCCCGGGAGTTCGGCGTCGAGCTCTACTTCAAGCCAGGCGCCGAGATGGCGGATGCCGTGCCGGGAGCACCACGAAGCAGCGAACCCTGCCTGAGCGGCGTGCGCTACCGGACGGATCTGGATTTTCAGAGCAGCGGCTACGCAGGCCCCTTGCCATGGGGCTTGCAGATGAGCGACACCGTCGACGTGACGATGTCCAAAGCCGCGGCGCGCCCATTCAAGGAAGCGCTGGATCGCGACGATGGCTATCAGCTGTGGCGCACGGACCTCTGCGATGTTCATGTGCTCTACAGCTTTCTTGAAGATCGCATTTACCGGGTCACGTTGCTGGCGCGTGGGTGCTACGAGTAGGGCCCAGCAGGCCTGCTGCGAACCGACGTTCACTCGTTCGTGCGAAGGGTGAGCAGATCAAGGTTTGAGCGCTAACACCGCAACGATCGCGGTCACGCACGCAAAGTCGATGCGATCCCCAATTTGTTCACTGCATGGAGTCGCCGGCCAGCGCGGTTCTCCCATACATTTGAACGACCGCCGCGCCTCACGGCGGGACGTCGATGCACACCGCAGCGATGTCGATGTGAGGCACAAAAGGCGACGGCCAAGGTGCGCTAACACCATGGCCGTCTGACCACTCAACGTGCATACCCTTCGAAAGAGAGCACATCAAATGGCTGATCAAATTATCGCCGGGCAAAACACGCCCGTATCCGACGACGCAACCCATCAGCAGGATCCGTCGGACATTCTTGAGAACAAGTTGACCCAATTGCAATCTCTGTTGAGTTGCTGCTATGGGGACTGGTGCGAATGGTTCGATGCGATCGGGACGAAGCATCGGGACAACATCATGTGGATTGCGGCTGACCTGGCGACCGAGGCTGTTGAACTTTCACAGGTACTTCTGAAAAAAGTAGAGGCAGCGGATGAGTCCGGGGCCCAAGGTCGGACAGGGGAAGAGGGCCGCGGCGCCTGCGGTCCAGCTCTCTAGAATGCAGCCTCCGGTCCGCAGCAAGCAGACCAGTGCCGGTCCTTTTCCAGAAAATTCGAATGTCGATTCCCATCATTGATCTTTTCGCGGGCCCAGGGGGACTGGGGGAGGGGTTTTCCGCTCTCAAGGATCACAAGCAGCAACCCGTTTTTGAAATCGGTCTTTCCATCGAGAAAGACCCTATTGCGCACCAGACGCTTACGTTGCGCGCAGTGTTTCGGCGGCTTCGAGGCACGAAGGATGTGAAGCACTACTACAGCTACATCCAGGGCGAGATGGACGAAGAGACATTTCGACAGCAGCCTGCTGTTGCCGCAGCTTTCGTCCACGCGAATCGCGAAGCTCGTTGCCTGGAATTGGGGAAGTCTGACGAGACCGGCATCGACGATGAAATACGAGCTGCCCTCAATGGTCGTGAGACGTGGATCTTGATCGGTGGACCGCCGTGCCAAGCGTATTCGTTGGCGGGGCGGTCTCGGCGGGCACATGACAAGAGCTTCCAGAAGGACGAAAAGCATTTTCTGTACAAGGAATATCTCCGAATCATTCAGGTTCATCGGCCAACCATCTTTGTGATGGAGAACGTCAAGGGGCTGCTTTCTTCGCAGCATTCCGGCAGTTCGATGTTCGACAGGATCATCGAAGACCTGTCGAAGCCTGCTGAAGGGGTGGAGTACGAGATTCGCTCCTTCATCAAGAAGGGCGACAGCAATTCGCTGGAGCCAACAGACTTCATCATCCAAGCCGAGCACTACGGCATTCCGCAGAGCAGGCACCGAGTGATCCTGCTGGGTGTAAGAAAGGATGTGGGTGCCTCGCGGCATGAACTACTTTCAAAGGTCGCCAAACCTGTGACCGTTAAGCACGCAATCGATGATTTGCCTCGATTGCGAAGCCGTTTGTCGAAGGCTGATTCAGTGGAGGCTTGGAGAAGCGCAGTACAGAAGGCGCCCTCATTTATGGAGGGATGGGATGCGGAGTGCGAGTCGGATTTGACTGCGTTGATGCATGTATCCGCGGCAGCTGCACGGAGCCTGAGCATTGGCGAAGCCTTTGTTCAAAGGAGCTACAAGACCCCCAAGAAATCGACTGAGCTTCAGCTCTGGCTGCACGATAAAAAATTGGAAGGGGTTTGCCAGCACGAAGCGCGATCACACATGGCGTCTGATTTGGCTAGGTACCTCTTTGCTGCAAGCTTCGCTCAGTCACAAGGCTATTCCCCTCGATTGGATTGCTTTCCGCCCAAGCTTCTGCCCAACCACAAGAATGCGGCGAGCAACAGCACAACTGGGGTCATTCCTTTCAAGGATCGATTCCGCGTGCAGTGCGCGGGGGAGCCGTCAACGACTGTGGTCGCGCACATCGCAAAGGATGGGCACTACTACATCCACTATGACCCCACTCAGTGCCGGAGTCTCACGGTGAGAGAGGCGGCTCGGCTTCAGACCTTTCCCGATAACTATTTCTTTGCGGGCAATCGAACAGAGCAGTACACGCAGGTCGGTAATGCCGTGCCTCCATTGCTGGCCAACAAGCTGGCAAAAGTGGTGCGCGGCCTGTTGGCCGAACTGAATCGCGAGCAGCGAAGGAAGCGCGCAGCCTTGGAGAAGGACGCCGCAACGCAACCCGGCGAGGATGCGCCGCGCAGGAAGTCTGTACCCGCGATCGCTTGAGTGGACTGAACCGTCACTCAACAGTGAGTTCTGCATCGCTTCCTTGTAGCCACGTACCGACGTTCTTGGCCACGTCCTCGACCGAACGCTTGAGGGTGCATTCCCAGACTATGGCTACGCGCCAACCTCGGTCTCGCAGCAGGCCGACATGTTTCTCGTCGCGGGTGACGTTATCGGTGAATTTCTTCATCCAGAAATCAGCGTTCGCTTTCGGGATGGTGGTGTAGCGACAACCTTCATGTCGGTGCCAGAAGCAGCCGTGTACGAATAGCGCTGCTTTGTGTTTCGGAAAAACCAAATCCGGAGTACCAGGAAGGCCTCTTACGTGAAGCCGATAGCGAAACCCCGAGGCGAAGAGCGCTGAACGAAGGGCCCGTTCGGGCCAAGTGTTCTTGCCGCGAATGCCCGCCATCATTCTGCTTCGCTGGGGGGGAGTGGGGAGTTTTGCGGCGGGTGACGGCATGCCTTAGTTTCGCCGCTAACCGCGACCGCAGTCCGGACGCGGTAACGTTGGCCAAAGCTCATCACCACGGGTAACAAATGTGTTACTTTACAGATGTCTAAGAGTGGGGAGACGTTCTGAAAAGAGGCGATGCTGCTTTGTCGCCCAGTGATTCCAGTTCGGCCAAAGAAATTAGGGTTTCTACTGGTTTGGGTGTTCGGAATTGCTTAGCACTCGCGGCCAAAGGAATAGGCGTCGCGTTCTTTGCACTGTGCTGCTTCCGATGCCGAGACGTTGACATAGAAGACTAGGCTGTCTCAATTCTTCCGAGGGTTGTTTGGCGGGTGATCAGGGGCAGCATTGATCAGTTTCTAAAGGAGGATCCTAGCTTGTTGACGCACGAGAAAACATATGTAGCGCCGGTGGAGAGGCTAGCAAAGAGTGTTGAGAACCCCGATCGAGCTGCGCCTCATCCCGCGGCGCTAATTGAGGCGATGCGCTCGCTGGGTTACACGCTCGAGACGGCTGTTGCGGACCTTGTGGATAACAGCATCTCGCACGGTGCGACACACGTGCGCATCCAGTTTGACTGGGCAGGCCAAGACTCGACCCTGTCGATCAGCGACAACGGTCATGGCATGGACGAGCCGCAGTTGATCGAGGCGATGCGGCCCGGTACTCACAACCCGCGTGCTGACCGCGCCCCTCAAGACCTCGGGCGCTTCGGCTTGGGATTGAAGACCGCGTCGTTTTCCCAAGCCAGTCGCTTGAGCGTTATCACGCGCGCTGCTGGCCATGCCGAAGCCGCGCGCGTTTGGGATCTGCCGTTCATGGCCGCTGCTAACGATTGGATTCTTCAGCGCGAAGCAAGCGAAGAAGCGCGTCGGCATGCAAGTTGGATGCTTGGCCAGCCCTCGGGAACGACCGTCGTTTGGGAGCGACTCGATCGCCTGGTTGGTGATGCTTTAAGCGACAACACGAACGCGCACCAGGCGTTCTTGGAGGCTGCTGACCGCGTCGCAAAGCATCTCTCAATGGTGTTCGGCGAGTTCCTCGCAGGGGCGAATCCGGTGAGGTTCGAAGTGGGTAACGTGAAGCTCGGGCGCTGGGATCCATTCATGCGCGATCACGTCGCAACCCAGATCCTACCGATCGAGGAACTGCGCTGGGGGCATCACAGCGTGGCCGTTCAGCCTTACGTCCTACCGCACCACTCGAAGCTTACGAAGGATGAGTTCGAGCGGGCGGCCGGAGCAAAGGGATGGACTGCGCATCAGGGCTTCTATATCTATCGCAATAACCGATTGATCTCAGCCGGTGGCTGGCTATCGCTCGGATTGACGCGCGACGAACATCTCAAGCTTGCACGCATCCGCATCGACCTTGGCAATGATCTCGACTTCGACTGGAAGCTTGATGTGCGTAAGTCTGTGGCAAGTCCTCCAGTGGCATTACGACAAGAGCTTCGGCGTATCGCTCGGCTGACGCGCGAACGGGCTCAAGAGGTCTATCGTCATCGCGGTCGCCAAATCCTTGCCGTGGCGTCCCATGATCACTCGAGCGTCTGGGAGGGGCGGCTTATGCGTGGACGCACCATTTTCCGCGTCAATCGCGAGCATCCTGTCGTCCAGGCACTGACCGCGAACGACGATGGTGGGCGTGCGGTCGAGGCCCTGCTTAAGCTAGTCGAGCAGACACTTCCGCTTGCGTCGATCTACATCCGTCACGCCGAGGCACCTGAGGAGCAGCCCGCGCCATTTGACGACACGAAGGATAAACAGTTCGGCGAGATGCTCTCTGATCTCTATCTAGGCGTTCTGGCTTCTGGGCGTAGCCATCAACAGGCCATCGCCAGTCTCTCCGCGCTGTCGGCGTCGAAGAAGCGCCCTCATCTGATTGCCGCGCTCGACGCCTCTCCCCCTGTTCCCAAGGAACTCGACTGATGAATTCGATTAAATCTAGCCCTGACCCCGACGCGCAAGAGCAGGCCCGCGAACAGGCCCGTACCGCGTTGGTCCGTTACAGAAATCCAAGCATTGACGAGATCCGGCAATGTTGCAGCAAAGCCAAGCGCTTTACCGAAGAGGATACCGGCGAGGGCACCGTTGACATAGAGGAACTCGTCAAGTATTTCGTTGAGAACAGTAACGTCTTTGTTGCACCGATGCAATCGTTGTCGGACGCCCGCGGCCACTCCGATTGGTTACCCGCCAGGCGCGGTGAGATCAGTTGGAAATTCTGGGAGCGCTACCAGACCTTTCTGCAGATGATTGAGCAATTGCCTGATCCCGTAATTAACTCGGTAGATGTTCGCACCGAGGGCATCCTTGAGATGCTCGAAGATCCTTCGCGCGCGGGACAGTGGGATCGTCGCGGGCTGGTCGTGGGCAGTGTGCAGTCGGGTAAGACGGGCAATTTCCTCGGGCTGGCATGCAAGGCTTTGGACTCTGGCTACAAGCTTGTGATCATTCTTGCGGGTATTCACAACAGCCTTCGTGCACAGACTCAGATTCGGATGGAGGAAGGGCTGCTGGGCTACAACACCGACTCCAGTCTATTCTTCGAGGAAGCAAGCACGAAAGTTGGAGTAGGCACGCTCTCCTTCCCTGAACTTCCCGTCAACTCAATGACGTCGCGAGCAGAAAATGGTGACTTTCGAGCGGGAAATCTTGGAACAGTAATGCATCTTGGGGAGACGCCATTTATCGTCGTCGTAAAGAAGCATGCGTCTATTCTCAACAATCTTCGGACTTGGCTCACGATTAAGAAGGGTGTTGAGAAGCCCGATGGAGGGAAGATTGTCCGAGACATTCCGATGCTTGTGATCGATGACGAGGCGGATCACTCGTCAATCAACACGAAGAAAATCAGTCGCGTCTCGGCCGATGGGGTTACTCCGGAGGACATCAATCCCACAAAAATCAACCAGCGAATACGAGAGTTGCTGGACGCGTTCGAAAAGAGCGCCTATGTTGGCTATACGGCAACCCCCTTCGCCAACATATTTGTTGATCCCAAGGCTTCGCACGGGAAATTCGGTGATGACCTTTTTCCGCGCAGCTTCATCGTCTCATTGCCGCCGCCGGACAACTACTTCAGCGTTGACAAAGTCTTCGGTCGCGACGGTGATCCAGACTCTGGATTGGAGGAGCGAAAAGGGCTGCCTTTGACACGATTGGTCGATGACTTCGATAGCTTCTTTCCTCCGAAAGCACCATCGAGCTTCGTGCCTGGCGAGCTTCCGGGAACGCTGAAGAAGGCCATTCGTTCATATCTGCTCGTTTGTACCGCACGGCACGCCCGTGGACAGAAAACAAAGCACAACTCGATGCTGGTGCACGTTGCGCGCTTCGTGGAAGCTCAAGGCAAGCTTGCAGAACTTGTGACGACCGAGCTTTTGTTTCTGCAGCGGCGTATAGCTAATGAAGGAGAGGATGCAACGCTGTCGTTGCGCAAAGAGCTTCGCGAGTTATGGGAGTTGGACTTTGTCGAGACAACCCGCGCAGTTTCCGATCCGGCGTGCCCTTTGATGGCGTGGGAGGAGATCGAGCGATCGTTGCATCCGGCGGTCTCCAAGATACGCGTGCTTGAGATAAACGGTACCTCAGCTGATGTCTTGGACTATGAGAAGCATAGAGCGACGGGCATCAGTGTTATCGCCGTTGGTGGAGACAAGCTCTCGCGTGGACTGACTCTGGAAGGCTTGTCGGTTTCCTACTACATGCGCGTCTCCAAGATGTACGACTCTCTGTTGCAGATGGGGCGTTGGTTTGGGTATCGACCAGGTTACCTCGATCTTTGTCGCATCTACACCTCATCAGATCTGATCGCGTGGTACCGCCATATCGCGCTGGCTGAGGCGGAGTTGCGCCGAGAGTTTGAGCGTATGGCTGCTCTCAAGGCTACGCCCGAGGAGTACGGACTGCGCGTCCGCACTCACCCGGATGGCATGCTTGTGACGGCTCTCAATAAGGCGCGTGCAAGCAAGAAGCTGCAGGTTTCCTACGAAGGGACGCTTGCGCAGTGCGTAGTGCTCGCAACTCGCGATGAAGTGCGCAAGCGCAATGACTATGCCGTGACCGGGCTTGTTGGCCGACTGGAGCCGCCCCGCGCGCGTAAGAAAGGCTCGTCAACCTACGTCTGGTCGGGTGTCGGCGCTGAGGATGTATGCGTCTTCCTTGACGCCTTTGATTCACCAATGGGCACAAATGGCTTCGATTCAAAGCGGATTGCCCAGTTCGTACGCCGACAGCAGAACCAAGGCGAATTGGTCGAGTGGACGGTTGCGCTGCTCAGTGCAAACGGTGGTGCGCCAGACACCATCGCAGGGCTCGGTTTGAATCTGGTCAAGCGTAAGAACGTTGCCGAAGGCAGCGACAAGGTCAGAGGGCTTTACGTGCTTTCCAACAGCAACGTACTTAACCCTCCTGATCAAGCGATCGACTTGGAGGGAATGAAGCTCGATGCTGTCTGGGTGCAGCATTTGTTGACCAAACGCGCTTTCGGTGTGGACATGCTGCTTGAGCGTGAAGTCATAGAGCAGGCCGTGGGCCGCGATGCACTTGATGTCGCTCAGCAGATTAGTTTGTTGCGCTACGCGGCTGACAAAAAGGCTGGTCGTATTCGCGCGACGCAGCAACCGCCGGAACGGCCGTTCGGAGCAGTGGTGCGCGATATGCGTCGGACCAGCCATGGGTTGCTGTTGCTCTATCCACTCGACGCTGCGGCCGTCGAGTTTGCCGCGGAACCAAGGTCCATCATGACTTGCGTGTTGAGCTTTCCCACTAGTGCAACGGCTGTGCCCATCGAGTATCAAGTAAATGAGGTCTATCGGCAGTTGCACCTCGACCAACTCGAGGAGCCCGAAATTGACGAGTAGGCCACTCGAGCAACTCTGGTGTGAAATCGAGGCGTCGCACAAGATCGAGCAGACTGGATGGGTTAGGCGCCTTATCAATCCAGGCGCAACCGTCCCAGCATATGCAGCGGTGGCATGCCATGGTGGAGCGCGCTCGATAATGATCGACATTCCCATTCTCTCGATGGCTGGTCTTCGCGATCTGCCGATTACTGGCGGACTGTCGGTTGCTCTCGTGCCTCCGCTTGAGGGGGTTCCAACTGGACAGCGTTCACTAGCGGTCGAACTCGAAGACGCGCAATTCGCCGACGTGTTCAACGTCTTCGGCGCTGACTTGGTCGATGGGATCTCTCGGTGTGCGAAAGTCGCTGAAGCGATCGTTCTATTGCTAAGGCGTCTTGAGCGATGGCAGGAGTTTCTCAATAAGGCAACCGATGGGTTGAGTTCCAGCGAGGTAGTGGGGCTGTTCGGTGAGCTTTGGGTGTTGCGTGACATCCTCATGCCGATCGGCGGCGTCGGATCGATTGAGTCTTGGACGGGCGCGCAGCGCGCGCCTCAAGACTTTGTTGTGCCAAGCGTATGCGCCATTGAGGTGAAGACGTCAGTAGCAAGAATGCTCTCGCAGATACGGATTCATGGTGAGCGTCAACTCGATGACGTAGGTCTTGCGTGCCTTTTTCTTGTATGTCTGCGGCTCGAGTTAGACGACGAAAAAGGTGAGGATCTCAACCACATCGTAGGTGAGCTTCGCAGGCTGACAGTTGGCGCTCCCGAGTTTTCCATCTTGCTTGATCGACGTTTGATACAAGCCGGATGGACAGAGCGACACTCGCACCGCTACGCGCAAAGGCGTTTCCGCGTCGCCCAGCGGCGTTTTTTTCGCGTCGATAGTCGTTTCCCTAGGCTTCTCAGTGGGGAACTCGCATTGGGCATCAGTGAAGTTGAATACCAAGTCGAGCTGAAGGCTTGCAGCGCATGCGAGTGCGATCAAAGTGAACTTATCAGCACGTTGACTGGTCTGCAGCTCGGAAGAATTTCCTCATGACCTTAAACGACTACTTTCAAGCTCTACGCAATGAGGTGAAGCGTGATTCAGGCATCGAGGGTGGAGAGACCTTCGTTGCCGAGGCTTTTACGCGCCGCTTCCTCGATCTTCTGGCTGAAGCCGGGGAGATCGCAGATGCTGAGGTCTGCTATTACGCACGCACGGGAATGCGTGCAGATGGCTATGCCGCTGACGAAAACGAGGACACGCTCGATCTCTTCGTAGCAGTACGAGCGGACAGCTTGGTACCCATCCGGCTCGAAAAGTCGAAGGTCGAGGCTGCGTTCCGTCAACTAGCGGGTTTCTATGCTAAGGCGACGGCTGGATGGCACAACAGGATGGAGGAAGTTGAGCCTGCATTCGTTCTCGCCCAACTCATTCATCGTCAGCATCAGCAAGCTGAAGGTTTCAGCCGCGTTCGACTATTCCTTGTCACTGATGGCATCGTCAACGTTGACCGATTGCCCGAGGTGCCGGAGATGGGCGTAGCCGACGTGACGTTGCACGTCTGGGACATCGAGCGGCTCTTCCGTTGGTATAGCTCCGGGCGCGACCGAGAGCAGATCGCTGTCGATCTAACGGAGCGCGACCTTCCACCGGTGTACTGCCTGGAGTTCGATCAACCAGGGGCTGACTATGTAAGCTACCTCGCAATATTTCCGGCCGAGGTGCTCGTGTCGATATACAGCCGCTACGGCCCGCGCCTGTTGGAGCGCAATGTACGTTCGTTCCTGCAGGTACGAGGTGACATCAACAAAGGAATTCGCTCCACAATACTGTCTGAACCAGATCGTTTTCTTGCGTACAACAACGGTTTGACTGCCACGGCGGCGGAGATCGAGGTGGAGCGCACTAACGACGGTTCGTTGAGATTGAGGCGGCTAGTAGATCTGCAGATCGTTAATGGTGGACAGACTACTGCATCGCTCTTTCGCGCAGTACGAAAGGACAAAGCTGACGTCAGTCGCATCGCTGTCCAAGTCAAGCTCAATCGAGTTCGCGATCCCGAAGCACTTGACGCGTTGGTCGGACACATCTCGAAATACGCGAACTCGCAGAACAAAGTCAGCGTCTCGGATCTTTCTGCCAACGATCCTTTCAACCAGAAGCTAGAAGAGTACTCAAGAACAATCTGGGCTCCTGCTATAGGTAGTTCGCAGCTTGAGACGAAATGGTTCTACGAGCGCGCGCGCGCACAATATGCCGACGAACTGGCGCGCGCAGACACTCCGGCCAAGAAGTCCCGTTTCGAGCGGGAATATCCGAAGCAACAGCTCTTTGGAAAGACCGACGTCGCGAAGAGTGAGATGGCTTGGGCCCAGTATCCGCATATCGTCAGCCGCGGAGCGCAGAAATGCTTTGTGGTGTTTCATGAAGAGGTCACGAAGCGTGGTGGCAATTACCGCCCAGACGAGATATTTTTTCGCCACCTGATCGCGCGCCACATTCTTTTCGATGCAGTCGACCGGATCACGCTGCAGCGGAAGTACAGCTACAAAGCACAAGTAGTGGCTTATGCAGTTGCTTGGGTATCCCATCGCCTCGCCAAACGGTTTGACTTCGAGACTGTGTGGCGTGAACAGTCTATCTCCGAGGAGTTAGTGACTTTCTTTGGTCACTTGGTAGATGTGATACATCCAGTCATAGCTACGCCAGAGGGGGGGAAGAACGTTACTGACTGGTACAAGAATGAGGCCTGTTGGAAGAAGGTCCAAGCACTCGACATGCCGCTACCGAAAGTACTGCAAAACGCCGCTGGCGGGCTTGATCAACTTGGGGCGACCGGTATCGATGCGCCGACCGCCGAAGAGGACGCCGAGATCACTTGGGCAATGGGGGTGCCAGCCGAGGTATGGTTCGGCATCTCCGCGTGGGCAAAGAAGACCGACTCGCTTGCCTCGTGGCAACGTAGCATTGCATTTAGCCTTGGCAAGCTCGCTGGCCAAAGCAAGCCTCCGTCAAGAAAACAGGCTGCGCAGGGACGCAAGCTGCATGACGATGCAGTGCGTCTGGGCTTCTTGCACGAAGCAACAGAGAGCTAGCCAATCCCTTGAGCTTGGGCGCGGGAGTTGTTGTTCTATCGCCCTACAGCAAAAAAGCCCGCTATCGTTTAGATAGCGGGCTTTTTAGTTTTTGGTGCCGGAGAGATGAATCGAACACCCGACCTTCTCATTACGAATGAGCTGCTCTACCGACTGAGCTACACCGGCGAAGCCTCAGATTATAGCCAAGAAATCACGCCTTCTCGGCGTGGTACTGCGTCAAACGCTCAACTTCGTTTCTAGAACCCAACATCACGCTCACCCGCTCGTGCAGTTTGGTGGGCTGCAGGTCCAGGATGCGCTGCTTGCCGTTGGTGGCCGCGCCGCCGGCCTGTTCGACCAGCCAGCTCATCGGGTTGGCTTCGTACATCAGGCGCAGCTTGCCGGCCTTTTCGGGCTCGCGCTTGTCCCACGGGTACATGAAGACGCCGCCGCGCATCAGGATGCGGTGCACGTCGGCCACCATGCTGGCGATCCAGCGCATGTTGAAGTCCTTGCCGCGCGGGCCTTCCTTGCCGGCCAGGCATTCGTCGATGTAGCGCTTCACGGGTTCGTCCCAGTGGCGCATGTTGCTCATGTTGATCGCGAATTCCTTGGTGTCGGGCGGAATCTGGATGTCTTCCTGCGTCAGCACGAAGCTGCCCTGTTCGCGGTCGAGGGTGAACATGGCCACGCCGTTGCCCACGGTCAGCACCAGCGTGGTCTGCGGGCCGTAGATGCAGTAGCCGGCGGCCACCTGCTGGGTGCCCGCCTGCAGGAAGTCGGCTTCCTGCACGCCGGGGTGGTCGTCGGGCTTCTTCAGCACGCTGAAGATGGTGCCGATGCTGACGTTCACGTCGATATTGCTGCTGCCGTCGAGCGGGTCGAACATGAGCAGGTATTCGCCTTGCGGGTAGCGGTTGGGCACCACGTAGATGCTGTCCATTTCCTCGCTGGCCATGGCCGCGAGGTGGCCGCCCCATTCGTTGGCCTCGATGAGCACTTCGTTGGCGATGATGTCCAGCTTCTTCTGGATCTCGCCCTGCACGTTCTCGCTCTCGGCCGTGCCGAGCACGCCGCCCAGCGCGCCCTTGTTGACGGCCTGGCTGATGCTCTTGCAGGCGCGCGCGACCACTTCGAGCAGCAGGCGCAGCTGTCCGGGAATGAGGCCGTCGGCGCGCTGCTGTTCGACGAGATAGCGGGTGAGGGAAATCTTTTGAGCCATGTGTCTTCCGGGTTCGGGTTTCTGCTTCAGTTGCCAGCCAGGGCGCGGGTCACGACTTCATGCGTGTCCTTGCTCAGGTCGGGCTTGGCCGCCACGCGGGCGATCGCCTCGCGAGCGGCGCTGCGGTACGGCTCGGCCAGCTTGCTCCAGCGGTCGAGCGCGCGCGCGAGGCGGGCGGCAACCTGCGGGTTGATGGCGTCGAGCTCGATCACGCGCTCGCTCCAGAACACGTAGCCGGCCGCGTCGGGGCGGTGGAACGCGCCGGGGTTGGCGCTGCAGTAGCTGAAGATCACGCTGCGCGCGCGGTTCGGGTTCTTCAGCGAGAAGTCGGGGTGCTTCATCAGCTGCTTCACCAGCGGCAGGATGTCGCCGCCGCGGTCGGGCGCGCCGGCCTGCAGCGAGAACCACTTGTCGATGACCAGCGCCTCGTCCTTGAAGATGGCGTGGAAGCGCGCCAGCGCCTGCGCCGCCAGGCTGTGGCCCGACGCCACCAGCGCGTTGAGGGCGTTGAAGCGGTCGGTCATGTTGCCCGCGTCCTTGAAGCGCTGCAGCGTCTTGCCCGGCCACACGACGTCGCCCGAGGAGCGCGCCGCCAGGCACAGGAAGTTGAGCGCCATGCCGGCCAGCGCGCGGCGGCCCGAGGAGGTCGGGTCGGGGCTGTAGGCGCCGGTGTCGTGGTTCTCTTCATAAGCCCACTGCCAGTCGGCGAAGAGGGCGGTGGCCAGCTGGGCGCGCATGGCTTCGCGCACGAGGTGCACGCGCTGCGGGTCGACCACGTCGAGCTGCTCGGCGATGTAGGTTTCCGACGGCAGCGTGAGCACCAGTTCCTTGAAGGCGGCGTCGAGCTGCGAGTTGCGCAGCACGCTGCGCATGGCGTCGATATACGCGTCGTTCAGCACCGGCGTGGTGTCGGTGGCCAGGGCGGCAATGCCTTGCAGCGCGGCGCGCAGGCCCAGGCGCTGGCCGGCTTCCCAGCGGTTGAACGGGTCGGGGTCGTTGGCCAGCAGGGTGAGCAGCTGGGCGTCGGTGTACTCGAAGTCGAGGATCACCGGCGCGCTGAAGCCGCGCAAGATGGAAGGCACGGGCTCGGCGTCGAGGCCCACGAAGGTGATCTGCTCTCCGGCGCGCGACAGCACCAGCGTGCGGGTACCGCGGGTCACGTCGTTTTCGCCTTCGAGCTGCATCGGCAGCTCGCGGCCGCTGGCGTCGAGCAGGCCGATGTTCAGCGGAATGACGAAGGGTTCCTTGGTCGGCTGGCCCGGCGTGGGCGGGCAGCTCTGCACCACGCTCAGGGTGTAGCTGCGGTTCTGCGCGTCGTACACACCGTGGGCGGCAAGGCGCGGCGTGCCGGCCTGGCTGTACCAGCGCTTGAACTGGGGCAGCAGGCGGGCGAGTTCCGATTCGGGGTTCGCGTCGGCAATGGCCTGCGCGAAGTCGTCGCAGGTCACGGCCTGGCCGTCGTGGCGCTCGAAGTAGAGCGTGATGCCCTTCTCGAAGCCCTTGCGGCCGACCAGTGTCTGCATCATGCGCACCACCTCGGCACCCTTCTCGTAGATGGTGACGGTGTAGAAGTTGCTGATCTCGATGTAGCTGTCGGGCCGCACCGGGTGGGCCATGGGGCCGGCGTCCTCGGGGAACTGGGCGGTGCGCAGCACGCGCACGTCCTCGATGCGCTTCACGGCGCGGGCCGAGGCGTCGGCGCACAGGTCCTGGCTGAATTCCTGGTCGCGGAAGACGGTGAGGCCTTCCTTCAGCGAGAGCTGGAACCAGTCGCGGCAGGTCACGCGGTCGCCGCTCCAGTTGTGGAAGTACTCGTGGCCGACCACGCTCTCGATGTTGCTGTAGTCGGCGTCGGTGGCGGTGGCCTGGTTGGCCAGAACGTACTTCGTGTTGAAGATGTTCAGGCCCTTGTTCTCCATGGCGCCCATGTTGAAGTCGCTGGTGGCGACGATCATGAAACGGTCGAGGTCGAGCGGCAGGCCGAAGCGGGCCTCGTCCCACAGCACCGAGTTGATGAGCGAGTTCATCGCGTGCTCGGTCTTGTCGAGGTCGCCGGCGCGCACGTACACCTGCAGCAGGTGTTCCTTGCCGTTGCGCGCCTTGATGCGCTGCTCGCGCGCCACCAGCTTGCCCGCCACCAGGGCGAACAGGTAGCTGGGCTTCTTGAACGGGTCGACCCACTTGGCGAAGTGGCGGCCCTCGGGCAGCTCGCCTTGCTCGACCAGGTTGCCGTTCGACAGCAGCACCGGGTAGGCGGCCTTGGCCGCGCGCAGGGTGACGGTGTAGCTCGCCATCACGTCCGGACGGTCGAGGAAGTAGGTGATGCGGCGGAAGCCCTCGGCTTCGCACTGCGTGAAGAAGGTGTCTTCGCTCACGAACAGGCCCATCAGCTTGGTGTTCTTGATGGGGCAGCAGGTGGTGAAGATCTCGAGTTCGAAGGCGTCGGGCAGGCCGTCGATGACGAGCTGGTCGCCCTCCATGCGGAACGACGCGCCCTGGCCGTTGACCAGCACGCGCGCCAGGTTCAGCTCGTCGCCATCCAGGCGCAGCGGCTGCACCGGCGCCTCGGGGTTGCGGCGCATCTGCATGCGGTTGAGCACGCGGGTCTTGGCGGGGTCGAGGTCGAAGGTGAGGTCGACGGTGTCGATCCAGTACGCCGGGGCGGCGTAGTCTTCGCGGCGGATGGCGATGGGTTGGCCTTGTGCGTCACGTAGCAGCATCGAGGGTCTCCAGAAAATTCGAATGGGCGAGTTCGTCGTAGTCGCGAACCGCGGCGATCACATGGGGGCCCGCCAGCTCGGCGGCGGTATGGGTGCTGCACACGGCCACGGCGCGCATGCCGCCGCGGCGGGCGGCCTCGATGCCGAAGGGGGCGTCTTCGAAGACGATGCAGCGCTCGGGCGCAACGCCGATGCGGCGCGCGGCTTCGAGAAAGATGGCGGGCGTGGGCTTGCCGGTGAAGCCTTCGTCGCCGCCCACGATGGCCAGCGGCAGCGGGTCCATCTTCAGGCGCGACATGGCGAATTCGATGTTGTGCCTGTCGCCTGCGGTGCCGACGGCGACCTTCAGGCCGCGTGCAACGGCGGCCTTGGCAAAGGCCGTAAAGCCCGCCACCTCGGTGAAGTTGTCGCTGAACATGGCGCGGTAGATCTCTTCCTTCTCGTGCACCATGGCCTGGCACTCCGCGTCGGAGAGTTCGCGCTGGAACAGCTCGCGCATGCACTCGGTGCCGGTGCGGCCCGTGGTGCGCGCGAGGATGTCGCTCACGTCGAGCTTCAGGCCGTGGCGCGCCACGAATTCCACCCACGAGCGCGCATGCCAGGGCATGGAGTCGATCATGGTGCCGTCCATGTCGAAGATGAAGGCTTCGACCTTGCCACCCTTCAGGCTTTGCAGGCTCATCGGTGTTACACGCCTTGCTTGAGAGAGGCCTCGATGAACACGTCGAGGTCGCCGTCGAGCACCTTCTGCGTGGCCGAGACTTCGACGTTGGTGCGCAGGTCCTTGATGCGGCTGTTGTCCAGCACGTAGCTGCGGATCTGGTGGCCCCAGCCCACGTCGGTCTTGCTGTCTTCCAGCTTCTGCTGCTCTTCCTGGCGCTTGCGCATCTCGTGGTCGTACAGGCGCGAGCGCAGGCGCTTCCAGGCCACGTCGCGGTTGCTGTGCTGGCTGCGGCCGTCCTGGCACTGCACCACGATGCCGGTCGGGATGTGCGTCAGGCGCACGGCCGAGTCGGTCTTGTTGATGTGCTGGCCGCCGGCGCCGCTGGCGCGGAAGGTGTCGGTGCGCACGTCGGCCGGGTTGATCTCGATCTCGATGGAGTCGTCGATCTCCGGGTATACGAAGATGCTGGCGAAGCTGGTGTGGCGGCCACCCGACGAGTCGAACGGCGACTTGCGCACCAGGCGGTGCACGCCGGTCTCGGTGCGCAGCAGGCCGAAGGCGTAGTCGCCTTCCACCTTGATGGTGGCGCTCTTGATGCCGGCGGTGTCACCGGGCGTTTCGTCTTCGAGCTGCGCCTTGAAGCCCTTGCGCTCGGCGTACTTGGTGTACTGGCGCAGCAGCATGCTGGCCCAGTCGCAGGCCTCGGTGCCGCCGGCGCCGGCCTGGATGTCGATGAAGGCGTTCAGCGGGTCGGCCGGGTTGTTGAACATCCGGCGGAATTCGAGCTGCTTGATGTCGGCTTCGAGCGTTTCGGCGTCATCGGAGATGGCCTGCAGGCCGGCGATGTCGCCGTCTTCCTTCGACATCTCGTAGAGCTCGGTGTTGTCCGACAGGCCGCTGGTGAGCCGGTCGAGCGTGACGACCACGTCGTCGAGCGCCTTCTTTTCCTTGCCCAGCTCCTGGGCCTTCTTCGGGTCGTTCCAGACGTTGGGATCTTCGAGCGATGCGTTGACCGTCCTCAGACGTTCGGCTTTGGCATCGTAGTCAAAGATACCTCCGTAAATCGACCGTGCGGGCGCTCAGGTCCGCGAGCATTGCGCCGATTTGGTTGATCTGTTCTGCGTCCATGGGGTGTCCTGACTGTGTGTGGGAGGTGTTCCGGGGAACCCGCCATTTTCTCACGGGTGGCAGATGACCCCGGAAGCAGCGTTATTCAAGCTGGAAGTCGACGCTGATCGTGGCCGTGATGCTGATCTGGCCGACCGAAAGGTCGCCTTCGCCGCCTTCGCCCTGGCCGCCGGAGCGCGGGGCGGACTGCATCACGTTCTGCTGCATCAGCTGCCCCTCGTTGCGGTAGCGGCCGCTCCAGCCGCCCCAGTTCCAGCCCGAGCTTTCGCTGATCCGCATCGCGCGACCCCGCTTGGCGCCCAGCTGGGAGGTCAGCGCATCGGCTTTCTCGCGCGCCGCGATCACCGCCAGCTCGCGGGCCTTGTCGCGGTGCTTGCGCATGTCGGTGTTGCGGAATTCGATGTTCTCGACCTGGTTCACGCCCACCGCGTACAGGTCGGTCAGCAGCGGCTCGAAGGTGTCTAGCTTCGTCACCTTGATGCCGATGCTCTTGTGGGCAACGTAGGCCTGCGGGACGGTATAGCTGGTCTGGTAGTTGTAAGTGGGCTGGACGTCGATGTAGTTGACCTGCACGCTCTTCTCGGGGATGCCGTAGCGCTTGATGACCGCCAGCGCCTTGGCGATGCGCTCCCTGTTGTCGGTCGTGGCGACCTGCAGGTTCTTGTCGCGGCTCTCGACGCCGACCGTGAGGTAGACCTCGTCCGGCGCCACGCGCACGGCGGCCGAGCCGCTCACGCTGATCTGGCCGGGTGCCTGGTTGCCGGCTTCCTTGAGTGCGAGCTGCGCCGGGGCGGTGCTCGCGGCGGCCAGCGCGAAGGCGCCAAGGCCGGCGGAAAAGGTGCGTCGAGAGAACATGGAAAGGACCCTCCGGGTTGATGAAGCCCGAAAGATACCTTCAGACACATGTCAGGCGTAAAAAAGAAAAAGCCCCCTGGGCGCGGCGCGAGCGCACAAGGGGCGAGGGGGACAACCGGGTGCGTGTCAGAACGCCGGTACGAGCGAGCCCTTGAACTGGGTCTCGATGAAGCTCTTCACCTCGGGCGACTGGTAGGCCGCCACGAGGCGCTTGGCCCAGGGCTTGTCCTTGTCGGCGCGGCGCACGGCGATCAGGTTGGCGTAGGGGCTCTTGGCGGCTTCCTTGATGACCGCGTCCTTGTTGAGCGACAGCCCCGCCTTCTCGGCGTAGTCGTTGTTGATGGCGGCGATGCTCAGGTCGTCGAGCGAGCGCGGCAGCTGGGCCGCGTCGAGCGCCACCAGCTTGAGCTTCTTCGGGTTCGTCACCACGTCGAGCGGCGTGGCGGTGTTGTTCTTCACCGCCTCGGGCTTCAGCGTGATGAGGCCGGCCTGTTGCAGCAGCAGCAGGGCGCGGTTGCCGTTCGACGGATCGTTCTGGATGCCGACCGAGGCGCCGTCGGGCAGCTGGTCGATGGCCTTGATCTTGCGCGAGTAGAAGCCCAGCGGCGCGGTGATGGTCAGGCCCACGGGCACGATGTCGAAGCCGCGCGCCTTGTTCTGGTTGTCCAGGAAGGGCTGGTGCTGGAAGGCGTTGGCGTCGAGGTCGCCCGAGGCCAGCGCCGCATTCGGCAGCTGGTAGTCGTTGAACACCACGACCTGAACATTCAGGCCGTCCTTCGCCGCGACCTTCTTGACCACTTCGAACACCTGCTCGGCGCTGCCGACGGAGATGCCGACCTTGACGGTGTTCTTGTTGTCCTGGGCGAGTGCGGCGCCGCCGGTGAAGAGAGAGGCGGCCAGTGCGGCGACGAACAGGCTGCGGCGACGGAAAGTGATGTGCATGGTTGCGCGAAAACAAAAAAATGAAGGCGCGAATGTGGCATTGCCCGGCCGGGAAGGGAACGAACCAATGCGCATATCGATATGGCGTGTCGAACTCGCTACACCATCTTCTTATGTGCAGATGCATATAAACAGCATCCTTTTTGTTCGTTCCCTTTCGCTGCGTTTCTTTTCATACTCGGCACCTTTTTTCGAACCTACGCGACTTGCGCCACCCGCGCGGGCCGCGCTTCTTCTCCATGACCCACCCTACGCCTGACCAGGGCCGCGGCGATCACGCGGCGCCAGTCATCCGTCTCCAATCGGTGCAGAAATCGTTCGCCTTGCCCAACGGCGAGGTGTTCGACGCCGTGCAATCGCTATCGCTCGACATCCAGCAGGGCGACGTGTTCGGCCTGATCGGCAAGAGCGGCGCCGGCAAGTCCACGCTGCTGCGCCTCATCAACCTGCTCGAGCGGCCCGACGCGGGCCAGGTCTTCGTCGGCGGGCGCGACCTCACCACGCTCTCGCGCAGCGAGCTGCGCGACACGCGCCAGAACATCGGCATGATCTTCCAGCAGTTCAACCTGCTGCAGAACGCCACGGTGTTCGACAACGTGGCCTTTCCGCTGAAGATCCACGGCCGCCACTCCAAGGCCGAGATCGACGCGCGCGTGCGCGAGTGCCTGGCCCTGGTCGGCCTGGTCGAGAAGATCGACACCTACCCGGCCCAGCTCTCCGGCGGCCAGAAGCAGCGCGTGGCCATCGCCCGCGCGCTGGCGCCGCGCCCGCAGGTGCTGCTGTGCGATGAGCCCACCTCGGCGCTCGATTCCGAAACCACCCGCTCGCTGCTGGAGACGTTGCGCGACATCAACCAGAAGATCGGCGTGACCATCGTGATCGTCACGCATGAACTGTCGGTGGTCGAGGTGCTGTGCCGCAACGTGGCCATCCTCGAGAAGGGCCGGCTGGTTGAGCAGTTTGCGGTCGACGCTGCAGGCGCCGCCGAGCGCAAGACCGCGCTGGGCCGCGAGATCGACGAACTGGTGCGCCGCCGCGAGCGCGAGGCGCGCGAATCGCGCTCGGCGCAATCGCCGGCGCAGTTCGGTGCACAGGAGCTGGCCTATGTTTGAGAACATCGCCCCCATCCTCCCCGAGCTGTGGGTCGCTACCGGCCAGACCTTCATGATGCTGGCCATCGGCCTTTCGGCCGCCGTGCTGATCGGCGGGCCGCTGGGCATCCTGCTGTTCCTGTTGGGGCCGGGCCAGTCGCTGGAGAACAAGCCGGCGTTCCTGGTGCTCAACTGGCTGGTAAACACGGTGCGCTCGTTCCCCTTCATCATCCTGCTGGTGGCGCTGGTGCCGTTCACGCGGGTGATCGCGGGCACGTCGATCGGGCCGCTGGCGGCCGCGGTGCCGCTGTCGTTCGCGGCCATTCCCTACCTGGCGCGGCTGGTCGACCAGTGCCTGCGCGAAGTGCCGCGCGGCGTGATCGAGGCGGCGCACGCCATGGGTGCGACCGAGCTGCAGATCGTCTGGCGCGTGCTGCTGGTCGAGGCCCGCTCGGGCCTGGTGCTGGCGCTGACGGTGCTGGCCGTGAGCTTCCTCTCGTACTCCGCCGTGGCCGGCGTGGTGGGCGGCGGCGGCATCGGCGACCTGGCCATCCGCTACGGCTACTACCGTTTCCAGACCGACGTGATGGTGCTCACCGTGGCGCTGCTCGTGGTGCTGGTACAGATCCTGCAATTCGCCGGCAACGCCACGGCACGCAGGCTCGACAAGCGCTGATTCCTTTTCTTTCTTACTGTTTCTCCAATCTCATGAAGACCGTTTTCCTGCGCCGTTCCGTTCTCGCCCTGTCGCTGGCAGCCCTTTCGCTGGGCGGCTTCTCGCTGCAGGCCCATGCGCAAGACCCCGCCAAGAAGAACCTCGTGATCGGCGGCACCGCCGGCTCCAACGCCGACCAGCTCAAGCAGGGCATCGTGCCCATCCTCGAGAAGAAGGGCTACAAGGTGAAGCTGGTCGAGTTCAACGACTACGTGCAGCCCAACCTCGCGCTGGCCCAGGGCTCGCTCGATGCCAACTTCTTCCAGCATCAGGTCTACCTGAAGAAGTTCGCGGTCGACCAGAAGCTCGACCTCGCCGAACTGGTGCAGGGCCCGATCGCGCCCATGGGCGTGTACTCGACCAAGCGCAAGACGCTGGCCGACGTGAAGGAAGGCGATCGTGTGACGCTGCCGAACGACCCGAGCAACCTGGCCCGCGCGCTGGTGCTGCTGGAGCAGAACAAGCTGATCACCATCAAAGCCGGCATCGACCCGCTGCGCGCGTCCGAAAAGGACGTGGCCGAGAACCCGAAGAAGCTGAAGTTCATTCCGCTCGAAGCCGCCCAGCTGCCGCGCTCGCTCGGCGACACCGAGTACGCCATCGTCAACGGCAACTTCGCGATCTCGTCGGGCCTGAAGCTCACCGAGGCTGTGGTGCTCGAGAAGACGCCCGACTACTACCTGAATGTGGTCGCCGTGAAGACCGCCGACAAGAACACCCAGTGGGCCAAGGACATCGCCGAGGCCTACCGATCGAAGGAATTCAAGGCGGTGGTCGACAGCAAGTTCCAGGGCTACGCCAAGCCCAGCTTCCTGCAATAACTCTTCCTTCGGAAAAGGACATCCCATGCCCGTTCTGGCCGTATTCGATGCTCAGGGAAGCTGGCGCGACACGCATGTGTGCGACGGCTGGATCACCGAACACCTGGCCGGGCAGGGCGTGAGCTGGGGGCGCGGCAAGAAGAAGGGGCAGCGCGTGCTCGACAGCGCGGGCTTGTTCTATGTGCCGACCGCCGACGGCTATCTGGGGCTGCTGCTGGAAGCCGGCGAGTGGGCCTCGATGCCGGCGGGCAAGCCGCATTTCTTCGATGCGGGCGAGGCCGAATCCATCGAGGGCCTTCCCGCGGAGCTGCCGCTCTTCGAGGCCTTCGTCGAGGAAGTGCTGTCGCTCACGGGCAACGACGCCGACGAGGAGTGACGAAAAGGAAAACGAAAAAGGCCGCGGTTCTCGCGGCCTTTTACTTTGCCTTGCCTGTCGCGCTTCAGGCAGCCAGTCGTTGCGCCGTTCTCCCGCCAGGCCGCGCCAGCCCCAAGTGATCGCGCAGCGTGCGCCCCTCGTACTCCGTGCGGAAGATCCCGCGCTTGCGCAGGATCGGCACCACGCCGTCCACGAAATCCTGCAGCCCGTGCGGCAGCGCATCTGGCATCAGGTTGAACCCGTCTGCCGCACCCGCCTTGAACCAGCGCTCGATGTCGTCCGCGATCTGCTCCGGCGTGCCGACGATCACACGGTGCCCGCCGCCGCCCGCGAGTTCGCGGATCAGCTGGCGCACCGTGTAGCCGTGCGTGCGGCCTGCCGCGACCACCGCGTTGAAGAAGGTGTGGTTGCCGTTGCCATTGGCGGGCAGCGGCAGGTTGTCGGGCAGGCGCTCGTCCAGCTTCAGCCGGTCGGGCGTGATGCCCAGCGTGCCGGCGATGCGCGTGAGGCTGTAGTCCCACGGGATCAGGTCGACCAGTTCGTCGCGCCGGCGAATGGCTTCGGCCTCGGTGGAGCCGACGATGGTGGTCAGGCCCGCGAGCACCTTGACCGCGTCGGGGCCGCGGCCCAGTTCGGCGGCGCGCGTCTTCAGCGCGCTGGCATAGGCCAGCGACTCCTCGAAAGACTGCGAGGCCGAGAACACCGCCTCCGCGTGGCGCGACGCCAGCTCGCGCCCGTCAGCGGAAGCCCCGGCCTGCACCAGCACCGGGTGCCCCTGCGGCGGGCGAGGCAGGTTCAGCGGCCCCTGCACCGCGAAGTGTTCGCCGCGGTGCGCAATGGCATGCACCTTGGTCGTGTCGATGAAGCTGCCGGTGGCCTTGTCGCCGACGAAGGCGTCGTCTTCCCAGCTGTCCCACAGCGCCTTCACGATGTCGGTGAACTCCGAGGCGCGCGCATAGCGCTTCGCATGGTCGGGCACGGTGTCGAGGCCGAAGTTCCGCGCCGAGGGCAGGTCGGCCGTGGTCACCACGTTCCAGCCCGCGCGGCCGCCGCTCACATGGTCGAGCGTGGCGAAGCGGCGGGCGATGTTGTAGGGCTCGTTGTAGCTGGTCGATGCGGTGGCGATCAGGCCGATGTGCGTGGTGGCAGCGGCCACGCAGGCCAGCAGCACCGTGGGCTCCAGCGCGGTGATCGGGCGGAAGTGGATCTGGTCGACGATGGCCGCGTTGTCCGCGAGGAACACCGCGTCGAGCTTGCCCGCCTCGGCGATCTGCGCCGTGCGGATGTAGTGCGCGATGTCGGCGAAGGCCCGCGGATCGCTCTCCGGCAGGCGCCACGCCGAGGGCACGAAGCCCGAATGCAGGATGTTGACGTTGAGGTGCAGCTGTCGTGGCCGGGTCTTGTTCGGAAGGCTCATTGGGAGAAGTAGTCCGGCAGTCGGTAGCCGGCCCATGCCGGGTTTGCCTTGAAGAAGCGCTGGAACTCGGCGGACTGGTAGGCGGCCGCGATGTCCTGCGCGAACTTCGCCTTCTCGTTGCTGCGCTTGACGGCCACCACGTTCACGTAGGGCAGCGTCATGTTCTCCAGCTTCAGCGCCTCGGTGAGCTTGAGCCCCGAGGCGATCGCGAAGTTGCCCTGCACGGCCGCGATGTCGGCGTCGGCCAGCGAGCGCGGGGCCTGCGCGGCTTCGAGCGGCACGAGCTTCAGGCGTTTGGGGTTGGCCACGATGTCGCGCTCCGACACCGAGATCGGGCTCACGCCCGGCTTGAGCGTCACCCAGCCGATGCCCGCGAGGATGTTGAGCGCGCGCGCCGCGTTCACCGGGTCCGAGGGCAGCGTGACGGTGGCGCCATCAGGCACCGTGTCGAGCGACTTGTGGCGCTGCGAGTAGAGGCCCATCGGCGGCGTCGGCACGTGCACCACCGGCACCAGGTCGAAGCCCTGCTGCTTGTTGGTGGCCGCTAGGTACAGCGTGTGCTGGAAGATGTTGGCGTCGATCTGGCCGCGCTCCACCGCGTCGTTGGGCTGCACGCCCTGGCTGAACTCGACGTACTTGACGGTGTAGCCCAGCTTCTTCAGCTGGGGCTCGATGCCGTTCGTGAAGGCATCGCGGTACGGGCCGGGCATGAAGCCCACGCGCAGGTCGGCGGCGTGGGCGGAAAGCTGCACAGCCAGGCTCAGGGTGAAGCCACCGAGCAGCGGTGCGAAGCGGCGCAGCCAGGACGGTGCGCGCGAAGAGGAAGACATGACGACAACTCCAGGGGGACGGCGAAAGGAGTTGGGCACTCTAGGGCGCGGCAGGTGGCGCGCGAACGAAGATTCACGCGCTTGGTTATCCGCTCGGCAAATATCAGTCGGGCTGGCTCTGCGCCTTCAGGAAATCGACGAAGGCCCGCAGCGGCGCCGGCATGTGCGTACGGCTCGGGTAGTAGAGGAAAGGCCCCGAGAAGCCTTGCCACCAGTCCTCAAGGACCGGCGCCAGCGTGCCTCGCTCGATGGAAGGGCGCAGGTACTCGTCGAAGGTGCAGATCACGCCCAGGCCCGACTCGGCCGCATGCAGCTCGAGGTCGAGCATCGATGCGATGAGCGGCCCGCTCGGCGTGATCTTCACGGTCTTGCCCTTGCGCACGAAGCCCCAGGCCGCGAGCACGCCACTGGGAAAGCGATGGCCGATGCAGGCGTGCCGCAGCAGGTCGGTCGGGTGCTTCGGCACGCCGTGCTCGGCGAGGTAGGCCGGCGATGCCGCGGCCACGAACCGCTGGGTGCGTGGGCCCAGGGGCACGGCGATCATGTCGCGGGCGATGCTCTCGTCGTAGCGCACTCCCGCGTCGAAGCCGGCCGCGAGCACGTCGATGAAGGTGTCGTTGGTCGTGATCTCCAGCGTGATGCCCGGGTGCGTGCGCAGGAAGCGGCTGGCCAGCGGCGGCAGCACGCGCTGCGCCACGATGGTCGGCACGTTGAGCCGCAGGGTGCCGGTGGGGCTGTCGCGAAAGCTGTTGAGCGTGTCGAGCGCGCCGGCGATGTCGTCCAGCGCGGGCGAGATGCGGTCGAGCAGCCGCTGGCCCGCTTCGGTCGGCGTCACGCTGCGCGTGGTGCGGTTCAGCAGTCGCACGTCCAGCTGCGCTTCGAGCCTGCGCATGGCCTCGCTCAGCGAGGAGGGCGATACGCCCCGCAAGGCGGCCGCGCCCCGGAAACCACGCGCGCGGGTGACTGCCACGAAGGCGCCCAAGTCGGAGAGATCGGGTTCGGTCATCGCGAGATTGTGCGTTTTTCCGCACAACCCGTGCGATGGCGGACGGATTATCGAACGGCGTGTTTGCTTCCAGACTACCGCCATGCCGCTCGCCATCGCGTCCGGCTCCCCTGAAAGGACAGCTCCAATGAACACACTCCAACTCGGTGCTACCGGCCCCAAGGTCTCGGCCATCGGCCTCGGCTGCATGGGCATGTCGGGCATGTACGGCCCCTCCGACCGCGCGGAAAGCATCGCCACCATCCACGCAGCCATGGACACGGGCATCACCCTGCTCGACACCGGCGACTTCTACGGCAGCGGCCACAACGAGATGCTGATCGGTGAGGCCCTGAAGGGCCTGAAGCCCTCGCAGCGCGATGCGGCTTTGGTCAGCGTGAAGTTCGGCGCCATGCGCGACCCGGCCGGCGGCTGGGTCGGCTACGACGCGCGGCCGGCTGCGGTGAAGAACTTCGCGACCTATTCGCTGCAGCGCCTGGGCGTGGACCACATCGACATCTACCGTCCGGCCCGGCTCGACCCGAACGTGCCGATCGAGGACACGGTGGGCGCCATCGCCGACCTGGTGAAGGCGGGCTACGTGCGCCACATCGGCCTGTCGGAAGTGGGCTCGAACACCATCCGCAAAGCGGCGGCGGTGCATCCGGTCTGCGACCTGCAGATCGAGTATTCGCTGATCTCCCGCGGCATCGAGGACGACATCCTCGCCACCTGCCGCGAACTGGGCATCGGCATCACCGCTTATGGTGTGCTGTCGCGCGGACTGATCAGTGGGCACTGGAAGAAGGATGCCGCGGGCGCGAAGGATTTCCGCGCGCACAGCCCGCGCTTCCAGGGCGAGAACGTGGATCGCAACCTCGCGCTGGTCGAGGCGCTGCGCAGGATCGCCGACGCGAAGGGCGTGACCGTCGCGCAGATCGCCATCGCATGGGTGGCTGCGCAGGGCGAGGACATCGTGCCGCTGGTCGGCGCGCGGCAGCGCACGCGGCTCGACGAAGCGCTCGGCGCGTTGAACGTGAAGCTGGGGCCCGATGATTTCGCGGCCATCGAGCGCGCCGTGCCGAAGGGCGCCGCCGCCGGCGACCGCTATGCAGCGGCGCAGATGGCGAGCCTGGACAGCGAATCGCGCCGCGGTTGAATTGCTTCAGCCCGCCGCCAGGAAGTCTTCGATCATCCGCGCCACGATCTGCGGCTGGTCGTGATGCAGCATGTGGCCGGCGTCTTCCAGGCGCTCGATGCGCACGTTGCCGACCGACTTCAGGCGCTCGTGGAATTCGTCGAGCGTGTAGCGGTTCTTCCACCAGCCCTGCAGGCTGTCGTCGGAGGCCTCGACCATCAGCAGCGGCGCGGTGATGCGCGAATAGAGCGCCAGCGTTTCGTCGACGCGGAAGATGTGTGCGTTGACGATCTTGTGCGCCGCCTCGCCGAGGATCTGCCAGCGCTCGCTGCCGTCGGGCTGCGCGTGGTTCACCGACCAGTGGCTGGCGAGCCAGTTGGCCTTGTCGGGCGTGAGGCGCGGGTTGGTCTTCATGAGGCGGCGGGCCACGCCGTCCACGGCCGAGTAGCCGGCCAGCGCCATCTCGCCGCGGTGCAGGCGCTTGAGTTCGTCGATCCACTGGCCGTAGCGCGCGGGGGCTTCGTCGGGCTTGCGCGCGGGCATGCCGAAGCCTTCGAGGTTGACGAGGCGGCGGATGCGTTGGGGCCGCACGCCGGCGTAGTGCATGGCGACGTTGCCGCCCATGCTGTGGCCGACGAGGTCGACCTGCCGGCCGCTTTCGCCTTCGCCCGCGTAGTGGTCGAGCAGCCACTCGAGGTCCGCCAGGTAGTCGGCGAGCCAGTAGTTGTCGACGCCGCCGCCGTCGGTGAGGCCGAAGCCGCGCCAGTCGGGGGCGATGATGAAGCGGTCTTCTTCCATCGCGTCGACCACGAACTGCCACGACGCTGCCACGTCCATCCAGCCGTGCACCAGCACCAGCGGCGGGCGCGTGTCGGAAGGCTGGCCCCACAGCCGCACGTGGTAGCTGAGGTTGCGCACGGGCACGAATTCGCTGCGGGAGGGGCGGAGGGCTTGGTACATGGGCGTCGATGATAAGGAGGCCTTTGTACTGACGCAGTCCGGCACAGGACAGTGCTCGGACGCGCGGCGCTCGGGTTTTGGCGCGCCGGCCAGCGGGCCATGGGGCAGGGCGGTAGCATCCCGCGCATGAAAAAGATCCAACTCGGTCAAAGCGACCTGCACGTCACCCCGATCTGCCTCGGCACGATGACCTTCGGCGAACAGGTCGACGAGCCCACCTCCCACGCCATCCTGAGTCGCTCGCTGGAGCGGGGCGTCGATTTCATCGACACCGCCGAGATGTACTCGGTGCCCACGCGCAAGGAAACCTACAGCGTCACCGAGACCATCATCGGCAACTGGTTCGCCGCCAACCCCGGCGCGCGCGAGAAGCTGGTGGTTGCGACCAAGGTGGCCGGCCCCTCGCGCGGCATGCCCTGGGTGCGTGAAGGCAGCGGCATGACGGCGGCCGACATCGAGGCCTCGTGCAACGCCAGCCTGAAGCGGCTGCGCACCGACGTCATCGACCTGTACCAGATCCACTGGCCCGAGCGCCACGTGCCGCTGTTCGGCAACATCTACTACGACCCGGCGAAGGAAACCTCGAAGACGCCGATCCACGAGCAGCTCGAGGCGCTGGGCAAGCTGGTGAAGGCGGGCAAGGTGCGCGCCATCGGCCTGTCGAACGAAACGCCCTACGGCGTGCACGAGTTCGTGCGGCTGGCCGAGCAGCACGGGCTGCCGCGTGTGGCCACGGTGCAGAACGTGTACAGCCTCATCAGCCGCGGCCACGAGAACGGGTTGGACGAAACGATGCACCGGCTGGGTGTTTCGCTGCTGGCGTATTCGCCGCTGGCCTTCGGCCTGCTGACGGGCAAGTACGACCAGAGCGGCATCGAGGGGCCGGATGCGCCGAAGGGCGCGCGCATCTCCAGCTACGAATCGGTGCGCAAGCAGCGCTGGGGCCGCCCCGATTCGCTGCGCGCCGCGAAGCGCTACAACCAGCTCGCGCGAGACAACGGCCTGACGCCGACGCAGTTGGCGCTGGCCTTCTGCTACACCAAGTGGCAGGTGGCGAGCACGATCATCGGCGTGACCTCGCTGGCGCAGCTGGAAGAAGACCTGGACGCGTACGGCACCACGCTGTCGCCGGAAGTGCTGGCCGAGATCGACAAGATCCGCTGGGAAATCCGCGACCCTGCGGCGTGAGTCAGTAGATCAACGGGCGCATTCGCCCTGGGCTGCTGCCAGCGCGAGCGCGGGCAGGCTCAACAGGCCCATGTTGCTGCCCTTGAACTGGCCCTTCATGCAGTCGCCGTGCGCGGCCCCCGCGACGCCTGCGCTCAACCTCGAATCGAAGGCCGGGCGCGGGCTGCCGTTGAGGTCCTGGCTGGCCCGGTCGGCAAAGGAGCGCTCGCGGCCCACGTCGCGCAGGGCGCGACGGGTGCTTTCCGAGTTGAGGATCAGGGGCGGGAGGCTTGTGGTTTGCGGCGGCTCCGCGGCTGCGGTCGGTGCAGTGGGTGCCGTGATCGAGTTGTCGCGAGTGGCGATGGTCGAACGCCTGGTTGCCGGGCGCAAGGCCGGAGCTCGCGGCACTGCTTCCTTCAGCCGCGCAGGAGGCGCGGCCTTCACGGGAGGCACGACCTGCACCACTTCCATGGCGATGCGCTTCGGCGGGCCGGCAATGCTGCCATGCGGCTTCGTAGCGACCACCAGCAGCCAGAGCCCCGCCGCGTGCATCGCCACCACGGCCAGCACGAGCGCCGTCAGGGCGGGGCGGCGCATCAGCCCTCTGGCGGCGGTGGCGGCTGCCACTCGAGCAGGTCGCCAGGCTGGCATTGCAGCGCCTCGCAGATGCGCTCCAGCGTGTCGAAGCGCACGCCGCGCACCTTGCCGCTCTTGAGCAGCGAGAGATTCTGTTCGGTGATGCCGACATGCTCCGCCAGTTCGCGCGAGCGCATCTTGCGGCGGGCGAGCATCACATCGAGGTTCACGACGATGGGCATGGCGGGATCAGACGAAGCCGGCGTTGTCGTCGGCCAGGCGCCGGGCCTCGACCATGACGCGGGCGATGGCCACGAGCACGGCGCCGAAGAGGATGTGCAGGCAGTCGAACCACGCGATGCTGATCGACAGGAAGCGCTGGCCCGGCGGGTTGCCGATGCTGAGCGCCACGGTCATCAGTCCGCGCGCCAGCGGAAGCAGCAACGCCAGCAGCAGCACGGCCCACGCGAATCGCACCAGCGCGTCTTGAGCCGTGGCGCCGAAGACGCGGCCACGGCCGTACTCGCCGAACAGCCGCCAGAGATGCAGCAGCGCGTAGAGGCCGCCACCCACCGGCAGCAGGCTGACCAGCGCGGTGCGCCAGCGGCCCGCTGCGTCGGCCGGCAGGTTGGGCAGGCCGAGGAAACTGCCGAGGCCGAAGATTTCGAGCCAGTCGCTGGCCGTGAGCAGCAGCACCGGCTGCGCGACAAGCAGCGCAGCCCCGGCCAGGACGAGCGCCTGCACGACCTGCGCGTGGCGCTTCAGGTAGAACGAGGGCGTGGCGGCCGGGGCTGGCGTATGCTGCATGCGTGAGCCGGTATTCAATGGGATACGGCAAATTTTTATCGTAAAACAATAAATTTCCTGAAGCAATCCTGAACCAGGGACTGCCACCGAGATGGCCAAGAAGAGCACCCACACCTCCGAGACACCCGCTACGCAGTTGCTGCGCGCGCACAAGATCGCCTTTACCGAGCACCCCTACGAGTACGTCGAGCATGGCGGCGCGCAGCGCGGCGCCGAGATGCTGGGGCTGGACCCGTTCACCGTCATCAAGACGCTGGTGATGCAGGACCAGGACGCCAAGCCGCTGATCGTGCTGATGCACGGCAACCGCACGGTGTCGACCAAGAACCTCGCGCGCCAGATCGGCGCGAAATCGGTCGAGCCCTGCAAGCCCGAGGTGGCGCAGCGGCACAGTGGCTACATGGTGGGCGGCACCTCGCCCTTCGGCACGCGGCGCGAGATGCCGGTGTATGTGGAGGCGACCGTGCTCGAGCTGCCGCGCATCGTGCTCAACGGCGGGCGGCGCGGCTACCTGATCGGCATCGATCCGCAGGTGTGCGTGGCCCTGCTGGGCGCGAAGCCCGTGCAATGCGCGCTGGCAGAATAGCCGGCGCCATGGCGACGCCACCGTCCTCTGAATTCAACCGCTGCCTCTGGCGGTCGTCGCCGGATAGAAAAACAACCATCCCTCGCGGAGTGCCGTCTTGAGTTTCACCTTGCCTTCCATCATTGCCATCGTGGCGTCGTACCTGATCGGCTCGCTTTCGTTCGCGGTCATCGTCAGCAAGGCGCTCGGCATGGCCGATCCGCGCAGCTACGGCAGCAAGAACCCCGGCGCCACCAACGTGCTGCGCTCGGGCAACAAGGGCGCGGCGCTCGCGACGCTGCTGCTCGACGCGCTCAAGGGCTGGGTGCCGGTGTTCCTGATTCACCAGTTCGGCGCGCAGTGGGGGCTGGGGGAGGGTGTTGCCGCGCTGGCCGGGCTGGCGGCGTTCCTCGGACACCTGTATCCGGTGTTCTTCGGCTTCCAGGGCGGCAAGGGCGTGGCCACCGCTGCCGGCGTGCTGGTGGGCGTCGCGCCCTGGCTGGGGCTGGCAACCGGCGCCACCTGGCTGATCATTGCCGTCTTTTTCCGCTATTCGTCGCTGTCGTCGCTGGTGGCCGCCTTCTTTGCGCCGGCCTACTACCTGATCGGCGGCGGCATCGCATGGCCGCTCGACCGCACGGCGCTGGTCGCGATCATTGCGATGAGCCTGCTCCTGATCTGGCGGCACCGCGAAAACATCCGCCGGCTCGCGGCCGGCACGGAGTCGAAGCTCGGCTCCAAGAAGAAATCAACCTGAAGAAAGAACACTCTCCATGGCTTCCATCACCCGCTATCACGTCGGCCCGCGTCTCTCGGAGACGGCCGTGCACAACGGCACCATCTACCTCGCAGGCCAGGTGCCCGACGACACCACCCAGGACATCCGCGGCCAGACCACGCAGGTGCTCGGCATGGTCGACCGCCTGCTGGCCGAGGCCGGCAGCGACAAGTCGCGCATTCTCATGACGCAGATCTTCCTGGCCGACATCAACGACATCACCGCGATGAACGAGGTGTGGGACGCATGGATTCCGGCCGGCAACACGCCGCCGCGCGCCACCGTGCAGGCCAAGATGGCCAACGCGGCCTACAAGATCGAGATCGTCGTCACGGCCGCGCAGGCCTGAGCGGCAGGGGAAGTCTGTTCGCGAGGGCCGCCGCGCACGGCCGCCCGAAGCGGCCGGCCCGCCCCCGGTAGGGGGTTGGCGAAGCGCACGCAGTGCGCGCAGCCTGGGGGCGAGCAACTAGTACCGCTTCTCGAGGACCATCTGGTCCGCGTCGCGACGCATCGAGAAGCGGTTGATGAAGCTGTTGCCCAGCAGTACGTAGGGCATGCCCTGCGGCGAGACGATGGCGTCGATGTCATACACCTCCACGTCGCCCACGCGCACCGACTGCAGGCGCAGCCGGTAGCCGGTGGTCGTGCCGTTGGCCGTGTTCATCATGACGCGCTGGCCCTTGCTGTAGTCCAGGCCGATGCGCTGTGCATCGTCGGCCGAGAGCGCGACGGCCGTCGCGCCCGTGTCGAGCATGAAGGTGACCGGCCGGCCGTTGATGGCGCCCTGCGTCATGAAGTGGCCGCGGCTGTCGGCGGACAGCACCACGCGGCTGCCGCCGCCTCCGCCACCACCCCCGCCGCCGATGCTGACCGGCGTGTCCATGCGCAGGCTGACGCGCTTGCCCTCGAGCTCGACCACCGCCTGGTCGGCCTGCAGCGACACCAGCTTCACGCCCTGGTAGCTCTCGCCGACCGCCACTGTCTTGGGCGGATTGCCATTCACGATCAGGATCGCGCGGCTGCCGATGCTGCCGGTCAGGGTGACCGAACCGGCTGCGTGCGCCACGGCAGCGGCAATGAAGAGCTGCGCTGCGACGACGAGTTTTTTCATACGAGGCTTGCTACTCCAAGTGCCGGTTGTTCGGCGTGAATAGACCAGGAATACCGCGGAACCGGCTCCGCCGGGCCGCCGGTATTGCCCCCGGCGAGGGGGGTGGCGGCCACACGAAGTGGGCAAGCCTGGGGGTGTGCGTCAATCCCTGAAGTTGTTGAAGGTGAGCGGCATGTCCGGCACGTCCTTCTTGATCAGTGCCATGGCCGCCTGCAGGTCGTCGCGCTTGGCGCCGGTGATGCGCACCGCGTCGCCCTGGATCGCGGCCTGCACCTTGAGCTTGCTGTCCTTGACGATGCGGGTGATCTTCTTGGCCTGATCGCTTTCGATGCCGCTCTTGACCTTGATGACCTGCTTGACCTTGTCGCCGCCCATCTTCTGGACGTCGCCCTTGTCGAGGAAGCGCACGTCGACGCTTCGCTTGGTGAGCTTGCTGCGCAGGATGTCCTCGACCTGGACGAGCTGGAACTCGGCGTCGCCGATCATCGTGATTTCCTTGTCCTTGAGCTCGACGGCGGCGGCCGTGCCCTTGAAATCGAAGCGCGTTGCGATTTCCTTGGCGGTGTTCTCGACTGCGTTCTTCACCTCGGGAAGGTTGGGTTCGCAGACGGTATCGAAGGACGGCATGGACTCTCTCCTGAATTCTTCACGGGTGCAGATGCGACAATTCTCCCATGATCGTGGAGTCCAACGTCCCGCTGCAGCCCTACAACAGCTTCGGCATCGTCGCGCGTGCGCAGCATCTGGCGCGCATTGCCGGCGAGGCCGATCTGGCCGCGCTGCATGCCGATCCGGCATGGCGCGACGCGCCCCGTTTCGTGCTGGGCGGCGGCAGCAACATCGTGCTGACGGGCGACGTCAAGTCGCTGGTGCTGAAGGTCGAGATCAAGGGCCTCCGGCTGCTCGAAGAAACGCCGCGTGCCTGGATCGTGGAGGCCGGCGCGGGCGAAACCTGGCACGACGCCGTCGAGTGGATGGTGCGCAACGGCTATCCGGGGCTGGAAAACCTGGCGCTCATCCCGGGCACGGTGGGCGGCTCGCCTGTGCAGAACATTGGCGCCTACGGTGTCGAACTGCAGGACCGCTTCGATTCGCTCGACGCCTTCGATCTCGAAACCGGCCGCAGCTTCACCCTCGATGCAGCTCAGTGCGCCTTCGGCTATCGCGACTCGGTCTTCAAGCACGTGCGCAGCGGCCCGAACGATTTCGGCCTGGCGGGCAAGGCTGTGATCACCCGGGTGCGCTTTCGCCTGCCCAAGCCCTGGAAGGCTGTGGTCGGCTACCTCGATCTCGAACGCAAGATGGAGGAGACCGGCAACTTCACGCCGAGCGCGCAGGACATCTTCGACTGGATCTGCGCCATCCGCCGCGCCAAGCTGCCCGACTGGCGGGTGCTGGGCAATGCCGGCAGCTTCTTCAAGAACCCGACCGTCACGCCCGAGCAGTGCGCCGACATCATCGCGCGCGACCCCAAGATCGTTCACTACCCGATGGACGACGGCAGCATCAAGCTGGCGGCCGGCTGGCTCATCGATGCCTGCGGCTGGAAGGGCAAGTCGGTGGGCAACGCCGGCGTCTACGAGCGGCAGGCGCTGGTGCTGGTCAACCGCGGCGGCCGCGAGAACCCGGTGACCGGCGGCGAGGTGATGACCCTGGCCAAGGCCATCCAGACCAGCGTGTACGAGCGCTTCGGCATCCGGCTGGAGCCTGAGCCGGTGGTAGTCTGACGGACCGTTCGGCGGCATGGATCTCGACTTCCTGCAACTGAACTACCGCCGCCGCATCGGCGCGCTGGTGTGGGCCCGCCGGGCGGTGCCGCTCGTTGCGTTGCTCGCGTTGTTCCTGGGCACGCGCCGCTGGGGCTCGGTGGTGGCGGTGATCGTGTTTGCACTGCTCTTCTCGGCGGTGCTCAAGTTCCTCGAGACCAGCCTGCGGCGCCAGTTCATCCGCGAGGCACGGCTGCCGCCTTTTCTCATCGGCAAGCTGTGCGAGGCGCACCCGCAACTCAGCCGGCGCGACGCCGAACTGGTGTTGCGCGGCCTGCGGCAGTTTTTCATGGCGCACCTGCGCAGCGACCGCAAGTTCGTGGCCATGCCCTCGAAGGTGGTCGATACGGCCTGGCACGAGTTCATCCTGCACACGCAGGGCTACCAGAACTGGTGCAAGGCGGCCTTCGGCGGCATGCTGCACCACAGCCCGGCCGAGGTGCTGGGCAGGGACGCACGGCGCAACGACGGCCTGCGCCGCACCTGGTACTGGGCCTGCAAGGAGGAGAGCATCGATCCGCGCAAGCCGGCGCGCCTGCCGCTGCTGTTTGCGCTGGACATCAAGTTCGCGATCGCCGGAGGCTTCCACTACGTGCCCGATTGCCGGGCGGTCGAGCGCCACATCGGCTCCGACTCACATTGCGGCACCAGCTTCAGCGACTCTTCGTCCGATGGTGGCAGCGCTGGCGATGCCAGCGGGTTCGGCGGCAGCGAGTCGTCGAGCAGCGGCGACGGTGGTGGATCGGGCGACGGGGGCTCATCCGACGGCGGTGGTGGATGTGGCGGTGGCTGCGGTGGAGGCGGCGGAGACTGACCCGACTCTGTCGGCAGTAGCGCACTCAAGAAAAACGGGCCCCGAGGGGCCCGTTTTCATTGGAGACCGGGGTCGTCGCTATCAGCTCGCGTCGCCGTCGTTCGCCAGCTTCGGCAGCGAAGCGCCTTCGCTCGACGACAGCAGGCCGACCTGCGTGTAGATGCCCAGCTTCTCGCGCGTGTCGGTGATGTCGAGATTGCGCATCGTCAGCTGGCCGATGCGGTCCAGCGGGGTGAACGCGCCTTCGACCTTTTCCATGCTCAGGCGCTCGGGCTTGTACGTGAGGTTGGCCGACTCGGTGTTCATGATCGAGTAGTCGTTGCCGCGGCGCAGCTCGACCGTCACCTCGCCGGTGATGGCGCGTGCCACCCAGCGCTGCGCCGTCTCGCGCAGCATGATGGCCTGCGGGTCGAACCAGCGGCCCTGGTAGAGCAGGCGGCCGAGCTTGCGGCCGTTGTCGCGGTACTGCTCGATGGTGTCCTCGTTGTGGATGCCGGTGACCAGGCGCTCGTAGGCAATGAACAGCAGCGCCAGGCCGGGAGCCTCGTAGATGCCGCGGCTCTTGGCCTCGATGATGCGGTTCTCGATCTGGTCGCTCATGCCCAGGCCGTGGCGGCCGCCGATGCGGTTGGCTTCGAGGATCAGGTCGACCAGGTTCGAGTAACGCACGCCGTTCAGCGCGACGGGCACGCCCTGCTCGAAGCGCACCGAGACGGTCTCGCGTTTGACCTCGACCTCGTCCTTCCAGAAGGCCACGCCCATGATGGGCTGCACGATCGTGATGCCGCTGTTCAGGTGCTCGAGGTCTTTGGCCTCGTGCGTGGCGCCGAGCATGTTGGAGTCGGTCGAGTAGGCCTTCTCGGCCGACATCTTGTAGGCGAAGCCGGCCTTCTGCATGAACGCCGACATCTCGGCGCGGCCGCCCAGCTCGTCGATGAAGACCTGGTCGAGCCAGGGCTTGTAGATCTTGAGGGCGGGGTTGGTCAGCAGGCCGTAGCGGTAGAAGCGCTCGATGTCGTTGCCCTTGTAGGTGCTGCCGTCGCCCCAGATGTGGACGTCGTCTTCCTTCATGGCCGACACCAGCATCGTGCCGGTGACGGCGCGACCCAGCGGCGTGGTGTTGAAGTAGGTGACGCCGGCGGTGGTGACGTGGAAGGCGCCGGCCTGCAGGGCGGCGATGCCTTCGTTGGCAAGCTGCGCGCGGCAGTCGATCAGGCGGGCGTTCTCGGCGCCGTAGAGCATCGCCTTGCGGGGGATCTCGTCGTAGTCGGGCTCGTCGGGCTGGCCGAGGTTGGCGGTGTAGGCGTAGGGAATGGCGCCCTTGTTGCGCATCCAGTGGAGCGCCGCGCTGGTGTCCAGGCCGCCGGAGAAGGCAATGCCGACCTTCTGGCCGGCGGGAACGTTTTGGAGGATGGTCGACATGTCAGGGGTCCGGTTAGCGGTTCGCGGTTCAGCCGAAATGGCAGATGTAGCTGTAGGGCTCGCCCGTCACGCGGATCTTGAAGCTGGAGTTGCCGGGCACGTTGAACTTCTGGCCGGGGCCCGAGGCGACCCACTCGTCGGAACCTGCGAGTTGGTATTCGCAGCTGCCGGCGGTGCCTTCCATGATCTCGGGGGCGCCGGTGTTGAAGGTGAGGGTGGACGGCAGGATCACGCCGACCGATTTCTTCGTGCCGTCCGCAAGCGTGAGGCTGTGGCTCACGCACTTGCCGTCGAAATACACATTGGCCTTGGTGGCCACTGCGGCGCTGTTCAGAGTGTCGGTAGTCGTCGTCATTGGGTGGCGCCGGCGCCTGGGCGGCCGGCGAATCGAGGACGCACCGCACCAGCGGCGCACCCGTCAAGGGTTGGAAAAGTCCTCGATTTTAGGGGCTCGGGCGCTGCGGGCCGCCAGCCCGTGCCTCAGCGGTGCCAGCCGCCGCGGTAGCCACCCCAGCCGCGATAGCCGTAGCCGCGGTAATAGCCGCCGCCCCAGCCGCGCGAATAGCCGAGGTTCAGCGAGATGCCGACAGGCGGGTAGACGTAGGGATAGGCATAGGGGTACGTGTAGGCCGGCTCCACGTAGACGGGCGCGGTGTACACGGGGGCGCTGTACACGGGTGCCGGCTGGTAGACCGGCGCCGGAGCGCTGGAGACGACGACGCCCGGCTCAGGCACCACGTTGTCCCACGGCGAACCGCCGGATTGCGGGGCGTAGCCGCCGTTGTTGGCCTCGACCGGGTAGGCCTGCAACTGCGACTGCGGCGCCACCGGCGAGGTCGTCACGCCGTAGCCGCTGGCCTGGATCGGAATGGTCGCGCCGGGCCGGGTGTTCATGCGGGTGGTGTACTGGCGCCCGTTGTACTCGTACGTGACGTTGTAGTTCACGTCGCTGCCGGTCGTTTCGCGGATCGGGGTGGCGGAGATCACCCGGGCCTGGACCACCTGGTTCTGCTGGGCCTGCGCGAAGCCGGTGCCCGCAGCCAGCACGCCGGCCACGGAAATGCCGGCGAGAGTGCGAAAAGTGCGATTGTTCATGGTGTATCTCTCCTGCGGATCGGGTTTCGACGCCGGGGCGGCGGGCCGGGTTCCGGGATTTACACGGCGTTGACAGCCCAGGCTTCGGCGTCGAATCCCGTCGTAACGGGCTTTTTCGGGCCCCAGTTGACCACCGGCCGCTTGATCAGGCTGGGGTTGGCCAGCAGCACGGCGCGGGCCGAGGCTGCGTCGACCACGCCCTCGCGGGTAGCTTCGTCCAGCTTGCGCCAGGTGGTGCCCTTTCGGTTGACCAGGGCCTCCCAGCCGGGCGTCTTCAGCCACTGGTCGAGGTCGGCCTCGGGAACGCCCTGTTTCTTGAAGTCGTGGAAGCTGTAGTCCACGCCGTGTTCGTCGAGCCAGGCGCGGGCGCGCTTGACGGTGTCGCAGTTCGGGATTCCGTAAACGATAGTTTTCATTTGGAGGATCGCGTATAGCGGTGTTAGTTCGCTAGGAAAATCGCTAGCAAATTGAGCTGCAAACTTTCAGACGAACGGTAGTTTGCCGTAGCGCAAACGATACGCGTTGACGCCCGAATTGCCCACGATATGATGCCTCCAAGACCTCTTTGGTCAGGGATAGTGCGGTACGCAAGCGACCGTGAAATGCAGGCCTCGCGCCTCGCATACCCCCTGACCGGGCTCAACCGCAATGGTGGCCCGTGGAAGTTGATTCCCGCATCAATCTTCTTCAAGGCATAGCCATGTCTAACTCATCATCCGAGTGGATGACGCACCGGGAGACCGCTGCGTACCTCCGCACCACCGAAAACGCTCTCCACGTCGCCCGCTGCAAGCGGCGCTCCCACGTTCCCACTGCCTACAAATTCGGCAAGCGATTGCTCTACAAGCGTAGCGAAGTTGAGGCGTGCATCCGCCCCGTGGAGCACGAACGATAGTCGGCGTTCAGGGCGTTCTTTTCTCGCCTTTCGAGCGCCGGAAATCTACTATTACTCGTCGGTACGAAAGCCGATTACTCCACCTTAAACCCCGGACCTGCGCGGCCACCGGGGGCTTTTCCCCAATCACTTTTGGTAGTCCAGCCTCATCGGCTGAGCCGCCGCATGGAGCCGAAATGCCAGCCTCTGGACCCTTTGGTAAATGGACGAAGGCCGACTTGGCCGATGAACTCAGTATCAGCCATGGCTATATCACGCAAATTGTTCTCGACAAGGGCTGCCCGAAGCTTGTCCCCGATCTGGTTGCCGGTCGACTGCACCTGTTCAGCGACGACACAGCTGAGAAGTGGCTGCGTGACTACCGAGCTTGGCGCGAGGACGAGCCTGCCCGCAAAGCCGCCAAGCGTGCCGAGACGGCTGCTCGTGCTCGCGCAGAAATCGACGCGGAGACAGCTCGCAACGCAGCAGCGCAGAAGGTGTCTGAGGCTCTGCAAGATGCCCTGAAGCGAGACATTGCGGAAGAGGCCGCCCGAGTCCAGCGAGCCCAAGGTGGGGTGTACTGAAATGCGCGCGATCCTGCATGGCGCTGCCGCGATGATCCTCGGGTTCCTGATTGCGGAGGTTGCCAAGGGCGTTCACCCGCAGCTTGGGCTCTTGATTGTTCTCGTTGGGTTTCTCGGGCTGGTGATCTGGGAGGCCAAATGAAACTGCCACCCGGCTTCTACATGTACCCGGGGCGCTCGCTCGTGGCTGTGCTCTGTGACCTCGGCGTCCAGCCGCGCAGCTATGGCCAACTCAAGGCGCAGCAACGCCGAAGCCATCAGGACCAGTACGAACGCCCGATGCACAGCCGCATCAAGTCGTTTCGCAAGGAGTATCGGCACCTGCTGCGCCGCTATATGCCTGAGCCGCTGATCGAGCCGCCGCTGCCTACGTTTGAACGTCTGCCTGCTGATCGGTACGAGCGCGCGCTACACCTGGTGGCTGTGCTTAGGAGAGAAATGCCATGAACGCCGTGATGAACATGGTCGAGAGTTCGCAGGAGTTCATGGAGCGCGATCTTGCGCGATCTGGTCTTGTACCCGACGACTTTCCCATCCCGCTGCAACCGCTTACGGCGATGGGCGACGCCGCACGCTACCGCATCCACTACACCGCAGACTACTACAAAGACCGCATCGACCGCGAAGTCGACAAGTACATCGGCAAGAAGGGAGAAACGCCGCCAACCCCGATTCTCTCCCTCAGCGACAAACCGGAGCAGGCGTTCGCCCGTGCGAGCGTCAATGCCGTTGCTGAGGGCTACAAGAAGTCGTTGCTGTTCGCGTTGACGACCGAAATTCCCGTCGCGGTCATCGACCACTGCTGGGGCTTCGGCGAGGCTACCGATGACGGCGAAGCCAAGCAGATCAAGAACGAGTTGCTCGAAGGTCTTTCCCACGGCAAGGTGCACATCGCCTTGTTCGATGGTGACTGGTACGACAACGATAACGTCGGCAAGGCGCTCGCCACCTATGCGATGCAGTTGGACGCTCTCGGTGTTCACGCCGTTTTCCCAGACCTCGGAAAGGATGCGGACGGCGGTCGTCAAGGCTACGACGATTGGTTCGTCAACACTTATGGCGTAAACCGCGAAAACTGGCCGGGCAGCGAGGACGTCATCAAGGCTCTCCTGGCGCTCCCGCAGGTGCCTGTCACTGAGCTTGAGGCCGCTCGCAAATATGCGCTTGGTTCTGCAGAGCTTTTCAACAAAGGCCATATCGACTTCTCCGACCGCGGCAATGCAACTCAGTTTGCGCGGCTCGTCGGCAGCAACAACATTCGCTACCTCGTGGACACCCGTAAATGGGTGCTCTGGGAGGGCGGTCGTTGGCGCGAATATGACGAGCGACCGCTGGAGAAGACCAACATCGTCGGCCTGCACTACTACAAGCGCGCTGAGCGACTGGAGGCTATCGCGCACGGCATGCCAAACGATGAGAAACACGCAGCCAAGCGAGATGCCCTCTTAAAGCAGGCCGGGATGACGCGCAAGTGGGCGTCGGGTCACTGCTCTACCAACGGCGGTCGGAAGGCGATTCTTGAAGACATTCAGAGTCGGCGCGATTTTCAAGCCAAGCTATCTGACTTCGATGCAAACCCAGACGTGCTCGCCGTTGACAACGGCATCGTTGACCTACGAACGGGGGTGCTCCGGCCAGAGGTTCAAGAGGATCGAATCCTGAAGCGTGCGGTCGCGTCGTACAGCGAGAACGAGCCCACCGGCGAAGGCGCGTTCCGCATTCAGAAGTTCATTCGTGAGATCACCGGCTCTGCCCACGGCGCGTATGACGAGCAAAGCATGCGTTATCTCCAGCGACGACTAGGTGCATCGCTGCGCGGGCGGAACTCGCTCGACGCCCTGGAGATTTGGCACGGTCGTGGGTCGAACGGTAAGAGCGTGCTCTCCGGGATGATGGAGAAAGTACTCGGCGAATATGTGAAGACCATCCCCGCTTCGGCACTTATGTCTAATGCCAAAGGTGCCAACCCGGAGGGCGCAACACCGTTTCTTTCGATGGCCATCGGCCGACGCATCGTGTTCTTGCCCGAGTCGCGCGACACCGATCGGCTGAATGAGCAGATCGTCAAGCAAGTCACGGGCGGCGACAAACTCAACACCCGCGACCTATACATGGGCGGCTCGGCTCACGACATCACGTTTACGCCGATCCTGCTGACGAACGCGCTACCCCACGTCTCGGAAGGCGACGCTGCGTTATGGGACCGCCTGACGCCATTCTCGTTCCGCGTGCGGTGGAAGCGCCCTTCGCGGCTCGACTACGAAGACGATGAGATTGATCTGCCTTTGGGCGATCTATGGCTGCGGGACGAGGCCAAAGGTGATCCAGACGCTCAACGGTGGCTGCTCTGGTGGCTCATTCAGGGCAGCGTCGCATGGGGCCGTGACGGCCTCGGCTCGACCCCACCGCACTTGATCGCTGACGTACGCGAATACAAGGGCGCGCAAGACAAGATGGGCCGGTGGATGGACGAAGAGGGATGGGTGTTCGACCCTGAAGGCAAGGAAAAGACCGGGGATGTTTATGCGAGCTACGCGCAATGGTCAGAGCGGGAGGGTTCCAAGCCGCTCGCAGCTCCGCAATTCACTTCGCGGTTTAAAACCTACACGAAGGGGCGTGTTGAGGCGACCAAGTCTGGCGATACACGCTTTCTCAAAGGTATTCGCAGAGCGAGGCCGACGAAATGCTGAGTTATAGGGACGCTCCGGGGGACGGAGGGACGGTTAGGGACGCCTTTTCCGAAAGTGTCTATAAGAATAAAAATATTTCTCCGAAGTTTCTAACAAGGAGGAAGGAGCGTCCCTCACCGTCCTGCACCGTCCCTATTGCGGCGCTGTCGTACCCCCACAATTGAAGGAGAATTAAATGTTTTGGACCCCGGAAGACCTGTTAAATGGCCTCTGCACAGTTGCAGACCTTGGTACGCCGCGCCCGGAGCAGTTCGCCGTGGTAGACCCAGCGCCGTCCGCCGAAAGTGCCCCTGCGCCGTCGCTCCGCGAGCAGCTGACGAAGGACGCGCTGGTGGCCTACCGCGAACTGGGTGGTGTCGAGTACCTGAAGAAGAACCCGGCGCTGCTCGACAAGGTGCTGGCAAAGAGCATCGCCCCTGAGCCTGTTTCAGTCGTCAACAACATCCGGCTGGACGACATGCCTTGGATCACGGCCCAGCGCCACGCGTACAAATTCCGCGACCTCGCGGAAGACGCCGAGATTAAACATGGCGCTCCGGTCTTGCCCTCGCCTGGCTCCGCGAACGATCCGGGCGAGCCGGTACTAGCCCCGCCCGGCGAGAAATAACGCGTCTACGGGCCTTTAATCGCGTCGCGCCGCTAGATGATTGATGGCGTCGCTGAGTCGTTGGGAATGTCGGTCAGAGTAACCCGCCGCGCGTGCTTCAACACCTTTGAGGCGCCAATCAATCCACGCTTCTGCGCTTAGAGCTACGTAGACGATGGCGACGTACAGAGAGCGGTAAGCGAGCGCCGCAGCCCATGTGTACTCCCACCATATCGCCGCAGTTGGAGCTATCGCCAAGAGTACGAGCGGGACGGTGAGAGTTACGCCACGCGGAGCGGAATTTGAGCTTTTCATCGCTCGATTCTCGATGGCGCTCAATTCGTTTTCCTAATTGCTCTAGGGCACTTCCTAGCCACCCCGCGCTAAGTCATTGCAGTGCATAGAACACGGCGTATCGGCGAGGTATAGCGGGTGGGCCGGGCGGCTGTGGCGGTGACTAGGCAAGGCCTGTCGAGGTCAGGCGCTGCACCTGCTGCGACAGGGGCATGACCGTGTGCTGCAAGTGGGAGGGGGGTGGACTGCACGGCCTGCTGGTGATGACCCGGCTGCATGTGTGCGCAATCGGCGGGTGGGGGTGGGTGAGCATGTCATTGACTGGCCATGTCGACGCTGCACCCTAAACCGCATCAGTCTTCGCCGACAGGCTCTAGCGGTTCATACGGGGTAATGATGACTCTGCGCCGTATGCCCCGTGGCAAGTGTGGCGACGCAATTACGCAGTACAAACATCCGTCGCGACTTAACCTGACGAGCTCTTCATCCTGAGGACAAGTACCTATCCAGACCGCTCCGGCTTCCAGGGTGTGGGGGAAGGGTTGAATCACGTTTGGCGCGGCTACCACAAAGCCCTTCGTGCCCCCAAAGAGCCGTTTGCGGCCCCACGAAAACCAATTCGGCAATAGCGCTTGCGCAATCGCAATCGTCTTGCTGGGGAAGTATTCCAGGGTCATATTAGTCAGCGTTGTCGCTCGATCCCCAACATTGCTGACATTGGCAATGAGCTGAAGCCGCTCATCAACCCCTGGAGATCCAAAAAACTTCATGTTTCCTCGGGTGTGCATTTCCAATTTCGGCCCTGCACGCCTCCATTTGACAATGTCCCACACGAAAACAGCCGTTGCCACCACGGCTGCATAGGTTGCAATCCAATCCGTTCGATGAAAACTCATTGCAGGCCTTTACGCCGCGCAAGCTCGTCGAAAAGAGTGTTCGCAGCCTCGCCCGAATCATTCAGAGGGTTTTTGCGGCAATAGTTATCCATCCAAAGCATTACCGAAGATGCATCGGTGCCTTTTAGGACTTCCTTGCCGGTGGCGACAGCTTGCCCAGATAGAAAGCCCATTACCCAATAAGCATTTGTGATGGCGACACTTCCATCTGCCTCTCTATCACTAATCCATTTTCCACAGCTGGCCATTGCTTTGATGGTTACTGCGTGTGCAAAGGGCGTCGCAAAAAGGGCAATCAAGATTGTTATTGCTAAGCGCTTCATTATCCTCCTCCAAATAAGTAGAAATCCTAATTCCGCAAATAACGAATTATCTTTATAGGCGGCGCTAATTCCGGGAAAATAAGTTTTCGGAATTAATGTCGCAATGAATTCTAGTTCGCCTCCCAATTCAGAGCCAGAGAAATCGGGGCTCGGCTTCCTGCGTCTGGCTTCTGACGCGACCAAAGCGGAGCAACTGGACGAACTGCTCGCCCGCTACGAGTACCACGCCGCCAAGGCCGAGCGGACGCTGGTCGAGGCATACGCGCTGGACACGGCCTCGCTGGACCGGCACTACCCGCACCTACGCAAGGCCCATCTCCCCCGCCGCGAGCCGGACCCGCATCTGAACCCCGCATTTACGACGGTGGAGGGCGCGCTGTTGAAGGCCGCTGCCCCCAAGCGCCCGGCTCCAACTCCCTCTGTGGAGCGCAGCGATGCGCGATATCAGCCGCAAGAGCCCACCTACGTTTCTCCATTCCCGCGCGCTGCTCTCGACAAAGCCGCCGGACGCGCCCGCGCCCGCGCCGAGGGCGCACCTCAGCCTTGGAAGGACTCCAAATGAGCTTCACACCCAACTACACCTCCGATGAGGAGCTGGCCTTCTTTGGCAATCCCGGTGTCGTGTTTCGCGCGCGTCAACTTCCCCCGGAACAACGAGAGCATCTTGTTCGCGATCTGCAGCAATTCAGGCGCGCCGAGAACGGGGAGCGAGCACGCCCCGACGCAATCAACAACGCGACTGCCGAGCCCACCGTCGCCAACAAATACGGCCTCGCCACTCCGTTCGCCCCGCGTGACACGCACCGCCCCGACCGTGCCAACAACCGCGAAGTGATGCGGCACATGCGGGACCTAAATCAACGCATTGAGGATGAGAGCACGACGTACGACCTGCAGAAGCGGATGGGCACTGATGCCGACCGGCCTCTGCCTGAGCCCACGCTGCGCGACCAGATCGCGGCGGCAGTGAATGTCCACAACGCCGACTAACCCGGAGCGCACCATGTCTCTACTTCTCGATGGACTCTTTGCTCCGGATGACCCCTCGCTCCCCGCCAGCTTCGGCAACGAATCGCTGATGCGTCGACAGGCCCAATTGCGTGACCGTGAGGCTGATCTGAAGGAGGCTGCGAAAGCCGCACGCAACGCCGCACCCCCGCAGGGGCAGATGGTCTCTGGCATCTATGTGAAGCCGTCTACCGCTCAGCAACTGACGCCCATCGCGCAGCAGATCGTGCAGGCGATCCAGAAGAAGGGGTTGGAGGCGGACCAGACCGGTTACGACGCCGTGGAGGCAAGTGCGGTGCAGCAGCATATGGCCCAACAGCCTCCAGACTCCGCACCGGTTCAGTCGAAGCTCGCATGGGCCCAAAAGGGGGCACGGATTCCCGCCCTGCGCTCGCTGATGATGGACTACGCGAAGGACCTCACGATCAACGAGCCCGAGCGCATCGCGAATCGGGCCGACAAGAAGGAGGCGCGTGCGCAGGCCATCGCCGAGGCCCAGCGCAAGCAGCAGGAGGACCTGGAATACAAGCGCGACCGCGACGCAAGCAACGATCAGCTTCGGCGCGACCTCGCAGGTGACTCCAACGACCTAAAGCTGACCCTCGCAGCTGCGATCAAGGCGCAGGGCGGCGGGGGTGACAAGGCCAGCAACTACCAGATCGTTCAAGATGCCCAAGGCAATGCGGTACGCGTCAACAAGCTGACCGGCGAACAGTTCCCCCTTGGCGGCATTGGGCGCGAAGCGGCAGGCATCACGAAGGAACGCCAAGATCAGGGCGAGAAGGTCTCCAACGCGAAGAAGGCGCTCACAGATCTGGACGAGGCGGAGCGCTTGCTGCCGATGGCCACCGGTTCTGCGGCAGGTTCTTTGCGCGACACCATCGCGGGCGCGGCAGGTATCTCCACGGATGGTGCGAAGGCGGCTGCGCGGCTCGACCAGATCGCATCTACGCTCGCGGGGCAGGTACCTCGGCTCGGCGGTGCGACCTCGGATAGGGACTTGGTGTTCTACAAAGAGCAGGTCGGCAATCTCGGCGACCGTTCCAAACCGGTCGGAGTGCGCATGGCGGCGCTCAAGCAGGTTCGCAAGTTCATGGAGCGCGCCTCTGACCCATCGTCCTATGCGTCGCCTACTGGTCGACTTGCTGCTGGCCCAAGCATTCGTGATGCTGTCGAGGCCGCGGCCAAGAAGACGTCTGAGCCCAGTGGCAAGGTTCGTGTCTACAACCCCGACACTGGCCGGCTGGAGTAGGCCATGGCGAAGCTCATCGCGCTCCCGGACGGGTCTACTGGCTCGTTCCCCGACGACATGGATGACGGTGCGATCACCGCGGTGCTTCGCAAGCAGTTCCCACCGAAGGAGTCTGCGCCCAATCCCGCCGAGGGGATGTCCGCCACAGAGCGTTTCATTACGGGTGTAGGTGGTTCGGCAGCGCGGTTGCGGGACAAGATTTTCCCGCCGGGATCGCCCATTGACGCTCTCACGTTCAGTCAGACCGGAGATAACGGCAGGGCGCGCAAAGCTGACCTCGCCACCTACGAGGCCAATAAAGAAGCGCTGGGTACTGCGGGCAAGGCAGGGGAGATCACGGGTGAAGTCGCTGCTACCGCTGTTCCGATTGGGCGTGCGGCCTCGCTCGGCGGCAAGGTGCTCACCAGTACCCTTGGACGAATGGCCCCCGCGACGGCCGACATCGCCACGAACGCCGCCTATTCCGCTGGAACCGCAGAGCCCGGTGAGCGCGACTCGGCGGCGCTTGCTGGCGGGGTTGGGGCCGCTGGAGGTCGCCTGCTTGTTCGCGCGCTCGGCGGGCTGGCTCGCCCATTCATCTCCAAAGAGGCCCAAACGTTGATCGATGCGGGCGTGCGGCCGACCCCGGGGCAACTGTTCGGAGAGGGACCCATCGGGAGCACGATTCGCGGTATCGAGGACAGCGCTACGTCGATTCCCCTCGTGGGCAGCGTCATCAAGTATGCCCGGGGCCGCTCCATCAGCGAGTACGGCAATGCGGAAATCAACGCCGCGCTCAAGCCGCTCGGCGTCACGGTCAAAGGCTCCGGCGCAGAGGCCGTCGAGCAGGCCAGCAAAGCTGTGTCGGACACCTACGACCGTGTGTTGCCACAGACCTTCATTCGGCCGCAGAACGTCAAGGCAGCGCTTGCGAAAGCTACTGCGTCTATCGACAACATCCCGCTCATCACGGACGAGCAGAAGGGCGCAATCATGAAATATGCCGCCCAGAAGATCATGCCGGCGATCAGCGAGGCGACGCAGCGCGGTGGGCCAATCAGCGGCGAGGTGGCGAAGGGCATTGATTCGGAGATTGGCTATCTCGCTCGCAAGACCAGTGGCTCATTGAATCCGGCTGACCACCCACTGGGGGAGGCTCTGTACGAGCTTCAGGCCTCGTTGCGTGAGACCGTCGAGGGCATGACTCCGGAGGCGACGAAGGTGCTTGGCGCTGCTCGTACTGCCTATCGCAACCTGCTTCCGGTCATCAGCGCTGCCGACAAGAGCGCGACCGGCCAGTTCACCCCGCGCCAACTGAATCGCGCCAGCGGTCAATTCGACCAGACGCCCAGCGCTCTCAATCGGGCCGGTCAGAGCGTGCTGCCCAACACCGTGCCCGATAGCGGTACGGCGGGCCGCGCGCTTCTGGGGCTCGCACTGACGGGGGGAGGTGCTGCGCTCACTGGTCAAGTGGCCCCTGCCGCTCTTGCTGCGGCGTTCTACTCCGGCCCGGGGATGCGGCTGCTGGTGAACGGCTTGCGTTCTGACCTCGGCGCGAACGCCTATGAAGCCCTTGCGAAGATGGCGCCCCAACAGCAAGCCGAATGGTTGGGAAGGTTCGCGCAGCAGCACCCCCAGTTCCAAGCGCGTGCGGCTGAAGTGGGCAAGCAGGTTGTCTCGCAGATCGCTCGCTCGCTCGTGGTGAGTGGCAATGGAGGCGGAAATGATCAGCGGCAATAACATCCTTCGGGAAATTGTTGGTTCGCCAGACTTCGCCCGAAAGCGGGCGACCCTCTCATCCTCGAATTTCGAGGCCTGGCTGCTGCAGGAGGCCGAGCGGCGGATCGCGGGACTCAAGGGGTTTGAGCGGGTGGAGTGGATGCCTACGGACCGCTCCTATGACCCGCTGTGCTTGTCGATCAACGACTTGGTCTGTCGGGTCGCGAGCCGGCTGGCGCGTAAAGCCTTGAGTGGCGTAGGGAGGTAAAGGTGATTCCCATCAAGCGCAGTGCCGCCATGTCTCAGGCGGAACTCCAGCAATGGATGATCGCAGAGGCCCACCGACTGATCGAAGCGCGCAAGCAGATCGAGCGCCCCGCGCGCCCAGTCTGGACCAATCAAATTTTCAACCCCGAGAGCGTCAAGGTAGACCCCGAACGCGTTGCGATCGAGGGTGCAGCCACGGCGGTCGCCGCAAAGTTGGCGCAGCGGGACCAAGGCAATGACGCGACCGGCTGGTGATCTAACACACGTTGCCTACCTCGGCGCTTTCGTCGTGGCGGGGCTGCTTTGCCGCAACGATCTGTATCGAGATGCGGAGGGAGGCTACTGGGCCGAGCCGACGCGAACCAACCCGGACGGTTCATGGGTTTCTGCGCTCCATCGGCTTGATGCGACGGACGAGAGCGGGGCTGTGGGTGAAGCGCTTCTGTCGTCACTGGTGGCGCTAGACCGTGATGGTTTCGATCCCAAGTTCATGACGATCATTCACCATGCGCCGAGGCTCGCGGAGAGCGCTGCGCGGGTTGATCACGCTGCGTCGTCGCGCGTCCATTGAGGACTCAACAGTGTTCTCCCCAAAATACGCCTCGCGCCCGGGCTACGTCCCGGCTTTACTACCCGGAGAGACGCCCGCGCAGCCAGAAATCCGTGCCGCGAGCGCGTCGAAATCCGAAGGGGAGGGGGTAGGTAGCCCCGGGCGTCGCGGAGCGCCCCTAGAGGCCGGGCTCCCGAGCACACCTATCGAGGCGTGTCAGGAACTGATGCTCGCGATCATCCTTCAGGGGCTGCGAGACGACGACCTTGATTACGTGCTCAGCCCCACGTTCATCCATCACTGCTGCTATGTCGGGCTCGATCCGGACACGGCGCTGAACATCAAGATCAAGTACCTGCGGCGAGAGATTGATCCGGCGAATCTGCTGGCTGATCCACGCCGGCAGCGTCGAGTGCTGGACGACTAGTGGTACTTGGCCCAGTTATCGATCAACCATTGAAGAACATTCCGATGGCTCCGCACTTCTCCTGGAAGGTGGTTTCTGATCATGCGTTCAGCCTTAAGCGCGCCTTCCTTGCTCTTGGAGATGCGATTCAGAAAATGAAGCACCTCGTAGCCTTCATGTCGATTTAGCAGCGTGGAGTCGGGTTTGCCTGTGACCCGTGGATCATCATTGCTGCTGATCGCAGTCCATTTGTAATCCTTGTATTGAAGGTCGGCGCTCGAAACAAAAGCCATGATCACTCCTCATTGTTGGTAACGATTTATGACAGATGCCCAAATTCGATGCAACTGGGGTGAGCCCTGTATTGGACTAGCGGCATCCAAAACCTTCAACTTACGATCCGCGTCTAACAGAAGGAGAAGGCGATGAAGACGTTGTTTTGTGCAGTGTTGGCTTCGCTCGCGACCGTCGCGGTGGCCCAGACCCCCGAGGGCGCGAAATACATGAGATTCACGATGAGCGCGGAGCCGATGGTTCAAGTGAACTTCGCATCTGCTGAACTGTGCCGGGCCTATGACGAAGCGTCCAAGAAGCAGGTCGCCGAAGGCATGACGACAAACGGGATCAAGTTCGCTTGTTCAGAAACAAGCGTCGCTTCCCTGCTCCCGTACGAGGCGGTGCTGCGGGATGAGTTTTTCGGCGGTCCTGTGAGTGTCTCGGGAAAAACAGAGCTTCTGTGCCTTAACTCGGCCGCAGAGCTGCTCAAACTCAAAGACACGAAGTTCGCGCGACCAGTTTTCACGTCCATAACTGCGTGCAAACTCAAAAGCTGATTCAGCCCAGCGCGCGGCGGATGCCCTCCCGGACGGCCTGCTTCTCCATGAACGCGTAGTGACGGGCTGTCACGGCCGGATCGCGATGGCCGAGGGCTGCGGCGACCAGTTCCATCGACTCGCCTGCGCTCAGTAGACGCGAGCCGAAGGTGCGGCGGAGGTCATGCAGCGTCGCGTGCTTCTTCAGGCCTGCCAATTCACGGACTCGAGCCCACGCGTAGGTGGGCTCGACTAAATGGCCCGATTTGGAGTCTTTAGGGGACGGGAACACCCATTTCGACTCGGGGTGCCGCTTGCGTTGCTCTTGGAAGAGGGCGATGGCGTCCGGGATCAGTTGGATGTGCATTTCGTGCTTGCTCTTGCTGTCTTCGGCCCGAATGACCCACTCGCCATCGTCCAAGTGCACGTCGTCCCAGCTTGCCGAGCATAGGTTGCCCCACCGAACGCCGGTGAGCATGAGCAGTTTGAAGAACGGGCGAACGTAGGTGCCTGCGAATTCATCAGCGTCGAGCGCCTCGATGACCTGCGCTAGTTCTTGCGCCGAGAGCACGCGCTCACGAGGCTTCGACTCGACCAGATCGACGGCTTTGCCGGGGTTTTCGCCTCTGTACTTCTCCTTCTTGATCGCATTCGCATAGACGGCGCGGAAGGCTTTGAGCGCCCGGGTGGCGGCCCCCTGGCCGCGATCCTTGGCGATGTTTGCTTGCCGGGTTTCGACCATTTCTTGCGTGATCTTCGAGAGTGGCTTGCTGAGCCAGTCCTTGTAGACGCGATTGAATATCTCGTCTGCCCACAGCGGCTGCTTCTTGCCATCCTTCTTCAATCGCTTGGTGTACCGGTCGAGCGCATCCTTGAGGGTCATGGAGGCTTCTTTGGCGTCTTCTCCCTTGCGAAGTTGGCTGTACGCAGCCATGGCCGCGTCTCTGGCTTCTTCCACAGTCATTTCGCCCGGACCCGCCCGCCCGAGCGAGCGCCGAACGGCGTGCCCTCGGTCGGCCACCCATTTGTAGATGCCGAATGTCCTGACGCCCTTGTCGGACACGTACAGCCGCAGGTACTTCACTTCATCGTCAGCATGCTCTCCCGGCGCGGCGTCGGCCACCCGACGCTCGGTGAAGTGCATGACGGTGGCCTTCTTGGCGCGCGAGTGTTCCATGGTTATGCCTTCTTGACGCGGCGACGGCTGGGCTTGTTGGCCTCGGAGGCGGGCCGCTGCGCTTTTTCCCATTCGTCCGTTGTGATCACGAGGGCTTGCCGGGCTGCCGTGAGTTCGCCGGGACCGGCCACTTTGACGTAGTAAAGCGTCGCGCCGTCCTTGAAGTACACGTAGTGGCTTCCGCGCCCCTCGGTCGTCCAGGCTGGGGACGGGGTGCCGTTCACCGTCGCCTCAAATTGGTTGCTCTTCGGAGCGCTCGTGTATTTGGTCGCAACAACGCCGCTGAGGCGGGTAGAGGACGGAGCGCCAATGGTCAGATTGAAGTTGGTCATAGCTAGAAATCTCGCTAGGTGGAAGGTTAAGAACCGGAAAGCCACGGAATTCCGTAGTCAGGAAATTTTCCTTCTGTACCAATGAAAAAGTCGAGCCTGACTAAGCTAGAGAAAAGCCCGGAAAGGCGCAGGATTCGTCCCAGTTCGGAATGCCGTATAGGGTTGTCATGGCCGCGATGATGCCCCGGCCGACGGGTCGGCGACAATGCCCGCCTCCATGGAAACCCTGAACGACTGGCTCGCGCGCGCCGAGCAACTTCACCCCAAGAACATCGAACTCGGGCTGGAGCGCGCCAAAGAGATGGCGCAGCGCCTCGGCCTGCGCTTCGGCTGCCCCGTCATCACGGTGGCGGGCACCAACGGCAAGGGCTCGACCTGCGCCATGCTCGAATCGATCCTGACGCACGCGGGCTACCGCACGGCGGTGTTCACCTCGCCGCACCTGGTGCGCTTCGAGGAGCGACTGCGGCTCAAGGGCGAAGCCGTCGATGCTTCCAAACTGATAGCAAGCTTCGAAGTGGTGGAGAAGGCGCGCGGCGAGATGGCGCTGACCTACTTCGAGTTCACGACGCTCGGCATCCTGCACTGCATGATCGAGGAAAAGCCCGACGTGGCGATTCTCGAGGTCGGCCTGGGCGGGCGGCTCGACGCGGTCAACATCATCGACACCGACTGCGCCGTCATCACCAGCATCGACCTCGACCACATGGAGTACCTCGGCCCCGACCGCGAGAGCATCGGCTTCGAGAAGGCCGGGATCATGCGCCCGGGCAAGCCTGTGGTCGTGAGTGACCCGGTGCCGCCGCAGAGCGTGATCGACCATGCGAACGCCGTCGGCGCCGACCTCTGGCGCTTCGGCGTCGACTTCAACGTGTCGGGCGACAAGCAGCAGTGGGGCTGGTCGGGGCGCGGGCGGCGCTACAGCGGGCTGGCCTATCCGGCCTTGCGCGGGGCCAACCAGCTCATCAACGCGGCCGGCGTGCTGGCTGCGCTGGAGGCGTTGCGGCCGCAGTTGCCGATCACCGCCCAGGCCGTGCGCAACGGGCTTGCGATGGTCGAGCTGCCGGGCCGCTTCCAGATCGTGCCGGGCGAGCCGGCGCTGGTGCTCGACGTGGCGCACAACGCGCACGCCGTGGCCGCGCTGGCCGAGAACCTCGACGCAATGGGCTTCTATCCGACCACGCACGGCGTGTTCGGCGTGATGGCCGACAAGGACCTCGCACCGATCCTCGCGCGCATCGGGCCGCTGATCGACCGCTGGTACTTCACCGACCTGCCCACGCCGCGCGCCGCCAAGGCGGCCGACCTGCTGGCCAGCTGGCAGGCGCAGAACACGCGCGCCGACGCCTCGGGCAGCGTGCATGCAGGCCCGATGGAGGCGTTGCGCGCAGCCATCGAGCAGGCAGGGCCCGCTGATAGAATCGTGGTCTTCGGATCGTTCTTCACCGTGGGTGGCGTGCTCGAAAACGGAACCCCCCGGCTGCAAGCCAAACACCTGTCGCCGGGCGGCTGATCGTCGGGCTGTCCACACCATCTGGCACCACCTCGCTGCACTCCTTCAGGGATCGAACTTCATGGCGTTTTTCAAGTTCCGCACGCGCGGCCAGCAAGGCAACGAAGGACGAGGCGCCCCGGCCGCCGTTCCCGCGGAAAGTGTCGAAACCATGCGTCGGCGAGCGCGCCACAGGCTGCTCGGTGCTGCGGTGCTGGTGCTGCTGGGCGTGATCGGTTTCCCGTTGCTGTTCGATACACAGCCGCGCCCCGTATCGGTCGACATTCCCATCGAGATTCCGGACCGCAACAAGGTCAAGCCGCTGCCCGTGCCCGCCACGCCGGCGCCTGCCGTAAGCACCGCGCCGGCCGCGCCCGACAACAGTGGCAGTTCGCGCGTGGCCTCGGCTTCGTCCTCGTCCAGCGGCATGATCACCGAGACTGCCGACGGCACAGTGATCGACCCCGGCAAGCCTTTGCCCGCCACGCCGCCCGTCGCGGCCGTGGAGCCCAAGCCTGAACCCAAGCCGAAGCCCGAGCCCAAACCGGAGCCGAAGCCCGAACACAAGCCGGAACCCAAGCCAGAGGCAAAGCCGAAGCCGGAAGCCAAGCCCGAGGCGAAGCCCAAGCCCGCTGCCGTGGACGATGGCGCCCGTGCCCGTGCACTGCTCGAAGGCAAGCCCGTCACCACTGCCGCGGCCAAGCCCGCCGCAGCCGACGAAGGCGGCCGTTTCGTGGTGCAGGTCGGCGCCTTCGCCGATGCCGACAAGGCGCGCGAAGTGCGCCAGAAGCTCGAAAAGGCCGGCCTCAAGACCTATGTGCACGTAGCCAAGACGGCCGACGGCGAACGCACGCGTGTGCGTGTCGGCCCCTTCAGCTCGCGTGCCGACGCCGACCGCGCGGCCGAGAAGGTCAAGGGCTTGTCTTTGTCGGCCGCGATCCTCACGTTGTAAGGGCCGTAGTCGCCCGCTGTCGCTGTTGCCGTGGCCTTGCTCGACTGGATCGCCGTCGCGCTCATCGGGGTGTCGATGCTTTTCGGCCTGATGCGCGGGCTGGTGTTCGAAGTGATTTCGCTGATCGGATGGGTGGCCGCCTTCATTGCCGCGCAATGGCTGGCTTCGGGCGTGGCGGCGTGGCTGCCGTTCGGCGACCCGCAGGGGGCCTGGCGCTATCCGCTGGCCTTCGTGCTGGTGTTCGTGGCGGTGGTGTTTGGCGTGGGGCTGGTGGCAGCGCTTACGCGCAAGTTGATCACGGTCGTGGGTCTGCGGCCGGTGGACCGTATTTTGGGAGCCGCGTTCGGTGCGGCACGGGGGGCGGTGGCCTTGCTCGTGCTGGCCGTCGTTGTTCATTTGCTGGTGTTGAGCGACAGTGCCTGGTGGCACGAATCGCGCAGCGCCATTGTTCTCGATGCGGCATTGCAGGGCCTCAAGCCCTCGCTGCCTGAAAAGTTGGCAAGCTACCTGCCCTGAGAGGAATCGTTCATGTGTGGAATCGTCGGCGTTGTCAGCAACGCACCCGTCAATCAGCTGCTCTATGACGCGCTGCTGCTCCTGCAGCACCGCGGCCAGGACGCCGCTGGCATCGTGACCTTGCTCGAGCGCAAGTTCTTCATGCACAAGGCCAAGGGCATGGTCCGCGACGTGTTCCGCACGCGCAACATGCGCGCGCTGCCGGGCAACGTGGGCCTCGGCCAGGTGCGCTACCCGACCGCCGGCAATGCGTACAGCGAGGAAGAGGCCCAGCCCTTCTACGTGAATGCGCCGTTCGGCATCGTGCTCGTGCACAACGGCAACCTGACCAACGCGCATGCGCTGCGTTCGGAGCTGTTCTCCACCGACCACCGCCACACCAACACCGAGAGCGACTCCGAAGTGCTGCTCAACGTGCTGGCGCACGAACTGGAGCGCTCCTCGCGCGGAGTGCCACTGCACCCGGCCGAAGTGTTCGCCGCGGTCAAGAACATGCACAAGCGCCTGCGCGGCTCGTACGCTGTGGTGTCGCTGATCGCCGGCCACGGCCTGCTGGCCTTCCGCGACCCGTACGGCATTCGTCCGCTGTGCATGGGCCGCAGCGCCGACGGCACCGTGATGGTGGCGAGCGAATCGGTCGCGCTGGAAGGCTCGGGCCATGTGTTCGAGCGCAACATCAACCCCGGCGAGGCCGTGTTCATCGACCTCGAAGGCAACGTGCATTCGATGCAGTGCGCCGAGGCGCCGACGCTGAACCCCTGCATCTTCGAATTCGTGTACCTGGCTCGTCCGGACTCGGTGCTCGACGGCATCTCGGTCTACCAGGCGCGCCTGAACCTGGGCGAGACGCTGGCCAAGCGCGTGGTGTCGACCGTGCCGCCGAACCAGATCGACGTGATCATCCCGATCCCCGAGTCGAGCCGCCCGAGCGCCACGCAGCTCGCGCACCTGCTGGGCGTGCCGTACCGCGAAGGCTTCGTGAAGAACCGTTATGTCGGCCGCACCTTCATCATGCCGGGGCAGGGCGTGCGCAAGAAGTCGGTGCGCCAGAAGCTCAACGTGATCGGCAGCGAGTTCAAGGGCCGCAACGTGCTGCTGGTCGACGACTCGATCGTGCGTGGCACCACCAGCCGTGAAATCGTGCAGATGGCGCGCGATGCCGGCGCCCGCAAGGTCTACCTGGCCAGCGCCGCGCCGCCGGTGCGCTACCCCAACGTCTACGGCATCGACATGCCGACCAAGGACGAACTGGTGGCGCACGACCGCACCGTCGAGGAAGTGCGCGAGCTGATCGGCTGCGATGCGCTGATCTACCAGGACGTCGACGCCATGAAGCGCGCCATCGGCTCGCTCAACACCAAGCTCGACGGCTTCGACGCCTCGTGCTTCGACGGCGTGTACGTGACCGGCGACATCGACACCGACGCCATCTCGCGCATGAACGGCAACCGTCCCCGCATCGAAGAGACCGAAGAAGATTCTTCGCGCCTCGCGCTCCCCAATCACAGCGAATAAGAGTCGACGAAGTGTCCGACGAAAGAACCCTGCCACCCGGCCTGCATCCCGACACGCTCGCGCTGCGCACCGGGCTCGCGCCGAGCCAGTACGGCGAGCATTCCGACGCGCTGTTCCTGACCAGCGGCTTCGTGCAGCCCGATGCCGAGACCTCGATGCGCCGCTTTGCGGGCACCGAGCCTGGCTTCACCTATTCGCGCACCTCGAATCCGACGGTGACCAGCTTCGAGCAGCGCATCGCGGCGCTCGAAGGTACCGAGGCGGCGATAGGCGCATCGACCGGCATGGGCGCGATCCTCATGATGTGCATGGGCCTGCTGAAGGCTGGCGACCATGTGATCTGCTCGCGCTCGGTGTTCGGCTCCACGCTGAACCTGTTCGGCAAGGAGTTCGCCAAGTTCGGCGTCGAGACCACCTTCGTGTCGCAGACCGACGTGGCCGAATGGCGCGCGGCGGTCAAGCCCAACACCAAGCTGTTGTTCGCCGAGACACCGACCAATCCGCTCACGGAGGTCTGCGACATCCGCGCGCTGGCCGACGTGGCGCATGCCGCGGGCGCGTTGCTGGCGGTCGACAACTGCTTCTGCACGCCGATCCTGCAGCGCCCGGCCGAGTTGGGGGCGGACCTCGTCATCCACTCGGGCACCAAGCACCTCGACGGGCAGGGCCGCGTGATGGCGGGCGCGATCTGCGGTCCTTCGAAGCTCATCGTCGATGTGTTCGGACCGATCGTGCGCACCGCCGGCATGGCGCTGGCGCCGTTCAATGCGTGGGTCGTGCTCAAGGGCATCGAAACGCTCGGCGTGCGCATGAAGGCGCATTGCGCCAATGCGTTGGACATTGCGCAATGGCTCGAGAAGCAGCCTGGCATCGCGCGCGTGTACTACCCCGGCCTTGCGTCGCATGCGCAGCACGAACTGGCGATGCAGCAACAGTCGGGGCAGGGCGGCGCGGTGGTGTCGTTCGACGTGGTTGGCGACACGCCCGAGACTGCGCGCGCCAATGCATTCCATGTCATCAACAGCACGCGCGTGGTGAGCGTCGCCACCAACCTCGGCGATGTGAAGACCATCATCACGCATCCCGGCACCACCTCGCACGGACGCTTGACCGAGGCCCAGCGCCAGGCCGCCGGCATCGGCCAGGGGCTGATCCGACTCGCGGTCGGCCTCGAGCATGCCGAAGATATCAAGGCCGACCTCACGCGCGGCCTGAGCACCCTGTATTCACGATAACGAAATGACCGGCAAAGTACGCACCCGCATCGCACCGTCTCCCACGGGCTTTCTTCACCTGGGCACGGCCCGCACGGCGCTCTATTCGTGGGCCTACGCGCGCCACTACGGCGGCGAGTTCGTGCTGCGCATCGAGGACACCGACGTGGCCCGCTCCACGCAGGACTCGACGGACCAGATCCTCGCGTCGATGCACTGGCTCGGTCTTGAATATGACGAAGGCCCGATCTACCAGATGCAGCGCCTGGAGCGCTATCGCGAAGTGATCGCGCAGATGCTCGCGGCCGGCACGGCCTACCACTGCTACTGCACGCCTGCCGAACTCGAAGAGATGCGCGAGGCGCAACGCGCGCGCGGCGAGAAGACGCTCTACGACCGCCGTTGGCGTCCCGAGCCGGGCAAGGTGCTGCCGCCCGTGCCCGAAGGCGTGCCGCCGGTGGTGCGCTTCTGCAATCCGCCCGAAGGCGACGTGACGTGGAACGACCTCGTCAAGGGCGAGATCACCATCAACAACCGCGAGATCGACGACCTCATCATCCTGCGGCCCGATGGTGTGCCGACCTACAACTTCGCGGTGGTGGTCGACGACTGGGACATGAACATCACGCATGTGTTCCGCGGCGACGAGCACATCAACAACACGCCGTGGCAGATCAATATCTTCCGCGCGCTTGGCGCACCGCTGCCGCAGTTCGGTCACGTTCCCGTGATTCTTGGCGACGATGGACAGAAGCTCTCGAAGCGCCGCGGCGCAGTGAGCGTCACTGCCTACGAGGACAACGGCTACCTGCCTGAAGCGATGCTCAACTATCTCGCGCGCCTCGGTTGGAGCCACGGCGACGATGAGCTCTTCACCCGCGAGCAGATGGTGAGCTGGTTCGACGGCTCTCACCTGTCGAAGAGCCCCGCGCAGTGGGACGCGGCCAAGCTTGCGTGGGTCAATGCGCAGTACATCAAGGCGAAGAGCGGCGATGAACTCGCGCCGCTCGTTGCAGCACAGTTGCAAAAGCGAGGCATCGTTGCGGACGAGCGCCTGCCTGCAATCTGTGCGTTGTTCAAGGATCGTTGCGACACCACGGTGGCACTCGCCGACTGGGCTGCTGCGTTCTATGCGGACATCAACGTGAGCGATGCCGATCGCACGCAGCACATCACTGATGCAGTGAAGCCTGCAATCGCAACGCTCGCTGAAAAATTGATGACGGTCGCGTGGGATAAGGCCTCGATCGCAGTTATGATCAAGGAAGTCCTCGCGACACACGCATTGAAGATGCCGGTGTTAGCGATGCCAGTACGAGTGCTTGTGATGGGAACACCGCAAACACCGTCCCTCGATTCAGTCCTCGAAATTTTTTCCCGCGAAAAAGTTATCGAACGATTGAGAAAGGCCTGAAATTCGGGCTATAATTTGAGGCTCGACACCCACACGGGGGTATAGCTCAGCTGGGAGAGCGCTTGCATGGCATGCAAGAGGTCAGCGGTTCGATCCCGCTTACCTCCACCAAAGTGTCGAGAAGGTATGAGATGCTGATCGCAGCACGTCCAAGGTTTTGACCCTATCGTCTAGAGGCCTAGGACACCACCCTTTCACGGTGGCTACCGGGGTTCGAATCCCCGTAGGGTCGCCAGTTTCACTTCGGTGAAGCAGGCACGAGTTGTCAACACTCGGTTCCGCAAGGAGCGAACGTTGTCTACCAGGAGTGGTAGTTCAGTTGGTTAGAATACCGGCCTGTCACGCCGGGGGTCGCGGGTTCGAGTCCCGTCCACTCCGCCAGTCAGAAGCCCTTGCAGCTCAATGAGTTGCAAGGGCTTTTCACTTTCTGGCTCCTCTTTTCTCCTCTTCCCCATTCAATCGCCTGGCCTTGGCGCTTCTTGGCGCATCACGCCTGCAAGCTGATGCTTGCCCGACAGCAGGAAGTCGATGAAGACGCGTACGCGGCGTGGCATTGCCCGGCTCGCTGGATAGACCAGCGATGCTGGCTTCGGTGTGTGCTCGAAGTCCTGCAGCAATCTTTCAAGTCGGCCGTTGGCAATCTGCTTGCTCACAACGAACATCGGCAGGTGCGCGATGCCAAGCCCTGCCACCGTCATCGCCGCGAGATGATGCATGTCGTCCGAGCGCACTTCTGCTCTCGTCTCGATCTGCAGCTGGCCCTCCGGTGTCTTGAAGCTCCATGGCTCTTCGCGACCATCCGGCCGCGTGTACGCCAGGCGCCGATGCGCGAGGAGCTCTTCGGGCCGTGACGGCCGCGGTGCTTCCCTGAAACACGCAGGTGCCGCGACAGTGACGAACTGTCCATATCCGAGCGGCCTTGCCACAAGACTCGAATCGGGCAGGGCGCCCACTGCGATCGCGACATCGAGTCCCAGGTCGAAGATGTCGGACAGCCGCATGGTCGAGACGATCTCGATGCGCAGCTTCGGATGCTGCGCGAGCAGTGCAGGCAGCAGCGGCGCGACGACGAAGGTGCCGAAAAGCGGTGGCAACCCCACGCGTACGGTGCCAGCTACGGCGAGCGTGCCCGCACTGGCTTCCTCCGCCGCTTCGGCCAGCAGATCGAAGGCTCGTGCGCAGCGTTCGTGAAACGCCGTGCCTTCCTCGGTCAGATGAAGGGCGCGTGTCGTGCGTGCCAGCAGTTGCACGCCAAGATCGGCTTCGAGGCGGCCGATGGCCTTGCTCACGGCCGACGGTGTCATCGAATGCAAGACCGCTGCAGCGGTGAAGCTGCCCGCGTCGGCCACGGTCACGAACACGCGTGCATCGGCCTCCGAGATCGGCAACTCGTGAGTCCGGCTCATCAATCTTGTGCCTTCAACCCGCTTTTTCATGAAGCCCCTCGCGGCCACCATTCGTGGCGTGCACATCGATCACGTCGACACAACCCAACCCATCTGACCACCAACAGGAGCCGATCATGAAACTCTTCTACAGCCCCGGCGCTTCTTCATTGTCCCCTCACATCGTGCTGCGCGAGGCCGGCTTGAGCGCGGAGATGGTTCGCGTAGATCTCGAGGCGAAGACGTTGCCCGCCACCGGGCGGGACTACCTGCCGATCAACCCCATGGGCAAGGTGCCCGCGCTCGAACTCGATGACGGTGCGGTGCTCACCGAAGGCCTTGCCGTGCTGCAGTACCTCGCAGATCTCGCGCCGACTTCGCAGCTTGCGCCGGCTGCCGGCACCATGGCGCGTTATCGTCTGGCCGAAGCCCTGAGCTTCGTGGCCACCGAACTGCACAAGGGTTTCGCGCCGATGTTCGATCCCGATGTGCCGGCAAGCTACAAGCACGGCCTGATCGCCGACACCCGGGCTTTCGATCGCATCGCATCGATGGTTCAGCCGGGGCCTTACATCCTCGGCGAGCACTTCACCGTCGCCGATGCGTACCTCTATCCGATCCTGCGCCTCGGCCGTCATGCGGGACTCGATTTCTCCCCTTGGCCAGCGGTAGTCGGCTACATGGAATTGATCGCGAATCGCCCCGCCGTGCGCTCTGCAATGCGGGCAGAAGGCTTGATCGAAGGCTGATCGATGAAGGTCTGAAGCGACCGCGTTACATCCGGGCTCTCGCAGTCGAATACACTCCGGGCCGCTTGCAGCTTGTATTCGTGCTGCGCCGCCATAGGCAACATGGCGAAATCAAACCTACTAGGAACTCAGTTGAACCGCATCGAACTCGTCGAAAAAATCGTCGCCGCCCACAACGTCAGCAAGGCAGAAGCCGCGCGCATCCTCGAGACCGTCACCGGCTCGATCGTCGCCGCAGTGAAGAAGGGTGACCCCGTCCAGATCGTCGGCTTCGGCACTTTCAAGCAAGTGGCGCGCGCCGCACGCTCGGGCTTCAACCCCAGCGCCGGCACCAAGATCAAGATCGCCGCACAGAAGGTGCCGAAGTTCGTGCCGGGCGCTGCCTTCAAGGCCGCCGTGGACCCGAAGGCTGCAAAGCGCAAGGCCGACAGCAAGGCTGTGGCTGCCAAGCCCGCAGCGAAGAAGGCCGCCGCACCCGCCAAGAAGGCCGTTGCTGCCAAGAAGAAGTAAGAAGCAGTGATGATGCATCGTGGCCGTGCGCCGCGATGCAGAAATAAAAAACGGCCCCGTGGGGCCGTTTTTTATTGGGTGGCACTTCTGCCTGCCGGCGTGCATTGCTTCTTCAGTCGGGCTCGATCACGCCCTCGCTCAGATAGCGTTCGTATTCGGCAATCGGGATCGCAGTCGTCTGCGCGCTGCCGCCGTCTCCCCAGCTCAGCACGGCGCTGTCGGGCGCCAGCTGGACCTCGATCGGGCCCTGGGGAATGAGGATCAGGGGGCCGTCGCCGGCCCGGTATTCGACATTTCCTGTGACTTTCGCATTGGCTGCCATGGCTTCGTTCCTCGGGGTGTTGGGGAATGCGGGGGACGGAACTCAAGCGTATCGGAATCTGATGACCCGCGGGGGCTCCCCAATGTGTTTGTTTATCCGTGCGGGTGGCGTGGCTGCCTGCCGGAAGCGCTCGTCATACCGGCGTCACGTGCGGCGTGGCACGCTCGCGCCTCGAATGACCAAGCCCATCAGAAGAATTCTCGCGGTGCCAATGGCTTGCCTTGCGATCCTGGCGGCAGTTGTCGGGTGGTACCTGACTGCCGGCAGCGGCACCGAGGCTCGCACGGCTGAAACAACCCCGTCGCTCGAAATCCGCTGGCACGGTGGTGGCATCGTGTTGCAGGGAACGGTGCGGGACGCCGCCACGCAGCGCGTACTCGCGGAAGGGGCGGCTGCACGCCTGGGCGGCGAGAGCGACCAGGTGACCGACTGGCTCGACATCACGCCCACCGCGCTGCCGGTGGCGGACGCAGGGGCGCTGGCCCGCGTCATCCTCCTCGGGCAGGAGGGCTGGCATCTGCAACGCCGGGCGACGGAGAGCTGGCTCGCAGTGCAGTCACCGGCCGACGAACGCAGCGCGCAGGCAAGGGCGCTCCTGCAGGCGGCGTTCGGACCTGACGTCGCGATCCGTCTCGTCCAGCTGCCCTGAGAAGACGACGGCCTGTCTCCCGGTCTCCTCGCACCGTCATGGGGCCTTCATGGCCTCGTCATGTGCCATGTCCAGCATCCGCTGCGGCATTTCCAAAAACCAAGGAGAGAGGTTCCCATGCACACATCGTTGAAGCACTTCGCCCTTGCCGGCGTGGTGATGGCAGCCCTGACCGCTTGCGGCGGCAGCAACAACAATTCCACCATTCCCTTCGTGCCGCCACCCACGGCAAGCAACCCGCCGGCACCTGCGCCGGCTCCCGCCGTGCCCGGCACGGTGGACGTGAAGCTCATTGCCTTCAACGATCTGCACGGCAACCTCGAGCCGCCCAAGCTGTCGATCACCGCACCCGCCAAGGCGGGTGGCACGGTGCCGGTGCCTGCCGGTGGCGCGGCCTACATGGCCTCGGCCATTGCCTCGCTGAAGGAAAAGAACCCCAACAACGCCGTGGTGTCGGCCGGCGACATGATCGGCGCCTCGCCGCTGGTCTCTGCGCTCTTCCTCGACGAATCGACCATCGAGGCTGTCAACGCGATGAAGATCGACTTCAACGCGGTCGGCAACCACGAGTTCGACAAGGGCCAGACCGAACTTCTGCGCATGAAGAACGGTGGTTGCACCAAGAACACCGCGCTGGAGCCCTGCCGCGTGAACAAGAGCTTCCCCGGGGCCAACTTCGGCTTCCTGGCGGCCAACACCGTGAAGGGCGACGGCAACACGCTGTTCCCCGCCACCGGCATGAAGACCTTCACGAAGGACGGCGCCACGGTGAAGGTGGCCTTCATCGGCATGACGCTGAAGGGCACGCCGAACATCGTGACGCCCGCCGGCGTCGCGGGCCTGAGCTTCAAGGACGAAGCGGATACGGCCAACGCGCTGATCCCGCAGCTGAAGGCGCAGGGAGCTGACGCTATCGTTGTCGTCATCCACGAAGGCGGCACTACCACCGTTGGTTACAACGACAAGAGCTGCACGGGCCTGAGCGGCGACATCCTGCCGATCCTCAACAAGCTCGACAGCGCGGTCGACGTCGTGATCTCGGGGCACACGCACCGTTCGTACATCTGCGACTACAGCAAGACCAATCCGGCCAAGCCTTTCCTGCTGACCAGCGCAGGCCAATACGGCACGCTGCTGACCGACATCAACCTCACTATCGACACCCGCACGCGCAAGGTGACGGCCAAGGCTGCCGACAACGTGATCGTGCAAGGTGAGGCCTACACCAGCGGCGCGACCACCGTCGCGCTGACCGACCAGTACCCGACCTTCGGCAAGAACCAGGAAGTGGCTGCACTCATCAGCCAGTACCTTGCCATCGCCGGGCCGCTGGTGCAGCGTGTGGTGGGCTCGCTCACGGCAACGGCTACGCGTACGCAGGACCCGAAGTCGAAGGAAAGTGTGCTGGGAGACCTGATCGCCGACGCGCAGCTGGCCGCAACCAGCCCGGTCGGCAAGGGGGCTGCGCAGATCGCCTTCATGAACCCGGGTGGCGTGCGCGCCGACCTCGCACCTGCTGGCGACGGCAGCGTGACCTACGGCCAGATCTTCGCCGTGCAGCCCTTCGGCAACAGCCTCGTGGTGAAGACCATGACCGGCGCGCAGATCAAGGCAGTGCTGGAACAGCAGTTCAATAGCGGCTCCAACACCACGACTTCGCCGAAGGTACTGCTGCCTTCCGCAAGCCTCAAATACACCTTCGACCTTTCGGCGCCTGCCGGTTCGCGCATCACCAACATGTCGCTCAACGGCACTGCAATGGTCGACGCCACCAGCTACCGCGTGACAATGAACAGCTTCCTGGCCACGGGCGGCGACAACTTCACCGTCTTCAACCAGGGCACCGACGCGCTCGGCGGCGACCAGGACGTGGATGCCCTTGAGGCCTACATCAAGGCGAACAGTCCGCTTGCGCCGCCGGCGATTGGTCGCATCACGGCACTGCCCTGAGCGAGCGACAGGGGAGTGGGCAGGCCGGGCTCAGCCGGCCTGCTTGCCCAGACGTGTCCACGCGATGGGTCTCGGACGGGACTGCGCAAGCCATCGGCAGCTGAACACAGCTTGCAGCATGGCAAGCGCAACGCCGGGCACGGAGACGCCCAACAGGAGCCCGAAGCGCGGCTCCAGCGCGTGAAAGAGGCCGAGTACGAACAAGGCCTGCACAAGGTAGTTCGCAAGCGACATGCGTCCCATCGGGGCGAGCTTGCACAGCCATTGGCGCCAGCGCCGCTGCTGGAACAGCAGGACGAATGCCGCGATGCAGGGCAGGAGCACGGCCGGTGCGAGCGGCGCGACCCCGTGCGGTAGCGCGATCGCGACGAGGCTGATTGCGAGTGCCGCCATCAGCAGGCGGATCCACAGGTGCCGGTACGCAACGGAGTCCCTAAGCATGCGCCGGGCGAGCAGGCGTGCGGTTCCCGTCTTCTTGCCAGGTCGATCAACCCGCGCCGCGAAGCTCACGCCGAAGAGCAGGGCCGACAGCACGACGAACATCGCGGCGAGCTCGAGCATCGAAGTGCAGAACAGAGCGAGCAAGGGCACACAGATCAGTGCGAAGCCGCGCAGTGCGTCCGGCAGTTCAAGGCGGCGGGCGCTGCCGGCGCGCGAGTGGCGCGGAAGCCTTGCGGGATCGAGTGTCATGGGAGTGCGCGAAGTCGGTTCGGTGCCAGATCGCGGGCGGCCGTGTGCAGCCATCCGCACCAGAGCCGCGATGCTACGAATCAGCATTGCACGAACATTGCGCCAAGTTCGGTAGGACGAGCGGCCATCGGTTCATCGACACCGTGATCTTGCGTAGGCCGAAGCCTTCAACCGGATTCCCCCCGTTTCGGCGGCACTAGCATGAACCGATCTGCCGTTGCAGGCAGAGTTTTCGTTCATTGCCGATCCAGGTTCTTAGCAAAGGGGATTCAGTCATGAAGAAAGCCATGAACTTCCGAACGCTGGCGTTTTCGTCCATCGTGGCGGCGTGCAGCCTGGCATTCGTCGGGTGCACCACCACGCGGCCGCAGGATCAGGCCAGCAGCGCGTCCTCGCGCGCTTCCATCGACGCGCAGGTCGATGCCTCGCTGTCCAGGCTGTACGACTCCGTGAAGGGCTCGCGTGAGCTGGTCGCCAAATCGAGCGGCGTGCTGGTGTTCCCTGCCGTGGTGGGGGCCAGCGTGGGCGTGGGCGCCGAGTACGGGCGAGGCGCCTTGCGCGTGAACGGGCGCACGCAGTCCTACTACAGCACCACAGCCGGCTCCGTGGGATTCCAGGCCGGCGCGCAGTCGAAAGCGGTGATCTATCTCTTCACTACGCAATCGGCGCTGGACCAGTTCCGCAACAGCAAGGGCTGGACGGCCGGTGCTGACGCAACGGTGGCGCTCGCGACCATCGGGGCCAACGGCAGCATCGACACGAACACCGTGCGCCAGCCCGTGGTGGGCTTCGTGATGACGAACGTGGGCCTGGAGGCGGGCGTCTCGCTGTCTGGCGCGAAGATCAGCGTGATCCAGCCGTAAGAAGGAAGCCGGCTTGCCCTGGGCAGGCCAGCGGACTCATCAGTGGCCGAGCTGGGCCTGCAGTTCGGCGACCTGCCTGCGCAGGGACTCATTTTCGGTTGTGAGTTCAGCCACGCGTTGCTGGAGCGCTTGCACCGCGTCCGGCGCGGCCTGCTGTAGCTGCTCTTCTTCGCCTGCAGATGCTTCGGCGGAATCTGCACGTGGTTTCTTCTTCGACTCGCGCACGCGCTTGGCGGCCTGCTTGAGTTCATCCTTGCCGGCGTTCGCGGCCGAGACCTGCTCCTCGGCCGGCAGCGTGGCCACGGCAGCCGCGGTGTTGATCGAAATCACGCCCGATTTCACGGCCGCCACCAATTCAGGCGCTGCCTGTTTCTGGATCTTCTCGATCATCCCGACCTGGCTGCTGCTCAGGCGCGCAGCCCTGGCGATGGCTTCGCGGCTGTTGAGAGGCGCCGGTGGCGGCAGAGCGGACGCATTCGCCCCCTCGTCGACCGTGGCTTCGGCGGGCGGGTCGACGTCGAACGGAGCATCGGATGCCGAAGCCGGCTCCGCCGTGGCGGTGCGGGCGCGCTGCTGCTCGACGATGTCCTTTTTCCGCAGCGCCAGCACGCCGCGAAGAAAGTCTGAAATGCTGCGCCGGCCCAGGTGCTGGTCGATCATCCAGAGGTGCACGTCCTCGATGCTCCTGAAGCGCGGGTTCTGCACCGTCTTGAACGGCAGGCCGTGTTTCTGGCAGATGCCGTAGCGGTTGTGGCCGTCCACCAGGACGTCGCCCCACAGCACCAGCGCATCGCGGCAGCCTTCAGCCAGGATGCTTCGCTCCAGCGCTTCGTGCTCCTCCGGCGTCATGGGGTCGATATAGGCCTTGAGTTCTTCGTTGACGACGATGTTCATGAGAGGGCAGGAAGCGGAGCGGGGCAAAGGGGCGGGATTTTAGATGGGCCCGGTCGGCGGATCCGGCGCGCCGGCGGGCTGTCTCTGTTTGGTGCGTCCAAACGTCTTTACAGGTAAGGACACAACTGCAAATTTGCGCTGTCATCCTTTTGTAAATATTAATGATTCTTATTTAAATATGAGGCCCTGGCGCCAGAGCTGGATGGATCGCAGCCACGCCAATGGGCCCGACGCGTGCCGTTTCGAAATTCGATGCCTGGCCCAATCTGGAACTGTAAAAAATGCTGTCACTCTCGTCCGAGTCTTCGCTGGGGGATGTTTTCGTCGCCAACCGGGCCCAACTCCTCCACGTGGCCCGCAGGATCGTTCGCACCGCGGACCTTGCCGACGACGTCGTGCAGGAGGCCTATCTCCGGATCGCTGACGGCGCCTGCGGTCGCCAGATCGACAAGCCCATGGGCTATTGCTGCCAGGTGGTGCGCAACCTGGCGCTCGATCACTGCCGCCGCCAGTCTCTCGAGGCCACCTACCGCACCTTCGATGTCGATGTCGAGACGCTCGACGTTCCGGGGCCGGCATCGCCGGACCGCATGATGCGGGACAGGCAGGTCGTGGGCATGATCGAGAAGGCGCTGGCCGCCTTGTCCCCGAGGACGCGCGTGGCTTTCCAGCTGTACCGGCTCGAGGGGCTGACGCAGCGCGACATCGCGGCGCATATGGGTTGTGCGCTCGGGCTCGTGAATCGCCTGATCGCCGAGGCGGACGAAGCAATCGGCGCGATGCGCCACCTGATGAACGATTGACTTTCTTTGGGGCGGGGCTCCTGCCGGCCGGTGTGAGGTAAAACCGTACCCCGCATGGCACAAGAGCAAGACGACCTCATCTGGCGCACCGCATGGGACTGGGTGCGGCGCGAGCATGATCGCGAAAATTTCGGCGAGCGCGCGCGTGTCGAACTCGTGACATGGCTGCTCGCCGACCCAGCCCATCGCGAGGCCCACGACAAGGCCGCGCGGCTCTGGCTGCTCGCCGGCCTCGTGCCGCCCACCATCGACGTCGATGCGTGGAAGAAGAGTCAGGGCCAGACCGCCCCCGAAGACACGGAACCCGGCCGCGACGCCTGATCGTCGCCAGCCAATCTCCTTCCTGCCGCCCCCGAAGCCCGGGGTGAACAGATTCGGTCCCGGATCGTCATGTTGATCAGAAGCGCAGCAATCGGCCGCCCGCCGGCCCGATTGCCCGCCTGCTTCCTCCATCAACCGCACAAGGACCGCCCATGTCTACCAGCTGCTTCGATCGCGAAGACGAAACCTTCATCGTTCTGGTCAACCAGGAAGAGCAATATTCCATCTGGCCTCACTGGAAGGCCGTGCCCAGCGGCTGGAAGGCCGTCGATGGCGTGAAGGGCGACAAGAAGGCTGCACTCGAGTTCGTCGAGAAGAACTGGACCGACATGCGTCCCAGGTCGCTGCGCGACTGGATGGCCGCGCAGGATCGCGCGCCTTCCGCGGAAGCTGCCGCAGGCTGATGGCCGGGCCGGCGAGGGTTTCGCTGCTGTGCCTGCCTTGCGCGGGCGCCAGCGCAACGATGTATCTGCGCTGGCGGCAGTTGCTGCCGCGCTGGATCGAGGTCATGCCCGTCGAGTTGCCGGGCCGGGGCATGCGCATGGGCGAGCGCTTCGTCGAGACCTACGACGCATTGGTCGAGCGGATCTGCTCGGAGCAGGCAGCCGCGATGCAGGGCAGCTTCGCGATCTTCGGCCACAGCATGGGCGCGCTGCTGGCCCATGGCGTCGCGCAGCGACTGCGCACGCTTGGCCGGCCATTGCCGCTGGCGCTTTTGGCGTCGGGCAGTTCCGCCCCGTCCCAGCGCGATCCGGACCGCCTTCCCGACACGCATGACGACGATGCGCTGATCGCCGATCTGCGCAAGCAGGGCGGCACGCCCGAGGAGGTCTTCGCCAGTGCCGAGCTGATGCGCATCACCCTCGACACGCTGGGTGCGGACTACCGCGTCTGCCAGAGCTTCGAATATGTGTCGACGGACGCGCCTCTGCCCATGCCGTTGCATGTCTTCGCGGGCCGGCAGGACGACATCGACGCGGCGCGCATCGAGGCCTGGTCGGCGCATGCCGGCGGCGCGTTCTCGCTCGACTGGTTCGACGGCGGCCACTTCTTCATTCGCCAGCATGAGGCTGCGGTCCTGGCCGCACTGGCGCGCCGCCTGGGGCAGTCCATGGCTGGAGGCCCGTATGCATCTCTTGCGGTTGCATGACGCATCGCCCGCGGGCATCGAGGCCTGTTGCCTGGGCGTCGATCTGTGGCGCGTCAGCACGCCGGCATGAGCGAACGCTGCCGTCAGGGCACCGGCGGCGCCCTTTCTAATTTTCTGGAGTGAGCGAGATGGCACGCACGGCGACAACGACGCTGAACCTGGGGCATCACCCGATGTCCGCGAACTTCGTGGAGCACCTGCGGGCATTGGCGCAAGACCGGCCGGACGATGTCTGGCTCACGGTGGCGGGCGAAGCAGAGGGCGCCTACTTCGAGAAGCCGATCTCCTACGCCGTCTTCGAGACGCGCGTGCGCGCGCTGGCAGCCCGCCTGCAGCGGCAGTTCGCTAAGGGTGAGCGCGCCCTGGTCATGCTGGACAACGACGACCACTATGCAGTGAGCATGCTGGCGTGCTTCTATGCCGGCGTGATCGCGGTGCCGGTGTTTCCGCCCGAATCGATGCGGCCGCAGCATCTCGCGCGGCTGACGGGCATTGCGGAAGACTCGCAGGCGCGCTGCGTGCTGACCTCGGCGCAGATGCGTGCCGCGATGACCGATGCGGCCGACGCGTTCGCGCAGGCCGAAATGGTCGCCGTCGACGAGGTGGATCTCGCCCTCGCCGATGCCTGGGCGCCGTTCTCTCCTGCGGCGGACGCCGCCGCATTCCTTCAGTACACCTCGGGCTCGACCTCCGCTCCCAAGGGCGTGATCGTGACCCACGGCAACCTCATCGCCAACGAGCGCGCCATCCGTGACGGCATGGGTATCGGGCCGGACGACAAGTTCGTGTCGTGGGCACCGCTCTATCACGACATGGGTTTGATCGGCGGCCTCATGCAGCCGCTCTACAGCGGCATTCCGCTGGTGCTGACCTCGCCGCGCTACTTTCTCGAGAGCCCGGTGCGCTGGCTCGAGCTGATCTCGCGCCATCGGGCCACCCTGAGCGGCGGCCCCGACTTCGCCTATCGCCTCTGCCTCGACCGCGTGAAAGGCTCGCGGCTGGCGGGGCTGGACCTCTCGACATGGCGCGTCGCCTACACCGGCGCCGAGCCGGTGCGCGCCGACACCGAAACCGAATTCATCGAGCGATTCGCGCCCGCGGGCTTCGGCCCCGATGCCGTGTATGCCTGCTACGGGCTCGCGGAAGCGACCCTGTTCGTCACCGGTGGCCGGCGTGGCGCCGGACTGGTCGCGCGCACTTTCTCCGCCGATGCGCTGGCCAGGGGCGAGGGCGTGGAAAGCGCCGAGGGCACGATGCTTGTCGGTTGCGGTGCGGCGCCGGACGGCCATGAGGTGCGCATTACCGACCCGGGTTCGCTGGCTGCGCTCGACGCAGGCCGGGTCGGTGAAATCTGGGCCGGCGGCCCGAGCATCTGCGCCGGCTACTGGGGCAAGGAGCGCGAGACCGGCGAGACCTTCGCCATGCACGAAGGTCGGCGCTGGCTGCGCACAGGTGACCTCGGCTTCATGCACGACGGACAGCTCTACGTCACGGGCCGCATCAAGGACCTGATCATCGTACGCGGGCACAACATCTACCCGCAGGACATCGAGCGCACGGTCGAGGCCGAGATCGATGCCGTGCGCAAGGGGCGTGTCGCCGCCTTCGCGGTGTCGGGTCCCGATGGCGAAGGCATCGGCGTGGCCGCGGAGGTTTCGCGCAGCATGCAGAAGCTCGTGCCGCCGCATGTGCTGGTCGACGCGCTGGGTGCTGCTGTCAGCGAGGTGTTCGGCGAGGCGCCTGCCGCCGTGGTGCTGCTCAACCCGGGCGCGCTGCCCAAGACGTCGAGCGGCAAGCTGCAACGCCAGGCGTGCCGCGCAGGGCTCGTGGCGCGCAGCCTCGATGCCTATGCGATCCACGAACGTGGTGTCTTCACGCACGGCGGCGGCGGGTCTTCCATCCAACCGGAAGCGCCGGTGCGCGACGAAATCGGGCTGGCAGTCTCGACCATCTGGAAGGACGTGCTCAGGTGGCCCGAAGACCGTGCGCTCGCGCACGACGCGCACTTCTTCACCTCGGGCGGCAATTCGCTTGCAGCGGTTCAGGCTTGCGCGCGCATCGCCCGGCATTGGGGTATCGGGTTCGAGCTGCGCGATCTTTTCGAGCACCCTCGGCTGGCTGCCTGCGCGGCCATCGTGCGCAGCCGCAAGGACAGTCCGGTGCCCGGCATCGCAGCCGTCGAGCCACTGTCCGCCGAACGCCGGCTGCAGCCCTTGCCGCTGTCGCATGCACAGGAGCGCCAATGGTTCCTGTGGAGGCTCGCGCCGCAGAGCACGGCGTATCACATGAGCGGCGCTCTGCGCCTGTCGGGCGTGCTGGATGCCGCCGCCATGCATGCGGCCTTCGAAGACATCGCCGCGCGCCACGAGTCGCTGCGCACGGTGTTCCTGGCGGGGGGCGACGGCACGGCCGAGCAGCTGATCAGCCCGTCGTGGGCGCCGCTGCTGAGCCTGATCGACCTGCGCAACCTTGCGACCGTCGCCGAGCGCGAAACGCGTGCGGCAGAAGAGGCGCAGCGCCTGCACGCCACGCCGTTCGATTTGACGCTGGGCCCATTGCTGCGCGTTGCGTTGATCCGCCTGTCGGACACTTCGCACCTGCTGGTGGTGGTGATGCATCACATCATTTCCGACAGTGCGTCGATGCAGGTGCTGCTCGATGAGCTGGCCGCCGGCTACGCCGCGCGGCTGAAGGGCGAGGCGCCTTCGCGCCGAGTCGCGGCGCGCATCCAGTATGTCGATCATGCGGCGTGGCAGCGTGGCTGGCTGGCCGCGGGCGAGGCTGAACGGCAGCTGGCCTGGTGGCGCTCGCAGCTCGGCGAAGAGCACCCGGTGCTGGCGCTGCCGACAGACCATCCGCGCACGGCCCGTATCGGCTACCGCGCGGCACGCCACGGCGTCGAAGTGCCCGGGGAACTGCTGGCCGGCCTGCGCCGGGCTGCGGCAGCCGAGGGCGCCACGCTGTTCATGGTGCTGCTGGCCGGTTTCCAGGCGCTGCTGCACCGCTACAGCGGGCAGGAAGACATTCGCGTCGGCGCACCGGTGGCGAATCGTCGTGGGGTCGAGGCGGAGAACATCATCGGTTTCTTCGTCAACACACTCGTGCTGCGCAACCGTATCGGCGCCCGCATGCGCCTGTCGGATGTCGTGGCGCAGGCGAAAGAGGCGGTGCTGGGCGCGCAGACGCATCAGGATCTGCCGTTCGAGCAATTGGTCGAGGCGTTGCAGCCGCAGCGCAGCCTGAGCCAGAGCCCGCTGTTCCAGGTGATGTTCAACCACCTGATCGAAGACTACCGGGCGCTGGCACAGCTGCCGGGGCTCGAGGTGGCGCACCACGCGCTGCCAGATGGAGAGGCGCAATTCGAGCTCGTGCTGGAAGCCCGCGAGACGCCCGATGACCGGTTGACGCTGAGCCTGGTCTACGCCTCGGAGCTGTTCGATCGAGAGACGGTGGAGCGGATGGCAGGGCACTACCTGTCGGTGCTGCGGGCGCTGGTCGAGCAGCCGCAGCAGGCGGTGGGGGATGTGGCGCTGGTGGGGGCTGCAGAGCGAGCGCAGCTCGCGGCGTGGAGCGAGAACGATCGGCGCCACGTGGATGCCCAGCCGGTGCAACGGCAGATCGAGGCGCATGCGAGGCTCAAGCCGCAGGCGCCTGCGCTGGTCTTCGGCGATGACGCGCTGAGCTACGCCGAACTCAATGCCCGCGCGAACCGCCTTGCGCACCGCCTGATTTCTCTTGGTGTGGGCCCCGATGTGCTGGTC